>NZ_JAJLQW010000009.1 GCF_025548535.1 Undibacterium sp. Jales W-56 | reverse complement strand
GCGGCCGAACAAGCTGGTGGCCTACAAGTCGGTGGCGCATGTGATGGCCAGCGCACAGCGTCTGGGCGTGACCAAGATCGGTATGGTCGGCAATGAGCAGTTCTTGAAATAATGTAAGACATTTCGGAATCTACTCTGACCAATAAAAAAGGCTCCTCGCGGAGCCTTTTTCTTTTGCTATTTTACTTAACTGGTGGCTTGCGCAGCTGAATCTTCACCGGCTACTTCACTGGTCTGAAGTTTTTTGCAATGAGGGCATGATTTACCGGGAACATACCAGGGGGATAGCTGTTCGCGCGGCGTCACCACGGCGCGGCAGGCATAGCATTGCTTGGTGTCGGTTGCTTCGAGTCTGGGATTCAGGGCCGTACGATAATCAAAGACAAAGCAGTCGCCGTGATAATGCGCGCCGCCGACTTCTTCAAAATATTTCAGGATGCCGCCTTCCAGCTGATACACGCTCTCGTATCCGACATTCTGCATATGGATCGCAGCTTTTTCGCAGCGAATGCCGCCGGTACAGAAGGTCACTACCGTCTTGTCATTCAAGGCTGCGCGATTGGCTTCAATCACCGCAGGGAATTCGGTAAATTTACTGATACGGTAGTCAATCGTATTGTCAAAGCTGCCGACATCGACCTCAAAGTCATTACGCGTATCCACCATGACCACTGTTTTACCATTGTCGTCATGACCCTGGTCCAGCCAACGCTTCAAGGTATGCGCATCAACCGATGGCGCGCGTCCTTCTTCCGGCTTGATCAAAGGCATGCGCATGGTAATGATTTCCGGTTTTAGCTTGACCAGTAATTTAGTGAACGGCTGATGATCGGAAAAACTTTCTTTAGCGACGACATCGGCGAAGCGCGGATCGGTATGCAGCCATTCCATATACGCATCAATCTCGTGGCGCAATCCGGCCAGGAACATATTGATGCCTTCCGGAGTCAGTAAGACGGTCCCTTTGAGATGCAATTCCTGGCATTTAGCGATAAATTCCGGGCGTCTTTCCGCGGTATCGTTAAACGTGATGAATTTATAAGCAGAAATATTAACGTAGGGCGTTGCTTGAGTTTGTGCTGCGGGAGTTGCGTACGACATAATAGATATTCAGTAAGTCATTGATTTGGCAGCATTATAAACTTTTCTGGCAGCAAATTTACAGTTTTGCGATCCAAAAAAGGAAAACCGGCAGGACTATGCAAAATTTTTCCGGCAAGACATGCCGACAAAGGTCATATGAATGCCAGGCGAGAAGATGTGCGGCTACCAGGCGTTGCGGAGTAAGTTCTGGTCAACTTAAATGGTCATCGATGAACTTTTACCTGCGGCGGCAATCGTTTTCGCCAGCGCGGCACGGTAAAATACGCGGATGAATACTGAATTAACATTGACTAATGAGAGCGCCGTCGAGAGCGCCGCCCCAGCCTCGCCAACGCTAGCTTTCCCGCAATTCGTGCACCTGCGTCTGCATTCTGAATATTCGATTGTGGATGGCCTGGTTCGTATCGACGATGTGATTAAGGCCGCCGTCACAGATAAACAGCCCGCCTTGGCGATTACCGATCTGGCCAATCTGTTTGCCATGGTCAAATTTTATAAAGCCGCACGTGGCAAGGGCGTCAAGCCGATTGCCGGTTGCGATGCGTGGATTACGAATGACATCGACAGGGATAAACCTTCGCGTTTGATGTTATTGGTAAAAAACAAAAAGGGTTATTTGCAGCTTTGCGAATTATTGGCACAGGCCTGGCTGACAAATCAGCATCGCAGTCGTGCCGAGATCCGTTATGAATGGCTGCAAGCGCTGTTTACGGCAGACCAGCAAACAGGGGAGGAGCCTGGCCTGATCGTGCTGTCCGGTGCCCATTTTGGCGATGTCGGTATCGCGATAGACAACGGCAATATCGATCTGGCGGAACGCAGTGCCCGGCGTTGGGCCGCGATTTTCCCGAATCACTTTTACATTGAAATTCAACGTGCTGGCCAGCCGAATATGGATGCCCATGTGCGCCAGGCGATCGCGTTGGCCCGCAAGTTACAGTTGCCGGTTGTCGCCACGCATCCTATCCAGTTCCTCAATAAAGAAGACTTCATTGCACACGAAGCGCGTACCTGTATCGCCGAGGGCGATATGCTGGCGAATGGTCGCCGCGTGCGCCGCTTCAACGACCAGCAATGCTTTAAGACCCAGGCAGAGATGGCAGCCTTGTTTGCCGACATCCCCGGCGCCCTCAGGAATTCTGTCGAGATTGCCAAGCGCTGCAATCTCACGCTGGAACTGGGCAAGCCGAAATTACCGGATTTTCCCACCCCGGATGGCATGACCATCAACGATTTTCTGGTGCATGAATCGCAGCGCGGATTGGAGCAGCGCCTGGCGCAACTTTATCCCGATCCGGAAAAGCGCGAGCAGCACAGAGCGCGTTACGAAGCGCGCCTGAAGTTCGAGACCGACACTATCATCAAGATGGGGTTCCCCGGCTACTTCCTGATCGTGGCCGACTTCATTCAATGGGCGAAAAATAACGGCGTGCCGGTTGGTCCGGGTCGCGGCTCGGGGGCCGGTTCATTGGTCGCTTACTCGCTGCTGATTACCGATCTGGATCCGCTTGAATACAATTTGCTGTTCGAACGGTTCTTGAATCCTGAGCGGGTATCGATGCCCGACTTTGACATCGACTTCTGTCAGGAAGGCCGTGACCGGGTGATCCAATATGTGAAAGACCGCTACGGCAAAGAGGCGGTATCGCAGATCGCCACCTTCGGCACCATGGCGGCCAAAGGCGCGATCCGCGACGTCGGCCGTGTGCTCGATTTCGGTTATATGTTCTGCGACGGCGTCTCGAAACTGATTCCCTTTAAACCGGGTAAGCAGGTCACGATAGCCGAGGCGATTGTCGAAGAGCCCTTGCTGGCCGAGCGACAAGAAAACGAAGAAGAAGTGAAGACCTTGCTCGACCTGGCGCAACAGGTCGAAGGCATCACGCGTAACATCGGCATGCATGCCGGTGGTGTGCTGATCGCCCCGGGCAAGCTGACCGATTTTTGCCCGCTCTATACTCAGGGCGGCGATTCCGGCGTGGTCTCGCAATACGATAAAGACGACGTCGAAGCCGTCGGTCTGGTGAAGTTCGACTTTTTGGGCTTGACCACTTTGACGATCTTGGATCGTGCGGTCCGCTACATCAAAATGCTGGATCCCGCGATGGCGGATTTTGATCTGGCGAAATTGCCCTTGAACGACCGCCCATCTTACGAACTATTGACCAAGGCGAAAACCGTCGCTGTGTTCCAGCTGGAAAGCCGCGGCATGCAGGGCATGCTGAAGGATGCGCGTCCCGATCGCTTTGAAGACATTATTGCGCTGGTGGCTTTGTATCGTCCGGGACCGATGGATCTGATCCCCGATTTCTGCAAGCGCAAGCACGGTGAGAAATTCGATTATCCCGATCCACGTACCGAAGGCATTTTGTCTGAAACCTACGGCATCATGGTGTATCAGGAGCAGGTGATGCAGATGGCGCAGGTGGTCGGCGGCTACTCTTTGGGAGGTGCGGATCTGCTGCGTCGCGCGATGGGTAAGAAGAAAGCCGAAGAGATGGCCGAGCATCGGCAGATCTTCCGCGACGGTGCAGCCAAAGATGGTTTGTCGCAGCAAAAAGCCGACGAGATTTTCGACTTGATGGAAAAATTCGCCGGCTACGGCTTCAACAAGTCGCATGCTGCCGCATATGCCTTGCTGTCGTATCACACCGCGTATCTGAAGGCCCATCATCCTGCCGCGTTCATGGCAGCCAACTTGTCGCTGGCCATGGACGACACCGACAAGATCAAGATTCTGGTCGAAGACTCGCTCGATATTTGCAAACTCACTTTGCTCGCGCCCGATATCAATCAATCGGAATACCGCTTCATTCCGGTCGGCGAGCCAGGCAAAAAAGCCATGCAAATCCGTTACGGCCTCGGTGCGGTCAAAGGCTCGGGGCAAAATGCGATCGAGAGCATCGTTGCGGCACGCAAGGCTGACGGGCCTTTCCTGAACTTATTCGATTTCGCAAAACGCGTCGATAAGCGTCAGGTCAATCGCCGCACGGTTGAATCACTGATACGCGCCGGCGCCATGGATTGCCTGGAGCAGGATCGCGCAGTGTTGCTGGCCACCGTGCCATTGGCGATGGAAGCGGCCGAACAGGCCGAGGCGGCGATTAATCAGGTCAGTTTGTTCGGGGATGATGAGGATATGATTCCGCCGCCCGAATACGTGAAAGCCGATCACTGGTCGGACAGGCAGCGTTTGATGGAAGAAAAACTGGCGCTCGGTTTTTATCTGTCCGGCCATCTGTTTGATGCCTATGCATCTGAAGTCAGGCAGTTTATCAAGACCACGCTCGCCAAGCTCGAACCTTCGCGCGATCTGCGTCTGATCGGCGGTGTGATTGCCGGTTTGCGTACCCAGATGACGCAGCGCGGCAAGATCATGATCGTCACGCTCGATGACGGCACCGCCACGGTCGATGTGACGGTGTACAGCGAAATGCTGGACGAGTATAAAAATTTGTTGAAAGAAGATGAATTCCTGGCGGTGCTGGGCAAAGTATCTGAAGACCGTTTCTCGGGCGGACTCAGAATCACGGCCGAAAAAATCATGGACATCGGTCGTGCGCGCGTCCAGTTTTCGCAAGGTTTACGCTTGTCGCTGACGATGGGAACTGACCTGAAAAAATTGCAGGACATACTCAAACCTAGTCTGAATCCAGAAGGTTGCCCTGTGCTGATCCGTTATCAAAATACCGACGCCAGCGCCGAGCTGTATCTGGCGGATCAGTGGCGGGTCAATCCGGATGACAATCTGCGGCAAAAACTCGGTGAGTGGCTGACCCCGGATCAAGTGCAGATTGAATATGCCTGATCGCCTGATGCAGACGGAACCGCTATCCGGGACGAGCCAGTCGAGTGGGGCTGCTCTATGGACCAGGCGCACCGCCTGGCCGCAGCAGGTTCTGGCCTGGCTGCCGTTGACTTTATTTTTTCCGGTCGGCGTGATGTACGGCGGCGTGCTGGCGTTTTATATCAGCTTGCTGCTATCGAACGGATATCAAGATAAATGGCAGTGCCTGCGACTCAGTCCTATGCTGCCGCCTGTGCTGGGCTTAACGGTTGTCAGTATCGCCGCTGCCTTGCTGCACCAGCGGCCTGCCGGAGAATTCTGGTCGGCATTCTGGCATTATCAGACCTATTTATTTTTGTTCCCGTTTCTGTGTGTAGGTAGCGGAGCCTGGCAAGCCAAAGCCATCCGGATCTTCTTTGCCGGAGCGATCTTCGCCGCCAGTTTGTATTACCTGAATTTGCTGCATCTCTTGCCGAACAATACGCTGTTCCGCAGCTATGTCGTGTATGAAGGAAATAAGTCTATCCTGCTCGGCATCTTGCTGGCGGTCGCTTCCGGCTGGATGTTGCATGAGCTGGTCTTGCGCAGGAATCATCTGCTCATCAGAATACTGGTACTGATCTATGTGGGGCTGGCTTTGCTGTTGCTGGCGAAAACCCGCACCGCCAGTCTGATCTTTGTCCTGTTGTGTGTGCTGATGGCCTTGCGGAATTTGCGCTGCTCGTGGCGTAGCGGTCTTGCATTAGCCTGCCTGTTGGCGGCGGGGCTTGGCATCTGGAATTACGTGTTGAGCCTGCCGGCACCGGCGACCTGTATCGCGAATGAGATGCAGGCCGCCGGAGCCGGGCCTGCGCAAATCCTGGCAACCCGTGCGCAATGCACGGTGCATCAAATTCATTCATTTAATGAAGGAAAGAAGATCGGCGAAGACGGCATGCGTCTGGAAATTTATAAAATCACCAGCCAGATCATCGCAGAGCAGCCTTTGCTCGGGCACGGCATTGCGCACTGGATGCCGCTGTACCAGCAACGTGCCAAGGGCTTGATGAGCGGCACCATGACCACGCCGCATAACGACTACCTGCTGTACTTCACCGAACTTGGCATCGCCGGATTGGCGGCTTTGCTGTGGATCTGGTTGACGCAACTATGGCTGGCGCGGCGCATGATGCAGCATGCGCAAACACGCGAGCGCGCGATGTTGCTGGCGATGCTGGGCCTCAGCATGATGGTCGGCGGCATGTTTAATGCGATCTTGCGCGATGGCGTATTCGGTATGGCGTTCATGATTTTGCTGGCGATTCCCCTGGCAGGTGTCAGCAAAGCCAGTGAAAAAAATCAAAGGAATTTCTAAATTGATTGCGCACTATCCATGCGCCTTGTGGCACGAAAATGCTCTGAAATCCGCATGGATAAAGCGGATTGCTGTTCATAATAAAACAAAATAATGACATTGATGAATACTCAAACGATACAAATCGCCCGGCGTCTGTGGGCCTCCATGCACCAGCATCGTCGGCTATTATGGATAACCGCATTGACCATGCTGATTACCGCTTTGACAGAAGCTATGTTCCCGCGGGTTTTCGGCTATCTGCTGGATCACGGGTTTAAGGGGGAAAAAACCAATCTACCGCTCTGGAAAATTCCGGCAGCGATTGTGGGAATTTTCATCCTGCGTGGCTTGTGTACTTTCACCACCAGTTATCTGATGTCATGGATTGCGGCAAGTCAGTTGAACGAGTTGCGAGCGCAGGTGTTTGCCCGCATCCTTAACGTCCCCATTAATTTTTACCACACGGAATCCAGCGGACGCATCATCAACACCATCATGTTTGAAGCGCAGCAAATCGTGGAGATGGTGAAGGTCTCGATTACGACCTTGTTCCGGGATTCGTTTACCGTCGCGGTTCTCTTCGTATATCTGCTGTGGATCAATTGGCGATTGACCCTGGTGACCTTGGTATTGATTCCTGCCATGGCTTTGTTGATACGCAGGGTCAGTAAACGATTACGCAGGCTCAATCGCGATCAGCTCGAGGTCAATGGCGAATTGACGCAGGTCATCGAAGAAACCACGCGCGCCAGCCAGGTGATTCGTATTTTTGGCGGACAAAAATATGAACAGGACAGATTCGATCACAAGAATGAAAAACTGCGCGGCTATGCCATGAAGACCACAGTCGCCGTGGCGACCACCACCCCGGTCACGCAAATATTGGCGGCCTGTGCGGTATCGATCGTGGTGATGCTGGCGGTGATTCAGAATAAGACTTCGGTAGGCAATTTCGTCGAATTTATTATGGCGATGATGCTGTTGTTGGCACCCTTGAAGCGTCTCGCCGATCTGAACGGCCCCATGCAACGCGGCATGGCGGCCGCAGAGTCGGTGTTTTCCATGATCGATGCCGAGCCTGAGCACGATAGCGGCAATCCCTTGTCCGCCAGAGCGCAAGGCAAGCTGGAATTTATCAACGCCAGTTTTAGTTATCCGGGGCAAGAGCAAGTCGCCCTGCAGCAGATCAACCTCAGCATCCAGCCCGGCGAGACGCTGGCGCTGGTCGGTATGTCGGGTGGCGGCAAGACCTCGCTGGTAAATCTGGTGCCGCGTTTTTATCAGGCCAGTGCCGGTGAGATTCTATTGGATGGCATGCCTTTGAATCAGATTTCTCTGGCGAGCTTGCGTGCACAGATCGCCATGGTCAGCCAGAGCGTCGTGCTGTTCGATGATACGGTGGCGGCGAATATTGCGTATGGCGATCCGCAGCCCGATGCTGCCCGTATCGCCGCCGCAGTGACTGCAGCGCATCTGGAAGACGTGGTACGAGAACTGCCGGAAGGCTTGAGCACCATGATCGGCGATAACGGCAGCCGCTTGTCCGGCGGACAGCGCCAGCGTCTGGCGATTGCCAGGGCGATTTATAAAGATGCCCCGATCCTGATACTCGATGAAGCAACGTCGGCGCTGGATTCGGAATCGGAGCGTGCGGTGCAATCGGCTCTCGATGAATTAATGCAAGGCCGAACCACGCTGGTGATTGCGCATCGCTTATCGACCATAGAACGCGCCAGCCGCATTGCCGTGCTGGTGGATGGCATGCTCGGTGAGATCGGCACACATGCCGAGTTATTGGCGAAAGACGGTGTGTACGCCAATCTGTACCGCTTGCAATTCACCGCATCAACATGAGTGTGCCTTCTGCACCTTTTCCCGCTTGCGCGAATGCGCCGCGGATTCTAGTCATTGCACCGAACTGGATCGGCGATGCAGTGATGGCGCAGCCGCTGTTGCGCTTATTGAAGCAGCAGCATCCGGAGCATGCGATTGATGTATTGGCAGCTGCCTGGGTCGCCCCGGTGCTGCGGGCGATGGCAGAAGTCGACACGGTGCTGGAGACCCCATTCAAGCACGGAGCGCTGCAATTGCGCGAGCGCTGGCGCTATGCGCGGCAACTGCGTCAACGCGGCTACGTCGCGGCCTATGTTTTGCCGAACACCTTGAAGTTTGCGCTGATCCCCTGGCTGGCCGGCATTCCCAAGCGTGTCGGGTATAAAGGCGAGAGTCGCTACGTCCTGATCAATCTCATGCATCATGACGATCCTGCAGCGCCCAGAGCGATGGTGCCTTTTTATGCCGCGCTAGCTACAGAACCGGCAACCCAGATAACGATGCCTATTGCGCGACCGTCGCTGTTTGTGAACGAAACGCAAATCGCAGCGACCTTTACGCAACTCGGTTTGTCACTGCTCAAGCCCTTAATTTGTTTTGCGCCGGGCGCAGAATTTGGCAATGCGAAACGCTGGCCGGCCTCGCATTTTGCGCAACTCGCGGATCAGGTAGCGGTAGCGAATCCAGAGACGCAAATCGTCTTGCTAGGCTCGCCGAAAGATAGCGCAGTCTGCGATGAGATTAAGGCTTTGTCGCCATCGGTACATCATTTCGCCGGCAAGACCAGTCTGGATCAGGCCATCGCATTGATCGCCAGAGCCGCTGCGATGGTGAGTAATGATTCCGGCTTGTTGCATATCGCCTCGGCCTTGAATCGTCCGGTGATCGCACTGTATGGCCCTACCGATCCGGAGCATGCACCGCCATTTTCCGATGTCGCGCATTCGCTTTCTTTACACCTGAGTTGCGCGCCATGCAAACAGCGCGAATGTCCTTTAGGTCATCATGACTGCATGCAGAAACTGAGTGCAGAGATGGTCTGGGCGCCTTTACAGGCGATCCTGCAGCACCCCGTGCGTGGCTGAGGTGCGGCGATGTATTGCGAGCGATTTTCTCAAATTTTTTTACTTACGCAGCACGCCGATCGACCAGCACTTTGGCGGGGTAAATAGATAGTCCAGCAAACGGAGCGAGGGCATTTGCGCGCACCGATAAACAAGCATCGGCAACAGAATGCCGGCAAGACAGGCCAGCAAGAGCTGCGTCGCCACATCATCGATGTGCATTATTTTACTGAGAATAATTCTGGTGCCGCTTGCCGCCAGGATGTGCATCAGATAAATGGGCAGGGAATATTGCCCGATGACGCCCAGCCAGTGAGTGAAGCGCATGCGGCTTAGCCACATCGACATGCTGGTGACCAGGATAATTCCCGAGCACGACAAGCTGATGAGCAGCAAACTATGGTCGGTGTAAATTAAGTGCAATGTTCTATGGAACAAAGTCTGCAAAGCAATGAAGATGCTCAAGCTTGCCAGTACGTAGAGAGCGGGGCGCGCCTCTATTTGCTTGAGCAGGCTGGGGACGCTGATGCCGAGTACGAAAAAGATAAAATAATTCGCCAGATAGTCAAACGGGAACGGTAAAGCAAGATATAAGTGCAGCACCCAGAAAGCCGCAGCAGATAAGATAATCATGCCGTGCCGGCGCGCCTGATGCTGACGATACACCAGCACTGCGAGTCCAAAAATCAGGAACAACACATATAAAAACCAGAAGTGCGCGCGCGGCATCCAGAGTAATGCCAGCACCTCGCCGACGCTGGTTTTTGCATTCGTATACGCAGATAAAGATACTTCGATAAAACCCTGTAACAGCGACCAGATCAGATACGGATAAACAATCGTAGCGACTTTGCCGCGCATCAGCTTGCCAGCGCCGTATTTGTCTAGCGACGCCAGGAAAAACAAGCCGGACAGGAAAAAAAACAAGGACATGTGAAAGCTATAGATCACGCTGTCGATCAGCATATAGCTGGCTTTATCCAATGGCAGCCCGGCATTTCGCAGGCCGCGTGCGACATGCGCATAGACCACCAGCATGATGCCGATGCCCCTCGCATAATCAACCCAGATGTGTCTGTCGTTCATCACCTTTTTCATCGCTTTTGCATCGACTTCGGTTGACCGTACATCATTGCAATTTACATCAAGATAATGTCGTACTGCTCTTGGTGGAAGACATTCTCGACTTGCAGTGAAATCGGTTTGCCGATGAAATCGCCTAACATGGCCAGATGCTGGGATTCTTCTTCAAGAAACATATCGACGACCACTTGCGATGCCATGATGCGGAATTCTTTAGGATTGAATTGCTTGGCTTCGCGCAGCAGTTCGCGCAGGATTTCGTAGCAAATGGTGCGGGCAGTTTTTACCTGGCCTTTGCCGCTGCAAGCAGGGCAGGGCTCGCACAAGATATGCGCCAGGGATTCCCTGGTGCGTTTGCGCGTGACTTCGACCAGGCCTAGGGCCGAGAAATTCGAGATCGACAGCTTGGTGCGGTCGCGTGACAAGGCCTTGTTCAGTTCCGCCAGGACCGCGGCCTTATGCTCTTCATTCTCCATATCGATGATATCGAGGATGATGATGCCGCCCAGATTGCGCAGGCGCAGCTGGCGGGCGATGGCGTGTGCCGCTTCCAGATTGGTTTTGAAGATGGTGTCGTCGAAATTGCGTCCGGCGACGAAGCTGCCGGTATTCACGTCGATCGTTGTCATGGCCTCGGTCTGATCGACGATCAGGTAGCCGCCGGATTTCAGATCGACCCGGCGTCCCAGCGCACGCTCGATTTCTTCTTCGACGCCGTAGAGATCGAACAGCGGACGTTCACCTGTGTAGTGCTGGAGTTTCGGTAGTACCGAGGGTGTATAGGTAGCGCCAAAATCGACCAGCATCTGATAATTTTCACGCGAATCAACCTGGATGCTTGCGGTTTCTTCATTCACGAAATCGCGCAGTACGCGTTGCGCCAGATTCAGGTCCTGGTAGAGCAGGGTGGTGGGCGGCTGGGTCTTCGCCATCTGGGTAATATTCGCCCATGTACGGCGCAGGTATTCGACGTCGGATTTGAGATCTTCGTCGGATGCATCTTCTGCCATGGTCCTGACGATGAAGCCACCTCTTTCATCCGGCTGCTGCAGGCTCAGGACTTTGGCGCGCAACGCTTCCCGCTCGGCTTCATTCTCGATGCGTTGCGAAATCCCGATATGGGAATCTTGCGGCAGGTAGACCAGCATGCGTCCTGCAATCGAAATCTGGGTGGAGAGTCGGGCACCCTTGGTGCCGATAGGATCTTTGATGACCTGTACCGTAACCGATTGACCGTCGAACAAGAGTTTTTCAATCGGCGTCAGGACGTTGCCGCCTTCTTGCGAACGTGCATCCCAGATATCGGCGACATGCAAAAACGCAGCACGCTCCAGGCCGATATCAATAAATGCCGATTGCATGCCAGGCAGTACCCGCACCACTTTGCCGAGATAGACATTGCCGACCAGACCGCGCGACAGGGTGCGCTCGATATGCAGCTCTTGTACTGCACCTTGAAAAATCAAGGCGACCCGGGTTTCCTGCGGGGTGATGTTGATGAGGAGATTTTCGCTCATAGATCAATAAAATACCAATTAGGGGATATGAATACCTGCTTGTCGCAACAGCTGGACCGTCTCAAATAAGGGTAAGCCCATGATGCCAGAATAACTGCCGCTGATGTGGGAAATAAAGCGTGCCGCGCTGCCCTGGATGCCGTATCCGCCGGCTTTGTCATACGGCTCGGCGGATAGACAATAGTCTGAAATCTGCTGTTCCGATAGCGTCGCGAAAGTGACTTCCGAGCGTTGCGTGAGATGCCAGCGGCCGTGCGTGCTGACCACCGCGATGCTGGTCAGCACGGCATGCTGTTGTCCGGACAGCTTAGCCAGCATGGCGCGCGCCTCAGCCTGATCGGATGGTTTACCTAGAATCTGATCGTCGATGACTACGGTGGTATCAGCTGCCAGTACCGGGCGCATTGTCAGTCTGCGATGCTGCATGATGGTCCAGGCGGCTTCGGCTTTTTCCTGGGTGACGCGGCTGACATAATCGAGCGGCAGTTCATTTGGCAGCACCTGTTCGCTGACATCGGGACCGCGTGGCGCTAAATCCCTGAGCAGCAATATTTCAAAGTCGATACCGATCTGGCGCAAGAGTTCACGACGACGCGGGCTCTTGGAAGCGAGATATATTTTATTGTCGGCGATGGGCATGGTGTCTCCTCGGCTTTTTTTATCTGATGGAATCCGGTTATTGTGCGCCAGGATGTCAGGCTGCGCTTAAACCCGATGATACGGATGATTTTGTGTAATCGAATAAGCGCGGTAGAGCTGCTCGGCGAGCAGGACACGAACCATCCCATGCGGCAGCGTCAGGCTGGAAATGCGGATCAGCATATCGGCCCTGGCCTTGAATTCGGCATCCAGCCCATCTGCGCCGCCGATGATAAAAGCCACGTCCCGTCCATCTTGCTGCCAGGCGGTCAATTGCTGCGACAGGGCCACGCTGGTCAGGTCCTTGCCGCGTTCATCTAGTGCAATGATGCGGGCATTCTTGGGCAGTACCGCTTCTATCTTGACGCGCTCCAGCCCCATGACGGTTTCGGCTGTTTTACTGCCGGAGCGCTCGACCGGCTTGATTTCTTTCAGATGAATCCGGCATTCGGGCGGCATGCGCTTGCTGTATTCATTAAAGCCATCTTCAATCCAGGCGGGCATTTTGTGGCCAACGGCAGCGATGATGAGTTGCATACAATCTTGAATAAATAGCTGAGAAAAACCGTAATAAAAAAGGCCTCTGTGTGACACAGAAGCCTATCTTGGACATGTCATATCAAACATGTTTGTGCACGATGAGAACTTGCTTATTCTGCTGTTTTACGACGCGTGGTGGCTTTCTTGTCCGCGGCTTTTTTTGCAGAGGCGACGGCGGTCTTGGTTGCGGCAACTTTGACGCGGGTACCGCTCGGTGTTTTGCTGCTGGTTTTTTTCACGCCAGTGCTGCCTGCGGCTGCGGTTGATTTGCGAACGGGTTTTGCCGGCGCATCGGCACTGGCTGCTTTGGCAGCGCGTGGTTTGCGCGTGGTTTTCTTCGGCTCATCGTCAAGCGTTGTTTGGCTGGCCATCATGTCGTGGGTCACTTCGACGGCTGCAGACTTGGCGCGGCTGGCACGCTTAGGTTTGACATCCTCGTCTTCTGAAGCCGTTGGCAATTTCTTCGTGCCGCGTTTGGCAGCGCCGAATTTGACTTCTTTGTCGCCCCAGATTTCTTCCAGACGATAGTAGGCGCGAATTGCCGGTTGCATGATGTGGACGACCATGTCGCCCAGATCGACCAGCACCCATTCACCGGTACCTTCACCTTCCATGCCGATGACATCGCCGCCATGTTGTTTGACTTTATCGCGGACTGATGCCGCCAGCGCTTTGGTCTGACGATTCGAGGTACCGGAGGCAATCGCCACACGATCGAACAGACTGGTCAGGTGGGTGGTGTCGTAGACCAGGATGTCTTGTGCTTTTACGTCTTCCAGAGCGTCAAAGACCAGTGTTTGTAATTGTTTGATATCCATTATTTTTCGTATATATGATGTTGTTGTAGATAGTCTAGCACCTTGGGAGGCACTAGCGATGTTGTTAGCTGTCCACGCTGCAGATCGTCACGAATCTGTGTGGCGGAAATATCGACGAGGAGATCCTCTGCCAGATAAGTCCGCCCGGCGGGGGTAGTGCGAATTTGTTCCGGTGTTGCCGCTCCTTGCTTGAATTTTTGCAGCACTTGCTGCTGTACTTGCTGTGCTACTGACATTGCTGTCTGCGGCGAGTTTGTCTGATCCAGTTGGAAGCCGGGTCGTGAGGCCGCGCAGATATGCGCCAGACCAAACAAATCTTGCCATTGGTGCCAGTTAGACAGATTCTGCAACTGGTCGGCACCGATTAAAAAAACGATGGAAGTCTGGTCTCCATACTCTGCCCGCAGCGCGCGCAAGGTATCGATGGTATATGTTGCCTGCTGTTGTTCAGCCCGCTGTATTTCTTGCAGGTCTATCGTCAGCTTGCAATCGAATTGTGCTGCAAACGCCAATTCCAGCATCGCGCATCGTTGCGCTGCGCTGGCGATCAAACCCTTCTTTTGCCATGGGTTCCCAGCCGGTATGATGCGCAACTCTTGCGGGTATAATAAGCTG
Organism: Undibacterium sp. Jales W-56; assembly: GCF_025548535.1. Taxonomy (GTDB): domain Bacteria; phylum Pseudomonadota; class Gammaproteobacteria; order Burkholderiales; family Burkholderiaceae_D; genus Undibacterium. The sequence goes on along the minus strand of NZ_JAJLQW010000009.1, from coordinate 56,711 downwards.
ATAAACCGTTTTGCCAGCGCCAGATGACCGAGATGCACAGGGTCGAAACTGCCGCCCAGTACAACGATACATTGCTGCGCCTGGCTATCTTCGCTGTACGAATCGCGCTGTTCATGCTGAGCCGGCGGATTCGTCTGAGCACTTGTCGCAACGGAATCCGATGGCGAACTCATTTAAACCCATTCCCTGTGCGGCAAGAATTCTGTCGCTAGTGCCGCTTCGGCGCTATGTTCTTCCGGCGCCCAGTCATAACGCCATTTTACTATCGGCGGCATCGACATCAGTATCGATTCTGTGCGACCGCCCGATTGCAGGCCAAATAGCGTACCGCGATCAAACACCAGATTGAACTCGACATAACGACCGCGGCGATATGCCTGAAAGTCTCGCTCGCGTTCACCATAGGACATATCTTTGCGCTTTTCAAGGATCGCACTATACGCCGGTACAAATGCATCGCCGACACTTTGCGTCATCGCAAAGCTGGTCGCAAAATCGAGTTCATTAAAATCATCAAAAAAAATACCGCCAACACCGCGCGCTTCTTTGCGATGCTTGAGATAAAAATATTCGTCGCACCACTTTTTAAAGCGCGGGTGCAAGTCCTGACCAAACGGGCTTAAAGCTTCTTTGCAGCATTGATGAAAATGCCGTGCGTCTTCGACAAAGCCATAATAAGGCGTCAGATCCATGCCGCCGCCAAACCACCAGACATCCGGCTTACCTTCGGCATATGTGATGAAGAAGCGCACATTCATATGCACTGTAGGCGCATACGGATTGCGCGGATGCAGTACCAGCGACACGCCCATGGCTTCCCATTTGCGGCCCGCCAGTTCCGGCCTGTGCGCCGCCGCGGAGGGCGGCAGGTTGTTGCCCATCACGTGCGAAAAATTCACCCCGCCACGTTCGAATACATTGCCTTCTTCAATCACGCGAGAGATCCCGCCGCCGCCTTCCGGTCTGTCCCAGCTATCGGTGATAAAGGCCTTGCCGTCGATGTTTTCCAGCGTGGCGACTATCCTGGATTGCAAGTCTAGCAGATAGGTTTTTACGGCGTGTGAGTCAGTCATGCGTTCTGATTGTCATAAAGTGATTAGTGCTTCTTGTTCATTGCGCGCCAGCCAATATCGCGACGATATTGGGCGCCCTCGAAGTGGATTTTTTCAAGCACTTCGTAGGCATGTTTTTGTGCCAGCTTCACGGTGTCGCCCAGCCCGACCACGCACAACACGCGCCCGCCGGTTGCCGTCAGCGCGCCGTCTTTCAATGCGGTACCGGCATGGAAAGTCACGCAATCGGCGGTCTCGGCCGGAATGCCGGTAATGACGTCGCCTTTGCGCGGTGCATCCGGGTAGCCTGCTGCGGCCATCACGACGCCCATCGCGGTACGGCGATCCCACTCAAGCTCCACTGCGTCGAGCGTGCCGTTGACGGCGTGCTCCATGACATTGACCAGATCGGTTTTCAGACGCGCCATGATAGGTTGGGTCTCGGGATCGCCCATGCGGCAATTGAATTCCAGGGTTTTAGGATTGCCGTTGTCATCGATCATCAGGCCGGCGTACAGGAAGCCGGTGAATACGATACCGTCTTTCGCCATGCCTTGCACGGTAGGTACGATGATTTCGCGCATCACGCGCGCATGCAGTTGCGGCGTCACGATAGGTGCAGGGGAATAGGCGCCCATGCCGCCGGTATTCGGCCCTTCGTCATTATCAAGCAGGCGTTTGTGATCCTGGCTGGTTGCCAGGGGCAAAATGTTTTTGCCATCGACCATGACGATGAAACTCGCTTCTTCGCCCGCCAGGAATTCTTCAATCACGACGCGTGCACCGGCGTCGCCGAGCTTGTTGTCGGACAACATCATATCGACGGCGGCATGCGCTTCTTCCAGCGTCATGGCGACTACCACGCCTTTGCCTGCAGCTAAACCATCGGCCTTGATCACGATCGGCGCGCCTTTTTGCGCGATGTAATCATGTGCAGCGGCCAGATCTGAAAAAGTCTGGTATTCAGCGGTTGGAATCGCATGACGCTGCATGAAGGATTTGGCAAAATCCTTGGAGCTTTCCAATTGTGCTGCTTCTTTGCTCGGGCCAAAAATTTTCAGGCCACGGGCGCGGAACACGTTGACGATACCCGCGGCCAAAGGCACTTCGGGGCCGACCACGGTCAGGCCGATCTGCTCTTTTTCAACGAAATCCGCCAACGCAACTGAATCGGTCAGCGCCACGTTTTTCAGGCGGATATCTTGCGCGGTACCGCCATTGCCGGGAGCGACAAAAATGGTCTGAACGCGTTCCGATTGAGCGAGTTTCCAGGCTAATGCGTGTTCACGGCCACCAGAGCCAACGACGAGAATTTTCATAACAGCTTTCTTTTTTCAATGGCTGATTTGCATTTGCAGCAATTCTGCAAATGCAAGTCAGATTTAATCTTCGATGATGGCGTTGGTGAAGACTTCCTGCACGTCATCCAGATTTTCCAGCGCATCCAGTAATTTTTGCATCTTGATCGCGTCGTCGCCGGTGAACACGGTTTCTGTGCCGGGCTTCATGATGACTTCAGCGACTTCCGGGATGAATCCGGCTTTTTCCAGCGCGTCTTTGATGCCGGACATATCGTAAGGCTGGCACAGCACTTCGATGCCACCTTCGTCGTCGGTAAGGACGTCGTCGGCACCGGTTTCCAATGCGGCTTCCATCAGGGCATCTTCATTGGTGCCGGGGGCAAACAGCATCTGACCGCAATGCGTGAACAAAAACGCGACCGATCCTTCGGTGCCCATATTGCCACCGAATTTGCTGAATGCGTGGCGTACTTCTGCCACGGTACGCACCCGGTTGTCGGTCATGCAGTCAACGATGATCGCTGCGCCGCCGATGCCGTAGCCCTCGTAGCGGATCTCTTCGTAGTTTGCGCCTTCCAGCGTACCGCTACCGCGTTGTATCGCGCGCGTGACGTTTTCTTTCGGCATATTCGCGCCAGCTGCTTTGTCGACCGCCAGGCGCAGACGTGGATTCGAGGCGACATCGTCGCCGCCCATGCGTGCTGCAACTGTAATTTCCTTGATTAAACGAGTCCAGATTTTGCCGCGTTTTGCATCGGTGGCCGCTTTTTTATGCTTGATATTGGCCCATTTACTATGTCCTGCCATGATCGCTCTCTCTTGAATTGGCAATTGCTCACCTAAAGCCAGGCAAATTCCCTTAGCTTCGGTTCTATAATGAAGTCTGCCATTTTAACATAGTGATTTTATTCAAATCCCCTTGGAGAGCGACCAAAACCATGTCAAAACCACTGCTTATCGCAAAAAATCAAGTGCAGGAACTGCATTTGTTGTCAGATTGGGCGAATCGCCACGGTTGCATCACCGGCGCGACCGGCACTGGCAAGACCGTGACATTGCAAGTCATGGCGCAGGCTTTCTCGGACATCGGCGTGCCGGTCTTCATGGCGGACGTCAAGGGCGACCTGTCCGGCATGGCAAACGCAGGCCAGCTTAGTCCTAAAATGCAGCAGCGTTGCGAGCAAATTGGCGTTGATGCGCCAAGCTGGCAGGCTTGTCCCGTGACATTCTGGGATGTGTTCGGCAAACAAGGGCATCCGGTACGCGCCACGATCTCGGATCTGGGGCCGCTGATGCTGGGCCGTATGCTGAACCTGAATGAAACCCAGGAAGGCGTATTACAGCTCGCCTTTAAAATCGCCGATGACAACGGCTTGCTCCTGCTGGACAGCAAAGACCTGCGTGCGATGTTGCAGCATCTGGGTGACAACGCCAGCGAATTCCAGACCGAATACGGCAATATCTCTGCCGCCAGCATCGGTGCGATACAGCGCGGTCTGCTGGCGATTTCCGAGCAGGGCGGCGAGCAATTCTTTGGCGAGCCGATGCTGAATCTCGACGATATGCTGCAAACCGACGCCAGCGGCAAAGGTATAGTGAATATCCTCGCCGCCGACCAGTTGCTGCAATCGCCGCGCCTGTATTCGACTTTCTTGTTGTGGATGCTATCCGAGTTGTATGAGCATTTGCCCGAAGTCGGCGATCTCGATCAGCCTAAGATGGTGTTCTTCTTCGATGAAGCGCATTTGCTGTTCGACGAAGCTCCTAAAGTCTTGCTGCAAAAAATTGAGCAAGTGGTGCGCCTGATCCGTTCCAAAGGTGTCGGCGTGTATTTCGTCACGCAAAATCCGCTCGATATTCCTGACACGGTGCTGGGGCAGCTTGGCAATCGCGTCCAGCATGCCTTACGCGCCTACACACCGCGCGACCAGAAAGCGGTGCAGGCAGCGGCAGAGACTTTCCGTCCGAATCCCGACCTCGATACCGCACAAGTCATCAGCGAACTCGGTGTGGGTGAGGCATTGATTTCCTTTCTCGATGAAAAGGGCCGGCCGAATATCGTCCAGCGCGGTTTCATCTTGCCGCCCGCATCGCAAATCGGACCGATCTCTGCTGAAGAGCGTCAGCAAATGATGGCCAGTTCGATTGTCGCAGGCGTGTATGAAAAAACCATAGATCGCGACTCGGCTTACGAAAAACTCAAAGGCAGAGTCGCCAACAACCATGCGCAGAGTGCGCCGCCAGCCAATAGCTCCGGCGGTCTCGGTGACGGCTGGGGTAATTCCGGCGGCAGTACAGCAAGTAGTCCAGCACCCGAGTCAGTACCGACGATCCCTGCACAAAGACAAGAACAAACACGGGAACAAACCCAGGAACAAGGCGGTATTGGCGATACGCTGAAAAGTGTGTTTGGCAATTTGCTAGGAGGTAGCGGAGGAATCCGCCGTCGCGATAATGTGGCTGAAACCATGGTCAAGTCGGCGGTACGGACGATAGGATCGCAGGTCGGACGGGAGATTATTCGCGGTGTGCTCGGTTCTATTTTGAAGAAAAGATAGAGTCGACGGGACGTAAAACAACACCAAGACGATCATTTAGCGGAGAGATGCAAATAACGCAAAGCAAATCCTGTTTGCTCTGCGCTCTGTGCGTTTCTGCGGTTACCTTATTTTCTTTGTAAGCCGCAATCAGAGTCAATATCTTTTCTCATCATGCCGCATTCAAAATTGCCGCATGAAAACGCAGATGATCGTCGATGAAACTCGTGATGAAGTAGTAGCCATGATCATAGCCTTCATGGCGTCGCAGCGTTAAGGGCTGGTTCGCTGTGTTGCAGGCGGCTTCAAATTCTTGCGGCAATAATTGTTCCGCCAAAAACTTATCCGCCAGACCCTGATCGATCAAAATCCCGTGCGGGAAAGGGGTGCTGGTGTTCGCCATCAAGATCGAGGCGTCGTAATCTAGCCAGGTGCTTTGATCCGGTCCCAGATAGCCGTTGAATGCTTTTTGTCCCCAGGGGCATTTGGTCGGGGCTGCGATCGGTGCGAAGGCAGAGACTGAGCGGTAAATGTCCCGGTTACGCAAGGCTAGCGTCAAAGCCCCATGACCGCCCATGGAGTGGCCAAAGATGCCGGTACGGTCTTCGCGCGCGGCGAAATTCTTGAGTATCTTTTGGCGCAATTCATGCACGACGTAGGAATACATACGGTAATGTTTTTCCCACGGTGCTTGTATTGCATCGAGGTAAAAACCGGCCGCCACACCGAAATCCCAGTGGTCGCCGTCGCCCGCGATATTCGCCCCGCGCGGACTGGTATCCGGCGCGACCAGCATGAGGCCGAGTTGCGCCGCCAGTCGTTGAGCCCCGGCTTTGATCATGAAGGTTTCTTCGCTGCAGGTCAGTCCCGCCAGATAGAACAGGACGGGCACGGCGCGGTCTTTGGCCTGCGGCGGCTGGAATACCGAAAACCGCATCGGCAAGCCAATCTCGCTGGACTCGTGACGATAAAAACCTTGCACGCCGCCGTAGCAGGCGTGTTCGCTGATTATTTCTAAAGCGGCGGCGGTTATTTGAGTTCCCATCGCAGTTACCTCAGAACTCAACAACAGAGCGAATCGATTCGCCGCTCTTCATCAGATCGAAGCCTTCGTTGATGCGTTCCAAAGGCAATTTGTGCGTGATCAGGTCGTCGATATTCAGTTTGCCTTCCATGTACCAGTCGACGATTTTCGGTACATCGGTGCGGCCGCGTGCGCCGCCGAAAGCCGAACCTTTCCAGACACGGCCGGTGACCAGCTGGAACGGACGTGTGCTGATTTCCTGGCCGGCCGCAGCGACGCCGATGATGATCGACTGGCCCCAGCCTTTATGGCAGGATTCCAGCGATTGACGCATGGTGGTAGTGTTGCCTATGCACTCAAAACTATAATCGGCGCCGCCATCGGTCAGGCCGATGATCGCATCAACCACATTGCCGACTTCGTTTGGATTGACGAAGTGGGTCATGCCGAATTTGCGTGCCATTGCTTCACGATTCGGATTGATATCGACGCCGATGATTTTATTCGCGCCGACCATGCGTGCCGCCTGGATCACATTCAGGCCGATACCGCCGAGACCGAACACGACCACATTGGCACCCGCTTCCACTTTGGCGGTGAACAAGACTGCGCCTACGCCCGTCGTCACGCCGCAGCCGATGTAGCAGACCTTGTCGAATGGTGCGTCTTCGCGGATTTTTGCCAGGGCGATCTCGGGTACCACGATGTAATTCGAGAAGGTCGATGTACCCATATAGTGATACAGCGGCTTGCCATCTAAAGAAAAACGACTGGTTGCGTCCGGCATCAGGCCGCGGCCCTGGGTGCTGCGAATCGCCTGACAGAGATTGGTTTTTTGGGACAGGCAGAATTTGCATTCGCGGCATTCCGGTGTGTACAGCGGAATCACATGATCGTCTTTTTTCAAACTCTTGACGCCGGGACCGACATCGACCACGACGCCCGCGCCTTCATGTCCGAGAATCGCCGGGAAGATGCCTTCAGGATCGGCACCGGACAGGGTGTAGTAATCGGTGTGGCAAATGCCGGTGGCTTTGATTTCGACCAGGACTTCGCCGGCTTTCGGGCCGCCTAACTCCACTTCTTCAATCGTCAGAGGTTTGCCGGCTTGCCATGCGACTGCTGCTTTGGTTTTCATGTCTGTCCTTTGCGTATTCGGGTGGGGCGATGTGGATGCCATGCATTAAGTCGTTACCGGCGCGCTGAACGATGTAGTTGTGGTCGTTACGCATTTCTTGATGATGCATGTTGGCGGGTATTATGCCATTTCGGCAAAATTCCATTTTAAATCCAGTAATTCATATACTCCCCTTATTATTTCAAAAAAGATTGTGTTATCCGCTTATGGTAATTAGTTATTGAAAATATACTTAGTGGGAGTATATATATTTTTCTCGCCATCATGGTTTTTCCTAAGCTTATTAACAGGCGCAGCAAACACGCAATACGGATTTGTCCTAAGTACGCAGAATCGGATATGCCCTTACAATATTTGGCATGACTACTCAATCGACTCACCACCGCAGCACCCACGAACGACACCAGTACTTGATCGGCCTGAGCATTGCAATCACCGGCGCCGTTTTATTTTCCACCAAGGCGATTGTCGCTAAACTGATTTATCGTTATCACGTCGATGCGGTGACCTTGATTACGTTTCGTATGCTGTTTTCCCTGCCGGTATTCGCTGCGATAGCGATCTGGCAGGCACATAAGGGCGGGGCGCTGACGGTCGCCGATCGCTGGCGTCTGGTTGGCCTGGGCCTGGTTGGCTATTATTTATCGAGCTTCCTGGATTTTTTAGGTTTGCAATACATTACGGCGGGTCTGGAGCGGCTGATTTTGTTTTTGACGCCATCGTTTGTGTTATTGATTTCGGTATTCTTTTTGCAGCGTAAAGTCAGCCGGATTGAATGGGCGGCATTGGGCGTGTCGTATCTGGGGATCGTGCTGGTGTTTTTACATGATCTGCAATTCGGCGGTGCCGACGTGATGCTGGGGGCGGCATTGGTCTTGGGGGCGGCGATTTCTTATGCCTTGTACCTGATACAGTCGGGACAGCTGGTGATGCGGCTGGGCACCTTGCGCCTGGTGTCGTATGCGATGTGTGTTTCCAGCGTGGCCTGCATAGGGCAGTTCTTCGTATTGCGTCCGACCAGCATGCTGGTGCAGCCTGCTGCGGTGTATTGGCTGTCACTGGTGAATGCGATTTTTTGTACGGTGCTGCCGGTGTTTTTGACGATGATTGCGGTACAGCGTATCGGTGCGCCGACTGCGTCGCAAGCAGGCATGATAGGGCCGGTATCGACTTTGTTTTTGGGCGCGTTTTTTTTAAATGAACCGATTACCGGCTGGCAGTTGGCAGGAACGGTTTTAGTCATAGGCGGTATGTATCTGTTATCGAGAAAGAAGTAGATTTTTCATTCACCTAAATCAATGGAAGAGACCATGACCACATCTACAACAAAAGCAATCCGAATTCAACAAACCGGCGGTCCGGAAGTCATGGAGTTTGTTGATGTGCCGCTGGGGCAACCCGGTTCCGGCGAGGCATTGGTGCGGCATGCCGCTTGTGGTCTGAATTTTATCGACGTGTATTTCCGTACTGGTTTATATCCCCAGCCTTTGCCTGCCGGCCTGGGGATGGAAGCGTCCGGCGTGGTAGAAGCGGTCGGCGACGGGGTGACCCATGTCAAGCCCGGTGACCGCGTCGCGTACGCAGGTCGTCCGAACGGCGCTTATGCTGAGGCGCGCGTGATGCCGGCGGATAACCTGGTGCGACTACCGGACAGCATCGATTTCGAGACCGCGGCAGGCATGATGCTGCAAGGGCTGACGGTGCAGTATTTATTTCACCGGACTTTCCCGCTCAAAGGCGGCGAGACGATTTTATTCCATGCGGCGGCGGGCGGCGTCGGCTTGATTGCCTGTCAATGGGCACGCGCCATCGGCGTTAAAATGATCGGTACCGTCGGTTCAGATGAAAAAGGCGAACTGGCAAAAACCCACGGTTGTACGCATGTGATTAACTACAACAAAGAGAATTTTGTTGAACGCGTCAAAGAAATTACCGAAGGCAAGGGTGTGCCTGTGGTGTACGACTCGATCGGCAAAGATACGTTTACCGGCTCGCTCGATTGTCTGTCGCCGCTGGGCATGATGGTCAGTTTTGGCAGTGCTTCGGGACCGGTTCCGGCGTTTGGCTTGCAAGAACTGGCATCGCGTGGCTCGCTATTTATTACCCGTCCAAGCTTGATGAATTACACTGCGAAGCGCGCCGATCTGGAGCAAATGGCTGCCCATTTATTTGCCATGGTCGAGAGTGGTAAAGTAAGTATTGATATACGACAACGTTACGCCCTGAGTGAGGCAGCGCAGGCGCATCGCGATCTGGAAGCGCGAAAAACAACAGGTTCGTCTATCCTGATTCCATAACGCAATACTTATCCACCATATCGGCCCGCGTCTGTTAACATCCTGAATCTGAGAGATTACTGACGAGATACTATGAGTGCGCCAGAGCAACAAGAGCAGAAAATCCCCCCGCCATCCGACGGCAGTCCTAAATTCGGGCGTTTATTGATGGTGCTGGTGCTAGCTGTGATGTTGATCGTTCTCATTACTTTTGTCTCAGAAGCGATTTACTCGAATTAAATGAGGGTAATTCAAATAAAAACGTAAAAGGTACATTTCCCTCAGTGAATGGTTGCAAAATGCTTGCAATAAAGGTTGAAACCGTTAACGGACCTACGCGATGGACACTATCCCACTTCACAACACAACAAAAAAAAGTGAGTTTTCCAGCTCAAGCAGGCTGCTGATTTTACAAAGCCTGGTGCCGGTTGCGACCAATCGGGTGTCATCCCAGCTTGAGGCATTTTCTACGCGCCTGAGCGAAGCGCTGTTCAAAATCTCCGATCAGACGGTGCGCCCGGAAGAGGCCAGCACCAGCTTCCAGTCGTATCAGTTACTGAAGAGAAATGGCACGAGCTTTTATCGCCTGGTGGCGGGCCAGATCAATGCGGCCCTGGCAAAAGAGGTCAGCACCGTTAATACCCGTAAAAAGTCGAAGAAGGATGAGGAAAAGCAGGATTTTTCCCTGGTGACTTTTGAGGAAATGGAAAGCAAGGTCTTGATGCGCAATCTGTGCCAGGCGTTGGAAGTCAGCAATGCCGAACAATTGGTCGCGCTGAATATACGCATTGGCCATGTGCTGCGCCGCACACCGATCAGCGTATCGCAGAATCCGTTTCGACCGGAAGTATTTGTGCATGCGGTGTATCAGGCCTGGATGGAGTTCGACACCGCGCCAGAATCGCATCATCTGGTGTTGCGCTTGATGCAACCCCAGCTTTTCTTGCAATTGCAGCCGATTCTGACAGAAGTTAACGATGCCCTGATCGCCCGCGGCATCCTGCCTGACATTACCGACTCGTATAAAAAAAATCAGCGAAAAAACGAGACGACACGCTCGGACGATATCGCTGATCGCGACCCGTATTTGCATAACAAGCTCAGGAATATATTTTCCGGCCAGCCCGTGAATGCGGAAGCAACAGGCAAAGATCATACGCTGGAGTGGACCGGTAATCAGAGCAACGCCGGTAATTACGGCGAAAAAGCCGATACCGTCACGATAGACCGGCAGTTCTTTGATTACCTGACCAGCATACAAAGAAATGACAATTTGGGCTCGATCGCCGGCGGTATGAGCGCCTCTCCGCTGCGTCAATTATCGCAGCAGGCACCGACCGATAATCTGACGCATATCGATCAAAATACGATAGAACTGTTGGCGCGGATTTTTGATTTTGTCTTTAACGATCCTAGTATTCCTGCCGATATTAAAGGCTTGATCGGTCAGTTACAGATTCCGACGCTTAAAGTTGCCTTGATGGATAAGGACTTCTTTTTCAAGGACACGCATCCTGCGCGGGTCCTGATCGACACCTTGGCCAAGTCCAGCGTATTGCTGAATACGGACAGCAGTAGCGAGGATCCTCTGTATCAGATGATAGAGGGGATAGTTGAGCGGGTTCAGCAAGAATTTGATCAGCAGATTGATCTGTTCTCCGATGTGGTCTCCGACCTGGAAAACTTCCTTAAGGAAGAAGAGCAAAAGACCGACGAGGCGATAGTTCAGCCGGTGGCAGAGGCGCTCAAGCAAGAGAAGATGCGGCTGGCGCGCGAATTCGCCGAGAACGACGTATCGTTGCGGGTGGAGACGGGCGAAGTTGCGGGTTTCCTGGAAACTTTTTTGCAAGAGCATTGGATACGTATTCTGACGATTGCGCATAGCGTCAAGGATCAAAAGCCGAATGCCTTGGAAAATGCGCTGAAGACCATGGACGACCTGATCTGGAGCCTGAAGCCGAAAAACAGCGCCGAAGAACGCAAGGAGTTAGTCAGCAAATTGCCTGCCATGCTGACCTTGCTGAATGCCTGGTTGAATGCGATTAAATGGGATGAGCCGGACCGGGTTATTTTCTTCTCCAAACTCGCCGAGCGCCACGCTGCGATTGCACGCGCACCGCTGGAATTCTCGCCGCGCCGGCAATTAGAAATCGCCGTGAATATCGCCCAACGCGCGAGCGAACGGCGCCTGAACCGGCATGTGCAGGACCAGATAGATCAGCCCGAAGATGAATGGACGCTGATGCTGGAAACCCTGGCGCGTGGCGTCTGGATTGATTTTGCACGCAACAATGATTCTACGGCGCGCTTTAAGCTCGCCTGGGTCAGCCCTAAACGCACCCGCTATATTTTTACGAACCGTCAAGGACATGATTCGTTTTCGATTTCCAGCGAAGAACTGGCGAATAAATTCCGTACAGGAGAGGCAGTGCAGATTCTTGCCGATTCAGTGGTCGATCGCGCCTTGCTGGAAGCATTGAGGGATCCGCCAGCCTGATGCTTTATTCTTGGGTATGGTCAATAAAAAGCGACTCGATTTTTGAGTCGCTTTTTTACTGACAATTTACTTTTCCAGGGGCAGTTCAACATCGACTGTTGTGCCGCTGGTGCCGGGGAAATTCAAAAAGGCGCTGTCCATCAGGTAATGCATATACGTATGGATTTCAGGGTTTAATTGCTCCGTGCTGGCTTTGATTTCAGTGAGTTTTTTACCGCTGGCTTTGTCTGCGATAGTGACTTCCAGCTGATGCAGAAAATAGCGCCGCACACTGATGTCCGATAAGAACATGCTGTCTGGCGCAATGCTGTAATACGGGTAGTAAAAGTATGGGCGGCGATAAAAATAACTGTGAGGCAGCCAACCCCGGTTGAAATGCAAACGCCAGAATGGATCATATAGCGCCAAATTCCAGGGCGATGACAATTGGATTTCGCTCAGGTTGCTGGCGTAGTGCATGCTTACTGAGAGCGCAGCATGCGCTTGATTCGCGGTATCCGCTTCAAGCAGGCCAATACCTTTCAGCTTTTCGCGCAATAGCAATTCGTAGGCCTTGAATTCGGGGCTGTTTTGTTGTTGCTCGGATTTGTCCACGACAAAGCTCTTATTTTTCAACTCCGCCGGCCATTCGTGAAACACGCTGACGCGGCTACCGACCGTCGTCGCGCATCCACTGAGTAATAGTCCGTAACAGAATAAGAATATTGCATAACAATAACGATGTGTGATTTTCATGGCAAATCTCCTCTCCTTTTTATTGTAGATGATGTGGGGCGGAGTAAGTTCTCTTCGTTACGTTTTGTCACGCCTTTAAACTCCGTTTATCCGCAAAACCACCCGCCCGGCCTTGCATCTTTGCGCGTCTCTGTTCGGCTTCTGCGATCTGCCTTGCCGCACCAGGGCCAGCTAAGGCATTGACGAAAATTTTCGATGCAAATCAAATTCGGTAGCAGTAGGTGCCAAACAATCGGTTTATTCTGAATTTTTACCGAATTTTCTATGGTAATGCGCAAAGCAGGTGAAGACTTACTGTACAGCTTGGTAAAATAGTAGCCTTTGCCCTATGTTGAATAGTGCTCCCTTTTTCGCTTTTATTTTTACAAGGCATTCGAACTCATGCGCACAGACACTGCTGATACACCTGTCACTATCTTCCGCAAAGATTACATCGCTCCGGGTTATTGGGTAGATACCGTTGAAATGGGTTTTGATCTCGACCCGGATGCCACGCATGTCGCCACCAGAATGGTGATGCGGCGCAATCACGAGAGTAGCGAAAAAGAGATCGTGCTGTTCGGGGAGTCACTGAAGTTGCTGCAACTGCGCATGAACGGTGTCAACCTGAAAAAATCCGCCTACAAAATCGAAGGCGAGATATTGCGCATTGCGAATGCGCCCGATCAGGTAACGCTGGAGATTGAAACGCTGATCAAGCCGGTCAAGAATACCTCCTTATCCGGTTTGTACACCTCGAATCACAATTTCATCACCCAATGCGAAGCCGAAGGTTTTCGTAAGATCACCTGGTTCCCGGATCGCCCCGATGTCATGGCGAAATACACCGTGATGCTGCGCGCCGACAAAAAGAAATACCCAGTCTTGCTGTCCAACGGCAATCTGATTGAAGAGGGGGATCTGGGCGACGGCCGCCACTACGCGAAGTGGGAAGACCCTTTCAAGAAACCATCGTATCTGTTCGCCCTGGTTGCTGGCAAACTGGTTTGTCAGGAAGAAAAATTCAAGCTCAAATCCGGCCGTAAAGCCTTGTTGCAAGTCTGGGTCGAGGACGGCAATCTGGACAAAACCCAGCATGCCATGGACTCCCTGAAAAACAGCATACGCTGGGATGAAGAGCGCTTTGGCCTGGAGCTGGATCTGGATCGCTTCATGATCGTCGCGACCGGCGATTTCAATATGGGCGCGATGGAAAACAAGGGCTTGAATATTTTCAATACCAAGTTTGTCTTAGCGAATCCGCGCATTGCTACCGACGTCGATTACGCCGGCATTGAATCGGTGGTCGGCCACGAATATTTTCATAACTGGACCGGTAATCGCGTGACTTGCCGCGACTGGTTTCAGCTATCTTTGAAAGAAGGTTTGACGGTATTCCGCGACCAGGAATTCTCTGCCGATCTGGTCGGTACGGCTACCGGCCGCGCGGTAAAGCGTATTGAAGATGTGCGCTTGCTGCGTCAAGTCCAGTTCTCCGAAGACGCAGGCCCGATGGCGCATCCGGTGCGGCCAGATTCTTTTGTAGAAATCAATAATTTTTATACCGTTACGATTTATGAAAAAGGCGCAGAAGTCGTGCGCATGTATTACACCTTGCTGGGGCATGAGGGCTTCCGTAAAGGGATGGATTTATATTTTGAACGTCACGATGGACAAGCGGTGGAATGCGATGATTTCCGCGCCGCGATGGCCGATTCATCCGGCCGTGATCTGACGCAATTCGAGCGTTGGTACAGCCAGTCCGGTACGCCGCGGGTCAAGGTCGAAAGCAAGTTTGATGCAGAGGCCAAGACGTATGAAATTACCTTGACGCAATCAAGCCTGCCTACTGCCGGTCAGGCGAAAAAACTCCCTTTCCATATTCCCGTCGCTGTCGGCTTGCTGGATAAGTCCGGTCAGGATTTGCCTTTGGTGCTGGACGGCGCAATGCCAACCGACGGTGCAGCTACGACCTTGGTATTGGAGTTGACCAAGCCGAGCCAGAGCTTCCGCTTCACTGGTATTGCCGAGCAACCGACGCCATCGATCTTGCGCAATTTCTCCGCGCCGGTCGTTCTGGAAATCAATTACAGCGATGAACAACTCGGCCACTTGCTGGCACACGACAGCGATCCATTCAATCGCTGGGAAGCAGGGCAGCGTCTGGCGACGCGTCGCCTGGTTAAACTGACCAAAGCGGTGCAACAATCCGAACCCCTGGAATTGGATGCGATGTTCGTGAATGCCTTGCGTAAAACCTTGAACGACAAAACGCTGGATCCGGCTTTCCGCGAACTGGTACTGACCCTGCCTTCGGAAGCGATGATTGCCGAAGAATTTAGCGTAGTCGATCCGCAAGCCATCCATGAGGCCAGAAAGTTCATGCGCGCTAGCCTGACGCAACATCTGAAAGCCGATTTCCTGACCGCCTACGAAGAGAATCTGACGCCGGGTAAATACAGCCCGGACGCGGTATCTGCGGCCAAACGCGGACTCAAGAATTTGTCGCTGTCCTACCTGTTGGAATGGCCGGACGACGCGACTTTTGATCTGGCCAGGACCCAGTTCGCCGAAGCGGAAAACATGACCGATCGTTTGGCAGCCTTGACTGCGCTGACGAATTTTTCGGGTTCCGCCAAAAACACCAAAGCCGCTGCACAGGCGCTGCATCAGTTTTATAAAGACTTCAAAAAAGAAGCGCTGGTCATCGATAAATGGTTCATGCTGCAAGGCACTGCACGCACTACCGATGTCGCCAAAGTACGTGAATTGATGAAGCATCCGGCTTTTACCCTGAGCAATCCTAACCGTGCGCGCAGCCTGGTGTTCAGCTTCTGCAACGCCAATCCAGCGCGCTTCCACGCGACGGACGGCAGCGGTTACGTCTTGTGGGCGGAGCTGGTGATTGCCTTGAACAAGATCAATCCGCAAGTGGCCGCCCGTCTGGCGCGCAGCATGGATCGATGGAAAAAATATCCAAAGAATTTACAAGCCCATATGAAAGTCGCGCTGCAAAAAGTCGCCGATACCAAAAATCTGTCCAAAGATGTATTGGAAGTGGTCAGCAAGGCTTTAGCTTCTTAATATTGATGAACCACCCCGGCTCTCGCTACAGGGCCGGGTTAAACAAGGAAACTCATGAAACGTGTCAGTCTCACGCAATATCTGGTGGAAGAACAACGCCTGAACAATTCTATCCCTGCCGAATTGCGCTTATTGATCGAAGTCGTTGCGCGTGCCTGCAAGACCATTAGCCATGCCGTCGGCAAGGGTGCTTTGGGGGAAGTCCTGGGAACCGCAAGCACTGAGAATATTCAGGGTGAAGTACAAAAGAAGCTCGACATCCTGTCGAATGAAATCCTGCTCGAAGCGAATGAATGGGGCGGTCATCTGGCTGCGATGGCATCGGAAGAAATGGAAAGCATCCATCCGATCCCGAATCGCTATCCTATGGGCGAATACATGCTGCTGTTCGATCCACTCGATGGTTCCAGCAACATCGATGTGAACGTCTCGATCGGCACGATTTTCTCGGTGCTCAAAGCGCCGGACGGCATGGCGACACCGACTGAAAAAGACTTCATGCAAGCCGGTAACAAACAAGTTGCCGCAGGTTATGCGGTGTACGGCCCGCAAACGGTACTGGTGCTGACCACCGGCAACGGTGTGAATTGCTTCACGTTGGACCGCGAGATGGGCTCCTGGGTACTGACCCAGCGCAATATGCAGATTCCGCCTGATACCAAGGAATATGCGATCAATGCATCGAACGCCCGCCACTGGCAGCCGCCAGTCACGCGTTATGTCAATGAAATGCAGGCAGGCGTTACCGGCCCGCGTGGCAAGGACTTCAATATGCGCTGGATCGCATCGATGGTGGCGGACGTTCATCGTATTTTGAATCGCGGCGGCATCTTCATGTATCCAGCCGATGCGCGTGAACCGGACAAGCCGGGCAAGCTGCGCCTGATGTATGAGGCGAATCCCATGTCCTTCATCGTAGAACAGGCGGGCGGCGCATCGACCGACGGCAGGCAGCGTATGCTGGATATCCAGCCAACAAAATTGCATCAGCGGGTGCCGGTATTCCTCGGCTCCAAAAATGAAGTTGAGCTGGTGACCCGTTATCATCAGGAATAATGGATCTTCAATTCTTCGCTAAAAACCCACGAAAGTCGTGGGTTTTTTTATTGATGCTTGGAAATCCGAGGTTTGCCCATATATCTTACAAGTAAGCGTGCAAGTATGCAGATGGTAGACAGACCAATTTGGATGAAAAACTCTATAGCTGGTGCGCGAGCAGAATGCAAAAGTCCGCTGTCGTTTATACTCTTGCTAACGCGGTTGATCGCCATCCTTACAAAAAATAGTAATAAAGCAAATGTTGAAGTCAGGAAGTGATGTTTTCGTTTTCCTGCAATCCAGACCGGAGTAGCAGCGCCGTAGCGGTATGATGTAGCGGCACAATCAAACTTTACTGAAGTCGATGGTGTTGCGGTCTTAAGAATAATTCGTGAGAAATATATGCCTAGCAATGATGCGCCTGTGAGTCGTCCTGATCAGGCATTAGAGTACGTGACCTCCTGTAATTTGCCGACCACCTGGGCAACTTTTCAGATGCATGCGTTTGTGGAGCCGGATACCGGCAAGGAACATATCGCCTTGACGCTGGGCGATGTTGCCAATGGCGAGCCGGTGCTGGCACGCATTCATTCCGAATGCCTGACCGGCGATGCTTTGTTCAGCCTGCGCTGCGATTGCGGGCCGCAACTCGAAATGGCATTGCAGAAAATTGCGCAAGAAGGTCGCGGCGTCCTGCTGTACCTGCGCCAGGAAGGGCGCGGTATCGGTTTGCTGAACAAGGTTCGCGCTTACCATCTGCAGGATCAGGGAGCGGATACCGTTGAAGCGAATCAGCAACTCGGCTTTGCGGCTGATCTGCGCAATTACAGTTTGTGCGATCCCATGCTGAAACACCTGGGAATTAGTTCGCTCAAACTGATGACGAATAATCCGCGCAAAATCGCGGCGATGGAAGGCCTGAAAATCACGGTGAAAGAGCATATCCCGCTGATCATCCGGCGCAATCCGCACAATGAGCGCTATCTGAGCACCAAGGCGACCAAGCTGGGCCACCTGATCCAGCCTGAATTGTGATTTTCTCGCTGGTCTTGAGTCGACAATAAAAAATCGACAATAAGATTCACAATAAGTCAGGGGGGCTTGAGCTGATCGCAGCTCAAGCCCCCGATGCATTTTGTGTAGCCAGAAAATATCAGGATGGATAAGTGTGGATTTCGTGTCCCGCTTCGACCCAGGCATCTAATCCGCCCAGCAATGGGCGTGCACGCTTGTAGCCGCGCCCCATCAGCAGCTTCGCCATTTGCGCGGCCGAGGCTTCATTCGGGCAATTGCAATACACCACAATATCGCTGTCCGGCTGTACATGCGGTATCAGCGCCTGCCATTCATTGAGTGAAATCATTTTTGCCCCAGGAATGTGGCGGGCATCCAGACTACGCACCGATGGCGAGCGTATATCGACGATCACCGGCGCGTTGCCGGAATCCATCAGGTCGACCAGTTCATTGACGCTGATGCGGGCGATCGCCAGGATTTTTTGAAAGCGCCGGCGCTGCCACCATTTGTAGCCGATGTAGATCATCAATGCGGCACCGATGATGACCAGCGCACCGTTACCCATTGCCATCAATTTCCGGCTGATCAGCTCGATATCAGGATGAAATAACCAGCCAAACCCGATGGCCAGACTCGCCCATAAAAAGATACCGGCCGTATCAAACAACAAGAATGCCGTTCGCGGTAATCGCAATGCGCCGGCCATAGGGGCAACGATCAGGGACAAGCCGGGAATAAACTTTGCGACCAGGAGCGTGGTCAGTCCCCAGCGCTCAAAACGCGTCTCGGTCTGGCGCACGCAGGAATCGGGCGACAAGGACAGGCGGCATAAAAATGTCATCACCCGCAAACCATGGCGCTGTCCGATCAGATACCAGACCGTGTCGCCAATCAGGCTTGCCAGCACTGTCACCGCCAGCAAGGCAGCTAAAGAAACATGGCCATCCGCTGCCAGCGTGCCGGATACGATCAGCGTCGGGACGGTCGGAATCGGCAACCCCAGTTGCATCAGCAAGACATTGCTGAAGACGATGATCAGGCCGTATTGATGGGCGAGTTGTATCAGGGTTTGCATCATGGTCGGAGCTGGCCTTGCCGCTAAAATGGACGTAAGCCGTCATTGTATGACGATCTGGGTTTTGCGATGCGGGGAGGTCTTCGGGGGCTTACTCTATTTTCGAGTCCAGCCGTTTTTCACTGATGCTGGCCTTGGCGCGCTCCAGCATATCGATCGCCGCAGGGCCGCGTTGCAGCGTGACCGCCACTGCCAGCGCATCGATGTAGGTCAGATGCGCGAGGCGCGAGGTCATCGGCGTGTAGATATCGGGATCTTCTTCAACATCCACGCTCAGATGCACATCGGCGAGTTCGGCCAGTGGACCGCCGCTGGCGCATAGCACCAGCACTTTGGCCCCTGCACCTTTGGCGAGTTGCACGCTGCGGATCATGTCGCGGGTGCGACCGGTGCGCGAGAAGGCGACCACCACGCAATCGCTGTTCAGCAGGGATGCCGATTGCGCTTGCAAATGCGCATCGCAAAATACCGTGGTCGGAATCCCGAAACGGAAAAATTTTAACTGCGCATCAATCGCCAATGCGCCCGAATAACCGAGGCCATAGCATTCTATGCGGCGGGCCCGCGACAGCAGATTGACTGCGGCTTCAAAGCTCGCGGTGTTGGCGGAATTGCGCGCTTCCATCAATGCAGCAATGGTGCGGTCAAACACTTTCGGCAGCACATCGCGTACCGAATCGGCTTGATTCACATCGAGGTGCAAAAACGGGATGCCGGTCGCCAGGCTCTTGGCAAATGCCAGTTTGAAGGTTTTAAAGCCGTCAAAACCCATCGACTGCGAAAAGCGCGCAACCGTCGGTTCGCTGACATTGCAAGCCTGCGCCAACACCCGGATCGACATCTCCAGTGCATCATGCGGCTTTTGCAGTAGAAACTCCGCGACCTGCCGCTCGGCACGGCTCAGCGCCGTACTGGCGGTGCGTATGCGCGCCAGCAAACCTTTTTCAGATGGAATCGGCTTGGGATCGAGAAGACGGGATACGGAGTTTGGCATGGAATTTTTATAGGAAGTTATTTTACGGACACCAAAATACATCAACATCACAATGCGCTTCGTTCAGCAGGGCAGCGATTGGCAGATGGCCGGCCGCTGCATTTTCCAGCACGCGCCGCTTTTCCGCGCCGCTGATCACCAGCCAGATACGATCGGTATTCAGCAGGCGCGGTAACGACAGCGACATACGGCTTTGGCGGGTTTGCGGATGCAGGGCTGCCAGGCAGGCCAGATCATCATGCCGCGTCGGCGCATTCGGGAACAGCGAGGCGATATGTCCGTCCGTCCCCATGCCCAATAATACCGCGCTGAATGCCTGCGGAATTTGCTCGGCTAGACGATGGCTGATGGCTTCCGTCGCCACCTCCGGCGTGCGCGCTGCATTTTTCAGCGAGATTAATTTCCATTGCTTGCCATACGATTGCGCCATGCTTTGCTTGAATAGACCTTCATTGCTTTGCGCATCCGCATCATCCACCCAGCGCTCGTCGGTCGCCACCAGTTTCACGTTACTGCTGTCGCGATCCGACAACAATTGATCGAGGCGACGATATATAGGCGCAGGCGTGGAGCCGCCTGCAAGGGCAAAACAGGCTGGAAGCCGCGCCGCTGCTGCGGTATCGATGATGTCCAGCCATTCCGCCGTTAGCGCTTCGCTGAGTTCGGCGAAATTCGCGAAGCTATGCAATACTATGCTGTCAGCCCTCAACATATTCTTCACCCCAGGCAGCACCGTTTTGCGCCAGCAAATAACTCGAAGCCGAAGGCCCCCAGCTACCGGCAATATACGATTTCAAACCTTCGCTATCGTTCTGCCATGCAGTCATGATCGGATCGATCCATGCCCATGCTGCACTGAGTTCATCATCACGCACAAACAAGGTTAGGTCGCCATGCATCGCGTCGAGCAACAGGCGCTCATACGATTCAACCCGACGCGAATTCGAGGCTTCGGCAAAATCCAGATTCAGCGCGACATCGGATAAGCGGATGCCTTCACCCGGCTCTTTGGCCTTCAAGAACAGTTGCACGCTCTCTTCCGGCTGCAAAGAAATCACCAGGCGATTCGAGCGCAAATTGCTTTGCGCGCTGCCAAAAATCGAATACGGAATCGGCTTGAAATTAATCGTGATCTCGGCGCTGCGGCTCGCCATGCGCTTGCCGGTGCGTAGATAAAACGGTACGCCGGCCCAGCGCCAGTTATCGATTTCCGCCTTGATCGCAACGAAGGTTTCGGTACGCGATGCAGGTGGCACGCCGGGTTCGGCCTGATACGAAATCACCGGCTGGCCGTCGACCGCACCGGCGCGATACTGGCCGCGCACGGTTTTTTTGCTGATATCTTCCGGGGTAAATTTACGCAGGGCGCGCAGCACTTTGACTTTTTCATCGCGAATCGCATCGGGATTGGCATTGACCGGCGGCTCCATCGCAACGATGGAGACCAGTTGCAGCAAATGGTTTTGCACCATGTCACGCAAGGCGCCGGTGCGGTCGTAGAAATCGCCGCGTGATTCGACGCCGACTTGCTCCGAGATCGAAATCTGTACATCCTGGATCGATTTGCGATTCCACAAAGGTTCGAGGAAGGCGTTCGCAAAGCGCAATGCCAGCAGGTTTTGCACCATCTCTTTACCGAGATAATGATCAATACGATAAATCTGGTTTTCGCGCAGATAGCTGCGTAGTGAGGCATTGATTTCTTTGGCCGATTGGGCGTCGCGTCCCAAAGGTTTTTCCAGCACGACGCGGGCATTGCCTGCGACCAGGCCGTGTTTGGAGAGTTGCTCTACGATAGGCACGAACAGGTCGGGGCCGGTCGCCAGATAGAACAGCGTCGCATTGGCGTCGCTGGTCTTGATCTGTTTTTTGAGGGCATCAAAATCGCCGGCTTCACGCGCATCGATTTTGGAGTAATGCGTGAGAGTCAGGAAGGCTGCGGTTTTTTCGCTGTGACCGGCGTCTTTGTCAGCACTCTTGGCGCCATACGATTCTATGCTGGCGGCGACGCGGCTGCGGAAGTCTTCGTCGGACAGGGCTTCGCGTGCGGCACCGATAAATTGAAAGTCAGCATCTAAACGTCCGTTCACAAAAGCGCTATACAGGGCAGGGATGATCTTGCGCTTGGCGAGATCGCCGGTGCCGCCAAACAATACAAATGTGGTCATGCTGACTCCAAGGTTGTTCTGGGTTGGAAATATTGAGATAAGCACTCATTGCGCAGCACTTATCAAGCAACTAGTATGAACTTAATATGTTTTTATTTTTCTTGATTATGCCAGAATTCAATCAGAAATGTAGTTTCATTACGATAAACTTGTCTTTTTTATCGACATTTGATGAAATTATTTGATTAAATGAAAGTTTGTTACAGAAATTTGAGTTTTATGCTATCTTTATAGTATCCGAAAAAAGCATGAGGCTAGTCTGCCATGACAACATCCAACTCCGTACTTGCATTACCCGAAATTCATCCTGTCGTTGCCCGCGTGACCCAGCGTATCGCTGAACGCAGCAAGGTCTTGCGCAGCGCCTATCTGGCGCGGGTGCAAAAAATGGCCGGGCGCGGTCCGCGTCGTGCCAGCCTATCCTGTGCGAATCAGGCGCATGCCAATGCGGCGATGGATAGCGGCAGCAAAATCTGGCTGAATCAGGCGCAGAAACCGAACATCGGTATCGTCACTGCCTATAACGACATGCTGTCCGCACATCAGCCCTACGAACCCTATCCGCAGCAAATTCGCCAGACCGCTTTGCGCTTCGGCGGCACCGCGCAGGTGGCCGGTGCGGTGCCGGCAATGTGCGATGGCGTGACGCAAGGTCGTCCTGGCATGGAATTGTCGCTGTTCTCGCGCGATGTGATTGCCCAGGCGACTGCGGTAGCGCTCTCGCATGATGCGTTTGACGCGGCTTTGTGCCTGGGAATTTGCGACAAGATCGTGCCGGGCTTATTGATCGGTGCGCTGGCCTTCGGCCATCTGCCGACGATCTTCATTCCGGCAGGCCCTATGGGTTCCGGTTTGTCGAATAAAGAAAAAGCCGCAGTGCGCGAACGCTATGCGCAAGGTAAAGCGACGAAAGCAGAATTGCTGGCCGCCGAGAGCGCCGCCTATCACAGCGCCGGTACCTGTACCTTCTACGGCACGGCGAATAGCAACCAGATGCTGCTGGAGGCGATGGGCCTGCATTTGCCGGGCGCCGCTTTCGTGCACCCGTCCGATCCGCTGCGCCACGTATTGACCGACGCTGCGGTGGAGCGCGTGTTGCAATTGACTGAGCAAAGCGGCAACTACACGCCGATCGGCGAACTGGTGAATGAAAAAACCATCGTCAATGCCGTGATCTCCTTGCTGGCAACCGGCGGCTCGACCAATCATACGATCCACTGGATCGCAGTGGCGCGTGCCGCAGGCATCCTGATCGACTGGCAGGATTTTGATGAATTGTCTTCAGTGATTCCTCTGCTGACACGCATTTATCCTAACGGTACCGCGGATGTGAATGCGTTCGAAGATGCCGGCGGTCCGACCTTCGTGATCCGCGAATTACTGTCCGGCGGCTTGATGCATGCCGATGTCAAAACGGTCTATGGTAATCAAGGTTTAGCGGGTCATATCCATCGCCCGGTTCTGGTGGAGAGCGCTAACGGCAATCAAGTCCAGTGGCAAGCTTCGCCAGCAGTTTCTACGAATAAAGACGTGGTGCGCAATGTCACCGAACCCTTTGCCGCGACCGGTGGCTTGCGTCTGTTGCAAGGCAATCTGGGGCGTGCCATTGTCAAAGCCTCGGCCGTGCCGGAAGACGCCTGGATAGTGCGTGCGCCAGCGATCGTGTTTGAGTCGCAAGACGCCCTGGTTGGCGCATATAAAGCCGGTGAACTGAATAAGGATTTTGTCGCCGTGGTGATTTTCCAGGGCCCGCAAGCGAACGGTATGCCGGA
The DNA here is from genome assembly GCF_025548535.1 of Undibacterium sp. Jales W-56. GTDB lineage: Bacteria > Pseudomonadota > Gammaproteobacteria > Burkholderiales > Burkholderiaceae_D > Undibacterium. Next base: position 33,024 of record NZ_JAJLQW010000009.1, on the reverse strand, counting down.
GTTGCATCACTTCACGCCAGTGCTCGGCAGCCTGATGTCGGCAGGTTATAAGGTCGCCCTGGTTACCGATGGCCGGATGTCCGGTGCCAGCGGCAAAGTGCCGGCAGCCTTGCATGTCAGTCCTGAAGTGGCGCAAGGCGGTCCGCTGGGCAAGGTGCGTGACGGCGACCTGATTGAGGTGAATGTCCATACCGGCGAGTTGCGCGCCCTGGTCGATGAGGCCGAGTGGACGAGCCGTGCCGTACGCCAGCCATCAACCAGCGAAACCTTTGACTATGGCCGTGAATTATTTGCCGCGCAGCGCCGTGTCGTGACTGCGCCTGAGCACGGCGCATCCACTTTGTTTATCGATTAAAGCACCATCTAACTGTATAGCGGGAGCGAGACCATCATGATCCATACCAAGCAAAGCATCATTCAGCAATTAGAACAAATCCGCGTATTGCCGATTCTGGTGACCGACGATGTGGATCAGGCGATTCGCTGCGTCACCACCTTGGCCGAGAACGGTTTGCCGGCAGTCGAGATCACGCTGCGCACGCCGAATGCAATGACGGTGTTGCGCGAAGTGGTCCAGGCTTGCCCCGACGTCACCGTCGGTGCCGGGACGATTTTGACGTATGCGCAATTGGATGCCGTCAAATACGCGGGCGCTGCATTCGGGATCAGTCCGGGCATTACGCCTGCACTGGCGAAAGCGGCGGCGGAATCGGGTTTGCCTTACTTCCCAGGTGTCGGTGGCGCGAGTGATCTGATGCTGGCGCTGGAGCATGGTTTTGATGTCGTCAAACTGTTCCCGTCCGATATCGTCGGCAGCACCAAGATGGCGAAAGCCTTGGGCGGCCCATTTCCTGACGTGCGTTTTTGCCTGACCGGCGGCGTGACGGTGGAAGCAACGCCAGGTTTGCTGCAGCAAAAAAATATCCTGTGCGTCGGCGGTTCCTGGATGTGCCCGGCAGCGCTGATCAATGCGGGTGACTGGCAGGCCATCGGTGTCTTGGCGGCGCAGGCTGCGGCTGCAGGAAAGTAGCCATACTGGTAGGGTATATTGTATTAAATATCTAAAAACACTAATCATCATATGCGGATTAGATGGTTTATATACGATACTCCCTATAAAACGCTTATTGCCTGCTTTGTCTTTTAATTCTTTGCACTCTCCGTCACCCTAAAGCGCTCGATCATGGTTACCTCCGTTTCCCGTACCCCTCTCTGGTGTCTGTTGCAGCAACGTGCCACCAATCTGCCTGGTTTGAAAGAGTTATTCCGCGCCGATCCGCAACGTTTCACGCATTTTTCTGCGTCGGCTTGCGGCATCTTGCTGGATTATTCCAAACAAAGGATTGACACCACGGCCAAGCTGAATTTACTGGCGCTGGCAAGGCAGCAAGAAGTCGAGAGCCGGCGCGATGCGATGTTGCGCGGCGAAGCGATTAACCATACCGAAAACCGTGCGGTATTGCACACCGTATTGCGTTTGCCGAAAGGCGAGTCGTTTTATCTGAATGGCGAAAATATCGCGGCGGATGTGCATCAGGTATTGGCGCAAATGCGCACCTTCAGCGATGCCGTGCGCGAAGGGCGCTGGCTCGGTTATACCGGCAAGGCGATACGTACGATCGTGAATATCGGGATCGGTGGTTCCGACCTCGGCCCGCAAATGGCCTGCATCGCCCTGGCACCGTGGTCGCAAAAAAATCTGTCCCTGCATTTCGTCTCCAATGTCGATGGCCGCCATGTCGCCGATGCGCTGAAAAACGCCGATCCCGAAACTACCCTGTTCGTGGTCGCCTCCAAAACCTTCACCACCATGGAGACGCTGACCAACGCCCGCACCGCAAGGGAATGGATGCTGGCGCATGGCTGTCCGGCAGAGCAAATTCGCCAGCATTTTGTGGCGCTGAGCACCAATGTCAAAGCGGCAGCCGAATTTGGGATTGCCGAAGAAAACGTGTTCCCATTCTGGAACTGGGCAGGCGGCCGTTATTCGATGTGGAGTGCGATTGGCCTGTCGATTGCGCTGTATGTCGGCGCCGATCGTTTTGAGGAAATGCTGGCCGGTGCGCATGAAATGGATCTGCATTTTGCCCAGGCGCCGCTGGAGCAGAATCTGCCGGTATTGATGGCATTGATCGGTATCTGGAATATCAATTTCCTCGGCCTGCAAGCCTTGTCGATTGCGCCGTATCATCAACGCATGACGCGCTTGCCGGCGTATTTGCAGCAGCTCGAAATGGAGAGCAATGGCAAATCGGTGACCAGAGAAGGCCAGCGCGTTGATTACGCGACCTCGCCGATTTTATTCGGTGAAGCCGGCACTAATGGGCAGCATGCCTACTTCCAGTTGCTGCATCAGGGCGCGACGATTATCCCGACCGATTTTATCGTGGTCGCCGACGACGACGCGGGTTTGCCAAGTCATAATAAGGCCTTGCTGGCGAATTGTTTTGCCCAATCCAAGGCGATGGCATGGGGCAAGGATATGCTGGAAGTGCGCGCCGAATTAGGTGAGCTGCCGGAGAAGATGCTGGCACCGCGCGTATTCGAAGGCAATCGCCCGACCTCGACCTTGCTGCTCGATTCGCTGACGCCGCGTTCGCTCGGTGCGCTGATCGCGTTGTACGAGCACAAGGTATTCGTGCAATCCGTAATCTGGGATATCAATGCTTTCGACCAGTGGGGCGTAGAACTGGGTAAATCCCTGGCGCAACAGCTGATCAGTCTGGATCCGTCTGCGGTCAAAGAAGATTACGATAGCTCGACCCGCGGTTTGTTGAATGCGATTGGCAAGCGCGATAAATTGAGCAAGGCCGCTTAATCCATAAGCGATTATAAAACTGGTAAGTTGTCCGTCATGTTATTGCGCTAGTCCGGTCTTTGCACGCTGCCGTAGAGTCATCTTGTGTGCAAAGATGGACGAAATTTTTTCATCACCTGATTTCCTCTCGCCCCGTAAAATTTGCCCGTATGAATGCACATCTCCAACCCAAAATCGATCTGACCGAAGACGACAAAGACCAAAGTCTGCGTGACGATATCCGCCGTCTTGGCCGCATACTCGGCGACACTGTGCGCAATCAGCATGGCGACGAAATTTTTGATCTGATTGAAACGGTGCGGCAAAATTCGATCCGCTTCCGTCGTGATGCCGACGAGGCCGCGCGCGATGCGCTGGAATCGACACTCGATACGCTGACCAACGACCAGACCACGCAAGTGATTCGTGCGTTTAGCTATTTTTCGCATCTGGTCAATCTGGCCGAGGATCAGCATCACATCCGTCGCACTCGCAAGCATCTGATCGCCGGTTCTGCACCGCGCGCGGGCAGTCTGGCGCACACGATTGAGTCCTTATACAACGCAGGCCACAGCACCCGGCAATTGCTCGATTTTTTCCAGACCGCGGAAGTCAGCCCGGTCTTGACTGCGCACCCGACTGAGGTCCAGCGTAAAAGTATTTTGAATTGCCAGATGGTGATCACCCGTTTGCTGGATGAGCGCGATCGTATGCAATTGACCCCGGAAGAATCGGCGGCCAATGAAGAGGCGCTGAACCGCGCGGTACTGACGCTGTGGCAGACCCGCATGCTGCGTACCTCCAAATTATCGGTGCTCGATGAGGTGGAAAATGGCCTGAGTTTTTACGATTACACCTTCCTGCGTGAATTGCCTAGCCTGTACGCCGGACTGGAAGATCTGCTGAGCAGCAAGGACGGAAATAAACAGGCCGTTGATTTGCCTAGCTTCATGAAGCTGGGCAGCTGGATCGGCGGCGACCGCGATGGCAATCCTTTCGTGACTGCCAGCGTGCTGGAAAAAACCCTGGCGATGCAGGCGAACCGCGCCTTCACTTTTTATCTGGGTGAATTGCATACCTTAGGATCGCAATTGTCGATGGCGAATCTGCTGGTGCAGGTATCGCCAGAACTGCTGGCGCTGGCGCAAGGTTCGCCAGATCACTCGCCGCATCGCTCGGATGAACCATATCGCCTGGCGGTTAGCGGTATTTATGCGCGTCTGGCAAAAACCTACAAGCAGTTGCTGGGCGCTGAACCTGCAATCCATGCATCCGGCGATGCCGAAGCGTATGCAAGTGCAGAGCAGTTGGTAGCCGATCTCGATATCGTGCACCAGTCTTTATTCGATAACGGCTCCGCTGCGTTGACGCGCGGTCGCCTGCGTCACTTGCGCCGTGCGGTGCGGGTGTTTGGTTTTTATCTCGCCCCGATCGACTTGCGTCAAAATTCCGATGTACATGAGAGAGTGGTTGCCGAGTTGCTGGAAGCCGCCAATCCCGGTACCGATTATCTGCAGCTCAATGAAGAGCAGCGCATTGTCTTGCTGGCACAGGAGATTGCTTCTTCCCGGCCATTGGCATCGCCGTATCTCAACTATTCGGAAGAAACCCAATCCGAACTGGCGATCTACCGCGGCGCCCGCACGGCGCAACTGCGCTATGGCAAAGGCGCAGTACCTAACTGCATCATCTCCAAAACGGATGGCGTCTCCGATATGCTGGAACTGGCTGTGCTATTGAAGGAAGCCGGCTTATTGCATCCGCTGGAAGGCAGGCTGGATGTCAATATCATTCCTTTGTTTGAAACCATCGGCGACTTGCAAAACAGTGCGCCGGTGATGGATCGCTTGCTGGCTCTGCCAGCGTATGCCCGTCTGTTGAGCAGTCGTGGCAACGCGCAGGAAGTCATGCTCGGTTATTCCGACAGTAACAAGGACGGCGGTTTCCTGACCTCGGGTTGGGAGCTGTATAAAGCCGAGCTGGACCTGGTCACCATCTTCGCCAAGCATCAGGTGCGTTTGCGCTTATTCCACGGTCGCGGCGGTTCAGTCGGGCGCGGCGGCGGCCCTAGCTATCAGGCGATCCTGGCACAACCGGCCGGCGCGGTACAAGGGCAGATTCGCCTGACCGAGCAGGGCGAAGTGATTACCGCGAAGTACGGCAATCCAGAAGTTGGCCGGCGCAATCTCGAAGTGCTGGCAGCGGCAACCCTGGAAGCCAGTTTGTTATCGCATACCGAACCGGAGCCGCCAGCGGAATTTTTAAAAGTCATGGAAGAGTTGTCGGATCATGCCTTCCGCGCTTACCGGAATATGGTGTACGAGACCGAGGGCTTCGAGCAGTATTTCTGGGAATCGACCGTGATCTCCGAGATAGCCGGTCTGAACATCGGTAGCCGTCCGGCATCGCGTAAAAAGTCGACCGCGATTGAAGACTTGCGCGCTATTCCCTGGGTATTTAGCTGGTCGCAATGCCGCCTGATGTTGCCGGGCTGGTTTGGTTTTGGTTCGGCAGTGCAGAGCTATCTGAAGGCGCATCCGGATCATGGTTTGCAGACCTTACAAGCGATGTTTAAGAGCTGGTCGTTCTTCTCCACCGTGTTGTCGAATATGGAGATGGTGCTGGCCAAGAGCGATATCGGTATCGCCAGTCGTTACGCGCAGTTGGTCAAGGATGAAGCCTTGCGCAACCGGATTTTTCCGAGATTGAAGGCCGAGCACGAGGCCGCGATTGCAGCTTTGACGGCGATCTCAGGCCAGTCCGAATTGTTGTCCGCGAATCCTTTGCTGAAACGCTCTATCAGTAATCGTTTTCCTTACTTGTCGCCTTTGAATCACGTGCAGGTTGAGTTGCTGGAACGCTATCGTAATGGTGATCCGGACGAACGCGTGCGTCGCGGTATCCACTTGTCGATCAATGGCATTGCGGCGGGTCTGCGCAATAGCGGTTAACTCAAGTCCATGTCGGCGCAAATTGAATGGCTGGCGGCCTGAACAATAATTCAATGTAGAATCTGCTGCGCTTGGCAAAAGCGCATCGAAAACGAGATACATTGATTTAGGAATGCGGATGTCCCACCATTTACTTGGCATAGTCGGCTGGTCCGGCAGCGGCAAAACGACTTTACTTGAATACCTGATCGCTGAACTGAGCGGCAGTGGCTTGACGGTGAATGTGGTGAAGCATAGTCATCACGACATCATTTTAGAGCCTTCCCATAAAGACAGTGCTCGTTTTCGCCGGGCCGGTGCAAACGAAGTGTTGCTGGCTTCTCCATTTCGTTATGCGATTACCAGTGAATTGCGCGAACAGGAAGAGCCGGGCCTGCTGGCCCTGTTGCCCAGGCTTGCCCCGGCGGATTTGACTCTGATAGAGGGATACAAGTGGGAGGCGATTTCGAAAATCGAGATCAGGCGACCCAGTCTGGGCAAACCGGCTTTATATCCGCACGATCAATATATTGTTGCAGTCGCTTCTGATGCCGCCAGGCCCGATGATCTGCGAACGGATCTGGCCTGGCTGGATTTGAATCGGCCAGAACAGGTGCTTGCCTGGATTCAATCGTCTTTAGCAAAAAATTTATTCTTGTTCGACCCTAAAGTCGAACCGACTTCATGCCGATAATAAGATACGTAGTTATGGGAGATTGTCATGGATATTACAGGAATTGCCAGCGTATCAACAACTTTGGCAGATGTGGGCGTTAGCCAGGAAGTCAGTGTTGCCGTTCTGAAAAAAGCATTGGATGTCAGCGCAGAGAGCGCGACCGCATTGATCGAAGCGATTCCAGATAATAAGGCGATATCGAATTTACCGCCAAATCTCGGAAGAAATATCAATACGACCGCCTAGATACTCACTCTCGTTGCAAAAAAAGCACAGCCTCAGACGCTGTGCTTTTTTTTTTGCACTGCGTTTTAAAAGCCGACTTGTACGGATTTCCTCAACTCTCTCAAGCGGAAAAATCCCGGATCAGTGATAATTTCGCCGGTATTCTTATTGAGTTAAAGGAGCCGTAATGAGCGATGCCAACTGGGGATGGTCAGATCGATTGAAATTGCAGTACGCGCCCATGGATGAGACGCATCAGGAGTTCGTGATCCTATGCGCCGCGCTGTCTGAAGATAATCCGGCTACTTTTATCGCCAGGCTGGACGCCTTGATAGCACATTCTGTAGAGCATTTTGAGCAAGAGAATCAATGGATGAACAGTCATTCTTTTCCACCGGCCGGTTGTCATATGACGGAACATGATGCGGTCTTGCAGGTGATGCGTGAAGTGCGCCGCAGGATCGTCGAAGCGGGGGAGCTGGATCTGGCACCACGCTTGGCGGAAGAACTGCCACTATGGTTCGAGCATCATGTCGATACCATGGACAATATGCTGGCGCGCTTTATGACCAGTGAAGCCGCGAGTCTGGCGACTCAGCCTGCGTAACTCGACTTACAGGGGATTGCTTATTCAATCGGGGCATTTATACACATTGACTACGCATGGATTACGCAGTGACTTTGATGCGTACATCGCCTAAAACGACGGTTTGACCAGCGCGGATTTTGGCGGTTTTACGCAATTCTTGTTTGCCGTCCACTTTGACAGAGCCGCTGGCGACGATGACTTTGCCGGCGCCGCCGCTGTCACACAGGCCAACGAGTTTTAATAACTGGTTGAGTTCAACAAATTCACCTTCAAGGCTAAAGCTAAGGTCTTGCATATGGTTCCTGATTTGTTAATGTAAATTACGATAGTCGCGACCGCCATTGCTATTTGCTTCAGATACTACCGAATTGTTTCTCCGGCAATGATGTGCCCGTCTTGTAAGGGCTGGCAGGATACACCAGATCGCTTTGTTTATCTGGAGCTGTCATTATGGTTTTTGTGTTTCTTTGCAAGGTAGCATAGTCAGGTATTGCCTATTATATTGAATCCGATCAGCCGGGCGTAGCGTAACTATCTCTGCAGGGTATCGCTACTATGCATAGAAAAAGCAGGGCAGGACATTTTTGAAAAAATTGTGTAAGGTATCCTGGCTTTGCCCGACTATTGATCGTAAGTGATTTTTATTAAACTTTTTTACGAGTCTTTCTTTAAATTTATCAGGAGATAAACATGAATAACAAGGCATTGATTGCAGTTGCATTGGCAAGTTTGGTCGGTTCCACGGTCGCATTGGCAGCAGAGCCGGCAAAAACAGAAAAATGTTTTGGCATCGCCAAAGCCGGTCAAAACGATTGCGCAACCAAGACAGGCTCTCATTCTTGCGCAGGTCAAGGCAAGAAGGACATGGATGCCAATGAATGGAAAAAAGTCCCCGCCGGTACTTGCGAAAAAATGGGCGGCAAGCTGGATAAAGCTTAATTGGCCAAGAGATTAATTGAGCGCTACTTTTGACTCAATGCATCAAACCGGTCCTGGGCTTGGCGTCGGGATCGGTTTGCGCAGCCAGCATTACCGCGATTTTCTGAATGCATCGATTGAGATAGATTGGCTGGAGGTTCATTCAGAAAATTATTTTGGCGATGGTGGTTACGATCTGCATGTGTTGCAGACACTACGCCAGGATTATCCCATCAGCTTGCATGGTGTGGGTCTGGGCTTGGGTTCAGCGCAAGGCTTTAACGAAAGCCATTTGCATAAACTGAAAAATCTGGTGCAGCGAATACAGCCTGCTCTGGTGTCAGAACATCTGTGCTGGGGCGCTATTGCAGGGCGTCACCTGAACGATTTGTTGCCGCTGCCGTTAAGACAAGATGCCTTGAGCTTGATGTGTCAACGTGTCGATCAGTTACAGACCGTGTTGCAACGATCCGTCTTAATTGAAAACGTATCAACCTACCTGCGGTTTGCCGAAGATGAAATGTCTGAGGCAGCGTTCCTGGTTGAGCTTGCGCGTCGCACAGGTTGCGGCATTTTACTGGATGTCAATAATCTCTTTGTCAATCAGCATAATCATGGCGAGAGCGCCGAAGCCGCATTGGCGGAATTTGCGCATCTTCCGGCTGGTGTGATACGCGAAATTCATCTGGCTGGACATCTGCAGAGCGACGATTGCCTGATCGATCATCACGGCTGCACAGTTGCTCCCCAGGTCTGGGCGTTGTATGAAAAGACCTGTGCCTTGTTCGGCGCCGATATTCCGGTGTTGCTTGAATGGGATACGGATATTCCCGCCTTGCCGGTGCTGCTGGCCGAGGCGCTTAAAGCGGCGCAATACCGGACTGCTGGCAAGGTGCCTGTATGACCGGCAGTCACCTCTCTTCGCTCAATATAGATACGCTGGCCGAACTGCAATTACGCTTTTCCGAGCAGCTATTAGCTCCGGCAGTTGACGCCGCCGAATTAACCATGTTTAGCGCCAAATCTCAGCAGGCGAAAGCGCGATTCGCGACTTATCGCGGCAACCTGACTGCAATCTGGAACCAGGCTCTCAAAAACGCCTACCCGGTTCTGTATCAATTGGTCGGTGCGGAATTCTTCCAGCAGATGGCTAGAGAATACGGCCGACGCTACCCTTCGCCGTCGGGAGACCTGAACGAGTTCGGATTTTTTCTGGCGACTTTTTTGGAGGAGGAAGAATTCGGCGTTTGCACCGATTATCCTTATTTCTCTGAGGTGGCGAGGCTGGAGTGGCAGGTTCATCAGACATACTATGCAGAGAACAAACCGGCACTGACTTTGCCTGAACTCATCGGCCAGTCCGGGATGCAGTTTTCTGAAGCCCATTTACACTTAAATCCTGCCTGCAAATTAATCGTCTCCGACTGGGCGAGCGCCGAAATCTGGCTTGCGCATCAGCATCTCGGTGAGGTGCATTTCCCTGCCGAGATTCACCGTAAAAATCACATGCTGATTCACCGGCAGCATTGGATGCCCGCTGTCCGCATCATCGATACGGCTTGCTACCTGGCCCTGGATGCTTTATCTAAAGGGGCGAATGTAGGGCAAGCCCTGGAGCTTGCTGTTGAATGCGATGCTGAATTTCAGATTACCGAACAGCTCCAGCAATGGTTTCAATGGGAATTATTTTGCGCTACCGAAATGAGCCAACATACAATGTAAGAAACGCCTACCCACTTCGACTCATACCTAGTTAGGACTTACGCAAAAACCAAAACCTCTCACTACCGAGACACGGAGACACAGAGGAAGAACAAGAGTAAGCAACTTCATGGAATGCCGATATGAAACGAACCCGCAAGCTGGATGCGCCTGTCGGCACGAAATGGCCCGGAAAGCCGCATCCAGCCTGCGGGTTCAATGCAGATCGCGGCAAGCAGTGTTCTGTTTTGCGTAAATCCTACACATCACAATAACGGAGAAGAATATGAATCAATTTTTACGCTTACATCAACTGACGACTCGATTTGATGGAGCGCTGCAAGAGTGGGGCGGTGCTTTGCTTAATCTGGGGCTGCGTATTTTTGTAGGCTGGCAATTTTTTAAAGCGGGTTTAATAAAAATCCGCGACTGGGAAGGAACGCTCTCATTGTTCCGCGAGGAATACACCGTCCCATTACTCCCACCTGAACTGGCTGCCGTAATGGGGGCCGGCGGAGAATTATTTTTTCCATTGCTGCTGATCACAGGATTATTCTCACGACCCGCGGCCCTCGGTCTTTTCGCGGTGAATGCGATGGCCGTGATTTCGTATCCGCAACTCTGGAAATTTGAATGTCCAGCGGCGATCAACGACCATTTGTATTGGGGATTGTTGCTCCTGGTTTTGCTGGTGTTTGGCGCGGGAAAAATTTCGCTGGATAACTGGATCAAAGCAACTGCCAGATCGTAATTCGGTCATGACCGGCAACTGGTGGCCAGCTTGGGCATCAGTTGTGATGAATCGATATTTCCTTGCGCAAATCGGTTTTTGCATTCCTCTCGAGTTTTTACCTCGATATCGTTACGATTCCCCGGATGAATAAAATCGCTGGGCTATTTACTCATCCGTTTTATTCAAATTCTCCGTTTTCCCCCAAACTATAGATTATATTGTGGATATATATCGGGGGCCTGCTGCATGCTTGCTTCTGCGGAGATTGAAAATCTGAAGCCCAGACCATGAGGATTTGTCGAACTTATTTCGATCAACCCGGTCTGAGCATTGCGAGTTGCCATTATAAAAATAACGACCGGTGCATTACAGCAAGAGTAATTACTCCACTCATAAAAAATCCTACCAGATCAGATCATGAAAATAGACACTCCCATTTTGTCTTCAATGTCACAACGACGTTGGCGTTTGCCTGTGCTGGGCCTGCTCGTCGCCCTGGCTGCCGGTGGCGGCTGGATGATGTATGCCAAGGCAACCACCGGGCAGGCCAAAGCGGACGAAAAGGCGAATGCTAAAAAAGAGCCGGTATATGAATTGGCGGCTGTCGATGTCATTAAAGTGGCGGCCCGCGAATTAAGCCTGAATTTGCCGATCTCCGGTTCCCTGATGCCGGTAAGTCAGACGACAGTACGCGCAAAGGTGGCTGCGGAAGTGCATGAAACCCTGGTGCAGGAGGGGATGCCGGTCAGAAAGGGGCAAGTCATTGCGCGCTTTGACAGCGCTGATTTGCGAGCGCGTTTGAATATTCAGGATGCGGCAGTCGATGAGGCGCAGGCGCGTCTGGCATTGGCGCAAAAAAACCGGCATTCAAATGAAGCATTGCTGAAGCAGAACTATATTTCGCAAAATGCGTTCGATACTACGCAAAATAGCCTGGATCTGGCACAGGCAAGTCTGAAGTCGGCGACTTCGCAGCGTGAGGTCGCGCAACTTGCGCTTGCCGATACCCTGGTTAAATCGCCAGTTGACGGCATCATCAGCAAGCGCAGCGTACAAGCGGGCGACAAGGTATCGCCGGACAGTCCTTTGTTCAGTATCGTCAATCTCGCGCAGCTGGTATTGGAGGCGCAAGTTCCTTCCAGCGAAATTCCCCGCGTCAAAATCGGTCAAAACGTAAAATTTTCTGTCGATGGTTTCGGCACACGCTCATTTGCCGGCAAAGTCGCGCGCATTAATCCTGCCGCCGAGGCAGGATCCCGCTCGATGCTGGTGTATGTCGCGGTAGAGAACGTAGATGGTGCGTTGAAAGGCGGCATGTTCGCTAAAGGCGCTCTGACGCTGGAAAAAAACAGTGCTTTACCCGTCATGCCGGTAGCGGCGATACGTCAGCATAATGGCAGCGATGTCGTCTACCTGATAGTTAACAATCAGATTCAGCAGCAAGCAGTCAAACTGGGTTTGCGCAATGAAGATGAGGGCGTGGTGCAGGTGCTTCAGGGACTGGAACCTGGCATGCAGCTTATTTCTACCAAGCTGGGCAATATTAAGCCGGGCAGCAAGGTGAGCATGCCAAAAGCGGCAGTGGCCTCCGTGCCCGCGGCTGACCCGACGTCAGATAAAATCAAAGGTTAAGCCATGTGGATTACCAAGGTCAGTATTCAGAATCCTGTTTTTGCCACTATGGTGATGGTGGCATTGATGGTACTGGGTTTGTTTTCCTACCAGGGCTTGGGTCTGGAGCAGATGCCAAACGTACAGTCGGTCGGGGTCTGGATGGAAGTGCAGTATCCGGGGGCATCGCCTGAGATCGTCGAGAACGACATTACCAAGCCGGTAGAGAATGTACTTAACACCATCAGCGGCGTGAAGCGCATCATGGCAAGTTCTTACGAAGGTCGTGCCGGCATCTGGACCGAATTCCAGTTGTCGGTGAATCCCGATAAGGTGTTGCAGGAAGTCCGCGACAAAGTAGCGCAGATTCGCCCGGGCTTTCCGAAAGACGTGAAAGACCCTTTCATTGTGCGCGGTGGCAGCGATGGTAATGAACGTCCGGTGGTGGAAATGTCGATCCGTTCATCGGAACGAAGTTTGCGCGAGTTATCCAATCTGACCGATCAGATCATCGCCAAAAAATTACAGAGTGTCGCCGGTGTCGGTCGGGTCGATGTGCGTGGTGCTGTGGTGCGCCAGGTGCAGGTTAAGTTAAATCCGGATCGCATGGCAGCCAATCATGTCGGCGTTAATGAGGTGCTGTCGGCAATCCAGTCGACCAATCAAAATATGCCGGCAGGGCTGATCACTCAAGGCGCTAAAGATCAACTGGTGCGCTTAGAGGGAAAAATAACGGATCCGCGCGGATTCAATAAAATTATCGTCGCACGTCGCGCCAACGCACCCGTGTATCTGGAACAGGTCGCCGATATTCAAGACGGTGAACGCGAAGAGTTTTCGATTTCACGTGTGAACGGCGTGCGGGCAATTAGCATCTCTGTGACCAAGATCCAGGATGCGAATATTGTGGATGTGGGAGACGGCATCATGGAAGCGCTCGATGATCTGAAAAAGAGATTGCCGGCCGATGTCGTCATGAACGTCAATTACAACAACGCGGACAATGTGAAGCAGTCATTGAAAGGCGTCAAAGAAACCATCCTCGAAGGCGCGGGATTGACTATCCTGATTGTATTTTTGTTTTTGCATTCCTGGCGCAGTACCATCATTACCGGTCTGACCTTGCCGATTTCTGTCATCGCGACGTTCATCGCTTTGAAGGCCTTTGGTTTTACCTTGAATTTCATGACCCTGATGGCGCTGTCCCTTTGTATTGGTCTCTTAATCGATGATGCGATTGTGGTCAGGGAAAACATCGTTCGCCATCTGGGTATGGGAAAAGGCCACAAGCAAGCCGCCGCAGATGGCACCAATGAAATTGGCTTAGCCGTCATGGCAACGACCTTCGCTATTGTGGCGGTATTCATACCCGTCGCATTTATGAAGGGCATGATAGGGCGGTATTTTTTGCAATTCGGTATCACGGTCACAGTTGCGGTTCTGGTATCACTGTTCGTAAGCTTTACTTTGGATCCGATGTTGTCTTCGGTCTGGCACGATCCGGCTGAAGGACGATTTAGTCGCCTCCCGTGGCTGGCGCGCATGATGGAACGGATTGAGCATGGCATCGAGCAATTGCACAGCTTGTACGGGCGTATTCTGGAATTGGTATTGCGGCGACGTAAGACGACGCTGGTTTTGACCTTTGCACTTTTCGTGGGAAGTTTTTTTCTGCTGCCTTTTATCGGCACTGAATTTGCCCCGGAAACGGATGACAGCCAGATTTCACTGAATCTCAAAACGCCGGTTGGATCCAGCCTGACTTATACCAACGAAAAGACCATGCAGGTCGAGGCAATCCTGAAAGAAATGCCCGAGATCGTGACCATGAATACCAGCGTCGGCGTGGAGGGGGAGCGCAATGCCGCGCAGATCAATTTGAAGCTGACCCTGCCTCGTATCAGTCATAGAAAACCACAAAAAGAAATCGAATCAGATATCCGCAAGCGCCTGAAGTCGGTGCCGGGCGTCGATCTCGGCGTTGGATTTGATAAGCCGATTTACGTCGCAGTTCTGGGACCCGACGCGGATAAATTACAAGGAGTGATTGACCAGGTGATGTTGAAGTTAAGTGCAATTAAAGGTATTGCGGACCTGGAAAGTAGTTTGACCGGTGCCAACCCGACCGTCTTGGTAAAGGTGAACAATGAGTTGGCAAATGATCTGGGTTTATCCGTTCAGCAGATCGGCGCGGCCTTGCGGCCGTTTGTAGCGGGCGACAATATCGGTCAGTGGCTGGCGCCAGATGGACAGAATTATGAAATCAATGTCCAGCTGCCGAAGTCGGGCCGTCAGAAGATTGCGGATCTGGCAGATTTATCTCTGGCTAGCAGCAATCTTGATGCGATGGGAATGCCCGTGATGGTACCCCTGCGTCAGGTGGTGCAATTTATTCCCGGTACCAGTCCACGGGTTATTAAACGCCAGGACTTGCAGCGTCGTGCAGCGATTTATGCGAATGTTGAAGGCCGGCCCGCCGGAGATGTCGGTAAAGAAGTGCAAAATCTGGTCAAAACCATTGAGCTGCCAGCCGGTTACCGCTTCGATGTGGGTGGGCAGACCAAGGAGATGCAGGACTCTTTTAATGCCGCACTGGCAGCTTTAGGGATCGCGGTGATCTTTATTTATCTGATCCTGGCATCGCAATTCGGCAGTTTTTTGCAGCCGCTGGCAATCATGACTTCCTTGCCGTTTTCTTTGATCGGTGTGTTGCTGGCTTTATTGATTACCGGTAGCACCCTGAATATCTTTTCCATCATCGGTTTTATCATGCTGATGGGATTGGTCACCAAGAACGCGATTTTGTTAGTCGACTTCATCAATCAATCGCAACGTCAAGGCATGTCGCAGCATGATGCAATTCTGGCGGCGGGGCAGGTCAGATTGCGCCCCATCATGATGACAACCCTGGCGATGATTTTCGGTATGTTGCCGATGGCGATCGGTTTCAGTGAGGGGGCGGAGTCGCAAGCGCCGATGGGACGTGCCGTGATCGGCGGGATTATCACCTCGACCTTGCTTACGCTGCTGGTTGTGCCTATTGCTTATACCTATTTAGATAAATGGGGGCGACAAGTGCAGGGTTATTTCAGTCGTAATAGCAAGATCGCCGGCGCATCCTTAGATGCAAATAAGACTTGATAATTTGTTGTACATTTGAAATAATTGTCTACGTAGCAACGCATGTTTATCGATGAATAAACATGCGTTGTTTTTTTAAGAATGTTTACTCTAGAATTGTAATTTTCTCTATTCAGGTAAAAATCCTGATGACATACTGAGCGCACGGTGACTAGCACGACCGTTCACTTAATCTTTAAAAAATATTCCCCCATTAGGAGACAAAATGCGTCAATCCAATTTTGCACTGGCATTGCTTGCAGCGGCTGTACTGGCTGGTTGCGGCGGTGGCGGTGGCGGTGATCAAACCACTAAACTCAAATTCAGTGCCCAGGTATCGTTTGGCGATAGCTTAAGTGACGTCGGCTCTTATGCCGTAGGCACGGTAGCTGCCTTAAAAGGCGGTAAATATAGCGTCAATGATGTGGATGCCAATGGCAAAAACAATGCTAAAAACTGGACGGAATTGATGGCTGCTCAGTTGGGATTGCCTGCACCATGCCCGGCACAAACAGGTTTGCAAGGTTTGGCCTCTCAGGGTTTTAGCGTTCCCGTCGTGAATCACCCAGGTTGTACTTCGTATGCGCAAGGTGGCGCTCGTGTCACGAATCCAGTCGGCCCAGGCAATAAATTGCTGGGTGGCTCGAATGCAGTTTTAGGTCAATTAACCGTACCTGTCGTGACGCAAATCCAAAATCATCTGGCAATCAATGGCGGGTCCTTCAAGGGTGACGAGATCGTCTTCGTAATGGCTGGCGGTAATGACGTATTTATTCAATTGGCAGGTTTCTCGGCGGGTGCTACCGCTGCGGCAACTGCGGCAGTGACTGCCGCTGTGCCTGGTCAGATTCAGGCAGATATCGCAGCAGGCAAATGCGTACCTGCTGACGCACAGGCCAGCAATTGTCAAGCCGCCGCAGTTGCTACGTTGTCGCCTACCGTTGGCGCAGCAGCGGCAGGCGCATACATACAAACGAACGCGCCGTTGGTTGTAACTGCCATGGGTACGGCAGGTGCTGAACTGGCTGGCTATGTCAAGACGCTGATCATCGGCAAAGGCGCTAAATATGTGACAGTGGTGAATCTGCCTGACGTTAGCCAAACGCCGTTCGGCTTAAGCACCAGCGCATCGACCCAAACCTTGATTTTCAATATGGTGAATGCCTTTAATTCCCAGTTGAAAGCGGGTCTGGATGGTAACGCCAATGTATTGTATGTGGATGCCTACACGGTCAACCGCGATCAGTTCGCCAATCCAGCTATTTACGGTTTGACGAATGTCACCACGCCAGCATGCGATCTGACACCGGCAAAAAATCCGTTAGGCTCTTCGCTGGTGTGCAACAAGTCAAACACCATCTCCGGTTCCGTTGATAACTACCAGTATGCTGACTCCGTACATCCAACACCATACGGTTACCTGTTGTTGGCACGTTATGTATCTAAAGAAATGGTTGCACGAGGCTGGTTATAAGCTCCCAGTCTTGGTTGCAGGGTGAACCCTTGCAGACTTTCTCCCGGATCTCATCGGTATTTGTATGAAAACGATGACGACCAGGGAGACAGGCAACTTTATCGAATTATGTAGATGACTATTTGAGATGTCATCAATCAAAAGGATCGGGAGACAATATGAATAAAAGTTTTAACACTGCGATGAAGCTGCTGGCGATCGCTGTTTCGATGACGGCGAGCGTCGCTGCCTCGGCTCAATCCGCGGGTACTTGGTCTGCCAAATTAGGGATTAACCAAATCACGCCAAAAGTCAACAGCGGCGATTTGAGCGCCCCGGCATTACCAGGTACAAAGGTGGAAGTCGGTAGCGATACTGAACCTGTACTGGTCGGTAACTATATGTTCACGGATAATATCTCTGCGGAATTTGCCGTAGGTTTGCCGTACAAACACAATCTGATTGGCGCGGGTTCTATCAGCGGCACCGGTAAATTGGGTACCGCTGAAGTATTGCCGCCAACCTTGTTTGCACAATATCGCTTCTTTCAGGCGAAATCCGCTTTCCGCCCTTATGTCGGTCTGGGTTTGACCTATGCCTACTTCCAGAAGGAAACCGGCTCCGGTCAATTGACCGCATTGACGAATACAGGCAGCTCGACACCAACTACGTTCAAAATCGATCATAAATTTGGTGTGACAGCGCAACTGGGCGCAGCCTATGCACTCAATGAAAAATGGTATCTCGATGCGGCCGTGACTAAAACTTACCTGAAAACGACAGCGCATTACTCCACTGGACAGACGCAGGCAATTAAACTTGATCCGGTCGCGATTGTGATCGGCGTCGGTTATCATTTCTAGGCAATAAAGTCATTCCGGCTGTTTTTTTCAGCCGGAGCGAAAAAAACCTGCAGATAATAAAATATTTGCAGGTTTTTTATTTGACGGCGCCGGCTGAAATACGGCTCAATAGGCAACCCGATTGCGGCCTTCGCCTTTAGCCCGATACAGGGCCGCATCGGCAATCGCGATCAGCGCAGCAGCATCTTGTCCCTGCGCCAAAGTCGCCACGCCAAACGAGCCGGTAATATGCGGCAACGGCTTTTCCCTATCTTCAAATACCCGTGTTTTGCGCAGCCGGCTGCATAGCCTATCTGCTACCGCAAGCGCGGATTTTTGATTGGTGCCGGGTAAAATCACCATCATCTCCTCGCCACCATAACGGGCCGCAAAATCGGAAGGACGCAGCCCGGCATTCATGACTTTTGCCGCGCTCTGCAAGGCATCGTCACCGACCAGATGTCCGTAGTCGTCATTGAAGCGTTTAAAATGATCCAGGTCCACCATGATAATGCTGAGCGGACTGCCGGTCGCATGCGCATGTTCTATCATTCCAGGCAACTGACTATTCAGCCAAGCGCGGTTATGCAAACCGGTCAGCCCATCCACCATCGATAACTGACGATAAAATTCGCCAACTTTCTGGCGATTGCGGATTTGTGCGTTGGCCGCACGGATGCGGAACGACAGCAGTTGCAATAGATTTTTAGCGACGCCATTTGACTCATCGATTAAGCGCCATAAAGTTTCTGCTTCGATGACCAGCAACTCGCTGTCGGCCAGAGCGCTGATCGTCGATGAATGAATTTCTTCATCCAGCACGGAAATTTCACCCACACATTCTCCTGGCAGATATTGGGTGATTGCCGTTTCTAGTTGATTGCTATTGGCATCTTGCCGGGTGATGCCCAGCACGCCTTGCAGTACTACATAGAGCCTGGCGCCGGAGCTATGGGTATCCAGTACGATCTGGCCTGTACGGGCTTTTACGATAGCGCAATCTTGAATAATCTTTACTATGCGCTCAAGATTTTCCTCGGAGATATCGCGGAATAAATGAATGCGATCAATTTTATAATCGGCATCACCGAAGAGCATTAAGGGTTCCAAAAGAGTTTTTTCCAAATACATGAATGACTGTCAAAAATTTATAAAATAATGCCGTTAATCGCATCAAGCCGCATCTCGGTTTCGCGAAAGATTCTTAAATAATCCGATTTATCCAGCCGCACAGTATTCCATGCCGTTTCCGAGATGAGCGGAACAAGATCATCTTCAATATGACTCAGATCGAGTCCGTGAACAACGGCGTTCGCGATATGCACGATGGAGGCGACCGAATTGAGTCCTTCAATTTCAGGATCATGATGACCGCGGATCGCATCGTGAATCGCTTCGGAAAACTGCCATTGATCGGCCAGCGCCAGTCCGGCGACCACATGGTCAATTCCCATCACCGCCTGCTCCGCTTGCAGCAAATAACAATCCTCTTGCTGCCGGTGTAGAATCACTTGTTCATATTGGGCGGGAAAGCGAGTCACCAATACCAATCTTCCAATATCGTGCAGTAAACCCGCAGTGAAAGCGAAATCATGTTTCATATGCAGTGTTCTGGAGATTAACTCCGCGCACTCGGCGGTCGCAATGCTATGGCTCCAGAATGCCTGGAAATCAAAATTCCTGCAGCGTGAAGGGGGAAAGCTATTGCTGATTGCGGTCAGCCGTATCAGATTTTTGACTCTGCGTATGCCCAGCATGGAGACGGCTTGCTGAATCGTGACTACCTTGGAATTGCTGCCGTAAAAAGAAGAGTTCGCTGCGCGCAGCACACCTGCTGCCAGCGATTGATCGCGCGCCACTTTTTCCGAAATCTCGTCCAGACTGATATTGTCATCATCCAGGTTGGAGAGTAAATCCTGGGCGACCAGCGGGAGCGTAGGCAATTCCTTGATGTGTTTGACTACATCGGCCAGCAACAGGTGCTGGCTATCCGGCGCAGCAAGGTCCTGAGTCATATCGCATCACTCCGGTAAGAGCGCAGATAATCGAGCAAGATACTGGTTGGTATTTGATCATCGACATGTCGGAACAGGATATCCAGGCGCTCTAATTGATGTTGCTTCAGATCGTCCATGTCGGTGTCTGGCTCATTGTCCGTGAACACCGATAATTGGCGAATATGATGATTCTCAACTGAGGTCAGCATGCCGGCTGTCAATATGACGCCCGCAGGCAGTAACACATGCCCTTGTTTATCCAGTAAATCATCCGCCAGCACCATACCTGCGGAAATTTTTGACAAAGGTAAATATTGATGTCGCTGGTTCATAATTGAGGTCTCATGGCACTTACAGTGTAATAAATTTTGATCCAATTGACATGATTTTGTTTCTCTTCAGCAGTGTAGACCCTAATATACTACGGTAAGTATATTGATTGACCATATCGATGGATAATCCAGGTTGCTTTTCCTACACACAAAGGTAGTTTCTTCATGCATTCAGTAAAAAAATTTGTTCATAACCGGCCACGCTTGGCACTGACTTTTGCCTTGGGCCTGGCCGCGAGTTTTGTTTTGCCTGGCAGTATGGATTGGATGACTCGCGCCTTAATCGGCTGGAATGTAGGGGTCTGGATGTATCTTTTGTTAATCGGCTGGCTCATGACTTGTGCGAACCATGAAAGCGTCAACAAAATTGCGATGCAGGAGGATGAGAGCGCCGTCGCGGTATTGGTGATTTTGTCATTGTCTGCCACTGCTAGTCTGGTCGCGATTGTTTTTCAATTAGCCAATATGAAGGGAATGCCGGAAGATATCCGCTTCCTGAAATATGCGTTTACCGGTGTGACGGTGCTTGGTTCTTGGTGTTTGCTGGCAATGGTATTCACATTTCATTATGCCTTACTGTTTTACCGGTCGCCCAGAAGCCAGCGTGCCCTGCGTTTTCCGGATGATGAGCAACATCCCGATTATTGGGATTTTTTGTATTTTTCATTCACCATTGCCATGGCAGTGCAAACTTCTGATGTATCGATCATGTCGCGTGCCATGCGCAAGACCGTGCTTGCTCAATCACTGTTGAGTTTTTTATTTAACGTGGCGATTTTGGGGTTCTCAATCAACATCGCTGCCGGTCTGGTCGGGGCATAGTTTCTGCGCAATCCAGAATACGGTGGTTTAATATACTGGGATATAGTATATTTTCTATGCCGCAATACAGATATGCAGAATTGACATGATTTTTTGGTGATTTATGGGGAGTATATGTTGCAAAGTCTATACTCAAGCGAAAGGAAATACCATGTCGGTAACTACCCTTAACGGGCTGGAGCAAGAATGGATGGTGCTGCAAAATAATATCGAGGCGTTGGAGCGTAGTTGCCTCTGGATTAAATTAAGCGCTTTCGCCCTGTTTGTCGTGACCGCGATGTTTAGTTTCAGCGCCTGGATGATCGCGGGCCTGCTGGCAAGCTTGTGCCTGCAAGAAGCCATCGTCAGGACATCGCAAGCGCGACTCGGGATCAGGATCGTGCGCATTGAATCACATCTGCAATCGCAAGATGCGTGCGGTCTGTCGTTTCAGTTGCACACCGAATGGCAGAACGATCGTCCCGGATGGGCTGGCTTGCTGATGGACTATCTGACGCAGGCGCTACGCCCCACCGTCGCTTTTCCGTATGCCGTGCTGATGGCGTTCAGCTTTGCACTGACGTGGGGGCCGCCGCCGTATTGAAGCGGCTTAATGCCTTATTGCGGTGCTACCGCTGTTCTCAGTACGGGATATAAATTGAAGCGCTCGTCCCATGAGGAATGGCGGCGGGCAAAAAAATCCAATCTCGCCGCGGGATTTTTGGCAAAAGCAGGATCGCTGGCAATACGCTGATTGAATTCGGCGCGAAGTGCCGGATCGGCCGCCAGCTGTTCGCGCGCCACGTCTTCCGCGACATAGGCTTCCATATATTCTTTGCGTTCGAAGGCATTGTTAAAGCAGCCCCAATTCACCAGAGCATCGGGCGCGCTTGGTTCCAGCAGCGCGACCACCAGGCTGGCTTTTGCCTGAGCAATTGGGACGAACAAACTGCCTGATGGAATAGGACGTGTTTCGGCTTTCCAGCTCCCTTGCAGCTTCAGCATTTGCCGTCCCTCAAAAGATTGCGGGCTGAAATCGACTTTATCGGCGCGGTAACTTTCTACGGCGGTTTGCGGCAACGCGGACTTCAATTCACGGAACTGTATGCCATGCTGCGTCAGTTTTTGCGCGACGGTCCCGGCATAGGCGGCGCCCACGAGATAGCCGGCCTGAGGCGCGACGACGCTGAGGTCTGGAATGATCTCATTGCGCAGCGTGACATTCCAGATCTGCGGTTTGCTCTCATCATAGCGCGTCATCAAGGCGCCGGAAATTTCGGATGGTGTGCGGGTATAAGCGTACCCATGGAAGGCGACCGGCGTACTCTTGGCGGTGGTTTGATAGCTGACCGCGACCTCCTGACCGGCCAGCGCCCTTGCTCGCAGATCCGCTGCCAGAGCCAGTTTACGCCATTCAGCACCATGCCTTGCAAGCTGCTCTAAGACCGAAAGCACCGTATTGCAGGTAATCCGTACCCGCGTCGCATACTCTTTCTAGGAATGGGTTTCGACCAGCATGCCGAAACGATTGCGCAGCGCAAAATAACCGTGTGAAAAGCGCGGCGGCGGCACGCTATCGACAAAGCCCGACAGCGGATCATCTTCTTTGGCAAACGACATATAAAACGGCAAGGGCAGGGAACCTTGCCTGGCGAGGTCGGCGATGACGGCATCGCGCAATTGCCGGCCTGATTGACGCAAGCCGGCATCGCCCGAATTGACCGGTTCGACCTGGATAGAAATATCATGCTCGAACTTGGCGCCGTCCGTGACATGTAAGTCGATGGTGGCCAGCGGATCCCAGTCATTGATCAGCTTTAACATCGCCTGCATCTCAGCAGAATCCGCCTTCATATAATCGCGGTTCAGGTTGACGTTTTGTGCGGTAGTGCGCCAGCCCATTTCTTCCGGGCCGCGCTGGTTCGGCCGGTTCCAGCGACCGAAACGCTCATGGCCGTCGATGTTAAACACGGGCACGAAGATCAGCACTTGCTTATCCAGCGCACCTTTGGCGCGGGTGTTGTCCAGGGCTTCACGCAAGGCCAAAAATCCGGCATCCTTGCCATCAATTTCTCCCGCATGAATGCCGCCTTGTATCAAGGTGACCGGCACACCTTGCTGCCGGGCCTGTGCGGCGCTCAATGCGCCTGTGCGTGACGCCACCAGCGCCAGCATAGGCCGGCCTTCCGGCGTGCGGCCAAATTCCAGGCAGCGCACCGCATCTGGATAGGTTTTTTGGAATTCGGCACAGAGTGCAATCACTTCATCATAGCGCCCGGTTTGGATAAAGCCGGAACGTTCAGACACGGTGCTTAGCGCCGGCGTTGCCATTGCGGCGGACGCCGGTGCCGCGCTGGCGTTGACTGCCAGACCGGCCAGGGATGCAAGGGAAATCAAAACAGACGGGAGACAGAACGATTTCATCAAACGGTTTTCCTCGGAGATCGGTTGGAGTCGGCGGAACGGCGGGTCTAATGGCTGAGGTTTAAGCCGCAGTCGCCGCAATTTTGTTTTGCCACCAGCGTGCCTTGTCCTGCAATTGATCCATATGCAGATCGCACAGGCTTCTGTTACGCATCAGGCATTTGCCGTTGACCCAGACGTGGCTGATTTGTTCACGTCCGGCGGCATACACGATTTGCGAGATCGGGTCGAACAGCGGCTGCGTTTCTAGCGCCGATAAATCGATGGCGATCACGTCGGCTTGCTTACCTGCGACCAGGCTGCCGATCTGCTGTTCCATGCCCAGCGCTCTGGCACCGGCCAGGGTCGCCATTTCCAGCGCGAGGCTGGCATTCAAGGCGGTCGGATTGCCCGATTCGACTTTTGCGAGTAGCGCTGCCATGCGCAAGTCGCCGAGCAGATCCAACTTGTTATTGCTGGCAGCGCCATCGGTGCCGATGCCGACCTGGATGCCGGCATTTTGCATCGCATGGATGCGGGCGAAGCCGGAGGCAAGCTTCAAATTGCTCGCAGGATTGTGGGCAACGTGCACGCCTTGTCTGGCCAGCAGCGCGATCTCGGCATCGTTCGCATGCACCACATGCGCTGCGATCAGCGCCGGGCTGAGCAGGCCGAGTTGATGCAGCCGTTGTAGCGGTCGCATGCCGTATTGCTTGAGGCTGGTATCGATCTCGTCCTGGGTTTCGTGGATATGGCAATGAATGTCCATTCCCATTTTTTCTGAGATTGCAATAATTTTACTGAAGGTTTCGTCTGCTACGGTGTAGGGCGCATGCGGCGCCAGTCGAAACGAAATGCGCTCCTGCCCGACAAAACTCTGGCGGGCCGCCAATGCTTTGTTGATGTACTCATCGGCATCGTTCGCATAGACGGTCGGAAATTCCAGAATGCTGCAGCCGACAATGGTGCGCATGCCAGAGTGAATCCCGGCGCGGGCCACAGCCTCATGGCAGAAGTACATATCGTTCACGGTAGTAGTACCGCCGCGTATCATTTCCGCCATGGCGTGGACGCTGCCGTCGAATACGAACTCATCCGATACATGTTTTTTTTCTGCCGGCCAGATGTGATGATTTAGCCAGTCCATCAAGGATAAATCATCCGCCAGTCCGCGCAACAGACTCATGGCAGAATGCGCATGCAGGTTCACCAGGCCGGGTAGCAAGGCATGCTCAGGCAGCAGCGTATGGTCGGCATCCGGGTAGTCTTGTCTGGCCTGATCGGCAGGTACAATCGCCTTAATTTTATCGTCCTGCATGACCAGCGCATGGTCGCGCAACACTGTAGCGCGTGGTTCAACGGGAATCAGAAATTGCGGATACAGGCAGCTTGTCTTTGTCATGTGGTGTCACTTTATAAGATTCTGGTAGGAGGTACTGTAAGAGATACTGTAAAAAAATATTGTAAAGATATTGTAAAAACCGGATAGCACGATTATAGCGGGGCATCTGCTCATAGTGCAGGCCTTGCATGTCTTCAA
This sequence comes from Undibacterium sp. Jales W-56, assembly GCF_025548535.1. Classification (GTDB taxonomy): domain Bacteria; phylum Pseudomonadota; class Gammaproteobacteria; order Burkholderiales; family Burkholderiaceae_D; genus Undibacterium. Next base: position 8,356 of record NZ_JAJLQW010000009.1, on the reverse strand, counting down.
GTAGTGCGGATATTGGTGGTAGCTGACAGATATTGTTATGATGTACGTTTTACCCATTTACCCTCTACACATACCCACATGTTCGACTTCCTCTTTAAGCGCCGACCTAAATTCACCGCCCCGTCTTTGGCGCACATGACATCCTCCGCAGATGAGGAAAAAAAAGAGAGTCAGCGTCAGGAAAATGCCGAAAAAAATGCAGAAAAGCGCGTAGAAGTGCTGGCGCGCATTCAAACCTTGACTCAGGATGAAAATGCGCTGGTCGAGATCGTACTGAGTTGTGATTTTGCGGATGGACGCTATAGCGCTGCACAGCACCTGCATAGCGCCGACGCCTTGCAAAAGGTAGCGAACGCTTTACGTAATACCGATAAGCGCGTCGCTAAATTAATGCAATCGAGGTTGGACGACTTGGCGGCGCTGGATCGTCAGCGGCAGTTGGCAATGCGATGCCTGGAGCAAGCGCAGCAACTGGCCCGTGATGAAAAGCTGATGCCGCAGCAGTTGATTGAATTGGACAAAATGTCTGCAAAGGCCGGATCGTTTCCGGATGATCTGAAACAGGAATTTGATCAGGTTTGCCAAAGATTGCAGGCGAGGATTGCGTCACAGACTTCTTTGCAAAGAAAAATCATTGATTTATCTTATCTGCTAACGGCATCAATGGGTATCGCTGACTCATCGCATCAAATCCAACTCGATCAATGGCAACATGAATTCGAGAAATTTCTGTCGGAGCCAGAGGCGGCAAGTTTGCCTAAAAACCTGTTGAGCGACTTTACGGAAAAAATGCAAGCGGTGCGGCAGCAGTGGGAATGGCTACAGCAACAAAATCAACGACAAACTCAACAACTATCTCAACAACTATCTCAACAAGAGAGCAGCACAAAAACTGACAGTGCAAATCCCGATGACGTAGTAGTGCATGTGGAGTTATTTAGCGAAGCTGAACATAATGTCGATTGCGATTCCGATCAATTAGTCAGTAAAATTGCCGAGATCGGCCAGCAAGAAAAATCGTCAACAGCGAACAATAAGCCAGTTGCACGAATCGTCAGCACTGGTCAGATTATCCAGGCGATAGACGCAATGGAGCTGGCGCTAGAACAGGGCAGTGCGTTGCAGGCGCAGAAAATAGAACGCGATACTTTGCGCGGTGTCGATCTCAAGCGCAGTGGTTTAAGTACTGAGCAAAAAGAGCGTCTATTTAAAGTCCAGTCGGAATTGGGGCGACTATTGTCCTGGGCTAAATGGGGTGGCAGCATCTCACGCGATGAGTTGATCAAGGCGGCGGAAAATTTGCCGCGTCAAGAATTAGAGCCAAATGATCTGGCAAAGAAAATCGGCGGTTTGAGAGAACGCTGGAAATCGCTGGAGGCAAGCAGCGGTGGCGCATCAAAAGAGGTTTGGGATAAATTCGACGCTGCTTGCAATCTGGCGTACGCACCGGCTGCCGCACATTTTCAGCAACTGGCCCAACTGCGTTCAGAGAATTTGGAAAAAGCTGAAATTTTGCTGCAAGATTGGCGCAGCAAGGCAGATGTATTATTAAATGCCACGGACTGGAAATCGGTTGCGCAGTTTTTAAACGAAATGAAGCAAGCCTGGCGTGAGTCCGGTAACGTCGATCGCAAACATAAACAAGGTCTTGATGCTGCATTCAATGCACTCTATCAGTCTTTGTCACAGCCGCTAGAACTACAAAGAAAGAATGAGGTAGCGCTGAGAGCGCAGTTCATTCAGCAGGCCATGGCGATTGATCCTGCGCGTCGTGAGGCAGTGGATCAATTACGGCAACTGCAAACTCGCTGGCAAGAGCGCGCCCTTGCTTTACCGCTACGACGCAAAGATGAGCAGCAGCTTTGGGAAAAATTCCGCGCCGCTTGTGATGCCTTATTCATGCAGCGCAAGACGGTTATTGGCCAAATCGATGAAGAGCGTAAAGCGAATTTGGCGGCCAAGCTGGCTGTGTGCACGCGTATCGAGCAGGCCGTCGCCTCGACCGGACTGCAAGATGAGTCAGGGCTTCAGAAATTACTCCGGGAAGTCACGCAATCATGGCGTGAGATCGGTGTCGTTTCCCGTAATGACGAGGCCATGATCGAGAAAAAATTTCAAGCCGCCTGTTTGCAATTGAAGCGACAAATTGAACAGGCGAAAGAGAGTGATATTCAAGCGGGGAAAAAACAGCTGCAATCAAAATTTGACCTTTGCCAAAAGGCGGAGCGTCTGCTTTTAGACGGTTTCGCACAAGCCAAACTGGCGTTGCCAGTGTTGAGCGCTGAATGGGATGATCTAACCAGGCAAAAAGTGATTTTCACCTCGCTGGATCAGATATTCAACAAGCGCTTTGCCGCTTGGGTGCAGGCGCTTGAGGCGCATGACAAGGACTACCAGCACAATTTATTCAGTAATGCTGAACTTGCCGGATCCATTATTTTGCAATTGGAGATATTGAATGGTGTTGACAGCCCTGCCGAACTAGCACGAACGCGCTTACAGATGCAAGTTGAGGTGCTGCAAGAGACCTTGAAATCGGGCAGCCAATACAGTGCCAGTCTTGAACAGCTACAGCGTTTTTATGCGACTCCGGCGGTATTAAGTCCGCCCCAACAACTGCGCGTTGCGCATTTGCTGACGGTAAGTCAAATTTAAGGCGCAATCGTCATCCCAAAAAAGGAAATGCTATGAGCTATGTATTCAATCCCAGGACGCCCTCAGTGCCAGTGGCGAATTCTGATGCGCTTTTTCCTGTGCATAGGATTTATTGCGTCGGCCGGAACTACGTTGAGCACGCAAAAGAAATGGGATGGAGCGGACGCGAGGCGCCTTTCTTTTTTATGAAGCCTGCCGATGCGGTGCTGCCGGTACCCAATGGACAAATCGGTGACATGCCTTATCCGGGCATGACCAGCAATCTGCATCATGAAGTCGAGTTAGTCGTGGCGATTGGTGTCGGCGGCAAAAATATTGCAGTCGAGACGGCTGCCGCCCATGTATGGGGTTATGCCGTCGGTCTGGATATGACGCGCCGGGATTTGCAATTGGCATCTAAAGAGCAGGGGCGCCCGTGGTGTACGGCAAAAGGTTTCGATTTTTCGGCACCGATTTCTCCGATATATCCTTTGTCACAGACGGGCTGGATAGACCAGGGCAATATTCATCTAGATGTCAATAATGTGCAGCGACAAGATAGCGATATCAATAAGTTGATCTGGAACGTGGCTGAAGTGATCGCGACTTTATCTACTCTGTATGAGCTGCAGCCCGGCGATTTGATTTTTTCTGGCACGCCTGAGGGCGTTGCTGCGGTTAAAACGGGTGATTTGATGGAGGCCCGTATTGCTGGCGTCGGTGAGTTAAAAGTGCGCGTATCTGGAGCGAACCGCTGAATCTATTTGCTGAATAAATCATATGAAACTCTATAGCTACTTTCGCAGCTCCGCCTCTTATCGGGTGCGTATTGCCCTGAATTTAAAAGGCCTGGATTATGAAGTCGTCCCGGTTCATCTGGTAAAAAATGGCGGTGAGCAATTAACGGATGCATTTAAAAAAATCAATCCTGATGCCCTGGTGCCTGCGTTATGGGACCACTACCAGGATCAGGAGATCTCGATTAATCAATCGCTGGCTATTATGGAGTATCTGGAAGAAGTGTATCCAGAGATCGCTATATTGCCTAAAGATCCGCTAGCCCGCGCAAAAGTCCGTGCTTTTGCATTGGCCATTGCCTGTGAAATTCACCCCATCAATAATTTGCGTGTGCTGAAATATTTGTCCAAGGAATTGGGGCTTAGTGATGAGCAAAAAAACACCTGGTACCAGCATTGGTGTTTATCGGGTTTGCGTGTCTTAGAACAACGCTTGGTTGAAGAGCAATGTGCCGGACGTTTTTGCTTCGGCGATGCACCAGGCCTGGCGGATTGCTGCCTGATTCCGCAAATTTTTAATGCCCAGCGTTTTAATTGTGATTTAAGCCAGGTACCTACTTTGATGAGTATCAACCAGCATTGCCTGCAATTACCTGCGTTTATGGATGCATCGCCAGCTAAGCAGATCGATGCGGAATGAGGCCGGAGCGAAACTGATACTGAGGTAAAAAAAGAAATTAGTTTTTTCTAACTTCCTTTTTATTGCGGCAATTACTTCTGAGCCAGCTCAGTTCGGCAGGCTTTGTTCTGGCGGCGCTTCAGATAGAGTGTCATTTAATACGGAAATCAAAATAGATCGCGTCAATTTGGACTTCGTTGTATAACCGTCAATGGCAAATTCATGATTGACTTGTTTCTCCGGCGCATAACCTGGCTGACCGGTACGCAATACGATACGTAAATTATTTCGGCCTAATTCATTACGGATGACGCTCACGAGCTTCAGGCCAGCATCTACCGTCTCCATGACGACATCCAGTAAGATGAGGGCGATGTCAGAATGGTCGATGACTAATTGTCGCGCTTCTTTTGCCGAATAAGCATGTAAAAATTCAAGTGGGCGACCGTGGATCTTGACTCCGCTCAACGCCAGTAATGTGGTGTCGTGTACATTGCTATCGTCATCGGCAATCAAGATTTTCCAGGGAAGCATTGCTAGTGCCGGATCTTGTGTCTCCAGCTCTTCTTCAAGAAAATCAATGAGATCATCATCATTTTGACCAACAGAGCAACTCGAGATTAAATCGTCGAATAGGCGTGCAATTAAGCCCGTTTGCTTAAATCCCCGTACATGAATGCCAGAGGCCATCAAGTGATGCGATGCCTGGCAGTTGCTTTGGAGGTTCAACAAGCCGGGCGTCTTACTGTGCTGGAACTTCATCAGTTTTCTCCCTGTTGCTTGGATTAAATTTTTCTCTGTTTTTATCTTATGTGAAGCGCTTGTGATAATCAAGAGGTCGATTCACTATTTTTAACAAAGGGCAACTAATTAGCGCGCCTCTTTTCTATTGCGAACTGGTCTAGTGCAAATACCCAGTGGTAATATTCATCATCGTGGTATTTAGTAGTTTTATGCATGTCTAAGCACAGTCCTCCATGCCCTCTTTTTTTCTACCCGTTGCAATAGTCTGGGCAATTGGCATCAGTTTTATCACGATGCTTGTCTTGTTCTATTTGCGTTGCGCCAAAGTCAGCACACGTGCAAGCCAATTCTGGACAATCGCCTATGCCTGCATGGCTCTTCGTCAATTATGTGTTTTATTCGACATTGATAAAATCCCTTTATCTGCAATGGGAGTCGATTTCTTCTCACTTGGATTCGTATGCTTTTTTTGGTGCGGTACGCGTATTTTTTTAGATAAGTTGACGGCCATCCCTCGCATTACTCTGTATTTCTCACTTTTGTTTTTTTGGACTTTCGTTTCGCATTTGACAAATTTTGATTACCTATTGCGCGAGTTGCCGGTCTATTTATTTGCGGGATCCGTGTTAGGCGCATCTGCAATTAATTTCTGGAAGGCGTCGCGTACAGATAGTAGGAGCGGATACCAAATACTGGCGCTGTTGATCGGTCTTAGAGGTTTGTCTCTCTTCGATTTTCTCTTGATTCGGTCGAATGAAAATTTGCTGCCATGGGGCTTCATGCTCTCCAGTTTATTAGACTTAAGCATAGGAATGCAGTTGTTGGTAGCGATCATTCTGGAGCAGCGAAAGCAGGGAGAGATCTTGTCCGCCTCAATTCAGGAGGAAATGACTGTTCGCAAGCAAGCAGAAGGTATCTTGAGGGAGCGCGAAGCCCTGTTTGAAAAAGTTTTTCAATTCGTGCCGGATGTCCTGGTGATTTGCCGGGAAAAGGATGGTCGCTATGTCGAGGTCAATCAGCACTGGGAAGCGCTTACCGGTTATAGCCGGGAAGAATCTTTAGGTAAATATTCATTAGAGCTGAATCTTTGGGCGGATACGAGTCAGCGCGATCGTTTACTCGAAGCGATGCGTGTACAAGGTGAAGTGCATGATCTGCAGGCGACGTATCGGCATAAGCTGGGGCATCATTATTTCGTCAATATTTCGGGCGTTCGTTTTGAGGTAGGCGGCGAGTCTTTTCTGATGTATCTGGTGGAAGATCGGACTGAGCTTCGCAGGATTGAAAATCAACGCAGGGAAGCGTTAATGCAGCTACAGGAGCGAGAGAAGAGGTTTGTCAAAATATTTGATCTGGTTCCCGAGGCGATTAGCATTATCCGCATGGACAACGGGATTTTGGTCGATGTCAATACGAATTGGTTGTCGATGTTTGGCTTGGTTCGAGAACAGGCAATTGGCAAGCATCCCAGTCGCGATTTGAATCTCTGGTTAGATAATCAGCATAGGACGCAATTTGTCAATCAGCTACTACGTTTAGAGCAAGGCGATAGTGTCCGTGGCGAGGAGATCAGATTCAGGGGTAAGGATGGCGTGTCAATTTTAGCGGAAGCTTTTTGTACAGTTTTTGAATCTGACAATCAAAAATACTTACTCACCGCGATGCGCGACATTACGGAGATTCGTGAAAGTGAGCAAGCAAGAAAACGTGCGGAGAGTAATTTACGGGAAAGAGAGGCGGTTCTTGCAACCGTTTTTCAATTGGTGCCTGATACCTTAACAATTACTCGTATGGCGGATGGTCATTACATCGATGTTAATCGGAATTGGGAGCCTTTGTCCGGTTACAGGCGCGAGGAGGCTGTCGGTCATACCTCGGGAGATTTAAATCTTTGGGCTTCTGTAGCTCAGCGCCAGGAAATGGTCGATTTGATCCAGCGTGATGGCGAAGTACGCGGCATGCAAATCGCCTTCCGACACAAGGATGGTCATATATTTCAATGTCGGGTTTCTGGATCTAAATTTGTTACCGGCGATGAGACTTATCTATTACTGGCCTCTCATAATATTGATCAGGAGATTGCGGCAGAGAGCGCCAGGGCAAAAGCTGAAATGCTATTGCGCGAAAATGAATATAAGTATTCAACGATTTTTCAATTGTCACCGATAGCTCTGGGTTTAGTGAATGTTGCATCTTCTTTATTGATTGAGGTAAACGACGTTTGGTTGACACTTTTTGGTTACCAGCGAGATCAGGTGCTTGGTCGTACTGCATTGGAATTGCAATTTTGGGAAAAGCCGGAGCAACGCGATGAGATGATGCGGCAATTATTTAATGAGGGACGCGTTGATCGTTTTGAAATCCGTCATCGTCACCAAAATGGACAGACATTGATTTGCTTGCTCTCTGCACGCCTGTTCACTATGAACGGTGAAAAAGTTTTTATTTTTGGTTTTCATGACGTCACAAGGCAGTACCAAATCGAGCAAGAAATTCGGGAAATGACCGTTCAATTGGAGGCGCGAGTCCGTTTAAGAACGATCAAGCTGGAACAGGCCAATATTGAGCTTGCCGAGGCGATGGAGTCCTTAAAGCGAACCCAGGATGAATTAATCCGTTCGGAAAAAATGGCGGCGCTCGGCTCATTGGTGGCAGGCGTCGCCCATGAACTAAATACGCCGATTGGAAATAGTGTCACGGTTGCCAGCACCTTGCAGGATAAAACCAAAGAGCTGTTGAAAGATATTGGGGAAGGTAAATTACGCCGCTCTACTCTGGATAGCTATCTGCAAAGCGCCAGTACGGGAACGGCACTCTTAATGCGAACGCTAGGGATTGCTCGTGAACTCGTAAAAAGTTTTAAACAAGTTGCAGTTGATCAGTCAAGCAATCAAAGAAGGCAATTCGATTTGAAATCAGCCTTGGAGGAAGTAATCGCGACCTTGACACCTATGTTCCACAAAGGCGCCTTTTCCCTCAAAACAGATTTGATTGGTGATGTGGCGATGGATAGTTTTCCCGGACCTTTAGGGCAGATTATTACGAATTTTATGACGAATGCATTGAATCATGCGTTCGACGACAAAGAAAGCGGTGAGATGCGGATATCAAGCCGCCTCAGAGATGAAGCCCATGTTGAAATTATCTTTGCCGATGATGGTAAAGGTATTGCCGATGTTGATCAAAAACGTGTTTTCGATCCATTTTTTACCACTAAATTGGGTCAGGGTGGCTCAGGGCTGGGGATGCACATTGCATATAACCTCGTTACCGGGGTATTGGGTGGCTCGATTGATCTTGAAAGCCATATAGGTAAAGGCACTAAGTTCACGATGGTATTGCCCTTGGTTGCGCCAGAAATTTCGTCTGAGATTGAACCATATCGTGCAGATACTTAAATAGCCTGATTGCGATGCAACTATTTTTGAAGAAGCCTCTTGCCAATGAGTGAAGGGATTTGCTATAGTTCGGCTCCCGCAGCGGAAGCGGTCCGAGAGGGCCGCAAGAAGCGGCGGGGGCAGGAAGAGAAGTGCAGGCGTAGGTACCGGCTTTAGCGGTGAGG
>NZ_JAJLQW010000008.1 GCF_025548535.1 Undibacterium sp. Jales W-56 | reverse complement strand
TTGAAATAGTTGTAGAAAGTTCTAAATAAATATAGCGACTTGCCAAGGTCGCTATATTCATCAAGTGGTTCTAAGCTGTAGGGGTGTAGCTCAATTGGCAGAGCGTCGGTCTCCAAAACCGAAGGTTGTAGGTTCGATTCCTACCGCCCCTGCCATCATCAAGGCCGCAGGGCGCCGAAAGTAAATAAAGTATGTCTAACCAATCTGTACAAACTGTAAGCACATCGAATGATAAGTACAAAATCATTCTTGCGGTAGTTGCTGCGGTTGCTGGTGTTGCTGCTTTCTATGTTCTCGTTAGTCAGCCAGCTTATATTCGTGCCGCCGCATTGGTTGCTGGCTTGTTGGTGGCGGTTGCTTTGATTTGGACTTCTGAAACTGGTCGTAATTTCGTCGCATTTGCTAAAGAGGCGGTGCGTGAAACAAAGAAAGTAGTCTGGCCTACCCGCAAAGAAGCGGGGCAGATCACTGCGGTTGTTTTCGGTTTTGTGCTGGTAATGGCTATTTTCCTCTGGGGTACTGATAAGTTTCTCGAGTTTCTGTTGTATGACGTAATTCTTGGATGGAAAAAATAATGACTGAGCACATTCAGGAAAATCAAGAAGGCACAGAGCCAGCGGTTTCTGTGCCTAAAAGCGCTAAAAGATGGTACGCAGTGCATGCCTATTCTGGCATGGAAAAAAGCGTGCAGCGCGCATTGACTGAGCGTATCGAACGCGCAGAGATGCAGGATAAATTCGGTCAGATTCTGGTGCCTACCGAAGAAGTCATTGAAGTAAAAAATGGTAAGAAAGCGGTAACGGAGCGTCGTTTATTTCCGAGCTATGTTTTCGTTGAGATGGAGATGACGGATGACACCTGGCATCTGGTAAAAAATACCAGCAAAGTTACGGGTTTTATCGGCGGTAAATCGAATAAGCCATCGCCAATTCCTCAGCACGAAGTCGATAAAATTTTGCAGCAAATGCAAGAAGGCGTTGAGAAGCCGAGACCAAAAGTGTTGTACGAAGTCGGTGAAGTGGTGCGTATCAAGGATGGTCCATTTACCGATTTTAACGGCAACGTTGAAGAAGTAAATTACGAAAAATCCAAAGTTCGCGTAACCGTCACTATTTTCGGACGTGCTACGCCGGTTGAGCTGGAATTCGGGCAAGTCGAAAAAGTATAAAGGATCAGCGTTTTTCAGTGCGCAATACCCGGTAGTTAGGGTGTTAAAACTGAACAGGCAGTAACAGAGGAGCCCAGCAAAGCATTAATGTCTTGTCGGGCGCTACTACTCAATTAATGAAGGAGCCATCATGGCAAAGAAAATCATCGGTTTTATCAAGCTGCAAGTGCCAGCTGGTAAAGCAAATCCATCCCCACCTATCGGCCCAGCATTGGGTCAACGTGGTTTGAACATCATGGAATTCTGCAAAGCGTTCAACGCGCAGACTCAAGGTGTTGAGCCAGGTATGCCGATTCCTGTTGTGATCACTGCGTTTGCTGACAAGTCTTTCACTTTTGTGATGAAGACGCCTCCAGCAACTTATCTGATCAAAAAAGCTGCCGCGATCACTAAAGGATCCGCCAAGCCGCATACAGATAAAGTCGGTAAATTGACACGTAAGCAAGCAGAAGAAATCGCGACCTTGAAGCGTCCTGATTTGACGGCCGCTGATATGGACGCAGCAGTGCGTACTATCGCTGGTTCTGCTCGCTCCATGGGTATCACGGTAGAGGGACTGTAATGGCTAAGTTATCCAAAAAAGCAAAATTGCTTAAAACTAAAGTAGATCGCCTGAAAGTGTATTCTTTCGATAACGCGATTGCTTTAATCAAAGAATGCGCAACTGCGAAATTCAATGAATCCATCGACGTGTCGGTTCAGCTCGGTGTAGATCCTAAGAAATCTGATCAGGTTGTGCGTGGTTCTGTCGTATTGCCTGCCGGTACCGGTAAAACTGTACGCGTAGCGGTATTTGCTCAAGGCGCAAAAGCTGAAGAAGCCAAAGCTGCCGGTGCTGATATCGTTGGTATGGAAGATTTGGCTGAGCGTATCAAAGCTGGCGACATGCCATTTGATATCGTCATCGCTTCTCCAGACACCATGCGTATCGTCGGTACCCTGGGTCAAGTGTTGGGTCCGCGTGGTTTGATGCCAAATCCGAAAGTTGGTACGGTCACTCCTGACGTTGCAACTGCAGTTAAAAATGCAAAAGCAGGTCAAGTGCAATATCGTACTGACAAGGCCGGTATTATCCATTCAACAATCGGTCGCAAATCATTTGCTGATGCCGATTTGAGGGCCAACTTGCTGGCTTTGGTTGAGGCTTTGAATAAAGCTAAACCGGCTTCCAGCAAAGGTGTGTATCTGCGCAAAGTATCTCTGTCATCCACCATGGGTGCCGGCGTACGCGTTGATCACGCTAATCTGGCAGCGTAATAAAGAATTAAGTCCACCCATTGAAAAATGTGTGGCGACTCTTTGGGCTGCGTAGTTGAGAAATTAATTGCGCAGAGAGTCAAAGACCGTTGGGCTTTATTTTTTTGAATTCGTTCTGAATAGTAAAGTTAAATCGCGAGAGAGCAATCTCAAGTACCCAGCGCAGATGGTGTACCCGATCAAGTTTTGTAGTTACATGCTGGTCTGCCACATGGTTTGCCAGTTCGACTCCTAACTTCGGACGCCGTGTTCGAAACGATATGAGGGCTTTACTTCATCCTGATGTAAAGACTGAATATCATAATTGGAGGTTGACCGTGAGTCTCAATCTGAATGATAAAAAAGCCGTCGTCGCTGAAGTCTCTGCAAAAGTTGCAACTGCACAGACGATCGTCGTAGCTGAATATCGTGGTATCCAGGTCGGTCATTTGACGCAATTACGTGCTAACGCACGTGCTCAAGGCGTGTACATGCGCGTGTTGAAGAACACACTCGCACGTCGTGCCGTTGAGGGAACTGCATTTGCAAGCCTCGCTTCTGAAATGACTGGTCCGTTGATCTATGCGATCTCGGAAGATGCTGTTGCTGCTGCTAAAGTTGTACAAGACTTCGCAAAAAGCAATGACAAACTGGTTGTTAAGGCAGGTAACTATGCTGGTAAGTCGCTGGATAAAGCTGGCGTTATCGCATTGGCAAGCATTCCTGCTCGCGAAGTGTTGTTGGCACAAGTGTTGGGCATGATGCAGGCTCCTGTATCTGGCTTCGCACGTGCTCTGGCAGCTCTCGCAGCAAAGAAAGAATCTGATTCACCTGCAGCGCCGGTAGCAGAAGCTGCTGAAGCGGTTGCTGAATAAGATTTTTCGTCAAATACTGAATTAATGTAATTTATAAATTGGAGTTTCAAATGGCAATTAGCAAAGACGATATCCTGGAAGCCGTAGGCGCGATGTCCGTAATGGACCTGAACGACCTGGTTAAGGCATTCGAAGAAAAATTCGGCGTTTCCGCTGCTGCAATGTCCGCTGGTCCAGCTGCTGGTGCTGCTGCCGCTGCTGTTGAAGAGCAAACAGAATTCAACGTAATTCTGTCTGAAGTTGGCGCAAACAAAGTTGGCGTAATTAAAGCAGTTCGTGAAATCACTGGTCTGGGCTTGAAAGAAGCGAAAGATCTGGTTGATGGCGCACCGAAAGCTGTTAAAGAAGCCGTTGCAAAAGCTGATGCTGAAGCAGCTAAAAAGAAATTGGAAGATGCTGGCGCGAAAGCTGACATCAAGTAATTTCGAAGTATTATGGCAAGTCTCAGGATTTGCCTAAGTCAAAGACAGGAATCCTCTCGGAAGAGAGGGTTCCTCTTTGGCTTCTTTGTCGTTCATGTTTTGTTGTTTCGGTAATACTTTTTTACCGGTTCTGAAGTTCCCGAGGTTAAGGGCTGAGACTTGAGGTTTCTTTTGGTAGTGTTGAATTTACCTTTGGAATCCTGAATTCTCCATCCTTCCTTGTCACTAACGGAGTGTCCATGCACTACTCATTTACTGAGAAGAAGCGCATTCGTAAGTCTTTTGCGAAACGCGCTAACGTTCACAACGTTCCGTTCCTGCTGGCGACCCAGCTCGAGTCATATTTGGGCTTTTTGCAAGCCGACAAAACAGCGTCGGCACGCAAAAATGAGGGCTTGCAGTCAGCCTTCACGTCCATTTTCCCGATCGTGTCGCATAACGGGTTCGCACGTCTCGAATTTCTATCCTATGTTTTAGGTGATCCTGCTTTTGACGTCAAGGAATGTCAACAGCGCGGCCTCACTTTTGCATCTCCTTTACGTGCCAAGGTACGTTTGGTGATTCTGGATAAAGAATCGCCAACCAAGCCTGTCGTCAAAGAAATGAAAGAGCAAGAAGTCTATATGGGCGAATTGCCGCTCATGACGACTACCGGTTCTTTCGTGATTAACGGTACCGAGCGCGTCATCGTGTCCCAGTTGCACCGCTCACCTGGCGTGTTCTTCGAGCATGACCGCGGCAAGACGCATTCTTCCGGCAAACTGCTGTTCTCAGCACGGATTATTCCTTACCGTGGATCCTGGCTCGATTTCGAATTCGATCCGAAAGATATCCTGTTCTTCCGTATTGACCGTCGTCGCAAGATGCCCGTCACTATTTTGTTGCGTGCGATTGGCATGAACAATGAGCAGATCCTGGCTAATTTCTTCGTTTTCGATAATTTCACTCTGCACAATGATGGCGCAGAAATGGAATTCGTCTCCGAGCGTTTGCGTGGTGAAGTTGCGCGTTTCGATATCGCCGACAAAGCCGGTAAAGTCATCGTCGCTAAAGATAAACGTATCAATGCCAAACATGTGCGTGAGATCGATGCTGCCGGCATCAAGCATATTTCCGTGCCGGAAGATTACTTGCTGGGCCGTGTGCTGGCTAAGAACATTGTGGATGGCGAAACTGGTGAAGTGATCGCTAACGCCAATGATGAGCTGACAGAAGAATTGCTGGGTCGTTTGCGCGATGCCAAGATTAGTACGATTCAAACTCTGTATACCAATGATCTGGATCAAGGCTCTTACATTTCCCAGACTTTACGTGCGGACGACACTGCAGACCAGATGGCAGCGCGTGTTGCTATCTATCGCATGATGCGTCCTGGCGAACCGCCGACAGAAGATTCCGTTGAAGCTTTGTTCAATGGCCTGTTCTACAGCGAAGAGCGTTACGATTTGTCCGCCGTCGGTCGCATGAAGTTCAACCGCCGAATCGGCCGTGATGAGCTGACCGGTGCCATGACTTTGTCTAACGAAGACGTACTGGCTGTGATCAAGATTCTGGTTGAATTGCGCAATGGCCGCGGCGAAGTCGATGATATCGATCACCTCGGTAACCGTCGCGTGCGTTGCGTCGGTGAATTGGCCGAGAATCAATTCCGTGCCGGTCTGGTCCGTGTGGAACGTGCCGTGAAAGAGCGTCTGGGTCAGGCGGAAGCCGATAACCTGATGCCGCACGACCTGATCAACTCCAAGCCTATCTCGGCTGCGATACGCGAGTTCTTCGGTTCTTCACAATTGTCGCAGTTTATGGATCAGACCAATCCTTTGTCAGAGATCACGCACAAGCGTCGTATTTCCGCACTGGGACCTGGTGGTTTGACCCGTGAGCGTGCCGGTTTTGAGGTACGTGACGTTCATCCTACGCACTACGGTCGCGTTTGCCCGATTGAAACGCCAGAGGGACCAAACATTGGTTTGATCAACTCTTTGGCTTTGTATGCACGCTTAAACGAATATGGCTTCTTAGAAACGCCATACCGTAAAGTGGTCGACAGCAAGATCACGCAGCAAATCGATTACCTGTCCGCGATTGAAGAAGGCCGTTACATCATCGCTCAGGCGAATGCGACGATTGACGGCAATGGCACACTGGTTGATGAACTGGTGTCGGCTCGTGAAGCTGGCGAAACGATTTTGGTCTCCCCGGAGCGTATCCAGTACATGGACGTGGCAACCGGTCAAGTGGTTTCCGTGGCGGCTTCGTTGATCCCGTTCCTCGAACACGATGACGCGAACCGCGCGTTGATGGGTGCCAACATGCAACGTCAGGCAGTTCCTTGCCTGCGTCCGGAAAAAGCCTTCGTCGGTACCGGTATCGAACGTACCGTGGCAGTCGATTCCGGCACCACCGTGCAGGCATTGCGCGGCGGCAAGGTTGACTACATCGATGCGGGCCGTATCGTGATTCGCGTGAACGACGCCGAAGCACAGGCCGGTGAAGTCGGTGTGGATATCTACAACCTGATCAAGTACACGCGTTCGAACCAGAACACCAACATCAACCAGCGTCCTATCGTCAAAGTGGGTGACATGGTTGCCAAGGGCGACGTACTGGCTGACGGCGCATCGACCGACCTCGGCGAACTTGCTCTGGGTCAGAACATGCTGGTCGCGTTTATGCCGTGGAACGGCTATAACTTCGAAGATTCGATCCTGATCTCCGAAAAAGTCGTGGCTGATGACCGTTATACGTCGATTCATATCGAAGAGTTGTCGGTTGTTGCCCGTGATACGAAGCTGGGTGCGGAAGAAATCACCCGCGATATCTCGAATCTGGCTGAGAATCAATTAGCGCGTCTGGATGAAGCCGGTATCGTGTATATCGGCGCTGAAGTGACTGCTGGCGACACACTGGTCGGTAAGGTAACGCCAAAAGGCGAAACCCAACTGACACCGGAAGAAAAACTGCTGCGCGCGATTTTCGGTGAAAAAGCGTCTGACGTGAAAGACACTTCGCTGCGCGTACCTTCCGGCATGGTCGGTACCGTGATCGACGTGCAAGTGTTCACCCGCGAAGGCATACAACGCGACAAACGTGCGCAACAGATTATTGATGATGAATTGAAGCGCTATCGTCTCGATCTGAACGATCAGTTGCGGATTGTTGAAGGCGATGCGTTTGAGCGTCTGGAACGTATGTTGATAGGCAAGGTCGCTAACGGCGGCCCGGCTAAACTGGCTAAGGGTAGCAAGATCAGCAAGGAATACCTGGCGGATCTGGACAGATACCATTGGTTCGATATCCGTCCGGCAGATGATGATGCAGCAAAAGCATTGGAAGCGATCAAGGATTCGATCGCTGAAAAACGCCATCAGTTCGATCTGGCTTTCGAAGAAAAACGTACCAAACTGACTCAGGGCGATGAATTGCCGCCTGGCGTGCAAAAAATGGTCAAGGTTTACCTGGCTGTTAAACGCCGCCTGCAACCTGGCGACAAGATGGCCGGTCGCCACGGTAACAAGGGTGTGGTTTCCCGTATCGTTCCTATCGAAGACATGCCTTACATGGCCGACGGTACCCCGGCAGACATCGTGTTGAACCCCTTGGGCGTTCCGTCACGGATGAACGTTGGTCAGGTTCTGGAAGTGCATCTGGGCTGGGCGGCTAAAGGTCTGGGCTTGCGTATCGGCGAAATGCTGAAGGCAAAAGTCAAGATTGAAGAGTTGCGCGGTTTCCTGAAACAGATCTACAACGAATCTGGTAAAACAGAAGATATCGACGGCTTGTCTGACGCCGACATCCTGGCTCTGACTGCTAACCTGAAGAACGGTGTGCCTTTCGCAACACCGGTGTTTGACGGTGCGCATGAAAGTGAAATCCGTCGCATGCTGGACTTGGCTTACCCTGACCACATCGCAAAACAACTCGGCATGACGCCATCGAAAAATCAGGTCACCCTGTACGATGGCCGCACTGGCGAAGCGTTTGAGCGTAGTGTCACCGTTGGTTACATGCACGTGCTGAAATTGCACCATCTGGTTGATGACAAGATGCATGCGCGTTCTACCGGTCCTTACTCTCTCGTTACACAGCAACCACTGGGCGGTAAAGCGCAGTTCGGTGGTCAGCGTTTCGGTGAGATGGAGGTTTGGGCACTCGAAGCCTACGGCGCATCTTATGTCTTGCAAGAGATGTTGACAGTCAAGTCCGATGACGTGAATGGCCGTACCAAAGTGTACGAAAATCTCGTCAAAGGTGATCACGTGATTGATGCAGGCATGCCGGAATCCTTTAACGTACTCGTTAAAGAAATCCGCTCGCTGGGTATCGACATCGATCTGGAACGCGAATAGCGAGTATGCGGTAGGAAAAAATCAACCACGATTCTGAATCGTGGTTGATTTGCAAGCCTGGTTCAGTAACAAATTTTTCACACCAACTGGAGTGATACATGAAAGCCCTGCTCGATTTATTCAAGCAAGTTCAGCCAAATGAACAATTCGACGCGATCAAAATTGGTCTTGCGTCACCAGAAAAAATCCGTTCATGGTCCTACGGCGAAGTTAAAAAGCCGGAAACCATCAACTATCGTACTTTCAAGCCAGAGCGTGACGGTTTGTTTTGCGCCAAGATTTTTGGCCCTATCAAGGATTACGAATGCCTGTGCGGCAAGTACAAGCGCCTGAAACATCGCGGTGTGATCTGCGAAAAGTGCGGCGTCGAAGTTACGTTGGCTAAAGTGCGTCGCGAACGCATGGGTCATATCGAGTTGGCATCTCCTACCGCGCATATCTGGTTCCTGAAATCCCTGCCATCCCGTCTGGGTATGGTATTGGACATGACGCTGCGCGATATCGAACGCGTGCTGTATTTCGAAGCCTATGTCGTGACCGATCCTGGCATGACTCCGCTGAAAAAATGCCAGATCATGTCGGAAGACGATTACGCTGCCAAGTACGAAGAGCACGGTGACGAATTCACTGCCTACATGGGTGCCGAAGGTATCCGCGAATTGCTGCGCTCTATCGACATCGACCGTGATGCAGAAACTTTGCGTACCGAGTTGAAAGAATCCAAGTCGGAAGCCAAGATCAAGAAATACGCAAAGCGCCTGAAAGTGCTGGAAGCATTCCAGCGTTCCGGCATCAAGCCGGACTGGATGATCATGGAAGTGTTGCCGGTGCTGCCGCCGGAATTGCGCCCGCTGGTACCGCTGGACGGTGGCCGCTTCGCGACCTCCGATCTGAACGACTTGTATCGCCGCGTGATTAACCGTAATAACCGTCTGAAGCGCCTGATGGAACTGCGCGCTCCGGAAATCATCACACGCAATGAAAAGCGTATGTTGCAAGAGGCGGTCGATTCATTGTTAGACAATGGTCGTCGCGGTAAGGCAATGACAGGTGCGAATAAACGTCCGCTGAAATCCCTGGCCGAAATGATCAAGGGCAAGGGCGGCCGTTTCCGTCAGAACTTGCTGGGCAAACGCGTCGATTACTCTGGCCGTTCGGTGATCGTGGTTGGCCCACAACTGAAATTGCACCAGTGCGGTTTGCCGAAATTGATGGCACTGGAATTGTTCAAGCCTTTCATTTTCAATAAACTGGAACTGATGGGTCTGGCGACCACGATCAAGGCAGCTAAAAAGCTGGTTGAGATCCAGGAACCGGTAGTCTGGGACATCCTGGAAGAAGTGATCCGCGAACATCCGGTCATGTTGAACCGTGCGCCGACTTTGCACCGTCTGGGTATCCAGGCGTTTGAGCCGGTCCTGATTGAAGGTAAAGCGATCCAGTTGCACCCGCTGGTCTGCGCCGCATTCAACGCCGACTTTGACGGCGATCAAATGGCGGTCCACGTTCCTCTGTCGATTGAAGCGCAGATGGAAGCACGCACGCTGATGCTGGCGTCCAACAATATTCTGTTCCCATCGAATGGCGAACCGTCTATCGTGCCTTCCCAGGATATCGTGTTGGGTTTGTACTACGCGACTCGTGAAAAAATCAACGGTAAGGGCGAAGGCATGATGTTCCCTGACGTTTCAGAAGCGATCCGCGCCTGGGACAACAAGGAAGTTGAGTTGACTACGCGTATTACGGTACGTATTACCGAATATCCAAAAGATGCAGCGACAGGTGAGTTCGTTAAAACCATCAAACGTTACGAAACCACAGTCGGTCGTGCGATTTTGTCAGAAATTCTGCCAAAAGGCTTGCCATTCACCGTGCTGAACCGTGCGTTGAAAAAGAAAGAAATTTCCAAGCTGATCGACACCTCTTTCCGTAAGTGCGGTCTGCGCGCCACGGTGGTGTTTGCCGATCAATTGATGCAGTCAGGTTTCCGCTTGGCGACCCGTGCCGGTATCTCGATCTGTATCGACGACATGCTGGTGCCGCCGCAAAAAGCAACTCTGGTGGCGAATGCTGAACACGAAGTCAAACAGATCGAACAGCAATACGCTTCCGGTCTGGTGACCTCAGGCGAGCGTTACAACAAGGTGGTGGATATCTGGGGCAAGACCGGTGATGAAGTCGGTAAGGCCATGATGGAACAACTCAAAGTTGAAGACGTGGTTCGTCGCGATGGTACTAAGGGTACGCAGGAATCGTTCAACGCGATTTACATGATGGCTGACTCTGGTGCGCGTGGTTCTGCCGCCCAGATTCGTCAGTTGGCAGGTATGCGTGGCCTGATGGCGAAACCGGATGGTTCGATTATTGAAACACCGATCACCGCGAACTTCCGCGAAGGTCTGAACGTGTTGCAGTACTTCATTTCCACGCACGGTGCGCGTAAAGGTCTGGCAGATACGGCCTTGAAGACAGCGAACTCCGGTTACCTGACACGTAGGCTGGTTGACGTTACCCAGGATCTGGTCGTGATCGAAGACGATTGCGGTACAGCGAACGGCGCGTCGATGAAGGCGATTGTTGAAGGCGGTGAAGTTAACGTGCCTTTGCGTGATCTGATTCTGGGCCGCGTCGCTGCGAACGACATCGTTAATCCGGAAACGCAAGCGAATCTGTACGATGCCGGCACTTTGTTGGATGAAACAGCGGTCGAAGAAATCGAGCGTCTGGGCATCGACGAAGTCAAGGTCCGTACACCATTGACATGCGATACACGCTACGGCTTGTGCGCGATGTGCTACGGCCGCGATCTGGGTCGCGGTTCTCTGGTCAATGCGGGTGAAGCAGTCGGCGTGATCGCTGCGCAGTCGATCGGTGAACCGGGTACACAGTTGACGATGCGTACTTTCCACATCGGTGGTGCGGCATCCCGTGCAGCGATTGCTTCTTCTGTGGAAGCGAAGTCCAACGGTACTATCCGTTTCACAGCGACCATGCGTTACGTGACTAACGGTAAAGGCGACCAGATCGTGATTTCCCGTTCCGGTGAAGTCTTGATCACGGATGATCACGGTCGTGAGCGTGAACGTCATAAAGTACCTTACGGTGCGACCCTGATTGTCAAAGACGGTCTGGTGATCAAGGCCGGCACCGCATTGGCAACCTGGGATCCGCTGACACGTCCAATTATCACTGAGTACACCGGTACCGTGAAGTTTGAAAACGTCGAAGAAGGCGTTACCGTTGCCAAGCAGGTAGATGAAGTCACTGGCTTGTCGACTCTGGTAGCGATCGATGCGAAGCGTCGTGGTAGCGCAGCAGGTAAAACCTTGCGTCCACAAGTCAAGCTGTTGAACGAGCAAGGTGAAGAGGTCAAGATTTCCGGCACTGAGCACGCAGTAACGATCGGCTTCCAGGTCGGCGCGCTGATTACCGTGAAAGACGGTCAGCAGGTCCACGTCGGTGAAGTGCTGGCGCGTATCCCGACTGAATCACAGAAGACGCGTGATATTACCGGTGGTCTGCCACGTGTTGCTGAATTGTTCGAAGCGCGTTCACCAAAAGATGCCGGTATGCTGGCTGAGGTGACAGGTACGGTTGCGTTTGGTAAAGAAACCAAGGGCAAGCAACGCCTGGAAATCACCGACATGGACGGCGAGAAGCACGAATTCCTGATCACCAAGGACAAGCAAGTCCTGGTGCATGACGGCCAGGTGGTCAACAAGGGTGAGATGATCGTGGACGGCCCGGCAGATCCGCAAGACATCCTGCGTTTGCTGGGTATCGAAGCGCTGGCACGTTACATCGTTGATGAAGTCCAGGACGTGTACCGTTTGCAAGGCGTGAAGATCAATGACAAGCACATCGAAGTCATCGTGCGTCAGATGCTGCGCCGTGTTGTCGTGGTCAATCCAGGCGATGCGAACTACATCGTCGGTGAGCAGGTTGAGCGTTCCGATTTGTTGGGTGAAAACGACCGCGTAGCGGCGGCTGGCGGTATCCCTGCGACATATGAAAATATCTTGCTGGGTATTACCAAAGCGTCCCTGTCGACGGATTCCTTCATCTCGGCAGCGTCGTTCCAGGAAACTACCCGCGTTCTGACAGAAGCAGCGATCATGGGCAAGAAAGACACCCTGCGCGGCCTGAAAGAAAACGTCATCGTCGGTCGTCTGATCCCGGCTGGTACCGGTCTGGCATTCCACCGCGCCCGCAAGTTGAAAGAAACTTGGGAAGCCGATGAACGCACTGCTCTGTTGCAAGCGGAAAAAGCAGCATTTGCACCAGCGCCGGAAGTTGCATCTTCGGATGTGGCTGATGGCGAGGCGTAATATCGCTTGAGGCTGTAATGGTCAGCAGAACGGCACCGCAGCTAGCCTCCGGTGCCGTTTTTTTATCTTCATCGAACTATCCTATTTTAAATTTCCATGAGCAGTATTTTTAATGCCAGCCAGATTCTGTTATTGCGTGACCACTACGGATCGCAAGTCGATGTGGAGGTCGTGCAGGAAACCGGTTCCACCAACGCCGACCTGCTGGCGAGGATCGATCATTTATATTCACCGCTACTGCGGGTAGCCGAGAGCCAGACTGCCGGCCGCGGTCGCGCCGGGCGGGTGTGGCATTCCGTACCGGGTGGCATGCTAACCTTCTCGCTGGCGTGGCGTTTTAGCAAGAGCGCACAAGCCTTGTCAGGTTTGCCGCTGGCGGTTGGCGTCGCGCTGGCGGAAGTATTGATCAGCCTAGGGGTGCCGGTGCAATTGAAGTGGCCTAACGATATCCTCAAGGAGCATAAAAAACTTGCCGGCATACTGATAGAGACGGCGGCGAGCCATGCTGACGACGACGCCATGTGGGCGGTGATCGGCATAGGTGTAAACTTGCGCGTGCCGGATGCGCTGGAAACGGAAATTGGCCAGGCGGTCGCCGATGCTCCCTGGCTGGCACAAATGGATAGAAACCTGCTGTTGGCGCGTTTATTAAATGCGCTGGCGCGAACACTCAGCGAATTTCAACAGCAGGGACTTGCTGCGTTTGTCATGCGTTGGAATGCCTTGCATGCTTACGCAAACCAGTGCGTCAGGATCTTGGATGGAGGAGTGGTATTGCACGAAGGGATCGCATTGGGCGTTGATGAATCTGGCTGCCTGCTGTTGCAAACCGCACATGGCCAGGTCGCTATTGTCGCCGGTGATGTATCCTTGCGTCCGGTCAACTGATGATCGGCGCTGCCGCGCACCGCGTCCTCTAAATAACCAAACAGCGTTCCAACATACTTGAAGGTTAAATCACGATGTTGCTTTTGATTGACGCCGGAAATACGCGGATTAAATGGGCGATCCCGGCGACGCTCACCACACCGCTCGCGACGCTTCCCCGCTGGCGCCATGCGGGTTCGCTCAGTCATGCCGAACTCGATCAACTGGGCCCGGCTTTGCAAGGCCTGGCGATCACCGGCATCCTTGTTTCTAACGTTGCCGGTGCCGAGCTCAAAGCGCGTATCGCCAGCCAGTTACAGCTAGCCGCACCGCAGATACAGCCGGAATGGTTTGCCTCATCTGAACAAGCCGCGGGCCTGCGCAATGCTTACCGACATCCCGCCCAGTTGGGCTGCGACCGTTTCGCTGCGGCGATTGCGGCGCATGCCTTGTATCCGGCACATAACCTGATTGTCGCCACTTGCGGCACCGCGACTACGATTGATGCGATCAGCGCAGATGGCGTGTTCCGCGGCGGGATGATTTTGCCCGGCTTAAAGCTGATGGCGCAGTCGCTAGCCAAAAACACCGCGCAGTTGCCGCAAGTCGCAGAAAGCATCTCGCTGGAACATCTGTTTGCCGACCATACCGAGACGGCGATTGTCAGTGGCTGCATTAACGCCCAGGTCGGTGCGATAGAGCGGGCTGTCGCGCGATGGAAAATTCAGCAGCAACAGGACGTGATCTGTCTCATTTCTGGAGGTGCGGCAACATATCTGCTGCCTCATCTTGGCATCTCTTGTCAGCATGTGGATAATCTGGTGTTGACCGGACTTGCGCTGGCGGCTTCTGCGGCGGTCGATATGCCCGTCGCTCATCCTCACTCTATCCACCCTATCGCGGATTGATCAACTTTATGCTGAGATTTTTTTTCTGGAGTTTGCTGGTCGTCAACGCGGCATTGCTGGCGTTTAATTTAGGTTATCTGGGTAACTGGGAAACGGATACGCACGAACCGCAGCGCATGACGAAACAACTCCAGAGCGAGCAATTGCAGTTGATCTCCGCAAGTCTCGCCATGGCGCCTTCCGAAGTCCCTGCCGAGAAAAAGAATGACATCATTGCCTGTGTAGAGATCGGTAATTTCCCGCAAGCCGACGCGTCCAAGGTAGAAGAAAAATTAAAGAGCCTGGCGCTGGGTGAGCGTCAATCGCGCATTAATGTCACCGATGTGGCGACCCATATGGTGTTCATTCCATCGCAGGGCAGCAAAGACGGTGCCGACAAAAAAGCCGGTGAATTACGCCGTCTCGGCATCACCGATTTTTTCATCGTACAGGATCAATCGAATCTGCGATTCGGGATTTCGCTAGGCGTGTTTAAAACCGAAGAAGCAGCCAAGGCCCATCTGGCCAACTTGAATAATAAGGGGGTGCACAGCGCCCGTATCGGGCCGCGTACCATCAGCACCACCAAATTTGCCTACCAATTGCGCGCGCTCAATGCGGACGAAAAATCCCGTTTTGACGTGATTAAACTCGATTTTGCCGCGCAAGAAGTGCGCAACTGCCAATCGACCCCGTATAGCCGGAATTAATGCTGTCCCGAACCTGCTGTCCTTGCAATTTTGCATGGCAGCTTGAGGTTTTATCGACGCTGCGCTGCGTGTCTTTGCAGAAGAAGATGTTTGTATCCGCTCCGAGTATGGATTATGCTGAAATCGCCGGCAAGCAACGGCAATGATCCGCAACGATAACAAGGAGACGACATGCGAATAATATTCAAATATGTGTTTACGGCTTTACTCGTCCACTGCTTCAGTAGTGGCGCATTTGCGGCAGAACATGCTACGGCGCAAGAGGCGACGGACCTGGTCAAGAAGGTCATCACCTATTACAAAGCGAATGGCAAGGATAAAACCTTTGCTGAAATCAATGACCCTAAAGGGCAATTTATCGTCAAAGATTTATACATCTTTGCCGGTAACATCAAAGCGGGCGGCCCTACCCTGGCGCACGGCGCGAATCCCAAATTAATCGGTAAATCGCTGGGCGATCTGAAAGATGTGGACGGCGTGTATTTCGTGCGCAAGATGAATGAAATCGCCAATAGCAAAGAAGGTAAGGGCTGGGTCGATTACAAATGGCCGAATCCGACCACCAAAGAGCTGGAAAAGAAAAGTACCTATATAGAACGGGTCGATGATTTGTATTTCGCTTGCGGTATCTACAAATAATTACGTAGCAAGGGCGCGGCTCTCAGGTCAAAATGCCTTGGGAGGCCGCATCGGACCTGCGCATTCCAGCCTGCCATCCTGGCTCTTAAATACGCACCTCGTCCTTACCTGGTTTTACCTGACCAAACCCGGTGCATCTGCCAAATCCGGGCAATTTGCGTGCATTTTGAAGCAGATTGATGCATTCATTCCCGCATGGTGAGAATGAGCCCTTGAAATTCCGGAATCAACTGTTAGCATGAGATCTTGATTCGCTTTATTTCATTTCTCGTATGCGTACTTCTGTATTCATCCCATTGCCATGAGTGTCCATGCTATCGATCCGAGCGCATTGCAGACACTCAGCGCGATCCCCTCGAGCGACAGAGTGTTGCAAGTGCTGGTCTGCATTGCCAGGGCAGGGCAGAGCATTGCCGCACGCGAGATTGCGGCACAGACCGGAATCCCGCTGAGCACGGTATACCGCCAGCTTGCGCCGCTCAAAAAATGGGGGCTGGTGCAAGAGCATGCGCAAAGCGGCCTGTATGAACCGGGCCCATTGGCAATGCAACTGGCCTGGGGTTTTGACCATCACTCATATCTGATGGCCGAGGCCAGACCGGAAATCGAGCAACTGGTGCAGCGTTCGGGTGAAAGCGTCGGTCTGCTGGTCCATGTGAACGGCCAGGTAATTTGCCTCGATATGCAAGAGAGCCAGCAGGCATTGCGCTGTTCATTTACTAAAGGCAGCGCCAACTCGTTGTTGCGCGGCGCCTCTGCCAAGGCTTTGCTGGCGTACCTGCCTGAGCCGGTTCAGGAAGCGCAAATGACGCCGCTGGCAGAGCACGAACGCGAGATCCTGCAAGCGCAATTGGCTCAGATCCGTCAGCAAGGCTATGCGGTGACTGAAAATGAAATCGACGAGGGGGTCTGGGGCGTCAGTGTGCCGATCTTTTCGCATAAGGATAAGCTCGAAGCGAGCTTGTCCCTGATGGCACCGGTCAGCCGCGCCCAGCAACGCCATGCAGACTATATTCAAATGACGATCGCAGCGGCAGCGCGCATCGGCCAGAAATTACGCTATAACTAATTAGGCGCTGTTAATTAAGGTTTATTAATTAATATCTATAGGACTTACGCAAAACAGAAAACTGTTTACCGCCATTGACATCACGCCCGCAGGCTGGATGCGGCTTTCAGAGACATTTCGTGCCAACAGGCGCATCCCGCTTGCGGCTTCGTTTGTATGCTCACACTACATGGAGCCTTTTCTCTTGCCTTATCTCTATGTCTCTGTGGGGAAAGGTTTTGGTTTTTGCGTAAGTCCTGATCTATTAATAAGGCTGGTTAACAGACTCCAGTGTCAGACGATTTTTTAGAGAGCAAGACATCATGAACCCACTTTTCCATTTTCAGCAAGGCAGCGTGCCTTTATTGATTTCTATGCCGCATGCGGGAACGAATATTCCTGCGGAAGTCAGCGCGCAACTGCAGCCCATCGCGTTTGAAAAAGCCGATACGGATTGGCATTTGCCGCTGCTCTACAACATGGCACAAGAGCTGGGCGCATCCCTCATTCATGCCGAATATTCGCGTTATGTGGTCGACCTGAATCGTTCGCCCGACGACAGCAATCTGTATCCGGGGCAAGACACCACCGGTTTATGCCCTGTCGATACGTTTGACAAACAGGCTTTATATCCGGCCGGTCAACTACCGGACGCCACGGAAGTGCAGCGCCGCGTCAGCCAATACTGGCAGCCCTATCACCGGCAATTGCAGCAGGAGCTGGCACGGCTGCGGGCACAGCATGGGATTGCTATTTTATGGGATGCGCATTCGATTGCATCGCAGGTGCCGCGCTTCTTCCAGGGGAAATTGCCGGACCTGAATTTTGGTACCGCCGATCAACGTTCATGCCATCTTGAATTGCAGTACGCATTGGAGGAATGCCTGAAACAGACGCCGGCAGCGCAAGCCTATAGCCATGTTTTTAACGGTCGCTTCAAAGGCGGCTATATCACGCGTCAGTATGGACAGCCGGATGATCATATCCATGCAGTGCAGCTGGAAATGAGTCAATGTACTTATATGGATGAGCATGCGCCGTATGCTTATCGTCCCGATCTCGCGGCGCAGATACAACCGGTTCTGAGGCAACTCCTCACGAGCTGCCTCGACTGGGCCGGGCAGCAGCCGGGAGCCGGCGTATGAGCGGGCGCCGGAGTTTGTTTGCCCGTCATGCGTATCTGGCGGATGGCTGGGCGCGCAATGTGCGCCTGCATTGGAACGATGCGGGCGACCTCGTCGAGGTCAGCGCAGATGCGCAGCCGCAGCCGCATGAGCAGCAGGAAGAATATGTCGTGCCGGGCATGATCAACCTGCATTCCCATGCATTTCAGCGGGCCATGGCAGGGATGACCGAGATGGCTGGCGAGGGACCGGATAGTTTCTGGACCTGGCGTGACTTGATGTACCGGACTGCGTTGAAAATGACGCCCGGGCAAATGCAGGCGATTGCTGCACAGCTTTACACAGAATGCCTGCGTCATGGCTATACATCGGTATGCGAATTCCATTATTTGCACCGCGCACCCGATGGCGCTTTTTATGCCAACAGGGCAGAGACCGCCGAGCGTGTAATCGCCGCTGCCAACGACACCGGCATGGGCATCACCATGTTGCCCGTGCTGTATAGCTATGCCGATTTCGGCGAGCAGGCCCTGCGTGTCGATCAGCGCCGTTTCGCGACCAATACCGACCAGATTCTGCAATTGGTGCAGCAACTCGAATCCAGTCGCAATGGACAGGTCGAGGTCGGCGTCGCACCGCATTCCCTGCGGGCTGCCAGCACCTCGCAGATACGGGAATTGGTCGCTGCCTTACCCGCAGATCGCCCTGTCCATATTCACATTGCGGAACAGCAAAAAGAAGTCGATGCATGTCTTGCGTATAGTGGCAAACGTCCGGTGCAATTACTGCTGGACACGCAGCAACTCGATCAGCGCTGGTGTCTGGTGCATGCGACCCATCTCGACAAGACCGAGTTGGCGGCGGTCGCAGCGAGTCAGGCCGTGGCCGGCATCTGCACCACCACTGAGGGCAATCTCGGTGACGGATTCTTCGATCTGCCGGATTTCATCGCCGCCAACGGGCGCTTTGGCATCGGCAGCGATAGCCATGTGTCGCAAAGCCCGATAGAAGAATTACGCTGGCTGGAATATGGTGAACGCCTGCGCCTGCAAGGCCGCAATATCGCCAGCTTGCCCGGACAGCGGCGGGTCGGCGATTTCCTGTGGCGAGCCTGCTTGCAAGGCGGGGCACAGGCGTCCGGTCGCGCAGTCGGGCAACTTGCGGTCGGCAAACGGGCCGACATCCTGGTGCTGGATGCCCAGCATCCGAATTTGCAAGGTTTGCCTGCTGCCGATCTATTGAACACCTGGATTTTTGCCGGCAATGACAATCTGGTGCGCGATGTGCTGGTCGGTGGGCGACTCGTGGTGCAGCAAGGGCGACATGTCGCACAAGACGCAATTCAACGCGATTTCGTCGCGTGCATGCAGGTTCTGCGCGGTGTGTAACGGAACCCTTAATTTGTACTAGCTTAGACCCGTTCGATCCGCGCCGCATAGCAACCCCGGGTTGCATAATGCGCTTGCAGGTAAGTCACTGCCGGATCGGCAAACTGTCGCGCAATCTCGGTTTCCAGCTCTCGTCCATGAACCAGACCGGCATCTAGCATCATGCCGCCTGCATCAAAGGCGCGTAATGACATCATGCGACTGCGCAAAGACTCAGGTACCGCATCGATTTGTTGATAGCAGTCCGTCGCACCTTCCAGTACGAAAATCGCATGGCTGGCGCGATACGGCGTGTCGCTGTCCTGATGGACATAATTTAACAGCAGCAAATGCTGGCCGGGCTCGGCGTCGCACAGCGTCACGCGATCCGGGAAGCCGGGTTTGCTGTCGGCCATACAGCGTTGCACGCCGGCTACGGCGAGTTCGGATTCAGGCAATCCATACAAGTGTTGGAAAAGGGTGGGGGATAAACCCAGGATACGAAATGACATGGCGATCTCCAAGATGTTGATGCCATTAGTATCTGGGTTTCGCATGCAAGATACTCGCTGCATTCGGACAAGATAGTGCGTAGGTTAAGCCTTGGGTGCGACCGCCTCGTATTGCGCCAGGTGCACCGATTTCAAAGAACCGGTCAAGGCGCTTTGCAGCAGTTCGGTTGGCTGCACGGCCTGGTCGCCACGCAGCATCGTCAGTGCCTGGCCCGGCACGAGCCTGGCGCTAAAGCCGCGATGGATCAGGCAGGCGGTGATCCAGTCTTCCAGAATTTCCAATACATGATTGCGTTTGCCTTGTGGCGACAAGAAACTGACGCCCCCGGGTTGCAGTTTTTCCCAGGAATCTTCAGGCCGCTGCGCCATCTGGACCAGCTCGGTGAACGGTAATTGCCGGGGATCCATCCAGCTACCGGCAAAGCGTTGCTGGATTTGGGTTTGCAGCACTTTTTCTGCAAAGCTATCCCAGTCCGCTGCGCTCAATTTACTCTGATCGAATAACAGATACCAGGCATCTTCCGTCGCTTTTTCTCCGCCCAGCAAATGCATGCATTGGGATAACGGCGGATAGCCTGGCTTTGCGCCGGGCACCAGTGCACTGACACGTTCCGCCAGCGACGGATGGGTATCAAATTCAGAGCTCTTATGCGACTCCGCATGCTTGATGGCGCTTTGCACCGCTGCACGCTTTACGCCGGGTTTGCAAAAGCGCCGGAAGCCTTCAAAAATCGGCAGGCGCGCACCGCGATGAATGGCCGGGCCAAGTTCATGCTCGAGATAGGTGGACCACATGGGGTCGATCAGATGGACTTTTTCCAGCGCGCTGCGGGTTGCCGCGGTGCCGAAATAGTGTGCCGCCAGTGCATCGGCTGCGTATTCCTGCGCGCGCGATACGCTGGCCGATAAACGCAAAAACCATTTGCCGTAATAGCGAAATAACAGGTCGAGAAAGAACAGGGAATCGTCGAGATCCGTGACCGTATGCGCAATCGACATGCGGGTTCGATACACCCACGGCCCGAGCGCCAGATCGCCGCCGACGAAATGGCCGAATTCATGCGCAATCACCGATCCCAGTTCCTGCTCGGACAGCGTGCCGAGCAACGGCAGGCCGAGTCCGACTTCCAGCGACTTTATTTTGCCGCGCCAGTTGCGCTGTCCGCTGATGAATGCGCTGGCAGCACCGATCAGGTGGATATGCACCGGCGCCTGGATCTGCAATTGACGCGCAATCTGTTCCACCATCGCATATAAAGCGGTGGCGCTTGCGCGCGACAAGGGCGGCACGCTGGAAGCGCTCTCCCTGGCGCGGCGGCGCGGGCGCAATGAATACGCCAGGCTCAACCCGGCAATGCCCGCGACGATGCCGGTCAATTGCAGCGACGAGCGATAGGATAGCTGGGCGAATGGTATCCACAACAAGCCGAGTACCAGGCCGATCGCAAGCAGCCAGAAGCCCAGCCATAAGGCCAGCACCAGGCTCGCGCGTTGCGCAATATGCGTGCGGCCGGAAGAAGTTTGTGCACTTTTTTTCATAGGTATCGACGATTTGATGATGTCTTTATCTGTATGGGATGCAGGTCAATTGGCTTAGCCGGGCCATTGGTTCAGCGCGCTACTGACGGTGCCGTGCAAGAGGTCGGTCCTGGCTGCACGGGCGCGCAGAGCCGCCCGTTCAGCCGCAGGTAATTGCGGATTGCGCGAGCGAATCAGGTAAGCGGCGGCTTGCACATCCAGATCGATATCGGCCTCATCCAGCGAGACCGCATCGCCACGCATAAACTGACGCAGCAAGTCGTCTTCGGATTTGGGCAGATGCAGCAGGCCTGCGATTTTGGCCAGCACAGTTTGATCGTCGGTACGCACCGCTTCGCCATAGAGCAAAGCCAGTTGGTCTGTGCCTAGCGAAGCGATCTGGTAGCGCGTTACCTCGCGAGCCGCCAGCAAGGCTTGGGCCGGTGCATTGCGCAGCGCTAATGCCATTTTTACTGTCGGTGCCAAGGTGTTTTGCGGCAGTACCGGTGCCAGTCCTGCACGCACCCGGTAAAAATCCAGGGCCACAGAATTCTTCTCATCGCCCGGCAATGCCTTCAGATACAGCTCGGGATCGGCGCCAAAATATCTCGCCACCAAACCAAAATCGGCCGCGTGACCGGCACGGTTATTGGCGGTCTTGTCGCGTACCGCCGCATTGAGCAGATTCATCGCATCAAAACCGCGGTGTTGTGCCACCAGCAGCCGTACTTCGAGATCGAGCAGGCGATCGGCATCGCTTGCTGAGATCTGGCGCAGGCGCGCTATCTCGCGGATTGCATTCGCATACTCGCCGTGTGCCGCTCTGCGCCAGATCAGGCTGCGCAGGATATTCGGATCCTGCGGAAATTGTTGCGCCAGTGCCTGCATCGCATTGATGCCTTCCGTGCCGGACATCAGGGACGCATACAGATATTGCGCATTCGCCGAGTCCGGTTGTTGCCTGGCACGCGCGGCATATTCGGCGAGTAGCGCCGCATGCTGACCGGCTTCGTCGCGGATGTTTTGCGCCATCCTTTCATACGCGACCTGACCCGGCCTGGCTTGCATCATGCGTTCCGCAACGCGCAGTCCTTCGCTGCGGGATACCGCCTGTGCGGCAACGATGGCGTTATTCGCATAGCGCATTTCCCAATCGTGCAACAGCGCCAGGGCTTCCGCCGCTTTGGCCATGTCTTTCTCATGACCCCGATCAAACGCATAGCTCATGCAGGCCAGTACGCCGGGCGTATCGTCATTGCTGACGATGCTCAGGTGATTGACGCTGACGCTGGTCTGGTGCTTGCTCATACTGATCGAGCCCGGCGGTTCTTCAAAGGCGTATTTGATATTGTCCAGTTCCAGAAAGCGCTTGCCGCAGTACACGGTTTGCGCGCCGCCAGCGTCGGGATTGCCGGGGGCGGTTTTGCTATAGACGATCGTGTTTTGTACCAGCGGAGCGGCACCGGCGATATTCCAGATCGTATAGCGATCACTGCTATTCAGGGTCTCGTCCAGCGTGTCGATCACGCCAGATTGCGCTGCCGTGGCGACGCCATGCACGCGCCCGGTTTTCAGGTTGACCGTGGCTCTTGCCTGGGGTGCCAGCTGCATGGTCTGGTGATCGAAATGAATCGTTAAGGGCGCATCGAAGCCATTCAATACCATCAGATCCTGGGTATGCGATTCATGATAGCTATGAGCCGCGCCTGACAGGACCAGCACGACTGCCGAGAGCGCCAGTCCGCGCGTGTACAGCCAGCCGAGTATGCCCAAGGGGGCACGCGCATAAATCTGCCATTGACGGGTACCGGTGCTTTTGACGACATAGGCACCCAGCGGCACCAGAGGAATCACGAAAAAAATCACGAAGGCATGCAGCGCGATATAACTGTCGTCGAGATCGGTCTCGGCCTTGCCGATAAAACCGAAGCCCACTGAATTAATACTGCCCAGGGACGGCTTGCCTTTGAGCGGCTTGGCAAACAGGCGACGCTCGCTGGTTAGCAGGCGCAGGACATCGCTGTGCTGCGGCAGACGGCGAAACAGTTTGGCCAGCACCAGCGCCCGGT
This sequence comes from Undibacterium sp. Jales W-56, assembly GCF_025548535.1. GTDB lineage: Bacteria > Pseudomonadota > Gammaproteobacteria > Burkholderiales > Burkholderiaceae_D > Undibacterium. The sequence continues at coordinate 58,721 of NZ_JAJLQW010000008.1, read as the reverse complement.
AGACTTTGAAGGTATCGCCCGATTCAATTGCGCGGCTGATTCTGGGGTCATCAATCAGGGCCTGTAATTCTGGAACACGTTGCAATAATTGGGCGGGATCGGCGATCGACATGGATGGGAGTGGGTGTAGTAAATCGGTACAAGCCAGGTGTCAGCGTTCACCTGAATCTGTTTGATGAAGTGCCGGTTATGCCTGAATGTCAGCGTTAGGATGACGTGCGATACAAGGTACCAATAAGCAACAATTTACACAATAGCCGATGCCTGGAATAAAGCAGACAGGTTGTTTTTGATGCTGCAAAGCGACGTGATTCTGTTGCGCTGCCGGTTGCCGCCGCCAGGCCAGGGCTGGTCTCTTGATGCAGTAGATTTTTGGCGATTAATTCATTGTAGATTAGCTACATTTATCATGAAATATTTCGCATGTGCAGCATAAAAACTTCTTTTGAGGCGGTATAAATAATTTGTAGTTATGCTACATTTATCTCGGGAAGTCGCTCATTTTCTTATGCAGAATCACCCCTGCCATCTTCCTTGACGATCATGCCGGCATCATCCTCGCCACGCATTTTTTCGTTTTCTCTGTTGCAAACCGCGACGTGCACAGCGCAAAGACAGCTGGCATCTTGCGGTGCTTGGTTTGTGTTTCCACACCTTTATAAAAATTATGGAGTAGACATGAGAAAAGATACCACCGCAGCATCCCATCGCCGGATAGTCAGGCGCACCCTGATCGCCGGTGCTTTAGCCGTCAGTACCTTTAGCGCGTCATTGCCAGGTCAGGCGGCGAATTTTAATGCCAAGGATACCTCTGTCCAGATGTTCCGCTGGAAGTGGAATGATATCGCCAAAGAGTGTACTGATTTTCTGGGGCCGCAAGGGTATGGCGCGGTACAAGTGTCGCCGCCGCACGCCTCGGCCAGCCTGAATGCCTGGTATGACGTGTATCAGCCGGTGAATTTCACTTCGCTGAAAAGCAATATGGGGACCGAGGCAGAATTTCAGAGCATGATCAATACCTGCCATGCCGCCAAAGTGCGCGTGTATGCCGATGTGGTGGTGAATCACATGGCGGCGGGATCGGGTACCGCGACCGATGGTTCGACCTGGAATTCCGCTACCTTGCAATATCCCTACTTCAGCGCCAGCGATTTTCATCCGGCCTGCGACATCGCCCCCAGCGATTACAACAACAATCGCTACAACGTGATGTTTTGCCGGCTGGTCGGCTTGCCCGATTTGCAGACCGAAGGCACGTATGTGCGGGGACAAGTCAAAAATTATCTGAATAAGCTGCTCGGCATGGGGGTGGATGGCTTCCGCTTCGATGCTGCCAAGCACATGCAGCCAACGGATTTGCAAGCGTTCGTGACAAGCGTTTCAAGCACGACGGCTGCCGGCGAACCAGTGTGGGTCACCCAGGAAATTATTTCCGACGCTACCGTGAATCGCGCAGACTACTTCCCTTCGGGAACGATTAACGAATTCAAGTTTGCCACCGCCATGCGCGAGACCTTCCGCTCGACGAACGGCAATCAGTTGTCGCAAATCCGCGCCTACATGGGCACGCCGGGTAACTGGGGCGGCACCTGGGGGTTTGTCGATAGCCCCAAGGCCACGGTGTTCGTGAATAACTGGGATACCGAGCGCAGCGGCGACTCGATGAATGCCAGCAATTTCACCGGCGTCACCAACGATACGCAAGGCACCAAACGCTACGACCTGGCGAATATCTTCATGCTGGCCTGGCCGTATGGCCATGCGCAGGTGCATTCGGGTTTTCGCTTCAGCAATAAAGACCAGAACGCACCTGCTGCGAGTCCTTATGATGCCAGCGGCAATCCCAAAATCAATGTCGATTGGGACTTTATTCACCGCTGGTCCGACATCGCCAACATGGTAGCCTTCCGCGCCGCGACCTCTGGTCAGGGAGTCGCCAATTTCACCAACGGTACCATCAACCAGATCGCATTCAGTCGCGGCGCGGTCGGTTTTGTCGCAATCAATAATGAGTACTCTGCATGGAATCCATCGCTGCAAACCGGCTTGCCGGCGGGCACCTATTGCAATGTCGTGCACGGTCAATTGAATGCGGCCAAAACGGCGTGTACCGGCGATAGTGTGACCATCGGCAGCGATGGCATAGCGGCGCTGAGTATTGTCGCCAATGGCGGCGCCACTGTGCCGGCAGTTGCCCTGTACCTCAACCAGAAAGTGACGGGCGCTACCTGTACGACCGTGGACGTGAAATTCCGCGTAGCCAATGCGAATACGGTTGTCGGTCAAAACGTCTATGTGGTTGGTAATCGCAATGAACTCAGCAACTGGACGCCGACCACCAGCATGACGATAGAGGGTAGCGGAGCGAATGTGCCCTGGTCGCGCATCATACAACTCCCGCCATCGACGGCGATTCAGTATAAGTTCATGAAGCACGGTGCCGTCGCCGATGTCTGGGAGAGTAATCAAGCGACCGGCAGCGGCAATCGCGAGGCGGTGACACCGGCTTGCGGCGCTGCGATGCTGGTATTGGATGCGGGTAGTTTCAAATTTTAAACTTGCATTGTTAGCGCATTAAATCCAGTTCACAGTCGCGACCTTAATTTGGAAGTTAGCAGGTCCTAAGGTCGCGACTGTTTTTTTCTCAGGCTTACTTGTGCTTCAATCGCCTGGCATTGCGGCCCGGCGAACTGGGCTTCCAGTGCATCCAGAAAAACGCGGGTTCTGGCAGGCATCAGACGTCGTCCCGGAAACACTGCCGATACCTTGATCGACGGTAAAGTCCAGTCTCCCAGCACTTGTACCAGCTCCCCGGTTTTGACCAGTTGTTCCGCAAAATAATCTGACAGCATCGTAATGCCGACACCGGAACGTGCCAGGCGGATCAGGGTTTCCGGCGAATTCGCGGTGGCGCGGGCCGGCGGTGAGCCGCGCCAGTTTTCTGCGCCACGACTGAGCGACCAGATTTCCGGCTCGCCGCTGCGGGTCAAGATACGCAGACTATCGTGCTCCATCAGCGCTTCCGGCTCATACGGGGTGCCGCGCTTTTGCAAATAGCCCGGTGCTGCATACAGACCCACCGTAAACACGGCGAGCCGCCGGGCCGCCAGCGTCGCATCGTCGGCCAACTCGCCGACCCGGATCGCCACATCAAAATTTTCCCCGATCAGATCGACGCGCCGTGCCGACAGATCGAGTTCCAGCGCGATCGCCGGATATCTGGCGATGAACTCAGCCAGCAGATTCGCCAGCACATCATTCGCAAAATCATTCGGCATCGAGACGCGCAAGCGGCCGCTCGGTTGTATCTGCCGGTGCTGCGCAAGTGCCATCGCCGATTCGACCTCCGCCGTGACCTGATGCGCATGCAATAACACTGCATGACCAAAATCCGTCACGCTGAGTTTGCGGGTTGTCCGCAGCAGCAAGCGCTCACCTAATTGCGATTCCAGTTCCGTGATCCGGCGTGACAAGGTCGATTTCGGCAGTCCCAGACGTTCTGCCGCCCGGCTGAAACTGCCTTCGTCCACGACCCGGGCAAACAGCAATAAATCATTGGCTTCGAGTTGCATAGGCGCTCCAGATGTTGTTTTGATCAAGGTTATTGTGCCACCAATGGGATAATCATATCCATTTTATGGTCTTCTGCTTTGATTTCGGAACGTATAAAGTGACTTCATCGCAAAACCGCGAACAAACGAACAAAGCAAACTAAACCAAAGGAATTACATCATGAACATCTTGCAAATTAACTCCAGCGTCCGTGCTTCAGCTTCTCATTCCAGCAATCTGGCAAATACCGTGGTCGCACGCTTGCACGCCGCCGCTCCCGACGCAACGCTGACCGTACGTGATTTGGGCGACACACCGCATCCGGCTCTGGACGGTGCCGCATTAAGCGCCTTGTTCACGCCTGCCGAACAACGTACGCCGGAACAAGCCGCACGCGTCGCTTTGGATGACGCACTGATCGCCGAGATACAGGCAGCGGATACGGTGGTTCTCGCCGTGCCTATGTATAACTTCGGCGTGTCAGCGCAGCTGAAAAACTGGATCGATGCGATTTCCCGTGCGCAAGTGACGTTCCGCTATACCGCGAACGGCCCCGAAGGTTTGTTGACGGGTAAAAAAGTGATCGTCGTCTTGACCCGCGGCGGCTTGTACCGGAATACCCCGAACGATACGCAAACACCGTATTTAACAACTTTCCTCGGCTTTTTGGGAATGACGGATGTACAGTTTATTTTTGCCGAAGGTTTGGCGATGGGCCCGGATGCCGAGCAGGCGGCGCTGAGTTCTGCCCGTGAACAGATTGCACAAATTGATTTAGCCTTAGCGGCATAAGCCGTGTCGGCGCGGTCTTCATCAGACTAGATAAAGGAGTCCATCATGACAACAGCAACACGCGATACAGTAGCAAGCAACACACTGCAACAGGAAATCGTCACGCAGTCACGGTCGGTCGAACAATTGGTGCTGGGACAAGCGACCTCGGACGGTGATGGCGTCAAGCTGACACGGGTATTGACGCAGGGCTTGCAATACCGGCTTGATCCCTACCTGATGCTGGATGCTTTTGGGACTGACGATCCGCAAGATTACATCGGCGGCTTCCCCGATCATCCGCATCGCGGCTTTGAGACCATCACTTATATGCTGACAGGCCGCATGCGCCATCATGACAGCGCAGGCAATCAAGGCTTGCTGCAAAACGGTGGCGTGCAATGGATGACGGCCGGTCGCGGTGTGATCCATTCTGAATTACCGGAGCAGGAAGACGGCCGCATGGAAGGTTTTCAGCTCTGGCTGAATCTGAGCGCCAAGGATAAGATGATGGCGCCCTGGTACAAAGATATTCAGAGCGGCAGCATTCCGCAATTCACCACGCCGGAAGGTGTGACGGTGCGTGTGATCGCGGGTGCCAGTCATGGCGTCAAGGGCGCAGTGCAACGCGAGATCACCGAACCCTTATATCTGGATCTGCATCTGGCAGACGGCGCGGTATTTTCACAAGCGATGGCAGCCAGCATGAATACATTTGTGTATGTCTATCGCGGTGAAGTACAGATAGGTGAAAAAGCAGTACCGCAACAACGCATGGCGATTTTACGCAATGAAGCGGAGAGTGATGGCGTGACGCTGCGGGCACATGGACCCAGCCGCGCCTTGCTGATTGCCGGACAGCCTTTACGGGAAACGATCGTGCAGTACGGACCGTTTGTCATGAATAGTCAGGCAGAGATTTTCCAGGCCATCAATGATTTCAGGGCGGGACGGCTGACCGCGTAGTTTGTTTATCTGACGCAATATAAATCAACGCTGTATCTTTTAAATGGAGTAATCATGGACGCACTCAATCGTTTTGGCCCATTGGTCGGCCGACTATTAATTTCCCTTATTTTTGTCGCCTCAGGCGCCGGCAAAATTGCCGGTTTCGAAGGTACTGTGGGCTACATCGCCAGCAAGGGTCTGCCTTTGCCGCAACTGGCGGCGATCGCTGCAATCGTTGTGGAACTGGGTGGCGGAATCGCAGTTATCCTGGGCTGGAAAGCACGTTGGGCCGCCGCTGCAATGCTGGTATTTACCGCATCCGCCGCCGTGATCTTTCATAACTTCTGGGGCGTTCCCGCAGATCAGGCACAGAACCAGATGATCCATTTCATGAAAAATATCTCGATGATGGGCGGCCTGTTATTGGTGATCGTGAACGGCAGCGGCGCTTTAAGCCTGGATGGCACTGGTAAAAAATAAGACAGACAAATAGTCGGTTGGATATAAGAATCCCTTGAATAGCATTCGCTGTCCAAGGGATTTTTGCTTTATTGTGCAGAACAGCTTATTGTTTGATTTTTTTTAAACTCAATAGACTCAATATATGTCGATTACATACAGAGAAGCCACCATCGACGATATATCAGTCATTATGGAAATCCGCTTCGCCGTCAAAGAAAATGTCTTATCCAATCCCAATGCCGTTACGCCAGCGATGTGTGTCGACTATCTGGATAAGCTGGGGCATGGTTGGGTAGCAGAGAGGGATCAGCAAGTAGTCGGTTTTTCCTACGCCGCGTCCGCAGATAATTCGATCTGGGCGCTATTTGTTTTGCCGCAATTAGAAGGTCACGGTATCGGTAAAAACCTACTGAAGCTCGCTGCTGACTGGCTATTCCAGCGTGGTGCAGACCAAATCAAATTAGGTACGCAACCAGATACCCGCGCAGACCGTTTTTATGGCCTGCAGGGCTGGACGCGTGGCGAGATGAAAAATGATATTGAAGTCATTTACACGATGAATCGATCGCTAGTATGAATATGAATCAAACTATCTTTGACCAGGGAAAATGAATGAATCATCGCCCCATGCACACCTATCAAGGCAGTTGTCACTGCGGCGCAGTGCGATTTGAGATTACGACAGATTTCCCCGAATTAACGCAATGTGATTGTTCTATTTGCCGCAAGAAAAATGCGCTCATGGTCAAAGTGCATGAGAGTCAATTTACCCTGTTGGCGGGCGAAGATTTTTTGACCGAATACCAATTTCATAGCAAGACCGCAAGGCATTTTTTCTGCAAAGTCTGCGGCATCTATCCATTCCACCGCAAACGTGTGACGCCGGACCATCTGGGAATTAATGTTTTTTGTCTGGACGGATTTGATCCTGAAGCAATTCCTGTACGCCTGGCAAAAGGGTCAAGCATGCTTTGATAAGGTGTACAGGTTGTGACTCGTTCTAACAGGATGTGTCAGATCATGACTGTCGCAGTTGTGCCCTTACGAGCCAGTTACATGATTTTTTTGAACGTCTGCATAGGGGCAACGTGGACATACCATCGGATCCAGTAGACATAGGCTTCTTCTGTGGGTAAGCTTTAGTGCTTATCACGAATGCAATTTTTAACGCGGATAAGCAACTTTGCTTGTCTGGAACTGGATTCGGAAGTGACACGCGAGGCGCTCAAGGAGCTGTTTGCCTTTCCTGCTTATTTAATACTGTAATTTGTACAGTAGATTGAGGAAAGCGGCGCAGAGCAACAGTTACGAACGACCTCGCCAGGATAGGCGGACGGACCGCCAGGTTAGGCGGAATTTTTTTCATCCTATTTGAAGTTATGGGTTTCGTAAATGAATGACATTATTAGCGTTCTTGACCATCTGCGCCAACAAGCCAACAGAGATGGACTTGCGTCGTCGTCTAGCGCAGAGCTTGAGAATTACGCCGCTGCTCTCTGCCATTCACAAGCGTTTGCGCATTTCGGCGCGCATGAGTACCCGCAGCTTTGTGAAACCGTTCGCACCCATTTACTCCGCTCACACATTGGAAACCTCCAATCTCATGTTGTTGAACTCCACTGCCACATTACCGACCTGAACGAGAGCAACGCAAAAATCCAGCGGTGGGTCATTGCACTTGCAGTCGCTGCACTCATCACAGCATTTGTACAAACCGCGACGGCCATCCGGGCCGAACTAAGAGCAGAACCACTGACGCATTCAAGTACGCCGCCACAGCAAAAGTCAGTGCCACCATTGGAAGCCCCAACCCTGGCGGCACCCCCGTCTTTCGGTCAAGCCAAAAAGAAAGCGCCCTGAATATGCGCACCCATAACATGTCGCGTAACTCGGAATCAACGATGAAGCCGTTGATCCGGGTAGCTCTACTTTAAAACTCATATGCGCATTGAAATATCAAGAGAAGCATGCTGCGCTCAAGACGACCAAATGGGGCCACTTGAAATGGTGTTTGAGATTGGCCCAAACGACTCTCTTCGCGATCTAGTGAAGCGAGTAATTGAAAAAGGCTTTCTCCAATATTCTTCGACGCACACAGTTATGATGGGCGCCGCAGGCAAAACGGAGATCGTCCAGGTAAGCAGCCCCTACTGCAGCAACAAAGAGCCCGAGTATTTTCTAAATCCAGACTTGCCCGTAAGCGAGGTAATCAAGAATGGCGACCTACATTTTCGGTTTTAACATGTTGATCGACACTGTCACGCAAGCGTGCCGGTCATCTTTGGCGTTAGGCACTCCGATCAACCGACTTCATTCCACGACTAGAGCATTTTTATGACCAAAAGATCTGAAGTTCTCACTTATGTTATCCAGGAGTTTTACTCAGGCAAGATTGAAAATGCGGCAGATCGATCTGGTTACACAAAAAACCAAATCAATCAATGGCTGCATGGAACAAGGGAGCCAAGAAAGAGCACGATTGAATATCTAATACAGTGCGCTTTTGTTCCAGAGTTTAAGGTTATTGTCGAGTTTGCGGAATTCGACTCAGGCAAGGCAATTCAAACTCAGTTAAAGAGCATGCTCGGCGAACATGCGAACGACCCAGGTATTTATGCTTTTTACGATTCGATGGGGAATCTTATATATCTAGGCAAGGCCACAAAGCTTGTTCCTGAAATTTTTTCCGCCATCAACAGGTCAGTGCACATTGCATTTCCTAAAGGTATCAAGAGCGCTCCTAAATTTAGAACTAAAATCGTTAAGTACATATCAGCATACGATGTCGGAGCCGTGAAATGGAATGATTTCCCAAAGCACGTCGAGTCTCTTATTCTTCGTATTTCAAAACCTATTCTTAACAAAAATATTGGCAATTTGGCGATTGCACTCAAGGCCCCAAAAGATGCCTAACCCGGAAGTCGAGAGGGACGGCCACAAGCTGCGCTTGTGGTTTCCTACGCTTCGCCCCGGCCGCCCCTCACTTCTACGTTACGCATCCTATGTTTAGTTGCATCAGTTCCGACTTGATCTGAAACACCATGTCAGGTCGGATTGCAACTTGTACAGATAACGAGGCGATATGAATTACTACAATACGTTTATTGCGGTTGCGGCCGATGCCAAAGTGGATCACGGTGCCGTGCCGCCAGCGCGGGCTGGGAAGAAATCTATCGCGCTACTAGAATACGAACTCATTTCGGCCAAGCCTTATAAACTCACTCAAGAAGAGGTGCAGTTTGCCGTGCATGTGCAAAGACGTGAGTTGCCGGTTGAGGTAGTGCAAGATAAACGCGAGCAGCTCTGGCAAGAGTTTTTTTCTAAACCGATGGCATGCATGCGCGCCTCACCCTTGGCAAAATCTTACGGATGGGGATTGCATTTCAATGCCAGCGGCAAGGTGGCTTTGATCCCCGTGGAAAGTATGGAGTATCAGCGCTTGCTTGAGGATAAGGCGATTGCGCAGACGCGGGCGATGCGCAGCAAGCGGGAATAATTTGCATGACAAATTGAGCAGGCAATCAAAATCAAAACAATGCTAGGGCAGATGGCTTGATCCTTGAGATTTTGCCAGGTGTAGAAACAAAAAAAGACGGTGCGTTGCGAGCCCGTCTTTGTCGTTTTTACGCAGATCGCCTGGCGAAGATTATGCGACTTTACGCGTGCGTAGTTTTGATGCGGCATCGCGTATCATGGTCTCAGTAGTCGCCCAATCCACACAGGCATCGGTCACTGAACAGCCATACTTGAGCTGCGATAAATCATCGGGTATCGGCTGATTGCCTGCCACGATATTCGATTCGATCATCACACCGACCAGGGCCGTATTGCCATTCACAACCTGGTTAATCACATCGGCCATCACCAGGGTTTGCAGCTCTGGTTTTTTGTAGCTATTCGCATGGGAGCAATCGACCACGATGTTCGCCGGCAGCTTGGCCTTGGTCAGCGCTTGTTCCGCCATCGCGACGGACACCGTATCGTAATTCGGGCGACCATCGCCGCCGCGTAAGACGACATGGCCATGCGGGTTGCCGCTGGTGCGGACGATCGATACGCGGCCTTGCCCGTTCAGCCCGAGGAAGGAATGCGGATGCGATGCCGACAATATCGCATTGATGGCGATACTGATATCGCCATCCGTACCGTTTTTAAAACCGACCGGGGTTGATAAGCCGGACGACATTTCACGGTGGGTTTGCGATTCTGTGGTGCGTGCGCCGATCGCGGTCCAGGCGATCAGGTCGCCCAGATATTGAGGCGAGATCGGGTCCAGTGCTTCGGTGCCGGTTGGCAAGCCGAGTTCGCAGACATCCAGCAAAAATTGACGCGCCTTCTCCATACCCTGATCGACGCGGAAAGAATCGTCCATATCCGGATCGTTGATATAACCTTTCCAGCCGGTCGTGGTGCGCGGTTTTTCAAAATACACACGCATCACGAGGAGCAATTCGTCTTTGACTTCTTCTTGCAAGGCTTGCAGGCGGCGCGCGTAATCGAGCCCGGCAAGCGGGTCGTGAATGGAACAAGGGCCGACCACGACGAACAGCCGCTGGTCTTTACGTTCCAGGATATTGCGCAAGTCTTCGCGGCCTTTGGTCACGACCGCGGCGGCCAAGTCGCTCAGAGGCAAGCGCGCATGCAAATCTTCGGGGGTCGGCATGCTCTCAAATGAGGTAACGTTGATATTTTCTAAGATCTGATTCGTCATAGCGCTTAAATTTAAGTAATGGAAATGGAGCGTGAGTATGAAAAGAGAATGGCACATTATGGCTCAAATTTTGTGCCTTGCACAAATCCGGATGGCATCCATGAAAAAGTGATCTTATTGACCATTTTTACCGGGTAACGTAGGCTTGGCAATCTGCAAATTTTCCTGACGATCATTTTATTCGTGGAGCTTTGATGAAAACCGAGAGTCGTGTGCTTGCCATCGATGTATTGCGTGGCCTGGTGATTGCCTTGATGGCGCTGGACCATGTGCGCGATTTTTTCACGCCGACGCCATTTAACCCGATGGATCTGACGCAGACTTCAGCAGGATGGTTTTTCACCCGCTGGATTACCCATTTATGTGCGCCGACCTTTGTCTTGCTGGCGGGTGTTTCGGCATTTTTACGCTCCCGGAAATTTGATCGAGCGTCAATGGCGCGTTATCTGCTGAGCCGCGGCGCGATGCTGATCGTGCTGGAGCTGACCTGGATTAATTTCAGCTGGCAATTCGGACTCGACCACATCATGTTGCAAGTGATCTGGGTGCTCGGCGTGGGGATGATGAGTCTGGCGGGCTTGATCTTTTTGCCGCGCCCGCTGATTGTGCTGATCGCCGCAGCTTTGCTGTTGCCGCATAATTTACTCGATCCATTTCATCATCCCGACCCTGACTTATGGATGACGCTGTGGCATCAAGGCGGCTGGATTGCGATGGGGGAGCATTTTGGCGTGTTTGTACTGTATCCGCTGATGCCGTGGATAGGCTTGATGGCAGCGGGCTACGGAATAGGTCCCTGGTTTTTGCAAGCGCCTGCCGAGCGACAACGCAATTTGTGGATCGCTGCGATGGGATTGATGCTGATGTTCGTCCTGCTGCGTAGCGGTAACTGGTACGGCGATCCTGAGGCCTGGACGATGCAGGAGGGCGGCTGGATGCGCAGCCTGATGTCGTTTTTGAAGCTGCAAAAATATCCGCCGTCGCTGTTGTATCTGTGCGTGACCTTGAGCATCAGTCTCGCTTTGCTGGCATTCCTGGACAAGCGCGTCAAACACGAAGTGCCGGTGCTGTCCTTGTTCGGCAGCCACCCTTTATTCTTTTATTGTGTGCATGTGGCATTGATCCATGCCTTGAGCTGGGTCACGATGCAGACCCTGTATGGCGCTCAGGTGCAGTTTGAAGCGGGCAAACAAATCGGGCCTGCCGCTTATCAGGCCTCGCTACTGGTTTGTTATTTCGCGTGGTTTGTTATCCTGGTTCTGATGTACGGTATTACGCAACGCTGGGCGATCTGGCGTCGCAATCCGAGTTAGTCAACCGCTTTAAAAAAGCTAACCCTTCCAGCTTCTTTGTAAGCCGGTATCCGTATGTATCCAGCCGCCCTTCGCACTGGGGCGGTAATAGAAGCCGACGCCGCCCTGGCGGAAGCTGCGGATCAATTCCCCCAGCGCTTCTTCGTGTAGTTGTGCGATCCGGATATCGGCAGCGCGACCTTCCAGGTGCAGGGATTTTCTGGCTGCCGGGATACCTTCCTCGATCAGGCGCTGATTCGATTCCGGTGTGCGATAACCGGATAAAACTTCCAGCGGCTTGACCATCCCGAAGCGGGCGATAAAGGCCTGGGTCGCCCAGAGGGTTTCAATTAATTTGGGATCGATGGGCGCGGTCTTCTTACCATTCACGTCGCGCAGGATATGGCAGAGCTGTTCATATGCCGAACTCTGGACTTCGCCGTCTTTCCAGTACAGCAGCCTGGTACGCTCACCGCTGGCCGGGCGTATCAGATCGATGGTGCGCGGCTTGACCCAAAACTCAATATCCAGCGCCTGCGAGTCGAACAGGTCCGGCGGCGGCTCCAGCTCATGCGGTTTTTCTTTGCTTCTATCGTCAGCCAGACCGATCAGCGGTCGGGTGCCGAGCATCAGCCCGGCCGCAGTCAGCATCAGTGTTTTTTTGAGTAAGCCACGGCGTGATTGCATGTTTTTTTGTATAAAAATGAGTAAGCGGCGAGAGTTATTTGTTCAGCACTTTATCGACTTTGCTATAACGCAGCCGGAACGCATCGGGCATACCGGATCCCAGCAAAGGGCGCAAATACAACCGGAATGCATCGGTCACATCGGTGCCAGCCGGCGAGATGAACTCATCCTCCATCACGCGGGTTTTACCGGCGACGGCTGCCAGCGGCAGCAGCTCATAATCGACGGAATAAAAACCGGTGCGCTTAATCGCGACGGAGCCGTCGCGCTGTCCCCACAGCGCGAACTGCACGGCTTTTTCGCCGACCTCACGTGCTTCGCGCTGGTCGACATCGGAGACGCAGCCGATAAACGAGCGTTGCAGATAGCCGAAGGTGTCGCCGCGGACGCGCTTGATGTTGAGCTTCGATTTGATTTCTTCGCAGAGTAAATCGGCGAGCGCGCCAGTGCCGGACAACTGCACATTGCCATGCGCGTCATGCTCGAGTTCCTTGGATAGCAGGCTTAAGATCGGTGTGCCCGAGGCATCGTGGATACCTTCCGATACCGCAACGACGCAACGTCCATATTGCGTATAAGCGTGTTTCACATCGGCTAAAAAGCGCTCGATACTGAAGTCGCGTTCAGGCAGATAAATCAGGTGCGGACCATCATCCGGGAATTTTTTTCCCAGCGCTGCGGCGGCAGTCAAGAAGCCCGCATGCCGTCCCATGACCACGCCGACATACACGCCCGGCAGCGCGGCATTATCCAGATTCGCACCGGCGAATGCCTGCGCGACAAAGCGGGCGGCGGACGGGAAGCCCGGGGTATGGTCATTGCCGACCAGGTCATTATCGATGGTCTTGGGAATATGGATGCAGCGTAGCGGATAAGCGGCTTTTTGCGCTTCCAGGCTGACGATGCGCACGGTATCGGACGAGTCATTGCCGCCGATATAAAAGAAGTGCTCGATCTCATGCGCCTGCAAGACTTTAAAAATCTTCTGGCAATACGCAGCATCGGGTTTGTCGCGGGTGGAGCCTAAGGCGGAGGAGGGCGTGCTGGCGACCAATTCGAGGTTGTGGCTGGTCTCTTGCGTCAGGTCGACGAAGTCTTCATCGATAATCCCGCGTACCCCGTGGCGGGCGCCATAGATGCGCTCGATTTGCTTGAAACGCCGCGCCTCCAGCACCACGCCGACCAGCGATTGATTGATGACGGTGGTCGGGCCGCCGCCTTGTGCCACTAGAATCTTGCCGGATGCCATGCTGATCTCCTCGTGTGCGAGTGTGCGTATTTGCCAAACGGAGTCTATCTTGCCATCGCTGCCAGAGAGCGGCAAGTAGTTTTCTGTCTGCGCGTCAATCCGCTTTGCCTGACACTGTTCCGCTGCGTTTCCAGCTAACTGTATCTGTCAGCCCGCTTGCGCCCCGTGGCACAATGAAGCCCTCACTTTATGATGGATTGCCATGCTTTCTTGTGAACAACGACAACAATTCCACGACGACGGCTACCTGGTTCTGCCGGCGCAGGTCGATGCGGCCATGTGTGAAGCCATCATCGCTTTCGCGCAACAGCAATTAGACGATGATGTCGCACCGATTGAATACGAAGCCGACACCCGTTACCCCGGCGCGCCGGCCTCGCGCGATGCCGAAGGCGGCTTGACTGCAAGGCGCTTGCTGCAGGCGGTCTCACGCAGCGAGACGCTGAGGGGCTGGGCGACTGGCGCCGCATTGACGCAGCCTTTACGCCAGCTGCTCGGCGACGAATTATGCCTGGTGCAGGCGCATCACAATTGCATCATGACCAAACAGCCGCGATTTTCCAGTCTCACTGGATGGCATAGAGATAGCCGCTACTGGAGTTTTCAGCGTGCCGAGCTGATTTCCGCCTGGCTGGCCTTACGCAATGAAACCGTGGAAAACGGTTGCCTCTTGGTAATCCCGGGTTCGCATCGCATGTCTATCGAGGCAGCGCAACTCGATACTGCGCAATTTTTGCGTGCTGATAGCCCGGCCAATCAAAGCCTGTTAGCGCAAGCGCGTCCGGTGATTTTGCAGCAAGGCGATGTGCTGCTATTCCATAGCAATTTGTTTCATGCGGCTGGTTGCAATCAGACCCGGCAGACCAAGTTTTCATTCGTGACCACGTATCGGGCCGCCGACAATCCAGCGCTTCCCGGATCGCGCTCGGCCAGTGTCGACGACATCGTTCTGTGAGCGGAGCCGGATGTCAGCTACCTCGAAGAAATATTTTATATTGCGTAAATCCTGCGTAACTATTTTTACTACTCTGCTTCTATGACATCAACTCATTCTTATCAGGTCAAACACGATATCCCCTCCGTGGCGACCTACCAGCATTTGCGCCTGTCCGCTGGTTTAAGCGGCAAAACCACTGAGGCCGCGACGCGCGGCCTGCCGGCAAGCTTGTTTGCCGTGCAGATCATGCATGATGGTCTGGCTATCGGCATGGGACGGGTGATAGGCGATGGCGGTTGTTTTTATCAGATCGTGGATATTGCTGTATTACCCGAACATCAGGGCAAAGGCCTGGGCAAACTCATCATGCAAGAGATCAGGCAATACCTCGATGCGCATGCGCCTTCCAGCGCTTACATCAGCCTGATCGCCGATGGTAAAGCGCAAGATTTGTATGCGCAATTTGGCTTCGTACTTACGGCGCCCGCCTCAGTTGGCATGGCATTGCGAAGACCTAAGTAAAATACGGCCTGCAGCAGGAAAACACGCCACAAGCCGCATGGATAGTGCGGGATCGGATTTGAAATTTATTTGATCAGATTTGCTCCAGCGCGATTAATTCGTCTATCGTCTGGCGACGGCGGATTTGCCTGATCTGTTCGCCGTCCACCAGGATCTCGGGGATCAGCGGGCGCGAATTGTAGTTCGAGGACATGCTGGCGCCGTAAGCGCCGGTATCGTGAAACACGAACAGATCGCCGATCGCGCATGCAGGTAAATCTTGCGTCGTCACGACGCCGCCATCTTCCTGGGTGAACACATCGCCGGATTCGCATAAAGGCCCCGCCACTACCGTCGGCCGCACAGCGCCGGTGTGCGGCGTGCCGTCGGCCGCATGCGTGCTGATGCGGTGATAGCTGCCGTACATCGCAGGGCGTGCTAGATCGTTGAAGCCGGCATCGACCAGCGCGAAAAAATTATTCCCGACTTGTTTTTGCGCACGCAGTTCCGAAATCAGGATGCCCGATTGCGCAACCAGGAAGCGGCCAGGCTCGATCTCCATGCTGATCCGGTGCCCCAGATGCGCTTCGATCTCTTGACGCGCTTTATCCCAGATCTGGAAATAATGTTCGGTATCGACCACCGCTTCGCCATCGCGATACGGAATCGATAAGCCGCCGCCAATCGAAATTGCCGACAGGTCACGCCCGCAGGTTTTGACTTGCTGGATCATCGCATCGCAGACGCTTTGCAAATGATCGTAATCGACGCCGGAACCGATGTGCATGTGCAGGCCGACCAGGGTCAGCTGATATTGTTCGATGATGGCCAGGCTCGCGCCCAGATGCTCAAACCAGATGCCGTGCTTGCTTTGTTCTCCGCCGGTATTGGTCTTGCGGCTATGGCCATGACCAAAGCCGGGATTGATGCGCAGCCAGACCGGATGGCCGGGATGCGCCTGGCCCAGTTGTTCCAGCATTTGCGGCGAGCCGCAGTTGACCGGGATAGTCAGCTCAACTACCCGCTGCAGGGCATGCCGGTCGAGCAGGTCGGCCGTGAAGACGATAGGCGCATGCGCAAGGCCGCCCGCCTGCGCATTCGGCGCATAGCCTGCCGCCAGTGCGCGTTCGACTTCGCCGAGCGAGACCGAGTCGACCATCACGCCTTCTTCGCGCATTAATCGCAACAGGTGGATATTGCTCGACGCTTTTTGCGCAAAGCGGATCACATCGAATTGGCGCAGGCGCGCGATTTGCTGACGGATGACGGTGGCGTCATAGGCCCAGCATGGCGTCTGGAATTGCTCGGCGATGTGGGCGATCTGCTGATTGGTGATCATGATTTCTCTGCTGGCGTAAGGTTGAAAACTACCTATAATGTAACAAGCAATTTTATTGTGGCGAATAGCATTCAATAAGCAAATACAGGATAGACCATAGGATTGCCTTGAATTTTCTACTAAATACTTATGAATCCGAAAATCGATAATTTCGACCGTAAAATCCTGCAACTCTTGCAACAGGATGCCCGTATGTCGCATGCCGAGATCGGCCGGCAAGTGCATCTGAGCCAGCCCGCGGTGTCCGAACGCATCAAGCGGCTGGAGAGCGCGCAGGTCATCCGCTCGTATCGCGCCGAGATCAATCCCAAGGCGCTGGGCTACCAGATCACCGCGATGATACGCCTGTCAACGCAGCAGGGCCGCCCTTACGCACAGTATGTGGCGGACTGTCCCGAGATTATCGATTGCTATACCGTGACCGGTGAAGACGGCGCGGTGATGCGGGTGCTGGCGACCGATGTTGAACACCTGCAGCAAATTATCAATCAGCTCAATGCCTTCGGTTCTACATCGACCGCGATTGTGTTGACTACGCATGTCTCAGGCAAAACGATTTCTGCGCCAGCGTAATGACGCTTAAGCCTGATATTTCGCCGGAAATATCAGCACACCGATGAAGGTCAGCAGCGCGAATCCAGCACCGGCATAAAAAGTAAATGCCGCACCCAACTGATCCCACAGCAAACCTGCCACCACGCTCGCTGCCAGCAAACCAAATCCGCTGATCAGATTAAAAAATCCAAATGCCGTGCCGCGTAAATTTGCCGGTGCGCTGGCGGCCACCATGCTTGCCAGCAAGCCTTGCGTCATGCCCATATGGATGCCCCACAGCGCGACACCGGCAAACAAGCCTATCCAACCGGTGCTGCTCGCCAAGATCAGATCCGAGGCAATCAGCACGACCAATCCCATCGCCAGCAGGCTGCCATGCGAGATGCGATCGGACAGCTTGCCAAACGGATAGGCCGATGCGGCATACACCAGATTCATGGCGACCATGATCATCGGCACCCAGGCCACCGGGATTGCCAACTGCTGTGCCCGCAAGATCAGGAAGGTTTCGCTGAAACGCGCCAGTGTAAATACGCCGCCGACAATCACGACCCACCAATACGCTGTACCGAGCCGCCGCAGATTTGCCCGGCTGATAGGGTTGCTAATGACGTGCGTAGCCGTCGCTTTCGGCTCCCTGATGCCGATAATCAACAGGAGAGTTGCCAGCAATCCGGGTATCACGGCCAGCCAGAATACACGGCGGTAATCGTTCGCCCACAGTAGCATCAGCACCGTTGCCAGCAACGGTCCGGCTACCGCCCCTACCGTATCTAAAGTCTGGCGCAGGCCAAATGCCGCGCCGCGTATTTCCGCGGGGGTGATATCGGCAATCAGGGCATCGCGCGGCGCACCGCGTATGCCTTTGCCTATCCTGTCCATCAGCCTTGCGGTCAGCAGTAAACCCATGCCCTGCGACAGCGCAAACAAGGGCTTGGTGAATGCGCTCAGGCCATAACCGAAGATAGCCAGGCCCTTACGTTTGCCCAGACGATCGCTTAAGGCGCCCGAAAATACCTTGACGATCAGGGTGGCCGATTCTGCCAGGCCATCAATCAATCCCACCGCGAATACACTGATGCCCAGCGTCCCCACCATGAACATCGGCAGCAGGCTGTGGATCATTTCGGATGAAATATCCATCAGCATACTGACGAAGCCGAGTACCCAGATGGCGCGCGGAATCGCGGGCGGATGATTTTTAAGCGTGCTCATGGCGTCCTTGGTTAGGTCTTGCCCCATACTCATGAATGCTTCGTCGGCGACGAGCATCGGGTATCGGTCGTATAATAGCGGCCTACGATAGTCGCACCCAGTGGATTCCTTATGCTAGCCCCAGCTTCACCTCATAAATTCAAGATTTTTTCTATCATTGCCATAACGGCATTGATCACACTGGCGATCTTGTTTTATCAATCACTATCGAATAAAGCGCCGGTTCCCGATGTGACTTTCGTCAACCTCAAGGGCGACAAAATCAGTACGCAGAGTCTGCGTGGCAAGGTCGTGATGGTGAATTTCTGGGCCACCTCGTGCGCGACTTGCGTCGCCGAAATGCCGCGCATGATACAGACCTACAATAAATACCATCAGCAAGGCCTGGAATATGTCGCCGTGGCGATGAGTTACGATCCGCCGAATTATGTGCTGAACTATACCGAGACGCGTCAGTTACCGTTTCAAGTCGCGCTG
Source organism: Undibacterium sp. Jales W-56 (assembly GCF_025548535.1). GTDB lineage: Bacteria > Pseudomonadota > Gammaproteobacteria > Burkholderiales > Burkholderiaceae_D > Undibacterium. The sequence continues at coordinate 40,025 of NZ_JAJLQW010000008.1, read as the reverse complement.
GATCCCGAAGGCAAATTAGCCAAAGCATTTGGCGACGTCAAACTGACGCCGACCACCTATGTCATCGACAAGCAGGGCAATATCTTAAAACGCTATGTCGGTGAACCCTCGTTTGCAGAACTCCATGCCTTATTGGAAAAAGCGCTGGCGACCTGAGCGTTTTTCTTGGGTACTCCCCACAAAAATTAAATGATCAAATTGGCGCTGGCCAGGTTGGATTGCTGCAGATAAATCTGAAACTCATCGATGGGTATCGCTTTGCTGTATAAAAAACCTTGGTACTCAGGACAACCGTTCCTTCTCAAAAAGTCTCTTTGCTCTTCTTTTTCTACCCCCTCGGCAATCACGCCCAGACCTAAACTTTTAGCCAGTGCAATAATGGTGGTGGCAATCGATGCGTCGTTTGAATCGGTCAAAATATCCCTGACGAACGATTGGTCAATTTTGAGTTGATCCAGCGGCAGCCGTTTTAAGTAAGACAACGAAGAGTAGCCAGTCCCAAAGTCGTCCAGCGAGAAGCCGACCCCTTTGGATTTGAGTGCCGACATCTTTTCGATAATATCGTCTACGTTATTCACCAGCAGACTCTCCGTCAGCTCAATTTTGAGTTTTTTAGGATCGGCACCGGAATGCGCCAGAACTTGCAGCACCTGCTGTACAAAATCGGGTTGATGGAACTGATGCGCACTGACATTCACAGCCAGGCTCAGGTGGCTGGTCTCCGCTTGTCTGGACCATGCGGCAATCTGGGCGCATGCCACTTCCAATACCCATCTGCCGATTTGTACTATCAGCCGGGTTTCTTCCGCTACCGGAATAAAAAGCGCCGGTCCCACCATGCCGCGCTCAGGATGGATCCAGCGTATCAGTGCCTCGGCACCGATCACGCGCCCTGTATGATCGACCTGCGGTTGGTAATAAAGCCGAAATTCCCGGTGCTGCAAGGCTTTTCTTAAATCTGATTCCAACGCAACTTTGTGGATGATCTCGCGCTGCATGGCGGCGTCGAAAAAACAGAAGGTATTTCTACCTGCCGCTTTAGATTGGTACATGGCGAGATCGGCTTGCTTCAAGACATCTTCCACGCTGTGCTCATGATCGTCGATGAGCGTCACCCCGATGCTGGGAGTGCTGCAGATCTCATGATCCGATAGATGGTAGGGCTCATTTAGTTTTCTGAGAATTTTTTCGACGACAATTTTTGCCTCATCTGCGGCATGCCACAAGTGCTCGTTCAGGTCCACTAGCATTACAACAAACTCGTCGCCGCCCAATCTGGCGACCGTATCGGTATCCCTGACGCACAAGGTCAGACGCCGCGCCACTTCTTGTAACAGCAGATCGCCAAAATCGTGGCCCAGTGTATCGTTGAGCGTTTTAAAATTATCAAGATCAATAAATAATACGGCGCTCATTTTTTTATGGCGCGCACTCACTGCAATCGCTTGTTTTAGGCGGTCAATCAGCAATTGGCGGTTCGGCAATTTAGTCAGAGGATCGTAAAATGCCAGTTGTTGAATCGCATTTTCGGCTAATTTGCGCGCGGTAATGTCGGTGTTGATTGCCAGGATGGATTGGGGTTGGTCCTGCTCATCGCGCACCAGAGTCCAATGACCTTCAACGACTAAAATACTGCCGTCTTTTTTCTTTTGATGGATCTCACCGCTCCATTCACCGTGTTGTATTAAGTGACTCGTCGCACGGTAAAAATCGGTAGGGTCGTCATACAGCAACTGGTCAATACGGTTTTGAATGGCTTCGGCAGCGGTCCAGCCGTACAGACGTTCCGCACTGTTATTCCAGAACGTAATGACATGATCGAGGTTGCGCACGATGATCGCGTCCTGGGCTTTATCCAGGAGCGAGGCTTGCTGCCGAATCTGCTGATCAGCTGATTGACGCTCCAGTTCCGCAGCGGCGCGGGTGGCGAATATTTTGAGTGTCGATGTGATGAATCCGGAGTCTGCCAGAGGCTGGCGGAATAATAAGACAATGAATCCTATGGATGCTCCGGCGGCATCGAATAAATTACGACCGATATACGCTTGCGCGCCTAAAGATTGCAGGAAAGCAGCATCCGGAAATAGCTGGCTTAAGCCTTCATTGATCACACATTCCTGGTCACTTAATAAATTTTCGCAGGGCGATCCGTGCACCGGATAATCAAAATTAGGCATGATTTTCCCGTCGAGAACCGCACCTAAACTGCGCGCGGTCAGCGGCAGATCGGGCAAAATCCGTGACAAAAATGCACAATCGGCGCTGACTGCATCGGCCATATTAGAAGCCAGTTGTTCAAAAAATCGGGTATCCGTACCAATCGGAATACTTGCCGCGACTTTCAGTACCGCCGACTGCACGCGCTGCTGCTCATTGCGCGCTCTGATCATCATGACGCCGAAGGCCAGATCGTCTGCCAATGCATGCAGCAGATTGACCTCTTCCGGCGCCAGACTGCGCACATCCTGTAAAAATAAACTCAGCACGCCGAAGGTTTTATTCTGGTGAGTGAGCGGCAAGGTCACTACTCCGCTCAAGTTAAAAGCATGCGCTCTTTTGACCCAGGGAGCAAAGGAACTGTCTTTAGTGAAATCTTCACATATGACCGGTAGCCCGCTACGCGCAGTTCTGCCGGCGGGGCCGCATCCCTCGGGCACCTGCTCAGACCAGCTTAGTTTGATCCCATAGATATAATCTTTCGATGCGCCAACCGCGACCACCGGCTGAATGGACTTATAGGCGTCCTCACGTTTATAGCCGACCCAGGCCAAACAGTAACCGCCGACATCGATTGCCAGGCTACATACTTTTTCCAGCAAATCTGGTTCGCTGGAAGAGTCGATCACATATTGACTCAGCGCACTGCGCAGCATCAAGGCCCGGTTTAATCTGGAGAGATCCAGTTCTGCCTGCTTACGCTGCGTGATATCCCGTTCCACCGAGATCCAGTGGGTGAACCGGCCTTTCGCATCCGCAACCGGAATAATATCCAGCTCGACCCAATACTCCTCACCGGTTTTAGTGTAGTTAATCAGTTCAGCCCGAACCGGTTCCCACTGTTGCATCGCTGCTCTGATCCGCGCCAATTCAAGTCTTTGGGTATTAATGCCTTGCAGCAGCCGGGGTGACTTTCCTATGACTTCTTCACGCCGGTAGCCGGTTTTTTTTTCGAAAGCATCGTTGACAAACAAAATCCGCGGTCCCGGTTCGTCCCAAGGTTCGGCTTCCGTGATCATCACAATGTCGTTGAGTCGCGAGACGCTGGTTTCCAGCAGCTTTAGCTGTTCCTGGGAGCTGCGGGATTCGGTAATGTCGGTGATAAATCCATGCCACAGCACTGAGCCATCGGCCTCTTTTTGTATGGTGGCATTGCCGCTCAACCAAACTATCTGACCATCCTCGTGTTGAATGCGGAATTCATGGCTCCAGGGTAAAAAATGCTTGGCGGACCACTGTATCGAGTCCTGAAAAGCCTCCATATCGTCCTGATGAACCATATTCAGCGCAGGAGACGCGTCTTCCAGTACCGCGTCCGGGGTTAACTTGAAGATGGTGCGAATATAGTCGTTCGCATAGGGAACGCAGCTAGTGCCATCCGGACGTAAGCGAAACTCATAGATTAAACCGGGCACCCTGTCAGCGATGCGCTCGAGCCGGGCGATCGTTTGCAGTCTGTCTTGCTCCGCCCGTTTTTGCGAATCAATATCTTGCAGCGAACCTTGGACGCGCATAATTTGCCCCCTCATGATTTTTTACTGCACGGCCCATTATTCTGACCCAAATCCTGCGTCCTCTATCAATAAGAATCTGCAATTCTTCGTCAAACGGTGTGCCATCGCTGATACGCTGACCTCACGATGTGACGATATTCTGGCACAGAATAGGCAAATACTTCCTCCAGAGTGGGCTGATGATAAGCCTTCGGCATTTCATGCAGCTGGGCCGCCTCTTCAGGCCAGATTAATTCCTGTTCCGGCAATCGGATTGCCCAACCGGCTATGCGTGCAGTATCGCTCGCAATGGCGATTAAAGATTGTGCATGCTGATGCCGCTCTTCGGCCTGTTTGAATAAGGCTAAGTTGAGGTGGGCGAGATCCTTGGTTAACCGCTGATGTGCTTGTCGTTGCTGGTCTAGCTCGATATGCGTCATCACTTGCTCGGCCAAAGTGACTAATGCATTTTGCTGCGGCTGGGTAAGTTGACGCGTCACAAAATCATGAACTGCCAGTGTGCCCAAGGGCAGGCCATTTTCTGACAGCAAAGGCACCGCAGCATAGAATACGCAGGAATTAGCCGGGTCAATCTGCACTTTGTCGGTATAGCGCAGCCGTTGCGACAGGTGGGATATCATCACGAACGACCGGTCTTTGACGACCAGATTTCCTGGAGCAAGCGCGCGATCTTGTGCCATATAATGCGCGCCGTACACAGATTTATACCACTCATGCTGTTCGTCAATGAACGTAATCGCAGCAATCGGAGTCTGGCAGATCGTTGCGGCCAATTGGGTGATCCGGTCTAAGGCCGGGTCGGCTTTTGTATCTTTTGTATCTTTTGTATCGAGAATCGCGTACTTGCGCAATTCGTCAAGCCGGCTTTGTTCCCACGCAGTGGTTGCATCTGAATTCATTGTGGGTTCTACCTCAATCATGAATTGTCCAACCAATATGTCCTGATTTTTACTGACCAGAAACCCGTAGTCAAGGTTTGTCAGATCGGGCGGGGCAAGAAAACATCCTACTAATAAGGTATCGATTTTCAGGCGGATTGTAGGTATCGATAGTGACAGGGCCGAAAACTCTTGGATCTATTCGAGACTAACACAGTCGCCCGCGATTTTGATGTAAAGGACAGATTCTCTTCAAAGGCGCGATAAGTGCGGAAGCGCGCATTGAATATCTTGTTGCCTTAGCGTCCATTGAGTTGCTTGCTACTCTACGTTTAGGTGGTGACGGCCATTTTTGACGATTGCCGCAGGTCTTGCGCGATATCGATCCGTCATTCCGGAACGGATACCGGAATGGATATCGGTAGCGATAAAAAAGTGATTGGCCGGATTTATGCAGAGTCCTAAGATGGAGAGCGGGCATCACTTGCCCGACCTATCATTCTCTTCGCTCAGACCATCACAAAGGACCTAACTATCTACTTTTTTCTATCCCGATATACCCAATAAAAAACAACACAAATACAAATCCTCCAATAAAAATTGATAAGGTGAGACTATGTTTTTTAAATTCATGGCATGCATATGCCTTGCATTCTTCGTCGACTGCGCATCCGCGATCGACCTGTCCGGCCTGCAAAATGCCCACGACCCCGGCACCATTACCAAAGATGAGGATACTTACTTTAACTTCACCACCGGCACCGGCATCTGGTATTCGACATCGAAAGATCTGACTAGCTGGACGGGCGGACCGGGTCCCGTATTCAGCACCTATCCAGCCTGGATCAAGAACAAGATTCCCAATTTCGGTGGCTCGTTCTGGGCCCCCGATGTGATCCATATGAATGGCTATTACTATATTTATTATTCGGTTTCGAGCTTTGGCAGCTCGGTCTCGGCGATCGGCGTGGCAAGATCGGCCTCGCTGAAAAATCCGGGCTGGACTGATCTCGGTATCGTGGTCGAATCGTATGGCGGCAGTGCCGAAATCAACGCGATTGATCCTGCCGTATTCCGCGATCACAACGGTAAAATTTACCTGTCTTACGGATCCTTCTTCGGTGGTATCGGTGTTGCTGAAATCAACCAAAGCACAGGCAAGCTGGCATCCGGCGTGACCCACATCCTGGGCGGTGGCGGCTCCGATATGGAGGCGCCGTATATCACCCGTAACGGCGATTACTACTACCTGTTTGTGAATCGCGGCAAATGCTGCCAGGGCGTGAACAGCACGTATTACATTGAAGTATCGCGCTCCACCAGTGTCACCGGACCGTACACCGATACCCGTATTGCCTTGCCGAATGTCGATGGCAAATACAAAGGCCCTGGCCACATCGGCGTGTTGAAAGACAATGGTTGCAACTACGTCTCCACACACTACTACGATCTGAATGACGGCGGTAACGCCAAATTGGATTTGCTGAAAATGACCTACAGCGGCGGCTGGCCTAACCTCACGCGCAATTTTTCTGTCGCCAGTTGCGGCGGTGTCAGCGATGGCCTGTACCGTTTCACCGCACGTCATAGCGGCAAGGACCTGACCATCGACACCAACGCCACCACGATCAATGGCAACCCGGTGTATCTGGCTGAGCAGTACACCTATTCCGGCACAAAAAATCAGCAATGGTATGTGATCAACCAAGGCACCGGCTACTACAGCATGATCAACGCCAACAGCCTGCAAAGTCTCGACGTCTATGGCAATGCCGCCACGGCTGGTGCGAGCATCGCGCAATGGCCGTACTGGGGCGGCAATGGCCAAAAGTGGAACTTTACCGGCAGCGCAGGTTTTTACCTGATCGAATCTAACCTGAGCGGCCTGCCGCTCGATGTATTGAACCTGAGCACAGCGAATGGCGCCAGAGTCATTCAATGGAATCCGACCGGCGCTGCCAATCAGCAGTGGAGCATGGTACGGTTGAAGTAATTGCAGTTATTAAAATGCCGCATCGGCTCATTGCGAGTATGCGGCATTTTTTAGGCAACTCGCTCTGCATACCGGTGCTTTGGGAGTCAGTAGGGACAGTGTGTCTAGTTGAATTGCCTTATTTTCCGGTTGGCTATCAGTGATAAAAAATTAAACGACTATTTCCAGCCCGCACTATTCATGCGGGTTTCCAAGGTGATAGGCTGGAAACCCGCATGGATAGTGCGGGCTGGGCATACCTTATTTTAAATTCAGCGTTTTTTCACCACCACGCAACCGATCGAATAACCCGCACCAAACGAGCAGATCACGCCGACTGCGCCTTTGGCTAAATCGGCCTGATGCTTGTGGAAGGCGATGATGGAGCCTGCCGATGAGGTGTTGGCGTAGGTGTCGAGGATCGTCGGCGATTCGTCCGGTGTGGCGTCGCGGCCGAGGATCATGCGGGCGATCAGCAGGTTCATGTTGAGGTTGGCCTGATGCAGCCAGAAGCGCTGGACATCGGGGATCTGGATGCCGGCTTCTTGTACCGTGGCGGTGATGGTGGCGGCTGCCATCGGGCAGACTTCTTTGAATACTTTACGGCCTTGCTGGCGGAACAGTTTGTCCGGCTTGCCGATACCGGATTCATCGGCGCGGTTTAAGAAACCGAAGTTATTGCGGATGTTATTGGAGAATTGCGTCTTCAGCTTCAGGCCGACGATGTCAAATTGATAGTCGGACGTAGCGAGGTCGGCGCGCTCGAGTAAGATCGCGGTGCAGGCATCGCCGAAGATGAAGTGGCTGTCGCGGTCGCGCCAGTTCAGGTGGCCGCTGGTGATTTCCGGATTCACCACCAGGACGGCCCGTGCTTGCCCGCTCTGGATCGCGGTGACGGCGGCCTGGATGCCGAAGGTTGCTGACGAACAGGCGACGTTGATGTCGTAGCCGAAACCCTCGATGCCCAGCGCATTTTGAATTTCGACTGCCATCGCCGGATAACCGCGCTGCATATTGCTGGCGGCGCAGATCACGGCATCCACATCGGCGGCAGTGCGGCCAGCGCGTTGTAAGGCTTGGGTAGCCGCAGCCACGGCCATTTCGCACATGACCGACGGTTCCTCGTCGCTGCGTTCCGGGATGCGCGGCACCATGCGATTGATGTCGAGTACGCCTTCTTTGTCGATGACGAAACGCGATTTGATGCCTGAGGCTTTTTCGATGAAGCCGACGCTGGATTCTTCGAGTGCGACGACTTCGCCGCTGGCGATCGCTGCGGCGTTTTGGGTATTGAACTGATTGACGTAGGCGTTGAAGCTGGCGATGAGTTCTTCGTTGCTGATGGAGAGCGATGGGGTAAATAAACCGGTGCCGCTGATGACGACTGTATTCATCTCGATGTCTTTCTTGTAATAAGGAGGCCGCAGCAAAAAAATGCGCGACGATGCCGCCCAATTTTACACAATATTGGTGATGTTCAATGAATTTGACGCCTTCTTTGATGGCTGAATTTTTTCTCAGGGGGCTGAGCGCCACTCAGGTGACGCGGGCAATTTCCTGGCATCGCTAAAATACTGATGTGCGGTATCAGAGGTCGCTGATGCCAGCGCACGTGGCTTATGTCAATCTGGCCGTTGTCGCCAGAAAATGGGCCGGCTGTGGCAAACTTGATGGCAGAACATAGTCTGTTCCCGCTATTTTTATCAATGATCGCAGAGGAGAAAATCATGTTGAGCGCAGCGCAAAAAGAGCAATTTGTCCGGGACGGTTATGTGGTATTGCCGGATTTTAAATCGCCGGCAGAGATCGCTGCCCTGCGCGAGCGGGCCGGTTTGATCGTGGATGCGTTTGATCCGGCGCAAAGCCGGTCGATTTTTACCACTCAGGAACAGGAAAAATCCACCGACGATTATTTTTTGCAATCGGCCGATAAGGTGCATTGTTTTTTTGAGGAAGAGGCGTTTGGTGCCGATGGCGAACTGAAGCAGGCGAAGTCTTTATCGATCAATAAAATCGGACACGCATTGCATGACATCGATCCGGTATTTATCGCATTTTCACGCGATGAAAAACTTGCCCGGGTCGCGCAGGATATCGGACTGGCAGAGCCGCAGATATGGCAGTCAATGTATATCTTCAAGCAGCCTGGCATCGGTGGGGAGGTGCGCTGGCACCAGGATGCGACGTATTTCGATACCACGCCGATCAGCGTCACGACTTTCTGGTTTGCGCTGGAGGATGCTTCGCTGGAAAACGGTTGTCTATGGGCGGAACCGGGCGGCCATCGCACGCCATTACGCGAACGCTTTATCCGCGAAGGCGATCAGGTGCGCGTCGAGAAGTTAGATGCAACGCCTTGGCCCGACGACAGCACCGCGGTGCCGCTGGAAGTCAAAGCCGGCAGCCTGGTGTGCTTTCACGGTTTGCTGCCGCATTACAGCGCGCCGAATCGCTCGCCTGTATCGCGCCATGCATATACCTTGCATGTGACGGATGGACGCACGGTGTATTCGCCGAAGAATTGGATACAGCGTAGTGCCGGTTTTCCGGTCAGGGGTTTTCGCTAAACTCGCAAATAGCCTGGGTTAAAAACAAAGCCGCCAATGTGGACAACACGGGCGGCTTGTTTTTCTGTTCAGCATCAGCCCGGTGTAGCGCCGGGCTGATAGGATTCCTGAAATTATTGGGCAATCAGGCTGACATCATCGATCAGGAAGGAGGTCGTTTTGCTTGAATTTTCTACGCCGAGGAAATAGATGCGGATAGTCTGGCCTTTGTAGGCACTCAGATCGAAAGTCTTGTTAAGGTAAGAGCTGCCTTTGTTCAAGTTCGAGTAAGTTGCCAATGTCGCGAGTACGCTATTGCTGCTGTTGCGTACTTGTACCTGCAAAGTGTCATAGGTCTGGGTCGTGGTGGTTTCGTTCGAGACGATTTTCAACCAGAAACTCAGGGTTGCCGAGGTGCTGGCAGCCGGGATCGTGACTTGCTGGTACAGCGTATCGGTATGCGTCGCGCCGTAGCCATCCAGCCATGCCTTATATGCCCCTGCATGGGATGCCTGAGTCGTATCGGAACTGATGACGCCGCTGCTGGCCGTCCACGATGCGCTGGCGCTTTCAAAGCCGCCGTTGAGTATCAATTGCGTGGCAGTCGTGTTATTGACAGTGAAGCTGACGGCGCTGGAGGTGCCGATATTATTCGCTGCGTCGTAAGCTTTGGCTATCAGGCTGTGCGTGCCATTGCTCAGGGTAGTCGATGCCAGGCTCATGGAATAAGGTGCAGTCGTGCTGGTGCCTTGCAAGCTGCCATCGACATAGAACTCGACCTTGGTCACGCCGACGTTATCGCTGGCTGTGGCAGACAGGGTGATATTGCCGCTGCTACCGCTTTCTGATGCGCTGACGGTCGGCGGGATGGTGTCAGTGGTGGCGTTACTCACGCTGAAGCTGACGGCGCTGGAGGTGCCCACATTATTGGCCGCGTCATACGCCTTGGCAACCAAGGCATGCGTGCCGTTAGTCAAGGTCGTGGAGTTCAGCGCCAGGCTATATGGTGCGCTGCTTGCCGTACCTTTCAACAGGTTATCAACATAGAACTCGACCTTGGTCACACCGACATTATCACTGGCAGTCGCTGCCAGCGTGATGGTGCCGGAGTTGCCGCTTTCTGATGCGCTGACGGTCGGTGGGGTCGTATCCACCGTGCCGGTCGTCTGCGTGACCCAGACCGGTGCCGACCACAGGATATTGCCGTCATCCTGGGTGATTTTGGCATAGTAAAAATGCTCGCCGACGGCGGGTGTGATGGTCGTCGTGGCCGTGCTGGAAAGCAAGCTCACTGTGCCATTGCGGCCAGGTACGCCTTCGTACACCTCGACGGTGGTCGCGCTACGCCCGGTGCTGCTGCTGAAGTTGGCGACCAGGTTGAGGCTGCCGCTATTCGAGAAACGCTCACCCATGATGTGACCGTTGGCGGTCAGCACCAACTGGGAATTTTTATCCATGGTCGCAAATACGCGGCGCGCTTTTAATGCATCGATAAAGTTCGCGCTGTTGAGTGCGCTGCCATTGGGCAATAAGACGCCGGTACGGTTGGTGTAGGACGCCCCCCAGTTGGCGCAGTGATTGTCCTGATCGGTACTGAAGGCCACATGGTAACCGGCTTCCAGGGCTTTTTTGCAGGCATCTTCATAACTGCTGCGGCCGGTCTCCGTTTCGGTAGTATTGCTGGAAAATGCGGAAGTGTTCAAGACTTCACACAAGACCATCGCCTGATCGCCATCGGCGGTGTAGCCAAGATCGACGCCGCCCGCAATGAATTGACCGCTGGTTGCAGGATGATTGAATTGACCGATCCAGCCGCGTGAACGCATCAGCGTGTACAGTGCCGCGTAATCGCTTTTTGCGGTATAGGTATCGCCGATGAGTTGATTGCTGCTGTTGTATTCCCATTCCAGCAATTCATTGGTATTGAAAATATTCAGATGACCGCCATTGCTGATGACACCCCACTCCAGACCATAAATACCGAGGAAATTCGGATGCGCTGAATTGAAGCTGGCGGCAGCCGTCAAACCGGATTGGAAGAGATTTTTAGCGGTAGCCGGATTGGCGGACAGATTGGTGCTGGCAGAGCCGTCGTACATGTGGTTATGTTCCGAGGTCATCAAAAAATCCAGGCCACGGTTCATTGCATATTGATACGCATCCGTTGGGCCGAGTGCCGCAGATTGCGGATTTTGCGCGCCGGTGCAGGTGCTCAGTGGACCGCCGCCATCGCTGTGATTGGTCTGGCTATGCAGATTGCCGAAGTACACCGTGTATGGCAACGCATTCGGAGCGGCCGCGAATTGGCGGGTCGTGGCGCTGACGCTTCTGGTCGTAATGCCCGTTGCCGTTGCGGATGTCAGCGGCGCTTTAGCCTTGGTTGGTAAAGCCACGAAGTTGGGCATGACCGGTGCGGCTTTAGTGCCGACCAACATAGGCCAGTTTTGCGTGATGATTTCCGATTTGCCCTTGAGCAGAACATTTTCGACAATTTTTTCCGGCATGGTGGCGCCTGATGCGAGCGCGGATAATTTCGCGGTATCGTTCGCCGTTGCGGTCAATCGGACTTGATAGATGCCATCGGCCATACTGGCGCTGCCGAAGCGGCGACCGGCCCACAAGACTTTGGCGGTGACGGCTTGCTTCAATAATTTTTCTACGCCATACCAGCGATCGACCACCTTGCCGTCCGGCGCGACCAGTTCCAGGCGCCAGGTGACGGACTGCTCTGTTTGCAGCAGAGGGAAGTCGAATTCCATCGTAAAGTAGCGCGATTCATTGCCGGTGCGGACTGCCGGATCGGCACGAAATGGCACGTGCAAGGTCGCTTCAAATTCGTGATGGTCGGCAATCGATGCATAGGCAGTGCAGCCAGTGCCGAGTCCGAGCGCGCATACCAGACTGAGGTGATATGCCAGCGTTTTTAGTTTGCTGCTGTGGGTTGGGTGTTGCATGAATTGTTTCTCCCTGAAAGCGATTTATAAATAGATCCGGAATGGGCCGGACTGATTTTGTTTCTATACGGGTAAATCTGAAGCAAGTTCACTGCTGAAAACTGCAACAAGATCGATGCCGCATGTGGGAGAGAAGAACAGATCCCGTAGCAGACTTTTCTTGTCCTTGGCTGCACTCCTTTTGCCGGAGTGACAGGCCAATACCGATTAATCGGTAGTCATAACGCGCTATAGATAGTTCAGATCGACTGTCATGACGAAGCCCTATGAATTGCATTGCGACTTCATGACGAGCTTCACCAGAAGCAGCGTGTTAACAACGTTTGTTTGATAAGACTGTGACGGCGTATGGATAGGCTAACTTCTTTGCTGCAGCTCAAAGGCAATTTTCATCCAAATAGGCAATCGCTTGCGCAAACGTTTGCGTATTAACTGATGTCTAATTAAGCAAGTCAAGAATTTGTGTTTTTTTTAAGGAAAAATGTTAAATACTGTTGCAAATTTCAAACGTTTGGCCGGGATGCACAAATTTATGACATGTCAATGACTGTTATCTGTGGGTAATCGCCGCCAATTTATCGTTAAAAAATACAAAAATCGTTTAAATTATTTATTCGGAGCGATTTGGCGGAGCGCTGCGCAGTTCTGTGAGCTGTCATCTAGACGGAGCGCAAATGAGTCGTTGTCGGGTGAGTGACGGGTGAAATTCGTAACCGGCTGCATACCTTGCAAACTGCCGGTGAACTTGACGATGATGGAATCGTCGCCACACCTGGCGGGGTGGCGACGACAATTTTACTTGAGTAAAACAGTGATGAAACCGGCCTTAGCTACGCAGCGTTTTTAACTGCGCTTCGGCATCTTCTTTCATGCGTTTTGGCAGTTGCGGCTTGAAATTCAGGGCTTTTTCAAATGTCGTGATTGCCTTGACTTTGTCGCTGACCGCTTGCCAGCATTGGGCGATCCGGTAGTAAGTGTGAGCATGGGTTTCGACAGCCAGGGCTTTTTCAAAATAACTTAAGGCATCTTTATACAAGCCCTGTTCTTGCAGCGTTCGCGCCATGCCGTAAGTACCGGTATCTTTATCCGGAAAGCGTTGTTGAATTTCCTGGAAAATACGTGAAGCATCGGCGTATTTTTTTTGCTGCACATACAATCCGCCGATATTTTGCAATACCCCGCGCTGCATATCGCCGAGCACCTCAGAGCCCGCGACATTCACCGATAGCGCAGAGGATTCGGCGCGCGAGAATTTTTCCTCGGACAAATCGAGTTTGGCTTGCATCAGCGTGCTGGCTGCGGCATTGATCTTGGCGGTATCGTCGATCAGATTTTGCGCCTTGCCTTTGCCGCCGCCGGCAATGCTGGGTGCCTGCAGGTAGTACTGCAGCAAACCATCGCGTGCGGCGAAATTTTTAGGATCCAGCTCAACCGCTTTTTTAAAAGCATCGCGGATTTTGCTTGCGTAACCGATCGCCGACATGATGCCGCCCATCATCGCCTTGGTGCCGAGCACATTACCTAGCGATGTCTGGCATTCCGAATTGCCTGGATTGGCGCTGATACATTGTTCAGCGAGCTTGCTGGCGTCGTCGAGGCGATTTTCTTTGCCTTCCATTAAGATCAGATCGATCTTTGCAATCAGTGCATCCGCATTGTTCGGTTCTGCATGCAACCTGGTGCTGGCGAGATGTTCCACTTCATCATATTTCTTTGCTTTGAACAGCGCACTGTAGTCGTTGGCGAATGCGCTTTGAGAGGCGATCAGTGCAATCGCGAATGCAAGGCTGCCGCGATTCAAAGTGGAGTAAGGCAATGGCATGGATGCTGCTCCTATAGTTGGAATTAGAACAAACTGATGAATCAGAAACAGGGGGAAAACAGGGAGGCCGATACCATCCATTGTTATGGCAGTGGTCCGTGATTAACGTATCAGGGTCAGTCATGGTTGACTTTATTTCATCATCAATACGTTTTGACTATTCAGTGCATGCCGTTCAGCAAGAGTTGCATAGGATGCTGAGTGACTTGAATCAGGCCGCGCTGCGGTCTGTCCAGATCAATGATAGAAAAAATAACCAAGGCGACTAACAGCGCGAAAACACTGGTCGCCATCAGATTGCGGTTGCCGATTGCGCCGCAGGCATAACCGCTGAGCGCGGCAGTGAGTAAGGCTGAGATAAAAAGTAGCCAGAACACCGACTCTGGAACATGATTTTCATGTGCATCGTTTTGTTCGGTACTGACATCGATCATGTCATTGAGTGCCTGTACAAACAGGGAATTATTAATTTGTCGTTCGCGGCGTAATTCGCTACTGGCAATGGCCCAGATCTCGTCTTGCAATTTGCCGGTGGATTGACTCACTTCTTGCTGTTTTTGGGAATCGATGCCGGCTTGATGTGCGGCCAGCCTGACTTCTGCGTAACGCTTTAACTTACTTTTGACTTGCTCTCTTACTGCAGGTTCGAGCAAATCACTGCGCAGATAGGTGGTGCCGATGGCATTCGCTTCCTTGAGGATGACGCCCTTGCGCAAGTCGTATCTGGCCGATGCCATCGCAAAGGAAAAGGCCAGCAACAGACCAAGTAGCGCCAGCGCAGCACCCATCAAGGTAGAAAATACCGAGCTTGATTTTTCGTACGCGAGCGGATCGCTGCGGGTACCAAGCCGGTAACTCAACTCAATCACGAAAAATAAAAAAATCAACAAGGTGAGAGCGATTTTCCACGCATCGATTCGATACAAAATTTCCATTCGATCAGTCCTGATAGTTGTTGAGATTAATGTTAGTGAGATGGCTTGTCATTCGCTTTTTCAGTTGAAGTCGCCGCAGCTTCCGGCGTCTCAACCGGCAGATCTTTCGGGGGCAGGAAAAAGTCCCTGGTGCCGCTAATGAAGCGTCGCCAGAGTAATCTGTTGAGCGTATTGCCGCGACCAAAACTCACTCGTCTGGAGCGCAATGCCACCATCATCGCCAGGCTGAAGCTGACCCCCAGGTTCACCAGACCGATCAGGATAATTCCGCCCAGCGAGGTCGCGACGACTTGCCATGACATCACCTGATCGAGGCCGACCAGTGCAAAGGCAAAGTTCGCGCTGGAAAAAGTGATATGCCGGATATCAATCGGCAAACCGAAAAATGCACCGAGCTGACCTATCGTGCCAAGCATTACGCCAAAGAAAAAATTACCTGCCAGTGCGCCGAGATTGTCCCCAATATAATCGGTGGTGCGCTGCAGGCGCTGTTCGCCCAATAGTTTCCTGAGCCAGCTTAATTGACGCAGACGCGCCGGGATATTCGAATAGCTCGCCTTATTATCGTAATAACCCGAAATCAGTCCCGATAAAAACAGGCAGACGCCGGCAATCGCTGCATGCGGCAATGCCAGACTATGAAAAGGATCGATATCCTCCAGCAAATGATGGGCCTTGTCCGGCGTTACCAGATGCTGACCGTGGATCGCATACCAGGCCCAGGCAATCGCATAGGCGGTCGGTATCGCGAGGGCGACGTTGCCGATAATTGCAATAAATTGCGAACGTAAAACCCGGACGATCAGTTCGACCAGCTCATCGAGTTTCTGTTTGCCCTGGTCGATCGATTTGGCGATCAGGGCGGCCGTCATGGCGGGCTGCTTGGTCGCAATCGTCATGTGCAAGACATGCACCAGCATGAAGCCGAACGAATAATTCAAGCTATACAAAACCGCGTAGCCAAACGGCGCCAAGATCAGCTTGCCGAACAGGATTTTGATGGTCGCCATAAAGCCGACGATAAATCCCGCCCCCAGCGCGGAACGCATCATGGCCAGCCATTCGCTGCGATTGCTGGTGACATAGTGTTCACCGCTTTTGCCGGCGCGCTCGGTCATTTGCAGCGACAGTAACTCCGTGTTGGTCTGGATCAGATCGCGAATACTGCTGCGCTTATTGTCCGCCAATACCAATTCTTTTAATAAGCCCACGCCAATTTCGCTTGCCTCTCCTGAGCTGCGCGAATCCAATAAACCCAGCATGGTTCTGAGACGGCGGATACTTTGTGTCAGGCGCAATAGCAGGCGGGTCAGACTGACAGAAACCCCTTGCAGTGCGGCTACCTTGCGGATTTTTTGCACGACTTCTTCGCACTGCGTGAGCAGGACTTCAATATGCAGGCTATCTTCACGCTCGCTCTTTTTGTCGATCAGCCAGTTGCTGTATTGCGTCACATAGTCGTTGATGGCATCGTTCTGACGCAGGAATGGCGATTCGAATTTTTCTATGTCGGGATAGTTCCTGACCAGTTCGGCTTCCAGTCCGATCGTCGTGATGCGGTAGGACAAAACCTGGATGGCGCTCAGCACTTCTTGCGTCAGTGCTGCATAGGTAGTGCGCGGATTGCTGACCTTAAACCCCAGGCATTTGAACAAATCCAGCCAGACCGTGTCAGCGACACCATCGACCCAATGATGGTCCGTATTCCGATCAAACAGTTGTCCGAACACATCTTTGATGTAGTCGTCGTTCACCAGCGGCGGCAAAAATTTTTCTGCTATCCGCTGCGACGCGGCTGTCCAGAAGCCGACGTTTTGCGTGATGCCGGTGTCGGTTAACAAGTGCACGGTTTTACGTGTCGTCAGGACGCAAGCAATGTATTCCCTTAATTCTCTTGACCAGGCCGGATGCTGGCGCAGCACGTAGCACAGGGCGCGAATGTTATCGGTGGCCTGTTCGATCTTACGATGATGGGTAGGGCGCAAGCTGGCGATCAGCTCGCGTAATAAATGGATGTCGCGATATTCTGGATCTTGCAACCTGGCTTCGACGATATGACTGAGGGTGCTATCAATAGACAATATGTTCTCCTGTTCCTTCGGACGAAGGAGCTTGGTCCGATTTTATGTCAATTTGACATTCATTGTGGGCGGTATATGGGAATACATGGGTTGGGTGCGATCCAGGACAATGGCGATTAGTTCCATCCACAATGTGCAAATAGTCAATTTTCGACTACAGTATCGGCTTGTCCGTTCATAGAAAGTGTGTGTTGAATAACCTTTTGCTGGTGATTGCCGCGCTGTTTTTGGTGGTATTAAATGGTTTTTTCGTGGCGGCTGAATTTGGTCTGGTGAAATTGCGTCAGACGCGGGTTCGCAGCATTGCCAAAACAGGCGGTGTACGCGGACGCTTGCTGGGCACGGTGCATCAACATCTGGATGCCTATCTTTCTGCCTGTCAACTCGGCATTACACTGGCGTCTCTGGGGCTGGGCTGGATCGGTGAGCCTGCGTTTGCCCGGCTGCTGGAGCCTTTACTGGTCACGCTGGGAGTGACTTCGCTAGAGTTGATACACGGCATAGCCTTCTTTTTCGCTTTCTTTGTGATCTCATTTTTGCATATCGTGGTAGGCGAGCTGGCGCCGAAATCGATGGCAATCCGCATGCCTGAGCGCGTTTCATTATGGACCGCACCGGCGCTGTATGGGTTTTACTGGATCATGTATCCGGCGATCTGGACGCTGAATTTCAGTGCGAATAAAGTCTTGAAATGGCTGGGTCTGGATGCCTCTCACGGCACTGATGCGCATTATTCACCGGATGAGCTCAAGCTGATTTTGCGTGGCAGTCATGGCAGCAAAAAACTGACCCCCGATGAGTGGGGCATCATGGCGCAGATGCTGGATTTCGGCGACCTGGAAGTATCCGATCTGATGCGTCCGTTCAGCGAAGTGGTCGCCATGCATAAGGACCAAAGCCTGGCGGAGAATATGGAAACCGCGTACCGCAATCGTTTCAGCCGCTATCCTTATCTCGATGCCGATGGCGAGACGGTACTCGGTATGTTGCATCTGAAAGATTTATTTTTAGCGCAGCAGAGCGGCAAAACGCTCGATGATTTAAGCGATCATTTGCGTCAGGTTGAGTTTGTTCCGCCGACCATGCCAGCACTCGAATTATTCCGTCGCTTCCGTAAAGGCGCACCGCATTTTGCGATTGTCGGCTACAAAGAAAGCAAGCCGCTGGGCTTTTTGACACTGGATAATTTACTCGGTGCCCTGGTCGGCCAGATTCGCGATGAATTCCGTTTAAATGAAAACGATTGGGTCGTTCTGGATGACGGTACCTTGATGGGCAAAGGGAGTTTGCCTTTGTTCACGCTCGGCATCGCTCTGGGTATTGATCTCGATAGCGAAGAGGTCGAATCGATCGGCGGATTGATCATGCATACGCTCGGTGATCTGCCGACCGAGGGGCAAAAAATCGAATTCGAGCGTTTTGATGCCGTGGTCAAAAAAATGAACGGCCCGCGTATTGTCCTGGTGCGCATTCATCCCAAACAAAATCTCTGAGCAGATTGGCATACGATCAGTTCACTGCATTCGCCTTAAATGCCGTTCAGCGGAATTTTTAAATACCGTACCCCGTTGTCTTCTGCCGGCGGTAACGCGCCGGCACGAATATTCACTTGCACCGATGGCAAAATCAGCAGCGGCATCTCAAGGCTGGCATCGCGCTTGGTGCGCATCGCAATGAAAGCGGTTTCGCTGACGCCATCATGCACATGGATATTCTGCTTGCGCTGGTCGGCGACGGTGCACATCCATTGCGCAGCGCGTTCATCCGGCGGGTAATCGTGACACATAAACAGCCTGGTCGGTTCGGGCAGCGCCAACAATTTCTTGATCGACTGATACAGCAAATGGGCATCGCCGCCCGGGAAGTCGCAGCGCGCAGTGCCCACGTCAGGCATGAATAAAGTGTCGCCGACAAAGACCGCATCGCCGATCTGGTAAGCCATGTCAGCAGGCGTGTGACCCGGCACGAACCAGGCTTTGGCGGTCAGGCTGCCGATCTGGAATTCCTCATCTTCGGCAAATAAATAATCGAACTGCGAACCGTCAATCGCGAAACTCGATTCGAGATTAAACAATCCCTTGAATACTTTTTGCACTTGATTGATATGCGCCCCGATCGCGATTTTGCCGCCGATTTTTTCTTGCAGATAATGCGCGGCGGACAGGTGATCGGCGTGCGCGTGGGTTTCTAAAATCCAGTCGAGCTGCAATTGATGGTCGCGGATAAATTGCAGGATCTGGTCGGCCGAAGCGGTGCTGGTACGGCCGGATTTGTGGTCGTAATTCAGCACGCTATCGATCACGGCGGCGCGTCCGCCATCCGTATCGAACACGACATAACTGACCGTGCAGGTGATTCGATCAAAGAAGGCTTGTATCTGCGCTTTCATTGGGGCTTTCATATTCTACTCAATAATAATATATTGACTTACATAATATCAAAATATAGAATGTAGTCAAATAAATTGTGTTTAATTCTTATGGCAACCGACCAACTCATTGATATTGCGCAAATGCGCAGCGCGGCACAAGCCGCTACCAGCACCTTGCGTGCACTGGCGAACGAGGATCGCCTGCTCTTGCTGTGTCAGCTCAGCCAGGGCGAAAAATCGGTCAGCGAGCTGGAAGAACTGCTGGACCTGCATCAACCTAGTTTGTCGCAGCAACTGGGCGTGTTGCGTGCCGAGGGACTGGTCGATACGCGACGCGATGGCAAGCGTATTTACTACTCGGTGGCGGATCCCAAGGTCTTGCATCTTTTAGAGCTGATGTATTCCTTGTATTGCCCTGAGTAATTGCAATACAGGATGGAGTATATTTTTAATCCGCAATGAATAAAGCGGTTCTAAGCCGGTTTTATGAAATTTGATTGGGAGTATGTAATGGCGGAGAAATTCTGATGACGATTGCATGGCAAGTTTTTACACCCTGGACTGCGCTTGCCGGCGGTGCCTTGATCGGCCTGGCAGCGGCCTTGTTGATGAGCTTTAATGGGCGGATCGCCGGCATCAGCGGGATCTTGGCGGGGCTATTGCAGCCTGTGCGCCGCGACTGGCAATGGCGCGCTGCGTTTGTGGCAGGCCTGTTGCTGGCGCCGCTCCTGTTACGCTGGTTTGCCCGATTGCCGGCGGTGACGGTCGATGCGGATTGGCTGACCCTGGTGGTCGCGGGTTTGTTGGTCGGCGTCGGCACGCGCTATGGCTCGGGTTGTACCAGCGGCCACGGCGTCTGCGGCTTGTCGCGTTTTTCTGTGCGTTCGCTGGTGGCGACGGCGACTTTTATGGGATCGGGTTTTCTGGTGGTGTATCTGGTGCGGCATCTTGTCCTGCGTATGACGGGAGCGGCATGATGACGATACTTTTTGCCTTGATTGCCGGATTGATTTTTGGCGTCGGTCTGATTGTCGCAGGAATGGCCGATCCGGCCAAAGTACTGGGTTTTCTTGATGTGGCCGGCAGTTGGGATCCGTCGTTGGGATTGGTAATGGCGGGTGCGATCTTGGTAGCAGGTGGGGCGTTTGCCATCGTGCGTACCTGGCAAAAATCGTTGCTGGGTTTGCCCTTGATGATCCCGGCCAGCCGTTTGATTGATCGTCGTCTGGTGATCGGCAGTGTGCTATTCGGCGCGGGCTGGGGCCTGGCCGGGATTTGTCCGGGGCCGGCAATTGTGCTGCTGGGCGCAGGCGTATTGAAGGGCGCAGTTTTCGTGGTCGCGATGGTCGCCGGCATGAGCTTGTTCAACTGGTTGGAACGCAGGCGCACCTAGCCGGACACTATTTTTTCGCCATCCTAATGCGGTATAACCGAGTCAAAAAATGAGCATCCTGTTTGCCTTAATCATAGGTCTGGTCGTCGGCGCGGTGATGGGCTTGACCGGCGCTGGCGGCGGCATCATCGCCGTTCCTGCGCTGGTCGAGGCGATGGGATGGCAGATGCAGCAAGCGATGCCCGTGGCTTTGTTGGCAGTCACTGCGGGTGCGCTGGTCGGCGCGGTAGAGGGGTTTCGTAAAAAGCTGGTACGGTATCGCGCCGCGATCATCATGGCGCTGGTCGGCATGCCGCTGACTTCAGCCGGCGTCCTGGTGGCGCATCAATTATCGCAAACCTGGCTGATGGCTGTGTTCGCCGGGATCCTGCTGGTCGTCGCCGTGCGTCTGATCAATGGCTCCGCACCTGTCACTGCACCAACGTCGAATGCGCCAGCGCTGTTGTGTATCAATACGGCGACGGGGCGATTTGACTGGACTTTAACGACCAGCGTGGTGATCGCAAGCATCGGCGGCGTTGCGGGTTTTATCACCGGACTATTAGGTGTCGGTGGCGGATTCGTGATCGTGCCGATGCTGCGCCGCTATACCAATGTCAGCATGCACGGCGCGGTGGCAACTTCTTTACTGGTGATTGCCCTGGTTGGCAGCGCGGGTGTCGGCAGCGCTGTCTTGCATGGTGCCGTGATCCCGCTGGAGTTCACGGCGTTTTTCATGGTCAGCTCTGCGCTCGGCATGCTGGCAGGGCGACAGATCGCCCGGCATCTGCGCGAGGATACGATACAGAGGGCGTTCGCCGCTTTATTGGTATTGGTCGCGCTGAACTTCGCTTATCGGGTTGCGACGGTTTAGTCTCGTTATCCAGACTCAAACAAACAGCTTCCAGTGGTAAAGGTGCACGAATATTACAAGAATAAATGGCGTTGCAAGAGTTAACAATGAGATGTTTCTAAGGAGGGACATTCGGTGAGTTGTTGAATGTTGATCTCGCAAAGTTAATAAAAAATGCCAAAAAAGACTCGGGATCAAGATTACGCAAGAACATAGATAACAAGCTGCAGCCACAATAACAGGGAGCAAGCTGTCCCCGCCGCCGAACAGAATAACTTGAACAATTATAAGTGTCATGAATAAAGCAAAAGGCGTGATCCCGACAGTCATCAAAATCCGGATGATTTTTATTTTTTTCTCAGTATCCAATTTATGTGAACATTCAGGAGTAAATGAGACAAATCGTCCCTTTTGGTCGTTAATTCTTCAATAGCTCGTGAGAAAAAATTCAGTAAATCGCGAGACAGATTTTTCAATCCTTCCGGCATACTTTTCATCTATATGCTGGACATGCACGCTTTGGTGTGGAGTTTCCTATTCGATGCGTTATCAAATAGTCGGAAGTTGTTGATTTAAAACGGCAATGCGTTATCGCTTTAAAAAACACCCAATGATTTATCTCACCATTTACTGATTTGTCTCATTATTTACTGGTCGTTCACACATCAACCGATGCCATGTGCCTGCTGATCTGCATGGTAACTCGAACGAACCATTGCACCGACCGCAGCATGTGCGAAACCCATTTTGTAGGCTTCTTCTTCAAACATCTTGAACACATCCGGGTGTACATAACGGCGCACCGGTAAATGGTGGCCGCTGGGTGCCAGGTATTGGCCGATGGTCAGCATGTCGACATTGTGGGCGCGCATGTCGCGCATGACTTGCAGAATTTCTTCGTCGGTTTCGCCGAGGCCGACCATGATGCCGGATTTGGTCGGGGTGTTTGGATGCTGTTCTTTAAAACGCTTGAGCAGATTCAGTGAGTATTCATAATCGGAACCCGGACGGGCTTCTTTGTAGAGGCGCGGTGCGGTTTCGAGATTGTGGTTCATCACGTCCGGCGGTGCCAGATTCAAAATCTCTAGCGCACGGTCCATGCGGCCACGGAAATCCGGGGTCAGGATTTCGATGCGGGTTGACGGCGACAGTTCGCGGATCTTGGTGATGCATTCCGCAAAATGCGCGGCGCCGCCATCGCGCAGATCGTCGCGATCAACCGAGGTGATCACGACGTAACTGAGCTTGAGTGCGGCGATGGTTTTCGCCAGGTTCAGCGGCTCGTTGACGTCAAGCGGGTCGGGGCGGCCGTGACCGACGTCGCAGAACGGGCAGCGGCGCGTGCATTTGTCGCCCATGATCATGAAGGTCGCCGTACCTTTGCCGAAGCATTCGCCGATATTCGGGCAGGATGCTTCTTCGCAGACGGTCACCAGATTATTGGCGCGCAGGATGTCTTTGATTTCGTAAAAACGGGTGGTGGGCGAACCGGCTTTAACACGGATCCAGTCTGGCTTCGGCAGGCGCTCCATCGGTACGATCTTGATCGGGATGCGCGCAGTTTTGCTGGCGCCTTTTTGTTTCTCGGTCGGATCGTAAGCTGGGCTGGAAGCAGTTGCGGAGACGGGTGTGTTTTCGGTTGTCATGGTGCTGAGTAATTACGAAGTCAAAAGATCTTGCAAATGTTGAGCGAGGGTATGCTGGACATCGGCCAGTGCTGCTGTCGCCCCCAGGGTTGTCATATCGACGGTGGCCAGACCCGCATAGCCGCAAGGATTGATCCAGGAAAACGGCGTCAGGTCCATCTCGACATTCAATGAAACGCCATGATAGGTGCAGCCATTGCCGCGGACTTTGAGGCCCAGCGCGGCGATTTTGGCGCCGGCAAATTCGCCCTCGCTGACATAGATGCCGGGCGCACCTGCCTTGCGCTCGCCAGCCAGATTATACGCTGCCAGCGTGTCGATCACGGCTTGTTCTATTTTGTTGACGAATTCGCGTGCAAACAGGCGTGCCTTGGGATGGCTGCGGCGCAGATCCATCAGCAGATAAATCACGGCCTGGCCGGGGCCGTGATAAGTAACTTCACCGCCGCGATCAGTTTGTACTACGGGGATATGGTGGGCTGCCAGAACATGCGACTGGTCCGCGCCCAGGCCCAGGGTAAACACCGGTGGATGTTCCACAATCCAGAATTCATTTGGCGTATCGGCGCTGCGCGCATCGGTAAAGGCGCGCATGGCATCGAAGCTGGTTTGATAATCTTCCCTACCGCGGCGGACGATCCGCAGCGCGGCGGAGGGCCGACTGGTTTCTGAGGTTTCTAACATAGGGCGCTAGTGTAGCATTTTGCACCCCGCTCGTTCGCCATTGCAGCGAATGCTGTGAATCAGGCAAATACCTGGTCGCGCAGTTTTTGCGACAATTTTTGCAGGTAGCGAGCGACGTTCAGGGATGCATGCTGGTTGGCTGGTGCGCCAGTCGTCAATTCGACTACGTCGGACAATTCAATCAAACTGGCTTGCTGATCGGATTCGATCACGATCAGACGGTTGGCCGGGAGATTGACTGAATCGCCGGCCGACAGCCAGAAGTCATGTTCCTCGCCGGCAATGGTCAGCCAGACGCGACCACAGGCGATCTCGATACGGCGTGCTTGCGCTAATGTGCCGGAAACGGTCTCGCCGGATGGAATGGTGTAAGATGGGTTTGCGAAATTATTTATCATTTCAAGACTCCTTGTTTTATTGCATTAAAATCAGCGTTGTTGTGATTATTAGAGAGTGAAAATCATTTATTGCGCTGCGATGAAAGCATTGTAGGTGCTTAAATAGCATCTGCAAAACGAGTAATTTTTGAGTCTCTTGCTAATTTAATTCACATATAAATTATCTGACAATGGATTTGATGCAAAACCAATCGAAATTGATCATCGGGATGAAGGCGATATGAGTGAGTTTCGACGCTTGCCGAATTTAGCGGCGCTACGCGCGTTTGAGGCGGCGGCACGGCATCAGAATTTTTCACGGGCTGCCGATGAAGTGCATCTGACCCACGGTGCGATCAGTCATCAGGTCAGGGCCTTGGAGGAGGAGCTGGGTGTCGCCTTGTTCATCCGCCACGGCAAGCGCATCGCGATTACGCCGGACGGCGAGCAATTCGCCAATACCATACGCACGGCCTTGGGCGAGATCGCCAAGGCTGCCGAATTGCTGAAAGTGCGGCAACAGCAGCCGCGTCTGGCGATCACGGCCTTGCCCTCGTTTGCAGCGCGCTGGTTGTCGCCGCGCCTGGGGCGCTTTATCGAGCATTACCCCGACCTGGAAGTGAGTTTGCAGTCGAGCAATCAGCTGGCGGATTTCAACCGCGAATCGATCGATATCGGCATCCGTTTCGGCCTTGGCAATTATCCCGGCCTGGTCAGCGAACTCTTGATGGGCGATTATTATTACCCTGTGGTGAGTCCCCACTATCACGGTGGGCAACTGCCTCAAACGCCAGCCGAATTGGCGACATCGCATTTGCTACGCTGTGATGAAGAGCCGTGGGAGCCGTGGTTCCGTGCGGCGGGCCTGGATAATGAGGAGCCGACCAGTGGGCTGGTTTTTCAGGATGCCTCGATTTTGTCGCGAGCCGCCGTCGATGGGCAGGGGATCGCGCTGGGGCGCCATGCGATTGTGCGGTCGGATATTGAAAACGGATCATTGGTGCGTTTGTTTGATATCTCGATACCGAGTCCGGTGTCCTATCACCTGGTGTATGCAGCGCATGCGATGGAGAAGCCCCAGGTCAAGGCGTTCCGGGCGTGGCTACTGGAAGAAATCGGCAAGTAAGTGCGTCGTACAAATTTTGCATAACTTTGCTGTCGAACAGATACTCCCCTATGTCCTTCTATAAAAACAGCCCGCTCCGCACTATCTGCGAGCGGGCTGTTTTTATACTGGGTGGGAGTATGGGTGGATGCCGTGACGGTTACAGCACCATTTTAACCATGGGATGACCGGACAACTCGCGATATAAATTATCCAGTTGCTCGCGGCTGGTCGCAACGATCGTGACGGTGATCGCCAGATAATTGCCCTTGGATGAGGGGCGCAACTCCATCTTGCCGGCATGGAAAGTCGGATCATGCGTCACCACCACTTCCAGGATCGTTTGCGCAAAAGCGTCATGCATCGCCCCCATGATCTTGATAGGGAAGTCGCTGGGATACTCGATCAGGCTTTCAGCAGGATCGACAGGGGGGAGGATTTGGTTGGACATAGTAATAAATCAGAAAATTAAGCGGCTTTGCTCAATTGATAGGCCGCATACAGTTTCTGGTAGATGGGGCCGGGCGCGCCGTTTCCAATAGTCTGCTCGTCTAACTTGACGACCGCAAGCACTTCTTTGGTCGCCGAAGACAATAACACCTCATCGGCAGCGAACACTTCTTCCCGCGTGATTTTACGGGCTTGCAGCGGAATGCCATTGGCGGCGCACAAGTCTTCGATCAGGCCGTAACGGATGCCTTCCAAAATCAGATTGTCTTTGGGGGGGGCCGCCAGCACGCCGTCTTTGACGATCCAGACGTTCGATGCCGACGCCTCGGTCAACAAGCCGTCGCGGAACTGGATGCTCTCGGTCGCACCCTGTTCAGCCGCGTTTTGCGCCGCCAGCACATTGCCCAGCAAAGAGATCGATTTGATCTCGCAACGCAACCAGCG
The DNA here is from genome assembly GCF_025548535.1 of Undibacterium sp. Jales W-56. GTDB lineage: Bacteria > Pseudomonadota > Gammaproteobacteria > Burkholderiales > Burkholderiaceae_D > Undibacterium. The sequence continues at coordinate 13,804 of NZ_JAJLQW010000008.1, read as the reverse complement.
CTTGTCTTCCATCGAGACGCAAACCACCCCTTTGGCGCGCACTTCGTCGGATGGCAAGACAATCGGATTGGTCATGATGAACACGGTCGGCACCATCTCTTGCGGAAACGCATGCGCCCGCTTCGCCACGCCACGCGTGACTTGCAAGTACACCATCTGATCGTCGGCAGGATGCGCATCCATGACCTGCGCAATCAACGCCAGCCAGCCGGCCTTGTCATGCGGATTTGGAATACCGATAGACGCCAGACTACGGAACAGCCGCGCCAGATGCTGATCGGCGCGAAACATCTTGCGCCCATACACCGGAATCACTTCATAGACACCGTCGCCAAAAATAAAGCCGCGATCGAGTACCGGGATCTTGGCTTCGGAGAGTGGTGTCAGGCTGCCGTTCAGGTAAACAAGGGGATCGTTCATGATGTGATGGGATGGTTAGTGATGAAAAAGACGATGCATAAATTCTCACACAGAAGCTGATGCAAGGTTATGCAAATAAGGAATGAATTTAATTTAAAGTAGATAAACTAAACATAAACCAGTGGAGATTGGATAAAACAGTTTGCATTCACCCCCGGCAATTCAATCCCTCACCATCAAATAAGCCGATGTTGGTGAGCGTATTTCAGTAGTTCGTAAAGTGTTTGCAGAATAAAAAAACGGGGCTCAGCCCCGTTTCTATTGTGGTATCAGGATTACTTAAACAATAATCGCAGCGAATCCCAGGCACGTCCGAAGATGCTGGCTTGCGCGACTTGCTCGAGTGCGAGTACCGGAAATTCCGCGATGGGTTTGCCATCCAACATCATTTTTACCGTGCCTACTTTGTCATTCAGGGCAAGCGGGGCGACCAGCGGGTCTTTGCGTTCCAATGCCGGTTTTAACTTGGCAGCCGCACCTTTTGGCAGGGTGACATACAGATCGCGGTTGAAGCCGATTTTGATCTGGGCTTGGGTGCCTTTCCAGATTTCCGGCGTGGCGATGGCCTGGCCTTTTTCGTAGAGTTTGAGGGTATCAAAATTGAGGAAGCCCCAGTTCAATAATTTCAGGCTTTCTTGCGCGCGTACCTGGTCGCTGGCGGTGCCGGTGACCACAGAAATCAGGCGGCGCTGGCCGCTGCCGTTGGGGCGGACCGACGACGAGACCAGGCAATATCCTGCGGCTTCGGTGTGGCCGGTTTTCATGCCATCGACGGTTGGATCCAGCCACAATAGGCGATTACGGTTGGGCTGGGTGATTTTGTTGTAGGTATAGCTCTTGGTCGAGTAATAGGTTTTATAAAACTCAGGATGATCGGCGATCAGACGTGCGGCCAATAGGGATAAATCTTGTGCAGTGGAATAGTTTTCCGGGCTGGGCAAGCCGTGCGAATTGGCAAAATGGGTAGATTTCAGGCCGATGCGATCGGCTTCGCGATTCATCTGCACGACGAATGCCTCTTCGCTGCCGGCCACCGCTTCTGCCAGCGCAACCGCTGCGTCGTTACCGGACTGGACGATCAGGCCGTACAGCAATTCATTGATGGTGACGGGTTTGTTCGGTTCGATAAACATCTTGGAGCTGCTGGCATCGACCTTCCATGCGCGGGTGGAGACATTCACGCTCTGGTTCAGATCGAGTTTTTTGTCTTTGATCGCTGAGAACACCAGGTAGGCCGTCATGATCTTGGTCAGCGATGCCGGTTCTATACGCAAGCCCGGGTCTTGCGAGGCGATGACCTGATTGCTGGTGGCGTCGAGCAAGAGCCAGGATTTGGCGGCGATCGTCGGCGCTGGCAGCAGGCTTTGCGCAGTAGCGATATCGCTGCTGAGAAGGCTGGCAGCAAGGGTGCCGATGCTGAGTAGTGATGCGAAGAATTTTTTCATTGATTCGGTATTCATTTAAATGCAGAAGTTGAATTGCTAAATTGAATTGATCTCGGGTTTATCCCACAAGTTGACCACATAATTTTTGATATGTTGCAGCTTGCGGTGAAAAAAATGATCGGCGCCCGGGATCACGATGACAGGAATATCCTGCGGACGCGCCCAGTCGAACACGGCTTGCAGCGGAATCGTCTCATCGAGTTCGCCATGAATCAGGATGGTATTCGCGGGAACCTCGGGCAGGGGCCATTTGCCGGCCGCGGTGCCGACCAGGGCGAGCCGCTCTGCGGGAGTGCCTTGCGCTGTCAGTCTTTGCTGTAATTGCGACTGTACAAAGGTGCCGAAAGAAAAACCGCCCAGTGCCAGCGGCAGTTCGGGGTAGCGTTGACGCATGTGCGTGAGCAGCAGTCCCATGTCATCCGTTTCGCCGGCACCGTGATCATGTACCCCTTCGGATTTGCCGACGCCGCGGAAGTTCATGCGGACCGAGACATAGCCCAGCGCGACGAAGGCGCGTGCCAGCGTCTGCGCTATCTTGTTATCCATGCTGCCGCCGAACAGCGGATGCGGATGGGCGACCAGCGCCAGTCCGCGTGGTAGCGCAAATTGTTCTGGCTCGGGCAGATCGAGGGCGCATTCGAGCTGGCCAACTGCGCCCGCGATCATGAAGTGTTCCGTGTGGGCGTTCATCGTCAGATTTTCAGGCGCTCGACGGTGCCGCCGCCGACCAGATCGACTTCGATAATTTCGTCGATATCGGATTGATCGATAAAGGTGTACCAGGTGCCTTGCGGGTAGATCACCATGACCGGGCCTTCTTCGCAGCGATCCAGGCAACCCGCCTTGTTGATGCGGATTTTGCCGTGACCGTTCAGGTCGAGTTGTTTGATACGCTTTTTCGCGTGTTCCTGGGCTGCCTGCGCGCCGCGATCCATGCAGCAAGGGCGGCCGTCCTCACGTTGGTTCATGCAAAAAAACACGTGTTTTTCAAAATAGGGAGTGTCAGCCATGATGGGTCAGTGTGTCTGAAGTGAGCCAGTATGATACACGCTAGCGCCTGTTCAGACGTTGACTGGTACTTGCTGGAGAAAAAAATCGCTCTACTTGCGATCCGGTAATTTTTTATTCAGCAAGATCCACAGCATCAGAAATGGCCACAGCAAGGACAAAAATTGCGCTGCCCCATTGAAGTTCAGGAACTTCCCTTGCACCCAGGTTTGCAAGGTGACGATGAAGTAGGGGTTGATAGGAATCAGATTCACGACGATCAAACTGATCGATAGCATCAGGATTGCCAGGCGACGCTGTACATGATGCGGTGCGAACGAAAAGCCGTACAGCATGATGAGCGCGATCACCAGGCCGCCCTGGGCGCCGGGGGTCAGCCAGGAGAAGGCGAATTCGGGTTTAAACAGGATGGCGCTTGCCAGCGCCTTGGCGCAAATCGCTGCGGCTAACAGTAATCCCGCCAGCCGGACTTTCGGCGCATGGCGACTCAGGATAGACAGCGAAATCAAGACGGCACCGGTGCAGCCGCATGCCGTAATAATCGTCTCCGCCAGCAAAAACTGCTCGGGGCTCAGGTCCATGTCATTGATCAGGAAACTGCCGAGATCAATCGATATATCAAAAAAATCATTAATCCAGAACGACAGTATCGGCAGGATCTGCCCCAGCCCGAATAAATACGCTTGCGGATAAATTTGCGCCATCGGCCATAGACCGAGCACCAGGATTTCCCTGGTGGCCTCGTTATACAGCCAGCGTTTTCGCAGCAGCCGCAGGCGACCTTTTTCCAGCAGCAGCGGGATCATCAGCGCACCGATCAGCGCACCGATCAGCGCGCCCCCTGCATTGGTCAGGAAATCCAATAATGAGGTCACCCGGCTGGGTAAGAAATATTGAGTAATCTCCATGCTGGCGGATAACAGGGCACCCGCAACAGAGGCGATCGCCACCGAGAAACTGCGGCGGCACACCGGGTACAGCGCAAACACGATCAACATCCCGAGCGGGATATAACCCAGCACATTGGTCAGTGCATCGAAGGCCGTCCAGTAGCGCGGCCATTGCCGGATCAAATCAGATAAGGCTGCCAGATTATCGTTCTGCCAGCCGGAAAACGGATACAGGCTGGCATACACGATCAGGAATACATAGGCCAGTAGCGCCGCCCTGGCGAACGGCGAGGCTGGTCGTTCGGCGAGCAGGTCGTCGAGCGATGCTTCGGGACTGTGAATGGTGTTCGGCTCTTCCATCGGCATGGACATCGATATCTGATGATTGCAGTGACTAGCGTAGCGGCAGGGTATGCAGCCAGGCCAGCAGGTCGGCGATCATGGCATCGCTGGCGATCACCATGGCCTTGGCGCCGCCCGGCGCATCCGCGCCCGGTGCCGCAATCTGCCGGGCAAAGCTGCGCTGGGCCAGCAGCGAACGTCCTTTGACGACCGTCGCGCGGATCTGTATTTGCGCGGCACTTGCCGAACTGGATGAAAATACTTGTGAAAATTCATCGAGATCGATTTGCAGCAGCGGTAAATTGCCGACGCCATCGCGCGCCGATACCACGCTGCCGCCGGCCTCGGCGATGCGGGCTTTTAAGCGCTGGGTCAGCAATTGCGCGGGCGGCATACTCCAGCGGTGCTGAGAATACGGGCGCGCTTGCTGGGCATTGTCGTATTCGAGGCGGTACAGCATGGCATTGCTATCGAGCGAGCCTGGCGCGTTGATGTCAGCCAGACTGATCGCAAAATTCGCCTGAGCAGGTGACGATGGACTGCTGGATGGCACGCTTGATCCGCTTGCCGGCATCGCTCCAAAATCGTAGCTTTGCTTGACCGGCACCTGGCTGGCACAGGCTTGTAACAGCAGGGTGCAGGAGATCAGGCTTAACAGGCAGGTAATATTTCGATGCTTCATAACAATTCCTTGGTTACAGGCGTAACGTAATTGAGCATAACTGTGTTGCTTATCGGGATGGGGCGAATCCGCTCTCACCCGGACCCGGCGGTATAGCCGGATTGCCAAACAACAGGCTTTGCGGACGCTCGTTCAGCGCATCCGTGGTGCGGTTGATAGCGCGTAAGCTGCTGCGCGCATCGCTGGTTACCGCATTGATTTTTGGTAAGGTGTCCTGGCTGACACTGGTGCTGATCTGCTCCACCGAATTGTTCAGTTTCGCCAGAGGGCCATCGGCGGCTTGCATGCTGGTAGCGAACTGGTTCAGGTTATTGCTGAGTTTGCTGGCGTCGCCTGACAGTGCTTTGACGGCGGCCAGCGTGCTTTGGGTTTGCTCAGCCAGCGCCGGCAACTTATCCAGGGTCGGGCTGAGTCTGTCCGGTACCATTTGCCACGCCGCCGCCGCTTTGCCGATATTCTCGATGGCGCTGGTAACGGCTTTTTGATGGTCCGGATCAAGCAGGGTGTTGATGCGCGCGGTGAGTTCTTCGGTTTGTTTCAGGATCGCCATGCCGCGCTCCTCTAAATTTTGCAGCATGCCCGGCCTGAGCGGGATGCGTACCGGCGCATCGCCGTTCGCTGCAATTAAAGCGCCGTGCGGCGCATGCACATTGTCCTCGTCAAGCTGTACATAAGCGATCCCTGTGACACCCTGGTAAGCCAGGGTAGCATAGGTGTCGGGTGTGACCGGGGTGTCGCTGACCACGTCGATTTCCAGCAAAATCTGACCTTGCACCGCCGGATCGAAATTGATGCTGCTGACATTGCCGACCTTGATCCCTTTGTAGCGCACCGCCGCTTGTACATTGAGTCCTGCGACTGACAGTTTGGTGGCAATCTCATACGGTGTGCGTTTGATTTTGTCCTTGCCCAGCCAGAGCGCAAATACCGTGCTCAGCACCAGCAAGGCAATGGTGAAAAAGCCCGCCATCAAAGCATGTGATCGGTTTTCCATTACGGTGTTACTCCTTCAGCGCCTGCAGGCGCAAAGACTTCCATGGCGCGGATGCCGCGACCGCCGAGGAAGAATTTTTCGATAAACGGGTGTTGGAATTGCACGACTTCCTGCGGTGCACCGATAGTGACGACTTTCTTTTCTGCGAGTACCGCGATCCGGTTCGACAGGGCGAATAGGGTGTCCAGATCATGCGTCACCATGACGACGGTCAGATTCAATTGTTGATGCAGCGCCTGGATCAGGCTGACGAAGCTGTCAGAACGATCCGGATCCAGTCCGGCAGTCGGCTCATCCAAAAACAATAATTCGGGATCGAGAGCCAGCGCGCGGGCCAGCGCAATCCGCTTGACCATGCCGCCGGATAAATCGGACGGCATTTTGCGCGCGTGTTCAAAAGCGATTCCCGACATATGTAATTTTAAATACACCATGTCGGCAATCAGGCTCTCGGACAAGGTACCCATTTCGCGCATCGGCTGTGCGACATTATCGAACACCGTCAGCGCCGAATACAAAGCGCCATTCTGGAACAGCATGCCGGAGCGGCGTCGCAGGAAATCCAGGTTGTCGGCTGTTGGCGCGTGAATGTCTTCGTCGAATACCCTGATGCTGCCGCGGCTTGGTTTTTCCAGCCCCAGCATCTGGCGCATCAAGACGGTTTTACCCGACCCCGAACCGCCGACGATCGACAGGATTTCGCCCTGCCTGACCTGGAGTTGCAGATTGTCGTGCACCACGGCCCGGCCGAACTGGGTGCGCAATCCCTGAATATCGATGACGGGATGCGCATTATCGGCTGCCGCGGCTCCCGGTGCTGCATAGCTGGTAATGACTTTATCCATCAATAGCCCACCTGGCTGAACAGAATGGCGAATACCGCATCGGCAATGATCACGATGGTAATCGAGATGACGACTGAGCTGGTGGTGCCTTGTCCCAGGCTCTCGGTATTCGGCTTGACACGCAGGCCAAAATGACAGCCGACCAGCGCGATCAGGATGCCGAAAGTCACGCCCTTCAATAAGCCTATCCAATAATTTACCAGCGCGACGGCCTCCGGCAATTTATGCAGGAAAAATTCCGGCGACATGCCCAGTCGGTATTGCGCAGCGAGCATGCCGCCGGTCAGTGCCATGACATCGGTCCAGATCACCAGTAAAGGCATGGCGATGGCGAGCGCCAATACCCTGGGCATGATCAGGCGGAAACCATGCGGTATACCCATGACCCGCATCGCATCGAGTTCTTCGGTGACCCGCATGACGCCAAGCTGGGCCGTAATTGCCGAGCCGGAGCGACCGGCCACCAGAATCGCCGCCAGTAAAGGGCCTAGCTCGCGGACGATACTCATGCCGAGAATATTCACGATATACAGGTCGCCGCCAAAGGTGCGCAATTGTTGCGCCGACAAATACGACAGTACGATCCCGATCAAGACGCCGACCAGGGCCGTAATGCCGAGTGCCTGAAAGCCGGTGCGATACAGATTCGCAGAAATTTCTTTCCACGGGCCTTTGAGCGGATGACGGGCGAAGCGCAACAAATCCAGCATCAATTGACCGAGCAACGCGATCAGGCCGATCACATGCTCAAAAAAGCCCAGCATGATGACCCCCAGCCGCATCACGCGGGTCAGCCGTTCTTTGGGCGGTCGTGGGACGGCGAGTTTGCTGACTTCTTCCAGCCTGACCAGCAAACCTTCATGGCAGGGTTGCAGCGCTAACTGTGCAGGGCGCAGCTTGCCCCAGGCTTGCCACAGCAATTGCGCGCCTATATGGTCGAGCGCGCTGATGCTGCTGAGATCCCAATGCAGTTCGCGATTGAGCGGCGAACACAGCTCGTGCAATTGCTGGCTGATCGTTTGCATGGTCTGACGGTCGCTCAAGGTGTGGGCGCGCCATGCACCCGTCAGGCGAATAGTGACAGGTGAAGTCGATTGTATGGTCAGGGCAGGAAGTGTCTCGCGAGGCATGGCCCCAGTGTAAGGGAGATTAGGTAGTGCGGTAAATGATGCTGTAAATAATGCCGGAATAAATCGCGCAAAATTGCACATGGGTTTGCACGAGGATCACTGCACGACTGTAGTTGCCGGACTTTTTGTATGGATTGCCAGCTTTAAAAAATTCAACGAACGAAATCCGGCGCATACCGGCACACCGATTGCTATCCAGATTGAATGCAATCGGCGTTGTATGTTGCGATGGCATTGAGGGATGATAAATATACTGGTATTCAGTACACCGATGTTTATATAAAACATCCAGTTAAATCAAGCGGACTAGATGGCTCTATATGGATACTCCCTATTTTTCTTGTGACATAGGCGTTTTTTTGTCCATCACTTCGCGGCAATCGCCTTTGAAGGTCGCGTTGTCGTAATTCGTCCAGCCATAACTGTCGACGTAGCGGATATGACGTTGCCATCTGGCGTTTAAAAAACTCCACTCCAGACGCTCGCCCGGATAGTGAATGTCGGCCAGATCGAGCAGCGAATGGAACACGTTTTCTGTCGATAGTTTGGCGTTCTGATGTTTGCGTAGCTGACGGATTTTTTCCGGATGCTGTGCCTGATAGGCATCGGAATACCACATGAAAGCCGGGATATGGAATTCGTACTGGGTGTTATGTCCATGAAAGGCGAGGTTGCAGGTGCCGTCATACAAGGTCTGTCCGTGATCCGAGACGTACAGCATCGACGTCACCTGTTCGCTGGCCTTGAGTTTTTGTATCACCTCGGACAGTAGCCAGTCGGTGTACAGAATGGAATTGTCGTAGCTGTTATTCAGCGCCTGCTTGTTTTTCAGGTCGGTATAGGCGGGATTGGCAATGCCGAACAGGGATGGCTTCCAGTGATCATATTCTTTGGGATGGCGATGGCTGTAGTTCCAATGGTTGCCCAGCGTATGTAGCACGATCAGTTTTTTCGGCGCCGCATCGCGCATGGCGTTGCTCATCGGTTCCAGTAGGATCTGATCAAAATTCGAGCTATTGGTAAAGCCGCCCAGATTCAGGAATTGCGTTACGTCGGCTTCTTTGGCAAATACCGAGGTCGGCGTATCAAATTGACCGAAGCTCATCTGATTCGATAGCCAGAAAGTTTTAAAGCCTGCTTCCTTAAAGGCGCTGATGAAGGATTTTTCGGAGAATCCTGCCTTCAGGCTTTGCGCCGCCGGTTTGCGCGAAACGATGATAGGTACCGACAGGCGGGTGGCGGCAACCGCCGTCACGACATCGCTGAAGCTGACCAGATTGCTTTCCAGCTTGAGCAGGGGATTGGTGTCGCGCTCGTAGCCGTTCAGGCTCCAGCGGTCATAGCGCGAAGATTCGCCGATTACCACCACCACGATCTGCGGTTGGCTCTGATCGCCGGTCTGGTAGGCTTTGAACTCGAATTCGCTGCTTTTGTCGGCGAGCTGCGACAGGTAGCTGCGCTCGTTCCAAAAATCGATGCCGCGCACAACCAGACCAAAAGGCCAGGTACGGGCAAAGAGTTCTTCGTCGTAAGGAAGCGCCGCCCAATGCGCTAGCTTGGGGAGTTGCGGCAATAATTTTGCCCATTGTTTACCGACGTAGGTGGATGCCTGCGGTGCGGGCGACGCTGGTGCTGAGGCGTTATCTTCGCCAGTTTCCTCTTCTTTACTGTCTTCTGACGCGTCGGCTGTGTTTGAGCCGGCACTTGCGCTGGTTTTCGCTGGCACAGGCTTGATGCCAATTTGCTGTCCGTAGACCCAGACGGCCAGGCCGGACAGGATGACCAGCATCGCCAGCCAGCGTGAGCTGTGCGTCCAGTCCAGCGTTTTAGTGCGCTTGCTGAGTGCGAGTAGGCTCCACCACCATGCAACGACGGCGATTAAAACGATCAGGAGCAGCCAGACTTTGTTGCCGAGAAACTCCAGGGCTTCTTTAGGGCTGGTTTCGGCAATGATGCCTAAATGGTGGGTAGAAATACCTTGTCCAAAAAACAGGCGCAAATACAATTCAGTCGGAACCGCGAAAAAGGCCGGCAGCAATAACCAGTGAAACCAGCGCGGCCGTTTGCAGAGCGACCAGACTCCCAGCCAGGTGAGCAATTCCAGGGTAATGATGTGCCAGGCTTGCTCAACCGGCTTGCCCAACAAGATGGGGAAGAAGGGTAGTGCGGACAATAAAAAGTAGCTGACCAGAATAAATAAGGCAGCAGGCTGCAACAACGGCATAGCGATCCTGAGTGTGACGGTCTGGTAAATGAAGCTGAAATGAAGCTGTTTAGCGACCTTGGTGCCGGTCAAAGACGAATAGAGCGCGTCAATATAAATGATTTATGCTGTCCGGTGCGTTTTGCCCGGGTATTGTTACGAAATTTTTGACACGGATTTGTTCAAATAATGCCCGATGTTTCTCCTTGCAATCCTCCTCAAACCATCTATTCTATAAGCCCCACTCCGTCGCTGACGCGCGTAACTGCTTGATTTGCCAGCAGCTTCCTGCAAAACAAACAGATTGACAGTCTTATTGTTTAGGGTTTAAACTTGCGAGTTCTCGATTTTGGATGGTCTATGGCTTGCACGTTTTCTCACAAAATGTGGTCGGCATACTAAGTAAAGAATCGGGCTTGTCCTGCATCATTGGGGCATAAAAATGGATTTAAGTCCCCGGGCAACCGTTTCCGGGATTGTGTTTTAACGTTGTATTTTGTTGGAATTAAGAGCGATGCCAACCATCAATCAACTGATTCGCCAGCCACGTGTTTCTGCACGTGTCAAGAGCAAATCTCCGGCGCTGGAAAACAGCCCGCAAAAACGCGGCGTATGTACCCGTGTTTATACTACAACCCCAAAAAAGCCTAACTCGGCTTTGCGTAAGGTTGCCAAAGTACGTCTGACTAACGGTTTCGAAGTGATTTCGTACATCGGCGGTGAAGGTCATAACTTGCAGGAACATAGCGTGGTATTGCTGCGCGGTGGTCGTGTAAAGGATTTACCGGGTGTTCGTTACCATATGGTTCGCGGTGCTTTGGATACTCAAGGCGTTAAAGACCGTAAGCAAGCTCGTTCCAAATACGGTGCGAAGCGTGCTAAGGCTGTTAAGAAGTAATAATCTCGTAATTTAATCTCCGTAAGCTATTACGGATCAGTGTCGGTCCCGAATGGGTCGAGTAAGTGGCGGGTTATGATGGCTTGCCGCGAGCGTGGAGTGAATTGTTGCTCGATGCTCAACTGAAGATTGAAAGGAATTGAAATGCCACGTCGTCGTGAAGTCCCGAAACGGGACATTCTGCCGGACCCAAAGTTCGGCAATGTAGAAGTTGCAAAATTTGTTAACGTATTGATGTTGTCCGGCAAGAAGTCTGTTGCTGAAGGCATTATCTACGGTGCATTCGATCACATCCAGCAAAAATCTGGTAAGGATCCATTGGAAGTATTTGCGCTGGCAATCAACAACGCTAAGCCACTGGTTGAAGTTAAATCGCGCCGTGTTGGCGGTGCTAACTACCAGGTGCCGGTTGAAGTTCGACCAGTTCGTCGTCTGGCCTTGTCCATGCGTTGGTTGCGTGAAGCTGCTAACAAGCGCAGCGAAAAATCGATGCCGCAACGTTTGGGTGGCGAATTGCTGGAAGCAGCAGAAGGCCGCGGCGGCGCAATGAAGAAGCGCGATGAAGTGCATCGTATGGCAGAAGCGAATAAAGCTTTCTCCCACTTCCGTTTCTAAGAGTAAGAGTAGGGAGCTGTTGTGCTTGATCGGAGTTGTGATTAATGCAGCAGTTCTGGCAAGTATTTTGAATCAGGCCGGGCGTAATTTTCACGAAAAATTGCGCTCGGTTTTGTCCATTAAAAGATTTAGGATTAGCTATGGCCCGTAAGACCCCCATTGAGCGCTACCGCAATATCGGTATTTCGGCTCACATTGATGCTGGTAAAACGACGACAACTGAGCGCGTTTTGTTCTATACCGGTGTAAACCACAAAATCGGTGAAGTGCATGATGGCGCGGCTACCATGGACTGGATGGAGCAAGAGCAGGAACGCGGTATTACCATTACCTCTGCTGCAACGACATGCTTCTGGAAAGGCATGGCGAACAATTTCCCTGAGCATCACATCAATATTATTGATACGCCAGGTCACGTCGACTTCACGATTGAAGTTGAGCGTTCCATGCGTGTATTGGATGGCGCCTGCATGGTTTACTGTGCGGTAGGTGGTGTGCAGCCGCAGTCTGAAACTGTATGGCGTCAGGCTAACAAGTACAAGGTTCCACGTCTGGCGTTCGTCAACAAGATGGATCGTACCGGTGCGAACTTCTTCAAGGTGTACGAGCAAATGCGCGCGCGCCTGAAGGCTAACCCAATCTTGATGCAAATCCCTATCGGCGCGGAAGAGAACTTCCTCGGTGTGGTCGATCTGGTCAAGATGAAGGCAATCTATTGGGATGACGCATCTCAGGGTATGAAATTCGACTACCGTGAGATTCCTGCTGAATTGCAAGCGCAAGCGGCTGAGTGGCGTGAAAAAATGGTGGAAGCTGCGGCCGAAGCCAATGAAGATCTGATGAACAAATACCTGGAAGAAGGCGATTTGTCCGAAGTCGAGATCAAGGCGGCTATCCGTGCTCGTACGATCGCTGCTGAAATCGTGCCTATGCTGTGCGGTACTGCGTTTAAAAACAAGGGTGTACAAGCCATGTTGGACGCCGTTATTGAATACCTGCCATCACCAGTGGATATTCCACCAGTGTCCGGTCTGGATGAAGATGATGAGCCAACTACACGTAAAGCAGAAGATACTGAGAAGTTCTCCGCTTTGGCGTTCAAGATCATGACGGATCCGTTCGTTGGCCAATTGATCTTCTTCCGTGTGTACTCCGGTATGATCAAGTCGGGCGATACAGTCTACAACCCGAACAAGAACAAGAAAGAGCGTCTCGGTCGTATTTTGCAGATGCATGCCAACCAGCGTGAAGAAATTAAAGAAGTGCACGCCGGCGATATCGCTGCGGCTGTTGGTTTGAAAGAGGCGACTACCGGTGAAACCTTGTGCGATCCAGCTTCCATCATCACTCTGGAACGCATGGTTTTCCCTGAGCCGGTTATTTCTCAGGCAGTTGAGCCTAAGACTAAGGCTGACCAGGAAAAAATGGGTCTGGCATTGAACCGTCTGGCGCAGGAAGATCCGTCTTTCCGCGTGAAGACAGATGAAGAGTCCGGACAGACCATCATCGGTGGTATGGGCGAGCTGCATCTGGAAATTATCGTTGACCGCATGAAGCGCGAATTCGGCGTGGAAGCGACTGTTGGTAAACCACAGGTTGCCTACCGCGAAACTATTCGCAAGACTTGCGAAGAGATCGAAGGTAAGTTCGTTAAGCAATCCGGTGGTCGCGGTCAGTATGGTCACGTTGTTCTGAAGATCGAACCGCAAGAACCAGGCAAGGGCTTTGAATTCGTTGACGCGATCAAGGGCGGTACTGTTCCTCGTGAATACATCCCTGCGGTAGAAAAAGGCGTTATCGAAACGCTGGCATCCGGCGTATTGGCTGGCTACCCAGTGGTTGACGTTAAAGTAACCCTGTTCTTCGGTTCTTACCATGACGTCGACTCCAACGAAAACGCTTTCCGTATGGCGGGTTCGATGGCGTTTAAAGATGGTTGCCGTAAAGCCAGTCCAGTCATCCTGGAGCCTATGATGGCGGTTGAGGTGGAAACGCCGGAAGACTATGCTGGTACAGTGATGGGTGATTTGTCTTCACGTCGCGGTATGGTGCAAGGTATGGACGAGATCCCTGGTGGTGGCGGTAAGATCATCAAGGCGGAAGTGCCTTTGTCCGAAATGTTCGGTTACTCGACTTCCCTGCGTTCTGCAACGCAAGGTCGTGCAACTTACACGATGGAATTCAAGCACTACTCCGAAGCGCCGAAAAACGTTATCGATGCAATCGTGACGGCAAAAGCGAAGTAATTTAGCTGAATAAGTAAGTATCTGAAAAGCCCGCCTCATGCCGAGGTGGGCGCATTATTGATAAATCGTTCTTTTTGAAGGAAGAA
>NZ_JAJLQW010000007.1 GCF_025548535.1 Undibacterium sp. Jales W-56 | reverse complement strand
CGGGGGCTTTTGCTTTTACAGAACGGCAATCTCCGGACTTCTATACTGTCCATCCAGTCCAGAAGTGACATTGATATCTTGTGCGATCAGACTAATCAGTTTGTTTCAGTCGTTTGATTAATTAATTGATAGAAAGAAAACTAAAGGTTATCCTAAGCAAATTGTTTATAAGATAAAGGGATGTCGAAATGATTCATATCAAATTAAGCATGTCTAAACATGCATATGTGAAATCTGGCTTTACATTGATTGAGTTGGCTATAGTCATCACAATAATAGCGATTCTTTTAATGATTGCAATCCCCGCCATGCGTAATATTTTGATTGAAAATCGTCTCTCTGGTAACGTCAATGAATTTATAGCGGCACATAATCTGGCTCGGTCAGAGGCCATTAAACGTGGTCGATTAGTTACCGTTTGTCGCAGCATCAATGCCGAGTCTGGAAGTAATGCTTGCCATAAAACCGCCAGCGGGGATAGAGATGGGGATGACTGGGGCGTAGGTTGGTTGGTGTTTGTCGAGAATAGTACCGCAACCGGAATTGGAACTGTGAATGCAGGTGAAGAAATTTTGTTGCGCCAAGGCGCCCTTCCCGACAAAACCTATAGCCCGGCCTCTGCTAAATCGATCACCTATAACACAGCAGGAGAACCTCTTGGAAGCATGGCGGGTAGTAATTTTAGATTCAATGTCGATGGCAAATTTGATCGAACGATTTGCATTGCACGTACCGGACGAATTCGTGTAATCCGCGACGCTGTCGCTTGTGTCTGAACAAATTTATCAATAATCAGCCGCAGAATGATTAAAAGTACCACTCATCCCAAGCAATCGACACTCCATCGGCTCAATATTGCCCAAGTTGTATGTTTGGACTAGCCTACATCCAAGTTTTCAGCCTCTAAGCCATCAAATGCAAAATCCGAATTGCTTTCAATTAAAGAAAATTCTAAAAAATCAAGGGTTTACCTTGGTTGAGTTGATGGTTACGATAACTATCGCGGTGATTTTGCTGGCGATAGCCGTTCCAAATATGACTTCATTCATAAATAATAATCGCGTCTCAACTGCAGTCAATGAATTCGTCGGTGCGACAACATTAGCTCGATCTGAGGCGATCAAGCAGGGCAAATTGGTGACTATCTGCCGTAGTACAAATGCCATGTCTTCTACTCCAACCTGCGATGCCAGCGCACTTGATTGGACCTCCGGTTGGTTGGTCTACGTAGAAAATAGTACTAGCACTAACATCGGTGTCTATCAGGCAACTGAAACAATTCTTTCTCGTCAAGCCGTGTTTCCCAATACAATTTTGATCCCATCTAGCGTGACCAGCATCACATTTAATAGCAGTGGTCAGCCTATTACGACAGCAACCAGTACATTTAATTTTAGTTTTAATAATTTATATGGGCGAGAGGTTTGTATGGAGCGAACCGGTCGCGTGAAAACCATTCCGGGTGGTAGCGCAACGAATTGCTAAGACATTAAAAACATGATGAATATCTCTTTTCAAAAAAAAATGAGTCCTATTTTTTCACATCAACTTGGTGTTGGCATGATCGAAGTACTGGTCGCACTGGTGATTACCTCTTTTGCCATGCTGGGTCTGGCCGGTCTGCAAGTCACCTCATTACGCTTCCAAAAAACTGCGCATTATCGTTCGCTCGCCAGTTTAAATACGGCAGACATCGCCGACAGGATGCGGGCTAACGTGGCGGGAGCCAAGGCAAATAATTATGTGACGACGGATCCTTATCTTGCAAACCCAAGTTTAGCGGCCGGAGCATGTCCCACAAGCTCCGCCACTATCGCGGACGTGGCGACCAAAGATTTGTGCGAATGGCGACTCAATCTGAAAAATACGGTCAACGGTGGCTGGGGAGAAGTCTCTGGCGACGTACTCAAAGGTTTTACGATTACGGTGTATTTCAAAGAACCCAGTAAAAATGACAAAACAACTGGCGGAATAGTGCAAGAAAGCACTCCTGATGCTAATTGTACCGCTTCAGTCGGGATGGATGTACGTTGCTTTAAAACGGTATTTTTGCCATGAAAAAAAACATTCTACCTTCGCCTGATTTTTGCCGGCAACAAGGTTTCACCTTGATTGAGCTGATGGTCTCCATCACTGTAGGACTAATCATTCTTATATTTATCAGCAGCATGTTTGTCAGTAGTAAGGGTAGCTACAATATCAATGATGACAATTCTCGTCTGCAAGAGGATGGGCGTTATGCAATGGGGCTGATTGGCCGTAGCATCATGCAAGCCGGTTACGGCAGAATAGTCACCGCAACAACGACCGATTTTGTAAAAGCAGATGGTAGTCCGGCACAGGGATTATTAGGTTGCAATTTCGGCTTTAATATCCCTACCGATACATCCTTGGCTCCGGCTTGCGCAACTACAGCGAGTACGCCGGGAATTCAAATCAGGTATAGGACCGACGATCAATACGATGCAAACACGGGTACAGGTGCTGATTGCAACGGTCAAAACGCCGCTAAAAAAAATGCTAACGGATCAGATAATAAAACGGCGACCGATCCTGGCATTGTTACCAATCGTTTTTACCTGGATAAAAAAGCGGGTGAAACGACAACCTCTCTTTATTGCAATGGCAGCGGTAACTTTGCCAATCCCCAGCCCATCCTTAGCAATGTAGAAAACATGGTTATTACCTATGGCGCCGATACTACTGGCAACTTTACACCTGATCAATATACGACCGACGCCACGGTGATCGATGCATTGCCTGTTAGTGCTCAAAACAGCAAAGATAGCTGGAATCAGGTGATCAGTGTCAAGGTTTGTTTGCTGGTAGCCAGTGCAAACAATGTTGCCCCAAGCTTTCAAACCTATACCAAATGCGATGGAACTTCACAGACAGCGACTGATAAAAAATTGCGTTCGACGTTCACCAATGTTTTTACTATTCGCAATAACGCCACCCCAAGTTTGAAATGATCAGAAGTCGGTGAAGAATATGATGAACACGAAATTTAAAAAAAGATGGATTCAAACAGGGATTGCTTTACCAGTCGTCCTGATTTTTTTGATTGTCATGATGCTACTGGGAGTTACCGCGATCCGTAATGTCACCTTAGGTGAAAAAGTGGCCGGTAACCAAAGGAATCAGCAATTGGCTTTTCAAGCGGCAGAGCAAGCATTGCGTTTTTGTGAGAATCAGTTGCAAACCACACCTATTGGCGTGCCGCTGATTCAGCCAGCTACTACTGGTCCTGAGGATTGGGAAGTCGATAACAACTGGAAGGGCACCAATAACGGAATATCAACGGAGATTATTTCGATAAACGATGCTAATAAACAAGGTCTGGTTGCGCCGCCGCGATGTATGGTGGAAGACGTATCCAAGACCCTGGCATTAGACGTGGGTGAAGAGGTCAGGGATAAAACTGTTCGCGCCTACCGGATTACTGCGCGTGCCAGCGGCGGTGCTGATACAGCGGTTGTGATATTACAGAGTTACTTAAAATTTTGATTGAGATCGGAGAAGCCTCCATGTTGCAATTACTACCTTCGAAGCGTGCCAGCGTGCGCTCATTGCTGAGGCAATTGTTGTCTGGATTTTGCATCAGTATCTTGGCGGTATCCGGCACCGCGGTCGCTGCGGTATCGCAAACGCCATTATTTCTGGTGATTCCAGCCAAGCCGAATATTATGTATACGTTGGATAATTCCGGGAGTATGTCTTGGGGTGATTTGACTGGGAATGACGGTCTTACCAATTATGATAAAGCATCGATGTTCTATTCAACCACCAGGGCTTTTTATTCCAGTGCCTATAATTTAATTTATTACAATCCTGCGACGACCTATACGCCAGGAGTGAATTATAAAGGTGTCTCTCTGGGTAACAGCACGCCATCGTCTGCCATTAATGATCCTTATACGGCGCCAACAGGCGGCACGTTAGACTTGACCACGATTTGTTATGTGGCTCCGGCATCGCCTGTCGCGCCGCGTCAGTGCAATTCCTATACCGCTACTACAAAATATACGCAAAAAGTAGCGAGGTATGCGTACTATTACAAATGGGATGGAACGACCACGATATTCACCACTGTCGGCCCAGTGAGCTACAGCAATCCTGAAACAACTAATGATGCTGCTTTTCCCAGCCGTGTAGATATCCTGCCTGGTAACACCTACTCGAAAGCGACGACGCGTACGGATTGCGCTGCCAACTTCTGTACCTATGCGGAGGAAATTCAGAATTTCGCGAATTGGTATTCGTATTACAGTACCCGCATCAAGATGCAAAAATCCGTGATGTCCCAGGTGTACGCCATTCTGGATCCGGTGCAGACGATTCCTTACACGCCGCAATATCGGGTTGGATTCAATACGATTAACCCCATAGACAACGCCGGCAACGTTGGCTATAACAACACGGATGTGACCGACGGCGCTGACTGGCTGACCATCCGCGATTTTGATGAGACACAGAAGCAGAAATTCTACAATACCTTGTTTGCCATTCAACCCAATCAAGGTACGCCGTTGCGTACGCAAATGGATCGTATCGGTAAGCTGTTTGAGGGGACGCTGTCAGGTTTTGATTACACCAATGATGATCCCTACCGCACTAGTACAACGGACGCGACGTTACTAAGCTGCCGCTCCAGTTATCACATCTTGTCTACCGACGGTTATTGGAACGAAAGTAATACGGCAGCCGGCTTCCCAACCGTCGGCAATACCGATGGTGTGGATAGCGGGTTTTCAACCAGGGCCATCGGCGCCTACGATGCCTTGGGTTCCAGTAATTCTCTGGCCGACGTTGCGCTGTATTACTACATGACAGATCTGCGTCCGAGCTTGCCAGATAATTTGCCGGGCAGTCCTACGGATCCGGCCAAATGGCAGCATGTGCAGACTTTTACCATTGGTCTGGGTGCTAATGGCACGCTGAAATATCAATCTAACTACGCCACGGCGACGACCGGCGATTTTGCCGATATCAAGGCTGGCAAAAAGGATTGGCCTATCCCCGTGGCTAACGATCCGACCGCGGTGGATGATTTGTGGCACGCTGCCGTGAATGGTCGCGGCCAGTATTTCAGTGCGGGTGATCCGACCACGCTGACTTCAGGTCTGACAACGATCTTGAAGCAAATTGCCAATCAAACCGGAGCTGCTGCCTCCGTGGCGACTACCGGTAGCTATGTGGGCGGAGCGACATCGATTTATGCCCCCGGCTTTGAGTCGGCAAAATGGACCGGGCATTTGGTGTCCTACGGCATTAATCCTGCTACGGGTGTGCAAGGTGCAAAAAATTGGGACGCCGCCGATCTATTGCCAGTATGGAATACTCGTAATATTGTCACTTGGAATCCTACTAGCAAAGCCGCCGTGACATTTGATTGGGCGAATTTAACGTCGGGAGTTGGAAGTCAGCAATCTGCGTTGGGTAATTCTGACGTATTGGATTATCTGAAAGGTAACGGCGCCAAAGAACAAACTGCAGCAGGACAAGGTCCGGGGATTTATCGCTATCGTGAAAAAAAATTGGGCGATATCGTTAACTCAGCACCGCAATTTGCTCAGGATGAGGATTTCGGTTATGCAACGGTACCTACGGTTGGTGCCACTTATGCGGCTTACCTTACTAGCAAATCGTCCAATACACCGATGTTGTATGCAGGGGCGAACGACGGCATGCTGCATGCATTCAACGCCAATACCGGTGTCGAGACATTTGCGTATATTCCCAATTCGGTCTACGGCAACCTGAAAAGCCTCAGTGATCCAACTTATGTGCATCAATATTTCGTCGATGGTCCATTAACGGTAGGCGATTATCACAATGGTACGAGCTGGAAGACGGTGCTGGTAGGTTCTACCGGAGCCGGCATGACCAGTAGTATTTTTGCGCTTGATATTACAACGCCTGGCAGCCTTGGAACCGGCAGCGTCATGTGGGAAAAGACCGCAGCCGATATCGGTCTGGCCGATTTGGGCAAGGTGATGGGTAAGATGGTGATTGGACGTCTGCCAAGCGGTGATTCAGTCATTATGCTCGGTAACGGATATGACAGCGCGACTGGTAAGGCTGCGCTGTTTCTGATCAAGATGGCAGACGGCAGCGTATTGAAAGAATTTGATCTGGGCGGTACGGTAGCCGCGCCAAACGCATTATCGGCGCCGGCTCCCTTGTTTAACCGTAATCATGAATTGATTGGAGCGTATGCAGGTGATGTGAATGGGAACCTGTGGAAATTTGGTTTTGTCGATCCCCCTCCTGCTAGCCAAACTACTCTGTCCTATCAAAATCCCGTCACATTATTCATCACGAATAAGGACGCGACGAATACGAAAAATATTCAACCTATCGCCCAAAAGCCGCATATCCAGGTTCATCCCAAAGGCGGTTATCTGGTCAGTTTCGGCACCGGCAAGTTTGTCGAGAATGCGGACAAGACAAGTACTGACATCCAAAGTATTTATGGGATTTGGGATAAGCCAGGTGCCGGTGCTGCAGGACACGCAAATCTGGTGCAGCAGACCTTGACGGCGGCGACTGGCGGACGCACCTTGACTACCAACACCATCGACTGGGCTAGCAAGCGCGGCTGGTATATCGATTTACTCACTTCAGGTGAACGCGTGGTAGGTGATCTGTTATTCAGGGATAGTACTATTCTACTGGAGACGACCTTTGTGCCTACGAGCGATTCTTGCCAGGGCGGCGGAACATCGCAAATCATGGGCTTCTATGGCTTAACCGGTGCTGCGTCATCTACGCCTCTATTTTATAAAAATGACGGCGTAACACCGTACAGCAATCTCAGCTCGGTTGCAATTTCTGGAACACAAGCGAATCCAGTCGCCATCAAATTGACGAGCGGTACGACTGTTTTGAAATTTAATAATCTGGATGGAAGCCAGGGGCAAATTATGTATCGCTCCAGCGTGCCTCCGTTCAGAACCTGGCGTGAAATTATTTTCAAGAATTGATTTTGCACAGTTTAGGAGAGAAATATGCAATACAAAAAGCAAGATGGATTCACCTTGATTGAAATCATGATCGCGGTCGTGATTGTGGCGATTCTTGCTGCAATCGCAGTGCCAAATTACGCTGCTTA
Organism: Undibacterium sp. Jales W-56; assembly: GCF_025548535.1. Classification (GTDB taxonomy): domain Bacteria; phylum Pseudomonadota; class Gammaproteobacteria; order Burkholderiales; family Burkholderiaceae_D; genus Undibacterium. The sequence goes on along the minus strand of NZ_JAJLQW010000007.1, from coordinate 214,787 downwards.
TGTCAAGCGCGGCAGACGCGCTGACGCAATGGCGACTTTACTAAAAAATGCCAATTGGATGCAGCAGAAATTTACCATCGATAATGCTTATCCGGCCAGTGCAACTGTCTTACCTTTTGCACAATCACCGGAAGCTGGGACCGCGAAATACAACCTCAGCATTGTGGTGCCGGCAACCGCAAACACTAGCCAATACACACTGCAAGCGGTTCCTGTCAGTACCGACGAATGCGGAACCTTTACCATCGATCAGACCGGCCTGCGGGGACAGACGGGGACTGCCAATAAATCTGTAACGGATTGCTGGGCGGGTAAATAAATCGCTCTTTGTTCTAGGCGAAGAAGGGGTTGAGTTGGATGAAAGTCTTGAGGCAAAGCGCAATAAGCATGCGCTTTGCAGGGTATTAATGACTGGAAATGGGCATCAATACTGCGAATGAGCATTTGATCAGATTGATTTGAGTTCGACCTGAATACCATCTGGCATTCAGGTCGTTTTGTTTTGGCTTGTCATTAATAGAGCTATGTCAGATGATTCAAAGTCTTGCGCCATGGTCAATATGGGTTTTGCGGGCATCCTGCTTGCTACATTTTCTTAACGCTACCGTATTTACGATTTCTTCAAGGGCTTGCGTTCGTTAGTTTTAAACTCTTCTATGACATTCTGGAATTCCGCGAGGTCTTCAAAGCTTTTGTACACCGAGGCGAAGCGGATGTAGGCGATTTTATCGAGTCGCTTTAGTTCGCGCATGACCAGCTCGCCGACGTAACCGGAATTGATTTCGCGCTCTCCGGTGGACAGCAGTTTCTCTTCGATATGCTGGATTGCGGTATCTACGGCTTCAGCGGAGACCGGGCGTTTGCGCAGCGCCAGCGTCAGGCTGGCACGTAGCTTGGCTGGTTCAAATTCGGTTCTGCTGCCGTTCTTTTTGACGATTGATGGCATGATCAGTTCGATGCGCTCATAGGTGGTAAAACGCTTGTCGCAATTGGCGCAGCGGCGGCGGCGGCGGATGGTGTTGCCGTCTTCCGGGACGCGGGTGTCGATCACCTGGGTATCATCGTTGTGGCAGTAGGGGCATTTCATGGTTCTGATTCCGGATGTTGAAGTAACGGTGTAATGCCATGTATTTTATATACTCCCTTGCAATCATACATAAAACGACTGCTTCCGCGCCAAAGTATTGCGTTACTTCTAAATACATGGTGGGAGTATGTTGCTATTTGGTACGCTTGTACCGGTAACAATCGCTCTGGTCTTTCCTGATGTGTGCAATTTGAAATGATTCATCGTCATATACAAAAATGCCACTCGATCGAGTGGCATTTGGATATAAACCTCAGGTTTTACGCTGCGTAGACGGGGAAAGCGTCAGTCAGTTTTTTGACTTCGACTTTGACCCGTTCTATGGTCGCTGCATCGTTCGGATTATCCAGCACGTCGGCAATCAGATGGCCGACTTTGACGGCTTCCGCCTCTTTAAAACCACGCGTCGTGAAAGCCGGGCTGCCGAGGCGGATGCCGGAGGTGATCATCGGTTTTTGCGGATCGTTAGGGATGCCGTTTTTGTTGCAGGTCATGTGGGCGGAACCGAGGATGGCTTCGGCTTCTTTACCGGTTAAACCCTTAGGACGCAGATCGACCAGCATCACGTGCGATTCGGTACGGCCGGAGACGATGCGCAGGCCGCGCTCGGTCAGTGTCTGTGCCAAAGCGGCGGCGTTTTTAACGACTTGCTGCTGGTAGGCTTTGAATTCCGGCGTCAGCGCTTCTTTGAACGCGACGGCTTTACCAGCGATCACATGCATCAACGGGCCGCCTTGCAAGCCTGGGAAAATCGCGGAATTGATTTTCTTGGCAATCGCTTCGTCGTTCGACAAGATGATGCCGCCGCGTGGGCCGCGCAGGCTCTTATGCGTGGTCGATGTGACTACGTCGGCGAACGGCACCGGGTTGGGATACACGCCGGCAGCGATCAGGCCTGCATAGTGCGCCATGTCGACCATGAAATAGGCGCCGACTTCTTTGGCGATTTTGCTGAAGCGTTCGAAATCGATACGCAGTGCGAAAGCGGATGCGCCGGCGATGATCAGCTTGGGCTTGGTTTCGCGTGCGAGTTTTTCCATCGCATCGTAATCGATATCTTCTTGTGCGTTGAGTCCGTAAGAAACTACCTTGAACCATTTGCCTGACATGTTCAAAGGCATGCCGTGGGTCAGGTGGCCGCCTTCTGCCAGGCTCATGCCCATGATAGTGTCGCCTGGATTCAGCAGGGCGAAGAACACGCCCTGATTGGCCTGGGAGCCGGAATTCGGCTGCACGTTGGCGAAATTCGCGCCGAACAATTGCTTCAGGCGGTCTATCGCCAGTTGCTCGACGACATCAACGTGTTCGCAGCCGCCGTAGTAGCGTTTGCCCGGATAGCCTTCGGCATATTTGTTGGTGAGTTGCGAACCTTGCGCCTCCATCACGGCAGGCGAGGTGTAGTTTTCCGAGGCGATGAGTTCGATGTGCTCTTGCTGGCGGTGATTTTCTTGTTGAATCACGGCATACAAGTCGGGATCAATATTGGCGAGAGTATGATTTTTTGCGAACATGACAAGCTTCCTGTTGAGATAGAAGGTGAATCAGTGAATGTAATGGATCAGGCGCCAGTGCCAGATAAAGCGCAAAGACAAATGGAGCGGGCAGCCTTGATCGTTCTTACCATCCAGGCTACCCAGGCGCACGGCTATTGAAATCTCACGCTTCCCGATGGATCTCCATCTTCGCCGTTAGTCGCTGCCGGTATGCCAGAGGGCAATGCAGATGCAATTAAGACGTTTTCGCCAGTCACGTGAGACGAAATGGTCCGCAAATTTTACGTCAAGCCTTCTGATTGAGCAAGAATAGCCTGCGATCTGCGTAGATTAAGTGAATTTTTGACTGAGGGCTTACGCAAAAACCAAAACCTCTCACCACAGAGGCGCGGAGACACAGAGAAAAGCAAGAGGAAAGACTCCATGGCGTTTCGATATTCAAATGAACCCGCAAGCCGGGTGCGTCTGCTGGCACGAAATGTCTCTGCAAGCCGCATCCAGCCTGCGGTTTCAAACTGAGTTGCGGTAGACAGCGGGTCGTTTTGCGTCAGTCCTCATTTAGACGGAGATTGCTTTCAGGCAGGGAAATCTGGTGACGCTAAACGGACTGCGTCCGGTGCCGTCAGACGGATGCAGCAAAACCGCATAGAATAACGCCTGATGTTAAAAATTCAGCGTACCCATTCCAATAACGATAAGAGGCAGTCATGATCGTCTTAATTACAGGCGCCAGCTCCGGCTTTGGCGAAGCAATGGCAAGAAAATTCGTCAGTCACGGCCACAAGGTGATTGCCGCCGCCCGTCGTACAGACCGGCTGGCGGCATTGCACGCTGAACTGGGCGCAGCCTTATTGCCGGTCACAATGGATGTCACCGATACAGGGTCGATTCAGAACGCCCTGGCGCAATTGCCGCTTGCCTGGCAGCAGATCGATGTCCTGGTCAATAACGCCGGACTGGCGCTCGGCACCGAACCGGCACACCAGGCCAATCTGGAGGACTGGGAAACCATGATCGATACCAATACCAAGGGTTTGGTCCGGGTCACGCGGGCGATTTTGCCGGCAATGGTGCAACGCGGCAGCGGTCTGGTCATCAATATCGGCTCTATTGCCGGTTCTACGCCGTATCCAGGTGGTAATGTCTACGGCGCAACCAAGGCATTCGTGGATCAATTCACCTTGAACTTGCGGGCCGACCTGGTTGGCACCGGTGTGCGTGCGACCAATATTGCGCCTGGTCTTTGCGGTGGCACCGAGTTTTCGAATGTGCGCTACAAGGGCAATGACGATGCGGCAGCCAAAGTCTATGAAGGCACCGTGCCTTTGACGGCGCTAGATATTGCCGAATCCGCCTATTGGGTGGCGACGCTGCCGCCGCATGTGAATATCAACTACATCGAAATGCTGCCGACTTGCCAGGGCTTCGGTGGCTTTAATATCAAACGTAACGCGATATAAACCATAATCTGCCATTGCATCATACTGACCAGGAGTATTTTTATTTACCGTTATAAATAATGCGCAATCGGCATTAAAAATAAAGATACTCCCTTATTTATATCAAATTACCTATTTCTATGCTGCGAGAATTCAACTGGTTTGTACGCGTCTATTACGAAGATACCGATGCAGGCGGGATCGTGTTTTATGCGAATTACCTGAAGTTTTTTGAACGTGCCAGGACCGAATGGTTGCGCGCTGCCGGCATTAGCCAGCAAGTCATGAGTGCGCAGCATCAAGTGATGTTTGTCGTCAAAGGCACCGCCGTCGAGTATCATGCTCCCGCCAGGCTGGACGATGAACTCAGGCTCACCGTTGTGGTCGAAAAGCTGGGACGTGCCTCGGTGCAATTTATCCAGGAGGCCTGGTGCGGCGATCGCTTGCTGGCGAGCGGCAAAATCAAAGTCGGCTGCGTGAGTGCCAGCGCGGTACGTCCGGCACCGATCCCGCACGATATTCTGGAAAAAATCGCTTGAAGGAATAGTTAAAACCGGTGACGAGTTGGGCCACCCTTAAGCCACACATAAGCCATGCCTGAGCCGCCCGGCATAACGCAACACCGTACTGACAATTTTTGTACAAATCCAAAGTAAAGAAACCATGACTGTTACTCAAGACTTATCGTTCATTACCCTGATTGCCAATGCGTCGATTCTGGTGCAACTGGTTATGCTGCTCTTGCTCGGCGTGTCCGTCACCAGCTGGAACTATATTTTCAGCAAAATGTTTGCGATCAAAAGAGCGCGTAAGCAGACCGAAGAATTTGAACGCAACTTCTGGTCCGGCGGCAATCTCGGTGAACTCTATCAGGTCGCGACATCGAACCGTCGCTCCAGCGGCGACAAGACCGGTGCGCTGGAACGTATTTTTGAGGCCGGCATGAGCGAATACCACAAGGTCAAGGCCGCCAATAAAGCCACCCTCGACGCCAGCGCCATGCTGGACGGTGCACGCCGTGCGATGCGCGCTGCGTATCAGCGCGAGATGGATCATCTGGAGGCGCATTTATCGTTTCTGGCATCGGTCGGCTCGGTCTCTCCGTATGTCGGCCTGTTCGGTACCGTGTGGGGGATCATGAATGCCTTCCGCGGCCTGGCGAATGTGCAGCAAGCCACGCTGGCAGCGGTCGCGCCCGGCATCGCCGAGGCGCTGATTGCGACTGCGATTGGTTTGTTTGCCGCGATTCCGGCGGTGCTGGCCTACAACCGCTATTCGCACGACATCGACCGGCTGGCGATTCGCTTTGAAACCTTTATCGAAGAGTTCTCGAATATTTTGCAAAGACAATCCCGTTAAGCATTCATGAGTTCTCTGCGTGGCGAACGTAAACGCAAATTCAAGGCAGAAATTAATGTCGTCCCCTACATCGACGTGATGCTGGTGCTACTGGTGATTTTCATGGTGGCAGCACCGATGACGAATCCCAGCGTGATCAATCTGCCGACCGCGGGACAATCGACCCAGCCGCCATCGGACTATATAGAAATCACTCTGGACACCAATAAATACGCCATCAGTATCAATACCAGGGGCAGCAGTAACGGCAATAGCAAGCGAGAGTCGCAAGAAACTGCGGTGAATCATCAGCAGTTGATGCAGAAACTCAAGGAATATCACGATGCCAAGCCGGAGTTATCCGTCATGGTATCGGCGGATAAAGAAATGAAGTACGACGAAATCATTCAAGTCATTTCCGAAGCGAAAAAACTCGGCATCAATCGGGTTGGTCTGGCGACCAAGTGATGCCTGTGCGTTCCGTTGTTGTCTGTTGCAGCTTGGTGGTATGGAGTGCCGGGTTCAGCGATTGCCTGGCATCGGAGCCGCCCGCGTTCAGCGCAGTAGCCGACGTGGACTTGCATCCGGTAAAAACGCCATCAGAAATTCCGCCAAAGAATTTAGAAAAAATATCAGAAAAAGCGCTAGAAGAAACATCCGCGACTGAGCTCCAGACTAACGCTTCCAGCCCGGCAAAAAGCGATGAACCGCTAGCTGAATTTGCAGAAGATGCCAGCGTCGTTTCGGCATCCGCACAACGTTTCCAAATCGGTGACGCCAGCGGCGATTGGCTGGCCCTGATCAAGCAGCACATTCCCGAGCTTGCATCGAATACCGATCCGCAAAACGTAACCCCGACCTTGCTGCGCAAATTGCGGCTCGATATCGGCAATATCCTGGCCACGGAGGGTTATTTTTCTCCTGTCATCTCATTCGATGCGCGTGACAAGCTGAACGGCGGACATTCAAACCAGAGCATGGTGATTTACGTGAACATCGATGCCGGTAGCCGGACGCTGGTAAAAGACGTCAAGCTACAGTTTTCCGGAGCACTGGCTGACGCGGCCAAAGCGGGCCAGGCGGATGCGCTCAAACGTCAGAATGAATTGACGGCAGACTGGGGCTTGGCGACAGGAGCGGCGTTCCGCGATGAAGAGTGGGACAACGCAAAAACCGCACTCACTGAAACACTGCGCGCCGACGTCTATGCCGCAGCGTCCATCGTTAACAGCAACGCGACGATTGATGCCGATAGCAACTCGGCGACGCTGGCAGTGGAGATCGACAGCGGACCGCCATTCACTCTGGGCGAGATCACGGTGACGGGCTTGCAGCGTTTTCCTGCCTGGTTGCTGGAGCGTTATCAGGCACCCAAAAAAGGCGAGGCTTATTCGCGTTCACGTTTGCTCGAATATCAGCGCGCCTTGCAAAACTCCGCTTATTTTTCCACGGTTACCGTGAATGTCGATACCGATCCCGCCAAGGCAGACAGTGCGCCTGTCGAAGTGAGTGTCGTTGAGCGCAAGGCAAGGGATCTGGGCTTTGGTGCCGGCTATAGCAGCAACACCGGTTTTCGTGCCGAAGTGTCTTATCGTGACCGGGATATTTTGAGCAAGGCATGGGACTTGCGCAGTGCCGTGCGTATCGAACAAAAACGTCAGCTTGGTTATGCCGATATCTACCTGCCGCCGCGAGATGCGCAATTTTTAGATTCCTTTGGCGTGCTAGCGGATCGACAAGATATCTCAGGATTAGTGTTAACCCGGACGGCTTTGGGCATCAAGCGTACCAGCACCCGCAATCATCTGGAACAACGCATCGGTGTCAATTTATTGCGTGAAAAAGTTGAAATCGATGGCGGCCCGCTCCGCTTTAATAAGGCGCTGGTGACCTCAGTGGGGTGGACCTGGCGCGATGTCGACGATAGTTTCGCACCGCGTAAAGGCCAGATCGCACAACTCGACCTGGCGTTTTCAGAAAAAGCTTTGCTATCGGATCAGCGTTTTATCCGTACCTATGCGAAGTATCAGCGCTGGATCCCGGTAGCACAACGCGACAGCATTATCTTGCGTGCGGAAGTGGGCCAGGTGCTGTCGCAAAGTCGTGATGGTATCCCTGAAGAATATTTGTTTCGCACCGGCGGTAGCAGCACGGTTCGCGGTTACGCCTATCAAAGTCTAGGTATCCAGAATGCCGGAGCCGTTACTGGCGGCAAAGTCATGGGCGTCGCGAGTGCCGAGTATGTGCATTGGACTAAATCAAACTGGGGCGCAGCCGCTTTTCTCGACCTCGGCGATGCGGCCGATAATTGGCGGGATCACAGCGCCAAGCAAGGTTACGGCATAGGCGGGCGGTATAAGACTCCTGCGGGACCGGTGGCGCTCGATCTGGCCTATGGAAAAAACATCAAAAAATTCCGCCTCGATTTTTCGATTGCGATTGCATTTTGATGATGCAGATAATGTCACTATGAATGCGCCATGAATCAGGATGCTCCACAGTCAGAACGAGACCGGCAAGCCAGTGCGGCGCATACTGCCGAGGCATCTGCCATGCAAGGCAAGGCGGATGGCGGCGCCGTGAAAAAAAATAAATCAGCATGTTTCGGTCGCCGCTTATGGTGGCTGGCGCTCTTGCCGGCTTTATTGGCGATAGCCGCGGGATGGGTTGGCTGGACACAATCGGGCACAGCAACCTTACTGAATCTGGCGCAAGTGGCAAGCGCAGGGCAGCTCAGTTTTACCGATGTCAGCGGCCGCCTGCTGGATGAACTGCGCATTGGCGAGCTGCGTTATCAAACCGCGACACTGCATGTGAAGGCGGGCGGAGTTGCCATGCGCTGGCAGGCTCCGGCACTGCTGCGCGGCAAGCTATCCGTGCAAAGCCTGCAAATCGCGGCGCTGCAAATTGAGACGCTGGAAGATAAAACGCCGGCCAGCCTGCCGGCAAATCTCAATGCAGGTATCGATATCGCGCTTGAGCAGGCGGCGATAGGCAGATTAAGCATTGCCAGTTTTGTGGTCGATGGCCGCAAGTTCAAAGTCGCACCTGTCATCACGCTGACAGGAATTACTGCGCTGTTGCAATCGAATCAAAGCCAGCATCACTTGCAGGCCAGCGTTAAAACGGATTTCGGCCAGGTCGGCACGCGAATGACGATTGCGACCCAGCGCCCTTTTAAAACGCAGGCAGAATTCGATTATCGCGGGCAACCGGATGTACAACTGCCGGAGATCGGCGTGGCTGGAAGTCTGTCCGGATCTCTAGAAGAATTGCGGGTGAATGCCAAAGCGAAATTGAGCGAGCCGCTAGCAAGCACAGGCGCTAATGCCGTAGTCGGCAAGGCAAAAATGGCTTCTACCTTGCAAGGCGAACTGAGCGCGGTGCTCGCGCCTTTTTCCAGACAGGCAGTGCGTACTTTACGCGCGACTATCTCGGGCTTTAATCCGGCTGAGTTTGCGGCGCAGGCACCGGTGGCGCATTTAAATATTGCCGCTGATTTGCAGCCAGTAGTTTTATCCGCGGATTCGAAATCGACCACGAAAAAATCTGTCAGCGCGGCATCAAGCACCTCAACCGAGCTGAATTTGGCTGGCAAGATCCAGGTCAGCAATTCGCAGCCCTCTCGATTTGACCAGAACGGTTTGCCATTCACAAAATTGACTTCGGCTATAGCCTGGAGCGGCGATCATTTTTCGCTCGATCAGACGCAGATGCAATTGGCCGGAAAAGGGCGAGTGGCCGGCGCTGCGCAGGTACAGTTATTGTCATCAGGCCTGCCTTTGATCGATGCACGTTTCGATGTATCAGATGTCGATCTGGCGCAATTGGACAGACGTATCCAGCCCACGCAATTGAAGGGCCATATCCAGGCGCAATCGAAGCCGGATCATCGAATTAACTTCCAGGCACAATTGAGCGATCCGCGCGCCAGCCTGAACGCCGAGGCCAGCTACCAGCCAGAATTAAAAACAGAACCCAAAAAAGTAGGGACAACGACAGAGCAAGCCGCGCTGGTGCGTTTAACCAAGTTCGATCTGACCTCCGCCGGTTCGCGCTTGCAAGCGCAAGGCGAGATCGTGTTAAGCGGCGCGCTGCGATTTAATGCCAAAGGCAGCATGCAGCATGTGGATCCGGCACGCTGGGTCAAGGTGCCAGCAGGGAATATCAATGCCGATTTTTCCGCCTCCGGACAACTACAACCAAAACTTGATGTAGCGCTGCATCTAAGTGCTTTGCAAGGGCAATATGCCGGACAGAACCTGGCTGGCGTGATTGATGGCCGCTGGCAGCAAGATCTTGCTTTGACCATCAACCAGCTTGATCTGCATTGGGGTAAAAACACCTTGACCGGGCAAGGCATCTGGGGCAATGACAAGGATCAGTTGCAACTGGCGATCGAGATGCCGGATCTGGCTGCGATCTCGCCCTGGTTGCCTGCGCAGCAGACCCTGGCGGGCACTGTGAAAGCGCAACTGCGCTTGCACGGCACAATGACTGAGCCTGCCGGCATGCTCGATGTCAGCGCGCAGCGACTACGCTACGGCCGGCAATGGGAGATCGATAGCGTACAAGCGAAGGTCGATTTGGCACGCGGCATTCAAGGTGCATTTGATGGCGATGTCCAGGTCAAAAATCTGCGCAGCGATCTCGCCAGACGCACTGCCACCGATACGCTGAATGCGAATAAAGACGCGGGTTTGCCAATGTTGGCCGAGCAAATCAGCTTGCTGTTAAAAGGGACGCGCGCTGCGCATACGATCGATCTGAATAGCCGCTTTACGGCAACGCGCAGCCTGAGCGTACGGGCTGCCGGCAGCCTGGGTGGAGCGATAAATCCGGCAACAAAAAATAACGATGAACCATTGCAATGGCAGGGACAGATTCTCAGCGCGAATTTGACCGGCAAGCCCGACCTGAACTTACTCGCACCAGTCAAATTGCGTGCATCCAGTCAGGCCGTGAGTTTAAGCGATGTTGCCTTGTCGGGAACGATGGGTCGTTTGAATCTGACGCAGTTCGACTGGTCGCCCGATGGAATCAAGACGCAGGGTAAATGGGCCGCAATGGATGCGATCGCCTTGGCGCACCTGATCCGCCCGCAATACGCGGTCGAGGGCGATTTATTGCTCGATGCAGCATGGAATCTGCAACTCAAGAACCATCTGCAGGGCGAGCTTCACATGCAGCGCCAGAGTGGCGACGTGCGTATCAATGATGCCGACGGTACCGGTAAAGCGATTCCCCTGGGCATCCGCGATCTGCAGATGCAGCTTGCTTTAGGGGGCGTCGTTGCCGGTAGTGACGCCACCAGACTAACGCTGAATGCGAGTGCCGACGGTGCGCGGCTGGGGCGCTGGCAAATTCAGGCAAGCTCCGCCATCGGCAAGCAATCGGGCGGCTGGACCCTGCCTCCTGATGCGGCTCTTGCCGGTCAGGTGAAGGCCGATATTCCTGACGTGCAGTGGCTGGGTCCATGGATTAATCCCGGCCTGGCATTGAAAGGCAAGTTGCTGATCGATGCGCAACTGGCGGGGCAGATCAGGCAACCCAAGTATCAAGCCAGGCTCAGCGGACGCGAACTCGAAGTCGCCTTTGCCTCTGAAGGCTTACTCTTGCCAAACGGTATTTTGGAAGCGGTCGTCGATGAAAGTCATGTACGGCTGAATCGCCTGGAATTTTCGAATACGGTATCGATGATGCCGCGCCACGCGCAATTTCAGGGGATAAATTGGATAGGGCAAAAAGGCCAACTCAGCGCCAGTGGTGATATCGATATCCGCAATGAAAGCGGCAATATTCAGGCGCAAATGAAGCAATTCCCGCTGTTGCAGAGAAATGATCGCTGGCTGGTGGTCAGCGGCGAAACCAATATAGTGAATGTCAAAGATGTCTGGAACCTGACCGGCAAGCTCAAGGCCGATGGCGCTTACTTCAAATTGCCTAAATTGCCGCCGCCGAGCTTATCCGGCGATGTGGTCGTGATTCGCAATAAGGACAAGGCGGCGCAACTGAAAGCAGCGGAGGATGCGAATAAAAAAGCCCTCAAATCCCGTCTCGACATGAGCTTTGACATGGGGCCGCGCTTTGTGTTTGTTGGCCGCGGACTGGATACCGCGCTGGCCGGTACGATACGCTTACGCGCCGCCGACGGCAACCCTATGCAGGCCAGCGGCTCGATCCGCACTGTCGGCGGCGCTTATGAAGGCTATGGTCAGCAATTGGCGATCGAGCGCGGTATTTTAAATTTTCAGGGGCCGCCGGGAAATCCGGGCTTGAACATACGCGCCTTGCGTCAGGGGCTGGCGGTTGAGGCCGGGGTCGAAGTGGTCGGCACGGTGGCTGCGCCGCAGGTGCGGCTGGTCTCTGAACCCAGCGTGCCAGACGCGGAAAAATTATCCTGGCTGGTACTCGGACGCGGCTCAGACCAGATTGCAGGCAATGATGCGTCTCTGCTGATGTCGGCTGCCAGCGCTATATTTGGCGGAGACGGCAGTCGCAATATCCCGCGGGATGTCGTCAACGGCTTGGGTTTTGATGAATTCTCCATGGGAACCGCCGATACCGGCAATGGCTCCAAATTACCAAGCCAGACCATTGCCGGCGCTACTTCATTGGGATCAAATTCCGGCAATCAGGTGGTGACGATAGGTAAGCGACTGGCGCCCGGCATTGTGTTATCGGTCGAGCGGGGGTTGTCGGATGCCAGCGGTGCGATCAAGTTAAGCTGGCAACTGACCCGGCGCATCAGTATTATCGGCAGGACGGGCAATGAATCTTCGGTCGATGCTTACTATACGTTTTCATTTAACTAAGAGACTATTTAGCCGGCGATTGCCGACTTCATGCAGCGATCCCGCTTATAATTTTGCTGGCAGTGCAGTACCAAGCTAAAAATAGCGTGCAGGCAATCATTTATTCTCAAAATCAAGAAACTAAGCTGCGATTGATGCATCATATAAAGTCATGAAAGAATTTCCCCTGAATATCCCTGCAGACAGATTTCCACGCGAGCCGGGTCAATGGCGCGCCGTCAGCCTGGCGGCATTGGTTCATTTGCTATTGCTGGCTTTCCTGTGGGTCGGCGTGCAATGGCAAAACAAAGAGACCATGGCGGTCGAGGCGGAAGTCTGGGATATGACGACCAGGGACGCCGCTCCCAAGCCGGTGCCGGTCGAGACTACTCCCGAGCCGGAAAAAATGGTGACTCCGGAAAAGCCGGTCGTTAAGGTGGCGCCGCTTGAAGATCCCGAGATCGCCCTGGCGCAAGAAAAAAAGCGCAAACTCGCTGAAAAGAAAAAACTCGAAGACCAGCAAAAAGCAGAGCGCGAAGAGGTCAAGCGTAAGCAGGAACAAGAGTTGAACCTGAAAAAAGAAAAAGAAAAACTCGCGGAGCAAAAGAAAAAAGTGGACAAACTTGCCGCAGAAGAAGCTGACAAGAAAAAACTTGCGGATAGCAAGAAACAGCAAAATAAAGAGCAAATTGCCCGTGAAAAAATGCGCGAGGAGGATATGCGCCGCTTAACCGGGCAAGCCACGGCGACCGGTAGCGGCGGCACAGGCGACGCGGCGAAATCAACCGGCAACAACCGCGGCGACCCAAGTTATGCCGCCCGCATAGGCACTAAAGTACGCTCGAATACCGTATTTAATGCGCCTGAAACGTCTGGTAACAATCCTACCGTAGAATACCGGATAGAGTTATTGCCCGATGGTTCTCTGCGTGGTCCAATACGCAAGTTAAAATCCTCCGGCATTCCGGGTTTTGATGAAGCGGTAGAAAAAGCGATCGAAAAATCCGCGCCTTTCCCCAGAGATAAATCCGGTGAAGTGCCATCGAGTATTGTGTATGTTCATAGAATGAAAGAATAAATCGGAATGAAGATTGTTTCCTTGATTAAAGCCTTGGGATTGAGCGCTGCATTGGTGACGGGTTTGGCGTATGCGCAATTGCGGGTTGAAGTATCCGGCGTAGGCTCAACGCAAATCCCGATTGCGATCGCCAGCTTTGCCGATGAGGGATTAATGCCGCAACAAATCACCGCGATCATTAAAGACGATTTGACACGCAGCGGCTACTTCCGTTTGATCGATGTGGGCACGGTCATCACCGAAACCAGTCCAGTGAATTTTGATAGCTGGAAGTCGCGCGGTGCAGAAGCGCTGGTGGTCGGTAGCGTACAAAAATTAAGCGACGGTCGTTTTGATGTTCGCTATAAATTATTGGATACCATCAAATCGTCGACGCTGTCCGGCTTCGCGCTGGCTGCACCGCCTGCGAATACACGTCTGACCGCACACAGAATCGCCGACGATATTTACGAAAAACTGATCGGTGTGCGCGGTGCTTTTTCCACCCGTATCGCTTATGTGACTAAAGCCGGTAATGAGTTCCGCTTAGAAGTCGCGGATGCAGACGGTGATGGTACGCAAGTTGCGTTGCGCTCGAACGAACCTATCATTTCACCAGCCTGGTCGCCGGATGGCACCAAGGTAGCCTACGTGTCTTTCGAAGCGAAGAAGCCGGTGATCTATGTACAAAACCTGATCACGCGTGAGCGCACTGTGATTGCGAACTACAAGGGCAGTAACTCGGCACCGGCCTGGTCGCCGGATGGCAGTAAATTGGCGCTGGCTTTATCGCGTGATGGCCTGACGCAGATTTATCTGGTGAATGCGAATGGCACGGGTTTGCAGCGTCTGACGCAGACTAGCGGTATCGATACCGAGCCACAATTCTCTGCCGACGGACAATACATTTACTTCCTCAGTGATCGCAGCGGCGGTCCGCAAATCTATCGCATGAGCGCTAATGGCGGCGACGCTAAACGCGTCACCTTCGGCGGCAGTTATAATATTACCCCGAGGATATCGCCAGACGGAAAAACCCTGGCCTATATTTCCCGTCGCGACGGTAAGTTCCAGTTGTATTCACTGGACCTGGCCAGCGGTCAGGAGCAGCGTTTATCCGATACGGTAAAAGACGAGTCGCCGAGTTTTTCACCGAACGGCAGATACATCATGTACGCTACTGAATCCGGGCGGCGCGGCTCATTGGCCGTGGTATCGGTCGATGGCAGGGTGAAGCAAAAATTGACGGTGCAAGCCGGAGATATTCGGGAACCCACTTGGGGTCCTTTCATGAAGTAATAGTTCAAGAGTTCTATGTGATTTTAGTTCGTTGGATTTACCAAGGTTTTTAAGTTTATTTCAATTTATTTCAGTTTAAAAAAAGGGGAATTACATGCGCTCACCGATCAAATCAAGCACTTTGGCCTTGCTGTTATCCAGCATCGCTTTGATTACCGCTTGCAGCACGCCAGTCAAATTGGACGCGCCTGCAAAAGTAGAAGACAAGTCTGCGACAACGACTACCCAACCTGCTGATACGCGCACTGTCAGCACCGTCGATACAGCTTCCGTCGATCCTTTGAATGATCCAAAAGGTGTATTGGCAAAACGCAGCGTGTATTTTGACTATGACAGCTATGTCGTTAAAGATGAGTACAAATCCCTGGTTGAAGCACACGCTAAATACCTGGTCACCAACAAGGGTCGCAAGATTCTGATCCAAGGCAATACCGATGAACGCGGCGGTCGCGAATACAACCTGGCGCTGGGTCAAAAACGTGCAGAAGCAGTGCGTAAAGCATTGGCATTGTTAGGTGTGCCGGAAGCGCAAGTTGAAGCGGTTTCTCTGGGTAAGGAAAAACCAAAAGCAATGGGTAGCGATGAAGCGTCCTGGGCAGAAAACCGCCGTTCCGACATCATTTATCAATAATCTGTGAAAGCGGATTGCACCATCATGCAATCCGCTTAATGTAGGGCAGCGGTGATCGACCAAGACGATCAAGTGCTAGTTTGCTTGGCGTACGTCTGGCCACCCATTTAAAGCGATATGCGCTTTTCTCGCTTTCCGGTCTGCTGGTTTAATCTTTTATTGCCAATCCCATGAAATTGTTTACATTCTCCCAACCGATGCGGGCTATTGCCTGTGCGATGCTGCTGGTGTCTGCGTTGCCATCGAGCGCATCCGCTGGTATTTTTGATGATGATGAAGCGCGTAAAGCGATTCTGGATTTGCGCGCCAAAGTTGATGCAGTCAGCACCAAGCTCGACAACAAACTCGATACCAAGGCGGATAAAAGCAGTGCATTGGAACTGGCGAATCAGATCGAACAGCTACGCGCCGAGATCGCAAAATTGCGCGGACAAGTCGAAGTGTTGACCAACGATCTGTCGAACACACAACGGCGTCAGCAAGATTTTTATGTCGATCTGGATAACCGCGTGCGTAAATTAGAGCCGAAGAAAATGACGATCGATGGCAAAGAAGCGACTGTCGATATCGGCGAGCAACGTGCTTACGATGCGGCGCTGTCTTTGTTTAAAGCGGCAGACTATAAAAATGCCAGCGCTGCATTTACCGCCTTCAATGTGAATTATCCGCAATCCGCTTACGCCGGATCCGCACAGTATTGGCTGGGTAATTCCTGGTACGCGCAACGCGATTGCAAAAATACGATTTCATCCTTGCATCTGCTCGTGAAGAATTATCCCGAGCATCCCAAAGCACCGGATGCGATGTTGAATATCGCCTCATGCCAGCTTGAATTAAAAGACAAATCGGGCAGCAAAAAAACGCTGGAAGCCGTCATTGCGCAGTATCCGGAAACCGATGCAGCGCAAGCAGCAAGGAGTCGTCTGGCCGCCACAAAATAAGTCTAAGATCGGAGAGAACCGGGCTTTGCAGGAAAAAATCCGGCAAGCTCGTTGACAGGGATTATGGAACATACTATAATTTCGTTCTTTCGGGTCGTTAGCTCAGCTGGTAGAGCAGCGGACTTTTAATCCGTTGGTCGCAGGTTCGAATCCCGCACGGCCTACCACGAAATTCGAAAGACTTAGGTGAAAATCTAAGTCTTTTTCATTTATAAGCACCGGCGTTATTGAATTTGCATTCCCTGTAGTGGTTTTTGCAGTTCACGCCTTGTTTTTAAATCGCAGTCTTTGGGTCGTTAGCTCAGCTGGTAGAGCAGCGGACTTTTAATCCGTTGGTCGCAGGTTCGAATCCCGCACGGCCTACCAAAGTTACACGCAAATAGTAAGGACTCAGGTGAAAGCCTGAGTCCTTTTTGTTTTTTCTGGTGTGGAGAAGTGTCTATACTTGTTGCACTATGACGCATTTTTACCTATTCAAGGATGCCTGATGAAACATCAACAGGATAAAAGCAAGCCCATGCCAGCATCAAAGAGTGCATCGAAACCGCCATCTCAGCCCGTCGTTAAGTCCGCTGCTAAACAGGAACAGCACCACGAGATTCGTCCTGGACAATCGATTGAGCTGCTCAAGGAGTTGCACATACTGACGCGTGACGGCAAGATGAATCAGGATAGTCGCCGCAAATTGAAACAGGTCTATCATCTATATCAATTCATCGAACCTTTGTTGCAGCAATTGCGCGAGGATCATGCCGATCTCAGCTTGGTTGATCACGGTGCCGGTAAGTCGTATCTCGGCTTTATTCTATATGACTTGTTTTTTAAGGCCAGCGCAGATCAGGATCGCTCCCACATCTATGGCATAGAAACACGGGATGAATTGGTGAGTAAATCGACCGAATTGGCACAGCGCTTAAACTTTCCCGGCATGTCATTTTTGAATTTATCGGTTGCAGAATCGATTCATTCAAAACAATTACCGGATCAGATCGATATCGTTACGGCCTTACATGCCTGCAATACCGCGACCGATGACGCCATAGAATTTGCCTTGAAAAAGAAAACCAGGTTCATGGTGCTGGTACCTTGTTGTCAGGCTGAAGTCGCGGCTGAATTGCGCAAGCACAAAGGCGATGCAGTACGTGACAACCCTTTATCGGAGATGTGGCGTCACCCAATTCATACGCGGGAATTTGGCAGCCAGATCACCAATGTCTTGCGTTGCCTTCAACTGGAAGCCCACGGCTATCAGGTGCGCGTGACGGAATTGGTCGGGTGGGAGCATTCGATGAAGAATGAATTGATTATTGCCGAATACAAAGGCTTGCCTGCCAAACGTCCGGCGGAGCGCCTGGCAGAAGTGTTAAAAAGTACAGGCCTGGACTCCATGCGCAAACGCTTTTTCACACCCGCGTGACATCGCAAGACGGTATTCATATTTGCCGCGGATAAAGTCATTCTGAGGTCATAAATAATGATTAATATCATTTATCAGAATACATGATGGGCTAAAAATCTAACGGTACTCACGCTTAGATTTATTATGTTGGGATAAAAACCTGGAATTGGTTTTTTCTAAGGTCTGCATGATGCATTTCGTATCGATACATCTTATTGGAGAGTCGCAGTATGTTTGCTGCCGTTGATCTTGGTTCAAATAGTTTTCGCTTGCACATAGGACGTCACGAGGGCGATGTGATCCGCGTCATCAAAAGCGCGCGTGATCCGATTCGCCTGGCCGCCGGTTTGGATAGCCAGGGGAATTTGTCGCCGGCAGCGATCAAGAGCGCGGTCGATAGCCTGGCCCGTTTCAAGCTTATTCTCGATGAATTCCCTATCGACGCGATGCGGGTGGTCGCGACCAACACGATACGTATTGCAAAAAATGCGGGCGAACTATTGCCAGCTGCCGAGGCGGCGATCGGTCATCCGATTGAAGTAATTTCGGGCGAGGAAGAAGGTCGCCTGATTTATATGGGGGTCTCGAATTCGATCGCGGTGCCCGGCGAACGTCGCCTGGTGCTGGACATTGGCGGCGGCTCGACGGAAGTGATTTTGGGTCGCGGCCACGAAATCGTTAGAGTCGAATCCTTCAGCATCGGCACGGTCAAACACAGCGCTACTTTTTTCCCGCAAGGGAAAATTACTGAAACAGGTTTCGAGGCGGCGATCCTATCGGCACGATCCTTGTTTGAAGATGCGGCACCGCCATACCAGCCCGAGCATTGGCGCAATGCCTATGGCTCGTCCGGGACGATCCGCGCGATCTCTGACGCGATTGCCAAGAACAGTCTGGGCGATGGTAGCATTACCTTGCAAAGCCTGACCACTCTGAAACAATATTGTGTGCAATGCGGTCAGGTAAGCCAGCTGGAATTAAATGGCATCAAGCCTGAGCGTATTGCGATGGTGGTCGGCGGACTGGCGATCCTGATTGGTTTGCTGCAAGAATTTAATATCGACGTGCTGCGTCCGATTGAAGCGGGTTTGCGTATGGGCGTCATGTGGGACCTGTATTTGCGTTCCACCAAGCGCGATCGACGTGAGCAGGCTGTGCATAATGCGACGACTTTATTTCACACGGATGTTACGCGCGCCAATCGGGTTGCCGATATGGTCAAGTCTTTGTACGCGCAACTGAGGCCTGCATCCGATACCTATACCCGTCATCTGCATTGGAGTGCCATGTTGCATGAAGTGGGCATGGTCGTCTCGCATACGGGTTATCACAAGCACGGTGCCTATATGATAGAGAATGCCGACATGGCGGGATTCACCACGCGTGAACAGCGCGTGATGAGCAAATTAATTTTGAGTCAAAAAGGCAATCTCAGAAAAATCAGCGACAGTTTTGCCGATCTTGATTTTGCCAAGGCAGTGTTGGCATTGCGTTTGTCCGTGACTTTCATGCATTCGCGGGTAGAGCTCGATTACGCCGATTTTCGTCTGAAAATGAAAAATAAAATCGAACTCGAAATCCGCCAGGACTGGGTTACTTTGCATCCGACGGTCGCGTTCTGGCTGCAAAAAGAAATCGAATGCTGGCGCGAGGTGGGTGTGGAATTTGTTGTGAAAGCGAATATCTAGGTGATTCAAATCCGTACTTCAGGGTTTGTTAACAGGTTCTAGTAAAGCGTAATAATCCATATCGACATAACGCTGATGCTTCCAGGCGACTTCCCGGCGCCGTCCCTCAAACTGAAATCCCAGCTTCAGTAACAGATCGCTGCTGGCATCGTTGTCAGGTTCTACTTCGGCTTCTATCCTGTGTAATTGCCGGGTGCTGAAAACGTGCGCCAATACGCTGCGCAGACATTCCTGCATGACACCCTGACGCCAATAATCAGGATGCAGCCAGTAACCGAGGTCGGCATTGTGATTGTCTTTATCCCATTCATACAATCCGCAAGCGCCGATCAATTGATCCGGTGCGGCAATCGGGCATATCGCCCACCAGCGCCCAGTCTGTTCCTGCTCCAGATGGCGATACCATTCAATTTGTTCTTGTGTGGCTATCAGGCTGTCATAAGAAATGCCGTAGTAGGCAATTACCTTGGGATGGGACAATCCTTTAAAAATATTCCCGATATCCTCTTGCACGATTTGCCTGAGGATAAAGCGGCTCGTGCGTAATTCCGGGAAATGGTCGCCAGATTTTTTTTCGGATGAGGATGTCATGCCAGATGAGTGGGTAGCCGATGCGTCAGTGTATTCCTAATTTTTTAAGCCGCGTATCGATTTGTAAAACAGTGCTTAAGTTTTGTATCGCTTAAGTATCACGACAGTGCCATCCCGTAAAAAAATGTAATAGTCCTCAGCACTTTTTTATCGCTGGACTATATTGACGGTGTTTCATTTTACTTTTCTTGATCCCACTCCCAAAGTGGTTTATAGCTACGTCTTATATGGCGTAGCTTTTTTTTGCCCATGCTGGATAAAATGAAAAAGAATCTAGTATTGAAGTGCCGGAAAGCCGCATCAACTTTGCATGCTTAACGAAAAATGCTTCTGAAGGTGAGGTTGATCCTGGCCGCATGGAATCTACTCTCTTTCGGAACAGCATGTTCCCAATAGCGTTGCAAATCACCGGCCATGAGCAGCACGCTGCCATTGGTCAGCGCGATCGTCAACGGTTTTTGTGCGGGTTTGTTTTTGTGCCGTAGTTTGAAGCGTCGCGTCTCGCCGAGACTGAGTGAGGCGATGACCGGTGATTGACCGAGCTCCGGTTCATCATCGCTATGCCAGCCTACGCTGTCGTACTGATCGCGATACAGGTTCAGCAGGACGCTATTGTAACGATGCTGTGTCAGATCTTCTATCGCCTGTTTGATCGATAGCAGGGTTGGGGGCCACGGGAAGGGATCGAGCGCCAGACCTGAATATTCGTAGCTGCTGTTGTTATCGCCATACCAGGCGGTCAGGCGCGGTTGCAAATGCGTTTTGCCCCACACCGTGATGGGATCTTGCCGCCACGGTGTGGTATTGAGCAGTTCATGAAATAAATCCGTGGCCTGCTCTGCAGTATAGAATTCATGCGCAAATGCCAGCTCACCATCGCTGATTGCGAGTTGCTCCAGGCTATTCGGTGCAGAAAAAAGATCCGGCATGGCGGCTGGCAAATTGACTGGTGTTAGAAATTACCCATATAGTCTTTTTTACCGATCTCAACGCCGTTATGACGCAGCAGCGCATAGGCCGTTGTGACATGGAAGAAGAATTGCGGCAAACCATAGGCCAATAAATAATTTTGACCGCTGAGTTTTTTTTCTTTCGGCGTGCCTGGACGTAAAACGATGTCCAGTTCTTCACTGCCTTCAAACTGTGCCGGAGTCAGGCTATCGAGCAGCGCCAGGGTTTTGGCGATACGCGCTTGCAAGTCGGCGAAACTTTGCTCATTGTCTTCATACGAAGGAACATCAATGTGAGCGAGGCGGGCGGATACGCTTTTGGCGAAATCGGCTGCGATCTGGATCTGGCGCGTGAACGAGAGCATGTCTGGGAACAGGCGCGATTGCAACAGCGCTGCCGGTTCGATATTTTTGGCCGTAGCATGGGCTTCGGCTTTGTTTAAAACATCGCTCAAGCTCAGCAGCATTTGGCGGAACACGGGAACAGAGGCGGCATACATAGAGATAGTCATGAAAACTCCTGATAGGTGAGTGAAGCGGGATGGTATTGCGATGATCGACCTGCAGTCATCAAGTGTTTCGTCACAAAGCAGAGTGATTATAGTGAGTTACCGGAAACCGCGTATGAGACCGGAATTGTGCCGGCAGCCAGTCGTGCGGCATGCAAATCGGCCGGGCTAAAAACCCCAAAAGCGCTGAAGCAGGCTTGCCTCAGCGCTTTGGTAAAACAGAATCAATAACTAAGGCATGCTATGAAGGGAAATTCCCCGCACGTACCACACTGCCAGAACCGCCTATGCTTTTGCTTACCTGCGGATCGCCGTAATAGGTGACAGTGCCTGAGCCACCGATACTGACTTTTAAATTGTCTCTGGTTGTGGTGCTGATTCTGCCCGAGCCGCCTATGCTGATCTTGGTGTCATTGGCTTTTAATGCCGCACCGTCAATCGAGCCGGAGCCGCCTATGTTCATCGACACTGTGGATGCCGTGCCGGCGACTTTAAAGCTACCGCTGCCGCCCACCGACAAAGCCAGGCTGTCTGCATTCAAGCCCTGCAAAGTAACTGCGCCGGCGCCACCCAAGGTAACGCGTAATTTAGCTGCCTGCAATTTGTCGGCATGGATAGAGCCGGAACCACCCACGTCAAGCTCATCGATCTGCTTTAATCGGATCACGATCTTCATGGTTCTGGTATCGAAATTCGTGTGCTTTTCGACGGGGCGTATTTTGAGAGTGCCATTATCGACGACGGTTTCTATCAGTGCGAGCAAATTATCGTCGGTTTCGATCGAAATACCTTCGCTCGTCCCTTGCTGCAATTCAACATTGGCTGGCAGCCCGATGCTGATCGCATTGAACTGGCTGACCGCCCGATTTTCCAGTTGCACCTTGCCTGAGCCTGCAATATGTTTCCCTGAGCCCCAACTCCAGCTCCAGTCCGCGGCGCTGGCCACAGGGGTATAGGTTACCAGTCCGATTGCACCGGATGCCAGGCCGATGACGCAAATACGATGTGCAAAACGAGTCAAAGTAATCATGCTGTTTCCTTATCAATGGAGATCAAACAATGCTGTCGCAGTATGCGGAAATCCGCAGCGAGGTGCGAATGGTTTGCGATGAAATGGTTTTATGCTGGAATAGAACGTCTCCGCTCGGGATAGACGGCAGCGCCATGTGCCGTCGATTTCTAGCGATTGATGAATGCCGTATCCCAAGTGGTGCGTGGTGCCGCTTTTTCCAGGTGGCGCTCATTTTCTGCCTGGATACTGGCTATTTCAAGCAGGATTTCGTTTGGGAAGCCGACTCTGTTTTCGCCTGGCCCTTGAATCACCAATGCCGTCAGATAGCGTTTGAGGTGCATGGGCTCATTGCAGAACAGGCAAATCCGCTGCCACAAATGGGGATACGCCGTTTTGATATACTGTTTAGGGGTTAGCCGCTCAATATCATGGATCGACATCGCAACGATATTGCTGGGTGTCGGACAGGACGAATAGATGGCCTGCACCGTATCTGGATTGGCGGATGCGTTAGTAGCTGGCGCCTGCTGGGTGCGCATTACCGTGCTTGCAGCGATATCTGGTTTGGGAGCGGCGATCGTCGAGAAGGGCGCCAGTATGCGCAAGATCTGATCGAAAATTGGCAGCGCCTGTCTTTCCCAGCGTATCGTTTTAATGCCTGCCGTTTTAAAAAAAGCTTCATTGCTCAGGTATTTGCCATCATCGTCAAGTTCTTCATTCAACTCGATTACACAGAGCAGATTCATGCTGGCATCAAAGATCGCGTAATCGACTTTCCTGCCTTCGAGATCGGCTTGTTCCGCCCGTCTCAGTTTGGGATCGCTACTCATCGGTTCGAGCAAGTCGTTCAGGTCCACTTTCGGAAAGATATAGCAAGTCGGTACAGCGCGGCGTAAGCGCCCGAAAAAAACCTGTTCTTGTTTTTCAAAGAAAGGCTTTTCTTCATAGGCTGCAGTCGTACTTTTATTTTTCTTGAAAGGGAAAGAAAACATCAATCGGCCTTATCTCCAAAGTGGACAGGTACATAGTTACAACGCATCAAATGAAGAGTCGCTCCACCGGACTGTTGACTCAACATGCCGCCATGATTGGCTTTCATATGCCTTACCTTCAAGCTGAGTGTTGATACTCGCCCATTGAGACTACGCGATGTACTGATGGCGTGTCGGTTTGCCGCAAATAGTGACAATAATTCTGATCTTTATTTGCAAAAAAGGCAAGCTTTATGCAATTCGAGCCGCATCGATCAAACAAGATATTCAGCTTATAGCTGTTTGGCTTGGAATGTATCGCATTGCTCCATTTTTCCGCTCTCCAGGCCGCGACTAAACCAGCGAACTCGTTGCTCGGAGCTGCCATGGGTGAATGAGTCCGGCACTACCTGTCCCTGCGCTTTGCGCTGCAAGGCATCGTCGCCGATGGCGGTGGCGGCATTCAAGGCAGTTTCTACATCGCCTTTTTCCAGAATGCTGCGCGCCTGATTCGCATGAAAAGCCCAGACCCCGGCGAAGCAATCCGCCTGTAGTTCCATTTTTACCGACAAGGCGTTTCCCTGTATGAGTGAAGCGCGCACCCGTGCATCATGCACTTTGTCGGATATTCCCAACAGGTTTTGTACATGGTGCCCCACCTCATGCGCAATTACATAGGCTTGCGCGAATTCGCCGCTGACATGAAAACGATCGCGCATCAATCGATAGAAGCTCAGATCAATATACACTTTGCGGTCGGAAGGGCAGTAAAACGGGCCTGTCGCCGATTCTCCTTTGCCACATGCAGTGGATGTGAGCGTGTCGAAAATGACCAGATGGGGCGCTGTATATTGCGCGCTGCTGGCACTGAACAATTCTTTCCAGACATCTTCCGTATCTGCCAAAACAGTACGCACAAACTTGGTTTCCCTGTCATTGGCGGCAGGGCGGACCTGATGGTTGGATTGATTGGTCTGGCTGGTCGATACTTGCCCCGAACCGCCACCGCTCAGCAAACTCAATACCGTCAGGGGATTCACCCCGAAAAAATACGATGCGACCAAAGCGATGACGATGGAGCCAATGCCGATATGCCGGCCGCCGATTCCACTGCCGCCACCGCCGCCACTATTATCGTCACCGCGACGGTCTTCCACATTATCGCTTTCGCGATTGCCTTCCCATTTCATATTGTTTCCTTCACTGTAAGGATCATATCGCTGTCATGTAGCAAGACCTACGCAAAACGCTAAGCTGCTCATCACTGTTCATATTGAACCCGCAGGCTGGATGCGGCTTTCAGAGGTATTTCGTGCCAACAGGCGCACCCAGCTTGCGGGTTCGTTTTAATTTTCACACCTCAATGAGTCAGTTCTTCTTGCGTGTCTCCGTGTCTCGGTGGTGAGCGTTTGTGGTTTTTGCGGTGTCCTGGTCAATTCAGATCATCGACTTGTAAGGCGTCGCGCTTCTTTTGTACGTCGTACACCGTCAGGATCGCATGCGCAATCAAGTCAACTGCGGGACGGGTATTGCCTTGCTTGTCTTCCCATATTTTGGGTGTCAAAGCACCTGAAACAGAAACAGCGTCGCCGTCGCCTAAGGCCAGCAAGGCTGCTTGCAGCGTATCGTCGAACGCGATTACATTACAAAAAATCGTATCGCCGCCAGCCAGCGCGACGCGCAGCTTGCAGGTGACGTAGTGGCTAGCTGCCTGGCCTTGCCGTTGCTGCGCCTGGCCATACATCCTGCCGGCAATGAGTGCATCTATCACATGAGCCTTTGTGCATTATTTGAGTAATTGAAAAAAATATTCCGACTTCCTGACAATGCGCTTGGACGCCGTTCCAAACAGGTCATGCGTCTCTTGCAGCACATATTCATTGATGTCTTTCAGGTGGAAAAGTATGCCGCGAAAATTGGTTCCCAGATAATCGAATGGAGCAAGTTTGGTTTTGACCGGATCGTCACTCGCTAATAATCCGCGTAATTTGCGCTCCAGATCGTATAAGGATTTTTCGTCAAAAGAAACGCTGGTTCCCTTAGGTGTAGGGAAATTCGTGGAAAACGATGAATTTTGCCCCATAGGATTTTTGACGGTAATTCTGATGCCGAGTTTTAAGAATTTCGCTATCGCAAAAAAATCATTATCGTCGTACATGCAATCTCCTCGTTCATATGGATTGGATAGAGGTTTTTTCTGTCATCGAGTTCACTGTTGGCAAACTCTAAATCATCAATAATTTACGTCGCTCATATTCGGTTTTGATAATATATCGCTGAATCGCAACTTCCATCGCATGCGGCAATTTAAAAAATTTTACGCCAATCCGATAACGTCGATGACCATCCCGGCTAATCAGCGTCACATGCCTTACCTGGCCGGAACAGATCAAGGTCGTTTTATCCGATAAGGGAATTTCGAGATGCCTGATTTTGTCGTCTGCGCGCAGCGAAGGCAGTCCGGTCACTGTCGCCCCAAAGCCGCCGACACTCAAATCATGCAAGACCATATCATTGATTCTCGTACCATCTTCCATCCATAGTGTGACTTTGAGCGGATTCGCTACCGGCAGGATATTTCTGTAAGTTTCGCGCCTTTGAAGACGGATAATACGTTCGGGCAAAGGTACCCAGAATGCCTGGCTCTCGCCCCACATAAACCGGTTTGGCTTGACTCCGGTAAATTGCACGCGGATACCGTCGGGCATTGCAACAAACGCGCAAGTGGCGCTTTTAGGCAAGAGTTTATTGGCCCTCTGGTCGCCACCCAGATCAAAAATCAAGGCTTCGGAACGCGCCTCCAGGAGCATGCTAAGGATAAATTCTTGCCCGCCATTGAAATAGACGGTGACAGGCTCCCTGCGGTGGATGAGATCATTGAGTATGTTCAAGATCTCCATCTTACCGAGCAAAAAATAGCGATCCTCAATTTCATCGTTACTTAAGGACGCCGACATGAATTTGTCTCCAAAAAGTGATGTATACGAAAATACTCTCTGGGAGTAAGGAGGTCAATACCGTTTAGCATCATATAAGCCGGGAGAGTGGCTATCGGGCATCTATTTGCGTCATTATTGCCGGAGTCATCGTTGGGCGGGATCAAGCGCATCCGGCGAAGGATATGGCAAGACAGTGCTGACGCTGAATAAGCTTGGGTACCGGGCTCAGATAGTCAGGATAAACCGTGCGCCGTGTTGTACTGCATGGGCATAACGTACGGTACCGCCGTTACCCTGTATTAACTGCTGCACCATAGCCAGCCCGATGCCGCTGCCTTTTTCTTTGGTGGAAAAGAAGGGCGTAAAAATATGCGGGATAAATTCTTCCGGCACGCCAGGCCCATTGTCGCTGATTTCGACGCGCAAGCGTCCGCCGCGACTGAGTTTGGCGCGGATCACGACTTCGGGTTTGCTAGTGCCGGCAGTGGCTTCTTCGGCATTTTTGATTAAATTGATCAGTGCCTGCTCGAATTGTGCGGGATCGATCATCAATTCTAAAGAGTCGGGCTCTGCCAAAAAAATAGCCCGCCCGCCGCGTGCGGCCCAGGCGGGGGCGGTCAGTGCCGACAAACGGTCAAATAAATTATTCAGATGGACGCGTTCAGGATGGGCTGGCGGGACATTCGATAAACTGCGATAGCTGCCGACAAAATCGGCCAGACCGTGGGCGCGGCGACTTATCGCATCGAGTGCCATGCTGAAATCCTTGACACTGTCGGCAGGCAAGTCCGGCTTCAGATCGTCCAATAAATCATGGGCCGTGCGCGACAGCGACGCCACCGGGGTGAGCGAATTCATGATCTCATGTGTCAGGACATGGACTAATTTTTGCCAGGCTTGTTGCGCCTCATATTGCAGCTCCGTTTCTACCGGCATCAAGGCCACCATCATTGCAGTGCTGCCGTGCAGGGTGACGCTGCTGGTCGCCAGCAAGGCACGCTCCAGCCCTTGTTCGGTTTCAAACAAAATCATGCTGCGCTTGCCTACTGCCTGTGCTCTGAGCAAATCAAATAATTGTTCCGGCTTGGCTGTACGGCCCGGTGCCAGCAGGCGGCGGGCATTGCCATTCATGGCATGGACTGGATGAGGGAGGGTATTTTTATCGATGGCAAACAAGGCAATCGGCGCATGTTCCAGGCGCGTTTCCAATGTCGTAATACGGTCTTGCATACCGCCCGGGTCTTGCGGCAATGGCGGCGTGACATCCGGCACCAGGACCACTTGCCGCGTCGCTAAATCTGCCAGGCCGAACCAGAGCAGCCACCAGCCGATCAACCCCGTCAATCCGCATAAAGTCAGCAGGCGCGCGGTTTGCAGGAGGTGCGTTGCATTGGCTATATAAACGGCGCTCGCAGCGGCAGCCATCAAGATCAGCGTACCGAGCAGACAGAATAATTTTCGATGCCGGTAGCGCTGTCCGGGCGCAGACGCCGACATATCAGATGTCATGTTTTTCCAGCTTGCGATACAAGGCGGCGCGGCTTAAACCCAGAAGTTTCGCCGCCTGGCTGATATTGCCGCCTGCCTGCGTCATGGCGCTGGCGATGGCGTCACGCTCCAGGGTAGTGAGTTTGAATGTCTCGTTGAGCGGCAGAAGGCGCTGCTCTGACTTGAACTCTGTCGCTGCATCGGCTGCAGGATCGAGCGAAGTCATGCCGAAATCCTGAAATGCATATTCGGCTTGGGTACCGAGTATCACTGCGCGTTCACAGGCATGCCGCAGTGCCCGGATATTGCCTGGCCAGCGATAATCGCATAAGGCATTCAAGGCCGCATCATTGATGGCGCGTACCGGGCGCTGATATTGGGCTTGATACAAAGCCAGATAATGCTGCAACAACGCGGGGATATCGTCACGCCGCTCACGCAGCGGCGGCACCCGTAATACGATCGTGTTCAGGCGGAATAACAAGTCGGGACGGAATACCGACGGATCGAATAATTTGAGCTCGCGGAGATTGGTAGCGCTGACGATGCGCACATCGATTTTCTCCGCTTTGTCCATGCCCACCGGCGTGACTTCCCGGCGCTCCAGTGCGGTCAGCAACTTCGCCTGCGCACCCAGAGGCAGGTTGCCGATTTCATCGAGAAACAAGACGCCACCGCGCGCCGCCTGAAAGCGCCCGGCACGGTCGCTACGCGCATCGGTAAATGCGCCTTTGCGATGGCCGAACATATCACTCTCAAACGTGGTCTCGGGTATCGCTCCCATATCGACGGCCAGGAAGCCGGCGTGCTGCCGTGGCGATGCCTGGTGAATGGCGCGCGCCACTAATTCTTTACCGACGCCATTCTCACCCAGCACCATGACATTCGCCTCGGTCGGCGCGACATTGCAGATCATGGCCTTGAGTTCGCGCATACAGGCGGACTCGCCCATTAAGGCCGCAAGCGCTGAAGACGCATTATTTGCGACATGACTGACGGCTGAGCCGGCTCTCCTGGCGAGCGCGGTTTCTACCGCAGCCAGTAGCCGTGCATTATCCCAGGGTTTGGTGATGAAATCGCAGGCACCGCGTTTCAGCGCTTCTACCGCCAGCGGTACATCGGCATACGCCGTGACCGCGATGACCGCAGGGGCCGGGTGCTGCGCACGCAACAGATCCAGCATTGCCAGGCCTTCGCCGCCATCCGTGCGGCCAGCAGTCAAATTAAAATCGAGTAAAACCAGATCGGGAAGGTGTTGCGCTAACACGCTGGATACTTGTGCCGGATCGTTCACCACGTTCACTTGCCCGTAACGGCGACGCAACAACATCTGCGCGGCACATGCGACATCGGGATCATCGTCGACGATGAGTAAATTAGGTAAGCTAGTGGACATGAAACTCGTTCTTGATTGAAATAGGCAGTCACTCGCCACGACCGGCAATCGGCGCTAAGCGGGCTACTGGTCCAATCCACTCGTCGAATCTATCAGGCCAGTCCGCTGCAGGGCATTTTAGCTTTGAAGTACCGCGCTAGCAATCATTCTCCCGCCTATCTGCGAGGTCGCATCAGAACTGTCCGATATCGGACAGTCGCCTTGTTCAGTAGCGGACAGGCATTCCAAAAAAAGACGATTTGTCTCGATTTTTCACCGTGATGCCAGCCTTAAAGTCGCTGGCACAAAGCTTGCGGCTGAGGATAAATGAAGATAAGTCCCCAACCGATGAAAACCTATCCGCTTTACCCATGAAAGTATCGACACCTCATCTGGCTGTGAGCGGCGCTGCCATGGATGTCATCGTCCCGCAGACCCACACCAAAAAAATCGTCAGCGGCATGCTGCTGTTGCTGTGCATTGCCTTGATGGCCGCAGGACTCTGGCGCTTCATGCCGAGAGGCTTGCAGGTGTCGCCGGACGATGTGCGCATTGCCAATGTCGAGAGCGGGATTTTTTTAGATGACATTGTGGTACGGTCCAAGGCAGAAGCACTGCATTCGGTGATTCTGGATTCAGTAGAATCCGGCAGGGTAGAGGAGGTGTTTGCGCGTGACGGTGCGATTGTCAAACAGGGCGAAGTATTATTCCGTATCTCGAATCCGCAACGCAATCTGGAGTTGTTGCAGCGCCAGTCTGAGCACACGCAGCAGATTTCTAATCTGGCGAATTTACGCGTGAATTTTGAAGCGGCGAATACCGATCACCAGCGCCGCCTGTCGGATCTTGAATTCAATTTGATGCAAGCCAAAAAGAAGCATGCGCGGAATGTGACGCTGGCTGCGCAAGGATTTATTTCCGCGGTCGCATTGGACGAATCCGCCGACACCCTGGAACAGCAGCAGCGCGCCTATAACGAAGAGAAAAAACACAGTTCCAGCGAAACCGCAGTCAAACGCGATGCCGTCGCCCAGATGGAAAGAGCGATCAAAAATATAGAAGGCGGCCTGACACTGGTGAACGCTACGGTAGCGGCATTGGTAGTGCGTGCGCCAGTTGCCGGGCGGCTGACCGACTTCCGTTTACAAATCGGTGAGACCGTCAAGACCGATCAGCACATTGGGCGGATCGACGATCCGCTTAAATTTAAACTCAGCGCCCAGGTCGATGAATATTATCTGAATCGTGTCGCGATTGGCCGTCAGGGCTGGCTCAAACAAGACGCCAGAGACTATGTAGTTGAAGTCAGCCGGGTCTATCCGCAAATTAAGGAGGGGCGTTTTTCGATTGAATTAGTATTCAAGAATCAGCAACCAAGCAGCTTGAGTCCGGGACAAAGTCTGGATGCCCAGATTACCTTGGGTGAGCCGAAAGCCGCGCTGTTGTTGCCGAATGCGGCCTTTGTAACGGACAGCGGCGGCGCCTGGGTATTTGTGGTCGCCGACAACGGCATCGATGCCGAGAAGCGCATGATAAAAACAGGACGTCGCAACAACCGTCAGATCGAGGTGTTGTCGGGATTGAAGGAAGGAGAAAAAATCGTGGTGTCGAGTTATGCCGCCTTTGGCAATGCGACGCGCTTGCAGATGAAGAAATGAGGCAGGTTGACGGACAGGTCTTAAGTGTGTTGGACGATTTTAGATGGAAATGACGGTGTGGGCTGCTACACTGTCGTAAGCGCAGAGAATCATTATTTCCCCGCTTATTGCTCTTACACAGGAGACTACCAGCATGATCAAAGGCAGTAGCTTTCATTTACGTCACGTTCGCAAGGACGATATCCCTCAACTGATTACCCTGATGAATTCGCCGGAAGCCAAAGGTGAATTCTTGTCCCTGGAATTGATGTTGCCCGGCGTCCTGGAAAAAAAGTTTGAAGCCGAATCGCAGTCCAAAGAAACCAGCGAAACCTTCCTGATCATTGACGGGCATGAGGTGAATCGGGGCGCGATACTCGGACGGGTATTTCATTTTAAAACGGTGCCGTATTTCAATTCGCGCGAAATTGGCTACGGCATGTTCACCAATGAGATGCGCGGCAAAGGCATCATGACCGAGGCCGTGCGCATGCTGACGGATTACCTGTTCAAGACCACGCTGATCAATCGCTTGGAAATCCACATGAAGGTGGATAATATCGCCTCGGAAAAAGTCGCGATCAATTGCGGCTATCTGAAAGAAGGCATCGCCCGCGGCGCTTCATTCAGTCGCGGCAGGCATATTGATATTGCGATGTATGCCTTGTTGCGTGAAGAATGGGAGCAACTGGCTGGCTGAGCGCAGGGCGTTCAGACATCCTCAGCTTGATTCATTGCCAGATGCTATCCGAGAGACCATTCAATGACCAATTTAATTACCCGACAAACCCTGGCAGAGCTGACCCAGGCCGCCAAAGACAGTCCGCGACTGCGCAAGAACCTGAATTTCCATACCGCGAATGACAGTGCTTGCCATCGCTTGCTGAATGCGCTGGAGCCTGGCACCTATATTGCACCGCATCGTCACCTGTCTGTGGAAAAGGACGAAACCATCATCGTCATGAGCGGGCGTTTTGGCGTGCTGCTATTTGATGCGCAGGGATCGATTACTGAAACCGTCGTGCTGTCGAACAGCCAGGAAAATCAGGACAGCCTGGGCATTACGATACCGGCGGGGGTGTTCCACAGTATGGTGGCACTGGAAAGCGGCTCGGTATTTTTTGAAAGTAAAGCCGGACCGTATGCTGCTTTCACTGAGGAGGAGAAAGCGCATTGGGCACCGCTTGAGGGCGATCCTGCTTGCGCGGCGTATCTGCACCATATGATGGCGCAGTTTGATGGCTCAGTTCAGCTAACAGTCAGGGCGGCAATGCCGTTCCGTTGAGGAAAAAAGTACGCATTCGTCATCCCTGCGCAGGCAGGGGACCGGTGTCTTGCCCGGTGCCGCGCTGGAGCGACCCGTCGCTTGAGTTTGGTGCTGAACTGAACGGCATCAGATCCGGCGCAGGGATTTTTTCTATCACGATGAGATGCGTATTCACCGGTGCAGGCGCTTGTGACTTGACGGTTTGCTCGGCGACTGCCTTACGCGGACGCACGGGTTGTGGATGATGCAGCCAGAACATGGAATCTCCTTTGTCTCATGAGCGTCTGAGATGGGGCGTTCATGCTGGAATGCAAGTCAGCCGGGAGATCAACAGCCTGCGGCTATTCAATGATCAGGTCTGGTCCGCTCGATGAAATCGGCGTGCGGGTAATCCTCAGGCGTGAAAGGGAAGCCCTTGGCGGTTAACCATGCACAAGCCTCTGCCATATCGGAAAAATAGCGCACCAGGTTGTCCGGCAAATTGCCGGTCTGGCGCTGGTGGATGGTCATGCGCATCTGGTCCGGCACCACGACTGCCAGGCAGACGCAACCATGCTGGAAGGCCCATTCGCGCATTTGCGGAAAGGCTTGCAGGGAGCGGGCGCTGGACATTTCCCAATGGGCCGCGTTGGTTAAGCCCGCCCAGGGAGTGCCGACCGGCGCCTTCTTTTGCGTATCGCGAAAGCAGGCCAGAGTGCCTTGCTCATTGAAGCTGCCAGCGGTGGTGCGAACCAACACGTTACCAACGAGGGAGATCTCCCATTCACCATGTATTTTCATTGGTTTAAAAGTAGCTAGTACAGAATTTGATTGGTGCGGCGCAAGTCACCATTGTACTCAGTTTGCGCTCCGGGTTGTCGTTGATGACCGCAGTTCAGATGGCCGAGGTCATGGTGTGGCAAACAGAATCTTATTGCGTGATTGTCTTAGGAAATAAGCGCAAAGAAATCGGAGCGCTGCGTTTTTTCAGGTCGCGCCTGGCGGCTTTGAATTTGCAGGTTTTGACCAGCGCCACACTGGCTCTGTCCAACTCTATTTGGCCGCTGCCCCATTCCAGCGAAAAGCGTCCCGGCATGCCCAGGTCGGAGATGTAGGCACCGACCACGATACCGCGGCCCTGTTCCTTGTCATCGGCAAAGCGCACCAGCTCGGATTCTGCACAGCTTGCGGGGATGAGTTCCGGCTGATATTCAATCGCGCCGCTGGTTCTCCATTTGTAGACCGCGCTCCTCGTCAGTTTTTTAAGCGGTGCCTCGGTCATCAACTGGCAACCGATGATCGTTTTACTGACGGCATCGTCGAGAATACGCCAGCCACTGCTTCTCAACACACTTGTTCTTTCGATTTTGCCGTTCTCATCGATACCGAGACTGATAACAGAATCACCTTGAAACTCATTTTGCAGCGCGACCTTGGGATAGTCCGGCTTGGGGCAGCGCTCGGCAATATTATTATCAAAGTGTGCAGGCGGCAGTTCCGCCGTCGCTGCGGGTGATGGTGCGGTGATGGACAGCTCTTGCGCATATGCCAGCGTTGCGACGCAGGCCAGAGCTATACCCAGCAGTTTTTTTAAAGGACCCGTCATTCAGTGCTTTCCAATTTCCGTAGGGGGGATTATTTAGCGGACTCTTCGTTATGTACTAACAATGCAAAGAGCGAGAGTGTGATTGATTAAAAACTAACATCAACCATATTCTACAGAAATAGTGCAATTAAGGCATGCATCTAACGCATGTCCTTAAATAAGCAGGGCTGACGCAAAGCGACAAGCTGCTGACCGCACTGCAGATTGCAACCGCAGGCTGGATGCGGCTTGCAGAGACATTTCGTGCCAGCAGGCGCACCCGGCTTGCGGATTCATTTGAATATCAAATGTCATGGAGCCTTTCCTCCCTTGCCTTTTTCCTGCGTCTCTGCGGTGAGAGGTTTTGCTTTTTGGATGTGATTGGCCGGCGAAGCGCTGGCTATCGCAGGTCAGCTGCCCGGATGTAATCAGGTCGCAGCGGTGCTCTTTGGAGCTTTGGGTTTTTTGATCTTTTTCACCGGGACGGGCAGGGCTGCCGCGGTGCAGAGCGCGAGCTGGCAAAGGCGCTCGCGGTCCTCCCACATCTCGGTATCAAGCAAGAACCAGGGTTTGGCAGAGGGATAGGGCGGCGCTTCCGTTACCTCGCCGAGCAAGGCGCGTCCGGCATCGGTAGGCTTGATGAATAACTGATCGTCGCACATCACGGCGAACATTTTTTCCGACAGATACAGGCCGTATTCGCCAAACATGCGTTTCGCGGTAACCTTACCGCAGCTACTCAGTTGATCGACAATAAATTCAACGCTGCTTGCCTGGCTTGCCATGATTTCCCTCCCGGTCTTGGTTGGATGTCGGCCTGATGCCGCAAGTTATTTTGCCGCAGAAAAGCGCTGATCTAAATACGCCATGATGTCGCGTGACTCATAAAGCCATTGCACGCTGCCATCTTCCCTGGTGATTCTCAAACAGGGGACTTTAGGGCTGCCACCCTGTGCCAGCAAGGTATCGCGATGCTCTTTTGATCCTTGCGCATCGAGTAGTTCTATGTTCAGCGAGAGACGGCGCATTGCCTGACGCACTTTGATGCAGAACGGGCAGGTGTTGAACTGATACAGCGCCAGCTTGGCGCAAGCCGCATCGACATCTCGCTGTGCGGCCGGATTGCGTTCCACCCCTTTGGGACGCATCAGATATTCTTCAAGCAGCAAGAATGGGCCCAGGATGGTGCGGATAAATCTGAAAAAATATTTCATCAATTCTTTCGGTAACGAGTGGAATCTGGAACGAGTAAGCCGGCATTGTAGCCGAGATCGCGTGGCGTTTAGATGCGGTTTACAGTTTTGCCAGGGACAGGCGCAAGCCCTATGTTCTCAAGCGCGGTTTCGCCAGCATCGGCATCTTGCTTGCGTCGTTAAGTTTCACTTGTGATAAGCCTTACCTTGAGTAATACTTTATGCCATGTGCAACGGTAAAGCATCGACCCGCTCAGTCACGCTGTTCGAGCATTCACCCGCAAACTTGTCATCCTTCTGATCACGTTCTATCAACTAACGACATAATGAGTTCGGATACCCAACCAGACGCCAGCGAGCATGAACTTAAATTCACCTTTCCCGACATGCGCTTGCGTGTCGGGGATAGGGTCCAGTTGCAATTGCCGTCCTCATTGGGCGACGAGCGGGTTTTTTCTAAAGTGGTGGGCTATCTCGATAACGTCAGCCTGTTGGTGAGCACGCCGCTGACTAACGGTTACCGTGCACTCTTGCGTGAGAACGATAAGATCGTGGTGCGGGTTTTTTCCAGCCAAAAGGCGTTTGCTTTTGACTGCTATGTTATCAAGGTCAACAGCGTTCCGTTCTCGTATCTGCACCTGTCTTATCCCGAAAAAATTCAAGGGTCGGTAGTGCGCAAAGACCCGCGCATCAAGGTGCGCATCATCGCTTCAGTCAAGAAAGCCGGGAGCACTGATCCCGATGAAAAGTTCAGCGTCGTCGTCACCAACCTGAGCGCCGCAGGCGCCCTGATCACCACGCCTCGCCCTTTGTTTGAAAAAAACCAGCAACTGTTATTGTCGTTCCAAATCAAGCTACATCATGTGGATATGCTGATGACGATCAACTGTATCGTGCGCAATATCAGTGAAGACGAGCACAAAAATCCGAACGACCCGCACGGCGCTCCGACGATCAACCACGGCTTGCAGTTCATTGATGTCGAACCGAATAGCACCATCTTGTTGCAAAGCCTGATCTACCAGCAAATGATTGAACAACCGCAGACCGTGATTTAGGCGGCAGCCTGGTTTCGCAAAAACTCAAAACCGATACCGCAATCCCCATGCGCCTCGTGGCACGAAAGTGCCCGGAAAGGCGCATGGGGATTGCGGTATCGGTTTTCGATCGCAGTTTGCAGCATACCCACCATCTGCATTAGCTACGACTATTAATGGCAATACGTCTTCACGTCACGCTCGGCGATCATGCGGTCGTTGGCATCGGTCTTGGCGCCATTCGTATGCACTACAGTGCCGTTGTTGATGCTGCGGGCGAGATCGCAGCGCGAGGCGTCGGTTTCTGGCTGGTTGCTATCGTAGGTCGATTTATTGCGTGCGGGTGCTGATGGCCGGCTTGCCTGCTCGCTTTGTTGTTGCGCCTGGCGTTGCTTGTATTGTTCTTCTTGTTCGCGCCAGCTCGATGTAGACGAGATCGGTGCCGGTCTGGACGTGATTTTTACCTGTTCCGCCTTGCCCTTGGCATCTTCTTTATTTTCTGAGTAATGCGTTTTGCCATTGGCATCGACCCACTTATAAACCTCTGCCCGGGCCACCGCACTGAGGCCCAGGACCAGGCCGGCGCTCAGTGTGCATTGTAAAAGGAGGGAATATTTTTTATTCATATCAATGGTAGCTATGGGTTGCTCAAAGCAGTGCGATGGGACTACATTGACTTCGCCGGAATCCGCTCCAACACCGCCAGCAGCAGCGTCCAGTATTGGCCGACCGTCGCGATGTTCACCATCTCATCGGGGCCATGCGGGAAGCGGATCGTCGGGCCGATCGAGACCATGTCCAGATCGGGATAATGCTTTTTAAACAGGCCGCATTCCAGACCCGCATGGATCACCATGATCGTCGGTTCTTTGTGATAAATGCTTTCGTAGGTATCCTTGACGATCGCCATCACCGGCGAGCCGGTGTCGGGCTTCCAGCCCGGGTAGCAGCCGCTGAAGGCAATATGTGCGCCCGCCAGATCGCTCAAGGAGCGTAAAGTGCTTTCGATATTTTCACGACCGCTATCGATCAGTGAGCGCAGCATGCAGACGATGTTGACGCTGTCCTCGTGGGTGCTGATCACACCGACGTTGAGCGAACTTTCGGTCACGCCGATGATTTCATCGCTCATGCGGATCACGCCGTTCGGGCAGCTATTGATCAGGTTGATCAGCATTTTTTGCGCGGCTGCCTGCATGGTGCGCAGCGGCGTTGCTGGTGCCGCCGATGCGGCGACGGTGAGTTTGAGGTCAGGCTCTACCTTGGCTAGTTCGGCTTGCAAGATGTCCAGGTATTGCGCGACGCGCTGTTGCAGCAGGTCGGCCTTCTCCGTCGGTATCGTAAAACTGCATTGCGCTTCACGCGGGATCGCATTGCGCAACGAGCCGCCTTTGAACTCACTCAGCGCCATCCCCAGTTCCGCCGCATGACCTGCTAAAAAGCGCACCAGCAGTTTATTCGCATTGCCGCGACCGAGATGGATGTTCACACCGGAATGCCCGCCCTTCAGGCCAGAGATGCTCAGCGTGAAAGCGAGGTGATCGGCCTGCGCCGCCTGCCATTGCAGCGGCAAGCTGATCTCGGCATCGACGCCCCCTGCGCAGCCCATGTAGATTTCGCCTTCCTGTTCAGAGTCGGTGTTGATCAGAATCTCGGCATCCAGCATGCCCGCCTGTAAGCCAAACGCACCGGTCATGCCGGCTTCTTCATCGACCGTCAACAAGACCTCCAGCGGGCCGTGTTTGATATCGCCAGAGCCCAGGATCGCCAGCGCCGACGACATACCGATGCCATTGTCCGAACCCAGCGTGGTGCCGGTTGCCTTGACCCACTCGCCATCGATCCACGGCTGAATCGGATCGGTCACAAAGTCATGTACCTTATCGGCGTTCTTCTGCGGCACCATATCCAGATGCGCCTGAATCACTACAGTCTTGCGATCTTCCATGCCCGCGGTGGCCGGTTTACGGATGATCAGATTGCCGACATGATCGACCACCACCGGCAAGCCGCGCTGCTTCGCCCACTGCTGAATATGTTCGCTCAATGCGGCTTCATGTTTAGAAGGATGCGGGATAGCGCAGATTTGTTCAAACCATTGCCACAGTGGGCGAGGAAATAACTG
Source organism: Undibacterium sp. Jales W-56 (assembly GCF_025548535.1). GTDB lineage: Bacteria > Pseudomonadota > Gammaproteobacteria > Burkholderiales > Burkholderiaceae_D > Undibacterium. The sequence goes on along the minus strand of NZ_JAJLQW010000007.1, from coordinate 176,963 downwards.
ATTGATCTCAGATGCAGTAGTCACGATAAGTATCCTGTAAGACCCGTATTGCATGGATAACGCGGTGCGGGCAGAGGGCGGCAAGTTTATCATACCGTTATCCGGGAATCGTTCCCTGCATTTCTCAGATGTTGAGTCGTTGACAGAATCAGGCGACGTATCCGCTATGCCGAATGCGCTCAGCGTGACGAAGCGGGCGAGTGGATTTGTGCTGCCGCCTATCCTGTACGACTAAAAGAACGGATAATGGCGGCTAATTTACTTTCAACGCGCTTTTGGCCGTTTTTTTGGAACACTCTCATGGAAATTAAGGTCAATTTTCTCGATAAGCTTCGTCTGGAAGCCAAGTTCGATGATTTCACGGTGATCGCTGATCAGCCTATCCGCTATAAGGGAGATGGCTCAGCACCCGGACCTTTCGATTATTTTCTGGCATCGTCCGCCTTGTGCGCAGCGTATTTTGTGAAGTTGTACTGCAATACACGCAATATTCCAACCGAGAATATCCGCCTTTCGCAAAACAATATCGTCGATCCGGAAAACCGCTACGCGCAAATCTTTAAGATTCAGGTGGAATTGCCCGCCGATATTTCTGATAAAGATCGCCAAGGCATTTTGCGTTCGATTGAGCGCTGCACGGTAAAGAAAGTCGTGCAGGAGGGGCCTGAGTTTGTGATCGAAGAAGTCGAGAGCCTCGATGCCGATGCGCAGGCTTTGCTGACACTAAATCCAGATGCGGATGCTGCCACCTACATCCTCGGTAAAGACTTACCGTTGGAAAAAACCATCGCGAATATGTCCGGCTTGCTAGCGGGCCTCGGCATCAAAATTGAAATTGCGTCGTGGCGCAATATCATTCCGAATGTGTGGTCATTGCATATCCGCGATGCGCATTCACCGATGTGCTTTACCAACGGCAAAGGTGCGACCAAAGAAAGCGCTTTGGCGTCAGCCTTGGGCGAGTACATTGAGCGCCTGAGTAACAACCATTTTTACGCCGGTTCGTTCTGGGGCGAAGACATCGCCAATGCTGATTTTGTGCATTATCCGAATGAAAAGTGGTTTAAACCGGGTAAGAAAGATGCGCTGCCAAAAGAGATTCTGGATGCATACAGCCTGGCAATTTACAACCCCGATAAAGAACTGCGTGGTTCGCATCTGATCGACACCAATTCTGGCAACGCAGAGCGCGGCATCTGCTCGCTGCCGTATGTGCGCCAATCGGATGGCGAGACCGTCTATTTCCCATCGAACCTGATCGAAAACCTGTTTGCCAGCAATGGCATGAGCGCCGGTAATACGCTGGTCGAAGCGCAGGTGCAATGTCTGTCTGAGATTTTTGAACGCGCGGTGAAGCGCGAAATCCTCGAAGGCGAAATCGCCTTGCCCGATGTGCCGCAAGACGTGCTGGCGAAATATCCCGGCATCTTGGCCGGCATTCAGGGCCTGGAAGAACAAGGCTTTCCGGTGCTGGTAAAAGACGCCTCGCTAGGCGGGCAATATCCGGTCATGTGCGTGACCCTGATGAACCCGCGCACCGGCGGCGTGTTCGCTTCGTTCGGCGCGCATCCGAGTTTTGAAGTCGCGTTGGAACGCAGCCTGACAGAATTGCTGCAAGGCCGCAGTTTTGAAGGCCTGAATGATTTACCGCAACCGACGTTCGTCAGCCAGGCAGTGACTGAGCCGAATAACTTTGTCGAACACTTCATCGATTCCAGCGGCGTCGTATCATGGCGCTTTTTCAGCGCCAAATCCGACTATGAATTTGTGGAATGGGATTTTTCCGGTCAGGGTGAAAACTCGAATGCCGACGAAGCCGCGACCTTGTTCGGCATCCTCGCCGAGATGGGCAAAGAAGTCTACATGGCGGTATACGACCAGTTAGGCGCCACCGCTTGCCGCATCCTGGTGCCGGGTTATTCAGAAGTCTACCCGGTCGAAGATCTGATCTGGGATAACACCAACAAAGCCTTATTGTTCCGCAACGATATTCTGAATCTGCATCAGCTCGATGATGACGCGCTGGAAGCGCTGCTCGATCGTTTAGAAAATAACGAACTCGACGATTACAGCGACATCGCGACATTAATCGGTATCGAGTTTGACGAGAACACGGTCTGGGGACAACTCACCGTGCTGGAATTAAAACTGCTGATCCATCTCGCCTTAGAACAACTCGACGATGCGCAGGATTTGACGCAAGCCTTCCTGCAATACAACGACAACAGCGTCGAACGCGGCTTGTTTTATCAGGCACTGAATGTGGTGCTCGAAGTGACGCTGGACGATGAACTGGAACTGGACGATTACGAAACCAATTTCCGCCGCATGTTTGGCAACGAGCGTATGGATGCAGCGATCGGATCAGTCAACGGCAGCGTACGCTTCTACGGCTTAACGCCGACGAGCATGAAACTGGAAGGACTGGATCGCCATCAGCGTCTGATTGATAGCTACAAGAAATTGCACGCCGCGCGGGCTAAGGGAAGAGATCAATAAATTATCATTAGAGGTAGGGTGCGCCATGCGCACCAATCTATCCTCAGCAAATAGTTACTCTCCAAAGTCTCCGGCAACATCGGCATCAATCCCCCAATCCTGCGGCAACATCTGTTGCGCCACATATCGATGAAATGTCGAATGTGGCCAATCACCCGCACGCGCAACCAGACCATGTTTTACCGGGTTCCAATGAATATAATCGACATGCCGTGCAAAGTCCTTGTCGTCACGGATTTGATGTTCCCAGAAACGTCGTTGCCAGATGCCCGATTCATTTCTTTGCGTTCGTGAAGCGGACAAATCGCCCACGCCAAATTCCGCCGCGCAAGCTTGCGAGACCATGCGTTTGATCATAGACCAGCGCACAGAAAAATTCGCATCATCCTGCGGCAGCGTCCAGATGCAATGCAAATGATCCGGCAACAACACCCATGCATCAATTTCAAACGGATGTGTCAGGCGCGTTTTTTGTATCGCCAAACGCAAAGCATGACGCAGCGATTCGGCAGTCAAAATCGGTCGCCGCCGAAAACTATTCACGGTAAAGAAATACGTGCCGCCAGCGATATTCGAACGTCGATAATTTGGCATGAGAAAGGCGCGAGAAATAAAATCACAGCCTGCCTTGAACACGATGATCCGTCAATATCCATAAAAACCATACCGCAACAAAGACGCGCCTCGTGGCACCAAAACACGCCACAAGCCGCACAGACATTGCGTAGGGTGCGCCATGCGCACCAATGATGGAAAAACGAACAGCGTAAAAAATGAGGATATCCGGTGAAACGGTGCGCATGGCGCACCCTACCGAGGTAAGCACGCTACGCTTGCTTGCCGCCTTGAACACGATGATCTGTCAATATCCATAAAAACCATGCCGCAACAAAGACGCGCCTCGCGGCACCAAAACACGCCACAAGCCACACAGATATGACGTAGGGTGCGCCATGCGCACCAATGATGGGAAAACGAACAGATTAAAAAGTGAAGATATCCGGTGAAATGGTGCGCATGGCACACCCTACGGAGGCACGCACGCTACGCTTGCTACAGACGTACGCACGCTACGTATGATTTTTATTTGGGCAAATTATGGTGCTCAATTGCCATTGTGATTCGATCGAGTATCGGTTTTAAACCATCAAAATTAATTGTAGTTTTTTGTGCAGAAATAATGTGATTTGCAAATGAATCTTTGCTCAAATTTATTTCGTCTTTTCGGTTTTTTTTGGTGTTGAAACATTTGCCGTTATGTTGTTTTAATCTATCGGCATCAGTAAAAAATGCTTCGATATCGCTTTTGGTTTCTCCAGCTAACAGTGGCGTCATTACCAGGTATAAGTTGTGAGTAACGTGAATAAAATCTGATTTTCTAATATCGCTTTTTATAGTCAACGACGTTGGGAAAATTTTTGCCGATCCCATTTTCGAAACTGCATTGATAAGTTCTTTTGGCCCATCATCATTATCAACAACGATAATCACAGGGTGTTGATTAGTCAGAGCTTTATACCGATCAAAATTATGTGAATAATTTTTTATAAAATCCTTTAGATAGTCAGCCCCACCATGTAACTCCAAAAGAAATTTGGTTCGTGCTGAATAGTTGAGAAACTGCACAGATAATTCATATGGAGTCTTTGCCGTTTTGGTTTTTGCTAGTTTTGGATAGTACCCAGAAAGTATGTTAATTGCTGATTTTAAATAAAGGTTATCGGTTTTACCTTCAGTTAGAATTGTCGGCTTGTCTGCAGAATAAAAAAGGCGATAAAAAATAAATTCACTATAGGTTTTTTCGCGCCCACTAAATAAATGTTTTTTCTGTTTATTTTTATTTTGGTGAGCAAGTGCATCTCGTTTCCATTGGTAGTTTGGGTCTAAGGGTGGTTTTTGACGTAATCTATTGTAATGATCTAGCTGATCGATAAAATTTAATTGTCCTGCAAGCCGATTAACATTGCCTATACTCACTTTACCGTTAGAATTTACTGTAAATGAGCCGTTCTTGAATAAGCTGTTGCATTGAGCTCTTACAGTGCGCCAATATTCTCTTTTAGTATTTGGTTTATTATTTACGATTAATCCGGTAACGTCTTGTCTGGAATCTTTAAATTGAATTCTGGTTTTTTTGTGATTAATAGAAAAGCCTGATCTTGAAATTTCGGAGCGTAATTTTTTCCCGACGACATAATTTCCACTATCTTCACGCATGATTTTTGTTGGGAATATTTTTTCACGTGATGAAAATGTAATATCGTCAGCATACCGACTATATGTGCAGGAATGAATTTCTGCCAAAGATGCAAGTCGAATGTCCAATGTATGAGTTATCAAATTCGTGATAACCGGTGAACAAGGGCTACCTTGTGGAAGTTCGTTGTTGTAGCAAGCAATCTGGGCAATAACAGTTGAGATTTTTGGGTCTAATTTGAAATTTTCATTTTTAATAAAAAACCCTCGAACTCTACCAAAATTGAAGCTACCGAAAAAATTTTCTAAATCGATGTTTAAGACGTTTTTTTTCCCCAAATGCATCAACGCATTGGTGATAATTGACCTACGTCTCTCAAAGCCATGCGATAGGCTAGGCTGCTTACTCCGAGCGCCGCCACACCTTACTTTGAGTATTTTTGAGTATTTGACAGATTGTTTAGAAAATTCCGATTTTGGATATTTTTCTTGATTAATCTCATCTAGGCAATCGAGCAATAAATTTGAAAGCGCAGATTGGATTGTTTTTAACTTCCCAGTAGGCGCATTTATTATTCTTTCACCGCCGCTTTTCTTTGGGATCTTGAATTGAATATATTGCTTTTCTGGCTTAGTTACATATAGGGCATATGTAAGAATCGAAGGTTTAACTCCAAGCAAATTCGCAAGTTCAGGTTTGGTAGAAATTTGTCTCAAGGTCTGCAGTTTTCTCATCAAACCTCACTTATTTTGGTGGTGGTTTATGGGCACTCTTACGCATTGTCAAGAGAATATAGAGACATGTTTCCATGTTCTATAAAGGGCAATCCTTGCGGACATTTTTTTCACAGATTGCGAAGCGCAATCAAAAATCTGCCCATAAACCAATAAGAATAATAGCATATAGGCCGCTAGGTAAATGCAAGTGCATAGGGTGGACGTAACCGCCCAATAATACTAGGCTTAATTAAAAACTACTCCCCCAACTATCCTTCAAAGTAGTAACCCGATTAAACACCGGTTTACCCTTCACAGAATCCACGCGATCTGCCACAAAATACCCATGACGTTCAAACTGCAAACGCGTGTCTGGCGCAACGTCTTTCATACCCGGTTCTACATAAGCTTTGACGATTTCTAATGCGTTTGGATTCAGCAGAGCCATGAAGTCTTTGCCACCGGCGTCTGGGTTCGCGTCGGTGAATAAGCGGTCGTACAGGCGCACTTCGGCTTCCAGGGCATCGGCGGCGTTGACCCAGTGGATGTTGCCTTTTACCTTGTAATTGGCGCTGCCTTCGGTGCCGGATTTGCTGTCGGCGAAGTAGTTGCAGTGGACGGCAATCACGTTACCATTTTCATCTTTATCGCAGCCTGTGCATTCAACGACGTAGCCGTAGCGCAGGCGTACCTTGTTGCCAGGGAACAGGCGGAAGTAGCCTTTGACGGGTTCTTCCATGAAGTCTTCCTGTTCTATCCACAGTTCTTTGCCGATGGTGAATTCGCGGTTGCCGCGTTCCGGCTGGTGCGGGTGCACTGGTGCGCTGCAGGTGATCATCTGACTCATGCCATCGAGCGTCGGGAAATTGTCGATGATGAGTTTCAGCGGGCGCAGCACCGCGGTGGCGCGTGCTGCTTTCGGGTCGAGGTCTTCGCGCAGGCAACCTTCTAGCGTGCTGTAGTCGATCCAGCCGTCAGAGCGCGTGACGCCTATGCGTTCGCAGAAAAGCTGGATGGATTCCGGCGTGTAGCCACGACGACGGATGCCGACGATGGTGGGCATGCGCGGGTCGTCCCAACCGCTGACGATGTTTTGTTCTACCAGTTGGCGCAGTTTGCGTTTGCTGGTGACGACATAGGTCAGATTGAGACGCGCGAATTCGTATTGGCGCGGTACTGGTTGTTTGAAGAAACCACCTTCGGTGGCGCGGGCGATGATCCAGTCGTAGAACGGACGGTGATCCTGAAACTCTAAGGTGCAGATCGAGTGCGTGATGTTTTCTATCGCGTCTTCCAGTGGATGTGCGTAGTCGTACATCGGGTAGATGCACCATTTGTCGCCGGTACGGTGATGATGTGCGTGACGGATGCGGTAGATCGCCGGGTCGCGCATATTCATGTTCGGCGATGCCATGTCGATCTTGGCGCGCAGGATGTGCTCGCCGCCCTGGAATTCGCCGGCTTTCATGCGGCGGAATAAATCCAGCGATTCGGCTGCTGTGCGGTCGCGGAAAGGCGAATTCACGCCGGGTTTGGAGAAGTCGCCGCGATTGGCGGCCATGTCGTCGGCCGACTGGCTGTCCACGTAGGCGTGGCCGGCGTTGATCAGGTATTCGGCAATCGCGTAGAAAGTGTCGAAATAATCACTGGCGTAGTAGAGATGGCTACGGGGTTGGCTACCATCACCTTGTTCAGGGCTATCGTTCCAATCGAAGCCCAGCCATTTGACGCTGTCGATGATGGTGTCGACATATTCCTGATCTTCCTTTTCCGGATTGGTGTCGTCAAAGCGCAGATGGCAACGACCGGCGTAATCGCGTGCCAGACCGAAGTTCAGGCAGATCGATTTGGCGTGGCCGATGTGCAGGTAGCCGTTAGGCTCGGGCGGGAAGCGGGTGATGACATTGGGCATGCCGTCGCGGGTGTAGATGCCGGCGGCGAGGTCGTGATCGATGATGCCGCGCAGGAAATTCGATACTGGGGCAGGGGTGTTGGCAGTTGCTTCAGATTTGGTATCGGTTTTTTTAGTATTTGCGTCGTTGCTCATGGTGCCAATCATTTCAATAAATAATGTGATGACAAGCATTTTACCGCAGCGCACCTCGATACCGCAGTGCTGACCAGCATAAATCTCGCATTGCTGGACGCGGGTGACTGCTGCCGGGTTGGCGCAAAAGATGTCGCGCAGAAACAGGTGCACAGAGTTTTCTTATTTTTAGATCAATATTCTCGACCTGAAGTATCGGCTCGCGATACTTCTTTAGTACTTTCCATCTCGCGTCCAAAAAAGATTTTAATAAGCTCTGCAGTAAAAAAAATGACGAGACTGGAGGGGCAAACAAATGGGTAAATTATGTAAGCGTGAAGCCTTGATGGAGGCGGCGGACTTGGGCTTGTTGCACTATGGGCAGGTGGATCCATTGCTGCAATTTTTGGAAGCGCGGGCGCGCAAAGCTGGTTACCGAAGCGGACACGGCGGCATGACGGGGCGCAACGCGCCGACGCGATTTAGCGGCACGACGGTCTTGTATTACCTGGGCGGCATGCTGGCGATTGCGGCGTGTTCCTTATTCAGTACCCTGGCGGTCGAGAAGTGGGGCATGCCTGTGCTGCTGGATCTGAGCCTGGTGTACCTGTTGTTTGCGGTGGCGCTGGCGAGCTGGCTGGATAAGCGCGGCTTGGGCGCGCCGGCGGGGATCTTTGCGACGCTGGCGATTGCGCTGGTGCCGCTGGCGATATTCGCGCTCCAGCATGTGCTGGGCTGGTGGGCCGATAGCGCGACGACCGGGCATTATCGCGATTTCCATCGCTGGATAGACTGGCATTGGTTGACGATGGAACTGGCGACTTTGCTGGCCGGTGCGCTGATGCTGTGGCGTTTTCAATATAGCTTTCTGGTGATGCCGATCTCGGTGACCTTGTTTTACATGGGCATGGACGTGGTGCCTGCGATCCTAATGCAAGGCGATGCGGGCCTGATCAGCGGCAACTGGCATCTGCGCCAGCAGATTTCCCTGGTGTTTGGTCTGGGCATGCTGGTGCTGGCGCTGATTGTGGATTTGCGCTCGCGTCGCGGTATCGATTACGCATTCTGGCTGTATCTGTTTGGCTTGCTGACCTTCTGGGGCGCCTTGTCGTCGATGGGCGATGGCGCCTTGTCCGGCAAGTTGATGTATCTGGCGATCAATACGGGCTTGATCTTCATCGGTGCGATCCTGGCGCGCAGAGTGTTTGCAGTGTTTGGTGGGATCGGTCTGGCAATGGTGCTGGGCGATTTGTCCTGGCATTTGTTCAAAGACAGTTTTGTCTTCGTGGCCTTGCTGACGGTGCTGGGTTTCGCGCTGATCGCGGCGGGATTGTGGTGGAGCAAGCATGAGGCGCATATCACGGCGAAGCTGTCGGCGATATTGCCGGAATCCTTACAATCAAGATTGATGCTGCGCGGTATCGCATAAGATTTTGTAAGGAAATCGACCTGTTCTGCGACTATGATGAATTAGCGTAGAGGAGGTCGTATGCATCGCATCGTTTCCGCGTTGGCGGTTTATCTGGGGGCAAGCATGGCCGTAGGTGCCAGCTTGCCAGCGACAGCGCAGACGTGCAGCAAGAGCAGTCCCATGCACACAGTCGCTCTGCTGGAGCTGTACACCTCAGAAGGCTGCGATAGCTGTCCGGCTGCCGACAAGTTCGTCAGCAATATCTATAAATCCACTGGCCTGAGCGCCGATCAATTATTGCCTCTTTCGCTGCATGTCGATTATTGGGATTACATCGGCTGGAAAGATATATTCGCCAAACCTTTATTCACGCAGCGCCAGCGCTGGCTGGCGGAGCTGGCCTCATCGCGCAGTGTGTATACGCCGGAGATGTTCGTCGCCGGGCAGGAATTGCGCAACTGGCGTGGCGGTGTGACCGAGGCGGTGAAGCGTATCAATCAGGTTCCGGCACGCGCCGATATCCGTCTCAGTCTCGATGGCTTGAACGAGCGGCAATTGACCGTGCATCTCGATAGCAAGACCGCGCATGCCGGGAAATTGTATTTTGCACTGGTCGAAAATAATCTGGTGTCGCAGGTGCAGGCAGGCGAAAACCGTGGCGTCACCTTGCAGCATGATTATGTGGTGCGTGAGTGGGGGGAGCCGGTTCGCATGAGTAGCGGCGGCATCAGTGTGACGCGACAGCTCAACATTCCGCCGCATGCGGTGCGCAAGAATCTGGCGGTTGCCGCGTTTGTGCAATCCGATAAAGGCGAGGTCTTGCAGGCTTTGTCGCTGCCGTTTTGCGCCAGTCTGTAATGTACTTGCCGCCATGCTGAAAACAGCGATGACGGCAAGCAGATTGTCAGCGATTAATGAAAAGCACCGCGCGTTGCCAGCAATCGTTGATTGACGAAGACTTGCCAGTCGATACTACCGTAACTCGCCATCAAATCGTGACCAGCGGTTCGCCAGCGCGGCGTATCGATTTCTACCCCTATCGCTGACAGGTACGGCGGCTCGACCACCACAAACTGGGTGCCGTAAGGCAGCAAGAATCGGTCTGCACGCACCTGCACAAAGGCGCGCGCGACTTCGTATTCGACAAACCAGGCGTTCATAAACACACTGCATAATTTATCGTCATACCAGAACTGCCCCATGTCGTCGCCGCTCTTCGCTTCGCCTTGCAGAACGATGCGTGCATGCTCCCAGCTACGAAAACCCACTTCGATCGCAACCAGGTTCAGGCAGAGTTGCAGGCTGTATGAAGCGGGCACGGGACGGCGCGCACGCTTCGATAGTTGTTGCACTCTGAGCATGGCTGCGGGGGTTTGCTTTTCTAATGCATTCAGCAAAATGCGGGCGCGGGTTTTGAGTTCGTCGCTGGCTTGTTTCATGCTGGTTCTCCCGTAATGCCTGAGAACGGTACAAGAGATGGATTGCTCTGAAGAGCGCTTAATGAATTGCGGGGAAGATTTTGCATGTGCTTGTTCCTTTTCGTGTATCGGCTGCCCGCTGCGCCATACGAATTGGTCAATCACATCCAGAAACGGAAGGAGTAAATAAGGGTGAGAGCCTCTTGTGCGGGAGGGCGTCCCTTAACGCCCAGCTATGCTGTTTTTTAAATTTGCAGCACACCGGATTATACAAGCAAAAGACCTAGTATTCCAATTTGATTGAATTACATGGTGCTCGCAGGACGCAGCATTTCTACATGCGGGATATCGTCTTCGAGATACACATCCGATACGGTGACGAAGCCGAAGCTGCCATAAAATTTTTCCAGATAGGCTTGCGCACCGATCCTTACCGGCTGTTGCGGATAATATTTTTCGAGATGCGCCAATCCTTGTGTGATCAGCTCTTTGCCTGCGCCGCTACCGCGAAAATCCTTGCTTGTGATGACGCGACCCAAAGATACTTCCGGAAAAGTCACGCCCGGCGGAACGATCCGCAGATAGGCTGCGACGGCATTTTTTTCGTCGCGCTTACCCCAGCCAACCAGGTGCAGGGAAATTTTGTCGACACCATCCATATCCAGAAAAACACAGTTTTGTTCGACCACGAAGACCTCGCTGCGCGCCGCGAAAATATCGTAGAGCTGGATTGCGGTCAGTGACTCGAGCGCGGCGCATTGCCATTGCAGTTCGGTAGTTTGGATGCTCATAGAACGAAGTCTGATTTTTACATTTGCTTGAAAAGATGCGCATACACGCGGCTAACCTGCAGCTTATCATTATTGCCGCGCAGTTTGAGTGTCAGCTTGCCTGCGCCATCTCTGGTCGCAGTGTGGATGTACTGTGTATTGACGACGGTGCTGCGGTGGATTTGCCAAAATTGATTGCTGTCCAGTTGTGGCAACAATTCCCGCAGACTGACGCGGATCAAGGACGAGTGTTCGGCTGTCACGACATTGATGTATTTGTCGGTGGCTTCGAAATACAACACGTCGCCAATCGGTATCATGCGGATTTGATTGCCGACTGCCGCGCGTATCAGCGTGAGTTTTTCAGTGGCGTTATTGCTGGCGGTACTGAGGTTGCTGTTACCGGCACTGCCAGGATGTCCGAGGTTCCCAACGCTCCCAACGCCGGGTATCAGATTGCGTAATTGCGCGACTACACGCTCCAGCTCGCCTGAGCGTTCCTGTCCATTGTCGAGGCGGGCTTGCAGGCGGGTGACGGTCTTGCTGAGGCGTTCTTCGCTGACTGGCTTCAGCACATAATCGGACGCGGCATGTTCGAAGGCATCGACGGCAAATTCATCGTAGGCCGTGACATAGACAATCAGCGGAAACGGTTTGCTGTCGGGCCATTCTTCGGCCAATTCTTGTGCAGCTTCGAGCCCTGTTTTGCCCGGCATTTTAATATCGAGAAAGAGGATGTCCGGCAATTGAGCGAGCGCTTCCTGTACGGCGAATACGCCGTTATCCACGACGCTGCAAATTTGCAGGTCGGGCCATAATTTTTCCAGATGTCTGAGCAGGGTCAGCGACAGGATCGGTTCATCTTCTGCAACAAGGGCGCGGAGTTGTGTCATGGTCGTAGTGTCAGTTTGTCAGTTCAGTGGAATAGTGAGATGGGCGACCACGCCTTCTGGCTGGTTGGCGCTCAGGTTGAGTCTGGCAGCCGTGCCGTACAGGGCGCGCAAGCGCTCGCGTACATTGGCGTTGCCGACGTGGCTGGCGCTGTCACCGGCTGGCGGCATTTCCCGGTAATCAAACGGTAATCCCATGCCGGTATCGCTGACTTTGACATGCAATACCGTGTCTTCCAGCGAGGCGGTAACCTGGATGTGACCGCCGGCCATCTTTGGTTCTATGCCGTGCTTGATCGCATTTTCGACCAGCGGCTGCAATAGCATGGGAGCGATTTCTATGCCTTGTAATTCTGGCGGCAAGACGATGTCGTAGCTCAGACGCTTCCCCATGCGTATCGCCAGCAATTCAAGATAGGCATGCATCAATCTGAACTCTTGCTGCAGCGTTGTTTTGTCGTTGCGGGAAGAGTTGAGGCTGGCCCGCAAATACAGTATCAGTTGTTCCAGCATGTATTGCGCCCGGTGCGGATCGATGGCGATCAAGCCTTGTAAATTGGCCAGCGTATTGAATAGCATATGCGGCTCGATTTGCGCCTGCAGCAGTTGTAATTGCGCTTGCATTGCCTGCCGCTCTATGGCGGCGTTGCGGGCTTTTTCTCGCTCCGCCTCGGCCCTTAGTTCGGCGAGCTTGTTTTGATTCCAGAAAAAGAAACAAAAAGCCAGGCTGAGAAAAATACACATGACCACCATTGCGCGCTCGCCCCGATTCGATGCCGCCACCTGAACAGAGACTGCCTGAGGAAAAATAAGTGTGCCGACATAGTGGCCGAAGTAATAGCCGATCGGCGCTGCTGTGACGCAAATTAACGCGAAGCCGATCAGATTGGGTTTCTTGAAGCGCCAGATCAACCAGCGACTGCTATCCACCAATAGCGTGATGCTGGTGCCGATGAACATGGAAAATACCCAGTTGATCTGGAACGATCCGCCTGAGCCATCGATATAGGTTAAATACAAGGCGATGACAGTATTAAGGGCAGTCAGCACCAGTACAGTGCGTGCCAAAATAAGTTTTCGATTATCGCGCGGGAAAAACAATGGAAACATGGTGGACAGATAGTAGGTTATACACATGCCTGCTCAATTTTTCTTGAGCACGCGCATCATATTGCGCGTCTTGGCTGGATACGCATCATCCCTCAATACCCTGAGACCGGCTACGGTAAAGCGATGAATCCCCACATTTTTGCCGTAAATGGCCGTGGTTTTGTCGCGAAATTACGTAAATGGTATAAAAGCAACGCAGAGCAACAAGGTTAAATAGATTGCTGATATATTAGGCGGCCTTTGATTTCAAACTGATCAAACCGATATTTCACACTGATTTTCCTCCGTAAACTTACATTCCGGTTCAGCCATTATCCATGGTGAAGAACTCGATAAAGGACTTTATGCGTTATTTCAAACAGGTCGCACCCGCATTCATGATCATGTCGCTGGCGCTTGCTTATCCAGCGAGTGGCTTTGCACAAACGACGACAAGCGCCAAAAAAACCGCGACGGTGCCGACGGTGGCCGAAGCCGAACAATTTTTACGCGACGCTGAGCTGCGTTTGCAACAGCTCTCGGTGATTGCGCAGCGTGCCGCGTGGGTGTATGAAACGCATATCACGGAAGATACGGAGGCAATGTCTGCGCAAGCGAGTGAGCAGGCCCTGACCGTCGGCAGCGAGATTGCCATTCAGGCGCGCCGCTATAACGGCCTGGCCTTGTCGGCGGATAGCAAGCGCAAGCTGAAGTTATTGCAATTGAATTTAAGTTTTAAAGATGCGGCGGATCGCGAGGCTTATACCCGTTTGGGGACCTCCTTGGCCGGTGAATACGGCAAGGCGAAATATTGTAAAAAACCAGGTGACGCAAGCACTTGCCTCGACCTAGGGCAGATGGAAGAGATCATGGCGCAGAGCCATGATCCGGCGGTGCTGAAAGATGTCTGGATGGGCTGGCATCAGCAGGCAAGCAAGTATAAAGACAGTTATGTGAATTATGTCGCGGTGTCGAACAAGGGCGCGCGCGAAATGGGTTTTGCCGATACCGGCGCTTTGTGGCGCTCGCAGTACGATATGTCGGCAGATGCATTCGAGGCCGATACCGAGCGTCTGTGGCAGCAGGTAAAACCCCTGTACGACGCGCTGCATCTATATGTCCGGCTGAAATTACGTCAGACCTATGGGCCGGACGTGGTACCTTTGACCGGCCCTGTCCCTGCGCATCTGTTCGGTAATATGTGGAGCCAGTCCTGGGAAAATTTATATCCGCTGGTGAAGCCGCAAGGCCAGGCTTCGTCGCTGGATGTCGGTGCGGTATTGAAACAAAAAAATATCGATGCCAAGGGCATGACGCAATACGCAGAAGGCTTTTATACCTCGCTGGGTATGGAGAAGTTGCCGCCGTCTTTTTGGCAAAGATCGATGCTGACCAAGCCGCGTGATCGTGAAGTGGTTTGTCACGCGTCAGCCTGGGATCTGGATAATCTGACCGATGTACGTGTCAAGATGTGCATCAACCAGACCACCGAAGACTTCATCACGATTCATCATGAACTGGGGCATATTTACTATGACCTTGCTTATCGCAAGCAGCCGCATATTTTTAAAGCCGGCGCCAATGATGGCTTCCATGAGGCGATTGGCGATACCGTGGCTTTATCGGTGACGCCAGAGTATCTGAAAAAAATCGGTTTGCTCAGCGAAGTGCCTGATGCCTCGCAGGACATCGGCGTCCTGCTGAATCGCGCGCTTGAAAAAGTGGCTTTCTTGCCGTTTGGCTATCTGGTCGATCAGTGGCGCTGGAAAGTCTATTCCGGCAAAGTTGCGCCTGCGGATTACGACAAAGTCTGGTGGGAATTGCGTGAAAAATATCAGGGCATCAAACGTCCGGCGCCGATGGAAGCGAATGGTTTCGATGCCGGGGCTAAGTACCATGTGCCCGCCGATACGCCGTATGCCCGATATTTCATTGCGCACATTTTACAGTTCCAGTTGCATCGCGGCTTATGTAAGGAAGCGGGCTATGTCGGTCCCTTGAATCGCTGCTCGATTTTTGAAGATAAAAAAGCCGGTGCGAAATATCAGGCGATGCTGGCGATGGGTGCCAGCCGTCCTTGGAACGAGGCATTGAAGGCAGTATCCGGCGAAGACAAGATGGATGCCTCCGCGATCCTCGATTATTTCGCGCCGCTGAAAGTCTGGCTGGATGCGCAAAATAAGCAATTAGCGCAATGAGATAAACAGGACTTACGCAAAAGCCAAAATCTCTCACTACAGAGATATGGAGACATGGAGAAAAAGCAAGAGAGGAAGTGGTTCCATGGTGTTTTGATATTCAAATGAACCCGCAAGCTGGGTGCGCCTGTTGGCACGAAATGTCTCTGAAAGCCGCGTCCAGCCTGCGGTTTCAATCTGAATCGTGGTAAGCCGCTTGTCGTTTTGGGTAAGCCCTGATAAAGCAACGATTGTCAAAAGAAAAAAGCTGAATCGCGCATGCGGTTCAGCTTTTTTAATGGTAAGTGCAGATTTATTGGACGATATTTAACTGTCCGTTTTGATGTATCACTTTAATGCGGTCGCCGATGCGGTAGTACGAACCTGGTTCGATTAACAGCGCGCGTTGTTCGCCGTTCGGCATGCGTAAGGTGATTTCGGTTTTCACTCTTTGCGGCGCATTATTTCGTTCCACTTCATTACCTACAATGCCGCCGGCAATCGCACCGCCCAGAGTCGCCAGATCACGCCCGTCACCTTTGCCGACCTGGTGTCCGAGCACGCCGCCGAGTACCGCGCCGACCAGGGCGCCGGCACCAGCCTGGTTGTTATTCGCCTGTCCGACTTCGCGCATGGCGACGATGGTTGCGACCTCAACATAAGCGGGCGCCTGGTATCCTTGTGAATACTGCGGATAGGACGGCTGCGCATATTGATTGGGATAAGTCTGATTCTGCACCGGGTAAGGCGTCTGATAATTTGAAGGATAAGGTGAATTGGAAGAGCCTTGGTATCCTTGATAACCCTGCGTGGCGCAAGCCGTTAGCTGGCTTGCGATCAGGACAGACATCAGAATAGCTAATTTACGCATGACAAACTCCAGAACATTGATGATATGTCCTTAACGCGGGGCGCGGCCTTACTGTTGACCTTGGTTGGCACGACAAAGTAAATAATCGTTAATTCGTCACACTGGCTTCGCGCCGATGACGCCGCTTTGTCTTAGCTGCGCAATCTTGTCGTCGTCATAATGCAGCAGATCATGCAAGACCTGATCGGTATGCTGCCCCAATAAGGGCGGCGCAAGCGGGTAGACTGCCGGCGTCGCTGACATCTTCATCGGGCTGCCGACGAGCTTGACCTTGCCTGCGCTCGGATGTGGTAAATCCATTTGCATATGGCGGGCAATGACTTGCGGATTCTCGAATACTTCATCGAGGGAATTAATCGGGCCGCACGGTACGCCTGCTGTTTCTAAAGCGTCTATCCATTCTTGTTTGGTTTTTTGTTGCACCATTGCGGCCAGCAGCGGAACCAGCGCCTCACGATTCCGTACTCGTAAAGGATTGCTGATAAAGCGGCTGTCATCGGCCAGATCCTGGCGGTCGCCGGCCTGGACGAATTTGCGGTATTGCCCGTCGTTGCCCGCCGCGACGATGATGTGGCCGTCAGAGGTGGCAAAGGTCTGGTAAGGCACGATGTTCGGATGCGCATTGCCCCAGCGTTGCGGCGCATTGCCGCTGGCCAGATAATTCGTATTCATATTGGCGAGCATCGCCACTTGCACATCGAGCAGCGCCATGTCGATGTATTGACCTTCGCCGGTACGGTCGCGATGCGTCAAGGCAGCCATGACAGCGATGGTCGAATACATGCCTGTCATCAGGTCGGCAATCGCCACCCCGGCTTTTTGCGGGCCGCCGCCGGGCAGGTCGTCGCGCTCGCCGGTGAGCGACATAAAGCCGCCCATGCCTTGCACGATAAAGTCGTAACCGGCGCGATGGGAGTAGGGCCCGGTTTGACCAAAACCGGTGATCGAGCAATACACCAGATCGGGTTTGAGTAACTTCAGGTTGTCGTAATCAAGGCCATATTTTTTAAGCTGGCCGACTTTGTAATTTTCCAGCACGACATCCGATTGCAGAGCCAGCTCGCGAATGATCTGTTGTCCTTGCGCCGTCGCAATATCGACGGTGATGGCTTGCTTGCCGCGATTGGCGGCGAGATAGTAAGCGGCTTCTGTGGTGTTGTTGCCGTCTTCATCGCGCAGATAAGGCGGCCCCCAGGTGCGGGTGTCGTCGCCTGATCCGGGTTTCTCGACTTTGATCACTTCGGCACCAAGGTCTGCCAGATTCTGCGCGCACCAGGGGCCTGCCAGTACGCGTGTCAGATCGAGCACGCGGATGTGACCCAGTGCGGTCTTGTTTTTTTCTGTGGTCTGCATATATCCTTAGGTTTTCTACTTATGTGAATTGGAAGCTCAGCATGGATATCAATTATGTGGCCTTATCCTAAAGTAATCGCTCACCGGGGCGGCGGTACTTTGGCGCCGGAAAATACCATGGCTGCGCTGCAGTGCGGCCTCAGTCATGGCTTCCGCGCGGTTGAATTCGATGTCATGTTATCAAAGGATGGAATCCCTGTGCTGATGCATGATCCTTTATTTGGCAGAACCGTGGCTGGCGAAGGCAATGTTGCCGGCACGATGGCGCAGGACTTGATGCGGATGGACGCCGGTAGCTGGTTTTCCAAAGACTTTGCCGGAGAGCCGGTTCCCAGCTATCAGCAAGTGCTGGAGTTTTGTCTTAAGCATGGCATCTGGATGAATGTTGAAATCAAGCCGGTCCCGGGTTTTGAAGACGCGACAGGTCGGGCCGTTGCGCTGATGACCCGGCAAATCAACGCGGGCGAACAGGTTTTATTGTCGTCCTTTTCTTTCGATGCCTTGATGCGCGCTAAAGAATGCGCCCCCGAAATTGCCCGCGGATTTTTGACCGATCAGCTCGAGAGCGATTGGCTGCAGCGTTTGCAAGCCTTGTCGGCAATCGCTTTGCATACCAATCACCATTATTTAAATGCGGATCTGACCGGGCAAGTCAAGGACGCGGGCTATGGCGTGTTTTGCTATACCGTGAATACGCCTGCGCGTGCGCGTGAGATAGTTGAGTGGGGTGTGGATGCGTTTTGTACAGACAGGATAGATTTGATTACGCATGACTTTATTGCCTAGGGCCTGTTGCGGCTTCCAGCGCGGCTGACAGCGTTACTGTAAAGCCAGTGCAAGTGCGCCGCAGATTAAGCACAGCGTTTTACCGTAGCCATCCACTGCCGGGCGGGTTTTGTTTTATCCACGGTCCTAGCTTTGTCGAAATGAGTTTTGACGAGAAAATGCGCGAAGTTATCACGTATAATCAAGAGCTAACCCTTAAAACCGCATCAATCTGCCCTAAAAATTACTATGAACTCGTCTGAAATCCGCGATAAATTCCTCAGCTTTTTCGAATCCAAAGGCCATACACGAGTCCGTTCGTCCAGCCTGATTCCCGGTAACGACCCTACCTTGTTGTTCACTAACTCCGGCATGGTGCAATTCAAAGATGTGTTCCTCGGCCAGGATAAACGCAATTACACCCGCGCGACCACAGCGCAACGCAGCGTGCGCGCCGGCGGCAAACATAACGATCTGGAAAACGTCGGCTACACGGCGCGTCACCACACTTTCTTTGAAATGCTGGGCAACTTCTCTTTCGGCGATTACTTCAAAAAAGATGCGATTCACTATGCCTGGGAATTGTTGACAGTGGTCTACGGTCTGCCGAAAGACAAGCTGACGGTCACGGTTTATCAGGAGGACGACGAAGCCTACGCTATCTGGAAAAACGACATCGGCGTACCGGCCGAACGCATCATCCGCATTGGCGACAACAAAGGCGCGCGCTATGCATCGGATAATTTCTGGCAAATGGCGGACACCGGCCCTTGCGGTCCTTGTTCCGAAATTTTTTATGATCACGGCCCGGACATCTGGGGCGGTCCGCCAGGGTCGCCGGATGAAAACGGCGATCGTTTTATCGAAATCTGGAATCTGGTGTTCATGCAATTCAACAAGGATGAACAAGGCGTCTTGCATCCTTTGCCGAAACCTTGCGTCGATACCGGCATGGGTCTGGAACGTATTGCGGCGGTGTTACAGCATGTGCATTCGAACTACGAGATCGACATCTTCCAACACCTGATCAAGGCGGCTG
Source organism: Undibacterium sp. Jales W-56 (assembly GCF_025548535.1). GTDB lineage: Bacteria > Pseudomonadota > Gammaproteobacteria > Burkholderiales > Burkholderiaceae_D > Undibacterium. The sequence goes on along the minus strand of NZ_JAJLQW010000007.1, from coordinate 157,742 downwards.
CGCGTGAAACCGGATGTACTGATCTGAATCACAATTCCTTAAAAGTGATTGCAGACCACATCCGTTGCGCAAGCTTCTTGATCGTGGACGGCATCATCCCTGGCAATGAAGGTCGCGGCTATGTCTTGCGACGCATCACCCGCCGTGCGCTGCGTCACGGGCACAAGCTGGGCCAACCGCAACCATTCTTCTACAAGCTGGTCGCCGATCTCGTGAAAGAAATGGGCGTGGCTTATCCTGAATTGGCCGAGGCTGGCGAGCGCGTTGCACAAGTCTTGAAGCAGGAAGAAGAGCGTTTTGGCGAAACGCTGGAACACGGCATGAAAATTTTGGAAGCAGCGCTTGCCAAAGACAGCAAAAATCTGGATGGCGCGACCGCTTTCACTTTGTACGACACCTATGGTTTCCCATTGGATCTGACGGCCGATATTTGCCGCGAGCGCAATGTCGTCTTGGACGAGGCTGGCTTCGATGCCGCCATGGCGCATCAGAAGCAAACCGCACGTGCCGCCGGCAAATTCAAAATGGCTGCGGCAATCGAGTACAGCGGCGACAAAACTAGGTTTGTCGGCTACGAACAGCTGAGCCACGATAGTAAAGTCATCGCCTTGTACGTTGACGGCAGCGCCGTCTCCAAATTGCAAGCCGGGCAAGCGGGTATCGTGGTGCTGGATGTGACGCCGTTCTATGCGGAATCCGGCGGCCAGTGCGGTGACTCCGGTGTCTTGAAATCCAGCGCCGGCGCACTGTTTGAGGTGGTTGATACGCAAAAAATCCAGGCCGATGTATTCGGCCATCACGGCACGCTGACCGCGGGCTCATTAGAAGTCGGACAGAGCTTGCAGGCGCAGGTGGCAACCGCAGTACGCACGCAAACTGTCCGCAATCATTCGGCCACGCATTTGATGCACAAAGCTTTGCGTGAAGTGCTGGGTGCGCATGTGTCGCAAAAAGGCTCTTTGGTTGACGCGGAAAAAACCCGTTTCGACTTCAGCCACAATGCGCCGATGACCGATGCAGAAATCCTGCAGGTTGAAACGATTGTCAATCGCGAAATCCTGTCCAACGTTGCTGCGCAAGCGCAAGTGATGTCGTATGACGATGCCATCAAGCATGGCGCGATGGCGCTGTTCGGTGAAAAATATGGCGATGAAGTGCGCGTATTGGACATCGGCACCTCGCGTGAATTGTGCGGCGGCACCCATGTGTCGCGCACCGGCGACATCGGGTTATTCAAGATTGTGTCCGAGGGTGGCGTGGCTGCCGGGATTCGCCGTGTAGAGGCTGTCACCGGCGAAGTGGCTCTGGACCTGGTGCAAACCTTGAATCAGCGCCTGAATGACATCGCTGCAGCGTTAAAAACGCAACCAGAAAAATTGACACAACGCATAGCGCAATGGCAAGATCACGTTAAATCTGTTGAAAAAGAGTTAACGGCATTGAAATCCAAGCTAGCCGCGAATCAGGGTGACGCCTTGCTGGAACAGGTGGTCGATGTCAATGGCGTCAAAGTCTTGGCGGCAGTGATGGAAGGAGCGGACGCGACAGCGTTACGCGAAACCCTGATCAAGCTGAAAGACAAAATGAAAACGGCAGCAATCGTTTTAGCCGCCGTGAATGATGGCAAGGTCAGTTTAGTCGCTGGCGTGACCGAGGATTCAACCGCTAAACTCAAGGCGGGAGAACTGGTTAATTTCGTCGCGCAACAGGTTGGCGGTAAAGGCGGCGGTCGCCCTGATATTGCTCAGGCCGGCGGCACCGATGCCAGCGGCTTGGTGAAGGCGCTGGCTGATGTACCTAACTGGATTAGAGAACGCCTATGATTTTTATACGCCGTGCCGAACCAGCAGATGCTGCGCAGATCCAAAGGGTGTATGCAAGTACCAATGCTTTTTCAAATACTTTGCAGTTACCGCACCCGACCGTGGAAATGTGGCAGCAGCGATTAACGCAATTGAATCCTGACGACACCTTTTTAATCGCGGTGTACGACGGTGTGGTGGTAGGTACGGCAGGTCTGCATGTCGAGAAAAAATTACGTCGCCGTCATGTTGCCAGTCTTGGCATGGCGGTCGCAGATTCATTCACAGGGCGCGGCGTCGGCACCGCCTTGCTGGCTGAATTGTTGAGTCTGGCAGACAACTGGCTCAATGTGCTGCGCATCGAGTTGATTGTCTATTCCGATAATGCCGCGGCAGTTCATTTGTATAATAAATTCGGTTTTGAGATCGAAGGCACAATGCATGCGCATTCCTTGCGCAATGGCGTCTTCGTTGACGCTTATTCGATGGCGCGTTTTCATCCCAAGCAGCCACAAATTCCCCGCACTGGTCGCTAATGGAAATAAAATTTTGTCCCGTATGCGCGGCATCGCTGACGCATCGCGCTGATGAGCAGGAAGCTTCAAAATTCCGTTTGGCATGTCCCGAAGGACATTGGACGCACTGGGATAATCCGCTTCCGGTACTGGCCGCTCTGGTCGAAGTCGAGGGCCAAATTCTGCTGGCTCGTAACGCTGCCTGGCCAGAAAAAACTTTTGCGCTGATCACCGGTTTTATGGAGCGCGGCGAGACGCCGGAACAAGGCATCGCCCGCGAACTGAAAGAAGAAACCAATCTCGATGCGGACCAGGTGAGTTTAATCGGCGTATATGAATTCATTAAAAAGAATGAAGTCATCCTCGCCTACCATGTCAAAGCCTCTGGCAATATTCAATTGTCCCCCGAGCTGCTGGAGTATCGCTTGATCAGTCCTGAAAAACTACGCCCATGGCGTGCCGGAACTGGTTACGCGATGGCGGACTGGATGCGGTCCCAAGGATTGGAGCCTGTATTTGCCGATTGGGCAAGCGGCTGAGTGATCAATCAACAACAGATATTCACTAAAATTGTGCAAACAATTGTCAACAAATGTGGAATATGAGATCTGCTTGTTGCGTTGCACCATCTTGATTAAATTTCCGGTAGAATTGGTGCAGATGTTTTAGTACGTATTTTGCTGTACCAATTGTTTATTCCCGCTACTGGAAAAAATCATGCAATACAATAAAGAACTGGATGCACGTGGACTGAATTGTCCGCTTCCAATTTTAAAGACCAAAAAAGCATTGGCAGATATGATCACCGGTGAAGTATTGCATGTGATTGCCACAGATCCAGGCTCAGTCAGAGACTTCAAAGCCTTCTCCAAGCAAACCGGGAATGAATTGCTGTCCCATCTGGAGCATAGCAAAGAGTACGAATATTTTATTAAGCGCAAATAAAGCGCGTCAACAATCTGTCAGCGTGAATCTGCTGACCCTTGAAATGCATAAAAAAGCTCACTTGCCGTGAGCTTTTTTTATGGAAATTCGATTCTATGTCTTTGCATGCAGCTTGTTTAGGGGTTCTGCTCTACTGTGTTTCTGGATTGAAAAGAACGATCGTGCTAAATTGTGCGATCTGGAGCATTTTAGTCTTATAATTGATGAAGTTTACGTATACGTCAATTTGCTGCACTTGCAACATCCGTTTCGTCAGAATTAATCCGTTTCACCATCTCTGTTCAAAAATTAGCTCAGTAAAGGCAGAACTATGAAAGTCCTGGTACCAGTCAAACGTGTAGTCGACTACAACGTCAAAGTACGCGTCAAATCCGATGGCACTGGCGTGGATATCGCCAACGTCAAAATGTCGATGAATCCTTTCGACGAAATCGCCGTAGAAGAGGCCATGCGCTTGAAAGAAGCGGGCGTAGTGACTGAAGTGATCGCAGTTTCTTGCGGTGTCGCACAATGTCAGGAGACTTTGCGCACGGCGATGGCGATCGGTGCAGACCGCGGTATCCTGGTGGAAAGCGACGCCGAATTGCAGCCGCTGGCCGTAGCTAAATTGCTGAAAGCCCTGGCAGATAAAGAGCAACCGCAATTGATCATCCTGGGCAAGCAGGCGATTGATGACGACTGCAATCAGACCGGTCAGATGCTGGCTGCCTTGCTGGGTTGGCCGCAAGCGACATTCGCCTCCAAAGTCGTGGTCGCTGACGGCAAAGCCACCGTGACGCGCGAAGTCGATGGCGGTCTGGAAACCTTGTCCCTGACTTTGCCTGCGATTATAACGACCGATTTGCGTTTGAACGAGCCGCGCTACGTTACTTTGCCCAACATCATGAAGGCGAAGAAAAAACAATTAGATAACCTTAAACCGGCGGACCTGGGCGTTGACGTGACATCACGCGTAAAGACGTTGAAAGTGGTTGAACCGGCTAAACGTTCCGCTGGCATCAAAGTACCTGACGTAGCGACCCTGGTTGCTAAGCTGAGGAACGAAGCCAAGGTCATCAGCTAATTTCATTCATCCTTAAGAATAATCTTTGGGCCAGATGATCTGGTTCAATCTATGTGGAAAACATCATGACTACACTCGTCATCGCTGAACACGACAATGCTTCCTTGAAAGGGAGCACCTTGAACACTGTCACCGCCGCTATTCAATGCGGTGGTGACGTGCATATCCTGGTCGCCGGACATAACGCAGCAGCGGCTGCGCAAGCGGCCGCCCAGATCGCAGGAGTCACTAAGGTATTGCACGCCGATGCGGCGCATTTTGCCGATGGACTGGCTGAAAACCTTGCTGAGCAGGCACTGGCAATCGCTTCCGCTTACAGCCACATCCTGGCGCCTGCGACAGCCTACGGTAAAAACATCTTGCCACGCGTCGCTGCCAAGCTCGACGTATCGCAAATTTCTGAAATTACCAAAGTGGATGCGCCGGATACGTTTGAGCGTCCGATTTACGCCGGTAACGCCATCGCCACGGTGCAATCCAGCGACGCCGTCAAGGTGATCACGGTGCGCAGTACCGGTTTTGATGCGGCTGCTACGGGTGGTTCTGCGGTGGTAGAGAGTATTCCAGCAGTTGCCGATTCCGGTAAGTCTGCCTTCATCTCGCGTGAAGTTGCCAAGTCGGATCGCCCAGAATTGACAGCGGCTAAAGTCATCGTTTCCGGTGGTCGCGGTATGGGTTCTGGCGACGCATTTAAGGTACTGGAGCCGCTGGCCGATCGCCTCGGCGCCGCGATGGGCGCGTCCCGTGCCGCGGTGGATGCCGGCTTTGTGCCGAATGACTGGCAAGTCGGCCAGACCGGCAAGATCGTTGCACCGCAGTTGTATATCGCGGTCGGTATTTCCGGTGCGATCCAGCATTTGGCCGGTATGAAGGATTCAAAAACCATCGTGGCAATTAACAAGGATCCGGAAGCACCCATTTTCTCCGTGGCGGACTATGGCATCGTTGGCGATCTGTTTGAAATCGTTCCGCAACTGGTTGCAGAGTTAGGCTAATCAATGCGATCACGGCAAACCGGGTTTGCCGTGTGCAGTCTTGGAATATCAACAGGACAGAACAGGGCAGGGTAAGCAGGTTAGTCGTGAAGCTGACAGGGCCATTGCTCTGGTTCTGACAGATCCTGCCCATCCTGTCCTTTTTCATGGAGTAAATATGAGCTACGTAGCGCCATTAAAAGATATGCTGTTCGTGATGAACGAATTGGCGGGTCTTGCTGAAGTGAACGCCTTGCCAGGTTGCGAAGATGCGACACCAGAAACGGTCGAAGCGGTACTGGAAGAAAATGCAAAGTTTACCGGTGAAGTGGTTGCTCCTTTAAATTGGCCGGGAGATCAGGCGCCAAGCTATTGGAAAGAGGGCGAGGTTTTTACTACCAAAGGCTTTAAAGAAGCTTTTAAGATGTTTGGTGAGGCTGGCTGGCAGGGCGTGCAGCATCCGGCTGCCTTCGGCGGCCAGGGTTTGCCAAAGCTGGTGGCGACCCCGTGTATTGAAATGCTGAACTCTGCGAGCGTTTCTTTTGCCTTGTGTCCACTGCTGACGGACGGTGCAATTGAGGCGTTGCTGACCGCCGGTAGCGATGAGCAGAAAGCGATCTATCTCGAAAACCTGATTGCCGGAAAATGGACTGGCACCATGAATTTGACCGAGCCGCAAGCCGGTTCTGATCTGGCAATGGTGCGTTCACGTGCAGTCCCGCAAGGCGATGGTACTTATAAAGTTTTTGGCACGAAAATCTTCATCACCTATGGTGAACATGACATGGCCGAAAATATCGTTCACCTGGTGCTGGCGCGTACGCCAGATGCACCTGAAGGAGTGAAAGGTATTTCGCTATTCATCGTCCCTAAATTCCTGGTGAATGCGGATGGATCCTTGGGTGCGCGCAATGATGCATACTGCGTGTCGATTGAGCACAAGCTGGGTATCAAGGCCAGTCCGACCGCAGTGCTGCAATTCGGCGATCACGGCGGCGCTATCGGCACTTTGGTTGGCGAAGAAAATCGCGGCCTCGAATACATGTTCATCATGATGAACGCCGCCCGTTTCGGTGTCGGCATGCAAGGTATCGGCATCGCCGAGCGTGCCTATCAAAAAGCCGTGAGCTACGCCAAAGACCGCGTCCAATCGCGCGATTTATCCGGCTCCGCCGGTCCTGTAAGCATCATCCATCATCCTGACGTACGCCGCATGCTGATGTCGATGCGGGCGCAGACGGAAGGCGCGCGCGCCCTGGCCTACGTCGCTGCGGCTGCCAGCGATGCAGCCCATCATCATGCCGATGAGGCTGTGCGGAAAACCAATCAGGCTTGCTACGAATATCTGGTGCCTATCGTTAAAGGATGGTCTACCGAGATGTCTCTGGATGTTGCCTCAACCGGTGTTCAAGTACATGGCGGCATGGGATTCATTGAGGAAACAGGCGCAGCCCAGCACTATCGTGATGCCAGGATCTTGACGATTTATGAAGGCACTACCGCAATTCAGGCGAATGATCTGGTTGGTCGAAAAACTGCCCGCGACGGCGGCGCTACAGCCAGGGCTTTGATTGCGCAGGTTCGTCAAACTGCATCTGAATTGGCGGTAGTTCAATCTGAGGATTTGCAGGCGATTCAGCGTCAGTTGGTGGCGGGTGCAGATGCGATGGAAGAGGTGGTTGCTTTTGTTGCTGCCAACTTTAAATCGGATATCAAAGCCGTGTTTTCAGGCAGCGTTCCTTATCTGAAACTGGCCGGTATCGTACTTGGCGGTTGGCAAATGGCGCGCGCTGCCTTGATTTCCCAGCAAAAGCTGCAGGCCGGCGAGGGCGATCTTGGTTTTTATAAAGCGAAAATTGCCACTGCGCGCTTCTTCGCCGATCACCTGCTTTCAGCAGCGCCGGGTTTGCGTGCCTCTATCGTAGCCGGCAGTGCCGGGGTAATGGCTTTGACGGAAGATCAGTTCTGACAACAGTAAGCGCGATCGATAAAAAAGCGGCTGAAGCCGCTTTTTTATCGGGTATTGCTTTGGTATTGCCAATCAGCCAAACGAGCCGCCGGTGTACAGCAGATCGAAAGCGCGTGCAATCGTAGCAATGAGAGCGAAGGCGCCAACGCCAAGGCTCAGCACCAAAATCAGCGCCAATGGCCAGGATGATTCGCTAGCCTGTCCGGATTGTGCATTGTATTTAAGATCCCATTTTTCATCTGCGGTGAGGCCGAGAACTAATGCTTCCAGCATGGCAATCAAGAATGACAAGATGAATGGACCTGCCGTAACCAGCAAGGGTAGTCCGAAAAAAAAATGGCCCAAGAGCCAGGATAGCGGCAGTGTCGAGAAATGCAGCCAGCCCCAAATGTCTTGTTTTCCTGTTAAGTAGAAGCGATGCAGGCCTGCACTGCCCAGTGTCGCGGCAAGCAGTGTGGCAAGGGTTTTGTTTTTGTGTGTTGTTTTCATAGTTATTCTGCAAAGTAATGCGTGATTCTAGAGTAAGACGATGTTCCTTGCAGGCTTATTCATCGGTAATAAGCCGAGGCGATGCCTAAGTATCGTCGGTAAAACACGACTGAATCTTGGATAGTGCTTGCGGTTTTGGCTAGAAGCAGGCTATAATTTGCGGCTTTTTCCGCGTTTAGACATTTTTTGGAAATATTATGGTCGTTATTCGTTTAGCTCGTGGTGGCGCAAAAAAGCGCCCTTTCTACAATATCGTTGCAACAGATTCACGCAATCGTCGTGATGGCCGTTTCATCGAGCGTATCGGTTTTTACAACCCGATCGCAAATGGTAATGCTGAGACAGTACGTGTTGCAGCAGACCGTCTGGCTTACTGGCAAGGCGTAGGTGCACAATTGTCACCAGCTGTTGCTCGTCTGGTAGCGCAATCTGGCAAAGCTGCAGCGTAATCGCTGCGTGATTGTCAGTAAGTGATGTCAGTTGGAGTGCCTGTTCCTGAAGATTTAGTCCTGGTGGGCTACGTCTCGGGAGCATATGGCATTCATGGTTGGGTGAGAGTGCATCCTTACTCTAATGATGCCGACGCGTTGCTCAACGCCAAAAGCTGGTGGTTGGAGAATGCAAAATTATGGCCTGAATTGCATGACGTCGATCGCATGGAGTCGAAGATTCACGGCGAGGATGTTGTTGCAAGACTGGTCGGTGTGGCTGACAGAAATGCAGCAGAGGCACTTAAAGGTACGATAGTCAAGATTCCGCGCAGTCATTTCCCCGCCTTACCGGATGGGGAGTTTTACTGGGTGGATTTGATCGGCTCGTCGGTACACAATTTGCAAGGCGAAAGCTTGGGGCAGGTCAGGGATTTAATGGACAATGGCGCCCATCCGATTTTGCGGGTGGCAGCGGCAGATGTTCCGGAAGCTGATTTGGCTAAGCATGAACGTTTGATTCCTTTCGTAGACAGCTTTGTCAAAGAAGTTGATCTGAAGAGTGCCAGAATCGTTGTCGACTGGGGCTTGGATTATTAGGCGTAAAGCAATGAGAAATGGTTTGCTGAGATCGAAAGGCATGCGATATGCAGTTTGATGTCATCACACTGTTTCCCGAAATGTTTGCTGCGCTGACGCAGTCTGGTGTAACTCGGCGGGCATTCGAACAAGGCAAGTGCGCCATCTCTTTGTGGAATCCTCGTGATTTCACGACGGATAAGCACCGCACTGTGGATGATCGGCCTTACGGCGGCGGCCCCGGCATGGTGATGCTGGCAAAGCCCTTGCAATCAGCAATCGATGCGGCAAAACAGCGTCAAACGCAGCTTGATAATGGCTTCGTGCCGAGAGTGATTTATTTATCGCCGCAGGGGCGTCCTTTGACGCATCAGCGGGTAATGGAATTGTCGCAGCTGTCAGGCATTGTTTTGCTTTGCGGTCGTTATGAAGCGGTTGATCAACGTCTGCTCGATCAGTACGTGGATGAAGAAATCAGCCTAGGCGACTTCGTGTTGTCTGGCGGAGAAATTCCCGCAATGGCTTTGATGGATTCAGTCATCAGGCAACTGCCAGGGGTGTTGCATGACGGTGACTCTGCAGTGCAAGATAGTTTCGTCAACGGTTTGCTGGATTGTCCGCATTACACAAGGCCGGACGTATTCGAAGAAATTCCAGTTCCTGCCGTTTTAATGGGAGGAAATCACGCTGACATTGAAAAATGGCGTCGTGAAAAATCTTTAGAAGCCAGTATGCACAAACGCCCTGATCTGATCGCGCAAGCGCGTGAAGCAGGCTTGTTAAGCAAGGCCGATGAAAAGTTTTTGAGTAGTTTGTAGTGCCGCCATTTCCTCGGATCTGGCATTAAGTGTGGGTCTTAGACCTGCTTGTTTAACCCCATCCTCTACTGAGCATAGCAGTCACAGCGTCAGCAAGATGGTATCAGGAGTAAAAAATGGATCTGATCCAGAAATTAGAGGCAGAAGAAATTGCGCGCCTCGGCAAAAATATCCCTGTATTCGCTCCTGGCGATACAGTCGTTGTTAACGTCAACGTAGTTGAAGGCACACGCAAACGTGCCCAGGCTTACGAAGGTGTTGTCATCTCCCGTCGTAACCGTGGCTTGAATTCCAACTTCATCGTTCGTAAAATTTCATCCGGTGAAGGCGTTGAGCGTACATTCCAATTGTATTCTCCGCTGATCGCTTCGATCGAAGTTAAGCGTCGCGGCGATGTACGTCGCGCTAAGTTGTACTACTTGCGTGAGCGTTCAGGTAAATCTGCTCGTATTAAAGAGAAATTGCCTACCCGCAAGACAGCAACTGCAAAAGCAGAGTAATATTGCCTGTCATGCGTGCAAAGAAAGGGATGCTTCGGCGTCCCTTTTTTGCATTTAGCATTCGAATAGATTGCAGTTATGTAGCAAAAATCGGGCAGTGGTTTGATCAAAGGAAGTTGTTGTGAAATTAAAGTTTAATCCTGAAGAATTGCCTATCCAATCGATTGCGGGTGAGGATGCCATACCGGAGTCGCATTTGTCTGCTGCCTGGTTGAAACAACGTTTTGCACAGCCAGGTCTCTGGACGCCAGAAACTACCGACGAACATTTGCTAGCGACGATCGAGACATTTAAACCCGCCTCGGTGTTGATGCCGCTCGTGATGCGGGAGGCCGGCCTGACGCTGCTGCTGACACACCGTGCGGTGCATTTGAATGATCATGCCGGACAGGTCAGCTTTCCCGGCGGGCGCTTCGAGGATAGCGACGGCACCGCCATTGAGACGGCCTTGCGCGAAACGGAAGAGGAAGTCGGTTTGCACCGGCGGCACGTGGATATTCTGGGCGTGTTGCCTGAATATAAGACGAGTACCGGTTATCAGGTCACGCCAGTAGTGTCATTGGTGCAGCCGCCGTTTGATCTGAAAATAGATCCGTTTGAGGTCGCCTCTTTATTCGAAGTGCCTTTGTCATTTTTAATGAACGGCCAGCATCATCAGCGCCGGGTGATCAATTTGCCCGACGGAAAAGGACAGAGAACGTTTTATGCCATGCCGTATCAGCAGCATTTTATCTGGGGCGCCACTGCCGGTATGTTACGTAATCTATTTCATTTTTTGAGGGCATGATGCAGCGGTCGTTTGCCCGGCCCTTATTCTGGACTTCATAAACCGGGTAAATCAGTTTACACTTGCCGCATTCATAAATTCATTTCAAGCTGGAAACGATTTAAACTTATCCCACCATGACATTCATTTCCATACTTTGTGCGCTCTTAATCGAACAGTTGAAACCTTTACGGGTCGATAATCCGATTTACCTGCAGGTACAAAATTTGGCAGAAAAAATAGAGTCCTGGTGCAATGCCGGTCAAGCTCAGCATGGCCGTCTCGGCTGGTGGATACTGGTGAGCGCATTGACTATACCCACGGCCTTGATCTACTGGCTATGCCTGCGGATTAATCCGTTTGCGGCACTCGCATGGAATGTCCTGATCGTTTACCTGACCCTGGGGTTCCGCCGCTATAGCCATTACTTTACCTCTATCCAGCTCGCCCTGAGTTCGGGCGATGAGGCTGCCGCCAGAGCGCATCTGGCTGAGTGGACGCATCTTGATACCTCGGGTCTGGATATATCCGAGATTTCCAGAATCGCAGTCGAGCGTTCCCTGATCGCGACTCATCGCAATGTATTCGGTGTGTTTTTCTGGTTCCTGATGCCGGTCGGTCCAGCCTGTGCCGTGATGTATCGGGTTGCCGAATATCTGTCACGCGCCTGGAATGAACCGGAACACATGAAAAATGAAGAGTTCGGGCAATATGCGACGAAAATTTTTTACTGGATCGACTGGATACCCGCCCATCTGACCGCAATTGCGTTTGCTGTTGTCGGTAATTTCGAGGATGCCGTTTACTCATGGCGTAACTACGCAGATCGCTGGTCTGATGAGCTGGTAGGAATTATTTTGTCAGCAGGCGGCGGTGCAATCGGCGTACGTCTGGGCGAACCTGAAACAAAAGCCATGGTGCTCAATGCCGAGGCGAGTGCGGTGGATGTCGATAGCCTGGATATCGAAAGCCAGCCTGGTGCGGAAGCATCTCCCCGCTCATTGCAAAGCGCGGTCGGCTTGGTCTGGCGTGCATTGTTGCTGTGGATGCTGCTACTGCTTCTCCTGTCTTTTGCTGTGTGGCTGTAAGAAATTAAGACTTACGCAAAACGACAGTCTGCTTACTGCGATTCAGATTGAAACCGCAGGCTGGATGCGGTTTTCAGCGGCTTTCAGCGCCAACAGGCGCACCCGGCTTGCGGGTTCATTTGAATGTCGAAACGCCATGAAGTAGTTCCTCTCTTGCCTTTTCTTTGTGTCTCCGCGCTTCTTTGGCAGAGGTTTGGGTTTTTGCTGTACGAAGACTTGTGGCGCTGGTTGCCACCGCAATTCCGCCCAACTCGCATGTTGAACGCTGATTCGCGAGTCTGTGATTTCCTTATCGATGCCCTTTACTAAGCCCTCAAATACTCTATAGTAAGTGGGTAGCATTGCTCTTCCTGCATCAAAACGGTTTTATCTGTGATCCGCTTTTGAATCAAGTCTTCTATAAGATATAATACTGAGGTTATTTGAAAGCTTGGCGCAAGGTTTACCGACCTACAATGGATGCCAGGTTGTCTTCTTAGGTTCAGAGCAAGCCGATCACATGGCCGATTCCATTAAAAACAGTTCAACACCGATACGCGAATTTTTCATCCAGGGAATTACCAGCGATGGAAAACAGTTTCGCCCCAGCGACTGGGCTGAGCGCCTGTGCGGTGCGATGTCCTGTTTTAGTCCAGACGGCGGGCGACATTCACATCTTCAATACTCGCGCTATGTGCGCCCGATTCTTTTAAACGGGGTACGTTCTGTCGTGGTGAACGAAGCTATCCGAGATATCGAGCCACTTGCATATCATTTTGTGGTGAATTTTGCCAAAGATAATGATTTACAGATCATCGATGCCTGCTTATTACCAGATGAGCCGAAAGCCAACAAGTAAGTTCTAATCTCCATGCATTTTCCTATAACGAGAATGCACAACCGGCCTGATTTCCTCACTTATTTTTTCTTGCCATTACATCGTGTTGGTGGATAGCCGCGTATTCACATCAATTTGCCAAGAAGTAACTGACTTTCCGATCCTCACACTTTCCCAGTCGATAGTGTGACATTACCCTCGTATCCTCTCATCATGCTTGCAAGTATGAATGCAATGCTGTCGCTTCAGTTGCTGCTAGTTTGCCCAAAGGATTTTGTTGCAAGAGGCATATTTTTTTAGTAATTTTTATACAATTGATATTGGTAATATTGTTTCTATTGTAATTAATAGTTACAATCTATTTTCTATGTATAAAAATATAACTAGATAAAATGTGCGGGTTTCTTGCAACTGGATATTGGCAACTTCATGCCCGTATTATTTAGCTTTGGCAAGGATTTCATAAGGTCGTTTTATGATTGGAGATATATGCTAAATCGCGTAATAAAAACTTTAAAAATAGTCATTTCGGCTACTTTGTTACTGAGTGCAGGATTTGCTGGCGCCACTCCACCAGAAAATGGATGGTGGTGGAACCCGGCTGAAGGTGGCCGCGGTTTTGCGATTGAAGTGCAAAACGGGTCCATGTTTATGGCAGGTTTTATGTATGACAACACCGGTGCACCAGTCTGGTACGTCTCGGGTCCAGCGCCCATGACTTCTGACATTTTGTATCAGGGGAAATGGATATCATATAGCAGTGGTCAGACCTTAAATGGTCAATATAAAAGCGCTGTGGTGACAAATGATGCAGTTGGTTCGGTGGTGATTAACTTCACCAGCACCACCACCGCTACTTTGCAATTGCCCAATGGCACAGTAATGCCGCTGGTGCGCTTTGGTTTTACGCCACAACAGCCTGGCACTATATCTGCGACATGCACCTCAGCGAACATTAATCTCGACAAATACAATCGTATTACCGTTGGTATGACAATGGCACAAGTTAACCAGACGCTTGGGTGCACTTATTTACCAGGTTCAACCAAGCGCACCGCTACATACGCGCTTAACACCTGGATGGCGTATGACAATGGCGTCAGGGGTATTTTGATTTACTTTGATACGACGAATTCTGTCGTGACTGCACCAGCAGGGAATCTGTTTAAAACCGCATCCGGATTTTAATTCCAGAGTCGTGAGATTTTCATAAATTTGTTATGTGCTACGTCACCATAGCGGGTACCGATCTACCGTTTGTACTTTGTGGTGTGTCGGCATCAGCTTTTGATGCTTTTGCTTTATGAAGGCAATCTATGGCTAAAGCAGAAAAAGTTTGTTAATACTTTCCCGACACAGATTGAATCAACAGCTCACGCAGCCAGCGATTGGCGGGATCATGCTCGACATTTTGATGCCAGTATAAATACACATCCCAGGATGGCATCGGCAAGGGAAAAGGCAGAATCTGATTGCCGAACTGCTCGTTTGCAATGCGTGCATAGCGCTCCGGCATTGTCAGCAACAAATCAGTCTGGCTGATCACGCGGCAGGCCGCAAAATAATGCTGGCAACGCAGCCGTATGCGTCTTTGCAGGCCGAGGCGGCTCAATTCAAAATCTTCCAAACCCATGCCTTTGCGCCTTGAGCTGGCGAGCACATGTTCTGCTTGCAGATAAGTGTCCAGATCCAGTCGGCCTTTTTTGATCGCTGGATGCGCTTTGCGGGCGACTACGACGGTGGTGTCCTGCACGATTTGTTGCCTGCGGATGTCATTCGGTAGCGGCAGCAGCATATCAATCGCCAGATCGATACTTCCTGCAGCGAGTTCGCTGACCAGTTCACGCCGCTCGACCTGAATGGCGGCAAGACTGATCCGTGGTGCCTGTTCAGTCATGCTTTTGAGTAAAGGCGGCAACACCGTTGATTCCAATACATCTCGCAAGGCCAGGTTGAATTGCTTATTCGCCAGAGTCGGGTCGAATTTGCCGGCATCTGCCAAGGTGACTTCCAGGCCGCGTAGCGCTTGCCGCACCGGTTCTATGATGCTGCGCGCCAGCGGTGTTGACACCATCGCATGTCCTTGCCGTATGAACAGGGGGTCCTCAAAGATCACGCGCAGACGATTCAACGCATGGCTGATTGCTGGTTGCGTCAGAAAAAGTTTTTGGCTGGCACGGGTCACGCTGCCTTCGGTATAGATCGCCTCGAACACCGTGAACAGATTCAGATCGACTTTTGATATATGCATGAAATTGATTTAACTTGATAATAACTATTCATTTGATCAATTATATCCTGAGCACTACACTGAATTCATTCTGTACATCTAAGGGCAGTTGCAATGGCGCAAATTTATCTGGTAAGGCATGGGCAGGCTTCCTTCGGCAATCAGAATTATGATCAACTATCTGAATTGGGCGTCGAGCAGGCGCAGCATCTGGGACGCTGGTGGGCGGCACGCGATCTGATCGTGTCGCGGGTAGTCACAGGCAAATTGCAGCGCCATGTGCAAACCGCTCGCGCGGCAATCGCGACGCTACAGGGCGTCGAAGAGGATAAGCTCAATGTCGCCGACTGGCAATGCGATCCGGACTTCAATGAATACAATCATCATGAAGTGCTGGCCAGGCATGTGCCTGTCTTTGACGATCCGGCTGAAGTAAAACGGTTCTTGCTGACTACGCCGAATGGCAAGCAAGCGTTTCAAGCCATTTTTGCGCAGGCGATTACGCGCTGGATGTCCGGGCAGTTCGACCATGAATATTCAGAAACCTGGCAGGCATTTCGCCAGCGCTGTGTGGCTGCCCTGGAGCGTCAGATCCAGCATCCGGAAGCGGCAAAAAATATCGTGATCTTCACCTCAGGCGGCACGATCTCGGCGTTGTGCCAGCATGTGCTGGGCTTCCCCGATGCCAAGTTCTCGGAATTGAACTGGTCGCTGGTAAACAGCGCCGTCACCCGCTTTCACCTGCAGCCGCCCGCTGATGGCAAGTCCGCCAGGCTGGCGCTGGCCTACCTGAATAATTTTTCTCATCTTGAGCAACTGAATCTTCCCAAACACATTACCTACGTATAGGAGTTGGCGCATGACGAATTCGTTTGATGTATTTGACTTGAGCGGCAAAGTCGCACTGGTCACCGGTGCCAGTCGCGGCATCGGTGAAGAAGTGGCAAAGACCCTGGCAGCGCACGGTGCCACCGTGATCGTTTCCAGCCGTAAGGCAGAAGCCTGCGAAGCCGTAGTCGCAGCGATCAAAGCCGCTGGCGGTAAAGCTGAAGCGCGCGCTTGCCACATCGGCGAGATGGCGCAGATCGATGCCTTGTTTGCCGACATCGCCGCGACGCACGGACGCCTCGACATTCTGGTCAACAATGCCGCAACCAATCCGCACTTCGGCCATATCACGGAGACCGATCTCGGGGCTTTTCAAAAAACCGTCGATGTGAATATCCGCGGTTACTTCTTCATGTCTTCCGCAGGCGTGAAATTGATGGCGAAAAATGGCGGCGGCAGCATCATCAATGTCGCCTCCGTGAACGGCGTAATCCCCGGCGCGATGCAAGGCATCTATTCGATCACCAAAGCCGCGGTGATCGCGATGACCAAATCCTTCGCGCTCGAATGCGCATCCATGGGTGTGCGCGTGAACGCCTTGCTGCCCGGAGCGACCGATACCAAGTTCGCTTCCGCGCTCTTTCACAATCCGGCGATTCTGGAAAAAGCCCTGAACCGCATCCCGATGAAACGGATTGCCGAGCCAAGCGAAATGGCCGGTACCGTCCTGTATCTGGCTTCAGCAGCAGCCAGCTACACCACCGGCGCCTGCATCAATGTCGATGGCGGCTATCTGCTCAGTTAATTTAAATTCCTCCAAACACCCTCGAATTTTTTACCCAGGATTCAACATGGATTTTCAATACAGCCCCAAAGTCAAAGCCCTGCAAGCGCGTTTAATCGCTTTCATGGATCAGCATATTTATCCGAACGAAGCGACCTTCTATGGCGAGATCGAAGCCAATCGCAAAGCCGGCAATCCCTGGATTCCGACCAGGATTGTGGAGCAGCTTAAAGTCAAGGCGCGGGAAGCGGATTTGTGGAATTTATTCTTGCCCGAATCGCGCCACGGTGCCGGCCTGAGCAATCTCGAATATGCGCCGCTGTGCGAAATCATGGGGCGCTCCGTGTGGTCCGCAGAAGTCTTCAACTGCGCGGCGCCGGACACCGGCAACATGGAAGTTTTTGCGCGTTACGGCACGCCCGAGCATCAGGAGAAATGGCTGAAGCCTTTGCTGAACGGCGAAATCCGTTCTTGCTTCGCGATGACGGAGCCTGCGGTTGCCTCCTCGGATGCCACCAATATCGAAGCATCGATCGTACGCGACGGTGATGAGTATGTCATCAACGGTCGCAAATGGTGGTCGTCCGGCGCCAATGATCCGCGCTGCAAGGTATTCATCTTCATGGGCAAGAGCGATCCGGATAATGCCGACCGCCACAAGCAGCAATCGATGATCATCGTACCGCGTGATACCAAGGGCGTCACGATTCTGCGCGCCTTGCCGGTCTTCGGTTATGACGATGCGCCGCACGGTCATGGCGAGGTCTTATTTGACAATGTCAGGGTACCGGTATCGAATATCTTGCTCGGCGAAGGACGCGGTTTTGAAATCGCCCAGGGTCGTCTTGGCCCTGGCCGTATCCATCATTGCATGCGCCTAATCGGCCTGGCCGAGCGCGCATTGGAAGATATGTGCAAACGCTCATTGCAACGCGTCGCTTTCGGCAAGCCAGTGGCAGAGCAGGGCGTCACGCTGGAGCGCATCGCGAACAGCCGCATCCTGATTGATCAGGCGCGCTTCCTGGTCTTGAACGCTGCGCAGATGATGGACACGGTGGGCAATAAAGCCGCCGCCAAAGAAATCGCGATGATCAAAGTTGCCGCACCGAATATGGCCTGCACCGTGATCGACTGGGCGATTCAGGCGCACGGCGGCGGCGGCGTCTCAAACGATTTCGGCGTTGCCTATGCGTATGCGCAGGCACGTACCTTGCGTCTGGCCGACGGTCCGGATGAAGTGCATCGCAATCAGATCGGCAAGATGGAATTGAAAAAGCATAAGGCCAGCGCACACTAGCAACAGCGCGCAATCTTAACCCCAGCCGCTTTCAACATCGTGTTGAAGGCGGCTGGGAATTTTCGCATAATAGATGGCACACATTAATTCGATAAGGACTGCCAAATGACAGACATGACGTTCAAAGAAAAATCCGTACTAGTCACGGGTGCCGCCAGCGGTATCGGGCGCGCCGCCGCACTGGCATTTGCCAAGGCTGGCGCACGCCTGACGATTGCCGACATTGACGTAGCCGGTGCGGAAGAGACACAGGCGATGATCGCGCAAGCCGGCGGCACGGTGCGTTTTGTGAAGACCGATATCGCCAAAGCCGCCGAGGTCGAGGCATTGATCGCTGGGATCGTCGATGCATATGGGCGGCTCGATTGCGCCTTCAATAACGCCGGCATAGAGATCGAGCATTTGCCGCTGGCGGGATCGGATGAGGCGACCTTCGACAAAATCATGAACGTGAATGTCAAAGGCGTCTGGCTGTGCATGAAATATGAGATTGCCCAGATGCTGAAACAAGGCGCTGGCAATATCGTGAATACGGCATCGGTTGCCGGTCTGATCGGCGCGCCTTTGCAGCCCATTTATGCGGCGAGCAAACACGCGGTGGTGGGACTGACAAAAACGGCTGCCGCCGAATATGGTCGTGCCGGTATCCGCGTCAATTCGGTCTGCCCCGGCGTGATCCGCACGCCGATGCTGACACATGCGCTGGAGCGCGAGCCGCGCCGCGAAAAAACCATCAAGAGCATTCATCCTATCGGGCGCATCGGCGAAGCCGAAGAAATCGCGAATGCCGCACTGTGGCTGTGTTCTGATTTATCATCGTTTGTGACGGGACATCAGCTGGCGGTCGATGGCGGTTTAACTGCGATATAGGCTTTCTGGGTATATGAGGTTTTATGGGGAGTATGCTTAAAAATCGGCATATTCCGCATTGTTTGATTGCGTTCTTAAAAAATACATGTGGGAGTATGGTAATTCGCTAGCCACAGTTCATTGGATTTCCAACCGAGTGAGAGAGACAAGATGAGTGATTTCCCCTGGATACAATCTTACCCTGCCGGCGTACGTTGGGATGCGGAGCTGCCCATCATGCCGGTGCCGCAATTGCTTGATGAAGCCTGCGCCAAATGGCCGGACCACATCGCGCTGGAATTCATGGGCAAGAAAACCAGCTATCGCGAATTGCATGCCTTGGTCAATCAGGCGACCAAGGGATTTCAGCAAATCGGCGTCAAACCCGGCGTGCATGTCGGTTTGTTTTTGCCGAACACGCCGCATTATGTGATCAGTTTTTTTGCGATCCTGAAAGCCGGCGGCACCGTCGTCAACTACTCGCCACTCGACGCCGAAAAAGTTCTCGAACATAAAATCGCCGATAGCGAAACCGATATGCTGGTCACGCTGGATATGGTGATGCTGTACCCGCAGATGGCGAAGCTGCTCGGGCATACGCGCCTGAAAAAACTCATCATCGGCAACATCGCCGAGATGTCGCCGTACCCCGATGCGGTGCGTGCCAATCTCGAAAAAGCCCAGCAATTATGCGCTATTCCAGCAGATGAATTGCACCTGCCATTCGCCCGGTTATTGGCGAACGACGGTCAGTTCACGGCGATCGCCGCGACCGATCCCAAAGAGACGGTCGCAGTATTGCAATATACCGGCGGCACTACCGGCTTGCCAAAAGGCGCCATGCTCACGCATGGCAATTTGACGACGGCAGTCAGTCAGATCATGGAGACCCTGAATGTCGATCCGCCGGTATTGACCGAGGGTGCAGAACGCTTGCTGGCGGTGCTGCCTTTGTTCCACATCTATGCGCTGACGGTGGATATGCTGTTCGGCATACGGCTTGGAGCCGAGATCGTTTTGCATACGCGCTTTGATGTCGATGCGGTAGTAAAGGATTTATCGGCGAAGAAGATCACGGTGTTCCCGGGCGTGCCGACCATGTACACCGCGATCATCCATTATCCCGACATCAAAAATCACGATCTGAGCTCGCTGAAATTCTGTAATTCCGGCGGAGCGCCGCTGCCCGCCGAAGTGCTGCAACAATTCCAGAGCATCACCGGCTGTACTTTGCTGGAAGGCTGGGGCATGACCGAGACCTCGCCGACCGGCACCTTCACCTCCATCAAGAGTCCGCGCAAGCCGGGATCGTGCGGATTGCCGACGCCGGGGATTCGCTTCAAATTTGCCAGCGTTGACGACGCCCGCAAATACGTCGCGTTCGGTGAGCGCGGAGAAATCTGCGTGGCAGGAGCGAATATCATGAAAGGCTATTGGAACAAGCCGGAAGCCAATGCGGAATCCTTCACTGCCGATGGATTTTTCCGCACCGGCGATGTCGGTTACATGGACGCCGAAGGCTTTGTCTACATCGTCGATCGTACCAAGGACATGATTCTATGCGGCGGCTACAACGTCTATCCGCGCAATATCGAAGAGGCGATATATGAGCATCCAGCGGTGGCCGAAGTCAGCGTGATCGGTATCCCCGATGCCTATCGCGGTCAGTCGCCGAAAGCTTTTATCAAACTCAAGGCCGGCGCCGCAGGCTTTAGCCTGGAAGAGTTAAAAGAGTTCTTGAAAGACAAACTGGGCAAGCATGAGATGCTGCAGGCCATGGAGATTCGCGCCGATTTGCCGAAAACGCCGGTCGGTAAATTATCCAAAAAAGAATTGTATGAGGAAGAGGCGAGAAAGAGCCGTGCCTGATCTAGGCTAAGGGGATTAAGCGTAAAAAAGCACTAATAGATTTTGGTATAAGATGGGATGACAAATTCAGGACGTTTATTTTTGCCATGACTTACACAAAAATCAAAACCCCTCACCACCGAGACACCGAGGCACAGAGAAAAGCAAGAGGAACTGGCTCTATGGCGCGTTGATATGAAAGGGAATTTCTAAAAACTCTTTAATCAAGATGCAGCGCTATGCGCAAAACCCAGCGATACGTCAGTATGGCGAGGTTTTGTAACGACGCGATGCGCTCGAGTATGGGGTTTTAGAAGTTCCCTCAAATGAACCCGCAAGCTGGGTGCGCCTGTTGGCGCGAAATGTCTCTGGAAGCCGCATCCAGCATGCGGTTTCAATCTGAATTGTGGTAGGCGGCTTGTCGTTTCGTAAATCCAATTTGCTCAGCGGCGGGTATATTCTGGACGTCAGCGCAGACAGATCGCCGTGCTGTTTATTTAAAATCCGTCGCAGCGACAAAGGCCGCTACCATCGCTTCCAGACCGGTCTGGTCTGTTTCATTGAATCGATTCAGGCTCGGACTATCGATATCAAATACCCCAAAAAGCTCGCCATCTTTTATCACAGGAATCACGATTTCGGCATTCGATGCCGAGTCGCAGGCGATGTGGCCCGGAAACGCATGCACGTCAGGTACCAGGATAGTACGGCGTTGGGTCGCAGAAGCGCCGCACACACCTTTACTGAATGGAATGCGCGCGCAAGCGACTTTGCCCTGAAACGGACCGACTAATAATTCTTGCTGAGCGCCATCGGTGCCGGCTCTGGCAGGTTTCACCAGATAAAAGCCAGCCCAATTCAGATCGGCAATCGTGTCATACACCAGCGCAGAGAATTGCGCGGCATTCGCAGTCAGATCGGTTTCGCCTTCGAGAATACTGGCGACTTGACGAGTGAGCAGGGCGTAATCGGGTTGTGTGCTGGCAGCGGGAGGAGTGAACATAAGCGATCTGTAAATCATGGATGTTAAGACTGGGCATTATATCGTTGTGTTCGCCAGCATGTTTAAACCCGGATTTTCCATTAGACCGCTATCGCTTCGTTGAAACGCAAGTGGCATGCGGCACTCGAAGGAATAATACCATCGCGATTTGCGTGCTGGCGCTACAGCAGCAATTGCGCATTTGCCGTAGTTCTAAGGAAAATCCGCTTAAACGCAGAGTGAGAGGAATTTGTTGGTGCTCCCTGCGTTTTTGCGGCGAACGGGATTCGCGGTTTTGCGTCAGTCTCTTTGAATAAAAAAAGCGAACCGCGCGGCTCGCTTTTTTCTTTCATTTAACAAACCATCCTCATGGAACACTGCACAGGCAATGCGTCATCACGGCATAGCCTTTACCTTCCTTGTTCAGATCGCCTAACCAGCTGAGTTCTTGGGCGATCTGCGTTGCCGCTGCCGGCGGCAGGCCAGTCGGTACCAGGGCGACTTTGAACTGGTCGCTCAATACCTGCGCGAACGATGCGCCGAACATGTTGAAGATGCGATCGAATTTGGATGGTTCACGTTCGATATAGCTGATGCGGAAATCCTTGCCGAGTTTGGCGCGGGCGGCTGCCGATTTGATCGCATCGCCGTAACTGCCTACGGTATCGATCAGGCCGCGCTCTTTGGCTTGTTGACCGGTCCAGACGCGACCTTGGGCAACCGCATCGATTTTGTCCGGCGTGGTCTTGCGCGCCTTGGCCGCCTTGGTCGTGAAGTCATCGTAAATATGATTGATGCTGGCCTGGATGACTTCGCCGAATTTCGGGTTCAGTGGACGCAGCGGATTGAAGCCGTCGCCCAGCCAGGTCGTGGTAGTGCCGCCGGTATGGACGCCGATTTTATCAAGCGCTTTTTCAGCCGTCGGCAAGATCGCAAACACGCCAATCGAGCCCGTCACGGTAGTTGCATCGGCAATCACTTCATCTGCCGACATCGAGATCCAGTAGCCGCCGGACGCCGCGACATTGCCCATAGAAACGACCACGGGTTTGCCTGCATTGCGGGTGAGTTCCAGTTCTCGACGGATCAGTTCAGAGCCAAAGGCGCTGCCGCCAGGCGAATCGACGCGCAGGACAATCGCTTTGATCTGCTCGTCTTCCCGCGCCTTGCGGATCAGGTTCGCGGTGGACAAGCCACCGATAGAACCGGCTGGTGCCATACCCTCGCTGATTTCACCCGATGCCACCACCACGCCAACGGCATCGCCCAGGAATTTTGGAATCTGGCGCGCCAGATAATCGTCAAAACCGACTTGCTTGAAGCTCTTGCTCTGATCGTCCTTGACACCTTTGCCTATCATCAGTTGACGCAATTCATCGCGGGTTTTCAGGCCATCGACCAGCTTGATATTCAGCGCCATCTTGGCAACGTCGCCGTTGGTTGCCTGCAGCAGTTCCGGCAATTGATTGATCCCTTGCATGATGCTGCCAGCAGGCAGTTTGCGGGCTTTTTCTACGTCGCCGGTATAGGTTGCCCACATCGCGTTATACAGGAAACTTTCGGCTTCCGTCGCCGCTGCCGATGGCTCGTTGGCGATATACGGTTCGGCGAAACTCTTATAGGTGCCGACCTTTAACAGATTGACGGTGATGCCGATTTTGTCGAGCGCATCGCGGTAGTAATTGCGATAGCGGCCAAAGCCGGTCAGCATGATATTACCCATAGGATGCAGATAGACTTCATTTGCATGCGACGCCAGATAGTATTGGCGCTGATCGTAGCTGGAACCCCAGGCGACGACCGTCTTGCCATTGGCTTTGAAGCGCTCAATCGCGGCGGCGACTTCACGCAGCATAGGCAAACCTGCACCTTGCATCTCGTCGAGCAGCAAGACGGCGCTGGTGATCTTCGGGTCTTTGCCCGCAGCATCAAGCACGGTCAGGATGTCGCGCAGTTGGGTCGATTTCTTGGCGGTGCCTTGCGCTTCCGCCAGTACATTGTCGCGCAGGTTGCCGGCATTCTGCTCAACCAACGTCCCCTTCAGATCCAGCAGCAGGGCAGTCTTGTCGTCGATCTTTTTGGCTGATCCGCTGAATATGCCGATCGCAATCGCGATCAACAACGCCAACAGAAGCAGATTGAGAATCAGCCGACGGCCGAAATCCAGCGTCCTCCAGACAAAAACGATGCTGTTTTTGATCCAGCGAAAAGGTGAGAAAGACATGGGCGCTCCTGAAAGGTAATGATAAATAATAGTTGTAAATAGTTATAAATAATTACAAACGGTATTGATAAATAAAGTGAAGAAAAAAAACCTGTCCGGCAGCCTAAGGGCTCGCTGGACATTGATTGCAGTGATTAGTCTGGCCAGATCGTTTGCAGCAATTGTGCCAGATGGGCACCGGCCTTGGTCAGAGAATCTTCTTTGACTTGCGCCATGGTTCTTTCATACGCTAAGGGCAAGGCGATCGACCAGTTATTCCCTTTGACGTTAGGGGTGCGCTCACTGAATTGCGCGCCTGCAAAAACGATACGTGCATTACGTATCGACTCATCTGCCCACAGCGTAACCCACTGTTCTGGCGGCAGCGTATCTTTGACGATCGCCCTGGCTTTTTTCGTCAAAAATTCATTCATCTTGCCGCGCTTGAAGTTTTGCGGCAGGTCATCCCACAAAGAATGCAGATTACCGCATGGACATTGCAAGGCATTGCCGCCTATTGTCGTCGTCGTTTTATCCAGGCCCTGCTCATCGGGATTGATGATTTTGCCGTTCGCGTCAAGAAAAATCGATCCGACGTGCAGCGGCTGGTGGAGGTCACCGACATAGTGGGTCAGCAGCATCAAGGCTTCGCGCTGGTCCTTGATATTAAATGGCGCCGGCGCTGTTTTGCCGCGCAGTACGGCAATGCTGGCTTGTATTGCATTCACGATGTCGTGATCACTGGTGCCCGCGTAACCGGTTTTGTAATGATCGTGCTGCAGGCTGATATCGGTGTAGTGATATTGCTTATGGCAGGTCTCTTCATCGGCAGCGGGATTGCAGGCCGTATTATTCCGGCGCACGAAATCGGCTAAGGCTTGAATATCCTCAGGGTTTTCAAACGGCTGACACTCTGCAAAGCGCCCCGTCACGGTATAGGCAAATTCTTTTTCCGGACTGATGCCTTTGGCGCAGTCGGCCCAGACCGAGATTTGCTCCAGCGTGCGGCTACCTAACAAGCTTTTGACTTTGCTGCCGGCTTTGCTGCCGGCCAGCATGTTATCGGCGATGGCGCCGACGGTCTGGTGGCCATCGGCACCCCAGGCAAACGCGAATTGAGGGAGCAGGGCGATACTGACTAAAACGCCAGCAAGAATTTTTTTTGTCATGCGAAATCCAGTGAAATGGAACGGAATTTTGATATCTCTTTACCAATGGAAAGATTAAACCATCTTTTGGGGCAGACTGCCATGCTTGTTTTAGAATGAACGTCTCTCCCGCTTGACAGATTGTAGTCCGGCCAGATTGATTCGACCCTTAATACACTCCGATTGTTCCACCTGCTATATCGGGTGATGGCGGGTTTTGCGATAGATCCGTTATGTATACATGGCCGCATTCTCAGGCGTAGTCTTTTGGCGGCCACATCGTTTCTTCATGAAATCCAATCTGCGGGTCGGTCATATATTTGGCAAACTGCAAGAAGAAGTCGTAATTTTTTTCCGATAACTGTTTTTCAATTTCGGCTAATGAGGCGATGCACGGAATCACCTGGCCGTAATAATCCGTCGCCGGTCCGACCTGCCTGAAATTAAAGTGATGATATTGGAGCAGGCGCATCAGGCTTGGCTCCATCGCCGCCAGCCAGTATTTGATGCCGCGCTGTTTTGAATGCGAAAACATTACTTTAAACAATTCCATCAATAAATCGGAAATGCCAAAATCCGTAAAGTCACTACGCGCCGCCCCGATATTTGGCGAGGTCGCTTGTTTGAGCGGGCGTATCATTGTCCTTTTCTTTTTGCTGATTAACAGCCGCGAGATTTCGGCGTATTCGAGCGAGCTTGCATCTTTCGGCAATTGCGCGACTGTGCAATGATCAAACATAGGAAAATGCATCGTCGTTGAACGCACCAGACGCAAGGAGCCGACGATATTCTCACCATTGGCGAATGCGCCCAGATGGATAGCGGATTCGTCATACTGATCCTGCTCTAAACCTTCCGGATAATCCTTGGCGTCCAGGAACATTTTTTCAAGACAGTAAACCTGGTAGCGCAGAGAAAATATCTTGTGCAATTCATCCTGGTTTTTGACTCTTTTTACATAGAACATCAGCAGCCCTGTTTAGACTTAGCCGACGATCAGAATCACTTTAAGTTGATTCAATTGATCGACCAAAGACGAAGTATTTACGGTCTCGTCGGTAAGATTGTTTCGATTATTTCCTTAAGCGTTGAAGCAAAAAGATCTGCTCTTCTGCTTCCATCAGAAACTTAAGATTGTTTAACAAATATGTGACCTTGATTGACATTGTTGAAGGAAAAAAGATACTAGTATTCTTACAAGGCAGAGGCGTTTATCCAGTTTTTTATAGAACTATGCCGGTCGTTTTTATCCGGCAGTTTGCTCGTTGAAATGCTTTTTCTCTTACGGAATAAGTCTCCGAATCGCATGAACTTGCAGGTTGAATTGTTTTGTAATCGTGAATACGTCAATAGTAGTACGCATTTCTAAAAATATGTTATTAGCTTTACAAGGTTGAGATATGCGATCCCACGGAAGTTTCGAAATTTATACGGACGGCCAGGTTTTGGTCTCGGAAGTGACTGGTCCGTGGAATACGGAACTAGTTGTTGACTGGCTAGGTGCGGTGTTGCCAATGATCCAGGAGTTGGCGTTCCAGGGACCTTGGGGGACCGTGGCAATTATAAAAAATTCGTTACTGTGTCCTAAAGAAGCCTTGCAACTGCTTACTGACAGGGCACGCATTGCGGTTGATCAATACCGCATGGTGGGTAGCGTGTATGTTGCTGCGCCGGACGTCGATGGGCGCCATTTTATTGAACCTGTTTATGCCAAGTTTTATCAAGGCATCTGTCCTATACAATTTTTTGACCGTTATCCTGATGCGCTCGCCTGGGTCAGGCAGGAATGTAGGGATTATGCAAAATCACATGCCTGATGCCGATGTCAGCGGTGTGCATCGGCATCGATATTGCTGCTAACAGCGTTGACTGAATCCCTTGTGATAAAAGCCACGCAATTTTCAAACCCGATCACACTATTGTCATAGCATCAGTCTATTCGACACAAACCCCAAACCCCGTTAAACTAGCCAGCTTTGCTTAATTTGGCCATTACCGTGTCTGACCTCACTCCTTCTACCGAATCTGAAGCAATTCAATCCGACGCTCCTGTTAGTGCCGTCTCCAGCGATTTGATCAAGCGCGAAGTCGCGCGCCGCCGCACTTTCGGCATCATTTCCCATCCGGATGCGGGTAAGACCACGCTGACTGAAAAATTGCTGATGTTCTCCGGTGCGATCCAGTTGGCGGGTACAGTCAAAGCGCGCAAGAGCGGCCGTCATGCAACCTCGGACTGGATGGAAATTGAAAAGCAGCGCGGTATTTCGGTTGCATCCTCCGTCATGCAGTTTGAATACCGCGATCACGTGGTGAATTTGCTTGACACGCCGGGTCACCAGGATTTTTCAGAAGATACTTATCGCGTCTTGACGGCGGTCGACTCGGCCCTGATGGTGATCGACGCCGCCAAGGGCGTGGAAGAGCAGACGCTCAAGCTGCTGAATGTCTGCCGCATGCGCAATACGCCTATCATCACCTTCGTCAACAAGATGGACCGCGAAACCCGCGATCCGCTCGAGTTGCTCGATGAGCTGGAATCGGTGCTGAAGATCCAATGTGCGCCGGTCACCTGGCCTATCGGCATGGGCAAGACTTTCCGCGGCGTGTATCACATCCTGCGCGACGAAATCCTGTTGTTTACTCCCGGCAGCGAACGCGCCGACCAGGAATTCGAAGTCATCAAAGGCATCGACAATCCGCGTTTGGCGCAGATGTTCCCGCTGGAAATCGAGCAATTGAAAATGGAAGTGGAACTGGTGCATGGGGCATCCCATCCATTCAGTCTGGAAGACTTTTTGGCTGGTGTGCAGACGCCGGTGTTCTTCGGTTCCGCCATCAATAACTTCGGTGTGCGCGAGATTTTGAACGCCTTGCTCGATTGGGCGCCAGCGCCGCGTGAACGTGATGCCAGCGTGCGTTCAGTTGCCCCGACCGAAGTGCCGTTCTCCGGTTTTATTTTTAAAATCCAGGCGAACATGGATCCGGCACATCGCGACCGCATTGCCTTCCTGCGCGTCTGCTCAGGCCGCTTTGAGCGCGGCATGAAGCTTAAGCATTTACGCCTGAGTCGCGACATCAAGGTATCGTCGGTGGTGACCTTCATGGCATCCTCGCGCGAGCAAGTCGAAGAAGCGTATGCCGGCGATATTATCGGTTTGCCGAACCACGGCAATATGCAAATCGGCGACAGTTTTTCGGAAGGTGAATTGCTGCAATTTACCGGTATTCCTTACTTTGCTCCGGACTTCTTCCGCACCGCGCGTATTTTGAATCCGCTGAAGATCAAGCAATTGCAAAAAGGCCTGCAGCAGTTGGGTGAAGAGGGTGCGGTACAGGTGTTCAAGCCGGTGGTCAGCAGTGACCTGGTGTTGGGGGCGGTCGGCGTGTTGCAGTTTGAAGTCGTCGCAAGCCGCTTGAAAAATGAATACGGTGTCGATGCAGTATTCGAAGGCACCAGCATCAGCAGTGCACGCTGGATTACCTGCGACGATAAAAAAATGCTGGCAGATTTTGAACGATCCAGCGCGGGCGGCAATATCGCTTTTGATGCCGCCGGCAATATGGCTTACCTGGCGACTTCCGGTGTGAATTTGAAGCTGACGCAGGAGCGCTGGCCTGGCGTCGTGTTCCATGCGACCCGCGAACATGCCGCCAAATTAGATTGATCAGCTTCCGGTGTTAAAAAATGCGTCTCATCATTGACCTGATGAGGCGCATTTTTTATGCCTGTTCGAATCTGTATCTATTTGAAGCGTGGTGCAACCGACAGCGCGACCAGAGCAAGGGCCAAAGGCAGAGTAGAAATAAACCCCAGGTACTTAAAGCCCGCCGCTCCCAATAAGCCGCCGCAGAAAAATGCGCCTACCAGCATCGAATGCAACCGGAGCTTGTAGCGATTGGCGGCGACTTCTCCATGATGCGGATGGGCGTTATCGCGGTTCCAATACATCATTTTTCCGAGCTCTATACCGACATCGGTCACCAGGCCGGTCACATGCGTGGTTCTGATTTCGGCATTCGAAATTTTAGTAATCAGCGCATTTTGCAAGCCCATCACATAGCAAAGCAAGACGGCGGTGACTGAGACCGTGATCACTTCATGCTGGCGCAGACTGGTGCCGACCAGGCCGAACACGATCAGCAAACTCGCTTCCAGCAGTAATACGGGAGTGTAAATATAATGCGGTGTATTGCGCTTGGCATAGTTCACCATGAGTGCGGTACTGGCAGCGCCGAGAACAAATGCGCCCAGCATCAGGACTGCCGCAAAAGCCGGGATCAGTCGTCCTAAGATCAAGTCGTCGGCTGCCGATGACACGATACCTGTCATATGCGAGGTGTATTGCCCTACCGCCAGAAAGCCGCCCGCATTCAGCGCACCTGCGATACAGGCTAAGGCCATACCCAAGTGCAAATTTGCTTGAGCTGTGCGTTTGGGTGAGGTAAGTTGAGCAAGGTAGTGAATTGGCATGACAGGCTTTATGCAACGCAACGTTACGTAACGACTTAGTGTAGCGCGCTGACAGAAACTCTTGCAAGCTACTACCTTGGATTAATTATCAAAAACGATCATTCAGAGACAAAGGAAGTGCAATGACTAGCATACGTAAATTGATCCGGGGTCAGGCTCGCGATATCGGCTTTCCCATCAGACGCCTGTTGCCGGATGCGGAAGTCCGCCGGATCGGTCCCTTCGTCTTTTTCGATCACATGGGACCGGCTGTGTTTGAAGCAGGAACCCAGGCCGGCGATGTGCGGCCGCATCCGCACATCGGTCTGGCGACAGTCACCTATTTATTCTCCGGTGCGATGATGCACAGAGACAGTTTAGGCAATGTGCAGCGCATCGTTCCCGGGGATATTAACTGGATGACGGCAGGGCGCGGGATTGTGCATTCCGAGCGCATGCCAGAGGATATCCGGGAGCAGCAAATCGCGGTACAAGGTTTGCAGATGTGGGTGGCTTTACCTGAGCGTGATGAAGAGATCGCCCCCAATTTCCAGCATTATGCTGCCGAGCAACTGCCGAGAGCGATGTTTCCGGGTGTGCAATTGCATGTGCTGGCAGGACAGGCTTTTGGACAAAATTCGCCGGTTGTTTGCCACAGTCCGACCCTGTATGTCGCCGCCTGGCTTGAGGCGGGTGCATCGCTGGAAATCTCGAGTGAAACGGCCAACTATCCAGAACGCGGTCTATACGTTGTTAGCGGCAGCGTTACGGTGAATGAGCAAGTGGTTGACGCGGGCACGCTGATTGTCCTTGAGGAGCGAAACAGCGTCTCTGTCACTGCCAATGTGAGTGCCGTCTTGATGCTGTTAGGTGGCGCCGCTCTGGAGTCCTCTCCCAGACTCTGGTGGAATTTTGTGTCCAGTTCTAAAGAACGGATCGAAGCTGCCAAACTCGCCTGGGCCAGTCAGGATAAAAATGTTTTCCCGCCAGTCCCAGGAGAGTCTGAGCGGATACCCTTACCTGATCGTCAGTGAGTGAGCAAGAACGCGCAAACAGGTTTCAGCGTATCCTACTGCAGGAGTGGCGGGCGCTGTAATGCATTCCTGAAGAAAATACAGCGATCTGCTTTACTCAGGCAAAGCAGATTTTGTATCAAAATTTAGTCTTAGCGTATGAAGTTAACACCTACCTATGAAAGAAGACCGATGATCAAATTTTTTTATCACCCATCTCCTAATCCTGCCAAAGTCGCCTTGTTTTTAGAAGAAAGCGGTTTACCGTATGAACTTGTACCGGTTGATACCCGCAAGGGCGAGCAGCACTTACCGGCTTTTCTGGCTATCAACCCAAATGGTAAAACACCCGCCTTAACCGACGGCGATGCAACTGTTTTTGACAGTAATGCGATCTTGCTTTATCTCGCCGAAAAGACCGGAAAATTCCTGCCAGCCAATACCCCCGAGCTACGCGCACAGATGTATTCGTGGCTGATGTTCGTAGCCACCGGCATCGGCCCTTACTCGGGACAGGCAGTGCACTTCAAGCATTTTGCCCCGGAGCCTAAAGAGTATGCCGTCAATCGCTATGACTTTGAAGCATGGCGTCACTGGAGCATCATGGATGCCCATCTGGCAAATCGTGCTTACGTGGTAGGCGATCAATACAGCATCGTCGATATGGCAGTTTGGGGATGGGCGCGTGCGGTACCGTTTATTTTGGGAGCCGACGCTTGGGACAAATTGCCCAATGTTAAACGCCTGCTAGATGAAATTAATGCCAGACCGGCGGCGCAGCGAGCAGAAGCGCTGAAGACGCGTCATGCGTTCAAGGCGGAGATGGATGATGAGGCACGTAAAGCCATGTTTCCACAAAATGCGCGATTAGGCGGTTAAGCGCCTCCTCATTTGGCATATCGTAACCTGTCCGGTTCGCCGAATAAGTTAGCGATACCGGGTAAGCAGGATTACGGCTTTAGCTCTACTGTTCCAGGGCATAAAGAAAAAAGACGATCTTACTCAGTAAGATCGTCTTTTTTGTTGTGTTGCAATTGATGCTCAAGACCAGGGCTTATCTTCATCCGAACCGGCGGTATCGGACTCCAGATTAAATATCTGCCCGCGCTTATGAGCAATTACATCTTGGCGTGCAGCGACAGATAAATCTGGCGGCCATTTTTGTACAGCGATGCTGGCAAATCGGCTGCACCTGGTGTTTTCCAGACGGAGCTGACCAGAGGATTGTTCAAATCCTTGCCATCCAGTGTGATGCTGAATGTGTCATTGATCTGATATGCCAACGATGCCGACAAAGTACCGATTTCATTCTGGAATGCGGCACTGTTGCGGCTAGTGCCATTCAAGAATCCAGAGCGGTAGCTATACGTAATACGTGCGCTGAACTTGTCGTTTTCATAGAAAGCGCCTAGGTTGTAAGCGTTTTTCGATGTGCCGATCAGGGTGCAATCAGGTGCGACCAGAGCGCCGCATTTAGAGCCAGGTGCCTGACCTGTTTCTTTCCCCAAGGTGTAAGTGTAGTTGGCGTTGACGCCAAATCCACCTGCCAGAGATTGCACATAGGCCAGCTCCAGGCCTTTGACTTCCGCCTGAGTATTGATTGGCGTGCTCATCGCATACACAGTATTTTTCTTTTGGATCTGATTGTAGAACGTACCGGAGCTGGCGCCGTAGGTAACATAGCCATCCAGTGCGGAGAAGAAGGCATCGGCAGACAGCATGGATTTCGGTGCGAAGTACCATTCAACGCCCAGATCCACCGTGTTGGCACGGATCGGTTTCAGATTCGGGTTGCCGCCGTTACCAGTACCTTGCACGTCACGCAAGTCGAGACCAGCCATTTGCCCGAGTTCTGGACGAGCCATGGTGCGGCTGACGCCAAAACGGGCAACTAGATCCTTCGTCACATCGAGACGGAAGTTGGCACTTGGCAAAAAGTCGGTGTAGCTGTTCTTGTAGGTTCTTGGTTCAAAACTACCGGAAGCACCGATCTCATTACGCGTCACTTCTTCCGAAGTGCGAACTACGCGCACACCGAAATTGCCTGAGAAGCCTTCGCTGCCGAAATCAGCCATCGCATAAGCCGATTGTGTCGGCTCTTTGATGCTGAATTCATTTTGTAGCAGATGGCCGGTATAGCTGGTGTATTTCGCCAGCCAGGCATTAACTGCCCCTTGGGAGAAAGTCCAGTAGCCAGCGCCATTCGCACCCAGGTCGGAGAAAATACTCGGGAATGCCGTCAGGCCGGACATCGGCAGATTCGCCGCATCGCTCAGTCCAGGTAATGCATTATTGCCGATGGAGCTCAGATCACGTTTGTGATTCGCAGCGCGCAGACCAAATTTAACAGTAGGGATGCTGGCCAGATTGGTTTTATATATACCGTCCAGTTGTGCGTAATCTTCTTTATCGTTGGCGGTAACGTGAGAACCGTAAGTGTACGGTGCGCCTGGTGTGCCTGGTGCGCCGTTATTGAAGCCGCCGATAGAGAATTTATCCGCGCCCGGAGTGACATAAGTCACAGCCTTATCCGAACCGTTCACAGTATAGCTGCCGCCTGTCCATGGCATCCAGATGCCCATGGCGCCACTGACGGTATTGCCCAGCCCTTTGGTGCTACCGATTTTGCCGTTTAGGGTCAGGTTGTCATTCACACGGAATGATCCATCCAGGTTCAGGAAATCCGATTGGCTCTCGGCAACAGGACGGGAAAAAATCTCTTGTACCGCGCTGGAATAGCCGGCGCAAGGCACACAGCCGGCCGGATTGGCAACGGTCAGGTTGCTCACGACGCCTTGATTGACAGAGCCGCTAATTGCACCTGCCGGATAACCGTTCGTGCCCCAGGACGGTGCCAGGAAGCGGCCAAGCGATTGCATGAAATTGTGATTCACGTTCGGCGCATCCAGATGGGAGTGGAACGCCGTCAGGTCCAATGAAAAATCTTTGGATGGCTTGAATTGCAAATCAATCAAACCGCCTTCACGGGTACGCACTTGTTCAAACCAGGCAGTGCCGCCGAGGTAGCTGGTCACAGCACCGGCCGCACCAGGTACCGCATTCGCAATCGGTGTGCCGGCATCGACTTTGTCCCACCAGATTTGATTCTCTTGACCGGCACGGCTCAAGGTGCGTTTTTCATGGAATGCCTGAACCAGTACGCCCATGGTCGAGGTATCGTTTTTCCAGGCGACCAGACCATTGATTTGCGGATCGGACTTGCCGGAGTTGGAGGAATTGACCAGACCAATGCTGGCTTGTGCATTGAACGATTTTTTGAAATCGAGCGGCTTGCGCGTTTCGATATCGACCACACCTTCAGCGCCGCCTTCGAGCAGACTCGCTTGCGAACCTTTGTGTACGGTGACGCGACCGATTAATTCGGAGGGGAAGAGCGAGAAGCTGACGCTGCGTCCGCCGCCGACGATATTGTCGGCAAACCAGTCGCCGCTTGATACCGAGTGCCCGTTCAATGTCGTGAGCGTCAAACCAAACGGTGTGCCGCGTAAAGCAACGCGATCGTTTTCGCCGAAACTGCCTTCGCCGCCACCGGCAGCTGCGACGCTCACGCCCGGGATGCGCTGTAATGAATCCGCGACGTTTTTGTCCGGCATCTTACCGATATCTTCTGCCGTAATGACTTCTACATAGGTATCCGCATTACGCTTTTGGTTTAATGATTGCTGCAATGAAGCGCGAATACCGGTCACCACAATTTCTTGCGTACCGGCTTCTGTCTTTGTCGCCTCTTGTGCCTGTGCTTGCATAGCAACGCTCATGACTAACATCGTCACTGCTGAGGCGATGGGCGTCAAATTGCTCTTTATTGGATTCAAACTACTTTTCATAACTCCCCCTTAGATTTACACCATTTAGATAGGCATCAGGCCGTGATAAAAACGCATTTTTTCCACTTTCTCGCTTGAGTGCAGCATGCAGTGGTTCTCTCCAATACAACCCTCTACAGAACATTTTTGCTCCAAGCCTGGTAGTGCTCGTTGCAGCCATATCGGATGAATGAACTTTAGTGGTACCAAAAGCGGCTGTCAATCGGTATCTAAGTGGTATTATTGAATTAATTTTTTAATCAAGTGGAAGAATTGAAAATTTAATCTAAGTCTTTGTATTAATTGATTTATATAATTATTTTTCGCTTTCTGATTAGCAACTGGACTGATGCATTTCTTCCACAAGCTGGTATTAATAGGATGAATTAATGTAACTTGATTTAAGGTCTCCACAGTCATTTTTTCGTTTTTTCTTAGGCTCTATTTTGTGCAAAGAAATGAGCATTTTTAAAAATAGGAGCAATTCATTTTGGTGATTTTATTTGGCTTAATTGATCTGTTGAATTCCTTGATAGCTATATCTGGTGCGGATCTCGGTGATTTTTCTTGTATTGCTGTTATTTGGATTTTTGCTGTCTATGCCCCTATTTCCAGATCTTTATCCAGAGCATTTGCCGCTTGGTTTCATTTCCGTTCATCATGCTGTGGTCGATTTTTGTGAGTGGAGAGGGAGACCAGTCGTATAATTTTTTTAAATGGGCATCAATAATTTTTTTTAAAATCAATCACTTGTGAGTTTTTTCTGTTGTAATTGTTTAATGCCATTTAAATATGTGTAAATACCACATAGATACCGCTTGACAGCCACTTTCAGGAACTCTAAAGTGATTTCGTTTTCTGACCTGGACATGTCTGGCTACCTGCACCTCGGACCCTTTGGGGAAATTCGCGCTTCTTTTCATCGTCAATCGGCCGTTGGCGTGGCGTTTGATCTGGTTGTGTGTCGGACGAGATGGTCTAAATTTCAAAAACTGAATTGCCTGAATTGCTAATAATCAAGTGCCTATGGTCGGCAATGAGCTGCTTCTGTAGCGATGTTGGTGATAGCTGACTTTTAGATGAGTGGAGCGGTGGCTTGCAGGTAGTTTGTTGGGGGGGGTAAAGCGCTTTGCAAGAGAAATAGTGATTAGCCAGGACAAAAGATTTTTAAATACCACTTAAATACCTATTGACATCCACTATGGATGGACCTACGATGATGCTTGTGCTTGATTTTCTTCTGAAAATGACACTCGGAGTTAGATTTTTCAGAGGGAAGATAGTCAAAATTGAATAGCATGACAGATTACGGAAACGAACGTGAGTAAACAATACCAATACCTGATCGGCGTCGATGGCGGTGGAACTGGGACGCGCGTGCGTCTGGTGTGTCAGGGGTTAAATCAGGCTCATCGCGCTGGGGGCGTGTCCGCAGTAGGCGCCGCCGGCCCTTCCGGCCTGATGCATGGGGCCGCAGCGGCATGGGATTCGATACTCACAGCGACCGCGCAAGCGTTCGCAGAAGCAGGTCTGAGTATGCCAGCCCTGAATGAGATCGCGGCGGGTTGCGGTCTGGCAGGCGTCAATAATCGCGCATGGGCAGCTGAGTTTGTCGCCGCCAATCCTGGCTTTGGGGTGCTGGCGATAGAGACCGATGCCGGTACGACTTTATTGGGTGCGCATCAGGGTAAAGCTGGTGTAATTATCGCGCTTGGTACCGGCAGCGTGGGCGAGGTGATGCTGGCCGATGGCACACGGCGCGAAGTCGGCGGCTGGGGCTTCCCGTCCAGCGATGAGGCCAGCGGTGCCTGGTTGGGTTTGCGCGCGATCAATCATGCACAGCATGTGCTGGATGGGCGCAGTCCTGCTGACGCTTTGTCGGCGGCGCTGATTGCGCATTGTGGCGGCGATAAAGATGCCGTATTCGGCTGGCTGGCACAAGCGAATCAAACGCGTTACGCCCAACTCGCGCCGATGGTAGTCGCCCAAGCTGGTACGGTTGCCAGTGCCAGCACGATCATGCTGGCGGCGGGGCGCGAGGTCGCCAAGATGGCGCTGGCACTCGATCCCTCCGGTACTTTGCCGATTGCTTTGTGCGGCGGTTTGGCAGAACCGATGGCCGAATTTTTGCCGCCCGAATTAAATTCCCGTATCGTCAAGCCGCATGCAGATTCTGCTGCCGGCGCTTTGATACTGATACAGCACCGATTGTTGAGCATTTCATAGAAAGAACATTATGCAGGCGCAATTAAGCGATTTCAAACCGGATAGCAATAGCTCCACGCCTTTGTATCTGCAACTGGCGAACAAGCTCGCCACCGGCATCCATGGCGGTATCTGGCAACCCGACGAGGCGCTGCCTTCGGAGCGCCTGTTATCTGAAGCGCTCGATATTTCACGCGTCACCGCACGCAAAGCGATCGACATGTTATGCGAGCGTGGACTGCTGACCCGCAAGCATGGCTCGGGCACTTACATTACGCCGAAACTGGAGCAGCCTTTATCGCGCCTGACCAACTTCAGTGAAGAGCTGCGGCAGCGCGGTTTTGTGCCGGGTTCACAATGGATTTCGCGTGAGACCGGTATCGCCGCGCCGGAAGAAATTTTGTCGCTGGGCTTGTCGCCGAATACCGTGGTGTCGCGTTTAAAGCGTCTGCGCACGGCCGACAATGTTGTGATGGCGATTGAGAGCACGACGATCCCGGCGATTTATTTGCCGAATCCTAAACTGGTGACTGACAGCTTGTACGGTTATCTCGAATCCAATAACGTCACGCCGACTCGCGCCTTGCAGCACATCCGCGCCGTCAATGCGAGCCCTGAGCAAGCGAAACTGGCCGGGATTAAACAAGGTGCGGCGATGCTGTATATCACGCGCGTCGGCTACCTGCCGACCGGTGCCGCGGTAGAGTTGACGCATTCGTATTGCCGCAGCGATTACTATGATTTTGTTGCGGAGTTGTTCAGATGAGCGGAACTTTGCAAGGCAATATCCTGACATCAGCAGGTTGGGTCAATGGCGCCATCGATTTTGCTGAACGCGTGAGCGCCATTCATGGCGCACCAACTGATCCGGCGCACAATGCGCACGCGTACATCTTGCCCGGCTTCGTCGATTTGCATGTGCACGGCGCTGGCGGCAAAGACACCATGGAAGCGGGCGATGCCGTCGAAGTGATTGCGCGCATGCATGCGCGGCACGGCACCACCAGTTTGCTGGCAACCACGATGACCGCGCCGATGGCCGATCTGGAAGCCGCATTGCAAGCTTTAAAGCCGGTCTGCGAAACCAGAAGCAAGGGCGCGGCGCGGGTGCTCGGCGTCCATCTCGAAGGGCCGTATATCAATCCCGGCAAGCTCGGCGCACAACCCGATTTTGCCAGAATCGCTTCGCTGGAACAGGTCAGGCACTTGTGCGACATCGCACCGATCAAGCTGATCACGGTCGCACCGGAAATGGAAGGCCATCTGCAACTGGTGCGTGCACTGACCGAGATGGGCATGGTGGTGCAACTCGGTCATACCTTGGGTACCTATGAAGAGGGCGTCGCCGCTTTAGAAAATGGCGCCAAAGGTTTCACGCATTTATACAACGCCATGTCGCGGCTCGATCATCGTGCGCCGGGCATGGTCGGCGCTGCACTCGCACATGCGCAATTCTCTGAAATTATTCCCGACCTGCTGCATGTGCATCCCGGTGCGATCAAGGCCGCGATGCGGGCGATCCCGCATCTGTATTGCGTGACGGATTCGACAGCGGCATCCGGCATGCCGGATGGTCAATATATGCTGGGCCGTCAGGTCGTGCACAAATGCCTGGGCGGTGTGCGTCTGGCCGACGGCACGCTGGCCGGCAGCACGCTGACCATGGATCAAGCCTTGCGCAATCTGGTCAGCATCGGCCTCGATATCGCAGATGCGTCCAAGCGCGTCTCCACTTATGCCGCCGATTATCTCGGCTTATCTGATCGTGGCCGTTTGCAGGCGGATAGTTACGCCGATATGGTGGTGCTCGATCGCAAACTGAACCTGATCGCTGTGTATGTAGAAGGAGAAAAGATTGACCTCGCAAATGCTTAAAGAAGCCTGTTCGGCTGCCGAGTTTGTAGCGCACCAATTGACGCAGGACCGGGAACGCTACGTCGCGCTGGGCAAACACCTCAGGGATAACCCGCCCTCATCGGTATTGACGGTGGCGCGCGGCAGCTCGGATCATGCGGCAAATTATGCGGCCTACCTGGTCATGTCGCGCCTGGGGCGCATCGTCGCCTCCTTGCCGATGTCGCTGGTAACGCTGAACAAATCGCCTTTACATGCACGCGATGCGCTGGCGATTGCGATTTCGCAATCCGGCCAGAGCCCGGATGTGATTGAGCCCATCCGTTATTTCCGCGCAGGCGGTGCGTCAACTGTCGCGCTGGTGAATGATGCTGGGTCGCCCTTGGCGCAAAGCGCCGAATGGACTTTGCCCTTGCATGCTGGCCCGGAACTCAGTGTCGCCGCGACCAAAAGTTTTATTACCTCGCTGGTCGCCGGCGCGCGCGTGGCAGGCAATTGGCAAAACGATGCCGACTTCCTGAGTGCGATTGAAAGCTTGCCGGAAGCCCTGGATGCGGCAACCCATTGCGACTGGTCGAATGCCCTGGAGGTATTGACGCCAGCCTTGCGCATCATGACCGTCGGACGCGGCATCAGCTTCCCGGTGGCGCTGGAATCGGCATTGAAGTTTAAAGAGACCTCGGTGATCCAGGCCGAGGCATTCAGCGGCGCAGAGATCAAACATGGCCCGATGGCGCTGATCGACGACGGTTATCCTTTGCTGATTTTTGCAACCCGTGGCCCGGCCCAGACTGGTTTGATCAAACTCGCCGAAGAGATGCGTGGTCGCGGTGCGAATGTGTTGCTGGCGGCACCGCTGGATGTCAGGGAACGTAATCTGACCTTGCCAACCGCAGCGACGCCAGACCTGGATCCGATTGTGGCGATCCAGGCGTTTTATGTGATGGCCGCGCACTTGTCGATTGCACGCGGACTGGACCCGGATAAGCCGCGGCATTTAAGCAAGGTAACCAAGACGAATTGAAATCAAGAAGAGGTGAAATGAGCTTGCACCTGTTCAATTGATTTAAAAAAACTTGACTGTGTTTTGAGCTTCCTCTCCCGCGCGCGGGAGAGGGGGTAAAAGCGATGCAACGTATCTGGTAATTGAAAGCCTGGTGCTTTTTTTAAAACGCGATAATCATATACTCCAGTCTAGTATATTTTTATGACGCAATATTAATATGCGGATTTGACTGATTTTCTATAAAAAATAGGGGAGTATTGCTTAATTGGGCAAAATTCGATCTTTGGTGAGACTCTCAGGCCAGCCTTTATTGGCCGCCATCTCAGCCGCAGTATCACTCGCCATGTCAATCTCTCTGGCACTGCCGAGCTGCGCGCACGGCAGTGCCAGCGCCACTGAAAAAATCGAATTCTGGACCATGAGCTTAAAGCCCAAGTTCATTCCCTATTTTCAAACGCTGGTCAAAAAATACGAAACACAACATCCCGGCGTGAAAGTTGAATGGATTGATTTCCCCTGGGATATTTTGCAACTCAAACTCATCACCTCGATTGCCGCAGGCACGCCGCCGTCGCTGGTCAATCTGAGTGTGCCCTGGGCCGAAGAATTTGCGCGGGATGGCCTGATCGAAGCAGTCGATGATTTGATTCCCAACCAAGCCGTCTATACCAAAGGCGCACTCGATGACCTGAGGTTTCGCGGCAAGCTGTATGGCTTCCCGCATTACAGCAACGTCAATGTGATTGCCTTTAACCGTAAAATCCTCGCTGCGGCAGGCATTGCGCACGCGCCGAAAAACATGGACGAACTGCTCGCCTATGCGCGTCAGATCGCGGCCAAGACCGGCAAGGCAGGCTATGCGCCTGCGCTTGGCAAGATCGACGGTTTTTTGATGCAGCAAGGTTTGCCATTGATCCAAGACGGCAAGGCCGTTTTCAATTCGCCCGCGCATGTGGCATTGATCAAAAAGCTTGCTGATACTTATCAGGCGAACGGTTTTTTAAAGGATAAATTATTCGCCGAAGATAATTTCCCCGCAGTCGTCGATGCCTACCTGGGTGGCCGCCTGGGTATGATGGTCAGCGCGCCGACCGCCTTAAAACGGATTCAGGCCGACTCTGCCGGAATCTACGCGGATACGGGGATTTTCCCTGCACCGCTTGGTCCAACCGGCATCGCCGACGGCGGCTGGATGTTTAATTTTGCAGTACCGAAAGGCGTCAATCCCAAATCCTTGCCGGCCATTGCCGAGTTCGCACAATTTCTGACCAATGATGAGAACCAGTTAGAGTTCGCCAAACTTGCCAAGGTCATGCCGACCACCGTGAAGGCGCTGGCTAATCCTTACTTTGCACAGATCCCCGATCATGCCGGCGCGGCGGAAATCGCGCAGACCGTCGCTGCTGGTTCGATGCAATATTCACGCAGCCTGTATGTCGATGGCATCACCGATTACGATGAGCTGCGGCGCTTTCTGGTGCAGGCGGTGGAGGCGGGGATGACCGGTAAAAAAGACATCCGGCGGGCACTCGATGAAGCGGTTGCGATCTGGAATAAAAAACTGGCTGCTGACGCCACTATCCAGACAATGATTAAGGCGAAAAACTGAACATGCGCGCCTTCCGACCACAGAATGTGCTTGCCTATGCCTTCCTCGCACCGGCTTTATTATTGCTTGCCTTGTTTTCATTCTGGCCGGTGTTGTACGGTTCGTATCTGAGCTTGACGGATTTCAGTCTGGTGCGGGCCACGCATTGGGTCGGCCTGGACAATTACCGCTATATCGTCGGTAATGCGATGTTCGTCAACGGCCTGAAAAACTCGCTCTTGTTTTTGCTGATCGTCCCCTTTATCCAGATCGGCGCGATCGTACTGGCGACGCTGGTGAATACCCAATTGCCAGCGATCCGCTGGTTTCGCGCAGCGTATTACGTGCCGGTGGTGACGACGGTGGCAGTGGTCGGGATCATGTGGGGCTTCATGTTTCATGATCAGGGCGCATTGAATTATGTGCTGTTGAAACTGCATGCCATCAACCGACCGCTCGGTTGGTTGTCGGACGATAGTCTGGCGATTTTTTCCATCATGTTCGTCTCGCTGTGGCGCGGACTGGGCTGGTATATGGTGATGTACCTGGCGGCGCTGCAATCGATCCCTGCCGAGATGCAGGAGGCGGCGCTGCTCGATGGCGCCAACCTGTGGCAACGCTTCTGGAGGATCACTGT
The DNA here is from genome assembly GCF_025548535.1 of Undibacterium sp. Jales W-56. GTDB lineage: Bacteria > Pseudomonadota > Gammaproteobacteria > Burkholderiales > Burkholderiaceae_D > Undibacterium. The sequence continues at coordinate 116,240 of NZ_JAJLQW010000007.1, read as the reverse complement.
GCCGATGTTATTTCCGACCATCATGGTCTGCACCATCATGTCGGTATTGGCGGCGCTGAAGGCCTATCAGGAAGTCGATGTCCTGACTCAGGGCGGGCCGATGAATTCGACTTTCACGGCGCTTTACTACGCTTACGATCAAGGGCTGAAACATCTGAAATTGCCACGCGGCCTGGCGGCGAGTTTTGTGATGTCGCTGTCGTGCATCGCGATTGCCCTGGTTTGCCTGCGTTACCTTAGGCCGAGGCATAGATGATCGCGCATTCTGTTCAGCGTAATTTTAAAATTGCCTTGCAATATGCGGTGCTGATTGCATTGGCAGTGCTATGCGTATTTCCGTTCTGGTGGACGCTGGTAGTGGCGGTTTCCACCGAGGGTAATATTTTTGAATTCCCGCCCAGCTTTATGCCGCAGGCGGTGTCGCTGGATAATTTTATCGAAGTGTTTCGCGTGATCCCGATGATCGCGTTTTACAAGAATTCTCTGTTGATTACGACGTCCACCGTGTGCTGGAAATTGCTGCTGTGTTCGCTGGCTGCCTACCCCTTGTCGCGCATGCGCTTCAGCGGCAGCAAGCTGGTGTTTGGCCTGATACTGGCGACCATGATCTTGCCGTCGGAAGTGAATTTTCTGGTGAACTTCATTACCCTGACCAAGATAGGATTGGTCAATACCTACACCGGCGTGATCTTGCCGAATGTGGTGACCGCAGTATCGATTCTGTTGCTGAAACAAGCCTTCGATGAAGTGCCGCAAGACTTGATCGATGCGGCACGCGTCGATGGCGCGCCGGAGTGGATTATTTTTTGGAAAATCGTTCTGCCCCTGATCTCGCCTTGGTTGGCGACGGTCGGGATTTTGACCGCGGTCGAAGCCTGGAATGATTACATCTGGCCGTCGATAGTGATCAGCAAGCCCGACGATTTTCCTTTGTCGGCAGGCGTACTGTATTTGCGCGGCACTTACGGCAGCAGCACGCGGGTGATTGCCGCCGGCACTATTTTGACGATCGCGCCGATACTCGTCGCATTTTTATTTACCCAGCGCTTTTTTATGCGCGGCATGGATGGAGCAGTGAAATGACTTTAGAAGTGAAGCAAGCGAATGCAAACTCAATTACCAACCCAGTTGCCAATTCAACTGCAAACTTAAGCGCAAAAGAAATTGCCGGACAACTGATCATGATACGCATGCCGGGTACCTCGCTGGATGCAGAGATGGCGCAATTTTTACGCGACCATCATATCCGCGCGGTGTGCCTGTTCCGCCAGAACATGGTCGACGCGCAGCAGCTCTCCAAATTGACCGCCGATCTGCGTGAGGTGATGGGACCGGGTGCCTTGATCGGGATTGATCAGGAAGGCGGAGCGGTGGTGCGCGCTACCTGGGTACCGCAACCACCCGCCGCGATGTCGCTGGGTGCCAGCGACGATCCAGAGCTATGTCGTGCCGTCGGTGCCGCGGTGGCGCGTGGCATCAGGTCCCTGGGCTTTAACTGGAATTTCGCACCGGTGCTTGACCTCAACAACAACGTCGATAATCCGGTGATCTCAGAGCGCTCGTTTGGCTCTGATCCGCACAAGGCCAGCCGCCTGGCGATGGCGTGGATGGAAGGCAGCTTGTCCGAGGGCGTGGCCTGCTGCGTCAAACATTTCCCCGGACATGGCGATACCAACGTTGATTCGCATCGTGATCTGCCGACGGTGGATAAGTCGCGTGCAGAACTCGATGCACTCGAATTTGCGCCTTTCCGTATCGCTAAAAACGATGCGCCAGCCATGATGACCGCGCACATCGTGTATCCCGCGCTGGATGCCGATTATCCCGCCACCATGTCGAAAAAAATCCTGACCGGCATCTTGCGCGACGAATGGCATTACCAGGGCGTGGTCATCACCGACGGCATGGACATGCATGCGATTGCCGGACGCTACGGCGCAGGCAAAGCCGCCGTCATCGCACTCGATGCCGGTGCCGACCTGGTGATGGCATTGGGCACCAGAGAAACCCAGACCGAGACTCTGGCAGCGTTGACAGAGGCAATACAAAACGGACAAATCGATCCGGCGGGATTGCAACAGCGCCTGGCACGCATCGCCAAACTCACGCAACATTATCCCTGCCAGCGAACCGTCTATCAAACCGAAGCGCAAGACCTGCGCTTGATGGCAGACGGCTGGAAGCGCGGATTGACGCCTTACCGCCATCCTGAAGCGCCAGCGCCGGGCAGTAAAGTGCGGCTGGTCATCAGCGCCAACGTGGTCAGCGACGGCGTCTCCGAAGCCGGTATCCGATCCGAAAAAGTCAGCGCGATGCTGAGCGAGATTTACGATGTCGATACCGTGCAATTCGATAACGCCCATCATTTTGACTGGGGTGCTTTGCCGGATGACGGTCGCTTCACGATACTTGCCTCGACCATTCGCTTGCGGTACAGCGAAAAAATTCGCCAGGAGTGGAAGCCAGATTTGCACCTGGTGTTATGGAATCCGTTTCAGTCATTGGATATACAAGCCCCGGCGCTGATCACGTATGGCTTTGCCGCGCCGGCAGTAGAGGCGGTGGCAGCGTGGTTCCGCGGCGATATTGTAGCGAGCGGCAAATTGCCGGTTGCAGGTTTTGATGCCTGAGGCATTTGCGGTAACCGGAGCGGTGCGCATGGCGCACCCTACGTGATCAGTTCGTAAAATCTAAAAAGTACCGGAACAAAAATGGCTCAAGTCCGACTACGCAACATCACCAAACACTACAGCGATACCAAAGTCATTCACGGTATCGATCTCGATGTCCAGGACGGCGAATTCATGGTCTTCGTCGGCCCCTCGGGCTGCGGTAAATCAACGCTGTTGCGCATGATCGCAGGATTGGAAGACATCACCGATGGCGAGCTGCTCATCGCGGGACAACGAGCTAACGACATCCCGCCAGCCAAACGCGGCCTCGCGATGGTGTTCCAGTCCTACGCCTTATATCCGCACATGTCGGTCTACGACAATATGGCATTCAGCCTGAAGATGGCAGGACAAAAAAAGCAGCAGGTCGATGAAGCTGTGCAACAGGCGGCGCAGATACTCCAGATCAGCCATCTGCTGCTACGCAAGCCAAAAGATCTGTCCGGCGGTCAGCGCCAGCGGGTCGCCATCGGTCGCGCGATTGTGCGTCAGCCAAAATTGTTTTTATTCGATGAGCCGCTCTCCAATCTCGATGCCAGCCTGCGCGTACAAATGCGGATTGAACTCAGCCGCCTGCATCAGGAGTTAAAAACCACGATGATCTATGTAACCCATGATCAGGTCGAGGCGATGACATTGGGGCAGCGTATTGTCGTATTCAATGCAGGAAAAATAGAGCAACTCGGCACGCCATTGGAATTGTACGAACGCCCGGCGAACCTGTTTGTCGCGGGATTCTTAGGCGCGCCGAAGATGAATTTCCTGAGCGCCGAAGTGATGGCACTCACTGACGGTCGGGCGCAATTGCGTTTAATCGATGGCAGCAACCTGACGCTGCCTGTGCAGGAAGCGCAAATCCAGGCCGGCGATACGCTCACACTGGGGATACGCGCGGAGCAACTGAGCTTGCCGCTGGAGAAACATCAGTCAGCGGCAACGCACATACTGAACCTCAACGTGGATTTCGTTGAGCATCTGGGCGATGCCTCGGTGATCTATGGACGCCTGGAGAACGACCAACAAAGTCTTGCGATGAAACTCAGTTCGGAGGTCTGCGCCACCTTGCCTGCGCTAAAACCAGGTAGCCGGATCGCTGTGATGATGCCCTTATCCCGTTGCCATCTGTTTGATGCATCCGGGCAGGCTTGCCGACGCTGGACAAGCTGAGGCAAGCTCGATACGTTCTGAATAAAACCGCTCGCACCTTTGTTGATGCTGGAGTGAATGGCTTTGTTAAAGTAATCGGCGACACTGCGATTAAGCCGTTTCAATAACTTTTTCCTCATCCTTGATGTTCAAGAAACGCGACAAGAGCAAGACCGGCAAGGCTGAAATCAAAGCCCAGACAAAGAAATGCTTATAGCCCAGCGCAACCTGAATATCGCCGCTGATCATCTTGAATAAGACAAAACCCAATTGCATCACGCCGGTGCCGAGGGCATAGTGGGCAGTCTGGTATTTGCCGACCGCGACCACTTGCATGATGAACAGAATCACGCCGACAAAACCGAATCCGTAACCGAACATTTCTACGCTGAGTGCCGTGGCGACAATGGCCAGATTACCGGGCAGGCTGGTGCTCAGGAAAACGAAAACCAGATTCGGTAAATTCATCGCGACGATCAGGACGGGCAGGGCGCGGCGCAAGCCCAGCCATGAAGTGAAATAGCCACCGAGCACGCTGCCTGCCAAAAATGCGATCGTGCCCGCAGTGCCGTACACAATCCCGACTTCATCGGTACTCAGGCCGAGGCCGCCGAGTTCCTTGGCATCACGCAAAAACAAAGGGCCGATGGTCTGCACTTGACCTTCACCGGCGCGAAACAAGATGATAAAAATAATCGCAATCCAGATGCCCGGCTTTTTAAAGAAATCGACGATCACATCTTTGAGCGTCAGGAAAACCCCGCTCATCGACTTTTCCATCGGCAGGTTTTTTGTGCCGGGCAAGGCCCAACTGTGATACAGCCCCAAGGTGATCATCATCACGCCGAGAATGCCGAAGATAATCATCCAGGCATGCGCTGCGTCCATTTGTTTTTCCAGATAGCCCGCCAGGATGACCAGGCCGCCAAGAGAGATAAATTTAGCCGCGTTGAAGAAAGCCCCTTGCCAGCCCGCGTAGGCCGCCTGCTGCTTATTGCTGAGACTCGCGATGTATAGGCCATCGGCAGCGATATCATGGGTGGCCGAGGCGATCGCCACCACGCCGAGCAAGGCAACGCTGATCGCAAAATACAGGGGCAATTGCAATGACAGCGCGACTAGGCCGAGACTGGCACCGCCGATTAACTGAAAAATGACCACGATCATTTTTTTACTGCTGGCGGCTTCCAGAAATGGACTCCACAAGGATTTAAATACCCACGCCAGGCCAATCAGACCAGTCCAATGCGCGATCTGATCATTGGGTACGCCCAGGCTCTTGTACATCAATCCTGCAATCAGGGCGACTGCATAGAATGGCAAGCCTTCGGCCAGGTACAGGGTCGGCACCCAGGTCATAGGGTGGCGGCGAGTGGTCTGTTCAGTTGTCATCGTGATGGTCCCTCAGGGTTTGCGGCTGGCTGCCAGTCTGGTTCTGCTCGTTGCTGCACGGAGTCGGTGGCAGAATGCAATCCAATTTGTCTCAGCGCACAACATACAAGGTGGTAAAAATCAGGTCAACTGGTTTTATTTAAATAATGCCACTTTAACTCCACTGACATGAGCGATAGATTGAATTCATTGTATTTTCGTTTAAATTCTTGCTAAATCTATTTAATTCTTTTAAATGGAATTTTCCACAATGCGGCAAACTGTTGCAGCTTTGCTGAAAAATCAGATGTTTTGACAACTGGTATGGTGTGATTTTTTTTGCTGAAAAATGAAGCAAAGAAGGCGGAGGAGAATGTGATTTGAAAATTCTTGCTATGGATTTTGATTGTCTCAGGATGCTGCGAATCAAGGCATCGGTAAAAACTGGTATCTGCTGATTTAACTTATTCTTTGTGATCACTTGCGCAAAACCACAAGCTGCTTGCCACCATCCAGATTGAATCCGCAGGCTGGATGCGGCTTTCAGAGACATTGTGTGCCAACAGGCGCACCCGGCTTGCGGGTTCGTTTTAATCCATACGCTGTAGAGTCCTTCCTCTTGCCTTTTCTCTGTGTCTCTGTGTTTCTGTGGTGAGAGGTTTTGGGTTTTGCGTAAGTTATATCAATGAAGTTTCGAGGTGATCACAATGGATTGAGGATGCGGCGGCCCGGCAGGCGCATCCCCGTCAGCTTTGGTTCGTGGTGCAGGATAGGTGGTGTGCGACCTTGAGCGGCAAACGCTCAGGTTTTCGCAGGCTTGACCACTAAGGCCACGCCGAGCAAGGCGATTACCATGCCGATTGCAGCGGTCATGGTAAAACGCTCGCCAAACATCAGCCAGGCCATCACTGCAGTGACTGGCGGTACCAGATACATGTAGCTGGTGACCTTGGTCGCTTCGCCGTGGCGTATCAGGATAAACAATACTGAAATGCCGACGCCGGACAGGACGAAGACCGACCATGCCATGGCGCCAAAAAATTGCGGCGTCCATTGTATGGTTTGCGTTTCCAGCATCAGGGCGAAAGGTAATGTCAACAGCAATGAGGCGGCAAACTGGATTACCTGACCGGTGCGTACATCAAACGATGGGCAGGTTTTCTTTTGGTAGAGCGTGCCTATGGTCATCGATAGCAAGGCCATCACGGCAAGCGCAATGCTGGCGCCGGACAAGCCAACCATTGAGATTTTATTTGCGACCACCAGGCCTACGCCGAGGAGGCCGAAGCCTAGGCCCAGCCATTGTTTGCCCTGGGTTTTTTCACCGATCGCAGGCCCGAGTATCGCGGTCAGAATAGGTTGGGTATTGACGATCAATGCTGCCAGACCCGCTGGCATGCCCAGTTTTACCGCACACCAGACGCCGCCAAGATAACCGGCTTGCATCAGCACGCCAGCTACCGCGATATGCGGCCATGCCTGGCGTGCCGGCCAAGGGGCGCGCATGCCTACGGCGAGCGCACCCATGAACAATATGACGCCAAGGTAGCGCAGGCACAGAAAGCTCAATGGCTCGGCATAAGGCAAGCCGTATTTGGCAACGACATAGCCAGAGGCCCAGATGAAAATAAAAACCACGGGAGCGAAGCGAAGCAGGGGGGATTTGTGTGAAGTCATTGAACAGGGTACAAGCCGGCAGAAGGCAAAACACCGGCATAGCTAATCGAAAGAACCTAGCGTATTTTTACATGAAACGCCTCTGTAAAGGGCGACATAACAGATGAAAAAAACCTGCGCTTATGGAGGATAAGCACAGGTTTTTTTCATGCTGCTGCATGGTGCTGATCTGCCCGCTGGCAGAGCAACACCGGATCAGAATCAGGCCAGGTTCGCCGCTGCAAAATCCCAGTTGACCAAGGCCCAGAATGCTTCCAGATATTTTGGACGTGCATTGCGGTAGTCGATGTAATAAGCGTGTTCCCACAGATCGCAAGTGATCAATGGCTTGTCGGTTGTGGTCAAAGGCGTGGCCGCATTCGATGTGTTGACAATGTCTAATGTGCCGTCAGCTTTTTTCACCAGCCAGGTCCAGGAAGAACCGAAGTTGCCGATGCAGGATTTGGTGAAGGCTTCTTTGAATGCGTCGAAAGAACCCCATTTTGCATTGATCGCATCAGCCAGTGCGCCGGTCGGTGCGCCGCCGCCGTTTGGCTTCAAGCCGTTCCAGTAGAAGGTGTGGTTCCAGATCTGGGCGGAATTATTGAACACGCCGCCGGAGGATTTTTTAACGATCTCTTCCAGGGAAGCGTTTTCAAATTCTGTCCCTTTGATCAGGTTGTTCAGGTTGGTCACATAGGTCTGGTGGTGTTTGCCATAGTGATATTCCAAAGTTTCTTTGGAGATATGCGGGGCTAAAGCGTCCAGTGCATAGGGCAATGCCGGTAGGGTATGTTCCATTGTGCTTCCTTTGTTGTTCGTGGTTCGGGGAAAACCTTCATTGTAATAGCTTAATGCCATGCTTGCAGCTATCCGGTGATTTTCGAATGCGATTAAATTTCTTCAGAACGGCAAAATTTTTAAATAGCCGGCATTTTGCCGTCGCCAGCTTAGTCCAGGTCCGCTTGCACGCTACTGATGCCGATTTCCGCAGTGCCGTCAGCCAGCCGGACCGAGACCAGGCTATGTGGTTGCAAGTCTTTATTTGAACGTATCAGCTTGCCTTTGCGGTCGCTGAGTATCGCATAGCCGCGTTCCAGGGTTCTTTGCGGATTCAGCATTTCTAACTGGGCGCTGAGATTACCCAGTCTGCCTCGTTGCGCGTCTGTTTGTCGCTGGAAGGCGGACGCAAACCGGCGTTGCTGTTCTTGCAGATGAATACGTTCGGTATCGAGGTCGGGACGCTGCGCCTGGAGCCGGGTTCGCATATTCAGCAGACGGGAATGCGCTTGCTGGCGCGGCATGGCACTGGCGTAACGCAGGCTTTGTGCGGCACGTTCCAGGTTCTGGCGCTTTGCCTTGATGGCGTTGACAGGGCTGACTAAACGGCGTGTCAGCCAGTCGAGGGTTTGATTGTGTGCAGCCAATTGGCGCTGCATGGCGCGCTCTGCATGCCGGCGATATTGGGTGAGCTTGTCCAGCCAGTCGGCGCGTGGCGTGGCCGCCAATTCTGCTGCGGCAGTCGGCGTTGCGGCGCGTATATCGGCGACAAAATCGGCAATCGTGAAGTCGGTTTCATGACCCACACCGCTGATTACGGGCATGGTGCAATGTATGATGGTCCGGGCGACGATTTCTTCGTTGAATGCCCACAGATCTTCAATGCTGCCGCCGCCGCGGCAGACCAACAGCACATCGCATTCTGCACGCGCCGACGCGGTCGCAATCGCCTGCGCGATCTTATTCGCGGCACCTTCGCCCTGCACCGGCGTCGGATACAGAATGACCTGAATATGCGGCGCCCGTCTTTGCAGCGCGCTCAGGATATCGCGCAAGGCCGCTGCCTGCGGGCTGCTGACGATGCCGATGGTTTTGACAAAATTCGGAATCGGACGCTTGCGTGCCGGATCGAACAGGCCTTCCTGATCCAACCTGGCTTTCAATTGCAGGAATGCCTCATACAAATTACCCATGCCGGCACGGCGTATGGCTTCGACGTTGATCTGATAATCGCCTCGCGGCGCATACAGGCTGACCAGCGCGCGGACTTCCACCTTGTCACCTTCACGTGGCATGAAGTCGGCGTATTGGGCGCGCCCGCGGAACATCACGGCACGCACTTGAGCGCCCGCATCCTTTAAAGTGAAATACCAATGTCCAGATGCGGCGCGGGTAAAATTCGATATTTCACCGGAAACCCACGTCAGCGGGATGTTTCGTTCCAATAACTGAGCCACTGCCTGGTTCAGCGCCGAGACTGTGATCACGGACAGCATCGTTACTGGGCTTGAAGAATGAAATTCAAAGGTCATAAAGCGTTTAAAGCTAAAAGCTGTCCACAGAAAGAAGAGGTGGCCCTCAGAATGTCATTAAGTGTTGCGCATGTCAAAAGCAATCTAGAATATTCTTCCAAGTTATTGATTTTTAATGAATTAGTATTTTTCTACATTTTTTTGAAAAAAAGAAAAATCCTTAATAATCAAGGACTTTAGCGATAAGTCTTCATCTTGTTCACAAAGTTATCCACAGTATGAGTGGATAAAGCCCGGTACTTTAATGAATTATGGCAATCGTTTGCCTTGCCTAAATTATTTGCACTAAGCCAATATTTAATTAAAACAAAGACTTAGCGATAATCACTATGCTTGTACACAATCTTGTCCACAATTTATGTGCAAAAGTAAGCGTTGTTTGTGGATAAGCCTCCCAGGGCGGCGCGTTTAGCTGTCGATTTCGCCAGAATGGATGTTTTTATGCGCTTTGCCTAATTTGCGGGCATCCAAAATAAAATCAATTAAATCAACCGCTTAATCTTATCTGCAAGTCTTCTTCACAGTCTTATCCACAAAAAATGTGCAGAAATGCTGACTTATCCACATTAAACCGGCTCATGCTCAGGCCGGGTAAAAATTTTCCAAAAAATTGGGTATAAATTGGTACAGGCGAGGACAAAGTATGGGTTCCCGGCGGAAAAACGAATTTTGCTCTTTATTTGGGCATCAGCATAATCGCTTTTAAATCAGCAACTTAAGTTCTTGTGCCTGCCTTGTGCACAATGTTGTCCACATAAACTGTGCAGAACTTTTGATGACTGGCCTGCATATTGCGATGAAAATGAAGTTATACGCGCTGCCTAATTCTGTAGCATTGATATTAAATCGAGTGGAATCAAAAGCTTAGCTAGTTCACCTCTACTTATCCACAATCTTGCACACAGAATTTGTGCAAAACTCAGTGAAAATGCTGACCTGCTCAAACAGAAAAAACTAATTGCAGATTTTCATCTTGTGTACTTGCCCACACGCACGCAACGCGCTACATTGCGGGGTTGAATCTCATTTGCTCTCAGGGCTTATGTAAAACTACTCTCGGTATTGTGCTGCCAGCCTGTTGTGTTCAGTTTTAAGCTTGGCGCAGGTGTTGTTTGCTGGGATGATTTTGCGTAATGCCTGATAATCTTCGCACTACCCAGGACTAAGGAGTCACTTTTGTTTGCCATTATCCAAGCGGCTGGTTGGCCTATTTATCTTTTGCTGGTTGCATCGATCATTGCGCTGGCATTAATCATTGAACGCAGTCTGTCGCTGCGTCGTCAGCGCATCCTGCCGCGCACTTTGCTTGATGAAGTGATCCGGGTGTATCACGCAGGCAAAATCAAGCAGGAAGTGATTGACCAGTTGGCGAATAACTCGCCTTTGGGTACCGTGCTTGCGGCTGGTTTGCGTAACGTGAATGCGCCGCGTGAGGTCATGAAAGAATCGATAGAGGAGGCGGGTCGTGGTGTCGCGCATGAGCTGGAGCGGTTTCTGACTACGCTGGGTACGATTGCGTCGCTGGCACCGTTGATGGGTCTGTTCGGTACGGTGGTCGGCATGATTGAGATTTTCGGTTCGCAAAACGCCTCCGGTGCGAATCCGGTGCAACTCGCCCATGGTATTTCGGTAGCCTTGTACAACACGGGTTTTGGCTTGCTGATCGCGATGCCGGCCTTGATTTTTTACCGCCATTTCCGTGCTCTGGTCGATAGCCTGGTGGTCGATATGGAACAGCAGGCGGTGAAGTTTGTTGATACTGTCCACAACGCGAGAAAATAATGAATTTTCGTAAAGGACAGGGACGTGAAGACCCTGAGATCAATCTGATCCCTTTCATCGACGTGTTGTTGGTGATTCTGATTTTCTTGATGGTGACGACGACCTACAGCCGTTTTACGGAGCTGCAAATCACACTGCCGACGGCAGATGCTGAAAAGGCGCAGGATAAACCGAATCAGATCGACATCGGCATTGATGCGCAAGGTCGCTACAAGATCAATAATCAGCCGGTGTCGTTTCTCGATACGGCGACTCTGGCGCAGGACCTGAAGCAAGCCGCCAGTGCTTTGGACGCAGGCAAAGACGGAGCGCAACGCGATCCTGTCGTGATTATCAATGCGGATCGCGCAGCCACCCATCAGTCTGTGATTGATGTCCTGGAAGCGGCGCGCATTGCGGGCCTGGCGAAAGTGACTTTTGCGGCCCAAGCTTCAGGCAAGTCGAAATAATTGCGGTCGCAATTTTGTCGTAAATACACAATAAATCGGGAGTATCTCCATTTGATGGCCTGTTCCGCATATTCTATGTGCGTAATAGGCCATTTAATATTGATACTCAGGTGAGTATGTCGGGAGTTTCTGTTGCAGTCAATACGTTCAAGATGGGAAGCGGGTCTGATGCGCGTTTGGATGCGGCGCGGTGTCTGGGCATGTTTGTTTTGGCCGGTCGCTCAACTATTTCAGTTTTTGCTTGGATTTCGCCTCGGCCTGATTTTGCTTGGCTATCAATCGCAGACGCGCGTCGCCGTGCCGGTGATTGTGGTCGGGAATATTTTTGTCGGCGGCACCGGCAAAACCCCGCTGGTGATTTATCTGGTACAGCAATTGCGTGCGGCAGGCTGGACGCCGGGCGTGATTTCGCGCGGTTATGCGGCTGAGGCCGCTGCCGTGACGCTGGTTACTGCCGATGCGCTGGCGCAAGTCGTCGGTGACGAACCGCTGTTGATACATACGCGAACCAACGCTCCGGTAGTCGTCGGACGTCAGCGGGTGGCCGCGGCGCAGATGTTGCTACTCGCGCATCCTGAAGTCAATGTGATTATTTCTGACGACGGTCTGCAGCATTATGCCTTGGCGCGCGACGTGGAAATCGTTTTATTCGACCAGCGCGGTGTCGGTAATGGCTGGCTGTTACCTGCCGGGCCTTTGCGCGAGCCAGTGCAGCGGCGTCGCGATTTTACCGTGGTCAATCTGCCTGCCGATGCGCCGCTGCCTGCGCTCGGTGTTCCGGCGGATGCACCAGTCCTACGCATGCAATTACTGGCGGGCGCGGTTTATCAATTGTGCGATCCGCAAAAAACGCAAACACTGCAACACCTTGCCAGCACTGCGCTGGAAATCACCGCAGTCGCCGGAATCGGCAATCCGCAGCGGTTTTTTACCATGCTGGCTGCGGCAGGGGTGCAATGCAAGGGCTTGCCCATGCCGGATCACTATGCGTTTCATGCCACAAGTTTTGCGCAAATTACCTCGGACATTATCCTGATGACCGAAAAGGATGCAGTAAAATGTCGTCAACTAGCGGCATTGCGACAAGATGCACGTATCTGGGTGGTGCCGGTCGATGCGCAACTGGATCCCCATTTCGCACAACAAATAATTGAATTGATTTCGGAGAAACAACATGGACGCACGCTTGCTTGATGTCTTGGTCTGCCCTTTGTGCAAAAGCCCTCTGGTGTACGACAAAGCGGCGCAAGAATTGATTTGCAATGCCGATAAACTGGCGTTCCCGATTCGCGATGATATTCCCATCATGTGGGTAGATCAGGCCCGTCAGTTACCAGCGGCTTAATTTTCGGAATCTAAGATCTGTCTATGAGTTTTACCGTCATTATTCCAGCCCGCCTGGCATCGAGTCGCTTGCCAAATAAGCCCTTAGCCGACCTCGGCGGCAAACCGATGGTGGTGCGCACTGCCGAGCGTGCCTTATTGTCTGGCGCGGCGCAAATCATGGTGGCAACAGATCATGCGGATATTCTGGCAGCTTGCCGTGAGCATGGCATTCCGGCATGCATGACGCGTGCCGATCATCCCTCCGGTACCGACCGGATTGCCGAGGTTTCGGCTTTAATGGATTTGCCGAGAGATGCGGTGGTGGTGAATGTGCAGGGGGATGAGCCACTGATTGATCCGGCCCTGATTGCCGCGACAGCCGCTTTGGTGAGTGCACAGGTGCCGATGGCGACTGCCGCGCATCCGCTACATGATGTGCAGGAGGTGTTTAATCCGAATGTCGTGAAAGTCGTGTTGGATAAATTTGGACGGGCTTTGACCTTTTCACGCGCCACGATTCCCTGGCATAGAGATGGCTTCGCCCTGAGTCGCGATACCCTGCCAGCAGCTTATGCGCCTTTGCGACATATCGGTTTGTACGCGTATCGCAATGATTTTTTATTGTCTTACCCGACGCTGGACGTCTCGCCGCTGGAGCAGATCGAAGCCCTCGAGCAATTACGGGTGTTGTGGAATGGACATGCGATTGCGGTGTACGTTACAGACAGCAGTCCGGCGCCTGGCGTAGATACGCCGGAAGACTTGATCAGGGTCAGGACATTCTATTAATGCAATACGCAGCACAGCGAAATTCACATGAAAATACTTGATCAGGCACATGATTTCATGGCAAAGCATCAATAATATAAAAAATTGTGGTAAGTTTCGTGAAAAGATACTGTGATATTACTAGTGCCTCATTTGTATAAAAATAATAAGCACCAAGAACAAAATCACGGCTTCGCAGAAAAATATGGCATCGCAGCCTCAGGCTGTCATGCGCAAGAATATAAACAATTCACCTTATTCAAACTCGTCTTTTAGGAAATAACATGCGTCTTATTTTGTTGGGAGCGCCTGGTGCTGGCAAAGGCACACAGGCTAATTACATCAAAGAAAAATTCAATATTCCGCAAATCTCCACCGGTGACATGCTCAGGGCCGCAGTCAAAGCCGGTACGCCGCTGGGGCTGGCTGCCAAGGCAGTGATGGATGCAGGCGGTCTGGTATCCGACGATATCATCATCGGTCTGGTCAAAGATCGTTTGCAGCAAGCCGATTGCGCGAACGGGTATTTGTTCGACGGTTTTCCACGTACGACTCCGCAAGCCGATGCCATGAAAGATGCTGGCGTTGCTATTGATTATGTATTGGAAATCGACGTTCCTGATGCTGCAATCATCGATCGCATGAGCGGTCGGCGGGTTCACCCTGGCTCAGGTCGGGTATATCACATCAAATACAACCCGCCCAAGGTCGAAGGTAAAGACGACGTAACGGGAGAAGAACTGATCCAGCGTGAAGATGATAAAGAGGAAACCGTCAAAAAGCGCCTGAATGTGTATCACGAACAGACCGAAGTGCTGGTCGGTTACTACGGCGACTGGGCTAAATCCGGCAAGCCGGGGGCGCCGAAGTATCGCAAGATCGCTGGTGTAGGGCCGGTGGAAGCCATCAGAGACAGTGCCTTCGCCGCACTCTCGGAATAAACTAAAAGCGGACCCGCCGGTCCGCTTTTTTCTTGCCTGCCCTGGCAAATGCTTCTCCAGAAAATGAAGGGCAACGGTTAAGTTGTGCAGTACGCAGTGTTCATCGCTATAGGTCACAGGATTGATGATCTGAGAAATGAAAAGTCGTGGTTGTTTTACTTGGTCGCCGTTTTTATATGGTCACAAAAGGCAAATTTGCATTACCCATGCAAAGGATGCTGATAACAATTGGAGGAGTCAACATGGCAGCAGGACTATGGTTTGTGATTGCATGTGGAGTTATCGCCGTGCTCTACGGTCTAGTATCGCGAAGCTGGATTTTAAAACAGGATGCAGGTAACGCCCGTATGCAAGAAATTGCAGCGGCCATACAACAAGGTGCGGCGGCTTACCTGGCCAGGCAATACAGAACGATTGCGATTGTCGGTCTGGTTCTATTCGTTGCGATTGCTGTGTTACTTGGACTGACTACGGCGATGGGCTTCATGGTCGGTGCGGTGCTATCCGGTGCTTGCGGTTTTATCGGGATGAACGTCTCGGTACGCGCCAACGTCAGGACTGCCCAGGCAGCGACCAAGGGCATCAACGAAGCACTCGATGTCGCCTTCAAGGGCGGTGCGATTACAGGCATGCTGGTGGTTGGCCTGGGCCTGCTGGGCGTGACGATTTTTTACTGGATCCTGATGCTGTCTGCGCCGCATGGTTTAGGCTATACCGTGAACCAGCATGATGTGATCCAGCCCTTGATCGGTCTGGCGTTCGGCGCTTCACTGATCTCGATTTTCGCCCGTCTTGGCGGCGGCATTTTTACCAAGGGTGCGGACGTCGGTGCCGATCTGGTGGGCAAGGTGGAAGCCGGCATCCCCGAGGATGATCCGCGCAATCCGGCAGTGATTGCCGATAATGTTGGCGATAACGTCGGTGATTGCGCCGGTATGGCAGCCGATTTGTTTGAAACTTACGTCGTGACTCTGATTGCGACGATGTTGCTGGGCGCACTGGTCATCACGAATGCGACGACGCAGGCGATCGTGTATCCGCTGATGCTGGGTGCCGTCTCGATACTGGCGTCCATCGTCGGTTGCACTATGGTCAAAGCAAAGCCAGGCAAAAAAATCATGTCGGCTTTGTACACGGGACTCTGGTGGGCCGCCGGCCTCTCACTGGTCGGTTTCGCGATTGTCACCTGGGCGGTGATGCCAGAAGATATGCGCATGCCCATGATGGGATCGACGGTCGTCGGTATCGTGCTCACCGGTTTGATGGTCTACATCACTGAATACTATACCGGCACGGATTTCAAGCCGGTACAGCATGTGGCACAGGCATCGACTACCGGTCACGGCACCAATATCATTGCGGGTCTTGGCGTATCGATGAAATCAACCGCCTATCCGGTGCTGGCAGTATGCGCCGCGATTCTGGTGTCGTATTGGCTGGCGGGGCTGTACGGGATTGCGATTGCCGCGACTTCGATGTTGTCGATGGCTGGAATTATCGTGGCCCTGGATGCGTACGGCCCGATTACCGATAACGCGGGCGGTATTGCCGAAATGTCTGAAATGCCCGCCTCGGTGCGTGCCATTACCGATCCTTTGGATGCGGTGGGCAATACCACCAAGGCCGTGACCAAAGGCTATGCAATTGGCTCTGCCGGGCTTGCCGCCCTGGTGTTATTTGCCGACTATACCCATGCGCTCGATTCCGTCGGCAAGAGCACCTCGTTCGATCTGTCGAATCCGCAAGTGATCGTCGGCTTGTTCATTGGCGGCTTGATTCCTTATCTGTTCGGTGCGATGGCGATGGAGGCGGTAGGGCGCGCCGCCGGTGCCGTGGTGGTAGAAGTCCGCCGTCAGTTCAAGGAAATCAAAGGCATCATGGATGGCGGCGGCAAACCTGAATACGATAAAGCGGTCGATATGCTGACTACCTCGGCGATCAAGGAAATGATTTTGCCTTCCTTGTTGCCGGTGATCGTGCCTGTTCTGGTGGGACTGCTGCTGGGACCGGCTGCGCTTGGCGGCTTACTGATGGGAACCATCGTGACCGGCTTATTCGTTGCCATTTCGATGACCACTGGCGGCGGTGCCTGGGACAATGCAAAGAAATATATTGAAGACGGTCATCACGGCGGCAAAGGGTCTGAGGCGCATAAGGCGGCAGTGACCGGTGACACGGTCGGCGATCCTTACAAAGATACCGCCGGTCCGGCAATTAATCCCCTGATCAAGATTATCAATATCGTGGCCTTGTTACTGGTGCCCTTATTGCCTGGAACTGGCGCCGGCACTGCGATGAGCCAAGCGCCAGTGATGCCGGCAGCCATATCGGCAAGCACCAGTTCCGCTATTGCACCAGTCGCTGCGCCAGTGGCCGCATCGCCAGCGACTGCTGCATCAGCGGTTACGCCAATGACCGCAACTGCATCAGCCAGCGAGCCAGTTGCTGCGTCGGGATCGGCGGCGCCGGCAAAATAAATGTGATCCTGCAATGAGAGAGAGGCGGCGCAAAGTCGCCTTTTTCTATTTTGAGTCGCCAAATTTCGGTACAATAGGCACATAGTGACGTTTACGTAAACGTAAGTTTGAGCTGGAGTTTAAATTTAAGCATCACATCGATTAGCCTTACGCAGTTTGCCAGGTTAATGCGGGCTGCACATATCAACGGTATTAATCATCAACAGCATCAATCGAAAAGACAAGGGAAGAGACCAAATGGATATTCAAAACAGTGTTTTTATCATCACCGGCGGCGCCTCCGGCTTAGGTGCAGCGACTGCCCGCATGTTGGCGGCGCATGGCGGCAAAGTCGTTCTGGCTGACGTACAAGTCGAAGCGGGTGAAAAACTCGCGGCAGAACTGAACGGCAAATTCGTTAAATGCGACGTTACTTCTGAAGCCGATGGCCTGGCAGTCGTCGCTGCGGCGACGGCGATGGGCACGCTGCGCGGTCTGGTGAATTGCGCGGGCGTCGCTCCTGCCATCAAAACAGTCGGTAAAGACGGTCCGCATCCGCTCGATGTATTCCAACGCGTCGTGAATATCAATCTGGTCGGTACTTTCAATATGTGCCGCCTGGCCGCAGATGCCATGGGTAAAACCGAGGCAACTGCGCAGGCTGAGCGCGGTGTGATAATCAATACAGCGTCGGTCGCTGCTTATGATGGACAGATCGGGCAGGCAGCTTATGCCTCGTCTAAAGCGGCGGTGGTCGGTTTGACCTTGCCGATGGCACGCGACTTGTCGCGTAGCGGCATCCGCGTCATGACAATTGCGCCAGGTATTTTTGAGACACCGATGTTGCTCGGTATGCCGCAAGAAGTGCAAGATGCGCTGGGTAAAATGGTCCCTTTCCCATCGCGTCTCGGTAAGCCCGACGAATACGCGCATCTCGCTAAATCCATCATCGAAAATGTGATGCTAAATGGCGAAACGATCCGCCTCGATGGCGCGATTCGTATGCAACCCAAATAAGCCTGTTGTTATTTGTCTGATCGTGGCGGAATACCTTGCGTGCGACATGACTTTTTGACAGGCAGCTAATACACTAAGGCAAGCTTCCCGCTTGCCTTTTTTTATTAGGTCTTACGCAAAAACCAAAACCTTTCACCACAGAGACACGGAGACACAGAGAAAAAGCAAGAGAGGAAAGGCACCATGGTGTTTGATATTCAAATGAACCCGCAAGCTGCGCGCGCCTGTTGGCGCGAAATGTCGCTAAAAGCTGCATCCAGCTTGCGGGTTCAATGTACGCTGTTTAAGCAGAGTGTCGTTTTGCGTAAGTCCTGTTTATGCCTGGCACAGGGACAAAAATGCTGGAGATAAAATGTCCACCAGATTTTATTGAAAAGAAACTCATGCATAGTAATGCCACTACAGGATTGATTTTGACGGGCGGCGGTGCCCGCGCTGCCTATCAGGTTGGCGTACTCAAAGCGATTTCCGATATTTTGCTGGAAGCAGGCTGGGCGCCGGAGCGTAATCCTTTCGGCATTATTTGCGGCACTTCCGCCGGCGCAATTAATGCCACCGCACTGGCCTGTCGCGCCGACCATTTCCGCGAGTCTGTGACCAGCATTGTGCAAGTCTGGGAGAATTTTCAGGCGGCCCAGGTGTATCGGGCGGATTCGCTGGGCGTCATACGCTCAGGCGCGCGCTGGCTATCGTTGATGTCATTTGGATGGCTGTTAAATAAATGGCGTAAATCTCCACCTAACTCCCTGCTGGACAATTCACCGCTTGAAGATTTGCTGAATCGCCTGCTGGATCTGGCGCGATTGGATCAGGCTTTGGCCAGCGGCGTGTTGCGCGCATTGGCGGTCACCGCATCGTCTTATACAGCGGGGCGGCATTTAACTTTTTATCAGACTCTTGCCGATATCGAACCTTGGGTCAGAAGCCAACGCTTGGCGCAAAGAGATTTCATCGGAGTACAGCATTTACTGGCGTCTTCGGCGATTCCATTTATTTTTCCTTCTGTTGCGCTGAACTGGGGCGGGCAACTGGAATATTGCGGTGACGGCTCTATGCGCCAACTGGCGCCGATTTCGCCAGCCATCCATTTGGGGGCGGAAAAAGTGTTGATCGTGGGCGCTGGCAGGCTCTCAGAGCCGCCGCGGGAGTCGAACGAGGTCGCCCAATATCCGAGCCTGGCGCAGATTGCGGGTCATGCACTGTCGAGTATTTTCCTGGATAGTCTGGCAGTCGATATTGAGCGTCTTATGCGCGTCAATAAAACATTGTCGATGTTACCGCCAGAGGCATTAAAAAAGACGCCCTTGAAGCCAGTCGATTTGCTGGTCATTGCGCCGTCCCAGCGACTTGATGAAATTGCCAGCCGTCATATAGGTAGCTTACCGTTGCCGGTCAGAACGATGTTGAGCGGTATAGGCGCGACTGAGGTTCGTGGAGCTGCTCTGGCATCTTACTTATTGTTTGAGTCGAGCTACACCAGGGAATTGATTAAGCTAGGTAAAAAAGACACTTGGGCCAGACAAGCGGATGTCTTGAAATTTTTTTCAGACAGCCCGGATAAGCTGAGCGGATAGTTGTTATTCTGGCGAGTATTTCGTTATCTTTTATTTAATAAAGGTTGATTCGTCTTACACAAAACGTTAATCTATGACACTGAATCAATATGTTGCCTGACAAAATGTTAATATACTCCAAAGCAACATTTCTAAAAAAATACGTCATTCTACTGACGATGCTGTTTTTGTCGTCGGTCGTTTTTGCTAAAGATTCGTATGGATTACAAAGCGTCGCCTTATCGGATTTACCGAAAGAAGCGCAGGTAACGCTGGTCTTGATTAAACAAGGCGGCCCGTTTCCTTATGATAAAGACGGCGTGGTCTTCGGTAATTATGAAGCGAGATTGCCTAAGCAAAAACGCGGTTACTACCATGAATTCACCGTTCCAACACCCAGAACGAGAAGTCGCGGTGCGCGCCGCATGATCGCGGGTGGCGACCCCAAGACTTCGGGAGAATACTATTACACCGACGACCATTACGAGAGTTTTAAGCGAGTACGAGAATAATTCCTTTGAAGATGGATTTTAGCAAGCCAGAACCTATGACAATAATCTCACCAGCAGAGGGAGAAATGAGTTTGCTCAAAACAGTAGCGCCGAATGTTGTGCAATCCATTCGTGCTTTTCGGGTGCCTGATTTGCAGAAAGAAGCGGCTAGCCTTGGGCAGCATTTTTTGTATGCATATTGTTTAGAAGCCAGTACCAAGCAGCAGGTTTTGGGCAAAATTGCGACATCCTTTGGTTTTCCCAAGCATTTCGGTAAAAATTTTGATGCCTTATCAGATTGCCTGACGGACCTGATCTATAAATCCGGCTCGCAACCCGGTTTCGTGGTCGTGCTGGAGCAATTGCCCAACACCCCGAAGTTTGATAAGGAAGCCAGAGAGACGCTGCTTGATGTGTTCAGGGATGCGGCTGATTTTTGGGCCGATAGAAAAGTCGCTTTCAGGGTTTTTTACTCATTCGAATGAGCGTCTTGGCCCGTTAATTGGCTCGCAGACACAGAGTGCCGACATCCCCAGTCGGCATTTGTTTTTTGCCAATAGCGAATGCGCAAGTTATTTTTAGCGATGGAATTATTTGAGGCTTGAGGCCGTACAGCGGTACAATGCCGCCATGAAAAAGATTGTCATTTTAATTTCCGGGCGCGGCAGCAACATGCAAGCGATCGTCCAGGCAGCTAAAACAGAGCAATGGCCAGCGCAGATTGCTGCAGTCATCAGTAACCGGGCAGATGCAGCCGGACTTGAGTATGCCGCGAGCATGGGAATCCCCGCTATCGTTGTTCCGAGCAAAAATTTCGCGTCGCGCGACGCGTTTGATGCAGAATTGCAAACGGTCATTGATCAATTTTCTCCCGATCTGCTTGTGCTGGCGGGATTTATGCGTATTTTAACGGCACCATTTGTTGAGCACTACATGGGACGTATGATGAATATTCATCCATCCTTATTGCCGAGCTTTGTTGGCCTGGCGACACATCAACAGGCGCTGGATGCCGGTGTCAAGATTCATGGTGTTACCGTGCATTTCGTCACTCCGCAACTCGATCATGGCCCGATTATCGATCAGGCTGCGATACCCGTGCTGGATGGCGATACTGTGGACAGTCTTTCCTATCGTGCTCTTGAGCAGGAGCACATCATTTACCCCAGAGCGGTGAAATGGTTTATCGACGATAAACTGACCATTGTTGATCAGCGCGTTCGCGTAAAGCTAGGCTGATTTGCTCGCATTGCCGTCTGCTCCAACTCGTTTTGCGATGAGCCGCGTGCTGCAATCAACTAAAGAATTGAAAAAGGAAACCCCATGAGATTACCTCCGGCCATTGTTGGCCATACAGAAGAAGTGCTACGAGAAATTTTACGCTTTACCGGCCCCGCAGACGTGACATTGTCTCGTTATTTCCGTGAGCATCCACGTCTGGGATCGCGAGAGCGCGGCGTGATTGCCGAGGGTATTTACGGCCTTCTGCGTAACAAAAGTGTGTACACCAGTTTCTCTGAGTCCGGTAGTGGTCCGGCGATGCGTCGCCTGACTCTATTGGGCTTGGCTGATGCAGTCGGTGTCGATTCCTTGGGTGGTTTGAGTGAAGAAGAGATTGAATGGCTGCAGCGAGTCATGTTGATTGACCGTAGCCATTTGCCTGCGCTACTTAAATCCAATTTGCCCAACTGGCTATGGGAAAAATTCCTGGGTAAATTCGGTGAATCTGAGGCGCTGGCTTTGGCCGATGCGTTAAACACACCGGCTTCTCTGGACTTGCGCGTCAATACGCTCAAGGGTAACCGCGATGAAGTTATTGCTGCTTTGGCGCAAGCGCCGATTATTGCGGAGCCTACGCCTTACTCTGGGTTGGGATTGCGTATCAAGAAGAAGCCGACTATCCAAAATCTGCCCTTGTTCAAGGATGGTACGATAGAAGTGCAGGATGAGGGTAGCCAGATTCTCGCGCAATTACTCGGTGCCAAACGCGGTGAAATGGTCGCCGATTTCTGTGCCGGTGCTGGCGGCAAGACGTTGGCTCTCGGGGCAAGCATGCGTAATACCGGACGTCTGTATGCATTCGATATCTCTGAAAAGCGACTGGCAAAATTGAAGCCACGCTTGGCCAGAAGCGGTTTGTCGAACGTTCATCCGGTCGTGATTGCACATGAAAAAGACGCCAAAATTAAACGTCTGGCAGGCAAATTAGATCGCGTTCTGGTCGATGCGCCATGCAGCGGCTTGGGAACTTTGCGCCGTAACCCCGACGTGAAATGGCGCCAGACGCAAGTCGGTGTCGCAGAATTGAACGTGAAGCAAGCGTCGATACTCGATAGCGCTGCGAGACTGGTCAAAGCCGGTGGCCGCCTAGTCTATGCGACATGCAGTGTTCTCGATGAAGAGAATGAGGCGATCGTTCAGGCTTTTATCGCCGCGCATCCCGACTTCAGCTTGTTGCCGGTTTCTCAGGTTCTGGCCGAGCAAAAAATCGACCTGGAAATGGGCGATTACTTAAAACTCATGCCGCATATACACCAGACGGATGGTTTCTTTGCTGCGGTGTTGGAACGTAACAAATAATTGACGCCGTTTTTTTATTCAGCATTTAAATGAATACGCCCTTGCTCGCTAGTTTGCTGTCCGACTTGTCGGACGATCTGCACGATCCCAACTTCCTATGGCAAGTGGGGACGGTATTGTTATGTTTTGCTTTGGCGTGGTATCTGTCAGGATTTTTGCGGAAAAGCTTTTCCGGCTCCGAAAGCTCCTCGGGCATGATGAAAATAGGGGTGGAAAGTTTTTACCGGGTCTTATTTCCAAGTTTGTCCCTGATCTGCCTGTTAATCGGCAAAGGTATTTTAGGTCGCTGGCAGCATACCCATTTGCTGAGCCTGCTGTTCCCCATCATAGGCTCGCTGGCTTTAATCCGGTTTGGCTTTTATGTCGTCCGCAGAACCTTTGTCAAGGAAGGCAAGATAGGTGCTTTCCTGGCGATTTTTGAAAAATTATTTGCCGGCTTGGTCTGGTTGGGAGTGGTATTGCACTTTACGGGTTTGTCGCAGGAACTGTTCACTACCCTGGATGAGACTGTATTGCCGATCGGGCATAACAAAGTTTCTGTGCTGTCGATCTTGCAGGCATTGATTTCTGTGGCGGTTACTTTGATTGTGGCGTTGTGGGCGAGTGCCGCACTAGAAGCGCGCCTAATGTTATTGCCCACCATGCATACCTCATTGAAAGTGGTGCTGTCGCGCCTTGGCCGTGCGGTACTCATTTTGCTGGCGATATTGATCAGCCTGACTATCGTCGGCATTGATTTGACGGTTTTGTCTGTATTTGGCGGTGCATTAGGTGTTGGTCTTGGTTTTGGCCTGCAAAAAATCACCAGTAGTTATGTATCCGGCTTCATTATTTTGCTGGACCGTAGTTTATCTATAGGCGATATGATCGCGGTTGATAAATTCAATGGTCGCGTGACGCAAATTAACACGCGCTATACAGTGTTAAAAGGACTGGATGGCGGTGAAGCCGTAATACCGAATGAAATGCTGGTATCGAATCCGGTACAGAATTTTTCTTTAAGCGATAACTCCGTGGCGCTGGGTACCGATATCACCGTCGGCTATCAGACCGATCTGGAAGCTTTATTGCCGATACTTGCGCAAACGGTCGCAGAGGTGCCACGCGTCTCAAAAGAAGCCCCGCCTTCCGCTTATTTGATGAAATTTGGTAGCGATGGCCTGGAGTTGCGTGTCGGTTTCTGGATCTCCGATCCGGAAAATGGGCGTTCTAATGTTTTGTCGGAAGTGAATCGTGCCTTGTGGAAAATATTACAAGAACGCAAAATAGAAGTGCCCTATGCTCGGCGGGTCGTGACCTTAATCAATGCGCCAGAGAAAGTTTCAGAGCAGGCCTGAAAAACAGCGTACAATACGACAAATTTTAGAAAATTTTTGACACTTTGCTTTCGTCGACATAAGCCACGATAGTGTCATTAACAATGGAGTACATGTCATTTTGAGCACTTTTATCGATACCGCAATTGATTTTTTTTCTAACGGCATTACTCGTGCCACTGGTTGGCAAGTATTCATTTTTACGATGGTCGTCACCCACATCACGATTGCCAGCGTCACCATTTTTTTGCATCGTTGCCAGGCGCATCGTGCCTTGGAGCTGCATACCATCCCTAGTCATTTCTTCCGGTTCTGGCTCTGGCTTACCACTGGACAAGTGACCAAAGAATGGGCTGCGATTCACCGTAAACATCACGCCAAGTGTGAAACTGAAGAAGATCCGCATAGCCCGGTAACGCGCGGCATTAAAAAAGTATTCTGGCAAGGTGCCGAACTCTATCGCGCCGAATCCAAAAATCTGGAGACCATGCAAAAGTATGGTCATGGCACACCGGATGACTGGATTGAGCGTAATTTGTACACCAAGTTTAGCTGGCAGGGCGTGGCATTGATGTTGATCATTGATATCATCCTGTTCGGTGCAATCGGTATTACGGTGTGGGCTGTTCAAATGCTGTGGATCCCGGTGACAGCGGCCGGTATTATCAATGGCATCGGTCATTACTGGGGTTATCGCAATTACGATTGCGTTGATGCGTCCCGCAATATCGTACCTTTTGGTATTTTGATTGGCGGTGAAGAGCTGCACAATAATCACCACACTTTCGGTACTTCCGCTAAGTTATCGTCGAAATGGTATGAATTTGATATTGGTTGGCTATACATCCGCACGATGGAAATCGTCGGTTTGGCTACGGTCAAGAAGGTAGCTCCAGAACCAAAATTCGCTGAAATCAAATCCGTGATCGATATGGATACTTTGCAAGCGGTGATCACAAACCGCTACGATGTGATGGCGAAGTACACAAAATCCTTGCGTCGTGCCTGGAGAGATGAAGTTGCGCATTTGCGTGAAAAGGCGCAATTCGAAGCCGGATTCCTTAAGTCCGCAAAAACTTTATTGCAGCGTGAGCCGACTAAATTGGAAGCGCCGCAAAAGGAACAATTATCGGAACTGTTGGCTCATAGCAGCGCTTTGAAAACTATGCATGACATGCGTGTTGAGCTTGGTTTGATCTGGGAGCGTTCTACAGTGAGCCGCGAGCAATTAGTGCATCAATTGCAAGACTGGTGCGTACGTGCTGAGGCTTCAGGAATTCAGACCCTGCACGACTTTTCACGTAGATTACGTAGCTACGCCTAATTTATTCTGCTAGCTTGATATGTAAATGGCGCCTAAGGGCGCCATTTTTATGGTGAAGAGATTCCGTTCGTTTTCAATTGAATAGAATACTGAGGAAGCATAAGGCGAAAAAAAACCTGCAATTTGCAGGTTTTTTTTTAAGATAACTAAGATTATTTAATCTTAGTTTCTTTGTAGATTACATGCTTACGTGCCTTGGGATCAAACTTCATGATCTCCATTTTTTCAGGCATTGTGCGCTTGTTTTTGGATGTGGTATAGAAATGACCTGTACCAGCAGTCGATTCCAGTTTGATTTTGTCGCGACCAGATTTAGCCATGATATTTTCCTAACAGTGATTTTCGCTTAAACTTTTTCGCCGCGAGCACGCAGGTCAGTCAAAACCGCATCGATGCCGATTTTGTCAATGACGCGCAGACCAGCATTAGACAAACGCAGGGAAACCCAGCGATTTTCTGATTCTACGAAAAAGCGACGATTTTGCAGGTTAGGCAAAAAGCGACGTTTAGTTTTGTTGTTCGCATGGGATACGTTGTTGCCAACCATTGGCCCCTTCCCAGTTACTTGGCAAACACGTGCCATGTTTAACTCCTTAAATGTTTCCGAATTTGGAAAAAATACGAGTATAGCGAAAATTCTACTAAATATCAACGACTTGCGAAAAACAATTGTGTCTTTTGTTTTTATTTAATTTAACAATTTAAAATTGCCAGTGATTTTCTAGGATTTAAACATGCCGGCTTTAGATTTGCCCATGTTCGGCGAAGGAATAGACCTTGGGGTTGGCAACAATGAAGTGATCCAATATTCTGACATCAATTAATGCCAGAGTTTGTTTTAGCGTCTTGGTTAGCGTAATGTCCGCATCGCTGGGTTCTGCATTACCGGAGGGATGGTTGTGCGCAAGAATGATACTTGCTGCATTGTGTTGTAAGGCAGCTTTTACTACCTCTCTTGGGTACACGCTGGCATGACTGAGACTGCCTCTGAACAGTTCAGATGACGTAATCAGTTGGTTTTTGATATCGAGAAATAGCACGGCGAATGATTCGTAGGGTTTGCTGCCTATCATCAGTTGCAAATAGTTTTTGACCGCTTGTGGCGATGACAATAGTGGAGTGCTTTGCAATTCTTCAGAGATAGCCCGTTTTGCCAATTCCAGCACGGCATGTAATTGCGCATATTTAGCATTGCCCAGGCCGTGCATGGCTGAAAAATCTTTGATATCCGCAGCAAACAAGCCAGTCAGCGAGCCAAAATGACCTAACATATCGCGACCCAAATCCACGGCGCTTTTGCCGCTTACCCCGACACGCAAAAACACCGCTAACAATTCTGCGTCAGACAAAGCCTGGGCGCCGAATTTAATGAGTCGTTCACGCGGTCGTTGATCTTCTGGCCAGTCGGTAATCGCCATTAAAAGTCCTTCATAAAATGAGAGAATAATCAGTAGTTCGTCTAGCTGACATACAATAGAGGCTTGATCGGATTTCACTTCAATTATGTCAAGCCATGCTATCCCCGTCGTCACCCCAGACGCTTATCTGACCTTGCATTATCGCCTTGCCACCCTGGACGGTGAGGATATTATCAGCACTTTTAAGGAAAGTCCGGCGACTTTGCAAATGGGAAATGGTCAGCTAGCCCCAGAATTGGAGAGAGCGTTGCTGAATCTTGAAGAGGGCTCCCACACCACGCAAGAGCTAGCGCCTGAACAGGCATTTGGTCCGCGCAATCCGGATTTGATCCAGCGTGTTTCTCGTGCGACCTTGAAGGAGAATTCTGCTTTTGGTGAGCAATACGTGATCGGCGATCTGGTCGAGTTTGCCGCCCCATCGGGCGGTCGTTTTGCCGGGATACTCAGAGCAATTGATGGCGAAGGCGCCTTGTTTGACTTTAATCATCCCTTGGCAGGCCAGACGGTGTTGTTCGAGACGAAAATTATTGGTATTTTATGATGACGGATAAAGAAATCGTATTAGCGCAGCCACGCGGGTTTTGCGCAGGCGTTGACCGGGCCATTGAGATTGTGGAGCGCGCATTGCAGCAGTTTGGCGCGCCGATCTACGTGCGCCATGAGATTGTGCACAATGCTTATGTCGTCAATGATCTTCGCCAGAAAGGTGCTATTTTTATTGAGGAATTAGCGGATGTACCGGCAGGGAATACGGTGATTTTTTCTGCTCACGGAGTTTCCCAATCCGTTCGCAAAGAGGCCGAGGCGCGAGGCTTGACGGTATTTGATGCAACCTGTCCCCTGGTCACTAAAGTCCATATTGAAGTTACCAAAATGCGCAAAGAAGGGCGCGAAATCATTATGATCGGCCATCAAGGACATCCGGAAGTCGAGGGAACCATGGGGCAGACTGAAGGCGGCATACATCTGGTAGAAACCGTTGCAGATGTCGCGACGCTGAATGTTGCCAATCCTGATTTGCTTGCATATGTTTCACAGACCACGCTGTCAGTGGACGACACCATTGAGATCATCGCCGCACTCAAAAATAAATTTCCCCAAATTAGTGAGCCAAAAAAGGGCGATATTTGTTATGCCACAACGAATCGCCAGGAGGCGGTTAAATTTATGGCGCCCCAAGTTGATTTGGTCATCGTGGTCGGTAGCGCGAATAGCTCGAACTCCAATCGTCTTCGTGAAGTTGCTGAAAAAAAGGGCGCGGCATCTTATATGGTGGATAACGCAACTCAGATCCAAGCCAGCTGGCTGGAAAATTGCCGTCGTATCGGTGTTACTGCCGGTGCATCGGCACCTGAGGTTTTGGTACAACAAGTCATAGAGCGCTTAAAACAATTGGGTGCTCAAAGTGTACGCACCTTGGATGGCGCCGAAGAGAATGTGACTTTCCCTATGCCAAAGGGGCTTGCGGGAGCAAAGTAAAATGCGCTCCGAGCAAGTGCAATACGAACTTGTACAAATAATAATTTGCCACATACTATTTATTCAGTATTTTATTTCGCGAATTCATCGCTAACATTGCGGAACTTTGATTGACTACGACACATTTTTATACTGTGCAGGATCAGGTCGGTATAGTAGTATAGGTTCGGGCTTAATATGTTGTTGGTGTTTTTGTTCATCCCTTCGAGTCAATCTCTGTATAATCCCGCCGGATTCCATGTTCTGCAGCGCGAATAAGCAGACGTGGAATTGGGTACATAAAAATATTACAAACGCTTTTTGCCAAAAGTTGTTGAGGAGAGTTTTGCTATGCGTTATTCCACTATTTCCATTGCTCCGAATTTCATGAAGCGTCTTTTCGGATAACTGACGCTTAAATTGAGCGGCACTCAAGAATTACTGGGTGCCGTTTTTGTTATCAGGAATGATTTTTGCTGAGTAATCTATCAATGAGATGCTCAGGTATCTTGGCGAAAATTCCGATCCGTTCATAAAGAGAGAAGCAATATGGATACATTTATCCAACAAATAATAAATGGCCTGGTATTAGGGTCGATGTATGCCTTGGTCGCGCTGGGATACACCATGGTTTATGGTGTCCTGAATCTGATCAACTTCGCCCATGGCGATGTACTCATGGTCGGCGCAATGGCGGGGCTAAGTATTTTAAAACTACTCGGTGTTATTGCACCGGATTTGCCCGGCATCGTTCAATTGCTGATCGCAATTATTGGCGCCATCCCTGTCTGCATCATTGTGAACGTTGTGATTGAGCGCGTCGCTTATCGCCGGTTGCGTAACGCACCGCGTCTGGCGCCCTTGATTACAGCAATCGGTATTTCGCAATTGGTGCAGGTGTTCGCCATGATTATCTGGGGCCGCAGTCCGATTTCCTTTCCAAGCGTGATGCCATCAACCCCAATTCCGATTGGCGGTGCTGTGATCTCACAAACCCAAGTTTTATTGCTGGTACTGGCGACTCTCGCGATGGTCGGCCTGGTCCTGTTGGTAGAAAAAACCAAGATGGGCAGAGCCATGCGTGCAACCGCTGAGAACCCACGCGTGGCGGGTCTGATGGGCGTTGATTCTAACAAAGTGATTGTTGCGACCTTCGCGATCGGTGCATCGCTGGCCGCAATTGCGGGGGTGATGTGGGCTGCTAACTATTCATCGGCGCAATTTGCGATGGGTTTCCTGCCTGGCCTGAAAGCCTTCTCTGCTGCGGTTCTGGGTGGTATCGGTAATATTTACGGTGCGATGGTCGGCGGCATTATTCTTGGCCTAATCGAGAGTCTGGGTGCTGGTTATATTGGCGAGCTCACTGGTGGCCTGCTTGGCAGTCAGTACCAGGATATCTTCGCGTTTGTTGTATTGATTATCGTGTTGACTCTGCGCCCATCCGGCATCATGGGTGAACGTGTTGCTGACCGTGCATAAGGAGAGCATGAATGTCGAATTTTTTTGATATAAAAGCGAATCCAAGCAAGGCCTACACGAGCTTTGCTGTGTTGGGTATCGTCTTGGTATTGTTCCCGTTTGTTGCCGCCAATTTTGGTAATTCATGGGTCCGCATTATTGACTTCGCCTTGCTATACATTATGTTGGCCTTGGGTTTGAACATCGTTGTCGGTTTCGCTGGTTTGCTGGATCTAGGCTACATCGCATTCTATGCGGTTGGCGCGTATATGGCGGCCTTGCTGGCATCGCCACAGTTTGCGGTCGTGTTGGAATCCTTTGTCAATACTTACCCAGCCGTTGGCCATTTTCTGGTGTGGGTGTTTGGTCCCGAGATCGCGCAAACCGGATTGCATTTGTCCGTCTGGATTATCGTCCCTCTGGCGGCTGCCCTGGCTGGTTTCTTCGGTGCGTTGTTAGGTGCGCCAACCCTGAAGTTGCGCGGTGATTACCTTGCCATTGTGACCCTGGGTTTTGGTGAAATTATTCGTATTTTTATGAATAATATGAATTCGCCAGTGAATTTCACCAATGGCCCTCAAGGGATCAACATGATCGACCCGATCCGGATTTTCGGCGTCTCATTAGCCGGTGAAGCCGGCTCTAACGCCACGGTGCATTTTGGTTTCTTCAGCTTACCTTCCGTGAATGCCTATTACTTCCTGTTTTTGGCATTGTGTATCGGAATTATTTTTGTTTCTTTGCGTTTACAAGATTCCCGTCTGGGACGTGCCTGGGTTGCGATTCGTGAAGATGAAATAGCGGCTAAGGCGATGGGGATTAATACCCGCAATATCAAGCTGCTGGCATTTTCGATGGGTGCATCTTTTGGCGGTGTTTCCGGTGCGATGTTCGCATCATTTCAGGGCTTTGTTTCCCCTGAGTCATTCTCGTTGGTTGAGTCTATTGTGGTGTTGGCGATGGTGGTGTTGGGTGGGATTGGCCATATCCCTGGAGTTATCCTGGGATCGATATTGCTTGCCGCCTTACCTGAAGTGTTGCGTCATAGCGTAGAGCCGGTACAGAATCTCCTGTTTGGAAAAATCCTGATTGAAGCTGAAGTATTGCGTCAATTGTTATACGGCCTGGCGATGGTATTGATTATGTTGAACAGACCCGCCGGTTTGTGGCCGTCGCCCAAACATGAAGACAGAATAACCAGCAGCAACGATACGCCAGCTGCGGCTTAAGGAATAGCGACATGACTGAAAAAACTATATTAAAAATCGAAGGGGCAAATAAGCGCTTCGGTGGTTTGCAAGCTTTGTCGAATGTAGGGATCAATATCAAGCAGGGCCAGATTTACGGTTTGATTGGTCCTAACGGTGCGGGTAAAACGACATTCTTTAACGTCATCACGGGACTGTATCAGCCGGACACAGGGTCGTTTGAATTGGATGGCAAGCCTTATTCGCCGTCCGCACCACATGAAGTGGCAAAAGCAGGGATCGCCCGGACCTTCCAGAATATCCGTTTGTTCGGCGAAATGACTGCCCTCGAAAACGTCATGGTAGGCCGGCATATCCGTACTCACCAGGGTGTCTTGGGCGCAGTATTTCGAGGTGGCGCCGCACGCAAAGAGGAGGCAGAAACCAAAGCTCGCGCTCAAGAATTGCTTGACTTCGTTGGGATCGGCAAATTTGCCGATCGCACTTCCAAATATTTATCTTATGGCGATCAACGCCGCCTGGAAATTGCACGCGCCCTTGCGACGGATCCAAAATTGCTGGCGCTCGATGAGCCAGCTGCCGGTATGAACGCGACTGAGAAACTGGCATTGCGTGAATTGCTGGTTAAAATCAAAGCCGAAGGTAAGACGATTTTGTTGATTGAACATGACGTCAAACTGATGATGGGTTTATGCGACAGAATCACGGTATTGGATTACGGTAAGCCGATTGCGGAAGGGGTACCTGCGGACATACAGAAAAATCCAGCAGTGATTGAAGCGTATTTGGGAGGTTCTCACTAATGGTTGATAACGTATTGAAGATTAGTAACCTCAAGGTTGCTTACGGCGGCATTAAAGCGGTCAAAGGCATTGATTTAGAAGTCAATAAAGGTGAATTGATTACCCTGATCGGTGCCAATGGCGCCGGTAAAACGACCACCCTGAAAGCAATTACAGGGACTTTGCCAAGTTGCAAAGTCGAAGGTGAAATTCTGTATGACGGCAAGTCGATCCGCGGCATTAACTCATTTGAATTAGTGAACAACCATCTGGCAATGGTGCCGGAAGGGCGGGGCGTTTTCACGCGTATGACGATTCTTGAAAACCTGATGATGGGCGCTTTTACCCGTAATGATAAAGCGGGCATCAGCCAGGATATCGAGAAATGGTTCGCCGTTTTTCCACGCCTTAAAGAGCGCGCAGCGCAGTTGGCAGGGACTTTATCCGGTGGCGAACAGCAAATGCTGGCGATGGCACGCGCCCTGATGAGCCATCCAAAATTATTGCTGCTCGATGAGCCGTCCATGGGCCTGTCGCCGATTATGGTCGAAAAGATTTTTGAAGTCGTGCGGAATGTTTCTGCGCAAGGCGTGACTATTTTGCTGGTTGAGCAAAATGCCAAATTGGCTTTGCAAGCGGCGCATCGTGGTTACGTCATGGATTCTGGTGCGATCACGATGACGGGTAACGGCAAGGATATGTTGAACGATCCTAAAGTTCAGGCCGCCTATCTCGGCGAATAAGTTGCATCGATGTAAAAAAGCCTCGATATTTATTTATCGAGGCTTTTTTATTTGCTCCTGAAGAAGCTAGCTTAACAACTTATTTTTTTGAACGAGCCGTCGCTTTTTCAGTTGCTGTAGAAATTTGAGTCACTGCGTTATTCAGGTTTGCTTCCAATGCTTCTACTGCTTGCTTGCTCGATTTGGTGAATTGATCGTAGCTTGCGTTGGCATTATTGATTGCAGTCTTGACAAAGGCGACGACATTTTCTGTGCCGGCAGGTGCGTTTTTGGAGACTTCGTCGAACAATGCCAATACTTTACGGTTGGTTTCGGCGATTTGTGTTTCGGCTGCACGGGTAAATTCAGCTTGTGTGCTGGAAGCGATGTTCGACAGGTGACGACCGTAAGCCAATGCTTTTTCAGCATTTGGTTGCGCCTGCGCTGCGGACAGGCTGAAAAATTCTTGTGGATCTTTTGCCGACAACAATTGTTTTGCTGCTGCGGTAGATTCTTCCATTGAAGTTTTGGCAACTGTCAGATTCAATTCTACAAATTTCTCTACGCCTTCAAATGCTTTGCCAGTCAACGCAGTGATCAGTGCGAGTTGCGCATCGAAGTTTGCTTTAGTAGCGGCGGAAAACTGTTCAGGTACGGAAAACATAGATTTCTCCTAAAAGGGATGAGTCAATTTGATGAGGTATCAGACTTTATTGCGATAAATAAATTGCATTAATACCGCATTTTGTGCGTTGCAATATCATGCATTCTATTGATTAATCGAGCAAAGTCAAGAAAAATTGTGCAATGCAATAAAAATGTCTTTTTTAAAACAAAGATAATTACCAATAATTCGTTTGATACTTGCCCGCAAAAAATTATTGTTAATCATTTATGATTATCTGCAGGAATTATGACTGGTTCATGAAACGGGCATTTAAAAACGCTGGTTTTGTCAAAACGATTTATGCCAATCGTTTGCATTGATGATGAGTAGATTATTTAGTCTTTAAGGGAAGCGATGAAATTTTTTAAATAGAATGAATGTCTTGCTGTGTAATAAACTTGGCTTGATTAATTACGGGTAAATTTTGGTAATGCCTGCTTTTCAGGTGTGCGTGGAGAGCCTGCAGTTAATTAAAATCATCCGATTTATTTTTTGAGGAAAAAATGTCCATAGAAGCGAAAAGAAGAGGGCAGTTTCAACATTTTCATACGATACAGACGCGCTGGATGGATAACGATGCCTATGGGCATGTAAATAATGTGGTCTATTACAGTTGGTTTGACACGGTGGTAAATCAGTTTTTGATCGTTAATCAAGCACTGGATATTGAAAAAAGCCGGGAAATCGGCCTCGTGATCGAGACTCAGTGCAATTATCTGGCATCAGTCGCTTTTCCCGATGTGATTTGCGCCGGAGTCACGGTCAGCAAGCTTGGTAATTCCAGTGTCCGTTATGAGATCGGGATTTTTAAGAATGACGAAGACGCGGCGGCGGCCCAGGGACATTTTGTGCATGTGTATGTCGACAGGGAAACACGTCGGCCAGTGCAAATTCCAGAAAAAATTCGCAAACTGTTATCCACTTTAGAGGTATCCGTACGATGATTCAGTCCCCTACCCAGCAGTGCGTCGATGAGGTGATGACATCGCGTCGCTCAACCCGTGCCTTTTTGCCCACGGCAGTCGCGCGTGAGGATATCTGCCAGATCATAGAAGTGGCGGCGCGTGCGCCATCGGGCAGCAATACGCAACCGTGGAAAGTATATGTTTTAACCGGTAATAAATTGACCCAGTTATCTTCTGCCATTTTGGCGGCACATAACGATAGCGAGCAGATGCAGGCGCATAAAGAAGAATATAACTATTACCCGGTGCAATGGATTTCCCCCTATCTCGAACGTCGGCGCAAAGTCGGTTGGGATTTGTACGCTTTGCTTGGATTAGGGCGTGAAAACAAAACGGGCATACATGCGCAACATGGTCGTAACTATGCTTTTTTTGACGCACCGGTCGGTCTGATTTTTACGATTGACCGTGTAATGGAGCAGGGGTCCTGGCTGGATTACGGGATGTTCTTGCAAAACATCATGCTCGCAGCGCGTGCCAGAGGACTGGACACCTGCCCGCAAGCCGCATTTACCCAGTATCACAAAATCATCAGCGAGGCGCTGAGCTTGCCCGACAATGAAATGCTGGTCTGCGGTATGTCATTGGGTTATGCGGATCGCAGCAAGATCGAGAACACCTTGCTCACTGAGCGTGATGACATAGGAAAATTCACGCAGTTTCTTGATTAATCAACGTTCCTTTCGTAGGCTTGCCAGCGCTTCGTTTGGAGCAAAATTCTCTAGAAGTGCTGCCTGATCATTGGTTCTTGCGCAACATAATTGATCAATAGGGCTAACGCAAAACAACAAGCTGCTTACCGCAATTTAAATTGAAACCGCAGACTGGATGCCGCTTTCAGCGGCATTTCGTGCCAACAGGCGCACCCGGCTTGCGGGTTCATTTGAATACCAAAACGCGATGAAGCCAGCACCTCTCTTGTCTTTCTCTGTATCTGGGGGTTTCTGTGACGAGAGGTTTTGGTTTTTGCGTAAACCCTGAGCAAAAAACTGGCATGATCACCAGACGGCTTTGGGGCGTCGCCGTCTTTGGGCTGTATTACATGATTGTTTCGATTTAGTGACACTAGACTTTTGTTCAAGTAAGTAGCATAAGTCTTTAATTCGCTTGCGAATTTTTCCAATTTTGCTACACTGCATTAAATTTTTTCATTTGCCTGGGAGCGATTGATGGTGAAATTTGCCCGTCAAGCACTAATAATTATTGCCGCGATGCTGCCAGCATCCATCGTGTTTGCTGAAGCCACGCATCACAAAAAGCATGTCGTTCATAAAAAAGTCATGACCAAAGTTGCGGCGGGCAAATTCGTGAAGCGCACGATGATTGTTAACGGCAAACGCAAAGTCATTACCGAACGCGTTGCAGTTGCGCACATCGCTCCGGAAAAACCAACAGCGGGCGATATTGCCGGGCTTAAACACTCGGACGATCCTTTGACGCTGCAGTCGAATGTGGCGTTTGTCGTCGATCAGGCCAGTTCTAAAGTGTTGTTTGATAAAAATTCGAACGTGTCTTTACCGATTGCCTCGATTACCAAGCTGATGACCAGCCTGGTAGTGGTCGAGGCAAATCAGGATATGAATGAAGAAATCGAGATCACCAACGATGATCTGGATAAAGAAAAAGGTACCGGGTCACGCCTGAAAGTCGGCGCGAAATTATCGCGGGCTGATCTGCTGCATATTGCGCTGATGAGTTCTGAGAACCGTGCTGCATCGGCCCTGGGGCGCAATTATGTTGGCGGCTTACCGGCTTTTGTCGCGGCGATGAATGCCAAGGCCAGGCAACTCGGTATGGCCGAAACGCATTATGTTGATTCCTCGGGTTTATCGAGCCAAAACGTGGCCAGTGCCCAGGACCTGGTGAAGCTGATCAATGCAGCTTACCAGCATCCCTTGATCCGCCAATACTCTACCGATTCCAGTTACGTCGTTGCACCTGGTGGCCGTCCTCTGCAATATTTGACAACCAATAAATTAGTGGTGAATCCCAGCTGGGATATCGGCTTGCAAAAGACCGGTTATATTTCTGAGGCAGGACGTTGCCTGGTGATGCAGGCGATGATACAAGGCCGTGCAATCGTCATGGTATTCCTGGATTCCAAAGGCAAATATTCCCGTCTGGCCGATGCCGGCCGTATCCGTAAATGGTTGGAAACGGTCAAGCCGCAAGCCTGATTTAATGGTCTGAACACCTAGTGAAAAAGCCAGTCGATTTCTACTTCGACTGGCTTTTTGTTTTATCCCAGCAATGTATTCCAAAGTGATTGCGTGCTCTGGATTTCATTGGCGATTTGGGCGCGTTCGACACGCGCTTTCTCTATGCCTTGCAAGCGTTGATTGTGCTGCAGTTTGCGAAACAAGCGGTAAGCATCAGCATTCTCGGCCGCCAGTGCAGCATCAATTAAGCCCAGTTCTGCACATAATTTCAGCAGCGCGATATTGCCGATATTCGCGGTCAATTGCGGATAAGCGTGCGCGTGTTGCAGGACTAAAAACTGCACGATGAATTCAATATCGATCATCCCTCCAGCATCCTGTTTCAGGTCGAACAAATCCGTCCGGTTGGGATGGGCATCGCGCATTTTTTTACGCATGCTGACGACTTCCTGTTTTAACTTGCCGGTATCGCGCGCTTGCCTTAAGACCTGATTCCTGATCCGGTCAAACATCGGTGCGATACGCTGATCGCCCGCGCAAAAGCGCGCGCGCGTCAGCGCCTGATGTTCCCATAACCACGCTGACTGTTCCTGGTAGCGGGCAAAGGCATGCACGGACGACACCAGCAAGCCGCTGGCGCCGTCAGGCCGTAAGGCGATGTCGATATCAAACAAAATACCTGCGGGCGTATGCGCGGTCATCCAGGTGATGAAGCGTTGCGCCAGTTTGGCATAATTCGCCGGCGCGTCCTGATCGTCATCGTCGTATAGAAAAATCACATCGAGATCGGATGCATAGCCTAGTTCTTTGCCGCCTAATTTGCCGTAGGCGATGACGGCAAATTGCGGTTGCTCGCGATGGCGGCTGGCGATGGTTTGCCATGCCGCCTGAATGGTCGCCGCGACCACCAGATCGGCCAGTTGGGACAGTTCGTCGGCCAGATGTTCAACCGTGACCTGCCCCTCCAGATCTTGCGCAAGCAAGCGGAATTGCAGCGCGTGATGCATCTCTCTCAGGGTTTCTAACTGACGTTCAGTATCGCCGGTATGCTGGTCGAGGTGGTGCTGCAATTCTGCATTGAAGCTGCGCCAGTCCGGGTCTTGTCTTAATGCGGTTTCATCCAGCAATTCATCGAGCAGAATCGGGTGGCGGGTTAAAAATTTTGCCGCCCAGTCACTCGCCCCCATCATCCTGACGACCCGTTCCAGGGTATGCGGATATTCGGTCAGCAGCGCGAGATACGCCGTTCTGCGGGCAATCGCTTCGATAAAATCGAGTAAGCGGTTCAGCGTCGCCAGATGACCGTGTGCTTGTTTGGCGATTTGCGGAAGCGCGCTGTTGACAATCGCCACCAGCTTAATGCGGCTGATTTCGCTCAGCGATTGCAGGCGCGGCGCTTGCCATGTGCTCAACAGGCGTTGTACGGCTTCGCCCACATCCTGGAAATGCAATGCGCTTAAATGCGCTTCCAGCATCTCGGCACTATCCGCATCTGCCAGCGTTGCGGCCAAGGCGTGATCGTCGGTATGCTTTTGTGAAGTTTTTTTCTCTTTGAAAATGGCATCGAATTGTTCGGCGACAAATTGCCGATGCGGCATCAGTTGGCCGAGCAGTTCTTCGACAGAGGCGCAGCCCATCATATGCGCAATGACCGCCTGATCTTCTTGTTTGACTGGAAAGGTATGGGTTTGCGCGTCATCCAGATATTGCAGGCGATGTTCGAGATCGCGTAAGAAGCGATATGAGCTTAGTAACTGATCGACGATCGCCGCTTCCAGAATATTTTTTTCCGCCAGCGTGAGCAAGGTTGTCCTGGTCGAGCGATCACGTAAACTGGCTTCGCGACCGCCGCGTATCAACTGGAAAACCTGACTCAAAAATTCGATTTCGCGGATGCCGCCGCGACCGAGCTTGACGTTATTGCTGCGCTCAGGGTGACGGGTTTCCTGGCGGATGACTTCGGCGCGAATTTGTCCGTGCATGGAGCGCAGCGAATCGATCACGCCGTAGTCGAGATAGCGGCGATATACGAAAGGCCGGACGATGTTATCCAGGGCTGCAATATCGTCGGGTCTGCCGGTAAGCGCCCTGGCTTTGACCCAGGCATAGCGCTCCCACTCGCGACCCTGGATCAGGAAATAATCCTCGATCATCGCAAAGCTGGCGACTAAGGGGCCGGAGTTGCCGTTCGGACGCAAGGCCATATCGACCCGGAAGCTAAAACCGTCCTCTGTGACTTCCGAAATCGCTGCAATCAATCTTTTGCCCAAACGGCTGAAGAATTCATGATTCGAGAGACTGCGTTGTTCTGCGCTGTCGGTGCGGGTGTCGCCATCTTCGGCGTAGCAAAAGATCAGATCAATGTCGGAGGAGACATTTAATTCATAGCCACCGAGCTTGCCCATCCCCAGCACGATCAATTCTTGCGGCGCGCCGGATTCTTCGCCTGTCGGTGTGCCATACATGGCAATTGCCTCCTGCATCAAGGCGGCGCTGTGTTGCTGCACTACGAAATCCGCAAAATGGCTAATCGTGCTGACAACTTCGTCCATGTTGGCGGCGCCGTTTAAGTCTCTGGCGATCAGGGTCGCCACGACTAAATTGCGCAAGCGGCGCATGGCTTTGTTAAGCGTCGCGCCTGCCTGTATTTCTTTTTGTAAAATCTCAACAAAAATCTGCGGGCTCAAGGATAATCTGCTGTGTTCTTCGAGTAAGCTGACGCGAGCGGGATCGGCCTGTAGCCAACGCTTGACGAAGCGTGAGAGTTGCGCGGTGCTGATGAGGTCGGACGGATTTGCCAGTGCAGGAGTCATGGAATGCTTAATGAAAGGGCGGAGTGGTCGTACATGGATTTTAAAGGCAAACAGGCAAACATAACGCGGTAAGCCGGATAAGTTTGAGTGGGGGCCTGCTCAGATTCATTCGCAATCCCGATTTGAAGGTTGACAGGCCCTGAAGCATCACCATGCGCCGGATGCGTCTGTAACAATCCAGTGGCAGTCTGTTTTGTCTATGAATATAGAGCATACTCCAGGGCAGTAAATTGTATTGTCTAGGTAGAATATGCGGATCAGGCCTATTTTTAGAAAATATTGGGGGAGTATATTGTTTTTCGCGTTTTTTCAGAGAGTGCTGTCGCGCTATTTTTCTGTTGCAAGAGAGCGTTAAGCGATTGTGTCAGTGATCAATAACACGCCGGTGCCACCAGTTCAAGACCAGGTCTCTGCATCGATACCTGACGCTATTCCGGCTAGCGATATCCGTGAGGTTAGCAATTTGGGCAGGCTGCGTGCACTGATGGCAGGCTGCCGCTCTGCGACCGCGGTCTGTGGCCGGGGCGTGCGCGTCTTGCTGAAATTGCTGGCGCTTTGTTATTTCCTGTTCTGCGCTTTATTTCTGGCGTTGCGTTATGGCGTGCTGCCGAACGTAGCGCACTATAAAGCCGATATCGAAAAATTCGCCAGCCAGTCAATCGGACGTCCGGTTGAGATCACGAATTTGCAGGCAAGCTGGTCTCGCCTCAATCCCGTACTGGTTTTGCAAGATGTGGTGGTCCGTGACCAAAAAGGCCAGCCGGCCTTGACCTTGCCTGATGTCTCGGCCACGGTTTCCTGGTGGTCCTTGCTGTTGCTGGAACTGCGGCTGGATAAACTCGATATCGCGCATCCCTCCCTGACGGTGCAAAAACTCGCTGACGGTAAGTTGCTGGTCGGCGGATTTTTTATCGATCCTGCCCAAGCCGGCGATGGCAAAGGTCTGGATTGGATCCTGGCACAGCGGGACATCGTGATTCGTGACGGCAGCCTGCGCTGGATCGACCAATATCGCAATGCGCCTGAATTGAATCTGGCCTCAATCAACTTTGTGCTCAACAATCAATGGCGTCATCATAAGTTCGCGCTGAAGGCGACGCCACCGGCGGATCTGGCTGCGCCTGTCGATATTCGCGGTGATTTTCAACATGCCGTTTTCAACCGCAGAACGACCGAGTTAAGCAGCTGGAGCGGCGATCTGTACGCCGATCTCGCGCAATCGGATCTCAGCCTGCTCAAGGCGTATGTCGATTTACCCGCCGACGTGAAGAAGGCGCATGGCACCGTTCGCGCATGGCTGCATTTGGATAAAGGCCGGGTTGCCGAGCTGACCGCCGATATCAAATTGACCGATGTCTTAGGGACTTTCCGCAAAGATTTGCCGGTACTCGATATGGCGCAGGTCAGTGGCAGATTGATTGCCAGTGAGCGCGCTGCCTTCGGTCGTCAGTATTTGCGGGGTTTGTTTGGGCAGGCCGGTCATAAAATTTCGCTGATCGATTTTTCGATGCAGACGCGTGACGGCCAGGTTTTGCCGGCAACCACGATCAGCGAGAGCTATGTTCCGGCGCAAAAAGGACAGCCGGAAAAAGTGGAGTTATTCGCCAAGCAGCTGGACCTGCATACGCTGGCGAATTTCGCTGAGCATCTGCCCTTGCCGCCGGACCAGCGCCGTATGCTGGCGGACTTTGGCCCGAGAGGCCAGCTCAAAGAATTTACTGCGAAATGGCAGGGTAGTTATCCTGAGATTGTGTCGTATAGCCTGAAAGGACAATTCCTGAATTTATCGCTGCAGGCGCAACCCGCACAGCTGGCGCTGGCCAAGACCAGCACTGCGCCCGCCCGAGCTGCCGTGCCTGCCATTCCCGGATTTGAGAATTTGTCCGGCACGGTAGATGCAAGCGATAAGGGCGGCAGTTTTATGCTCGATTCCAAAGACTTGTCGCTGCAATTGTCCAGTTATTTTGTCGATCCGGTCATGCCGTTTAAAAAATTGCAAATGCTGGCGCGCTGGCAATTTGAAGCGGACGACAAGCTGGCTTTACAGATCAGCAAAATGGCATTTGAACAGGATAAGCTGGTCGCGTCAATCTCCGGTAAGTACACGATG
The DNA here is from genome assembly GCF_025548535.1 of Undibacterium sp. Jales W-56. Lineage (GTDB taxonomy): Bacteria > Pseudomonadota > Gammaproteobacteria > Burkholderiales > Burkholderiaceae_D > Undibacterium. Next base: position 75,320 of record NZ_JAJLQW010000007.1, on the reverse strand, counting down.
TCAATGCGGCCGGGCAAGGCGCAGGGACAGGACGCGCAGCCTGGCGAGGTCGATATCGTTGGCAAACTCACGGGCTTCGATCTCAAACAGATCGACCGTTTTATCCCGGTCAATGCGCCGGAAGATTTGCGCCGTTGGCTGATCGGCGCTTTGCTCGATGGCCGTGCCGACGATGTCAGTTTGCGTATTCAGGGGGATCTCGCGCAGTTCCCATTTGCTGCGCATGAGGGCAAGTCGAATCCTAAGGGCGAGTTTTGGGTCAAGGGCGCGATTGTTGACGGTAAGCTGGATTTTTCTCCGGGGTATTTAGCCGAGGATGGTAAGGCGCCGCTGTGGCCGGTGATTGATAGCATCAAAGGCAGTTTCGTATTTGATCGCGCTCGTATGGAGATTCGTGGGGATACCGCAAAAACTTTAGGCGCGGATTTAAGCAAGGTCAAAGCGATCATTCCCGATCTGGTCAATCACAATAGTGTCTTGACGATAGATGGTACCGCCAGCGGCAACCTGCAAACCATGTTGCAGTATGTGAATGCGAGTCCTGTCGATGGCTGGCTCGGCCATTTCCTGAAAGACAGTAAAGCCAGCGCGAATGCCCAATTGGGCTTGAAGCTGCAATTACCCTTGCAGCATATCGTCGAATCCAAAGTCCAGGGCCTATTGCAGTTTGCCGGCAATGACCTGCAGTTGCAGGGCGGGATTCCAGCGGTCAGTGCAGTGAATGGCAAACTCGAATTCACTGAAAAAGGCGTGAGCCTGAATACGCTGAAAGGCACTTTGCTCGGCGGCGCGGTGCAGGCAACCGGCGGCTCGCAAAAGGATGGCAGCATCAGGATCCGGCTGGATGGTGTGGCGACCGCCGATGGCTTGCGTAAAAATTTCCCGGCACTGGCGAGTGAACGTTTGAGCGATAAGCTGCTGGGTGCGGCACGTTACAGCGCCAGTATCAATGTCAAAAAACGCCAGTTAGAATTGCAAATTGATTCCAGCTTGCAAGGCCTGGCATTGAATTTCCCGGCACCTCTGCGCAAGACTGCCAATGACAGTTTACCCCTCCATTTTGAATTGGTTCCGCAAGTAGCGGCGGACGCCAATCAGTTGCGTGACGAGATTAAAGTGAATCTGGGTACGGCAATCAATGCACGTTACCAGAGACAAAAATCGACGGAATCAAACGCCAGTTGGCAAGTGCTGCGTGGCGGTATTGGCGTGAATGCACCGGCACCAGAGCCGGATAGCGGCTTGAATGCGAATATCGATTTCAAGGCTGTGAATGTCGACGAGTGGCGTCGCCTGGTGGCGACTGCTAACAACGCTGCCGCCAATGCCGGCGCCGGTTTGGGCGCGAATTCAGCGACCAGTGCCGGCGATCTGGATATTGCCGCTTACATCGAGCCGAATGTGCTCGCGGCCCGCACCGCTGAACTGACCGTGATGGGAAAGAAATTGGATAATGTTGTGGTCGGCGCTTCTCATCAAAAAGGTTTATGGCAAGCCAATATCGATTCGAATCAGGCCTCCGGGTATCTGAGCTGGAGCGATTCCGGCATTGCGGGGCAGGGTCTGGGCAATGTGTCTGCACGTTTGAGTAAGCTGATCATCCCGCAGTCCGCTGCTTCCGATGTGTCGGATTTGCTCGAGGGTAAAAATAGCGATACGCAGATTCCCAGTCTGGATATCGCAGCAGATAATTTTGAATTGTTTAATAAAAAATTCGGCCGTTTAGAGATGATGGCGAGTAACGCGATGACTGCGACCGGACGCGAGTGGCGCATCCATAAAGTCTCGTTAAAAAACGAAGATGCAGAACTCAAAGGTAGCGGTAAGTGGAGTAACCGTAGCGGTGCCAGCGTCACCGATCTGAACTATGTATTGGAAATTAATAGCGCCGGTAAATTGCTCGATAGAGTCGGATTTGCAAATGTGATGCGCGGCGGGCGCGGCAAGTTGCAGGGCGAGGTCACCTGGAACGGATTGCCGTTTTCGATGGATGTGCCAAGTATGTCGGGACAAATTCAGCTGGAGCTGGCAGCGGGACAGTTTTTGAAAGTCGACCCGGGGGCGGCAAAACTGTTGGGCGTACTGAGCATGCAGTCGCTGCCCAGGCGTCTGACACTCGATTTCCGTGATGTATTTTCAGATGGTTTTGCATTTGATTCGATCACAGGAACAGCGCAAATTCAAAAAGGCATTGCGAAGACAGAGAACCTCAAAATGCGTAGCGTGAATGCGACGGTATTAATGGACGGGACCGCAGATATCGTGAATGAATCCCAGCATCTGCATGTTGCGGTGATCCCTGAGATCAACGCCGGCACTGCTTCTGTCGTCTATGGCCTGGCGGTGAATCCGGTGATCGGGTTGGGCACCTTTCTCGCGCAATTGTTTTTGCGTGAGCCATTGGCACGCGCTTTTACCTACGAGTATATGATTACAGGCGAATGGAAAGAACCGACTGTTACCAAGATTGATCATAAAGATGTGGAAATCCCACCGCCTAAAAAAGACTCAGGCGCGACAAAATAATCGGGGGATGGGCAGACTATATATTTTGAGGATAGCGTAATGAATATCGCCGCGATACAAATGGTCTCTACACCGGTGCCGCAAGAGAATATGGCAACTGCGGAACGCTTGCTGCAACAAGCCGCCAGCGGCGGAGCCAAACTCATTCTGCTGCCCGAGTATTGGCCGGTGATGGGATTGCATGAACTGGACAAGCTGCAACTCGCGGAGAAGCCGGGACAAGGGCCGATTCAAGATTTTCTGGCGACGCAAGCGCAACGCCTGGGTGTCTGGATCATCGGCGGTACGATTCCACTCTTGTCTGCGCAACCTGACAAAGTCTTGAACACCACCCTGGTGTTTAATCCCCAGGGCGAGTCAGTCGCACGCTATGACAAGATTCATTTATTTGGCTTTACCAAAGGTGAGGAATCCTACGAGGAGTCCCGCACTATTACACCCGGTCAGCAGGTGGTGACATTTGATGCCGGTTTTGCCAAAGTCGGCCTGTCGGTGTGTTACGACTTGCGTTTTCCCGAGCTGTACCGGGCGATGGGGGAATGCAGTTTATTGGTCGTACCTGCGGCATTTACCCACACCACAGGCCAGGCCCATTGGGAAATCCTGTTGCGCGCCAGAGCGATTGAAAATCAATGCTACGTCCTGGCCTCGGCGCAAGGCGGCACACATATCAATGGCCGTCGCACCTGGGGGCACAGTATGCTCATCGACCCTTGGGGTAAGATCATCGATATGCTGGATGAAGGTGAGGGCATCGTTAGCGGCGCGCTTGACCAGTTGAATATAGATGCAGTGAGAGCAAGCCTGCCCGCATTAAAACACCGCAAATTAATATAGAAATTGAAGTCGTCAGCCTTACTGAAATTATCCTAAAAGACGGTGATGCGTGTAGACCCCGGACTTGCTCTACAATTCGTACATCCATCACTTATTGCATTGTTAGAAGAATATGATCCCATTTGACTCAAATCTGCGCCATTTAGCCATTGCCCGCGACATTTTGCTGACCCCGTTTGGACTCGATGAAGCCAAATTGGGCAAGGTGCTCGGCTCCATGTTTACGCATAAGCTGGATTATGCCGATCTGTACTTCCAGTTCACCAAAAGCGAAGGCTGGAGTCTGGAAGAGGGTATCGTCAAGACCGGTAGTTTTTCTATCGATCAGGGTGTCGGCGTGCGTGCGATCTCCGGCGATAAAACAGCGTTTTCGTACTCAGATGATATTTCAGAAAAAGCCTTGCAAGAAGCTGTTCATGCCACCCGCACGATAGCCAGACAAGGTGCCGGAAAAATCAAGGTGGCATCCAGCATGTCGGGTGCAGCTAGCCGTGCTTTATATCTGCAAAACGATCCTTTAGCATCGCTGGATGCGACGCAAAAAGTAAGTCTGTTAGAGCGGCTGGAAAAAATCGCCAGAGCCAAGGATCCGCGTGTGGTGCAGGTGATGGCTAGTCTGGCCGGTGAATATGATGTCGTGCTGGTCGCCCGTAGTGACGGTGTGGTTGCCGCCGATATCCGTCCTCTGGTGCGCATCTCGCTGACTGTGATTGTCGAGCAGAATGGCCGGCGCGAAATGGCATCGAGTGGCGGTGGCGGCCGTTACGACTACGCTTATTTTTCCGACGCCCTGTTAGAGCAATATGCCGATGAGGCGGTGAAATCCGCTTTGGTGAATCTGGATGCGCGCCCCGCACCTGCCGGTCCCATGACCGTGGTGCTTGGGCCTGGATGGCCAGGTATCTTGCTGCATGAAGCGATAGGGCACGGCCTGGAAGGCGATTTTAACCGCAAAGGTTCAAGCACTTTTGCGGGACGGATTGGCGACAGGGTTGCAGCAAAAGGCGTGACCGTCGTCGATGACGGCACCATACAAGATCGTCGCGGCTCATTGAATATGGACGACGAAGGCAACCCCACGCAATGCACAACCTTGATTGAAGACGGTATCTTGAAAGGCTATATGCAGGATACGATGAATGCGCGTCTGATGAAGATGCCTGTCACCGGCAATGCACGGCGCGAATCATTTGCCCATTTGCCGATGCCAAGGATGACGAATACGTATATGCTGGCCGGCGATAAGGATCCCGCCGAGATTCTGGCTTCAGTCAAAAATGGCCTGTATGCGGTGAATTTTGGCGGCGGTCAGGTCGATATTACGAATGGTAAATTTGTGTTCTCGGCCAGCGAAGCGTACATGATAGAAAACGGCAAAATTACCTACCCGGTGAAGGGCGCAACCTTGATCGGTAACGGTCCCGAAGTCTTAAATCACGTATCAATGATAGGTCATGATTTACGGCTTGATTCAGGTGTCGGCGTTTGCGGTAAAGAAGGACAAAGTTTGCCGGTCGGCGTTGGACAGCCTACCTTGCGTATCGATGGCCTGACTGTAGGCGGCACGGCTTGATTGTCAGACTAGCTAACTGGCTAAGTAGACGAGTCGCCAGCGCTCTGGAGGAAATAAGCGACATTCTTGCGCTTTAGGCTTGCTAAACGCTATTTTTTGATGCACTATAGGTTTTGCCTAAGATGCAAGCTACGGATAACATCTCTACCTATTGATTAATTATCGCGAATCAAAGCCACGAATTTGAACCACCAATAATATGAAATTTACTCGTTTCTTTTTCTTTTTTTACTTTAGCTATTCCCAGCCAACGGCGGTGGAAAAACGGTAAGCGCACGGAAAAAGAGCCCAACCAGATTTCTAAAAAACCGCCAGTGATGGCGGTTTTTTTTTGACCAGTCCAAGTATTTTTGAACCTTGATGACCCTCTTACCAACACTTTATTTTTGAACATTGAACGGAGAGACTATGTTACGCACTGATGATCTACGCATTCGGGAAATGAAAGAATTGATCCCGCCTTCACACCTGATCCGTGAGTTCGCCTGTTCTGAAAAAGCCGCCGATACTGCAGCCCATGCGCGCACCGCCTTGCATCGCATTTTGCATGCGCAGGACGACAGAGTGATGGTGGTAATCGGACCTTGCTCGATCCATGACACCAAAGCTGCCATGGAATACGCACACAAGCTTGCCAAAGAACGTCAGCGTTTCATTGGCGAATTGGAAATTGTGATGCGCGTGTATTTTGAAAAACCGCGCACCACCGTCGGCTGGAAAGGGTTGATCAACGATCCGTATATGGACAATAGTTTCCGCATCAATGATGGTCTGCGTATCGCTCGTGAACTGCTGCTGAATATCAATGAACTTGGCTTGCCGGCAGGAACGGAATATCTCGACGTCATCAGTCCGCAATACATTGCCGACCTGATTAGCTGGGGGGCGATTGGCGCACGTACTACCGAATCTCAGGTGCACCGTGAACTGGCATCCGGCCTGTCTTGCCCGGTCGGCTTCAAGAACGGCACAGATGGCAATGTGAAGATTGCAGTTGATGCGATTAAAGCGGCATCGCAGCCCCATCATTTTTTATCCGTGACCAAGGGCGGACATTCGGCGATTGTGTCGACCAATGGGAATGAAGACTGCCACATCATTTTGCGCGGCGGTAAAACGCCTAACTATGACGCCGTGAGTGTGGATGCTGCCTGCAAAGACATTGCCAGCAACGGATTGGCATCGCGCTTGATGATCGATGCCTCGCATGCGAATAGTTCCAAGAACCCAGCCAACCAGATTCCGGTGTGTGCCGATATCGCCAGCCAGATTGCTGCGGGCGACACCCGGATTGTTGGCGTGATGGTGGAATCCCATCTGGTCGCCGGCCGTCAGGATCTGGTGCCAGGTAAAGAGTTGGTGTACGGTCAGTCGGTGACCGATGGATGTATCGCCTGGGACGACAGCGTCAAGGTATTGGAAGGCTTGGCGGAGGCGGTCAAGCTGCGCCGTTTGAAATTGCGCGAGTAATGTGAAAAATGCCTGGCGAATTCAATCATTCGTCAGGCATTTTCATGATTCGTACCGAATTTAATAGCGCTTGGTTAAAGTCAGGCGCTCCCCATCCCGCACCATTTCTACGCGTTTTAAAAATGACATGCCGAGTAAAGTGAACGGGAGTCCGCTTTCATTCACCGATGCATCGACTTGCTGTAATTCGATATCGCCAATTTTGACGGTATCCAGGCGCACCCGGTATACATTTACCACGCCGTTCGCCGTGCTGGAGCGGCCTAATTGACCGGCCTTGTAATTGATGCCCAGCTTGTTTGCATCTGCCGCCGGGATCGAGATCAAACTGGCGCCCGTATCGACCAGCATATTCAGGCTGCTGCCGCCATTGATCTGCGCTTTAGTAAAAAAATGACCTTGTGCATCGGCTTGCAATACCACCGTATTGCCGCTGCTAGGCGCTGCGCGATGCACATACTGACCAATCGTTAAAACCTGGCGTTTGCCATGAACGTCAATCGTGGCCGTTTCATTATCGGCGGCCACCAATTTCATGCCATCACCAATGTTGCTGCCAACCGAATAGGTTTTGGGTGCATTGCCATCAATAACCAGCACGGCCTTGCCGGGAAACAGGCCTACCACACCGATATCGGGTGCCGATGCTGCCTGCACCTTGCCGCTCAGGATCAAAACGCAGAGCAGGAGTGATGAAATTTTCATGGACTATGGCCTGGTGAGGTTTGTGTTCGGTAGGTTGCTGTAAATGATAAGTCGATTCAACACTATCTGTTCAGCATATCTGAAATCAATCTCTGAAGTTATTGAATTCCAGCGGCAAATCCTTGATCTCTTTTCGCAGCATGGCCATCGCTGCCTGCAGGTCATCGCGCTTGGCACCGGTGACGCGGACTGCATCGCCCTGGATGCTCGCCTGGACTTTCATCTTGCTGTCTTTGATCGCCTTGACGATTTTTTTAGCATCTTCGGTTTCGATGCCGTTTTTGATCTTGATGACTTGTTTGACCTTGTCGCCACCGATTTTGTCGATTTTGCCGAGATCCATGAAACGTACGTCCACATTGCGTTTGCCCATGGTCATCGTGAGTTCCAGGCGAACCTGATCGAGATGGAATTCCGAATCGCCGTAGATGGTCAGTTCGCGGTCTTTTTGCTCGACTTTGGCGCTGCTGCCTTTAAGATCGAAGCGATTGGTCACAACCTTATTGGTTTGATCCACTGCATTTTTAACATCCACCATATTGGCTTCTGAGACGGTATCAAATGAGGGCATGGTAATCCTTAGTGAAAAAGTGAGTGGTCATCATTTTAGCAAATGCGCGCCCGCACCATGAGGCAAAGGCTATAATTCTGCGCTTATGACGAACAAATTTTCCCTTTTTTACGATTATCCGCTGCAAAAGCTGAATACCTTCGGGATTGCGGCGCAGGCCAAGTATTTTGTGCAGATTAACCGGCCAGAGCAATTGGCTGCATTGCGCGCTGATCCATTCTTGTCATCGTTGCCGCGCTTGATATTAGGCGGCGGCAGCAATCTGGTGTTATCTGATCAGGTGGATGCGCTGGTAGTGCAGATGCATTGTCTGGGTAAGCGTGTGATCGGTGAGGACGACAGTCATGTACTGGTGCAAGCCGAAGCGGGCGAGGGCTGGCACGAGTTGGTGTTGTGGACGTTGGCGCAGGGCTATGGCGGCTTAGAAAATTTGTCCCTGATCCCTGGTACCGTTGGCGCCGCCCCGATACAAAATATCGGTGCCTATGGTGTCGAAATGCAAGACTTGTTTCATAGTCTGAGTGCCTTCGATTGCACGACGGGCGAGACCATCGTCATGGATAAAGCGGCTTGCCAGTTCGCCTATCGCGACAGCATTTTTAAGCATGCTTATAAAGATCGCATGGTGATTTTGAATGTCACTTTTGCCTTACCTAAACAATGGCAGGCACGCCTGAATTATGCCGAGGTCGCGCGCTATCTGGCGACCGGGGGAATTGATGCGCCATGCGCACGGGATATCAGCGATGCGATCATTGCGATCCGTCAATCCAAATTACCAGATCCGCAACTGATCGGTAATGCCGGCAGTTTTTTTAAAAATCCTATCGTCAGTACCAGCGTACGCGACCGCTTGATGGCGGAATTCCCTGGCCTGGTCAGTTACTCCCAACCGGGTGGCGACTACAAGCTGGCTGCGGGCTGGCTGATCGAGCAATCCGGCTGGAAAGGCAAAGCCCTAGGGCGCGTTGGTGCTTATCAAAAGCAGGCGCTGGTACTGGTCAATCTTGGCGGTGCGACAGGTGCCGAGGTGCGACATCTGGCGCAAGAAATACAGTCAACGGTAAAGAAAAAATTCGATGTCGAGTTAGAGATTGAGCCAGTGTTTTTTTAAACGATACATCTCCTTACATTTAAATTCTAATTATTGTCATCGCTACGGGGCGCGGAAGCGTTTACTGAGGATTAAGAACATACAAAAAGGATGATCATCATGAAGAAAATTCTAATTACTTTGCTGGTATCCATAGCGGCAAGCTCAGCATTTGCGACAGATGTTGGCGTCTCGGTAACGCTGGGGGATCCTGGCTTCTACGGACGAATTGACCTCGGCAATATCCAGAGACCGCAAGTCATTTACACCAATCCGATTGTGATCAATCGCCCGTTATATGGTTACGTCGATGAACAACCACTCTATTTACGCGTTCCACCGGGTCATGCCAGACATTGGCGCGAGCACTGTGAATATTACGATGCTTGCGGCAGGCCAGTCTATTTTGTTCAGGAGAACTGGTACAACCAGGTATATGTGCCTCAGGTAAGGGGTTATCGTAGCGAATGGAATGGCGACCACGGTAATCACGGAAGAGGTCGGGATGATAACCATGGAAGACGTGACCGGGATGACGACCAAGGTGAAAATCATGGCCACGGTCGCGGACATAATAATGAAGATTAAGTTATTCGAACGATCTGACGGTACCGGTTGGTAACATTAACTGATATTCAATAGGATTAACCAAGGGACGCTGAAAGCGTCCCTTGGTTTTTTTGAATTGATATGTCGAAAAGATCCAGTTTACTTAGACAAAGTGACAGACATAATCCAGGGTTTCTATCGTCTCAATATCAAACGTAGAATTGCCAGGCACATTGAATTGCTGGCCCGCGCCATATTCACTCCACTGCGTTTCTCCGGCTAAGCGAATGCGGCATTTGCCGGCGTTTATTTCCATCAATTCTGGTGCGCCGGTATTGAATGCCAGGCTGGAGGGAAAAATCACGCCTATGGTTTTCTTGCTGCCGTCGGCAAACAAGATGGTGTGGGAAACGCATTTGCCGTCGAAGTAGAGATTGGCTTTTTTGATGACGCTGACCTGATCGAATTGTGTACTCATAATGGAGCCTCAAAAAAAGCCCGCCATATTCGATATGCGGGCCAGGGTACAAGGGTTTACAAACTTATTGGCCGCGTTTGGCACGGGCATTGGCGGCAATGCGCATGCGTAAGGCATTCAGCTTGATGAAACCGCCGGCATCGGCCTGGTTGTAGGCGCCGCCGTCTTCGTCGAAGGTGGCGATGTTCATGTCGAACAGCGAATCGGTTTTGGAGTCGCGCGAGACGGTGATCACGTTGCCTTTGTACAGCTTCAGGCGCACCCAGCCGTTCACAGTGCTTTGCGTATGGTCGATCAGTGTTTGCAGCGCAATACGTTCCGGTGCCCACCAGTAGCCGTTATAAATCAGGCTGGCATAGCGTGGCATTAAATCGTCTTTCAGATGCGCGACTTCGCGATCCAGTGTGATCGATTCAATCGCGCGGTGGGCGCGCAGCATGATGGTGCCGCCCGGGGTCTCATAGCAGCCGCGTGACTTCATGCCGACGTAGCGATTTTCAACCAGGTCCAGGCGACCGATGCCGTGCTTGCCGCCGAGGCGATTAAGCTCAGTCAGTACCGTCGCCGGTGACATGCGCACGCCGTTCAATGCCACGATATCGCCGCGTTCAAATTCGATGTCCAGATACTCCGCTGCATCGGGTGCTGCTTCCGGGCTGACCGTCCAGCGCCACATGGATTCTTCGGCTTCGGCACTGGGGTTTTCCAGATGACGGCCTTCAAAACTGATGTGCAGCAGGTTCGCATCCATGGAGTAGGGCGCGCCGCCATTTTTGTGTTTCTGGTCGATGGCGATGCCTGCGTCTTCGGCATATTTCATCAGTTTTTCACGCGACAGCAAATCCCACTCACGCCATGGTGCAATCACTTTTACACCTGGCATCAATGCATAGGCACCGAGTTCAAAGCGAACCTGGTCGTTACCTTTACCCGTTGCACCGTGCGAGATTGCATCGGCCCCGGTTTCTTTGGCGATTTCGATCAGGCGCTTGGCGATCAATGGGCGCGCGATGGACGTCCCTAGCAGATATTCGCCTTCATACACGGTGTTGGCGCGGAACATCGGGAAGACGAAATCGCGCACGAATTCTTCGCGCACATCATCGATAAAAATGTTTTCCGGTTTGATGCCGAATTTGATCGCTTTGGCGCGCGCCGGCTCCAGCTCTTCACCCTGACCGAGGTCGGCCGTGAAGGTCACGATTTCGCATTGATAATTGTCTTGCAGCCATTTCAGGATGACCGAGGTATCCAGACCACCGGAGTAGGCCAATACTACTTTTTTGATGTCGCTCATGATGTGCTTTCTTTGTACTGAAGGTATTGAATAGGGTTTATGCGGTTTCGGCGACGTTGCCAACGACGAGGTATTCCAATAAGGCTTTTTGGATATGCAGTCGATTTTCCGCCTCATCCCAGACCACAGATTGCGGGCCATCGATGACACCGGCAGAGACTTCTTCGCCGCGATGCGCAGGCAGGCAATGCATGAACAGGGCATCAGGTTTGGCGCGCGCCATCTTTGCTTCATCGACGATCCAGCCATCGAAGGCTTGCAGGCGTGCCTGATTCTCTTCTTCGTAACCCATGCTGGTCCAGACGTCGGTGTTGACCAGATCAACCTCGACGCAGGCGTCGGATGGATTGTCGAATAAAGTGAAATGCGTATTCCCCGGTGCGACCAGTGACATATCGATGTCATAGCCTTTTGGGGTTGAGATGTTCAGATGGAAGTCAAAAATCTGGGCCGCCTGCAACCAGGAGTACAGCATATTATTTGCGTCCCCTATCCAGGCCACCGTTTTACCTGTGATTGAACCGCGATGCTCGACGTAGGTAAAGACGTCGGCAAATACCTGGCAGGGATGATGTTGATTGGTCAGGCCATTGATCACAGGCACGCGGGAATTGGCTGCGAAGCGTTCTATCATTTCTTGTTCAAACGTACGGATCATGATGATGTCGCACATGCGGGACATGACCTGGCCGGCGTCTTCGACCGGTTCGCCACGGCCGAGCTGGCTGTCGCGGGTATTCAGATAGATCGCGGCGCCGCCGAGCTGATGCATGCCAGCTTCGAACGACAGGCGGGTACGTGTGGAGTTTTTTTCAAACACCATGACCAGGGTGCGGTCGAGCAGGGGATGATAAGTTTCGTAAGTCTTGAACTTGCGCTTGATGATGCGGGCACGCTCCATCACATAATTGAATTCGGCAAGTGTGAAGTCAGAGAACTGCAGGAAATGTTTGATAGCCATAAATAGACTCGGCAGCCAGAGGAAATTTTGCTGACGCTTGTTATAACTGGCTAATTATAAAGGATTTAGCCCTTGCGACCGTAGATATTCTGGAATTGCCTATCCTGCTCATCATGGATGAGCCTATTCTTCGTCGCTGGCAGACTGTGTTCGACTATCGCCAAGACAATCAGGAAACATCCGCTGAATTTCCTTTGTGAAACTGTGTCGATGAGTAATGTAATCAGGGCTTACGCAAAAACTAAAACCTCTCGGTACCGGGACAACGAGACGCAGAGAAAAGCACAGAAAAAAGCAAGAGTAACCGGCTCCATCTCGTGTTGATGCCAAAACGAACCCGCAAGCTGGGTGCGCCTGTTGGCGCGAAATGCCTCTGAAAGCCGCATCCAGTATGCGGGTTCAATCTGAATTCTGGTGGGCAGCTTGCCGTTTTGCGTAGGTCCTGGCAATTTTAAATTTCGTCCAGCATTAATTGATAGCGGTTCGCAGAACCATGACATGATTTTTGTGCTTGACGCCATCCAGAACAAAATCAGTATCGCCTTCGTGCCGGTATCCGAGCTTTTGGTAGAACTGGATCGCATTCATGTTTTTGGCATTCACCATTAGCCATACCGACGGAGTGCCACAGTATTTTTGTGCGGCGAGCCGGGATGATGCCAGCAAGGCTTTGCCTATCCCTTGACCGGTAAAATATTCCTGCACATACAGTTTTTCGACTTCTACCTGGACATCGGTAAACATATTGCCCCATCCTATCATCGCGTAGCCGACCAGATGGTCGCCGATCTCCGCAACCATCAAATCCTTGCTGGTATCCGCAATCAACTGTTGATAGCGATGCTCGGTAAATTCGCTCAACACATAATTAGCACCCGATGTAGATATGCCGGTGGTCGCATAGGTATGCAACCACACCTGGATGCCCAGTGCGGCAATGGGTGCGGCATCATTGGCTGTGGCGGGTCTGATCGAAAAATGCTGCGGCATAAAAGAAAAAAGTTGATTGAATCGATTAACGGACTAGCCAGCGTCTGAGGGCAAAACTCAGCGCATCCACCATGGCTACCAATAGCAGCATGGCGATGATCACGGTGGCGGCGGTTTGCATCTGGAACAGAGACAAGTGATATTTCAGCATTTGCCCGAGCCCGCCGGCGCCGACCACACCTAAGATGGCAGCAGCGCGGATATTGTTTTCCCATCGGTACAAAGTGTAGGACAGCATCTGCGGCAGCGCCTGCGGCAGCGTCGCATATAAAAAACTGCTGAGAATGCCGGCGCCGTTTATCCTCAAGGTGGCGGCAGCATGATGCGGTGCGTTTTCTAAGGCTTCTGCAAATAGTCTGCCCAGCACGCCGGCGGTGTGCGCCGCCAGTGCGATCGTGCCGGCGAACGGCCCTAAACCTGCGGCAATCAACATGATCGATGCCCAGACCAATTCCGGGATTGCACGTGCGACATTCAGAAGCAAGCGGGTAAAGCGCATCGCCATGATGCCAAAACGTCCGCTGGCGGGAAGCGCCAGACAGAGTCCCGCAGCGGCTGCGAGGAAGGTGCCTAAGGCGGACATGGCCAGCGTCTCAAATGCGGCAAAAAAAGTTTTCTTCAATAACGATGGGGATAAATCCGGAGGCGCAAAGCCTTGCAAAAACTCCCGCGATGTCTTGATCGCGGCATCTGAAAATAGCGCTGACCAGTTTATTTTTAAACTATAAAAACTGCTGATGATCAGGATCGCCGATAGACATACGATAACGGCGAGCGACCAACTGAGACGCTTCGGCGGCAGCGGTAAAGCGGCTCTGGTGGTGTGAGCGGGGCTCATTCCAGGCGCTCCCTGAATAATTTACTGACAGCGTCAGCGATGGCAACCAGTAAGACAAACACGATTAACATGGTTGAGACTTCAGCGCCGGAGAGCATTTTCATCGATTCATCCATGCTTTGCCCCAGACCGCCAGCGCCGACAAAGCCCATCACGACCGAGCCGCGTATCGCGCATTCCCAGCGATACACCGTATACGACATCAGCTCTGCCGCCGCATTGGGTAAGGCGCCATAGAAGAAAGCAGAGAGCCGACTGGCGCCATTTTGTAGCAAGGTATCGCTGGCATGGGCGTCGCCAGCTTCCAGAATTTCTGCATACACTTTACCCAGCATGCCGCAATACGTCAGGGCGATGGCGCATACGCCTGCGGTGGGGCCGAGGCCCACTATACGCACAAACAATAATGCCCAGACCAATTCCGGTACGCTGCGCAATAAGACCAGCAACCAGCGCACCATGTGCCGTATCACCGTCGCCAGCAGGCGCATACGCCCTGTGCCTATGCGCGAAATGGATAAATGTCCGGTCACGATCAGCGTCATCGGGATCGCGCAGACCAATGCCAGCGTCATGCCGGCGGTCGCCATTGCGACGGTTTGCCAGCTTGCAGCAAGAACCATCGATAGAAACTCGGCACTATGCGCAGGCGGGAAAAATCCCGACAAAAAACGCCCGGTGGCACTGAGACTTTGCGCATCAGCCAGCAGCCAGGGTTTAAATTCCGTTGCCACCAGAATCGGCCAGCACAGCAGCAAGCCGAGCAAAGCAAACGTCAGGCGACTGCGCCATGCCGGATCATGTGCTGGCATGTTGGCATAGCTGCCGGGTTGCGCTCTCATCATGCGGTTAAAAGCAACGTGGATCGTCGGCGACCACGGACTTGCCTGAAAGCGCGGTGTCTGCGGGGCTGGCAACAGGATGCGCTGCGGTTCGCGCATTGCGGTGGTCGCTGGCGTACAGCGCAGCGAGCATGTCGTCGGTGACCTGCTCGCTATCGAATACGACTTTGCCATCGCGCAAACCGATAATGCGCTTGAAATGCGCGCGGGCCAGTTCAACCTGATGCAAGCTGCAAATCAGCGTCGCATTGCGTTCGCTGGCTTCTTGCTGCAGGCTTTTCAACGTCTGGATTGCCAGGGTCGGATCAAGCGCGGACAGCGGCTCATCGACCAGCAGCAGGCTGGCATCCGATAGCAACAAGCGGGCCAGCCCGCAGCGCTGGCGTTCGCCGCCCGACAGACGGTCGACACGTTCATATAATTTATGCTGTAAGTGAAAACGGGCCAGCGCGTCGAAGGCGATTTCCGGTTGCAGCGGCTTGATCAAATTGCGTAAGGCGCGCCATACGGACCATGACGGCAAACGTCCCGCCAGCACGGCGGTAACGACGCGTTGCCTTGGCGGCAGCGGCGGCGTTTGCGGCGCCAGAAACAGGCGACGGCGCAGCAGATGCCTGGCCCGTTCAGACAAGGCCCAAGGCTGCCGGTCAAATAAAATATAGTTGCCTTGTGCCGGTCGATACGCACATGCCAGCGTATGCAACAGCGTGGTCTTGCCGGCACCGGATGGACCGATCAGGGCGATCTGTTCGCCCGTATTGATGCTCAAGGTCAGATCGCTTAAGGCCGCAACATGCGGGGTCGCTGACGCCGGATGACGAACTGATACCTCTTGTAGTTGCAACATCATGAGGGCGCAGGCAGCCTTATTTCAGCAAGCCGGCATTGTGCGCCGCCGCCTCAATCGCCTTGTAATTATCAGCCTTGGTCGGGATAAACCGGCTGGTGCGTTGCAGGTCGAGAATCTCTTTATCTTCTGCTTTGCCGGCATCCAGCGAGAGGAAGGTATCCGTGATTTTTTTGCGCAATTCTGCCGGCATATCGGCGCGTACGGTCCAGTTGTAGTCGTAGTAGCCGGGTGTGGTATAGAACACCCTAACTTGCTTGGCATCCACCTTGTTT
Source organism: Undibacterium sp. Jales W-56 (assembly GCF_025548535.1). Lineage (GTDB taxonomy): Bacteria > Pseudomonadota > Gammaproteobacteria > Burkholderiales > Burkholderiaceae_D > Undibacterium. The sequence goes on along the minus strand of NZ_JAJLQW010000007.1, from coordinate 59,468 downwards.
TGCGCCAGCAGTTTTTCCCAGACGGAGATATTCAAGGCACCTGCATCGACTTTGCCGCCAGCGACCGCCGCGACGGTGGCATCGTGCGCGCCAGAGAAGGCGATACGCTTTAAGTCGGTGTCGGGATTGATTTTGGCAGCGAGTAAATACGAACGCGGCATCAGATGGCCGGATGTCGATGATTCTGACCCAAAAGCGAAGGTTTTACCTTTGAGGTCATCGAGCTTGTTGATGTCCGCCTTGGTGGTGATAAAAACCGATTTGAATTTCTCATCTTCTTCGCGCTGTACCAAGGGAATAACCTGATCCTTGCTGCGCACCTTGGCCTGGATAAAAGTGAAGCCGCCGAACCACACCATGTCGAGTTTGTGATTGACCAGACCTTCGACTGAGGCAGCGTAATCGGTGACCGGCGTGAACTCGACTTTCATGCCCAATTTCTTTTCCAGGTAAGCGCCCAGGGGCTTGAATTTGCGCTGCAACTCCGTCGGCGCCTCATCCGGGATCGCAGAGACCCGCAATACCTGCTGAGCAAGACCGAGGCTGGAGATGGACAATAAGCCGGCAGCAGCCAAGACCTGAAATAAGCGGCGAGCAGGGGAGAAACGCATGGCGGGATTCCTAGAATGGAAAGAAAGTGCGTATTTTGACTGGAAAGCGCATGAATGCAAAGACAAATACTAGTGCGCCATTCTCAATGAGTTAAAAGATTTTCAATAAAAATTAAACAAAAGACATGTGAATTGACTATCATGTCTAATTTGTTTACTTCATTAAATCAGGAGGCCAACCATGCCCGCAAACCTTACCGATCCTGCGCAGCGGCAGGTGCTCATTATTCATGGCTGGAGTGATACTTCCAAGTCTTTCCATACCCTGGCGGATTTTCTCGGAAAAAATAACTATCAGGCCAAGCAACTCTGGTTAGGCGACTATATATCTATGGACGATGATGTGCGTGTCGCGGATGTCGGCAAACGCATGGCAGAAGTGATCGATGAGTTGATGCAGAGCGGTGAGCTGGCTGCCAGTTTTGATGTGATCGTCCACAGTACCGGCGGCCTGGTGGCACGCGAGTGGCTGACCACGCATTACAGGGGACGTGCTGAACTATGCCCGATGAAGCGCTTGATTATGCTGGCGCCGGCGAACTACGGCTCCAAGCTCGCCGCAACCGGCAAGAGCTTTTTGGGCCGGGTTGTGAAGGGCTATAACAATTGGTTCCAGACCGGCAAATCGATGTTAAACGATCTGGAGCTGGCCTCGCCGTATCAATGGGAACTGGCGCAGCGGGATATTCTGGTCGGTCCGGGCGCACTGGATTCCGCCAATCCTGTGCAGTTCTACGGCGATGACAGGGTCTGGCCGTTTGTGATTGTCGGTACGCATCCTTATACGAGTTTGCTGCGTCAGATTGTCAACGAGAACGGCGCCGATGGCACGGTCAGGGCCTGTGCGGCGAATCTGAATGCGCAGGGGGTGACGATTGATTTTCGGGAATCCGATCCCTTGAATGCGATAAGCAACTGGCCGAGCCGTTTGCAGAACGACATTCCACTTGCGGTCTTAGCTACCCGTACCCACAGCTCCATCATCGACCCGGACCGTGCCGAAGCCTCTAATCAGGAAGATATCGCGGAAACGCCCGAGCAAAAAGCACAATTGGGTACATTGATCTTGCAGGCTTTGGCGTGCGATAGTTTTGCGACTTATAAAACCCTGCAAACGCAATGGCATGACCTGAGCGAAGCAACGGCGGCTCTGAGTAAGACCACCAGTGAGGAGCCGGAATTTTTTCATCAATATCTACAAGTGAATTGCAATGTCGTCGATGATCAGGGGCGACCCGTGACGGATTATTTCTTGGAATTTTTTGCCGATACCAAACGCAATAACACCGAGGCGAACGTATACCTGCATGCGAATGTCATTGAAGATGTTAAAACCAATTCGCAAAATGCGGCTCTGCGCAATCTGTATTTCGACCGTACCGATCTGATGGAAGGCTATTATCCCTTGCTGCCAAAAGGAACCGATCCGGTATTGTATATGTCGATCTCGGCGGCATCGCCGGGTGACAATATTAATTATTTTGAGCGCGAAAAAGTCGGTGCCGCGATGCAGATTCCGCTGCATTTTTTAAACGATGTGCAGCAGCGCTGGTTGAAGCGTAATTCGACTCACTTGTTGCAGATCATTATTCCGCGCATCCCGAATACCAATGTGTTTAAGCTGACTAAATTGGGCTGAATTTTTCTGCAGCGGCATGTCGCTGCCATATTTGGCAGTGCGGCTTGATCCCTGGCTAGGATTTATCGACGCCAGCCAAATCGATGATCGATTGGGCGTTCAGGTAGCAGCAGCTATTGCGGCCGTTTTGTTTGGCCTTGTAGAGCGCCGTATCTGCCGCTTCCAATAGATGTTGGATAGTGACATCCTGCCCCAGCAAATACGTGCTGATACCGATACTGATGCTGATTTGTTCGCTGATGCGCGATTTCAGATGCGGGATGGCCGACTCCCACACGGCAGCACGCAGTCTCTCGGCAAATTGCATGGCCAGCTCTTCCGGCATATTGGGGAGCATCAGGATAAATTCTTCACCGCCATAACGCGCAACGATATCGCTTGCTCTGGTCAATTGCGATTTCAGGGTCTTGGCGACGCTGATCAAGGCTTTATCGCCAGCGACATGGCCGTAGTAATCGTTGTATTCCTTGAAGAAGTCGATATCCACCATGAACACTGACAGCGGTAATTGTTGCCGCCTGGAGTGACCCATCGCCATCTTGAAATGCTCATCAAAAAAGCGACGGTTGTAGATGCCGGTCAGGCTATCGGTGGTTGCTTCTTTCCTGAATATTTCCGAATGCGAACGGAGTATTTTTTCACGCTTGATCGACGCACTGGAATCCATGATCTGGATCAGGCAATGCGTTTCATCCGGACCGGCCGGGAGGGGCGTGATCGTGATCGACTGGTGCATGCGACCGGACTCTTCTGACAATTCGCCAGGATTGAACAGCGGCAATGGCGAGCGGTGCAAGGCGTTCGATAGAACCGCAGGTAAGCCGTATTGGATGGTATTGCGTAGCGAGGTCAAAAACGCGGCGCTCGGTTTGTCGCTGAACACGTCAGAGATGGTCTTTTGCAATGCGGTTTTAGCATTGATCATGCTGTGTTTGACCATCCAGTCATTCCACATCAGGATGCGCTCGCTGGCGTCAATCAGAACCAGCCCCATATTGATGGCATTAAAAATCTGGCTAGCCTTGGCGCCGGTCAATTGTCCCGGATGCTTCATTAAATATTACCCAAGAAACGATCGATCTGATGTACGAGATTCGACAAGGAAGCGGAGCTGAGCAAGAAGATCAAATGGCCTTTGGAGTGGCGCCTCTCAATCGCCAGATCGATATGTAGTATCAAGATATACGGATGGTCCGCGTTCTGTCCTATGCGTTTGAATAGTTCGTCGGCTGAGGCGAGCGAATAGCTGGGGAGAGAGCTGTTAAAAGAGATATCCAGCATATCGGCAACGGCAGACAGGCAGGCATTGAGAATAATGTTGCCGAGTTCGCACATCGCCTCCTGCTCGAACTCTGCGAGTTCTTCGATGCTCATTTGCGAGCTCATCATGTCCCGCACAATTTCAAGCGCATGATCTTCGGAAAACAGTAATACGGCTTCGGCATTAAATGGTCCGGTGAACTGTTGCATCACCGCGCCGAAGCGATTGCTGTCTAAGGCCAGCATGGAGGCATTCAGTTCTGAAGTTTTCCTGACTTCGACTTTAGGGACCGACAATTTCACTTCATCACCGACGATCTCGCTCAGGCTGGCGGCGGCTCGCCCTGCGCCGATATTGAATACTTCGCTCAGGGCGTCGAGATGAATGTCGGTTAAAGAGTCCACTTAGTTTCCCAAGAAATGCGCTAGCGCTAAGGCGATCGATTTTTCGGTAACAGGTTTGGCGACAAAAACAGCGCCCAGTTTGGTAGAGCGACTTTGAAAAGTTTCTTGAATATTCGCAGAAAATACCACGATACGCATCTCCGGATGCTTGCTCAGAAGCAGTTCGGCGGCATCGGTTCCCAGCAAGCCTGGCATATTGATGTCCATGGTGCAAAAATCCGGACGCTCTTTATCGGCAATCGCAATCGCCTCATCGCCGCTGACTGCCTCCAGAATTTCCCAGTCTTCGTGCTTGGTTTTGATGTGGGCGCGAATGACCATGCGCGAGACTTTGCTGTCATCCACGATCAGAATTTTTTTGGGTGTTTGTGTTTGACTCATTGCCGTTTCTTTTTCTTTGTTTTTACGTGCCTCGATTTTAACCGAAAGAAAATCCTAAGACACCTTGTTTACACGCTTTAACTTCCTCCACAAGGTGGTTCTGCTAATTCCCAGATGGCGCGCCACCTCGTCACGATTATGGTGGAATTGCTCCATAATTTTCCATATGGAAACATTGTTTAATTCGGCTTTACTGGTCTGCTCAGTCGTTGCCGCATGATCATGTTTAGATAAGGTCAACATTGCCGTACCGGTGCCCGCGATTTCCGGGGCGATTGTTGCAATCAGGCCAGGTGTCAGAGCCTGCAAAGGTTCGGCTGCGAGAAACAAGGCCAGGCGCTCCATCATATTGCGCAATTCCCTGACATTGCCTGGCCAGTCATACTGTTCTACCAGTTTGCTGCAAGCCCGTACTTCCGCATGCAGGTTGGCGTGCGGACGGCTGCCCAGAGAGGCCAGCGCATGCTTTAAACACCATTCAGCCAAAGGAACCACGTCCTCTTTGCGATCCCGCAATGGCGGTAACTGTAAGCGTAGTACAGCCAGCCGATAAAATAAGTCGGAACGGAAACGTCCTTCGCGCATGCGGGCATCCAGATCGCAATGCGTCGCGCTAATAATCCTTACATCGACGGGGATCGGACGAATGCCGCCGACCCGGACCACTTCTCTTTCTTCCAATACCCTGAGTAAGCGGGTTTGCAGGCTTAAAGGCATCTCGCCGATTTCATCGAGAAACAAGCTGCCGCGGTGGGCCGCTTCAAACAAGCCGGCATGACCGCCGCGCCGCGATCCGGTAAACGCGCCCTCTTCATAGCCGAATAATTCAGATTCCAGCAAAGATTCGGCAATGGCGCCGCAATTGACCGCCACAAAAGGATGGCGCGCGCGCGGACTTTCCTTATGCATGGCCTGTGCCGCCAATTCCTTGCCGGTGCCGGTTTCACCTTGTATCAAGACCGTGGCAGGAGAGCGGGCGAACAGCATGACCGATTGCCGCATGCTTTGCATCGCCGGCGATTCGCCGCGCAGGTCGGCCAGACCGTGTCGTGCCCGCAGCGATTCGGTAGCCGGATGATGTCGTCCGCGCGAGGATTCCAGGCGGGTCAGGCGGGCTATTTCCAGCGCATCTTCAAACGATTGGCGTATCGATTCTGCCGAATACATGAAGATGCCGGTCAGTCCTGCTTCTTCCGCCAGATCCGTGATCAGGCCGGCACCGACGATGGCTGTAATGCCCTTGGCCTTGAGTTCGCTGATCTGGGCGCGGGCATCCTCTTCCGTGACATAAGTGCGCTGCTCGAGTTTGAAACCGAAGGTATTTTTAAAATCGACCAGCTCGGGCATGGTTTCCTGATACGTGATCAAGCCGATCTCGGGCGACACCCGTCGTGCCCTGGCGAGGGCCTGCATTACGTCAAAGCCGCTGGCTTTTGCGATCACCACCGGAACCGGCAAGCGGTTTTTCAGATAGGCGCCGTTCGAGCCTGCCGCGATCACGGCATCGCAACGCTCGGTTTGCAAACGTTCGCGCAGATGCTGCGCGGCTTCTTCAAAACCCATATGGATAGGCTCGATATTCGCGCTGGCATCGTATTCCACCATGATGTCGCGGAATAAATCAAACAGGCGCGAGATCGATACCGTCCAGATAACCGGTTTGTCGTTGCTGTCACGAGGAATCGGCGGTTGCGGGCGCATAGTTCACCTGGTGTGTTGGGGTTGATTGTTGTGTATCGGTAGCGGCGGATGTTTCAAATCAATTGAAATCGCATGTTTCGATGTTTCAAATTAAACGTCATTATGAAACAAAATTCATGGGATAGCGAATGAATTACCGCCAGCATTACAGGAGCTGCTTAATTAAGTTATTGATATTCATGGATTTTTTCATAAACCTGATTTGCTCAATGAGGCTGGCACGCTGATTGCAATATGCTCGGCAGCAAAACCCTATTCTGAAAGGTAAGAACATGAGTCAACTCTCCGCAGGCGCTGCGTTCCGCAAGGCCATGCAAGAAGAATCGCCCTTGCAAGTAGTCGGTGCGATCAACGCAAACCACGCCTTGCTGGCCAAGCGCGCCGGTTTTAAAGCGATTTATCTGTCCGGTGGCGGTGTCGCTGCCGGTTCGCTGGGCTTGCCAGATCTGGGTATTTCGAATCTGGACGACGTGCTGACCGATGTGCGCCGGATTACCGATGTCTGCGATCTGCCTTTGCTGGTCGATGTGGATACGGGTTTCGGTTCTTCCGCCTTCAACGTGACCCGCACCGTCAAATCGATGATCAAGTTCGGTGCGGCAGCGATGCATATCGAAGACCAGGTCGGCGCCAAGCGTTGCGGCCATCGCCCCGGTAAAGAGATCGTCAGCAAGTTTGAAATGGTCGACCGCATCAAGGCCGCCGTCGATGCACGCACCGATCCCAATTTCGTGATCATGGCGCGTACCGACGCATTGGCAGTCGAGGGTTTGGAGGCCGCGATTGAGCGTGCCCAAATGTGCGTCGAGGCCGGTGCCGACATGATCTTCCCGGAGGCGATTACCGAGCTGGCGATGTACAAGCAATTTGCGGCCGCAGTCAAAGTGCCTATTCTTGCCAACATCACGGAATTCGGCGCGACGCCTTTGTTTACGCTGGAAGAGTTGCGCTCTGCCGATGTCGGTCTGGCGCTATATCCTTTGTCGGCATTCCGCGCCATGAACAAAGCAGCAGAAAACGTGTACGGCGCGATCCGTCGTGACGGCACCCAGAAGAATGTGGTCGATACCATGCAAACCCGCATGGAATTGTACGAACGCATTAACTATCATGAATTTGAACAGAAGCTGGATGCCTTGTTTGCCCAGCAAAAAGCGAAATAATCATGCATATAGCGGAGTGTTGCATATACTCCCCTTAAATTTTTAAAAAAATAACCGATTCCGCATATCTGGATTGCGGGTTAAAAATATACTGGGTAAGAGTATTTATCCATATCGTTTAAATGGAGAACTACATGACTGAAGCCGCCATCCCTTTCAAACCGAAAAAATCTGTCGCCTTATCGGGTGTCACCGCAGGCAATACAGCCTTGTGTACCGTGGGTAAGACCGGCAATGATCTGCACTACCGCGGTTACGACATTCTTGACGTCGCCGATGCTTGCGAATTTGAAGAAATCGCCCACCTGCTGGTGCATGGCAAGTTGCCGACCGTTGCCGAATTGTCTGCCTACAAGACCAAGCTCAAGGCGCTGCGCGGTTTGCCGGCGAACCTGAAGGCGGCCTTGGAAACCTTGCCGGCTTCTTCGCATCCGATGGACGTGATGCGCACCGGCGTATCCGTGCTGGGTTGCACTCTGCCAGAAAAGGATGACCACAATATCCCCGGTGCGCGCGATATCGCAGATCGTCTGATGGCATCCCTGGGTTCCATGCTCTTGTACTGGTACCACTTCAGCCATAACGGCAAGCGGATTGAAGTTGAGACCGATGATGCATCGATAGGCGGTCATTTCCTGCATCTGCTGCATGGCAAAAAGCCCAGCGCATCGTGGGAAACCGCCATGCATACGTCCCTGACTCTGTACGCAGAACACGAATTCAATGCGTCGACTTTCACCGGTCGCGTGATTGCCGGCACCGGCTCCGACATGCACTCAGCGATTACCGGTGCGATCGGCGCATTGCGCGGCCCTAAACACGGCGGCGCCAATGAAGTCGCGTTTGAAATCCAGAAGCGCTACGACAATCCGGATGAAGCAGAAGCCGACATCAAGAAGCGTGTAGAGAACAAGGAAGTCGTGATCGGCTTCGGCCATCCGGTGTACACCATCTCGGATCCGCGTAACAAGGTGATCAAGGAAGTCGCTCGTAAATTGTCGGCCGAAGCCGGTTCCACCAAGATGTTCGACATCGCAGAACGTCTGGAAACCGTGATGTGGGATATCAAAAAAATGTTCCCGAATCTGGACTGGTTCTCCGCCGTGTCGTATCACATGATGGGTGTGCCGACTGCAATGTTCACGCCGCTGTTCGTGATTGCACGCACCTCCGGCTGGGCGGCGCACATTATCGAACAACGCATCGACAACAAGATCATCCGTCCGAGTGCGAATTATGTGGGGCCAGAAGATTTGCAGTTTGTTGCACTGAAAGACCGTAAATAAACATTTTTATCGAAGAGGTGCAGACAAGAATTTGTAGGGTGCGCCATGCGCGCCGATGCAATTTAATTCAGATTCAATTTGGATTGAAAACGGTGTACACGGTGCGCATGGCGCACCGTGTACTACGAACTGTGCCTTTGTGCTGAGAGGTCTTGATTTACCAATTTGGACAATATGATGAATACACAATTCCGCAAACAGCTGCCAGGCACTGCGCTGGATTATTTCGATACGCGTGCGGCGGTCGATGCGATTGAGCCGGGTGCTTACGACAGGCTGCCATACACTTCACGCGTACTGGCCGAGAACCTGGTGCGTCGCTGCGATCCGGCGACGCTGACCGATTCGCTGAAACAGTTTATCGAGCGCAAGCGCGATCTGGATTTTCCATGGTTCCCGGCGCGCGTGGTGTGCCATGACATCCTGGGGCAAACCGCGCTGGTCGATCTGGCCGGCCTGCGTGACGCGATTGCCGAACAGGGCGGCGATCCGGCCAAGGTCAATCCGGTCGTGCCTGTGCAACTGATCGTCGATCATTCGCTGGCGGTGGAGTGCGGCGGCTTCGATCCTGATGCCTTCGCCAAGAATCGCGCAATCGAGGACCGTCGCAATGAAGATCGTTTCGACTTCATCAACTGGACAAAAAAAGCCTTCAAGAACGTCGATGTGATCCCGCCGGGCAACGGCATCATGCACCAGATCAATCTGGAACGCATGTCGCCGGTGATCCAGGTCAAGGACGGCGTGGCGTTTCCCGACACGCTGGTCGGTACCGACAGCCACACCCCGCATGTCGATGCGCTGGGCGTGATTGCGATTGGTGTCGGCGGTCTGGAAGCCGAAAATGTGATGCTGGGCCGCGCTTCCTGGATGCGTCTGCCGGACATCATCGGCGTCGAACTGTCCGGTCGTCCGCAAGCGAACATTACCGCGACCGACGTGGTACTCGCTCTGACTGAATTCCTGCGTAAACAAAAAGTCGTCGGTGCTTATCTCGAATTCTATGGCGAAGGCGCAGCGGCGTTGACGCTCGGCGACCGCGCCACCATTTCCAACATGGCGCCGGAATACGGTGCGACAGCCGCGATGTTTTCCATCGACCAGCAAACCATCGATTACCTGAAACTCACCGGCCGCGCTGACGAACAGGTCAAGCTGGTCGAGACTTACGCCAGACATACGGGCTTGTGGGCGGACAGCCTGAAGAACGCCGAGTATGAGCGGGTCCTCAAGTTCGATCTGTCGAGTGTGGTGCGCAATATGGCGGGTCCATCGAATCCGCACGCCCGCGTCGCCACTGCCGATCTGGCCAGCAAAGGCATCGCGGGCAAATGGGATGACGTACCTGGTCAGATGCCGGACGGTGCAGTGATTATTGCTGCAATTACCAGTTGCACCAACACCAGCAATCCGCGCAATGTGATCGCTGCGGCCCTGCTGGCGCGCAATGCGAACAAGCTGGGACTGACCCGCAAACCCTGGGTGAAAACTTCGCTGGCGCCCGGTTCCAAAGCCGTCACCTTATATCTGGAAGAAGCGGGCCTGATGGGCGATCTGGAGAAGCTCGGATTTGGCGTTGTAGCGTATGCCTGCACCTCGTGCAACGGCATGTCCGGCGCGCTCGATCCTTTGATTCAGCAAGAGATTATCGATCGTGATTTGTACGCGACCGCTGTGCTATCCGGTAACCGCAATTTCGACGGCCGCATCCATCCTTACGCTAAGCAAGCCTTCCTCGCTTCGCCGCCTTTGGTCGTGGCTTATGCGATTGCCGGGACCGTGCGTTTCGATATTGAGAAGGATGTACTGACCGTGGTCGATGGTAAGGAAATCCGTCTGAAAGACATCTGGCCGACCGATGAAGAAATTGATTCCATCGTCAAATCCAGCGTCAAGCCCGAGCAGTTCCGCCAGGTCTACGATCCGATGTTCGCGATTCAGCTCGACAACGGTCAGAAGGTCAGTCCGCTATACGACTGGCGTCCACAGACGACCTATATCCGCCGCCCGCCTTACTGGGAAGGGGCGCTCGCCGCAGCGCGCACCATGAAGGGTATGCGTGCTTTGGCGGTGTTGGGCGACAACATCACGACCGACCATTTGTCGCCGTCGAATGCGATCATGCTCGACAGTGCCGCCGGTGCTTACCTTGCGAAAATGGGTTTGCCGGAAGAAGACTTCAACTCGTACGCAACGCATCGTGGCGATCACCTGACCGCACAACGTGCGACCTTTGCGAATCCGACGCTGAAAAATGAAATGGTGCTGGAAAACGGCAAAGTCAAGGCCGGTTCACTGGCGCGCATAGAACCGGAGGGCAAAGTCACCCGTATGTGGGAAGCGATCGAGACTTACATGGAGCGCAAGCAGCCACTGATCATCATTGCCGGTGCCGACTACGGCCAGGGTTCTTCGCGCGACTGGGCGGCCAAAGGCGTGCGTCTGGCGGGGGTGGAAGCGATTGCGGCGGAAGGTTTTGAGCGCATTCATCGTACCAATCTGGTTGGCATGGGCGTACTGCCGCTGGAATTCAAGCCAGGCGTCAACCGCCTGACCCTGGGCATCGACGGTACCGAAACCTTCGATGTGACCGGTGAGCGTACCCCGCGGGCGACCTTGACGCTGGTGATCCATCGCAAGAACGGCGAGCGGCTTGAAGTACCGGTCACTTGCCGTCTCGATACCGCCGAAGAAGTCTCGATCTATGAAGCCGGCGGCGTATTGCAACGTTTTGCCCAGGACTTTTTGGAGTCGACCAAAGCCGCTTGAAATAGCTGCTCGGGACATTAAAAAACGATGCCATTCTTCAGGCCTCATGATCTCTATTTTAGTCGCATGAAAACTCCCCCTCCCGCTGGCGGGAGAGGGGTGGGGTGAGGGCGGTTCCAATGTACTCGGCTCCCTCGGAATCACTTGAACAGGACCCAGCATGACCTACGTACCACAAATCAAAATTCCCGCTACCTATATCCGCGGCGGCACCAGCAAAGGCGTGTTCTTCCGTTTGCAGGATTTACCCGAAGCGGCGCAAGCCCCCGGCGCGGCGCGCGATGCATTGCTGCTGCGCGTGATCGGTAGCCCGGACCCATACGGCAAGCAGATCGACGGCATGGGCGGCGCAACATCGAGCACCAGCAAAGCCGTCATCCTTGCCAAAAGCAGCAGGGCGGATCACGATGTCGATTACCTGTTCGGTCAGGTCGCGATCGATAAAGCCTTCGTCGACTGGAGCGGCAACTGCGGCAATTTGTCGGCGGCGGTCGGTTCGTTCGCGATCAGTGCCGGTCTGGTCGATGCCAGCCGCATTCCGCACAATGGCGTCGCAGTCATCCGCATCTGGCAGGCGAACATCGCCAAGACCATCATTGCGCATATACCGATCACCGGCGGCGAGGTGCAGGAAACCGGCGATTTTGAACTTGATGGCGTGACCTTTCCAGCCGCGGAAGTGCAGCTTGAATTCATGGATCCGGCGGCAGACGAAGACGGTGCCGGCGGTGCTATGTTCCCGACCGGAAATCTGGTCGATGATCTCGAAGTTCCGGGTGTCGGCACGTTGAAGGCGACGATGATCAACGCCGGCATCCCGACTATCTTTGTGAATGCTGAAGCGATCGGCTACACCGGAACCGAGTTGCAGGACGCCATCAATAGCGATGCCAAGGCGCTGGCCAGGTTTGAGACCATACGTGCGTATGGCGCAGTGCGTATGGGTCTGATCAAGCACATTGACGAGGCTGCTCATCGTCAGCACACACCGAAGGTCGCCTTTGTCGCCAGACCTGCCGGTTATGTGTCATCAAGTGGTAAGCAAGTTGCCGCCGTCGAAATTGATCTGCTGGTACGCGCACTGTCCATGGGGAAATTGCATCATGCCATGATGGGTACCGCCGCCGTCGCGATCGGCACTGCCGCCGCGATACCGGGCACGCTGGTGAACCTAGCGACCGGCGGCGGTGAGCGCACTGCGGTGCGCTTCGGACATCCTTCCGGTACTTTGCGGGTCGGCGCAGAGGCGACCCAGATCAAGGGCGAATGGGTAGTCAAAAAAGCCATTATGAGCCGCAGCGCCCGGGTGCTGATGGAGGGATGGGTACGGATTCCCGGCGACGCATTCTGAAGATTTGTATAGTCCCCTTAAATAATGGAAAAAAATAAACCGGGGGATAGCTGTGCCGCACAAATTCAATCCCGATGGAGACACCATGAATTTCGCAGACTTCTACAAGAAATCGATCAACAATCCGCAAACATTCTGGGACAACGAAGCGCAACTGATTGACTGGCAACAGCCCTACACCCAAGTGCTCGACTATACTCGTGCGCCGTTCACGCAATGGTTCGTCGGTGGCACGACCAACCTTTGCCACAATGCGGTCGATCGCTGGGTCGCCACCCAGGCCGATAAACCTGCGTTGATTGCGATTTCGACTGAAACCAATTCAGAGAAAGTATTCAGTTTCGCCGACTTGCATGCGGAAGTGCAGCGTATGGCAGCCAGTATGCTATCGCTGGGCGTAAAGCAGGGTGACCGGGTCCTGATTTATATGCCGATGATCGCAGAAGCGGCCTTTGCCATGCTTGCTTGCGCCCGGATAGGCGCGGTGCATTCGGTGGTGTTCGGCGGCTTTGCGGCCAAGAGTCTGGCGACCAGGATCGATGATGCGCAACCCGTTTTGGTGGTGTCGGCGGACGCCGGTATGCGCGGTGGCAAGACGGTGCCGTATAAGCCTTTGCTGGATGAGGCGATAGCGGCAGCGACGCACAAACCGCAACATGTGTTGCTGGTGAACCGTGGCCTGGAGACGATGCGTCTGGTCGCCGCTCGCGACGTCGATTATACGAGCTTGCGCGAGCAGCATCTGGATACCCCAGTGCCAGTCACCTGGCTGGAATCGAATGCCATCTCCTATGTGCTGTACACGTCGGGCACCACCGGCAAGCCCAAAGGCGTACAGCGGGATGTGGGCGGCTACGCAGTTGCTTTAGCGTCTTCAATGAAGCATATCTATTGCGGCAATCCCGGAGAGACTTATTTTGCAACCTCCGACATCGGCTGGGTCGTCGGACATTCCTACATTGTGTATGGTCCTCTGATTGCCGGGATGGCGACGATTATGTATGAGGGCACGCCGCTGCGTCCCGATGCCGGTATCTGGTGGAGCATCGTTGAAAAATATAAAGTCACGCGCATGTTTTCGGCACCGACGGCGATTCGCGTTTTGAAAAAGCATCCGCCTGAGCTGATGAAAAAATATGACTTGTCTTCGCTTAAGGCCTTGTATCTCGCAGGCGAACCCCTCGATGAAACGACCTCCAGCTGGATAGCGGCCGAGCTTGGCGTACCGATTATCGATAACTACTGGCAGACTGAAACTGGCTGGCCTATCTTGTCCATCGCACGCGGCATCGAAAATACCGCGACGCGACTCGGCAGTCCCGGTGTGGCGATGTATGGCTACGACGTCCGGATCATCGACGAATCGACGGGCGAAGAATGCGCTGCCAATGAAAAAGGGGTGGTTGCCATCAAAGGACCATTGCCACCGGGCTGTATGCAAACGGTGTACGGCGATGATCAGCGTTTTGTGCAAACCTATTGGAGTAATTTTGCGCATGCGCAGTTGTACTCGACGTTTGATTGGGGCATTAAAGATGCAGACGGTTATTACTTTATCTTGGGTCGTACCGATGATGTGATTAACGTCGCCGGTCATCGGCTCGGCACACGTGAAATCGAGGAGAGTATCTCCAGTCATCCGCAAGTATCCGAAGTGGCCGTAGTCGGTGTCGAGGATAAATTGAAAGGGCAGGTTGCCATTGCCTTCGCAATTTTGAAACATCCTGAGCAGGCGGCAACGGACGCGGAGAGACACGCTTTGGAAGCGGAGATAATGGCCGTCGTCGATAAGCAATTAGGCGCTGTGGCACGACCGTCACGCGTATATTTTGTGAGCAGTTTGCCCAAGACGCGTTCAGGGAAATTGCTACGTCGTTCGATTCAGGCGATCTGTGAGGGACGTGATGCGGGAGATTTGACGACGATAGAAGATCCGGCATCGTTACAGCAGATCCAGGCGGTATTACAGCAGGATGGATGATGACGCCAGATCGTGATTTTGTGTCTTGCGGAAATGGCGATGCGCATTCAGATAGATACCAGGGTCTGCAGCAATTGACAGGATTTAACATTAGTTTTCTTGAGTAATGGCTACTAACAACGAATACTGAGAGATAGCTTATATATTGAGGATCAGAGATGAAAACTATATTTAAAATCATTGCTGTCATCGCATTGAATGCATTCTTGATCGGCGGATCGCTGGCCGCGGACCGCGGCTCTGAAGCGGAGGCCGAGGCGATGGTAAAGAAGGCGGTCGCATTGATTAAATCTGCAGGCACTGAGAAAGCGTATGCCACTTTCACTGAACATCCGGGCGGTGCTTTTAAAGATAGGGACCTGTATATTTTCGTCTACGATTTCAAGGGCAATTGCCTGGCGCAAGGGGCAAATCCCAAGATGGTCGGTAAAAATCTGGTCGGTTTGAAAGACGTTGACGGTAATGCCTTTATTCAAGGCATGATCAATGTGGTTAAAGAAAAACAAAAAGGCTGGTACGGTCCATACAAGTTCACCAACCCAAATACCACGGAATATGAATTGAAAAAATCGTACTGCGAAAAAGGCGAGGGCGAGACCATGGTCTGTGTAGGCGCTTACCTGGTCAAATAGAAACTTGATCCGTATCTGTAAATCATCGGGCAATAAAAAAACCTCCAGTTCTGGAGGTTTTTTGGGAATGGAGACACAAAATTCAGGTGAGTGATGGCATGGCTTACGTCAGCAATGCCGCAGTCAACGATCTAACCTCGTCTTCGGATTCTTCAAGAATACTATTCAAAGTACCGTCGCCGACCACGAAATCGATCTCCGACGCGTACTGATTAGATTCCCCTTCGAAACCCATTTCCAGCGGTGAGCGGATGGAGGCAAGTTCATTTGCCAGCAATAGAGTGTCGCCCAGAGTTTCGGGCGGCATGGCGCGCAAACCAAACCACAGCGCTTCCACCGCATCCAGTACTGGTTGCGGCAGCATCAGGTTTTTCAAGACCACACGGCCGATAATTGTTTCCGGCGTTTCTTCGGTAGATTCAACAATGGTATCGGCAAAGGCTGGCAGATCGCTGGCCAGAGGATTCGGTTGATTATCCAGCAGGCAGGGAAATTCTTCGACGCGCGAGAGTAAATAAAAACCGCCGACTTCATGCACGATACCCGCGAACATGGCGGTATCCGGATCGAGTTTGGTAATGCGGCGGGCAATCACTTGCGCCAGCGCGGCGACCTGGGCTGTATGCTCCCAAAGCTGGTTCGTCTTGGCGCGGGTTACAGGATTTTTGCTGGCACCGGCGAGTTGACGCACGATCAGTGACGCTACAATAGAGCGTAAGGTGCGAAAGCCAAGCCGGGTGATCGCTGCCTTGACACTGGTCACATCATTGCCGCGGTTATAGGCAACCGAATTGGCGATGGCGACTACGCGGGCAGATAACAGAGGTTCATTCATTACCAGCTTGGCTGCGGTATCCGTACTGCAATCAGGCGCATCTAGTGCCTGCTGGATTTTAAGAGAGGCCGTCACATTGGTGGAGAACACCAACTCTCCCCGATTGGCCTCGGCAACGATACTATTGAGGGCTTCCGTTTTATCCATGGCAGAATTCATATTGGCATTGATAGACATATACACCGGCATCGCCGGACCTGTAATCTCACTGTGAAATCAACTCGCACCGGATACGTAGTGGACCCCGACTCATCAATGAAATTACGTCATCGCATATCGTGCTAACTCAGCAGCTGACTAATCATCACCTCATTCTGAGCGACTTGCCGTTGCAGGTCAATGAGTATGGAGATTATTACTATTTGTTGTAACTTATTGCAAATTATTCTACAACTTCTGCTGTTCTATGATCCATTTGTCGATTTTGGCTTCGAGCAGAGCCAGTGGCAAAGTACCATCGCTTAAAATCGCATCGTGAAAATGGCGTAAATTGAATTTTGCCCCCAATTGGTTCATGGCGCGTTGCCTGAGTTCCATTATTTTCAATGAACCTATCTTATAACCTAGTGCCTGGGCCGGCCAGGCCATGTAACGTTCAGTTGCGTTGCGTGCAGTTGCTTCATCATACCCCAATGTTGCTTGGAGGTATTTAATTGTTTCTTCGCGCGTCCAGCCTTTTGCATGCAGACCCGTATCAACCACCAGCCGGGATGCGCGCAGCAACTCATCCGTCAGATGACCGAGATAGGCGTTAGGGTCTTCAAACACCCCCATTTCTTTGCCCAAGGTCTCGGCATATAAAGCCCAGCCCTCGGTATAGGCATTATTCCCGCCAAATTTGCGGAACTTCGGAATGTCCAGCTCTTGCAAAAATGCCAGATGAAAATGATGCCCCGGCTGGCCTTCATGCAGAAATAGCGTCGTCATCCCGGTAGTAGAGTAGTGCTTAGGATCATTGATGACGGCCCAAAACACCCCCGGGCGTGAGCCATCGATGGCGGGAGCTGAGTAGTGATCAGAGGCGGTCTTACGGCTGATTTCCGGTTCCGGGCGTATGTCTAGCGGTGCTTTCGGAATTTTGCCGAACAGTTCCGGCAACTTACCTTTGATGATGCCATCGATACGACGGTATTCGGCCAGTATCTCGGCTTCTGTGGAAAACGGACGATACTGGGTTTGCGTATCTATCCAGGCCGGTAAACCTTTGGGGTCGCCGTTATAGCCTAATTGGGGGCCGAGCAAGACAAATTCATTTTGAATGCGGGCTACTTCTTTCAGACCTATCGCATGGATAGTTTCCGGATCGAGAGTGGTGGTAGTCTGATCGCGCACCAGTGCCTGATACCATTTTGCACCGTCAGGCAAGACGCCTAAACCTGAACTGCTGCGGCTGGCCGCCAGATAGTCCCGCTGCATAAATGCATGGAGTTTGCGTAATGCGGGCAATGCTGTATGTGCAATGGTGTTGCGATAGGCTGTCGTCAACCGCGTTTTATCTGCCTCGCTAAAACTGGCGGGAAACTTTTTAACCGGTGCGTAATAAGCATGGTTTTCTGCATTGTCAGTGACCAGTGTTTGCAACTGCGGCAGTGTCGATACAACCAGCGCCCGTGGCAGCACAATACCTTGCCGCATGCCTTCACGCATATTGATGATGGCCTGATCTATCCAGGCGGGTAATTGCGCGACCCGTTTCAGATACATCTCGTATTGCGCTGGTGTCTGCAAGGGCTGAGAACTCTGTCCACTGGCAAAATTCGCCAGCACGACAGGGATGCTATCCATCTGATTCAGTGGCATCAGACGATCCTTAAATGCGAACATGGCTAACGCAGACCGGACATCGTAATCGAGACAATCGTAAGTCACCTGATCCGCTGCGCTGAGCGTGCTGCGATGAATGCTGGCAAGCTCTTTTGCGACTTGCCGATACATCGCGACCTGACGCGCCCTGACAGCCGGCACCAGAGTCATCGGCAATTGATCGTCGAAACGATTGTCTCCATTCGATGTTGCCATCAACGGCTCGAAGCGGGCCGCCTGGTTATAATAATTTTCAGCAAGCGTATTGAGACGTTTACCTGCAAGATTGACGACAGCAGCGTTGCCGGCGACGTCATTCGGATGAGCAAAAACAAGTGGCGCCAATGCGAATGAACTACCCAGTAAGCCCAAAGAAAGAACGAGTGTGGCCAGTGATACAGGCTTGCGCATGAAATACATCCCGGTTCAAGAAAAGTGATGAATAAAATCAATAAAATAAAGCTGAGTCAAAAAAACCTGAAGCTATTCGCAGTTGATCATCCACGGTGTGCCGAACTGGTCAACCAGCATACCAAAACCTTGTGCCCAGAATGTTTTTTCCAGCGGCATGATGATCGTCGTCGCCTGTTCTGACAGTGCCGCAAACAAACGTTGTGCTTCCGCCATATCTTTGGTGTTCAAGGATAAAGAAAATCCCTTCATGCCCTCGTAAGGATTGCCGGGCATGTTGTCGGAGCCCATCAAGGTGCGGCCATTTAGCAGCATGCTGACATGCATGATCTGTTGCGCGGCTTCGGGAGGGCATTGATCTGCCATCGGTGATTCGCCAAAGCGATAGAAAGCCTCGATCTTGCCGCCGAGGCGTTGCTCATAAAACCGGAATGCTGCTTCGCAATTGCCATTAAAAGTCAAATAGGGATTGAGTTCCATGCTGGTCTCCTTGAATGAAATAGTGTAAGAGTCGCCTGTAAGATAACTGCATTTAGATGACGACGTTTCATCATATCATCAGGCTAGATTAGGGCAATAAAACCCGACATAAGTTCCATGCCATTCAGGATCAATTTCTTCAGGCTAGCTATTGGAACCGGCTAAAGCCGTCGCCAGCCTGTAGCCGATTGATGTGATGGCCTGATTCACTCCACCGGAAAAATTCAGGCGTCTTCCGATAAGGACCGCGGTGCCGGCGAGTGATGTCGCGCATGCTGAGATATGGGCCGCGTTGTTGAATAAGCGGACTGCTGTGATTGATGCGGCGATGACTGTCTGGAGCGATCCGAACGGGCCCGGGCAGGAGGGCGCGGCTTGCGCTCCACCGGTAACAGGGGATTGTTTACCATATGAGGCAACTGGTTCACTGCCTGAAAAATTTCCAGCTCCGACGGTTTGGTGCGCGACTGCCAGCGCAAGGTTGATACGCCGGCACTGCGGGTCAATTGATCGCGCTCCTTGTCCTTTTCCGCATTATGCATACGGTCATCCAGCTCGACGATGCAGATTAACTCCATGCTTTTGTTGTAAATCGCATAATCGACCCGCTTCTCGTTGATTTTCCAATACGCATAGCGATTTTGCTGAAAACTGTCGACCGGAGTGATCAGTGCCGCCATGGCGACTTGCGGGAATACATGCACGCCCGGCAGCGAACGGCACAGGCGGCCAAAAAACTCAATTTCATTCGGCGTCATCAAGGCTGCCGGTTTGTATTGCGGACGCTTTCTTTTCGGTTTGGCTTTGGTCGCTTTCAGGAAAATACTGAGAAGTAACAAGGCAACAATAAAAAGTAGGAAAACCTTGCCTGGAACGTCGAAAAATTGGTTAATCATGTGAAGCACAAAAGTGTTTTTAGATAGATGTTTAAATGCTAACACGTCTTTGTATGAAAAACGCGGATAATGTTATTAAATTCGTCGCAATCATCATTTACTCATTCATCAATCATCGGTAACAATTTGGAGCACTCTTGAAAACCGCACTCATTCCCGGCAAAGCCGTCGCTAAAATCGACAAACAAATTATCGGCAACCTGTTGCTTACGCAAGTCAGCGTGGATATCGTGAAAGAAGAGAAAATGATTATTGGTATCCGCAACGAGGCCGGCGATATTTACCGGCTGATAGGTGCGACACGGGTTAATAGCTATATGAATGCGATTGAGGAGTTATTCGATCTTGAAATGAGCGACGAACTCGACGGGATAGAAGAAGCCAGAGAAGGTTGTGATGCGATTTTTAGTTTTACCTGATCATTTTACTTATTTTGTACATGTATAAAAAGGCGGCCTGAACGCACTGTCCAGACCCACGATATCGTTAATTACAAAAGGGGTGAAATCTGCTACGCAGTGCATGACATTTTTTGGGGGGGGAATAACTTTTAAGATAGTAATATGAAGACTTGATTCCAGAGGGAATAGAACGACTTACTGATAAGTCGTTATCACGATTGAGTTATCGTGATGTCAATCAGCTTATGCTTTACGGTACAGCGCAGGAATTTTATTTTTACTCAACACCATCATCCACAGGCTTCCCAGGCTTAGCAGCAGCCAGTTCAGCGACGGCATATGGACAGTCTGTGCTAGGTCGAACAGCACACCGCCTGCCAGGCTACCTATCATGGTGCCGACGCTTTGATAGAAAATCTGCTGCGACATCAGCTTGCCCGTGTCTTCCGATGAGCGGTTCGCATGCCTTGCGATCAGCACGTCAAATGAAGGGCCGTAAAACACCTGGCCAAATGACAGCAAGATCGCAGAGGCGATCACTGAAATACCATGATTGCCGGCGACCAGCATCAATGCAAAACTAGCGAATAAGCAGGCGTAGCCGATTTGTAAAAAGCGAAAATGTTCCAAGGTACGCACTGCCCGCTTGGATACCGGAATTTGGAAAAAAATAATCACCAGCGCCGCCAGCCAGAACGGGGTCGAGACCGGAATCTCTGGCGTGTATTTAGGAATGTGCAGGCTAAAACCAATCATCGGTTGTACCGCAAAACACCAGAACACGGCGTTCGATAACAGAAATAAAATAGGCAATCTGGCCGATGATGTTGGTGTAGCCAGCTTGCGAGCGTCGCTTGCTGCCGTGTTTTCAGTCAATCGCTGTGCTGCCAGTGCCGCATTGGCGTTTGCCTCATATCGGGCAATTGCGCGCATCGCATACAGCATGAAGATAGCGTAAGCGATAAAGGTGATCAGTACGATCAGGAACACAATTTTTAAACTATGATTCGGTACCCAGCCCGCAATCAGATAACCCAGTACCAGTCCCATGCGGATAGCGAAAGCGAGACGGCTGAATAGCGAAGCCTGATCCAGCTCTTTAAGCTTGAGTAAATAATTTTTTAATCCGGGAAAAGACAGGCCACTGCCCAATCCCGCGAGCAAGGCAAACACCGCAAGCGCCCACGCTTGTTGCAGGTAGGCCATGCAATACAAGGCTATGCCTTCGAGCAGGATATTCGCCGTAACCGAGAATGGGTGATTCGCCAGGCCAGGGTAGCGGCTACCCAGATGCGAGCCAATGACGCGCCCCAGATTCAAACCAAATAAAATCGACGCAGCCCAGGTGCCGGAAAAGGATTTACCCGTTTCCGATACGATTAAGGGCGTGTACAAGGCAACCCCGGCCGACGCAAGTGCCACGCCGACATAAATCAGATAAGAATTAAAAACAGAATTGAACGGCCTGGACTGGATTTGCATGTGAGAGCGACTAGATTGCGTGTCGATTTTTTGGAACGTTAGCGCAGTCAAATTGGATTTGACTCATTTGATTCAAAGGCGGTGTAAAGTACTGACACCAAAAACAGTTATACAACATAGTCACGCCAACAGGAGACAAGAGCATGATCGCACGTTATATCAAAGCCATACTCATGATCGCCGGCGGCATCATGCTGCTGGTCGGACTACAGTTTATCGCACCAGCGCAACTATTGCATATACAAAACTTGGTTGTCGCTGACAGCGCCGGATTATTATTTGCGCGGCATTGGGGATTACTGGTTGCCTGTCTCGGAGGATTGCTGATGTATTCTGCTTTTCTTCCGGCGCTGCGTACACCGGTCATCATCGCGGTCACGATAGAAAAAATCTGCCTGGTGGGGGTGCTGCTTGGCAGTCTGAACGATCCGGCGCTCAAACCGATGTTGCCGGTGATTGCGCTGGATGGCTTGTTCGTGATTGTATTCCTGCTGTATTTGTCAGGTAAGCGTGATCCTGCTTTATAAGCCGGCCATACTCAATGCCGCGACGAATAAATCGAGTGCATTTCTGAGCCGCTCATCTGGCATATGCAATAGCTGATCGCCAACATACCATTCAAACATCGACTGGTCGGGCAAGGCAGTGTGTACGGCATTGCCAAACAGCCAGATGCCATGCTCTTTAGCGATGTCGTTGCGTATCTCTGTTGCACGGTCTTTATTCACCGGTAAATAAAGATGCAGCATATTCGCCTGCGGTTGCGCCGGATTCACGCGCAATTGCGGATAGCCGGTCAGCACCTCATAAAGTGATTGCGTACGCTGGAACAAGGCGCGCATGTCGGCGATGCGCTGATCGAATTGCATTGCTGCCGCGACTACATACGGTGTGCGGCGAAAGACATTGCCGCCTTGCCGGCGCATCCACAGGCGTGCTTTATCGATCATCTGCTGACTACCCAGGAGCATCGCGCCACCCAGACCGCCTATGCCTTTATAGAATGAGACATAGACGGTATCGAAATCACCGGCAATCTCATGCAAAGGTCGGGCATAGTAACTCTGCGCCTCCCACAAGCGAGCGCCGTCCATATGCAGATGAATTTGCTCTTGCTTGCAATAGGCTTTGATGTCTTCGAGCTGCGCCCAGGTCGGTAGTTGTCCGCCGATTTCGCGCATCGGCAATTCATACTGGACTGCACCGATTTTTTCGGGGATTGCCTTTAAATCTTCCACTGTCCAAGGGCGATGGGCATTCCCGAGTTGACAGGAATGGAAATGCTGGAGCAACTGGTGATTACTGTTTTCATGCACCAGAATATGCGAGGTCGGATGCAGTCCGACCAGATTGCTGCCGCGTTCTGCGCAAGCCAGGCGCAACGCCGTCACTTGGGTCAAGGTACCGGTAATACAAAATAAGGCAGCCTCTTTGCCCAGGAGGGTGGCGATTTTTTTCTCAAAATCCTGGACCAACTCCCCCTCGCCATAAGTATCGTGGCTTACTTCGTTAGCAGCGCACCATTGCGCCATCGCGGCAAATTGCTCAGCAGGCTGCAGTAATTTATGTCCGGGCAAGATCGTATGGCAACTCAGGCGCAGCGCGGCGATTTCAGCATTCGTCAATCTGTGACTCCTCAAAGCAAAGTGGGTAGGCTTACCCATTGTAATGGATCAAGGCGCTCATCCATCTGAGCGGATATGTTTGAGACAGCGCCATGCATATCCGCGAAAGTTTTTAATGAATGGGATTTTTTATTTAGAGGTAGGGAATGTTAAGATCTTTCCAAATGGCGGGATACTGGGCAGCATTGCGGATACCGGGGTGGAATTCTTCATGACACAGAAAAATGATTTGATTTTATGCATATCCTATTGGTAGAGGACGATAAAGTATTGGCTGAGGGTGTATCCCAGATGCTGCGTGAGCAGGGCATGCTGGTCGATGTCGTTCATCACGGCAGGGATGCGGTCTTTCTCGCAGAGCAGCAAAATTTTTCGGTCATGGTGTTGGACATCGGACTGCCGGATATCGACGGATTTGAAGTATTGCGACGGCTGAGAAAAGAAAAAAGCAATACCGTTCCGGTGTTACTGCTGACGGCCAGAGATGCTATTTTGGATCGGGTGAGCGGTTTTGAGCTGGGCGCGGACGATTATTTAATCAAACCTTTTTCAACGCTTGAACTGGTGGCCCGATTAAAGGCCCTGGTACGTAGGAGTTCACCAAAGAGCGTCGAAATACAGTTAGGTAAGTTGGCGTTCGATTCAGTCACCAAACGTGCCCACGTTAACGGTAATTCGATCGAACTGTCGGCACGCGAATGGACTATTTTAGAATACTTGCTTGAACATGAATCACGGGTAGTCTCAAAACAGCAAATCATCGACGCCATTCTGCAATCTGACGAAGATATCAGCGTCAATGCCATCGAAGTTTATATTTCCCGAATCCGGCTGAAACTGACAGGGGCAATGGTCGTGATACGCACTATTCGCGGGTTCGGTTACATGCTTGAAGAGCAAACCCAAATTCAATGAAAACGCATCGACCGAGCATACGCCGCAGCCTGCTACTGCGACTGATTGTCCCTTTGTTAGCCGTGAATTTAATCGGCGGTAGCCTGGTCTATTGGTTGGCATGGACGCCGGCACAAATCGCTTTTGATCAAAGTTTATCTGAAACTTGCTGGGCTTTGAGCACGCGCCTCACCAAGCAGTCGGGTAACATCGACGTGGATCTGCCGACTTCAGTCGAGCAGGTATTGAGAGTGGATCATTTCAACACGATTTATCTGGTGATACGCAATCAGTCTAACCAAACGCTGGCAGGAGACAAGGATTTCCCGAATACAGAAGTGCCATTGAAATTTGATGAGCCCTATTTCCAGAATGGGGCAATGCGCGGAGAGGAAATCCGTATTGCCAGCATCAAATTTATGATCGGGGATGAACCTGTCGTCATTCATGCCGCTGAAACATTAAAAAAACGCAATGCAATTCAATTGCGCATACTCTTTGCCCTCATCCTGGTAGAAGGCAGTATCACCGCGTTGTTGCTGGGAGTGGCATGGATGGCTGTCACGAATGGCTTGCTGCCGCTAAACAAAATCCAGGCGGACTTAAATCAACGCAATTTTGACGAACTGTCAGCGATCTCGGTAGAAGAAAATGCGATTGAACTAGATGCGGTTGTGACGGCCATCAATCGATTGCTGCATAAAATTGAAATCGGTGCGATCACCCAACAAGAGTTTTTAGCCACGATTGCCCACCAGTTGCGCACACCGCTGGCAGGTCTCAAGGCACAGCTTGAATGGCTGCAAGATAAATATGCTAACGAGGTCAATACCGCAAGATCTGTCGATTTGATGATGATGTCAACCGAACGGATGATACGGCAAACGAACCAGT
This sequence comes from Undibacterium sp. Jales W-56, assembly GCF_025548535.1. Lineage (GTDB taxonomy): Bacteria > Pseudomonadota > Gammaproteobacteria > Burkholderiales > Burkholderiaceae_D > Undibacterium. The sequence continues at coordinate 34,568 of NZ_JAJLQW010000007.1, read as the reverse complement.
TATTATCTCTTGCGCGCGCCGAGCCGAGCAAGTTTGAGCGCAAAAGATTAGAACCGGTTTTTCTGGATAAGATCGTGGCAGATAGTATCCATTCTTTCCTTGGGGCTGCGGACCGCAAGCTGATTGATTTAGGTTTTGATCTTGATCCGGTGCAGATATCCGGCGATGCATTTCTTTTACGCGATCTCGTTGAAAACTTGATTGATAATGCCATTACCTACACGCCAGAGCATGGAGTCGTGACTGTGCGGACTCAGGTCAGTCAGGGCATGGCGGTTTTTTCAGTGGAAGACAACGGTCCGGGGATCCCTGAAGCGGAACGGGAATCCATTTTCCACCGCCACTATCGCATCAACGAAAGCATCGCCGATCGCACCATAGGCAATGGCATAGGTCTGGCGATTGTCTCTGACATAGTCAAAGATCATGCTGCCCGGATCATTATTGGCGACACGCCGGGAGGTGGCACCATATTCACCGTACTATTTAATCAATACTCAGAATAATTATTTCAATTACTCTTCTTGTCAGCTAATTGTCAGCTTACTGTCATTGTCGCGACAGATACGCTCAGTATAATTTTCATGCCTTATATCTTTTGTGCAGAAAATTATGATGACTTATTGCCTGACAAGGCGTAGCTGGAAAATAATTGCATTACTCGGCGCAGCTCATATCGCTGCGGACGCAGTCGCTCAGACAAATTCAGTGACTGAGGCAAATTTCAATGCCAGCCCCAAGATAGTTGTCAGCAACGATCAGCCAGGTTTGCATGATCACGAGTTGATGCCGTCACTTTCACAACTGACTTTAGCGCAGGCAGTGAAATTAGCGCTGCAAAATAATCACGATCTCAGGTCGGCTCAAATAGCCATCGGCAACGCCGAAGCGATGACCACGATAGCCGGTGCGGCGCCTAATCCAACACTGACTTTACAAACCGTCGGGATCAATCCAGCGCTCGGTATAGGTCCCGGCAATCTTAAACAGAAAACGGTTGATAGCACTATCCGTGTGGATCAATTAATTGAACGCGGCGGCAAGCGGGAATTGCGTTTAGCCAGCGCGGGTCATCTGGAAAAAGCAAGCCGTCTCGATTGGATTGATGCCAGACGCCAGACCCAGCAGGCTGCCAGCGCCGCTTATTTCGATCTCATCGCCGCACAACACAAGCTGAGAATTGCCAGGGAAACGGCCGGACTATTTCAAGTCACGCTGGTCGCTGCCGGTAAAAGGAAATCCATCGGTGATATCGCGGGCGCAGATGTTGCCCGTTTACGCGTAGATGCCTTGCGTGCGGAGAACGATGCTCGTCTGGCCTCCGCCGACTTATTGCGTGCGAAGATGAATCTGACGTTGATGCTTGGACTGAAAATTCAGCCAGATAGTGTGCAGGCAATTGACGAATGGCCAGAGCAAAGGATACCTGCGCTCAATAACGAAATGGAAAAATTACTACAGCAGCGCCCGAATATTCTGGCAGCAAAAGCCAGACTGGACGCTGCCGTGGCAGCACGTAAGCTGGCGATCGCGAGCAGAACGCGCGACGTTTCCGTCGGGCTGCAATTTGAACACTACCCGACCAGCCCCGGCAATACACAAGGTTCCGGCAATAGTTATGGCGTCGCGCTGCAGATTCCTCTATTTACCCGTTATGAATTCCAGGGCGAGATACGCGCAGCAGAAATAGCCGTTGATGCGGCGCAGGAAAATTTGAATAAGCATATCGATGCGGCACGCAGTGAAATAGCCGTCGTTATAGAGTCAGCACAAGCTTCGGAAGAATTGCTCAGGCGATTCAAGATGGATTTATTGCCTGCCGCGAAGCACTCAGCCGACGCGGCTGAATTCGCATTCAAAAACGGTGCTATCGGCGTCATGGATGTGCTTGATGCCCGACGTATTTACCGTGCTACGGAAATGGATGCGATCAATGCGCAAACAGAATTTGCGAAGGCATTCACCACTTTACGCATATATGCTCAAGAAATGAACGACAAATGAAAATCAATAAATCCTACCTGATTGGCCTGGCTATTCTCGCCTTGATCGGCGTCGTCACCTATACCAGCGGCTTGGTCAAGGCAACGGAGAAAAAACCGGAATCTCCCGCCAATCACAAATCTGAACTAGGCAAGATTAGCTATCCAGCCAATGCGCCGCAACTGGGGGCGATCAAAGTAGCTGCGATACAGGAAGTGAACTTACCCGTTAGCGAAGCGATGAATGGAAAACTGGTTTATGACGAAAACGTCACCGCCAGAGTCAGCTCGCCGATTCTCGGGCGCGTGGTGTCGTCCAAGGTAGAAGTTGGCGATGTCGTAGAAAAAAATAAATCCTTAGTCGTCCTTGATTCACCCGATCTGGCTACTGCCGAGACCGATCTGGCAAAAGCGAAGGCCGATGAGCATCGCAAAAAATTGGCCTTTGAGCGTTCGAAAAAACTGTACGAACATGAAGTAATTGCTGCCAAAGACCTGGAGTCCTCCGAGGCAGACTATGCGCAAGCGGCAGCGGAAGCGCGACGCAGTAGTTTGCGTCTGCGTAACCTGAATGCGGTCGGCAATGACAATGGCAACTTTGCATTAAAAGCGCCAATTTCGGGCACGATTACGGACAAGCAAATCAATCCCGGTATGGAAGTGCGCCCAGACGCTCCTAATCCGCTTTTCGTTATTAGCGATATCAGTCGGCTTTGGGTGGTGATTGATGTCCCGGAACGCTATATGGGCGGGATTAAGCCGGGACAAAAATTAGGCCTTGAGTTTGACGCTTATCCGGAACAGATCTTTGAAGCCAGAGTCGATCGGATCGGCCTCGCGCTAGATCCGGGTACGCGACGTATCCAGGTGCGAGGACGACTGTCGAACAATGATTTGAAACTAAGGCCTGAAATGTTTGCGAGAGTGAATTTCTTTACCGACGGGGACAAAAAAGCGTTGCAGATTCCTAACGCGGCATTGATTACAGAAGGTCTTTACAGCTACATTTTTATTGAGAAACGCCAGGGTGAATTTCAGAAGTTGAAGGTAAATATTATTCGTAAAGGCCGTGATGCCAGTTATGCCGACATAGCGGGTAATACCGATCTCAGTAAAGGTCAGCGAATTGTCACAGCGGGTGCACTGTTGTTGAATTCCGAGGCGGCATCCCATGCTCAATAAATTCGTCAATTTCGTACTTACTCAAAGGATATTTGTTTTAGTACTCACCTTGGCATTGATGGTATTCGGCTATCGATCATTTACCAATCTACCTATCGAGGCTTTTCCCGACGTGCAGGATGTACAGGTGCAAATTGTTACCCAGTTCCCGGGCCAGGCTGCCGAGGAAGTGGAACGCGCCGTCACCTTACCGATCGAGCGCGAGATGAGTGGCGTACCCGGGCAAACGCAACTGAGGTCGGTTTCGATTACGGGTTTATCGGTCGTTACCATGACTTTTAAAGATGGTACCGACGATTATTTCGCTCGCCAGCAAGTGCTGGAAAAACTCCAGGGCGTCACTTTACCCACCGGAGTACAGGCAAGCATAGCGCCACTCACTACTGCGGTCGGTGAAATTTATCGCTATATTATCGAAGCACCGGCAGGTACTCCTGAGAACGAAATCCGCTCACTGCAGGATTGGGTAGTCAGGCCGGAATTGCGTATCGTGCCCGGCGTCGCCGACGTCGTGAGCTTTGGAGGGACAGTCAAAGAATATCAAGTCCAAGTGGATCCAAATGCACTGAAGCGTTATGGCATTACCCTGGACCAGGTCAATGCGGCGCTGACAAACAATAGCAGTAACGTCGGTGGCGGGACGATACGTCGAGGAGATGAGGCGCTTGTGGTGCGCGGTGTCGGCTTATTCAATCGCACAGAAGATATCGGACAAGTTGTGGTAACCGCCAAGAATGGCAAGACTGTCCTTGTATCCGATATTGCTGAAGTAGCAGTCGGTCATCGCCAGCGCTCAGGCATTGTCTCCTACAACCAGGGTGATAGCTATGTGATGGGCATCATACAGATGAGCAAGGGGGGGAATGCCGCCAAGATCATCGAAAATCTTAAGCAAAAGATCGATGTCGTTAATCAAAAACTACCGAAAGGCGTGAAGCTTCGTCAAATCTATGACCGGACAGAATTACTGCATCACACTGTCATGACCGTGTTTGAAAATCTGGTTGTCGGTGCTGTATTGGTCATGACTATCCTGATGATATTTCTCAGAAACTGGCGCGCTGCATTGATTGTAGTCACGGTGATTCCCTTGTCGCTCCTGTGCGCTTTTATCATGCTCGATATCAGAGGAATTCCGGCTAACCTGATTTCTTTGGGGGCGGTCGATTTCGGTATCATCATCGATAGTGCCGTTGTGCTTGTCGAGGCATTAATGGTGCGCCTTGCACTGAAACATCACGAAGAAACGAGTAATGTTTTTTTATGGCGTAAGCATGTCCTGAAAGACACCGTGGTAGAAATGGGGCACCCTATCCTCTTTGCCAAAGCGATCATCATCCTGGCTTTCATTCCAATTTTTACATTTCAAAGAGTAGAAGGAAAAATCTTCTCTCCCGTGGCATTGACTTTAAGCTTTGCCATGCTGGGGGCATTGATTTTAACCATGACCTTAATTCCTACGCTCTTAATGTTGACAATGAAGCACCATAGTCTGGCCGAGCGACACAGTCAATGGATGCACAATATACAGGAATGGTATCGCAAGGTTTTGCAAAAAGCAGACAAACAAAAACGCAGTGTCATGCTTGTTTCCACCGCTTTATTAGCTATTACATTAGGGCTTGCGCCCGGCTTGGGGAGTGAGTTTCTGCCTAAACTCGATGAAGGAAATATCTGGCTGGCGATCAGTCTTCCGCCTTCGACAGCGCTGGACAAAACCAAAGAAATCGAACGGCAAGTCAGAGCTATTTTGCTCAGCTATCCGGAAGTAAAGACGGTCGTGTCCCATGTAGGGCGACCCGATGACGGTACCGATCCTAAAGGTCCGAATAACATGGAAATACTGGCGGACTTGAAACCGCACGATCAATGGAAATTCCATGACAAAGAACAGCTAATAGAGGATATGACGAAAAAAATTAGCGTTTTACCTGGTGTCCCGACGAACTTTTCGCAAGTCATTCAAGACAATGTTGAGGAATCGCTGTCGGGTGTAAAAGGGGAAATTGCCGTCAAAATATTTGGCCCAAATCTGGATATTTTGACGCAAAAAAGCGAGCAAGTCGCCAGTATTTTAAAAAATATCCAAGGTGCTACCGATGTTGATGCCGTCAAAATAGGGGGGCAAAGCGAACTCAATATTACGATCAATCGGGAGAAGATTGCCCGGCTTGGTATTAATGTGATCGATGTTAACAACACGATACAAACTGCCTTGGCAGACAATCCCGTCAATACTTTTTTTGAAGGGGATAAGCGTTTCGACATCACGTTACGACTGAAAGCGCCATACCGCGACTCGATTGATAGTATCGGCAATTTGCAAATCAATCTGCCCAATGGTGCAGGTACGGTTGACCTTGCCGATATTGCGCAAATAGAGACCAAACAGGGCGCCGGGCGAATCAGCCGTGAAGCCGGCGGGCGCAACGCTTCAGTCAAAGCCAACCTGCTCGGTCGTGATCAGGGCAGCTTTATCGCCGAAGCGCAACAAAAAGTACGGGATCAAGTCAATCTGCCACCGGGTTATTACATCGTCTGGGGTGGGCAGTTCGAGAATCAGCAGCGTGCAGCCAAGAGACTGGAAATCATCATTCCAATCACGGTTTTTCTCATATTTGCGTTTCTATTTTGGGCTTTCCGGTCGGTTCGCATGTCGATGCTGATCCTGCTCATGGTTCCTTTCACGATGATTGGCGGTATCGCAGGATTGGCTTTAGCGGGTTTGCATTTTTCCGTGTCGGCAGCGGTTGGTTTTATCGCTGTAGCGGGTATCTCAGTGCAAAACGGCGTCATTATGCTTGAGCAAATTTTGCATTTTGAAAAGCATGAATCGAGCGATTTTCACAGCGCAATTGAAGGTGCCGTTGCCCGATTACGTCCAATTTTAATGACTGCACTGATGGCTGGACTGGGTTTGTTACCAGCCGCTTTATCGCATGGAATCGGTTCGGAAACGCAAAGGCCGTTTGCAGTTGTCATCGTCGGCGGGATTGTGTCTGCGACTTTTTTCACCTTGCTATTGCTGCCGCTCAGTTACACCATTTTTAAAGATAAGCCCAAGGAAGAGGAGTAAGGTTTTTTTAAACGTTATGCCGGATCTGATGATTGCCAATGTCTTGTTTCAGATATCTTGTACAAGGCGCGGATAACAATACGTTCAATAAATAAGGAGATATATCATGATGAGGAAATTATTCTTTACCAGTATTTTTTTTACTTTGCTGGGTTCAGTAAGTAGCGCAATCTCTGCGGATGTCGACTGGGAGGCAGGCGGCAAGCATGGCTGGGTACTCCAGGTGTACGATGACAAGTCCGCGGAAAATCAACTGCCGGAATGCCTAAAGAAATTAAATTCTTCGGAGCGTGAAAATAGATATTTCGTGAAAATTCATTATCGTCATGTGAAAAAATTCTATACCACGATTGCAGAAATTCCAAAAGACATGGATTTGAAGATTGATGAAGAAGTAGAAGTATTTCCAGCAAATTGCGATCTCGGAAAATTTGCAAAGATCACTAAATCGCTTCTGAAAAAACATTGAGATCTGCTTGTTTTCTATCCTTACATTGAATTTACGCATCTATCACTTAATCAATACCATCAAAGGAAATCTGGAATATGCATTACCAATTAATGTGCAAAAATGAAAAACATGAAATTACAAAAACCGTCGATGCCGGCGATGATTTTTTAGCGGCATTTAGCAAAGCTGCAGTTTTACGGCATGATTTGAATGCGTCATTTCAAATTGACGTGGTTTCAATTAGTCATGACGGTCAAGAACATAAATTAGCTCAGCTAGGCGGTTTTGTCTGAGTCTGATAATGAAAGATATAAATATGCAGGCTCATTCCTGAGTTGATGTTAGTAGAGTCAAATACTCAATTCATAAATTAGCAAAGTCTATTTGTATCCCCAATACGAATTTCTTTTTTTACACAGCGCGATTGCCATGATAAATATCTGCAAATCAATCCAAAATTTTAATCTTGGCCGGGATCAGGATCGATTGGAGATGAAGTATCGCAAAATGCGCAGTAATGCCTTCGTATTTATGCGGGGCACCTGCCATTTATTTTACGATCGCCTTCCAAGAGAAAAAATACTAGATCGAGCTCCTTTAACCTGGTGTTGCGGTGATTTGCATTTAGAAAATTTTGGTAGCTATAAAGGCGATAATCGCCTGGCTTATTTTGATATTAATGATTTTGATGAGGCTGCACTTGCTCCATTAACCTGGGATTTGGTTCGCTTGGTTTCCAGTATTCTGATTGGATCAATCAACCTGGGCGTTACAAAAAAAGAGGCAAGTTTTTTAAGTAAAACTTTTTTAGAATCGTATCGCATATCTCTTGTCCATGGAAAAAGCTATTGGATTGAAAGAGAGACGGCCATTGGGAAAATCCGCGTATTGCTTGATAATGTGAGAGAACGTACGCGCGCTGATTTCTTGAATAAAAGAACCAAAATTTATCGAGGCAAACGTCAACTCAAGATTGACGGGCAAAAAGCACTTCCAGTATCGTCAAATCAATTCGATTTGATTCATCAATTCATGAGTGTTTTTGCCAAAAAGCAGGTTGACCCAACTTTTTTTGAGCCTATTGATGTTGCTAAACGTATTGCCGGAACAGGTAGCTTAGGAGTAGAGCGCTATATTATTTTGATCAATGGTAAAGGTCATCCAGATGGAAATTATCTGTTGGATCTGAAAGAGGCTTTACCATCGTCTTTAATTCCTCATTTGACAGTGAAGCAGCCAAAATGGAAGACTGAGTCATTCCGGACGGTAGAATTGCAGCACCGTATGCAAGCTGTTTCAATGGCATTTTTGCAGCCGGTTAAGATAAAAAAAACCGATTATATTTTGCGGGCACTACAACCGAGCGAGGATAGGATTATCCTGGATCGATCGGTTAATTCTCTAAACGAATTGGAGCAGATACTTCAAGCTATGGGGAATATTGTGGCATCAGCGCATATTCGTAGCGCGGGCAGAAATGGTTCGGCAATCGCCGATGAATTGGTCGAATTCGGCCAGAATAAATTATGGGGTAAGCAGCTATTAAAGATTGCAGATGAGTGCGCCCAGCAAATCGAAAAGGATTGGAAAACTTACTGTTGCGCCTTTGATGACGGTTTTTTTAATTCTTAAATTGTCGGATTTATTGACGGCGCTGGCGTTTTTGATTATCTATTTTAATTTCGGCATTCACTTTCGACCAGACATTTTTCTTCTGCCATTTGAACCATATCATCGACACTAAGGTCGCTGATCTCTATCTTGTCTATGGTGTGAATACCTGCCTTTATCAGCACTTGCTGTGCCGGTATTTTTAAACGTGCAAGAAATAGGTAAGTATTTTTAGCCGATATTTCTTCGCAAAAATGAATGATTGCTTCCACACTTGAACTATCCAGATCCGGAGATTCCTCTAAACTAAGAATAGTGACTTTTGCGTCATCTCCAGCTATAGCAATATAGTTTTTAGCGAGAGCGAGAATTCGTTCAGCGTTAGCAAAAAAGAGTCCCGATTCTGGTCGCAAAATTAAAATTCCAGGAATCGATTTTGCATCTGGATAAGCCACTTTGCTGACGAAGTCATGGCCATTTTTTAAACGTCCAAGGATCGACAAAGTAGATTCCGACAATTTCCGCAATAACATTAAGAGACTCACTCCGATTGCAACCAGTAAACCATCCAACACACCTAACAGCAAGACTGCAATTACGGCCGCTATAACGACAAGTCGATCGCGATGTAAGGTGAAGTAGGGATAGAAAATTGATAAGCGCAAGGTATGACTTACCGCATGTATGACGATTGCTGCCAGCACAGGTTCTGGCGTTAGCGCAATCATCGGTAACAAAGTTAACACAATCACGAGCAGTGTCATGAGCGCGACCCATCCGGCAAGACGTGAGGTGGCGCCATTCGCTTCATTTGCTGAGGTGGCAGAAAACCCGGCGCCTACAGGCATGCCGTGGAATAGCCCTGAAATGACATTGGAAAAACCGAGCGCCAGCAAATCACGATTTGGCGACACTTGGTCGCCGTGTTTCATCGCGAAATTCCGAATCGAACTATAAGATTCCGCATAAAGAATCATGACCATGGCGATGCTCATCTCGCCGATTCTAAGCCATTCCGGGTAGGACATTCTTGGCAAGGAGGGCGTTTCCAGATGTAAATTTATTTCCCCGACGTAGCCAACTCCATACTGGGAAAGATCAATCCATTTGCCGATCAAGATACTTAAAATAATGACGATCAATCCTCCGGGGAGCCCGGGTATTCGGGCGAAAATAAATAATAGAACTAATGCGGCTAACCCTATACCACCCGAAACCAGATTCCAGTCATGAACCTGACCAAACAGTTCTCCCAGGATGCGAATAATGTCGGAGTGATGGAGATGAATATGCAAGACATTGGCAGCTTGTTTAATAATGATGATGCTGGCAAGACCAAATGCGAATCCGCGCAAAACTGGTTTGGCAATAAAATCAGAAATGCTGCCTAGTTTAAATAGGCCGGCCATAACAAAAAAGATACCCGTCAGCATAACCAGGCCAATAGCGGCCGCTAATCGTATTGAATTATCTCCATTTGCCATTGCCGCAGAGGCGGAAGCCAGCACTGCTGCAGATGATGATGTCGCCGCTACAATCGCATAACGACTGCTCCCAATGACGCCGTAACAAAATAATCCTGCGAATAAAGCAACGATGCCCGCTTGAGCCGGTAGATTGGCAATACTCGAATACGCTACCGCTTCAGGAAGTAATAAGCCTGCGAGCGAGAGGCCCGCAATGACATTCGTCCATAAAGAAGTATTTTTCATATTGTTTATATTGAATAATGTTGGCTGCCTTAGACGGTAGCACAAATGACAACGCCGTTTTTAATACTTCATTTGGTTTGTCGTTGAATTGGCGAAATTGACGACCAAATAATTTTGTAATTACACTGGCTTATCCCTGAACTCGATGGAAACGATGAGTCCTGTTTCATGCTCGGGAGAACTCAATGTGATCGATGCATTCAGCATGTCACAAATCTCTTTTACGATAGATAATCCTAATCCGGAGCTATTCGGTTTATCTTCATTCAGCCTGTAAAACCGTTCGAATACTTTGTTGCGTTCGGTAGCCGGAATGCCCGGTCCGTTATCCGACACTACTAATAATACAGCGTGCTCTAATTTTCTGAGAGAGACGGTAACTATCCCTGCTAACGGCATGTGTTGAATTGCATTGTCGATGAGATTGGAAATTAATTCGCGCAGCAAATATCGCGGCGCATTGATTGCACAATTCTCGTCAAGAGTATCGATACCGAGATCTATATTTTTTTGTTGTGCTAACGGAGCCAGTTCTTCTATCGCCGCCTGTATAACGTCAGAAAATTGAGTAACAGTTTTTTGAGTTTTGATGTGGCGATTTTGTTCTATCGATGCCAGAACTAATAGCTGATTGATGACTTTCGTCCCTTGTACGATAGTCTTTTGAATCGCATTGAAAATGTCTTTTTGCGATTGATCAAGCTGGCTATTTCTATTACCAAAATTAATTTGAGAGGTAACAATCGCAAACGATGTCCTGAGTTGATGCGCAGTGTTAGCGACAAACTGCTCATAGGATGTCAATGTCTTGTCTAGCCTGGCTACATAGTCGTTCATTGCAAAGATGACCGGCCGCAGTTCATCAGGTGCGTTATCTTCATCGAGTTTTTCTAATGAGCCTGGCTGGCGTTTTAGCAGTTTTTCGCCGAAGACAATGAGCGGGCTGAGCGTCCACCGAAAAGCAATGATTAATCCAAGCAAAACTAAGGACAGGAGAATTAAGTGTTCCCTCATTGTCAGTAGAAATAAGTCTTCCCTGAATGCATCATGACTGCGTAAAGTTTGCGCTACCTGAGTAATCGCAAAGTCATTGTTTGATGTACTTGGAAGCGCGTGCGCATACACGATCACTCTTACTTGCTCCCCCCGTACTTTTGCCAGGAAATATTTTTCCTGTTCGATCTGCAGACCAGCTCGGTAGCTGGCGAGTTCTTCATCTCCAGCAATGAGCCGCCCATCCTTACTGCGCACTGAATAAAAAACACGATCCTGATACTTGCTGGCGAATAATTCGAACGCCGCTGGAGGGATACTTATTTCATAACCGCCGTCGCTGCTGACGAGTTGTTCCGAGATGATTTTTGCAGAGCCCTTCAATAGCTGCTCTTGCACTAAGGTAGCAATACTATCCGTGCTCTTATAAGTAACCACCAGATCAATGGCGGATATCAGCAATGTAGGTAAAAAAACCCACAACGCTAACCGGCTTTTTAAACTCTTAAGTTGCGGCAACATAAGTCAACATATACCCCAATCCACGTAAAGTAATAATTTGCGCGCCGGAATGTTCTATTTTTTTCCTGAGTCTAACGATGTAAATTTCTAACGCCTTGGGTGATACCGTATCGTTCAGGGTAAACAAGCCGTCCGCTAATTCTTTTTTTGAGACGGTTTTCCCGCATTTTCGAATTAATGCTTCAAGCACGGCATGTTCTCTTGGGGTCAAATTTATATCGATTTCTTTATTGCTGAATATCTTTGTATTGCTGTTATAGCTCAGGGCGCCGCATTGAATTACAGGATTCGTCTTGCCGCTAGACCTTCTTAAAAGTGAACGCAAGCGCGCTTCTAACTCTTGGATATCGAATGGCTTTGCCAGGTAATCGTCGGCACCTAAGTTCAGGTTTTCTATGATATCCCCTAAAGAATCTAAGGCGCTAATGATTAATACCGGCACATCATTATTTTTGCTTCTCAGATTCTTTAAAACAGCCTGACCTTTAATGCCTGGGAGCGTCAAATCCAGCAGGATCGCATCGAAATTTTGCGTTATCAGCAAATGCGATGCTTCTTCACCGGTAAACGCTTGCTCAACCGCATAGCCTGATTGGGTCAATAAGCGTGTTAGCCAAGACGAGAGCTCACGATTGTCATCTACTAAGAGTAATTTCATAGCGATAAGACTAAATCATTTTGATATGCCACTGAATGAAACTGTTTATCTCGTTTCATTTTTTCCACAAGATTTGTATTGAAGGCTTGTAGAAGGCTTTACCCCACTACATTGACCTGCGTAGGCTCACTCAACCAAGCAATAGGTCCGTGAGATACGACTTTATTAATCGGGAGACATTCAAATGAAAAAAAAGTTAATGGCCATCGCCATTTTAGGTGTGTTGGCTGGTTCAACTCAAGCGCAATCGGTACAAGATTTACAGCAGGCTTTGGTTCAAGCGCAAAAGGCAGCGGCTGATGCTCAAAAAGCTGCACAGCAGGCTCAGGACGCTCTGGCGCAAATTCAACAAGCAACGGTAGCGGCTAAAGAAGCCGCAGAGGCCACAAAAAAATCCGCAACGATAAGTCAGCCGGCGGGTGAGGGATTGGTTTATAAAAATAGCGGAGATAGTATTCGTTTATATGGCTTGATTGATTTAAGTCTCAGCAGTAAAGATAACGCAAATAAAGCGGGTAACAGCCAGAAGGATATGTCGATTGCCTGGTTTAGTGGCAATCGCTGGGGGATAGAAGGAGAGCATGCCTTAAAAGACACCGACGGCTTAAAAGCCATCTTCAGATTGGAAAGCGAATATGAATTGCCTACCGGCAGTATGGATTCACCAGGCGTTTTGTTCAATCGCGATGCCTGGCTCGGTGTGCAAAGTGAGACTTTAGGTAAATTGACTTTCGGGCGCCAGAATACATTGGCGCGTGAATTTTCAAAAATCTATGGCGATCCGTATGGAACAGCCGCAGTAACCCTGGAAGAGGGCGGCTATACCAATAATAATAATTTCAAACAATTGATTTTTTACTCCGGTAGCGCAACAGGGACTCGCTATGATAAGGGTATCGTTTGGAAAAAAGAGTTTGGCAACATTGTTGCCGGGATTGGTTATCAGGTAGCCGGAATTCCTGGCGATACGTCAACCGGCACTACCAAGTCTTTAGGATTGGCCTATAACGGCGGACAAGTCAATGTGGCTGGTTTTTATAACTCTGCAAATGTGAATGGCTATACGCATACATCGTATTCTATCGGCGGCAATTACCAGTTCGGCTTGGTGCGCCTCAATGCTGGCTACATCAGCTACAAGGCAGACCAGCCGTTAGCTGTCGGCAATCGTAGCGATAAGGCGTACACATTGTCAGCCAAGTTTACGCCTGCCGGCAAGTTTGATTATGAATTAGGCTGGCAGACCATGAATGCCGAGAATGCGGCTGTGAATGGCAGCGGCTATGTGCTGAATGCCTATGCTAATACCGGCAATGCGACGAAGACCGCGACTGGAAAGCGTAAGACCTGGTATGGCTCAGCGTTCTATCATTTTGATAAGCGGACCGAACTCTACTTTGCTTTGGACCGCCTTAATACGGACGGCACTTATTTAGCCTCTCAGGCGAATGGATTTAATTCGCAAAATGAATATGCAGTGGGTATGCGATTCAAATTTTAAGCCATCCTGACAAATAAATTGAGTCTTTGAGAATAGGGGACTGGCATTGCCAATCCTCTATTTCCAGCGATTGATATAAAAATTTCAATTCGCATCCAAGGTCATCCTCATTGAATCAGATGTTCATCGTTTTCAATTCAAAATTATTTAATAGTGAAAGCTAATTGAAGGAATCAATCAGGCACACTACAGCCGTAACTCACTATAAAAAATGGAGACAAATATGAAATTAACATACCAACCTTTGGCGTTAACTATCCTGTTAGCAGCCAGTCTGAATGCTTTTGCCGCAGAAAAAATTACCATTATGGTAGGCGGCATAGAGAAGCAGATTTATCTCCCGGCCAAACTTGCGGAACAGCTTGGCTATCTCAAAGAAACCGGTCTGGAAATTGAACTGCTAAGCGAACCGGCCGGTGTGAACGCAGAAACGGAAATGTTGTCCGGCGCAGCACAGGGTGTGGTCGGGTTTTATGACCATACAATTGATTTGCAGGCGCGCGGCAAATTAGTGCAATCAGTCGTGCAGTTCAGCCAGGCTCCCGGTGAAGTTATTCTGGTGTCTAAGGCCGCAGCCAAAGACATCAAATCTCCTGCTGACTTTAAGGGTAAAACATTAGGCGTGACCGGCTTAGGTTCATCGACTAATTTTCTGACCCAATATCTGGCGGCAAAAGCGGGTGTAAAAAATAGCGAGTTTACGACCTTGCCGGTCGGTGCCGGATCAACTTTTATCGCTGCAATGGCGCAAAATAAAATTGACGCAGGCATGACTACCGAGCCGACCATCTCTCGCTTGACCTCTACCGGCGCGGCCACGATTCTGGTTGATTTACGTACGGTTAAAGAAACCGAAGCAGCACTGGGCGGCACTTATCCGGCCGCATGCCTGTATATGCCTACCGCCTGGGTCTCTTCACATAAAGACGAAGTACAGAAAATCGTCAATGCGTTTGTCAAAACATTGAAGTACATCAAAACGCATACCGCTAAAGAAATTGCAGAAAAAATGCCGGCTGATTATTACGCGTCAAACAAGCAAATGTATATCGACGCACTGGAATCAAGCAAATTGATGTTTACTCCTGATGGAATAATGCCAGAAAACGGCCCGGCAACGGTATTGAAAGTCTTGAATGGATTTGATAAAGCCGTCCAGGGCAAGTCCATTAATCTGGCGAATACGTTCACCTCAGATTTCGTGAAAGCTGCAAAATAATGAAAAATGTAGCGATCGAATTGACCAGTGTCAGTAGGAAGTTTATCAGCCCCGCAGGCAAGGTGACCTTGGCCTTAAAAGATTTTAGTCTGACTGTTAATGAAGGCGATTTTTGCGCCATCGTCGGTCCGACAGGCTGCGGAAAATCAACCACCCTGGGCATGATTACCGGCCTCAATCCGCCATCAACAGGGAGCGTTAAAGTATTTGGCAAGCCTGTTACTGGCATCGACCCTGATATCGGTTTTGTGTTTCAGGCGGATGCCGTATTCCCATGGAAAAATGTGATCGATAACATTGCGATTGGGCCTATTTACCGCGGTAAAGATAAGCAGACCGCTAAAGATATGGCGGCAGATTGGGTGCGCCGGGTAGGTTTGTCCGGCTTTGAATATCATTATCCGCATCAATTGTCAGGCGGCATGAGAAAACGGGTTGCATTGGCCCAAACCTTTATTAATGAGCCGAAGATCTTGCTGATGGATGAACCATTTTCAGCATTGGATGTACAGACCCGTGCTCTGATGCAGGATGAGTTGCTCGGACTCTGGTCGGAAAAGAAAGCATCCGTCGTATTTGTTACCCATGACATCGAGGAGGCAATCGCACTGGCCGATCGCGTGATTGTCTTGTCTAAAGGGCCGGGTTCAGTAAAAAGTAGTTATGAGATTCCGCTGACACGCCCTCGAGATGTTTCTGAGGCGCGTTATACCAATGAGTTCATCCATCTGTCCAAGCAGATTTGGTCCGATTTAAAAGATGAAGTACAAATTTAAAGCGGAAATAATCACTATGAACACTGCAACTATGAAACAAAATTTGAATACAGCTATCCTTGGCGATGAGGAGCGCAAAGCCATTGCTCGCGCAACGAATCACAAACGATTAGTGATTTTTTTACGGATTGCCTTAGCGGTCGTTACTTTGATTGGCTGGGAACTGGCAGTCAACTGGGGACTGATGGATGCATTTTTCTTTTCCAAGCCATCGGCAATCTATGAGCAATTAATGATCTGGCTGACCGAAGGTACGGCGCAGGGACCTTTGTGGCGCGAGTTGATGGTCACGATGGAAGAAACCGTACTGGGTTTCCTGATAGGAAGTCTGCTCGGGATCTTTTTTGGCATAGCGCTTGGCCGTAACAAGCTGGCTGCAGATGTGTTGAGTATTTACATTAAAGTCGCTAACGCAATACCGAGGGTAGTCCTGGGATCCATCTTTATCATCATGTTTGGATTGGGCATGGGATCGAAGGTTGCGCTGGCCGTGGTCATGGTTTTTTTCGTGGTATTCGGCAATGCTTTTCAGGGCGTTCGTGAAGCCGATAAAAACCTCATCGCGAATGCCTACATCCTTGGTGCGAATAAGCGTCAGGTCACTTTCTCGGTGGTGTTTCCTTCCGCATTGACATGGATCTTAGCGAGTCTACACGTCAGTTTCGGTTTTGCTCTGGTGGGTGCTGTCGTCGGCGAATTTCTCGGTGCCAGACATGGCATCGGTTTGTTGATTGCAACTGCTCAAGGCACTTTTAATGCGGCAGGTGTGTTTGCTGCAATGATCGTGCTGGCCATCGTTGCCCTTGCCGCGGAATACTTACTTACTGCAATAGAAAACAAACTATTGAAATGGCGGCCGGCACAATTTGTTGAACATGGCATGTAATTTTATTGAATGAAATTTTAAGCTTGTATTTGCCCGCTCCCGCGGGCATTTTTTTGTACTTTTTTCGCTTTCATTCCTGGCGATTGAAGCATGGTAAAAATCCAAAATAGACATATCAGGAGACGATAATAATGAAATCAATATTAACTTTTATTTTGGCTGTTTTTTTCAATCTGGCACAGGCAAGTGATAAGCCGTCGACGGAAAAAATTGTGATTGGTCAATCCGTTGAATTATCCGGGGAAGCTACCGGAAAAGAAAATATGGAAGGCGCTTTAGCCTATTTTAAATGGGTCAATTCCCAGGGCGGCATTTATGGGCGTCATATCGAACTTAAAACTTATGACGACAAACGAAAGCCGGAAATAACGAAAGCCAATACGGAAAAATTAATTAAAGAAGATCATGCCTTAGCTTTGTTTGGTTACCGCAGTACGCCGACAGTCGAGGCCGCATTGCCATTGCTCCTATCAGAAAAAATACCGATGATCGCGCCGTTTTCAGGTGCCCAGACATTACATCAGCCGTTGAATCCTTATCTCTTTCATTTGCGCGCCAGTTATCAGGATGAGACCAGCAAAATGGTGGAGACATTGATGCCTCTAAAGATCAATCAGATTGCCATTCTGTATCAAGACGACTCGTTTGGGAAAGACGGACTGCTTGGTTTTAAACGCAGCCTGGCTTTGCATCGAATCAAAGCGCTAGCCGAGGCAAGCTATGATCGCAAAGATTTAAAAATAGACAATGCAGTCAATGAGATCATCTCCGTCAATCCACAGGCGGTACTGATGGCATGCACTCCGTCAGTCTGTTCCGATTTCGTGAAGCAAATGCATAAACGAGGTTTTTATCCCAGGTTCTTGATGTTATCGAACGTCAGTTCGGATAGTTTTTTCAAATCTCTGGGCGATGACGGTCGTGGGGTAGGGATCATGCAAGTCATGCCATATCCCAAAGATATTGGCGTACTGGTAGTAAGAGAATTTCAGCACGTATTGAAGGGCATGGATAATCCGCCCCCGGTCTCGTACGCGACTTTGGAGGGCTTTGTCGCCGCAAAATTACTCACTGAAGGCTTGCGGCGTGCCGGCCCGTTAGTCAATAAGGAGAAATTGATTGCAGCATTCAATAGCATGCGTAATCTTGATCTGGGCGGGGTCAAAGTGAGCTATGCGCCCAATGCACATGACGGTTCAAAATTTGTAGAGTTAACCGTTGTAGGGAAAAATGGCGTGATTCAAAGGTAAGACTTCTGTAACGATAACTCGTTACGAATCTTGTCTATCTGACACATTCAGCAATGGTTTCTTGTGAAAATAATTGCCACATGGAAATTAAAAAGTTAAACTATGCGCCTTTGCTTTTGACCTCGGTTGTCAGGGCAATTTCTCATATCTTCTTAATTTTTGGTGTAATGATGAAAAAATCCCTGATTGCAGCTTTGTTTTTGGCTTCCGCTTCATCTGTTTTTGCTTCTGAAATGTCTCCCGTATTGGAGAAGCAGTCTTGTGAAAAGCCAGCCTACCCAAAAGCTTCCCTGATGAATGAAGAGTCTGGCACCGTGGTGTTCTCTGTCCTGGTCGGTCCTGATGGCAACGTGATGGATTCTAAAATCGACAAATCCAGTGGTTCCAAAACTTTGGATAAGGCTGCCTTAAAGACTTATGCCGCATGCAAATTCAAGCCGGGTACAAAGGATGGCAAGCCTCAGCAAGCCTGGACAAAAATCGAATACGTGTGGAGCCTGACCTGATCGTCGGTCTTCATCATCCTCAGAAAGTCTTCAAGAATTTCCGATCGGGACAATAGCATCTTGATGAATCCCGGCTAAGGCAGATCACGCATAAGCATGCTTGATCATGTTTGCTTTAGCCGGGGAACTTCAAACCCTCGCTGTTGATATATTTGCTAAACTAAAGAACTCACCACTTTTGGTTTTCGCAAATCATCTGATCCCATGAAAATTCATTCTGTTTTATCTTCCGGCCCATCGCGCTTACTAACCGGTTTATTGTTGAGCTCCATCGCCAGCCTGCTTCTGTGCGCCGCTCCGCCAGTATTCGCTGCGACTGACAAGCCCGCCGCTACTGCCGGCCACAACGATGCCGGTGGTATCGGCTGGCGCAAAGACAATGATGTCGATGCTGCATTTGCGCTAGCCAAGGCATCGAAGAAACCGGTGTTTTTGTACTGGGGTGCGGTCTGGTGCCCGCCCTGCAATCAGGTAAAGGCGACGATATTCAATCGCCAGGATTTCATTGATCGTTCACGTCATTTCATTCCCGTGTATCTGGATGGCGATACGCCGAGCGCGCAAAAGCTGGCCGCGCGTTTTAAAGTGCGCGGCTATCCAACCATGATTCTCTTCAAACCGGATGGCGCTGAAATCACGCGCTTGCCGGGCGAGGTCGATGCTGAACGGTATTTGCAAGTCTTGGTCTCTGCCATGAATAGCAGCCTGTCGGTGCAGGACAGCCTGAAGCTTGCTCTGACAGGAAGTAAAAAAGTAAGCGTAGAGGATTGGAGTTTGCTGGCCGATTATTCCTGGGATGATCCTGAACAAAAACTGGTCAACAATAAAGATGTCGCGATTACCTTATTCCGTCTTGCAGAGCTTTGCCCGGCGGGACCGAATGCGACACGTTTGTATTTAAAAGCCTTGTCAGTCAGTGCTAATACGCCGCCAGCGCAGGCCGGCATCGATAAGGCAGCGGCGCTGGATAGGCTGATTAAAGCCCTGGCTGACCCTCGTCTTGCCAGGGACAATATGGACGTGGTAACGAGTGTGCCGGGCGAATTGCTGGAGTATCTCAGCACCCCTAAAACGGATGCGCGCGGCAAGTTGATGGTGGCCATGAATGCCGCTTTGCTTCAATTGGCAGATGACACGACGCTCTCAAAAACCGATCGCTTAGCTGCGGTGAATGGCTTGGCGACTCTGGCTAAGTTAGACAATGCCAAACCCGACGCCAGCTTCCTCAAAGATGTGCAAAAACGCATAGTGCAGATTGAACAGGCCACCACCGATGCGTATGAACGTCAATCGGTAGTGAATGCGGCGGCGCATGCCTACGGTTCTGCCGGATTGCTGGATGAATCCGATAATTTGCTGAAGGCCGAATTAAAACGCTCGCATTCACCGTATTATTTCATGTCCAGCTTGGCCTCGAATGCCAAGAAGCGTGGCGACAAGGCTGCAGCCGTGAATTGGTATGAGCAAGCCTACAATGCAGCCAAAGGTCCGGCAACCCGTTTGCAATGGGGCTCAAGTTACGTCAGCGGTTTGACTGAGTTGGCGCCGACGGAAGATGCGCGCATAGAAAAAGCGGCGCAAAGTGTGTTGGCGGAAATCGGTACAACCGAAAACGCATTTTATGAGCGTAACCGCGCTTACCTGGACCGGATGGGCAAGAAGCTGCTCGAATGGAATAAGGATGGCAAGCACCAGGCATCCTTCCAAAAAGTACGCACACAACTCGATGGCATTTGCGCCAAATTACCGGCCAGTGACCCGCAACGTGCGGCGTGTCAGTCGGTATTGAGTAACGCTAAATCCTGATCTGTTTAGTTGAACAACTGTTTTTGACCTGACAATCACCAGCGTCAAACCGGGTAACTGTCAGATCAGATCGTATTTGCTACACTTTATCAAACTGGATAACTCCGCCCTCTCGTAAGGTCCTACTGTGCGATCAAGTCCAATTACTACGTTTTCTTTTCAAGGCTAAAACAAATAGTGTTCAATTTCGCGAAAGTTCCCTATAACTATCTGTTGTGCCTCAGGATGTATTTCTTGCTTGTGAGGGTCAATATTTAATGCTTGCAACATATAAGCGACGAGAGGCGCACGGATTTTTATGTCAAGGCAACGGTTTTTCATATCAAAATCACGTGCAATTATTTCTTGCTGCGCCTCTCCTAACCGGCTATCTGGCACTATTTTTAAGGTGATTTCTTTATTCCAAATCTTGTCCGCTTCGCCGGTAAATTTGCTTTCATTCAAAATTTCGGGATTACCTCGAAATCGGCTTAATACAAAGTCTCGAAAATCACGATGCTTCTCACAGTAAGCACGTACGTGCCAACGTAATGGTGTGCAAACAAGCGTGTGTGGCACAATAATCCGATCTTCTTCAATGCCAGACGTCATTGATATGTAGCTTAAATCGACACGTTTATGTTCTCTTGATGCTTGAACTAGCGATCGTAAAATAACAGGATCAATGCGGCGCAATGGCACCTGCAGCATTTCGGTATGAGCAAAACCTAGATCTAATCCCTGAAAGGTATGTACGATGTCTTTATTGCGGCTAAGCACATGTAAATATTCATCTGCAGTACCCGTGGTTAACTTAGGCGCAAAGTTTTTGCTTGGAATGTAGCCCTTCAAATACTTATCATAAAGTAGGTTGCTTGGAGCGATATCGAGCAAATATGCATTGATGTCTTTACTCGCTTGTTGCCTACCTATACCAAAACTATTGCACAAGTGATTCGTCGTCAAACGCCCTTCCCAATACGCCACGATCTCGATAAGACGATAACGCATCAACAAATCCCAACGTAGTGGCCAATTCATTTTTAGTCTCCGAGATGTGCCTGAAAAATCGACATGTACATGCAGTCAGTATAGATATGTAATCAATATAGACATATTATGGATGCAATAGATTTTAAACAATGAAATTTTCAAATCGTGTTGCTCTAAATTTGCCTTGAATAAAGGAATAAGCGTAATGGAAGACCTTTCGCCTTCAGACTTAAAAGCCATTCTGCATTCAAAACGCGCCAATCTGTATTACCTGGAGCATTGCCGGGTCATGCAAAAAGACGGGCGCGTACTCTATCTGCAAGAAGCCAAGAACGAAAATCATTATTGGAATATCCCGATAGCCAATACCACCGTGCTGATGCTGGGCAGTGGTACATCCATCACCCATGCCGCCGTCAGAATGCTGGCGCGGGCAGGCGTGTTGGTCGGCTTTTGCGGTGGCGGCGGCACACCGCTGTACATGGGCAATGAGATTGAATGGATGACGCCGCAAGGTGAATATCGCCCCACCCAATATTTACAAGGCTGGTGTTCATTCTGGTTTGACGACCAACAACGCTTAGCCGCCGCCAAACAATTACAACAAGCGCGCATCCGCTATTTAAGTCAGGTCTGGCAAAAAGACACAGACCTCAAAGCAGAAGGCTTCGATGTCAATGATGCTGAGATTCAAAAAGCCTTAGACCTTTGCAGCCAAAGAATAGAGCAAGCAAAAAATCCAGCAGAGCTATTATTGAACGAAGCGCAGCTCACCAAAATGCTCTACAAATACGCAGCCAATCACACCAAGCAAAGCGGCTTCACGCGTAAGCATGAAGAAACCGATAAAGCCAACGCTTTTCTGAATCACGGCAACTACCTCGCCTACGGCCTAGCCGCCTGCACGCTGTGGGTACTAGGCATACCACACGGCTTCGCAGTCATGCACGGCAAAACGCGCCGTGGTGCGCTGGTATTTGACGTCGCCGATTTAATCAAAGATGCCATCGTCCTACCTTGGGCATTTGTCTGCGCCAAAGAAAACGCCACCGAACAAGAGTTTCGCCAGCAATGCCTGCAAGCCTTCACCAATCACAAGGCGCTCGATTTTATGTTCGACCAAATCAAAGAAATCGCACTACGGGGTGAGCTAGAACAAGACCCCAATGTAGCTGCCGATGCGATGATAAGCGACGCGACAAATGACGATAGAAATGATGAAATGGGTGATGTGGCTGATGACGAAACGGGCGAGGGAGACGCCACATCATGATGGTCACCTTCGTTTCACAATGCCAAAAAAATGCCCTCAAAAAAACTCGCCGTGTACTAGACGCATTTGCCGATCGCATTGGTGATAATACTTGGCAGGCTGTGATTACTGAAGATGGTTTGGCGGTTGTAAAAAAGATGCTGCGCCAGACTGCTAGTAAGAATACGGCGGTGGCATGTCATTGGATACGGTCGCGAAGTCGATCTGAGTTGACTTGGATCGTGGGTAATCGCAGGCAATTTAATACGCAAGGGATAGTGCCAGTAAGCTCAACTAAAAAAGATCATCAACATGAAGAATGGGAAAATAATTGGCAATATCTACCACTGATAAAAGCTTTGGCCGCACTTGCTGCGCTGCTGCATGATTGGGGTAAAGCGACACTGCTATTTCAGACAAAATTGAAAAAAAGTAGCAAAGAAGGTGACCCGCTTCGGCACGAATGGATGTCGTGTTTGTTATTGCATGCATTGGTCACTCATTCTGGCGATACCAAAAATGATCAGGCATGGCTGAATTTACTTTCCCAAGGCAAAATTGACGAGAAAGTATTGATCGAGGCTGTCAGTAAAAACCAAGGTAAACCTCTAGAAAACCTACCGCCATTGGCGCAACTCACTGCATGGTTAATTGTGACGCATCACCGTCTGCCAGCTACACAGAATAAGTATGAATATGCAGATACTGAGAAAAATGAAATTAATTCACTTTTCAAAAGTATTAACGCGGAGTGGGGTTATCAAAACAAGTCCGATGCAAGTGATTATAAAAAACGCTTAGCCGACTGTTTCAAGTTTCCTGAAGGCTTGTTGTCGCAATCGGAAGCATGGCTTAGCAAAGTAAAAAAATGGTCTAAGCGTCTGTTACAGGAAGAATATACCGCATTGCGATTGCTAGAAAACGGCGCATATCGCTTGGTTCTACACCACGCCAGGCTATCGCTCATGCTGGGCGATCATTACTACTCGTCGTGTGAAGCAAGCACAACATGGAAAACCGACCTCAAGCTGTTTGCAAACACGGATTCCAAAAGAGAACTCAAACAACGTCTTGACGAGCATTTGGTCAATGTCAGTCAACAGGCTTTATGTGTGACGCAGTCTTTATCCAGGTTTCGCCTGGACATGGTTCCTGCCTACGATATCAAGAACCTTAAGAAGAAAGGTCCGCCGGGCTTTGAATGGCAAGATGTAGCGACAGATAAAGTCACTGCGTTCCGTAAACAAAATCAGTCTATCGACACCAAGTACGCTTGGTTCATAGTCAATATGGCGAGCACAGGTTGCGGCAAAACGATAGCGAATGCCAAAATTATGCGCGCGCTCTCCGATGACGGTGAAAGTTTGCGATTTATTTTGGCACTTGGTTTGCGGACATTAACACTGCAAACTGGTGATGAATATCGCGACAGGATAGGCTTAAATAAGGAAGAACTCGCTGTCTTGATAGGCTCTTCAGAAGTAAAAGAGTTGCATGAGAAATCAAACGAGAAAAAGGACAGCACAGAACCGCTATACGAGGAAGGTGGTTCTGAATCGATGGGATCATTACTGGACGAAGATATTGAGTTCCATGAGCCGGTCGCCGCTAATTTTTTAGATGCGATTTTTCCCACAGATCAACCGAAAGTTATTGATAAGAACAAAGCATTCCTCTACAAACCTGTACTTGTCTGCACGATAGACCACATCATGGCTGCGACTGAAACCAAACGCGGCGGTAAGTATATTCTGCCCTGTTTGCGTTTGCTATCTTCGGACTTAGTCATTGATGAAATTGACGATTTCGATGTCAATGATTTGATCGCGATCGGGCGTTTAATTCACTTGGCTGGCATGCTCGGACGAAAAGTAATGATTTCGTCCGCCACCATTCCGCCCGCATTAGCCGAAGGCTATTTCAACGCCTATCAAGAAGGCTGGCGTTTGCACCAGCATTTCTTGGGAGCAGATGCGAAGATTGCCTGCACCTGGATCGATGAATTCCAGACGCAGGTACAATTTATCGATCAGACCAAGTCTGCCGATCATTGCCAACAGTATCGAAACCTGCATCAGCAATTTGTAAAAGGTCGGGTAAAGAAATTACTAGATCAGATTATTAAGCGTAAAGCTTATATCGTGCCGTGCCTCGATCTTTATCCGCAGGAAAAATCGAAAAAACCCGGTGACGCGAATAGCGCTGAAAGCGTGTACTTTGAACGTATGAAGCAAGCCGCGATGGATTTGCATGTTCACCATCATTCCATCGATAAGCTCACTAGAAAAAAAGTCTCATTCGGCATCATGCGAGTAGCCAATATTCCACCTTGTATTGCGCTGACGCAGCACTTAATGGAAGCAACTTGGCCGGAGCAATACGCGCCAAAAGTCATGGCATATCATAGCCGTCAAGTTCTTCTTTTAAGACACGAACAAGAACAACACTTGGATAGTGTTCTTAAACGGAAAGAGAAAGCTGACGAGATACCTGATGGTTTCAAAAATTCCATTATCCGCAAGCATCTCGATCAAACTAATGCGGATCATGTCTTGTTTATTTTAATTGCGACACCGGTAGAAGAAGTAGGACGGGATCATGATTTTGATTGGGCAATTATCGAACCATCGTCTTATCGTTCCATCATTCAGTTAGCTGGACGTGTACGCCGGCATCGGCAAGTTGGAATTGACCATCCCAACATCGCCATTATGCAAACCAATTTAAAGGCCTTACGCAAAAAGGATAGCCCAGCCTATTTTCGACCAGGCTTTGAAAACGCCAAAAACCTGCGCTTGAAGAGTCATGATTTATGCACCTTGCTTGACGAGGATGTCATTAATAAAAAAGTCGATGCGACCCCGCGCATCGCACCGGCAGAAACCTTGCGTCCGAATGAACGTCTGGCCGACTTAGAGCATCAAGCCATTGGTAATGCATTGACCAATTACACAAAAAAAGGCCCAGAGCATTTGCAGGCATGGCTAAGCGCTTCTTGGTGGATGACGGCAGTACCTCAAAATTTGATCAAATTTCGCGCCAGCAGCCCTGAACTTTCTATGTACTTAGTGTGGGAAGACAGGCGTCCTGCATTTTGTACGAAAAATGAAAAAGGCAAACCTATTCCACGAGAAAAATCCGTTGGAATACATCGAAATGATGAAATGTCAAATCAGATGGCAGGGCGATTCTGGCTCAATCGGAATTATGAACACTCACTTCGTGCTGAATGTAACTTGGATCTACGCGCGAATTTAACCGAGCGAGATCATCAAATGATGCGTGCTAAGTCACTGCGATATGGAGAAATATCGATTCCTATCAATCCAGATGATGACCGCGATAAAGGGAAGGAATTTGAGTATTCCGATCAATTTGGACTTCGCGAGAAAATTGATCGAAATTTGTAAACTGCCTGCTCGGCAGTGATGTTAAAAAAGCAAATGATATTTTCTAAGCTGCTTTTTCAGCAGGCCTTGCATCATAAAGATTAAAGTCGAATATTGCAATTCAAGAAAATTTCGAAAAATGCAAATGATATGGATAAGTTATAAAAAATATCTTACAATGAATCAACTTAATGAGGTGATGCCGATATGAACAAACAAATTACTGAGTTTTTCGCTGATCGCAAAGCCGCATGGATTAAGGCAAAAACCAAAGCGATCGCTGACACAATAGAACAAAACAAGCTCAACCAAGAAGCAGAAGATAGGTTTTCTCCCACAAATTGGTTTCCAGATGCGGCAAGGCGAGCTTCGCAACTTTCTATGGTGAGCCACCCTGGAAAATTTAGTCATCCAAGCGCAAAGACCTCTTCCATTATCGCGCACTGTGAACATGCGGATGACGGCTATCTGCGCACAGGCAACCTCAGTTATGACTTGGATGTATTTGGCAATGCAGCAGCAATGGATGTGTATAAATTTTTGTGCTTGCAGATGGATGATGGGCGCACTGTGTTGACCCACCTCGAAACAGATAGCGAAGCAATAAAGTCTATGCTGACGATACCTGCGGCCAGCTACGAAGACATCAAGCAAGGATTACTAAGTATCAAACAAGTAGATAACTCGATCAAGACAGATAGGCTGGTGAAGCAAGTTTACTTTCCTGTCGATGATGCTTATCACTTGCTATCCATACTTACCCCTTCGGGTTTGTTGAGCGAGCTCAAGAAGCGAGTGGATGCGATACGTTTTTCGGATGCAACGAAAGAAGGAAAAGAGGCGCGTAAAAAAAATGAGATGCATGCTACTGGTTATGACGATTTATTCGATTTGACAGTTACTGCATACGGGGGAACTCAACCCCAAAATATTAGTGTCCTGAATAGTCAAAATGCCGGGCGTGCTTACTTATTTGCAGGCACTCCACCTAAACTTTCAAAACGCGATGTCCGCTTACCCCCAAAAGACTTTTTTAGAAACAGCACTAGTCCATTTCTATTTAAAGAACATTTCTTCGCATTACATGAGTTGATGAAGTGTGAAGTCAATAACCGGGCTACACGCGATCAAATTTCCAATATCATCATTCGAATAATTGATCAAGTGCTGGAACAAGTATTTAAAATCCGATTGTTTGGAATTGGATGGTCAAACTCTGATTACTACCAATCTTTACCTCTATCGCAACGTATTTTCTTAGACGATTTTCATTTGGAAAGGCGTGAATCCGATACCGACTGGACGGACAACATCACGCTCAATTTTGCGCGCTGGATATTACAAACTTACGAAGCGACGCTAAAAGACAATCACGTTGTTTTAAGCGACAACGAGCTGATACATATTCGAAAATTTGTTGAGGATGCGATTGAAAAAGATAAGGAGTTTTTCCAATGAGACGCTTTGTACTGATACCTCACATCAAAATTCACAATGCCAACGCGATGAGTAGCCCCTACACGATTGGTTTTCCCGCAATGACTGCCTGGTTAGGCGCAGTGCATGCACTACAACGCAAATTAAGGGATGCAGGCTTAAATGAGCTTACTTTCCCATCGGTCGCGGTGAGTTGTCATGATTTAGATCTGCAAACCTATAAAGGCGATGGCGACTACGTACACTCAATTATCGGTACTTCTAATCCACTGGATAAAGATGGCAGTCGTCCTGCATTTATTGAAGAGGCGCGCTGTCATTTAGAAATCTCACTGTTGATTGAATATAGCGGTTTAGATCCTGACGATAATGATCGTTTTATACAAGAAATTGATGCTTGTATATTGCGTATGAAAATGGCGAGCGGTGATATTCAATCGGCAAAAAAAACCGAACTACTGCCGGTCGACGAAGACGATGAAGGCAGTGTTCGCGCACTTGTCCGCAAACTCATGTTGGGTCACGTATTAGTTGAGCGTCGTGAGCTGATGATTGCGGCAATGAAGAATGGCGAAGATGCCTTAAGCGCGTTAATCAACCACTTAAGTCTACAACACAGGTCTAAGCAAGATAGTGAAGGCAAAGTCACTTGGACGAGAAAACGCCGCGAACCAAGTTGGCTGGTGCCAATTGCGGTTGGTTTTCAAGGAATATCTGATTTGGGCAAAGCCGCCAATCAACGCGATATGGATACGCCACATCGCTTCGCAGAAAGTATTGTCACACTCGGCGAGTTTGTAATGCCTTACCGGATTAGTAATTTGGATCATATGCTATGGCAATACCATATTGATCAAGTACAAAATTTATACGTTTGCCGCACCATAGCATCGACTTCAAACACCTTCAACGCATAGGAGAATTAACATGGCTAAATATGACAATATGATCGCATCTGTACTCGCGTTTGAAAAAAAACTCGTTGCTTCTGATGGCTATCTGTATGGCGCAACTTGGGATAAACGTACTCAGGAATCGAAACCATTGAGTCTCATTGAAAAATCAGTGCGTGGCACGATTTCGAACCGGCTTAAACCGGCAATTCAGAATGATCCATTAAAACTGAATGCAGAAGTTGAAAAAGCCAATTTACAAAAAGTGGACGCTTGCGCTTTAGGTGAACATCAAGATACTTTGAAGCTGCATTTCACTTTAAAAATTCTGGGAGGAGTAGAAACGCCTTCGGCATGTAATAACGCCTTGTTTAAGCGATCTTATGAGACCGTCGTCAAGACGTATATTGAGCAAGAGGGCTTTACAGAGTTAGCCCGACGTTATGCCGTAAATATTGCTAACGGTCGCTACTTGTGGCGCAATCGCATTGGTGCAGAAAAAATTGAAGTGAGTGTGCAGATTGGTAATGATCAGTGGGTCTTTAATGCCAGTGATTTTTCATTGCGACAGTTTGATAGTACGCATCCTGATGTACAAACTTTAGCCAATAGAATTGCCGATACGCTGAGTGGAAAAGCACCTGCTTTTCTCATTTCAATCAATGCTTATGCGTTGGTAGGGAAGGCTCAGGAAGTCTATCCTAGTGAAGAGTTGGTTTTAGACAAAGGCAAAGGCGACAAAAGCAAAATACTGTATGCGGTGAAAGGTGTCGCGGCAATGCATTCACAAAAAATTGGTAATGCTTTGCGCTCGATTGATACTTGGTACCCAGAGTTTGAAACCGCAAATATTGGACCAATCGCGATTGAGCCATATGGAGCAGTCACTAATCTCGGTAAAGCATTCCGGACGCCAAAAGAGAAAGTGGATTTCTACACTTTGTTTGATCGTTTTGCTTTAGGTGAAAAGCTTGCGAACAAAGAACAAGAACATTATGTGATGGCGGTCTTGGTTCGAGGTGGCGTGTTTGGTCAAAGTAGTAAGGAGTAGATC
Source organism: Undibacterium sp. Jales W-56 (assembly GCF_025548535.1). Classification (GTDB taxonomy): domain Bacteria; phylum Pseudomonadota; class Gammaproteobacteria; order Burkholderiales; family Burkholderiaceae_D; genus Undibacterium. The sequence continues at coordinate 5,440 of NZ_JAJLQW010000007.1, read as the reverse complement.
ATGAATTACTACCAGGAACTCACTCTATTACCGCAAACAGAGGTAAGCGTGCATTCAATTTGGCCAAAACTTTATCAACAACTTCATCTGGCATTGGTTGAACTTCAAAAAGCGCAACCTGAAAAACCGGTTGGTGTGTCATTTCCACAGTACAAATTCAATGGACGAGACGCATCCGGTTTTATAGGAAGTAAACTGAGAATTTTTGCCTCAGATGAAGTCACGTTGGTACAGTTAGATTTAGCAAAGTGGCTTAATCGTTTGCATGATTATGTACATATAACGCAAACACGAGCAGTGCCGGAAAACATCAATCGTTATTTCTGCTTTAGCCGGGTACAAGTAAAATCCAATGTCCATCGACTTGCCAGAAGAAAGGCGAATCGTGAAGGTATCAACGTGGAACAAGCATTGGTTTTACTCAATGGTTTCGAAGAAAAAAAACTGAAAAAACCATTTATTAACCTATGCAGTTTAAGTGGTGGGGAGCGTTTTCAATTGTTTATCGCTCGAAAAGAATCTCCTCTAGCTGTATCCGGTTCTTTTAGTTCGTATGGACTAAGTGCAGTTGCCACCGTTCCTGATTTTTGATTCGAGCGTAATACCATGAAAACTAAGCTCCAAGTTCTCGATCAGCAAGTTGGTACATATACCCAAAATGGGATTGAGTATATTTGCATTACGGATATTGCTCGCTTCAAAAACAGCGATCGTACCGATGACTTGATTCGTAACTGGTCGCGTAATCGCAATGCCACCGAGTTTTTGGGGATATAGGAGTAATTGAATAACCCGGATTTTAAACCTGTGGAATTCGACGTGTTTGAAAAACAGGCTGGTCTGAATAGCTTTACCCTGACACCCAAGTAAAGAATTCCAGCGTCTTAAAGAACAGAAATTTACCCAATTAGGCTGGGATATCCGGCGTAATCTGGCGAAGGTGAATTACCAGATTCACCCCGATGCGATTAAAGAAAATCTGGTACCCGATACGCTCACCAAGCAACAAATAGGCGCAGTCTACGCAACAGAAGCCGATTTACTGAATATCGCTTTATTCGGCGTGACGGCGCAACAATGGCGTAATGAAAATTCCACGCTTCAAGGCAATAGCGCGACCACGCTAATATGCATCAGCTAGTGTGTCTGGCAAATCTGGAATCGATGAATGCGAATTACATCACGGGAAGTTTAATTCAGATTGAGCGATTGCAAAAACTAAATGACTTGCCACCTCACAAATGACGATCTTGTTGAGCAGCACGAATAAGCAAATAAAATAAAGTCATAAGTTAATCAATCTAATTTTTTTAAATGTTTGATCAAAACGATTGCACACCAATTTTTACCAATCAATTTGCTCTTTAAAAAAATCATATAAAAATCAAGAAGTTGCAACAAGCTCTTAGATCATTGGTGAAACCCGAAAAAATGCGCTAAGTGTTTGTTGTAACTTATTTTTTTCTGCGTAGGATACGTTCACTGCCGCACAGGCAGCTTAGAAAATAGGTATTTCGTGAGAAATCCACGATTCTATGTTCACTGCCGCACAGGCAGCTTAGAAACGCCCGGTGGTCGCGCCAGCCGGCGATATTGGCGTTCACTGCCGCACAGGCAGCTTAGAAACATAAAGTCCGACGTAATACCCGGGGTTATCAGTTCACTGCCGCACAGGCAGCTTAGAAAGAAAAAATTAGGCAAGGCAGTAATCGCGAATCGTTCACTGCCGCACAGGCAGCTTAGAAACATTCGTCGTCAATGCGCCCGTTGAAGTCAACGTTCACTGCCGCACAGGCAGCTTAGAAAGTACCATGCCCTGGTAGTCAGTGTGTAGGACCGTTCACTGCCGCACAGGCAGCTTAGAAAATTCATTTCAACTACTTCAAAGCCAGATAACGGTTCACTGCCGCACAGGCAGCTTAGAAAAGCGACAGGTATTCCATTGCTGGCAAATACATGTTCACTGCCGCACAGGCAGCTTAGAAATTGGTGAAAGAGATGTTATATAATTTCACTCCGTTCACTGCCGCACAGGCAGCTTAGAAAGACAGCAGGCAGCTTATCCATCGCCAATTTGTGTTCACTGCCGCACAGGCAGCTTAGAAATGTATCAGCGAAATAGAACGAGTCGTCCCGTTGTTCACTGCCGCACAGGCAGCTTAGAAAAGCCACAGGGCAATACGGCATTGATTGCCGCGGTTCACTGCCGCACAGGCAGCTTAGAAATTTTGTATGCAAATCCAGCATTGTCATCAGATGTTCACTGCCGCACAGGCAGCTTAGAAATGTAATCGGCCTGCGCACCTCAACCAAGACATGTTCACTGCCGCACAGGCAGCTTAGAAAGCACATCGATGAGAACTGGAAGATTTGGGCTTGTTCACTGCCGCACAGGCAGCTTAGAAATTTGAACCAGGGTGTCATTCCTGTCGCGAATAGTTCACTGCCGCACAGGCAGCTTAGAAATTTTTGCTTCAGCACGAATTAATTTTAAAGCCGTTCACTGCCGCACAGGCAGCTTAGAAAGACACCGGCGAATACCATCTGATTGAACGAAGGTTCACTGCCGCACAGGCAGCTTAGAAATCCTGAAAAAACCTGAAATTGCAGATGAAATCGTTCACTGCCGCACAGGCAGCTTAGAAATAGTACCTTTTCTATTTGCCCATATTTCCACTGTTCACTGCCGCACAGGCAGCTTAGAAAACTCTTTATGAGAGAGAAATTAATCTGCATGAGTTCACTGCCGCACAGGCAGCTTAGAAATATCGAGTTATCAGGCTTGAATGTGGCGCTTTGTTCACTGCCGCACAGGCAGCTTAGAAATTATCGTGTATTGAACAAAGAAGGGGAATTGCGTTCACTGCCGCACAGGCAGCTTAGAAATGATAGCTGGCAATTTGAGCCGCAATCTGGGCGTTCACTGCCGCACAGGCAGCTTAGAAATCAATCACAATTTTAAAAAGGATGTAAATCATGTTCACTGCCGCACAGGCAGCTTAGAAAATGCAAGCATTTACCATCGTTTTACAAGTCATGTTCACTGCCGCACAGGCAGCTTAGAAAAGCAGACCCGCAAGACCTAGCCCGCCGGATAGGTTCACTGCCGCACAGGCAGCTTAGAAATCAATCACAATTTTAAAAAGGATGTAAATCATGTTCACTGCCGCACAGGCAGCTTAGAAAAATAAGATTGGCGGACTCCACATCAATCGGCAGTTCACTGCCGCACAGGCAGCTTAGAAATAGATCGCGCTGTAGTCAATTTCTTTACCGTTGTTCACTGCCGCACAGGCAGCTTAGAAATCAAAAATCATCGTGGTTTCAACCAGGACGTTGTTCACTGCCGCACAGGCAGCTTAGAAAATGATGTAACGCGATTCGACCATTGCCTTTGAGTTCACTGCCGCACAGGCAGCTTAGAAAGAAGTCGAGCGCCGGATTGCGACAGGTAATACGTTCACTGCCGCACAGGCAGCTTAGAAATGATAAGCCCGCTGCATCAGATCCACAAGACCGTTCACTGCCGCACAGGCAGCTTAGAAAGTTCCAGCATGTGCAGGGATTGATATCGCCTTGTTCACTGCCGCACAGGCAGCTTAGAAAAACATGATGCCTGCGCTAATAGCTGCACAAGCGTTCACTGCCGCACAGGCAGCTTAGAAATTTAGGAAATTGATGTTGCATGTTGCCTCATTGTTCACTGCCGCACAGGCAGCTTAGAAAAAATCATAATTTGCAATTGTCATGCATTGAGCGTTCACTGCCGCACAGGCAGCTTAGAAAGTTAAGCGAGTCCGAGCTTGCTAAGCGTTTAGGTTCACTGCCGCACAGGCAGCTTAGAAATGTACAAAATCCCATTTAAGCGGATCGAGATCGTTCACTGCCGCACAGGCAGCTTAGAAAAGTGAAAAATTGGCGTCGTGAACGAAGATTTCGTTCACTGCCGCACAGGCAGCTTAGAAATCTGCCAAAGCTGCTTCGACAGCGGCACCAAGTGTTCACTGCCGCACAGGCAGCTTAGAAAAATGAAAAGGCACTGAAACTCGAACAAGCTGCGTTCACTGCCGCACAGGCAGCTTAGAAAATTCCAAAAATACGCTTTCGATATCAACGTCAGTTCACTGCCGCACAGGCAGCTTAGAAATGACCGACCCGGTTTTGACCGAATAACCACCAGTTCACTGCCGCACAGGCAGCTTAGAAAGAGTAGTCCGTGATGCCCACCTTGGCGCCGTAGTTCACTGCCGCACAGGCAGCTTAGAAATCAAAGCCTGCGAAGCACTTGGCAGCACCCCCGTTCACTGCCGCACAGGCAGCTTAGAAACGGTAAAGCGGCTGATATTGGACAGCGCATGCGTTCACTGCCGCACAGGCAGCTTAGAAAAATACCGTTTACATCGCTGCAAGCCCTTCCAGGTTCACTGCCGCACAGGCAGCTTAGAAAACCGGTATAGACAGGGCCACGGAATTGCTTCAGTTCACTGCCGCACAGGCAGCTTAGAAATGCGTGAATTGCAGCAGCGCCAACAGCAGCATGTTCACTGCCGCACAGGCAGCTTAGAAAAATCAAAGAAGTCGAGGCCGAGTTCAGTTCATGTTCACTGCCGCACAGGCAGCTTAGAAAGTTTGTTGTAAGGGTTGCTGAGTAACCTAAAAGTTCACTGCCGCACAGGCAGCTTAGAAAATTCGCAGCCAGTGAAAAATTGGCGTCGTGAAGTTCACTGCCGCACAGGCAGCTTAGAAAATATAGGATGACGATGCGCACAATCCATCGCGGTTCACTGCCGCACAGGCAGCTTAGAAAATTGAGATAATCACTCCACGCGCACTGTCGGAGTTCACTGCCGCACAGGCAGCTTAGAAACGCATCAAAATGAACCAGCGGGCCGGAATAATCGTTCACTGCCGCACAGGCAGCTTAGAAATTACTACGGCAGTGGAAGCGGAACGACCGGCCGTTCACTGCCGCACAGGCAGCTTAGAAATTTACCAATACGGCTGTTGGGCTAAAACCATTGTTCACTGCCGCACAGGCAGCTTAGAAAAGCGACCTCAATGCATCGATTTTCATCAAGGAGTTCACTGCCGCACAGGCAGCTTAGAAACAGCGGCGCATGGTCAAGATCGAGCGCATCCCGTTCACTGCCGCACAGGCAGCTTAGAAACAGCGGCGCATGGTCAAGATCGAGCGCATCCCGTTCACTGCCGCACAGGCAGCTTAGAAAAAGGAAATATCTTGGGACGAAGAAGCTTGAAAGTTCACTGCCGCACAGGCAGCTTAGAAATTGTGCAAACTAAAAAAAGTCGCTCCCGGTTTGTTCACTGCCGCACAGGCAGCTTAGAAATAATATGAAACGGGCGACAAAGCCAAAGTGACGTTCACTGCCGCACAGGCAGCTTAGAAATATAAAGTAATTTTTGCACCATATCCGCGGCC
>NZ_JAJLQW010000006.1 GCF_025548535.1 Undibacterium sp. Jales W-56 | reverse complement strand
CCAACGAGTTGGGGGCTTTTGCTTTTACAGAACGGCAATCTCCGGACTTCTATACTGTCCATCCAGAACGTAAAAAAAGGAGCCGCAGCGCCTTCTTTTTTTGCCTTCTTCTCCTTCTTCTCCCTGTTTGATTCTCGTTCGCTCACCGACCGGGCTAAAACGCATACCCCGCCTTCAAGACCGCGTAATTCACGCCAGGATTCGGATGCTTCACACCGCCGTTGAGCGGCTGTGCATTCTGCTCCAAACTGAATCAATTCTATTTTTCTTAATTACTTATTTTCGACATCTCTGGATATCGTCATTCCATCGTCACAAAAGTTAACTATGCTGCGACGGCGTTGACAGTTTGTCTGTCTATTCTAATTTTCAAGCTCATCACGAGAACCCAATGAGATCTATTAACTTTAAGAAAAAATTTATTACACAGCCGTCGCCAACAATGATGGTTGTTTCAACGGCTTGCTTATTTGTTTTTGCGCAGCCCGTCGGTGCACAATCAATTAACGCCAATGTTGACAACAATAAAAATGACAAGACAGATGGTGCGATTGCGACCGTCGAAATTTCATCACAGACTACCCGTTCAGCGGTATCTCTCAGAGGTAGCGAAATACAAAAAATTCTGCCGGGTATTAATCCGGTAAAGTCCTTGCAGACCTTGCCCGGTGTGACGTTTGCGACAGCGGATCCATGGGGTAATAACGAGCAAAATCTTTCATTGTTTGTGCATGGATTTAACGGACAACAGCTCGGTTACACCATGGATGGCGTACCTCTCGGCGACCAGAATTACGGTAATTACAATGGTTTGTCGCCACAACGTGCCGTGATCAGTGAAAACGTCAGGAATGTGATTCTGTCTTCCGGTGCCGGTAATCTGGCGACACCTTCTACCAGCAATCTTGGCGGCACTATTGAAGTATTCAGCAGCGATCCTTTGGCCAAACAAAAGACCAGCATAGAGCAAACTTTTGGTAGTTATAGTACCTCGCGTACGTATGCCAGGTTTGATACTGGTAACTTTGGCGAAGGGAATGCCGCATATATTTCGGTCATGCGTCAGGATGCCCGTGCTTGGGATTTCGATGGCAAGCAAGGCGGTAAACAACTGAATGCTAAATTCGTCAGCAATAAACCTTCCGGTAAACTGACGTTCTATTTCAACTACAACGACAAGATAGAACCGAACGAAGATAGTACTGTGCATGTTGCTGGCGAGACCAGTGCCCCTTATACACGTCCATTTTTGTATCCGGATTTTCCTGCTGCATTAGCGTATTTATCGCCAACCGGTGCAACACCGGCAGCAGATGGCGCGAACTATCGTAACTACTATAGCGATGCGCAACGTAAGGATATTTTGACGTATGCCAAATACGATTTGAATATCAATGAATCGACCGTTTGGTCAAACCAGGCGTATTTCCATCGTGATGACGGCGTAGGGGTGGTCGCCGGTCCGATTGGCGCAGCTGGTTTGCCGGCTTTGTTCAGTGTTTATTTTCCGAATCAGAATTTGAAGAGTGTCTTTGGCAATTCCGGCTATGCGACTCGCACAACAGAATATGATATTCATCGCTCAGGATTGATCTCTAATTTACGTACGGAGTTCGGTCATCATCAAATCGAGTTTGGCGGCTGGTGGGAGCATAATCAATCATCGGCCTATCGTCGCTGGTATCCGCTGGATGTGAATAAGCCTAGTTCTCCTTATGATCGCCCAAGCAATCCTTTGATTACGCAATATGGCAGTGAAATCCGCAACAATGTCATTCAATTGCATTTGCAAGATGAGTGGCGCGTCCGCCCAGACATGGTATTGCAGGCCGGTTTTAAATCGAGTCTGCAATATGCTAAAGGCGACTTTCCGGTACAACCTCGCGCAGGTGCGATCTCGGGTGGTTCCTTAGCTTTGCCTGTCGGTGAGATTGATACCAAAAAATGGTTCTTGCCACAAGTCGGTATGTTGTGGGATCTCAGTGCGCGTGATCAGTTGTTTGTGAACGTCCAAAAAAATATGCGTCAATTCGTAACCTATGGCGCTGGCGGAGCATCCCCATGGAGCCTGGCGAGCCAATCGGCTTTTGACCTATTTAAAAATACTGCGCAGCCAGAAACTTCATTGACGTATGAGGCAGGTCTGCGCGGTAAACGTAATCTGGATCTCGGCCCATTGAATAAAATTGATGGTCAAGTCACGATTTATCACGTTGACTTTAGTAATCGTTTATTGCAAATCAGTCCTACGCCAGTGATCTCTTCCATCATCGGCGGTAACCCCATTCTTGCCAACGTAGGTAGTGTGACGACGGATGGTATTGATCTGGCTGGCACTTTGCATTTCGGGCGAAACTTTAGTTTCTATAATGCGCTGTCATACAATCGCTCCGTCTATGCAGATGACTATAATAACGGAAAAGCGCTGGTTGCGACATCCGGTAAAAAAGTTCCTGGCAGCCCAGAATGGATGAATAAGTTTGTGGCATCTGCGACATTTGGCGATATCGAGATGCAATTGATTGGTGATTACGTGGGCAAGCGTTATGCAACCTATACCAATGATTTGTCGGTTGACAGTTACTTCATGTTGAACCTTGGTGTAAATGCAAAAATTCCAGTAGCCCCAAATAATTTCATAAAAAATGCCAGGGTACGCCTCAATGTCACAAATCTGAATCAGGTAAAAGGCGATTCCGTGGTTGTAGTAGGTGCCGCTAACGGTACTTACAATACATTTCCGATCGCACCGCGTCAGTTCTTCGTGACCGTCGGCGCAGATTTTTAATAGAAAGAAGCAATGAACTTTGATCGTCGTTCTTTTTTAAAAACAGCGGCGCTGAGCGGCAGTATTTTGTCCTTGAATACCGCCGGTGTTGCTTCCCAGGTCTTCGCCAGCCCTGCGCGTAAAGTGGAATTATTTGCTCATCGCGGTGCGTCGGCACTGCGGCCTGAGCATACTTTAGCGTCGTATTCCAAGGCGATCGCCGACGGTGCTGATTATATCGAACCTGATCTGGTCAGCACCAAAGACGGCATCCTGGTCGCGCGACATGAGGCCATTCTGGACGAGACAACTGACGTCTCGCAACGTGCGGAATTCGCTTCCAAACGTACGACCAAAACTATCGATGGGCGTACGCATACCGGCTGGTTTTGTGATGATTTCACGTTGAGCGAACTGAAGTCTTTACGAGCTATTGAGCGCTTGCCTAAAATCCGTCCGCAAAATACTTTTTATGATGGTATGTTTCAGGTCTTGACCTGGGATGAGATCATCGATTTCGCCGCAGCAGAATCAGCTACAGCCGGCAGATTGATTGGACTCATACCTGAGTTGAAGCACTCGACTTATTTTGCCAAGGCGGGATTGCCGCTTGAAGATCGTTTCTTGAAAAGCCTGACCGAGCACGAATATACGCAACGCTGTCCGCTTGAAATTCAGTCGTTTGAGGTGACGAACCTGAAGTATATCCGTGGCGTCATCGGCAAAAAAAACAATATCCGATTGATGCAATTGGTTGCCGAAGGTGATATCCGGCCGGCCGATGTGGTTGCTGCAGGTGGTGATTTAAGTTTCGGAAAAATGTCATCCAAGACAGGATTGCGTGAGATTGCCCGTTATGCTGATGTCGTTGCACCACCAACGCGTGCCTTGATCCCCTTACTCAGCGATGGCAAGTTGGGTAAGCCAAGCGCTATCATCAGTGATGCACATGATGCCGGCTTGCTAGTCCATACCTGGACTTTCCGCCCTGAGAATTGCTTTCTGGCGGCCAATTTCAGAGATGGTAATGGCGATAACGCACGCAATGAGATAGGAGCAATTGCTGAGATCCGACATTATATTGAAGCAGGTATCGATGGGTTTTTCTCAGATGATTCTGCGGTCGGACGTAAAGCGATTATTGGCTGAATCAAGTTGTGAAGGGCTTACTCCAGCGATCGAAGTAGTGCTCCTGAATAGACTGTGCACTATCTGCCCGATGCGAGATGGTGCGCAGTCTGAATTTCAATGACGCGAAACAGCGCAAGGAAATCGCAGTAGATTCGGACAAAGATTAATTTGTTTTGCGTGAATAAATTTCTTGCATACTTTGTGCAAAATAGTTCGCCAGATTATTGCGCTTTAGTTTAAGCGTTGGCGTGATCAGCGTATTTTCTATCGTCCATGGTTCCAGACTGAGGATTGCAGCTTTTGGTTGTGCGTAATAAGGGAACGTCGCTGTCAATCCTCGTATGCGTCTGACCACGGCTTCAACTGCACTGGCAGATTGCAGGCTGCTGGCATCATTTGGATTCAGATCCAATGAGTTGGCCAATTCGTTCCAATAACCTTGATTGAGCACCACGGCGCAGGCAATAAACGGATGATTTTCTCCAAAAGCATAGGCCTGCTCGAATACCGAGTCATTGGTGATTGCCAATTCCAAATCGACCGGGGCGATCTTTTCCCCAGTTGATGTCACGATGATTTCTTTGACGCGACCCAGAATGCGGATCCGACCGGATTCTATTGCGGCCTGATCGCCAGTGCGTAGCCAGCCATCGATGAATGCTTTTGCTGTGTCCTCGTCACGTTTCCAGTAGCCGCGCATGACGTTCGGACCACGCACCAGCAGTTCAGCGTTTTCTCCAATTTTGACTTCTACTTCAGCGACAGGGCGTCCGACAGTTGCGGGGTTGTTGTCATCGGGTGCGTTAAACGCGACTACCGGTGCGGTTTCGGTCATGCCGTAACCCTGGACGATAGGGATGCCCAATCCCAGAAAGCAATGCGAGATTGCCGATGACAGCGCAGCACCGCCGCTGACAGCAACTCGCAGGCGACCGCCGAACTGAGCCATCAATTTTTTGGCAACCAACTGATCGAAAATCAACCAGCTTGATGCATCGATCGCCGCTTTCAATGCGCCATCCGATAAACTGCCTTGCGCACGGCAGAATCTGCGCCAGCCGATTGTAATTGCAGTGTTAAACAGCTAGGACTGCAGTTGAGACGTCGCGAGTTTATTTTGTATCGCACTGAAGACACGTTCATAGATTCTCGGCACTGAAATCAAAATTGTCGGCCGCACCTCAATCAAATCTTGCGGCAATTGTTTCGCTGAGCGCGAAAATGCAACACAAGCTCCTGCCGCGATAGGCAGGTAATAACCAGCAGTGCGCTCGAATGTATGAGAGAGCGGCAGGAAAGAGAGAAAGACATCGCTGATCACTGGTGCGACGCGCTGCACCACGGCTTTGACATTCGACATCACATTGGTGTGCGTCAGCATGACGCCTTTTGGTTTGCCCGTTGTGCCCGATGTGTAGACCAGCGCGGCAAGATCAGTCGCCGCGGGCGCGTGTTGAGTTGGTTGATTATTGCGACCGGCAGCCAGCCATTCTTCTAAAGTCAATATCGGAATCGATGAAGACTGGGTAGATGCGGGTAGGGATTTTTCCAGTACAACGACTTGACGCAATGCGGGTAAATCCAGACCTGCTCCGGCAATTGCTTTCCACTGTTGATCACTAGCGGCGATCAACAAAGACGCATCGCTATCGTTCAGGATATAGGCGATGCTGGCCGGGTTATCCAGCGCATGCATAGGCACCGGTACATAGGCAAGTGCCAGGCTTGCCTGATCTATGCAGACGGCGTGCAAGCCGTTTGGCAGCAAGATCGCAATGCGTGACCCGGACGCCAATCCCAGTCCGGAAAGCGCTTGGATAAAGCCGGCTACGCGCTCGTTAGTTTGTTGCCAGGAATAGCTTTGTCATTGCGCGGTGGCTTCGTCGTATTGCCGGTATGCCTCAGCGGCTGGTGTTTGCTGCACCCGCCAGGAAAAAAGTGCCGGCAGAGTTTGGAGTTCAGACAACGGCGTGGTTTGAATTGACGAGCTTGAATTGGACATAGTCATACGAGAAAAATAATAGGGTTGAGCTGTGATGAATGACCTGCCGTATTGGTGCTGAGAGGAACATCGATTACTCTCCTTTACGCAAATAATTTATATTAGACCAGCTACTACCCGCTACTTTAACAGTTAGCCGTTGGTCAGTATGGCAGATAGATAAACCCGATGTCGTTAAAGCAGGGAATATCTTTTGCAAAAGCTCAATGGCAATAGATTAAAAAGATTTATCTTGATTTGTAAAATTATCGTTGGTCGAAACTGTTTAAAACAGAACATTATGGTTTTTATTTAAATGCGCTTCATTTTAGTCATTTCTGACTAGACTTTCGCCTGTCTTGAGGCAACAATCTGGAGTCGATTTGTGTTGCACGGTTGTCCTTGTCAAGCTGGACACGTAACCTGTCATTTTGTCGCTAAGTCTATTTACCAAAGCCTGTTTACCACTAACCCACTAACTACTCACCATTCCAGATCCGACGGAGACCAGATGCAAACGCTTAAAAAAATACAGATAGGCAGCGCCTTATTTTTCATTTTATGCAGTGCCCTCAGTATCGCTGCGGAGGTGAATAAAGACGCTGCGGATGCCAAGAAAAAATGGGATGTGAATGCACCTGCCGGCACGGCTTCAACCGTCGATATCGATACCAGGACCGGTACCTGGATGAGTGTCGATGTCAGTCCCGATGGCAAACAAATTGTGTTTGATCTGCTGGGAGATTTATATCTGTTGCCGATCGAAGGTGGCGAAGCGAAGGCTTTGACCCACAGCATCGCCTGGGAAATGCAGGCGCGCTTTTCGCCAGATGGAAAACAATTGACCTATATGTCCGATGCAGGAGGTGGTGACAATATCTGGATCATGAACGTGGACGGGACTAACGCCCATGCGTTGACGAAGGAAGATTTTCGTTTATTGAATAATCCGGTCTGGCATCCGAATGGTCAGTACATTGCAGCGCGTAAGCACTTCACAGGGACACGTTCACTGGGTTCTGGCGAAATCTGGTTGTATCACGTTGGCGGCGGTGCTGGTGTGCAGCTGAATGAAAAGCCGAACTGGCAAAAGGATCTGGGCGAACCGGCATTTTCACCGGATGGGCGCTATGTCTATTATTCTCAGGATACGACGCCTGGCAATGTATTTGAATATAACAAGAATTCAAATACGCAGATTTATCAGATTTTTCGTAAGGATTTAAAAGACGGTAAGACCAAGGCCTTCGTCAGCGGACCCGGCGGCGCCGTGCGTCCTAGCCCGTCGCCCGATGGTAAATATCTGGCGTTTGTACGCCGGGTGCGCAATCAAAGTACTTTGTTTTTGAAAAATCTGGAAACCGGGGAAGAGAAGCTTGCATGGAGCGAATTAGAGCGTGATATGCAAGAGACCTGGGCCGTGCATGGCGTGTATCCATCGATTAGCTGGCTACCGGGGAGTAAGCAGTTGGTGGTGTGGGCGAAGGGCAGGCTCTGGCAGGTTGACCCGTTTGCGAAAACCTCGAAAGAAATTGCATTTCACGTTAAAGACACCAGAGAAATTCGTCCCGCATTGCGCTTCGATACGGCGGTGGCGCCGGACAAGTTTGATGTGCATCAATTGCGTTGGGTGAATGTTTCGCCGCAGGGCGACAAAGTCGTGTATTCGGCACTGGGACAATTGTATATCCGCGACCTGCCAAACGGCACGTCGCAGCGACTGACCAGGCAGCAGGATCATTTTGAATTTTTCCCACGTTTTTCTCGTGACGGTCGGAGCGTTGTCTTCACAACCTGGAGTGACGAACAACTTGGTTCAGTCCGCAGCATCGATATTCGTAATGGTCAGGAAACTATCCTGACGAAGAAACCGGGTAAATACCTGTCTCCGCAGTTCTCGCCCGATGGCAAGCAGGTGACGTATGAGAAGTCGCGCGGCGGTTACCTGACTTCGCCTTGGTATGGGCTTGAAACGGGAGTCTTTGTTGTGAATGCGGATGGTAAATCAACACCGCGACTCCTCACCGACGATGGCTCTGCGCCGCAATACGGCAAAGATAACGACTATATCTATGTGTCGAGAATGCAGCGTTCCGGCGAGGTGGACTGGAGCACGTCTTTAATCAGAATTGATCTCAATAAAAACGAAGAGCAGGCGGTTGCCAAAGGCGAATTCACGAGTGATTTCAGCATCTCGCCAGATGGCAACTGGCTGGCGTTTGGCGAGCGTTTTCACACCTTTGTCACGCCGCTGCCGATGGCGGGTAAGCCGATTACTATCGGTCAGAAAATGGATGGTTTGCCGGTCAAGCAATTGGATGTGAATGCGGGTGACTACGTACACTGGTCTGGCGATAGCAGCAAGATTCATTTTGCGCTGGGTGACGAGTTATTCAGCTCTGAGTTGAAGAATGCCTTCACGTTCTTGCCTGATTCTCCTAAAGAGGCAAGCAAACCGGTCGAGGCTGGTCTGAAAATCGGTTTCCAGGAAAAAGCCAACAAGCCGACGGCAACTACGGTGATTTCAGGTGCCAGGATTGTCACGATGAAGGGCGATGAGGTGATCGAAAACGGTCGCATCGTCATCAAGGAAAATCGTATCGTCTCCGTCGGTAAAGTCGCTGACATCGCGGTGCCGGCAGGTGCCACGCAGATCGACGCTACGGGTAAAACGATTATCCCGGGCATTGTCGATGTGCACTGGCATGGCGGTATGGGTGAGAGTGAAATTATTCCTCAGCAGAGCTGGATCAACTACGCGTCACTGGCATTCGGCGTCACGACTTTACATGATCCGTCGAATGATACCGCGGAGATTTTCAGCCAGAGTGAATTGCAACGCGCAGGCAAAATCGTGGGACCGCGTATTTTTTCAACAGGAACTATTTTGTACGGCGCCAAGGCGAATGTCAGTGCGCTGGTGAATAATCTTGATGATGCCTTAACTCACCTGAAGCGCTTGAAAGCGGCTGGTGCGATCTCGGTTAAAAGTTATAACCAGCCGCGTCGCGAACAAAGGCAGCAGGTTTTGGAGGCGGCACGTCAGACAGGCATGATGGTGGTGCCGGAAGGCGGCTCGTTGTTTCAACATAATATGAGTATGGTGATCGACGGCCATACCGGTATCGAGCATGCGATTCCGGTCGCCAATGCCTATGACGACGTCAAGCAGTTGTGGTCGCAGACCAAGGTCGGATATACGCCAACCCTGATTGTCGGTTATGGCGGTCTGGATGGCGAGCATTATTGGTATGCCCATACCGATGTCTGGAAGCATCCGCTGTTGTCGCGCTATGTGCCGCGCAGCGTATTGGAGTCGCGCAGCGTCAGGCGTGAAACTGCACCCGAAGAAGATTTCAATGTTTTTAATATCGCGCGTACTGCGACTGAATTGCAGCGCGCTGGCGTGCCGGTCAATCTCGGTGCACATGGTCAGCGTGAAGGCCTGGGTGCGCACTGGGAAATGTGGACTCTGGGACGCGGCGGCATGAGTTCACTCGAGGCAATCCGGGTTGCTACCTTGAATGGCGCAAAATATCTGGGTATGGACAAAGATATCGGTTCACTGGAATCGGGCAAGCTGGCCGACCTGGTCATGATTGATGGCGATGTTTTGAAAGATATCCGCCAATCCGACAAGATATCGCATGTCATGTTGAATGGACGTTTGTATGAATCTGCGACGATGAATGAAGTCGGCGCCACTCCGAAAGCGCGCAAACCTTTCTTTTTTGAAGGGAAGGACGGTGCTGGAATGCCGGTCGATGCGATCGGACATGGCGACGGACACGGGCATTGATGAGTGCTGAAATAGCGCAGGTATCGTCTTAACCAGAGACTCAAAGGAAAATAGCCGCAAGTGCGGTAAAGCCGTACACTTCGCTTCGTCATTCCGGCCTGCGCAGGGATGACGATTTTACGTTTACGGCTTAACTGTACGGCATTAGCAACTTGCAGCTTTTTTAGATTTTGGCCCTGACTAAAAGTGACGCTAGCCGATCAATTATCCAGCTTGAAGTTGAATTCCAAAATCTTGGTTTGCGGACTGGCGATCGGTGCATATTTCCATTGTGAAGCGGCGGCAATCACTTCTGGCGCAAAGTGTTTTGCTGGCTTTGCCTGAATAATGTCGACACCCGATACTTTGCCATCGGTTTCGATATGAATACGAGCGGTGACCGTGCCTTCGGTGACGCCCAGTTTCTCAGCACTTTTAGGAAAGCGCGGCTGGACACTGGAAATCAGTTTCAGTGCGACCGGCTCTGCGATCGGAACTGGCTTAGACGGTGCCACGGCGACGACCGGCGCTACCGGTATTTCAACGGCTTTTGGCACGGCCGCCGGAGTTTGTGCAATCGATGCTGCGACAGCTTTGACGGAGTCGCGTGGGGAGTTGAGTGCCGTTTTTGCTGCTAGTGCTTTGGCTTCTGCTGCGAGTTTGACCTCCTTCGCTTCTTTTGCCTGTTTTTCTTCTAATGCCATCTGGGCGGCAGTTTTAGTCGATGCCTGATCCATCCATCTGGTGACGTCGGCAGTTTCTTCGGTATGCCGTATCGCATTTTTAACCAGCCCTGTAGGCTGCGATGAAACTGGTTCAGCTACGGGCGCGCTTGCAACCTGTTCCGGGGGTGGGCTTTTCTGGCATGCGGTGACTAGCATGCTTGTACAACATACATTGAACAGCAGAACACAAAATCTTTTCATCTCGTTTTGTACTACCTTATTCATGATGCTCCTCATTAAAAACAGCTAATGTCGCCAAGTCTTCAAGCATGATTATTTTTTTTGCACTGAAGTAATGCGATTTCCTGTTTTTTTGTTTATGCAAATGCACTGTAATATTGCTACAAAGGCTAAGATTACATTCAAAATGTAAATATCAATGCTGACATGAGTCAGCAGCTTGAGCAATATCTAAATTAAAACAACGCTGGTTCACATTGTTGAGCAGGAATTGTGCCAAATTTGGGTATTTGAATTTCCTGCAAAATATTGATGGTATAAATATAAATTTTATATTCATTTAACAGATCTTTTTGACTTGATTAACCTAATATAGCGCAAAGTTAGTCCGGTATTGTCAATTGCCATTCTGTATAGCAGGCTAAATCCATTACAATAGAGGGTTAATACATTCAGTCGCGCAAGTCGGATGCGGCGAGCAGTACACCGTCTAGGAAATTCTCATGAGCATGTCAAATACCCAAGAAATCGTCGAAGAATTGCGCGCTGGCCGCATGGTGATACTGGTCGATGAAGAAGATCGAGAAAACGAAGGGGATCTGGTGTTGGCCGCCGAATTTGTGACGCCGGAAGCGATTAACTTCATGGCGAAATTCGGTCGTGGCCTGATTTGTCTGACTTTGACTGAAGAGCGTTGCGATGAGCTGAATTTGGCGATGATGTCGAGTCGTAACGGTACCGCCTATGGCACTAATTTCACCGTCTCAATCGAAGCTGCCGAGGGGGTGACTACCGGTATTTCTGCGGCAGATCGTGCCCGCACCATTCAGGTGGCAGTCGATAAGAAAATGACGGCGAATGACATCGTTCAGCCCGGTCATATTTTCCCGCTGAAGGCGCAAAAGGGCGGTGTACTGATGCGCGCCGGGCATACCGAGGCCGGTTGCGATCTGGCTGATCTGGCAGGACTGACGCCAGCGGCGGTCATCTGCGAGATCATGAAGGACGATGGCACCATGGCGCGCTTGCCGGATTTGATGGAATTCGCCAGAGAACATGGTTTGAAAATTGGCACCATCGCTGATCTGATTCACTATCGCAGCCAGACCGAGTGTATTGTCGAGCGTGTCGCCGAGCGCGAAATGCAAACCGTTCATGGCAGTTTTAATGCCGTCGTGTATCGTGATAAGCCTAGCGGCGCTGCGCATCTGGCCCTGGTGCACGGCGATATTACGCGGGATAAAGAAGCCTTGGTACGGGTCCATCAGCCGGTCTCGATTCTCGATCTGCTGGAAAGTAAAATCACGACCCACTCATGGAATGTGGCGACGGCAATGGCGGCAGTGCAGGCATCCAACTGCGGCGTCATCGTATTATTGAATTGCGAAGAAACTGCCGAGCAGATGTTCGATCAATTTAAGGCATTGAATACGCCGGATGCCCGCCCGCAAGGCAGGGCAGCGCGTATGGATTTGCGTAACTACGGCATCGGTGCGCAGATTTTGAAAGATGTCGGCGTCGGCCGTATGAAATTGTTGGCGAATCCGAGAAAAATGCCATCCATGACAGGCTTTGACCTTGAGGTGGTTGGCTATATGGATAAACCTTGATAAAGCCAATCAAGCTCAATTAAAACCAGTAAGCCAGCACAAAAAATACCCGAGTGGTAGTTGCCACTCATAATTGAATAATGACATAGCAGCGCATCAGCGCAAAAAGGGAAGATCATGACGGTAGGACATTACGAATCAAATCTGGACGGCGCCGGTGTGCGCGTGGGTATCGTACAAGCTCGTTTCAACGAGACGGTGGGTAATGGCTTGCTGTCCGCCTGCCTGGCCGAGCTGACACGCCTGGGCGTGCTGAACGAAGACATTTTGCATGTTACGGTTCCCGGCGCACTCGAAGTGCCTCTGGCTTTGCAAAAATTGGCAGAGACCAATCAATTTGATGCGCTGATCGCATTGGGGGCCGTGATTCGTGGCGAGACTTATCACTTTGAATTGGTGTCCAATGAATCTGGCGCAGGCATCACACGCGTTGGCCTAGACAGCGGCATCCCTATTGCGAATGCGATCCTGACTACCGAGAACGACGAACAGGCCGCAGTGCGCATGGCAGAGAAGGGCGCCGATGCCGCGCGTGTTGCCGTCGAAATGGCAAACCTGACACTGGCGTTGGAAGAGCTGGCGGAAGCCAGTGAAGATACCGGCTACGACGCTTGATTGCGTCACACAATTAAGTAGAGATGATGATGACGAACAAATCCCCCCACGCTAATCCGAGCAAAAGTCGCTCGCCCAGACATCGCGCGCGCGAGTTCGCCTTGCAAGGTTTGTATCAGTGGTTGCTGAATAATGAAGACTCCGGCGTGATCGATGCCCATATCCGTGAAGCGCATGGTTTCGATAAAGCGGATCGCGAACATTTTGACGCCTTGTTGCATGGCGCGATCAACCAGTCGGTGCAGTTACGTGAAGAAATCACGCCGCTGATTGATCGTACGATTGCAGAATTATCGCCGATCGAACACGCTGCCTTATTGATCGGTGCTTACGAATTAAAGCATCACATCGAGATCCCTTATCGCGTCGTCATCAATGAAGCGGTTGAATTGACCAAGTCCTTCGGCGGTTTGGATGGGCATAAGTACGTCAACGGCGTGCTGGATAAATTAGCTGCAAAATTACGTAGCGCAGAAATCAACGCTGGAAAATAATGTGCGTTTTAATGAAGCTCTGATGGATGTCATATCCTGATGCAATGAATCACAGATAGCCGTCTTATTTCTGACTGGAATAAGGCGGTTTTTTTTGTGCCTTGCGTTGATCTGAATAATGATTGAGCCTGATAAGGCCAGTCGAACGATAAATACGGAAAAATATCATCATGGAAAAAAATCTCGCCTCCCGTTTAGATAACATAGCTCCTTTTCATGTGATGGAGCTAGCCAAAATGGCGGCTGATCTGGAAGCGCAAGGGCGCCATATTATCCACATGGGGATAGGCGAGCCGGATTTTACCGCGCCGCAAATGGTGATCGATGCCGCCGGCAAAGCGATGGCAGAAGGCCGTTTGCAATATACCTCGGCACTCGGCGTACCGGCCTTGCGCGAAGCGATTGCCCGGCATTATCTGGACGCGTTCGGCTTGACGGTTCCTGCCAGTCGCATCATTGTCACTGCTGGCGCTTCCGCCGCTTTGCTATTGGCTTGTGCGGCTTTAGTCGAGCCCGGTGCCGAGGTCTTGATGCCGGATCCTTGTTATCCATGTAATCGCCATTTCGTTGCGGCGTTTGAAGGTAAGGCGAGCCTGATCGAAAGCGGCCCTGCGCAGCGTTTTCAATTATCCGATGCGATGGTGGCGGCGCACTGGGGTGTGGCAACTAAAGGCGTTTTGCTGGCATCGCCTTCGAATCCGACCGGCACTTCAATCGCCCATGACGAGTTGGCGAAAATCATCGCTACCGTCAAAGCGCGCGGCGGCTTCACCATCGTCGATGAAATTTACCAGGGGTTGTCGTATGAGGGCGCACCGTTTTCTGCATTATCGCTGGACGACGATGTGGTGGTGATCAACAGCTTCAGTAAATATTTCAATATGACGGGTTGGCGTTTGGGCTGGCTGGTGGTGCCGGAGCGCATCGTTCCGCATATCGAGAAGCTTGCGCAGAACTTGTTTATTTGCGCCTCGTCGGTTGCCCAGCATGCGGCGCTGGCCTGCTTTTCGCCAGAGGCTCTGGCTGTCTATGAGGAGCGTAAAGCGGAGTTTAAACGCCGGCGTGACTACATCGTGCCCGCGCTGACTGCCCTGGGATTTGCTGTCCCTGTGATGCCGGACGGCGCGTTTTACGTGTATGCCGATTGCTCGCGGTTTTCTGATGATGCGGATCAGTTCACGCGTGATTTATTGCAACAAGCCGGTGTGGTCATCGTACCTGGATTGGATTTCGGCGCGGCAGGCGCACGGCGCTATGTGCGCATTTCGTATGCGACATCGATGGAAAATCTGCAGGAAGCCGTGCGGCGAATCGCGCAATTTTTGTCACGGCCTGCCGCTTGACGGGATTTTTATTTTTAGCGCTTGTTTAATCAAATGTATATTCCAGTAACACCTGAGAGAGCTGGCCATTGATGCCGCTCCAGGTGCTGCGGCCATGCCCTTTGATGCCTGCCAGTTCGCCTGTGCCTGAGCCGCTCAGCACATTCAGTGTGCTTTCTGATTTGCCGGATTTAATACAGCCTACATGCTGCAAGATAAACCCGCCACGGCGATTGCCGATTTTGCCGGTCAGATATTCTAGCCCGACAAAATTCGCAGATTGCGCGGTGGCAGAGAAGGTCAGGCATTCAAAACAAGATTCAGCCTCGATATCGCCTGCATAGCGATGCTTCACTTTGGACTGGGTAAGCCCCGTGAGCAGGTTGAATTTTTCGTCTATCCCTTTTAATTTGACAGTTCCTAAAGCAAGCATATTCTCCCTCATACTGTTAAACAACAGACAAATAGTGTGCAGACTTGATTCATCAACGGTCAGCATTTGGCGTTCTTGCTGCGTTGATGGATAGCCAAGCCAGCGTGAGTCAATCCGCTTTTGGAAGACGAAGACACGCTGATTTTTCACCTTGTGGGTATCACTGAACTTGCCAAAGTGAACAATTGCCTGATTGGGCAATAGGTCGTGATTGGTGGGTCAGTGGGCTAATTATTACGGAAAATAAACGCGAAACGGCGCAGGGAAATTGGACCCTTTTACCTAATGTTGTCATCCTGTAACAATCAGGTAACGAAGTATTTCAAAAATGTCATATCATGTCCACTAACAAATTCGCATACTTCATGTATTTTTGTTATACGTTGGGTTTAAATTAAATTTGCCGATTTTTTTAATAAGCGAATTTACGGTGCAAATGCAGAGACTTTATAGCGCAATATTTTGCCGTATTGTTTGCATACTCCCCTAGAACTTAATATTTAATGTACTGATTCCGCTTTATTGTAGGGCGGATATGAAAAATACATGGGTGAGTATGTTGATATTGCGCTATTTAAATGCCGGATAAACAAGGAATAAGCGATGATCCAGTTCAGACAAATCGAGGCCTTTCGTTGCCTGATGATTGCAGGCACCAGCGTTGGTGCCGCACGGAAAATGAATATCACACAACCGGCGATTAGCCGTTTGATCGCCGATTTAGAAGAAACGCTCGGCTTCAGGTTGTTTAATCGCGACAAAGGGCGGCTCGAGCCGACGCTGGCGGGGGTGCGGTTTTATAGCGCGGTGGAAGAGAATTTCCTTGGGCTGGAGCGTTTGTCGCAGGTCGCCAGCAATATCCGCAATGAGGCACCGCAAGGCATCACGATCGCCTGTCTGCCGATCTTGTCGTCATCGATCTTGCCGCTGATCTTGCGCGAGTTCTTTAAATATCATCAAGATGTACCGGTTACGGTAGATAGTTCAAACGCGCCCGAGATCCTGGTGCGCCTGCAAGATCAAAAAGTCGACATGGCGATTTGCATGGCATTCCCTCCGTTGGCGGGGATAGAGCAAGAGATATTCAAGGAGGCGAGTGTGATGTGCGCGATGCCGGTCGGCCACCATTTAACCAGCAAGGACGTGATAGAGCCGATGGATCTCGATGGCGAAGATATCATCGGTTTTTTCCCCATCATCTCGCAGAGTTATGAGTTAGAGACACTCAGGCTGAGTGAAGCCGGCAGTCGCCCGATTCACAGGGTAAAGACGCAAACCTCGCACACACGTTATGCCATGGTCGCGCATGGTCTGGGCGTTTCGATTGTAGAGCCGTTTGGTGCCAGGCTGTGGCTCAACAATGGCGTGGTGGTGCGTCCGTTCTCCAGCGATATCCGTCATCAATATGTACTGGCTTGCCCTAGCGGCGGCAAGCGCTCTGCGCTGATGCATGATTTTCGGGAGGCCGTATTGACGGTGGCCAAGGATTATGATTTCGGGGTTCAACAATAAAATAGCCGCCAGGCTTATGCAGGCGGCTATCCATGGCTTCAAACTTGACGATGTAAATCGCTGGCTTCCCTGATTACAGTTTAGCGATTTGTTCCGGAGGTGCGGGTTTCGGCTCTGCTGCCTTCGCCTCGGTCACCGGCTCGCTTTTAGGTGCAGGCAGGCTCTGCGGTGCAGGTGCTGCTGGCGGTGCTGAAGTGAATGTCGGCACATTTTTACCCATGGCGACATCCTTCAGGCGGCGATATTCTGCCATTACGCGTGAACCATAACCGGAGTCGTTCTCAAATGCTGCTGCGCCGACATATAGTTTTAAACCCGCTTCGACAGAACCGCCGCGTGAAACGTAGTCTTTCAAAATCAATGCTCCGACCTTGATGTTGGCGACCGGATTCAAGGCCGCCTTGACGCCGCCCAGTTCCTGGAATTTATCGTGATGCACTTTGGACATGACTTGCATCAGGCCTTGTGCGCCGACCGGGCTCTCGGCAAAAGGATTCAAGCCCGATTCAATCGCCATCACGGACAAGATCAGCAATGGATCAAGTTTGATCTCTTGTGCTGTCAGATAGCTTGCCGACACCAGCATATTGGTTGCATCGCTAGCGATGCGATAGCGTTTTGCCAGCCAGTTAGTGACCCATTGTTGCTGGCGCTGGTTGCCCAGCATTTTGCGGTCTTCTTCAGTCGGTTCCTGGCCTTTGGCGGCATCCGATTGAGCGACTTGCTCCGGGGTTGCCATTAACATGGCTAGATTTGGTGGTGTTGCCTGTTCCGCCACGTTTTCTTCAGCAGCGGTAAACGGAGAGAGTTTTTTAAATTTTTCGACCAGATCCGGTTTGATAAACATCAGGCCAAGAACGAATATGGACGAGATACCCAGCAACATCAGCAGATGATGCATGGTAGTCATGAAGCCACTGCGGGTGTCGCGTGCTGCGACGGTCAGTGCGGTGGTCTTGCCGGCGAGCCGAGTGCTGCCTTGTTGTACTGCTAAAATAAAACCTTGAAACATTTAACCTCCTGAACTTTCGTAGCGCTTGTCGCTTCAGTAGCAACGACAGCAAACTAAAAAACTACGAATCAGAAACATCGTCTCCGTCGCTGGCGCGATCAAAAAGACGCCGGAGTTATTTGTCTGTTGAGCTTTATGTAACTCAACTTAGGTGGGAGATTCGCAATCTCGCTTGTGACAAACAACTATTTTCGGGTCAAGGCAGTCGCCTTTTGAAAACAATCCTTACAATGTTATGTGGGGCCCGATCCCCGTGAATGATGTTACCGTTTGGCGTTGCAATCTTTGTTCGAGTGCGCCGGAGTTCTAGCCTCTTCATCAAGTTGGGCGAATTGTAGGGTCGGTTTTATATCAAGTCAATACTATAGAAATCAATTGTCATTACTTTTAAGTCTGATAAATGACTGCTGCATCGCAGCAAAGTATAATGAAATCAAGTACTTGCCAGCGTTATTTGCTTTATTAAGTTCAAATTCATCAAAAGTTAAAAAACATGAAATATGCAGATTTAAGAGATTTTATTTCTCAGCTTCAACAAAAAAATGAATTAAAACAAATAGTTATGCCTGTTTCACCTTATCTGGAGATGACCGAGATCTGCGATCGCACTTTGCGGGCAGAAGGTCCGGCGCTGTTATTTACCCAGCCAACTGGCCATACGATCCCGGTACTCGGCAATTTATTCGGCACGCCGCACCGGGTTGCGATGGGCATGGGAGCCGACAATATCAGCGAGCTGCGCAAGATTGGGCAGGTGCTTTCATCTTTAAAAGAGCCGGAACCGCCGAAAGACTTTAAAGATATCCTCGGTCTCGGCTCGCTCGTCAAAGCCGTCTGGGATATGGCGCCGAAAGAGGTGCGCGCTGCGAAGTGCCAGGAAATCGTCTGGGAAGGCAATGATGTCGATCTGGCCAAATTGCCGATCCAGCATTGCTGGCCAGGTGATGTTGCTCCTTTAATTACCTGGGGTCTGGTGATTACCAAGGGTCCTTATAAGAAGCGGCAAAATCTGGGTATATATAGACAGCAGGTGTTGGGGCGCAATAAAGTCATCATGCGCTGGCTCGCCCATCGCGGCGGCGCACTCGATTTTCGTGAACATGGCATTGTCAATAAGGGGCAGCCTTATCCGATTGCCGTTGCGCTCGGCGCCGATCCCGCCACCATCCTCGGTGCGGTTACGCCAGTGCCGGATAGCTTATCGGAATATCAATTCGCAGGGCTATTGCGTGGCAGCCGTACCGAACTGGTCAAAGCCATCGGCAGCGAATTGCGCGTACCCGCCAGTGCCGAGATCGTGCTGGAAGGGCATATCTATCCGGACGAATCGCATCCGACCGGTTACGAGCATGCACTCGAAGGGCCATATGGTGATCACACCGGTTACTATAATGAGCAGGACAGCTTCCCTGTATTTACGATAGACCGCATTACCATGCGTCGCGATCCTATCTATCACTCCACATACACCGGCAAACCGCCGGACGAACCCGCGGTGCTCGGCGTCGCACTCAATGAAGTGTTCATTCCTTTGCTGCAAAAACAATTCAGCGAGATCACCGATTTCTATCTGCCGCCTGAGGGCTGTAGTTACCGCATGGCGGTAGTCCAGATCAAAAAAGCCTATGCCGGTCATGCCAAGCGCGTGATGTTCGGGGTCTGGAGTTTTTTGCGCCAGTTCATGTATACCAAGTTCATCATCGTAGTCGATGAGGATGTGAATATCCGCGACTGGAAAGAAGTGATCTGGGCGATTACCACCCGCGTCGATCCGCTGCGCGATACGACTTTGGTCGATAACACACCGATCGATTACCTCGATTTTGCGTCGCCGGTCAGCGGCCTGGGCAGCAAGATGGGACTGGATGCGACGAATAAATGGCCGGGTGAAACCAGCCGTGAATGGGGTACGACCATCCAGATGACACCCGCAGTCAAGGCGCGCGTCGATACGATCTGGCAGGAGCTGGGTTTGTAAGACGTCAAAATCAGCCAAACCGGATTGACGTTCTCGGGGGAGTATCCAGCTAGCGATGAATTAATGAGTTTCCCAATCCTTGCAGAGGACCTAAAGGATTTTTTTCATCTTCTAATTGCTGGATATTCGATTTGCCGGTCCAGAGTTTATAGACCACCACGTCGTTCTGGATAATGATCAGTGCGGTGAACTGCCAGCCGCTGATCTGTACCTTACGTTCAAAATTCAGAAAGTCTTTAAAAAAATTTCCATAACGTTTTTTATCCAGATGCTTTTCCTCGATCTCGTACGCATAGCAGGCGGTGTGCGCGGCCAGGCAGGCGCGGACTTTGGGTGGGATCAGGCTGGTATTTGACGATTCGCTGGCGACCAGGCGGCGATTGATGTCGGCATGATTCAGTTGGGCGATATTCGGCGATTCTTTGGGGTTGATGCCGCGCCGGTGTAAATCGGCTAGCGTGGTTTTTTCAGGAATGATGTTCGCAAACTCCTGCTCGCCGATCTGGTAAGTAATCCAGGGCAGATCCGAGGTTTGCTTGGCGTTCGGCAGCAAAGATTCGCAGGCGCTGAGTGTCAGCATGAATAGCGCAGCGCAACAGAGTCGATATGAGCGAGATTTCATCGATTTGTCCTGATGATTGGGGCTTCAATATTCAGCGATAATACGCACGATCAAGATGCTAGCTATAGTTTCATTGTACGCAGCCTGCACTTAAATGCAAACCCGCAATCCGTTTTTAGAAACCAAGCATGAAAATGCCGCCGAACCGCCAAGATGCTTCAAGCAATCCCGCAACAGCTTTGCTGTATAGCTTCCGTCGCTGTCCGTATGCGATCCGGGCGCGACTCGCCATCAAGCTGAGCGGTGTCGAGGTGCGGATACACGAAGTCAGCTTGCGCAATAAGCCGCAGGCGATGCTCGATCATTCCCCCAAAGGTACGGTGCCCGTCCTGCTTTTGCCCGATGGCCGCGTGATCGATCAAAGTCTCGACATCATGTGCTGGGCGCTGGCACAGCATCAAGCCTCGCAATGGTTCATGCCTGACGGGGCATTGTCAGCCGAAGTGCAGGCATTGATACAGCAAAACGACAGTGCGTTTAAACAAGCGCTGGATCGCTATAAATATGCGGAGCGCTTCCCCGAATATCCGGCGACGACTTATCGCGACCGGGCAGAGGTGTTCCTGGATCTGCTGGATCAGCGCCTGCAACAACACGCTTATTTAACGGGGGAATGCTTGAGTGTCGCTGACCTGGCGATAGTGCCGTTTGTGCGGCAATGTGCGCTGGTTGATGCCGAGTGGTTTTATGCGAGCCGGTACCGGCATTTGATTGCCTGGCTGGATGGCTTGCTGCAGTCGGCATGGTTTATTTCTGTGATGGAGAAATCTCAAGTAACTAATTTGAGATAGTACCGGAGCGATAAAAGTAAACAATATAAAAGGGCTTACGCACAACCTGAAATCTCTCACCACCGAGACACAGAGGCACAGAGAAAAGCCAGAGGAACTGCTTCCATCACATGTGGATATCAAAGCAAAGCCGCAAGCCAGATGCGCCTGCTGGCGCGAAATGGCTCTGAAAGCCGCATCCAGACTGCGGGTTCAATATGAACGGTGGTAAACGGCTTGGCGTGTTGCGTCAGCCTTGATAGAACAATCTGCGGCCAGCGATTTGCCGGATCTTACGGTTTAACGCAGGCTGATGCATAGTTTGTTGTCAATAAAGTACAGATGCGCCTTGTATCACACGCTTGACATATGTGGCGACTACAATCCGGCGATCTCATCGATGGGACAAGGATTTTCCGATTTATTCTATCTTCTTCTGTCTGCCGCCATGACACAAAAAAAGATACTGTTACTGAGCGTTTCTGCGGGGGCCGGGCATATGCGTGCGGCCGAGGCGATCCGTGCTTATTCGCTCGATCCCCGTTACCAGGTGGTCGCGACCCATCTCGATGTGATGAATTATGTGACCGCCGGTTTTCGTAAAATCTATACCGATTTTTATATCAAACTGGTCAATAAAGCGCCGACGCTGTGGGGCTATCTGTATCAGGTCTCGCATGAGGCGCAGGCCGATGGCACGATAGAACAATTGCGGCGCGCGCTGGAACGCTTAAATGCACGTGCGCTGTTAAAAGAAATTGCCAAGGTCAATCCGGATGCGATTATCTGCACGCATTTTTTGCCGGCGGAAATGCTGGCCCGCTTGCTGCGCAAGCAGCGTCTGCATTGCCCGGTCTGGGTACAGGTCACCGATTTTGATCTGCACCGGATGTGGGTGCATGAGGGGATGACGGGTTATTTCGCCTCCAACGAGGAGGTGGCTTTTCGTATGCGCGCCCAAGGTATCGCCGCCGCGACTATTCACGTGTCGGGCATTCCGATCATGCCCGGCTTTGCGGTGCGCCCGCAGCGCGCAGAGGCTGCAAGACAGCTCGGGCTTGATCCTTTGCGCACGACTATTTTGCTGATGGGCGGCGGCGCAGGACTGGGCAGTCTGGAGCAGATTGCGGCACGCCTGCTGAAGATAGACGGAGATTTTCAATTGATCGCGATGGCGGGAAAAAATATCCGCACGCTGGCAGCGCTGACGGCATTGGCAGGCCAATTTCCGGGACGCCTGGTCGCGCAGGGATATACCGATCATATCGAACAGTGGATGGCCTGCGCCGATCTGGTGGTGACCAAACCGGGCGGATTGACGACCTCCGAATGCCTGGCCATGGGTTTGCCTATGATCGTCAATGCACCTATCCGCGGACAGGAAGAACGCAATGCCGATTATTTGCTGGAGCAAGGCGTCGCTCTCAAAGCTTTCGACGATGTCACGCTCGAATATCGGGTGCGTTATTTATTGTCCCATCCAGAAAAACTCAGCGACATGCGCGCCAGGGCCAGTTTGCTTGGCCGTGCCGATGCGGCGCGTCAGGTGCTGGAACAGGTTTGTCATGCAGATTTGTCGCAACAGAAAACAGATGAAACAGGAGTCGAGTAGAAGCATGAATGAAGCATGGAATCATGATACGAGGCGCCCGCAGCAACGATCGCAGCCCTGGCGGCGGTGGGGTATGCTGATGGCCTGGGTCGCTTTGCTGGCACTGTTTTTTGCCCAGACCGAGATACAGATAGAGGGAAGTGCGGGCTGGGGCGAGAACCTGCCGACCTGGCGTATAGAGAAACATTGGTTGCTCGATATTTTTTGGGGCGGTCGTGCCATGACCGGCTATCACGCCTGGGTATTTCCATTTATCTCGCTGGTTTTTCATTTTCCTTTTTTCTTTTTTCAAACCTGGACCATCAGACTGGAAGCGCGTGCGCTTGCCAGCATCATGATGTTTTGGATTGTTGAAGATTTTTTGTGGTTTGCGCTGAATCCTGCGTTTGGCCTGGCACGCTTTGATCCCGCGCATATCGCATGGCACAAGCATTGGCTGTGGCTGGCACCGGTCGACTACTGGATTTTTTTGATGCTGGCATGCATCTTGTTCTGGTTTTCCTATAGAGAAAATCAGGAGAATTCAAGCGCCTGACGATCAAACTGCCGCTCCTGAGCATATTCCAGACTGGATACAGTCACATCCTTCATCCCGGGGCATAAAGATATGGACGCGAAATATATTTCTATGAATGCGGATGACTCCATAGCGATAAAAAAATAATTTATCGTTTACTTTCGATTAAAGCATTTGATTTCGCTTATCTAGCACGAAATAAACAAGATTTATGTGTATTTCATTCCGCCTTGGAACTTACTTATTTAACGCATAAGTAAGCAAAGATTTTGTCGATTGATTTTCAAAATTGATTTATTAATTTAATTTCCAATAACGATTGCCGCTTATTAAATTGACATTTGTGCAAAAGAATTTACGCGCACAAGTTCATTTTTTTATCGCTTAAAGTTCGGGGCAGTTGTTATTTAGTGATGCATGCACAGGTGGTTTTCTTGCCCTTGATTTGATCGTTAGAAATTTTTCTAGTTGGGCTACATGCCCTTAATCATTTTAAGGAGGATTATCATGGTGACATTTCTCATGCTTGCCAATTTCACCGATCAGGGTCTGCGCACTGTTAAGGATACAACCAGGCGAGCCGACGCCGCAAAAGAATTGGGTGCGAAATTCGGTGTAAACATGAAGACTATTTACTGGACTATGGGGCAATACGATCTGGTCACGGTATGCGAGGCGGAAGACGACGCTTCCATGGCGGCATTCGGATTTGCAATCTCTGCAGCCGGTAATGTGCGAGGCCAGACATTGAAAGCTTTTGCCAAAGATGAAATGAATGGCATTCTCAGTAAATTAGGATAAGGGTTGCATACCACGGCAACTTTGCCGGGCTGATTGAATCGACCGGTTAAACCCGTTAGCTTGTTTTAAAGAAAGCGGACGGCGATTTGCCGAAGGTTTTTTTGAACATCGCCGAAAAAGCCGATTGACTCGTGTAACCCAATTCCGCAGCAACACGTGATAAGGGCAGGCCGCTGGAAATCAGCGGCGCTGCGCGCGCCAGCCGCATTTGCTGACGCCAGCTACCGAAGCTCATCCCCAGATCCTGTTCAAACAGGCGCGCCAGGGTGCGCGCCGATGCGCCGACTTGCCGCGCAAAATCCGCCAGCGTCAGGCTCGATGCCGGATCCTCGATCAATGCCGCGCACAAAGTTTTTAAACGCTTATCGCGCGGCATCACGACATTCATTGGCAAGCTCTCTGCGAGTCGCAATTCATCGAGCAATACTGCCGCCAGATGATCTTCGCGCGCGCCTGCCTGATCGTGTTCGGCTAGCACAACTACCAGTTCGCGCATCAATGCCGAGACCTCCAGCACAACGCACTGATCGCCAGCGATAGGCACCATATCCTGATGGATATAGATCGCCCGCAAACGGGCTTTTTCTAAAGTGCGGACTTCATGTTCCACATTCGCCGGTATCCAGATCGCCCGCAACGGCGGCACAAACCAGGTACTGTCTCTGGCAAATACCTGCATCACGCCGTCGATGGCATAAGTGACCTGCCCCCAGGAATGCCGATGCGCCCGCAGCAGTTCGTCGGCGGCTAAATCCCGGGCGACTACCCGCACTGGCCGTTCGATGCTGGGGAATAGCCGGGCAGGCGGGGCGTTAGTATGGGTCAGGGGTGGCGTGCGCATATTTGTCTATTTTGAGATAAAAATTGTCTATTTATCTTAAATCAGACGACGTAATTTTGCTTACACTTTGTGTGTTCAATAATTCGGCAGGATGGACGCAAAAGCGACACTGTTCCCACTACACGGACGCCGAGGCGCAGAAAGATCAGCAGTAGAGCAAGGTCGCGACCCAGGATAGTGTCCTGCCTCTTGCTTGTTCTCTGCGCTTCAGTGTCTGTGTGGTGAGCCGTTTTGGTATCGATAATTGGCGATTTGCATCAATCATTCAACACACAAAATGACAATGACTACCCAAACAAACAATGTAAAACAAGACGCCCTGGTGATCGGTCTGGTCGGCCTGGCGCACGGCATTTCGCATTTCTTTCACCTGATCCTGGCACCGCTATTTCCGTGGATTAAAGAGGCTTTCAGTCTGTCGTATGCCGAGCTGGGTTTGCTGATGACGGTGTTTTTTATCGTCTCTGGCATAGGCCAGGCCTTGTCGGGTTTTGTGGTGGATAAACTCGGTGCGAGGGCGGTACTGTTCTTTGGCGTGAGCTGTCTTGGCGTGTCGGCCCTGGCTTTATCCGTTGCGCAAAATTATCCTATGCTGCTGGCCGGATCGATGCTGGCTGGCTTGGGCAACAGCGTATTCCATCCCTCCGATTACACCTTGCTGAACAAGCGCGTATCGGCAGCGCGACTGGGTTACGCGTTTTCGGTGCATGGCATTACCGGCAATCTGGGATGGGCGGCGGCACCGGTGTTTTTGATCGGTATTGCGGGTTTTGCCGGATGGCGTACGGCTTTGCTGGCGGCGGCATTGTTGCCATTCATTGTGTTGGCGATTCTGTTTGTGTATCGCGACGTGTTGCAAGCTGAAGAAATGCCGCATCCGGTAACTGGCGGCGCTGCGCTATCCGTTAAAGCTATCGAAGGCACGATGGCTTTCATGCGTTTGCCGGCGGTCTGGATGTGCTTTGCCTTCTTCTTCATGACGGCGATGGCGCTGGGCGGGATACAGAGTTTTGCCTCGGTCAGTTTGCGCGAAGTGTATGGCATGTCGCTGGGCTGGGCGACCGCGGCCTACACCGGATATATGCTGGCGTCGGCTGCGGGCATGTTGTGGGGCGGTTTTATCGCTGCTAAAACGACCCAGCATGACCGCACGATTACCATGGCATTTTCGGTCGCCGGCTGTTTTGCGCTGTTGCTGGCGACCGGGTGGGTCGGTCCGGCCTTGGCGGTGGTGCTGATGGCGGCAATCGGTTTTGGTTCGGGTATTGCAGGACCGTCGCGCGATCTGCTGATCCGTGCTGCGGCACCGAAGAACGCCACCGGCCGCGTGTATGGCGTGGTGTATTCGGGCCTCGATACCGGGCTGGCGTGTTCGCCCCTGTTGTTCGGCGCTGTCATGGATGCGCATCATCCCAGTTGGATTTTTGTCTGCATCGGGGTGTTCCAGGTGATGGCGATTTTGACGGCGGTGAATGTGGGGGCGAATACCAAGGCCAGGGCGCTGGCGGCGTAAATTCGGGACTTCTTGCCCGCGTAATGTCGCTTCGCCGGCAGCGAGGCTTGGATAAAAAGTGTGAGCTGGTTAGAATAGTCGGTGTAAGCGCGTTAATCCGCTTTATTCATATACTCCTTATCAGTATATTTTTGACTCGCATATAAATATTGCGGATAAAGCTTGTTTTATGAAAATAATAGGGGAGTATATGTATTCCATCGCTTTGAATAACATCCTGAAAGAACGCCATGAGCCTGTTGACCTGTGATATCTGCGATGCCCACGAAGACAAGATTGCCAGCGGTGAGCTGCAAGTGTTTCCGCCGATTTTTATGCAATTTGGTCGCCATACGCAGTTCGCCGGTCGTGCCGTCACGCTGAAATTATTTGAAGAAAACGTGCTGGTGCGCAATCAGCTGGAAACGCCGGGTCATGGCAATGTGCTGGTGATCGACGGCGGCGGCAGTTTTCGTTGTGCGCTGGTCGGCGGCAATCTCGCCAAGCTCGCTGAGCAAAACGGCTGGGCAGGCATCGTCGTGAATGGCTGTATCCGCGATGTCGCTGAGATCAATGCCTGCGACATCGGGGTCAGGGCGCTGGCTGCGTTTCCTGTAAAAAGTGCCAAACGGAATACCGGCCAAGAGAATGTGCGACTACATTTTGCCGGTATCACGGTCAATCCCGGCGACTGGATTTATGCCGATGCCGATGGGGTGATTGTGTCGCCGCTGGCCTTGAGTTGACTTGACGTGATGTCGCGCCCTAAATCAATTCCACACTCTGCAAATTCAAATAACTGCTCTCCCGTATGGTTTTCACAAAATCCGTCAGATACGCCTTGTCTGCCAGCTCAGGCAGGCAGGCAGCGTAGAGCTTGCCGGTTAAGCCACCGGCGGTAATCCGTTTCGGCAGGACATAATCGCGGTTCACGTAATTTTGCGCAGCCCATACCGGCAGCGTCGCGATGCCGCGTTTGCTGGCCACCAGCTGCAGCATGGCGACCGTCAGTTCGGTGGTGCGGCGGGTGGTGTCGATGCCGGCGGGTTTCAACACTTGCCGCACGATATCCAGCATCTCATCCGGCACCGGGTAGGTGATCAAGGTGTCGGTCGCAAAATCCTGTGCCACCAGATAATCGCGGCCGGCCAGCGCATGATCCTTGGCGAGCAGCGCGACAATCTCGAAGCGGAACAGCGGTTGATAGCTGATGCTCTCGTCATGATCAATCTCGGACACGATCGCCACATCGGCGCGGCTGTTGTACAGCAGGCCGACCGGATCGGCCTGGAAGCCGGACACAATATCCAGCTCGACTTCGGGCCAGCGCTGGCGGAACACATCCATCGCCGGCATCAGCCAATCAAAGCAGGTATGACATTCGACGGCGATCCGTAATTGTCCGGCGACGCCTTGCGCCAGCCGCGCCAGATCGCGTTCGGTATTGGCGATCTGCGGCAACACGGCGTCGGCGAGCTGCAGCAGCCTTTCGCCCGCAGCGGTAAAGCGTATCGGTGTCGATTTGCGCTCAAACAAGGCGCTGCCGTGGTGCTCCTCGAGTAATTTGATCTGATGCGAAAGCGCCGATTGCGTGACATTCAGCAGGGTTGCGGCACGCAGCAAGTTGCCGGCTTCGCGCAAGGCATGCAGGGTTTTCAGGTGACGAACTTCGAGGATGGATTGCATAGGGATGAATGATTATTAGTAAAATTCAAGTTAATTCTTAAAATTTATCGTTTGAATCATAATCGACACTCAACCATCATGGCAACACTTAAAAGATTAAAAGGAGTTGTCATGGTATCTGCACATATTTTGGGTTTCCCGCGCATAGGCGCGCAGCGTGAATTGAAATTTGCCCAAGAGGCTTTCTGGCGCAATGAATTGTCCGAGGAGGCCTTACGCGATATCGGCGGCGAGCTGCGCGCCCGTCATTGGGCGCTGCAACAGCAGGCGGGGCTGGACCTGGTCAGTGTCGGCGACTTCGCCTGGTACGACCAGGTGCTCAGCACATTAGCCTTGCTGGGAGCGTTGCCGACCCGTTTCGGCTTTGAGGCGCGTGCAGTCAGTCTGGCCGATTATTTCTGCGCGGCGCGCGGCAATAGCGCCCAGGTCGCGATGGAGATGACCAAATGGTTTGACACCAATTACCACTATCTCGTGCCGGAATGGACTGCCGATACGTGTTTCGATGGCGGCGTCGATTGTTTATTCGATGAGCTGGCGCAAGCGCAGGCCCTGGGTCACAGCGCCAAAGTCACGCTGATCGGTCCGGTCACTTTGCTGTATCTCGGCAAGATCAAAAACGGCCTGTCCCACAAACTCGATCTCCTGCACAAGATCGTTCCCGCGTATCAGCAATTACTGGCCAGGGTGAAGGCGGCGGGTGTCGAATGGGTACAGATTGACGAACCCATCCTGTCCCTGGATCTCGATCAGCAATGGCAAAATGCCTTGCAAGTCGCCTATGTCGCGCTGGAAAAACATGCGCCGAAATTGCTGCTGACCAGTTATTTTGAATCGGTCGGCGATCATGCGGACTTGCTGCATCGCTTACCCGTCGCGGGCGTCCATCTCGATTTGGTCAGGGCGCCGCAACAACTCGATGCTTTACTGGCAAACTGGCCGCAGGGCCGCGTGCTGTCTGCCGGTGTGATTGACGGCCGCAATATCTGGCGGGCCGATTTGTCGGCCTTGCTGAAACAACTCCAACCCGTGCAGCAAGTATTGGGCGATCAATTGTGGATTGCCTCCAGCTGTTCTTTATTGCATGTGCCGGTCGATCTGGCGACCGAGACCGGACTGGATGCCGAACTGAAAAGCTGGCTGGCGTTTGCCGCACAAAAGCTAGATGAAATTCATGCGCTGAAACAAGCCTTGAACGGCCGGACAGCATCGGTGTCGGCACACTTCAATGCGGCGCAAATCGCCCGTCATACGCGAGCGACGTCGACCCGGATTCATAATCCTCTGGTGCAGCAAAGGCTGGCGACCATCAGCGCTGCCGATGCCGAGCGCAACAGCGCCTTTAATGAGCGCATCGGCAAGCAGCAAGCGCGGTTTCAATTGCCTTTGTTCCCGACCACGACCATCGGCTCCTTCCCGCAAACCAAGGCGATCCGCCAGGCGCGTGCCAGCTACAAGCGCGGCGATTTGACGCATCTCGATTATCTGGAGGCGATGCGTGCCGAGATTCGCCTGGTGGTGGAGAAGCAGGAGCAACTCGGCATCGATGTGCTGGTACACGGCGAACCGGAACGCAATGACATGGTCGAGTATTTTGGCGAACAGCTTTGGGGCTACGGTTTTACGCAAAACGGCTGGGTGCAAAGTTATGGTTCGCGCTGCGTCAAGCCGCCATTTATTTACGGCGACGTGTATCGCCCCGAAGCCATGACGGTGGCATGGAGCATCTACGCCCAAAGTCTGACCGACAAGCCGATGAAGGGCATGCTGACGGGGCCGGTCACGATGTTGCAATGGTCGTTTGTGCGCGACGATCAGCCGCGTGCCACCACCGCTTTGCAGATCGCCCTGGCCTTGCGCGACGAAGTCACCGATCTGGAAAAAACCGGCATCGGCATGATACAGATAGACGAACCGGCGTTCCGCGAGGGACTGCCTTTGCGCAGTGCGGACTGGCCTGCCTATCTCGACTGGGCCGTGCGCGCCTTCAAGATCAGCGCATCCGGCGTCGCCGACGATACGCAGATCCATACCCACATGTGCTATTCGGAGTTCAACGATATCCTGCCGTGGATCGCGGCGATGGACGCCGATGTCATCACGATAGAAACTTCGCGCTCGGATATGGAATTGCTGGAGGGTTTTGGTGATTTCGCCTATCCGAACGACATCGGCCCCGGCGTGTATGACATCCACTCGCCACGCGTGGCCAAAGTCACCGAGATGCAAAGGCTACTGCAAAAAGCCCGCAGCGTATTGCCGGACCGGCGACTCTGGGTCAACCCCGATTGCGGCCTGAAAACCCGCGACTGGCCGGAGACGATGGCCGCTTTGGAGAACATGGTGCAAGCCGCCAGACTCTTGCGCGCATCGGTTGCGGATCATGAGGAACATCTCGATTGCTGTTGAGATAAATAAACAGGGCAGGCGCAAACCGCAGCAGGGATGCGGGTTGCGGGCCTGCCAGGCTGGTAACCCGCATGGACATTGCGGTTGCAGACGGGTCCTTGTAAAAATTAAACCCTGGTTGACTGGGTAAAACGCATCCGGGCATAATCCCTGCATGCATATCCATTCCAACATCTTGTCCCGCCTATTGCCGGTATCAGCGTAATGTGGCTGGATACTCATTGCCATCTGGATGCGTGCGAATTTCAGGGCGCATCATTAGCGGTCGCACAAACTGCGTCGGAAAAAGGCGTGTCCGGCATCGTGATTCCAGCGGTGCACCCCAGTAATTTCGACACCGTCGCCGGCCTGGCAAGACAGCGCAGCGACTGCTTCTACGCGCTGGGCATCCATCCCATGTATGTTCCTGACGCTCACGAAAACGATTTGCTCGCCTTGCGCTCAAGAGTCGGGCAATTGATGTCCGCGCCTGATAATCCAGGCCGCTTCGTGGCGATTGGCGAAATCGGCCTGGATTTTTTTGTGCCTGAACTGACGCAATCGCCTTTACGTGAAAAGCAGGAATTTTTTTACAGCGAACAACTGAAGCTGGCGCGCGATTTCGGCTTGCCGGTCTTGCTGCATGTCCGTCGTTCGCAGGATGCGATACTCAAATACCTGCGCCGCATCAAAGTGCCGGGCGGTATTGCCCATGCGTTTAATGGCAGTCAGCAACAGGCGCAGACCTTTATCGATCTGGGATTCAAACTCGGTTTTGGCGGCGCGATGACTTATACCCGTGCCTTGCAAATCCGCCGGCTGGCGACGCAGCTTCCTTTGACTGCCCTCGTTTTAGAAACCGATGCGCCGGACCTTTCACCAAGCTGGCTGCATCCGACCATCAATAGTCCGGCGGAGTTGCCGCAGATCGGTGCGGTGCTGGCTGAATTGCGCGGACTGACACTCGAGCAGGTCGCTACCCAAACCAGTGCCAATGCCTGCGAGGTGTTGCCGCGGATGCGGATCGGCTAAGGCATGCGGCTGGCGATCATCAGTTTTGTGATTGGTGTCGTTGGTTTGCAGCAGCAAGCCCGTTTGCTGGATTACTTGCCTCTGTTTGCGCTGATGTTGTGCAGTGCGTTGTTATTGGCTCTGATGCGCTTCCTTCAGCGTTTTCTTCAACGTTTCCTCAAGCAACAAAGTGCGCAAGAAACGGCCTCGTCCTTCATCTCTCTTTTACGGTCTTTTTTTACCGGACTGTCTTTTACCGGTCTGGGTTTTGTCTGGGCGAGTTTGTTTGCGCACTGGTATCTGGCGCAAGAGCTGCCCAGCGCATGGGAAGGGCGCGATGTCACCGTGATCGGCACGATCGATAGCTTGCCTTTTCGCTTCGAACGCGGAGTGCGCTTTAATTTTTTGGTTGAGCAGGTTTTGCCGGAGGGCGCTGACACAGCGCCATTGCCGCCGAAGCTAGCCCTGTCCTGGTATGCGCCGCTTCGCGGCAATCACGATGTCGATCGTCATGACGACTTGAATGATCAGGTCGCCGATGTTCAGCCGGGCGAGCGCTGGCGCTTGACTGTGCGCCTGAAGCGACCGCACGGCAACATGAATCCCGAGGGTTTTGACTATGAGGTGTGGCTGCTGGAGCAGGGTTTGCGTGCTACCGGAACAGTACGCCCGGTAAGTGAAATACGCTCACCCAGCGCAGATTCGTCTGCCCTGTCGAATCAAAGATTGGATGGCTTTGTCTGGCGTGTCGGCAATCTGGTGGAGCGCGCCAGAGGACTGCTGCGCGACCGGATACATGCGGCCTTGCCGCAGGCGCCGTATGCCGGTGTGATCGTCGCTCTGGTGATGGGCGACCAGCGTGAAGTAGGGCAATCCGACTGGAAAATCTTTAACCGTACCGGCGTGGGTCATCTTTTTTCCATTTCAGGTTTACATATCACGATGGTGGCCGGGTTGTTTGCGAGTCTGCTGTATTGGTTGTGGCGGCATTCGTTTTTCCTGGTCGATTATTTGAATGTCCCTTTGCCGCTGCGTTTGCCCGCGCAAAAAGCCGCTGCGATTGCCGGTGCATTGATGGCCTTGTTGTATGTTGCGCTGACCGGTTTTGGTGTGCCGGCCCAGCGCACCCTGTATATGCTCAGCGTGGTTGCGTTCGCCTTGTGGTCTGGACGCTTGACCAGCATCTCGCATGTATTGTGTGTGGCGCTGGGGCTGGTGGTTGTGCTCGATCCCTGGGCGGTATTGTGGCCGGGTTTCTGGTTGTCGTTTGGCGCAGTGGCAATGATTTTATTTGCGTCGGTGGGGCGCGCTCAGCCAGCCAAACCGGATAATCGCCGTACGCAGCTCAAGCAACTATGGCATGCGGCGACGCATACCCAATATGTGGTGACGATAGGTTTGATCCCTCTGACTTTACTGTTATTCGGTCAGATTTCGCTGATCGGTCCGATCGCCAATGCGGTGGCGATTCCCGTGGTGAGTTTTATTGCGACGCCGCTGGCCTTGATCGGCAGCATCTTGCCTTTGCCAATCGCTGGCTGGGTGCTGGCGCTCGCGCACGCTTGCGTGTCGCTGCTGGCTTCGGTCTTGACGTATCTGAGCGGGCAGGCATTCGCGGTGTGGGCGACGCCGGTGCCGCCCTGGTGGATGGCAGCGATTGCGATGCTGGGCGCATGCTGGATGCTGGCGCCGCGCGGTTGGCCCCTGCGATGGTTTGGCGCATTTTGCTGCTTACCTTTGGTCTTGCACCAGGCCAGTCATCCTGAGGGACAGCAGATGACCGTTACTGCGCTTGATGTGGGGCAGGGTATGGCGCTGTTGATTGAGACTTCCGATCATCGTTTGTTGTACGACACCGGACCTGCATATTCGCCGGAATCCGACGGCGGCAGCCGGGTGATATTGCCGTACCTGCGCGCACGCGGGATCAGTCGTCTGGATGGCGTAGTTATCTCGCATAACGACAATGATCATTCCGGCGGCGCCCTGAGTATTTTTAAGGAAATGCCAATTGCCTGGGTCAGCAGTTCATTGGCAAAAGACAGTGCGATTGTGCAGGCCGCCCATCACCATCGGCCTTGTATTGCAGGCCAGCGCTGGTCCTGGGATGGCGTCGATTTTGAAATGCTTCAGCCGGGGGAGGCGAGTTATGCCAGCCAAAAATGGAAGCCGAATGCGCGTAGCTGCACCTTGAAGATTTCTACCAAATCCCATTCGATGTTATTGCCCGGTGATATAGAGGCGATACAGGAGGATGAGCTGATCCATACCATCCCGGCGAAATTGGCTGCCGATGTATTATTGGCGCCGCATCACGGCAGCGGTACGTCATCGACACCAGCATTTTTGAAAGCGGTCCATCCCGGCCTCGCCATTTTTCAGGTCGGCTACCTGAATCGTTATCACCATCCTAAACAGGACGTGTTTGATCGCTATGGCGAATTTGGAATAAACCGTCTAAGGACAGACGAATCAGGCGCAATCACATTACAATTCGGGGCTGAATTAGGTTTTTCCGCCTATCGTAGCGAACATGCCCGCTATTGGTATCACCGCTGAACATCGCTGACTACGCTTTTCCTGACCATGCCCATTGACTCTGCTAAACCTGTCGTACATTTTGCCCATGCAAATAGTTTTCCTGCCGGGACCTACCGCGTATTTTTTGATTTTTTGCGTCCTCATTACGATATACAGGCTTTGCCGCTGCATGGACATAATCCGGCGTATCCAGTGACGGATGGCTGGCCGCATCTGGTGCAGGAGTTGATTGATACCTTAACCGCACGGTACCAGGAACCGGTGATCTTGCTTGGACATTCCCTCGGCGGCATATTGTCCATGATGGTCGCCAAGGCCAGGCCGGATCTGGTGCGTTGTGTGGTGACGCTGGATTCGCCTTTAGTCGGCGGCTGGCGTGCCATGATGTTGAGATGGTTTAAATTCATCGGTCTGGACAAGAAGTTCTCACCCGCCCGCTTTTCAGAAAAACGCCGCAATCAATGGAACGATGCTGAAGAGGCTTACCGGCATTTTGCAAGCAAGGAGATGTTCGCGATCTGGCCGCCGGAAGTGTTGCGTGACTATATACAGGCAGGCATTAAAGCGAACGAGAGCGGTGAGGGAGTGACCTTGCGCTTCACCCGCGAGATCGAGACTGCGATTTATTCGACCTTGCCGGACGGTCTGGGTTATCTGGCGCGTAAGGGCTTGAAGGTGCCTATCGGTTTTGTCGGCGGTACCGAATCCGTAGAATGCCGGCAGGCAGGCTTGGCGGCCACCCGCAAATTAGTCGGCGAAAATTTTGTGCAAATCGTGGCGGGGCATTTACTGCCGATGGAAGTGCCTGAGCAGGCGGCGGCTGCGACGCATGCGATGATTCAATCTTTGATCAATACGAAATAAGCGAATAAATATGACACGGACTTTTTCAAAACAGAAGTTGCATGCGGTACTTTCGATGAGTCTATTGTTGGCGACCTCACTTTCATACGCAGAAGGATTGTCCTGGAATGAGTGGCAGGAAGTGCATGCCAAGGGCGCGACGGTACTGCAGTTGACCATCGATAACGATAGCCTGCTGCTGAAAAAAGACGATGGTTTTTATACCAGCGGCAACCGTATCGCAACGAGCTATGTGCTCAGTAGCGCGAAGCAGGCCATCAGTTACGGCTGGCAGCTGGGCCAGGATTTATATACGTCTTCCGACATCAATTTATTGCCAAATCAAATCGCAAAAAATGATCACCCGTATGCCGGATGGCTGTTTGCGGGTGCCTATCGTGAAGTCAATGATGCCGGTGGTGCGGCTAGCCGGATCGGTCTTGATGTCGGCTGTCTTGGCCCGTGTGCCGGCGGGGAATGGGCGCAAACCCACTTGCATAGACTGATCAGGCAACCCTTGCCGCAAGGCTGGAGTACCCAGTTGCGCAATGAGTGGGGTATGGTCGCTTCGGGTGAGTGGACGCCGGCACGCTGGACGCTGATGCCGGGCATGGATTTCGCTCCGCGCCTGAAAGGGCGATTCGGGAATATCTTTACCGATGCCGCGACTGACGTCAGCTTGCGCTTGGGCAGCTTGAATGCCTTGCCGCAGCAGGCCGCCAGTTATGCGTTTTTGCGCGGCGAAGCAAAACTGGTTGGCTACAATGCGACCTTGCAGGGCGGTTACTTCAATCATCAGCCAACCGGCGTTACAGCCAAACGCAGCGTGGGCGAGCTGGAACTCGGTTATATCTGGCGCGCTGGCAGCTACGGCGCAAGTGCATCGATACTCCGTCGCAGCAATGAAATTAAAGAACTGTCAAATGGATCGGGCGCGCAAAATTTTGCCAGATTGCAATTTGTCTATGCGATGTAAGTCAGTTGGCGATAGGGCGTAATCAATCGCAGCAAGCCGCAGAGAAATCAGGCATGATTTTATCTAATGCTTGGGAGCGTGGCGCTGTTTGAGGTATAATTCGAATTTCCCGCTCGTGCCGTCTGGCACCTTCTGCAATGACTAAGTTTGTATTCGTTACCGGGGGCGTCGTTTCCTCCTTAGGCAAAGGCATAGCTGCCGCCTCCCTCGCTGCGATCCTTGAATCGCGCGGTCTCAAAGTCACCATGCTCAAACTCGATCCGTACATCAACGTTGATCCGGGTACCATGAGCCCATTTCAACACGGCGAAGTTTTCGTGACCGATGACGGCGCTGAAACTGATCTGGATCTGGGTCATTACGAGCGTTTCATTTCTTCAAAAATGAAGAAAGTGAATAACTTCACCACCGGTCAAATTTACGAATCCGTGATTCGCAAAGAACGTCGCGGCGAATACCTCGGCAAAACCGTCCAGGTCATCCCCCATATCACCAATGAGATTCAGGACTTCATCCATCGCGGTGCGACTGGTTACGATGTCGCACTGGTAGAAATCGGCGGTACTGTCGGCGATATCGAGTCATTGCCTTTCCTCGAAGCGGCACGTCAATTAAGTCTGCGTGCCGGTCGCAATGCGGCGGCATTCGTGCATCTGACGCTGGTGCCTTACGTCGCCGCAGCGGGTGAGTTAAAAACTAAGCCAACACAACACAGCGTACAAAAATTACGCGAAATCGGTATTTTCCCGGATGCCTTGTTGTGCCGCGCCGATCGCCCGATTCCTGATGATGAACGCGCCAAGATTTCTTTGTTTGCCAACGTGCCTGAAGAGGCCGTGATCTCTGTCTGGGACGCCGACACAATCTATAAGATCCCGCAAATGTTGCATGACCAGGGCCTGGATCGCATCGTCTGCGACAAGCTGGGCTTGGAGCCGAAGCCAGCCGATTTGACCATGTGGGACAAGCTGATCTACGCACTGGAAAATCCAAAAGAAGAAGTCACCATAGGTATGGTCGGCAAATATGTCGACCTGACCGAGTCGTATAAATCCCTGACCGAAGCTTTGCGTCACGCCGGTATTCATACGGAGAGCCGCATGAATATCGAGTATGTCGATTCCGAAGAGATCGAAGCGCACGGTACCAAGTCACTGGAAAAATATGATGCGATTCTGGTGCCGGGCGGTTTCGGCAAACGAGGCGTCGAAGGCAAGATCATTGCGGCGCGCTTCGCCCGCGAGAACAAAATCCCTTACCTCGGCATCTGCCTCGGTATGCAGGTCGCCCTGATTGAATATGCGCGCAACAAAGCCGGTTTGACTGCCGCCAACTCAACCGAGTTTGATCCGGAAACGGAACAACCCGTGGTTGCGCTGATCAATGAATGGCAAAACCATGACGGCAAAGTCGAAACCCGTGATGAAAATTCAGATCTGGGCGGTACTATGCGCCTGGGCGCACAGACCTGTGCGATTAAGCCAGGCACTCTGGCTGCCGAGATCTACGGCAATGTCGTGACTGAGCGTCATCGTCATCGTTATGAAGCAAATAACCATTATCTTGGCCGTGTCGAACAGGCTGGCCTGATCGTTTCCGCCCGTACGCCGACCGAAGATTTGTGCGAAATCATGGAATTGCCACGCGAAGGCGCGAATTCGCATCCTTGGTACCTGGGTGTGCAATATCATCCGGAATTCAAGTCGACCCCGCGTGACGGTCATCCTTTGTTCATCTCTTTTGCCAAGGCAGCGCTTGCGCATAAGTTAGCGAACAAAAAAGCTTAAGGAATACAACATGAAACTTTGTGGATTTGACGTCGGCCTGGACCATCCATTTTTCCTGATTGCCGGCCCTTGCGTGATCGAGTCGCATCAGATGGCGCTCGACACCGCAGGTGCCTTGAAAGAAATGACAGCCGCACTCGGCATTCCTTTCATTTACAAATCATCTTTCGATAAAGCCAATCGTTCTTCCGGCTCTTCTTTCCGCGGTTTAGGCATGGAAAAAGGCCTGGAGATTCTGGCCGATGTGAAGAAGCAATTGCAGGTGCCTGTACTGACCGATATCCACGAAATTGATGAGATCGCGCCGGTCGCAGCGGTGGTCGATGTCTTGCAGACACCGGCCTTCCTGTGCCGTCAAACCGATTTCATCGAAGCCTGCGGACGTTCCGGCAAGCCGGTGAACATCAAAAAAGGCCAGTTCCTGGCACCGCATGACATGGTCAATGTGATCGCCAAAGCGCGTGCTGCGGCGAAAGCGGCTGGCTTGCCGGAAGATAATTTCATGGCGTGCGAGCGCGGTGCTTCTTTTGGCTACAACAATCTGGTGTCCGATATGCGTTCTTTGGCCATCATGCGCGAGACCAATTGTCCGGTGGTATTCGATGCCACCCATTCCGTACAATTGCCAGGCGGGCAGGGCACGACCTCCGGCGGCCAGCGTGAGTTCGTGCCGGTATTGGCGCGTGCGGCGGTGGCTGTCGGTATCTCCGGTCTGTTTATGGAAACCCATCCGGATCCGGCTAAAGCGATGTCAGACGGCCCGAATGCCGTGCCGCTCGGTCGCATGAAAGAATTGTTATCTACCCTGATCGAACTTGATCGCGTGGTGAA
The DNA here is from genome assembly GCF_025548535.1 of Undibacterium sp. Jales W-56. Lineage (GTDB taxonomy): Bacteria > Pseudomonadota > Gammaproteobacteria > Burkholderiales > Burkholderiaceae_D > Undibacterium. The sequence goes on along the minus strand of NZ_JAJLQW010000006.1, from coordinate 279,733 downwards.
AAAGAATGGGTTCCTGGAATCCAGTTTTGCGTAATTGTCAGTCGTCTTGAGTTGTCTGAAGCGTTGTATTGCGTAGTCCCGCCCTTGTTTCAACCTGATACAGGGATGGTGAAGATAAAAATTGTCGATGATGTGAGCTTTGCATTTTTCAAACAAAGCTTTGATCGTGACAAACAAGATCATGATTTTTATCTGGCAGCCTGTACCGATCCGGACGGCCGACTTTGAGTGCATGTTTTCAGAACTGACTTTGCATCTTGTTGAAATTTTGTTCGCTATATTGATTGTTTAGGAGAAATGAATGAGTGCCATCGTTGACATTATCGGTCGTGAAATTATTGATTCACGCGGCAATCCAACAGTTGAATGTGATGTCTTGCTGGAATCCGGCGTCATGGGTCGTGCCGCCGTACCATCGGGCGCATCCACAGGTTCCCGCGAAGCGATTGAATTGCGTGACGGTGACAAATCTCGCTACCTGGGCAAGGGCGTATTAAAGGCCTGCGAACACATCAATACCGAAATCGCCGAAGCGATCATGGGTCTGGATGCCAATGAACAAGCCTTCCTGGACCGTACCCTGATCGATCTGGACGGCACAGAAAACAAAGCGCGCCTCGGTGCCAATGCGATCCTGGCCGTTTCGATGGCGGTGGCCAAAGCCGCCGCAGAAGAAGCCGGTTTGCCGCTATATCGTTATTTCGGCGGTTCAGGCGCGATGCAATTGCCGGTGCCGATGATGAACGTCATCAACGGCGGCGCACATGCAGACAACAATCTGGATATTCAAGAATTCATGATTATTCCGGTCGGCGCGCCTTCTTTCCGTGAAGCGATCCGTTACGGCGCAGAAGTGTTTCATGCATTGAAAAAAATCCTGCATGACAAAGGCCTGACGACCGCCGTAGGTGATGAAGGCGGTTTTGCACCTTCCGTAGAGAACCATGAATCTGCAATCAAGATGATCATCCAGGCGATTGAAGCGGCGGGCTATGAGCCAGGCACGCAAATCGCCCTGGGCCTGGATTGCGCAGCAAGTGAATTCTACAAAGACGGCAAATATCACCTCGAAGGCGAAGGTCTGACTTTATCTTCTACCGATTTCACCAATCTGCTGGCAACCTGGGTCGACAAATATCCTATCATCTCGATCGAAGACGGTATGGCAGAAGGCGATTGGGACGGTTGGGCGATCCTGACTGAAAAACTCGGCAAGAAAGTCCAGATCGTGGGCGATGACTTGTTCGTGACCAATACCAAGATCCTCAAAGAAGGCATACAAAAAGGGATCGCCAATTCCATCCTGATCAAGATCAACCAGATCGGTACCTTGACCGAGACGTTTGCTGCGATTGAAATGGCCAAGCGCGCCGGTTACACCGCCGTGATCTCGCATCGCTCGGGCGAGACCGAAGACAGCACGATTGCCGACATCGCCGTCGGTACCAATGCCCTGCAAATCAAGACTGGCTCTATGTCCCGTTCAGATCGTATGGCAAAGTACAATCAATTGCTGCGGATTGAAGAAGATCTGGGTGATATCGCCAGCTATCCTGGTCGCGATGCATTCTATAATCTGAAGTAAGCGTCAATAAAAAAGGGGAACGGCGTTCCCCTTTTTGCTGACTTTTTATTTTTCTGGCTGCTTTTATCCGATGCGTCTGATCGCGTTATCACTTGCTGCATTACTCTTGCTCATCCAATTCCCGCTCTGGCTGGGTAAGGGCGGCTGGCTGCGTGTCTGGGAGCTGGATAAACAAGTCGCGCAAGTACAAAAGCACAATGACGAATTAAAAGAACGCAATAGCAAACTCGAATCCGAGGTACAGGATTTAAAAACCGGAACCGGCGCCGTCGAAGAACGCGCCCGCTTTGAGTTGGGGATGATCAAGAAAGACGAGATTTTTGTGCAGATCCTCGCTCCGGGCAGTGCGCTACAAAAAACAGAAACGGCCTCGCCAAACCCTCAAAAAGAAAACGCTGCGAGATAAGTCCGCAGCGTTTTTTATTTGATTGCCGTTATTTTTTCGTCTTGCGCTATTTCAGTGCTTGCTCTGGCTGATTGTGCTGGTTGCTTCGACCAGGGTATTCGCCGTGAATAATTGTGCGCAATCGACTTTGTCAAAGCCATAGTGTTTGCCGCAAAAGTCGCAATGAATATCCAATTTATCGAGCTCTTCTATCGCGGTTTTAATTTCTGTCTCACCCAACATGCGCAACATGTCGCCGACTTTTTCGCGTGTGCAATTACAACGGAATTCCGGATGTTGTGGTTCGAAAACCCGGATAGTTTCTTCCCAAAACAGGCGATGCAGCAAGGTTTCTATATCGGTGCTCAATAACTCATCTTGCTTCAGGGTGCTGCCTAATACGACCGCACGGTTCCAGGCTTCAGTTTCATCTTCAACGGTGGCTTCGATGCCGCCATGTTTCGGCAGTTTTTGCAGCAGCATGCCGCGGGCGACCTGGTCATCGGCTGCCAGCCATAATTTGGTATCGAGCTGCTCGGAACGCATCATGTAGTTTTCAATGATGACGGCGACGCTTTCGCCATCGATAGGCACGATGCCCTGATACGCTTGCTGTCCCGGCAGTTTGTCATTCGGATCCAGCGTGATCACAAAGCGACCTTCACCGTGCGCATGAATCAAGTCCGTCAGGCTGGCATCGTCAGGTATGACGGCATTCGGTGCCAGCTTGGCCGTGGCACGGATATGCAGTTGGTCATTGCATTCGACGACTAATAATTTCAACGGGCCGTCGCCATGAATCTGCATGATCATGGTGCCGTCGAATTTTAGATTCGCAGATAGCAAAGCTGATGCAGCAGTGAGTTCGCCGAGTATGGTTTTGACGGCTTGCGGATAATTCTGGCGCGACAAAATTTGTTGCCAGGTGTTCGATATTTCGACGAGCTCGCCGCGAACGCCGGCATGTTCAAACATGAATTTTTGTAATGAATCTTGCATAGATGTGTTTTTACTTGACCTTGCTTCTTGATGTGGCTGCTATCTTTTTGAATTCTTGACGCTTCAGGCGATGCGTTTCAGTTCGGTTTTAAACGATTGTCCGCGCCGCACATAGTTCTCGGTGTTGCCGTGCATGCGAGCGACATCTTCTTCATTCAGGGTACGGACCGCTTTTGCCGGCGAACCTATGATTAATGAATTATCGGGAAATTCTTTACCTTCGGTGACCAGGGCGCCCGCACCGACCAGGCAGTTTTTACCGATCCTGGCGCCATTCAGGATGACGGCCTGGATGCCGACCAGCGAGCCTTCGCCTATCGTGCAGCCGTGCAGCATCGCCTGATGGCCGATGGTCACGTTTTTGCCGACGAGCAGAGGGAAGCCCGGATCGGTATGCAAAATCGAACCTTCCTGTACATTGCTGTTCTCGCTGATGGTGATCAATTCGTTATCGCCGCGTATCGTGACGTCGAACCAGACACTGGCGAAAGCTTCAATTTTCACTTTGCCAATGATATTGGCCGTGTCCGTTATATAGGCACTCGGATCTATTTCTGGTGCAACGTCGCCTAACTGGTATATCGCCATGATTTTTCCGTAAAATAGAGAAGCTGCTGTAAATCCCTCTATTTTAACGCTCCTTGTATGAACTCACCGATGTCCACCGCAAATCCTTCCGCAATTGCCCCAGATCGTGCAAACACCGAGCTTATTCACGCTAAAACGGATGATGTGCGCCAGGCTGCACTGAACTTGCTGGCGGAATCGCATATCACGGCCAAAGTCGATGGCGTATTGAAGTTACGTCAAGCCTGGCTGGAAGGGCGCCTGAACCTGGATGTCTCTGCGACTATCGCGGCAGATCAGCCCATTCCGGGTCGCCCCGAGAAACCGGAACTGGTGCCGCCGCTGCAAGTCAAGCGCAGAGCCATGAATACGGTGGAGGGGCGTGCGGTGTTGATTCACGCGCTTGCGCACATCGAATTCAATGCGATCAATCTTGCGCTCGATGCGATCTGGCGCTTTGCCGATATGCCGCCCGACTATTACGTCGATTGGTTACAAGTGGCGCAAGAAGAGGCTTACCATTTCAGTTTGCTGGCAGATCATTTGCGCGTACTCGGTTATCAATACGGCGACTTCCCCGCACACCACAGCCTGTGGGAGCTGGCCGAGAAAACCCAGCAGGACGTGCTGGCGAGGATGGCGCTGGTGCCGCGTACCATGGAGGCGCGCGGACTGGATGCGACGCCCGCGGTGCGAGCCAAACTGGCGCAAGCCAAAGATATCGCGGCGGCGGAGATACTGGACATTATCTTGCGCGATGAGATCGGTCATGTGATGATAGGCAATCGCTGGTTTGCCTACTTATGTGAATTAAGGAAACTGGAGCCGGTGGCCACCTATGCGGCCCTGGCGCAGCAATACAGAGCGCCGCAAATGCGCGGGCCGTTTAATCTTGAAGCACGACGCGCAGCCGGTTTTAGCGAAGCTGAATTGACGGCATTGCAGGCTTAAATTTTTATCCAACACGATTGAATTGCAGAGGTCAACATCATGAAAAACCTCATCGCGCTGCTCATGGGCCTGCTGCTTGCGCAGCTTACCCTCGGCCAGACAACGACAACATCGATGTCCCTTGCACCGCCGCAGCAAGCCACAGAAATGCCAGCGCCAGCCAGCGACTATCGAGCGCCCGAGCGGAAGTTTAAAAAGAAAATTCTGGCGACGGCATTCGCTGTGAATAAAAATGTCCAGGTCGATGATCTCGACGCAGTTGGTCAGAATTTTCCCAAAGAGTTATTACACCGGCTCTATCTGACGCAAGGATTCCTGATCCGGCTGTCACCCAATGTGCTGTCATTTAATTACGAGACTGAAGCTCCCTCGATCCAGTTATTACATCAATTGGGAACCCAATACGACAGTCAATTCGTACTATCCGGCACCCTAATCGATGCCAACGTCGTCACTGAAAAAAAATTCTGGGGCCTGGTAGAAAACAAAAAACGCCACTTAATATTGCAAGTCGAATTGCATGATGTGGCCAGCGGCAGTCTGTTGGGTCAACATAGACTCAGTCAGATCGTCGATCAAGAAATCTTAGTAGGCAAGGATAAACCGTTTGCCAGCAACGCCTTCTTTGCAACGCCTTACGGCAAGGCATTTGACCAGTTGCTGGAACAGGCGACGCACATGATAGTCAAGGATTTAGAGCCAATCCGCTTTTACGCAAAAATTATCCAGGTCAATCCGGATGGCGAAGTGATGCTCGATGCGGGAGCTAATTCCACTGTCCTGCCAGGCGATATGTTCGCCGTCTTCGGCCGGCAAATCAATTTGTCGGCGCAAGGGATGGCGCATACTTCCATCGAACATCAGGAGCGCCGCCTCGGTACGCTGGCCGTGATTAGAAGTCAAAAGACTTTATCGGTAGCCGAACTGTCGGCGGACACTAAAGTGAGCGAAGTAAAAGTCGGCGATATCGTGAGGGTAGAGAGCCTTGTCGGGCGGTAGTCTGGGGTCTGTAAGGAAAGTCTGATTGATTGCTTTGCGCAACGGTCGTAATCCACATTCCTGCTAAATTTTTGTTTTTACACGGTAAAAAAAATTAGATTTCATAAAATGCCATCGAGTTTTTTCGCACGTCGTCCGAAGTTTGCGAGAGGCAGTCTTTCAATGCGCTAACGGTGTCTCTCGATCACTGGGCGATTCGAACGGAGTAAAACCAATGAAATACCAGGGAAGTTGCCATTGCGGCCAGATTGCCTTCGAGGTTGAGGGGGAAATTCCAGAAGTCATGTCGTGTAATTGCTCTATGTGCCAACGCAAAGGCACTTTGATGTGGTTCGTTCCGAGGCAGGCAATGACATTGCTCACGCCACCGGAAAAGATGAGCACTTATACGTTCAACAAGCACGTCATAAAGCATCATTTTTGCCCCTCATGTGGAATTCATCCGTTTGGTGAAGGTATTTCGCCGTCCGGTCAGGAGATGGCGGCAATCAATGTGCGTTGCCTTGACGGCGTAGATTTGCCGGCATTGAAGGTTCAGCACTTCAATGGGCGTGAACTCTGAGAAAGCGTACGGCACAGGTATTGGGCGGCCGACAGTTCGTAGGCTAGGCCACGCCACGTTTTATCAGCCCAACGTATTCTTCGGGTAGTAAGTGTTGGGCTGATAACCCAACCTAGGTTCCAGCCAAAGTGATCGGCTAGAACTCGCGAGTTGGGACGTTATGAGTGACAATTAAATTTTCGCCGCAGCTCTTTCTTCTTCCAATAAGCGCAAAACCCGACGTTGCACCTTGCCCGTCGTGGTCATCGGCAATGCTGCGATGAATTCGATTTCTCGCGGATATTCGTAAGGGGCGAGCTTGCCGCGTACATGCGTTTGCAGTTCTGCGACCAGCTCTGCATTCCCTTCATAGCCGCTGCTCAGGACCACATAGGCTTTGACGACGTTGCCGCGTTCCTTATCCGGCTTGGGTATGACGGCGGCGTTAGCGACGGCCGGATGCTTGACCAGGCAGTTCTCAATTTCTGACGGGCCGATCCGATAGCCTGCGGCCTTGAACATGTCGTCGGCACGGCCTTGGTACCAGAGGTAGCCATCTTCATCACGCAAGGCCAGATCGCCTGTGCGGCACCAGTTGCCGGTGAATTTGTTGCGTGTCGCTTCTGGGTTTTTCCAATAATTGAGAAAGAACACTGGATCGGCTTGTCCGTGAATATCCAGGCGATGCATCGCGACTTCGCCGACCTGATGAGCGCCGACTTCATTGCCGTCGTCATCGATAATCGCCACTCTATGACCGGGATACGGGCGTCCCATGCTGCCCGGTTTGGCCGGCCATTGCTGGATGCTGTTGCCGACGATGTAGTTCATCTCGGTTTGTCCAAACATTTCATTCGGGATGATGCCCAGAGCGCTATTGCACCAGTTGAACACGGCATCACCGACCGCTTCACCGGCGCTCATGATGCTGCGCAGCTTGAGCCGGTATTGCGACTTGGGTTCGGGGCAGGCTTTCATCATCATTTTGAGTGCGGTCGGGAACAGGAAGGTGTTGGTTACCTGATATTTTTCCATCAGATAAAAAGCCGTCTCTGAGCTAAAACGTCCCTGGTAGCCAACGATAGGCTGGCCAAAATACAGTGTCGGTAACAGCGCATCCATCAAGCCGCCGGTCCATGCCCAATCCGCGGGCGACCAGAATACGTCGCCGGGTTGGGGAAACCAGTTTTGCGAAGCGACAAAGCCAGTCAGGTTGCCGATGATCGCCGAATGCGGGAGCAGCGCGCCCTTGGGCGCACCCGTGGTGCCGCTGGTGTAGATCAAAATCGCGGGATCAGTCGCTTTAGTGCTGACGGGATCAAAGCGATCCGACCTGAGCGGAACGGTTTGCGACCAGATCAGGGCATCTTCGGCTTTGCATTGCAGGGTGATCAGGGTCTTCAGCGCAGGGCAGGTGTCGCGGATTTGCCAATACGCTTCGATACCGCTTTGATCCACGATCAGGGCTACGGCTTCGCTATTTTGCAGGCGATATTCCAGGGCTTCAGGGCCGAATAAAAATGACAGCGGCATTGCAATTGCGCCCATCTGCAGACAGGCAATCACGCTGATCGCGGTCTCGGGGCGTTGCGGCAGGATGTAGGCGACGATGTCGCCGGGCTGCACACCTTGCTCGCGCAGCAGATTCGATAACTGGTTGGCCTGCGCTTGCAGTTCGGCATAACTCAAGCTGCTGGTGTTGCCTTCGGCATCTTCAAAATGAATCGCGATCCGCCCGCTGTCCTTGCTCCAGCGCTGGCTGCATACTTCCGCGATATTGAATTGTGCCGGGACGTCCCAGTGGAAGTTTTGGTATAGCTCCTGGTAGCGATCAACAGCGCCGATGGCGGGGGTATGCGAATACGTTTTTTTCTGACTCATCCTGACTCCGGTATAATTATCGAACGGTCGTGCTATTGTTTGTTGTAAACTACAGCTAATCCTAAACGAAAAACGCGCTTGCCGATGTCGCAAGCTCTCTGTTTATTCACGAAAATTATTAATCTCATGAACAAATCATCTCGCTCAGAATTCATTGCCATCCGCGGCCTGCAGTATCACGTACGCCATTGGGGACGTGATACTGCACCCAGGATCGTGATGCTGCATGGCTGGATGGATGTGTCGGCCTCATTCCAGTTTGTAGTCGATTGCCTGCAACAGGATTGGCATGTGATTGCGCCGGATTGGCGCGGATTCGGCCTGACCGATACGCCGCATGCAGACTGTTATTGGTTCCCCGACTACATGGGCGATCTGGATGCGATTTTGCAGCATTATTCGCCTGATGGCGCCGTTAATCTACTGGGACATAGCATGGGCGGCAATGTGGCGGGTATCTATGCCGGCGTGCGGCCAGAGCGGATCAGGAAGCTGATCAATCTTGAAGGTTTTGGCATGCCGACCACCAGGCCGGATCAGGCACCGGGTCGCTACCTGAAGTGGCTGGATGAATTGCGCGAGGCACCGGTATTGCGCACTTATGCCACTCAGGCCGACGTTGCCGGGCGCTTGCAAAAAACCAATCCGCGCTTGTCCGATGAGCGGGCGGCATTCTTATCGCAGCATTGGGCCAGGCAAAACGATGAAGGCCGCTGGGAAATTCTGGGCGATCCGGCCCACAAGCTGACCAGCCCTTTGCTTTACCATGTCGAAGAAGTCATGGCCTGCTGGCAAAAAAATACTGCGCCGACCTTATGGTTCGAGGCGGACGATACCAATGTCTGGCATTGGATGGGGCCGAAGCCGGAAGCGCGCATTGAAATCGACCGCCGGCTCGCACATATCCCGCATCTGCGCAAAGAAATGATACGGGATGCCGGACACATGCTGCATCATGATCAGCCCGAGATTTTGGCGAAGCTGATCGAAGCGTTTTTGCTCGACTAGTTTCCCTGGGCACATTACGCCATGATTCGAAAAACAGACTTATTCCGGTTTTAAACCTCGCCTCGCCCGCTGCGCGTTCTGACAGGCAATCTCGGTTAAACTGACGGGATTGTTCTCTATCTCTACGACCCGATTCCATCATGAGCGAAAAAGCATCTTACGGCTTCACCACGACTATTCTTCATAGCGACCGCCAAAAAGCGATAGAACACGGTTCGGCGCATAAACCTGTGCATACTTCAGTGTTCTACGGCTATGACGATGCGCGCGATCTGGCGGCAGTATTTCAGGGCAAGCAATCGGGTTACCGGTATGGCCGGCAAGGCAATCCTACCGTGTCAGCGCTCGAAGACAAGATCACCAGGATGGAGAATGGCCTGTCGAGTATTTGCTTCGCGACCGGCATGGCGGCGATAGGCGCGGTGTTTCAGGCCTTGTTGCGTCAGGGCGACCGGGTGATTTCATCCTCGTTTTTATTCGGTAACACGAATAGCTTGTGGCAAACCGTGGCGGCGCAGGGCGTGGACGTGAGTTTTGTCGATGCGACCGATGTTGCGAATGTGGCTGCCGCGATCACGTCGAATACGCGCATGGTGTTTGTCGAGACGATTGCCAATCCGCGTACCCAGATTGCGGATTTAAAGCGGATTGGCGACTTATGCCGTGAGCGCGGGATTCTGTATGTGGTGGATAACACTATGACCTCGCCGTATCTGTTCCGTCCCAAGAGCGTCGGTGCCGGACTGGTGGTGAATTCGCTGACCAAATCGATTGCCGGGCACGGCAACGTCCTCGGCGGTGCCTTGACCGATACGGGCGAGTTTGACTGGTCTGCGTATCCGCATATCGCCGCCAATTTCAAAAAAACACCGTCGCCGCAGTGGGGCATGGCGCAGGTGCGTGCCAAGGCCTTGCGTGACTTTGGCGCATCGCTGTCGCCGGAAGCGGCGCATCAGATCGCGGTCGGTGCCGAGACCATCGCCTTGCGCCTGGAGCGTGAATGCGCGAATGCCTTGGCGCTGGCGCAGATGCTGGCACATGATCCGCGGGTCGAGGTCGTTCATTACCCGGGCTTGAGCTCGCATCCCCAGCATGCGATCGCCAGCGACTTGTTCCGTTGTTACGGCGCTCTGTTCAGTTTTGAATTGAAGCCGGACATTGATTGCTTCGATTACCTGAATCGCTTGCGCCTGCCGATCTCGGCGACCCATCTGGGCGATACGCGGACTCTTGTGATTCCGGTTGCGCACACCATCTTCTTTGAGATGGGGGCGGAACGCCGGGCGGCGATGGGGATTGCCGATTCGCTGATTCGGGTCTCCGTCGGTATTGAAGATACGCAGGATTTGCTGGGCGATTTCAAGCAAGCCTTGACTGCCTGATTGCTATACTGGGATAGGGTATCGACATATAAAGACCTGCACCGCTTATTGGATATGCGGAATTAAGGTTTAAAGTTGGATACTCCCACGTATATCTTATTTCCCCCGAATCCTTGTAGTATTTCCTAATCATTTTCTTCAGCAGAAAGATCGCCATGTTACGACTCTCATTCAGTATGACCATGCGTGACTGGCGGGCGGGTGAATTGCGCTTCTTGCTGGTGGCATTGATGATCGCGGTTGCGTCTTTGTCCTCGGTCGGCTTCTTCGTCGACCGGATGCGTAACGGGTTGAACCGCGATGCGCATCAATTGCTGGGTGCGGATTTGCTGGTCAGTGCCGATCAGGCGATCAATCCGGCCTGGCGTGCCGAGGCGCAAAAGCGTGGCCTGACCATGGCAGAAACCGTGGTGTTTCCCAGCATGGCGATTGCCGGTGAGGGCGCTGCCATCAGCACCAAACTGGTGGCGCTGAAGGCCGTGACGCCCGGCTATCCTTTGCGCGGCAACCTCAAGCTCAGCCAGACCCAACAGGGGCCTGAGTTCATCACCAAGCTGATCCCGGCATCCGGCACCGTCTGGATCGACCCGACGCTGTTATCCGGTATGAAGCTCAAAATCGGCGACGCGCTGAAGCTCGGCGATAAAACACTCACGGTCACGCAATTGATTGCCAATGAACCGGATCGTGGCGCTGCATTTATGAATTTCGCGCCGCGTGTGATGTTGAACATCAGCGATCTGGCCGATACCCGGCTGATACAAAACGGCTCCCGCGTCACTTATCGGCTGCTATTGGCAGGCAAGGCGGACACCATCAGCCAGTTCCAGAAATGGCTGCAAGACAGCATAGAGCGCCAGCAGGCCAAAGGTGTGCGCCTGGAATCCCTGGAATCAGGTCGTCCTGAAATGCGCGCCACGCTGGACCGGGCAGAGCAATTCTTGTCGCTGGTCGGATTATTGTCGGCCATGCTGGCAGCGGTGGCGGTCGCCATGGCGGCCCGTCGCTTCATGCTGCGCCATCTGGATGCCTGCGCGATGTTGCGCTGCCTCGGTCAGACCCAGAACCAGGTCACGGGCATGTATCTGATGGAGTTTTTGATGGTCGGATTGCTGGGCAGCGCAGCTGGCGTCATTGTAGGTTTTGCCGGGCATTATGTCTTGCTTGAATGGCTGGGTAAGTTGGTCTCCGGCGATCTGCCGCCCGCCCGCCTGCAGCCGGCCTTGCAAGGGATTGCGACAGGTTTGCTGTTGCTGATGGGCTTTGCCTTGCCGCCGATACTGCAATTGCGCAACGTCCCGCACAACCGCGTGATTCGCCGCGAGCAAGATGCGCCGCAAGCGATGACGCTGGCGACTTATGCGCTTGGCTTGGGGATGTTCGTTGGCTTGTTGCTGTGGCAGGCTGGCGATGTAAAATTAGGCCTGTTGACGGCATCCGGTTTTTTGCTCGGCCTGCTGGCCTTCGCCCTGATTGCCTGGCTTGCAGTGGCTTCATTAAAGCGCGTGCGCAATCTGAACAGTCACACGGCATGGCGTTTTGCGATCACCGCACTGCAACGCCGCCCCGGCGCGACCGTGATACAAGTGGTCTCGCTGGCGCTGGGTTTGATGGCCTTGCTGTTGTTGACGGTGATCCGTGCCGATCTGATCAGCGCATGGAAAAGCGCGACTCCGGCCGATGCGCCAAATCAATTCGTGATCAATATCCAGCCCGATCAAAAAGAAGACATCGGCAGACGTCTGCAATCCATCGCGGGCGACAAGATACGCAATCAAACTCCCTTGTATCCAATGATACGCGGCCGCCTGATACAAGTGAACGACAAGGCGATCACAGGCGAGACCTATCCCGACGACAGAGCCAAGCGCCTGGTCGATAGAGAGTTCAATCTCTCAACCATGCGCGACCTGCCCGCAGCGAATAAACTCATCGCCGGAAAATGGTACCAGGAGAGCGGCGCGCATCCGCAAGCCGAAGCATCGGTAGAAGAGGGGATCGCTAAAACCCTGGGCCTGAAACTGGGTGACAAACTGGGCTTCGATGTCGCGGGCCAGCCAGTGACGGCGACGGTGACGAGTTTGCGCAAACTCGATTGGGGATCGATGCGCGTCAACTTTTTTGTGATTCTGAATCCCAGCGCGGTTGCCGACTTGCCGCAAACCTGGATCACCGCCTTCCATTTGCCGGAGAGCGATCAACATTTCGTGAATCAACTGACGCTGGACTTCCCCAACTTGACCGTGGTCGATGTCGGTAGCATGATCAAGCAACTCCAGAGCGTGCTCGATCAGGTGGTCAGCGCCGTCGAATTTTTATTCCTGTTTACGCTCGCGTCTGGCGTGCTGGTCTTATACGCCGCACTGGCCGGCTCGCAAGACCTGCGCATGCGCGAAGCCGCCTTGCTGCGCGCCCTGGGTGCAACCCGCAGGCAATTATCGCAGGCGCAGTGGATAGAATTTTTACTGGTCGGCGGCCTGGCTGGCTTGCTCGCTGCCAGCGGCGCCTCGGCTATCGGCTGGGCATTGGCGCGATTCAGTTTTGAATTTGAATGGAACTTCTCGCCGCTGGTCTGGCTGGCCGGATTAAGCGTCGGCGCGACCTGTGCGCTGATCGGCGGCTGGATCGGATTGCGCAATGTATTGAACCAACCGCCTTTGGTGAGTCTGCGCGAAGGGTAGAAAAGTGGGGTGCGCCATGCGCACCATTGATGTGTGGATCCGGTGCGTATCAGCGTATATGGATAGGTCCTGTGAATAGTGAATTGTTGAGAGTAATGAATACAGAAACAAAGACAGAAAGCAATGGAGAAGATCAATCGAATCTCTACGAACTCATCGGCGGCGCCGATAAGCTGCGTGAGATGGTCGATCGTTTTTACGACCTGATGGAGCTGGAACCGGAATTTGCCGGCATACGCGCATTGCATCCGACACCGATGGATGGCTCACGCGATAAGCTGTTCTGGTTTTTGTCCGGCTGGATGGGCGGTCCGAATCTCTACATAGAGCAATTCGGTCATCCGCGCTTGCGCGCCCGTCATTTGCCGTATGCCATTGCGAGCAGTGAGCGCGATCAATGGCTGCGTTGCATGGCGTGGGCAATGCAGGATGTGGGTATTGTGGAAGACTTGCAGCAGCACTTGATGCAGTCGTTTTACCAGACGGCGGATTGGATGCGGAATAAGCAGGGATGAGCAAGGATGAATTGGTAGGTTGGCTAACGAAAATAGAGACGAATATATTTCCCTCGCCCGCAAGCGGGCGAGGGAAATGAAATTTAAAATTCCAAACTTCAACGCGCAATTCAATAATACATAAAAATCACTTATATGAATTTGATAGAAATCCTGGTTCTGATCACACTCGTTATCCTGTTGGTGGTGAATTTACTCGTCTTGCTTCGCAGCCGAAGCAGTAGCGGCGAGGTCGACTCTCAGCTAACCGCATTACAGCAATCGCTGCAACAAGCTCAACAACAGCAAGAACAATTGCACCAATCCCAGGAGCGTTCCGAGCGCTCCCTGCGCGAACAAGTGCAAACTACAGCGCAGGCCACACGACAGGAATTAGGGGGGAATTTTTCGCAGCTTCAGCAAACTCTGGCGGCGCAACTGACCAGCGTAGCGACACTGCAAAACAATCAGATTGATGCGTTTTCTCAGCAATTGATCAAGCTGACCGAGACGAATGCGCAGCAGTTGGAGCAAGTGCGTTTAGCCTTGATACAGCAAAGCCAAAACTCGCGCGACGAGCAAGCCTTGAGCCTGAAACGCTTCGGCGATACCCTGAATCAAAGCCTGGCAACCCTGACCGAATCGAATGCCTTGCGGATGGCGGAAGTGCGCGCGACCCTGGAAGAAAAAATCAAACATCTGCAAGACGATAATGCCGCCAAGCTGGAAGAGATGCGCAAGACCGTTGATGAAAAACTGCATGCCACACTGGAGCAGCGTTTGGGTGAGTCGTTTAAGCAAGTCTCTGATCGTCTGGAAAAAGTGCATCAGGGCCTGGGCGAGATGCAGCAACTGGCGATCGGTGTCGGTGATCTGAAACGCGTGCTGACCAACGTCAAGACGCGCGGTACCTGGGGCGAGGTGCAGTTGGAAATGGTGCTGGAACAAATGCTCACGCCGGAACAATATGCAAAAAATGTCGAGACGGTACCCGGCTCAGGTGAGCGCGTCGAGTTTGCGATCAAATTGCCGGGCAAGGAAGACGACCGGGCGCCTGTCTGGATGCCGATTGATGCAAAATTTCCTAAAGAACAGTATGAGCGTTTGCTCGACGCTGCCGAGCGTGCCGATGCCGACGGCGTGGCACAGGCCGGCAAGGAGCTGGAGCGCGCGATTCGTTCAGAAGCAAAAACCATTGCAGAAAAATATTTGTCGCCACCGTTGACGACCGATTTTGCGATCCTGTTTTTACCGACCGAAGGTCTGTATGCCGAGGTGATGCGCCGTCCCGGATTGGCGGACGAATTGCAGCGTACTTGCCGCGTATCGATTTCTGGTCCATCGACCTTGTCGGCGCTGCTGAATAGTTTGCAGATGGGTTTCCGTACCCTGGTGCTGGAAAAACGTTCGTCCGAAGTCTGGCAAGTGCTGGGTGCGGTCAAGACCGAATTTGGCAAGTTTGGCGATGTACTTGCGTCCACCAAAGCCGCCTTGGTCAGAGCCGCAGACAACATCGATAAGGCAGAAGTGCGTACGCGTCAAATGAGCAAAAAATTGAAGTCAGTCGAAGCCTTGCCATCCGATTCTGCTCAAAGTCTGTTAGGCGTGGACGGAGATTTAGGTCTGGATGATCCGGGGGATGCAGACACTGTCGGTTGATATGTTGGCGTGTTCCGACTGTTCCGCAAATGGAACAGCCGGAACTGTCATCGGCTGCGCCATGCGCACCAATCGACTTGGAACAAGGATCAAGTCGCCAAGCGGCATGCATGGCGCACCTTGCTGAATAAATAGGGAAGCCACGATGGAAACTTCTGTCAGTATCAAGGCATTCTGGTTCGGCGATCAGGCCGATGATGCCATCACTGCCGCGACCCAGGCGAAACTCTGGTGGTCAAAAAATGCTGATCTGGATCAGTTGATTACGCAACGCTTTGCCGGAGTGACAGAGCAAGTCGCCAGTGGCGCGCTCGATAGCTGGAAATCGACGCCGGATGGCTGCCTGTCTTTGATCCTGTTATGCGATCAATTTCCCCGCAATATGTATCGCGGGACGCCGCGGGCATTTGCTTATGATGCGCTTGCCCGCAGTCTTTGCCGAGATGGCCTGGCGAGCGGCTATGACCGGCAACTCAGATTGATAGAGCGAGTATTTTTCTATTTACCTTTAGAGCATTCCGAATCAATGGAGGATCAAGATCGGGCAGTTGCTTTGTTCACGTCCTTGTCAGCGGTTGCGACAGAGCAGCAACAGTCGCTGTTCGATGGCTATCTGAAGTATGCAATCAGACACCGCGAGGTGATTGCGCGGTTTGGACGTTTTCCTCATCGCAATCAGATACTCGGCCGTGCATCTACACCGGAAGAAATTCTTTTTCTATCTGAGCCAGGTTCGTCGTTTTGAGATCAGGCTCCGTCAGCGACGTTTGCCTGCTTATTTGCACTTGCCGGTCGCGGCTGCATAAGCGATGACGGGGATTAAAAGTAAATTGACGCTTGGTATATTCATCGGCTTAATGCAGTCTTGAATTTTTGCCTTATCTGCCTTGGCCTGGAATTGCTCATATCTGGTGGCGACCGGCGTATTCATTTCTTTCGCACTGCTGTCCGCCATTTGCTGTATCTCGCTCCGGCTATTTTTGTAGGCTCTGCCGATGGCCTGACTGTCGATCTCCAGGCCCGGCATGGCCAGCGCATCCTTGCTGAACAGCGGAGTGGCGTTGCCCGTGATGGCGATTGGTTCAGGAGAGCTGGCTGGCGTATTGGTCGCCGGTGTGCTGCGCATACTTGTTGCTGAGTTCGATTTCACCGCAGCGGCAGCTGTGATGCGTTTCCGGTTTTTTGGAGGCGGTGCTGAAATATGTTGCTTTTCAACTGGCTGTTGCGTCGTTTGCCAGGGACGTAATTCCATTCTCAGCAAGTTGACTTGAATCTCTGCGCTTGGGCGGGCAACCTGAAGGCCAGGTCGCTGATTGAGTTGCACCAGCATAAAAATACTGATCAAGCCAGCGAGCGCAGCGGATGCCAGGCGCTGGCCAGAGCCTGCGGTTTGCCATTCTGGCTGCTGACGATTAGAGTGCCTGGAACCGCGCATGAAACATCCTTATTGACGATCCGACGGTTGTTGATACTGTTGATCAAAGATAAACGCGTATTTTTGACGGCAATATGTGCAATAAGTTCAGAACGCTCTGAATAAGAAAATTTGATTGAATGCCGCTGTATGGATGCGCCTCTCAGGCCAGAATCATGCTGGGAGGCGCATCAATGCTATGTGTGGATTTTGTTTTATACTCATTTGCCACTCAAAGTCCATCACTGAATCAGAAATTTTGATGACAAAAGCAGAGCCTGAGTCTGCTGAGAGAGCATCAGGATTGGTGCATCCGGAAATTGTTTTTACCCGATTTTTTTACCGCATACATCGCTTCATCGGCCTCACGGATGATCTCATTTTTATCAAAACCGGCATGCGCTACATAGGTGGCTCCAATGCTGGCGCCAATTTGTACTTGTATGGCGTTGTTAAGCAACAAGGGGGCGCTGGTCTGATCGATAATTTTTTGCGCGATTTCTTTGGCTTTGTCGAGCTGCTGCAGATCTTGGAGGAGCAGAATGAATTCGTCACCGCCGAGACGGGCGATGAAATCGGATTTCCTGAGTACCCTGCTGACGATCTGCGTAAAGTGACACAGCACCTGATCGCCGATATCGTGGCCATACCGATCGTTAACCTCTTTAAATTTATCCAGGTCAATCAGCAATAAGAAAAATCCTGTCACATTACCGCGTTGCATTTCGTGTTTTAAGCGCGTGATTTCTTTGTCAAAACCGAGACGGTTAAAGGTACCTGTCAAATGATCGGTGACGGCGAGTTGATTGGCCTCTTCTTCGCCGCTCTTGCGGTCGGTGATATCGTTCAGCAGGCCTTGCAAGACGCCTTCTTCGACAGGGCTCATGACGACATGCAGCCATTTTCTTTGCGGCGGCTGGCCGACTTCGATAGAAAAATCCTCGGACAAGACTTGGTCCTGAGTGGTTGCCTTATCTATCATTAGGTGCAAGCGTAATTCCTGGCCTTCCAGCGCATTGGTTAAGGCGGTATTCACCCTGTCTGCCGAGGTATTTTCATCTATCGCCAGCAAGCGCAAAAAGGCATGGTTGTATGAGATGACTTCACCCGATGTCTTTAATAAAAAAATACCTGTCTCTGCATTATTGAAGATCGTCTGGAATTTTTTCTCGCCGATTTCATGTTTGATTCTTAACTGACGTTCCTCATCAAGAATGTGAACGAATTTTCCGACGATATGATTAACATCGCGCACCAGTTGACCAATTTCGTCTTTTTCATTCCCGGTGGGAAGTGCTAATTTAACTCCGGCTTCCGGAGTGAGGCCGTGTAGCTGGTCTGAAATGGTTTTGATAGGGCGGGTAATGGTGGTGAGGACGATATAGACGACCGCGCATGCCATGAGTAAGGCTTGCAACATCAGGAGATAACCGATAAAGCGCGCCTTGTCGTCGACTTGCTGGCGGATAAAAAGCAGATTCGGCTCCAGTTCAATCTGGCATACCTTCTCTTTTGCATTGAATGGAGAAAATACATCGCGCATAGTCGGTGCCGCTTTGTCAGGAATCACGATCGTGTTACCCGATTTAACTTCTTTAGCGCCGACGTGTTTGCTCATATGCGCCAATATGCCTGAGCCGGAAAAAATCCGGATGCTCTCGACATCTTCGTTCTTGAGCAGGCCGCGACTGACTTCGGAGGCGAGGTTCATGTCCGCCAGGTAGCAGGCAATACTTGTCGTACTCTCGACGGTGCTGAGCAGTTCTCCCATCCGGCTATTCGCCCGCTCTTGTTCTACGTGGGAAGTCCAGTAATAGGTGAAGACAGCAAAAAAACTGCCGACCAGCAAGGAAATACTCAGCACAATAAATGCGCTGCGATAGACAATGCTGGTGCGGAGTCGTTGAAGCATGTTTTTAGTTGAGGGTAGTTTTATCTTTACTGTGAAGAATCAAATACAACTTTAACGCGCTTGTCGATTTTTTTTCTATCGATATACGCAATTGCGCCTTTATTACTGCTGACAATCTCCAGAACCTCTTCAATGTTATCGACCTGGAGTGGCGGCGAACCTTGCCCTGAGAACATCAGACGCGCCCAATAAGAATTGATTTCCGGTAGTTCTTTGTTGACCATGACCGCGTAAAATTTACTCTTCTCAGACAGGGGATTAATGAGGTCAAGAGGTTGTGCACTGATACCGGATGCCAGTTTGCGATAGCGACCCATATAAACATTGATGACTTCATCTTTAGTCATTTTGTCGATGCCGCTGTTCAGGTTGGCGATGACAACAAAATCGGCGGCCATTGTATCCCAGCTTAGCAGGCAAACAAAGCTTAGCGAAATTAGCCGAACCAGAGCGGTGAGCGTGGTCATTGCGCTCGCCTAAAATATAAAATTGACTGAGATGCTCAGCAGATTTGCTTTGCCATTCCAGCCAGGTTGTTGTTTGCGTATTAAAAGCCCTTGCGTATTATCGATGTGATCGAGCTGCAGTTTTAAGTCTGCCTTGTCACTTAAGCTATAACGCATGCCAAATGACATTGTTGCCTGTTCGTTGAGTGTGCTGTGCGCCACGTTGTAGCTACCCGCAATCAGCGCATCAACAAAAGGATTTACGCCCGACGGCAGCCCCGTATTGCCGTCATTCGTTCTATGCAGGGGGCGTACCGCGGAATACGTCGCAAAAGGCGTCCATCTGCCGGTCCGGTAACCGACGGTAACGTAGCCCGCTGCAAAGCCAGGAAATCCTAATATGCCGGCTTTTGTCCTGCTGAGCATCAACTGGGCTTGCAGCGGTCCCTCGTCATAAGCAATTCCCGCCGATAGGTAGCCGATGGTTTTATCCTGAAAACCGACCGAGTCCGCTACCGTTTTTGCCATCGGACTCAGCGTGGCAATTACCGGCGAACGTAGGCCATCGATCAGTTCAGACAAACCTGGAAATTCATTTTTAAATCTTAATTGGCTGTAGCCGAGTCGATATGCCCAGGAAGTCGTCTGGTACTCCAAGTGGCCGCCGGCCACATCGGAGCCGTTTAGCGAGAAATAGCCGTCGGGTACTCCGGTCGAACTTTTTTCACGTGCTTTACCGGCATATGCCTTCATGCGTGCAATACCAGAGCCCAGCGGATATTTGATCACGACGTCCGCGCCGTCAATATACGACACGATAATGCTGCCGAAATAATCGACGGGAGGGCGTACCCACAGGTAGGAGTAGGCGACATTGCGTGAATCCGCCAGCAGATAGACGTCAAAGCCTAATCTGCCAGCGCGGAATTGTAGATTGTCATTCGGGCTGTAGCGAGCGAATGCCCAGGTGATTTGGGGATCAAAGCCAGTTTGCGCGCGGCGGCTGACGACTTGCAGCGTTGCATCAAGATTATCCCGCGACGCCCCGGTGACTTGCAGTCCGAGCAGGGAGTCGACACCCAAATCGAGCTTGCGGGTATGGCCGACACCCTCCGATTGCAGCAAATCCCGGACGAAGTCGGCGTGCTGATTCGAGTTATAGACGGCACCTACAGTACCGAAGCCGCTAATGGAATATGAGGGCTTGTCGCCATCGGCTGCGACAGCCTGCTGGACGCATAACAGCAAACAAAAAACCGGAAAACATCGTCGGGTGGTTAAGTCCAGCATGGGATCCAGATTTCTATCGAACAGGTTTTGATGCAAATGTGCCCGGCTTTATCTTACACATTTGAAAATAGGCTGACAACCTTGTCATTCCATGTGGCAAAATTGAGTAAAATTTTGTGGTATCGCGGAAAAACAGAAAGCTGGTTTTAGACCAGCTTTCTGTTTTGGGTCGTACTGATGTCATAGCGCAGTCGCATAGACATACGCGTAAAAATCTTATTTCTTTTTAGCGTCTGTTTTTTGTTTCGCAATCACCAGATCTTTAATGCTGTTATAGGCATCTTCAGGGATGATTTTTTTATTCAGTAAATCGTCTTTGCCTTTGTAAGGGCGGCCTTTGATAATCGCGTCTGAGCGCACATCGCCGATTTTAGGAAGTTCGGATAATTCTTTTTTTGTCGCGCTGTTCAAATCCAGCAGCTCAACTTTAGCGGAGGCTGAAGCAGAAACAGACGCCGGAGCTTTTTTTGGTTCGTCTTTCGCTTGTGCCGCACTGATTGCCAGCATAGTCATACTTGCGAACAGAATCGATTTCAACAGTTTATTCATCATGATTCCTTTATGTGTTGCCCGCCCGGAGACGGTGATGGACATTGAAGAGACAGGTAAATTAACGACACTAAAAATTACCCGGACTAGCCTACCATATTATTGTGTTTGTATCACTGCGTTGATGAAGATTGCTGTGCTTGGCACATCATTTGAATTCGTGGCGACAGTTTTAAACTTGTCCATGATATCCAGGCCAGTCACAATTTTGCCAAAGACCGCATAACCAGGATTGCTGGCGGTGTAGTCGAAGCCGGTGTTATCTGCGACGTTGAAATAAAACTGGGATGTCGCAGAATCGACTGCGCTGGTACGCGCCATGCCGATTGTGCCGCGCAGATTGCTGAGGCCGTTATTCGACTCCAGTTTGATCGCAGCGAAGGGCGGGGTCGGTTGTTGCAAATCGCTGGTATAGCCGCCGCCCTGAGCAATCGAGTAGGAAGTGCTATTGACCACGCGATGGAAGATCTTGTTCACGTAAAAGCCATTTTCTACATAATTTAAGAAATTATCGACAGAAATTGGCGCTTTGGCGGGATTGAGTTCAATCACGATATCGCCCAAAGTGGTTTTCATCGTGACTTGAGGTTGTGCCGCCAGTGGAATGGTCAATGAACCGGAATATAGTTTTGAGTTGTCGCCGGCGGTAATCGAGACGGCAATAGTACCTGTGGCGATCATTTTGCAAGCAAAGACGCGTTGTGTGGAGCTGCCGCCAGCGACTTCTGTGATTTTGAGGCAGCCAGGATTGGAGATGTTGATGCCAAGATCGAGGTTTTTACCGACGATGGTCATATTGGTGACCTTGCGATAGAGCAATTGATCCGTGGTGACTGCGGTGACGGATACGGTTGAGGCGGTGCTGGTAGAGCCGCTACCGCCGCCGCAGGCAGTCAGCAAAGTAAGACTCGCGCAGCTAACGGCGATCCAGTGTAGTAATTTCAATGTGTTCTCCTAAAAAAATAATGAGGTATACGTAATTGATTTTGCAAAAAAAACGGCACTGATAAATCAGCTGTGACTCACTCGGTCTGCCGATCAGGTTGTTGCTGTAATGTTTTGTTATCTGTTTGAGGGACAAATTATCCTTGCTGTACCCGCTACAGCAATCCCTCAAATAACAGGATATCGACTTTGCCGCCGGCGTCCACATTGCCTTGATCGTGATGCAGCACGACCATGCAATTAGCTTCCGACATCGAACGCAAAATACCGGAACCTTGCGAACCAGTAATCGCGACCTGAAGTTGCCCGCTCGGCGATACCGACGCGATGCCGCGCTGATATTCGGTTCTGCCGGGCCGCTTGCGCAAACTGGCTAGTGAGACCGCCGGGACCAAGGGAAGTTCAGGAATGTTTGCACCCATCATGTGCAGTAAGGCATTGCGAGCAAAAAAATAAAAAGTCACCATGACGGCGACGGGATTGCCAGGCAATCCAAAAAGATACGCGCTTTTTCCCGCTGATTGGATTTTGCCGAATGCCATAGGACGACCTGGCCGCATGCCAATAGTCCAGAATGCCACGTCACCTAACTGCGCCATCATCTGCTTGGTGTAGTCGGCCGCACCGACAGAAACGCCGCCCGAGGTAATGACGGCATCGGTATTTTCAGCGGCCGAACGAAACGCCGCTGCGAGCGAGACGGGATCATCTTTTATCACCCCCATATCAACGATATCGCAACCGAGACGAGTCAACATGCCGTGCAAGGTATAGCGATTGCTGTCGTACACGCACCCCTCGTCGAGCGTCTCGCCGAGCGAACGCAATTCGTCGCCGGTAGAAAAAAATGCGACACGCAGCCGTCTTTGCACCGGCACTTCTGCGACGCCCAGTGAGGCGAGTAACCCCAGATCGGCAGGTCGTAACATTTTCCCTTTAGTCAGAGCGGTTTTACCGATCGCCAGGTCTTCCCCCTTGAAGCGGCGGTTGTCGCCGGTCTTTACTTTTCCGGCGGGGATGGTTACTTGTTCTGTATCTGTATTCAGCGTGAATTCCTGCGGAATCACGGTGTCGCAGGAGACTGGCATGACGGCGCCGGTCATGATGCGGACGCATTCGCCGGGATGGACCTCTCCCTCGAAGGCTCGTCCGGCATAAGCCGTGCCTTTGATTTTTAAGGTGATAGCTTGATCCGGCGATAAGTCGCTGCCACGCAATGCGTAACCATCCATCGCCGAATTGTCATGCGCCGGTACATTGATGCCGGAGACGATATCTGTTGCCAGAACACGCCCTAAGGCCTGACGTATCGCCACTTTTTCAATGGATGAGATGGGCGTGATAAATTGCCGG
The DNA here is from genome assembly GCF_025548535.1 of Undibacterium sp. Jales W-56. Lineage (GTDB taxonomy): Bacteria > Pseudomonadota > Gammaproteobacteria > Burkholderiales > Burkholderiaceae_D > Undibacterium. The sequence continues at coordinate 256,692 of NZ_JAJLQW010000006.1, read as the reverse complement.
ATGATGTGCTGTGCTTGAGCCACCGGCACGGCGTTGGGATCATAGTCGGACAGGCAACTGACGACATCATGCAGGCTGGCTGGAGCGGTAGTGGAAGCCATGTTGGATTTTAAATTTCGAATTGTCGTAAATCTTGCAGGGTATTGATGTTGCGGAAGGCGGCGACGTCGTCAAATACGACTTCCACTACTTTTAATGAGGCATACCAGGCGTCGACTTTACGTCCGCCCAGATGCAGGAAATCGCTCAGGTGGGGCAGCAGTGAGGACTTCATCAGTGAAAATACCGGATGCGATTGTTTTGCCATGGTCTCCCCATTCGATTCTATCGTGACGGCAACGGCCAGATCGGCGTCTTCCGCCAATAAGGCGTTTGACAGGCGTTCGACCAGGTCGATTGGCAAAAATGGAGAGTCGCAGGGGACGCTGACTAGATACGGTGTTTCACAATGATTTAAACCGGTTTGCAAGCCTGCGAGCGGACCGGCAAAGCCGTCAATTTCATCCGGCCAGACCGGTGCGCCAAAGGCTTCATAGGCGGCCAGATGCTGGTTCGCATTAACGATGATTTCCCCAACTTGCGGTGACAATCGTAACAGCGCATGCATCGCCATCGGCGCGCCACGAAATACCTGCAGGCCTTTGTCTACGGTTCCCATGCGGGTACCGCGACCTCCTGCGAGCAGTAATCCGGTAATGAGTTGTTTGTCTATGCCAGTCATTTTTTCTTAAGTACCCGAGTTCGTAAAATGGGATGCCTGAAGCAACCCGGATGTCGATCAATTGTTATGTTATTGGTCGCAGTCTATTTGTTGTGCTGCGAAGCCTTCGATTCATTCATTAGCCGCCGATATACGACATCTCAATTTTCTTTCTGCTGCTCATCAGTTCTTCGGTTTGTTGACTGCGTAATTCTGAGTAACGATCCGATCGTTGCCGCCATAATTGCGCAAGCACATTCGCAATAGCCAGATCGGAATAGGCATTGTGTTCATCTCGCAACAAAGATCTTAAGTCGTGTCCATGAGTGGCGAACAGGCAAGTGTATAGTTTTCCTTCGGTAGATAAGCGGGCGCGGCTGCATTCATGACAAAAGGTCTGGGTCACGCTGGAGATCACGCCTATTTCTCCGCTGCCATCCGCATAACGCCAGCGTTCCGCTGTCTCGCCAGCGTAGTTCGCTTGTACCGGCAATAGCGACAATCCGGCTTGGTTCAATTTTTTTATAAGTTCTGCCGACGGAATCACTTCATTCAGTTGCCAGCCATTTGAGGCGCCGACATCCATATATTCAATGTATCTCAGGATGTGGGGCGTGCCTTTAAAATAGCGCGCCATCGGGATGATTTCGCCATCGTTCAAGCCAGCCTTGACCACCATGTTGACCTTGATCGGACCCAGCCCGGCGCGATGCGCAGCATCAATACCGTCCAGTACGTCCGACACGGGAAAATCGACATCATTCATTTGCTTGAATGTGGCATCGTTCATGGAGTCAAGCGACACCGTGACTCGCGACAGTCCGGCATCTTTCAGGCTTTGCGCTTTACGCGCCAGCAAGGAGCCATTGGTCGTCAGGGTCAGATCGATATTGTCGCCATTTGCAGTTCTGAGATTGCTCAGCATCTCGATCAGTTTTTCAATGTTTTTGCGTAATAGCGGTTCGCCTCCGGTCAGTCGAATTTTGCCCACGCCGTGGGCAATGAAAATTCGTGCTATCCGGGTAATTTCTTCAAAGCTGAGCAGGGAGGTTTGCGGCAGAAAACGGTAGTCTTTATCGAATACTTCTTTGGGCATGCAGTAGACGCAGCGGAAGTTGCAGCGATCCGTCACCGAGATGCGCAGATCGTGCAACGGTCGTTGCAAGCTATCCAACAGTTGCCCGTCAGGTTCCACTAAGCGGCTGGGAACCATCAACTGTTGCTCGCGTTGCCGATAATCCGTCAGGGGAATAAATTTTTCAGACATGAAATTCAGACAAAGTAAGTGTCGCAAAGTAGTGCATAGACTGAAAAGATACCACGAGACGCAATTAATGGTTTACACAAAAGGTGGTGCAAAAAAATAACCCGGCAACATTGCTGTCGCCGGGTCGCATTATGCTGCTGGTCGCTGCTGATGCACCAACCTGTTTGTGGATCAGCTTACTCGCTTATTTTTGCTTATTTCTTGGTTTCAATCAACACCAGTGGTTCGCTGGCAACGGGTGCCACAGGCTTGCGTTCACGTGGTACGCGCGGCGCTATTGCCGTAGTTGCAGCCGATGCTTGCGCTGCGCGCAGTTTTTCAGGGTCGGTACTGGCTAATACCAAACCTGCTTGTTGCAGCATGACATTCAAATTTTCTACCGGCATCACAACAGTTTCTACTGGTTTCGATGTAACTATCGGTGCTGCTGGTGCTGCCACTGGAGCGATAACTGCAGCGACTGGTTCAACTGCTGGTGTCGCAGTTACTGCAGTTATCTCGATTGCCGGTGCAGTTGCTGTAGCGCTTACTGGAGCAATAGCCGGAGCCACTACTTCGTTTACAACATTGATTGCAGCTGGTGCTGGAGTCAGATCAAGGTGTGCCTGAACTGGTGCAGTTGCCGGTGCTGGCGTCGCCTGCTCTGCGATAGCATTTTGCGCTGGAGCGCTAACTACCGGCTCAGCAAAAACAGCTGGCGTCACAGGTGCTTCAAGCGGAGTTGCAGGCAATGCGCTGACTGGCAATGGTGCTGCCTCGATTGTTGCAGTATGAGCCGGTGCAAAACTGTCAGCGACTGTTTCTGCTACTGCACTGACTGGCATGATTGGCGCTTCTTCGTGTGAAACGAAATCATTGCCGACCGCTGTTTCAGCGTTCTCCGTGTTGTCACCGGCTTCACGATCGCGACGATTGCGATTGCGACCGCCACGGCGGCGGCGGCGGCGAGCTTCACCTTGCTCTGCATTCTCGCCATCGACTGCATTTGGCGCGAAGGTTTTTACATTCTCGGTGGTCTCGCTTGTCAAGTCGACCGATGACGCGTTTGCCGCCAGATTGACCTGGTTCAGATTGGCATCAACGGATTTTGCCTCGCCCTGACTAGTGTCTTTGCGTTCTTCGCGCTGACGCTGTTGACGATCGCGGCGAGTCTCTGGTTTAGGCTCTTGCGGATCACGCTCTTCACGAGGTGGGCGCACTTGTTTCGGCGGGCGTGGAGCTGGTTCCTGATTCACCGGTTTTACAGATTCGTCCTTGTCGGCACGATTAGTAACCGGACGATCTTCACGTTCCTCGCGTGCACGGCCACTGCGGTTGCGATTGCGCTGATTGCGACCGCTCCGGTCACGCTCTGAGCGTTCACGGCTCTGCGGTTTTTCAGCAACTACCGGGACTTCAGTGATTGCCTCTGCCGGTTTTGAACGGAACAGATTGAACAATTTGCTGAAGAAACCTTCTGAGGCTGGCTTGGTCGGAGCAATCAAGACGGGCGCTGCCGCCGGTACTTCCTTGCGCTCCACGATAGGTGCGGTATCCGGCGTGATACTTTTCACCATGGCTTCCTGGCGCGGCTTGACATCTTCCTTCTGACGCTTGCTATAGCCAATGTCAGTGTCTGCCTGTTCCGCCATTGCGTAACTGGCGTGATGATCTTCCAGACGGGGATCGTCATGTTTCAGGCGCTCAAGCTTGTAATGCGGGGTTTCCAGATGCGTATTCGGAATCAGGATGACGGTTACACGATGACGTGTTTCTATCTTCAGGATTTCGCCGCGTTTTTCATTCAGCAGGAAGGCGGCAACATCGACCGGTACCTGCACGTGGATCGCGGCTGAGTTTTCTTTCATTGCTTCTTCCTGGATGATACGCAGGACTTGCAATGCAGAGGATTCGGTGTCGCGGATGTGACCGGTGCCGTTACAGCGCGGGCAGGTGACATGGCTGCCTTCGGACAAGGAAGGGCGCAGGCGCTGGCGGGATAATTCCATCAGGCCGAAGCGCGAGATCTTGCCCATCTGGACGCGGGCGCGGTCATAACGCAGGGCGTCCTTCAGACGAGTTTCGACTTCACGCTGGTTCTTGGCATTTTCCATGTCGATAAAATCGATCACGATCAAACCACCCAGATCGCGCAGGCGCAATTGACGCGCTACTTCTTCTGCCGCTTCGCAGTTGGTATTGAAAGCAGTGGTTTCGATATCGCCACCGCGCGTTGAACGCGCCGAGTTGACGTCGACAGAGACCAAGGCTTCGGTGTGATCGATCACGATCGCGCCGCCGGATGGCAATGGCACAGTCCGGCTATATGCCGTTTCGATCTGGTGTTCGATCTGGAAACGCGAGAACAATGGCACGTCGTCGCTATAACGTTTCACGCGGTGCACCATGTCCGGCATCACATGGCTCATGAATTGCTGAGCTTGTTCGTAGATTTCGTCGGTGTCGATCAGGATTTCGCCGATATCCGGTTGGAAATAATCGCGGATCGCACGGATCACCAGGGAAGATTCTTGATAGATCAGGAAAGCGCCGACAGAAGACTTGCCTGCACCTTCAATCGCACGCCAGAGTTGCATCAGGTAATTTAAATCCCATTGCAATTCATCGACGTTGCGGCCAATACCCGCGGTACGGGCAATCACGGACATGCCGCCTGGCAGATCCAGCTTATCCATGGTTTCGCGCAGTTCCTGACGATCTTCGCCTTCAACCCGGCGAGAGACGCCGCCGCCACGCGGATTGTTCGGCATCAGGACCAGGTAGCGTCCTGCCAGAGAAATGAACGAGGTCAGGGCTGCACCTTTATTGCCGCGCTCTTCTTTTTCGACCTGCACCATGATTTCCTGGCCTTCGCGCAGGGCATCTTTGATGGAGGCGCTGCGGACGTCGATACCTTCTTTAAAGTAACCGCGGGCGACTTCTTTAAAAGGTAAAAAGCCATGGCGTTCTTCGCCGTAATTGACGAAACAGGCTTCTAGGGAAGGTTCGATGCGGGTGATGACGCCTTTGTAGATATTGGACTTGCGTAATTCACGTCCGGCGGTTTCGATATCGATGTCGATGAGTTTTTGCCCATTGACAATGGCAACGCGCAATTCTTCTTGCTGCGTCGCATTAAACAGCATGCGTTTCATGGTTCTACTCCGTGACCTTTTGGTCATCTTGTGTTGTTACTTCAACTGGGTGAGGTAACAACTTGCGTACATTGGGATGTATGCGAGAACGGAGAGTTTGATGGGGCGGGAATGCCTCTGGCATAACAGAATAAAAATCATCGCGACATATTCAACAAATACATCTGCAAGTGGGTGGCAGAAATGATTGCCGCCCTCTGAGCATCGTCGCTGGCTTACCTCTGTTGCGCACCAGGCGCGGATGATTTTAACTGTGGATCGAGTGCACATGTCCCCCGCGTTGCCTGATTCGTGTTTTTGTGCAAAACACGAATACAACGCCAGGCGATGAGCAACTTGATGAGTGCCAAACCATCTTTGATTAATTGTATTTGGCGAAATCGATCACACTGGTCAAAACCATCAACCTGCAAGCACGTATGTAATAAATATACAGGCGTCTCTTGCCGGACTGATCCTTACTATTCAAACTTTCTGATCCAAATCATCAGGCCAGGTCCGATTGCCACAATTGGTTGCAACCCTGACCAGCATAATGATGTGCATACACATCTTTTCCATCGAATTTGCAAATTGGCGAGGCCGATGAACATGCCCCTGTGTAGAATACGCGTTTATTCATACACCTGCTTAAGCCTAAAGCCTGAGCGAAAACGATTATATATTCAAAATGAAGGACTTAGCGATAAATAATAGGAAGCCACCTGAAAAACAGGGGCAAAACAGCGCTTCCAGCCATCCTTCTCACGCTTCATCACAAGTGCAGCCCCAGGTTCAGCTCGTTACCATTGCAGAAGAGGATGCCGGCCAGCGCATTGATAACTACTTGATACGTATATGTAAAGGCGTGCCAAAAAGTCATGTTTACCGGATTTTACGCTCTGGTGAAGTGCGGGTAAACAAAGGCCGCATTGATCAACTGTATCGTCTGAAAGAGGGTGATGTAGTTCGTATACCGCCGATTCGCATCGCGGAAACCTCGGCCCAGGTCGTGCCCGGAGCTGAATTCGACATTTTATTTGAAGACAAATACCTGTTGGTTATCGATAAACCTGCTGGAGTCGCCGTCCATGGTGGGTCTGGGGTGAGCTACGGTGTCATTGAGCAGCTACGCGCTTCTAGGCCGGATGCAAAATTTCTGGAGCTTGTGCACCGCTTGGATAGAGAGACCTCCGGTGTTCTGTTGCTGGCGAAGAAACGAACTGCCTTAACCAATCTGCATGAACAGATGCGTGACGGCCTGACCGACAAGCGTTACCTCACCTTGGTTCATGGGGATTGGAAGAATGCCCGTCAACACGTGAAGTTGCCATTGCATAAATACACTACAGCCGATGGCGAGCGGCGCGTACGGGTGCAGGCCGATGGCATGGCATCCCATACGGTTTTCTCATTGAAGAAGACATTCCAGGAATTCGCCTTGCTTGAAGCGGAACTGAAAACCGGTCGTACGCACCAGATTCGGGTGCATTTGTCGTCCAGCGGATTTGCGATCGCGGGGGATGATAAATACGGGGATTTTGCGCTGAATCGTGCTTTGCTCAAGCCGACAGAGCGACGCGGTGTTCTGAAGAGAATGTTTTTGCATGCACATCAAATTACCTTTACTCATCCCGAAACTGGTCAGGAGATGACACTCAATGCGGAATTGCCTGCTGATTGTCTGGCATTCTTAAAAAGCCTGGCCTAGCAGGTAAAAACTTAATGCTTTATTAAGGGTAAAATAGTAACTTCGATTATTTGAGATGCTGGCGGCGTGAAGTTTGCGGTGAAGAAAGAATATGGCAAAAAAGCAATTTGATTTTATTGTGTTTGATTGGGACGGCACATTGATGGATAGCACGGCGACCATCGTGCAATGTATACAGGCGGCGGCAAAAGATCTTGGTTTACCGGTTCCGGATGAAAAAGCGGCTGCCTATGTCATCGGTTTATCGCTGGCGGATGCAATGCAGGCAGCATTGCCAGATATCGATCCGAAATATTATCCGCGTATGGTGGAGCGATATCGTCATCATTATCTGGCGCGGGATCATGAGTTGCCCTTATTCCCGGGCGTAAGAGAAATGCTGGCTGAGTTATCGCAAGAGGGTTATTTTTTAGCGGTGGCAACCGGCAAAAGCCGGGTTGGATTAAGCCGGGCTCTGCATACGGCTAAATTGTTGTCGGTATTCGACGCGACCCGTTGTTCAGACGAAACCTTCTCGAAGCCCCATCCAGCGATGTTGCAAGAACTGGTCAGGGAATTGGGTCAGGATATGGAACGGACCTTGATGATAGGCGATACGACGCACGATCTGCAAATGGCGAGCAATGCCGGCGCCGCGGCAATTGCCGTTGAATACGGCGCGCACGATGCTGCTACCTTGCAATCGCATCAGCCACTTTATTCAGCCAGGACAGTCGCAGAATTGCACGCCTGGCTGAATCAGCATGCCTGAGGAGATGTCGCATGTCTGACATCAAAATTTGCGACTCCTCTGAATTGATTGAAGGTGGCAAAGGAATTCGTTTTCCGGTCACCGCCGGTCATGAGGATGCGACAGGTTTTGTCGTACGTTTTGACGGCACCGCACACGCCTACTTGAATCGTTGCGCTCATGTGCCGATTGAGCTGGACTGGAATCCCGGCGAATTTTTTGAATCCAGCGGCTTGTACATCATGTGTTCAACCCATGGTGCTATTTACAAACCGGAAAATGGTTATTGCACGGGCGGACCTTGCCGTGGTGCACGGTTGCGCAAAATCGAAATTACTGAAAAAGATGGCCAGATTGTCTGGCACCCTGATGACTACGTCACGCCTGTCGTCGCTTAATATTTAAATCGTATGATGAATAATCCAATGACTCCAGATGCTACCGCCTCCACTCCAGGCTGGGAGCGCGAATTACTCGAAAAACTCGCGACTGAATCGCTCAAAGAGCAGCGCTTGCGGCGTCGTTGGGGCATCTTTTTTAAACTGCTGTTTCTGGTCCTGATTCTTTTCAGTTTTTATCTTTTCAGTGATTATCGTGCTAGCGAAATGGAAAATCCGGGGCGTCATACTGCGCTGATTGACATCAATGGCACGATTGAATCTGATGGGAATGCCAGCGCACACTCTATTATTCCTGCATTGAATCGGGCCTTCGCAGATTCTGGTTCAGTCGGAGTGATTCTGCGTATTAATAGTCCTGGCGGAAGTCCGGTGCAGGCAGGCATGATTAATGATGAAATTCTGCGCTTGCGCAAACAATATCCGCAGAAAAAATTGTATGTCGTGGTCGATGAAATGTGTGCCTCCGGCGGTTATTACATCGCGGCGGCGGCAGACAAGATTTTCGTGAATAAAGCCAGCATTGTCGGCTCTATCGGCGTCCTGATGGATGGTTTTGGTTTCACTGGATTGATGGATAAGGTGGGTGTTGAGCGCCGGCTGATGACGGCGGGTGAGAATAAGGGTTTCATGGACCCGTTTTCACCGCAAACCGCCAAACAAAAAGCATTTTCACAAGAGATGCTGAATGAAATTCACCAGCAATTTATTGATGTCGTACGTCAAGGTCGGGGCAAGCGTTTGAAGGAGGCGCCTGAGACATTCTCTGGTTTGTTCTGGATCGGTAGCAAGGCGGTGGAAATGGGACTGGCCGATGATTTCGGTACCACTGCCAGCGTCGCGCGTGATGTACTCGAGGCAGAGGATATTGTCGATTACACCGAGAAAGAAGGCTTGCCAGAACGTGTGCTGAAGAAATTCGGTGCATCGATTGGAAACGGTGCAATCTCTGCTATGACGAAGGTCAATGCACCAGGCGTGCATTGATGAAATGCCGTCGCGCATAACACTGGCAGATACAAACTGTTTAGTTAATTTTTTTAATCCTGATCCAAAAACGATAGTTATATTTTTCTTCTTCTGCACCTCACATTGATCTATATTAGGGGTGTAACTGGTTCAAAGAAGGAGGTCGATATACAAGGACTAATTTGTATCCAAGACGGATGGAATTTGAGTTCCGGTTCTCTTTAGCGTTCCGGTTATGTGCGAAGTGAAAACAGGTAGCACCTAGTATCATTTGAAGCAGTTTCACTTACAATTTGTGTAGTATCTCTCCGTGGAGTAAAACGGATCCGAGGTCTCTCCGATTCCTCACAATGTCGCTAGCACAAGGGCAAAAAAACGGTGGTGCAATGCCACCGTTTTTTACGTTTACAGGCAGCATTTATGTATAACAAACTTTAAAAAGCACAGCTATAAAAAGACTGGATTTTTACTGACAAATCTTGTTTTATATCAAGCATCTTTCTCGCCAATCCATTACATGGGAATATCGTATCCCTACATGTAGTTGAGTAATATTTGATGGCGAAACCTGGCTGCTTGGCCATCTGATTATTTTGCCGTCCTGAAATAGATTGAATGAAATAATTTTCTTGCCGAATCACGGCAAGCGGGCCACAAGTCAAAAATCAGCTACTTCAATCTGCGGCTAACATGGCTTTGGCGACGCTCTCAAAATCGTCATCACTGATACCATTCAGGTCGATGGATTGTGCAGCTGGATACTGCGCAAAATTTTTATCGATCGATCTGACGTAAACCGGATCGTAATGCTGCGCCAGTAATTGCGTCACCAACTCGGTCATCTGCCCCTCGTTTGCATAACGCTTCCATTGCTGGATTTTTTCTTTGCCATGCAGGCTGACCAGGCAGTCAAGTTGACGATTTAAGTCCTCCGGGTTTTGTACGAAATGCGCATACTCTTGCATCAGCAATCGGACCCGGTCCGGCATCGCCAAATTCAGTGCGATACACGGTGCGTTGCGCATGGTCTGGATGACCCGATCCGGGACGCGCAGGTTACCAACTTTCTTGCTCTCTGACTCAACATAAACCGGACGTCGGGTGTCAAATTGACGCAGAGTTTGCCAGATCTGACTTTCAAAATATTTTTGTGAGGGTTGAGGTACATCGGGCAGGCTGCCCAGCACCGAGCCTTTATGCAATGCGATGTGCTCCAGATCCAGCACTTGCGCACCTTGTCGCTGCAAACTTTGTAGCAGGCGACTCTTGCCGCTGCCCGTGGTGCCGCAAATTACGCGCCACGACATGGTATCGGCGATTTCCGGTAAATGCTGATTGACATGCTGGCGATAGTTTTTATAGCCGCCGTCAAGCTGGACCACCGGCCAGCCTATCCTCGCCAGAATATGTGCCATGGAGCCGCTGCGATTACCGCCGCGCCAGCAATAGATCAGCGGTTTCCAGTCTTTTGGTTTGTCCAGAAAATGCGTTTCGATATGGCGCGCGATATTTTTGGCGACCAGGGCTGCACCGATTTTTTTTGCCTCGAACGCATTGACCTGTTTGTACATGCTGCCGATACGGATGCGTTCCTGGTCATCTAATACCGGACAATTGATGGCATTGGGGATGCGATCCTCGGCGAATTCGCTGGGACTGCGCACATCGATAATTGCATCGAATTCCGCCAGACGCGGCAGCAGGTCGGAAAAATTCAGCAGCTCGGGATATTTCATTGAATCATTTCGTGTTGGATGTCAGTAAAGGCAGTAAATGCGGCCAGACATTGTCCAGCATCGCCGGGTGTGCGTCGGCAATCAGGTGGATACGGTCGGGCTGAAATAATTGCGGTTGGTCGGCTACCCCTTGCAGCAGAAAGGGGACCAGCGCGCTTTTACTTTCTTTGGCAATTTTGCCGTAGAGTGAAAAAAACCGTTCGGTATAATCGCGCCCATAATTCGGTGGAATTTGCATGCCGACCAGCAGCACTTTGGCCTTGGCCTTATTGCTCATGGCGACCATATCGCGAAAATTGGTTTCCGAAGCGCCCAGCGCCAGGCCGCGCAGCGCATCGTTGCCACCCAGTTCTATGATGACCACATCCGGTTGATATTGCGTCAAAAGCTTGTCTAAACGCGCTTTGCCGCCGCTGGTGGTCTCGCCGCTGATACTGGCATTAATCACCCTGGCGATAATCTTCTTTTCCTGTAAACGGTGCTCCATCAAGGCGACCCAGCCGGTGCCGCGAGCCAATCCGTATTCGGCAGACAAGCTATCGCCAAGCACGAGCACGGTTTTTGATGCAGAATGACTGGCTGCATGTGCGATTGCCGGTGCAAGGCTGCACATGAGAGCCAACGCTATGCTCAAGCATGCGTCGCGATACATCTGATGAATTAATTTCAGCCGATTTTTTTTATCCAAAAAAAGCATGAATCTTCCTAGAGAATTAAGCAGTGAATTGACAGGGGCAGCGAGCCCAATCGGCGCCACTGGCCGTCAGGCAATCGAGGTCAAGCAATTATCCAAGCAGGTCACGGACGCTACCGGGACGCTGAGTATTTTGCGCGACATCAATTTTACCGCGCAAGAGGGGGAGACGCTTGCCATCGTTGGCGCCTCTGGTTCGGGCAAGTCGACTTTGCTGGGTATTCTGGCCGGATTGGATACCCCGAGCGAAGGCAAGGTGGTGCTCGACGGTGTCGATATCTTTGCTCTGGATGAAGATGGCAGGGCGCAATTCAGGAAAGAGCGGCTGGGTTTTGTGTTCCAGTCGTTTCAATTATTGACGCACCTGAATGCCTTGGAAAACGTGATGCTGCCCCTGGAGTTGCGTGGCGATACCCAGGCCAAGAGTAAGGCGACAGACATGTTGGCGCATGTCGGTCTGGGCAGCCGCTTGCGCCACTATCCTAAATATCTGTCTGGCGGCGAGCAGCAACGGGTCGCGCTGGCGCGGGCCTTTGTGACGGAACCGCCGTTACTGTTTGCCGATGAGCCAACCGGCAGCCTGGATGCGGCGACCGGCGAGTCGGTGATTCAATTGATGTTTGCTTTAAACCGTGAGCGGGGCTCGACCTTGATCCTGGTGACCCATGATTTGCCGATTGCGGCGCGCTGCGGGCGTACGTTACGGATTACTGCCGGGCGTCTCGAATCGGATAGGTGATTTAAGAAATAGGGGAGTATTTTTAAACCTCTAGATTAGGACTTGCGCAACAACCAAGACCTCTCATCACAGAGACACAAAGACACAAAGAAAAGGCAAGAGAGAAACTGATTACACGGCGTTTCGATATTCAGACGAATCCGCATGCCGGGTGCGCCTGCTGGCGCGAAATGCCTTTGAAAGCCGCATCCAGCATGCGGTTTCGATCTGCAACGTTATAAGCAGCGGGTCGTTTTGCGTAAATCCTATAGATAAATACTGCGGATTAAATACTATTTTTCATCATGCGCATACCGGGTGTGTGAATGGCTAGCGCTCTGGACGTCTTGAATAGTGGTTGATGCAGTCGCGTATCGCCGGTATCAATTCGCTGGCGGTCATGCCGATCGGGCCTCTGCCGCGTGCCACCCATTGATCTGCCGCTTTACCGTGCAGCCAGACGGCGATGCTGGCAGCTTCCGATACGGGCATCCCTTGCGCCAGCAAAGCGCCGCACAGCCCCGCCAGCACGTCGCCAGTGCCTGCCGTTGCCAAAGCGGGATTGCCGCTGGTGTTGATGATCAGCGTCTCGCCTGTGGTGGCGATAATGCTGCCGGAACCTTTGAGTACGATAGTCGCATTGAATTTATCTGCCAGCGCGCGCGCACTGCGCAACCTGTCCGCCTGTATGGTGCCGCTCGTGGTTTCTAACAAGCGTGCGGCTTCCAAGGGGTGCGGCGTCATGAGAGTGCGCACCGGATTGCCGGTCTGATCGTTGATGTGGGCGCGTTGGTTCACCAGTTTTTGCAGTGCCGGATCGCTGGCGATCAGGTTTAAGGCGTCGGCATCGATGACCAGCGATGCAGCTTGCGTCAGGCTGCTCATCAATACATTTTTCGCCAGTTCGGAATTACCCAAGCCCGGCCCGATCACGATCGTCGTATCGGTAAAATGCACATCTTGCGCCCGGCGACACATCAGTTCCGGATTGCGGCTATCAAACGACGGCGGCCTGCTTAAAAATCCTGCAAACACCCGGCCGGCGCCGCCATGCAAGGCCGCGCGCGCCGCCAGTATCGGCGCTCCGGCCATGCCTTCTTCGCCGCCAATGACGAACACGTCGCCGTAGCTGCCCTTGTGGCTATTGTGCGGACGGGGGCTGCCGGATGCCAATACAGCGGCCGCATTGCTGAGGATGGCGACCGGTTCGGGAAATAACTGCGACGCAATCGCCAGATCGGCAACTTTGACTTGTCCCGCGTAATCTTTGCCAGCGGCGGTATGCAATCCCGGTTTGTTGGCAATGAAGGTGATGGTGTGGCTGGCGCGTATCGCAATACCGTCGGTACCGACGACCTGGCCGGTGTCGGCATTCAATCCACTGGGCACATCGAGGGCGACCACAGGGATGCCGGATTGTGCCGCATATTGATTGATGTGCTCAATCAGTTGCGCCACTTTGCCTTTAATCGGGCGGGTTAAGCCTATGCCAAACAGTCCGTCGATGATCAGTGTCCATTGCTTGCCTGAGTTTTTTTGCAGATAGTCGAGGCCAAAAAAATGGACTTGACTCGATTGCGCTTTCAGCAGGCTTTCTTTCGCCTCAGCCGAATATGCTTGTATTCCCTCGGCAATAATGACAGAAACGCGATCTCCCGCGGCGGCGAATAAATAGGCAATCTCCAGCGCATCCCCGCCATTGTTGCCGGGACCGGCGAGTACCAGTATTTCGGCGCTACCGGAGGGAATCAGGCTGCGGGCAAACACCGCCGCAGCCTGTCCTGCCGCACGCATCAATGAACCCGTTGTCAGGGTGGCGAGTGCTTCCTGTTCGACGTTACGGATGTCTGCGACGGAATACAGGGCATTCGTCGAAAATGGCAAGGGTAAAGTCATGGGAATTCTCAGCTAGCGGTGAGGAGGCGGGGTGATTCCCAATGATAATATCGCTTCCAGCGTATGTTGAAACAGATTTTCAATCGGCAGCATCAAATAAGGCAAAATCATTCCCAGCATCAGAAAGCCTACGCCTATCGTGACCGGGAAACCTATGCCAAAAAGATTCAATTGCGGCGCTGCCCGCGTTAAAATGCCGAGGGCAATATTGGTGATCAGCAGCGCCGTCACAATCGGCAAAGACAGGTGCATTCCGGTACTGAATATTTCCTGCCCCCAGATCGCCAGGCGTTGGAAGCTGAAGCCTGCCGTTAATGAAGTCGAAATCGGAATGGTATTGAAACTCTCTACCAGCGTCGCCAGCAGCGATAAATGCACATTCAGCGTCAGGAACAGCAGAGTCGCTAATAGCACCAGAAACTGGCTGATCGCAGAAGACCGTCCCTGACTTTGCGGATCAAAAAAGGTGGCAAACCCCAAGCCCATGGTCAGGCCAACCACTTCGCCCGCCATCTCGACGCCGGCAAAGACCACCCGCATCATAAAGCCCATGGCCAGTCCGATGACGAATTGCTGCATCAGGATCATGACGCCAGTCAGCGAGACCGGATCAGCGCCAGTTAATGGCGGCATGGTTGGCGCGACGATCAATGCCAGCATCACACCCAAGGCCAATTTGACCTGGACAGGAACACTGTTATTGCCAAAAGGAGGGGCAATTGCGATCAAGCCTAATATTCTGGTCAGCGGCCAGATAAAAGAGGCGATCAGGGCGATCAGTTCATTGCCCGAAAAGGAGATCATCTTGCGGAGTGCGGTTAGCGCAAAGACCGGGCGTCAGCTCGCCATAGTGGCAATACTGGTAAACATCTGGCGCATATAATCCGTCAGTACCGACAGCATCCACGGTCCGGCCACGATCAGGGTGACAAAGATGCCGATTAACTTGGGGATGAACGATAAGGTGGTTTCGTTAATCTGGGTCGCCGCCTGAAAAATACTGACGATCAAGCCTACACCCAGGGCGACCAGCAGGAGCGGAGCCGACACCATTAAAGTGACTTCCATTGCCTGACGGCCGAGTGTCATGACATTATCCGGTGACATACTGTGCTCCCTTACTTAACTACATTAATCCAAAGAACTTCACTAATAAAAACTTTGAGCCAAAGAACCGATCAGCAACTGCCAGCCATCGACCAGCACAAACAGCATCAATTTAAACGGCAACGAGACAATCGACGGCGATACCATCATCATTCCCATCGCCATCAACACGCTGGCGACCACCATGTCGATGATCAGGAAGGGAATGAAAATCGCAAAACTGATCTGAAAGGCGGTCTTCAATTCGCTGGTAATGAATGCCGGGATCAAAATACGCAAGGACACATCTTCCGGTCCGCGCAAGGCTGGCGTGTTCGATAATTTGACGTACAGCGCCAGATCGCTTTGGCGCGTCTGTTTCATCATGAAGGTTTTCAGTGGAGCCGCACCTTTGTCCATCGCTTCGGACATCGATATTTTGTTTTCTGCAAACGGTTGATAAGCCTCGGCATAAATTTTGTCGAACACCGGCCCCATCACAAACAAGGTCAGAAACAGGGCCAAGCCCACCATCACCTGGTTCGGCGGCGCCGATTGTGTTCCCAATGCCTGACGCAACAAAGACAAGACGATAATGATGCGCGTAAAGCTGGTCATCATTAACAAGATCGCGGGAATGAAGGACAGTGCAGTCAGGAACAGCAGCGTCTGTATGCTCAGCGAATAATTTTGCCCGCCGCCTGCTGCCGGCGTTGAGCTAATTGCTGGTAAGCCGCCCGTTGCCTGTGCATGTGCCTGTTCAGGAAAAACATAGGCCAGCAAAAGCATCGCGATCATGATGATCGCCGGTATTGACAGTGAGGAGGTGAGGCGCCAGTTGTTCATGCTATTCGTTTCTATGCAGCGCATTATTCGGCTGCTTTATCTGCGGAACGTTTTTCCATGGTACGAGCCAGCCAGGACGCAAATGGATTCGCCGTGGCATTGCTCGTGCCGGACGCTTCAAGCTGCGCTTGTTTTGGCATGGTGGACAGCGTTGTGATTTGTTGTGCAGTGACGCCGACGACTATCCATTGATCCGCCACTTCGACCACCATGATCCGTTCACGGTGACCGACATTCACGCCGCCGATGACGGTAACCGGGACTTTATTGCCCGTAACGGCAGGACCGATCCGTTTAAAAAACCATGCGGCAAAGGTCATCAATACAAGTACCGCCACCAAACCAAGGAAAATTTGCAACAAACCCGTGGTCGGTGAAATAGCGGTGTTGTCGGCGGCAACAACGAGATCACTGTAGGTCATCAGCAGCGCTATATTGAGCGCTGCAATTTTTTGTTTGCCAACCGATTTACGCATTATTTATTCAGCTTACGAATACGTTCGGCCGGTGTGACGATATCGGTCAGGCGAATACCGAATTTATCATTGACGACAACAACTTCACCCTGGGCGATCAGGCAGCCGTTTACCAGCACGTCCATCGGTTCACCCGCCAAGCCATCTAATTCGACCACGGAGCCTTGCGCCAATTGCAGCAAGTTTTTGATCGCGATTTTGGTCCGGCCTAATTCAACGGTAAGTTGTACCGGGATATCCAGAATGAAGTCGATATCATTGTGGGTCCCGGACTGAGCGCCTTTACCTGCAAATTCTTTAAAGATAGCCGGTCCCGCTGGCGGTGCGCTAGTTGCTGCCGTTGCAGCAGCAGCTGCCGCCGCGGCATCGGCCTTCTCTTGTTCGGCAATCGCCGCACCCCAATCATCTTCGCTGATCGGCGTATCGTTATTATCGTCCATGACTTTCTCCTTGCACGGCTTCGTGTGCGACTTCGCTGACACTGGAACTCAGCAATTTTTCTACACGCAATGCGTATTGACCGTTGAACACGCCATATTTGCATTCCATGACGGGTGTGCCATCCACTTTTGCCGAGATAATATCGGGAACCGAGATAGGGATGACATCACCTTCCTTCATATTCAAAATATCGCCCAGCGTAATTTTCGTTGTGCCCAGATCGGCCACAATTTCTACTTCTGCGATCTGGATTTGTTGCGTCATCAGGCGTACCCAGCGCTTATCCACCTCCAGCGTTTCACCTTGCAGGCTGCTGGTCAGGATATCGCGGATAGGTTCTATCATCGAGTAGGGCATGCACATATGCAATTCACCGCTGACAGGGCCTAATTCGATCGTGAACGTGGTGGAGATGACGACTTCATTCGGCGTAGCAATATTGGCGAACTGGGTGTTCATCTCAGAACGGATATATTCAAACTCGACCGGGTAGACAGGTTCCCAGGATTTGGCGTAGGTCTCGAAAATGATTTCAAGAATACGTTGAATAATCCTTTGTTCCGTCTGTGTAAAATCACGTCCCTCAACCCGGGTATGGAAGCGTCCATCGCCACCGAACAGGTTGTCGACCAATAAAAAAACCAGGCCGGGATCCATCACGAACAAAGAAGTCCCGCGCAGGGGCTTCATGTGCGCGAGATTCAGATTCGTTGGCACCACCAGATTCCGGATAAATTCGCTGTACTTGGATACCCTGACCGTACCAACCGAAACCTCGGCGCTACGGCGCAAAAAATTAAACAGCCCGATGCGCAATAAACGAGCGAAACGTTCATTGATAATTTCCAGAGTCGGCATGCGGCCGCGGACGATACGCTCTTGCGTGGCAAGATTGTAGGGGCGAACGCCAGAGGTATCCTCTTGCGATTGCGAATCGTCCTGATCTCCCGTGACGCCCTTAAGCAGGGCATCGACTTCTTCCTGGGAGAGAAAATTATCAGACATGGTGTAGGGGAATCCTTAGTATTGAAACTATTGAATCACGAAAGAGGTGAAGAAAACGCCATTCAATTTTTGCGGTTCGCCTTTGGGGGAGAACGGTAATTTGACTTGCTCAATAATTTCTTCCGCCAATTTTTCTTTACCTTCGGAGGTCAAGATTTCACTCGCTTGTTTGCTCGATAAAAGTATTAACAAGCGGCTGCGCACTTGGGCATTATTGAGCTTGATTAAATTTACCTGTTCTTCGTCCTGAACTTGTAAGGTCATGGCCACTTGCAGATATTTGTCGCCATTCTCCGACTGTAAGTTGACAGTGAATGGTTCTAGTGGCAAAAATACCGGCGCCTTGACCGGTTCTGTTTTATGTTCTTTGTCTTTTGACGCCGCATTTTTTTTAGACAAGAAAATAGCAGCGCCTCCGCCTACACCCGAGAGCACTAAGATACCTGCTGCGATCATGATGATCAGCTTTTTCTTGGATCTGCCTGCGGGGGCGGGTACGACATCCGCTTCTGCTGCTTTCGCTGGTGCCTTGGACATTTTTTCCTCTCAAACGATGCCGGTACTTCATGCATCTTTCATGTTTCACATTATCTGCAATAGTCGATCATTGACATCCGAGAAATAGAGGGCATATTCCCGCTCATCTTTTCATTTCTCATGATCGCCGGTATTGCAGCCTGGTTATTTAAAAATAGCTGGTTTGAATTGGTTTCAAGCTAATTGTTGAGAACGGTGCTTTCAACGAGGCAGAGGCTTTGTCATGCCGGGGATATTGAAAAACCATTTTTAAGCTATTTTACATGTGAAAGATGAGCGCGCCGATTGATCTCAGCGTATTTGCGACAGAATTGACGCTTATCCTGGATGAGTGTCTTTTGAGCGGCGCGCCGATCGCGGTAAAAAAATACACGGACTGCATCCACAAGCAGTTGTTAACAGACCCTAGTCTAAGCAAAAGTATCGACCCCGCCGATTTTTGTCATGCTTCTTTTAATGGTTGTTATTGTGCTGCCAGTGTCAGTCTCTGAACTGTTGCCTGCCTGGCGTGAGGAGGAAAAGCTCGACCTGCCGTTTGATTGTGGATTGCTTTGTTGCGAAGCCTGGGAGTTGACCGAAAATCCGGATAATTGCACGCCGGCTTCACTCATCATTTGCCGCAATTTAGGCAGCGCGGATTCCAGCGCTTCCCTGACCTCCGGCTGGGCTGAACTGAATGTGGCGCTAGCCTGATCGTTGCTGACACTGAGTACGATTTGCAATGGACCCAGATCCGGTGGGTTGAGCGTCAATTCGGCGGTTTGTTCACCGCCCGCTACCATCCAGACGACTTTTTGACCGACTGCCTGATCCCAGGCCGAACTGCCAACGCGCGGAGCGAGATGTTCAGCCGCTGCGGCACCTGCCATTTGATTGGTGCTAATGGCAAATTGTTGGGCGAAGTTATTCACTGCCTGGGGAGTGGCTGGGATGGCGTCCTGCAATTTTTCTAGCGCCGGATTTTTTGTACCTAGGCTGTTTTTGGCCGATTCAGCAGCGAGCAGAGTGGTAGTCTTTTGTGAATTTTGTTCACTGGCAGATAGCCCTGCCTCTGTCGAAGTCTTATCTTTTGCTTTGCCTTGTGTCAGAGGATCATCTGACAGAGTCAAACGGGTTTTGTCTTCAGGCAAAATGCCTTGCTTCAATTCGGTTTGATTGTTGCCAGCAGATTTTGCAACGGTCGCCGTGTCCAGTTTGGTCGCTGTGGCCAATTTGGCATCGATCCCTGTCAATGCCGGATCAACGCGGTTTTTGCCGGCACTGGTATCTGGCTTGTCTTGTGTATTAGAGCGGAGTTGTGCCGCTAATAAGTTCGACGTGTCGATGACAGCTGTATTGGGGTCGTTTGTTTTGCCTGCCGTGGCATCGACCAGGACAGTCTCTTTTTCTTTGGGACGGTCATCTACTTTCACTGCATTGGTCGAAAGCTGCCCTATAGTACCCACCAGGGCAATGAGCTGGGCATTATTCATTTGTTCCGCTTTGTCCGCACTGTCAGCGTCAGTTGCCGTCTGGTCTTTGGCTGTATTGTCGCTGGCTTGCGTTTTGCTTTTATCAATCTTGCCATTACTTGCCTGATCTGATTTTACTGCCGGTGCAGTGGCTTGATTGGAGGCAGGTTTATTTTCATTGGTCGCTGGCGCAGCGTTGGCTGGAGGCGAGGGTGGGGCACTCGATGCTTCCCTGGGTTTTTGCTGGGTTATTTCTTTGTTGAGAATTTCATTGAACGAGGCGCCGGAACTCCCATTGCTGGCGGCATTGCTCTGTTTAGCGGGAGCTGACGAATTGTCAGTCGAATTCAAAATGAGTGCGGTTTGCATAGGGTCACCAACATTGTCGCTAAAAGAAAACTCGTCAATCAGGCTGAATAAGTCAGTTATCTAGCCAGCTACGTGTATTTTTTGATTCACATAGAGTGTGTTTTACGATTTATAAAAATAACTTCTCGTTGCATGTTCATCGGTTTGTTTCTGGTCCTGCTTACTTTCTTTTTTCAGGACTTCGGTTTTCGCCCGATTTTGCAAAATGCCGTAAGAAAGTCGTTTTTTTTCATTCTCTTGCCATTGATTTCTTGCTTTGGTGACGCGAAATTCAGCATCTTTGACAATTTTTTTCTGGCCGTCTACCGCGCTATCGAGTTTGTAAATGAATGACTGAAAATTCATATACTGCCCGGCACTGAGCCCGCCTGCCGCTCCATCCTGAAACCGTATCACATAGTCGTCGCGGTATTGCAGCAGCAAGGCTAATTGTTTTTCCGTCTCCTCATGGGCACGGATCGCCTTGCCTAGGTTCTTGGCGGCGTCGTCGGTGTCTTTTTCAGCCAACGCAATTAAAGTGCTGATGGGAGATTTTTTCGTCATTTCAAGCTAAGTATAGTGAAGATGCAATGCAATCTAAGCGTCGAATAGAGCTGAAAGTCCCTGCAAGCTCTCGGTTATGGTTGATTTTTCAAGAATATCTTGCTGCAAAAACGCCGTGATATGAGGATGAAGCCGTATCGCCTCATCCAATAAAGGGTCTGATCCGGCCGAATACGCGCCAACACTGATCAGATCCCGGCTGCGTTCGTAGCGAGAGTACAGTTGTTTCAGTTTACGGGCGAGTTTTTGATGTTCGGGTGAAGTAATGCTATGCATGGCACGACTGATCGATTGCTCGATATCGATGGCGGGATAGTGACCGCCTTCCGCCAGATTGCGATTGAGCACGATATGGCCGTCCAGGATCGCCCGTGCTGCGTCGGCAATCGGATCTTGTTGATCATCGCCTTCGGTTAGCACGGTATAAAACGCCGTGATAGAGCCACCGCCCTCAATACCGTTGCCAGCCCGTTCCACCAGTATCGGTAACTTGGCGAATACCGACGGGGGATAGCCTTTGGTCGCCGGAGGTTCACCGATGGCCAGGGCGATTTCGCGTTGTGCCATGGCATAGCGAGTCAGCGAATCCATAATCAGTAGCACGCTTTTGCCCTGATCGCGGAAATATTCAGCAATGGTGGTCGCATAGGCTGCGCCTTGCAGGCGGAGCAGGGGTGGCGCATCAGCGGGAGCGGCGACCACGACCGCTCTGGCCAGACCTTCTTCGCCCAGAATTTGCTCGATAAACTCTTTGACCTCGCGACCGCGTTCACCGATCAGTCCAACCACAATAACGTCGGCGGTAGTGTAGCGCGCCATCATCCCCAGCAAGACGCTTTTACCGACGCCGGAACCGGCAAACAGTCCCAGGCGCTGACCGCGTCCTACGCTGAGCATGCTATTGATGGCTCGCACGCCGACATCCAGGGTATCAACGATAGGTGCCCGCAATAAAGGGTTGTAGATGCGTGAACCCAGGGGCGCAGATTGTGTTGCCATTAATGGACCCAGCGAATCCAGCGGCTTGCCGTTGCCATCCAGAACGCGTCCGAGCAATTCATCGCCTACAGGCAAATGGCGGGTGCGGTCGCTGGGGCGTCGTCTGGGGTGTTTGGTACTGCCCAGGAACAGCGCTTCTTCCGGATACACCGGAGTACCCGGCGTAACCCCACCCAAGTCGCTATGCGGCATCAAAAACAGGCGATCACCGTCAAACCCGACTACTTCTGCATCAATCGTCGAGCCATTTTGCAAATGCACACTGCAGGCGCTGCCCACGGGTAGTTTTAAACCTACCGCTTCCATCACCAGACCAGTGACCTTGGTCACCCTGCCCGAGGTCAGCATAGGCTGCACATGGGCAACTTGGTCTTTGCCGTCGGCGATCAGCTTTTGCCAGGATTCGGAGAGTGGTGGACGCATGATTGGGTAGGGCGATTACGAGTTTGATTTTTTGACGGCTTCAGCCAAGCGGTGCCAGCGTGTTGCGATGGTCGCATCGACCATATTCTGCGCGGTTTCCAGCTTGCATCCACCGCGTTCTATATGGCTGTCAGCGTGGATACGCCAGCCGGCATTGCTGAGTTCGTCGCCAGCATGCGTCCGCAAAATTTCTGCGTCAACCGGATGTACAAAAATTTGTGCCGGTAATTGTACTGATGGCAGTGAGTCGATTGCTTCTCTGACGATGGGCAGAATAATTTCTGGATCAACTTCTATACGCGTCTTGAGCATACGCTCTGCCAGATCGAGCGCCAGTCCCAGCAAGTCGGAACCTACGACCTTGCCGGTCAAGTGGATTTGCTCTGATAGGCTTTCTATCAAGGATTTTAGTTGGCCGACTTCAGTATCAATAGTTGCTTTAGTTTCTGCATAGGCGGTTTCTTTGCCTTCTCCCAATCCAGCGAGATAGCCTTCTTTATATCCGTTTGCATAGCCTTCTCTGTGCGAGGTTTCTTTTAATTTGGAAATTTCTTCGAGGCTGATTTTTTCAGCAAGAGACGCAGTGATTTTTTTTTCGGCTTGCTGAGAAGGGCGTTCGTCGCCAAAAGAGGCCATTTCCCAGCGCTGGAAAGGCGATAAATTCCCCTTGGAAATGGCATTAGACATAGGAGTCCTCGCCCTTGGCTCCCAGCATGATTTGGCCTTCGTCTGCCAGGCGACGTACGATCAGCAGGATTTGTTTCTGTTGCGCCTCTACTTCAGATAGACGCACAGGGCCTTTGGACTCGAGGTCTTCCCGCATCATTTCAGCAGCACGTTGCGACATATTTTTAAAGATTTTTTCACGCATATCAGGATTTGCGCCTTTCAAGGCGATGATGAGCGAATCCGACTGCACTTCGCGTAACAGCAACTGTATGCCTTTATCGTCGATTTCGAGGATATTATCGAAGACGAACATTTCATCCATGATTTTTTCAGCCATGTCGCCGTCATATTTGCGCAAATTCTCCATGACGGAGGCTTCATTGTCGCCACTCATAAAGTTGAGAATTTCGGCTGCAGCGCGAACGCCTCCGATGGACTTTTTCTTCAAGCTTTCGTTGCCCGTAAGTAATTTTGTGAGTACGTCATTTAACTCGCGCAAGGCAGTCGGCTGGATGCCGTCCAAGGTGGCGATACGCAAAACGACATCGTTGCGCAGACGCTCAGTGAACTGATTCAAAATTTCACAAGCCTGATCACTTTCCAGATGTACGAGGATGGTGGCAATGATTTGCGGGTGTTCGTTTTTAATCAGGTCGGCGACTGACGGAGAGTCCATCCATTTCAGACTTTCGATGCCGCTGGCGTCTTTGCCGCCCAAAATGCGATTGAGTAGTGATGATGCTTTATCGTCGCCCAGGGCCTTGGTCAGTACATTGCGAATATACTCGTCTGAGTCCAGTCCAACCGACGAGCTGAGATCCGCAGCGGCCCTGAATTCATCAAGAACTTTGGCAATATTCTCATGCGGAATGGCGCCGATGGTGGCCATTGCCGCACCGATTTTTTGTACTTCCCGCGGACCGAGATATTTCATGACCTCGGCTGCACCGTCTTCGCCAAGAGCCAGCATCAGGGTTGCCGCTTTTTGTACGCCTTCATCACTCATTGCTTACCCATGTTTTAATTACGTTAGCTACAATTTTGGGGTCACTGCTTGCTAATTGTTTTGCCAGGTCGAGGTTAAATTCGTAGCCAGTCGTCGGTTTGATGATGTTGCCGTCAGCATCTTTCGATAAGTTGACTATAGCAGCTTCTTGTTCTTCCTCTTCTTTTTGCTTGGCTAAGGCCAGCTCTTTTTCACGTGCCAACTCTTCAGCTTCTTCCCGTTTTTTGCTTTTCTCATCTTTGCCCATCATTTTGTACAACATGGGGCGCAGGTAGCCAAAGAACAGATAAGCCAGGACAATCGCAGTAAGCAGGTATTTAAGCGCTTCTTTTGCCATCTGGATGTTGTCTGGCTGCTTCCATATGGGTATATCCACTATAGATTCTTTTTCTGAGCCGGCAAATGGGCTGTTGACAACATTTAGCGTATCGCCGCGTTCCTTATTGAAGCCCATTGCTTCTCTGATGAGATCGGTCAACTGGGTCTTTTCTATATCGCTTAAAGCCCTGGTCGTGACTTTGCCGTTTTTGTCGGTTTCCGACTTGTAATTAATCACGACTGCAACGGACAGGCGTTTGACTCCCCCCATGGGTTGTTGCGTATAACGTATGGTTTTATCTACTTCGTAGTTGATGGTCGAATCTTTTTGCATCAGACCGGCGCCTGATGTTGACGTACTTTGAGCTGCCGCACCGCTGGCGACGATGGGGGCGATGGCCGGTACGGGCGGCTGGTTGCTGAGCGCGCCGGGGATGCCCGATGCATTGTTGGTTTTGTTATAGCTTTCGCTCGATTGCTGGCTGCGTATCGTTGATGCTTCCGGCGGCGAGTTGGGGCGATAGCTTTCCGCGGCCTGCTCGCTGCGTGAAAAATCAATATCTGCCGTGGCCTCCGCCCTGACATTATTGACGCCGACGATAGGGGACACGATGGATTCAATGCGCTTGACGATATTTTGCTGGAAGTCTTGTACGTATTTGAGTTGCGTCGGATCCAGCGTGTTGCTGCCCATCTGCTTCGTCGGGTCGGATAGTAAATTGCCGTTTTGGTCAACAATGGTGACGTTTTTTACATCCAGTTCAGGCACGCTGCTGGCGACCAGATGTACTATGGCGCCCACTTGTTGCGGATCCAGATTGCGGCCCGGGTAGAGGTTGAGTAATACGGATGCGGTAGGTTTTTGTTGATCGCGGATGAATACGGAAGATTTGGGAATCGCTAAATGTACTCTGGCTGCCTGCACCGACGATACCGCCTGGATAGAGCGTGCCAGTTCGCCTTCAAGCGCACGCTGGAAATTAACCTGTTCCAAAAATTGGGATATTCCTAATTTTTGGTTTTCCATTAATTCAAAGCCGACATTGCCGCCTTTGGGCAATCCTTGCGAGGCTAACTTCAATCTTGCATCATGCACTTGGTTGGCGGGTACTAAAATTGCACTGCCGCCTTCAGAATACTTATAGGGAATATTCATCTGCTGCAATGACGCAACAATGGCGCCGCCGTCCCTGTCGTTAAAATTTGAAAATAAGACTTTATAGTCAGGCACCTGGCTCCATAGCCATATACCGACCATGATGGCAAGCGTGATGGCGGCTCCGACACCAAGCACGATATTTCTCAAGCCCGGTGTTTGTGGAAAACCCAAAAACGTCGGCAAAGCCGGGCCTGGCGTCCCCAGAACCGCTTCATTAGCAGTTGCCATGGTTGACCTCGTAGCGGAATATTGTCAAGTCATCGTGTTGCATATTAAATCCATGTTGGGTTTTTTCCTTGATACCGATTGTGCTAGGGTTTTTAAAATTCAATTCAAGGAAAAAGACCTATTTTCTCCCTCTTATCAGAGCCAAGTTCTTGCCGGCGACTGCTAATGTAGCGCAATGGCTTATTGCGACTGGATCGGAGCAAAATATGAAATTAGGCGGAATTGACAACAGTCAGATCAATGCGATGGTGGCGCAGCTAAAGGCTGCCGCTGCAAGAATGGAGTCATCGGTACCAACTGCAACGGCTGGCATTGGGACTGCAGCACCTGCAAAACTGGATTTTGCCGATGCCTTAAAAGCCTCATTGGATCAGGTGAACAGTGTGCAGATGACGTCCCAGGAATTAGGGAAGAAGTTTGCTCTGGGTGACGATAAGGTGAGTTTGTCAGACGTCATGATATCGATGCAAAAAGCCAACATCACCTTCCAGACGACAGTTCAAGTGAGAAATAAACTGGTGTCCGCATATCACGACATTATGAATATGCAGATATAGCCAGGCGCAAATTAACGTATGCCAGTTAATTTTGAATTACGTTCTCTTTCCAATTTCATGATATAGCGTTGAATGCTTGCCAATACAGAGCTTGATAAATTAATGAATTGACACCCAAGCCGTCTGTTGCTCTTGCCATTTAAAAGAATCAAATCTTGCGCATTTCTAATTTGCAGATCTACGTCAATTAAACCTATGCCGGGAAAGTCAATTTTACAGTGGTCATAGAGAGTGCCGATCGTACTGCTGAGTAGCTTTTTTTCATCCAGGATGGCAATACCGCCGCAACTGATATCGACTAGTGAGAATTTTACAGTCTGGAGTATTCCTTCATCTTCTACACCAATCATGCAGCGGATCGGATTGGATAAAGGCGTGTTGATCCTATAGTATTCTCGCCGCTGCAAGCGGATCACATTGGTTGGAATGTTCAGCTGCAAAGCCGGACGATTATCGAATGTGGTGCGTTGTATGCCAGAGGAGGAAAATTGAATGCTAATCCTGTCCAATAAACCTTCGAACGAGACTCGCGGGGCTTCGACGATACGTTGGTTAGCGTCCTGCCCCTGAGCGCTGTCGATAATCAAACTATTATTAACGTCGTCCACTTCCAGAATCGAAGTGATGAACATTTCAGAGCCTCCGTTAATCATCATGCTGACTAGCTGATTGCTGTCTTTTAATCCGCGCAACAAGGCAATAATCTCCCGACGTGAATCCACTTGATAAGGACTTTGATTCTCGGTACCTAGAGTTGGAGGAGAAGATTGCATGTTATGAGTGTGATTTTTAGGGTGGAAGCGACGTTTATTTTTTAGGATTGAGAAATATCGTCTGTGTCTCCGACTTCTCAGATTCTATATGGTAAAGCCAAGCGAGTAGTTCTGCAACCGCGCGGTAAAGTGCCGGGGGAATATCCTTATCTAAATCGACTTGCATTAAAAGCGAAACCAGCTCTTTTGACTGATGCACAAAAACACCGTGCTCTTTTGCTCTGGCGATAATTTGTTCAGCGATAAGTCCTTTACCTTTTGCCACGACTCGCGGAGCGGCGTCGCCATTTTGATAAGCGAGGGCAACCGCATTTTGTAAATTAGGTTTAGGCGTTGTCATCTTGTTTGACCGAGATGCCGTCCAGCGAAGAGCCGGCGTTTTTTAATGAATTCGCCAACTCAGAAACACGAGTTTTTAAAACATCTGCCGTTGCAGATTTATTGGTCCTGACAAACAGCTGAACATGCTCGCCTCGCAAATTGATGGTTGCCGAGATCGTCCCTAAATTGGGTAACTCAAAACGTACGGTGCTTTGCCACGCATCATCGCTTTCTGATGACGGTTTCGCTTGCCCTCGATTATCCCGCACAATCTCCCACTGCATAGGCAAATTCGGCAACAGATTGCCTTGCCAGACTATTTTTTGTTGCTCTAATGTGTCTAGCTGCAAATGAATCAGTTGCGTTAATTCCGTATTCGCAAGGGGCTTGTTAGTAGGTGCGGTGAGTTGATTGTCTGGCTGTTTGCTTACCTCAGCTTCTTCGATTTGAATTGATTGCTGTGCTTGCGGTTCGCTCCTAATGTCAGCAATACTGCGTTTGCCGTCAGCGAGATCCGCCAGATGGGATTCATAAAACAATCCGCTGGAGGAAATGGTTTTTTGTAATTGCGTCGATAAATCTGCCGGCGACTTCAGTATATCGGTATGTTCCGCAATGGGAGTTGTGCCTGCCAATGCATTGGATGTGCCTTTTTCCTGAACTACATGCAGGATGCTATCGATTAATTTTCCCGTGTTACTGATTGTCGTAGGGGTACTTGTCGTTATAGCCTGGTCTGGAGTTGCTTTAGGGGATGTCTTGGCCGCCTTGGATAAATCTGTCGAGATTGTTTCGGCATGCTCCGTAGTTACGTCCTGGAGCGCCTGTTCAAGCAGAGTTTGTTTGGGAAAGATCGCAGTCTCTGTAGCGATTTCATTTCCGCTACCCAGTATAAAAGTTGGGCGAGGATCGGTTGTGAGTAATTTTAGATTAAGAACGTCGCCAGTTTTGCTGTCAGCAGGCAAGTTCATTCTCGCGGTGGTGCCTGCAATTTTCACCAGGAAGGTACCGTCATTTAAACGGGATAACACCTCACCCTGCAGTTGCCTGCCGATAACCAGTTGCTCCAGCTTACTGACAACTTCTTGTTTCGTCTCAGTTAGAGACGCAACGGCAGAAGGCGCTTCAATAGCGGCAACGGGCCTTAACAAGTTATCGACCCTTGGCAGCATGGACTTTACCTTAGGATTTAACTTGAACCATAGGTTCGCGATAATTTACGATTCGATTCAGAACTCCGCATTATATTTGCCAACTGCGCCATCCAGGACTCAGTTAAATTGCGAATTTCTTTATCGTCAGCGAGAATTTTCTTGATAATTTGAATTTTCTTGTTTTTCAAGTCAGGCGAAAGTTCCAGTTCGACTTCTTGAACTCTGAGGGTTTGCACCTGAGAGGAACAGTCGAACTCTAACTTCGACAAAAGATCCCAGTCGCCGCTTCGCGCGGCACTTAGCATTTGATCAGTAATTGTTGCAACATTCTCGTATATCGAGATCATTTCCATGCTGTCCATCATCAATTAAGCCTCAAGAAATTTGTTGGAGCGTGGTGCTAATGCATCGGTATTTATGACGGGTACTTCTGTCGCTGATGAGGCGTCTGGTGCGATCGCCTCCCACGAACTGCGTAAATCCTTTAGTAAATTTTGTACTTCAATGAGCAGGTTTTCATCATTATTCAGATTAGCCAGTATGAGACGCGTACTCATGTATTCGTATAAGGCATCCAGGCTTACTGCGATATCGCCGCCGGCTTTTTTATCCAGACTGGCCCGTAAGCCGTTATCGATGATGGAAATAGCTTTTGAGATCGACTTACCTTTGGCGGCAATTTCATTTGCGCTAAGGTGCTGAATTGCATTGCCAATAGATACGATCGCTCCGTCGAACAGCATCACAATTAATTTGTGCGGACTGGCAGCAATGACTCCAGTCTCAATGCCAACTTTGGCGTAGGCATTGGCACCTTTCATTTGAGATGAGCCGAACATGTAATTTCTCCTGTAATTTTTTATTTCAATATCTCAGCCAACGATGGCTATTTGCTTCCCGTTAAAGCTGCCAATTGCTGGGTCAGGAAAGTACTCGTATTGTTCAGACCACTAATTACTCTATCCAGGGACGTAAATTGCGCCCGGTAGCGTGCCTCAACATTGTAAAGTCGCAGATTCAGGTTATCGCGCTGCTTGCCAATGTCTTTTATGCTACGGTTTACACCATCGGTGGTACTGGCAATTGTTCCGGCGCTTCCTAAAAAACCGCTTAAGGTTGTTGTTAAGGTGGCGGCATAACCAACGGAAAAATTAACAGTACCTCTGGCACCGAGGGAGCCACCGGAAACTAAAATCTTTAATCCTTCAGTGGCGGTTCCTACAATGCCGGATAAGGTTTGCCCGGATCCTGTTGTCGCCAGACCGTTAAGTGTCCCGGCGATATCGACACCCGCAGTGCCATTTAATGCCGTTCCTGTAAAGCTAGCCACCGTGGTGCCAGTCCCGTTTGCGAGGCTCACGTTAGAAACGGTTCCGTATTTATTTGATTGTAACGCCAGTTGTCCGGCACCATTGACGCTGGCGGAAATAGCTGATCCGACTGCAGTAAATGCCGCTGTGCCGTTGATTGACGACTGCACTATTGCGGCCAATTGAGTCGGTGTGTAACTCCCCGCAGCGATCGCAACAGAGGCGTTGATGCCATCCAGCGTAACGCTCAGCGTGGTATTCGCGGCAATCGTTGTTGAGCCAGGCAAGACCACATTACCAGTCAACAAACCTTGCGTTGCCAATTGGGTGACGTTTAAAGCGTAAGTTCCGCCTTTGGTCGCCGATGTCGAGCCGGTAACGCTCACCAGGCTGTCCGTCGCTTTACCTATGGAGGCAAAAAGTCCGCCGATGTCGCTATAGTTAGCCGTTAAAGCGGCACTTAATTTAGTTGAATCAACAGCGAGTGACCCGTCTTTTTGAAAAGTAATACCGATCTGCGCCAACGATGTGATTCCACCGCCTAAACCATTCACTGCGGTAGCCAGTGTCCTGCGTAGTTGATTTTGAATACTTTGCGTCGTCGCGTCGCCGAGCAATATGCCGCCTTTTTTTGTCGCAGGATCAAAGGAAGTCAAATTAGCGATGGTGGAATTCAGATCATTAAATGCTTTAACAAAACTTGTAATATTCGTTTGTACCGCCGTGGTATTGTTGGCGACAGTAATGGCAGTGGTGCCCACCTTAGCGAGGCTGATAGTTAAACCCTGGATCGCAGTTGCCACGTTATTGGAGGCACTGGTGATATTGATGCCATTTACTTTGAGACTGGCATTTTGCGCAGTGACAACCTCAGTAAAATTTTGTACTCCGGTGGGATCATAATTTAATAAACTACCGATCGTTGCGTCGCCAGAGGTGGTAATTTTGAGACTGGAAGAAGCCCCGGTTGTCGTGGAGTTGAGAACCAGATGATAGGGGTTTGCGCTGCCATCTCCTACAATCGATGCTGTTACCCCGAAGTTGCCTTTGTTGATCGCGTCCCGGATGCCTTGCAGTGAATTATTGGTGCTGTCAATCGTTACCGTGCCAATCGTACGAGTGGTATCCTGAGCAAAGGTGGTGCCGGCAGGATAGGTGCCGCCGGTAGGCGTGCCAGTGATCGTTCCGAAGGTAAACGTTACTGTGGTTGCGGCACCGCCGCCAATTGCGGCGGTAGAGCTTGCTCGACCGGCGCTTGACAGGCTTTGGCCTTGTGCAAGACTATTAACAGTCACATTGTATAGCCCTGCGGTGGCTGCACTTGTCGCAGTTGCAGTAGCAATGGTGGCATCGCTGGATGACGCAGCCAGTGTCTGAAAAACCGTTGGGCTGCTTAAACTCGACAGAGATGTTTGAAATCCGCTTAAGGCGCCTTGCAGCAGGCCATAGCCAGATAATTTTGCCTGAAAGCTGGCTTCTTTTTTCGCGAGAGTGGTGAGTGGCTGGCTTTCCACCTGCATCAGTTTCGCAATCAGCGAATTGACGTCGAGACCGGAGCCTATACCTGTTGATTGGATACCCACTTTTTTCCCCTTTTACTGACTAACAGTGTACTTACTTAACGGCAAAAGCAAAGCATACTTTAGAGGGGGATTTACCTATCAATTTTTAAACTTGCATTCCCAAACCGTCAGTTTTAGTTTAAGCCTGTTGATGTATCAGTAAGCCTTGTAATTTATCTAATGACTTTGAAATTTCTAGCGCTTCTTCAGTCGGAATTTGACGCAATACCTGCTTGGTTTGTTGATCGACGACCTTGACGACAATGCGCTTGTTGTCGTCGTCTAAAGTAAACTCCACGCCTTGGGAAATAGCCTGAACAGTTTTGTTGATATCCTGTATTGCTTTGGTCAGTTGCGCAATACCTGGATTTTTATCTACTTGGGCAGGCAAACTGTCTATGGTTGCGGGTGAAGCTGTTTGCTTTACAGGTACGGACGAATCGCTACTCGCCGGTTTTCCAGTAAGCAATGAAGTTGTTTGGTTGGAATTGCCAATTGACGTGATGTCCATGATCGTTCCCTGTAAGTAAAATATCCCCTGATCAATATAATGACCAGGGGATTAGTCCAAATTAATGAAAAGTTAATGTATTTCCATTAAAGCTTAACGAAGCAAGGCTAATACACCCTGTGGCAAGGCATTCGCCTGAGCCAAGATCGCTGTACCAGCCTGTTGCAATACCTGACCGCGAGTCAAGTTGGCTGTCTCTTGCGCAAAATCCGCATCGCGAATACGGCTACGTGAGGCTGTCAAGTTCTCTGCAGTCGTGTTCAAGCTGTTCACGGCGGAAGAGAAACGATTTTGATAAGCACCCAGAGAAGCACGTGAACTGTTCACAGAGGACAGCGCCGCATCAATCGTAGCCAGCGCAGCGGTTGCACCGGCTGCAGTGGTCAGGTTGAGAGACGATACGCCAGCACCGGCAGTCGCAGTAGCCGCTGTTGTACCGGCTGCAGTACCGATGATTGCCGCAGTCGCTTGTGTGCCGCCTATTGTAATGCCAGAAGACGAACTGGAGGACAGATTGATCGCGCCATAAGTAGTTGCTGTCGCAGCACCGGTAGAACCTGCTACCGTGGCCGTGATGTCAATATTACGACCATCAGCAGCAGTCAATGTGTAGGTCGTGCCAGTAGCGGTCGCCTTGACGCCGGTTTGAGCGCTGACGGCATTGAAGGCCGCTGCAATTTCACTCGCACCAACAGTCGCATTGGCAGTCGCGGTACCGGAAACAGTTACACCGTTGACGGATAAGTTAAACGCACCACCGGCAGCAGTTGCGGTATTAGTCAGTGTGCTACCTACTACGGTAGCCGATACGCCCGTTTGACCGGTAACGGCGTTAATTGCATTCGCCTTTGCCAGCGCACTACCTGTTGCATTGACTGTGGAAACGCCATCAGTAGAGGATGCGCCAACGTTAGTGCCGTTAATACTGACGCCACCGGCAGTTAGAGCAGCACCACTGGTAATTACTGCACCTACCAGGCTGGTGCTATACGATGAGCTCGATCCGACGCCGAGTGCATTACTTTTTGCACTTGCAATCGAGGCAATTGAAATCTGATCATTCGCAGTGCCGTTGGCGCCTACCTGGAAGGCTTGCGAGCTGAAACTACCATTGAGCAGATTGACGCCGTTGAAGTTGGATGAGCTTGCAACACGATCAATTTCCGAAATTAACTGACTTGCTTCATTATTCAGCGCGGCACGATCTGATGCGCTATTGGAACCGTTGGCTGCCTGCACTGCAAGATCGCGGATACGTTGCAAGTTGTTACCGATCTGGGTTAAATCGCCCTCAGCGGTTTGCGCTAAGGAGATACCATCGTTGGCATTACGCACCGCTTGATTGAGACCACCGATCTGAGATGACAATCTTTCAGAAATCGCCAAACCTGCAGCATCGTCTTTCGCGCTGTTAATACGCAGACCTGAAGACAGGCGTTGCAGTGAGGTACTTAATGAGGATTGGGATGTAGTCAGGTTGCGCTGTGCATTGAGCGAGGCAATATTGGTATTGATGAATGAAGCCATGGTGATTCTCCTTACCTAAGTTATTTAAATTGGCGTGTGCCTTAAACTTTGGTCTGTCTTGCTAAGACTACAGGACCGCCGTTGAAACTGGTAACGGACGCACATTTGAAATGTTTAACTAGTTTCTGTAAATAAATACTTTTTTTTGCCCTAAAGTTTTATCTTTCATTCCGCTCAACGGCGCTGTTGGAAAATACTTTAGGGCTAAATTTTTATTATTTTCAGGAGATATTTACCTAATGTCAGTGATTAAAATTATCGGAAAGACATGATGGGATAACTTCTTCGGACGTTAATGATGGGGACCTGAGCGGGCGAGTTGAAAAAATATAATGCTTTTAAGTTATAGGATTTACGCAAAACGACGAACTGTTTGCCGTAATTCAGATTGAGTCCGCAGGCTGGATGCGGCTTTCAGGGGCATTTCGTGCCAGCAGGCGCACCCGGCTTGCGGGTGCATTTGAATATCGAGATGCCATGAAGTCAGCTGTTCTCTGTGTCCGGGTGTCTCCGTGGTGAGAGGTCTTGGTTTTTGGGTAAGCCTTGATTTAATCATTCGCTTATCGAACCCTATTAGACTTTGATCGACGCGTCTGGATATCTGTACCAGGCACTATCAGGTGGCCTTTATCACCCGATTTTTACCGGTCTTCTTCGCCTCATACATTGCTTTGTCCGCGCGCTGTACAACGGCTTCCTGAGATTCGTTCGGCGCTCTTAAGGCTACCCCGGCACTAAACGTGATAAACAGCCTTTGCTCATTCATGGTAAAAAAATGGGTAGTCAATTCGCGCTGCACTCTGGTCATGGCTAACGCAGCCTCGTCCAGGTTCGTTTCCGGCATGACGATCAAAAATTCTTCGCCGCCGTAGCGTGCAATGACATCGATAGAGCGCAAGGTCTTTTTGACGATACGCACCAGGTGTACCAATGCCTCGTCACCGGCGGCGTGACCGTGTGTGTCGTTGAGTTTTTTGAAATTGTCGAGATCGAGCATGGCGGCACACAG
This sequence comes from Undibacterium sp. Jales W-56, assembly GCF_025548535.1. GTDB lineage: Bacteria > Pseudomonadota > Gammaproteobacteria > Burkholderiales > Burkholderiaceae_D > Undibacterium. The sequence goes on along the minus strand of NZ_JAJLQW010000006.1, from coordinate 222,480 downwards.
CGGTGAGCCGCGGCGATCTGCACGATCGGCTTCGCGCTCGAATACATCGTCGAGGCCGCGACGGTTCAGGCTGCCGGTAAGCTGATCTTCACGCACCAATTCGCTCATGTGCGCGAGTTTGTCTTCTAGCTCTTTGATGCGCACTTCTGCTTCTTTGACCTCTTTTTGGGCGACGATCATCATCTCATGCGAGCGCATCGTTTCCGAACGCACTACATGGGTTTCATCGAGAATGGCAGCAATCAACTGATCGACTTCGATCACGTCTTTGCTGTGACGGATCTGTTCGGCATAGCCTCCCATCTTGCTATGGTAGGTTTCTGTGCTGACTGTCATGACGCTGAGACGATCTATGAATGTCGCCATCATGTTTTTGACGGAGGTTTTGGATTCGTCGATGCTGTGCTTCAGGACGCCTTGTTTATAGATCACATCTTTGAGACTGCGGGTGGCCTCCTGTAAAGTACGATGATCTATGGGGCCTGCGATCAGGCTCTGAACCATCTCAATCTGGCCGCGCAGCCAATTGTCTTCATCCAGCAATTCATGAACATTATCTAACAGCAAGCCAAACAATCGGAGCAGCAATTCTTGCTGTTCCGCCGTATCGCCACTGCTTAATTCGATTTGAAAGCATAAATGTTTTAGTCGTGAGGCGACTTGATTTAATGCGGCTTCACTGTCTGCGTCCCTTACTGCAAGCCCCAGCGATTCCGATTCGGTGGCAAGTGCGGGATTGGGCTTTAATACCGATGCCAGGGCCAAGGTGAGGGTGCGATACAGCAAATCTTGTAATATTTTTGGACGGCTGTCCTCGCCCGACACATCATCAACTAAGGAAATCGAATTGCTCCCCATACTTGTCGGCGCTGCCGGAACGGGATCGGCCAGGCTGATGGCGTTGCCTGGCTTGGCAATGGTTTTCTCGGCTAATTGGGTTAAGCCCTTGCTGTAGTCGTCCCAGTTGCCCGATTTGATCGCGCGGCTGAACCGGTTGCCAAAATTGGCGAGTTCGCCGGGAGACTGCTTGAGATTTTCTGCAAAGCCGAGCAGCAGCTTCTCTGCAGCGGATGGCTGTGTCTCTTGTGCGGCTTCTGCGGGCTTGGCTGCTTTGGTTTCGGGCAGTTCTTCACTTACCCCTGAGATCTCTTGATATAACTTTCGATAGGCGTCGGGCGTCGGCGCAATTCTTTGAATCGCCAGTCGCCTGAAGGTTTCTCTGGCAATATCCGTCGGTGTTTTGAACTGCGAACTATTAGGATTGTTTGACATATTGCTTCCGCACTTGAGGTATCGAGTATCAGAAAGGGCCGCTGCTAACGGTATAAGAATTCTAGTGTTTTTTCAGGGCTTTGCGGACTTAATCGACAAGCTGATTTTTAATGGCGTAGTGGGTGAGTTCGGCATTGTGGCGCAGTTTCATTTTTAATAATAGTCGCGCTCTGTATTCACTGATTGTCTTCACCGATAGGGATAGCTCTTTGGCAATGTCGCCGACAGTTTTACCTGATGCAATCATGGTCAGCGTTTGATATTCACGGTCGGATAAGGTTTTGTGCAGTTCACCTTCGTGCTCCTGATTGAGATTATTCGCCAGTTCTTGCGCGAGCTCCGGGCTGATGTATTTCAAGCCAGATGCGATTTGCCGTATGGCTTGCAAGATGTCGCTCGCGCTGGCCTGTTTGTTCAGGTAACCGGATGCGCCGGATTTATGAGCGCGTATCGCATATTGATCTTCTCTGTGGATAGAAAACATCAGGACGGAAACCTGAGGCGATTCTTTTTTAATTTGCTTGAGTATTTCGATGCCGTTTTTATCTGGCAGGGAAATATCCAATATCATGATTTGATACTCGAGCTGGCGCGAGAGCCTGATTGCATCCAGCCCATTTTCAGCTTCTCCGACAATGCAGATGTCTGCTGTGCTGCTGATAATTTGTTTTAACCCCTCACGTACGACGGCATGATCGTCGACGATGATCAGTTTGATGGCTGCGCTCGCTGTCATGCATATACCTTGATCGAAAATAAGTCTGTTACGAATAGAGGCCTGCCGGATGTTTTTGCTCCGCGGCAGGACTTGGGGGTCTATTCTATAAGGCTTGCTGGCGTCGTGGTTGCGTCAGATAATATTTTTGTGCTTCTCCGCTACAATGCGGTAATGAGTAAAGCATTTGTCAAAGAAAACGAGCAGGACGATGATCTGGAATTCGGCGTTCCCGAGATCCCTGCTGGCGTAAAAAACTACATGACGCCGCAAGGCCATCAAAGGATGAAGGATGAGTTCTTGCATCTGATGGATGTGGAGCGTCCTGAGATCGTCAACATTGTGCATTGGGCCGCCTCGAATGGGGACCGCTCTGAAAATGGCGACTATATTTACGGCAAGCGGCGCCTGCGCGAAATCGACAGGCGCATCCGTTTTTTGACGAAGCGGCTCGATATCGCGGAAGTGGTAGATCCACGGATTCACCACGGCAATGATCAGGTATTTTTTGGGGCCACCGTCACCTATGAAAATCAGCAGGGCGAAGAAGTCACGATCACCATTGTGGGGGTCGATGAATTCGATCCTCTGGCCGGAAAAATCAGTTGGGTCTCGCCGGTGGCGCGCGCTTTGACCAAAGCCAGAACAGGGGACACGATAGTATTGAGAACACCGGCGGGTATGGATGAATTGACGATTATTGATGTGCAGTATCCTGAATAACCGATGCGGGAACTGAAGTAGGGCAGGCGCGTCAGCCGTGTTCGCGCCAGATCTTGGCAACCCCATTGAGATGTTTGACATTACGCATCAACCTGGCGAGGTGAATGCGGTCTTCAATCTGTATAGTGAAATGAATATTCGTCATATCATTGGCTTGTCCATCTTCCATGCTGACATGGCTGATATTTGCATCCGACTCACCAATTTCTGCTGCAATCCTTGCCAGTGCGCCTCGCTCATTATTTACCATGACGACGACACGACTATCAAAGCGGCGGTTTAAATCCTCACCCCAGCTGACGTCGATCCAGCGGTCGGGCTCCTTTACCTGCATACGCTTGGCGTTATCGCAATCATCGGTATGCACCACCAGTCCCTGATCGCGCTTGAGCTGGCCCACGATGCCATCGCCAGGAATGGGCAGACAGCATGGCGCCAATTGGACCGAGACGCCTTCACTGCCGTAAATGATGACGGGATCGCGTTTGTTATTGATTTTATCGCCGGCAAGCTGCTGGAAAGGGATGGACGGAGAATCGTCTTCCACCAGATCCAGGATATGCCGTGCGACTAGCGCCGCCATGCGCTTGCCGATGCCAATATCGGTGTGAATTTCTTCCAGTGATTTGGCGGTCGATTCGTTCAATAATTTATCGATCAGGCTTTCGGGCAAATCAGGATTTAAATGCACTGCCACCAGGGCTTGCGCCAGCAATTGCCTGCCCAGTTCGGTCGATTCATTCAGGTTGATGGTGCGCAGATAATGGCGGATTGCCGAGCGTGCCTTGCCTGTGCGGACATAAGTCAACCAGTTCGGTGTAGGGCGTGAATTCGGTGACGTAATAATTTCAACGATGTCGCCATTTTTTAACTCAGAGCGCAGCGGAACCGGCTCATGATTAATGCGTGTTGCAATCGCCTGGTCGCCGATGTCGGTATGGATATTGTAGGCAAAATCGAGGGCCGTCGCGCCGCGCGGCAGGGCAATGATTTTTGACTTTGGCGTGAATACGTAAACCGAATCGGGAAACAGATCGACTTTGACGTGTTCTAAAAATTCTGCGGAATCGCCGGTCTGCTTTTGGATGTCCAGCAGGGATTGCAGCCAGGCGTGGGTGCGTTGCTGCAGATCGGTCAGGCTGCCATCTTCATTTTTGTAGAGCCAATGGGCGGCCACGCCGGATTCGGCGACCTGATTCATTTCCTGGGTGCGGATCTGAAACTCAACCGGAGTGCCATAAGGGCCGATCAGGGTCGTGTGCAGGGATTGATAGCCATTGGTTTTGGGAATGGCGATGTAATCTTTAAATTTGCCCGGCATCGGTTTGTATAGAGCATGCAAAGTGCCGAGAGCGTAATAGCTATTCGGAAAATTATCGACCACGATGCGGAAGCCATACACGTCCAGCACTTGCGAAAAACTCAGGTGCTTGTCGTGCATCTTGCGGTAAATGCCATACAGGGTTTTTTCACGGCCGTAGACCTGGGCCGCGAGTCCCGCTTCCTGCAAGGCTGATTTCACCGTTTCCATGATCTTATTGACGACCTCGCGACGATTACCGCGCGCGGCCTTGACCGCTTTTGATAAGGTGCGATAGCGCAGCGGATACAAATGCGCGAACGCGAGATCCTGTAATTCGCGATAGATGTTATTCAAGCCGAGCCGGTGTGCAATCGGCACATAGACTTCCATCGTTTCGCGGGAGATGCGGCGCTGTTTTTCCGGTTTCATCGCGCCCAGGGTACGCATATTGTGCAAGCGATCCGCTAGCTTGACGAGAATGACCCGCACATCGCGTGCCATCGCCAGTAACATCTTGCGGAAATTTTCGGCTTGCGCTTCGATCTGGCTTTGGAATTCGATTTTTTCCAGCTTGGAGAGGCCATCAACCAAGGCCGCTACCGGCGCCCCGAAACGTTCGATCAACTCTTCTTTTTTGACGTCCTGATCTTCCATCACATCGTGCAGCAGTGCTGCCATGATGGCTTGTACGTCCAGCTTCCATTCGGCGCAGATTTCGGCTACCGCGATAGGGTGCGAGATATACGGCTCGCCCGAACGCCTGACCTGGCCCAGATGCATCTCATCGGAAAAACGATAAGCTTCCTTGACTAACTTTAAGTCGGCAGGAGACAGGTATTCGGATAAGCGGGCGGTCAGTGCGGTGGTTGAGGCGACACCAATCGCTGATGCGTGTGACGCGGTATTTTCTGGCAGGGAGGGCGATACAGAAGGCGATAATCGAGACGCGGGAGATTTGGGCGAGGATCGTCGTGACGGAGCCTTCTCAGGGGAGACCGCGGCTGGAACAGAAGAATTGTTGTCTAAAATATTCATTCCGTTTAGTTCCCAGCCGTTTCATGGTAGTAGCGCTACAGAATTAAAGAGGGACTTTTTTCAACATCTCAATGCCGATTTTGCCTTCGGCGATTTCGCGCAAAGCAACAACGGTTGGTTTGTCTTTGGAGTCCACTTTTGGTGTGTGGCCTTGCAATAACTGACGTGCGCGATAGGTTGCGCACAGAGTCAATTGAAAGCGATTAGGGATGTTTTTCAGTGAATCTTCAATAGTAATACGTGCCATTTTCTTTCTTTCTATCAGGGATTGGCATGAATGCCCAGTTGGGCAAACAGCGCTGCATTGCGGCTTGCTTGCTGCGGGAAGCGGCAGCGGGTTGCCTTAACGACGGCATTCAGTTCTGCCAAGGCGATTGCAAACTCTTGATTAATAATAACATATTCGAACTCTGGAGCGTGCGCCATTTCACCGCCGGCAGCCAGAATTCGACGGGTAATGATGTGCGGTTCATCTTGACCGCGCTTTTTCAAGCGTTCTTCAAGCGCCGGAATGGATGGCGGCAGGATAAAAATCCTGACGGCGTCCGGGAATTGTTTTTTGACTTGCTGGGTGCCTTGCCAGTCGATTTCCAGCAAGATATCGGTACCGGCCTGCATCTGCCGTTCGATCAGAACACGGGAAGTTCCATAGTAATTGCCATGGACTTCGGCAGATTCGAGAAATTCACCCTGCGCCTTGCGCGCCAAAAAATCTTCGACCGTCGTGAAGTGATATTCGCGCCCGTCCTGCTCGCCCGGACGGGGTGGGCGAGTGGTGTAGGAAATCGATAGCTTGATGGCAGGTTCTTGTGCCAATAAGGCGTTCACCAGCGTCGATTTGCCCGCACCCGATGGGGCGGCAACCATGAACAGACTACCTGCGGTGGCGGTGGATGCGGACATAATGGTTCTCAATTATGGTTTTTTGGGGAGTATGCTTTAAAAACAGGCAATTTGCGCAAGCTTTTCCTAGTAGTTAAAATATACTGGCAGTAGTATAAGGAAAAGTCCCAGGCTATTCAAGATTTTGTACCTGTTCGCGCATTTGTTCAATCAACAATTTTAGCTCCATTGAGGCATCGGCCAGTTCTTTGAGTGCCGCTTTGGAGCCGAGCGTATTGGCTTCGCGATTCAATTCTTGCATCATAAAATCCAGGCGCTTGCCGACTTGACCGCCTTTTTTCAATATATGACGGGTTTCGGTCAAATGGGCAGATAAGCGCGCGAGTTCTTCGGCGATGTCGATGCGAATCCCGTACAGCGTGACTTCCTGGCGCACTCTGTCCAGCGCCTCTTCGCGTGAAATGGTTTGCGCTGTGGCGGCATTCACTTGGGATAGCCCTAACGCGTCTTCCATGCGGGCGATGGCTTTTTGCTGGAATTGCTGTACGACTTGCGGTACCAGCGGGGTGATTCTGATGACGATGGTTTCCATGGCGTCGATACGGTCAGTTAATACCTGCGCCAGTGCAGCGCCTTCGCGTTCGCGGCTGCTGATAAAGGCCGTCAAAGTGGCGTCGATCCCGGCAACGATCGCTGATTGCAGCGCGTCGGCATTGATTTCCGCTTCCTCGATGACGCCGGGCCAGCGCAGCAATTCGTTGCAGGTTAGAGGCGCGGCGTCGGGGAATTGCTGACGTACTTGTGTTTGAAACGCAGCGATCTGGGTCAGTACATCGGCATTCAGTGCCTTGGAATTGCCATTGCCGGTTTTTTTGCCGAAGCTGAAGCGGCATTCCACTTTGCCGCGTGTGAGTTTGCGCGAGATCGCTTCACGGAATAGCGGTTCGACCGATCTGAAATCATCATTAATCCGGAACTGCAGATCCAGAAAGCGCGAATTCACACTTTTTATTTCCAGCGTGATGGTGCCGGCATCGGTTTCCTGGGTCTGGGCGGCATAGCCGGTCATGCTGTAAATACTCACGTAATTTCCTTGTAATGCGATGTGTTAAAAGTAATGCTGCCAAGTTTGGCGCAGAATTTGCCCGGTCAGATGTCTTGCTTGACGCCAAGGAGGTTACATTTGGCGACAATATTGCAGTAGGGAAGCGGTTTGCTTTCTTGTTATCCTTTACAAATTCACCAAACATCAACACAATCCTCACTATCAACGGATTTAGGACGATATGGCCGCACAAAATAACGCACCCTTGCCAGACGGGCTGGAGATTGCTGGATACCGCATTGTAAAGAAAATTGCATCCGGCGGGTTCAGTATTGTTTATCTGGCGTCGGACGAGGACGGCAATGCTGTTGCCATCAAGGAGTATTTGCCCAGCTCGCTGGCGCTGCGCCAGCAGGGCGAACTGGTGCCTGCCATTTCACCGGAAAATTTACCGATTTATCGCATCGGCCTCAAATGTTTTTTTGAGGAAGGCCGTGCGCTGGCGCGTATAGCGCATCCGAATGTGGTCAGCGTTATCAATTTTTTCCGCGCTAACGAGACGGTATATATGGTGATGGCCTACGAATCGGGGCGTTCGCTGCAAGAGCACATCTTGCGTCGCCGCGATAAAGGCGAAAAACCTTTAGTCTCCGAACGTTTTATCCGTCGCATGTTTAATCACGTGATGAATGGCTTGCGCGAAGTCCATACCAATAAATTACTGCATCTGGATTTAAAACCCGCGAATATCTATCTGCGTCTGGACGGCACCCCTATCCTGCTGGATTTTGGCGCTGCAAGACAGACTTTAAAGACCGACTTGCCTAAGCTCTACCCGATGTATACCCCGGGCTTTGCTGCGCCGGAACTGTATTTGAAAAATGGCAGCCTGGGACCATGGACCGATATCTATAGTATCGGCGCATCGATATTTGCCTGTATGGTGGGCGCGCCGCCCCAGCCCTCTGATCAGCGTAAAAACGGCGATAAGATGGAAAACCATTATCGCAAGCTCGACGGTTTGTATTCACCTGAATTGATCGACGTGGTGCGCTGGTGCCTGAAAATGGATCCGCTGGAGCGGCCGCAAAGTGTGTTCGCCTTGCAAAAAGCCCTGCAGATGCAAAAGCAGCCGCAAAAAGAACTTACGGTATTTGAGAAAGCAACACAAAAGCTGACGGCTTTATTTGCGCCTGGCCGTAAAAAGTCAGTCGAAAGTGATCACACGACCATACAAGACCATACCGTACACTAATCATGCACATTGATCTGCCGTGTTCACTCGCTGGCCTGCATGCAACTGAGCGACACGTAGATATGACGGTATATTGCCAATGACCTTATTCGTTTTTAGAACTTAATCCATGCGTTTTTCCGTTTATCAAGAAAGTCATATCGGTGGCCGCAAGGTCAACCAAGATCGCATGGGCTACAGCTTTACCCGCGATGTGATACTGCTGCTGCTGGCCGATGGCATGGGCGGCCATATCATGGGTGAAATGGCCGCCACCATTGCGATGCAAACGATAGGCAACCTGTTTCAGCAACAGGCGCATCCGATGATAGGCCGTCCTGAACGTTTTCTGGAGGACAGTTTTTTTGCCGCTCATCAGGAAATTCATCGTTATCGCGAATTGCATAATTTGCCGGAGACGCCGCGCACCACGGTCGTGGCATGCCTGATCCAGAACGGCCATGCATACTGGGCGCATTGCGGCGACTCCCGTTTGTACTGGATGCGTCAAGGACAGATCTTGTTGCGCACCAAGGATCATTCGCGTCTGGAGACCTTGATTGCACAAGGCAAGGTTGATCCATCGGAGCGGCACACGCACCCGGACCGGAATAAATTATTTAATTGTCTGGGTGCGCCAAATGCGCCGATTGTGGAATTGTCGCGCCGCGCCACATTGCAGGCGGGCGATTTATTATTTTTGTGCTCCGATGGCCTGTGGTCGGTGTTGCCGGACCATATGCTGGCGCAGCGATTGAACGATCATACGATAGTCCGCGCAGTTCCCGAACTGATCCGCTCGGCAGTCGATATCGCTGGCAAGCAGAGCGATAATGTCACTGCATTGGCGATGATGTGGGAGGGCGATGATAGACTTGAGGATCCTTCGATCATCTCTACCAACACCTTGCCGATAGGCTCGATTACCACCACGATACAAGCGCCTGCGCCGGGCGAGCAAGACAATGTTGAAGCAGATGCGTTCAACGAAGCTGAAATTGAAAAAGCCATTGCGGAGATTCGCAATGCCATTCATAAGTCATCCCGCATTACGACCAAACCTTAATTAATCCACTTATATGCCTCATTCTATTCGTCCAAGCGGACGTGCGCCGGATGCTTTGCGTCCCGTCGTGATCAGTCGCCATTTCACCAAGCATGCCGAGGGTTCGGTATTGATCGAGTTTGGCGACACCCGTGTGATTTGTACTGCCAGCATCGAAGATAAAGTCCCCGGTTTTTTGAAAGGCAAAGGGCAGGGGTGGCTGACTGCTGAATACGGTATGTTGCCGCGTTCTACCCATAGCCGTATGGACAGGGAAGCGGCGAAAGGCAAGCAATCCGGGCGCACCCAGGAGATACAGCGCCTGATTGGCCGCTCCCTGCGTGCAGCATTTGATCTGGAAGCCTTCGGTGAGCGTACTTTGCATATCGACTGCGATGTGATTCAGGCTGACGGCGGCACGCGTACTGCGGCGATTACCGGCGCCATGGTAGCGGCCCATGATGCTTTTTCCAAACTTGTCGAGCGTGGCGTCATTACTGCCGTACCAGTTAAACATTTTGTGGCGGCAATCTCGGTAGGCGTGTTTCAAGGCCTACCCGTATTGGACCTGGATTATCCTGAAGATTCTGCCTGCGATACCGATATGAATGTCGTCATGACAGAGCAGGGGCAATTTGTTGAGGTCCAGGGGACTGCCGAAGGCGTCGCTTTTGATCGCGCCACGATGAACCGCTTGCTGGACCTGGCCCAGGAAGGTATTGCCGATCTGATCGATTTGCAGAAACAGGTATTGGGATTGATGCAATCATGACTTCCGTAATTGCATCGGCCATCAGCGGACAAAAAATCGTGCTTGCCTCGAACAATCAAGGCAAGCTGAAAGAGTTTTTTCATGCACTTTCTCCGCTCGGTATTTCACTCCATGCGCAATCTGAATTTGCCGTGCCAGAAGCAGACGAACCTTACTTTACCTTCGTGGAAAACGCGCTGACTAAAGCCAGGCATGCGGCGAAATTGACAGGTTTACCTGCCCTGGCCGATGACTCGGGGATTTGCGTGAATGCCTTGCAAGGCGCTCCAGGGGTATTGTCCGCGCGCTTTGCCGGCGAACCGAAATCCGATGCGCGCAATAATCAGCATTTGATTCAACAGTTGGCCGGATCTGCGGATAAGTCCGCCTATTACTACTGCGTGTTGGTGTATGTGCGTTCAGAGCATGATCCGCAGCCGGTCATTGCGGATGGACTATGGCATGGCCAGATTATTGATCAGCCTAAAGGTGACAACGGTTTTGGCTATGACCCGCATTTCTGGATTCCGTCTTTGGGTAAGAGCGTCGCTGAATTGACGCCCGTACAAAAAAGCCAGCTGTCGCATCGCGGACAAGCCTTGCGCGCCTTGCTTGAAAAACTGGCGTGAGCAATCGAGAGCAATCAAAACTCAGCTTAGAAAAGTAATTAAGAAACTAAAATGATTCCAATCAAGCCGATTTCTTCGGTACCTGTATCGCAGAAAAAGGCGGAGTTATCCGCCGTGCCGCAAGACGTTGCCAGTCATTTCTTGGGTGCCGGGCAGTTTAACTTCAGTAGCCTGCCACCGCTGTCGCTATACATCCATTTTCCCTGGTGCGTCAAGAAATGTCCTTATTGCGATTTCAATTCGCACGAAGTAAAAACCAGCTTTGATGAGACTTTGTATCTGGATGCGGTACGCGCCGATCTGGAAGCCGCTTTGCCCCTGATCTGGGGGCGTAAGATTTACACCGTCTTCATCGGCGGCGGCACGCCTAGCCTGATGTCGGCAGCCGGGCTGGACCGCCTGATGTCGGATGTGCGGACCTTGCTGCCGATTGACGGCGCGGCTGAAATTACGCTGGAAGCGAATCCCGGTACCTTCGAGACTGAAAAATTCCGCTCATTCAGGGATAGCGGGATCAATCGTTTGTCGGTAGGCATACAGAGTTTTAATTCGCAACATCTGCAAGCACTCGGGCGCATCCATAACAGCGACGAGGCCAAGCGCGCGATTGACATCGCACAGCAATATTTTGAAAATTTCAATCTTGATCTGATGTTTGCATTGCCGGGGCAAACTTTAGAGCAAGCCAGGATCGATGTGGAGACAGCGATCGCTTACGCGCCACCGCATTTGTCCTTGTATCACCTGACACTGGAGCCGAATACCTACTTTGCCAAGTTTCCGCCGGCGATTCCCGATGATGACCTGAGTGCGGAGATGCAGGATTTGATCCAGTCCAATATGCTCGCTGCCGGCTATGGTAATTACGAAGTGTCCGCTTATGCTAAACCGGGTCGCGAGTCGCGCCATAATTTGAATTATTGGAATTTTGGCGACTATCTCGGAATCGGTGCCGGAGCGCATTCTAAATTGACGTTCCCGCATAAAGTGGTGCGGCAAATGCGCTACAAACAGCCGAAAACTTATATGGAAGAGAGTTTGCGCGGCGCGGCAGTCCAAGAGACTGTGGAAATTCAGCGACATGAAATGGGTTTTGAATTCATGCTGAATGCACTGCGTTTGAATCAGGGTTTTGCCGTCAATTTATTTCATGAACGCACTGGTATGTTGCTCAATGAGTTGGAAAAAGAACTGGCAATAGCAGAGCAAAAGGGCTTGCTTGCCAGAGATCATCAGACAATTCGTCCGACCGAATTAGGGCGACGGTTTTTGAACGACCTGCAAAGTTTGTTTTTAAAGGAAAATTTGTAAACAGAAGATGGTCAGGGGCGGCGATATATTTTTTAAGTCACTTAACACAATACTTAAAGTAAAACTTTAATTGATGTTGCAACTTTACAAGTTTCAACTTAGTATTTCGTGATGACTTAAAATAACTCGAAGAGTAAAAACCCGCCCATGACAAACGCGAATGGTTTTAAATTACCGCTTACCGCACTTCTTCCCATCGTCAATCATAAGCAGCAGCTTGCCGCGTTGAGCATGCATTTTGAGACGGACTCTGTCGCACAATCCCTGCAGTTATTACAGCAATTGAAGCAACTTGAGTTTTTCGATAAGTTGCCCGGCCTTTCCTTATTTATCTCTGTCGACAATCCAGTCGCCTTGCCTGCGGATGTTGCTGAGCGTATCGAATCATCCCAGGTAACTCTGTTGGTTCCTGATATTGCGTATGCAGATCAGGAAGTCCAAAGCAAACTCCAGCATCTGGCGAGCAAAGGCATACCTCTGGTCGTGGACGATTTCACCTCAAAGTCTGCGCCGGTCTGGGAAGGCGCCAGGGCGGTAGCAGTCGATTGCCGTAATGGCGTTCCTGTTGATGTCAAGCCATGCTTATCGAGTTTGCCAAACGGCCTGCACCTCGCAAAAAAGATTGCGACACCAGTGCAGTTGCACGAAGCGCTTGACGCAGGTTTCAACTTGTTTTCTGGCGATTATGCATTCAATCCGACGCCCAATGGTAAATCTAGTGATGCCGGCGCCAGAGCGCGCTTGCTGAAATTATTGGGACTGGTGTCGCGCGATGCGGAGTCGCGTGAGCTGGAGGAGTTGTTCAAACAGGACGGCAATTTATCCTTCATGCTGTTTAAACTGGTCAGTTCAGCCGCGTTTGCACAAACAGTCAAAGTAACGAGCTTCGGGCAAGCGATTAATTTGCTCGGGCGTCGACAACTACAGCGCTGGTTGCAACTGCTTTTGTACACCCGCCCGCAAGACAGCGGCGGTGCGTTGAATCCTCTCATGTTAAGAGCCGCATTCCGTGCCAGCCTGATGGAGGCCTTCTGCCAAAAAAACGGCGGTAATCGGGATGCGCAGGATTGTGCCTTCATGGTCGGCATGTTCTCTTTGCTGGATACCTTGTTTGGCAGTCCGCTCAGCGAAATATTGCAGCCTTTGAGTTTGCATGATGAGGTGCTGGCGGCTTTATTGCGCCATGAGGGGCAGCTTGGGCGGCAATTGGCGCTGGTTTCTTGTGCTGACCGCGATCATTACGGTGATGGGATGATTAACAGTGATCGCCTGAATGCAATTGGCATAGATGAGGTTGCATATTACGAGGCCTTGATCAAGGCTTATGTGTGGGTCAATCAGGTTTGTCAGGACATATAGATGAACCAGACCAAGGCGCTGACAGAATTCAATCTGGGTGCATCGCTCGGCGAGGCGGTCTTGTGCATGCAGGGCAGTCGCCTCGACCAGGAGTTGACTCGTATCGCCCAGACGGTAGTCAATTCTCCTGATGTCAGGTTTGTCCCGCAGCTTACGGCTGCGGTCAGCGCGGAGCATGAGCGGTGCCATGTATCGGCTGAAGCTTTTTATGTCCTGTCCGGTAAGCAAGGCATGTATTCGGAAACGGATCTGGCGAAACTGAGGATGCTGGCGCAACTTACGGGCAAACTATTAGCAGCCAGGACGCAGTTGGATCAGCGCTTCAAAGCATCAGCCGAGGCGCAGTTGCAGCAATCGCAAATTCTCGATCAGATCCATGAATCCGTAATTACTATGGATTTGGCGGGCTTCATCATCAGCTGGAATCGTGGAGCGGAAAATCTTTTTGGTTATAGCGCAAACGAGGCGATTGGCCGAAATATTCTGTTTCTTTACGATGAGGAAGAGGCCGACGGTTTGCGCCTATTTGACTCGTTTTTGGAAAACGGCGGACGTGAGATGGAAGTGCGCCGCCGCAAAAAATCGGGTGAAGTATTTTGGGCGAGCCTGAGTCTGTCGCCTTTATGCGACTCCCATGCGCAGCCGATAGGTATGATCGGTTACCTCAGCGATATTACCGAACGCAAGCGTGCCGAAGAACAGATCAATCATCTCGCTTATTACGATCTGCTGACGGACCTGCCTAACCGTACTTTATTTAAAAAATTAGTCGATAAAGCGCTGCTGCAATCGCAGCGGAATAATTCGATAGGATCGCTGTTATTTATTGACTTGAATCGCTTTAAACCGATTAACGATACGCTGGGTCACGCGATTGGCGATCTCTTGCTTAAGCAGGTGGCTGAGCGTTTTCGTCTGGCGTTGCGTGAAAACGATGTGATTGCGCGTTTGGGCAGTGATGAGTTCGCCATTGGCTTGCTCGATATTCCCCAGGATATTCATGCCGGACTGGTTGCGCAGAAATTATTGACGACCCTGGATCAAGCGTTCTGGGTTGAGGGACATGAATTGCGCATAGGCGCGAGTATCGGTATCAGCATCTATCCGCAAGATGGCATGGAGGCGGATCAGCTTTTGCAAAAATCGGATATCGCGATGTTCAAGGCCAAGCGCAATGTCGAACGTGCCAGCGGCAGTTATGCGTTTTACGATAATGAGATGAACCGCACCATCGCTGGTCGTTTGTATCTGGAGTCGGGTTTGCGGCGCGCCTTGCAGCATGCCGAGTTCTCCCTGCTATATCAGCCTAAAGTGAATATAGTCACGGGTCAGATGATCGGTGTGGAAGCATTATTGCGCTGGAATCATCCTAAAAAGGGCATGATTTCGCCGGCAGAATTTATTCCTGTTGCGGAAGAGACGGGGTTGATCCTGCAGATCGATGCCTGGGTTCTTGAGACGGCGTGCGAGCAGGCCAGGCAATGGCAAGAGATGGGAATTGCGCCGTTCAGGATCGCCGTTAATGTATCCGCCAAAGAATTCACTTCGACCCTGCCAAGCAGAGTTTACGAGGCGCTGGCGCAATATCAAATATCTCCGGCATGGATAGAGTTAGAAATTACCGAGAGCATGCTGATGCACAGTGCAGAAAGCGTCATCACGATCATGGATGAAATCGCCGCTCTGGGCGTGACCTTGTCTCTGGATGATTTCGGTACCGGTTACTCCAGTTTGTCCTACCTGAAACGCTTCCCTATCAAAACACTCAAAATCGACCGCTCGTTTATCCAGGGCGTACCCAGCGATACCGACGATTGCTCGATCGCCGGAGCGATTATCAGCATGGCGAAGAAATTACGTCATAAGGTCATCGCGGAAGGGGTGGAAAATTGGGAGCAGTTTGCGTTTTTAAAAGACGCAGGCTGTGATGAAATACAGGGTTATTTATTTTCCCGGCCCGTGAGTTCGGATCAGATCACCGAGATGTTTGCCAGGGATTTTCATTTTTCTGTTTGAGGGGATTTAAAATAAATGCCGCAAACCTGGAGAGTATTGCTATAATAACGGGCTTGGAAGGTTAGTGCCGTTCGTAAGCGCGCTAGCCTGAAAATTGATAGTAAGTACGGAAGTGTGGCCGAGTGGTTGAAGGCACCAGTCTTGAAAACTGGCGAGGGTGTGAGCCCTTCGTGAGTTCGAATCTCACCGCTTCCGCCAATGGATCGTTTCTTGCCATTTCATAACGTCCCATTTTGGTCTGAATCACAGATCCTCCCTCTGATATTCGGGCCCACACTGTTGCTTGTGGTCCGTTGCCATCCCACGAAATTGTTGGTATAAATGTTGGTACTGAATTTGTGCCTACTTCGCCGTATACCAACAGACCGGGGCGGCGCGAACACATACCAACATGCCGCTGACCGACATCAAATGCCGCCAGGCCAGGCCGGGGGAAAAGCTCATCAAGCTTTCCGACGGCGTTGGCTTGCAGCTCCATATTTCCCCAAAGGGGTCCAAACTGTGGCGCGGCGCCTATCGCTTTGACGGGAAACCCAAGACCTTTTCCATCGGGGCCTATCCTGGCGTGAGCCTGCAGGATGCCAGAGAAGTGTGGCGCAAAGCCAAAGCGCAGCTTGAAGCGGGCAAGGATCCGACTGTCGAACGACGCATTGGTAAGTTGCTGGCGGCATCGGCCAATGGCAGGACGTTTGAGCAGATTGCGATCGAGTGGCGAGCGACGAAATATCCGAGCGCATCCAAGACCGGCGACGATGCATTGCACCGGGTTGCGATGAACATTTTTCCGGATCTGGGCGGGCTGCCCGTTGCATCGATCAATCCTCCGATGGTGCTGGCATCGTTGCGCCGGATCGAGGCGCGCGGATCGTTGGACATGACCAAGCGTGTTCAGCGACTGGTTGTCAGAATATTCAACTATGCAGTCGCCTCTGGTCTGCGCATGGACAACCCCGCGGCGCCTGTCAAGGAAGCACTCAAGGGACATACGGCCGGACACTTTGCGGCTATTGAAGTCGAAGAGTTTCCCCAGTTTCTGGCCGACTTGGCGGTGGCCGAGCCTGAAATGGAAATCAAGACTCGCGTGGCGACGCGACTGGCGATGCACACATTTGTCCGAACGGAGGAAATTGTTGGCGCACCATGGAGCGAAATCGACCTGGACAAGGCGGTATGGATCATTCCGGCGGCACGCATGAAGATGAGACGCGATCACATCGTGCCCTTGTCGCGCCAGGTAGTGGCGTTGTTCCGCTTGATGGCACCGATTACCGGCGGCCGGCCATTCATCTTCCCGCACCGCTCGAAAGGACGGCAGCACATGGATAACAACACGATCCTCCGCGCGCTCGGGCGCATGGGTTACAAGGGGAGGATGACTGGCCATGGATTCCGATCCCTGGCCATGTCTGCAATAACCCAGCAACTCGGCTATGACGAGAAGATCGTCGATCTGCAACTCGCGCATGTCAAGAAAGACAAGGTGGACCAAGCCTACGATCGTGCGAAGTGGTTGAAAGAGCGCACACGCATGATGCAGGATTGGTCGGATTACATTGATGCTATCGCAACATCAGGTCAGTTGTAAGGATAACCGGGTTCTGGACCTGAATGCGTGCTGCGGGTGATCGTTGTCCCACAACGCCATTTAGCCAGCAGCCAACCTTGCTCGCAGGCAGCGGGACTTCTCTCGAAACGCGCGCATTGGCGCCTGAAGAAATCTTTGGGGAGATAAGCAAGCGACATTGCTATAATGCAATCACCTCGGCCCGCGTGCATTTCGCCCCGGCCACGATAGGGAGTGCAGATGAGTCAGTACCTGTTGAGCTTTGCCAAGGAGAACTTGGTCGGAAAGTCGGACGCCTATCTCGCACTACTTTGGTGTATGTACAAGGGGAGGCAGGACAAAGGCCGGTATTCTGATCACATCAAACTTCACCTGACCTCCGCCGACAACGAGCTGTTAACGACCAACTATCAGCGCATCGCCGAGCGCTTCAAAAAAATTCTGGATGCCCGGCAAGAGCTTGACTGGGTCACCCCTTCTGGACTCAGGCCTTTGGCCACGCTGCAGGTGAAAAATTTCCGTGGCTCCGGCGCATTTGGCCCCGAAGACAAAGGGACGCTGCTGCGGTTTAGTAAGATCAAGAACATCTTTTACGCACCCAACGGCGGTGGCAAGTCGTCTTTATGCGAAGCGTTGGAGTACGCCACCACCGGCCACATCAAGGAGGCCGGCCGGCGTAAGACCAAGGTCAAGCAATACATCGTGAGGGGCGCAGGCAAGGTCGAGCTGAACTTGATGGGCACGGACCGCAACCGTGTACCTGCCAGCCTGACCTGGTCAAGTTGCTTCATCGATCGAAACCGTCTGCAGGAATTTTCTTTGCTCGGTTCAAAGGACACCGGTAGCGCCGAGAGCGATGTGATCGCTACCTTGTTTGGGTTGGAAGAATTTCAGGAGGTGATTTCACGGTTCGTGAAGCCCGAGAACTTCAACCTCACATCGCATCGGCGGCCAAGCCAAGGCGAGGCACTGCGCACCCTAGAGGCCACCAGAGCGGAGCTCCACGAACATCGGCGCCGCCACCACCATAAGATTTCTGTCCTCAACGAGGACGTGTGTACTCGCCTGGGCCTGCGGGTTGACCAACAATTTGCCGTGCGCGCCAGGCACGCGCGTTTGCCAAGCCTGGCGGAATTCAAACTCCGCAAGGCAGAAAGACTGAAGGTCGCGGAAGTGCCGTTTGCTGCGACGATGAAGCACATCCTCGGTGGCGCGCGGATTGCGTGTCGCTTGCTTGCGCGAAAATCCAAGATCGACGCAGCCTTCTTGAAGAACGTGATGGCCGTCAATTATCGCGCCGTCTATGAGGCCCTGCAGGCGATCGAGAACGCGGGGGCAAGCGAACACTGTCCGGCCTGTTCGACGCCATTGGCTCGTGTGGTCGAAAATCCGTTTTATAAGGCTCGGCGCGAGCTCGCAACATTGGGCGTGCTCGACCAACTCAAGACATCACAGCAGCGCGTCGAGGAGCGCATTTCTCAGTTGGCCTTGGCCATCGGCACTACCATCACGGCGGTCGACAGCAATGCGCGCCTTGGCATACCGTGTGCACTGACGTTGGAGTCCCTTCGAGCCAGCCTGACGAATTTCCATTCCGCGACAGACAGGGCGGGGGCAGCGACGCAGGTTCTCACCACGTTGACCGAACTGCTGGCTGATGATGAGGCAGGGGTCGTGGCTTACTTCGACGTCTGCAAAAAGAAGCAAAACGAGATAGCGCAGGTGGATGTCCAGGTGAAGCGCCTCGAGCAAGAAGCCGAACAACTCAAGCAAGCGGCCGAGGTCCTCAGAGGGCTCTTCGACGAAAAGAAGGCACTACTGGCCGCATTAAAAGAAATTGGTAGACAGCTCGCCGAGCTAACGCGCCAGCGCGCCGGCCTGCAAGGTAACGATGCCGACAATACGCGGCTCAATGCGCTCATTGACCAGTTGCAGGTGGAGTATGGAAATCTCTATCGCGATTTGTTGGGGTATAAGTTTTCCCTGGAAAAAGCGCGTATCGCCGGCATCGAAGGCAAGGCGGCCGAATACTATAAGGCGATCAATCATCATGACGATGACCATGAACGCATCGATGTGCTAAGTTTCGAGAAAACGGGTGAAACCTATCGCATCACGATTTTGAATGCTGATGGCAGTTCACTGGACGCCTTCTCAGTCCTGAGTGAGGGACACTTGCGGGCACTGGGGCTTTCCTTGCTGTTGGCGATGGCAGAGAAGAACAAATTTCCGCTGATCGTATTTGACGATGTCGTCAATGCGATCGACAGCGACCACCGCTCCAATATCATCGACCTGTTTTTTGCTGATCCGTACTTGCGTCGGACGCAGATGATTGTCACGACGCATGATCGCTTATTCTGGGAGCGATTCTGCATCATCGCCGATCGACATCCGCAGTCTGACCAGCACAGCAGCTGCGTTCTCAGTTACACGAACCAAGGCATCGTCATGGTTGACCATGCGGGTGGGTTCCAAGAAAAAGTCCATCGCGCCCTGGGCGTGTATGACATTCGACAGGCCTTGATGTATTGCCGCATCTGGTTCGAGTCAATGGTCTTGGAGTATTGCTTGGACAACGCGGTTTCTGTTACTGCGCAGTTCAAGAAATCTGCGCTGAAAAAAAGCATTTACCTTCAGCTAAGTCTTGAAAAAACCTTCGCGTTGGTGGAGCCACATATTGCCTATGACCGCGAGCACTTTGACTTCATCAAACAAGATTTGGTGAACTGGGGTGGCCAAAACCAGGAGCACCATGCTTTTGACGAAGGAAGCCTGAATTTTGTTCATTCTAAAACGAGCAAGGAAGTCGTCAGGATTTACGATGCGATTCGCCTTTTTGAATGCCAGCTCTTCACGCAAAAGAAGCAACTCTCCTGCAATAACTTGCTCGTGGATTTAGCTCAGAAAATTGCGGCCTGCGCGGCCAAGATCGCGCAATTGGATAAAGCGCCAGTCGCGGTCCAGCAGTCCCAGGAGCAACGCTTGGCAGTACTTCAAAAGCGTGAGGAGGAGGTCAACCAGGAACTGGCTTATGTCAGGGATTGCCTGGCCGCGCAAGCCGCACAGGGCGGCATTGCCTGACCCCTGCAACGTGGCCGCGCCTTTCGGCGACAGACTATGCAGGTCGCTGGCGACGTCGTAACGAACGGGTTTTGTTATCAGCGTGCGCAGTGATCGCGTATTTTTCTCGAAAGACACCTTCATAGTCGACGCCATCGCAAATGCATCGGCTTCCAACCTTTTGTTCGTTGCGGCTAAATTACGGCTGGACGGGAATTGCGATGCTACTTGAATATTACTTGAGATAGGTCGACGGTTAGGAAGGCGATCTCGACACCACACTTTCGTGCAGCGAACTCTTTGGGCATATAAGCCCACTCAGGCTCGGTGCTGTCCCCATGCGCACGGTGGCCGGCGGTGTTGACGGCAGTGAGCCGGGTCTACATGGGAAGACATGCCGCCGAATGTTACATTCGCCCGGCCCCGGATCTCGCTAACTGGACGTGAACCACTGTGTAAGGCGCTCCAAAAACCCTGGTTTCCGCACCGGCGGAGAATTTATTGGCGTCACCTGTTTCTCGCCAGCCCGTGCGAAGTATTCTTGTTTTGCAGCTCGATCCAGTCGACGGCCATGCTCTATCTCGGCTGCACTCATGTCTCCCGCCCATACCACTCGATTATCTCGAATCCAATAGTGCGACCTACACGGAAAACTCCAGTTGCCAATTGAAGGGCGTAGCGAGACGCCTCCAGTCGAAACGGATAGGGACCACTCTGTGGGCTTCAGCGGCGTGACCACCTTTTGACCACAGCCGCAGCAACATTTGTGAACCGCCGTGCCGTATTTCTTCGAGATGTACAGGACTCCTTCCTCGATTACCTTCGGCATCAGATTCACATATTCAGGCCTCAGTTCACTGGCCTTCATGCTTTCTCATCCTTCGTAATCATATGCGTGTTAATGGCGTACACCGATTCGTGTTCCTGCATCCGGTCATCATAAATTCCGAAGTATTTCTTCCAGCGAATGACGGCCATGATGGCATTTAGGGCATTCAGTTCAGTCACCTGA
Organism: Undibacterium sp. Jales W-56; assembly: GCF_025548535.1. Classification (GTDB taxonomy): domain Bacteria; phylum Pseudomonadota; class Gammaproteobacteria; order Burkholderiales; family Burkholderiaceae_D; genus Undibacterium. Next base: position 201,560 of record NZ_JAJLQW010000006.1, on the reverse strand, counting down.
ATGTTCATGCCGTAGTCGTTATCAACCATGGAATCGTCTGTTGGCACGCGGCGCGCGAAGTGATCATGCTTCTTCGGCGAGCACAGAGTAGTCCTGACTTGACCAACCAATGTCGAGGCGTCTTTGGTCATCTGGATGTGCATGCCGACATCAATAAATGCCACGCCACGCGGAATCAGGACATTCGCGATGAGTTCTCGGACCGCCCCCTTGTCAACGCAGATGAAGACGAAGTCGAATTCTGCCAATTGCTCGACATTTTCTTCCGTGATGTATTCGGCATGAGGCACAACCCCACGACGCATGCTGCTGTAAATGCGCGAATAGCGTAGTGATTTAGACTCAGGCGACTGCAGCTCTGCAATCGAAGTGGCGCCAGGTGCCCGGTATGCGTTGTGCGAGTAATAGGCATCGCCATCAAACAGATGGATTTCGCGTACGTGCGTTTTGACAACCTGATCCAAGATGAACGACCCCGTGCCTCCGAGGCCAACAATAGCGATTCGCAAATGAGAAAGTTTGCCAGCGAGCGCGCCGATACCTGCACGGGTTGACGCCGTATCCGCAAAAAGGAATACGGAGTCGTCCGTTGTCAAGATCGGCTTATGCAGCTTCGCTGTAGCTTGCGGATCGACATGCTGTGCTGGCGCCGAAATAACATTGACGTAATGCGACATTTTCGCGTGATAGTCTGGGTAGATACCCGTTATCGGTGGCTTCGTCGAAAAGCCGTGGTCAGTAACAATACCGTCACCCATATCGTTACGGCCACTCGAATGCACAATGCCTGAAATCGGCAATCCGTCCACCGTGCAGGGATGCTCACCGATGAACCATGCCTGATGATTTGCCGGAGCATTTGTCAGACCGTCCTCCTTGAGGAAAATCGGACAGACCAAGGTGCCACGCAAAACTGTTCGTTGAGCATTGAGGTAAGGAACATCGTGCACCAACAGATGCAGCCCTGTCTTGTGCACAATTTCCACGGAAAATCCGTCATCCTGCAATCGCAGGAGGTCGGAATTACGACTTATCAGATCGGCCAACATTGAACACCATTCCTTTCTTCACTTTGATAGCGTCGCCGTCCACCATGGAGCCTTCAGGGCCATGCGGATCGGAGTAGGTCACAGTCCAGGCGACGTTCTCACCGAACTGGCCGTCTGGAAACGCGAGTAAGCACAACTCACGAAACGTCAGCTCTTTCTGCCTAATTTCGAAGGGTTCCGCGTTGATAACAATCTCAAAGGGCTGGCCGTGATCCGCGCGTGCCGCAGTGTGTTCATTGGGAGGAGCTGGTTGATTCATTGTCGTCTTTCATCTACAGATGGAGGCCAGAACTGGCCGATGAGTGAACTGTATCAGGATATTCATTATGTGGCAATAATTTTTATCACGTCGTATTTTATTTGTGTAAGACTCAACTAATGTATAATCGCGAGCTAACTTGGGGGAGTTGTTTATGGAATTACAGCGCGATACGCAGCGGGAGCGTCTGTTTTACATTGATTTTTTGGCATTTTTTGTTGGCCAAGTTGCACGCAAGGACTTGGTGACCCGATTCGGCATCAGTGAGCCCGCCGCGACAAAGGACTTGTCCCTTTATGCGGAGATGGCCCCCACCATGTTGGAATATGACCTACGGCAGCGCTGCTATGTCTATTGCGGCGGAACTCCGCACTTCACGCATGATGTTGACCAATCGCTGTATTCCCTGTCAGGGGAACGCGCAATTGCGCTCAACCCGGAGCATGCCAAGCGGCTGTCGAGCAGCGTGCAGGCTTCAATAAAGAGGAAAGTGCCGGTGACCCTTGTCGCTGCGCTCACCCGTGCGATGTACCAACACAAGCAAATTTCAGCAACTTACGCGTCACTTGAAAGCGGTGCGGGTGAACGCACCCTGTCGCCAGCAGCGTTGGTTCATGACGGTCTGCGTTGGCACATCCGTTGTTTCAACCACGCGAAGGGAAGATTCACGGATTTCAACCTCGCACGTTTCCACGCGGTCGCCGAGAGTGGCCCTTCAGAAAAGACGATAGACCAAGATCCCGAGTGGACCAAGGAAGTAGCAGTTATCCTTGGGCCGCATCCAAAAGCAGAACATCCAGAAACTATTCGCTTCGACTATGACATGGAAGGCAACACCAAAATCGTTGCCATGAGATTCTGTCTGGTGTCGTACTTCTTACGACATTGGCATATAGACACGACACCGACTGGCACGAAGAACCCGAAAGAACATCAACTATTCCTTCTGAATCGACAGGAGCTAATTGATCAAGAAATCGCGGGTTGGGTATTCGACGCTGACGTAGCTAAAGAAGCGTCGCTCACCTCTCCCCTTGAATAAGCGAAGATGCGTCGCTCGACCACAGTATTAAAGAAGAACAGTACCGCCTTTGTCTCCGCGAGCCGCTGGCCTTGTATGGCGTCGAAAACGTAAAGATCGCGCCGGGGTACCAGTCACCGCTCCGCGCTTTGAAGAAATAACAATCAACGAATTGAAACAGGAACCAAACTATGACCAGCGCCCAACAACGCGCCGCACTGCAACGCCAAATCTGGGCAATCGCCAACGATGTTCGTGGTGCAGTAGATGGCTGGGACTTCAAGCAATACGTGCTCGGCACCCTGTTCTATCGCTTTATCAGCGAAAACTTTGCCAGCTACATCGAAGGCGGTGACGACAGCATCCACTACGCCGAGCTGTCCGACAGCGTGATCACCCCCGACATCAAAGATGATGCCGTCAAGACCAAGGGTTATTTCATCTATCCCAGCCAGCTGTTCGCGACGGTAGCCGCCAGCGCCAATACCAACGAAAACCTAAATACCGAACTGGCTGCTATCTTTGCCGCCATTGAAGGCTCCGCCAATGGCTACCCCTCTGAGCGCGACATCAAAGGTCTGTTTGCCGACTTCGATACCACCAGTAATCGCCTTGGAAATACGGTGAAAGATAAAAATGCGCGTTTGGCCGACGTGCTCAAAGGCGTAGCCAAGCTGGAATTTGGTGATTTTGAAGGCAGCCACATCGATCTGTTTGGCGACGCCTACGAGTTCCTCATCTCCAACTACGCCGCCAATGCCGGTAAATCTGGTGGCGAATTTTTCACGCCGCAGCATGTCTCCAAGCTGATTGCCCAGTTGGCCATGCACAAACAAACCAGCGTCAACAAGATTTATGACCCAGCATGTGGTTCCGGCTCTCTGCTGCTGCAAGCCAAAAAGCATTTTGACGCCCACATCATTGAAGAAGGTTTTTTTGGTCAGGAACTCAACCACACCACCTACAACCTGGCGCGGATGAACATGTTCTTGCACAACATCAACTACGACAAGTTCAACATCCAACTGGGCGACACGCTCCGTAATCCGCATTTTGGCGATGACAAACCCTTCGATGCCATTGTCTCCAATCCGCCTTATTCGGTGAAATGGATAGGCAGCGACGACCCCACACTGATCAACGACGAACGCTTTGCTCCGGCGGGTGTGCTCGCGCCCAAGTCCAAGGCCGATTTTGCCTTTGTGCTGCATGCGCTGAGCTACCTCTCCAGCAAAGGCCGCGCGGCCATTGTCTGCTTCCCCGGCATTTTTTACCGCAGCGGGGCCGAGCAAAAAATCCGCCAATATTTAATGGATAACAACTACGTCGAAACCGTGATTTCGCTCGCACCCAATTTGTTTTTCGGCACCACCATTGCGGTGAACATTCTTGTGCTGTCCAAACACAAAAACGACACCAAAACCCAGTTCATTGATGCCAGCGGCCTGTTTAAAAAAGAAACCAACAACAACACGCTGACCGGCAAGCACATTGAAGAGATCATGCAGGCGTTTGATAGCAAAGCCGATGTTGAACACTTTGCCAAGTCGGTGAGCCTTGGCGCCATCGCCGCCAACGATTACAACCTGTCGGTCAGCAGTTATATCGAAGCCAAGGACAACCGCGAAGTGGTAGATATAGTTAAACTGAATGCCGAGCTGAAAACCACTGTCGCCAAGATCGACAAACTGCGCACGGAGATTGATGCCATTATGGCGGAGATTGAAGGCGAGGAGCTGGAGGCATGAACAGTGTGAACTTTATGGAAAAGCTGCTGGATGGAGTTGCGGTGGAGTGGAAGAGGCTGGGGGATGTGGCGGAATACTCACCGACTCGAATCGATGCTGCTGAACTTGATGCTACCTCGTTCGTGGGAGTTGACAATCTTGTTGCCGCCAAAGGTGGACGTGTTGACGCCAACTATTTGCCGAACACTGACCGTTTGACGGCATATGAGCAAGGAGACATCCTTCTTGGCAATATTCGCCCATACCTCAAGAAAGTGTGGCATGCGACCAACTCAGGTGGCTGTAGTGGTGATGTGCTTGCCGTGCGCATACTAAGTAAGTTCAAAAAAACAGTTGACTCAGATTTTCTCTACTATCTGTTGTCATCGGATGAGTTCTTCTCGTACAACATGCAGCATGCCAAAGGGGCAAAAATGCCTCGTGGAGATAGAACAAAAATATTGGATTACAGCATCCCCATCCCGTGCCCAGAAAATCCAGAAAAATCGCTTGAGATCCAAACCGAAATCGTCCGAATTTTGGACGCATTTACCGAGCTTACCGCCGAGCTTACCGCCGAGCTTACCGCCGAGCTTACCGCCCGCAAAAAACAATACAACTACTATCGCGACCAGTTGTTGAGTTTTGAAGAAGGGGAAGTGGAGTGGAAGGCGTTGGGGGAGATTGGAGAATTTAATCGTGGGCGGCGATTCACTAAAGCCGACTACGTTGAGGATGGCATCGGCTGTATCCATTACGGTGATATCTATACACAGTACGGAACCACAGCGAAGGAGGTGAAAACGCATGTTCGATCTGACATGAGCGGCACCTTGCGCTACGCAAAGCACGGTGATGTGGTCATAACCGACGTCGGTGAAACGGTTGAGGACGTTGGCAAGCCAGTGGCATGGCTTGGAATCGATGATGTTGCGATCCACGACCATTGCTACGCCTTTCGCCATTCAATGAATCCAACGTTTGTTTCTTATTGCATGCAAACAACTTCGTTCATCGCAGAGAAGGCGAAGTATGTGGCCCGCACCAAGGTCAACACCCTGTTGATGAAGGGGTTCGCAAAGATACGCATCCCTGTTCCTTCGCCAGAGGAACAAGTCCGCATCGCCGCCATCTTGGACAAATTCGACGAGCTAACCAATTCCATCAGCGAAGGCTTGCCGCGCGAAATTGCATTGCGCGAGAAGCAGTACGCCTATTATCGCGATTTACTGTTGAGCTTTCCGAATCCGGAAGAGGTAGCGACGTAACATGGACAAGACACTGACTGAAATCGCCCAGCAGCTCAAAAATGCCAACAAAAAGGTGCAACTGATCTATGCCTTCAATGGCACTGGTAAGACGCGCCTGTCGCGGGAATTCAAGCTGCTGATTGCACCCAAAGCCGATGGCGATGAAGAAGCCGATCAACCCGAGTTGTCGCGCAATAAAATCCTGTATTACAACGCTTTTACCGAAGACTTGTTTTACTGGGATAACGATTTGGAGTTAGATGCCGAATACAAGCTGAAGATTCAGCCCAATTCGTTTACCGACTGGATTCTGAAAGATCAGGGACAAGATCGAAATATCATCACCACCTTCCAGCGTTACGCCAGCGAGAAGCTGACGCCACGATTCAACGAAGAATATAAAGTCAAGGGCAAGGGCGATAAAGAGATCACGGTCGAAGCCTTCTCGGAGGTGACTTTCTCGCTAGAGCGCGGTGACAACGAACATTCTGGAAATTTGAAAATCTCCAAGAGCGAAGAAAGCAATTTCATCTGGAGCATTTTTTACACGGTAATGGATCAGGTGGTTACGATCCTCAATGTCGCCGATCCCGGCGAGCGAGAAACCAACCAGTTTGATCAGCTTGAATATGTGTTTATTGACGATCCGGTCAGTTCGCTAGATGAAAACCATTTGATTGAGTTGGCAGTCAATTTGGCGAGCTTGATCAAATTTAGTCAATCTACTCTGAATTTTATCGTTACGACGCACAGCCCCCTGTTCTATAACGTTCTCTTCAATGAGCTGAACGGCAAAACCTGCTACCTTATGGAGCGTTTTGAAGATGGCAGCTTTGCCCTCACCGAAAAACACGGTGATTCCAACAAAAGCTTTTCCTATCACCTGCATTTAAAGCGAACCATTGAGCAGGCGATTGCGGAAAACAAGATCGAAAAGTATCACTTCACACTACTTCGTAATCTCTACGAGAAGACGGCCAGCTTTCTGGGCTATCCCAAGTGGTCTGAACTCTTGCCTGATGATAAGCAGGCATATTTGAACCGCATTATTCAATTTACCAGTCATTCAACATTGTCGAATGAGGTCGCTGCCGAACCCAGCGGCCCAGAAAAAAATACCGTTGCATCGTTGCTGAATCACTTGGTGAACAATTACGGCTTTTGGCAACAGGAAGAACAACATGGTTGATTACACGAAACCCATCGCCGAATCGAACAGCTTCATTGTTCTCGATAAGTACACCAAGGAATGGCAGGTCAATGACAGCTATCAGAGCGAAGATGCGCTGGAGCGAGAGTTCATTCAGGATTTGCAGAATCAGGGCTATGAATTCCAGCCTACGCTGAACACACCACAAGCCTTACTGGTTAATGTGCGTTTGCAATTACAGACCCTGAACAACGTGCTATTTGCCGAAGGTGAGTGGTTGCGTTTTGTTGAAATGTTTTTAGATAAGCCCAGCGATAGCATCGTCGATAAAACCCGCAAGATTCATGATGACTATATCCATGACTTCGTGTTTGACGACGGCCGCATTCAGAATGTCTACTTGTTGGATAAAAAAAACGTTGCTCGCAACAAGGTGCAAGTCATCAAGCAGTTTGAGCAAAGCGGAAGCCACGCTAACCGCTACGATGTGACGATTCTGGTCAACGGCCTGCCGTTGGTGCAGGTGGAGCTGAAGAAACGCGGTGTCGCGATTCGGGAAGCCTTCAACCAAGTGCATCGCTACAGCAAAGAGAGCTTTAACAGTGAGCGGTCCTTGTTCAAGTATGTGCAGCTGTTTGTGATTTCCAACGGCACAGATAGCCGCTATTTTGCCAATACCACGCAGCGCAACAAGAACAGCTTTGACTTCACCATGAATTGGGCGAAGTCGGATAACAGTTTGATCAAGGACCTGAAAGACTTTACCGCCACCTTCTTCCAGAAGAACACTCTGCTCAACGTGTTGCTGCATTATTCAGTGTTTGATGTAAGTGACACGCTGCTGGTGATGCGCCCCTACCAGATTGCTGCCACCGAGCGCATCTTGTGGAAAATCAATAGCGCTTATCAAGCCAAGAACTGGAGCAATACGGAAAGTGGTGGCTATATCTGGCACACCACCGGTTCCGGGAAGACTCTGACCAGTTTCAAGGCTGCACGCGTGGCCACCGAACTTGAGTTTATCGACAAGGTTTTCTTCGTGGTGGACCGCAAGGATCTGGACTACCAGACAATGAAGGAATACCAGCGTTTTTCACCGGATAGCGTAAATGGCTCTGACAGTACCGCCGGGCTCAAGCGCAACCTGGATAAAGACGACAACAAGATCATCGTCACCACCATCCAGAAGCTCAACAACCTGATGAAGAGCGAAGGCGACCTGCCTATCTACGGCAAGCAAGTTGTATTCATTTTTGATGAGTGCCACCGCAGTCAATTCGGTGAAGCACAGAAGAACCTGAAGAAGAAATTCAAAAAGTTCTATCAGTTTGGTTTTACCGGAACGCCCATTTTTGCAGGGAAAAACGCACTAGGCGCAGACGATACGGCAAGTGTTTTTGGCCGCGAGTTGCATTCTTATGTCATCACCGATGCGATTCGTGATGAAAAGGTGCTCAAGTTCAAGGTGGATTACAACGATGTACGTCCGCACTTCAAAGCCATCGAATCCGAGCAGGACGAGAAAAAACTCAGCGCGGCAGAAAACAAGCAGGCCTTGTTGCACCCTGACCGTATCAGGGAAATTACTCAGTACATCCTGAACAGCTTCCGGCAAAAAACGCATCGCCTGCATACTGGTGCGAAAGGCTTCAATGCCATGTTTGCCGTGAGCAGTGTCGATGCCGCCAAGCTGTATTACGAGTCTTTCAAGGCGTTGCAGAAGAATAGCGACAAGCCGCTGAAAGTGGCCACCATCTTCTCGTTCGCAGCGAACGAAGAGCAGGATGCCGTAGGCGACATTTTGGATGAAAGCTTTGATGTTTCAGCAATGAATACCAGCGCCAAGGAGTTTTTAGATGCGGCCATCGCTGATTACAACGCGCTGTTCAAAACCAACTTCAGCGTGGATAGCAATAGTTTCCAGAACTATTACCGCGATCTGGCAAAGCAGGTCAAATCCAAGGAAGTCGACTTGCTGATTGTGGTGGGCATGTTCCTGACCGGCTTTGACGCCCCCACGCTGAATACCTTGTTTGTCGATAAAAACCTGCGCTACCACGGATTGATGCAAGCCTACTCGCGCACCAACCGTATTTATGATGCCACCAAGACCTTCGGTAATATCGTTACCTTCCGCGATTTGGAGCAGGCGACGATCGACGCCATCACCTTGTTTGGCGACAAAAACACCAAGAACGTGGTGCTGGAAAAGAGCTACAAGGAATACATGGAAGGCTTTACCGATGCGATGACCGGTGAAGCGCGGCGTGGCTTTGTGGAGGTGGTGAGGGAGTTGGAACAGCGCTTTCCTGATCCTGCTGCCATTGAAAAGGAGTCCGACAAAAAGGCCTTCGCGAAACTGTTTGGCGAGTATTTGCGCGTTGAAAACGTGCTGCAAAACTACGATGAATTTGCCAGCCTAAAGGCCTTGCAAAACGTCGACATGTATGACCTTGTCGTGGTTGAGGAGTTCAAGGCCAAGCATTATTTAAGCGACGAGGGACTGGCAGCGTTGCAAGCGATCAAGATACCGGCTGAACGAAAAATTCAGGACTACCGTTCAACCTACAACGATGTTCGCGATTGGCTGCGTCGGGAAAAATCCTCCACTGAAAAGGAAAAAACCACTATCGATTGGGATGACGTGGTCTTTGAGGTAGATCTGCTGAAGTCACAAGAGATCAACCTGGACTACATTCTGGAATTGATTTTTGAGAATAGTAAGAAGATCAAGGACAAAGTCTCACTGGTTGAAGACGTACGCCGGGTGATTCGCGCAAGCCTGGGCAACCGCGCCAAAGAAGGCCTGCTGGTCGATTTTATTAACCAAACCGACCTGGGCCAGATTGGCGACAAGGCAAGTGTGATTGACGCCTTCTTCACCTTTGCCCAAGCGGAACAACAGCAAGAGGCGCAAGAGCTGATCAGAATCGAGAATCTGAATGCCGAGGCGGCCAGACGCTATATCACTAACTCACTAAAGCGGGAGTTTGCCAGTGACAATGGCACTGAGCTCAATGCCATCCTGCCCAAGATGAGCCCGCTTAATCCCCAATACCTGACCAAAAAGCAAAGCGTTTTCCAGAAAATCGCTGTTTTCGTTGAGAAGTACAAAGGTGTGGGGGGGAAGGTCTAATGTGGCGTTCATCTTGTTGCGTTGCGAAAGGCATATTCTTGGTGGTTCCGGGGCGGAATCGAACCACCGACACAAGGATTTTCAAGTCACCTATCAAGCCGCCTACCCCTCCAGCGATGCTTCGGTTTGCCGACCAACGGCTCAATCTATCCGGATTCATTTCTGAGGCAATCGAGGCGTTAAGCAGTCTTGAATACCAAGAGGAAATGGGATTGAGGGAGCGGGAGTTCCCCGCTGCAATGAGCGAGAGAATGTGGCTGCGGGCCAAGGCATCCCTTGCGGAGTTTGCCTCTTCTTGGTTCTGGGTGCCGTTCATGCCGTTCGGTGCACAAGGAACAGTCCAGTGTTGAGCGCGCACAAGTCAGGAGGTGGTGCGATGGGCGAGTCTTGATTTTCATACTCATAAACGTAAAATTCACTTCAGCGATTGACGTGACTCTGGAGATGAAAAGTGAAGAAGACACCACTTTTTTTGGGAATAGCAGTTGGCGCTGGTATAGGTTTGTTTGCGACAATTCCTGAAGGTATTGGCGTAAAGATCGTAATGATGTTGATCGGCGCAATTGCGGGAACGGCTATTGGAGGTGCAGTTGGACAAATCGGTGAACATAAGGGCCACCGTATCAAACATGATGACGACGATGACGCCTTTGTGGGACTTGGGGTCACTCCGGCTGACCTACTGCATAACTACTGGAGGGACAAGGGCCGGCTCCCGCTAACCGAACCACCGGAGCCAGAGCAGGACGACCACATATTCGATCCTGATCACTGACATCATGATCAAGAAGTTGCTCTTGCGGATTATTTTCCCCTGGGTCGTTTCTTTAGCAGGTCCTTCGTAATATCCTTCGCGTTGTCGATGGTAGCGCCACCATCGTTGACGATCTGTTTCCCCGCCTCGACCAATAATGATTTTTTTGATGCTAGTGTTCCGTCTGGCGTCTTCACGACCTGCGCTTTCGCGTCGAAGGTTGAATCGGCGGATCCTGTGCGGCCGCGTATTTTCTCGCCTTGTGCCTGAATGTCACTGCGAATGGTCGAAGGAGTCGCCGGAACATCCGACGCCGGTGCCGGCGCACTGACGCGCGAGGCTTTGGCGTGATGCTGTCGATTGATTGTATCGATATCGGGATTCAAGCGCGAGTCGTTCGATTCTCGATCGAACCTGTCGTGGACATCGTTGAATGAAACCGGCAGTGCCGTGCCGTCTGAAAGCACGCGGTTCGGACGTAGGCCCTGCCGTGCCAGCTCCGCGTCGAACATCGCGAAAGCAGCCGCACTGTCACCGCCGTATTGCTCCGCATAGCGCAGGAACATCGCTAGATTGTGCGGATCCTGTGCCATGTCGACAGAAATCGATTCTCCATGCTCGCGTGCGGCGGAGATGCGTTCGGCAAATGTTACGCGTTCGGTGAATGCGGCACCGGTCCTCAATGCCCTTGATGTGGTCGAGGCGAGACGCGAAGACATGTCGGAAGCCTCCTTGGAGTCGTCGGCGATTGCATTGGTGATGCTTGTGTCTTGGGAGACTCGATCGCCGAATTGCTTGAATTCGGAGATCTGCTCATTGGTCATTGCGCTGAGCACCTTTTGTTCTTCCGCAGACAGGCCGGACTGATAGGTCTTGCCCGCGCGCGCTTCCGCTTTTGCTCCGGCAACAGGCGTGGAAACGCCAAGATAGGCGGATGCGACGAAAGCGATCTGTGCCACTTGCGACTGGGACAGCCCCGTCTTGTCGGATACGCTCTTGCTGATCTGGTCCAGGCGGTTCAGGTTTTCGCCGATTTGTTCGAAACTGCTGGACGTGGTCCCGCCGCTGCTACGAGACGATCGGTACTTGGCAAGGCCCTTGGTGAATGTATCGACCAGCACCGCCGAACGTTCCGTATTTGCGGAAACCGCTTCGCTGCGGGCCACATCGGCCATTTTGTTGGCTTCGGTCACATCGTTTTCGGACACGCGCATGGACGCCACATGGGACGCGAAGCCCTGGTTGCGCAGCAGACTGACGGCCGCGCGGCCATTCAACACGTTCGAAGTCGTGGTATTGCCTGTCACATTGTCCTGCCAAGACTTCATGAATGCCGAGGTGCGGTTGGGCGCCAGTTGCATCTGGTCCATCGATACGTTTCCCATGCTGACGTTGCCGGCGGCGGCACCGCCAGTTGCGTTGCTCAGGCTTGTCTGCAGGCCCGACAGCCCGCCGACCAGGGCTGTGCCGAAATTTTCCATGCGCTTGACGGCGGCCCACGCAATGAGCGGGACGCTGATCACCAGGTAGCCGACCACAGCTTCTCCGGAGATCGCGGTGGAATAGATCGTCGATGCCGTCTGCAATGACAGCGCCTTGAGTCCACCGCCAACGTCGGCTGCGGCGGCCAGGTCGTAGGATGCATAGATAGAGGCCATGTAGTTGAGAACCGCGTACAGCGGGGGCCAAAGCTGAATCCAGATCAGGATCGCGATATACGCTTTAAGGGCAAGCATGGTGTCGCGTCCGCTGGTAAGCAACAGGAGCAAGACGAACAATGGAAACAGGGCGTATGTGAGCGCCTCCACCACATTCCTGAATACAGGCAGCGCCTGCTCGGCGACCTTGCCGTAGTTCAGCCACGACGCATTGGTTTGTGCCACGGCCTGCGCCCGCCCGACAGCGAGGATCATGGACGCCGGATCATTGATCTTCTGGCCGATGATCTTGCTGGTGTCATTGATCGCGTTGATCACCGCGTTCTGGCGGATCAAGTCGGCGGCAGTGGCGGCCGCGTTCGCGATATTGTCCTTGAGATAGGCCTGCTGAACCTGGCTGGCGATGACGGCCGAGGCTGCGGAGCCTGGCAGCGTCGGATTGAGCTGGAAGGCCAATCGGTCCTGGATCTGCGTGATCTGGGCGGGAATGCGGGTATTCAGGCTGTTGTAAACGTTTGGACAGGTATCGATCGTGACCGACCCTCCAATCACGCTGAGGGTGCTGAAACGGGCCGGATTTGGCGAGGCCATCAAGGTCCAAACGTCATCCGAGCGCGAGAAGGTGCCCGGATCGATCGTGCCATCGATCAGATCGTACATGGTGCAGTTGTGAATGAAGTTGATCAGATCGGTTCGGAAATTCGGATCCTGGAAAATGATGTTGCGCGTTTCGCGGATCAACCGGTTGCCAAACATCAGACCGCTCTTCTGGTAGGTCAATTCGCTGGGCAGGGCGCCGCGGCCGGGAATCACCTGAAAGGCAGTTTCGAACAGCGTGGTCAAGGTATGGCCAATGGTATTCGTCAGGCCGCCGAAGAGGGCAAGGCCGAAGGGGACATTTGCAACTACCTGGACCGGGGCGCCGCCAGTCCGGTCGACGATGCCGACGGTGACCTTCGGGACGATCAGGATGGAAAATACCAGGACTACCGAGCCCAGCCATTTCCACCCTTGCAGCTTTTCGGGGGCGAAGGCATAGGCGATTAGCGCGGCGGCAAAGCCGCAGAAGGCGACTGCCGCCACGGTACTCATGTAGTCGCCGGAGCCGAGGATGGCCGCGATCGCATTGAAAATGCCGAACAGGCTGTCCGAGTTCTGGTATGCGTAGATCTCCCACATGGTCGCGCCCCTCTGTATCGCTTTCAGTCAAAAGTCCGGTCCGGCTTGTCCGTCAGTTCGCTAATTGGCCAGTCCAGCCGCCTGCTGCCCCAGCATGTCCATCACGTGCTGCGGCATGCTGGAACGCAGTTGCCGTTCGAGTTGCTCGAGATTGCTGGCGACCGCCTGGAACGATCCCACCTTCTGGTAAAGCAGGTTCTTCTCCTGCGCCAGTTGCAGCAGGATGGCCTGCGCACGCCTGCGTATTTCGTTTGCGCGATCGCGCTGTGTCTGCTGGAGGTTGTAATCCTTGTCCAGCGCCCCCATTCCTGTGCGCAGATTGGTATCGAGGAAGACATAGGCATAGTCGGCCGCGATCACGTCGCGGTATTGCGCGATGAGGCTGTCGGCGAGGCCAGAGCCTGGAATCGTCGAGCCGATCGACAGCATCTTGTAGACCGGCTCGGTGGTCTGGTTGACGAAGCCCACTTCCGCCGAGTTGTTCGGGATCGCCGTGCGGGTCGCAATTTTCGAGGCGATCGAGCGCATCATGTTCTCGACCTTGGCTGTGAAAGGCGTGTGGGTGTAGCTCGTGTTGAGCGTGACGGTGTCGCAGTTCGTGTAGTTGTTACATTGAAGGACATGCTGCACGACGTCGGTGCCTGCCCCCGCCGCCTGGCCATACAGTAACTGGCTGATCGAGGTGATCGTCGGCGCGATTGGTTCCGGGTCGCGATTCGCTTCGTCCGGGTAGTAGATGATCGTGCCGACCATGCTCATGATGAGCTCACGTTCCTGATCGTCGAGGTACGATCCCGTGTATTGCAGCGCCTTCCAGGTCAGGTTGCCGACGAACGGGGCCTTGTTGCGCACATTGGGGTCGCTCGAGGCGCGGGCGGAAGCGAGGACGCTTGGGCGGTCGGTGGCGCAGCGGCGCCGAGCCGCGTCGCGGTCCGTCTCCAGTCCCATGTCGATGGCCAGGTCGGCGCAGGTTTCCTGCGAACTGTAGCCGACCGATTCCGCGGCCGTGCTGACGATGGCCTTGGCCGTCTCGCAGGAATTGATGCGCGCGTTGTTGATCCAGGTTTCCAGTCCCTTTGCCCATTTCGTCAAGCCGCCCAGCAAAGGCGACACGGCTTCCAGCGCTAGCTGGAACGCGATGCCGGGCAGGGCAGCCGTGATGTTTCTCAGCATGTTCTTGAATTCGGTTGCCGAGATATGCGAAAACGAACCGCCGAAGACATCGATGCCCCCGCATCCGGCCTTCGCGCTGGGGAACTGGATGGCGGTGAGCTGGTAGACCTTGTTTGGCGCGCGCATGAACAGACTGCCGCCGGTATAGGTATTGAATGTCTGGCCGCGGAAGGCTCCGGGCGCCGTGTAGTTGCCTATGGTGCCGAGGTTGTTGAACATGGTGTTCACCTCACTGTTCAGGTCCCCTGCGCTCGCCGTCTGCGTGCAGACGACGGGGCCGAGAGACAGCGCCACGGCCAATATGGCGCAGGAACGGCGTTTGATCGATTGGTTTGCCATGGTGACTCTCCTAACGAAGAACGATGTGCTTGTTCTTGCCCGGCGCCATTTCCTGCGTAGCGGGAGCGGCCACGGTGGAAATGCGTTCGAGCAATTGGGATTCCGAAAGGACGCCAAAGCCGATCGGCGAAATCTTTCCCGAGTAAGGCTGTGCCAGGAAGACGGCCGGCACTTGCGTCACCTTGAGCGTGCGCGCGATCCCGTTGTCGGTCCGGGCATTCGGAAAGACCGGTATCGGGCCGCCGTCGACACTGATCGCCACGACGTTGATGCCATAGCGCGCCTGGAACGCCTCCAGCGTCGGGGCGAACGCATGGCAGAACGGGCAGTCGCCGCGAAAGAAGAAGAACAGCACATGATCCTTGCCGAGCGTGGCCATCGCCTGCGAGCGCGTTGTCAGCTGATCCTGCTCGAACACCTCGATCGCCTTCGCATTGACGGGGCGCCCCTGCAGCGTCGGATCGAGTTCCGGCGTCGCCCAGGCGACGCGCTGCGCGACATCGGCAAAATACGAGGCCTGCGCGACGACCTTCGATTCGAGCTC
Source organism: Undibacterium sp. Jales W-56 (assembly GCF_025548535.1). Taxonomy (GTDB): domain Bacteria; phylum Pseudomonadota; class Gammaproteobacteria; order Burkholderiales; family Burkholderiaceae_D; genus Undibacterium. Next base: position 186,321 of record NZ_JAJLQW010000006.1, on the reverse strand, counting down.
CATGTAGCGGCGGACATTGGCCTCGGTCGGCTTGATGATCGCGATGTTGCGGTACTGCTCCAGCGTCTTCTGCAAGGCCTCGAACTGGACGAGTTCAGGAGCGCGCCGCTGCACGGGCGCTGCCGGCAGGGGCGATGGCGGTCTCTTGAGGGGCGGCTCGGCTTCGTCGTTTGGCTCGGGTTCCTCATAGAAGTGCCAGCCACGCCAGTTGTCGGTCCAGTAGCCGGGGCCGGAGCTGGATCGGGCAGTGGCGGTGCTCGTGTCCTGGTCCTGGGCAAGCGACATGGCCGATGGCAACGCAAGCGTGAATGCAAGCGCCGCCATCGCTGGCAACCAGTGCCGGTTATTCGGATTCATGTCTATCTCCTGTGGGACTGTGGCGTCAGGACAAGGAGCGGGGCGGCAGGCCATCGCGGCAGTAGTTGATGCCCAACTCGATCGTCTGTTTTCTGGGGGCGGGGGAGGAGGGAAGCGACACGCCTTCCTGCCAGAACATGACCTTGAACCGGCCGCATCCGGCCTGGCGATAACGCTTCGTGGTCGAGACATCGATATAGATCGGTGACGTGGCCTTGAAGCGCAGCGTGATCGCGTCGGCCAGGCTGCCAACGAGTACGCCGTGGACCTCGCCGCCGGGCGAGTCGAGCGCCGCGACCAGCAGCGGACGGGCATCGGTGACAGGCATGCGTTCAGGCGTTTGCGCGCTGGCGGCTCCTACCCATGCGAACAGCATGATGGCGATGGGCGCGACGGTAGCTTGAATGGCGTTCATTGGCAGCGTCCTTGTCCGTAGTAGCAGTTCGAAATGCGTGCGGCGTTGATGGCCTGGATCGCGCCGACGTTGGGAAGAGTCGGAACGATCGACGCATAGAATTCGGTCAGGTCCATCGCCGCGAAGTCGAGCGCCTGCAACTGGGCGATGGAAAAGCCGGAACAGCTGGGATTTTCCCCGCTACCCCAACCCTTGCCGACCTGGTTGCGCCCTTGTTCGTTGATGATGCGTGCCAGGCGGCTGTTGAAGCAGCACTTGCCAGTGGTGTGTTCGATGCATGACACGCAATGGCCCAGGATGCGAAGACAGGACGAGCAGTAGGTGCCGATGCTGTGGCACAGGCCGGCGCCTTCCTGCATCGCCAGCTTGCCCTCGTTGTCGTTGCAAGAGGTCATCGACATGATGATGTAGATGATGACGGCAATGGCCAGCGACCAGGGATCGAACGCTATGACGAGACTGTCGCTTGCCGCCAGCGTGACCGAGCCAGCAGGCAGGGCGGTGCCGTTCACGGCGAGCGTGACGCCATAGGAAGTGAAGCTGCCGGAAAAGCCGCCGCTGGTCAGCAAAGCGGTGATGCCTTGGCTGACAAAGTTGCGATTATCCGAATTCATCAGGATGTCGTAGACCAGCCGCGAGCCAACCCCGAACAGACTCTGGTTCGTCATGCCGGCGCCACCCGCGTCGGCATAGCAGCAATTCTTCAGCAAGCGGTCGCGGCACCGGTTCGCCTCGCCCGCGAACACCTGCATGTTCTTGTCGAGGTAGACGCCGGCTTCGCGCGCGGCCTCCATCATGGACATGGAACGGGCAAAGTCGGCGTCGGACGTGTAGCTGGTGTTGAAGCAACTGGGGCCCAGGCAGAACACATTGGACGGGCATGGGCTTCCCGGCGCGCTGGTGCAGCCCGCGTAGTAGCTTGACAGGGCGCCGAGCTGGGACGCGGGGTTTTGAACGACCGCGCTCGCGCCGGCGACGGCCGGATCGGTGGCGGTGATGGGCGGGCGCACCGTGCCGGCCGACGCGATCGCGCCGGTCTGCGCCTGGCATACGGGATCGTTTGGCAACGTCTGGCAATACAGCACGCGCGCGTTGGCCTGGGTGCTCAGGTTGCCCTGCCCATAGTAGGCGGATTCCGGCGGTGCGTTGGTGTAGCCCGGCACGTTCGCGGCGGCCTGTGGCGCATTGACGTTGCCGCGGGCAAAGGCATTGGCGGCAAAGCCGGCGGCGGCGCCTTCATTGTTCGATTGGGCGATGGCATTTGGGGACGTCACCATCGACACGAACGAAATCAAGGTGAGCCATGTCGTGAATTTTTTCATCGCGTGCTCCGGATCTTGTCGAGATAGCGTGCGGCGCTGCCCGCGAACCGGGGGCCGGCGCGCCCCATGCTTTCCAGCGCATAATCCAGGCTGACGTCGCCGGCCACTTTCACAAAGGCATCGTTGGCGAAGCACTGTCCACTGGCGCACGAGCGTGTCGACGCGCCGTCACGCACCAGGACAAAGCTCGGCGACTTGTCGATGGCGAAGCGGTCAAACCCCTGCGGGTCGATCTGGAATGGGACACGGCCCGCGCCGATGAGCCCTTGCACCCGCGCTACCGTGTCGCGCAAGGAGCCGTTGACGAAGCCGCGCAGCACGAGCGTGGCGTTGGCGCGGCCGGCTTGTTCGGCCAAGCGCTTGAGCGTCGGCTCCGGCATGGCGAAACTGACGAACACCAGCAATTTTGGACCGGCCGCCAAGCCCTGGGCTTGTTCGAACCCGACGTTGGCCTCGAAGCCCTTGGCGATCGCTTCCAGGTCGAGCGGCGCCGTTGTCTTCGGCTGCGGCAGCGCGCCGATGTTCGGCGTGGAGGGCAAGGGCACACGCCGCAACTGCGCATCGGACGGCATCGCGTATTTCTTGCGTGCGCGCTCGATGTCCTGCTCGGTGATCACGGGCTGGGAGCGCTTTGCCCGCGCGACGTCGGCCTCCGTCACCGTCACGTTCGCAGTGCTTGGGGACTGGGCGAACACCGATTGCGTCAACGGCGACACAGCCAACGCAAGAGTAGCGAGCATGGCACGTCCACGCCGGCCGCGCCGATGGTTTCGGCAATCGGTGCGGACCAGGGCCTCCTCGGAGGCGAAAATGGTTTCAATAGCCAACACAGCAGTTCCTTTTTCTGAAGAGCATGAAAGCGAAGTCTTCCCCTCGCACCGGATATTCCTTGCCCGCGCCCCAAGTCACGGTCGTGCGCCCGAATGGTTGGCAGCACTTTCCGGCTTCCTGGTCCGTGTTGGGAATCGGGTAGGTCAGTTGGGTCTTGTATGCCGTCTTGTCCATGACCGGCAGGAAGTAGGGGCCGCACAGGCCTGATTGCCCATGCCAGCCCCATGCAAGCAGTTCACGGTGCATCTTTGCGGTCAGGCGTTGCGCGAGCAGCGCCGCCGTGCGCACACCGCCGAGGTGATACGGCACCAGGCCGTCGAGCGGATAGATGGCGCCCTGGCAGCCCGCGCACCAGAACATTTCCCGAATTCCGAAGCCGGTGGAGGCCGCCACGCAATCGGCGGCGCAGGCGGCGATCGCGACCGGATTGGCGAACAGCACGGCCTCGGGATTGAGGATCAAGGTCAGCTCGTCGTCCTTCCACAAGGGATCGACTTCGGTCAGGTAGGCCAGGTCGAAGGAGCCGTGCTCCAGGCACGGGAAGTCGGAGACGACATCGAGCCAGTACATGACGGGATTGACGTAGAAGTGGGCCTGGTAGAAGGCTCCACCGTCGCCGTCGCCTTCGGCACGCGTGTAACGCGCCGCCTCCGGCGCGGCGATGCCCGGATCCATGTCGACACCGCCGAGCGAGACCAGACAGAACGGCTTGCGCACGACCTCGACGTGGCGCGCGGGCTCCCAAAATCCTATCGAAAGCCCCACCGTGGGATTGGTGCCGCAACTGCAGATGGGGCTGGACGGGTTGGGAATGTCCTCCTGTGCGCCGAAGTTGGCGATTTGCACACCGCCTATGCTGATCGGGAAGATGCAGCTCCAGCAGATATCCGTGATCGGATTGGGAAATTTCCCGGTGCAGGTCGCCGCGCCGGCGGCATGGGCCTCATTGGCGGTACCGAGACGGACAAGCAAGGCGAGCAGCAGAACAAGCTGAATGAAGATCTTCATGGGAGCACCAATTCATCGATACGAAGGCGCAGGCCTTCCTGGGAGACGATCGCCGGCACCTGCGTGATGCCGAACCGGCGCGTCAGCAAGCCTTGCTGGTCGTAGTACACGGGCGAGCGCCATGACTTCATCAGGTCGAGGTAGGAGCCGCCGACGAGGATCGGCTTGACGTGGCCGTGGTAAAGCGCGATCAGGTCGCGGGCGCGCGCTACCTGGCGCTGGTCGCGCGCGTCGAAAAACAGCAGGTGCTTCGACAGCGACACGATCTCCAGCGGGTTCTTTCGGGTTCCAGCGGGAAACAGCAAGCGGCCCTTGTCGTCCTGAACGTTTCGGTCGAGCGTGAACGTCGGATCGAAATAGAAGGTGCGTGCCGTCTCGGCCGTGCGCAGGCCGGGAACAGGCTGCGGGTGGGTCATTGACTCGATGCCCCGTCGCCGGGTGCTTTCCTGAAGAGTCTCCAGTTCGCCGCTGCGCTCCTTCGCCAGCAGGCGCTGCCGGATGAAATCGAGCAGGTTTGGCTCGGCGATCGGGTAGACCGGCCCGATGGTACCAAGGTCGATCGCCGCGGCGAGGCAGGGGGCGAGGAGCGCTGGGGCAAGCGCAAGTCGCGCAAGCCCCATTCGCGCAAGCCCCATTCGGGCAAGCAAAGCCGGGAACGGTGGGCGCCACATGTCTACCTCCTGCCCTTGCAAGCGACTGTGCCGGATAAGCGCTGGAGCATCGCCGTGTCGCGCTGCGCGGCCGCGCGCATCATCGCCATCAATACCGGGTCGCCGCTGCCTTCGGCGATGGCCCTTCGCAATTCGATGGTGCCGAGCGCTCGGCCGCAGCGGCGTTTGAACGCCTCCAGATAGACATCAGCCCCTTCGCGCGCGGCCGGAGAGATCTGTGCCAGCGCGTCCAGGTAGACGTCCAGTGCGACATCGTCCGCGAGGGCACGCGTCTCCTGTCGCGGCCCCGAGGAGGGGGACGTGTCCTGCGCCAGCGCCGTGCCGGCGCTGAGGAGGGCGATTGTCATCAGAATGGTTATGCGCATGTCTGGCTCCATCAAAACAGGGGGATGACCTTGCCGAGCACCTGGTCCATGCGGACCAGGCCACTGGCGCGGTAGCGCGAGTCAAAGCTGTCCGGACTGCTTCCCTGAACATAGAATTGGCCAGCGGGGATCACCATTTCAGCGATCGGGGCGAGCGGATGGCCGTCGAATGTGTGCGCCTTGGCCAGTCCTACGCCATGGCCGTTGACGAATACCTGGCGGTCGACGACGGTGATCCGGTCTCCCGGCACGCCGCCGATCTTCTTGAAGAACGGTTGTGCGCGCAGGCCCGGATAGATGCGCTGTGCTTCGCCGTCGAAGGCGAAAATGATGTAGTCGCCCTGTTTGAACGGCTGCAGGTTCCCGTAGCGAACAAACGCGACCTTGTAGGCGAGACTGGGTGTCCAGTTGAACAGGATCGGCAGGTGCGGTGTCGGATCGATGAAGACACGCGTGAACGCAAGGCCCCAGATCGTGAAAACGGGCACATAGGCGATCCAGTGCGCGCGCACGTGCCGCGTCAAGCGGGCGGGAAGTCGGACCAGACCCAGGGCGAACCGGCGCGGCAGACTGCCGGCGGGATCTCGCGGGCCGAGAGTGAATGTTCTATCGTTCATGGCAATTCCACCTTGTGTTTGAGCGACGCGGTCAGATCGACGGCGTTCGGCGGGACGCCGGCGACTGCCGAGCGAACCACGACCAGGCAATGGCAATCCCGGGGCAATTCCTCCAGCGCCAGTGGCAGGCGCTGCGCAAACCGGCGCGCCATGAGCAGCGCCTTCTGGCGCTCGTCTTCTGAAGACGTCCTGGTAACGATCTGCGTGAATTCAGATTCTTTGAGGCGGTAGACTTCGCCGACATCGACCACGCCGATCAGGCGCGCCGGACGCGCCACCGTCCGGTCGTAGAAGTTGAAGGCGATCGGAAGGGCGATCGCGACAACAAGGGCGCTCGTGAGTAAATTCACGAGCAAGGACTTGAACATGGGTCTCATACGATGTGTCCCCTCTGGCGTAATAGTTCTGTGATGGCGTCGTCGATGCTGTAACCCCGGGCGCGCAACTCGTCGATCGGTGCGTTGTCTTCCAGCTTGTTCGAGAACAGAAGATGCGTGGCCGGATCGAGGATGTTGCGTGCGACGCCTTCGCCCACCGGCGACGAGATGTAGAGTTCGGAAAACACGCCCGGCTCAGTGCGCAGCGAATTGAGCAGGCGCTTCTTCGGCTCGTCCATCGTCAGCCGTCCCTTCCGGTCGAGCATCTCGATCGATTCCTTTTTCTGGCGCAGCAGGAAAACCCAGTCGGAGCAATTGAATGCCGCCTCCATTTGCGCCGAACCGTAGTAGTCGTCCGCGCTCTGGGTGGCGGTGCCGAGCGCGCCGCCATATTTGCGGGCGCGGCGCGCCGCTTCCTCGACAACGGCGGCCTTGACCGGGTCGTCGGCCCCTATGTCGCCCAGTTGCTGCTTGAGTTCGTCGATGAACAGCACCTTCTTGCTGTTGCGTGTCAGGTACATCTCGCCCGTGATCCGGTACAGGAGCAGGATGTTGACGACGGCGTGCAGATCGGGTTTGCGCTTCAGTTCCTCGTTTTCGATGACGATGAAGTCGTTCGAAAAGTCGATGTTGCTGCGTCCCTCGAAGAAGCGCTCATACTGGCCGCCCTTGGCGTAGGGGTTGAGCATGATCGCCAGGTCGCGGATGCGCGGATCGTTCACGACGCCGAGCTCCTCGATTGTGCCGGTCTTGAACGCGTCGCGCAGGCCCGTCACGGTCAGGTCCCGCCCATATTTCCGGTACAGCTTCAAGGTCATCGCCGAAATGGCCTTGTATTGCACTTCTTCCAGCGTGTGCTGCATCGACGCCATCTTCGCGATGGCCGGCACCAGCATGTCGATGTCCTCGTTGATGTCCTGCACGCTGGAGAACGGATTGAGGCAGATGTCGACATCGGGACGGAATTCGATGTAGGTACCGCGCGCCTTGCGGCACAGCTTCTCGAAGGACCTTCCAAGGTCAAGCATCCAGACCTTGGCGCCAATCGCCCGGTACGACCAGGCCATCTCGTTCATCAGCACTGACTTGCCTGATCCCGGCGCGCCGATGATGGCGAAGTTGTAGTTGCCGAGGTCGTTGTCGTACAGGTCGAGCATGGTCAACTGTCCGCGCCGGCCGCCGAAGACGAGTGTCGGCGTGCGCGTCCCGCGCCACTCCGCGATCAATGGCGCGAGGTGGATCGCGTTGGCCATGGTCTTGCGCGTGACCCGACGCATTTTCCTGAGGTCGCCATGAAAGCGCTCGGACAATGTCATCGGCAGGCTGGCGATGAGGGCCTGGCGGTGCATGTAGACGTCGGCATTGAGTTCGAACCCACGGGCACGCCAGATCGCTTTCGCCGTCTCTTCGACGGAAGCCGCCTTGTCGGCCAGGGTGAAGATCGCAAGTTGGTGGTACATGGAAACGAGCGCGCCGCCGACGTCGATCGCGTCGGCCGCCGCATTCCAGTCCTTGAGCTTCTTGCCCACATCGGGCATGACAGCCGCCATCTTGCTCTGGGCGTTTTGCGTCGCGCGCACATGGTTTGCCGTGACGGTGGCCTTGGTTGCGTTCGGATCGAGCACGTGGACGCCCATGGTCAGCAGGAACGGCGCGTTGTATTGCAGCGCCGGCTGCATCAGGTCGCCGATCAACGAGCCCATCTGCCACAGGGCAAAACGCTCCGGAAACGACTTGATCGAGTAGAAACGCGCCTCCAGCGCGGTGGCGTCGCCTTCCTTCCATAGGAGCAACCCGTTCGCATGCGCATCCTGGATCGTGTCGAAGTCGACGATCTGGTCGCGGATCTCGCGCCCGTCGTCGTAGTGCAGATCTGGCGTATCCGTGCGCGAGATGCGGTTCGGGTTGGTGAATAGCGAGCACCAGTTGATCAGGTCGGCCGCGTTGCAGACCCGGTTTGGAAGCGAGGCCGCGCGCAGCGTCGTCGACATGGCGTCACGCAGCGCGGTCAACTCCTCGATCCGGTTCAGGTCATCGGGGCCACCCGGCAGGGCGACGCTCATCATCAGCCGAAAGTCCCTGATCGTGTAGTGAAAGCCCGTCGTCATCGACTTCTGCGCGCCCTTAAGCAGGTGGCCGACGCGTTGACGGGCGAGACGGCGAAACAGGTTGTCGTTGCGGGCCGGCCGTCCCCAATGCATGGCCTTCTCTGCCTGGTCGTCGTCCTCCATTCGCAGATTGGCGTAGCGGCGCAGCAAGGCGCCGATATGCGGGGACGCGAACAGGTGGAACTGGATGCCCGCGCCTTTCGGACATGTCGAATACAGCGAGACGAGCACTTCGACCATCCGCTCGTCGGCGCCCGATTGCGGCATCACCTCGAGCATGAAACCGAGACCGTCGCGGTTGACGAAGATGTCATCGCTGCCGATATAGGCGGAGTAGGGCAGCCAGCTTGCGAATTGCTCCGCAGGCGAATCGTCGCGTCCACCCAGGCCGAAAAAGCCGCCACTGCCGTTGCCGCCGCCGAGCAAGCCGGCGCGCATGGATTCAAACATATTGGTCTCCTTGTTGGTCGGGTTATTGGCGTTCTTCGCCGGGGCCGCTGGGGCCAGGCATTGCCTGAGCGGGGGACGGGAAGGGGGCCGCCACAGGATTGGCGTTGCCGTCTGTGGAGCCGGTCCCATTGGGCCCGCCAGCACCCGGGTAGCGCGTCTTGTCGGGTGCGCTGGCGCGGGTTCCCGACGGACGGGGAGGCCGAATCGGCGCGTAGGCGTCGCGGATGCGTTGCTGCGCATGGTCGATCAGCCAGTTGCCGCCGTCGATCTGCACATAGACGTAGCCCTGGTCATAGAGGTCATGGTCGAGGTCTTCCCAAGGCTTGAACCAGAGACGCAGCACGCGAGCCTGGGATCGCAGAGACTCGCCGCCCGCGTTCATTGCCGTCACCCCGGCCAAGGGCCGTCCTGTTGCACCTTGCGTAGCTGAAGGTGTCGGCGCGCCGTCAGGGCCTCGCACAACGAGGGCAACGCCATCGCGTGCGGTGGCAGTCGCGCCCCGCTGCCGCCGTTGGGCGGGCAGATTGTTCTGGATTGCGTTGAAGTAGTTGCCCGACACCGAATCGCACTGCACGCCTTTGGGAGCTTTGCAGCTGTATTCGGTCGCGCCGCCCACGCCGCTCATGTTGGCGCAGGCCGACACCAGCAAGACGGAGAGCATGGGCAGCGCGCGCGCCATTCCCGCAGTATGGAGAGTGAATTTCATTGAGCGGCTTCCTCTTTCTGTGACGCGGTTGTGTTGGGTTGCGCCCGGTCCGCGATACGGGATTCGATCTCCTTCGCCTCGACGTAGCCGTCGATTCGGCGGCCGTTCGCGAGAAAGAGCGTGGGCGTGCCGTGAACCGCCAGGCGCTTGGCCAGGGCAAGATTGGTGTCGAGCGGATGCGCGCATGTCGGTGGGGGCGCCATCGAATCCAATGACGCCGATTGGGCGGGAGCAGCGAGCGGCGCGCTCGCTGCGGATATATCGCTGCCCAGCATCGTGTCACGCCAGGCCTTCTGTCTGTCGGCGGCGCACCAGATCGAGGTCGGCAGCGGGTAGCCCTGGAACGGCACGAGAAAGGTATAGACGGTAACGTTGTCGAGCCTGGCCAATTCAGATTCCAGCCGCTTGCAGTACGGGCAGGCCGGGTCGCTGAAAACGACAATGGCGCGGTTTGCGCTGCCGCCATCGCCATGTACGGTCTTGATGGCGTCAGACAGCGGGAACTGTTCGATCGGCAAGGTCGGTCCCGTGGCATGGGTGTCGGTTCCCGCGTGCGCCTGCTCGGCCTTCGCCAGCTTCGGCCCGGTCAGGTCGGTCATGTTCTTCGTGTCAAATACGCGCCCGAAGACCAGGTAGCGCGGATTCTTGTCCGATACGAAGGCCACGTTGGGCCCCATCCATACCTCGTAAAGGCCGGGAATCGGCGTGCGCGCGATGCTGGTGAACGTGGTGTCGGGATGGGCCTGGCGCAAAGCGGCGAGCAGGCGTGTCTCGTCCGCGCTTGGCGGCGCCGCGCTGGCGCCAACGCAAAGGGCGAGCAGGCAAGGCAGGGCGATTGCCATGCTTTTCATGCCGGCATCAGTAGTTTTCATCGCGGGACTCCTTCAGAGTGCTGTTGTCAAGGATGGGGCGGGTGGCGGCGAGATTTGAAGCGCGGCCCGTTCGCGGCCGTTGCGGCGCATCGATGCGAACGCCCTTGGTGATGACGACGTCGATCTCCCGGCCCGCGTCGATCTCGATGACAGGGAAGGTCTGCTCGGCGAGCTTGATGTAGTACTGGGCCAGTCGGTCGAGCGCGTGTCCGACGCCGGTGCCCACTCCGGCGCGGTAGGCATCCATGCCGGAAGCGCTGGCGATGGTGCCGAGCGGCGACGTGCTGGTGGTCGTGGCGGATGTCGCGAGGCCCTGGCCGATGCCGCTGGCGACGCCCGCCAGCAGCGCGTTGGCCAGCATCTGTCCCTGCTTGGTGACGAGCCTTCCGCGCATGCCGACCTTGCCGTCTTCGCCGTAGACGCTGCCCTGAATCCTTACCTCCAATGTGGCGCCGTCATCGCGCACGCACGACATGCTTTCGGTGCGCAGATAGGCGCGTTCGGAACTGATGTCGCCATAGCCGGCGGCGATCACGAAGCATTCTCGGTACTCGGCTCTGTAGCCGTTGGGCAGGACGGAGTTGTCGGATAGCCGGATCAATACCGGATGCGGGTTCGATTGCGACTGTCCGCCGGTGGGCGCATCGAGCCCGCCGAGCAGCGTGCCGCGCGTGAAACTGACCGGCAGGAAGGTCTCGATCGAATCGGCATTGGCGCCATCGCCGCTCGCGCCTGCCACAGCCTGGGCACGGGATGCTGGCGCCTTGCCGGGCTCGAACATTGACGCGTGCACGAGTCCCGGTACCAAGCCCGGCACCAGCGGGTCAGCGCCGTCGGCTGGCGTCCCGGGCGGCATGGTGCCGGCGGGGATACCAGTTCCGGGCGGCGGGGGCAGCTTGGTTTGCAATGCGCCGGGCGGCGGAAACGATGGCGGCGCAATCGGCACAACCGGCGCTGCTGGGGACGTCATTGGCGCCGGCATGGCGGTCTTGGCCTGGGATGCACTGGTCAGGCGCTGTTCCAGGTCGCCAAAGCGCTGCATCGTCCTGTCTTCGAAATCCTTGCGATCCCGGTTGAAGCGGGACTGCTCGTCGCGCTCGTTCTCGTATTGCGCGAGCTTGCGCCCGGCGGTACCGACCCACTGGTCCACCGGATTGACCTGCTGGCCCGGGGCCATCACGCCGATATTGGTCGGGGCTGCCGCCCCGGTCGAGTTCGATGGCCGCGAGTTGGCCGGTTTGCCGTCGCCGCCATTAAACGAGAACACCGCCCACAGTGCCCCGATGCCGCAGCCCATGATGGCAGCGAGTGCGGCGTACTGGCGCTGCTTCGGCGTGAGCTTATCGATCGCACTCCTGAGTTTGTCGAATGTGCCCATGCTCAGCTCCCGATCCGGATCACATAAACGACGGTGCTGTCGCCCGGGCGCAGATTGAGGTTGTCGATGGCGACGCCGACGACTTGTCCCTCGGGCCGGTCGAACTCCTGCTCGCTCAGGACCATCGTCTGTCCGCTCACATTGGTCAGCAGGTACTTTTCGCCCACCAGGCCGCGCGCGGCGTAGCTGCGCGTAAGCAGCAACCTGACTTCGCTCCAAAGCTGGATGGGCCGGTTGATGTCCTCCACGCGCACTTCCGGCGCGGGGCGCTCCGTTGCCATGCCAACCAGGAGCGCCTTCATTGCGCGCACATGGTTGGCGGACGTGCCCAGGGGGCCTTGCCCTGCTTTGGTAGGATCGCCGTCCAGTCGGCGCGCCGTCTTGTCGCGTATGACGATCGTGTCGGAAGGCGTGTCGGAGCGGCGCAGCAGCAGGGTGTAAGTGGCATTCGCCGACGCCACGAATAGATTGATCGGCTTGTTCGAATTGCCGACCGGACGCACATAGATCTCGCCCTTGTCCCGGTCGCACTCGAGCACAATCTCGCCGGCCGGGTTGATGGCGGGCGCGTTTGGCATTGGCGCTCCCGCGACCGTCGATGCCGACGGCGCGCAGTTGCTCGAATAGAGATTGCCGAAGACATCTGTGATCGGTGCATTGTCGATCCGGATGCGGGTCGACTCGCGGCTCGCGATGACGGCTTCAATCGTCACGCCATCGCGCGCGTCGATGACTTGACTGGCATGCGCGGATGATGCCGATAGCACTGCGAGTGCAAGCTGCGCGGCGAGCAGCGGTGGAATCCATGGCTTGTTATTCATTGTGATATTCCTTGAAGGATTTCAGGTGAATGCGCCCGCCCATGTACTGGAATTCGGCGAGGTAGGCTTTCGTTTCCAGCGCGGTTTCCTGACCGTTGACCTGGGTACGCAGCCGCCCCCGGACGACCACCGACTGGTTCGTCTCATTGGCCACGAGTTGTTGCGGAAGGAACGATGTGCTGGCGTTGATGTGCTTCAGGCGTTCGGCTTCGACCTCCTGCCGCGACTTCATGGCGCCATGCTGGTCGGGGGCGACGTAGTTGAGCAGAACGTCCTTCTTCCAGTCGATCGACGTGGGAGTGACGTCGAGGATCAGCCAGGCGATGAAGCTGCCCATTTGCTCCAGGTACTCATGGCTGGCGCGATCCTTGGTGACCCAGAACGTCTTGTCGATCGAGGGCGGCACCACGATCGTGCGCTCCGTGCCGATCAGGTTGAGGATGATGACGAGGCAGGCGAGCAGGGCCGTGATCAGGCCGCCGACGGACAGGCCGAGGCCGCGATTGCGGCGCCGCATCTCCTTGATGTCGTTGTCGAGTTTGGCAAAGTCCATGTCGAATTCCAATCCGGATTAGCCGACCATGCGGCGCAGGTGGGACGGAGGAGTGGCGCGCATCGCGGTCAGAGGCGTGGGCGGCAGTGCCCAATAGATCCAGTGCATCGCGAAGGCGGGATGTTTATCGGCCTTGATGCGGGACAGCCAGCGAGAGACGAAGATGCCGATCGCCATGCAGAAGGCAAACGACATCTTCGATCCGGACAGATAGCCAAGGATGAAACAGAACAGGATCGGGGCAGCCACGTCGGCATCCCAGAATCCGAGTTTCCACTGGTCGTCGAGACGGCGTGGAATGTAGGTATCTGTCTGCATGCGATTCTCCCGCTGGCCGAGGCGCAGATGGTCAGAGCACCGCTCCCATGATCGCGCCCGCGATCACGAGGCCGACCGCGGCGAAGATCGCCAGGCCGACGTAGAACAGGACCGGTCCGAAGTTGCGCAGCGCCGACAGGGAAATGAGCGCGACGACGAAGCCGACGAAGCCGACCAAGGCCTTGATGGCGGGCCCCAGTGCCGAGATCTGCGTCAATGCGGACGTCATCGGACCGGTAATGCCGGAAAAGGCGACCAGGTCCAGCGCATAGCCCGGGAAAGCGGCGCACAGACCGACGACGAGCGTCAACAGCAGCGCGACGACGGTCATCGGCTTGCGCCCCGCATGCGAGCGCGGAGCCGATGGGGTGGGCGATGCCTTGATTAAAGCGATACTCATGAATGCCTCCAGTAAAAGTAAGTTAGGAAAGGTCGAACAGGTGAGCGGGTGTATGGAAAAACGTCATGGCGCCACCCGCTCGGGAACGCTGAAGACGATCTCGACACGCCGGTTTTGCTGACGGCCTTTCGGCGTGTCGTTGGATGCGACGAAGCAGCAGTGCCCCTTGGCGTCGAGGATCATGTCTGCGGGAATCGTTGGTTCGCGCTCGCGCAGGTAGTCGCGCACACTGAGGGCGCGTGCCAGGGCGAGTGCTTGATTGGGGGCGTTGGGGCCGACGCTGTCGGTGCGGCCATGGATGACAATGCGACTGGCCTTGAGCGCGAGGTGCAGCGCCTGGTCGAGCGTGTTCTTGCCCGACTGAGCAAGCAAGTCGCTGCCCGACATGAACCGCACAATCACGTGATGGTCGCGGGTAGCGGCATGTGCGGCGGGTTTGCTGCTGGCTTCTATCGCCGCCGATGATTGGGTTGGAATTTTCGGCGGCAGCGCTGGTGCAGCGAAACCGCCAGTGTCCTGCGGTGGCGCTGTCCTGTCGTCGGCGACGATGGCCAGCGTCTTCTGGCTAATTGCGGGACAGGCCGGGTCGGCGCACACACCATACATGGCCATGTTGCCGAAGCCCGTTTGGACAATATGACGGCTTGAACCGTCAGAAGGAATCCGCTTGGCGGCGACGTCGAGTCGTTGCGGCACGAGCAGCGCGCATGAGGCAAGCAGCAGTGTGCTACCTGCGATGAGGCATGCAAGTGAAATTGCCTGGACAGTGTGCTTCATCATTGCACCAACTTTGCGGCGCGAACGGCAGCGGCGCTGGTCGATGCGACCCGGCGACCTCCGTGCCCGGCCGCTGCAGTCAAGGTCGATTGCGCCAGTTGCGGCGACGGCAGTTGGCGATAGACCAGCCATGCATACTTGGCGCGAGCTTGTTGGCACGCCGCGCCCTTGAGTTGAGTGCACGCGGCGTTATAGGCGCCGACGCCGTCCCAGGTGGTGCCGTGGCGCTCGAAACTGCGCGAGAGCAGCCAAGCCCCGACGTGGATGTTCGTGCACGCGTCGGCAAGGTCGCTCTCCCGGATACCGTAGGGCGCGAGCGCGGGCAGGTTCGAGCTGTTGATTTGCATTAGCCCGATGTCGTAGGTGCCCGTCCGGTGCAGGTGGGAGCGGTTGAGGGCTTGGGGATTGAGGTTCGATTCCACCTTGGCGATTGCATAAAGCAGCCGCGCTGGAACCTGATAGCGCTCGGCAGCCGCTTCCCAGCATGCCCAGGCATGCATGGGAAGGATCAGCAGAATCAGTAATCCCGTGTTTTGAAGATGTCGCATGGCTCACCCCAACGAGGACCGATGCGCCGCACAGGGTTTGCGGGCGTCATATCGGGACCGGTGCGACCGGCCACAGTCGTGTTCGGGTCAAGCCTTGGCCGTAGGAGCCTTGGCGGGGTCGGTGATGGAATGGTCGGCGGACCGGATGCGTCCGCGGTACGCGTGTTCAGTTGCTACGATGAATTCCCTTGCTCCTGGCCAGGCGATCCGCCAAGTTGATGCGGCACTGCTGCAAAACAAGTTCGCCCGACGGATCGCTCCTGCGGCTCAAGGCCACGCAAGTGGTCGTCAATTCGTCGAGCTGGAATTTTGGATGCGGATGGCGATTCAATGGCGAGCGCTGAAGGTCCTGCAACAGGTCGCGCTGAGGTTTCCATAGGGAGCCGACGCGGCGCGGTGTATGAATGGGGCGCAGTACAAGTTCGGTGCTCAGATAGGCGAAGACACGTTCAGCCGCATCAGTATCGGCTAGGACAATTTCGACGCATGCGCTGATCAGGTCGGGGCAACGGAATGTCGGCGAGGTGTTCTTCACATTCGTGTGCACGCCGTAGAGCCATTCGTGCTCCTCGACCCACAGCCGGATTTCGATCGTGTCGTTTGCCTGGCCGTGGACTTTGGCGGCTGGCGATGGCTCTCTTTGCTTGCCTGGGATCGTGGTGTCCATATTGCCTGTCCCTTTCCATTTGATCGCTGCGAACCGTGGCGAGCACGGCGGATAGGAAACAGATTAAAGACAACTGGTAGCGATGTCGGTAAAGAATGGGACGCTCCAGGACGGGCTTTCGCGATTAGTCCAACGAAATTCCATTGCGAATGATAGAAACCAGTTACACGGCGCTGCGCACATCTGCAATTGACGCACCTACGGCCGGCCCGCCATGTTTTCGTATGTGACCATCGCCAAATTTAAGAGCCTGGGTCAGAGGAGCCGCATTGATCGACCATGTCCTTGAGCTTTTGGCTGGGATGGAAGGTGACAACGCGGCGGGCCGGGATGGGTACCGTTTCGCCAGTCTTCGGATTGCGGCCCGGTCGTGCGGATTTGTCACGCAGTTGGAAATTGCCGAAGCCAGAGAGCTTTACCGACTCCCCACGCTCAAGCGCGCTGCAGACTTCGTCGAAAAACGTATCGATCATGTCTTTCGCTTCCCGCTTGTTCAAACCGACATGCTCGAACAGGAGTTCGGCCAGTTCCGCCTTGGTCAGTGAAGGCAAATCACTTTCGGTCTGAGCAAGCATATCGGCCGCAACCGATTCGGGCGACAGGCGTGCGTGCCATTCTGATGGCGGGTCGATCGACCCGGCATTGTTCTTCGTGTCCGCCGGAGCTTGGACGTATTCGTGTGTAGACGCTGGAAATGCCACGACTTGCTCCTGAATCATTTTCATACTGCGCAGAGGCGTTTGTTCTTACTGCAGCGACCAAATTTGGATCGCCGAGGAAAGTGCCGCCCGTGGCAAGGCGGATGAGTATCCAGTAAAGCATTGCGAAATGCAACATTCCCTTGCTGAATAGACAGGGTGATCAATGAAATCGGCATTCTTGGCGGTGCGCGCTTACTTGCCACGGCGGTGGAAGTTGGCGACCGCTCGGCTGACAAATAGGCTTATCGCCACTGGCACAAAGGGAAGCGTCAGTGGATGGATCGTGATGGGCAGGACAAACGCGAGCACCGTAGCGCAAGCCGTCATGATCGCCGCGCAAGCGCTCAAAGCGAACATTTCCGGCTTGTGCTGGATAAATTCCTTGGATCTGACAAGACGCACCAGAAATCCGTCAATCAGGATGGCCAATACGAGCACCAGCAGGACGGGAACCCATTCGAGCAGCGCGGACAGCCGGTAGCTTGCCAATACCAGCAGGGCGTCGATCGAACGAAAGTAGGGGTTGTTGAACAGGCGGTGATTGACCTGGACCATCTCGCTGGCGACCGCCGCGTCGACGCCCGACGGGGATGGCGCCTGGTTCATCGAAGGCACCGGGCTAACTTTGCTCGTTGCGGTCTGAAAATCGAGCATGCGCGCCAGAATGCGCGTCGCATGGCCCGTGCCAAAAAACTTGCTGTTCAACTTCGCTTCGATCCGCAATTGATCGAAGAAGCGTTGCGGCGGACAGGCGGATGGCAAATACAGCACCAGCACGAGGAGCGCCAGAAGTGACGCGGTCGATACGAAGCGGATCATGGCTTGCCTCTAAGTTGGACGGTCGAAATCTGGATTGAGGATTGGGAAGCGTCCCTTGATGATCCTGCCACCCGACACCGACGCAAAATACTGCAGGTTCGGCAGCTTGCCGAGAATGTCGGCCGGGATCAACTCTTCCATGCTTTCGCTCAACTGGGCCGAGGACACCGAGGTGAAGTCGCCAAGGTGGGCATCGGACGCCTCGCTCAAGCCGACGCGCACCGTGTGAATGGCCGTCTTGCCGAACGTCTCGACGATGAAGTCCTGCGTGGGACGATCCTTGGACCTCAGGGCGATCAGGTTGTTGAGGTTGCCAAGCGCCATGCGCGCGGCGTCTTCGCTGCCGAGCCGTTTGGCGAGATCGGCCAGCGTCTGCATCGCGCAGGTGGTGAAGATGCCGCCTTCCGCTCCCTTGTTGAGGATCTCGATCAGCGGCTGGTTGATCACGTTCGAGACCTCGTCGACGAAGAGCGAGATGCGCCGGTAGCCGCCCAGGTTGTAGCGCATGCCCGCGCGCGCGGCCAGGTCGGCCAGCGAGAGCGCGCCGATGGCCGACGCCACCGACGGGTCGGGCAATGAGTCAAGGCACATGTAAAGGACGTGGCCGCCGCGCTCGATTTTTTCGAAATTCATGATCGGCCGCACGTCGACGGCGTCGAATGGGTCGGGCGACAGGCTCAGCCCCAGGTCGCCGGAGGTGAGCATGGACAGGATCGGCAGCAGGTTCGCGGTGATCTTCTGGTAGTGCTCCCGGTTGTGGCGGAAGGTGCGTACCTGCGAGTCGACGACCTTGTTGTGCTGGTTCTGCGGCACGTGATGCTCGTAGAAGGCGACGAAGGCGAGCAGGTCGTTGCTGGCCGCTTCCGACGGCCTTTTCAGGTTGCCGCGTTGTGCATCACCCAGCAATTTTCTCATCTCCGGCTGATCGCGCCAGGTCGAGCCATAGACGCCATTGAAGAAGCGGCGCAAGGACGCTTCCAGCACCGGTTCGATGCCGCCCTCGATGTACTTGGTCAATTTCATTAGGTTCGGCCGCTCCTCGAGATCAACCAAGCCCTGGACCACGACATTGACGGCGTCCCATCCGAACGCGCTGAAGGCGCCGGCGGTATCCGGAGGCATGACCGATTGAATCCGCGAGGCGATTTCGGTCGGTTTCTGCCAGTTGAACGTGAAGTCGAGCCGTACGCCGTTTTCGGGAAATGCCGGATGAAATTCAAGGAAGGTGTCGGCGTCGCGGTAGTCCGCGCAGGCCCGCATCACGGCCCTTTTCAGGCGGCGGCTATTTTTTGGATCGATGACGACGACGACATCGCCGCGCCGCACCGCCTGCGTGACCAGATTGGCGAGCGCCACCCCCTTGCCTGACTGCGTCGTGCCGACCAGCAGCGTGCCGCCTTCAAAGTTCTGCAGCGGACGATAGAGCGCGTGCTCCCTCGATTCGACGCCGTGAATGTAGGGAAGACCGATCTCGCTGTCCGGTTGTGGATTCGCCTCGTAGCCTAGGCAATGCAGCAAGACAGGCGACACGGAATAGTCGCGGAAATTCACTTTTGACAGTTCATACAGACGCTGGGAATGCACCGGCAGCCATTCGAAGCCGAAGCCCAGGAAGACCTGGTCTGGCTGCCTGCACAGCGTCTTGAGCTCCTTGGTGGTTAGCACCTGCATGGCCCGCCCCGATAGCGACGCGCGGACAACCAGGATTCGCAGTGCCTGATGCATGCGGCGTATTGTCATCCACATGCATGCGATGGCGAGCGGCCCAGTGAATTGACTGGGCAGTTCCGCTCGAACCGAGATGGTGACAAAGAATACCAGGGAAATGAACCAGGCCAGCGCTGCATAGGCCTCGTAGGCACGGCGCCACGGCATCTCATATTTTCGGATCAGCATGTTAGCCTTCCCCGGCATTTCCAGCGTCGAAATCGGCAGGGTCAAGTCCGGCTATGAAACGAGGGTGGAGGACCAGGCCCAACTTCTTATCGTCACCGAAGTCGAGAACATCGGTCTGTGATGATGAACCATTGGTCCCGTGGCTATGCACGAGCATTCCTACATCGGCCAACGCGCGCAATGCCAACGATGGCTCGATCCTGCGGCCTTCGAATTCTGCAAGCGGAATGAAGAGGCCCGCCGAGACGGTTCGAGCGGCCGCCACGGCACCGTCACGATTCAAGGTGTCGACGATTTGTGCTAGCGCGTCGCGTACAGCGGGATTCAAGCGCATCGGCGCTTCGAGCTTGAATGTCGGCAGAACTGACGCGTGTTTGCTTACGGTCGATTCAGCGTGCTTTGACCGCGCTTGTCCCGCGTGGGCCGGATTTGCTGACGCTGCGATGTCGCCGATGATGCCTACCGTTGCCGTGGCGCGGGATCGGTCATGCGGGGCTGGCTCCGTCTCGATTGGCAGCGGGAGTTGGCGGGCCGGTGAAGGTTTATGAGCTGTATTGACCAGCGTGGGGCCACCATGCGCCGCAGAATTCGGTGCGGCGCTGGCGCCGGCGTTGGCGCTTGCGGCAGAGTGAATCAGTGGAACAGCAAGCGGCTTGGGCTCGGGGTCGAGGCCGGCGAATAGAATCGCCGGGGACGACAACCTGACAGCTTCGATCACGGTCTTGAGATCGGGTGGAGCAATATGCCATGTGGCCTGGCCGGAATGCTGTGGCTCGAAGACGCCGGCCGCTATCAGAATCTCGAGCATCGTTTCCGGCGCCTTGGGTATCCCGGGCAATTGATCGGATTCGAGCAGGACGCGCATTTCCGTCGCCGCGTTCGGCCAGACGATGAACAGGCCATCGCTGCCGTACCAGACGCGCGATTTCTCGCCATTTGGGGTCCAGGCCGAATTGGAACTGACAATCCGGCGCAATGCGTCAACCAGATAG
This sequence comes from Undibacterium sp. Jales W-56, assembly GCF_025548535.1. GTDB lineage: Bacteria > Pseudomonadota > Gammaproteobacteria > Burkholderiales > Burkholderiaceae_D > Undibacterium. The sequence continues at coordinate 166,352 of NZ_JAJLQW010000006.1, read as the reverse complement.
CGCTCCAGGTGTGATCCAAGTTGCGGCTGCCCGTAGCGATCTGCGCTCGCCTGCAGATACCGGTCGACGACGAGCGCGACCGAACGACGTACCAGGTCGTCCAGAATATTGCGGTCACGGTAGATCGGCATGCCTGAGATGCTCGCCATCATATGCGGCACGATGACCGTATTGCCGGTGGCGAGGTGCTGCAGCATCTCCCCCGACACGACATGGGGCAATGCGAATACGCCCAGCGTGCGGCTCTCGTGCACGTTGGGGAGCCATTTCAAATAGAAACGCGTCACGCTGTGGGCGGACAGCCAGCTTGCCAGCGGCGACAGGTATGGCTGCCACTCGTCGCCATGTTCGTTGGTGACAATGACATGGCACAGGGTGCGATGGATCTCGCTGCACAGGCCCGCGATGAAGGTCGCGTGCCGCCACCTCGGTTCCAGATGACGACGTGTCGTGATCGTCGCGCGTCCCGAAAAGATGTGGCCGTCCGTTCCCTGCAGGCTGAAGAAGGCGGTTTCCAGCCCCATGCGCAGAAGCCCGCCCGGTGCGTTGAAATAATTGTCCGGTGTCGCAGGCAGCAGATGTACGAATTCGGCGTAGCGGCGTATCAGCGACAGCAACTCCTGTTCGAAGGTAGGGCGGTCCATGCCGTAGCAGACCTTGATACGCTCGATCAGGTCCGAGTGTGGGGCCAGTATCTCGTCGATGGACAGGGCCGGAATGCCCGGGTCGACCGGCGGATAGGGCGCCGCTTGCGCGCCGCTGGTCGCCGATGCTGGCGGGGCGATGTTTTCGGGGGCGGATATGTTTGCACGCCGCAGACCGAAACTACCCAGAAGACGATCTACGGTGCGCATGCTTGGTCTGGAAGATGATGGACGATTGATGTTCGCGCAGGTCGCTGTCCGCCACCAATCGAAATGGCCGACTTACGATGGGGGTTTTGACATCAGGGTCTACCTTCGCTGTCTCGGCAGGGCGAGCACGCTGAATTGAAGCGCCTTCAGGTCAGGAAGCGCGTTGACCGGAAACGACGATTGGATGCGCGGATCGCTTGCGTAACGCTTGACCAGTTTGCAAAACGGGCACAAGTGATTGCCGATAGGATGGGCACCGATCGAGGTGACATATTGGCTGGTGCAGGCCGGACAGGTCACTAGCGAGAAGCTCGCTGCCCTGACGAGCCAAATGCCGTCCATATGGGAGGCCAGGTCGAAGGCGCGGTCGAAATGAATACGCGGAGCCATGTGGCAAGCGGCGAGATAGTGTTTGTACGCCGCCACAAGCGCCTCGGCCGGGCCGAAGCCAAGGTCCCGAACGCGTCGATAAACCGAAACGAGGATCGACGCTTCGGCCCGATTGAGCAAATTTGCGTTGTGATACCAGTCGGGGGAATCGGGCGGGCGTCCTCGGGGCGCCAACTGGCGGTCGGGAAAAAACAGATCGCCCAACTGCCCGTGTGGCATGCCGGTCACATAGCCGATGGTGCGGATGCGCGCACCGAGCGCGGCGCAGTCCTTCGCCAAGCCGAGCGCGCGAATATGGCGCTCGGCGCAAGTCGTATTTTTCGTCACGATGGCCTCCGCTCACGAGGCGCGGCAGCATCGGGGAAATAGTGTGCCCGGCATCGGCGGGGTCTGGTAAGGAGGATGGACCGACGTGATCGGCCCGGCGAGAGGGACGGGCAGTTTCAATAGCGAGACGAGATCCTGGCGCGGCGGGAACAGGCACTCGTGTCCGATATTGGCCACCATGACCAGGATCTGATCGAACGTGAGGTCGCCCAGGAAGCGCGCCTGGTCGACATGCAAGCCGAACTTGCAGCATCCGGAAACCAGGTCTTGCTTGATACTGTCCCTCATCGTGATCAGCATGGACAAATTCAGAAGTTGCACATCGGAAAATTGCACATCACCCATGACTCATTTCCTTTCGGCAGTACTATCAACACAATCGTCTTGCAACAAACATAGGCGGGCGATTGATGTAGATAAATAGGGAGGTGCTTCAAGATGCAGGCTTGATTGCACATGTGCTTTAATTTATATTTTGGGTAATGTTGTCGTCAAGAGCAAATGCTCTGAACTCTTCAATTGCCACAAGCAAATGCTCCGATTTCGGCGTGCTTTGCTGGGCGGTGAAAAAAATCAAAAGCGGACCGTGCAGAATCCGACAAGAAAATGAGAGGGAGTAGGGAACATGGACACCGGTGAATGCCAGCAGGGCCAAGGTTGTAGCTACAAAGCGGGATTGAAGCGTGATGTGGCCGGGAAGTGTGGCGTAGGCGCTGAATTTCGTGAGCGCTTGATCGCGAAGCTCGATGCCGCGATGGTGCCGAAAGGCGCGCGACTGGCCCACTTGTCGGCCTTGACCGGCCGCGTTCCACAGACGTCGCGACGGTGGATCGACCCCGTCAAGCCGGGCCTGCCAGACTTGGAATCGTTCGCGCTGTTGTGCAAGGGATTCAAGGTTGATGCGAACTGGTTTCTCGGATTGAGCCCTGCAAATTCTGCCAGTCTGGATGATGGCGCGATTGGACAGTGCCAGGATACCCGGATGGGCGATGGTCCCTCTGCCGCGACGTGGATTGCCCCCGTGGTCCAAGACTTGTCCGATGCCGTGATCGTTGCTTGCCGATGAAGATGCCGGGCGACGATATGGAGCCGATCATCCACGATGGCGACATGGTGTTTGTCGATTTCGAAACGCGGGACATCGTCGGAAATGGTATCTATGTCGTCGAATGCGACGGTCGTGTCATGGTCCGCAATGTCGAGAGTCGCATCGGCGAAGGACTGGTGCTAAGTTGCGCGAACCAAAATTACCAGCCATCGCTTGTTGTGAAGAACACGGCGGCAGCTCAGCGCCTGGGTTTGAAGGTGCTGGGGAAGGCGCGTGGTTGCATCAGTATTCTGAACTTTTGCCGGATGAATTGACCGGATCGGTCTCGTTGCCAGATCGATAGATGGGGATTGGCTAGTGAAAAGGTGTCACTGGATTGCGAATTTGTTGAACTATATACATCAAACATTCGCTTCGTCCCAAAGTTGTGTTGCTCTCATGTTTGTCCGATAAAATAGACAAACAACGGAAGTTTGTCGGTGTTATCGGACATTTCCATGGCGTGATGAATTAATTGTCCGATAAAATTGACAACGCGAGAATCTTTGTCCAATATATCTGACATGAAGACATCGCCATCCCGCCCCTTCCCGGCAATCGAAAAGCAGATGGCCGCGCTCGGCCAGCGGCTGCGGGAAGCCCGTCTGCGCCGCGGCATTAGCACGCTCCTGTTCGCTGAACGGATGAACGTATCACGCGATACGCTCAATCGCCTCGAGAAAGGCGATCCCAGTATCGCCATGGGCACCTATGTCCGGGCCCTGCGTGTCCTCGGTGTCGAAAAGGATATCGACAAAGTGGCGAAGGATGACGAGCTCGGCCGCAAATTGCAGGACCTGAAGATGCCGGTCGCGAGAAAGCCGAGAGGACGCCTGGCGCCGTCCAAACCAGCGGGCAGTGAAAACGGTACAGAAGACAATGGTCACCAAGAAGCCGAATAACGGTACGCGCGACGCGTACGACGTCTATCTCTGGGCAGCCGACCTGGGGGTGGAGGCTCGCGTCGGCACCATGTACCGCGACACCTTGCGTTTGGAGTTGCCTGCCAGCTTTGCCTACGACAGCGACTGGATCAAGAGCGGAAATAGTTTCATGCTCGATCCGCGCCTGGAGCTGTGGGCGGGCGAGCAGCACCCCGAGGTCGACATGCCGGCCTTCGGTGTGTTCATGGATTCCGCCCCGGATCGCTGGGGTCGGGTCTTGCTTGAGCGGCGCGAAGCCGCAATGGCTGAGCGGGAAGGGCGCAAGATGCGTCAGCTCCACGAAGTGGACTTCCTGTTGGGCGTGCATGACTTGACCCGTATGGGGGCGCTGCGCTTCCGGAAAGGCGCCGACGGCCCGTTTCTGGACGACCATCCGCATGCGGCGCCTCCGGTCACCAGTCTTGGCGAACTGGCCCACATCAGCCGCCGTATCGAGGAGCCTGGCGTCGAGAAATTGCCGGAGTACGAAAAATGGTTGGCCATGCTGATCACGCCCGGCAGTTCCTTGGGCGGCGCGCGGCCGAAGGCGAACTTCACCGATGGCGATGGTCTGCTGTGGTTCGCGAAATTTCCGGCCAGCGACGATCGCTATGACGTCGGGGCATGGGAGTTCGTGGCCCATTCACTCGCTGCCAGGGCAGGCATTGTCGTGCCAGAAGCGCGCATCGAACTATTGAACGAGCGCTACCGCACGTTTTGCATCCAGCGTTTCGACCGCAGCGGCGACAGCCGCAGAATGTTCGCTTCCGCGATGACGCTGCTCGAACGAAGGGATGGCCAGCCAGGCGGCAGCTATCTAGACCTTGTCGAGTTCATCGAGGATCAAGGGGCACGGAACCATATCGCTGCGGATCTGGAGCAGTTGTTCCGGCGCGTGGTGTTTAACGTGCTGATCGGCAACCGGGACGATCACATGCGCAACCACGGGTTTATCCGGGAAGCCACCGGCTGGCGCCTCTCTCCCGCCTACGACATGAACCCCAGTCCGGACAAGGCGAGCCACGCCTTGACCCTGGATGGACACAATGCGCAGCCAAGCTTGCCGGCGGCTGTCAGCTGTGCCGACATGTACCGATTGAGCGCGGCGCGCGCCAACGTCCTCGTGGACGAGGTGCGTGGCGCACTTGCCGGCTGGCGCGACGAGGCTCAACGTCAAGGACTGTCACGTCTCGAGATACAACGCATGGAGGCGGTGATTCAAGCGTAACCGGACTGTCTCCAGGTCCTTCATCTTGGACGGAACAGATGCTAGAAAATAGGCATCCCGATCGGGATGCCTATTTCACTTCGAAACTCATACCGCCTCGGCCAGCCCCTTCCACTCGCTCGCTGCCAGGTCGATCAATTTCCCGCCGAGCGCCTCGAATTCGGTCGCCCGGTCGTAGTCCTCGACGTCCTGCGAGTAGTGCGTGACCGCGTTGACCAATCCATACGCCGACAGGTCACCATCGACAATCAAGTGGCGCAGGACACCAGCGCGCTCAGCCTCGTTGAGCGTGTAGCGATTGGCCAGCACTTCGACGGTCTTCACCGGATCGCCGGTCAGCTTGATGCCCAGCGTTCGTTGCATCTTCTGCGCGACCTGAACGAAGCTTGCCTCGGACACGGCCGCTTCGACCACGTCGCGTACCTTGAGAAAGAATGCCGTGTCGTCGGCGGCGAGCGTATCGTCGCGGAACACGGTGATCACTTCCTCGTCCGATTGCGAGATGCGCCCGACGTGGGTCTTGCGCAGGCCGTGATCGGCGGCGATCAAGCCGTTTCTGCAAATTAGCCGATAGATCAGTGGCTGCACCGACAGCGTACCGTGGCCAACTTCGGAATTCGTGATCACGATTCCAGCTTGCACTATATCGCCTGGCGCCATTTCAAACTGGGTGCTTGGCGTGATGACCTTGATGTACATCTTTGTTTCGGTCAGTTCGACCGATTCAAAGCGCACTTCCGGCAGCTTCTGCAGAATCGGCAGCACATTCTCGGCCAGGTCAAAATTGTCCAGCCGGCGGTAGCGATCCGACAGGACCGCGCGCACGTTGCCGTCAAGCGTACGGATCATGCGCCTTTCGCTATCGGTCTGCAGCCATGTGTTCACGTTCCGGTCGAGTAGGCCAGGTTGCTCCGCGCGCATGCGTTCGAAGTATGCGAAGGGAATCTTCAGTTTTTCCGCCAGTTGACGGCGGGCGAGGTTGGTGATGTCATACTTTCCGACGCCGCCAGGTTCTTCGATCATCATCTTGCACTTGCCTCCGTCATCGGTATGGCAGAGCATCATGGAGGAGGGCACGATCATGTCTCGCTTGCTCGCGAGCTGGCGTTCGAGTTCGTGAGCGAGGTTGATGAGAGAACGTCCGTTTTTCATGGCAATACTCCAAAGAAAAAGCGGAAACGACATGACCCATGGCGGGATGTACGTTCCCGCAGGGGTCAATGATTGACTCAATATTCCGAGTCGGCTATGCGCGGTCAACCGCGCGCGTGATGGCAGGGCTGTCTTCGATGCGCGCAAAGCGTGCATCCTGGTATGACAGCAACCAGCGAAAAATCTTTTCGACGTGATCTCGTCAAGATCGCGCAGGAAAGACCTTTCATCCGTTCGGCCTTCGGAAAAACGGACGCGGCATTGCTGCCGCGCCTTAAACCTACGCCATCTGTTCGACGTGCCCAATACGCGAGCACCAGACATCGGCCCAGTCGGTTCCGGCGTGCCGGGGTACGAAGACCTCGACCTGCCGGGAGTCTGTTCTATTGACGTCCCTCGTCAAGCGCCGCGCCAGGGAAAACGCGCAGGCCTGGCCCTCGAACTGGGCGTCGCCATCATTGTCGGCATAGATGCGGATGCGGCGCACCGATTCCGGCAACCACAGCTTTTCCATATTGCCCGCATTGATCGTCGCCCAGACGGGCTTGCCGGTACTTAAGTGCACGGCCAGTGCGGTCTCGATGCCCTCCGCAATCGCCAATTCCTCATCTGCGGCGTACAACCTGATGGCAGAGCCTCCAAATCCGGCCGATAGCACCTTCTTCGCCTCGTGCTGCAATGCCTTGCGGCCATCGGTGAGGTAGGTGCGATGCAAGGTGACAGCATGCCCATCGGCTCCCTGGATACAGGCGAGCATGGCAGGGTACTCTGCCACCTGGCATGACTTTCCCGACGCATCCTTTTCATAGAAGCCAAGGGCGGGGTGATATCGCAGCACTTTCGGATAGGCGCTCAGCGTAATGCCGCGGTTGCGCAGGTAGCGATCGACTTCGTCGCCCTGTGCAATTGGCTGCGCTTCGCCCCATATCCGCTTGGCCAGCTTCTTCATCCAGTCCGCGGACGGTTCGACCGTTCTCGGATGCGAATGATGGCTGACGGGGGCGCCGCGGCCGACATGCTCCTCAAGCTTGGTCAACACCGTGCCGAAGTCCCAGCCCAGTGCGCCCTGCAGCAGTTTGAGTCCGCCGCCGGGGCCGCAGCCGCGACAATGGTAATTCCCTTCGCCAAACTTGTCGGTATACTGAAACCGGTCACGTCCGGCGCAAAGGGGACAAGGCTGATTGCGCTTGTTGAGAATTTTCTTGTCGACGCCGAGCATGGGCAGCAGCTCACTCCAGCGGCCATGGGCGCGTCCCTTGATGTCGGCGACGCGTGCTTCGAAGGCTTCGCTTTCCATCATGACCTCCCTTGCGCAAGTGCCGCATGCGCCACCGGCGCGGGGAGGACGTCGATCACGTGCTTGCCGTGCGCATGCCCGATCTGGAGCTGAAAGGTCTTACCGCGCAATAGCGGGTAATTCTCCAGCCTCAATTCCTGCAATAGCGACCCAAGTGTCGACTGGGGATCGACCGAGCGCAGCCTGTCTATCAGATCCGCAAGCGCGGAGCGATCGGCGTCGCGGTCTTCCTCAAGGAAACGGTTGTCGGAATCGATGAAATCCGACGCCTGCCTTACCGCTTCGCCGGTCCATTCTCCGGGCGGGATGAATATCACGCCGTCGCAATAGACGCCGACGTCGGTGACAGTCACGCAATCGGCGCCGATCGATATCTCGACGGCGTCGCACAGAATGACTTGCGGCGTAACCCAGCGGCCGTCGAGCGTCATCCTGCATTGCTCGTTGATCGCCTTGGCCCGGATGGACTCTTCCTTGATGGCGTCGACGTAAGGGTGTACCCAGTGTTCCGGATGCAGTTCCAACGTCGACAGGACGGTGTAATCCCTTGCCTTGGCAAACATCCAGCCGGCGGCGTTCTCGCTGCTTACGGCATCGAGATCGACCAGGTGCACGCTGCCATCCACCACTTCCGCGCGCGTCACACATTTGTCGGGGGCGGCAAGGTAGCAGCGCCCTTCGTAGCCCTCCTGAATCGGATAACCCGAGATTCGATGGGTCAGGCAGGTGGGCAATGCCGGCACGTCGTTGATGAGATCAACATGCTGCCAGTAGCGCATGACGTCGAAAAACGCTTCGACGAATTCCTCCGCGCCCAAGCTGCTTTTCGCGTCGTGCAGCATTTGGCGCCACAGCCACTTCATGCAGGCATAGACCCGTTTTGTCTGATCGTCTTCATCGATGAGCTTGTCGCGGTCGGGAAGGCGGGCGACAAACTGCCTCGCATCGAGGTGCACGACATTGACCTGGAAGCCTTCAAAAAACGATGGACGGGCCACGCAAAGCCCTTGCAGGAACATCAGGGTATTGCGCGTGTACTTCCCATCGCCAGTGCCTCGCAGGTACACCTGCCCGATGTGCGTGTTCATAAACGGCAGCTGGTCGACCGCGTGAATGCGCGGCAGCTCGGCGCCGTTGAACCAGACCCGGACTGGAAAACCGCTACAGATCGCGTGCAGGCGAAACTTCAAGTCGGGTAGCTGCACCCCATGCAGTTCCACCGCCGTATGCGACAGCGGCGCGATATCGTGTACCTCGACCGGTTGCCTGGCCAGCGCTTCGCTTGTTACAAAATCGATCTTCTGGTCGCGCGACGAAACGATGCAGCGCGATGCGGCATACAGGCATTTCGAAAAGCCGATGCCGAACGGCCGTTCGTGGTCGCAGGTTTCATTGTCCCAGCCGGACTCGTTAAAAGTCAGCAGTTTCTGAAAGTCCGCGATTCCCCGTCCGTCGTCGACCACGCGCAGGATGCCCGTCGCGTCGTCGTAGGCGATCTCGATGCGCCTGGCGCCTGCGCGCCGGGCATTTTGCATCAGCTCGGAGACGAGCGTGAACTTGTCGGTGAATGCATAGCGCTGGTTGCGCAGTGCGCCTTCCTCATTGATGCGGATATGAATGTTCATGTGAGTGCTCCTGGAATGATGGGCGGAACACTGCCCCAAGCGGGGCAATGGCCCGCGTTGGGGGAAGAACAGATTTAGTGACGCACTTGTGGCGTATACAACTGCCCGGCGCGCAGGGCTTCGCCGAGACTGTGCGACCCGAGTTCCTCGGGCTGGACGTAGAGCGTGCTCGTGGCATTGCCCTCGTCGTCAAGACGTTGCACCTTATAACCGTCCGGATACCACTGGATCATGTATACGAGCTGGTCGGCGCCGGAAATGACGAACTTGCGTCCGAGCTGTCCGGTGACGATCTCGCTTTCTTTGACCAGAAATTCAATATCTTCGGAGGCGTGGACATTGACCATCGGGCCACGCCGGCGTTTGCTATGGGTTGCGGTGAACATGGCAATTCTCCTGAATGATAAATCGTTGAAATGGTGGCGCAGTCGGCCGAACCATTGAATCGGTCCGCTGGCGACGCACACTGGGACATGGCGCGATCAGGCGAACAAGTCGCCTTGCACGCTGTGCTTCTTTACCTGCTCATTGATCCACTGTGGATTTTTCGACAATCGACTTTCGATCCACGTTGGATTTCTGAGGACCGCCTCACGTACCCATGACGGGTATCGCATCAGCGTCGCATTGAGCCAGAACTTGACCTGACATTGAATTGCATCGCGAATCTCGTCGGCGTCCAATCGCCCGAAATAGGGCAGTGGCGACAGCGGGCTGCAGCCGACCACATTGAGGCAATTGACGAACGAGAATGGCCGGCTCTCTTTCTCGCGCTCGGTGAAAATCCAGCGCAAGGTGTCGAGCTTTTCTTCAAGGGGCGTTGCCGGGTCGCGCAGTCCACCCACTTCCTTGAGAAGACGCCAGTGTAGAAATACGATGTCTTCTTCGTCCCATTCGCCGGTTGGCGCGTCATTAAATGGCGTCGTATCCTCGTCAACGGGATCGATCATCATCGATAGAACGGACTGCCCCGCAACTGGCGGACTGCGTCCGGCAGCCGGATCGGGGAGTCGCCCTGCCGAGGGTGCTGAAAATGAATTCTGCATCATTGCCTCCAAAAGAAAATGAGGGCAATGCGCGCCGCAGGCGGGAGCGATTGCCCCCACGGGGTGATGAACGGCCGGCATGGAGACCGGCACTGCTTGGACTGGCTTGGGTACGTGACGGCAAGAGCCGCGTGATCGGTGTGCCAGCTACCGATGCGAGAAAGCTTTCGACGCCAGAAGAAAATCTAGCGTCGAAAGCATTCTTTCTGACGATGGGCGACAGGCACAATCGAGAGCGTGCCGCGGGTGCGCATATGAGATGAGGGGCTGGCCAATCGCTTGCAGGGCTAGCTGCTGCATAGCGCCAAGTTAGTTCGGCGGTGCGCCGATGTCAATATGGTTTCGATTCAGAGCCGAGGCTGGTGCCGAAATCCCCAACGTCCGTTCGCCATTTTTGGTGGCGGGTATCGACGCGAGCCGCGACCATGGGGGCGGTGGAAGCACACGAGGAGCGCGACATGACAGACACGAAAATGGTGGTGACGGACCTGGGCGAGGCGAACGCACGCATATTGGCGAAAGAGGTGAAGGCGGATTTTCGCCGCGTCGAGCAGGCCAGCGTGAAACTGATGACCCATTTCACGAGCGCCGAGGCCAAGCGCTTGTTCGTACGCTTCTTCAGTACCTTGCAGCTCAATAGCCATTTCGTGTCGGTCATCGCACGCACCAAGCTAAAGCATGAGGATGTCGAGCGCGTCGAAGCGCTCTTGCGGGGCAAGCTTGGCACCGCCACCGAGGAATTGAACAAGGCGATCGACGGCGCGGAAGCCCTGTTCAAGGTCAACGGAATTACAAGCCTTGCCACCTACGACACGAAAGCCCTGGAGATCGAGGTCGGCGTCATTTCTTCGACCGGCCGGCGTTACCTGGAATTGTTGAACAAGTTCGATCAGGTGATGCCCTTGCTGCAGACCTTGGAGATCCATGAAGTGATCACGGCGCGCGAGGCCGATATTCAGCGTGCCGGCTTCAAACGTGCGATCCGTGGCGTGGCGGTTGCCGCCCGCAATCTGGCAACGGGACTGCGCCGTCGCATGAACGCGATGGGAACGCAGGATCCGGCACCAGAGCATCGATCGGAAAACCCGGCGAAAGGTCCTGCGCGTCAGGATAACGCGTTGGACTAAGCCGAAAGAATTGTTGATTTTAATCAAGGCGTATTCATATTGCATGGGCAGAATTGATGAAAATCAATTTGCTCACAAAGAGGGTGACATGGGCAAATCTGGTCAGCAGGCTTTCTTGACAGGGGTAACGCAAGACGATATGCATATCCGAATGATCGCCGTCGCCATTGAATTGCACGCGACGCATGGCAGATACTTCGCAGTTGCATTCCTGGAAGAGAACAACTTCGGCATGGGCGAAGGATATTGGGATCTCGCTATTGAGCCCAACGGTTCCTCGATGTCCAGTGGATATGCCGTTCCAATTGTCGGCTGTAGCCAGGGGCAGCAACTCAGCCATGTCAGCTTCTCGCCTGTGCACGTTGTAAGAAATAGCGCCGATGAGTGAGGCTGCGCTGGATGCCAACCCAGCCATCCAATGCCGCATCGCTCGAAGCCATCATCAGCGATGGGAGCGCCCATTTGAACGGAGGAGGCGTGCTTGCAAACTGCTCAAAGACTCGCATCCGCCAAGATGTCTGCGGCATTCGCGTTGAGCGCTTCCGCAATGCGTACGAGATTCAAAATCGAGAGATTATTTTCGCCGCGTTCGATCTTCCCCATATTGCTGCGCTCGACGCCACAGTCGATCGCTAACTCTTCCTGCGAGACGCCCAACTCTTTCCGTCGCGCGCGAATCGCGGCGCCTAGCCGCACTAATTTTTTATCGCTGTCGAGTTTGGAAGAGAGCCTGGGCATGCGCCCATGGTGGTGTCATGCTGCTTCTAACACCACGTGATTGGATACCCTATTGCGAAAGTGACGACCGTGGAACTTCTCGTCCAGAGACTTCCGGGCGGTAGGGCGTTCATCGTACTTGGCACTTGGCGCAATTTCAGAATCTGTAAATACGACTCTTAACAATATTTAGTCAAGAGCAACGAATACCATTTTATAGAGGATTTTTTCCAGCGGCATTGGTGATTTTATAGTTGTTCCAGTGGAAAAATATCTATTTAATAACTACAATTGGTTAAGCAATGATGTCTATTTGGTACGGATTTTCTGCCAAATATAGGCAACCGCGAAGACTGCTGGCAATAGAAAATGCAATCGACGGCTTGAGGGGGGACACGAGGGAAATCGAAAAATTTTTTGATGCAGTTGTGCGAGCGACATCGCGTGGCGTTGCCGCGCCAAGAAAACCAATCCGAGTCCAGTCGTCTTCGAAAGCAGGTTGACGCATGGCATCTTGTTCGGCTTATCGCATTCATAGATGGGAACTTCGGGTGCAACATTAGCAAAGCGTGCTTTCGAAATGGAAACGGATTCAATCATGCAGTCGATTGCAATGCTCCAGGACGTGATCGACGGAAAACCCTATCATGCCGTGGCATTTGCATATGGCGTAACACGTACCGTCGTGGAGCGCCGCATCAAGGCGGCGGTGCTCATGCTCTCACGCGAGGTCGGGATCGATGGCGTCAATCAGGACGGCCCCGTCTTCGTCCAGCGACTTCGAGCGCGCAAACTGGAAATTGCCGATGCGATCCGGCGGTACAAACCGCGGACAGCGCAGGCACCACAAGAGAAACCTGTCGGGCGACGGCTCACCGATGAGGACATCGCGTTGGCGCTACAGAAAACGCGAATGCGCAGCGCCTGCCCGGATCGCGACGTCGCCCTGCTCATCATGTTGCTGACGACCGGAGCCCGTCCGCTGGAGGTCGCGCGGCTCGAAGTGCGCGACTATTTGAACGCTGACGGCAGCGTACGCATTGCGTCGGTCATGCGCAGCGAGGTGGCGGTCAATAGAAAGGCCAGGACGCTATGCTTCGCCAGTCCGAAGTCGCAGCAATCGATCGACAGTTACCTGGCCGATCGATTGCTGCGGGGTTTCGGCACCCAAGAGGCAGCGACCTTTCGCGGCCTCGATCCCCACAGCCGGCTGTTCTTGACGGAGCAGGGCGCACCGTTCGACATCGTCAGCTATGGCCAGCGCGGGCAGACGCGCTTCCTGTGCCGTGGGATCCTGGACGTGTATCAAAAAATGTTCCAGCGCATCGGGTTGCCGGGCGTGTCGCCAATCAGCGTGCGGCGACTGGTCGCCGTCAGAATGAGCGAGCGCGGTGCCACGGAGGAGCAGATCGGCGAGATCCTGGGGATCAGCGAGAAAAAGTCCGTGCGCGAACTGCTATCCCAACATCGCCAATCGCTTTGGAGCGTTGTCAGCCGGATGTGAGCAGAGCGCCGCAAGCGTTATAACACCCGTCGGCATGGCAATTCGAGTTGCCGAAGCCGTTCATGGAAACCGGACGCCAACCGAAGCGTCCCAGTGGGCGAATGGCTTTCGGTATTCGCCGTGGCGAAGCGCAAGCCGGGCTTGAAAATGGTTCCCCTCTGCCTTACGCTTTCACCAGGTCGCACGACATCCCGATAAAAAGACGTTGCGCCCAACTCACCCAATCCGTCATGTCAGCGCTGGCGGCGTCGCAGTCGATACCTGCCCCACTACCCGCCGGCTCTCGCCGATGCCCACAAGTTGTCCATTTCGTTTGCGCAGTAGTCCTGCGCATTCAGTCAATATGCACTTATTGATCCATACCGTCCGGTCGGGAGTCCCCGGTATATCGTAAGTATCGATTCCCTAACGATTATGCATTTCTGGCCTCGCATGATCGCGACAGAGCAGGTCAGCTACTTCTGTCCGGCGCGCGCCGCCGGTGTTAGGGCCGATCATGTCAACAAGCAATCCGATTCATCCAATCTTTCCTGAAACTGGTTTTCTGCGGCAAGCGCAGGTATTGAATTTCGTCCCGATCTCCAAATCGACACTCTGGCGCCGGGTGCTTGCCGGAACGTTTCCGGCTCCCGTCAAACTGTCCGCGCGAGTGACCGCCTGGCGGGCCGAAGACATTCGTAGCTGGATCGTCGAAACAGGTGATTCGGGCGCCGGCACCAAACGCCCGGACGCGGAAGGTCCGTGAACGGTATCACTAATGCCGAAAGCCCCGGCTTTCCAGCGTGATTTTGGCTCGCCGGCCAGTGGCTGCCGGATCACCATGAACTACCTCGACTACAGGTGACACCGCCACCATGGAATCCGACTCAGCACTTAAATCGATTGCGATGCTCAAGGATGTCGTCGCCGGAAAGACTTACGATGCCGTCGCCGCGGAACACGGCGTTACCCGCACTGCGGTCGAGCGGCGGATCAAGGGCTTGGCGTTGAAGTTGAGCCGGGAGGTCGGCATCGACGGGCTCAATCAGGATGGCCTGGCATTCGTGCAGCGACTGCGCACATGCAGCGCATCGGTCCTGTCCGCCCTGGAGCGATACACGCCGGCCGCGTCGCAAGATGCCCCTCCCGGGCGGATACTTACCGATCAGGAGATCGACATGGCGGTTCGCAGGACGCGCTCGCGCAGCGCCTGTCCGCGCAGGGATACGGCACTGTTCTACATGCTGTTGTCGACCGGCGCGCGGCCGCTCGAAATCGCGCGAGTGGAAGTGCGCGACTACCTGTGCATTGACGGCAGCGTCAGGGAAGAGTCGGTGTTGCGTGCGGACGTTGCGATCAACCGTAGTGCCAGACCGCTCTTTTTTGCCAGCCAGCGCGCCAATGCCGCGATCGACGACTACCTGGCGGAAAGACTGCGCCACGGCCTTGGCACTACCGCCGCAGGGACGGGGCCAGCGCCTGCCAGCTATCGTGGCCTTGATCCCCACAGCCGGCTGTTTCTGACGGAGGCAGGCGCGCCCTTCGAAATCGTGAGCTATGGCGAGGTGGGGCAAACCCGGTTCCTTTGTCGGGGCATCCTCGAAACCTATCGCAAGATATTCCGCCGCATCGGCCTCGAGGGCATGTCGGCGCTGAACGCGCGTCGCACGGTCGCAGCCCGTCTGCTCGAACGGGGCGCCGCCGAGGACCAGATTGGCGTAGTGCTGGGGATCAGCGAACTGAAGTCGGTGAGGGAGCTCCTGCCGCACACGCGCCAACCCTTGCACATGGTCGTGCGCGAACTGGTGTGAGCGCGTCCATGGAAGAGCAGCGCTTCTTCATCAAGGGAGTTACCTTCGCGGCGGACGACGAGCGTTTGCAGGATGCGCTCGCGCGCGTCTACGACACACCCGAGCGTCCGCGCTGCATGTGCGTGCCGGGTGGTATCGAAATGTACGTCGCTAGGCACCGGCTGTACGTGGTCAAGCGCATGCCCGAGACGGGCACAAGGCACCATGCGTCCTGTCCGTCGTACGAGTCGGAGTTGCACCAGTCGGGACTGGGTGAACTGATGGGTGAGTCGATCATCGAGCACTCTGCGGAATCCGTGGAGTTGCGCGTCGATTTTCCCTTGGTCCGCATGCCCGGCCGGACCGTTCCGCGGGGCGAACCGTCGGAGCCTTCCGAGGTCAGTGTTCCCAGGCGCAGGATGAGCCTGCGCGCCGTCATGCACTTCCTGTTCGAACGCGCCGGAATGAACCGCTGGACGCCAAAGATGGAGGGCAAGCGCAATCAGGGAGTGCTGCACAGGTACCTGATGGAAGCGGCCGAGGATGTGACGACAAAAGGCGTGCGCCTGTCGGAGCGTCTCTATGTGCCAGAACCGTTCAGCGAAGCGACGAAGTCGCGGGCTGCGGAGCGCAGACGCAGCAAGCTCGCGCTGCTCCAGGCGCCGGACGGCGAGTCGCAATTTCGGATGGCGCTGGTATTGGGCGAGTTCAAATGCAGCGAAGCGACGCCACTCGGGCGCAAAGTCTGGGTCAAGCACATGCCCGATGCACCGTTGTTCATCAACACCAAGGCTTGGGAGCGCATTGAGCGGGTCTACGGCAGTCTGTTCGAGGCGCGCGATGCGGACACGCCGCGCAAGCCCCGCGTCGTCATGTGCGCCCTGATCTACGCGAAACGGGAGCATATCTACCAGATTGACAAGGCCAGCTTCATGCTCACCACGGATCAATGGGTTCCTGTCGATGGCATCCATGAAATCGGCTTGATCGATGCACTGGTGGCACAGCAGCGCCGCTTCATCAAGCCGCTGCGCTACGACGCCAACAGCGCGGCGCCGTTTCCGAACGCGTTATTGCTGGACGCCGGTGACACGCCGTTGGCCTTGCATGTAGTGAGTGCCTTCATGGAACCCAAGGAACGCGGGCTGAAGGAGAAAACGCTCAAGGTGAGAGGTGCCGAGGAATGGGTCTGGATCACCGACATGCCGATGCCGGCATTGCCCGTTGTGATTAGGAAAAGAGCAGCTACGGGGCAATAACGCCGCGGCGCGATCGGCATTTGAATCCGACCATGCCCAAATTTGCCAAATGTTCCGCACATGTGATTGGTGACAACAAACGAATCAACGGACTAGCCCCCGGCATAGCTTGCAAGTAGGCCGGCGGGAACGCTGAGTAGGTATGCCGATATTGATCGGATTGGCGCCGTTCCAGCGCCACGCTTGATTTTTGTTGCGACTCAATATTATATGCAATGCTCGCGACAATGATCGTGAGAATGAGGGCCTGCGCCAAGACAGTTTGCATGGACGGGTAAAGGCCGAGCACATTCGATGGGTGGTATCGAAATCGGCGTCATCTTCAAATAGCCCACCTTTTGGTGCGCTGCGACGCCTTTGCCCATAAGCACGACGGCCAGCACGCCAACCAGCGCGGAGCTGAACGCAACGAACTGGCCAATCGGCAGGCGCGCAGAGGAGCGCAACAACATGAAGCCGATTGCGCCGAGGATTGCCGCGCCCAGCCCCAAGGCCAGCAAGTAGATACATGCCATTGTCGGGCGTCCACAGCGCGGCACAACTACCCCGCGCGTTGAGGGGCGGCCGGGATTCGCGTTTATGTGAAGCTTTGCATAAACGTGAAGCGCGGCCGCTTGTTACATAGCCGAGACCAAGGCAGTGCGAGCGACCCACGCAAACACACACAACGGCGTATTATCACAATGTCGAAATATGAATGAAAGAACTCGCCCAAAATGTTTGCTAACCGCGCTATGAATATTGGTCGTTTTTCGTTGAGACCAACGCAGGCCTTAATGTTAGTGATGTCGCTGCAGTTGACATCCACCGCGCTTGCGCAAGACGATGAGTACATTAATCCAGACCGTCCCGGCATCGCCGATGGCAGCAAAGTCATAGGCGCAGGTCGAGTTCAAATTGAGACAGGCGTTCAGAAGGAGTTTCGGCGGGGCGGATTAGCTTCCGACCAAACAGCATTTGTTCCGACGTTATTTCGCGTCGGCATAAACAATCGGTGGGAAGTGCGTGTTGAGAGCAATACTTACACTATGCAAAGAACAGCAGATCCGGAAAATGGTGTAACCCGAAGCCAAGGAATTGCCCCGGTATCGATCGGCACGAAATACCAGTTCCTTGAAGCGAATAAAGCAAGTCAACCTTCTTTAGGGGTTATTGTCCGAGTCTTTCCAGCTTCAGGTTCGCGGGACTTCCGCTCCCAGCATGCCACGGGGGATGTCCGACTCGCAGCGGACTGGGATTTCGCCGAACAGTGGTCGTTCAATCCAAACGTGGGCGTGGCTGCTTATGAAGATGGCCAGAACCGGCGATTTAATACGGAGTTGCTAGCCGTGACGCTCAGCTATAACCCCAGTAAGGCGCTAAGTCTGTTCGTTGATACTGGGATGCAATCCCGCGAGGAAAAAAATGGCAAGTCGGCTGCGGTTTTCGATGCAGGCGTTGCATATTTGCCCATGCGTGACGTTCAGCTAGATTTCAGCGTCGGCGGGCGTACACATGGTGCCACGCCGCCGCGCGTCTTCGTGTCATTGGGAGTCAGCAAAATGTTCTGACACTTCAAAATCGAAGATTATGAAATTTCAACTGACGTACTGCCGTCGGTGTTGGGGCGACTTGAGCGTGGCCCGGCCGCTGTCCTCTGGGTCTCGGCGCTGTGCAACGTCGAAGGCTCCGCTCCATTGGCGAGGTATCGCATTGATATGGCGAATCAAAATTCCGCATCCCTTAGCGAAAAAACAGCATCCTGGGTGCGGACCGTTCACGCTAAGCTAATTTTTTCTGCGATTTGATATTGAAAGCAATGCTTGCCACAATTATCAATAGGATCACTACCTGCGCAAGCACAGTCTGCACGGACGGATATAGGCCGAGTACATCGATGCGCGGCATCGAGATCGGTGTAAGTCCCAGGTAGCCAACCTTTTGCAGCGCCGCGACACCTTTGCCCATGAGTACGACGGCCAGCACCGCAACCAGCGCGGAGCTCCACGCGAAGAATTTACTGATCGGCAGGCGGGCCGAAGAGCGCAGCAAGAGAAAGCCGATCGCCGCGAGAAGGATTATTCCCAAGGCTAAGCCGGAGATCAAATATATGCCATTGTTCGGCGTCCACAGCGCGGCATAAAACAGGACAGTTTCAAACACCTCGCGATACACAGTAACGAACGACAGCAAGAACAGCATCATCGCCGATTTTTTGCTGAGAGCGGCCGACAGTTTTTGCTTGACGTACGCTTGCCATCGACCGGCCAAGCTTTTTTGGTGCATCCAGATACCGACGGCAAGAAGGACGACAGCAGCAAAAATGGCCGAAAAACCCTCTGTCATCTCACGGCTTGCTCCACTAACATTGACCAGGTAAGTAGCAACCACCCAAGTGAGGCCGCCGCTCCCCAGCGCCGCGATCCAGCCGCCGTGCACATATTTGAGCACATCGGTACGTTCGGCCTTGCGAAGGAAGGCGATCATCGCAACTACGATCAGCAGCGCCTCCAGACCCTCACGCAAAAGGATGGTCAGTGCCCCAAGGAAGGTAGATAACGGATCGTTGGATGTATCGAGGGCCGCACTTGCTTCCGCGAGCAATTTTTGCAAACGCTGCTCGATCGCCTGTGCCTGCCCGATATTGTTCTGGCTGACAGCATTGCGATACATGCCCATCGTTTTTTCAATGTCTTCAAACAAACCCTTGTTTTTCGCGGCCAGTGCAGGCTCCACAGGTTCGAATCCATCGAGATAGGCCGACAGGGCCAAACGGGAAGCCTGCGACGTGTCGCCGGCTTCGAGGGCTGCAACGCTATCCTTCAACTTGGATTTGGCTATCAAGACGCTGTCGGCGCCGGATGCCGCCAGTACGGCAGGCGTGCTACGCAGGTAAGCAATCAATGGTCGCGCCACCTCTGGACCAATGTTTTTGGCAAGGGTCGCCTCGGATGTCTGAGTCAATGCAGCCAGCGTCGGAACGGCCGCCTGTATATTCGGGCGGGTGGCCCATATTTTAGCGCCCGTCTGGCGGTCCGCATCGCTATAGGACATTGTTGAAGCAAAATATGCGATTGCCCAACGCTCTTCGTCAGTCAGTTCAGTAAAACCGCGCATAGAAGTACCGGCCACACCCTGTGTGATAATTTGCTGCAGGGAGAACACGCTGCGCTCCTGCGCGCGGCCGTGATCGGCCAAAGCGATCGGAGGTGGATTTAGCGTTGCAGAAAGCGGGCCATCGGCGTGGCCGGACACGCCATGGCAGGAGGCGCATTGGCTCTGGTACAGCTTTGCGCCGAGTTGGAGTTCGGGTAGCTTGACCGGCGCCATGGGAATTGGATACGTGGCAAGTAGATGGCCTGCCAATGCATGAGCCTGATCGGCAACTTCTTGTGGCGAGGACTTGTTCCCGATAGACGTGCGCAGCTTCGCAGCTTCTGATTTGAGCTCTGGCATCGCAGGACTGTCTGGCAATTCTGCCAATTGGCGTTCCGCAGTACGAGCGAACTCCTCCATCTCCGCGTATTCGCTCTGGTTGCGCACGGCTCCGTCTTTCACTGACCGGCCATAGTCGACAGCCAGGTAGTCCAGCATTTGCCAGATCTGCTTCGTCTTGGTTTGGGTGGGCAGGTCATTGGCGCGGGCTGGAAGCGAAGCAGAAGCAAAGCACAGCAATGCAATCAGGATAGTGCGGAGCGGTAACATAGAATCTCGCGAAAAGGGGAGTGCTGAGTGAGAATGCGAATAATTCTCATTATATGCCGGTTTCATGCCCCAACCTTAGAAATACTTATGTATAATTTGGAACGATGAAACGCGCCCTGCTCATATTGTTAATGTTCTTGATCCCGCTCCATACCACATGGGCTGCGGTGTCGTACATGAACAATTCGGTTGAGGTACCTAAATCAGCGCCTGTTTTCACGGGGATCAAGCAAGATTTGAACAAGTCGTTATCCGCTTCCTCTTCAGTACGATACGACAAGAGTTGCTGCCCTGGGTGCCACGTGTTCTGTCATTTTGCGGCGGTCGCACCGTCGTATTTGCTCGTTGCACCCACCCAGTC
The DNA here is from genome assembly GCF_025548535.1 of Undibacterium sp. Jales W-56. GTDB lineage: Bacteria > Pseudomonadota > Gammaproteobacteria > Burkholderiales > Burkholderiaceae_D > Undibacterium. The sequence continues at coordinate 146,002 of NZ_JAJLQW010000006.1, read as the reverse complement.
TGTTCCATTCCTGGCCAGCATACTCAGCCTGACTACCGCTTACCAATCTCACATCCCAGACGGCCCGACGCGGCCCAATTGGACCACCGCCAGCTGAGCTGGCGGGAGCGTCCTGGCTTTGAGCGCCATCTTTAGGCGCTAGTCCGACCTTTCGCCGAATATCCCCCGTTTTATTGGAGAATTCGATGCAGGTCTCATTGCTGCCGCTTGCCGCGGCACTTTTTGCCGTCCCCTTGTTTGCGTCCGCTGCAAATCCCGGGTTAGCGCCCTTAACGGAACAGTTGGCGACGGCGCCAGTACCGCCAATCGCCTTGTCGCTCGAACAGGCGATTGAGCGGGCTGAAGCACAAAACCCTGAGTTGCAACGCTCACTTGCTCGGCGTATGGCCGTCGAGGGCGAGGCGGTCGATGCGCGTGCACTTTTTTGGAACAATCCCGAGCTGGCAATGGAGCGCACTCGCCGCGTCGTACCCCAGGTTGGGCTGCCGTCCGAATCGTTACACGAGTGGCAAGCTGGCATAACACAAACGATTGAAATCGCTGGGCAGCAGGGACACCGTCGCCAAGCCACGCAGCAGGAACTTGAAGCCCTTGCAGCGTCGATCATGGAAGCACGTCTGCAACTTCGGGGCGGCGTTGAACGCCAGTTCGTAGGCGTCATAGCACTCCAGGCACGGATCACTACCGAGCAGCGCTCATTGGTTGCGATCGAAGAGACAGCCCGGGCCATCACGAAACGTGTTGTTGCCGGGGAGGATAGCCGCCTTGACGGCAACCTGGCGTCGGTGGAAGCAGTTCGGGCACGCAATCAGATTGGCTTACTTCAGGAGCAACTGATGCAGGCCCGCGCCGAATTGGCGACGCTCCTCCAAATGCCGCCCGGTACCAGCATTGAGGCTCTTGGCACACTGGAAACGCCTTTGCCAGCTTATTCGCTGGAAAGCCTGCTGACACACGCCGCCACCCGTCCACTACTACGCGCACTGGACCATCGGGAACAGGCTGCTGCAGCGCGCCTTGCGCTAGAACGTTCTGCGCGCTATCCGGACGTTACCGTGGGCGTCGCAGCGTCGCGCGAGGGCGCCGATGCTTCACGCGAACGTCTCGTCCGAATGACGCTCTCAGTGCCGCTGCCCCTTTACCGGAATAATGCCGGGGGCATCGGCCGTGCCCGTACCGAACTGGCGCAGGCGCAGATCGAACGCCGCAGTACGAGCCGCGATGCGGCCGCTGACATCCACTCGCTGTGGCAGAAGATGCAGAGCCAGACGGCGCGTGTTGGCGCGTTGCGTGACACTGCCCTTCCCGCGCTGGAAGAAAACCAACGCCTATCGGTCAAGAGCCTCCACGCTGGCGAAATCGGGCTGACACAACTCCTACTGGTGAACAGACAGGTCCTGGATGGCAGGCGCGACCTGATTGATGCCCAAGCTGAATTGCGCATCACGCGCATCGCCCTACAACAGGCGGCCGGCTGGTCTGCGGACGCGCAGCGCTGAGGCAATTGCTGCATGCCACCCCTCCCAAAAATCAATACGGAACAATATCCATGAAATTACTTATTTGGCAAGGTGCCGGCGCGTTGCTACTGGTATGCGCCCTGAGCGGTTGCGGCAAAGGTCACGCTCCTGCCGCAGAACAAAAAGTACAGTCTGAGCCAAGTGCTCGGACCAAAGAGGCGAGTGCGGCCAAAAAAGAGGCGCCCGCCACGGAGGAGAACGAAAAAGGCAAATTGGTCCTGTCGGCAGACATCGCACGCACCGCCGGCATCTCGGTCGCACCGCTGCAGGAGCAAGATTCCGCCGAACAAATTGTCGTGACGGCGTCGATTGGCGCAAATCAGGACCGATTCGCGCATATCGCTCCAAGGGTGGCAGGTCGCATCGTCAAAGTCTCCGGCAATCTTGGCGACAAGGTGCGTGCCGGGCAAATGCTTGCGGTGATTGACAGCATTGAAGTCGGCGAGGCGCAGTCCAGCTACGTCCAAGCTTCCAGTGAGCATGAATTGGCAAAAGCGGGAGCCGAACGCGCAGAAAAACTTTTTGCAGACCAAATCATTCCGCAAAAAGACTATCTTCGGGCGAAAGGCGATTTTGAAAAAGCGAAAGCGATACTGCGTGCGGCCGCCGATAAACGCCAAGCGCTAGGCATCGCTGGAAAGTCATCCCCAAGCGCCAACGTCTCCACTTTTGCGGTCGCATCGCCATTCTCGGGCACGCTCGTTGAGAAAAAAGCGGTGCTAGGTGAGCTTGCGCAGCCGGACAAAATGCTCTTTGCCGTTGCCGACTTATCGAACGTCTGGATCGAGGGCAACCTATACGAAAAAGACATCGCAAAAGTGCACGTCGGCGCGCAGGCGCTAATTACCCTTGCAGCCTATCCCGGCGAGACATTCGCCGGCAAGGTCGCCTATATCAGTAGCGGTATGGACAAGGAATCTCACACGATCAAGGCGAGAGTGGAAGTCCCTAATCCAGATGGAAAACTCAAGCTGGACATGTTTGCCACCGCAGCGATCTCAACTATGGGCACGAGCAAGCGACTGTTGCTCCCGGAGCAGGCAGTCGTGCTAATTCAGGGACAACCAACTGTGTTCGTCCAAGAGAAAGGCGGCTTTGAGGCACGCGCGATAGAAGTCGGGGAAAAATTACGGGGCAAGGTGGTCGTGAAGTCCGGAGTTGCGGCTGGCGAGAACGTTGTTACTGCTGGCGCATACGCGCTAAAAGCAAAGATGCTTAAGTCGCAAATTGGCGACGCGGATTAAGGGGAGCATCATGCTAAATACCATCGTTGATGTCTCCTTGCGCTACAAGGTTCTGGTAATTGTGGCGTTTGTAATCGTGATTATTCTCGGCGTGAAGACCTGGCGCGATTTGCCTGTCGACGCGTTTCCAGACGTCACTCCCGTTCAGGTCAATATCTACACGGAGTCGCCGGGCTTGGCGGCGGAGGATGTTGAAAAGCTGCTCACGACACCGATCGAAACAAGTATGGCAGGACTGGCCGGTGTAGAGGCCATCCGATCCGTGTCGTTGTTTGGGCTGTCCTATGTAAGCGTTAATTTCAAAGACGATATCGATACCTATTTCGCTCGCCGGCTCGTCAGTGAAAAGCTACTGGAAGCCAAACAACGGATCCCGGAGGGATATGGGGAACCGACGTTGGGGGCGAACAGTTCGGGATTGGGACAAGTATTTTGGTATACCGTGGAATCGACTGATCAGCGGATGTCAACCATGGATCTGCGCACGCTGCAGGACTGGAACGTGCGGCTCAAATTACGCACAGCGGCGGGCGTCGACGACGTTTCGTCGTGGGGCGGCGACGAAAAACAATTTCAGGTGCTGATCAACCCGAACCAGCTAATTAAATACGGGATTAGCCTCAAGACTGTCATGGAGACGCTGACAGCAAACAATCGTCAAGTAGGTGGCCAATACCTCAACATTGGGCAGGAACAGTACCTGGTGCGTGGACTTGGCTTGGTTGGGAACGTCAAAGACATCGGCAACGTAGTCCTTGCTACCCGTAACGGTACACCCATCTACATTCGCGATGTTGCGCAGGTGAAGGAAGGTCCGTCCTTGCGCACGGGCGCCGTCACGAAAGACGGAAAGGAAGTGGTGATGGGCACGGCGCTGCAGCGAATCGGAGAAAACGCCAAAGCGGTAGTTGAAGGCGTCAAGGAAAAACTCAAGGTCGTTCAGCAGGCATTGCCTAAAGGGGTCACGATCAAGCCTGTGTACGACCGAACCGATCTGGTCGATAAAGCAGTCGCAACCGCCGAACGGGCGCTGGTCGAAGGTTCCGTGTTGGTTGCACTCATTCTCTTCCTCTTTCTGGGGGAAGTTCGTTCGGCTCTGGTGGTCATCGTTACCTTGCCTCTTGCGATGCTCATTAGCTTCATGCTCATGAAACAGTGGGGGCTTTCGGCGAATTTGATGTCGCTTGCCGGACTGGCTGTCGGCATTGGCATGATGGTCGATGGCGCCGTGGTGTTGGTGGAAAATGGTTTTCGTTTGTTGTCGCATCAGAACGGTAAGCCCACAAACCGTACCCATGTGATCCTGGAAGCGGCGCGCGAAGTGATGAATCCTGTTGCTTTCGCGATCTTAATTATTATTGTCGTGTTTCTCCCGTTATTTTCCCTCACCGGCCTGGAGGGGAAAATGTTCAAGCCCATGGCCTTGTCCATCACGTTTGCCATGGTCGGATCCCTGGTGTTGACTTTGACGCTGGTGCCTGTTTTATCGGCGTTGATCTTGAAACCCAAAGAGGAAAAAGATACCTTTGTTGTTCGGCATGCTAAGCGGTTCTACCTTCCTCTGCTCGAGTGGGCGCTGGAACGTAAAAAAGTCGTCGTCGCCGGCGCCGTCATCGCCCTGCTTGCTTCGTTTGCGCTCATTCCCTTTCTGGGCAAGGAATTCATGCCGTCACTTCAGGAAGGAACGATTATGTTCCGGGTGAGTAGCATCCCGTCGACCTCCCTGGACGAATCGATCCGGATCTCACAAGAACTTGAAAAGACGCTAAAGACGTTCCCGCAGACAGAGTCGGCCATCGCGATGATCGGCCGTGCCGAGAAAGGCGATACCGCTGATGTCAACTACATGGAGATACTGGTCAACCTCAAAGCCCAGAGCACATGGCCAGCCAAGACGGACGTAAAAGATCTGACGAAAGCGATGAAGGAGAAGCTCGAGCAGACAGCGCCGGCCTCGGTGATCTCAGCGACCCAGCCGATCCAGATGCGCGTGGAGGAGCTCATCTCCGGTGTCCGCGCGACTCTGGCACTGAAATTGTACGGTGAAGATCTGACGACACTGGACCGGTTGTCAGGACAGATCAAGACCGTTCTCGACACGGTTCCTGGAGTGGCGGATTTGTCGCTTGAAGCGAACAAAGGCAAGCCCCAGTTGCTTATCAATGTCAACCGCGATGCGGCAGCGCGCTATGGCATTAATGCCAACGACATCCTTGACGTCGTGCAGGCCGGCATCGGCGGCAAGGCCGTTTCCACTGTGATCGACGGTACCAAGCGGTTCGACATCCAGGTATGGCTGGCGCCGGAATTTCGTAGCAGCGTGCAAAGCGTCAGCGCGATCCCGATCCGCACCGAGAACGGCGCGTTGGTGCCACTGTCGGAGGTGGCCACGATCGAACTGGACGAAGGCTATTCGTTCGTGCGCCGTGAGCAACTGCAGCGCTATGCAGTGATTCAAATGGATGTAAAAGGACGAGATGTGGACAGCTTCGTGAAGGAAGCTGCCGCAAAAATCGCCGCGAAGATCAAGCTGCCGGAAGGCTACGTGATCGAATGGGGCGGCGCTTTTGAAAATCAGCAACGGGCCATGACCAAGCTGGCGATCATCGTCCCCCTGACCATTGGATTGATCTTTATCCTGCTCTATACCGCATTCAATTCGCTCACTTACGCAACTCTCATTATCGCGAATGTGCCGTTTGCCACTATTGGCGGTGTCGTCGGACTCTTCATCACTGGGCAGTATCTGTCGGTGCCGTCGGCGATCGGCTTCATCGCTGTATTTGGCGTTGCGATGCTGAACGGAATTGTTTTGGTGACATTTCTGAACGAACAGCGCGAAAAGGGCCTGAGCGTGCGCGATGCCGTGCGTCAGGGCGCGGCGTTGCGGCTGCGACCTGTTTTGATGACGGCATCGATCGCCATCTTTGGCCTGGTGCCAATGCTGCTCTCCTCAGGCGTCGGTGCCGAAACACAGCGCCCACTCGCGACTGTCGTTGTGGGCGGTCTGTTTACGTCGACCGCATTGACGTTGTTGCTGCTGCCGCTGCTATATGAATGGGTCGAGAACCGCAAGGAGCGCAGGAGTTTAGCAGCGCTTTCGTCGAGCCGACCGTAAGTTTGCCGTCGATTCAAAAAGATGTAGCGATCGGAATATTTCACGATACCCCGTTACCAACTGCACTTCAGCCAAGGAAGAAAGAAATGAAAATTCGTCTGTCAATGTTCGCCGCTTCCATCGCAGGTTTCACCATTCTTGCAGGATGTTCAACCGCCCAACTTCCCGCTGGGGGGGATGGTAAGACCGGTGTTGTTTATCAGATTTATTCCCGTCAGGACCTGCGCTACAAGGCGCCGTGGTGCCTGTACACCCTTACGCCCGAGCAGATGGCGGCCGGAACCTACGTAAGGATCCGTGTAGCTCGGGAAATTGGCTATAAATATTTCGAGGCGTTAGTTCCCCCCGCCATGACGGTGCAAACAGGCGATCAGGTCGTGGTCACGTCTGCCCAGTGCGAGCGCAATGCGATCCCTCAAGTCACCCGAGTTTTGCGCGCTACTAAGTAGATTGGAGATTGATATGAAACAGATTAAGGCATTCATGCACCCACACCGCATTACCGCGGTCGTCGAAGCATTGCGCAACTCAGGCTTATGCGACATCAGCGCAGCGTCCGGTTGTTACAACCTGACAGTATCTACCGTTCAGCGGCTCTTCACGAGTTCTGATCCGGCGCAGCAGCACTACTCCATGGTGTTGGCCGAACCAGTTGTGGCCGAAACGAAATTGGAATTGATTTGTGAAGACCATCTGGCAGATCAGCTGCAACATTTGATCGTTCAAGCGGCGAAGCCGAGCGCTGGATGGGTATTCGTCAGCGATATCTTGAGCGCCACAAAGCTCGGATAGCACGCTTTCTTGAAATTGATAATTCACACGGAAAAATTACTATGAAAAATCAAACTTTTAAACAAACTGCAGTTGCCTGCCTTGTGCTGTTGACTGGGTGCGCCATGACAGATCCCCGAGTCGGGGTAAATAGCCGCGCGGGTTGGATTTCGTCGGTATATACCGCCGAAAAATTGCGAACCAACCCGCCGGCCTGCTTGGGGTCACTCACGCCGGCACAAATCGACTCCGGACAATATGTGGAGATCAAAGTTCCGCATGGTCGACGTGGGGAGTACCTGCCCGCCATTGTGCCGCCGTCCGTTCAGGTACATTTGCACGATTGGGTGGAATTTTCTCCGAAGCTTTGCGAAGCAGGCGTCGTGCCTGAAGTCAAGCAGGTCCTGTCAAGTTATAAATGAGGAAGGACTGAATCACGTGATTAGTGAGAACGGTAAGGACACAAAAGTGTCAAGTGACGACGATTTAAGCGACATGCTGACAGAGTTGCGCGTGCTGCTGCTGAGCGCCCAGCTGTTCACGGCGTTTTTGATGACCTTACCTTTCAGCGCCGGCTTCAGGCAAATTGTGCTGTCCGAAAAGTGGGTTTTCCTAGCGACGTTTATCTGCTCGGTCGTCAGCCTGGTTCTGTTCACCGCACCAGCCGTGCAACATCGGATGATGCGGCCACTGTTAGACCGGGTCACGTTCAAGCATCTCGCAAGCGGCCAAATGCTCATGGGCGCGTCAGCATTGTCCGCAGCCGTCGTGTTGGGCGTGGACTTAATCATTTCTGAGGTCTTCGGCCATGTTCTCGGGGGCGTCGTAGCGGCAACGGTCGCAACGTTGATTATCGCCCTGTGGTGGCTCTTGCCGCATTTGGTTAATAGGCGCTTATCCAGTTCGGCCAGGCCGCCCACAGCCCGGGAGACCCAATGAAACGCTTTATGATTTTCTTGATGGTGGCATTGATGGCCATGGCGCCAGCAGTCGTCACACGCTTCATGCATTGGCATCTCGACCCGGTGGCCGGTACAGCCGTTTTCGGTATTGCGGTACTTGCCGCTGGATTTATGCTGTCATGGGGTGCAGAGGCGGCTGAGGGTCGGATTTCCCAAGGCTTGATCCTTGCCGTGGTGGCCTTGATTACTGTTCTTCCCGAATACGCGGTTGACATGTATTACGCCTTCCAGGCGGGTAAGCATCCGCAATCGCCATACATCCATTACGCGGCGGCGAACATGACCGGAGCAAATCGCCTCTTGATCGGTTTAGGTTGGCCATTGCTCGTTTTCCTGCATTGGCGTCGTACTCGTGAGAAAGCCATCACGCTCGCTCGTACCAATGCCATCGAAGTCGGATTCCTGCTTTTGGCAAGCGCGTATGCATTTGTAATTCTGATGAAAAATCGTATCGATGCGTTAGATGCAATTGCCTTGTTTGGAATTTTCGGTGCCTATCTGTGGCAGGTCGGTCAACTGCCGAAGGGCGAAAAAAAGGACGAGGAGGAAGAGGAACCCGGACCTGCGGCAGCGTTGTCGACATTGGGTACGAAGGCGCAGTGGACGTGGATGGCGGCATTGAGTACGGTGGCAGCGGCCGTCATCTTTATATCAGCTGAGCCGTTTGCCGAATCGATCGTCGCGTCGGGCCGGATTGTCGGAATCGATGAATTCCTGCTGATCCAGTGGGTTGCCCCGCTAGCCAGCGAGGCACCAGCTATCGTGATCGCGGTACTGTTCGTACTATCGGGCCGCGCTGCAGGCGGCATGACGGCAATGATCAGCGACAAGATCAATCAATGGACCCTCCTGGTTGGAATGTTGCCCTTAGCAATGTCCCTGGGCGCTGCATCCCTGGTGGTGTTGCCACTCGACGCGCGCCAGCACGAAGAATTTTTCCTGACCGCTGCCCAATCCGTGTTTGGCGTCTCGCTCCTGATCCGGTTGCAGTTTGGTGTTGTTGCAGGATTCATGCTGGCGAGCCTGTTTAGCGCACAAGTGATATTGGCATTACTTTTTCAGCATGATCAGATCCGCGCCATCACATCGTTAACTTGGCTGGGATGGGTGTACCTGATCCTTGCCGCGTACATATTCATGACTCATCCGCGCCGCCTTGCTGAAGCAATACGGGCCGCTTTCTGGGATGATGCGCATACACGTGTCCATGTTGCGCGAATCGATTCCACAGGGGCGACTCGTATCGGCGATAGCAACAATGAGCTCTGAACGCCTTCTCTGATTCCAGTACGAGACCTGAGATTTAGGATGCTGAGCCCGGATAACGAAATTGAACGACAGGAGAAAAATTGCATGGACAACAAAATATCAAATGGGTGCGATTGCGCAGCTCCATCACCGGACAGCATTACTACAGCGTCCAACGCAACCGAACAACAAGTCACTTACCGAATTGAAAACATGGACTGCCCGAACGAAGAGGCGCTGATCCGCGACAAGCTGGGAAGGATTGAAGGCGTCCAAAGCCTAGATTTCAATCTGATGCTGCGCACTCTCAAAGTGATCCATACCCTGCCATCGCTAGACCCGGTGGAAGCAGCCTTCGCTAGCATTGGCATGCGGGCGAAACTGGAGGATGTCCCTGGCCTGTGCACCAGCGTGCTGCACATTGCGAAGATGGATTGCCCGACAGAGGAAGGATTGATACGCCAGAAGCTAGTCCAACTAGTCGGTGTCTCGGACCTGCAGTTTAACTTGATGCAGCGCCGGCTGACGGTGCGTCACACACAAGATTCGCGTCTGGCCGTTCTCGCAGCGCTGCAATCGATCGGCCTGCGGGCCGAGGTTGTTGAGGACAAGCGACCTGAAACAAGTTCGGCCGACGTGGCGCACGGGAAGGTTAACTGGTGGCTTGTCAGCGGCTCTGGCGTAGCTGCGATGCTGTCGGAATTAGTCTATTCCTTTTACAACGATGCTCACTGGGGCGTTATTTTTCTAGCGCTCTTATCGATCGCTACAGGAGGGCTTCCAACCTATAAAAAGGGCTGGATTGCGCTGAAAAATCGCAATCTTAATATGAATGCCCTCATGTCTATCGCAGTCACGGGCGCCATCCTGATTGGACATTGGCCCGAGGCGGCAATGGTCATGTTCCTGTTTGCGCTGGCGGAGATCATCGAATCAAAATCGCTGGACCGCGCGCGGAACGCAATTCGTGGCCTGCTGGATCTAACGCCGCAGAGTGCAACGGTCCGCCAGCTGGACGGCAGCTGGGGGGGGATGCAAGCCAAGGATGTGCCGCTAGGTATGGTGGTGCGAGTGAAACCGGGTGAACGTCTCGCTCTTGACGGAGTTATCACCAGTGGCCAGTCTGCAATCAATCAGGCCCCAATCACCGGTGAGAGTCTGCCAGTGGACAAAACCGTCGATGACACGGTATTTGCGGGCACGATCAACGAATCCGGTTCCTTTGAATTCAGGGTGACCGCCCGCGCGAGCGACTCCACGCTTGCACGCATCATCCACGCAGTCGAGTCCGCACAAGGAAGCCGGGCGCCAACCCAGCGCTTTGTCGACCAGTTCGCACGCATTTATACCCCGGGAGTGTTCGCCGTTGCTGTATTGGTGGCAATTGTGCCTCCGTTGGTCGTGGGCGCGGCCTGGATGGACTGGATTTATAAAGCGCTCGTGCTGCTGGTCATCGCATGCCCGTGCGCGTTGGTCATTTCGACACCGGTTACTATTGTCAGCGGCTTGGCTGCCGCTGCACGCAAAGGTATCCTGATCAAAGGTGGCGTTTACTTGGAAGGCGGGCGCAAGCTGACAGTGCTCGCGCTAGACAAGACTGGCACTATTACCCATGGCAAGCCGGCGCAAACCGATTTCATACTGTTAAACAGGGATGAAGCGACGGTTCTGTCACTGGCCGCGAGCCTCGCCGCTCGCTCGGATCATCCGGTTTCCCGGGCAATTGCCCGGGCGGCCAGCCAGGCCAAAGTCGCGCCGCGCGAAATCGCGGGTTTTGCTGCGCTCCCTGGCCGAGGTGTTCGTGGAGAGGCAAACGGTGAGACGCTCCACCTTGGCAATCATCGCCTACTTGCCGAGCTTGGCCTCGGCTCATCGAAACTGGAGACGATGTTCGACGAGCTTGAACTGCAGGGGAAGACGGTCGTCATGCTGGCCACTCCTGACCAAGTGCTGGGACTGTTCGCTGTTGCTGATACAGTCAAGGAAACCAGCCGGCAAGCAATCGCGGAGCTGCATTCGCTTGGGGTGCGCACACTGATGCTGACGGGTGACAACCCGCATACCGCTGCGGCGATCGCTCGGCAGGTCGGAATCGACGACGCGCGCGGCGACCAGCTTCCCGAAGACAAGCTCAAAATGATTGAATCTCTCTCGACCGCCAACGAACAGGTCGGTATGGTGGGCGACGGTATAAACGATTCACCCGCATTGGCGCGTGCCGATATCGGTTTCGCAATGGGGGCGGCCGGCACAGACACTGCCATCGAAACCGCTGACGTCGCGCTGATGGATGACGATTTGCGCAAAATACCCGCATTCATTCGGCTCTCACAAATGACGGCGAGCATCCTTACACAAAACATTGTCCTAGCACTGGGCATCAAGGCAGTGTTTCTTGTGCTCACATTGATGGGCTACTCAACGATGTGGATGGCGGTATTCGCCGATATGGGTGCCAGCCTGCTGGTGGTATTTAATGGGCTTCGCTTGCTGCGCCAAGGAAACAGGCAACAATGATCAGATCGTTGAAGCATATGGCACCTCGAGGCTCACCAAGAAAACGCTAAGAATGGCTGTGCTTGCTTAGAATCCCTCCATCGACCGCCAAAAAAGTGGCGTGGCTTTTTTTCGTGGCAGCCGTGTCCATATAGCAGCCCTCACGTCCTTGACGGCATGGTTAATCTTAGCGACGAAGTGGAAGCGGTCGAGGATATTGAAGGCACTGGTGCAGCGCTCGCGGATGCCGCGCAAATACGGCTTCCACATATCTGAGCGGGCGCTCTCGATGCCTTCCCCCTCAAAGTGAAATGTAGATCTGCATTGATGCTTGTGCAGAATGCCACGCAACTTGTCTTCAAACCGCGATGATCCACTACCTCGAAATCGGGGGCGCGCATCTTGAGCCGGAGCATGCGTTTGATGATCAATTGCGCCGAGCTGTGCCAGACGTCGGCCAATTTTATGCTGAGCAATTGTCCGTTGGACGCCGCCTTTTGCGGTGCGTGCGCCGCGGCTTGTGAGCGTATGGGAGGCATGGAGCACTGTACCGAGATCTGCTGGTGCTACGCCGCGTCCTGTGCAGCCATGGGGGGCGTGGCAAGACCTGCGAGGGCGCCAGCACTGCTACCCATGCGGCGCACTAGCATTGAATGCTTTGCCCTGCACAGCCAATAGAATATTACTCAACTTGGAGACGCAATGAAAATGCCATTAATCTGGAAAAAAGCCGCTGTCGGCCTGGTCTGCAGCGCCGTACTGATATCCCCCGTCGCGGTGTCTGCCCAGGCAGCGGCCCCGGCATCCCATGCCCATGCGACAACGCCCGGCGGCGAAACCGCGACCGCGCCGGATTTTATGGCCGCGATGCCGACAATGCAGGCCGAGATGCAGGCGATGAAGATGTCAGGCGAGACCGACCACGATTTTGCCATGATGATGTGCAGCCACCACCAGAGCGCCATCGACATGGCAAAAATGGAACTTGCGCGGGGCAAAGACAAGCAGCTGAAACAGATGGCGCAAAAGATGGTGACCGAGCAGACCAAGGAGATTGCCAAGCTCGACAAGTGGATGGCATAGCACACCAATATGAAGAAATAATAAGTCTGCCGAAGGCTGATTGCGCGGCGCAATGGCGTTGTCCGGCGCTGCGTAGCCATCGGCGTAAGGCATTGTGGTTCGCGCCGGTTAGTGGGACCAAAGGATGCTATCCTCGGCTTCGAGCTATACAGAATACCTGAACTCTTAACACAGCTTAGGCAACCTGCGCTGGATGCGCGAACTGGGGTGCACGGGGCAGACCTTGAGGCGAGCGTTGAGTGCTTTGAACGTGACGGTAAAAGCGCCGTGATACTGGCGTCGGCCCCGCTGAACATCCTGTCGACGGCGGACATGAAGCGGACCAATAGCGCGAGTGAAATCGGCGCCATTCGCGCGCTTGGCGTTCATGTGATCATGCTCTCCGGGGACAATGAGCACACGGCGGCGGCGATCGCGGCGCAAGCGGGCGTCACGGGCGTGCGCGGCAATCTGTTGCCGGAGGATAAGCTGGCCGCTATCCAGACGCTGCGCGCAGTATGGACCGGTTGGCATGGTCGGTGACGGCATCAATGATGCCCCGGCGCGGGTCAGCGCCTATATCAGCTTTGCCACGGTAGCGGCCGGCGCTGATACCGGGCTGGAGACTGCCGACGTCGCGGTGGACCACGACGACCTGCACAAGCTGTTCGCGTTCATGCAGCTAAGCGCACGCACGCACGCACGCGTGCGGTGCAGTGCAGAACATTGCCCTCGCATTGCCGCTCAAGGCCCTGTTTCTGGCACTGGCCCTGGCTGGGCATGCAATCTTGTGGATGGCGTTCTTTGCGGACATGGGCACAGGCATGCTGGTTGTTGTTACGGGTTGCGGATGCTGCGAGGGGCCAGATGAGACAGGGAATTATCTAACTTTCTTTTTTCGCCGAGAGTGGGTCTTTCGGTCCGGTGGGGGGCGCTTTTTATTCTTGCGATCTCGGTACCAAAGCCACCCGATGAATAATATGACGAGAGACGAACCGAGAGACGTGTATAAAACCATTGCGTTAAGCTCGTCATGTACCTCTTCGGTGTGAGATTGCATAAATTTTTTTTGCCCCTTATGAACTATCACACATTTATCGCTGACGCACGTCAAGATCGCATGCTACCCCTAATTCGGGTTTCCAAGAGCGCACACGCGTCGCCTCCCGCAGTCCGTATGGGGCGACATTCTAATTTCATCTATGCTATCATTTAACAGTGAAAAAATTGTTCCTCATCCTCTTGCTCGTGTTACTCGCGTTTCAGTCCGCTTGGGCTGCTGCGGGTGCTTACTGCATGCATGAAAAAGGAACGGGCTCGAACCATTTTGGTCATCACGCCCACCGCCATCAGGGCAAAAGTGAGTCGACCGACAAGAAGACCTCGTTTGGCACTGTCCATCTCGACTGCAATTCTTGCCATGGTTCTGCGCCAGCGCTCTTCACAAGCGAATTTGTGGCCTCTCCGGTACTGATCGCCCGGTTCTACTCACACCCCATTGCGACGCTTTTCACTTCCCACGTTCCCGAGGCCCCCAGGCGGCCTGACCGTAAACCCGTCGCCTAGGCCGACGGGACGACATTTAAAATTTTTACCGTTCACGAGCGTGTAGGCGTTCGTGGACGCGTCCCGTCGAATTGATTCCGGAATTTTTGGAGTAATTTCGATGTACAAGCATCTACTAACTTTGGGCACTGTTGCCCTTCTGACATCACACACTTACGCACTGGCCGGCACGGCATCGTCTCCTACGATCGTGCCATCGTCTGCGGAAGTGAGCACAGACAACTCTGCGCGGCCGCTAACGCTTGAGCAAGCGTGGCATCTTGCCGAAACCAACAACCCCGACTTGCGTCGGGAAGTCGCAAGAGAGTCAAGCGTTCGGGGGGAGGTTGCGGATGCCCACGCAATCCTCTGGAACAACCCAAAGCTCAGCAGTGAGCGCATTCGTCGCGACGTCAGCGGCGCCGCAGGAGCAGTCGAGACTCGTCGCGAATGGAATGCGGGTCTGGAGCAAACATTTGAGATCGCTGGGCAACAAGGCTACAGACGCCAAGCGGCTGACAAGGAACTGGCCGCGCTGCAAGCCACTATTGCTGAAATACGCATCGCCATCAGGTATGAAGTTGAGCAGCGATTCGTTCAAGTGCTTGCGCTGCAAGAGCGAATAGCTACAGAGACGGTTTCGCTGAAAATTATCGAGGATACGGCCGCGTCTATTGGTAAACGGGTTGCGGCCGGGGAGGATAGCAGGCTTGACGGTAACCTGGCTAAAGTCGAAGCGGTCCGTGCAAAAAATCAGATCGGACTTCTGGGCGAGCAGTTAATCGCTGCGCGCTCGGATCTTGCAACCACGATCCAACTGTCACCAGAAGTGTTGCCGCGGGCGGTTGGCGATTTGATCGCTCCCGGGTACAACGTGGACTTAGCCAACTTTCAAACCAACATGCGCGAGCGTCCATTATTTTCAGCCCTTCGCAATCGCGAAGACGCCGCAAGGAGTCGCCTCGCGCTCGAGAGAGCATCTCGCTATCCGGACATCACTGTGGGCATCTCAACAGGGCGAGAAGGAGCATTAGCCGGGCGAGAGCGCCTTACCTCGGTAACCTTGTCTGTCCCACTGCCGCTTTTTAAGCGCAATGCCGGGAACATTGGGCGTGCAGCTACCGAGTTGGCGCAAGTACGTATCGAACGTGAAGCGGCCTTACGGGACAGCGAAGGCAACGTCTATGCCCAATGGCAGAAATTGCAGAGTTTGAGAGAACGCGTCCAGGCTCTGCAGAGTGCAGTCCTGCCTGCCCTTGAAGAAAATCAGCGTCTGTCGTCGAAATCACTTCAAGCTGGCGAAATTAGCCTGGTTCAGCTGTTGCTGGTCAATCGCCAACTTCTCGAAGGGCGACGCGATCTGATCGATGCCCAATCAGAGCTGCGCCAGACCCAAATCGGTCTCATGCGCATCGCCGGTAAAGCCGGTGCGGTTGGAGCACACTGATGTCTCCGGCGCCGCTCTATTCAAGAACAACTATATCAACGGAACTATTCCCTATGAAACCTACAAACCTGCGGTTAATTGTCGCTGGAATCCTGACCATGATCGCACTGTACGGCTGCGGCAAGTCTGAGAACATAGCACCAGCGGCCGACAAGCAGAAACCGGCAATTGTTGGCGCTGCCAGCGCGGACGCGGTCGGCAAAGCTTCAGATGAAGGAGAGCTGAAACTGTCTGCAGAGGAGATCGCCGCTGCCGGCATCAAGACATCTGTACTTCAATCCACAGAATTGCGCGCGGAAATTACCGTAACAGCGACGATTGGTGCTAATCAGGATCGCTTTGCGAGCATTGCTCCCCGGGTTTCCGGTAAAGTTGCAAAAGTGATGGCAAGCCTCGGTGACAGCGTCAAGGCTGGGCAACCATTGGCACTTATCGACAGTATTGAAGCGGGCGAAGCTCAATCGACCTATGCCCAAGCCGTGACAGAGATGACAGTCGCCAGCGCAGCTGCGGAACGTGCAGAAAAACTGCGTGCTGACCAGATCATTCCGCAGAAGGATGCGCTGAGGGCGCAAGCTGACTTGGCCAAAGCACGGGCCGTGCTGCGGGCTGCGACAGAACGTCGGCACGCGCTGGGCCTGTCTGGAAAATCTGGTGACCCATCAGTATTTGCTGTAGCCGCGCCGTTTGCAGGCACCGTGGTCGAGAAAAAAGCAGTCCTCGGCGAACTCGCTCAGCCCGACAAACACCTTTTTGCCATTGCAGACTTATCAAACGTGTGGATCGAAACGAATCTTTTTGAGAAAGATATTGATAAGGTCAAAGTCGGTGTCCCCGCCACCGTCACCGTCAATGCGTACCCCGGGCAATCCTTCCGCGGCAAGGTCACGTATATCAGCAGCGTGATGGACAAGGAAACGCGAACGGTCGGCGCGAGAGTGGAAGTGCCGAATGTTGACGGGAAGTTGAAATTGGGGATGTTTGCAAGTGCCGCGATTCAAACGACTGGCGCCGTCAAGGAATTGATGATGCCGGAAGATGCCGTTGTGCTGATCCAAGGTCAGCCCACCGCGTTTGTGCAAGATGGGCACGGCTTTGCCTCGCGCGCCGTGCAAGTCGGAGAGAAAATCCACGGCCAAGTGATCATCAAGGGAGGGGTCCGTGCGGGTGAAACCATCGTCAGTGTGGGGGCATATGCCCTTAAGGCCAAGATGTTGAAATCGCAAATTAGTGCGGATTGAGGGGAACAAACATGCTCAATCATATTGTGGACTTCTCGTTACGCTACAAGGTCCTGGTTATTGTCGCCTTCCTGATTGTCATCTTGCTCGGTGTCCGTGCATGGAACGAACTGCCCGTCGATGCGTTCCCGGACGTCACCCCCGTGCAAGTCAACATCTATACGGAGTCGGCCGGTTTGGCCGCCGAGGATGTAGAGAAACTGCTGACGACGCCGATCGAGAGTTCGATGGCGGGACTGGCTGGTGTCGAGGCAATCCGTTCTGTGTCGCTGTTCGGCCTTTCATATGTCAGCGTCAATTTCAAAGATGACGTCGACATCTATTTCGCGCGTCGACTGGTTGGCGAAAAGCTCTTGGAAGCCAAGGAGAGGATCCCGCAGGGCTACGGAGAGCCGGTTATGGGCCCCAACAGTTCCGGTTTAGGTCAGGTGTTTTGGTACACGGTGGAATCAGCTGACAAGAAAATGTCGACTATGGATCTGCGAACGCTACAGGACTGGAACGTTCGCCTGAAACTGCGAACTGCACCAGGCGTCGATGACGTTAGCTCATGGGGCGGCGACGAAAAACAGTATCAAGTTTTGATTAACCCGAATCAGTTGATCAAATATGGCCTGAGCCTTAAAACGGTCATGGAGACATTAACTGCAAATAATCGCCAGGTGGGTGGCCAGTACATGAATATCGGCCAAGAGCAATATTTGGTCCGCGGACTGGGTCTGGTGGCGAACGTTAAAGATATCGGCAATGTGGTTTTGGCGACCCGCGAGGGGACTCCTGTTTATGTGAAGGACGTCGCGGAGATCAAAGAAGGTCCGTCCTTGCGTTCCGGCGCGGTGACAAAAGACGGTAAAGAAGTAGTGATGGGAATGGCGCTGCAGCGCATCGGGGAAAATGCCAAAGGCGTCGTCGAAGCAGTAAAACAGAAGCTCAAGCTAGCGCAAGATGCATTGCCCAAGGGGGTTTCATTGGTGCCGATCTATGATCGCACCGAACTGGTCGACAAGGCTGTCAAGACCGCTGAAAGTGCTTTGGTTGAGGGGTCGATACTTGTCGCCATCATTCTTTTCCTGTTTCTCGGCGAGATCCGCTCGGCAGTCGTCGTAATTGTCGCCTTGCCACTCGCAATGCTGATTAGTTTTATTTTGATGCAGCAATGGGGGCTCTCCGCCAACTTGATGTCGCTCGCAGGATTGGCAGTTGGAATCGGCATGATGGTCGACGGTGCTGTCGTGATGGTTGAAAACGGGTTCCGATTGCTCGCGCATAACGTCGGTAAGCCGATGAACAAGACACACATCATTTTGGAGGCCGCGCGAGAAGTCATGAATCCGGTGGCATTCGCAATTCTGATCATCATCGTCGTTTTCCTCCCGTTGTTTTCCCTGACGGGTCTGGAAGGGAAAATGTTCAAACCGATGGCTCTTACCATTACGTTTGCCATGATTGGCTCGCTTGTGCTCACCATGACATTGGTTCCGGTGTTGTCGGCCCTGATCCTGAAGGCCAAAGAGGAGAAGGATACCTTCGTCGTGCGTTGGGCCAAGAAGTTATATTTGCCTTTGCTCGACTGGGCACTCGATAGCAAGAAAAAAGTTGTCATCGGGGCCGTCGTCACTCTGGTTGCCTCCCTTGCCCTGATCCCGTTTTTGGGGAAAGAATTTATGCCATCGCTGCAGGAAGGTGGAATTCTGTTTCGCGTCACTAGCATACCTTCCACGTCGCTGGAGGAGTCAATCCGCATTTCGCAACAGCTTGAAGGGGTGCTGAAGCAATTCCCACAAACCAAATCCTCTGTTGCGATGATCGGTCGCGCCGAGAGAGGAGAAACAGCGGACGTGAACTACATGGAACTGCTTGTCGAATTCAAACCGCAGAAGGAGTGGCCGAAAAAAGTGGAGGTTCCTGAGCTTGCCAAGGAAATGCAGGCGAAACTCGAGAAAGTGGTGCCCACCGCGGTTATTGCATCAACACAGCCTATTCAAAGCCGGATCGAGGAACTCATATCGGGCGTACGTGCAACTTTGGCGCTGAAGATCTACGGTGAAGACTTGAATACGTTAGATCGATTGTCGGGGCAGATGAAGGGGGTTCTCGACAAAGTGCCAGGGGTAGCAGACCTGTCACTGGAGGCGAATAAGGGAAAGCCGCAGATGGTCATCCAGGTCAACCGCGATGCTGCAGCTCGATATGGAATCAATGCTGACGAAATTCTGGAAGTTATCCAGGCCGGAATCGGTGGAAAGAGCGTTTCCACACTGATTGAGGGGACGAAGCGTTTCGAGATTCAGGTGTGGCTGGCCCCCGAGTTCCGCAACAGTGTAGAGAGTATTAATAATATTCCGATCCGCACGCAGAACGGAGCTCTGGTTCCGTTGTCAAACGTCGCCAAGGTCGAACTGGATGAAGGCTATTCTTTCATTCGGCGCGAGCAATTGCAGCGCTACGCTGTAATTCAAATGGATGTCCAGGGTCGTGACGTCGATAGCTTCGTGAAAGAAGCTGAGGCAAAAATTAGAGCGCAGGTAAAACTTCCGGAAGGGTATGTTATTGAGTGGGGCGGCGCGTTCGAGAATCAGCAGCGCGCGATGGCAAAGCTGGCCGTGATCGTACCGTTGACGATCGGTTTGATCTTCATCCTGCTTTACACGGCCTTCAATTCCGTAACGTATGCGACGCTCATTATTGCCAACGTTCCCTTCGCCACTATTGGCGGAGTTGTGGGCCTGTTCGTCACCGGACAGTATCTTTCAGTGCCATCCGCGATTGGCTTTATTGCAGTATTTGGTGTGGCAATGCTCAACGGGATTGTCCTTGTTATGTTCTTGAATGAACAGCGAGAACGGGGGTTAAGCGTGCGTGAAGCGGTTCGACAAGGGGCTGCGCTGCGCCTGCGGCCAGTCCTGATGACCGCCTCGATCGCCATTTTCGGCTTGGTACCAATGCTGTTGTCGAGCGGCGTTGGTGCGGAAACACAACGACCGCTCGCCACTGTCGTCGTAGGAGGATTGTTCACATCGACTGCTCTAACCCTGCTACTGCTTCCCCTCCTCTATGAGTGGGTTGAAAACCGCAGAGAACGTAAGGCATTGAAGACTGCATAGTGTGGCCTGCGCTGCCCGACCGGGCAGCGCATATATCGAGGAGTTCAAAATGAAGCAAGTCAAAGCGTTTATTCACCCTCATCGAATTAGTTCGATCACGGAAGCACTAAGAAATTCGGGGCTCTGCGACCTCAACAATGGTAAAGGCTGCTACAACGTGACCGTGTCCACAGTGCAGCGGCTCTATACCGTGGCAGAACCGTCACAGCAGCGTTATTCGGTTGATCTTGCCGAGCCAGTGGTAGCAGAGGCAAAGCTTGAGCTGATCTGTGAGGACGACCTAGCCCCTCAATTGGTCGAGCTGATCAAGAAAGCGGGGCAACCATCGAAGGGGTGGATTTTTACGACCAGCATCGAAACCGCCACGCAAATGCTCTGACGCCTCGGTTATGGACTGGCAGTTCGAGTTGATCCTCTCTTTGCGTATGCTGATGGCGGCGGTTCTGGGCGCTGTTATCGGTCTGGACAGGGAGCGACAGGGAAGCGACGCCGGCGTTCGGACGTGCATAGCGATCTCAATCGGGGCTTGTGCATTTTCCTTGGTCTCGTTGCATGTTGCCGGCGGTGATGCAGGCCGCATCGCCGCGCAAATAGTCACAGGGATTGGTTTCTTATGCGCAGGCGTCATTCTGCAGTATAAGGGGCGAATTGAAGGGTTGACGACGGCGGCAACGTTGTGGGCCACAGCCTCCATTGGTATGGCGACAGCCTACGGGATGTATATCCTTGCGCTTATAACTACGTTGTTGGTATATGGCGTATTGGTGATGCAACATATACCTGGTTGGCGTAATTTTACCCGTCGGCGTGCTTTGCGGAAGGCTGAGCGGGAAGAAGGCGCCAATGCAGAATAAGCAAAAAATTACGTTGAGAGCGGCTTTGCTCGTTTTTATTACGATCATCACTGAGCTGGTGTCAATCTCATTAGTGTTCATATGTCTGACGCGTACACACAGCCCTTGGCTCTGGGGCGTGGTTGCGCTGGGATTTTTTGTATTTTGGTGTCTTCTTAACCTGCATCGTCGCAGAGACAGCGCCCTCTACGGCACCTACAGTTTTTTGTGCCTGGTAACGGTAGTGATCTGGGGGTTCTTCGACAAAAACCTGGTCTTAACGCTCATTGACTGGGTCGGTCTTTCTATCGCTTTGATTGGCGCTCTTTTGCTGATGCTATGGCCCAGCAGGTCCAAAGAACAAGAGCGCTCAGGCGACTAGTGCTACTACCGGAATTGCTCTGCGGTAGCATTTTTGTTTGTATAAGGTCGCGAGCCAATTTCGGGGCGAATCTTCGTCCACAGTAATTCCGTACGGTACAGTACAGACAGTGCCTATAGCAGGACCGACAATGGCAGCTTATTCCCAGGGGAAAACATGAAACAATCAGAGACAATAAGTCTTGAATTACCGCTCATCTTTCCGGAAATTGCTGATCCCAAAGACCGCTGTGTACAGCGGTTGGTTCAGGCATTGTCGGGCCGCTCGGGAATCGACCGCGTTCACTTAAAGGAAACCGAGTCACAAGCGCCGGTTCTGTGTCTACATTATCAACCTGCGCTGATTGCCGTTTCGCGCGTGAAGGAGTTGGTCACTTCGTTGGGTGCAGAGCTTACACAAAAATACGGTCACTTTTCCACACGCATAACCATCCCATTGCATGCGCGAAGCGCCAGGTTGTTTGCTAACCGTTTGCGTAGCATTCAAGGGGTTCTGGAGGCGGATGTTTCACCCTCTGGCGCCATACGCGTTGAGTACGAGCGAGCAGTGCTCTCTCAACTTGACCTCTCAAAACAGATCAACGCTCTTGGCGGGAAATTTACAGCTGAAGATGTGCGTATCTATGAGCCCGAAGCCAGTTCCCGCGAGCCATCGCCCTGCGGTCATGGTTCGCTGAGCGAGGGGGGCGGCGAATACGACAAACACGAGGCCGGTCAAGAGGATTCCTCTGACTCCGCCGTACGGCCGCACAATGCAGATCACGAGCACAAACACGAGCATGACCACGGTGACAATACGGAGCACCGACACGAGCATGATCCGAAGTCTGAGGGACACGCGGGGCATGACCATGGCGGAATTTTTGGCGAAAAATCAGAATTAATTTTCGCTTTTCTTGCAGGTGCCTTTGTCTTAGCGGGATGGCTTGTGGGTCGCGCAGAAGCCGGGCCAGACTGGATGCCCACCGCACTTTTCTGTGGTGCATACCTTTTTGGTGGGTATTTTACTTCCAAAGAAGCCTTGGAAAATATTCTGGCCCGTCGATTCGAAATAGACACGTTAATGCTCGTTGCGGCAATTGGAGCGGCCGCGTTAGGTAAGTGGGCCGAAGGCGGCCTACTTCTGTTCTTGTTTAGTCTTGGACACTCGCTGGAACATTTTGCTATGGGCCGCGCGCGTCGGGCGATTGAAGCACTGGCTGAGCTTGCTCCGGACACCGCTTTGCTTAAGCAGGGGGAAGCTAGCAAAGAAGTACGCGTTGAGACCTTGAAGCCCGGCGATATCATCATTGTTAAGCCGAACGAACGCCTAGCCGCTGATGGGGTGGTGGTCAAGGGAAACACCAGCGTGAACCAAGCTCCCGTGACCGGCGAAAGCGTTCCTGTCGACAAACAACCCGTAGACGATGGTGCAAAAGCAATCGCCGCCTTTGATCGCGTTAGTGCCAATAGCCGAGTCTTCGCCGGAACCATCAACGGTTCGGGCGCTGTGGAAGTTATGGTCGCCCGCCTGGCAACGCAGTCGACAATGGCACGTGTTGTTCAAATGGTTGCTGACGCAGAAGCGCAGCGATCGCCCACTCAGCAGTTTACTGACAAATTCGAACGAATTTTTGTGCCGGTAGTGCTCGCACTCGTTGGCATCCTGATGCTTGCCTTTCTTGTTATCGACGAGCCCTTCGCAGACAGCTTCTACCGCGCAATGGCAGTGTTAGTCGCCGCGAGCCCATGCGCGCTGGCGATTTCTGTTCCGAGCGCAGTTTTGTCCGGCGTGGCACGTGCAGGGCGTGGAGGTGTTTTGATCAAGGGTGGCGGACCGCTTGAAAATTTGGGGACATTGACTTCGATAGCATTCGACAAGACGGGAACACTGACCGAGGGCCGGCCAAAATTGACAGATGTTCTCCCGGAGGATGGGATTAGCGAAGAGCAGCTCTTGGCTGTAGTGCTGGCGGTGGAGACAAACAGCGACCACCCTCTCGCGTCCGCCCTGGTCGAAGGTGCAAAAGCCAAGCTCGGCGAGCAGGTACAAGTTCCTACCGCGACGGAGGTCAAAAGCATTACCGGGCGAGGGGTCCAAGCGAAAATCGACGGAGAAACAGTATATATCGCGAAACCCATTTTTTTTACTGAACTTAACGCTGGCGCAATGCCCGTTTCGATAAACAAGGCGAATGAGCAGTTGGTTAAGGATGGCCGCACGACGATGATCGTACGCAAAGGTGAGCAGTTCCTGGGAACCATTGGAGTCATGGATACGCCGCGTGAAATAGCCGCGTCAGTTATGGCCCGGCTGCGCGCTCTCGGGATAGAGCGCCTTATTATGATCTCCGGAGACAATCAACAAGTAGCTGATGCTGTCGCTCGTACCGTTGGTCTTACCGAAGCTCGGGGAGATCTGATGCCTGAGCAAAAGGTCGATGCAATCAAACAGCTGCGTGAGCAACATGGCAAGGTAGCGATGGTGGGCGATGGCGTCAATGATGCGCCAGCGATGGCAAACGCCACTGTAGGCATAGCAATGGGCGCGGCCGGCTCGGATGTGGCACTTGAGGCAGCGGATGTGGCACTGATGGGTGATGATCTCGGACAGCTGCCGTTTGTAGTGGGCTTATCGCGGCAAACCACTCGAATCATTAAACAGAACTTATGGGTGAGTCTTGGCGTCGTCGCGGTGCTTATACCTGCGACGATCTTTGGTCTTAATATCGGCACCGCAGTTTTGTTCCATGAAGGATCCACGATTCTAGTAGTAGTTAATGCCTTACGCCTTTTGGCTTTTCAGGATACAGCACCGGAGTTGCCGGTGGCTGTTGCTAACTCCGACCGGGCGGATTCCGCTCGCTCCCACAAAAGTGATGTCGAGTCAAAAACATGACAACGTCACTGACGAGTATCATGACTTTTGCTGCGTTTCCAGCCGTTGCTGTCTTGCTTGGCGCGGGAGTGACATTTATACGCACACCGAGTTCTGCGGTACGAAGCGCTGTCCAGCATTTCGCCGCCGGCGTGATTTTTTGCGTCCTGGCCACCGAGCTTTTACCGGACCTCGTCCACCGGAAGATGCCACTTGTAACGGTTATCGGTTTTTCCGCCGGAGTCGCCCTGATGCTCGCCGTAAAGTGGATGGGCGATCAAAAAGCGTTGACTGAGTCCGGGAGAAGCACGAGTAGCCTTATGGCGGCCATGGGAGTCGATATCGTCTTGGACGGAGTGCTCATTGGATTGTCTTTCTCAGCAGGCGAAAAGCAGGGACTGCTGCTGACTATCGCACTGGTGTTGGAAGTTTTCTTCTTGGGTGTATCGTGCGCGACGTCGCTCGGGGCCCTCGGTCGCAGCAAGCGGAGTATCGGGCTTGCGTGCGCGTCCCTCGCTGCGGGGCTATGCCTCGGGGCGGCAAGTGGGGCTATGGTGCTCAGTCATGTGAAGCCAGCCTATGTTGACGGAATGCTCGCGTTCGGCGTGGCCGCGCTCCTTTATCTGGTTACGGAGGAACTGCTCGTCGAAGCTCACGAGGAGCCGGAGACTCCCATCCAGACTGCGATGTTTTTCGTTGGCTTCATCGTCTTATTCACCATCGATATGATGATTTGATTTTTCGAATCATATTAAGGCCACATATGCAGTCTTCTGAAAGAAAGGTAGTTGCCATCGAGTCTGAGTCCGCAGAAAGCCAGGGTGAAGGGTCGTGGGTGAGCAAATTGGGACCAGGGTTAATTACTGGCGCAGCTGATGACGACCCAAGCGGAATCGCAACGTATTCACAAGCTGGGGCACAGTTTGGCTTCAATACATTGTGGACATTGTTCTTCACGTATCCGCTGATGGTTGCCATTCAAATGGTCAGCGCAAAGATAGGTCGCGTTACCGGCCGAGGGCTCGCGACCAATATTCGGCGCCATTACTCTGCATGGTTGGTCTACGCGATAGTAGGATTGCTGTTGATCGCCAACACAATCAATATTGCAGCAGATCTTGCCGCAATGGGAGACGCGCTCAAGCTGCTCTTTGGCGGTCGCGTTCACATATATGCCTTAGGCTTCGGCCTATTGTCATTGCTGCTGCAGGTTTTCGTTCCGTATCAACGCTATGTCAAAGTTCTTAAGTGGCTCACGTTAGCACTGTTAGCCTATGTAGCGACAGTGTTTGCAGTCAAGGTTTCGTGGGGTAATGTCGCAACAAGTACGGTACTGCCGCATTTCTCTTTCTCACCTGCTTATATCACTACAATAGTGGCAGTTTTTGGCACAACTATAAGTCCCTATCTTTTTTTCTGGCAGGCGTCCCAAGAAGTCGAGGAGCTGCGAGCGAACCCCAATGATCTGGCCCTGATCGAGGATGGTTCGAAGGCCTCGCCAAGTTTTCGCAGGATCAAAATAGACACACTGATCGGAATGGGGTTCTCAAATTTGGTAGCCTTTTTCATCATGCTGACTACGGCCGTGACGCTCAACGAACACGGGCTGACCAATATAGAGACGTCTGCTCAAGCAGCAGCGGCGCTGCGACCAATTGCGGGTAATTTTGCGTTCGCGTTATTTAGCGCAGGCATTATTGGAACAGGGCTTCTCGCGGTGCCTGTACTGGCAGGATCAGCAGCGTACGCGCTATCTGGTGCCCTACGGTGGAAGAATAGTCTCGAGTACCCGCCAGAATCTGCAAAGGGATTCTATGGCGTGATATCGGCTTCGACCTTGCTTGGCATCGCGCTCTGTTTTGCCCCGATTAATCCGATCAAAGCGCTCTACTGGAGTGCTGTGATTAACGGAGTGATCTCTGTTCCTATCATGGCCGTGATGATGTTGTTAGCGTCAAATGCAAAAGTGATGGGGCGATTCACCATCGGCCAGAAGCTCAAGATTTTGGGCTGGGCTTGCACGATTGTGATGAGCGTCGCTGTCGTGGCGATGTTCTTGACGTACGGTAAGGCATGACGAATTTGCTCACCTCATATAGAACTTTGGAAGGGTATTTATGCTAAAAAAAGAATATATCTATCGTGTTTTGGCTATCTTTGCCATTCTCAATTTACTCTGCATTTTTTCAATTTATATGGGCACTGTCGTTGGTTTTCAGTTCTGGCCTGGTGTTGTTGCTTGGCTTGTCATAGGGTTTTTCGTAACCGCGCGCAATGGCGGACCAGCAAAGTTTTCCAGCGGCACGAAAATAGATCTGCTTGGTGCAACGAAGCTGCTATGGTCACTCGCTCTCTGGCCCCGTTTGACGTAATCTGGATTACCAAAGGAATGCCCTTTCCGTTCCTAGCGCGCTTGGGGACTCATAGCGCCGGGCATCGAAGACAAGATCAATTGATATCAACTTATGGAGCGTTGAATGGCGGACAAGATGTATGACGTTGCGATCATTGGGGCTGGCTCTGGCGGATACATTGCGGCCATACGTGCGGGCCAGCTCGGCCTGTCGGTAGCGTGTATAGAAGCTAACCCGTATGCCGATCCGCGAGGGGAACCTCGGCCAGGGGGGACGTGCTTGAATGTCGGCTGCATCCCTTCTAAAGCTTTGCTCACTTCCAGTCACTTTTATGACCAGATCGTGCGTCGTAGTGCGGAGCATGGCATCGTGACAAGCGAGGCAACGGTCGATCTTCGCAAAATGGTGGAGCGAAAGAACGCCGTCGTCACGAAGATGACCAAGGGAATAGAATATTTATTTAAAAAAAATAAAGTCGATTTTCTTAAATCCCGCGCAAAGTTAACTGGCAAGCAGGGCGAACAATATGCCTTGGAATTGTCGGGCGGCAGCGCGACGGGTCGCATTTATGCCAAAAATATTGTTATCGCAAGCGGGTCGAGACCGCGTCAGCTGCCCGGCGTCCTGATCGACAACGAGGTTATCTGCGACAACGCCGGTGCCCTGGACTTCACCGCAATACCGCAGCGGCTCTGTATCGTCGGTGCCGGCGTGATCGGCCTCGAACTTGGCTCTGTATGGCGCCGGCTGGGATCAGAGGTGACGTTGATCGATGCGATGACGGATTTTCTTCCTGGCGCCGATGAGGCCGTTGCCAAGGAAATGTTTAGGGCGATGAGCAGCCTAGGCTTGAAGTTCGACTTGGGCATTTCAATTGACGAGATCAAACGTACGGCAGAGGGAGCGACGGTGAGTTACCGGGACCGGGCCGGAGCTTCGGTCCACCAGGCGGTCGACAAGGTCATTGTAGCCATCGGCCGTGTACCATTTACTGATGGGCTCAACCTGGACGCCGTCGGTCTGCAAGTGGACGAACGCGGATATATTCCTGTCGACGAACGCTGCGCTACAGCGATACCCAACATTTATGCAATTGGTGACGTTATACGAGGACCAATGCTTGCGCACAAGGCGAGTGAGGAGGGGGTTATGGTTAGCGAGATCATAGCAGGGCAGTCCGGACATCTGAACTACGAGCTTATCCCCTCGGTAATTTACACCAGCCCGGAAGCGGCCTGGGTCGGGAAGACGGAACAAGAACTCAGACGCGAAGGAAAGGCTTTTAAGTCTGGGCAATTCCCCTTTTCCGCTAACGGCCGGGCGCTCGGACAGGGCGAAACCGAAGGGTTCGTCAAGGTGCTCGCCGATGCTTCGTCAGACACGGTGTTAGGCGTCCATATCGTCAATTCCGCGGCTTCCGAGATGATTGGGGAGGCTGTCATGGCCTTGGAATTTCATGCATCGGCGGAAGACATCGCACGAATCTGCCACGCGCATCCAACGTTGTACGAAGCTGTGCGGGAAGCAGCTCTTGACGTGGACAAGCGCGCCCTGAACATTTGATCGCGCAACAAACCCAGTTCGCGGCCGGGTTCGCCATAATTTTGCAATGGCTTCACTCAGTCGGAAATGCTTAAAGGCGAGAGATCATACAGATGGCATTAAATTCTTTGCAAAAGCGGCTGCGATTGATCCATTCTCACCCGCGTCTGATGGGCGCGTTGATCGTCGGGATGGTTCTGGGTGTTGTACTGCCGACGTCGTCAGGACTCGTCTTGAAAATATTGTCCGGATGGAACGCTACCGTCTGGCTCTATCTCGGCTTAATGATCAACTTGCTCCTGAGAGAGGCAGATGCCGCGAAAATTTCCCGACTGGCCGCCCAGGAAGACCCAAATGCCATCTTTGCCCTGGCAATCATGTCCTTGGGGGCGACACTTAGTCTGGCAGCATTGATCGTTGAACCTGGATTGGCAAAAAATGATGGCGGAACTCAACGGCTTCTTCATTATATTTTAACAGGGGCAACGGTGGTCGGGTCTTGGCTGCTCATCGACGTGATGTACAGCTTTCATTATGCGCACCTATTTTATCGCAGCAAGGGCGAGGAAAAGCCGATTGCTTTTCCAGACGAAATCTCCACGCCCGGGTATTGGGATTTTTTGTATTTCTCGGTGACCATTGCTACTACGGCGCAGACGTCGGACGTTAATATCATGTCGACCGCAGTCCGTAAAACCGTAGTCGCGCAATCAATATTGGCCTATGTTTTTAATGCAGCAATCGTTGGTGTTGACGCTGACCGAAAATTGACCCAGCTAGAGGCGTTCTGCTGATCCAGAATTGACCCAGGTGTTCTACTTGTCCTGCCTAATTTTTAGGCGGGAGACAAAAAGGATGATCACCATGGAAATGCTTGGAAAGATTCGAAGGCTGTACCTGCGCGACAAACTGTCGCTGCATGAAATTGCGAAGCGCACTGGCCTGTCGCGCAACGCGATAAGAAAGTGGCTGCGCACTGCCGAGGAAGTGGCAGCGCCGGCATATCGACGTGAACCGGGACCGGGCAAGCTGACAGCCTTTCACGCGGCCCTGGAACTGGCACTCAGGGCCGACTCCCACCGGATCAAACAGAACCGCCGCACCGCCAAGGCCTTGTTCGCCCAGATCAAAGCTAGCGGATACGACGGCGCCTATTGCCAGGTGACCGCTTTCATCCGCGCCTGGCGCGGGGCGGAGGGAAAGAACCCACATGCCTTTGTGCCGCTCAGCTTCGAGCACGGCGAAGCTTTCCAGTTCGACTGGAGCGAGGAAGGCCTGGTCGTTGGCGGTATCTATCGACGGATGCAGGTATCGCACATGAAGCTGTGCGCCAGCCGCGCTTTCTGGCTGGTGGCCTACCCGAGCCAGGGCCATGAAATGCTGTTCGACGCCCACACGCGCTCCTTTGCAGCCCTGGGCGGGGTGCCGCGTCGAGGCATCTACGACAACATGAAAACCGCGGTGGACAAGGTCAAGAAGGGCAAGGGCCGCATCGTCAATGCACGTTTCACGGTCATGTGCGCACATTACCTGTTCGATCCGGACTTCTGCAACGTGGCGTCGGGCTGGGAGAAAGGCGTGGTCGAGAAGAACGTGCAGGACAGCCGTCGCCGGATCTGGATCGAAGCTCAGAGCCGCCAATTTGCTTGCTTCGCCGACCTCAATGCCTGGCTTGGTGAGCGTTGCCGCGCACTGTGGTCCGAGCTGCGCCATCCGGAATACGACACGCTGACCGTGGCAGACATGCTGGAGCAGGAGCAGATGCAGTTGATGCCCATGCCGACGCCCTTTGACGGCTACGTCGAGAAGATCGCACGCGTGTCGTCCACCTGTCTCGTCACCGTGCAGCGCAACCGCTACTCCGTGCCATGCGAGCTGGCTGGGCAGATGGTCAGCACGCGCTTGTATCCGACGCGCGTCAGTGTGGCCGCCGGCGACATGCTCGTCGCTGCCCATGACCGTATCGTTGATCGCAATAAGGTTTGCTACGACTGGCAGCACTACATCCCCTTAGTCCAGCGCAAGCCGGGTGCACTGCGCAATGGTGCCCCGTTCACCGATCTGCCCCCACCCTTGCAGCGACTGCGGCAGGGACTGATGCGCCATGCTGGCGGTGACCGCGTCATGGCGCGGGTACTGGCCGTGGTGCCCATTGCGGGCCTGTCCGCCGTGCTGGTCGCGGTGGAGCTGGTGATCGAGTCCGGCGTACTCAGTGCCGAGCATGTCGAGAACGTGCTTGCCCGGCTGACCGCAGCACCGGCGCCGGAGCGGGTTGAAACCAGTCTGGAATTAAAGGAGGCGCCGGTCGCAAATACGAGCCGCTACGACACCCTGCGCAAAGCAGATGACAACGCTGTGGAGGTCGGCCATGCGTGACATCACTAGTGAACTCAAGGAGCTGCGCTTGCACGGCATGGTCAGCGCGTGGACCGATCTGGAGGCGCAGGGTGAGAGCGCAATTGCCTCTTCGAGGTGGCTCATCGAGCACCTGTTGCGGGCCGAG
Organism: Undibacterium sp. Jales W-56; assembly: GCF_025548535.1. GTDB lineage: Bacteria > Pseudomonadota > Gammaproteobacteria > Burkholderiales > Burkholderiaceae_D > Undibacterium. Next base: position 115,774 of record NZ_JAJLQW010000006.1, on the reverse strand, counting down.
CATACCGATCGCGCCATGCGCTCGGTGAGCCACCAGATGAACGCCGCAAAATTCCCTGTACATCGCGACCTGGCCGGCTTCGACTTCGAGGCCTCGAAGGTCGACCATGCACTGGTACGACAACTGGCCACGCTCGGGTTTACGGAGACGGCGCAAAATGTCGTCCTCATTGGTGGGCCAGGGACGGGCAAGACGCACCTGGCTACCGCCATAGCGGTGGCCGGTATCGCTGCCATGGGCAAGCGCGTGCGCTTCTACTCGACGGTCGATCTGGTCAACTTGCTGGAACGGGAAAAACGCGAAGGCAAGGCTGGCAGGCTCGCGCTATCGCTCATGCGCATGGACCTGGTCATCCTTGACGAGCTCGGCTATCTGCCGTTCAGCCAGACCGGCGGCGCATTGCTGTTCCACCTGCTATCAAAGCTCTACGAGCATACCAGCGTTGCCATCACCACCAACCTGAGCTTCGCCGAATGGTCGGCCGTGTTCGGCGATGCCAAGATGACGACGGCGCTGCTCGACCGCCTGACGCACCACTGCCATATCGTGGAGACTGGAAACGACTCCTACCGATTCCAACACAGCAGTATGGTCGCCAAAGGAAAAATCAAGGCACGAGAACAGAAGAGCAAGGCCGGCAAGGCTGGGACGGCATCGGAACCGGAACCGTTCTGAACCCGGGAAGAAGGGCAATCCGCTGCGGGCTTCGCCCTCCGCTGATTGCCCCTGTTTATTTGGTACACTTATCCACAGCCGCAGCATCACAACGCGGCACCCCGCCCTGGGTCAAATTTCAATCAGCAGGGTGGGTCAAATTTCCACCAGCGCCAACATCCTGACCCCAAACCTGTCCTGGCGAGTGAGGTTGCCGAACTTGGAGCAGCGCAGGGCTTCCCCTCCCTCGCCCTGATTCAAAGTTACGCGTGGTTACGCATCGATTCCTTGCATTCGAGGAACAACCAATGCTGCGCGCAATTTGAACCATAGGGACTATTATCAACGCTGCCATATCAACTTGGCATAACAGAAACTCTATGGGAGACCTCTATGCAAAGTCAAAATACGAGCACGCACGACAAAAATCTTCAAGCCTGCATTGAAGCCTGCGAAGAAGCAATCCATGCATCTCAAGCCTGCGCGGCTGCGGATATTCGGGAGGGTGGTGGTGCGAATTGTGCACTGATCAATCTCGATTGCGCGGACATTTGCACTGCTACCATGAATGCGTTGGCAAGAGGATCAGAGCATCATGGCGATTTTTGCGCGCTCTGCGCCCACATTTGCACAATGTGTGCACAGGCATGCGCCGTTCACGCAGACAAACATGCGCACTGTGCGGCATGTAAGACTGCGTGCGAGAACTGCGCTGCAGCCTGCGCAAAGCATGCGCGCGAGCGGCACGTCTAATTTTGGGAGTATTTTGCAGGGGCGGCATCCGATACCGAATTGCTTTTAAATGAATAAATGAAAGGTAAACGCCCCTCTTTTCTGTACTTTATTACAGTTGATATTGCGCTAGCATGGGATCCTGGCAAATTGCGGGTACATCATGGAAATCGTCAGGGGAAAAGTAGCGGACAGTGACGTATTCTGGGAGAAATCCCTTAGCATTTATGCGAAAAAGCTCGAGCTGATTGCGTCGAACATCGCCAATGCGGACACGCCACATTACAAGGCGCGCGACATTGACTTCAAGGCAGCGTTGGATCAAGCAATGGCGCAGCCGGAAGCCCCCTTAAGAAGTGGCCAGCAGTCTCGATTAGCACTTCAGAATGACTTCTTTCCGGTAATGTACCGGGTCCCCGCCCAGCCGAGTGCAGATAACAACACTGTTGACATGGACGTGGAACGCGCCGCGTTTGCGGACACGGCAATTCGGTACGAGATCGCAGTGCAAAAAGTTTCTGGTGAATACAAAGAGATAAGTGAACTTTTCAAGTCGCTACCATATTAAACTAATTCCATCGTCCCTCGATGCCCGCCTGCCATCCTTGCCGCATCAAATCGCCGATGGCAACAGGTTTTCGTGGAGCAAGTGGAAAAGGCGGAAGATGACCGCCGGCGCTTTATTGCGATAACGATAAGCGTGGCTTCATGGAGCAGGTTCAATCGCTACAGAGTAGAGTTGGTCAGTAACGTCGACCGGTTGGCTGGTTGCCTTGAACGCTCACACGGCTGGGTTTTCAAACTGGCGCTTAGCGCTGGGTCGGTCAGGAGGAGAAGCGCAGCCGTGTGACCCGCGAGGCGATGGCTGACGTGGATGCCGGCCGCGCTATCGATCATCAGGCGGTGCAGGCTTGGGCCGATAGCCTCGGTACGGACGACTCGCTGCCGCGCCGGTGGTGCGCTGATGCCGTTGCAGTGGACCAGCAAGGAATTGTCCCGCTGTGGTGCGCCTGCATGAATTCCAGGCAAGCGCGAACGGACCCGCTGCGGCGCGCATTATCGAGTCATCGGCGAGCGACTGGAGGAATCCGACCCGAGGTCGCACGCTACTCGTCGGCCGCTATGAGCTGCGTTATGAGATCGATTCCGGTGGTTTATGTCATGCGGACTTTGCATACACGTGAGGAACGGTTATATGAGCTTTTCGTTACCCGCCGATGTCATCGTTCAGCGAAAGCCACTTCTCATATAAGTCGGCCATACCGGTTCTCGGATTCATCGTCCTGTTCACGCAAAAATATGTCGGGCATAACACGTGGTTTGCTAGTCAACAGCTGTGATTGTTGCCTCAGTTGTGTAGTTTTTTGGGCTGAGCACCCGTTCGACGAGTTCGATCATAATATGGATGATCTTGATATGCATTTCCTGAACGCGGTCCGCGAAGCGGCCAGCCGGCGCATCGATGCACACCTCGCTTAGCGCCACCAAGTCGCTGCCCGGCCGGCCGGTCAGCCCGATCACATGCATGCCGATCGCGCTGGCCGCCCGCGCGGCGTTGAGGACGGAGGGGCTTTTGCCACTGGTGCTGATCGCCAGCAGGACGTCGCCAGGGCGGCCGTGCGCTTCGATAAAGCGCGAGAAAATCTGGTCGTAGCCATAATCGTTAGCGACGCACGACATATAGCTCGGATCACTGATCGCGACAGCTGCCATGCCGGGGCGGTCGAGCCTGAAGCGCCCCGTGAACTCCTCAGCGAAGTGCATTGCATCGCACATGGACCCTCCGTTGCCGCAAGAGTAGGCGCGACCCGAATTTTCGAAGGCCGTGATGAGCAACTGCGCTGCCCGGGCGACCGCTTGCAGGGATTGCGGATCGTTGAGGAAAGCGTCGAGCGTCGCTTGCGCCTCGGTCAAGCTGGCTTTGATATGTTCGATCATTACGAACGTTTCTCCTCGAAGCATTTCATGGATTGTAGTCGGCACATTCAATTGGCCCGAGCGTCCCCAGTTTCGGCACGCGCAGGCCTAGTGAAATCAGCTACATGCGTTCGACATCACCGCTACCGCCGGCTGGCAGGGATTCCAACGAGTCACGGGGCGCCGACGATCCGGTCTCGACGTTGCCGCCTTGGCTTACATCGGCATTCGATTCCACATCGTGCCCGCCTGCGCGATCGGCCGCTTCGACGGAATTGTGTTTCGCTGGCGGTCCGGCAGTCTCCGTACCGGGCTGTGTGCTGCTCGGCACACCTGGACTGTCGCCGTTCGCTGCCGCAGGTTGTACGGTGGACGTGACTGGTTTCTTGGGGCGGCGTGTGCCGGCCATCAGATATCCGCCTCGTTGGCGTGCTTGTCGCATTCGACCGCACACTTTTCGCACGCTTGTTGGCAGAGCGCGCAATGTGCATGCTCCTTGGCGTGCATCGCGCATGCGGCCGCGCAGGTGCGGCAAATGTGGGCGCACAGACGGCAGAAATCCCCATGATGTTCCGAGCCGCGCGCCAGCGCATTCATCGTGGCCGTGCAAATGTCGGCGCAGTCGAGGTTGATCAGCGCGCAGTGGGCGTTGCCGTCGCGGATGTCGGCCGCGGCGCAGGCCTGGCTGGCGTGAATCGCTTCTTCGCATGCCTCGATGCAGGCATGCAGATTTCTCTGCTCTGTCGTCGTCATGAATTTCTCCTTCGGATGGGATGGAATGTGGTGGCAGATAATGCCGCAGGTCGATAGTAGCCCAGACGCAAAATAAGGTACGCCCGCCACGCGCGGCAGGGACCGATAGAAATCCCTACCGTGCCGTATAATGACCAAGACCGTTGTTGGCCTCATTCCAGCCACCTCCATGAACAGAACGTAGCAGCTTGCTAACATTCCGCTCGTTATACCACGCACACATGGGCCAGTCTGGCAGACCTTAGCTATGGCTGATCTTAGGTTGTATCACCAACTACCCAGTTGGCTTAGCGACCGATTTTTTTCGTTTTCGCCCTACTTAAACAGGCTGCGGTGCAAGGTCATGCCGTTTGCGCCACGTGGTAGACCGGCGCGAACCCGCCGCCTGGAGTGCGAAAGTTAGTCGTTTGGCCCTGGTACACTCTCGCAGCCGTCCACTGGACCTGGTTCGCATAAGCGTACATCCTTAGGTCGAACTTCAGTTTTTCGGGTGCATTGCGGCTACCGGCGACCCGCTCCCCCGGCGCCATTACCTGCTGTGCGACGTACTGACCACCGAGAATGTCCTGCCACACGCCCTTAGTGAGCTTGTCACCACGATAGGCGGCGCGCCCTCCGTAGCCAGAAGCGGGCTTGAAAAAGAGTTTGCGGCGGCTCTGCCAGAGCCGGTCGGCATCACCGGGAATGACCAGTTCGGTAGGCAACACGAAAGCGAGCAAAATTTCCTGTACAGATTTTGGGACGCCGAGCGATTTCAACTCGACCCGGCTACTGAGAATCCCAAGATTCCGTTTGTCGGCGTACAGCGCGTGCGCCTGCGGATGGGGTGTCAGGACAACCGCGCCGTCCAGGTACGCCTGCCGCAACTCGTCATGCCGCACATCATCGAGCATAAAGTCAGTGAGGCGGTTGTAGACCAAATCGATCGGCTCATTTCCATGCCAGAGCGTCCCATCGTGAAACCGCAGCGATGTCGGATCGGCGATGACGGCACGCACGCCGTGCCGCTCGAATAATTGCTTGAAGAGGATGAATTCCGGGTAGAGGTATTGTGATTCCGGCGCCGTATCGACAATGGCGATCGACCGCAACTGCCGTCCGCGTTTGCAACGCTCCCATTCGGCCAGGAACATGTCCATGATCGCAGCTTCAAATCTTGGGCCCGATTCCGCCGCCGTGGCGAGCTGGTCCGCGTTGATCGTGCAAGCCCGATGGGCCCGGGCCATCACTGCATTGAGCATGGCCCCGCCTGCGTTGGTATTTATTTCGATCAGCCCGATAGCGTCGCCGACCAGATGGAAGTCGTATCCGAAGAATACACCGCCCGCGCCGCCCGGATCGTGACGCGCAATCGGCGCGGCCGACGACAATATCCGCTCCCGATAGGAGGACATGCCGATGACAAATTCGAGCGCCTTTACTACCGCTTCCATTTGTTGATGTTGCGACTCGGAGACAAAGACCGGCATTGCGGAAAATAGAAATGGACAGCGATCTTCGACAAGCGCCACCAAAGCCGGCGAACCGAGCTGCGCCTCAAGTGCCTGCCGCAAGGCATCGCGGTTTAAACTGACGCAATAGCATCCCGAGTTCATGCGCTGTTCGGGAAACGGCGCAGGAGAAGCGCCCGATTTCGTGGCTGCACAACCTTTAGCTTCGTTCATGACTGCTCCTGTTGGTCCTTGTGTTGGCATCGAAAGTGTCAGGCCTTTCAAGGCCGGCCCGTCGAAGCCGAAGCGCATTGGAGATCACCGACACCGAGCTGAGGCTCATGGCCAGCGCGGCCACCAGCGGCGAAAGTAGCTGGCCCGTAATCGGATAAAGCAGGCCGGCCGCCAACGGTATACCCAAGGCGTTGTAGAAGAAAGCGAACCCCAGGTTCTGGCGCATGTTGCGAACGGTATCGAGCGACAGGGTGCGGGCCCGGGCGATCGCCAGCAGGTCGCCCTTGACCAGTGTCAGATGGGCGCTGTTGATCGCCACGTCGGTCCCGGTGCCCATGGCAATGCCGACATTGGCCTTCGCCAGCGCCGGCGCGTCGTTGATGCCGTCGCCGGCCATCGCCACCACCTTGCCAGCGAGCTGAAGACGCTCCACCAGGGCCAGCTTGTCCGCCGGTTTGACTTCGCCATACACTTCGTCGATGCCCAGGCGCTGGGCGACCGCCTTCGCTGTCGTCGCGCCGTCGCCGGTCGCCATGATCACGGTCAATCCTGCACTGCGCAGCGCGTCGAGCGCCGCGCGGCTGCTCGCCTTGATCGGATCGGCCACTGCGATCAGACCGGCCAGTGCGCCATTCGTGGCTAGATACATCACGCTGGCGCCTTGTGAGCGCAATTCCTCGGCTTGGGACGCGAGGTCGCTCCCGTCGATGCCATCCTCGGTCATCAAGGCCGAATTGCCAAGGGCGATCTGCTGGCCGCCAAGCGTGCCGCGCACGCCGATGCCACTGGACGATTCAAAAGCCGACGGCTTTTCGAGCGCAAGACCGCGCTTGAGCGCTTCGTCGACAATGGAGCGCGCAAGGGGGTGCTCGCTGGCCTGGTCGATACTTGCGGCGATGCGCAGCACGTCCGCTTCCGAAAAGCCGGGAGCCGAGACGATACGATCGAACCTGGGTCGCCCTTCCGTGAGCGTGCCGGTCTTATCGACAATTAAGGTGTCGACCTTGCACAAACCTTCGATTGCTGCCGCGTCGCGAAACAGGATACCCTGGGTGGCGGCCCGACCGGTCGCGGCCATGATGGACATCGGCGTCGCCAGGCCCAAGGCACACGGGCAGGCGATGATCAGGACGGCTACGGCGTTGACAAAGCCATATACCCAGCTCGGCTGCGGACCAAACAGTCCCCAGACAAGCAACGTCAGCACGGCGATCGCCATGACCACCATGACGAAATAGCCCGCAACGACGTCCGCCAGACGCTGCATGGGAGCGCGCGAACGCTGGGCCTGCGCCACCATCTGGACAATCTGCGCCAACATGGTCTGCGAACCGATCTTGTCGGCCCTGACGATCAAGGCGCCGCTGGCATTGATGGTCGCGCCGATGACCTTGTCCCCAGGGCGTTTGGTGACCGGTAGCGGTTCGCCCGTCAGCATCGACTCGTCGAGCGCGCTCTCGCCATCGGTCACGGTGCCGTCGACCGGCACCTTCTCGCCCGGCCGCACGCGCACGGTGTCTCCCACGTGGATGTGCGTGAGCGGTACATCTTCTTCGCTACCGTCCGGCCGGATGCGGCGGGCTGTCTTGGGCGCCAGCTGCATCAGCGATTTGATGGCGGCGGAAGTCTGCGAGCGCGCGCGCAGCTCCAGTATCTGGCCCAGCAACGTGAGCGAGACGATAACGGCAGCGGCCTCGTAGTACACGCCTACGCGGCCCGCATGGGTGGCAAATGAAGGCGGAAACAAGCCGGGAGCAAAGGTGGCGACCAGGCTGTAGCCAAACGCGGCCGCGACGCCGGCGCCTATCAGTGTCCACATGTTCGGGCTGCGATTGCCGATCGACTGGCCGAAGCGATGGAAGAACGGCCACCCGGCCCACAATACAACAGGGGTGCTCAGGGCCAGCTCGATCAGGTTCTGGCGTGGAAGGCCGGCTGGGAGCCACATGTGCCCGAACATGGCCAGCGCAAACACCGCTCCTGATAATGGAAGCGTTGACCAGAACCGCCGTCTGAAATCATTCAATTCGGGGTTGTCTTCTGCATCCAGTGAAGGCATCAGCGGTTCCAGCGCCATCCCGCAGATCGGACAGTTCCCGGGAGCTGGCTGGCGGATCTCGGGGTGCATCGGACAGGTATAAATCGTGCCTTCCGCCGCTGGTAGATATGTAGCCGATGCCTTCGGTTCAAGGTAGCGTGCTGGATCGGCGCGGAATTTTGCCACGCAGCCGGAACTGCAGAAATAGTAGTGGTGACCAGCGTGCGCCAGATGTTTGTCTGGCTTTGCCGCGACGGTCATGCCGCATACCGGATCCACATGGGTTCCCGGGGCGCCACCATGGTCGTGTGTCGAATGCGATTTGCTGTCCATATCTTCCTTCGTTTTGACTGCTGGTCGATGTCACGATCCTTCCAAAACGCGGCCCCTACCGGGGCCGCGTGCGATCACTTCCCCTTGCGCGACGACCAATGCACGTGCGTGATGCGCCATTGGCCATCCACGTTTTCGAGAAGCGCCGTTTCGGTACCGTAGGAAGTCCCAGGCTTGGAACCGGACGCCGTCGTGGTTTCGGTCTCTTCCCAAATGACGGCCAGATTGCCTTCGACCTTTTCGGAGTGCTTGCGCACTTTACGCGTGGAGGTCTTGGCAAAAGCGATATCGCCGGCGAGATGATGGCTGGCGTATTCCTCGCGCGACGACTCCACGTGGCCAGCCTCGTAAATGGCCACTGACGGCGAAAGGAGCGCGAGCGCTTTCGTGCGGTCGCCACTGGCAAGTGCGGCGTAGAAACTGGAAAGTGCATCGTTGGGTGCGGATGCTGGCGCCGCCGATACTTGGACGGAAATGGTGGCGATCAGCAGGGACAGAACAACTCGATATTGCATATTCGTACTCCTTGTGGTGATGAATGGGTGAAAGAAATGGGTCATGCCGCGGTCGGCGGCGATGTCGCGCTAAGGAGGGCGGCCGCGACCAGTACGCCCAGCAGCAACACTGCTTCCACACGCAGGACGAGCGTGAATGTCCGCCAAGGATCCATGGTTGCGCTGTTGCCGCGCAGGCCGGCGAGAAGCGGCGGCATGGCGACAAAGCGGTTGAAGCCCCCCAACATGACCGCGACGACGACCATGGCCACCTTCACCGACAGGACAGTGCCATACCGATTGCCCGACAGACCGTCCAGGCTGCCAAGGTTATGCCATGCACTGTATGCGCCCGTGGCGACAATGCCGGCAAGTGCGACTGTGGCTGAGGTGGACAGGTTCTCGATGTAGGCGGCTATCTCGCCCCGATCGTCCTGCTGCAAGGCAGCAGTTGGCCGCAGTGTTAGCATGCCCGCGATAGCGACTTCGCCGACCCACACGCTGATCAGGCACAGGTGGATCCAGTCCGCCGCCATGGTCAGATTGAAGTCGCCGTTCGCGGACGCGTGACTGACCATGCTGCGCGTGTAGAAAACCACCGCAAGCGCTGCGACGGCACTGGCGGTCAACGGAAATGCGCGTGCCGGCAGCGCCGCGAGAAGCGCCGCGGCGATCAGCGCGGCCATACCGATCGCCCAGGCCAGGCCAAAGTGGCTGCCGGTTAGCATCGCGCGCGTTGCCTCGCCAGCTTCGGTCACGGGGACTTCCGCCATAGACGCTGAAACAAGAAGGAGCAAGAGGCCCAGGGCCACCAGGGCGAGCGCGATCGCGCCCAGCCGTACGGGCCGCAGGTAGCGCAAACGCCTACTGGACCAGTTCGATGAACCGGTTGCCAACCACAGCGACGCCATCGTGGCGCCGACCGCTACTGCCATCGCCAGGTTAAGCAGGACCGTCGCGACCGTAATCGCCGTCTGGATGTCGCCGCCCATGCTATTTCACCTTGAAGTGGTATTCCCCCTTCGCCTTGTGGCCGTCGTGGGTCATTGTCGACCAGCGGACCAGGTATTGCCCCGGAGTCAGTGCCGGGACTTGCGCCGACATGACTTTGGCATCCTTGCTGTCGACTACTGCCTTGGGCAGCTTCACGGGCGAGTTCTTCGCGTCAAGCAGCTCGATCTTGCTGAACGCCGGCTCCAGTTTTTCGTTGAAGTGCAGCCGGACGGACGTCGGTGCCGCGGCCAGCTCGCTGTCGGCTTTCGGCTCGGATGCTTCAATTTTCGCATGGGCCTGCGCCAACGTCGCCGTCAGACTGCCGAGGCCCAGCGCGATGGCGACAATAATGTTTTTGGTGGTCATGTTTTATTCTCCTGTTGTGATGTTCTGATCCTGGGCGCGTCCGGCGCTCGTGGCCGGACCACCTGTCATTGCTTACTTTGAAGGTTCCAACTGGGTCAAGGTCAAGCTGCCATTGACTTTTTCGGCAACAAAGTTGATCTTGTCTCCGACCTTGACCGTATCGAGCATCGCCGGATTCTTTACCTTGAACACCATCGTCATCCCCGGCATATCCAGGTTGCGCAGCGGGCCATGTTTGATGGTGATCTTGCCGGCTGGCTTATCGACCTTTTTCACTTCGCCTTCCGATAGTTCAGCGGTGGTCGCGCTGGCGGCTGCGACAGCGTGCTTGTCGTCGTGGCCTTCATGGGCCGTCGCGGCGCTTGGCAAGGTCACGGCGCACAGCAAGGCTGCGGTAGCGATCATCGAATTCAAATAGTTCATGGTGTCTCCTTTGGGTGGTTTGCAATCGGTGGTGATTCAATGGCCACTGTGGCCACTGCTCTTCTTTACATTCATTATCTTTTCGCCGGCCTGGGTGGAAGCGGGCCGGTCGGGCGCGCTCGGCGCCGTCGGCATGTCCCCGGTCCACTCCACTGCCAACGTGCCCTTTGGATGCCGGTACCAGCCGGGATCCTTGTAATCGTTCCGGGCGAGGCCCTCGCGTACCTTGAGCAGCGTGAACATCCCACCCATATCGATCCGGTCGAACGGGCCGTCTCCGGACATCATCGGCAAGGTGTTCTCGGGGAGCGGCATTTCCATTCCCCCCATCGAGCCCCCCTTGTCGCCCATGACCATATAGTCGGGGACCAGGTCGTTGATCGTTTTCGCGACGCCGCGCTGGTCGACGCCGATCATCGTGGGGACCGAATGGCCCATCGCATTCATGGTGTGATGCGACTTGTGGCAGTGAAAAGCCCAGTCGCCCGGGTTGTCGGCAAGGAATTCGATCGCCCGCATTTGCCCGACACCAATATCCGTCGTCACTTCCGGCCAGCGCGCCGACGGCCGCACCCATCCGCCATCAGTGCCGGTGACCTCGAAGCGGTGCCCGTGGACATGCAAGGGGTGGTTGGTCATGCTGAGGTTGCCGGCGCGGATGCGCACCCGGTCGCCCTTGCGCACGACCATGGGGTCGATTGCCGGAAAAACGCGGCTGTTGAAGGTCCACAGGTTCTGGTCAAGCATCGTATTGACTCGTGGTGTATAGCTGCCGGGTTCGATATCGTAGGCATTGAGCAGGAAGACAAAGTCGCGGTCGACCGCGTGTTCCGCAGGATTTTTCGGGTGGGTGACCCAAAATCCCATCATGCCCATCGCCATCTGGACCATCTCGTCGGCGTGCGGGTGGTACATGAACGTGCCGGCGTGGCGGGCCACGAATTCGTACATGAAAGTCTTGCCCGGTTGAATTCCCGGCTGGGTGACGCCGGTCACGCCATCCATCCCGTTGGGAAGGATCTGGCCGTGCCAGTGGATACTGGTGTGTTCAGGCAACTTGTTGGTGACAAAAATACGAATGCGATCGCCTTCGACCACCTCGATTGTCGGCCCAGGACTTTGACCGTTGTATCCCCACATGTTCGCCTTCATGCCTGGGGCGATCTCGCGCACGACCGGCTCGGCGACCAGATGGAATTCTTTCACCCCGTCTTTCATGCGCCATGGCAGCGACCAGCCATTCAAGGTCACGACAGGGTTGTAGGGGCGTCCGTTGGGCGGCATCAATGGCGCCATCGTGTTGGGCGACTGCTGGGTCGGCGCTTCGGGCAGCGAGGCTGCCGCGGCCTTGCCGACTGCGGCAGCTCCCGCGAGCAAGACGCCGGCACTGCCGATAAAATTTCTACGGTTGGTCATGGATTCGATCCTTTATTGGAGTCCGATGGGCTTGCCTGCAAACGCCCGCCAATGGCCGCCTCCAGGTCTGCCTGGGCAAGCCAGAACGTTTTCAGGGCGTCGATGTAGCTGCTGACGGCGCCGGCTTGCTCGCGCGAATCGGCCAGCAATTCGAAGACACTGACGAGCATGCCGTTGTAGCGGAGAAGCGTCTCGTCCGAGACTTTTTTTCTCAGCGGAATCACCTCGTCGCGATAGTGTTTCGCCAGGTCATAGGCGTTGCGATACCCGAGATAGCTCTCGCGTGCTTCGCTGCGCGCCTCGATTGCCCGCTGGGCGACCTTGTCCGCAGCCTGCATGTACACCGCTTCTGCCTGGGCGACCCGTGCCGTGCCCCAGTCAAACAGCGGGATTTCGACAGAAATTGCATAGCCCCGCGCACTCGGTTCGCCCGCGGTGCTGTTGCGAACGTAACCGAGGTCGAGCACATTGATGAAGCGCGTGGTTCTTGTCAAACCGAGGGACGCGGCAGTCTGGGCCGCCTCGATCTTGGCAGCCTGGATATCGAGGCGGTCGCGCATGGCGATGCGCTCCACGTTGTCAAGCACGACGGGCTCCATGGGTAGCTCCGGCAACCGGGTAGGCAGCTTGAACGCCGTGTCGTTTCCCCACAGTCCCATCAGCCGTGTCAGCTTTTCGCGCGCCATGGTCGCTTCCTGGGTGGCGCGCCCGACCCCGCCTGTCGTTTCAGCACGGAACGCCTGGGCGCGCGCCAGGTCCAGCTGGCTCGAATTGCCAGCCCGCGCCATCCGTGCCGTCATTTCCGCGCTCGCTTCGGCCGACCGGCTCACCTGGCGCGCATAGTCCAATCCCTGCGCGGCGGCGACCGCCTCGACATGGGCGCGCCGGACCTGGACGGCAAGAGCGAGCATCTGGTTCGCGACCATCAGGCGCGTGGCCTCGAAACGACGGCCTTCAATGCGCTTGGCCAACGGCGCAGTCAGCAGGCTGACGAGATTGAGTGTCAATGAGCGCTCGATCTCGACAACGCCGGCGCCGTGGGTGCGTTGAAAGGTGAATGACGGGTTTTGCAGCCGTCCAGCCTGGACCAAGTCGGCCTGGGCAATGCCAACGTCGAGATAGGTCGCTTGCAGGCCCCGATTGTTCAGCAAAGCGATCTGGACGGCGCCATCGGCCGTCAGTTCTTTATCCAGCGTATTGGCGATGATCGCATCAAGGGCGCGCCGGTCGGTTTCGCTTCGGATAACGTGCGCATCAGCTCCGAGTCTCGCCTTGGCAAGCTTGGATACATCGGCGAAGCCCCCGTCAGGCGACACTGTAGTACAACCGGCGATGAGCATCGCTGCCGACACCAGCGCCAAAATGGGGTATCGACGTCTTGAATTGCCTTTGCTCATTTCTTCTCCTTGTCGTCATGGACGGCATGCGGATCCGGCGCGGCCGGCGCCATGTTATGTCCGGCATGCGCATCCTTTGTCACCGGCGCGGGAGATGCTTGCTTGTCGGCGGGACGGGCCGATTTCCCATCGGCCCTGCGCACGCCGGCCGCAGGTTTTTCAGGGATATCCATCGGCATGGCGTGTCCTGCATGCGGATCGGCCGCCTTGGCTTTCGACATGGCGTGGCCGGCGTGAGGATCCTTGCTTGCCGATGCCTTTGAGGGCTGTTGTTCCTCGTCCGCGCCGCGGCCATCGCCTGCATCGGATCCGCCCATCGTCAGCGACATGGAGTCGAACGAAGCGACCGTGCGGTTTGCCTCTATCCAATGGTTGGCTGGCGACCCTTTATCCACGGATTCGGCCCTTTTAGGCGCGAGGAAGCTCTCGTAGGGCCTGGGAGCAACGCTGGCGGCTGGGTCGGCGGGATCCGGCCGGGCCGGAGCCGGGCCTGTGCCGGGTTCGCCGGCTAAAGTAACGCTGGCGACGAGCGCAGCGAGGCTGGGTAAATGCCTTGCAAATGGTTTCATGACTTCCTCGATGAGACGGCGCCGTCCTCACACCGCTATCGTGGTCAAGGTCGGGCAATGGTTTGGCCGCTCGTGGTAAAGCGAACGGTTCGGCCTGTCAAATCAGGGAAGTTTGTGGAGGACGTTCGGGGAGGTCGAGATCGACGGCGGCAATAAAGGCCAGGTCGAATGGAATGGTGGAAAACTGCTGCACACCGAAGTGCAGGCGTTCAATCTCATGCGAGGCAATTGCCATTCCAACATGGCAAAGCGCGCAGGAGCTGCACTTCATGCTGGTCTGGTGGCCCGACTTTTTGGCGCCGGGATCGTCGCCTTGCTGCGCCGCCATCTGCGCACAGTGCGCCGCTGGAGCTGCTTCCGCTTCTGATCCTGCGGCGCCGGCATGTGCCGGGGCGGCCCGCTCGAACTCGGCGATCGGTGTCGATGAAAATGGCGCGCACACGAGCATGGTTGCCGAAGCGAAGCCCTGGAAGGGCACCGCCAGCAACAACAGCCAGACGAGCAATGTTTTCATTAACGTTTTCACCGCCCGATTTTAGCACAGCGCTTTTTTGTCGCGTTTGACGCGCACGGTTGGGCAATTCCGCCGGGTCCCCGGGCCTGGCTTGACCACTGTCAGCGAGCGAATCGGCCGCGGGCCTACGATCAGGCAAGCGCACCCGCATTCGACTAATTGAGGCCAACATGATCCAGATAAACAAGCTTTCGCGCACCAATCTGAACGATGACTATCTCCACTCGTTCCTGATTTCGCTGCTACGCGCACTGGCGGCGCTCGAGGTTGCATTGGCCCATCTACGCGCCCAGCTATACCCCGGCTATGGAACGATCGCTGCGCCGACTGTCGCGTTTCAGGGGGTGGCGTTTTTTACCGGCTTCGCCCATCAGGCAGTGGTGGTGTTTTTTCTTCTCAGCGGCTGGCTGGTCGGCGGCAGCCTGCTGAACAAATCGGGGCGCGCAGGCGCGTTCCGCGACTACGCCATTGATCGCGTGACCCGGCTCTGGATCGTACTCATTCCGGTTTTTGTGTTGACACTCGGAGTGGGCATGGTGACCGCGAAGATCGACCCGGGTGCCTTGAGCTTTGTTCCCGGCAACGAATACTCGGCCACTGCATTCCTGGGCAATCTCGCCGGCCTTCAGAAAATTGCCGTGCCTACATTTGGCGGCAATTTCCCGCTCTGGAGCTTGTCGAACGAGAGTTGGTATTACATTCTCTTCCCACTGCTCGTCATCACGCTTGGATCGAGTTCCACGCAGTCGCGCGTCAGCGCGCTGATGGCCGCGCTCTCGCTAACCTGGCTCCTGCCGGGGCCGCTCATGCTGTATTTTTCAATCTGGCTGCTGGGCGTTGCCGGTTCGCGGATCGATATTCGCACGACGCCGACGGTCAGAGCAATCTTGTTCCTCGTGTTTGCCGGGGTGGCGGTGTACTTCCGTGTGCACGACAAGAATCCCGACATGAACTACCAATCATTCCCTCATGACTTATTGTTCAGCGTCGCCTTCATTGTTTTCCTGGCAAGTACGCAGGTCCGCCTGACCCCGGGACGAGTTGTTGCAAAATTAAAAGGCGTAGCCAAACACTTTGCCGATTTTTCCTTCACTCTCTACGTCATCCATGTGCCGTTGATTACCGTTGTCACCGCTCTCGTTCCCTATCTTGCCCATAACAAGGTGGTACCGAACGACCCGATCCACTTGCTGTCATTTCTGGGCATCTACGTCGCCATCGTCATTGCTGCCTACTATTTTCATCGTCCCTTCGAGGCCAATACTGGGCGCTTGCGCGCATACTTGAAGTCAACCAGCGTGCCGGTCAGATCCTCTGTTTGACGTCGGTTCGCGCCAATGTGTGTGACCGAACGGTCGCGGTGTCATTTCCATGTTCAACTTCATGATGGTCTCACGGCCATTTCATTTTGAAACGGAGGTCAATATGACGCACCATACCCTGACAAGTGAAATGCAGATCTGCATCGATGCTTGTACAGAATGCCACGCAACTTGTCTTCAAACCGCGATGACCCACTGCCTCGAAATCGGGGGCGCGCATCTTGAGCCGGAGCATATGCGTTTGATGATCAATTGCGCCGAGCTGTGCCAGACGTCGGCCAATTTTATGTTGAGCAATTCTCCACTGCACGCCGCCGTTTGCGCGGCGTGCGCCCAGGTGTGCGATGCGTGCGCCGCGAGCTGCGAGCGTATCGGAGACATGGAACACTGTGCCGAGATCTGCCGGCGCTGCGCCGCGTCCTGCGCAGCCATGGGGGCCATGGCAAGACCTGCGACGGGCGCCAGCACTGCTACCCATGCGGCGCACTAGCATTGAATGCTTTGCCCTGCACAGCCAATCGAGTATTACTCAACTTGGAGACGCAATGAAAATGCCATTAATTTGGAAAAAAGCCGCTGTCGGCCTGGTCTGCAGCGCCGTACTGATATCCCCCGTCGCGGTGTCTGCCCAGGCAGCCGCCCCGGCACCCCATGCCCATACGACAGCGCCCGGCGGCGAAACCGCGACCGCGCCGGATTTTATGGCCGCGATGTCGAAAATGCAGTCCGAGATGC
This sequence comes from Undibacterium sp. Jales W-56, assembly GCF_025548535.1. Taxonomy (GTDB): domain Bacteria; phylum Pseudomonadota; class Gammaproteobacteria; order Burkholderiales; family Burkholderiaceae_D; genus Undibacterium. The sequence continues at coordinate 99,454 of NZ_JAJLQW010000006.1, read as the reverse complement.
AGGCGATGAAGATGTCGGGCGACACCGACCACGATTTTGCCATGATGATGCGCAGCCACCACCAGGGCGCCATCGACATGGCAAAAATGGAACTTGCGCGGGGCACAGACAAGCAGCTGAAACAGATGGCGCAAAAGATGGTGACCGAGCAGACCAAGGAGATTGCAACGCTCGACAAGTGGATGGCACAGCATTCCAATATGAAGAAATAACAAGTCTGCCGAAGGCTGATTGCGCGGCGCAACGCCCTCCTGCGCCGCCCCCGCAGCCATCGGCGTAGAGCATTGTGGCCCGCGCCGGTCAGTGGGGCCAAAGGATGATATCCTCCGCTTCGAGCTATACAAAATAGCCGAACTCTCAATCCGAATGGCGCTGTAAAACCATCCCGTACAACCCGCCTCGTCGCAGTTATATTCGCCGTGATTCGCTTGCTGTTCACGCAATTGGCGCTGGCGGCCTTTTGCCCGGGCATACCGGAAATGGCGTCGGCGAGCAGGAGCATGCAGGCGATACGAGGCTGCGATTGCCGGGACATGGAACATCCGGCCCTGTGTTACCCACACGCCCGCGACCAGCTCGGAAAGATTGTTCTAAAAGAATTCATGGCGACACCTCGTAGTCAAATCGGGTTCTGAAAAATGTGGTCGAGGATCTAGTTTCGCCAACAACAATAAAGCAGGCGCAGCGCCACCATTGGCGCCGATGCCATCCTCAGTGCGGAGGAAAAGGCAAGGATGTCGACATCGAGCCGGTACTCGACTGCGGCACATTCCACGTCCAGTCGGTCCGGCGTTCTCGATGCGCGAACTGGAACGGGCGGCGCCAGGCAGCAGAAGGCGTAGGATTGGCAATCGATTTCCGGCGTATCGCGCGACGCCCCTGTGACTTGGCGCGCGCCACGCATTTCCATTTGATCCGACAGACCTTGAGCAACGCTGGTCTGCGGCGTGCCGGCCAGCAGGAGCAGTCCCTGCAGGAAAACCATGATGTATCTCGCGGTACGTGACGCGGCGATGTGCTTCATGGCTGATCGCTCCCAGTCGTCGTGGCGGCTGCAGCGCGGATCGACCGGCGCCGGATCAGCAGATAGACTGCCGGTACCACGAACATCGACAACAAGGGCGCGGTGATCATGCCTCCCACCATCGGCGCCGCGATGCGCTGCATGACTTCCGATCCGGTGCCGGTGCCGATCATGACCGGAATCAGGCCGGCGATGATCACGGCCACCGTCATCGCCTTCGGCCGAACCCGCAATACCGCGCCCTCGCGTATGGCGTCAAGAAGATCGGCCTCGCTCGGCGCGCCTTTTGCTTGCCTCGCTTCCCACGCATGCTTGAGGTAAAGCAGCATGATGACGCCGAATTCCGCCGACACGCCCGCCAGGGCGATGAAGCCGACGCCGCTTGCTACCGACAGGTTATGGCCGAGTGCCCACAGAAGCCAGATGCCGCCAGCCAGCGCGAACGGCAAGGTCGCCATGATCAACGCCGCTTCATCGACACGCGTGAAGGTCAGGTAGAGCAGTACGAAGATGATGAGCAGCGTCGCAGGAACGACGATCTTGAGCTTTGCCGTCGCGCGTTCCAGGTATTCGAACTGGCCCGACCAGGACACGGAATAGCCGGCCGGCAGCTTCACTTCCTTGGCGACGACCTGCTGCATCTCGTGCACGGCCGAGCTGAGGTCACGGTCACGGATGTCGACATACACCCAACCCGACAGCCGCGCATTCTCGCTCTTGAGCATGGGAGGGCCATCGTTGATCCGGATTGTGGCGACGTCGCCAAGCCGTATCTGGGCGCCGCGTTCGGTCAACACTGGAAGTTCGCGCAGTTTCTCGACCGAGTCGCGTACCTCGCGCGGGTAGCGCACGTTGATCGGAAAGCGCTGCAAGCCTTCCACCGTCTCTCCGATGTTGTCGCCACCGATCGCGCTCGAGACGATGCTCTGCACATCGGCGATATTCAGGCCGTACCGCGCCGCGCCATCTCGATCGATATGGATATCGACGTATCGCCCTCCGTTGAGACGCTCGGCCAGCGCTGATGACACGCCGGGAACGCCCTTGATGACGCGCTCGATCTCGCCAGTGATGCGGTCAATCTCTTGCAGACTGGTGCCGGCCACCTTGACGCCGACCGGACTCTTGATCCCGGTGGCAAGCATATCGATGCGGTTGCGGATCGGCGGCACCCAGATATTGGATAGCCCCGGCACCTTAACGATGCGGTCGAGCTCATCGACCAGCTTGTCCGTGGTCATGCCCGCCCGCCATTGGTCGCGCGGCTTGAACTGGATCGTCGTCTCGAACATTTCGAGAGGCGCCGGATCGGTGGCCGATTCGGCCCGGCCGGCCTTACCAAACACGCTTTGCACCTCAGGCACCGTCTTGATCAGGCGATCCGTCTGTTGCAGCAGTTCAGCTACCTTGCCGGCGCCCACACCCGGCAAAGCGGAGGGCATATACAGCAAATCGCCCTCATCGAGAGGCGGCATGAATTCGCCGCCTAGGCGCGACATAGGCCAGATGGTGACGATCGCAATCAATCCGGCAGCGACCAGGGTGGACTTTGGCCAGCGCAACACAATTTCCAGCAGCGGGCGGTAGAGCGCGATCAGCAGCCGGTTCAGCGGATTTTTCTGCTCGGCGGGAATGCGTCCCCGGATCAGGTAGCCCATCAACACCGGGATCAATGTGACGGCCAGGCCGGCCGCCGCCGCCATGGCGTAGGTCTTGGTGAAGGCAAGGGGGGCGAACAGGCGGCCCTCCTGTGCTTCGAGCGTGAACACCGGGATGAAGGACAGTACGATGATGAGCAGCGAGAAGAACAGCGCCGGGCCGACCTCGGCCGCAGCATCGCCGATCACGGCCCAGTGCGCATCGCCGCTCAACTTTTTGCCAGGGTTGGCGTGATTCCAGGCCTCGATATGCTTGTGGGCGTTCTCAATCATCACGACCGCCGCGTCGACCATGGCGCCAATCGCGATCGCGATCCCGCCCAGCGACATGATGTTGGCGTTGATGCCCTGATACGACATCACAATGTAGGCGATCAGTATACCCAGCGGCAGCGACACGATCGCCACCAATGCCGACCGAATGTGAAACAGGAAGATTGCGCAGACCAGCGCGACGACGATGAATTCCTCGATCAGCTTGTGCTCGAGGTTGTCGACCGCGCGCTTGATCAGGTTGGAACGGTCATACACCGGAACGATCTCGACGCCTGCCGGCAAGCTCGACTTCAGCTTGGCGAGTTTGGCCTTGACGGCATCGATGGTTTCGAGTGCGTTTTTGCCGGATCGCATGACGATCACGCCGCCCGCGACCTCGCCTTCGCCGTTGAGGTCAGCGATCCCGCGGCGCATCTCCGGTCCAAGCTGGATGCGGGCGACGTCGCCCAATCGCACCGACACTCCGGCGTCTGTGGTCATGAGCGGAATTTTTCGGAAATCGTCGAGCGACTGCAGGTAACCCGAGGCCCTGACCATGTATTCGGCTTCGCCCAATTCGAGCACCGAACCGCCCGTTTCTTGATTGGCGCGCTGCACCGCCTCGATCACTTTGCCATGGGGGATGGAGTAGGCGCGCAGCTTGTCGGGGTCGAGCACGATTTGGTACTGGCGTACCATGCCGCCAACGCTGGCCACCTCGGACACGTTGGGCACTGCCTTGAGTTCGAATTTCAGGAACCAGTCCTGGAATGCGCGCAGCTGCGACAAGTCCAGCTTGCCGCTGCGGTCCACCAGCGCATATTCGTAGATCCAGCCCACGCCGGTCGCATCCGGCCCGAGAGCCGTTTTCGCCTGCGCAGGCAGGCGTGATTGCACCTGGTTCAGGTACTCGAGCACGCGCGACCTGGCCCAGTAAGGGTCGGTCCCATCCTCGAACAGGATGTAGACGAAGGAGTCGCCGAAAAAGGAGTAACCGCGCACCGTTTTTGCCCCTGGCACTGAAAGCATCGTCGTCGTCAGCGGATAGGTCACCTGGTTCTCGACGATCTGTGGCGCCTGCCCTGGATAGGTCGTGCGGATAATGACCTGCACATCCGACAAATCCGGGATCGCATCGAGCGGAGTGCGCGCGAGTGACCATATTCCCCAAGCGGTAATGAAAACGGTTGCCAGCAAGACCAGGAAACGGTTCGCGATCGACCAGCGGATCAGTTTCGCGATCATTTCTTGTCTCCAGCCGCCGGCTTAGGCATCTTCATATCGCCCTTCATGGAATCAGTCATGGGCTTGTTGCCAACGGAGGGCGCATCTGCGGTCGGCGAAATCGCGGCGATTTCAAAACTGCCATCCTTGCGCTGCTTGATGTCGAACGCGACCTGATCGCCCGTGCTGACATTGCGCGGCAGCCCTGCGGGCGGAAGCTTGAATGGCATCGTCATCGGCCCCCACTGCAGGGACGCTATCGGGCCGTGCGAAATTGTGATGTCGTCCTTGCCGATCTGTTCGACCTTGCCTTGGCCGTGATGGAGCGCGGCCGCTTTATCTTGCTCTGGTGCTTGAACATCCGTCATGCGCGTCGCCGTCCCCCTCAAACTCGCCTCGGAGTCGACCAGGAACTGACCCGATACGACGACCTTCTGGCCAGCTGCCAGGCCCTTGCGGATCTCGGTCAAACCATCGCCTTCGCCCCCGAGCTCGACGTCGACTGGCATGAATTTGCCGCCATCTTGCGCGAGCATGACGACGCTGCGCGTGCCCGTCTGTATGACGGCCTCCGACGGCACCAGCAGCACCTCGGCGCCGGCGCTGGGCGCAAACGTGAGTGCGGCGAACATACCAGGCACCAACTGCCCATTCGGGTTAGCCAGCTCGATACGGGCTTTGAGCGTGCGTGTCGCGGCATTGACCTCGGGCAAAATCGCGCCGACCTTGCCCTTGTAGACGGTGCCAGGCAGCGCTTGGGTGCGCGCTTCGACCACATCGCCGGGCCGAACCCTTGCTGCCACGTTCTCCGGTACTTCCGCATTCACCCAGACGGTGCCAAGCCCGTTGATACGAAACAGAGTCGCCCCAGCCATCACGGTCATCCCTTCACGGGCGCCGAGTTCCGCGACCACACCGCTGACGGGCGATGAAATTGTGATGCGGGGATTGACCTTGCCACTGGCTTCCACCAACCGAATCTGCCCGTCGGTCATGCCGACGAGCCGCATGCGCTGGCGGGCGCCGTCGACCAACGAAGCCGTGTCGGCGCCTTGCATACGCCGGGCAGCCAGGTATTCCTCCTGCGCCGCGACCCAGTCAGGTACGTACAATTCGGCCAAGGCCTGCCCTTTTTTTACTGGATCGAGCGGCGCACGCACGTACAGGCGCTCGACAAATCCATTGCTGCGCGCCTGCACCAGTGCCACGTCGCGCTCGTTATAGGCCACGCTTCCCACCGTAACCACGCGCGTCGACAATTTTCCGCTCGTGACCGCCGCCGTGCGCACCCCGAGATTCTGCTGCACGCGTGGGCTGATGGTGACCTTGCCGTCGTCGCCATCGTCTCCGCCGTACACGGGGACCAGTTGCATGTCCATGAAGGGGGATTTGCCCGGCTTGTCGAATTTTTGACCGGGAACCATCGGATCGTGCCAGTACAGCGGCTTCTTGGCGGCGCCGCCGCCAGCCGCGGCTCCGCCAGCCGCGGTCGCGTTGGCAGGCGACATGTCCTTCATGCCTTGCCGCACTCCAAATCGGTAGGCCGCGTATCCGCCGGCCGCAACGGCAACTGCAACGATCAGCGCGAAAATTTTCTTGTTCTTCATTTGGATTCCTGGTTGCTAGTCATGGCGGAATGCTGTGCGATTCCGTTTTCTGGAAAGAGGAAGTTGAGTTGTGCCCACAGCCGCGCCGTCTCCATTTGAAGTTGAAGCGCCTGCATGCGGACATCCGTCTCATTGCGTCTTGCTGCGAGCACCTCGGCCAATGTCGATTTTCCGCCCCGGTAAGCGGCCAGCATCGCCTGGCTGCGTTCGTCCGCCAGCGGTATCCATTCACGGACGTAGCGCGCAACCCGCTCCCGACCGTTCTGCCACTCGACAATCATGACGCGCGCTTCAGCGACATGATCGCGTAGCATCTCATCGCGCTCGGCCTTCGTTTGCTCGACCATGGCGAGCTTGGACGCAAGCTCGCGGTCTTGGCGGTTCTTCCGGTCCCACTGCAGCGGCACCGATATGCCAACCGACACCATGTTCGAATAGGCGGCACCGCGCTGCTGGAAGGCGACCTCCACACTCCAATCCGCGCGCCGGTTCGCTTGTGCCAGATTGGCTTCCGCCTGGGCGATGTCCTCTTGCCTGTTCATCACCGCGATCTGCGGGTGGTGAGCAAGGTCAGTGTCAAGCGTCGCAGGATCAAGGCGTATCTTGTCGATATTGGGCGCGCCCGCCAAGGCGACCTCGCCACTTGCACCGGTCCAGCGGGCCAGCATGGTTCGAGCGACGAGCAATCGACGACCGATCTCGCTCCTGCGGTCGTCCAGGGCGAGCAAAGCTGAACGGGCCGCAAGAATGTCGGCCTGGCTACCGCGTCCACCACGATAGGCCGCTTCGGCCGCTTCGATTTCTTGATGCGACAGGGCCGTCTGCGAAGAAACCACGGCGGCCATTTGCTCCGTGTAGTACAGGTCTAGCCATGCGATGGCGGTGTCGCGTTGGATCGATGCAAGGGTGACGTCTTTTTGTGCACTGGCCTTGTCCGCTTCGCGCTCGAGGCGTGCGGAACGCCAATGTCGTTTGTCGGCGCGCGTGAACTCCTGCGAAATGCCGACCCGACGCATCGTCATGAAGTCGTTGCCAAGACTTAAGCGATCTGGACCGCTGACGGGCAAGTTGTCGACACCGACCTTGAGGATGGGATCGGGCAGTTGGCCGGCTGCGACCGCCATTTCGCGCGACGCAGCGCTTGCGTGATCCTGCGCCATCAGTTGGCGTGAGCGGGCAACCGCTTGCTGTTGGGCCTGGCCAAGCGTGAGCGCCACTGGCGCTGCCAGCGCAGCATGGGTGCCGACGATGAACGACAGCAATAACGCGGTCTTCGATATTGAACGAAGACGAAAAGCACACGCATTGAACTGCGTGGATAGCAGGGATGACATGTTACCTCCAGAGTGCGACGGACAACATCGCGCTCGCCGGCAGCGGCGATGCGATGACGAACTAGGCAGTCTGGAGAATTAAATGCGGAAACAGCAATTGCGGATGGCAATCGGCGGGGCGGTCGTTCGCGTTAACGCGATCGGCAGGTAAGGCTTTGCCTCCGGAATGGATGCAACGTCGAAAAACTGCAAATCCAATACGAGTGCAACAGGCACGAAAGGCTGTATATCGGGTACGGGTGTCTTTTCGAGGGACTGTTTGGACGGCTCACCATGCGCGTACAGATGGCAAAGCGTAGACTGGGCCGGATCCATACCTTCGCAATCCGGCATATCGGTCGCGACGGAATTTGCGGATTGACCGCCATTCGGACTTCCCGTCGACATACCCGGACACGCGTACGACGCCACAGCAAGCTGCATGAACAGCATGCTGAAGATCGCGACGATCGCCGTCAAGATACGTGATGAGCAGGAAATTTTCATGAAAAATTGGTATTAAACGTCCTTTTTTAGCCTACGTTGGATAAAGCGAACTGTCAAGGCGAGCGCGCTTTTCGTACGATCTTATATCGAGTGGGTCGGGCGGTGGTCTCCAATCCTTACGCAGTGTAGAGATTGCCATAGTGGGAAGGTCAAGGATTTTTTCCGATTTACTGGCAGCGCAATTGCATATCTAACAATTTGAATCTTGCCAATTTGGTCTACACGCATAGCTGGTCGCGAAACGAGTTCGTTCAGGATGGATCCCGCGGCCGCGATTTCGCAAATTTCAGCAAGGCCTGCTGAAGCTGGTTATCGTTCCCGTTGCGCTGTGCTATGAGCTCCAGCGCTCGCAGCAAATGCTCGGCAACGGCAAGGTCCTGTTCGAGACAGGCACGTTCGAACACTGCCAAAACGTGGTCTTCGAGAGTGCCCCTCGCGTTGCTCATGTCACACTCCGTCGGGTTGTCACGATTTGTTCCGCATCCTTATCCAGCCAGGGATGGAATCACAAAGAAATAGGCGTTAAGCATATAGAGTCCTGCCAGGATCAGGACGACCGCGCCCGTCACCTCAAACACCTTCTGGTAACGCCCCAGGATCCGGAATTCTTCCAGCCAGCCGATCGCCGCCGCCCCGATAAGGATCGGCACCGCGCGACCTAATGCGAAGGCCAGCAGCAGCGCGATGCCGTACCAGGGCGATCCGATTGACGCCGCAACACCCAACAGTATCAACAGCGCCGGCGTACAGAACGGACAGATAGCGACGGAGAATGGAATGCCGAGCAGGAAGGCGCCGAACGGGCCGGAGATCGGCTTGATGGCCACGCGCCACGTCGGCAACTTGATCTTGATCCACCCTGGCCACATCGCGCCGAGGATAATCAGCATCGGACCGGGCAAAAGTCCCCAGAAACGCCCTAGCAGCGACTGTACCCAACTGCCGCCAAGCCCGGCGATCAAGCCAAGGAAGGCGTGAACCACGAGCAACCCCAAAATGAACATGCCACCGTACAGCACGGCTCGCCTTTGTTCCTGCGCCTTGGTTACGTATGCCAGCGACACCGGAATTGCCGCGAACGCCACCGGGTTGAAACTGAAGACGAAGCCAGTCACGAAGCTGCCGCCAAGCGCGGCCGCGCTGGCCTGACTAACGCCCGCCTGCAGCGATTGTGCGTCCATCATGGTCCCGTCACGTATTTGACCAGTTCCGCATGGAGTTGCTGCGGGCTGGGAAGGGAGCTGAAGGCCAGCCTGCCGCCGACCGCAATCGCCGGTGCCGACAGGATGCCGATCTGGACCGCACGGTCGATGTTTTCCAGGAGGTTGCGTTCTTCCCACTTGCAGTTGTCGGGGCCGAACGACCGGACAACCTGCTCAAGCGCGCCAAGGCCGGAAAGGCATCGCTCGCAGCCGGGCAGCACGAACACATCGATGTCAATCATGCTCTTGGCCTTTCAGCGACGACAGAATCGTGCATTTGTCCACCGACTCGGCATCCACGGCGCAGCCAATAATCAAATGGTCGAGTGTGGCCGACATGGCCTGCAAGTCCCGAATCTTCGCTTCGAGCTGAAGCTTTTTCGTGACAGCCAGTTTGCGCACGTCGCTACAGCAAGACGAGTCGAGCGTCTGCAGCGTGAGCAACTGCTGAATTTCGGCCAGGCTGAAGCCACAATGCTGCGCTTGCTTGATAAAGTGCAGGCGCCGCACAGCGACGTCATCGTAGAGGCGATAGCCGGCGTCCGACTTCTGCTGGGGTGCGACCAAACCTTCCTTTTCGTAATAGCGAATGGCGTCGGTCGTCAGGCCGGATAATTCTGCGATCTTACCGATCGTTAACATGGCAATTCCTTGCATCGTTTAGCTGGTAGGACACGCCTTGGAGGCGCCTCAAAAGTCGAGCACGGCAGTGCCTGCACTATGGCGCCGGCGATCCCAGACCGGCCGCCTTCAATGTGGTCAGATTCACCCCGCCGCTCGCGCAACAGTCGGCTAGAACGCCTTCAATCACCACAGCCGGCACCTTTGAGATGCCCAAGGATTTGGCCCGCTGCGCAACCTGAACGTCATTCGTGTCGAGCACCACCACATCGCAGGACGGGCAGGCGCTTGCCTTGACCAACTGGACCACGCTCTCGCACACCGCGCATCCAGCGCTAAATACTTCGATTTTCCTTTTGCTGATCATGATTATCTCCCGAAACCGCCCTCGCTTCATTGCCAGGACGTGATCACGATACGGCTTGGAGCGGCACCAAGGTCAAGGACTTTCGGGCGCGCGCCGGAACAAGTTCGTCCAGCATGTCCACGCTGTTTCTTCACTCGGTCATCACTTTGTCATCATTCGTATTTATAATTCCAGTAATGTAGAATTATCGAATCGAACCACTGGAACCCTTAAATGGAAACAAGAGAGGCAATTGGCGCCCTGGCGGCGCTGGCGCAAGACTCGCGGCTAGCCGTATTCCGGCTGCTCGTGCAGGTCGGCCCGGCGGGCTTGGCCGCGACCAAGATCGCCGAGCAGCTGCAGATTCCTCAGTCGTCCCTGTCGTTCCACCTCAAGGAATTGACGCATGCCGAACTGATCGCCCCACGCCAGGACGGCCGTTTTGTCATCTACACGGCCAATTTCACGACGATGAATTGCCTGATGGCTTTCCTGACTGACAGCTGTTGCACGGGTACTCCTTGTTCGACAACTGCGGCGCTGGATTGTGCAATCGACAAGGCACTCGGCTGACACGGACCGACCACTACTACTTTTACCACGTATGACAACATCATCAGGGACTATCGCGATATGAATGTACTTTTTCTTTGCACCGGCAATTCCTGCCGCTCAATCTTCGGCGAGGCCACTTTCAACCACCTCGCGCCTGAAGGCTGGGCGGCGATGAGCGCGGGCAGCAAGCCGGCCGGCTATGTTCATCCGCGCTCGCTCGCGTTGCTGGCGCGCGAGGGGATCTCGACCGAAGGCTATTACAGCAAGTCGTGGGACGCGCTGTCGGCCACGCCGGACATCGTCATCACGGTATGCGGTAGCGCCGCCGGCGAGACTTGCCCGGCCTACCTGGGGCCGGTCATGCGTACGCACTGGGGCGTCGAGGATCCTGCTCATGCGAGCGGCACCGAGGAGGAAATCGATGGCGCCTTCATGACGGCCTACCGCATCCTGCGCGCACGCATCGAGGCCTTCCTGGCGCTGCCACTGGACGAACTGAAAAATGACAAGGTGCGCATGAAGGCCGAACTCGACCGGATTGGCACCTTGCTGCCGTGAAGGCAAACGCATTGCGATCAAACTGACCAGACTGGAAAGATCATGAGCGACAAAGTGTATAACGTACTGTTTCTGTGCACAGGGAACTCGGCGCGCAGCATCATGGCCGAAGCCATGCTCAATGCTGCCGGCCAAGGCAGATTCAAGACCTACAGCGCGGGCAGCCATCCGACCGGCGAAGTCCACCGCTTCGCGCTCGAGCAGATCGCGGCTATCGGCTATCCCTTGACGGATCTACGCAGCAAGTCCTGGAACGAATTCGCAGCCGATGAAGCGCCGCACATGGATTTCGTCATCACCGTCTGCGACAAGGCGGCAGGCGAAGTCTGTCCGCACTGGCCGGGTCAGCCCGTGACGGCTCACTGGGGATTTTCCGATCCCGCGTCGGTGCAGGGCAGCGACGTCGAGATCCGCCATGCATTCGCCATGGTATGCCGCGAAATCAAGACGCGCCTCGATATCTTGATGAGCCTGCCAATACAAAAACTCGCGAAGCTCGCTCTTAAACGCGAGCTTGACAAAATCGGGGAAAACACGCCATGACCCTTGCACGACGCATTGTGGCCGAAGGGCTGGGTAGCGCGCTGCTGCTCGCGGTGGTGGTGGGATCGGGCATCATGGCCGAGCGCCTGGCGGGCGGCAACGTGGCGCTGGCCTTGCTGGCCAACGCGATCGCGACCGGCGCCGGCTTGGTAGCCCTGATCCTCATGTTCGGCACGATATCGGGGGCGCACTTCAACCCGGTTGTGACACTGTCAGAAGCGTGGCAGAAGAATATGCCGGCGAACGAAGTCATCCCGTACATTCTCGTGCAGATTGGCGGCGCCTTCGCCGGCGTCGCCGCTGCCCATCTAATGTTCGGCGATCCGATTTTTGTCGCGTCCGAGCACGTGCGCACCGGCGCGTCGCAGTGGTGGAGCGAATTCGTCGCCACCTTCGGCCTGCTTGCGGTGATCATTGGCTGTTCGCGCAGCAGGCCAGCGGTCACGCCGTTTTCCGTGGCCGCCTACATCACGTCAGCCTACTGGTTCACGTCCTCGACCTCGTTCGCAAATCCAGCGGTGACGCTTGCACGCAGCGCCACCAATACCTTCGCTGGCATCCGTCCGGTCGATGCACCTGGATTCATCGTCGCCCAAGTACTTGGCGCTACCTGCGCGACGCTAGTGTTTTGCTGGCTCTATCCTGCAGCCCCAAAGGATGCGACCGTGGCAGGCACTGTCGCGCCGGGCGATTTCGCCCACAAGAACGTGCAATAGGAGGCACCGCATGGCTGAAGCACTCCCCACTCTCCCGAACATCAAGGCAGCGCAGCTTGACGTCCCAACACTCGACAAGCTCGCCCAAGTTGGGGAGTTGGCGCATCCACCGCGCATCCTGCTCCTGTATGGTTCATTACGCGAGCGCTCGTTCAGCCGCTTCCTGACCGAAGAAGCGGCCCGTATCCTGGAACACTTCGGCGCCGAAGTGAAGATCTTTAACCCGGCCGAGTTGCCGATGGCCGGCAGCGTGCCGGAGACGCATCCCAAGATTGTCGAACTGCGCGCGTTGTCCCTGTGGTCCGAGGGCCAGGTATGGTGCAGCCCGGAGCGCCATGGGGCGATCACGGCCGTGATGAAGAACCAGATCGACTGGATTCCGTTGGAGCATGGCGGAATGCGGCCGAGCCAGGGACGAACGCTCGCGGTCATGCAGGTATGCGGCGGTTCGCAGTCGTTCAACGTCGTGAACACCTTGCGTCTTTTAGGGCGCTGGATGCGGATGGTGACGATTCCGAACCAGTCGTCCGTACCGATGGCCTACAAGGAGTTCGACGAGGCGGGCAGGATGAAGCCGTCGCCATACTATGACCGGGTCGTCGATGTCATGGAAGAACTATTCAAGTTCACGCTCCTGCTGCGGGGACGCAGCGAGTACCTGACCGACCGTTATAGCGAGCGCAACGAACGCGTAATGAAGGCGATCGACAAGTTGGTTGCCAAGATATAGTCTGGCGGCTTGCCGGCGCATTTGCTCGTCCTGGGGCCGCCATTGTCACACCAGGCGTTTTTATGCGGAAGTTCTCTGACTGCCTGAGGCCGGCCCAAAGCGGAAAACGTAATGACAAAAAGAAAAATGGGCAGCACCCTTCGACAAATCCCCCTCGGGATTTGGATGCTCGGCTTCGTGAGCATGCTGATGGACATTTCAACGGAAATGGTCCACAGCCTGCTTCCGATGTTCATGGTGGGCACGCTTGGCGCCAGCGCCCTCACGGTGGGTTTGATCGAAGGACTGGCCGAATCCACGGCGCTAATCGTCAAAGTGTTCTCCGGCACGCTGAGCGACTATCTTGGAAAACGCAAGGGATTGGCTCTATTCGGCTACGCGTTGGGTGCGCTGACCAAGCCACTCTTTGCGATAGCGAATACAACGGGCATTGTACTGACGGCCAGATTGTTGGACCGGGTTGGCAAAGGCATACGAGGCGCACCGCGTGATGCCTTGGTTGCTGACCTCGCGCCACCGAATCTGCGCGGTGCCGCTTTCGGCCTGCGTCAATCCCTCGATACGGTGGGCGCATTCCTCGGGCCGATACTCGCCGTCGGGCTGATGCTTCTGTGGGCCGACAATTTCCGGATGGTGTTTTGGATCGCCGTGATCCCCGGCGCGCTGGCCGTTTCCCTGCTTTTCTTCGGCGTGCGCGAACCGCAGCAGCACCAAAATATCAAGCGTACCAATCCTATCCGCCGAGAAAATCTGACTCGTCTAAGTGCCGCGTACTGGTGGGTGGTGGGTATTGGTGCTGTGTTTACCTTGGCCCGATTCAGCGAAGCATTTCTTATCCTGCGTGCTCAGCAGGGCGGCATCCCGGTTGCACTGGTGCCGCTGGTGATGGTTGCCATGAATCTGATTTACGCCATGTCGGCGTATCCATTTGGAAAACTTTCTGACCGTATGAGCCACACCACGCTGTTGGGGCTTGGCCTTATCGTATTGATCGCCGCCGACCTGGTTTTGGCTACAAATGACCATTGGGCCGTAGTGCTGGCCGGGGTTGCGCTGTGGGGCGTGCACATGGGAATCACGCAAGGTTTGTTGGCGACGATGGTGGCAGACACCGCTCCTGCCGACATGCGCGGCACGGCCTATGGCGTGTTCAACCTGATGAGCGGCATCGCCGTGCTGGGAGCAAGCGTCATGGCGGGCTTGTTTTGGGATCGTTTTGGCGCCTCGTCTACATTTTATGCTGGTGCGGTCTTTTGTGTAGTGGCACTCATAGGGCTGACCAAGTACAGGCGAAACCGCAATTCCTAGCGGGCACCGTGGCGGTTCAAATAATTGACGATTTCAGCGAGCATGCCGTCGATTTCGACAATGTTGGAATCCACCATGGCAGCTTCTTCGTCCCTGTCCTTGAACGTTCCGGATGCGAGCGACGACCGGTAAGGCGTGCCCTTGATGCGCTGTGGACGGGGGAGATCATGAATGTGCGAGATGTCTCGCTTTTCATGAAGGAGCGCTTCCATGGCGAACGCAATGGTATCCCTCAACGGCAGCGGTTCCGCGCTGCCTACGCTGCTGGGCAACGGCCCGGCGCGCATCGCAACCGGCGGAAAGATCCGCGCCGGCATCAAGGTACTGACAAAGAAGGCGGCGGAAAATCAACAAGCCAAGGAGATCTATGACCAGGGTGTCGCCGCCGGCCACTCCTTCGAGCAGATCGAGAAAATCCTCGGCGAGGCGTTGCCGAACCTGAAATCGCCGCTGGTCCCGAAAAACGTGGCCTGGTTTACGGTCCGTGGCCAGGACTTCCCCAATCCCGAAGTCGCAAGCCAGATCCTCGATGCCTTCGGCGAGGTACGCGCGGACGGCGTCAAGCGCCTTTACCGCTTCCCGGTCGTGTTTCCCTCCGACATGTGGCAGGCCGTGATGCCGCATGAACTGGTCGCCTGGGGGGCGAACGAGAAGAAATACTGGTCGGAATATGCGCCCGACGGTCGGGTGCGCTATTGCAAGTGCCACGCGCCGATACCGATGAATGACACCGGCAGGCGCGTGATCCGCGTGTTCGGCGGTCGTAAGACCACTTTGCGCAGCGACAACGGTGGACTGTGCGACCCGGAAAGCTGCGCCGAGTATCAGCAGCGCCAGTGCAATCTGTCCGGACGCTTCATTTTCTTCATCCCGGGAATCAGGTCGATCAGCGCATTCGAACTGCATACAAACAGTTTCTACGCCTTGAATGCCGCAATCCAGAAATTCGAGACCATTGCCTTCATGCGAGGTGGACGGATATCGGGATTTCTCGACAATCAGCGGACATCGTTCTATATCACCAAGAAGCTGATGGAGGTGCCCCATATCGACGAATCCGGGCGAGCGGTACGGGTCAGGCAATGGATCATCGAACTCGAGGCGCCGATCGACGTCACCGCGCTGCTGCGCGCCAACGATGATGGAGAGACGGCGATTGTCAACGCGCGCACCGCGAGCCGGATTCTTGAGGGACCGGGCGAGGCGCTCGCCGATATTGAGGCCGCGTCGACGTCGTTCGCCGCCCACATGTCTCCGTTGGCAACCCGGACCGATGCCGGCGCGGATGGTGGCGCAGTCGTCGATGGTGAGCAAGAAGGGGAGGGGAGTGAATCAGCGCGCGCGAATGCGCGGACATCCGGCCGGTTTGGAGCACAGTCGGCCCGAACCGAACGCGATGCGGGGCCAAGCCTGGAACAGGTGATGGAGGCCGCGCTATCCTGCGGCGTCGACGCGACGCGCTATGAAGCATACGCGAACCACCGCTGGGGAAGCGGGTGGAAGCTCAACGTAGGCGGGCGCCGGCGGGCGCAGGAGGAACTGGAACGCTGGCACACCGACCCGAAGGGATACCGCGAGTGGATCGATGGCGAATTGAAGTAGCAGGCGAGGTCGATCTTGCGGCGCGGCCATGCTGCGCGCCGACGTACACGGCACGCAGTGATCCGTTTATTGATGCGACGACTTGGGAGGATTGATCATGATTCGTATTGCGCAGTTTTCAGACTTGCACTACAGCGGCAAGCATCTTGCCGAAGCCGACCGCTGCTTCAGCCACGCCATTGAGCGGGCAATCGCCTTGAAGGTCGATGCGGCCGTGATTTCGGGCGATTCGACCGACCATGCGCTCGACATGCATGCGCCGGCGGCCTTGCGCTTGGCCAGCAACATCCGGCGCCTGGCCGAGCATTGTCCTATCCTCATGCTGCAGGGCACCTATTCGCACGAACCACCGGGCACGCTGGCGCTTTTTCGCCTGCTCGGTGGCCGCTATCCGGTGCATGTCGCGGACCGGATCGGCCAGGTCGCGCTGTCAAGAGACGGCAACTGGACTGCCTCGGACGATTGGCGCTTCGAGCAGCTCCCCAGCAATATGCGGGCGCTGTTCTCCTGCGTGCCGACGGTGAACAAGGCGACTGTCGCTGCGGCGGTCGGCGCAGCGACGGCGGCCGTGGCCGTCGGTGAGCAACTGGGCGTGCTGCTTGCCGGTTTTGCCCCCGCCAACCAGGCCGCGCGTGAATCCGGGATCCCCACCATCGGCGTCTCGCACGGCACGGTCTATGGCTGCATGACAGAACACGGCGTACCGATGGCCGGCTTCGACCACGAATTCACGACCGGGACGCTATTCGGCGCGCAGGCCCAGGCGTTCATGCTTGGGCACATTCACCGCCACCAGGAATGGGAGGCGAACGGACGGAGAATCGCGTACGCAGGTTCGATCGGCCGCTTCCATTACGGGGAGGATGGGGAAAAGGGCTTTCTGCTGTGGGAAGTCGACGCGACGACGGCCCGACTCGCGCTCGATACAACTCCTGCGCGCCGGACGATCGATATTTGTTTCGAGGGCAAGCCGGATATCGATGCGCTTCAGGCAGCGATCAAGAGGCAGGAGGTAGCCGGGGCCTTCGTTCGGGTCCGCTGGAGCATCGGCGATGAGGACCGACATGAGGTCGACCGCGATGCGATCGGGCGCATGCTGAGCGCTGCGGCGGAGGTCAAGCTGGAGGGACGCATCGTGCCGGTCGTGCGAAGCCGGGCCGCCGGCATGTCGCAGGCTGCGACCATCGCCGACAAGGTAAGTGCATGGGCGAGGGCGGCCGAGGCGAAAGCTGAACCGCTGCTCGCGTGCCTGGAATGCCTGCACACGTTCGCACCGGAGGTGATTGCGTCCGACATCCTGGAGCGGCGGAGCGAGGCGTCCGTCCAGAATCTGCCCAACATGTCGGGCAGCGCAAGCCACGCGGCATCGTGCGTCGCCGCCGATGCCATGCAAAGTCCGGCATAGCCGGACCGATGGGGCGCCACTGGGGTTGAAGCGCGCAATGTCTGCGCGACACTGGTCCCAGGTTAACCAAGGAGAAGGCTATGTGCAAACCTATGATCAAGCATGCTCGGGCAAGTGCGCCGGTGCATCCGGCAAATGGAAGGGGGGCATCATGACCCCGCTCTCGCTCACCTTGAGAGGATTCCGGGGCATTCGCGACGGCCTCGGGCGGGACGAACTTTCGCTCGATTTGGAAGACATTACCAGCGGCGCCAGGTTGGTCGCGATTGCGGGATCGAATGGCCGCGGCAAGTCCACGCTGATGGACAATATGCATCCGTATCTGACCATGCCCTCGCGCGCGGGCGTCGCCGGACCTGGCGGCTTTTCCTACTACGACCATGTGTTTCTGCCCGAGAGCGAAAAGGATCTGATCTGGTCCCATGGTGGATGGCGCTATCGGTCGCATATCGTTTTCCGGCTCAATGGTAAACGCAAGACCGAGGCCTTCCTGTTCCAGCAGGGTGCCCGAGGATGGGCGCCGGTGTGTCTGGACGACGGCGCGGTATCCGATGGGAAGGTCGAAACCTACGAGCGCTGCCTGGAAGCGATCCTGGGGAAGGCCGAGACGTTCTTCACGTCGGTTTTCTCGGCGCAGGGAAAGCGGCAGCTGACAGCGTACAAGAACGCGGAGATAAAGACTCTGCTGGGCGACTTGCTTGGACTCGATGAAATCCGACTGCTTGGGCAGCGGGCTGCGGAGACGGCGCGGCTATTAAAGGCGGGACTGGGCACGATCCGTCTCGCACAGACCAATCTGGAAGATGAATTGCGGCGGGTGGACAGCGAGCGCACCCGCATGGGGGGCGCACGATCACGGGTGGCAAGCGCGGCTGCGGAAAAACACCGCGCGCAGCAGGCACTCGACGTCGCAAGGGAAAGGCAGAGGCAACTGGCAGCGGAGAAGGAACAGGCAACCCAGACAGAACTGCGCCGGTCCGAGTTACTGGCCGAGCGGGGTGCATTGATCCAATCCGGGCAGGACGCCACGCAATCGCTCGACGCGCAGGATGCCCGGGAGCGCCAGCGCTTGACCCAACTGCAACAGCGGATTGCAGCCCGTGCCGAGCAGGTGCAGGTGCGGCGGCAGTCGCTGGAGGATATGCGCAAGAGTCTCAGCCAGATACTGTCCCGTGCCGGCGCCGTGATGCGGGCCGGCCGACGCCAAGTTCTGGTGGAAGGCATCGTCGTAGCCCGCGGCGAGCGCGTTTCGCAATGTCGTCATGGCGTCCAGCGGTTGGCGGAACTCCAGGCACGCGTTACGGCTGCGCTGCAAAAAATGGAAGCCATCGAGCGTGAAGCGGGCCAGGCATCATTGAGGGCCGAAGAGCTGAAGCGCCGATTCGGGTTGACGCAGGAAGTGCCATGCTTTGGGACCGATCTGCAAGGACGGTGCAAGTTGCTGGGCGACGCGAGAGCGGCGAAGACATTGATGCCCAGCGCCGACCTTGAAATTGCCAGACTGTCGTTGCGGAAGCGGGCGCTCAATGATGAGTTGAACGCGTTGCGTGCGCAGTGCGCTGCGCTTGCCGAGTCGCCTGCTTGCCTCAATGAGGCGCAGCGCCAATTGGAACGTGCACGTCGTAGGGCATCGCGCTACGCCGTGCTGGCGGGGCAGGCCGGCGAGATCAGGCAGGCGCGCGCGACTTTATCCGGCCTTGTTCAGGAGCTAAACGCAATCGCTGAAACTGGCGCGATTGATGAGACTACGGAGGAGTTCGTGGAGCGTCAGCAGATTGCGGCGACATGCAGGGCCATTGCCGTAGAGCGCGGACGTCAGCAGACGCAGTGGCGTAGCGCGCTGCAGCGCGTCGAAGCGGCAATCGCCGCATTGCCCGCGCCCTACGAGGAGCATCGGCTCGATGCCGCCGCCCGCGCGGTGGACGTGGCCGCGAATGCGGTGCAGGCGGCCGAGCAGGCGCACGTTTCTGCCGTACAGGACGCTCAGTCGCTGGAGTTGGTGGAGCGGCAGGCCGCCGACCTTGGCGCGCGCAGGGCGCGGGAAGCGCAGCGAATGGCGGTGGTAGCGAGGGAGCTCGGAAACTGGACGTTGTTTTCGAAGTGCCTGAGCAACGACGGCGTGATTGCGCTCGCGATCGACGACGCTGGCCCCGTGCTGTCCGGCCTGGCGAACGACCTGCTGCTGGCCTGCTATGGCGGCCGGTTCACCGTGTCGATCAAGACGCTGGTCGAGACGGGAAAGGGAGAGCCGCGCGAGGGATTTGACATCGTGGTGCACGATTCGGAGTCGACCGAAAGCAAGAGCGTGGGCCTGATGAGCGGCGGCGAACGGGTCTGGATCAACGAGTGCCTGGTGCGCGCTGTGGCCCTGTATCTAGCCCAACATGCCGGACGCCGCTATGCGACATTGTTTTCCGACGAGGCCGATGGCCCGCTCGATCCGGAGCGCAAGCGGATGTTCATGGCAATGAAGCGGGAAGTGTTGCGTCTGGGCGGCTACGAGCAGGAGTATTTTGTGTCGCAAACCCCTGACTTGACCGCGACGGCCGATGCCGTCATTGATCTGGATAGCTATAGTCTATAGAGCATAGGCAGATTAAAGAGACTGCAACGCTCTCGCATAAGGCCACGGCTGGCAAGAACCACCCCGCTGCAATTTTCGGGGTGGTTCTTGACTTCATTCCTCTGAACGTCGAAGTGGCCGTAATCGGGCTAATCGGTGTCCGAATTGCCATGGCTTGGCAGGGGGAATGCCCTGCTGTCCCGCCATCGTCTATGAAGGGTAGAAAATTTACCGCAATTTGGCCTTGTGCGAGACGTTTCGCCATCGTGACTTGCCATCAATGGCCTTCGGTTCTGCTTACAGTAGGCCCTGTTCGGCGAACGACAGGATGCGGTCGCCCGCAACGATGAAATGGTCCGCCACCCGCACGTCCACAAGAGCCAGAGCCGAAACCAGTTGCTTCGTCAACACCGTATCGGCCGGGCTTGGATCGGTCTCGCCGCTGGGGTGGTTGTGCGCCAGCAGCACCGAGGCCGCGTTGCGTGCAAGCGCCGATTTGACGACTTCGCGCGGATACACCGAGGTGTGGGTCAAGGTTCCGCGAAAAATTTCCTCAGCCGCGATCAGGCGATTGCGCACGTCAAGGTGAAGCAAGATGAACACCTCATGTTCGAGCCGAGCACAGTGCAACTTAAGCCATTCGCGCACCGTGTCTGGCGAGCGCATGACGGGTCCCTTGTTCATTGTTGCGGCCAAGTCGCGCATTAGAACTTCCCTGGCCACCGACAGCTTGCGTGATACCTGCTCTTCGCAAGATGGTGACGCAGATATCGCTCCGGAAGCGTAGGAGACTATGGCATCGGCAGCAATCGACGCATCTGGCATCGCGATCAGTTCGCAGGCGAGTTCGGCCCGCGACATGCGTTTAATTTCGTTCATGGCGTTCTCCAAAAAGAAAAGCGGGAACGCCGCTCCAGGGGAACGAGGTTCCCGCTCGGGACGCACGCGAATTGCGTGCGCTGCTAGATAGGCAGGTATCGACTGCTACGCCTGACGTGGTCAGGACCTCCACGAGGAGGGCGCCGATCAATGGATCGGAAATGAAGCTTCAGTGTCGCATCGGCGAGGGGACGCAGCAATCCCGCCATGCGACTCGCCAACCCATTGGCGCGACGGCGGGGAGGCGTTGAGGTGGCGGGCGATAGCGGACCGATGAGGTTGAAATGACGGAGGCGTCGTCGGCGGGGGCACTGGTGTGCTTGGTCGCAGCGCGAGGACTGGACGGGGAAGGAAGCCGCCATACCATATATGCAGAGGTAGCCCTTCACAAGGAGAGTGATGATGACGATGTTTCAGGAATTGTATGCGCTGGCGACAAGCGCCACGCTGACGATGATCGTGAGCGCCGACGAGAAAAGCGGCAAGCTCACGATCAGTGTGTTGCCCAAACCAAGGAAGGATGCGGGCGAGGTGGCTCTGACGAAGGATTTGACGCTGACCGCCAGTCCCGAGGACTTCGATGCCGGCTTCGTGCAAGCCTTGCACGGCTATCGCGAGGCGCGTGCGACCCTGAACGAACAGGCCGAGGCGACCCGCGAAGCGCTAAAAGCCGCCACGGCATTGTGTGCCAAGCGGGCGACCGAGGCGACGAAGAAGGTATCCACACCGTCCCCTGCAACGAAGCAGACACCAGTTGCCACATCGGCCGAATCGGATGAGGACGAGGAGGACGCCGGTTCGGCGCGGGCGCCAAACGCGCAGACAGTGGCTCCAGCGCCAGCGCTGGGCGAATCGCTGCCGCTGTTTGGTTAGCGGGACGTCAGTCCCGTTGCCCACATCATGATGCGGCCAGGATCTGTTGCTTGAACTTGGGCTTGAGGGTCAGCTTGTGCGTGATGTAGGTGATCGTGCGGGTGTCGTCGTTCGGGGCCGTCCTGCGGGTTTCCGTCGCCGCCTTGTATTCCCATATGCCGAACATGATGATATTGCTACCGACAGTAAAACTGTTGAGCCAAGCTGCATCGGCATGCAGGACGCTCACTTCGAACGATTCGATCGTATCGGCGATATCGGTCTTTCGATACAAGGAGCGGCAATTGAGAAACGTGCTCTTGTACTTTGCGTCCGGTTTGGACGAGAAATGGGACTTCACTTCGGCCACCAGTGCCAGCGGATGGGCGTTGCCACCGGCCTTGTGCAGCAATTCCCACGCTTCGTCGTAACTATCCTTCGTGAAGAAGAAATTGCTCCACGCAATGCGCTTGGTGCCAAAGCGTAGGGTCAATTGCGCCGCCAGGACCGCGTCGGACTCGCATAACTCGCGCAGTGCCAGCAGATCGGACGTGGTGCGCAGGTACGAGTCCAGCTTTTTCCCGCTCGGTCTGAAGGTTTTGGTGCCCATGCCAGAACCCGCGCCCGCTCCGCCGGGAGGCACAAGGGCGTTGCCGGAGAGCGGTTTGCCACTCAGCCCATTGTGAAGGACGAGCAAGCGCAGGTCGCGCTTGCCTTCATCGAGGGCACCGACGAAATCAGGATCGGACTCATCGACGATCAGTGCGATGCGCTTGACCGCGTCGAACTTGCATCCATCGGCGTGCATTGACCCGCTTGTCAGGCCGATATAGGCCGGAACGTCGACCGGCTCAATGCGGTTCTTGCGGTTTTGCTGGTGGCGGGGTACGTAACGCACCGGCTTGCGACAGATCGGATCGGCGCAGAGCAGGTTGGGGATGGCGGCGTTCGCATCATGCGCGGTGTGTAATTCTTCAATTGGGTAAAGCCTGCTTGTGGCGTCCACGGCGGAACGCATCTTGATTCCATTGCCCATACGGTCCGGACTCCAGTTGATTTGATGTCAAAAGTACATTTACTGCTTCGGCCAGATCGTTCCCGCGCGCCTGCTGCGCGTGTGACCTATCGATCATGCAACCCGATTATGCCAGCCTGCGCCGCGTATAAATTGATGCGGCGCTTCCACGACCACCGGTTGCAAGCCGTCGCCCTATTGAGACAATGGTTCCAACGATGCCGGATCGGTTTCCGGTGCTTCTCAAAGGGGGCGAACTGTGGCCATCGAAGTGAGTGAAGTGAAGCGGATATACCGCTACAACGGGATCAGTCTTCCAGACGTGCCCGGCATGGCGCCGCGTGAGGTGCGCGATTTGTACAGCGCGCAATACCCGGAACTGGTCAGTGCGGAGATTGAAACAGGGGAAATCCACAATGGCATCCAAGAGATCACGTTCAAGCGGGCCGTCGGCACCAAAGGGTAGGCTCGCCGCGTTTTCGGCGCAGGTCGAGGCTGCGGCGGACGGCAAGATGCCGGTAAAAAAGGCCCCCGCGCTGGCGGCGGCCTTGAGCAAAAGGGAAGGGATGCGATGTTCTCAGCTATGGAGCAAGTTTGCGCAGCAGGTGGACGGCGGCACCGAACAAAAGCGGCCGGCGTTTCGGGTATTGTTCCCATCGGAGGATCTGCCGCCGCTGCCATGAATGGCGCTGTCTTCGCGCTGGCCCTGCCGCGCCTTGCTGGCGCCGTCCCCCTGACAGTCGTGCCGCCCCGTCTGGCTACGGCGAACGCGAGCATCGCCCGCTTCCTGATTCAAGCCGGCGCGATACGGGAAGGCGACGTGCCTGAAAAATGGGACGACGCTATCGAGGTCTGCCAAGGCGCTCTCGACGCCTGGCTCAAGCGTGAACTAGGTCCCTTGCATTGCCTGGAACCCGTCTTCACCCTGACGGCCTCTAGCGGTTCGGATGGAAGTTCGATGCCGCGCAAGGGGGCATGCGACCCCGCGTCCATCCGATATTCAAGCGTCGAGCTGGTCTGGTATGAGAACAATCTACAGCAGTGGCCGGTGGGAGCGGCGCTGGAGGCGCTGGAGCGGGCGTTCCCGGGATTGGGACAGGCGGCACTTGACATCCTGCGCCGCCAGAGCCGCTTCGTCTATCCCTTGTTCACGCCCGATCTTGCCTGCGATGTGGCGTCATATGTGTACTGGTGCGGCGAAGATGATGAAGAGGCGGCGCTCGACATGGAAGCGGGCGACGACGTAGAGGCGCGTGAGGCGATGCGGGACGAAATGGTGACACGCCGCAAACTCGACGAGGCATTCCCTGCGTGGTCCACGGCCATACCCACTAAACAGTCAAAGTCGCTGCCACTGGCGGCCATCGAGCGATTGTCCGGCAACTTGCACGATTCTGTGATGCGCGACATCGCCGCCAATGCCCTCGGTCTGGCCCGCATGCGCATCAAGGACGCCTTCAGTCCGGCCGTCGAGGGCGAATTCCTTGGCTGGGGCGCCGTGCTGTCATGGCGCGAGGACGACCTGACCGTGCGTGTCTACGACGATCTGGTGCAACTGGCCTACCAGAGCGAATTCTGCGACCGCATCGGGGAAATCGATATGGCGCTCGATGCGCCGCAAGCGATGTGCTCGTGGCAACGCGCGATGCGGCAGCGCTTCAAGGCGATCCGGCTGATCGACCGCTTGATACACCTGCTTGCCGGGGGAAACTGGCAGTGAACGGGGAGCGATATGAACCAAGCACATTTTCAGATTCGCACGCAGACTGGCGGCATCCTACGGCTCGCGCAGGCGGTGCTGATTTATCGGGGCGCATCGGACAGCGCATTGGCCACCGTCCACGATGTCAAGCAGGTCGATGGCGAACCGGTGATACTGGCCGGCCGGGCGATGACGCCGCGCGCGGCAATCCAGTTGTCCCGCGCCTTGTCGAAAAATGTCGCGTATGGAGGGTTCCTGCCCGCGACGGTACTCTACATGGACGGGGATCTGCTGCTGTGGTGGGTTCCCCCTGGCAGGCGCCACATCATGTTCCGTGCGCCGGAATTGGGCGCGCCCGAGCGCGGCGAGGTGGTCCCGCATCCGGGTCTGGTGTTCGCGGCGTCGAGCGAGGTGTGGAAAGTGTGGGCGGTGAAGGGCAAGGAGCGTCCCACCTTGCGGACAGCCTTATTCCAGTCACCCTACTTCAACGTGTGGGAAGGGGGCGCCATTTGCCGTGGCAATGTGCAAGTGCCGGAAGGGACGACGACCGAAAAGATCGCGACGTGGAATGCGGCGTTCATGGGCTCGTTCTTCACCCATCCCAATGGCAACGGAAAACTGGTGCGCTATCGGGGCGGCGCGTATCCGTTCTGGCGCGATATGCTCGACGGCAAGTTCAAACGGTTTCCAGAGCGCGTGCTGGTCGATGCGCGGACCTCACTCGCTGAATTGCTGGGCATCGACGGTGAGCGCGATGATTGATCCGCGCGATAGCGCATTGCAAAGGAGCTGCCCGACGCTATCGGCACCGCTCTTCGGGCCGCTGCCGGCCATGGATAACGGGCAACGTGTCATTGTCGCCTCGAACGGGGTGTTCGTTCAGGTGAAACTCGACTGGCTCGATTGCACGGTACGTATCGCGCACGTCGCTTTGAGCCCGCCGCTGCCTTTCGGATGCTTGCAGGAACGTATCGATTTCGCGTTCGGCGTTATCCCGGTGCGCCTGCTGGAATCCTTTATCGAGGCGGGCAGAGCGGCGCTGCCGAATGAAGTGGCGGGAGGATTGATCTATGCGCGGCAAAGCCGCTCCCTGCGTTTGGCCATCTACGACGCCCTGGACGCGTCACCGGATGGCATCGACTACCGGATGCCATCCTTGGCCGACGATGAAACCATCGCCATCGACTTGCATACGCATGGCCGGGCCGCCGCGTTCTGGTCGGCGACCGACAATCGGGACGACCGGGGCGTCAAGGTGTCCGGCGTGTTCGGCCATCTTGATCGTGTTCGGCCAAGCGCGGCGTTTCGGCTCGCGGTGAACGGTCATTACCAATCTCTGCAGCATCCGTGGGAGAGACAGAAAAACCGCATGGATACGCAAGGGTACGGCCTTGATGCTGGCGCATGCAGGACGATACTGAAGTGGTTGGGCATACCGAGAGGAAGGAAATGAACATGGAGACGATGGAACACGTGCTCGACGCGAGCCTGTTGGACAAACGGGTGCAGATCTATCTGATCGGTGTCGGCGGTAATGGCGCGCAGATGGCGACCTGCTTGGCACGGCTCGATATCGCCATCAAGGCGCTTGGGCATCCCTACGGTCTGCACGTCACCGCCTTTGACGGTGACCGGGTGAGCGAAGCGAACGTCGGCCGCCAGTTGTACAGCCAGGCCGATGTCGGACGCTACAAAGCCGTGGTGACCATACATCGGCTCAACCAATTTTATGGACTCGACTGGATCGCCCATCCATGCCGGTTCGAGGATTTCGAGCATGGCGCCTTGCGCCGTCCCGACGCCGACCTGATCATCAGTTGCGTCGACACCCGATCCGCCCGACAGGCTCTACATGCCCGCCTGTTCGAAGAGAGCGGACAGCGCCCCTACTGGCTCGATCTCGGTAATACCGAGGCGACGGCACAGGTGGTGCTGGGCGAAGCGCCGGGCCGACGCAGCCACTCCCGTACGGGCCAGTCGCCGCGCCTGCCGTGCGTCACGGAACTGTTTCCGGAATTGCTCGATAGATCGGTGCTTGATGCGAACACGCCGTCGTGCTCGGTACGCATGTCGCTAGCAAGCCAGGGCCTGTTCATCAATGACGTGGCGGTGCGCTATGCGGCCCATTTGTTGTACGAATTGTTTTCCAATGGACGGATTCGGCAGCATGGCGTGCTGATCAATCTCGATTCCAAGCGGAGCGGTCCCATCGACGTCGACCCGGTGGCGTGGAGTCGGTTTGGTTATTGCGCAGCCGGGTCCGACAGGGATGCTGTTGCAGCCTAGCCGCAGACAAGCTGCTGCCAAGCTTGCGCCCTGGAACCGATGATCAGTGCGCTCACGCTGTGCTGATACTGGAGAGCGGGGCGCCAGTTGGCGTGAAAAAAAGCGCGGAACACTAGAGACAGGCGCGCAAAACGGCGCGAAAATCATCGTCATCTTATACAGGGTGACGATCATGATCCGCCTCGGAAAGCATATTCGGTTGACTCGGAGGGAAGTCGAACGATTCACGATGATCACGGGCTTCGTGCCTGCGAACATTAAAACGTTCGACGACCTTGACGCCTACATTGGGCAATGCAAGCGGCATTATTGGGGGGTGTCGCAAGACACCAAGTTCCTACATTGGCTGATGGACCGGGAGCGCAAGCTCTGTATCGGCGCGGGCTAGTCCCGTTCCGGCCCACCGGGATTTTGTTCAGGATCGCCTTTGCGGAAAATGCCAGAACGGCTCACGCGATCACCGTTTCCGGTGGGCGTGAGAACGTTTGGCGTTCGGGGCGCTACATTGTTGAATGCGCAGCGCCACAACCGGCAGGCCGGTTTCTCTGTTCGCCGTGATGGGCGAATACTCATGAGACTTTGGAGGCTGGCGGCGCGCCGTCATTCTCCTGAACACATCGAGCTTCCGTTTGGGCAGTGAATGTCGTTTTCGCCTGCTCAAATTCGGCTTTCTTCGATAGCTGACCGACGCGTCGCGTAGCCGGCTCTTTGCTGACTTCTGGCAAGCACTCGACGGCAAGGTCGCCGCTTCGCAGTAACAGACGCCGCATGGCGATGACCGGAACGACGAACACCGCATTAAACAGCATGCGGACGAACTGGCCGATGCGCTTGTTACGCGCCTGGCGTGCCTTCTGTGTGCGCAGACTTTCCTTGCAACGCAGGTAGAGCGCGAGGTGCGTGCGCTTCATGTCAGGATCGGACTCGAGCTGGTTCATCACTTCAACCGCGACGGCAGGATCTACGACGCGGCGGTAGAAGCCGACCCAGACCTTTTCCTCTTCAAATTCAACGCCAAAACGCTTGGTGCGGGACCGATGGGTTCTCTCTTGGGACATGATGTTCTCCAAAAAGTTGGGGAACGCTGTCCCTGAAGGGAACGGCTAAGGTTCCCCATGGTTGTGACGATGCACGATGACTCCAGAAAAATGCGACAGCGATCAATCTCCATGAGCAATTTCGCAACGCATGGATATGCCATGCTCTTGCATGGACCGACATACATCGCCGGTGGATGGCTTCAGTAACGCTCCCAACACAGGCAGCTTGCGCTCGAAAGTCTGGTCGATGCCGGAACCACCGAGCAGCACACTGACTGGTCGACCTTGACGATACGGACTGGCTGTCGAAAACATGGCAATCTCCTTCAATGAAAGAAGGGAAACACCAGTCCCGGAAGGGAACAATGTTCCCCGTCAAGGATGCCTCCGATTGTTGCCAAGGGAGGCGCTCATATTTAACATTAAATTCACACTTAATTCACATTCAAAACTGCTGGCACATGCGAAAACGGCACACTGTCCTTGCGGACAGAGGCTTGGCTTCTACTTCATTCTTCAAGGGCGGGTAACGACCGCAACGCCGACAAGGTAGGTCGGACTTCACGAGGTCGGCGATCGACCGTCGCGAAGGCTGCGTAAGCACGATGCTCACAGATAGCGGTTCTAGTATTGCATCGCCGACGACGCCGTTCAAGATAGTAGGCCGCTGTTTGCGCACGCGCCACGTTGAAACCCGTCTCCGTTCCGGCGTGTTTTGGATGGCGGCGGCGAGGTGGACGTATGACGGGATGCAGGTCGCGTGGCCGTGCATCCCGCATGCGCCATATCGTCAGTTTCGAGTCATTCGACGGACCCCGGTTCAGGCGGTTCGTCACCCTCATGTTTGGCTCGCTTGTGCGCCAATACCCCGCCGAGATAAGCGCTTGAAGCGCGCTTGCGTGCGTGCCCGGCAAGTTCCGCCACCTCCTGGCGTGCGGGGGCGGCAATTTCGGTCGGCAGTCTTGCACCACCGCGCACCGGAGCCGGGTGCCCGGTGAGCGCCTGAAATTGTTCAATCAGCACTTCATGGCGCAGGCCGTGCGCGGTGACACCGAGTGCGCCTTGCGTGACGCCAAACTTTTCCAGAACGTAGTTGAAGCGACGCAGGGCCTGCTCGAGCGTATGCGATGGGTGCCCCATGTGACCATCGGGGGGCGAGGCCACCGTCCGTGCATGCTCGACCGCAGCAGTGCGCTCCACGGAATCAAGAGGGACGAAGCGCTCGCGGCCGCCCTTGCTGCCGCCTTTGATGCGCGCATATGAATCCGCCTTTCGCTTGTGAAGCGGCAACCCGGTCGCGTCGAAGGACATCACGCAGACATGGGGGCGGAACATGACGGCTTCCTTCCGGCGCAGGCCCATCGCCCGGACCAGGCGCATGGCCGCGCCCACGTACGGATCGAACATGCAGATTTCGCTGATCACACCGTCGATATCGATCCCTTGAGCGGACCAACTCCTGTCGCGCACCGCCACTTCATGGCGTTGGTACTCGTCGACTTGCAAGCCGTAGTGCTGTGGCTGGCGGACCAGTCCATGTTTGCCGAGCCACTGGGCCAGACCGCGCAGGAAGCTCAGATAGGTTTGTATTGTCGCCGCCGCCAGCTTTTCAGCTTGCCAGACCGTCACCATGGCCTTAATGTGGCGTTCGCCCAAGTTGCGCGGGTCCGGCAGCCGCTTGAATCCAGCCTTGCCCTTCAGATCGCGAAAGAAGCGGCGCAGGAAGTCCGCACGTTCCTGGCGCGTCTTGAACGACACCTCCTTGTGTTTGGCCGTGTGCTGCCTGTTGAACAGATCGATCAGGACCTCCAATACCTTCAGCGGAGGAGTCTTGCCGATTCGGTAACGCGTTAGAATTTCGGACGCGCTCAGTCCGCTCCAGTCCTGGTGGCGACGCGGTTGATGGACGAGCGAACTTGCCGCACGCGAGGTGCGGTCATGCATTGTTCCCTTGGACATGATGTCCTCCGTTCTTGAACGCCCGTTGCTCGAATCGCGGGCCGGTTCAGTCATCACGGAATCGATGGGTGATGAAACGGAATGGCGGATTCCGTCGCCATCGCGTTCAGTGGTCATTGCATCGCGCCGGACGCGACCACGAGCGTCCTTGCGAAAATCAAAAAAGTACCCAGGGTCGCGCCAACCCCTCGTTGGGAAGCCGGCTCGGTAATCGTAAAAATGGTTCAATGAATCCAGCCCGTTTGTGCATTTCTGCAGCGTACGGGGGGAGAGGATGCCGCCCGACCTCCAGGGTCGTGGCAAGACATCGGCGACGAGATCGGGTCTCGTGCGCTGTCGGGATCAGTTCTTGTAGCCGTCACCCTACCTGGGTGGGTTCGTCCCTTACCGAAAGTCCGGGGCGTGTCAGGTAGTCGAGCGAATGCGTACGGGGAGCCTAAATAGGCAAGCACGGCCGTACGGTGCATGGAATGCATGCTCGCAGCGGGTAACGAGGAATAGCGGTCCGGCATCGGGTGCCGAAAAGACCATTTGCCCGGCCATGACGCCTTCTCTAAGAAGGCCAGCGCAGCTTTGCTGAACAGTCAGGGCCGATTGCACTACGGGGTGAATCGCTGCCAGGCACGACCTCGGGGATCGCGCCAAAACCAATTCAAGGATTGGTTTGTCAGGACGGGTATCGACCGCAACGCCTTTTTGTTCCCGCGATGGGAGCAGGGCAAGGAGCCTTTCGAGCACTGCCAGTTGACACCTTGACGGTTGACGCGTCAAGCGCTTTCCGGCGCTTTCGGGTGGCGTCGGCACGCGCCCTTGATGGCGGTTTTTCTTCCGATCCGGCGGGCACGCGAGGGTGCGCGAGGGGTTGACTCGCAAGGAAGTGGCCTCTGGTTCCGGAACCGGCCTTGACCGCCGATTTAACGGACGATCTGGAGGCTTGACGCGTGTTCTTCTGGTGCGACCGTAGTGATATGCGAACGCACACGATCCGGGCTCGGCGATGGCCGGTGTCGTTCCGGTTCGAGCCGAATGACACGGTGGGTCGACCGGACATGGACCTGGTGCCGAAATCCGGCCCCAATCGTGGGCGTTTCGCATGGAGGCGCGGCATCGAATATCCGATGCTGTCCGTATGAATCGACATTTCTGGAGAATCCATGGAACCGATCGTCAGAGCAGTGGATGTTGGATTTGGCAATACCAAGTACGTGACAAGCGGATCGAACGACGAGATCCGTTGCGCCACCTTCCCTTCGATCGCCTATCCGAGCGCAAGGGACTTGTCGGCGACGCCGGCCGCCGAGCGGCGTAGAACCGTGGCCGTGCCAATCGATGGCCTGTTTTACGAAGTCGGACCCGAAGTGAACCTGGCCGCCGACACATTCCGCTCCACCCAGATGCACGACCGCTATACCGAGACGCCAGAGTATGCGGCCCTCTTGCGAGGGGCGCTCAATCTGATGAAGGTCGGTAGTATCGATCTGCTGGTGGTCGGCCTGCCTGTCGCGGCGTTCGCTGCGAAGAAGGCGGCCTTGGAAAAGGCGATGACCGGCAAGCACGAAGTCGGCAATGGTCGGACCGTGACTGTGCGTAAGGCCCTGGCCGTGGCCCAACCACAAGGTGCGTTGGTCTACTACGCCTCGCTGCACCAAAAGCTGCAAGCCATCGAGAATGAGCAGAGCTTGGTAATCGATCCAGGCGCCCGGACCTTCGATTGGCTGGTCACAAGAGGGATGCGCCTGGTCCAAAAGAAAAGTCATTCCATCAATCGCGGAATGTTCGATGTCTTGCAGGCCATCGCAACTGAGATCAGTGACGACATCGGCACGCCTTACCGGGACTTCGACGCGATCGATGCGGCGCTGCGCACTGGCAAGAACCCTGTCATTTATCAGAAGCCCTACGACATGTCGCGCCTGATGCCGATTGCGCGCACGATCGCGCAGCAGGCAGTGTCGTCGATGATGCAATGGATCGAGGCATCCTACAACTTCCAGAACATTATCCTCGTCGGGGGAGGGGCTTTCCTGTTCAAGAAGGCGGTCAAGGATGCATTTCCGAGACACAAAATCCACGAGATCAAAGATCCTATCTATGCCAACGTCAAAGGGTTTCAGATAGCCGGGATGAACTACGCCCGAAGCGGAATCGACAAGGATGCTCCCGCAAATCGGCCCGAACTGAAGGCGGATGGAGGTGCTGCATGAGTCCGGCGAATGCTGGACAACCAGAGCGCATACGGCTCGTCTTCGAATTGGAGCGCGCCGACAATCCGCGGCTTTACGAAGACCTGATCCAGTGCAAGAAAGGCTCCAAACGGGTCAACCGTTTGCGAACCCTGGCGCACGAAGGCTTGCTTGCGCAAATCTGGTCGGCGCGCGGAGGGGGGCAAGTCGAGGACGCGAATGGCGACAGGGTTCGCGTCGATGGGGGCGGGGCGTCGGTCACCAACCAGGTATTCGACGAACCCCTGATGGAGTAGACATGAACCAGGATCAATTGGACGGGGGCGCACCGGCGGGCGGCGGATTGCGAACCGGTGGTGGTCGGCAGTCAGGCAAAAGGGTGAATGCCGTCGGCGCCTCGGAACTGGCCCAGATGGGCGTGTGTGAACGCCTGGTCGTGTTCGAACACCACTTCGGCAAGCGGAGATCTCGGCACCAGCGTGTTGCGATCAAGCGGGGACAGGTTGCACACGAGCAGTTCTATCGCGATGGCGTCCTGGTATCCGTAGCAGGAGATGCGTCGGCCGAAAAAGGGCGTTGCTATATCGCGACGCTCATATTTGGCGCCGGCCCGGAGACGATCGCGCTCAGGGCATTCCGAGACCGAGTCCTGCGGCCGAACTTGGCGGGGCGATGGTGCATCGCGATGTACTACCGGACGGCTCCCTCGGTGTGCTCAGTGCTGCAACGTCATACATCGCTGCAACCCATTGTACGTACCACGTTGCGAGCCGCGGTCTGGCTCGTGAAAAGGACACTTCTTGAGAGCGGAAAAAATCATGGAAAATAGCGCAATCATTCTGCTGGTGCTGGTCGTCGTCGTCGTGGCGTTCGCTGTTCGGCAGCGTCGTGCTCGCTCGACTGGCCCAGCACTCGGATTAGCCTGGCTGCCGCGTGAGCTACGCGGCGCCGAGTTGGTCTATGCCGAGCAAACCTTCTGTGCCGTGGGCGACATCACCATTGTCGCGAAATTGGACCGGGGCTACCGGAATCCGAGCGGCGTGATCATCCTGGTGGAATTGAAAACGCGTAGGACAAATCAGCCCTATTTTTCCGATGTAATCGAGCTATCGGCGCAGCGACTGGCGGTGCAAGCGCAGACAGGGGAACACGTCGCCGCGTTCGGCATCGTGTTGATCCAGCGACCAGGACGCATGTTCAAGTCGGCACATAGGGTCGATCTGATGTCAGTAGAAGAAGTGGTAGCGCTGGCCAGGCGAAGGGAACACATCTTGAATGGCCATCTGACTCCAAGGTATTCGTGTTCCAAGCGATTGTGTGGCGGGTGCGCTTTCATGCAGGCATGCGAGGTATCGACCTGGTCCAGGCCAGGTTGATGTTCTCCGGCGGGCGGGCGTGGTGGCATGCGCTCAGTTGAACTAGCCCAGACTTCACCTGACGCTGGCTGTCAGATGAGTTAAAGTTTAGTGTCTCAAATGATCGATGTCTCCCTCACCTGCCTGCAAACGGCCAACTTCGAGATAAATCTATGTCCAAATTCGCCGTCGCAGCAATCGGCTCACCGGCCCCGTTGCCCGAGCAATCGGTCGATCCAATCATCGCAGAACGAACAGTTTTCAACACCGATAGAACTCATCGCTTTGCGCTCTTCCGGCATTGGGGTGACATAGAGAATTATGCTTGCGGCATCAGCATGAACCCCTCCGGTGCGGCGGAAAATGTGGGCGATCCGACAGTGGATGGCATGGTCCGCCGAGCTCGAGAGTACTGGGGCGTTGGTGCCTACTACCAACTCAATGTCATGTCCATTCGCGGTACCTACTCGTCAGATTTAGCCAAAACGGCATTGGTCAACCTCCCCGAGAACGATGAATGGATCCGGCGGATCGCGGCCAGCGCTCGACTTATTGTGGTGAGTTGGGGGAATCCCGGTCATAAGTCGGGCCGCGGAACTGCGGTGGAGGCAATCTTGCGCGAAGTGTGTGACCCGGCGAAAGTCCTTTGCTTCGGAAGGAATAAGAACGGTTCGCCGGTCCATCCTCTCTATCAACGGCTTGATGCACCATTGAAGCAATATTTTGCCTAGGAGAAAAATGTACTTAGTCCAGCCGACGAATGCTAAACCGATCGCTCAAGTTGATGACCAAAGACTACGTTTTCGCTTCTGTCCGCTGAGTTTCGGCACGGCCGCGCGGTGCCGACACAGTTCGAATCCCACTTGTTCCGACAAACTACCAAGGTAGGCCGTGTTTGCTGAGTTCGTGTCCGAAGGTCAGGAGGCCAGTCGCGTTCCGGGTATCAGCAGCGGGCAATTTCGGTTCATGCCCACGTGATCAAGCACGCCGATCGTTTAGCGTCGCCGTTGTGATGCCATAGGTCAAACGTAGTCTGCCACGCCCAGTCTAATTTTCTGGAGACCGGCATTAAACACCCACTCTTCCCGGAGGCTACGCTGGGCACTTTCGGCTCAAACGTCCAGCGGTTTCAATTGTTGGTATTTGTGTTGGTATTGCTCAATATTTATATTTTGAATATCATTTAAAATCAATATGTTACGTGCAATTAATGGATGTCACCGCTTCCGCCAAAAATTTAGCAGTATCTAAGCCCACGTTGCTCCTCAGAGAACGTGGGTTTTTCGTATCTGGATCGTCTATTCACTTTTCTCATGTCCCTCATGTTGCCAAAAAAATTTGTGCGTCCATTATCCAATATCTGCTCGTCCTTATTCGCTTTATCGCTGCTGGTGGCCTGTGGCTCGACGCCGGTTCAGGTGGTTGCTCCGCCTGTGCCTGTGGCGAAGACCCCTAAAGCGATACGTATCGGCTTGGCTCTGGGTGGCGGTGCTGCGCGCGGATTTGCGCATATCGGCGTGATTAAGACGCTGGAGTCGCAAGGCATCATTCCTGACATCGTGGTCGGCACCAGTGCAGGCAGCGTGGTCGGTGCGATGTATGCGGCGGGAAATAACGGCTTTGCTTTGCAAAAAATGGCGCTGGATATGGATGAGGCAACGATTTCAGATTGGTCTTTGCCTTTGTTTGCCAAGAGCAGCGGCGTGTTGAAGGGCGACGCCCTGCAAGCGTATGTGAATAAATCGGTAGGGCAAACGCCGATCGAGAAATTGAAAAAACCTTTCGGCGCAGTCGCGACCGATTTGCACACCGGTTTGCCGGTGTTATTCCAGCGCGGGAATACCGGCTTGGCGGTACGTGCTTCCTCCGCCGTGCCCGGCGTGTTTCAGCCGGTCAAAATCAATGACAGGCAGTATGTCGATGGCGGCCTGGTGTCGCCAGTGCCGGTGCGCTTTGCGCGTGAGATGGGAGCAGATTTTGTGATTGCGGTGAATATTTCTTCGCAGCCGGATTCGCAGGCGGCTTCCAGTTCGCTGGAAGTGCTGATGCAGACTTTTACCATCATGGGGCAAAGCTTGAATCAGTTTGAATTAAAAAATGCAGATGTCGTGATCCGGCCGGAATTGGCGAGCATGAAGGGCAGTGATTTTGCCGGGCGTAATCTGGCGATCCTGGCGGGGGAGAGGGCAGCGATGTCAGCGATGACTGAAATTAAGCAAAAAATTCGTATGATGCAGGAAAAATGATGTCGGTTTAAATTACATACTGCCCCTATGTACATTTATTTATCCGCATAAAACATACGGATTGTGACCGTGTTTTAGATCGTAATAAGGGGAGTATATAATTATTGCGGGTTGTTTTGCTGCTTTTCGTCTTCGTTGATCCGTCTGGCGCCATTAAAGCGTTTCTTCCAGTAAGCAATGTCCATGCTTTCTATGCGTACTTGGCCGCCGGCAGAAGGCGAGTGGATGAACTTGTTGTCGCCGAGATAAATGCCGACGTGCGAGAAGCCGCGGCGCAATGTATTGTAAAAAACCAAATCGCCGGGTTGCAAATCTTTTTGCTCTACCGTTTCGCCGACTTTGCTGATTTCATGCGAGGTTCTTGGCAATTCCGCACCCAGTGCATTTTTGAAAACCAGTCTCACAAAACCACTGCAATCGAGTCCATTTTCTGGCGTATTGCCGCCGCGCTTGTAGCGTATGCCGAGCATGTCCATGGCCTTGACAGTCAGGTTGGATGCGCGTTCCCGGAGTTCTTGCAGTTTCAGGTAGGCAGTCGAGGATTCGGGGAAGGGGTTTTCAGCGGCTTGGCCGGCGGTGCAGACGGTAAGCTGCAGGGCGCTGGCGAGTAGTACAGTAAGGACTAATTTTACTTTCCTTGGATGTCGGGAAATTGGTATTAGCATTGTTGCACCTGGTTGAAAAAACCGCCCAACTTTAAGCGAACTATTGCGGAATGTAAACTCGTCAATTGTAAAAATTAACCAAATGACATGTATTGAGGGGTCGCTGCGATAGGCAAGCCCATCAAATTGTTAAAACAGTTTGTATACTTAAGCGAACGGCCATGACGTACAATCCGCTCACATTTCAATCTGGAGGCAATGATGCAAACAAAACCCGTATTAACTTTGGACGATGTGAAAAAAATTGCAGCGGCGGCAGAGGCTGAAGCAAAAGCGAACTCCTGGGCCGTGGTGATTGCGATTGTGGACGACGGCGGCCATCTGATGTGGTTGCAACGCCTGGATGGCGTCGCGCCTATCTCTGCGCAGATCGCGCCAGCGAAAGCGACGACTGCGGCGCTGGGTCGCCGCGAGTCGAAAATCTATGAAGACATCATCAATAACGGTCGCTTCTCTTTCTTGAGCGCGCCGTATATCGAGGGCATGCTGGAGGGCGGTGTGCCGATTCTGGTTGACGGTCATTGCATTGGCGCTGTCGGAGTTTCCGGAGTTAAATCTTCTGAAGATGCGCAGATTGCAAAGGCGGGTATCGCGGCTTTGCTGGCGTAATTGTTTTTTTGTGTAGTCAAAGTGAAATTGACGCGCTATTGACTATCAAGCGTAGCAAAGCATTTGAAGCAGAAGGGCGCAAATTGGCATGCTGATCCATGCAATTTGCGCCTTTTTTCTATGATTCCTGTTTGCCTGAGAGCTGGATTTGCGCTATAATTCTAGGGTTTAGCTAATCCAAATCCCGTCGTATCGCATACCCAAATCCACATCGCACCTTAAAATCGTCCCCAGCTACGCGAAGATTGTGCGTGGGCATTCACGACGAGTATTTCGGCGCAGCGTAGCGACGGTAACAATACAGGAGTTACCCTTGCTGCCATTTCCGCAGTCTTTACGTACCCAACAAGATGCCATAGCCATTCTTGCCCTCGCAGATGGGACAATTTTTACCGGTATATCCATAGGTGCTTCCGGACACACCATCGGTGAAGTCGTTTTCAATACCTCCATGACGGGTTATCAGGAAATCCTGACTGACCCAAGCTATAGCTCCCAGATCGTCACCCTGACTTATCCGCATATCGGCAATACCGGCGTCAACTCGGAAGATGTCGAGTCCGGCAAAATCCATGCAGCCGGCTTGATCATTAAAGACTTGCCGCTGCTGGTATCGAATTTCCGTTCCGAGCAATCGCTCGCCGACTACCTGAAGTCGCAAAATATCGTTGCCATCGCAGGCATTGATACGCGTAAATTAACGCGGATTTTGCGTGAAAAAGGTGCGCAGGGCGGCGCGATCCTGGTCGGTAACGATGCGGCTAAAGCGATCGCCTTGGCGAAATCCTTTCCTGGCTTGTCTGGCATGGACCTGGCGAAAGTCGTGTCGACCACTAAGTCCTATGAATGGACTGAAGCAGAATGGACGCTAGGTCAGGGTTACGGCGAATTGGCCGACCCGCAATTCCACGTGGTGGCTTTCGACTATGGCGTGAAACGTAATATCTTGCGCATGCTGGTCCAGCGCGGCTGTAAAGTCACCGTGTTGCCCGCACAATCATCCGCCGCCGAAGTGCTGGCGCTGAATCCTGATGGCGTATTTTTATCCAATGGCCCTGGCGATCCGGAGCCGTGCGACTATGCAATCGCCGCCACCAGAGAATTGATTGAAAAAGGTATTCCGACCTTCGGCATCTGTCTCGGTCATCAAATCATGGCGCTGGCGTCCGGTGCTAAAACCTTGAAGATGAAGTTTGGTCATCACGGTGCGAATCATCCGGTGCAGGATATAGATACCAGGCAAGTATTGATCACGTCACAAAATCACGGCTTCGCGGTTGATTCTGCCTCACTGCCGGCCAATTGCCGCGTGACGCATGTGTCCTTGTTTGACGGTTCCCTACAAGGTTTTGCGCGTACTGATAAACCGGCATTTTGCTTCCAGGGACATCCGGAAGCCTCGCCCGGACCGCATGATATCGCTTACCTGTTTGACCGCTTTACCCAATTAATGAGTGCCGCAAAAGCGCAGGCAAAACAGGAGAAAAATAAAAATGCCTAAACGTCTCGATATAAAAAGTATTCTGATTATTGGCGCCGGCCCTATTATCATCGGTCAGGCCTGCGAATTCGATTATTCCGGCGCTCAGGCCTGTAAGGCTTTGCGCGAAGAAGGTTATAGAGTCATCCTGGTGAATAGCAATCCGGCGACCATCATGACGGATCCGGAAATGGCCGATGTCACCTACATCGAACCGATTACCTGGCAAGTCGTTGAACGCATTATCGCGAAAGAAAAACCAGATGCGATTTTGCCTACCATGGGCGGCCAGACTGCATTGAATT
Source organism: Undibacterium sp. Jales W-56 (assembly GCF_025548535.1). GTDB lineage: Bacteria > Pseudomonadota > Gammaproteobacteria > Burkholderiales > Burkholderiaceae_D > Undibacterium. The sequence continues at coordinate 61,141 of NZ_JAJLQW010000006.1, read as the reverse complement.
GCGCGCTGGACTTGCACAAACACGGTATCTTGAGCAAATACAATTGCGAACTGATCGGTGCTTCGCCAGAAGCGATTGACAAGGCCGAAGACCGTTCCAAATTCAAAGATGCGATGACCAAGATCGGCCTGGGTTCGGCCCGTTCCGGCGTCGCGCACAGCATGGACGAGTCATGGGCTGTGCAGCGCACGCTGGGCTTCCCTGTCATCATCCGTCCATCCTTCACTATGGGCGGCACCGGCGGCGGTATCGCCTACAATGAAGAAGAATTCGAAACCATCTGCAAACGCGGTCTGGAAGCGTCGCCGACCAGCGAATTGCTGATCGAAGAATCCCTGATCGGCTGGAAAGAGTACGAGATGGAAGTGGTGCGCGACAAGGCGGACAACTGCATCATCGTCTGCTCGATCGAAAACCTGGATCCGATGGGCGTACATACCGGTGACTCGATCACCGTTGCACCGGCACAGACCCTGACCGACAAGGAATACCAGATCATGCGGAATGCCTCGCTGGCAGTGCTGCGTGAAATCGGCGTCGATACCGGCGGCTCCAACGTACAGTTCTCGGTCAATCCGGCTGATGGTCGCATGATCGTGATCGAGATGAATCCGCGCGTATCGCGCTCCTCGGCGCTGGCCTCCAAGGCAACCGGTTTCCCGATCGCCAAGATCGCGGCCAAGCTGGCCGTCGGCTTCACGCTCGATGAATTGCGCAATGAAATTACCGGCGGCGCTACGCCAGCATCATTCGAGCCTTCGATCGATTATGTGGTGACAAAAATACCGCGCTTCGCTTTCGAAAAATTCCCGCAGGCCGATAGCCACCTGACGACCCAAATGAAGTCGGTCGGCGAAGTAATGGCGATCGGCCGTACCTTTCAGGAATCGTTCCAGAAAGCTTTGCGCGGCCTGGAAGTCGGTGTCGATGGGATGAACCAGAAAACTCTGGATCGTGAAGTGATCGAAGAAGAACTCGGTGAGCCTGGTCCGGATCGTATCTGGTATGTCGGCGATGCATTTGGCCTCGGCTTTACACTCGAAGAAGTGCATCAGCTCACGCATATCGATCCGTGGTTCCTGGCGCAGATCAAGGATATTGTCGATATCGAATTGTGGCTGGATCATCAGACTTTGGATGGCCTCGATAAAGAAGTGCTGTTAAAAATCAAGCAAAAAGGTTTCTCCGATCGTCGCCTTGCGAAGTTGTTGAAAACAAGCGACAAAGCAGTGCGTGAACGTCGCCATGCGCTGAATATTCGCCCGGTCTACAAACGTGTGGATACTTGTGCCGCCGAGTTCGCGACCAAGACCGCCTACATGTATTCGACCTATGAAGAAGAGTGCGAATCTGCACCGACCGACAAGAAGAAAATCATGGTGTTGGGCGGCGGTCCGAACCGTATCGGTCAGGGTATCGAATTCGATTATTGCTGCGTACACGCTGCTTTTGCGATGCGCGAAGATGGCTATGAAACTATCATGGTCAACTGCAATCCCGAAACGGTATCTACCGATTACGACACTTCCGACCGCCTGTATTTCGAGCCATTGACGTTAGAAGATGTACTGGAAATCGTAGATAAGGAAAAACCGGTCGGTGTCATCGTTCAATACGGCGGCCAGACGCCATTGAAGCTTGCGCTGGATCTGGAAGCAAATGGCGTACCTATCATCGGTACCTCGCCAGACATGATCGATGCCGCAGAAGACCGTGAACGTTTCCAGCAAATGTTGCATACCTTAGGTTTGCGTCAACCGCCGAATCGCACTGCGCGTACCGAAGAGCAAGCTTTAGCACTGGCGCAGGAAATCGGCTATCCGCTGGTGGTTCGTCCATCCTACGTATTGGGCGGACGCGCGATGGAGATCGTGCATGAGCAACGTGACCTTGAGCGCTACATGCGTGAAGCCGTCAAGGTATCGCATGATTCGCCGGTGCTGCTGGACCGCTTCCTGAACGATGCGATCGAAGTCGATGTCGACTGTATCTCCGATGGCGAGCACACTTTTATCGGTGGCGTGATGGAGCATATCGAGCAGGCAGGCGTGCATTCCGGCGACTCGGCATGCTCCTTGCCACCGTATTCGCTGGCGGCCGAGACGATCGATGAATTGAAGCGCCAGACCTCGTTGATGGCCAAGGGTTTGAATGTGGTCGGCTTGATGAACGTACAATTTGCGATCCAGCAGCAGGATGGCAAAGATGTGGTCTATGTGCTGGAGGTGAATCCGCGCGCATCCCGCACCGTTCCTTATGTTTCCAAAGTCACGGGCTTACAGCTGGCTAAGATTGCTGCACGTTGCATGGTGGGACAATCGTTGGCATCGCAGGGCATACTCAAAGAAGTCGTACCTTCGTATTTCAGTGTGAAAGAAGCGGTTTTCCCATTCGTGAAATTCCCTGGCGTTGACACCATACTCGGCCCGGAGATGAAGTCCACCGGCGAAGTCATGGGCGTCGGCAAAACGTTTGGCGAAGCCTTCGTCAAGTCGCAACTCGGTGCCAGCATCAAGTTGCCGACATCCGGCAAAGTGTTCCTGAGCGTCAAAGGCAGCGATAAGCCGCGTGCGGTCAAAGTTGCCGGTGATCTGGTTGAGATGGGTTTTAGCGTGGTCGCCACCAAAGGTACGGCAGCGGCGATTGCAGCTGCCGGCATTCCTGTCGGCATCATTAATAAAGTCGCTGAAGGCCGTCCGCATGTCGTCGATATCATCAAGAATCATGAGATTGCTCTGGTGATCAATACGGTAGAGGAAAAACGCAGTGCCATTACCGATTCACGTGCCATTCGCGTGTCGTCGTTGGCGGCCCGCGTGCCAACCTATACGACGATTGCCGGGGCCGAGGCAGCAGTGCAGGGGATGCGTCATCTGGATGAATTGCATGTCTATGATTTACAAGGGCTGCATAAAACCTTACACTAAGCGAATAGCTTAAACTTCGATACAGAGCTCACAGACGGCGTCCAGTCCGGATGCCAGATGTGGCCTCTGTATTTTTACTTTATGAGTGTGAATGAAATGAGTACAGTACCTCTTACCAAATTCGGCGCAGAATTGCTGAAGCAAGAATTGCATAATCTGAAGACCAAAGAGCGTCCAGACGTGATTAATGCGATTGCTGAAGCGCGTGCTCAAGGCGATCTGTCGGAAAACGCTGAGTACGACGCGGCCAAAGAGCGTCAAAGTTTTATTGAGGGACGCATTGCCGAATTGGAAGGCAAGCTCAGTGCGGCACAAATTATCGATCCTGCAACGCTGGATGCAGAGGGCCGTGTCGTATTTGGTGCGACAGTGCGTTTAGAAGATCTCGAAACAGAACAAAAAGTCAGTTACCAGATCGTGGGCGATGATGAGGCAGATATCAAATTGAGCAAAGTCTCGATCAGCTCTCCTATCGCACGCGCCTTGATCGGCAAGTACGCTGGTGATGTGGTTGGTGTGCAGGCACCTGCAGGTGTTCGTGAGTACGAAGTGTTGGATGTGTTGTACATCTAAGTAAAAAAGACCAGACTGGTCAAGGTCTGGTCTCCCATTGATTTGCAGCGAAGCACTGCATTTGCTGTATGATCAGGCATTACCCAAAGCAGATTTCTTCGCGCTGGATTGACGTGGTTTAGCACGTTTGATCGAACCACCTTGCGTGACGCGCTCATTGCCTTTAACCATGACTTTCGATACCGTAGGTTTTTTGGTGCCGCTGGCGCTAGGTTTAACGATCGTAACCTCGCGCATACCTTTACCTTTTTTGACTAACTTGGTTTCTTTGACGCCATCGACTTTAGGGCGATAGAGAACCAGTAGTTTGCCGATGTGCTGGACTGGCGCTGCTTTGAGCGACTCGCATATCGTATCGTACATAGTAACGCGTGCTTCGCGGTCATCGCCAAATACGCGTACTTTAATCAATCCATGAGAGCTGAGACCAGCATCGATTTCTTTCATCACGGCGGGCGATAAACCGGCTTCACCGATCAGAACGATAGGTTTCAGGGCGTGGGCTTCGGAGCGCAATTCGCTACGTTCAGCGGGCGTGAGTTTCAACATATAAATTCCTTTAAAAGCAGTATTTTACGCGAATGGCAAAAAATAAATTCAATCAAAATTGGGTGCACGATCATATTAACGATCCTTATGTCAAATTGGCACAGAAGGAAGGCTATCGTGCGCGTGCCGTTTACAAGCTCAAGGAAATCGATGAAGCTGAAAAATTAATCAAACCGGGACAGATTATCGTCGATTTGGGGGCCACACCCGGTAGCTGGTCGCAGTATGTGCGGAATAAATTAGCCGGTAAAGACGGCGGCGGTATTCTGGGCGAGATTTTTGCACTGGATTTATTGCCTATGGATCCTATCGCTGACGTGCAATTTATCCAAGGGGATTTCCGTGAAGAGACCGTGCTGAGCCAATTAGAGGCGAAATTGCAAGGTCGCAAACTTGACCTTGTATTGTCTGATATGGCGCCTAATCTATCAGGTAACTCCACAGTCGATGCAGCACGTATCGAATATATTCTGGAGCTGGCGGTAGAGTTTGCCAATGCGCATTTAAAACCGACGGGTGCCTTGTTGGTGAAGTGCTTTCATGGGCCTGCCTACAACACAATAGTGAGCATGTTTAAAACACAATTTAAAACAGTCACAAGTAAAAAACCTAAAGCCAGTAAAGATAAGTCTTCCGAGATATTTTTGTTGGGTCGAGGGCTGAAAAATGATTAAAAATGCTCAAATAGATCAAAAATAGCTAATTTGTCAGCCAATCAGACCTTGATAATCCTCAAGGTGAGCAGCATATGCGCTCTAGCAAGCTCTATCCAATGCGGGTAAAATGCAAAATTACAGTGTGTACAGGCGTTCTTATGCGTCCAAGGAGTTCTCGTGAATAATATGTTTTCAAAAGCAGCCATTTGGGTCGTTGTTGCCTTGGTGCTTTTTACTGTGTTCAAACAGTTTGATAAGGGCATCACCTCTGGTGTCTCCGCAATGCCATATTCCGAGTTCCTGGATGAAGTAAGGGCCAAGCATATCAAAGATGCGGTGATCGATGAGGCCAGTCGCTCGATTGTCGCAACTACCGTGGATGGCAAAAAGATCAAATCCCAGGTGACTGTGCTGGATCGTGGATTGGTTGGCGACCTGGTCAATAACGGTATCAAATTCGATGTCAAGCAACCTGAAGAGCAATCCTTCCTGTCTCAGGTATTCATTTCATGGTTTCCCATGTTGCTACTTATTGGCGTCTGGGTATTTTTCATGCGTCAGATGCAGGGCGGCGGCAAGGGCGGTGCCTTCTCTTTTGGCAAGTCCAAAGCCAGAATGCTTGACGATACCAATAACAACGTTACCTTTGCCGACGTCGCAGGTTGCGATGAAGCTAAAGAAGAGGTTAGTGAGATTGTTGACTTCTTGCGTGATCCAAGTAAATTCCAAAAACTCGGCGGTCGTATTCCGCGCGGCGTACTGATGGTCGGTCCTCCGGGTACGGGTAAAACTTTGCTGGCGCGTGCGATTGCCGGCGAAGCCAAGGTACCTTTCTTTACAATTTCAGGTTCAGATTTCGTAGAAATGTTCGTGGGTGTCGGTGCATCCCGTGTTCGCGATATGTTTGAAAATGCCAAGAAACATGCTCCATGCATTATCTTCATCGATGAGATCGACGCAGTTGGTCGTCACCGCGGTGCCGGTATGGGCGGCGGTAATGATGAACGTGAACAGACCTTGAATCAGATGCTGGTCGAGATGGATGGCTTTGAAGCCAACTCCGGTGTGATCGTGATTGCAGCGACCAATCGTGCTGATGTGCTGGATAAAGCTTTGTTGCGCCCGGGTCGTTTTGATCGTCAGGTTTCCGTAGGTTTGCCAGATATTCGTGGCCGCGAACAAATCTTGAACGTACACATGCGCAAGGTACCTATCAGCACCGACGTCAAAGCGGATATTCTGGCTCGCGGTACTCCTGGCATGTCCGGTGCCGACTTGGCGAATCTGGTCAACGAAGCGGCCTTATTTGCTGCGCGCCGCAACAAGCGTCTGGTCGAAATGCTGGATTTTGAAGATGCGAAAGATAAAATCTTCATGGGACCAGAACGTAAATCAATGGTCATGCGTGAAGATGAGCGCCGTAATACTGCCTATCATGAGTCAGGTCATGCGGTCGTTGCGAAGTTATTGCCGAAAGCTGATCCGGTGCACAAAGTCACGATCATGCCGCGTGGCTTTGCCTTGGGTTTGACCTGGCAACTGCCTGAACACGATCAGATCAGCGGTTATAAAGACAAGATGCTGGAAGAAATTTCGATTTTGTTTGGCGGACGTATCGCTGAAGAGATTTTTGTGGGGCAAATGTCGACTGGTGCATCGAACGATTTTTCTCGTGCAACCAAGTTGGCACGCGCCATGGTCACTCGTTTCGGCATGTCCGACAGCATGGGCGTGATGGTGTATGAGGACAATCAAAGCGAAGGCTATTTCGGCGGCTCTTCCAAGACAATTTCGGAAGTGACGCAGCAAAAAGTCGATGCGGAAATTCGCAGTATCCTGGACACGCAATATGCACTGTCACGTAAATTGTTGGAGGAAAATCGCGACAAGGTTGAAGCAATGACTAAAGCCTTGCTTGACTGGGAAACGATTGATGCGGATCAAATCAATGACATCATGAGCGGCATTGATCCTCGCCCACCCAAACCAGGCCAATCAACGAGAAAATCACCGTCAGATTCCAGCTCTGGTGGTGTCTCGCCGAATGCGGCGGCACCAGCCTGATTTTTTATTATTTTCATAAATAGTTTTAATTTTAATTTAGGGTGAGAAGTAATTCTCGCCCTAATTTTTTATATTCATGAATAATTTTTTTGATTGCGGTCGATATCGCTTCCCTTTGCAGGGGGCTCAATTTCGACCGCTTGTGATGGGGATTCTGAACGTTACGCCAGACTCCTTTTCTGACGGCGGGCAATTTCAAGCGCTCGATGGCGCTATGTCTCACGCCGAACAAATGATCAGAGATGGCGTCGACATTATTGATATTGGCGGTGAGTCGACCAGGCCAGGTTCAACGCCAGTCTCGTTGAATGAAGAATTAGACAGGGTCATGCCGATTATTTACGCATTGCGGGATTGCGGTAAACCTTTGTCGATTGATACCTACAAAACCGAGGTGATGCGAGAGGCAATATTGGCAGGGGCCGATATGATTAACGATATCAACGGATTTCGATCCGACGGTGCCGTTAACACTGTCGCAGAGAGCGATGTTGGCTTATGTGTCATGCACATGCAAAATTCGCCATATGATATGCAGCAACGTCCTCAATATAAGGATGTCAATCAAGAGGTTACGTCTTTTTTAGAAGAACGGCTTACTGCATTGCTCCAGGCTGGGGTGGAGAGTTCTCGTCTTTGTATTGATCCAGGATTTGGTTTCGGAAAAACTCTGGCGCATAATATTTCGATGTTGAAAAATATAGAACAATTTCAAATAAAGCATGGATTGCCTGTCTTGGCCGGTCTGTCACGTAAATCCATGTTGGGCAGCATTACCGGGAAAAATGTCGAACATCGTTTAGCAGCCAGTCTGGCAGCAGCATTAGCTGCAGTTGCCAATGGTGCCAAGATTGTGCGGGTTCACGATGTTGCTGAAACGGTAGATGCGATCAAAGTATGGCAAGCACTAAGTAATTAAACAAAGAGAATGAAAATGACGAGAAAATATTTTGGTACCGATGGCATTCGAGGCAAGGTCGGCGTAGCGCCGATTACACCAGATTTTGTGATGCGCTTAGGCTATGCTGCAGGCAAGGTCCTGGCGCAAAGCGGTCATGTCGGTGAATCTAAGCCTACGGTATTGATAGGCAAGGACACGAGGGTGTCTGGATATATGTTGGAAGCTTCTTTAGAAGCAGGATTTGCTGCGGCAGGTGTTGACGTGATGTTGGCAGGTCCAATGCCTACGCCGGCCATCGCGTATCTGACACGCGCTTTGCGGCTGTCTGCTGGTGTAGTCATCTCGGCTTCGCACAATCCATATTACGACAATGGCATCAAATTTTTTTCCGCTCAGGGAAATAAATTACCCGATGAAGTCGAATTGGCGATTGAAGAGGAATTGGAGCGTGAGATGGAATGCGTCAGCTCCGATTTGCTAGGTAAGGCACACCGTTTACGCGACGCCAATGGCCGTTATATAGAATTTTGTAAGAGTACGTATCCAAATGAATTGGACTTGCGCGGTTTAAAGATCGTAGTCGATTGCGCCCATGGCGCGGCTTACGATATCGCACCCCATGTATTTCATGAATTAGGTGCGGAGGTTATTTCGATTGGCAATCAGCCCAATGGTTTTAACATCAATGACACGGTAGGTGCGACCTCACCAGACGCGTTGGCTTTGGCAGTAAGAGCGAATCATGCTGATTTGGGCATTGCCCTGGATGGCGATGCAGATCGACTGGTGATGGTCGACAAGGACGGGAAAATTTATAACGGCGACCAGTTGCTGTATCTGATGGTCATAGATAGATTGGCGATCGGCCCTGTTAGTGGTGTGGTCGGCACCTTGATGACTAATATGGCGGTTGAGCTGGCGCTAAAAGAATTGGGCGTTGGTTTTATTCGGGCCAAAGTCGGGGATCGTTATGTACTTGAGCAAATGCAAGAACGTGGATGGCTCTTAGGTGGTGAAGGCTCAGGGCATTTGTTGTGCCTTGATAAGCATACGACAGGCGATGGCATTGTATCTGCCTTGCAAGTGCTCTCGGCATTGCGTCGCAATAACAAGACCCTGGATCAATGTTTTGAACAATTGAATTTATTTCCTCAGGTGCTGATTAATGTGAAGGTGCCCGCAGGTTTCGATTGGCAAAAAAATCAGCATGCGGTTAGCGAAAAACAGCGTATTGAAATGGAAATGGGCGATAAAGGGCGGGTCCTGATTCGCGCATCAGGAACAGAACCGCTAGTTCGTGTAATGGTTGAGGCAGTTGATCTGGGAATGGCGAATAATTTTGCCCGTCAATTGGCGGATATTATTGGGCTAAAATAGATTTTAATTGTGCTTGGAATAGGTTTCATTCTTGAATAAGATGGCCATTCCATGTACTATTCAGCCTTCTGTTTTTACACCTCACAATGTTGCGTGAGATGTAATCCAAACGACCTGTCCATAGCTCAGTTGGATAGAGCACGAGCCTTCTAAGCTCGGGGTCGCAGGTTCGATTCCTGCTGGGCAGGCCAATGAAATCGAGTGCTTAGAGCAACTAAACTGTTGGTATTTTCTACCTTGATCGATTCTGATACGCCAGAACAACGGTTCCGTAATTTTTTAGCTATTGCGAATTTGCAGCATATTTAGATCGATAATTTTCTTATCCAAATACTGGCCGACTCTCGTTGGCCTTTTTTGTTTTTCGCTCAAATTCCGGTAATGATATTCCTCGCGTCTTCTTTAACAGAAGCGCATCCCAACTATATTTTTCTTACGAGACCGCAGATCGATTTGGATCAAGGCTGTATAGCAGCTCATTGCCTTGGCTCTGGGGGACAGTAGGGAAGTATATGGAATTGACCCGAATGGAAAAATCGTGGCGTCACCGATATTGGCATTCCCCCCAGGACGGTTCTGCAAGCAATCGAACCATGCTCCCGAGGGCGATCAATTGTGCATCGTGAAATGGGTACAGAAGCGTTGTTACGCAAAATTCAGGATGCCCTCGATTTTTCATTTGGGTATAGGCGCTTTAACGCCGGTTTTTTTAATCCCTGCTCATCATTCGATGCTATCAAACGTACGTGAGGCAATTCATGATTAACGTACACGATTTTAAATATAGCAACTGCCTCGGCTAATTTGATGGCTTGCCCATGCATGCTTTCAGCGGCGGCGGCGGCTTGTTCAACTAATGCTGCATTTTGCTGAGTGATGTCGTCCATTTGATCCAGAGCATCATTAACCTGTGCGATACCATTGCTTTGTTGTACGCTGGCTTGTGTAATCTCACGCATGGTATCGGTGACGGCTTGAATTGAATTGACGACCTCTTGCATCGTATCACCTGCCGCATGCACTTGTTTGCTACCGGTTTCTACTTGTTCAACAGATTCGGTGATCAAGGCCTTAATTTCTTTCGCTGCACTTGCCGAACGTTGTGCAAGATTGCGCACTTCAGTCGCTACGACAGCAAAGCCCCGGCCTTGTTCTCCTGCCCGGGCGGCTTCTACGGCAGCATTCAGCGCCAAAATATTGGTTTGAAAAGCGATGCTGTCAATGACGCCAATAATATCGTTGATCTTTCTGGATGATTGCTGGATAGCTCCCATCGTCGCGATGACACCTGCTACAACAGCCCCCCCATTTTTTGCAATCGAGGTCGCGATTAACGCATTGTCATTCGCATGGAGCGCGCTGTCTGCATTTTGTTTAACGGCACCCGTCAGTTCTTCCATTGACGCAGAAGTTTCCTCGAGCGAGCTTGCCTGTTGTTCCGTGCGTGAAGAAAGGTCTGCATTGCCATGTGCAATCTCTCGTGATGCATTAGCGATAGATTCTGTTCCTATACGAATATCAACGACTAGCTTGGAAAGCCCATGTCTCATATTGTCAAATGAGTTGAGCAGCAAGGCGATTTCATCCTTTCCGTTTGATGTGACTGTGACACTCAGATCTCCGGCAGTGATGCGTCGGACTGCACGGTCAAGCTCCCTCAGTTCTGCTGAAAAAGATAGGTAGAAACCCGCCAATAAATAGGACGCGCAAATGAGGATCGCGGAGATGATTGCGATCATCAAATTTCTACGAAATATATCTTTATTCAATCGTTCTGCCAAAGTGGAATCCAGTAAATCACTTGCTGAACTTGCATAAGAAAATAAACCTTCAACGCTTGCATTACCGGCATTTAAAAATTCAGTTCCGGAAGTTTGATTGACGGTATTGAGGATTTCATTTTTTGTTCGCTCCAAAAATGCCAGATTTTTAGTGACGACACTTTGCTGTGAGTCGAGCTTTTCTTTGAAACCCGGATTTTCTCGATACATCGCCTCAAGTTGGGCGGGAATACGGTTCAAGTCACGTTTTGCCAGCATTACGTCGGAACTGATTAACAAATCTTCATTTGCTTCAAGCAATGCAGTATCAATATAGGCTGCGCCTCGTCCGGAGATATCGGATATTCCCTCTGCGATTTCTGGCAACGTTTTTGCAAACATATTGATCAGGTAGTAGGTATCTACTTTGGGATCAAGCGTCAGATGTGATCGGTCAGCCAGTTGCGTATTGAGCTTGTAGAACCGGTTGATCAGTGCCGTATGTTCCTCATAGCTTTCTTTGGCTTTGTTACTTGCTAATTTCTGTAATAGCGCAGACCAACTTTGTTTAATACTTTCAACAGAATTGTTCACGCCAAGTTCGGGATAGTCAGACATCATTTTGATGAAGACATCCAGTTTTTCCGAAATTTCTTGCTGCTTTTTTTGTGCCGTTTCCTTCGATGGCAAATTGCCCGATAAAGCCAGGTGATGAATCGCCCTGTGTTGCTGAAGCAACTTCAAGATATCCTGAGACTGGCGCAGTTGTTGGATCCCAACGCGCTCTAGTTGAGTTATGGAAATGGATTTACTGAGTTCATTGACCAGCAGCGAGGCAAGCAGTACCGTTGGTATAGAAAATAAAGCTGCGACAAGAAGAAATTTAGGAATGAGACGCAAGCGTTGCATCGCATAGATGGCGGGTGAAAATACGACTTTCATTGGAGCTCCGATGAGGAATGTTTCGCACGGCGGCAGAAACATATTATTGCATTGCAGCAATAGTGCTCTTTTTTGATGACAACTTAATGAATTCCTGGCGAAAGAAATCAAAATCTGCCAAAAAATTTATACGGATTGTTACATTCGTCTTTGATTTGCATCTGATAAGACGCGTTTGCTGACAATCGGGGACACGCCTTCGGCTTGCAGATATTCGAGTGCGCAAAGTGTACCAAATGTCGATTGGATAGAGATACCTTTATTGACGATGCCCTCAGTGATTCGATCTTGACGCAAAATATCAAACCTGACCTCGGTACCATTCTCTTGACGGGGATATTGGGTGATAAGCATAAAATCTCTCCTTGTAAAACAGGGCTAGAAAATTTAGTACGGACATATTATCGCGTATTACTTCTTTTTATTCTTTTTTATAAAATGCGGTAATTGGATTCGCCACAGTAGCTCAGGAAAATAGAAAGTAAATTAAATACTGATTGCATATACAGTATTTTGTGTTAGAGTATGTTCTGTTACATCAATTCGTAGCAACCCAACGTTTTTGTTCAACAGATTTATTGATCGGATCCTTACCAAAGACTGAGGCAAAATTAGCCTGGTGAGGCGCGGCGATGATGGCAGTACAAACTGTGCAACGACTCTAAGCACTTTTATTCATTTACTGATTTGGAGATGACTCAACATGGCACACCTTGAAAATTCATTTGACGGACAATTTAGTTTACAAGTCGCACCAACATCATTCTTGGTCCGTTTGGGGAGTCGTGAGATTTTTGTATGTCGTGATTTCCGCAGACGCTACTATCATGTAAATCCTTTGATGGATTTTTCTACCGGGATAGCAGCGGGTCATCTGGAACTTTTGCTGTTCCGTAAATGGCTGATTATTTTTTCTAAAGCGCGATGGTAGGCAATTGCCAGCAACGCTATTTGTCGCTAGCAATCCCACCGGGCTGTGATAAACCAAGCTGTTTTTTTAGCGTTAATCGCGGTGAAAGATGCATTGTTGAAGCGGTAGCATTCAAGTAGCGATCGATTCAAATGGCTTCAAATCAATTTCGAATAACCATCAAAAACGCCATCTGCGTTCGCCAGGTTCGAATAAAGGATCGGGTCCATTTTCCAGCTTTTTGACAATACCTGACTGGTCGAAATAGACCGTCATCAGAGAGTTCCAGACACCGCTCTCTTTATACGGGTAAGACCATGCTTCGAGTTGAACACGCGGGTAATAAGCGGTTTCGCTGGGTGCTCCTATGATGTTGAGTACGGCGGTTTTATCCATAATTCCCACTTTGACTTGCGCAAATTTTTGCAGAGTCAGGACTTGTTCATACGAGATCAGGCGACCGTCATGATCGAAGCGTGCCATGTGGGTTGCCTGCGCCATCCTGCCCCGCATGTATTCCCATATATGCTGATTACCGTCCTGGTAAATGTGTGTTGGCTTGCCCAGTTTGGCGGTGACTTCAGGTTCAGTCTGGCCCGCTTTGACGCTGCCTATGCCGTAGCTGACACAGGACGATAAGTTCAATATGCTGAGTAGGATTACGCTGCTAGCGAGGATGCGGGAGAGATTCATTGCAAGCTCCAATAATTTCTGAAGTCGACTGACATTTCTGGAAAGATACCCAGAACCATGCTGGAATATATCTATCCTAAACCTTATTGGAAAAGGCGATGCTGCCACGATAATTTTCGGGCAAGTCTAAGCGGTATGTTCGGATCGGCTTTAGTTTTACATCAATCGCTGCTGACCATTCGGTTAATGCGATTCCCGCGCACTTGCAGCGCGCTTCAAGTGCTGTCCATTCTTGAGCAAAACACGGTAATTGTTGTTGAACAGCTTGACTGGCAATCATCTGATGGCGACTTGGCCCCAGATAAAGTTGCGCAATATCTCGCCAATCTATGGATGCGATACTGCCAGTCTCAATACGCATCAGATCCACGCCCACACCGGCATCCAGATAAATTGCGGCCAGCGATAATCCCGCATCATGGCTAATCGATAAAGCCGCTTCGTGCTCTGAGAAAAGCAAGCGGGGAGCCATGCCCGGCGACGTTGCAATCTCAATCTGGGATGGCTCTAACTGATAGCACTGTCCAATCAGGTCAATTAATGCCGCACGTATTTGTTGCCTTGCCAGTGTGCGATCCTGAGTCATCCCGGTAGATACGGAGATAACCACCTGCCTTTGCAATTGCAATGCCGAAATTGCACCGGACAGATGATCAGGTAAGTGGAAAACCGAGACTGATTGTGTTGCCTCAGCTTGATATAACCGTGTAGACATTGCTGATATCTTCGCGTATCTATTTTGCGATCGCCGCAGGACAACCGCGCCAGCTCGATCTGGCGGGAATAAATTCGCCTTTCATTACCAGTGTCAGTGCGCCAAGTTGGGCATCGTCACCGACGACGGCGCTATAGAGCACGGAACTACGCGGCCCCATATAGACGCGTTCACCGATGATGACTTCATCAATTTTCATGACACGGTCTTCAAACAGATGGGTTTGCGGGCAGGACAGGGCATTGATTTCGCTATAAGCGCCGATACTGACGCAATCAAATTCGGTAATATCCGTCGTATCGAGATACACGCCATGTCCGATTTTGCAGCCCAATAAGCGGAATGCTAACGGCAGCCAAGGTGTGCCGCGCAGATAGCGCATGAAGTTAGGAACCGCGATCCCTTCATATAAATTCGTAATGCCTTCAGACAACCAGACAAATGAAGTCCACATGGGAGCGCTACTTTTTTTGTAACGGAAAATGAATACCCATTTCAGTACCAGAACAAATGCAAAGCTGCCGATGCCGTACCATAATCCCGCAATCGATAAATAATAGGCGACATCACCCCAGCGATCATCGCCCGCCAGTGGCATCAGATCCAGCACAATGGTATAGCCGACCGCAATCACCATCGCATGCGGTGCAATAATCCTGAAGGCCTCTATCAAACCGCGACCAAGCCGGCGCATGATCGAGGGACGGAAGGTTAACTCCTCGGGGAAGCCTTTCACTTCTTCACGTGCAGGCAAATGCAAAGGCGGTGAGCCTATCCAGGTATCGCCTTCATGCATCTGGCTATTTTGGGGGGCACTGGTATGCACGCCGATCAAAACATTCTCAGGCAAGATCGTGCCATCGGGAATGTAAGCGCCATTACCGACAAAGCTGCGTCGTGAAATGATCGTCGGTTGCATGCTCATCCAGCCGCCATCGATTTCTTCATCGCCAAGCAAGACTGCGTCTGCAATAAAGGTCTCGTCGCCCAAGGTCAGCATATCCGGTACCACGCCAAGGGCGGTGGAGATCTCGGCGCCACGCCCGACTTTAGCACCCAACAGTCGATACCAGTAAGGCGCGTAGACAGTGGCATACACGCCGTGCAAGACATTCAGGCTGGATTCCTGAATTTGGTTCACTAGCCATTTGCCACAATAGATATTGCCATGTACGGGGTAACTGCCGGGCTTTAACTTGGGCAAAATACTCCAGCGTATCCCGGCGGATAGCAATGCGGTACAGACAATCAGTACGGCAGTCGCAGGGAAGGCTAGAATAAAATATTTGACGAGTTGAAATGAGAGAGTGGTATTTTGCAACCAAGGCAAACCATCGATATTGTCGATCCAGTCTATCGTAATAAAGCTAGGAAAAACCGGCAGGAAAAACAATGCGGTAATCGACAAGCTACCGAAAATAAAAAAAACTGCTTCGCCAAAAAAACGCAAATGCGTTACCGCAGGACGGGGGGGCTGTGCTGCATGATCAAATGCCCCGGCGTCCACAGCAGGTGAGCCGCGCCATATCCTGCTAGCCGGGATGGATTGCCCTTCACTGAGTGCAGATTGTCCTTCCAGATGGGCAAACTCACCAAGTGAAATGCCTCCTTCCAGGACGGAGTAGGAGCCGACATAAGCGCCATCGGCAAGTGCAATTTGCCCCAGACGAAGTTCTCCGTGCTGGACCCGGGCATTCTCAAAATTACAGGCATTTCCTATGCTGACGCCGTCTCCAATCGTTAACAAATCTGGTGAACGCAACGTCATTGAGCCGATAGTCACATCCTTCCCGACTTTTGCACCCAAAGCCCTTAGCCACCATGCATACATGGACGAACCGCTTAACATATACGTCGGCGCCGCCTCCACCAGGCGATCCGCCAGCCACCAACGATAATAAGTAAAACCCCATAGCGGATATTTACCCGGTTTTAAGCGACCCGCGATGAGCCATTTGCCGGCAATCGCAATCGCGAATTCCAATAAGGTCAACAGCAGGAATGCAGCCACCGATAAAATCGTTGCGCGAGCAATCGAATCGCCAGGCTCACCGGTAAAGAAATGATAGGCAAAGAAGGGCGCCAGCCATTGCACCATGCGCATCGCGACCAAAAACGGAATCATCGCGGCCTGAGCCAAACCACAGACCCAACGCTTCAAGCTCGATGGCCGAGTCCAGTCAACATACTCAGTGCTCGTGGCACTGGCGCCCGCCAGCATGACTTCGGCTATCGTACCGACCTGTCTTGACTGGTAGATGTCGCTGATTTTGAAATACGCAAAACGTGAATCAGCACGCAGCAGCGACACCAAACGCGCCGCCATCAGCGAATGACCGCCTAGGTCGGAAAAAAAATCGGCATTGCGCTGTATCGTTTGTCCTGGGAATAGCTTGCTTAAAGCCGCGAATAAAATTTCTTCGGCCGGGTTGTCGGGTGTGTCGGACTCTTCCGATCCGGTCACAGCGCTGAGAGGCCTCGCTTTCAGGTTTTTTCTATCGATTTTGCCCGAGGTGAGTCGTGGCATCTCGTTTAAAAATTCAAAGCGCGTCGGCACCATGTATGTTGGCAAGGTCGCCAGCAAAGCGTGGCGTAAGGTCGCAACGTTTAGCTGTGCATTTGCTTCAGTAAGCTCAGTAACAATAAACGCGATGAGCTGATCCACGCCTTGTTCAGAACGTAAAATGACGGCGACCGTACCGACGCCAGTTTGCTGTGCCAGCACCGCCTCAATCTCTCCAAGCTCAACACGAAAGCCGCGTATTTTGACTTGATCATCGGCACGTCCCAGGCATTGCACGGAACCATCGTCACCGATACGGGCGAGATCGCCGGTCCGATATAATCGTGCGTCATTGCCACGTCTAGCCCAGGGATTGAGAATAAATTTTTCGGCAGTTAAGTCTGGCCGGCCAAGATAACCAGCCGACACGCCAGGGCCGAAAATACAGAGTTCGCCGACCTCACCGCGGGGCAAAAGCCGGATACCTTTTTCAACTTCGGCATCAATGACGAGCAATCCATAATTAGGGAGTGGATGGCCAATCGTGACGGCATGATTGGCTTGCAGGATGGCCAGACTCGCCGATACCGTCGCTTCAGTCGGGCCATAGGTATTGAACATCTGCCTGCCAGGCCTGGACCATTTAGCAACCAGACTTTCGGGACACATCTCACCGCCCAGATTGATGATGCGCAAGCCAGGCACATCGACAGCAAACAAGGCCAACAAAGTGGGCACCGCATGTAAGACTGTGATCTGGTTGTCGATTAGTGCTTGCGGTAAGGCGTCAGGATCGACCGCAACTTCCTTGGGGGCAATCCACAAACTCGCGCCAACCAGATAGCTAATCCAGATTTCCTCGAACGACATATCAAACGCGACAGAAAAGCCTTGATAGACTCTGTCGGTATGGCTGACCCCAAGAATCTGGTTTTCGCTACGCAGGAAATGACAAATACTCGCTTGCGTAATGGCGATACCTTTGGGCTTGCCGGTCGAACCGGAGGTATAGATCACATAAGCGGGATCGTCAGGACCCGTACCGGAGCGTTTTTGCAATGGTGTTGCCGGTATTCGTTTTAATTCGGCATCGGTCCAGACGGTGCAAGACAATTGCGCTAATTGCCCGGATTGAGATTCACTGGTCACGATGCCAAATGCCTTCGCATCGTCAAGACAAACCGCAATACGTTCAACCGGCACGTCGATATCAAACGGCAACCAGGCCGCGCCAGACTTTGCTATCCCTGCCTGTAGCACCAGCAGGTCGATACCGCGCGGCAGCCAAAGACCCAGAATATGTCCGGGTCTCACGCCTGCATTGATCAAATGCGATGCCACGATATCTGCTCTGGTATTTAATTCGCGATAGGTGACTGTCTGATTCGCAAAAATAAGCGCAATCTGATCGGGTGTTTGTTGCGCGGTTGTCTCCAGTAAATCCGCCAAGGTCTCTTGGCGAATCAATTCTGGCGCGTCGGCACCGTAAAGAATGGCGGAAATAGGATCACTGTCAGGAAGATGGGTGATATTGGAAATGTCGGATACTTCTGTAATACGGCGTTCAGGCATAAATCGCAATGCAAAATTAGAGGGAAGTAGTTCGAATTTTTATCAGCTTCTCGTTGCATAGTTTATCACTCGCCACAGATAACACGGTGACAATTTGTACGATCTCCACAACGAAGATGATTTATTTTAAGAGCATGCTATTTAACGAAAATAGCTAAGGGATAAACCCAGCACGCCACAAGCGCCAATCACACGCATCACATTTTGCCGATATCCAAACAAAGCAATCGCCGCTGCCAAGGCAATGAGCCCTGAGATCCAGTCGAATGTGGCCTGGATGCCGTTTGGCCAAAAAACCTGATAGGCGAAAAACACCGCCAGATTTAAGATCACGCCAACCACTGCTGCAGTAATGGCGGTTAACGGCGCGGTCAGTTTTAAGTCGTTGTGCGTCGACTCAATCAAGGGGCCGCCAGCCAGAATGAAAATGAAAGAAGGTAAAAAAGTAAACCAGGTCACCAGGATGGCAGCAATTGCGCCGGCCAGAAATGTCTGCTCCGGCCCGAATATCTGCTTCAGATAAGCACCGACAAATCCCACATAAGCGACGACCATGATCAAGGGGCCGGGCGTAGTTTCACCCAAAGCCAGCCCATCTATCATTTGCGCTGGACTTAACCAGGCATATTGTCCTACTGCACCTTGATAGACATACGGCAAAACAGCATAGGCGCCGCCAAAAGTCAGTAATGCCGCTTTCGTAAAAAACCAGGCCATCTGCGTATAGGCATGCTGCCATCCCAATTGCGTCCATAACAGCAACATCGGGATCACCCACAATAATGCGCCGGCGAATACGACTTGACATAAGCCTGGCCAGCTAAATAGGGCATGTGCCGGTGTCGGTGTCTGGTCGTCAATCAGGGCGGGGCCATAATGTTGATTGCCAGCGACATGTGCGCCACCGGTCTGGAAAAATTGCGGCACATACCGACCGCCGAGATAACCGGCCAGTGAAGCAACCAGCACAATCAGCGGGAAGGGGGTATTCAGCGCGAAGATTGCAACAAAAGAGGCTGCGGCGATACTCCACAGCACCCTGTTTTTTAAGACGCGCGATCCTATTCTGTGTGCGGCTTGCAGCACAATCGCGGTAATCGCTGGCTTGATCCCGTAAAACAATCCGGCAACCCAGGGCGTGCCGCCAAATGCCACGTAAATCCAGGACAGTCCGATCAGGATAAAAAGCGACGGCAACACAAATAAGACGCCTGCGATGACGCCGCCCCAGGTTCTGTGCATCAGCCAGCCGATATACGTAGCGAGTTGCTGTGCTTCAGGCCCTGGTAGAAGCATGCAGTAATTCAAGGCATGCAAAAAACGACGCTCGCTAATCCAATGGCGCTTTTCGACCAGTTCCTGATGCATGATCGAGATCTGTCCGACAGGGCCGCCAAAGCTGACAAAGCCGAGTTTCAGCCAGAATTTAAACGCGTTCCAAAAGCTGACTGGTACAGGTGGATGTACTTCAGCGGTGTTTGCTATCAAGCCAGGCGATTTCAATGGTGCAATTCCTCAAGCCATAGCCATAATTTGACGCAGCGCCTGTTCAAATACCTCCGATGTCTGACCGCCAGAGATCAGATGTTGATCATTAATGATCACCGCGGGTACGGAATGGATTCCCTGTTGCTGATAAAAATATTCTTGGGCACGGACTTCGCTGGCGTAGAAATCGGATTTCAAGATGGCACGGGCGCTGACGCTATCCAGGCCGACTTTTGCCGCAATACGAATTAAAGTTTCGTGATCGCTGGGGTTTTCTCCATCCGTAAAGTAGGCATCGAACAGAGCATGTTTCAGCGCGCGTTGCTTGCCTTCGATTTCTGCCCAATGCAAAAGGCGGTGAGCGTCAAAGGTATTGTAAATCCTGGCTCTTTTGTCCATGCCGAAAATGAAGCCTTCTGCTTCACCGCGGGCGCGGATCGCCTCCCGGTTACGGGCGGACTGTTCTTCAGTTGCCCCATATTTCTGCGCCAGATGCTCATTAATGTCCTGGCCTTCTGCGGGCATTTGCGGATTAAGCTCAAAAGGTTGAAAGTGAATTTCGGTCGTTACTTCATTGCCCAAGTTCGCTATTGCGCTCTCCAGCGATTTAAGTCCGATGATGCACCAAGGGCAGGAAACGTCGGAAACGAAGTCGATTTTGATATGCTTGTTCATATTTATTTGCTTAATTGAAGTGGATCAGCGACACATAATGGATTGGAGTATCCCAATCGGTCTTACGCATGATATTCTGCGACCTGCAATAGTAACCATATCAGATTATTTTCATGACCACACCGAATAACCCGGCAATTGAGACACCTGTAGCCTCAACCGCGCCCTTAGCAACGCCAAATCAACTTGCTCGCAAGCTCATCAAACAATTGCAGACGGATTTCTCCGTCTTCGATGAGCATTTACCCCTGGCAATCGGGATCGATAAACAATTACAACAAAAAATGCCAGAGCTGGATCGCAAGATATTACGCATTGCTTTGGGTATACATACGAATTCCGTACGTTATTTGTTTAATGTCTCTAAGGCGCAAAAACGGGTTGATCTTGAAGGAAAAGAAGTCGATGAGGTCACTGAGGTACATCGTGCTCATGCTGCAGGCATATTGAAAGAACGTTCGAAGAAAAATGCGGAAGCGCGCAAAGCCAAGTTCCAGGCGGAAAAAATACAAAAACAAGAAGCAGAAGCTGCTCGCCAGCGTCAGGATAAATTGAATCAGCTTGCTGCCAAATTTGCCCGCAGTTAAGCATTTTCACTATCGACTGGCTTGAACTATCGGCTTAGATAGCTTGTAATTAAATAAAACTATCGATTTCATAAAGCCATTTGTCCACGCGGATCATGGCTCTCGCCAGATTTTCCATGCTGTTCGGCGTCAATTAAGGCATTTTGATAGGGCAGATCCTGCTGGATCTTGCTTATGGCACCGGTGTCATAATTACTTTGAAAAAATAAATTGCGATAAAAAATCTCCATCAGATTTTTTATCGCATCGATTGCCCAGATCTTCGACTGAAGATCTGGGCAATTTTTATTTTCTGTTTGCTATCGGAGGTCAGGTGGATTCACTACAACAATCTAAAATTCGCATAAGATACGTGAATCAAAATTCTAAAAAATGGAGATCTAATGACGACAGCGAGTCATACTCATCAAGCCAGGCCTGCGCTCGACTTTGTCGTTCGCAAGGATGATTTACATCGGTATCAATTCGTCGAAGCCAGCGTTCATGCCGAGTCGCCTCTTGCAGAGGGGCAGATACTGATCCGTATCGACCAGTTCGCTTTCACTTCGAATAATGTGACTTATGCGGCTTTTGGCGAAACCATGCATTATTGGGATTTTTTCCCCACAAGCGAGGGCTGGGGGCGCATTCCGGTGTGGGGTTTCGGCGATGTCATGCAATCGCGCAACGATGCTATTCAGGCTGGACAGCGCTATTACGGGTATTTTCCCATGTCGGATTATGTGCTCATGCAGCCCGACCGGATTAATGAAAACGGCTTTGTCGATGCGGCAGCGCATAGACAGCCCTTGCATCCCTTGTATAACCAATACCTGGCAACCGCGCATGATCCTGGCTATATTGCGGCGCGTGAAAATGAGATCGCGTTGTTACGTCCTTTATTCATGACCTCCTTCATGATCGATGATTTTTTAGACGACAATCAATTCTTCGGGGCCGGTACCGTGATCTTGTCCAGCGCCTCCAGTAAAACCGCTTACGGCCTCGCTTTTTTATTGGCGCAACGCGGACTCGATCAATGCGAAGTCATAGGTTTAACCTCGCCAGCTAACGTCGCATTTACGAAAGGTCTGGGGTGCTACCATCGTGTGATCGCTTACGATCAGATTGAATCGTTATCAGCAGAGAGGCCCGTAGTCTATGTAGATATGTCAGGTAACGCTAAAGTACGCAGTACCCTGCACCATCATTTTCATGACAATATGAAATATTCTTGTGCAGTAGGCGGCACCCATTGGGATCAACGTGAAGGGGAGGGGCAATTACCCGGAGCCAGGCCTGCTTTGTTCTTTGCACCGGCACAGATCAAGAAACGTGCGGCAGAGTGGGGGATGGCAGGAGTAATGTCTCGCTATGCGGCAGCATGGAAAAAATTCCTACCTTCCTTGGGTAGCTGGATGAGCATCATTCATGATCGCGGGCCTCGTGCGGTTGAGCGTGTCTATGTCGATATGCTGGAAGGACGCAGTCGTCCTGAGCAAGGGCATATTTTGTCTATGTCTGAATAAAGATGCCGTGGTTCGTCTATCTGCTCGAATGCAATGACGGTAGCATCTATACCGGCATTGCTACCGATGTAGAAAAACGTTATGCGGCGCATTGCACTGGCAAAGGCGCTCGCTATACCAGGTCGCATCCGCCGACACAGCTGTTGGCGGTGTTTGAACATGAGAATCGCTCTGCCGCATCCAAGGCAGAATACGCGATTAAACAACTGACAGCCCAGCAAAAACGCGCGCTGTGTCAAAAAGAATTGTCATGACAAAATTATTTTCCCCGGCATGTGAGCGCAATTCCGCCCCCATATTGGACGTTCTGAAACCCCTGCTGCAACAAAGTAAAAACCTGCTTGAGATCGGCAGCGGCACAGGCCAGCATGCCGTGTACTTCGGTGCGCAAATGCCCCATCTCCTATGGCAATGCAGTGATCGCGTTGAATATCATTCCAGCATTCTTGCCTGGCAGGCTGAGGCAGGGTTAGATAATGTCCAACCTCCTTACACTCTCGACGTTGCAACATCGAAGTGGCCAGGGCAAACATTTGATGCAGTATTTACAGCGAACACCTGTCATATTATGGCTTGGCAAGAAGTCGAAATGATGTTTGCCGGCGTATCTGAGTTGTTGACACCAGAAGGCTTGTTTTGTATCTACGGACCATTCAATTATGCGGGACGTTTTACCAGCGAGAGCAATCAACAGTTTGATGCATCGCTGAGATCGCAAGCCGCCCATATGGGTATCCGTGATATTGAAAAAATCGAATCCCTGGCGAATCAATCTGGATTGCACTTGCGCGATGATCATACGATGCCGGCCAATAATCGCTTATTGGTATTCGTTTTCGACGATAAGTAATTTACCTTGTGTCGCAATACCCAACAAAGGATCTCCAATGAACGATTTATACAGAACCGAACATGATTCTTTTGGTGATATCCAGGTCGCAGAAGATGCCTTATGGGGTGCGCAGACGCAACGCTCTTTGCTGTACTTTGCCATCTCCACTGAACGCATGCCAGAACCTCTGATCATGGCTCTGGCGCTGGTTAAACGCAGTTGTGCCTCGGTTAATCGCGATTTAGGTTTGCTGGATGCCGCCAGGGCCAATGCCATTATGCAGGCTGCCGACGAAGTATTAAGAAGAGAGCACGCCGATGCGTTTCCTCTCTCGGTCTGGCAAACCGGTTCCGGTACTCAGACCAATATGAACATGAACGAAGTCTTGGCTAATCGCGCTTCTGAATTGTTAGGCGGCGCCAAAGGTCTGAGCCGATTGGTACACCCGAATGATCAGGTGAATCTTGGTCAATCGTCGAATGATATTTTTCCTACGGCGATGCATCTGGCGGCTTGTATGCAGCTTGTTGAATCCTTGTTGCCAGCTTTACGTCGGTTGTGCGCAACGTTCGACATCAAGACGCAGGCTTTTGCCGATATTATCAAGATTGGCCGCACACATTTGCAGGATGCGACTCCCATCAGCCTGGGGCAGGAAATCTCCGGCTGGTGTGCGCAATTGCGGCAGGCAGAGCAGGTCATTCATGCGAGTTTATCGCCACTTTATGAACTCGCAGTCGGAGGGACGGCGGTCGGTACCGGATTGAATACCCATGCAGAATTCGGCACGCGTGTTGCTGCCGAATTGAAGCACGCAACCCAGCTCGACTTCATTTGTGCAAAAAATCGTTTTGCCGCGCTGGCGTCGCATGATGCTTTAGTCAATGCCCACGGCACGCTGAAAACCTTAGCCGTTGCCTTGATGAAAATCGCTAACGATGTGCGCTGGCTGGCATCCGGGCCGCGCAGCGGACTTGGCGAGTTAACTATTCCTGAGAACGAACCCGGTAGCTCTATCATGCCTGGCAAGGTCAATCCGACTCAATGCGAAGCAATGACGATGGTATGTTGTCAGGTCATCGGGAATGATGTCGCCTTGAGCATAGGCGGCTCAATGGGAAATTTTGAACTCAATGTGTTTAAGCCTTTGATCATTCATAACTTCTTGCAGAGCGTCCGTTTATTGACGGATGTGATGAATAGTTTTGATTTGCACTGCGCTCAAGGGATAACGCCAAATACAGCACGCATCAAGGAATTGTTAGAAAATTCCTTGATGCTGGTGACGGCTCTGAATCCCCATATTGGCTATGATCGCGCGGCTGAGATTGCAAAACAGGCATATCAGCATGGCACAACCTTAAGGGAGGCCGCGCTTTCGCTTGGCTATGTCAGTGCAGAACAGTTCGATGACTGGGTGCGTCCGCAAAATATGATTTAGTGTTTGATATGGTTGATACATTTTTTCATCAGACAGTCACATAGTGGCGTTATTATGTAATCAGACATGTGAACGTCTTCTTAGTAAATTTTCAGCAGCCTTCGGGCTGCTTTTTTTTGCCCGGGAATCCGGTCTTAAAATGTCAGGCCGCCGCCTTTTTTGAATAAGGCCATATCGACGAAACTGGACATATGATGTGTCGCATCAGATGGCGTGATGTGAATGCCGCCTAAATCCATATTTCCTTTTTGACTGCTTAAAATCTGCAGGCCATCGCGATTGTTTTTAGATAATTGAATCGCCTTGGATAAGGTCTTCGCCACGATAAAGCCTTCCAGTGTGAGTGCGGATAAGTCCTCATCACGGAATTTTTTCATCATTTTGCTATGGTCGATCTGAACGATAGATTTATTGCCGGTAGGACTAGGGACCACTTGTGAAAATACGCTCCATTCCAAGGCTTTGGGACCAGCTAATTCAGATAACGTTTCCAGATTTGTGAGCGACATGCCAGCGACAAATATTCTTGGCGAGTGCTTGCGGAATTCTCTTAAAAATAAACCAGTACTCAAAGTATCGGCAATAGCGATAACGATATTAGGGGAATTTTTGGTCAGTGCGACGGCATCTTTTTCTATTTCAGCAGGAGAGCTCGTGATCTTGACGACTCCGGCCAGTTTCATATTCCGTTTGCGAATTTCTTCAACCACGTATTGATACATGTTTTGGTTCAGCGGCACATCTTGATAAGCGATGCCGATATTTTTAATTCCCAATTTATCGAAATAAGAAAAAATATACTGCATTTCTTGTTCTGGACTCGGACGCCAGGACAATACGCGGGAGCCGTAATTTTTGACGGCACCAATCAATGGAGCAAAGAGAATTTGACCGCTGTCTTTAAAACTGGAATTAGCAACTACTGCATCGGTGACATCGACGCCAATACCCCCAAGCAAATACTGCGCTTTATCTTTGTCGATCAGATCCGCCACTGCTTTGGCAGATATGGACGGATTCCCCTGATCATCCCGTGCAATGTATTTGATGCGGCGACCATTGATACCTCCCGCCACATTCAAGCTATCAAAATACGTGGTGATACCCGCAACATAGTCTCGGCCTATGCTTCCATTTGGCCCTGATAAATCAATTGCCTGGCCAACGATAATGACATTGTCGTTGGCAAAAATCTTCGTCGAGAAAAGCAATGCGGCAACGACGATAAATGTAGGAATTTTTTTGAGATGAAATAACATGTTTGCCTGCCTATGGTTATTGCGATATGGCAAGTTTGACATGAGATTGTGACGATGCAGTGACGTGAGGTAGCGAAGCAATACGCTCTTTTCCGAAGGCGCAATTTAAGTCCGTTCAACATGAAACATCAAGTTCTGATTTAAGTCATCTTGTAGTCATGAAGACGCATTAAGATTCGAACATCTGAGGTACATACAACCGATATGTGTGACGGCAGAGAGGCGTGCATTGTTCGGCGATTACGTTGAATAATGCATGCCGACCATGTTATGGCGCGTAATTACCAGACCATCTGCTTGTGATTGCAGCCCACAAAAAAGACCTATAAGTACGGCTTACGCGGCACCATAAAACCGCTCTCTGCAGAGAGGGTAAAGTCCATCTTTCTTACTGTGCGTGCCATGTGTAAAAGTGAATTGCCGGAGGCGCGATTGCGCACTTTTTCTCGAATGTTGTTGCAATATTCTCATTTTTCGTAAACTATTCGACAATGTCATTATCCCGACATATTTGATCATGATACTTGCATCGCCATCAATTTATGCCAAAAAAAGCAATCGATTGCGCTGGCAGATTTTGAGAATAGAAACAGTTCCTGATTTTTCATTGATGAAAGAATTTATGCACAAACTCATTTGCTTATCGCCATTGCTGGCGATCGCATTAGCCGGCTGCGGCAACAGTACGCCGAGCGCAGATCCTAATGCTGTTCCTGAAGGAACTGTTCTCAAGATAGCTTTGTTGGAGACGACGGATATTCATCAAAATATCTTAAGTTACGACTATTACGGTTTGAAAGCGGATAAGAGTTTGGGACTGGAAAGAACCGCATCTTTGATCAGTGCTGCGCGCGCAGAGAATCCTAATAATGTTTTGCTGGATGACGGCGACGTGATTCAAGGGACTTTGCTCGGTGACTATCAAGCCGTGGCATCCCCGGTGCCTTGCAGCGGCACTTTGGCAGTGCATAAGGTCATGAATGCCCTGAAGTACGATGGCGCAGGTATCGGCAATCATGAGTTCAATTATGGATTGAATTTTTTGAGTCAAATTACAAACACCGACTTTGCCGTGCCTGAGGTGCAGAAGGGTGTCAATTGCGGCGCCCCAGGTTTTCCGGTGGTGCTGTCAAATGTAGTGGGTGTCAGTAGTCAAAAACCGATCTTTAATCCTTACTCGATTATTCCAAAACAATTTACTGCGACCAAACCCGACGGCACGACGATGAGCGTGCAATTGAATGTCGGAATCATGGGATTCGTGCCGCCGCAAATCATGGATTGGGATCAGAAATACCTGGCCGGCAAAGTCATGGTCAACGGCGTGCAAGAGTCTGCGAATAAATATGTACCCGAATTGCGCAGCAAGGGCGCTGATCTGGTGGTCGCGCTGTCGCATGGCGGTCTGGATGCGTCGCCGTATAGTCCTAAAATGGAAAATGGCAGTTTGCACCTGTCGACTACCGGGATCGATGCATTAATGCTGGGACATTCTCATCTGATCTTCCCGAAAGCCAAAGAAGTCGGCGGCCCGGCGATTGATGCCTCATTTGCCGCACTACCGGCGACACAAGTGGATACGATCAAGGGAACTGTAAATGGCGTGCCGGCGGTGATGGCACAAAGTTGGGGACGTCGTCTCGGTATTATCCAGATGGTGCTGAAATACCAGGGCGGCAAGTGGATGGTCCAAAAAGATCTAACCAATGTTGAGGCGCGCGGATTCAAGTACAAAGACGGCGCCACGATTGTCGATGCGGATCCGTCCATCGCACCATTGGTCGATACAGAGCATAAAGCGACATTGAGCTATGCGACCCAGCCACTCGGTACCACGACTGATTTTGAAATGTCGGCATACTTTTCTTTGGTCGGCGATGTCACCGCTATTCAGATCGTCAATCAAGCTCAAATCGACTATGTGAAAAATTTCATTGCCAATTCAACGGACGCAACGATTGCTAGCTATAAAACAATCCCGGTGATCTCCTGCAGCGCGCCGTTTAAAGCAGGGCGGAATGGTCCAACCGATTTTACTGATGTAGCGCCATCAGCGACTGTCGCCACACCGTTCGGCTTGCAAGTCCGTAATCCTGGCGACCTGTACTTATATGGCAATAACAATCTGCAAGCAGTAAAAATCAAGGGATCGGATTTGAAAAACTGGTTAGAGACATCAGCCAAACAATTTGCCAAAATTGATCCGGCCAGCACCGCAGAACAGGACCTGGTTCCTTCGTATTCGACGATTTATAACTACGATGTGTTCTATGCCGACAACAATGCACTGAAATATCAGATCGATGTGACACAAGCTGTCGGCAGTCGTATTGTCAATCTGACTTATGCCGGTAAAGCCATTGCCGATAGTGATGATTTTATCGTCGCAACCAATGATTATCGTGCCGGTGGCGGTGGCAATTTCCCTGGAATTGATGGCAGCAAAACGATCATTAAATCACCCGATGCGAATCAGGCAGTCGTAAGTAATTACCTGAAAAAACAAGGCAAGATCACCTCAGTTGCAAACGGTCTGGGCCAAAGCTGGAGCTTCGTCAAGGTCGCCACGCAAGGCCCTGTGATTTTAAGATCCGCTCCTGGCAAATTGGCTATTGCACAGACACAAGGACTGAATCTTGTGAAGTCTGAGGGTACTTTGGATGCCAGCGGATTTGCTAAATACTCGATTGATCTGAGTAAGTAACTCCATTGTCAATTTAAATAATGGCAAGCATCACTCCCGCTAACGGGAGTGACTTTTTTTAGGATGAAGATATGCAAATGAAGAAGCTGATTGCTCTCACTGTCGCAATGCTCATCATGCTTCCTTCTTGTAGCCAAAAATTGGCCGCTACGCCGACGAATGCCGAAATAGAATCAGTCGGTCTTACCGCCTTGCATGGACGCGATCCTGTATCGATTCAAATGTTGTTGAAGTGGGCCGAGCAAGGGCATATGGTGGCCGGACGTGAGCTGGGGCTGGTGTATTCAGCCATGCCGCAAAAACAGGCTGAGGCTGCCTACTGGCTGGAGCAAGCGGCTAAAGCAGGAGATAGCGAGGCCGCATTTTTATTCGCAGAGGCATTGTATAAAGGAACGTTATCGCTGAAACCGAATTCTCTGCAAGCCTGGAAATGGTATGAGCTATCCGCGAATAAAGACAATGCTAAAGCAAGTTTTATGTTGGCGAGAATGGCGAAATACGGCGAGGGTATAGCAAAGGATATCGTCTTATCAGTACAGTGGCTCAAAAAAGCGAGTGAGCAGGGTAATGCGCAAGCAATGTTTTTGCTGTCGAACGCCTACGCATCAGGCGAAGGCGTGAATGTTGATCCGGTAAAGGCGAGAGAGTGGCTGGAGCGCTCGGCCGAGGCGGATTATCCGGTAGCGATTCAGGCGCTGGCAATGGAGCTTGATGGTGGTGAGCACCAGAAAACCGATGACGCCTTACGCGCCCGGCACCTCATTAAAGAGGCATCCGATGAGCGTCTGTTGCGATGGAATAAATATCAATAAAAAATCAAGCTGAGTCAGATTTCATCTTTACCAAGTCATCCGGCAGACAATCCTTTGTTTAAAACCTCCGCGACCACTTCATTTAAAGTAAGACCTTGTTCCTTGGCGCGTTCTTGTAACTGGCGCACTAATTCGCTGTTCAATTTGACCGCGAACGGGACTAATCCTAATGCCTGATCGATTTTTCTTTGCTCGCGTTTGTCAATTATTGCAGGGCTGCTGTTGCCAAAAATAGCAGAACCCGTGGTCTGCATTTGCCCCATCAATTTTTTTGCGTCGCTCTTTGCCAATCCGGTTTTTTTCACTTTAATCGTCCTTGCTGATCTAAACCTCGCATTCTACGCAGTATGTGCTGGCAGGTGTTTTGTTTTCATTCCTCCCAATATTGCCGGCCGTTTTTGCAGAACCCTTCAGATAGCGCCTGATCCTGTGCTGATGTACGATAAAATTCCTTCATGGATAGTGAACTTCTCGATAATTTTAAATTTGCGGATTCTAATATGCTGCCTCAGGCACCTAAATATCAACGTTGCATGGTGATGGCGGGCGGCGGTTTTCGATTTTCTTACTACCTCGGTATTTATGCCGCCTTGAGCGAGGCCGGTAAACAGCCCGATGTTTTGCTGGCGAGTTGCGGCGGAGCGATTGCCGCTGCGATTATCCAGGGCTTGCCGGATGATGCGCAGCGCAAAGCATGGGTAAGTTCACCTGCAATGTATGCGTATTGGCGTGGTATGAAATCAGGTCTGAATGCTTCCGTATCAGGTGCATTAGGCGCAGCCTTGCATCGACGTTTGTTCGCGACCGGCGCGTCGCGGATTCCCGATCTGCATCGCGACTACTTGTTTGAGATTCCTGCAGGTTTGCCTCTGCCGGATACCAAAGATGACTATGACAAACCGGCGGTCGCAATTATCGCGGGCAAATTACTTTATGCCGAAAGCGATATCGGAACGCGCAGGGGCAACCGGCCTTTATTTTGCGAGATGGTATTTTGCGATGAGCGTACAGCAGCCATGTTGCATGGCATGGCATCACCGGTCAGTGCAACCCATTTACCAAACAGCGCAGTGGCCTCCCATATTGCTACTGACATCACAATGCCGATCGCAGAGGCGGCTCGGGCATCGGTCTCTGATATGTTTTATTTTCCGTGTCATCGGTATCAGGATGCGGACTATGTTGGTGGAGTGATCGATCTTTTTCCGATTGAGATCGCACATCGCATTGCAGAACAGGTCGTGATGGAGGTCAAAAGTTATTACGACGCCAGCTTTTCCTTGCCTGCGTTACGTGCGGTGCTGGGCTTCGACGGCAATTTGCGTCTCAGTAAAGTCATGCAGCAAGATGCGGCAGCGTGGGTCGATACCGCCGATATGGAAAAAATCCTGCCGCGTACCCAAATCGAGAAAAAAATTTTATTGCTGAAGAACAGAATAGAGTTGGTCACCTCAAAAAGTTACGACGAATACCGGCAAGTGATAGAGGCGCAATGGCAATACGGTTATCAACGCGGCACACAGGCAGCAAAGGCCATGCAGCCGTAATTTTACTGAAGCCTGATATATGGGCTATGGGCGCTACAGCGGCATGATATTGCGGACGCACTTTTTAGAACGTTTTAGCGTTTGTTGTTGGCAAGGTCACATAGGCATTTCGTCAATAAAAAAGCTTGCAGACCGAAATCTGCAAGCTTTTTTTCATTATTGGTCGGGGCGAGAGGATTCGAACCTCCGACCCCGTGCACCCCATGCACGTACGCTACCAGGCTGCGCTACGCCCCGACACTGAGCGAAAGATTATAGTGCATGCTTAAGTTTTTTTCCATGAAAAATTAATCATTGTATTGATTCATGCCGGGTGATTTGAATCAAATTGCCGTAATCACGCCATATAAAAATGACTAATTTATTTTCATATTCAAGTAAAACCTGTGACAATATCGTTCTTATCGTCGCGCCTGCAGGCAGCGGCTATTGCAAATTAGCAGACACAGTGTAAATTCTAAATAAGAGGAAACTGAGCAATATATGCCTATCAAAATTAGTCAAAATTTCGACGCGGGTGCGATCGAGGTTGTCAATGCCAAGCAAGCGGATGCGATTGAATTGAAATTGCGCAAGGATTCCCATGCGGATATCGCGCAATGGTTTTATTTCCGTTTGCAAGGGGCGCGTGATCAGGATGTGGTGATGCGTATTGTGAATGCCGGCGATGCCACTTATCCGGCGGGTTGGAAAAACTATCAGGCTGTGGCGAGTTACGACCGTGAGAACTGGTTCCGGGTCGATACCGAATTTGACGGCAAGGTGATGAGCATCAGTCATTCGCCGGAATTTGACAGCGTGTATTACGCTTATTTCGAGCCGTATAGCTGGGAGCGTCATCTGGCAGTGCTGGGCAGCGTAGAGCAATCGCCGCTGGTACGGGTCGAGGATCTGGGTAATACGGTTGATGGCCGTGATCTGAATATGGTCATCGTCGGCGATCCTGCTGCCAGGAAAAAGGTCTGGATCATTGCACGTCAACATCCCGGCGAGACCATGGCGGAATGGCTGGTCGAAGGCACGCTGAATGCGCTGATCGATGTAGCGAACCCGATTGCCCGCCGTATCCTGGATCAGGCCGTGCTGTATATCGTGCCCAACATGAACCCCGATGGCTCGGTGCGCGGCAATCTGCGTACCAATGCTGCCGGTGCCAATTTAAATCGTGAATGGATGACGCCTACGCTGGAAACCAGCCCGGAAGTTTTTCACGTTAAAAATAAAATCCATGAAATCGGTTGCGATCTGTTTTTAGATGTGCATGGTGACGAGGCCTTGCCCTATGTATTCGTAGCGGGTAGTGAAATGCTGGATGGCTTCAGTGCGCAGCAAGCAGCGGAACAACAAGCCTTTGTCGATAGTTTTGTCGCGGCGAGTCCGGATTTCCAAACCGAATTTGGCTATGAGGCGAGCAAATATAATGAAGACGTGTTGAAGCTGGCCTCCAAGTACATCGGTCACACATTTAAGTGCGTATCGCTGACTTTGGAGTTACCATTCAAAGACAATGCCAATCTGCCGGATATCGAAGTCGGCTGGGATGGCGCGCGCAGTATGAAATTGGGTGAGGCGATGTTGCAACCTATCCTGACTTCATTAAATCGGATCAGCAAATAAACTGAGATCAGTCGCAGCATGGGCATAGAGATAGAGCGTAAATTTCTGGTGGTGAATAACGACTGGAAACAGCAAGGGCAGGGCGTTCATCTATGCCAGGGCTACATTTGCTCAGACCCGGGGCGCATCGTCCGTGTGCGCATTGAGGGCGAGCGTGCTGTGCTCACCATCAAGGGCAAGACTGAAGGTATTTCGCGTGGTGAATGGGAATATCCTATTCCTATTGCCGACGCGAAAGAATTGCTGTCTGGATTATGTGCACAGCCTTTGATTGAGAAATTCCGCTACCGGATCGATTACCAAGGCCTGGTCTGGGAGGTCGATGAATTCTTGGGGGATAACGCGGGGCTGGTGGTAGCTGAGGTCGAGCTGCAATCGGAATCTCAGGAGTTTGCGCGGCCAGCCTGGCTTGGCGCCGAAGTCAGCCACGATCATCGCTACGCGAATGCCAATCTGCTCAAACATCCGTTTCGTTTGTGGTCCGGGTCCGATCATGGCTAGACTGGTTTTCACTCAGCAACTCAGTCGCTTTACCGAGGTGCCTGAAGTGGATGCCCAGGCCCCCCGATTGCGCGAGGCATTGGAGACCGCATTTAAAATCAACCCCCGATTGCGTGAATATGTGCTCGACGAACAAGGGCATTTGCGTGTGCATGTGGTGATTTTTATTGACGGTAGACGAGTGCTTGACCGTCAGCGGCTGGATGACGTCTTGTTGCACGAAAGCCGTGTGTATGTTTTGCAAGCACTCTCAGGAGGCTGATAATGAAAGCGATGATTGCAACCCGTAAAGGCTTGTTCGACCTGGTCAAGACGGATGCTGGCTGGCAGCTCGATCAAGCCAGTTTTCTGGGTGAACCTGTGAGCATGTGCCTGCACGATCAGCGCGATGGCAGTGTATATGCCGCCTTGAACCTGGGGCATTTCGGCGTCAAATTGCATCGACGTGATTCGGACCATGCCGACTGGACTGAGATTGCGGTCCCGGCTTATCCGGAGCAGTTGGAACGCCCGGAAGGCGAAGTGGAATGGAAACTGAAAATGATCTGGTCGCTGGTCGTCGGCGGCAATGATGAACCAGGCGTGCTGTGGGCCGGTACTTTGCCGGGCGGATTGTTTCGCTCCAGAGATCGCGGCAATAGCTGGGAATTAATGCGTTCGCTGTGGGATCGGCCGGAGCGCAAAGAGTGGCTCGGTGGCGGTTATGATGTGCCTGGCATCCATTCGATTTGCGTCGATCCGCGTAACAGTCAGCATGTTTTGGTCGGAATTTCTTGCGGCGGCGCGTGGCAAACCAGGGATGGCGGCACAAGCTGGACCTCGGCTGCAAAAGGCATGCGCGCCAACTACATGCCGCCCGAGCTGGCGGACAGTGAAAACGTCCAGGATCCGCATCTGATTGTCCGCTGCAAGCTGGCACCCGATGTCCTCTGGTGCCAGCATCACAATGGAATCTGGCGTTCGGCAGACGATGCAGCGAGCTGGCAGCAATTGACTACGCCGGAAGGCATGTCGGATTTTGGTTTTGCAGTCGCCTCTCACCCGCGCCATCCTGATGTGGCCTGGTTTGTTCCAGCTGAAGCGGATCAAAGAAGAGTGCCGAAAGCGGGGGCCTTGTCGGTAACGCGTACACGCGACGGCGGAAAAACCTTTGAAACTCTGAGCAAAGGTTTACCGCAGCAGGATTGCTACGATTTGATTTATCGCCACGGACTGGTCGTGGCGGACGATGGCCAGACCTTGCTGATGGCGTCGACTACGGGCAAGGCCTGGATCAGTGAAAATGCAGGCGACGACTGGCAACAAGTTGCGACGTATTTGCCGCCGGTTTATGCGGTCAGGTTTTATTAGGGGTATTTGATGAAAGGGAATGTAAATAAAACACATAACTCAAACCGGTGGAATTTGTCCCGCTTGCCAATATCAACGGCTACTGCCAGTTCATTTGAATTTGCCAAACAACCTGTCAGTCTGAGTTATAGCTCAGACTGACAGCGCGATTTTGAAACGCATCGGTCGTTTGTCTTTTGACGGTTTCTTACTGTCTCGCTTCTACAAACTTTGCAAAATTATTCAATATCGATTGCCACCCTTGTTGCTGCTGTTCGATAGAATTTTCTGATTCGGCATCAAACACAACACGCACCGTCACGCCCTTTGCTCCTGTCATGAACTCCACCGACGCAACGCGATCGCCAAATGAGAATTCAAGTAATTCATGAGGTACCACCTTGGTGTAGGTTCCTTCGAAATCAAAGCCAAAGCTACCGTCCTTGGCCTCCATGCGTGATGAGAAAATGCCGCCGACTCGCAGGTCGACAGTAGATTGGGTGGTGTGCCAATCGTCTGAAGCCGTATTCCACTGCTTGATATCGCTCGGCGTTGTGTAAGCACTCCAGACCTTGGCGACGGGAGCGTTGATGAGAGTTTCGACGGTGATTTTTGTGGTCATGATTCTTCCTTTCGTTTATTGTTGAGAGGGAATAGAGCTTCCAGATAACGCCGCAAATGTGCCAAGCTCTCATGCGCCACATCAGCAGTTTGTTTTGCCTTGGCAAAAATAAAGGCGCCTTGTAAGACCGATTGGATGAAATATCCCAAGCTCTCAGCGCTCCAGGTCGCCTCCGGCGCATAGCATTGTTTGGCGGCTTCGATATCACTCACCAGTACGGCAATATGAGTTGACATACCTTTGTCGCAAGCCGCACGTATTTCGGGGTGGGTCGAGTAGGTTTCTTGCACCAGTGTGCCAAGCAAACAGGTGTAGTCCGGCAATTCCCCGACCAGGATAGCGACTCGAAAATCAATATAGCCAAGCAGTCTGTCCAACGGATCTTGCGGCTGGTGATACGGCGCGGCGGCGAAGAAATCTTCAGTCATCGCGCCGAAATGAGCGGCTGCGGCGATTGCCATTTCGTCCTTGCTCTTGAAGTGATGAAAGAAACTGCCCTTCGTCACACTGGCCGCGTGACAAATATCCTCCACAGTCGTGGCTGCATATCCCTTGGCACGGATGACGTGCAGCGCCGCATTGAGCAACTTGATCTTCGATTCGTGGTGTGCCTGGGTTGCCATGTTGATTTTAAATTTTAAATATTGTCTAATTGGAATAATACCGACTAGGCGGTATGTTGACAAGCAATTTTAGTTTTCTGCGCAAAATGAAGTATCGAATCGATGGAGCAATGGTACATGTCTAGCAGATGCAGAGACGACTCCAATCGTGACTGTATTTCATCGATTGTTATCAGGAATTGAGGGGGGAAGTAAAACCTGAAGCCACGTATCTTGTTGCGCTTGATACGCATTGACACAATAAAAATATAACCCGCACTATCCATGCACCTTTCAGGTCAATATCCCTCCAAGAGGCTCATGGATGGTGCGGGTTACTTTGGGGGAACTTCTAAAAACCCAATTTTTGATATTTCTTCACTTCTAAGTGATTGACTTCATTCGATGTGATTTTTCAATTTCAAGGTCTTTTAGATGTTCCCTTTTGAATCTATGCGGTGGCTACAGCGATGTCGCGATTACTGCAACCTGCATAGAAATCGATAGGCTCAATAACGACGTGAAATCGATTCCGCGACGCATGCAGGTTTGTCGCTGCCTTCGCGTTCTATCGTGACTTCCCAGGTCATTTGCGCACCGTCCTTGATGTCTTCCACGCTCAGCAAATGCATTTTGGCGCGGACTCTGCTGCCAGCCGGAACAGGCGACACGAAGCGTACTTTATTCAGCCCATAATTCACGCCCATTTTGACATCGGTCATGGTGATCGCATTTTGCATCAACATCGGCAACAAGGATAAAGTCAGGAAGCCGTGTGCGATCGGGCCGCCGAAAGGGGATTCGCGCTTGCTGCGCTCCACATCGATATGAATCCATTGCAAGTCGCCTGTCGCTTCGGCGAATGTGTTGATTCTCTGTTGCGTCACTTCGACCCAATCGGATGTTGCTACGTCTTGTCCGACCAGAGATTTGAGTTCTGCTAAATTGTGTATTGCCCGCATCTTGCCTCCATGATGATGATCAGTTTTATGCTGCCGGACGACGGCCGAACATGCCCATGCCTTTGATGGTGCACACCTGTTTGCCATCCTGATTGGTCGCTTTCCACATGGTGATGACGACGCCGCGATCGGGCTTGGATGTGGAGGGGCGGCTCTCCAGCGTCTCGGCAGTTACTGTCAAGGTGTCGCCAGGGCGCACCGGCAAAATCCAGCGCACTTCATCCAGACCGGGCGATCCCATGCTGGCGGAGTCATTCAGAAAACCGTCGACCACCATGCGCATGATGATGCTGCAGGTATGCCAGCCGCTCGCGATCACACCGCCGAAAATGGAATGCGCAGCGGCGTCTTTATCGACGTGAAAAGCTTGCGGATCAAATTGCCGGGCGAAATCGATGATTTCTGTTTCGCCGAGGGTGCGCTGGCCAAGCTGAATCACGCTGCCAGGAATGAAATCCTCGAAATACCACTGATAGGTTTTTGCTGTCATGTGCGTCTCCGTGATGGATGCTGCTACAAAGAGGGGGTATTGATCTGTTATCGCGGGTCCAATTCTTGCCGATACGTTTCACAAGGTATCAGCAAGAGTTGGCGGGACTGCAACGGCTTGCACTCATTAAGTACGATGTCCGATGCGATTTATTCAGGCTATGCAGCTCACGCCGCTTTTTTGAAGCCGGGTTGTGCCACAAAGCGCGCCAGATGGTGGTCGGTATCGCCGAGCGACAGCTCTATCATCGTCAGCCGCTTGAACATATGCGCGGCTGGCAGTTCATTTGTTACACCCATGCCGCCATGCAATTGCACCGCGTTTTGGCCGACAAAACGTGCTGCCTGACCGACCCTGGCCTTGGCCGCAGACACAGTACGACGGCGTTCTTCGACATTGCTGGATGAGACTTTGACTGCGGCCAGGGTCGCCATCGAACGCGCTTGCTCCATTTCCATAAACATCTCTGCCATGCGATGCTGCAAGACCTGGAATTTGCCGATCTGCACACCGAATTGCTGGCGTGTCTTCAGATATTCCAGCGTTGCATTGGTGATCGCTTCGATCACGCCAACCGCTTCTGCACACAATAAAGTCACGCCATAATCCGAGGCCGCATCGAGTATTTCCCAGCCGGCGGATTCAACACCGACGAGCGCGCTGGCCGGTACCTGTACTTGATTAAAATGGATATCGGCAGCGCGATAGCCATCGATAGTGCGATAGTCGCGGCGACTGACTCCGGCGCTGCTGGCATTGACGAGGAACAAGCTGATCCCCGCCGTATCGCGTTGCGCGCCGCTGCTGCGAGCCGACACGATCAGGTGATTGGCTTGCGCGCCGTGCAGCACGACCGTCTTGGTGCCGTTCAGGACAAAGCCATTGGCGTTCCTAGTTGCGCTAGTCGCGATGTCGAACAAGTCGTGGCGCGATTGTTTCTCGGTCAGCGCATTGGCGAGTTTGACTTCGCCGCTAGCCACTTGCGCCAATATATCCGCATGTGACCCCGCCAGTTTCAAGAACTCTGCGCCGACTACCGTCGCGAAATACGGCTCGATGACGATGCCGCGACCGAGTTCCTGCATCACGATCATCATGTCGATCGCGCTGCCGTTAAAGCCGCCCTGATCTTCAGGAATTGGCAAGGCCATGGCACCTAATTCCGCCAACGCGGCCCAGGCGTCAGCCGACACGCCTTCCGCTGATTCGATGATTTTTTTACGATGTTCAAAATGATAATCTTTGGCGACCCAGCGCTTGATCGCATCGGCAAATTGCTGCTGTTCTTGAGTTAAGCTGAAATCCATTGTGTTCTCCTCACAGGCCCAAAATCATTTGGGTGATGATATTTTTTTGTATCTCATTAGAGCCGCCATAGATCGAGGTCTTGCGGAAATTGAAGTAATAAGAGGCGAGCGGAGCAGCATCGTCGTCACCCATCACGCTATGCTCGTTTTCCCCATGCATGAAGGTCGGATCGAATGGCAGGCTGTAAGGGCCGACCGCTTCTATCATCAATTCGGTCAGACGTTGCTGGATTTCCGTGCCTTTGATTTTGAGCAAAGACGCTTTCGGTCCCGGACGTCCGCTATCCTGCGAGATCACGCGCAAGACGGTGATTTCCAGCGCCATCAATTCGACTTCCAGGCTCGCGACTTTGCTGGCATAGACTGGATCGTCAATCAGCGGTTTGCCGTTTTTATGGTGCTCATTGGCGATACGTTTGAGGAACTCCAGCTCGCGCTTGGCGCGACCGACTGCCGCGATATTCGTGCGTTCATGACCGAGCAGATATTTGGCATAAGTCCAGCCTTTGTTTTCTTCGCCGATCAGGTTTTGTACCGGTACTTTGACGTTATCGAAGAACACTTCATTCACTTCATGGTCTTCATCCAGCATGATGATAGGGCGCACGGTGATGCCCGGTGTTTTCATATCGATCAGCAGGAATGAGATGCCTTCTTGCTTGCGTCCGCCGGAGTCTGTACGCACCAGGCAAAAAATCATGTCGGCGTGTTGCGCCAGCGTGGTCCAGGTCTTCTGCCCGTTCACGATGTAATAATCGCCTTCGCGTTCGGCACGGGTTTTCAATGAGGCCAGATCGGAGCCGGAGCCCGGCTCGGAATAACCCTGGCACCACCAGTCGTCGCAATTCAGAATGCGCGGCAGATAATAGTCTTTTTGTGCCTGGTTACCGAATGCCATGATGACGGGCGCAACCATCGCCACGCCGAAAGGCAGAATCGCCGGGGTGCCTGCACGTGCGCATTCTTCTTCAAAAATATGGCGTTGCGTTGCAGTCCAGCCGGTGCCGCCGTATTCTTTAGGCCAGCCTGTAGCGACCCAGCCTTGCTTGGCAAGAATCTTATGCCAGCGGACAAAATCCTCGCGTGACATGCGTTTGTGATTCAATACTTTGTGCTTGAGGTCGGCAGGTAAATTCGCCTCAAGGTAGGCTCGCACCTCATCGCGGAAGGCCAGATCGTCCGCCGTGTAATTCAAATCCATGTTGTCTCCTTTGTTATTGGTCGCCTTGCCTCGATCGGCCTGTTATCCCATTTCCAATGAGTCGTCATACTGTCAGCGATGGCGTCATGCAACACGCCATGTCAGCAGCTCACATTAAATCAACTTGCATGAAGTACGAAGAATCTGAAAAGGAACGACATTTGCATGAAAATAAAAAAGCACGACCGTTCAAAACTTATTGTACAACGGATTTATAGAACGGTGGCAAGCAAATAATTCGATTATTCCGTGTCAATCTCATGTCCGGAAAAGCGGCAAATACGAAAAAAAAAGCGGAATCTAAGTTTCCGCTTTTTTATCCATTCAAATTGGTAGGGTCTTAATGGAAATGCTCAGAACCCTGTTCCGGTGTATCGGCAGGCATCTCTGCATGCACCAGGTCGCCGTCTTCGTCGGGGAATAGCGGCGCGTGGCAATCATCGCAGAATTCCATCGAGAACAAATCATCCATTTTGCGGATATCCAAAACCCCACAATCGTTGAGTATCGCCGGGATTTCGCCCACGCACACATTGTCTGACGCACTGTCGATGGCATTGATCTGATCATCCGGCTGATACAAGGGCCAGACTACGCCGTACAACACTTCCGGTACCGACTTCAATAAAAAGCTGATGCGATACTCATCAACCTGGCCCGGTGCATCTTCATCGCCAAAACCCGCTACGACAGTGTGTATTTCGCTGGCCTCGACATTGAGGTTTTGCGTCAGGTAAAACACGGCGGAGCGTATCAGCGCCGGACGTATTTTGATATCGGCTTCGCGGCAGGCTGTGTAGAAAGCTTCGGGCATCAGCAGATCGATATGGCAGCCGGGCAGCAGGCGATTCAGCGTCGGCGTTACCCGCTCCGTCCATCGGTCTAAGGCAATCGTTTTTGCCTGCGCACAATCGAACGGCGCAGCGATTTCTTGCCACTGAAACAGCGCCTGTCCTTTTGGCACCAGCACCACCGCCAGCATAAAACGGATATCCGCCAAAAACGGGATCACCGGCAGCAGATCCTGTGAGTGTTGCGGCGGCATTCCTTTTAATTCAGCCTGTGCCAGCTGCTCTAGCAATACGGCGGTCTCGCTATGATTACGCGGCAATTGGTCGAGCGAATATAAGGTCGGTAGTAAATGCAATCTGGCTTGCGGTGTCAATAAACAGTCTTGCAATTGCGTCGCCAAAAACTGCGCGTTGTCCGGAGAAATCTGGCCTGCTGCAATTTCAAATCGCGTCCACGCCAGGATCGGTGCCGTGATCAGCAGCGCATCAAACCACTGGTCATGATATTCAAATGCCTGAGACGTGCTTAAGGATTCCAGCGTCTCTATCATGACCTCATAGGCTTCCGGATGATGCTTGAAGACATGCTCGGCTGCGCTGTCCAGCAGGGCATGATGGCCTTTGAGATTTTTTTTGACCAGGGCATCCAATTGCTTTTGCCATGCCTCATCCTCAATCCGGCTGGCAGATTGCGACACTGCCACCGCTAGATTGACCAGACGAAGACTTTCTTGTGACAGCTTAATACTTTTATTTTGCGGGGGACGACGCATGTGAACCTTATTTTTTACTGTATTGCGTTTTACCAAAAAGAACTTCTTTGGCTTTGTCATCAATTAAAGGCTTACGCAAATTTGATAACACTTCAACCCCGCGTTGCACAGCCGGGCGGGCACTGATTGCATCGAACCAGCGTTTGACATGCGGATAGTCGGCCCAGTCAACGCCCTGATTCGGTGCCGAACGGGTCCAGGGGAAGCTCGCGATATCCGCAATCGTATAGGTGTCGCCGGCCAGGTATTCTGTCTGCGCCAATTGTTTATCGAGCACGCCATACAGGCGATTTGCTTCATTGGTATAGCGATCGACTGCGTAGTCGATTTTTGTCGGGGCATAGATACGGAAATGATGCGCCTGACCCAGCATGGGGCCCAGTCCACCCATCTGGAACATCAGCCATTGCAGCGTATTGTATTTTTCACGATCGGTTTTACCCAAGAATTTGCCGGTCTTGCCAGCCAGATATAGCAGGATCGCACCCGATTCAAACAAAGAAATAGGTTTGCCATCAGGGCCATCCGCATCGACAATTGCCGGAATTTTGTTATTCGGCGAGATCGCCAGAAATTCATGTTTAAACTGATCGCCGGCACCGATATCAACCGGAATCGCACGATACGCCAGACCACATTCTTCCAGCATGATATGAACTTTGTGACCGTTCGGGGTAGACCAGGAATAGACATCAATCATCAGAGCACTCCAAGAGGTTATTTCGCAGTAAAAAAATCAACAACCCTATTATGCAGAGGTTTGAGGATTCGCGCAGTAAACAGTATTTTTTGGATAAACACTTTCGCAGCCGTAGATTGTTCCATCGGCTAATTAGGCAATCTAATAACCGGAGAGGGCGGACTGGTTTATAGCGGATTTGTTTGTTCTGTAGTCGATACGATCATCGAAAGTCGACCGCATTTTGTTGCCAGTTCGATGGGGTGCATATGTCCGGACAGAGGCGCGAAGCAGTGATCGGTATAAGGCGCCTCTTGAAGTGTCCTCGTTGAAATGTCGTTTACTCATCGATGTTACTAAAATTTCTCAAATTAAGTAACTAAACTACAAATGTTGCGTACAATCACAATTTTTATAGAAGACTTTGCTAGATTTGTTTTGTTGCATTTAACATTTTAATGTTACTAAACTACAGAAAATATTTGTACATGATCATCATCCATTCAAATTTTACTCAAAAGGATGCTTTATGAAGAGATTGGCCGTAGTCCTTGTTGCCCTGCTTTTGATGCCATTGGCGCATGCCGCACCGTATCAAATTCAGCATCTGGAGCCGCTGAACTGGTGGGTGGGCATGAAATCCCCTCGCTTGGAGCTCATGGTGCATGGCGAGAATATTGCCGAGCTGTCCCCCCGTATTCACTATCCTGGCGTCAAGCTGGTTGGGGTGAGGCATACCGATAGCAAAAACTACCTCTTCATCGATTTGATTATCGCCCGCGACACAAAGGCCGGGGCGTTCGATATCGATTTTCGCCGTGGCGCAAACACCGTCGTGACGGCACGTTACCGGCTCGATGAGCGCAGAACGAATTCCGCACAGCGCAAGGGATTCGACGCCGGCGATGCCGTGTACCTGATTACTCCGGACCGTTTCGCCAACGGCGATCCCGGTAACGATGTGCAGCCTGGCATGCCGGACAAGACCGACCGCAACGATCCAATAGCGCGGCACGGCGGCGATATCAAGGGCATGCTTGCGCATCTCGACTACATCAAGGACATGGGTTTCACCATGATCTGGCCGACGCCTCTGCTGGAAAACAATCAGGACAAATACTCGTACCACGGCTATTCCCTGACCGACTACTACCGGATCGATCCTCGATTCGGTACCAATGAGGACTTCAGGCAATACGTTGCTGCCGCCAACAAGCTGGGCATCGGCGTGATTGATGACGTAGTCGTCAACCACATCGGCACAGGGCATTGGTGGATGAAGGATTTGCCGGCATCGGATTGGTTAAATTACCAGACAGGTTTTGTTCCCACCAATAATCAACATTCGACGGTGCAGGACATCCATGCGGCGCCGGAAGAGCGGCAGCGATTTCTCGATGGCTGGTTTGTCGAATCGATGCCGGACATGAACCAGCGCAATCCGCTGGTCGCGCGCTACCTGATTCAGAACACCTTATGGTGGATCGAGTACGCTAATTTGTCGGGTATTCGCGAAGATACCTATTCCTATGCCGACAAAACATTTCTGGCCGAGTGGTGCAAGGCGGTGCTGGATGAATATCCGAATCTGAATATCGTCGGCGAAGAAATGAACGACCATCCGCATGTCGTTGCATATTGGCAAAAAGGCGTGAAGAACCGCGATGGCTACGCCTCGGGCTTGCCCAGCCTGATGGATTTCCCCGTGGTTGACCTGATGCCCTCGGTACTTAATGCCCGCGAAGAGAGCGGGGCGGGGTTCATTCAACTCTACGAAATGATCGCCAACGATTTCGTGTACGCCGATCCGATGCAACTGATGGTTTTCCCTGACAACCACGACCGCTCACGGATCTATTCGCTCCTGCATGAAAATCTCGATTTATTCAAAACCTCGCTGCTATTCACTGCCACCACGCGCGGGATTCCTCAGGTGTATTACGGCACGGAAATCTTGACCAAGAGCCCCATCGAGCGTAATGACGGCGTGTTGCGCGCCGATATGCCTGGCGGTTGGGACGGGGATAGCGTGAATGCATTTAACGGACAGGGATTGAGCAAGGAGCAGCGCGAAGCTCAGTCCTATGTCAAAAAACTGTTCAACTGGCGAAAGACAAATGGAGCGGTGAAATCCGGAAAATTACTACATTACATTCCGCAGGATGGGTGCTACGTCTATTTTAGATATGACGGCAAGCACACGGTGATGGTCGTGCTCAACAAGAATCAGAAAGACACCATGCTCGACTTGACACGTTTTAAACCCATGCTGAAGAACGCTGCGCACGGACGCAATGTCATGACGGACGAAGCGGTCGATTTACGGGTGCCGATGCCGCTCAAGGCCATGACCTCGGTTGCGGTTGAATGGTAGAGATTCAGATACGAAGATGACCGAGACCCACGGTCACCCCCACTTCATCTTGAAGATCACACAAGAGCCGCGAGTTCATCTCGACTCGCGCTTGTCCGCCAGCGACTTTGCTTGTGGAGCAATTGCCCGATTACGTAATGTGCGGCA
This sequence comes from Undibacterium sp. Jales W-56, assembly GCF_025548535.1. Taxonomy (GTDB): domain Bacteria; phylum Pseudomonadota; class Gammaproteobacteria; order Burkholderiales; family Burkholderiaceae_D; genus Undibacterium. Next base: position 16,751 of record NZ_JAJLQW010000006.1, on the reverse strand, counting down.
GTAAACGGTAAGGGCGATGGCGAGCGCGACGACAATCAGAACTGCCGCGACAGTGAACGTGATTTGCATGCCGGTAGCAATGGCCTCGGGACGCGCTGTCGTGATGTCGGTCGTTGCCGATGCGAGCGCGAACACAGCACCCATGACGGATGCGCCGGTGATGAGCCCGAGATTGCGCGACAGGCTGAGCATGCCGGAAATGACGCCGCGTTGGTCCGAGTGGACATTCACCATGACGGCAGTGTTGTTGGCTGCCTGGAACATCTGATAACCAGGGGTCAAGACACCGATAGCAGCAATGTAGCCCGCAATGCCGAACATCGCCGGAAGCACGGATAGGGCAAGCGCACCGACCGCCATGGCAGTGAGCCCGCCGATAACCGTAAATGGCGCGCCCAAGCGGTCGACAAATCGGCCCGCCGGGACACCGCTCAATGTGGAGATGATTGGGCCGATCGCCATGACGATACCAGCAAGCGCTGCGTTGAGCCCGAGTGAGTGAGCGAGGTAGAACGGCCCGACCACCAGCGTCGCCATCATTACGGTCGACACGAGCGCGTTCATGACCAGGCTCGTATTCAGCAAGGGGTCGCGGAACATCGCCAATCGGATCAAGGGTGATGCTGCTCTCGCCTCGGTGAGCACGAATAGGCCGACTCCACATGCAGTAGCCAACAGCAGCGCCATGTTAAGCAGACCAAAACTGCCGCGCCCCATCGTCATGGCGAGTGCATAAGCCGCGAGCGTCAGAGCTAGCAGCAGTGTGCCCATATGGTCGAAGTCTGCTCGATCAATCTTCAACTCCCGGCGGTCAAGCGGCAGGGTGCGATGGGCAAGCAGAAAAGTAATGACACCCAGCGGTACATTGACAAGGAAGATTGCCCGCCAGCCGAGTCCGGCGATCAAAACACCGCCAAGCGATGGGCCGATAGCGGTGCCAATCGCGGACATCGTGCCAAGCAGCCCCATGGCGCTACCGGTCTTTGCCTTCGGCACCGTCTCACCGATAAAGGCCATGGTAAGGGCCATCATGACGGCCGCGCCTAACCCCTGCGCCGCTCTGGCGGCAATCAGCAGCCAGAGCGTGGGCGCGACGCCGCATAGGACCGAGGCCAGCGTGAACAGGAAAATTCCGGCTAATAGCACCCGTCGATGCCCCATGATGTCACCTAGCCGTCCAACGCTGACAACCAGGACGGTGATGGCAAGGAGATAGGCGAGGATGATCCACTGGATCTCCTGAAAGGAGGCATTGAACGCCTGTGCCAAGGCCGGCAAGCCAACATTGGCGATGCTGGTGCCGAGCGAGGAAAGCAACATGGATAGCGCAAGACTGACGAGCGCCCAGCGAACCAAAGGTGTCTGCTCGCCACTTTCAGTGGTTGTTTTATTTCTTTCTGTAATGACTGGTTTCAACATGAACTCCGTTTTTTTGCAATTCTCGAAATGGGACTATTCGAAACATACCCTTTTGTTTGATGCGGCGAAAGACGCAGCATTTGCAGTATATTCATGCATCTGACGCCATATCATGAATCAGCTGCGTTAGAATCAATGCATGTCAACACCCGATTTCAACTTGCTTGTCACTCTCGATGCCGTACTCGCGGAAGGCAGCGTTGCGCGCGCAGCGCAACGGTTGCGGCTTAGTCCTTCGGCGATGAGCCGCGCGCTTGCGCGCTTGCGAGAGACGACCGGCGATCCACTTTTGGTCCGAGCCGGACGCGGCCTCGTTCCCACTCCGCGAGCGCTCGAATTGAGGGAACGGGTGAGTCAGCTGGTTCAGGAGGCGGAAGCGATTCTCCGTCCTGCCGAGAAACTCAAGCTCAAACAGCTCGTCAGGACGTTCACGCTACGTACCCGCGAAGGCTTTGTTGAGAATTTCGGGCCGGATCTGATCGCTCGCGTCGGTGCGGAGGCGCCTGGTGTGCGGCTCTGCTTCGTGCAGAAAGCAAACAAAGAGAGCACCTCTCTGCGCGACGGGAGTGTCGATCTGGAGATTGGCGTGGTAGGGGAGGCAACTAGTCCTGAGGTGCGCACGCGGGCATTGTTTCGGGACCGTTTCATAGGCGTCGTGCGCATTGAACACGCGCTGAGCAAGGGCCAGATCACTCCGTCCCGTTATGCGACAGGCGGTCACATCGCCGTATCGCGGCGGGTTCTCGATAAGGGACCGATTGATGAAGCCTTGAAGACGTTTGGGCTGGAACGTGAGATCGTTACGATCGTCGAGAGTTTTTCAGCTGCGCTGGCTTTGGCGCAAACCTCCGACCTGATCGCCAGTGTTCCCGGAAGGTATACCGGAAGTCTGCGCTCCGGAATGCATAGTTTCCCCCTTCCGTTCTCTATGCAAGAGATCACGATTTCAATGCTGTGGCATCCGCGGATGGATGCAGATCCAGCGCATCGCTGGTTGCGCAACATCGTGCTGGATATCTGCGCAGCGATCCGCTAAAAGGATCCCAGGTTGCATCAGTGTTTATGCTAACTTTGATGAGTACCCTAACAAAACTTGGGCAACCTTATTAAATTATGGAGAGAATCGGGTAAAGTCAAACAGATTCATCAGGTCTCCAATTGCAGGCCGGTTCAACGGGACGTAAGGATTGCGTTTATCAATGATCGGGTTGGGTAGATTATCCCGGCTACGCGCTGATAAAGGGGAGAGACCCCAGTTGCGCTCGATGAATTTCGCAATCGACGCGTGATCGTAATAGGTGTGATCGACGTGGCCTCGCTTGGAGAACGGGGAAATCGCAACTAGCGGTACGCGGGTGCCATCGCCGAAAAAATCGATGAACTGCACATAACCGGAATCGTAATAGCCGCCGCCTTCATCGAAGGTCACCAGGATCGCCGTTTTTTTCCACAACGCTGAATTCGAGCGGACGCGCGCCACCACATCAGCGACCAATTCGTCAAAACTCGTTTCCATTGCGTAGCCCGGATGGCCGGAAATACTGTCGTAAGGCGCAATGACCGAGACCGCAGGAAAGGTCTGAGCATCCTTCACGTCAACGTAAAATTGATGCAGATCTTGCAGTTTCTGCCTATCCGGACCGGTCATCGTAGAGGTAAAGAACGTAGGCGTATCGCACATCGCGCAATATTCTTTATCCACGGCTTTGCCGTCGTTCCGCCCACCGCTATACCATTTCCACGACACGCCGGCTTTACTTAATGCATCCCCTATATGAGGAATGGTTTGCGGCGGCAGCAAAAATTTGGTAGGACCGAGTTCCAGCGGTTCTCCCGTCGGCGAAAAAGCCGGATCCATATTGTTGACCATATAATAGGTATTCGGCTCACAGTTGCCGTCGTTGAATGCTTTGTAAGGCAGTTTGTTCAAGAAATTGCGGATGCCGGCGACACCTGGCTGGGTGATATCCGCGCACTGTACATAGCTGCCGCCGCGGTAGCCATCTTCCGTGTACCAGTTGTTGGTATACGGTTGCGCATCGGGATTCTCTATCTGCTTTGCGAATGGCACGCCAGGCTTGCCGTTCTCGTTATAGAAAGAGACATCGGCGGTGGCGAGTGCAAAATAATTCACCGTGGTGCCACCCATCACCGGCTGATGATAGTTGTCGGCGATTGCGTAGTTGTCTGCAAGGTGCTTGAAGTACGGTGCATCCCCGGTCGACATATTGTAGAAACCCATTGCAATACCGCCCTGAAATGTGCGTCCAGGCGCCAGCGGAGCGGGCGCATTACTTGGTCCTGGTCCGGTCATTTCGGCGACCCATACAAACATGTCGCTGTTACCGCCGTTGATCTGCTGCCACATCTGGAAAAAGCGATGAATCGGGTCACCGGTATGCGCACCGTAGCTGACATGCTTGGTAATTTGAAATGGACCATTCGGCTGCACAGCGGGAAAGCGCGCATCGGGAACATCACGGCGCTGACCTAAAGCACCTGCGGCGAAGGGTTGAGGTAAGGTCGTATAACTACCATTGACCTTGGGCGTCGGTGTATAAGCGCCTAAGCTGGCTCCCAATTTTTGCGCAGCTTCTTGATAATGCGGACCGGCAGAGCCATCCTCTTTTACGATACCTTTTGACAGCAGGTTCGATATCGTCTGGCCGCGCTTCGGCTTGTAAACGCCATACAAATTATCGAAGGTACGGTTTTCTCCGACGATCACAATGACGTGTTCAATCGGTGTCGTGGGCCTGACCTCGGCTTGCGCAAGATGTGGTTGCAGGATACTGAGTGCAAGTATCGTAATGGTGACAGTAGGTTTCATGGAGTGCCGGAGGGTACATGTTGGCATGGCCTCGCCATGCGAGGCCATGCACTAAAGGAAATGCTGGTAAGGAAATACCAGTTCAGGCGAGCAGCTTTCTCTCGACTTTGCCGTATTTGATCGATTTCTCGTCCGGTAACATCAGGCCGGTATTTTCATCACGGCCCTGCAAAATGAAGCGTGCATCGCGGCGACCAAGACTGGTGGCCGCCATCTGACTGTCGACACCGATTTCGCCTTTCTTCATGCGATTAACGATGACGCCGAGTTGCGTTCCTTTGAAGTCTCTGAGCATCCACGCATCGCCGTCGCTGTCGCCGAATACGACGAGCGGGTCATAGCCTTTTTTCGACACCAGCTCATTCTGAATGCCGATGGTCTTGCCCGGTCCCCAGTTGAAATGCCAGCCTTGCCGATAGGTGTTTGTATATTTCCCGTCTGTCATTTCGAGGCGCAAACCGATGACATTTTCTGGAGGAACGCCGTAACCGTAGTTTGGATGGGATGCGAACACGCGTACGACATCGTCAAGCGAAGCGGTACTGACGAAAACGTCAATGCCGTTGGCACGGAATGTATGCATCAGAATGCGCATTTCCTCATGAATACGCAAGCCGTGGAAATGGGTCGCAACGACGACGCCAGCCTTGCCGGGTATCTCACGTGAGCTTTCGTACTTGGTTTTACGGAGTCCATCGCCGAGCGCGCGATTATTGGATTCTTCTGCCATGGCTTGCACTTCTGCAGGCTTCATATTGGCGAAAAAATAAATAACCCACTTGTAGCCGATTTCTATCGGATAGCTGTCGCAGATCGCGTCGTACATGAAATAAAGCTTGGCCCGAAAATCCTTGAATATTTCGCTTTGCCGGATATCGTCAAGACTCTTATTGGCTTGTTTCGCAGCATATAGCGATCGATAATCGGCCTCGACATCATCGGCGATATCTTCCATCTTTACCGGTTTTGCATCAACCGTAACATGACCAGCCTCAGCCTTGAACGGCCCGCCAGGCAAGCCTTTGCGCAATACCTCTGCAAATTCAACGGGTGTGAGTTTGAAGCTCAGGTGATTAATCTGATGCATGAACAATGCTTCTTCACAATCGTTCATGATGCAGGTATTGTCCCAGTCGAAGACAACGTAGGGGCGCCGGGTTTGGTCGTAGGTTTTGCTGCTGGATCCGAATTGTTCAATGACAGACTGAATGCGCGTGGCGTTCAATGGAGACCACCGGCTGGAATCCAACTGCAGCTTAGGTGCTGGCGAAGAAGCCGCCAGCGCCGTACCGGCAACGGTCAGCAAGGGCGCAGAGGCGGTAGCGGTAATGAATGTTTGTAGCAGCTTGCGACGTTGCATGATAGTTCCTGTTAAATTCAGTGAAGAGCGGACTTGCTCTTTTGCGCATCTAGTTTATGGATATAAAGTGACTAGATTGTGACAATGTCTGCCGGGATAATCGGAAACTTTGCAAGGTATCGCACCGCCAAACATAAAACGCACGGACTAAACGATCCGCAAATTGGGGAAGGTTTTAACAAAAAACTGTGTCAACACATTTCTATAGAACCGAATCTGAACGACTGTCATATTTTTAAGTATAAGTTCACTCAACCACCAGCTTTAGCCAGCGGTGATTGAGCAGGATTCAGCGCCGATTACAGGGAGCCTTAGCACCTCTTTCAAAACGTACCGGGCATATTAATTTGTATCGGCATCCGGCATATCCAAAGACGGGTAATCGTCATAGCCATCTGGACCGCCCGCATAAAACGATGCTTCGCGTGGAACATTAAATTCAGCACCTAAACGAAGGCGTTTCGGGAGATCCGGATTAGCTATGAAAAGTTTGCCAAACGCAATGAAATCGGCACGATCAGTATCGATAGCGATAATGGCGCTGTTGCGTTCATAACCGCCGTTGGCCATATAGGCACCGTTGAAGATGTGTCGGAGTTTTTGAAAGTCGAAATTCGTTTCACGATCTTCAACTACATGGAGGTAGGCGAGTCCATATGCGTTGAGCTGCTCGGTTATCGCCTCGAAGGTGACTTGTGGATTGGAATCAGCCATATCGTTAAAAGGATTGACCGGTGAGAGGCGTACTCCGACGCGCCCAGGCTCCCATACCGTGAGCACCGCCTCTGTCACTTCGCGTAGCAATCTGGCTCGATTTTCCACCGATCCGCCATAAGCGTCGTCGCGCTGGTTGGTGCCATCGCGAAGAAATTGATCGATCAAATAGCCATTGGCGGCGTGAATTTCAACGCCATCAAAACCGGCTTCTTTTGCGTTAACAGCGGCCTGCCGGAAGTCAGCGATCAATTCGGGCAATTCGCTAATCTCGAGAGCGCGAGGAGTAACGAAGGGTTGCATACCTTGTTCGGTATAAATTTCGCCAACAGGTTTTATTGCGGATGGTGCAACAGGCAGATTTCCATTTTCCTGGGTAGAGGGATGGGAAACACGACCCACATGCCAGAGCTGAAGAAAAATTTTACCTCCTTGGTCGTGTACAGCATTGGTCACCGAGCGCCATCCGGAAATTTGGGCATGACTGTATATGCCGGGCGTTTTCGGATAGCCTTGGCCTTGCGGACTAATCTGGGTCGCTTCCGAAATAATCAGGCCCGCGGATGCCCTTTGCGCATAGTAACGGGCATTTAATTCATGCGGAACATTACCGTCTGCAGCGCGACTGCGCGTCAAGGGAGCCATCACGATACGGTTCTTCAGGGATACCGTGCCGAGCACTGCTGGAGAAAAGAGTCTCGAATGGTTGGTAGTTGGATTCAGATTCATAAAAGTAGGTGGTTAATAATTCATTAGTTAATTAGCAGTCCTGCTAGTCTATGCTTTAGGTGCCCAGGACTGAGCCTTGAACATAGCGTCTACCGGTGTATGCAGTACATGATTTGAATAGTTGCTGATCGTCTTCACAGCAATCGCAAGGATGATTTCAAGCACGTTCTTTTCGGTGTAACCAAGACTCAGAAAGGCTGCAAGTTCCTCAGGGGTAGGCTTACCTCGCGATGAGACCATCGTTTGGGTGAATTTGCTCAACGCAGCCAGCCTGGCATCTTCGATAGACGCATCATCACGGATTGCTTGCACGGCTTGAGCAGGAGTCTTGGAGACGGCACCGGCGATAAAACTGTGCGCTGCGACACAGTAAGTGCATTCATTGACACGGGCAATACTCAGAAATACCAGTTCTTGTTCAGCAGGAGTAAAGCCGGACTCGGTACGAAAGAGTTGATAACCGTGCAAATAATTATCCAGGAGAGCAGGGGAGTTTGCCATGCCCGCATACATGTTTGGAATACTGCCGGCTGATTTTTTACCAGCCTCCAAGACTTCTTTGGTACGCCCTTCTGAAGTCTCCAAAGTAGTTGGGGGCAGAGAAAGTTTTGCAATGTTGCTCATTGATAGCTCCTTATTGAGATGATGAGTTTGATTATTCATTATTTTGGACATTTCAGTCCAAATTCGATAAAAAAATTATTCCGATAATCCGGCTAGTAGTGTTTCAACCACCGGAAGAAGTTGGTCTTCGGAAAACCCGCCCTTCGCCAGAACACGTAAGCCGGCTATACCTGCAACAAGGATGATGGCGTATTGTTGTGGATTAATATTTGAACTGATATTGCCTGATCTTTGTCCTGCGTAAATAAGTGCCTCAAATGCGCGCTCCATACCATCGAAACCAGTCTTGACGTGCTGACGTACTTCCTTATCGCGCAATCCAAGTTCAGTAGCCGTATTGACCAAAAGACAACCTCGTCCGGCATCGTTGTTGCCTATTATTTCAAGCAGCATCTCGCGTAACCGGCCTACGATATCTGTGCTTTTCGCTAGAGTGAGCACATAGGTACGCTGCTGCTCAGAATAATGAGCCACAGCCTGTATAAATAGTTCTCGCTTTGAACCGAAGGTGTTGTATAGAGACGATTTGGCAACGCCCATGGCCTCGGCCAGTTCGAGCGCGGGCAAGGGTTCGTAACCCTCGCGCCAGAATGCGTCGGCGGCGAGAGCAACAGCTTGTATGCGATCGAACTCCAAATGTCTTGCCATGTGTGCCTTCAAAATATTTTGGACCGATTGTACCAGAATTATTATGTGCCATACATGTTGTATTTCACATTGGTGCATCTTGTCGAATTTTGGCAAGGCTGGATCAAGGCGATCCCAAACATAGCCGCGCACGACATATGCCACCACTGGCGGCTTGTATCGTCCTGATTCATCGGGGCTTGCGGCGAGTACGGTGAACTGCTCAGGCATGGCCGAAAACGTCAGATACACCGGCGTCCCGCAGGGGGTGTCGGTATCTGCAAATGGGCGTTTGCCACAGAGCGTCGTCTGATGATCTTGGAAATAAAAAACGGAATCAGGAAACCATGAACAAAACAGTCAAATACATCGCCATTGCAGCGGTCGGGTATTACGTTTTTAGCCGCTATTTGCTGAAAAAGTTGAAGTGATATAATCAATCCTGATAGGAGGAATTGATTATGACTACACTAGCCGAAGCCAGAAAGAAATTGTCGGACAACATTGAAATAATCCGGCGTGGGAAATCCATGCATACGGTACAAGTCGCGACCGGCGATAGCGTCATCATTCATCGCAAGGGCAATGTCAAAGCGTCGCGTAGTTTGGCCGAAACCATTATCAGTGAAGCCAAAGAACGCACCACAGGCGTTAGCTCGCGTCGCATGCTGGAAAGTATGAGGAAGTCGCGTGGTTGATGTCGTTGTACTGGATGCAGGAATTGCACTAGCATGGTTCATTGACCCCCCGGGAAAACGCCTAGACTACGCCATCTCATTGCTCGATGCTTATAAGCGCGGAAAAGTCCGGTTCATCGTGCCGGACATCTTTTTTGTGGAAGTCCCTTATGTACTGCTAAAAGCACAGCATCAGGGACGCATTTCAGCCGCCCATGTCGATCAGGCGGCGCGATTTATTGACCTCATGACCACGGATGTTGTGCCGTCAACCATGAGCATTCAAGAATCTATCAAGAAAGCCACAATATGGGAACTCAAAACCTATGACGCGACGTATTTTGATTTGGCGGTAACGCTGGACGTACCGCTGGCAGCGATAGATAAAGATTTGACCAAAAAAGCCGCAAAGTTCGACGTGCCAATCTGGATGCCAGACGAATAAAGCAAAGCCCGCAAATGCGGGCTTTTTGCTATCCAGACTTGGTGCGAAGTTCAGCGATGACCCGGTCGTTATTGACCTTGATCGGGTTCGGCTTGTTGTCCAGCTTGTCGAGTCGGGCAAGCATGCGGGTGATATCGGGAAACTCCACGACCTGACCGCGAACGATGCCCATTTTAGCCAGGCGCGGATTGATGTTCATTTGCTGCATCTGGTGATATTTCTCATAACGCTCCAGCCGCAGCAGTTCGGGAACCCACCAAGGGATTTTGTGCGTACCGGACAGCCATCGGCGAATGGTACGTTCATCACGGCGCAAATGCTTTGCCAGTGTTTTAAGAGGCCATCCGGCGGCGTAGTGCTGTAGATGTTCGGGGTCGCCGTAACGGTGGTTTGGATATTTCATATTTTTATTTCCAAGTGGCAATTAAAAAGGCCGGAGAGTATATCCGGCCTTAGTAATTAGTGTTGACATGAAGTAATTTGTATTGGCTACAAGTTTCGCATAATTTATATTACTAGCGTCTCTAAAATTCTTCTATCTGGCGGCTTGAAAGCCGCGCCAGCCTTCGCTTTCAAGCCTATTCGGATAGGCAGAAAAGCGGAGACAGAATGTCTAAAGAACGCACTCAAGCGGTGTCAGTTGACATCATCAAAGCGGACAAATTGTCCATATCAAAAAGAAAATGGTTTGTCGTTAAATGCGTGTCCTGCGGATTGTTTTATGCAGGCGAACAAAGACGCATAAACTTTGAGGACGAAGTAACACAGTTCGATGTCGTCCTGACAAAGAACAAAAACACCGCAGTCAAAACTTCCCACGCTGACAAGCTGATTCACTACCTGAGCCGCGCTCATGGCGAGATGGCTTGGGTCTGCGTTCGCGCTGATGAGGTGGCAGCATGAGCCGCCAAGACTGGCGTGAGCTGGTGCAGTTCTTAAAACAATTGGCGGTGGGTCTGGGCATTGGTTTGGTGCTGACATCGCCTGTCTGGGTTCCGGCTTTGCGTCTAGTCAAGGGCTGAGTCATGGACGACTCAATTGATATGGGCGACCGCGACGCCGGTGACGATGACGCGTCAGAGGTGGCGCGTCCTGTGATCAATCTCTGGCATGAATCCTTTGCGCCTGCCTGTGCGCCGGTGACGCTGGACTGCACGCCGCCCAGCAAGGCGCATGTGCTGCTTGCAGAAATCAAAAAAACCATCAAGGCGGAGCCTCAACAGCGCGGCATGAAAGCATCAGCGTGGGCGGTGACACCACGCGGGGCGCGTCGCACGGTATTGAGTGCGGCAGGCTTGAATCCTGATGAATGGGAGCGTCCGATTGATTCGTTCAGTGATAGCGAGCGAGCGGCATTGAGCGCGGCGGCAAGGGCGGCTGTGCGGGTGTATGAGAGGGTATGCAATGCCATCTAAAAGCGTCCACGTCAGAAAAGAACTATTTCATCAATCGTTTATTCAATCAGCCCGTTTCGCGCCAGAGATAAAACCCATTCCGCACCGCTGGCGCAAGCGGGTGCTGTCACAAGCCTTGCAAAAAATGGCGTGGTCATCGCACTACAAAATTTATGAATCCATCGCACTGGAACATGTCCGCAAATTCGTTGATGAGCATGTGCCTATGGGAGTCGATTTGTCAGCGGACGACGGCGATATTTGTACACTCGCAGAGAAAGCGGCGGCGCATGTCGCAACCGCATTATGGGCGGCGGTATCGCCTGAACATGTCTTGCAAATCATCGCCTGCGAGTGCGCAGAATACGGCGTCCAAGCGCCTGTGTTTGATGAACTCAAAGACGTGATAGCGCGGGCGGTTGATGCGCGCTGGTGGCGTCGTCAGTTGCGTATTGTGCATGGCAGGGCGCATGAAATGGGCGCGATTAATCTGGGTTATGTGCATTACAGGGCAGAGCCGTATTCCAGCAATGAAGCGGTGCTCAGGCGCATCCATCAGAACAGGCGCAATGCCTTGGCGCTGGACGCCGTGACGCTGGAAAACGACAACGGGCAGCAATTCAAATTGTCCGAACTGGCAGAAAAAACCACGGCAAATAAAGCCATCAGAAGAGGTGAATTAATGCTGCGTATCAATGGATTTGAAACACTCGCAAGAGAACGGAATCATCAGGGTTTATTCATTACATGGACGTGTCCAAGCGCCTATCACGCACGGCTAAAAACCACCGGCAAAGAAAATCCCAAGTACAGCGGGGCGACACCGCGTGAGGCCAATCAATACCTAGGCAAAGTCACGGCGCAAGCCCGTGCTGCATTGGCACGGCGCGGCATAGCACTGTATGGATTCAGGATTGCAGAGCCGCATCACGACGGTTGCCCGCACTGGCACATGCTGTTTTTCGTGACCACAACAGGCAGGTACAAAACACCGTGGATTACCGACATTGCAGCGCGGGTCATTCGCATCATGAAGCGCTATGCATGGCGCGCAGATCGCGGCGAAGAGGGCGCGTTTAAATACCGTCTGGATGCCAAGCGCATCGATTGGAATAAGGGCAGCGCGGCGGGTTACATCGCCAAATACGTGTCTAAAAATATCGACGGTGCCTACGTTGGCGAACATAAAACCATCGACGGGAAAATCGTTGCGGCTGAGTGGTCGGGTGAGGTGGAGTTGACGCCATCGGCACGGGTCGAAGCATGGGCGGCGACATGGGGGATACGCCAGTTTCAGCAATGGGGCGGTGCGCCTGTCACGGTCTGGCGCGAATTGCGCCGGATAAAAAAAGACATGGTCAATAATGCGCCGCCACGCATGGCGCAGGCATGGAACGCGGTGCAAAAAGAAGAGGGCGGCAAGCGCGCAGACTGGGCAGAGTATCTACGGGCGCAAGGCGGTGCAGTGGTAGCGCGCAAAGACCTTGTCATCACGCTGGCAAGCGATCAGCGCACCGTCGCCGGACGTTACGGCGAAGCCATGCGTGTGATGCCTTACGGGGTGCGCTGTAGCGACCTGCAAGGCGTCGTGTATCACTCAACCCGCTACACATGGAAGCAAGTAGAGCGCGGCGGGGTTGCCGTTGCGGTTGACTTTGCCCTTCCTCGGACTCGTGTAAATAAGTGTACGCAAGACCAAAACACTATCGATCAGACGGCAAGGCCGACATCGAAAAGTCTTGCGGCTGTTGACTTGCCAGAACAGGCCAAGCGCGAATTGCTCTGGCAGTGGTCAACGTTGGGAGCCTGTCCTTATCCGAGGATTCAGATTTAAAAAATATTTCACAATATGAAATTTGTGTTAATTTACCGATAGCTAAAAACTATTTTAAATTTAAGTTAAATAATTTTTATCTATTCTCGCAAAGTGATCAGGGCTAACACAGGAATTTGGCTTTATACGGCAAAAAAGCATCAGGGCTAACGCGGTTTGCAGCTAAAAACACCTGAAAAATCATCAGGGCTAACGTCGATTTCATCAATCTTGGCGCGGAAAGTCATCAGGGCTAACGGCGTGAGGCGCGGCAATTTGACGGGGATTTCAGTAAAAAAGGCAGTTGGTTTCAGCAATTTGGGTGCGGGCTGGCAGGAAAGCCGGACGCGATCACAAAAAATTACCCCGAAAAAAGCTATACGTGGCGGGGGTCATCAAAAGAAATGAGGTTAAGCATGTCAATACAAACACCGCAATCGATCATTATGCGCATGCTGCGCGATGCCATCAATGTGCAGTTGGTTTTTTATCTCGACGCGGCGAAAAAAAAATACCGGGTAGAGGTCGGGATTGATGGCGGCGAGCCATTCATCCTTGCGACGGATGCGTTCAAAGTCCGCAAGCTCAAAAACGTCGATGATGCAGTCAGCATCATTCGCCGTGCTGCCTGTAGTTTGCAGTCGTTACAGATCGTCGTTCCCGACGTGTCGGAATTTAATCGCAAGCCGCCGTCGTTGGCGGAAAAAGCCGCGAGCGTGGCGCGTTGGCAGACGTGGGCGGTCGAGGTGGTGACGCAAAAAAACAAGCTGATGGCGGACGCGGAGAAAATTACAGCGGAGTGGCAGAACGGCGAGAATAAGACTAAAAGGCTGGCGGCGATTGCAGCGGAAATCGACGCGATCAATGCTGTCATTCATCTGGCTGCGGGGATGCTGCCGAATGGTCAGCCGGACGGTGACGCCACGCCGGTGATTCCCCCGAAAGGTAAATAAATGGCCGTCATTCCGGTAGCGCGCATGGTGGCCTTAAAGAATGTCAAAGACGGGTATTTTTCAAGGCAAGCGCAACAGTTCATCAATGACCAATATCACGGACGCTGGTTTGTCGGGCAAACGCCGTGGGCGCGCAAGGTGGGCGCGTTTCATGCCGAATTCACGACGACGGTAGAGACGGGCATGAGTACGCCAAAGACGGGCAGTTACGCGGATGACTACTTTGCCGGACGGGTAGAACATGAGGTGGTGTTCTTCAATGGCTACGGCAATGTGAGCGGGAAATTTTTACAGGACTATACAGGCTGCGTGAGTTGGGAGGATGTGATAGCGGTCGCTAAAACGGAGGATGATGCCGATTTTAAAGGTCTGCCGGAACGCATTAAACAAGACTTGCTGCTGCAAGGCAGGGAGATTATTTCGTGGGCGCATGTCAGTCAGGTCGAGCATCTTGAGTATCTGTATTCGCCAGCCAATAACAAAGATTTTTTGACCGGACATCTGTTCTATTCAACCGACATCATGCGCGAATGTCTGTGCCGGTCAGACGGGCATCCTTATCTGTTTAAAGATCAGGCAAGCGCGCAAATGTGGATTGATAACGCGATGCGACTGGACGCCATCGCAAAATTCGAGACGCCAGAAAAGCGCGTCAAAAAGCTGGCGTCCTTAAACGATTACGGGGCGCGGGTCGCTAAAACCAAGCATAGGGTCAGCGCCAGCGCCGCACAGACAGAGATAAAGCAATTGGTATTGGCAGCACTCGACAACGAACGTGCAGAGGTGCATCAGCGCACGAATTCAATTTTAGCAATGGGGTAAACAATATGTGGCAATCAGATCAGACACCGCTCGTCTTGCATACGAGCCTTCGCTTTAAAGTCATTGAATGGATTTTTAAATTATTCGCGCCGGATGGCAACGGCGTCAACGTGCCGGATGAGGGGCATGTATCGCTGTTTGTGGACACCGACAATGTGCTGCGCTCTAAGGATGCCAGCGGGGTCGTGCATCTGGTCGGCGTCACCGGATTGAAGGGGGATAAAGGCGACAAGGGGGACAAGGGCGACACCGGAGCGACAGGCGCAAGAGGCGATACGGGCGCGTCGCTGGGACTGGATGCCAGCTTGCAGACCGCCTTGCAATACACCTTGGGAAATAATCAAAGCATCCCCGCCAATACGCCAACGCTGGTGAAATTCGATGAAAAAAACTTTGATGATTTGAATGAGTACAGCCCAGCATCGGGCGAGTTCACCGCGACCTATTCAGGGCTATATGCGTTTTACGTGCAATTGGTTGGCGGCTCTAACAACATCAGCAATTTCAGATACATCTACCTGTATATCAACGGGGTAAAAAAAGTCACGCTGTTTGACTCGGTCGAGGCGAATAAGGGCGTAGTCACGGCGTCTGCCATGCCCTACCGATTGGCGGCGGGGGACAAGGTCAGCATCATGTTTGAGTGCAATTATGCAGACACCTTGCAGGGGACGGGGACCTATAATTTTTTTACTGTAGTCAGGATTAAATAGGCGAAAGGTAAAAAATTTTAGGTAGATTGATAGCCAAAACAAATCAATACTTGCGCATTAATATATTTTGCAATACATTTCACATTGTGGAATTTCCCACTATATGAAATTGGAGAGCAAAATGCGTAAAATTTTCTTGGAAGGTCTGGTCACTCTGGGCGCGGCTGTAACCGTGAATTTGCTGGCGATTGCCGGTAAAAAGAACTACACGGCAGAAGTCGTTGATGGAGCCAATACCTATACGCCATGCGATGAAAGCGGCAAGGTAAAGAAATTTACCGATGAAAACAGCGCCGCCAAATTCCTTGGCAAATTCGGCGGTGAAACGACCGTGTTGACCATCAACATCCCGGACGGCAAATACGCGCCGACAGCGGCGGCGGGCGACCCGTCCACGGCCTTGGCGAACGAAAAGGTCAAGCTGAACGGGCAAATCGCCAAAGCGACGGCGACCATGACCAAAGCACAGTCCGATGTCGATGCGGCGACGGCGCTGGGCTGGGCGACTGGTTCGGCAGCACAGCAAGCCTTGCTGCATGAAGAGCAGACCCGCGTCACGCTGATCGGCGACATGAAAACCGCCTTGCAAGCAAAACTTGCTGCCTTGCCTGCGTAAGCGTGATGGCAAGCCGCGACCTTGATCAATTGCTGCCAGAAGTCAAAAGCATGGCGGACGCCATGCTGAACGAATGCCAGCGGCAAGGCTTCAAGGTCGTGGTGAGTTGCACCTATCGGAGCGCGCAAGAACAGGACGCACTCTACGCGCAAGGCAGAACAACAGCGGGACGCATCGTCACCAACGCAAGGGCAGGGCAGAGCTTGCACGAACAGCGCAGGGCGCTAGACGTGTACCCGATCATTCACGGTGAACTGGCAGACACCAAAACCTATGAAGGCATGCAGGCGTGGCAAAAGCTTGGCTTTATAGGCAAGCAAGTCGGCTTTGAATGGGGCGGCGATTGGACGATGCGCGACTATCCACATTTTCAATTAAGGGGATGAACATGCCGGACGACGGACAAGAACAGCGCTCGCCGTGGTGGTTGCAGCGCGCTAAAGAACCATCAACCTATCAAGGGCTTTCTATCTTGGCAGGCTTGCTGGGACAAGCAATTTTTCACAACAGCGAAGTAGGGCAGCAAGCATTGCAAATAGGGCTGGCGGTCGCGTCGGTGATTCAAGTGGGAAAGCGGGAGCCGTTGGCGGGTCGGGACTTTTAAGAGATCGTGATCGGCGGCGAAAAAAGAAAAAATAAACGGGGGCGCATGTCCCCGTTTTTAATGGGGGTTATATGTTAGCGCTATTAGGTCAGCTAGTATTAAAACTGATTCAGGTCATCATCATTATTTTAAAGAGTCCGGCGACGAAAACGTTTATTGCCGGCGCTGTGGGTGCGATGCATTCAGAGATTAAAAACTGGATGTGGCAGCATAGAAAAACCATCATTGTGTATTTCGCTGGCAAGGTGCTGGGCTTTGAAATAGGGGCGAATAGGGAAAACGGAAAAAATCGGGCGCTAGGCAAATCAGACCGGTTTGAGCCGCGTGCGCAACAGACTGCCGGCCGCGTTCTCCTCGAAGCGGCTTGCCTCCTCGATGTAGCCTTGCACCGTCCCATCATGGCGCCAGCCG
>NZ_JAJLQW010000005.1 GCF_025548535.1 Undibacterium sp. Jales W-56 | reverse complement strand
TCTTGCTGCCAAAGCCGGTACCTACGCCTGCACTTCCCCGCCCGTTCCCACCGCTTCTCTCGGCCCTCTCGGACCGCTTCCGCTGCGGGAGCCGAACTATAGCAAAGTCCCCCTCTTCATGACAAGTCTTTTCAGAACATATTTTATAAATCGTTTGAATTAATCAAAGGAATTATTGGTTCTTAAAATTCGCCGGACGTTTTTCCATGAAGGCTTTCATGCCTTCTTTCTGGTCTTCTGTGCCGAAGCTGCTATGGAATAGGCGACGCTCATACTGGACACCTTCTGCCAGGGTAGTTTCATACGCACGGTTCACTGAATCCTTGACCATCATGATGATAGGTAAGGACATCGAGGCAATCACGGTTGCAGCACCGATCGCCTCTTCCAGTAATTTATCCAGCGGCACAATCCGCGATACCAGCCCCGCCCGCTCTGCTTCGGCGGCGTCCATCATGCGCGCGGTCAGGCACATGTCCATCGCCTTAGATTTTGAAATCGCGCGCGGCAATCTTTGCGTTCCGCCAGCGCCAGGCAAAGTACCTAGTTTGATTTCCGGCTGACCAAATTTGGCATTTTCTGCCGCGATAATAAAGTCGCACATCATCGCCAGTTCACATCCGCCGCCCAAGGCATAACCGGCAACCGCGGCAATCACCGGTTTGCGAATTTGACGGATTTGTTCCCAGTTGCGCGTGATGTAATCGTTCTTGTATGCATCCATATAAGAGTAATTCGCCATCGCACCGATATCGGCACCCGCAGCGAATGCTTTTTCACTGCCTGTGATAATGATGCAACCGATCGCCTCGTCTTGATCAAAGGCTTTCAGCGCAGCGCCTAATTCATCCATGAGCTGGTCGTTCAAGGCATTCAAGGCTTTCGGGCGATTCAGTGTAATCACGCCGACCTTGTCTTTCGTTTCGACAATAAGGTTTTGGTATTCCATACAAGTCTCCTGGTTGATATCAATTATCTGGTTGGCTAGTCTTTGCAGCTAAAAAATTTTTGACGTTCAGTTTATCACTGCGGCAATGGTATTTAATTGATCGATTTCGGCAGCAATAACCACAGCGCGCCGCGCTGCTTCATGCGTCCGGCCTGCTCCCCGGCTTCGCTACCGAAGCCCCAGAAATAATCTGCGCGTACCGCGCCACGAATGGCGCCGCCGGTATCTTGCGCCAATACCAGCTTTTGCAAAATACGCGCACTGTTCGGCTGCGTAGTCGACAGGAACACTGGCACGCCTAAAGGTAAAAACTGCGGATCAATCGCGATCGAACGCTGTCCCGTCAACGGTACGCCCAGAGCGCCCTTAGGTCCAATGCCGGGATCAAGGATTTTTTCTTCTTTAAAAAACACCACGCTAGGATTGACGTTCAACAATTCCTCTTGCCGATTCGGATTTTTGACCAGCCATTCTTTGATACCTTGGGCTGATGCCTGTTCCAGCTTGAGTTCGCCTTTATCCACCAGATAGCGGCCGATCGATTTATAAGGATGACCATTTTGGTCGGCATAGGCGAGGCGGATAGTTTCGTTGCTGTCTGCCAATGCGACGCGGCCAGAACCTTGTATCTGCAAGAAGAAGGCCTCGATCGCATCATCGACCCAGACCAGTTCTTTACCGGCAACGGCGGGCAAGATCTCGGCACGCGATGCATAAGGTACGACTTTATTGCCGACCACACGGCCACGTAAGCGTAGATTTTTTAGCTCTGGATACACACTGGACAAATCGATCGTCAGCAAATCAGCCGGAGTACGATACAGCGGCGTCTGAAATACGCCGCCACGCTTGCGGGAACCGTGCAATAAAGGCTCATAATAGCCAGTGACCAGACCTTCGCCGCTGCCATCAGGATTATTCACCTGATGCGGAACAAAGAAGGATTCAAAAAACAATCGCAAGGCGGCATTGTCTTTTGCATCAAGCTCTTTGGCGATCGAACACGGTTCTTTCCAATCCGGTTTGGCACGCAACGCTGAGCATGAGGCCATAAACGCAGGCCAGGCCTCGGTCAGATCGTCCTGCTGCCAACCAGGTAAAGCGCTGAAACTCACAGGCTTGAACAAATCGGCATTTTTAATCGTGACGGGCACGCCCGGCGCAGGCACCGGAGTCCTCGTCACCGGCGGAACAGTCGCCGGCGCTTTATCCATCGGCGTTGAGGTACATGCTGCCAGCAATACGGCAGCGGCAGTCAGGGGTAGAATTGCGGAAAATTTCAACATGAGGAAATCAAAATGTGGTTATTGGCATTAGAAGCAGGTGTGGCGATGTTTTTGCTGGTGTTTATTGTGTGGTGGACGATGTTTCACGGACGCAATTCCGATACGCCGCCGGCAAAAAAAGGCCAGGAAACCGACGTCGAATAAACCTTATTGCATTGCTGCGGGCTGCGGCATCAGCGCCGGCAAAAGCACAGGAATCATCCGTCTCAGTGCAAAGTACGCGGCAAGGATAAAACGAACTCGGGAATCGGCGCATCAAAACGGTGGCCGTCTTCCGCCACGCAAAAATAGCTGCCCTTCATACTGCCTTGCGGCGTCTTGAGCTGGGTGCCGCTACTATATTCAAAACTCTGCCCGGGTTGCAAAAACGGCTGGTGTCCGACCACTCCCAAGCCTTGCACTTCCTCCACATGGTCTTTCGCATCGGTAATGATCCAGTGACGCGCAATCACCTGGGCCGGCACTGTCCCGGTATTTTTGATGGTTACGGTATATGCAAATACAAAACTGGCATGATCCGGATTGGATTGTTCTTCCAGGTATTTGGTAATGACTGAAACCTGCATTTCATAAGCTGCCATATCTTCTTTCAACGGTTCTTGCAATTGCATTCATTGTGCTCATGGTATTCCGGCGGCGCATCCGCACACATCGCCATCTTACTGCGCCCAGCAGAGTAAAATAGCGCATCTTGACTCAGCTTGCATTGACTATGACTACTTACCGCATCGCCCCCAGCATTTTGTCCGCCGATTTCGCCCGTCTGGGCGAAGAAGTTCGCAATGTGGTCGCCGCAGGCGCCGACATGATTCACTTCGACGTGATGGACAATCATTATGTTCCCAACCTGACCATAGGTCCGCTGGTCTGCGAAGCGATACGCCCGCATGTGCAAGTGCCGATTGATGTGCATCTGATGGTCAAACCGGTAGATCGCATTATTCCCGATTTTGCCAAAGCCGGTGCAAACCTGATCAGCTTTCATCCCGAAGGCTCCGAGCATATTGACCGCAGTTTACAACTGATCCGCGATCATGGCTGCAAAGCCGGCCTGGTTTTTAATCCGGCAACGCCCTTGCATGTGCTGGAACATGTCATGGATAAACTCGATCTGATCCTGCTGATGTCGGTCAATCCCGGCTTCGGCGGTCAATCGTTCATCCCCCACACCTTGAAAAAAATCGCTGCCGTCAGAAAACTGATAGACGAATCGGGTCGCGCTATCCTGCTGCAGGTCGATGGCGGCGTCAAAGTCGATAACATCGCCGAGATCGCCCGCGCCGGTGCCGATACTTTTGTAGCTGGCTCCGCCATTTTTGGCAAACCCGACTACACCGCCGTCATCACCGCCATGCGCACTGAACTGGCAACGGTGGCATAAAGCCGAACCAGATCCGCAGTATCGATGCGCCTTGCAGAGCATTATTGGCTGACAAGGCGCATGAATGCTGCGGAATCACTTCCAGAAAACTTAAAAACTTTACCCGGGTGCAGCGCCTTGCTACCCGCCCCCGCAATCCCGACCGCATCGTTTTTTTACGCCATGACCTGACCCATGTTGAAGAATATCCAAGCCGTCATCATCGACCTCGATGGCACCATGCTCGATACCGCACCCGACTTTCTGGTCGCCATCAACCGTATGCGCGCCGAGCTCGGATTGACGCCGCTGGATATCACAACGATCACGAATTTTGTCGGCAAAGGATCGGAAAATCTGATTCACCGCGTGCTGGCAGTGGATTTCGATGAGGCCACTATCGCGACACATTTTGAGGCAGCGCTGGCCGCTTACCAGCACCACTACCTGGCTATCAATGGCGACTACAGCAGGCTTTATCCCAAGGTGATCGAGGGGTTGGATGCGATGCGCGCCCGCGGTTTGCGGCTCGCCTGCGTGACCAATAAACCGATGAATTTCACGCTGCCCTTGCTGGCCAAAAAAGGCTTGAGCGATTATTTCGCGATTGTGTATGGCGGCGACTCTTTTCCGCGCAAAAAGCCCGATCCTATGGCCTTGTTACAGGTATGCCGCGATTTCAAACTGCTACCGGCGCAAGTCCTGGCCATCGGCGACTCCTCGAACGATGCGCAAGCCGCCCGTGCAGCCGGTTGTCCGGTGTTGCATGTACCCTACGGCTACAATCACGGCGAAGCTATACAAAATGTTGATACTGATGGTATAGTCGGCAACCTGTGGGAAGCGGCACAACTGCTTTCCGCATAAAATTCACACTGAATTCACCTAACGTTCTCACTCTAACGAATGTTTCCCGATATAAAACGTCTCGCAATCACACCAGGCACTTTTGAGGCCTGGCTATGGCGACGCTGGCAATCTACCTGATGCCGCGCAGGCGTTTGCTCGCCCTTACCCCCTGAGCAAGTGTCTGACCACGTTTTTTTCATCTAGTCTTATCCGCCTTCATCCTCGAATTGCATAGGGGCGGCTGAAAGCACATCATGACCGAACTCGAATTTAAATCGTTGGCCGCGCAAGGCTACAACCGTATCCCCATGATCGCGGAAGCCTTCGCCGATCTGGAAACGCCCCTGACGCTCTACCTGAAACTGGCGCAAACCCAGAATGCAGGCAAAAACACCTTCCTGCTGGAATCGGTCATGGGCGGCGAACGCTTCGGCCGCTACTCCTTCATCGGCCTGCCAGCTAACACCCTGATGCGCAGCTACGGCAATCGTAGCGAAGTCGTCAAGGATGGCAAAATCATCGAAACCGTAGCAGGCAATCCGCTCGAATTCATTGCTGAATTCCAGTCCCGCTTCAAGGTCGCGCTGCGCCCTGGATTGCCGCGCTTCTGCGGCGGCCTGGCCGGCTATTTTGGTTATGACGCGGTGCGCTATGTCGAAAAACGCCTGGAGCGCAGCGCGCCCAAAGATGATCTCGGCCTGCCCGATATCCAGTTGCTGGTCACCGAAGAACTGGCCGTGATCGACAACCTGTCCGGCAAATTGTATCTGATCGTGTATGCCGATCCGACCCAGCCGGAAGCCTGGTCCAAAGCCCGTCAGCGCCTGAAAGATTTGCGCGCCATGCTGCGTCGCAGTGTCGATGCACCGGTCACCTCGGCATCGGTGCGCACCGAATCGATCCGCGATTTCGCCAAAGCCGACTATCTGAAAGCCGTCGAAAAAGCCAAGGAATACATCATGGCAGGCGACCTGATGCAGGTGCAAGTCGGCCAGCGTATACGCAAGCCGTATGTCGATTCGCCGCTGTCCCTGTATCGTGCCTTACGCTCGCTGAATCCCTCGCCGTATATGTATTTCTACAATTTCGGCGACATGCAAATCATCGGCGCTTCGCCAGAGATTTTAGTCCGCAACGAATCGCTGAATGACGGCAGCAAAAAGGTCACGATACGTCCTCTGGCAGGGACCCGGCCACGCGGCAGCACGCCGGAACTCGACGCCCAACTGGCCAAGGAATTACTGTCCGATCCCAAAGAAATCGCCGAACACGTGATGCTGATCGATCTGGCGCGCAACGATATTGGCCGCATCGCTCAAACCGGCAGCGTCAAAGTCACCGACCAGATGGTCATTGAAAAATATTCGCATGTACAGCACATCGTCTCAAATGTCGAAGGCGTCTTGCAAGATGGTTTATCGAACCTCGATGTCTTAAAAGCGACCTTCCCGGCCGGCACTTTATCCGGCGCACCCAAGGTCAGGGCGATGGAACTCATCGATCAGCTAGAGCCGACCAAACGCGGCATTTACGGCGGTGCTTGCGGCTATCTGTCTTTCGGCGGCGAAATGGACCTGGCGATCGCGATACGCACCGGCGTACTCAAGGACGGCATGCTGAATGTACAGGCGGCAGCAGGCATCGTCGCCGACTCCATCCCGGAAATGGAATGGCAAGAAACCGAGAACAAAGCGCGTGCCGTATTGCGTGCGGCAGAACAAGTGCAGGATGGCCTGGATGGAGAGATTTAAAAAAATGCCAGACCAAACATCTCACCACAGAGACACCGAGACACAGAGAAAAGCGAAGCATGACCTGTTGAGTGAACAGGTCATAGGCGCAGCGATAGAAGTACACAAGCATCTGGGTCCCGGTCTATTGGAGAGTGCGTATGAAAACTGCCTATGTCATGAATTGTATTTGCGCAAACTCAGTTTCAAACGCCAGGTTTGCCTGGACATAGCATACAAAGATATAAAAGTTGAGTCTGCTTATCGACTCGACCTGATAGTAGAAAATAGTCTGGTTCTGGAACTGAAAGCGATAGAGTCACTGCTCCCTGTTCATACAGCACAACTACTTACCTACTTGCGCCTGACTGGTTATAAAACTGGATTACTTATTAATTTCATGGTGCCCGTATTAAAAACCGGGATCAAAAGGGTTTCTCTGTGAAACTCTGTGTCTCCGTGACTCTGTGTTGAGAGGTCTTACTTATGTTACTCATGATCGACAACTACGATTCCTTCACCTACAACCTGGTGCAATATTTTGCCGAGCTGGGTGAAGAGGTTCGAACCTACCGCAATGATGAAATTACGCTCGATGACATCGCGGCGATGAAGCCGGATCGCATCTGCATTTCTCCTGGCCCCTGTACGCCGCATGAGGCAGGCATCTCGGTGCCTTTGATCGAGCGCTTTGCCGGACAAATTCCGATTCTCGGCGTGTGCCTCGGGCACCAGAGTATCGGTGCCGCTTTCGGTGGCAAGATCATCCGCGCCAAGCAAGTCATGCATGGCAAGACCTCGGTCATTGCCCACACCGGCGTCGGTGTGTTCAGCGGCCTGCCCAGCCCCTACACCATCATCCGCTATCACTCGCTGGCGATTGAACGTGCGAGTTTGCCGACCTGCCTGGAAGTCACGGCATGGACGGAAGACGGCGAAATCATGGGGGTGCGCCATAAGACATTTGATTTGCAAGGTGTGCAATTCCATCCCGAATCGATCCTGTCTGAACATGGCCACGCGCTGTTAAAAAATTTTTTGATCGGAAAATAAGATGACCATCTCCCAACAAGAAGCGCTGACGCGACTGATCGAACATCGTGAAATTTTTCACGATGAAATGCTGTATCTGTTCCGCAAACTCATGGGTGGCGAGATGTCCCCCGTCATGATCACCGCATTGACCATGGGTCTGCGCGTGAAGAAAGAAAGCATCGGCGAAATCACCGCAGCGGCCCAGGTCATGCGTGAATTTTCGACCAAGGTGCCGCTGGCAAATACCGCCAATATGATCGACATCGTCGGCACCGGCGGCGATGGTGCGCATACCTTCAATATCTCCACCGCGTCGATGTTCGTGACTGCGGCCGCGGGAGCGCGTGTCGCCAAGCACGGCGGGCGCAGCGTATCGTCCTCGTCCGGCAGTGCCGACGTCCTGGAGTCGCTGGGGGTAAATATCAACTTGCAGCCGGAACAAATCGCCCAGTCGATCGCGCAAACCGGCATCGGCTTTATGTTTGCGCCGAATCATCACGCCGCGATGAAGCATGCGGCGCCGGTGCGTAAAGAACTCGGTGTGCGGACGATTTTTAATATCCTCGGACCGTTGACCAATCCGGCTGGCGCGCCGAATATCCTGATGGGGGTATTCCATCCCGATCTGGTCGGTATTCAAGTGCGTGTCTTGCAACGACTCGGCGCGCAACATGCGCTGGTGGTATGGGGCCGCGATAACATGGATGAAGTCTCGCTCGGCGCGCCAACGATGGTCGGCGAACTGGTGAATGGCGAAATCCGTGAATACGATATTCACCCGGAAGATTTTGGCCTGAACATGGTCTCGAATCGCCAGCTCAAAGTAGCCGGCGCAGAAGAATCCAAAGCCAAACTCATGGAAGTCATGCACAACGTGCCGGGCGCAGCGACCGACATCGTCAGCCTGAATGCCGGTGCCGCGCTTTACGGGGCGGGTATCGCCGACTCGATTGCCGATGGCGTCAAAAAAGCACAGGCGGCAATCGCTTCCGGCGCTGCTCTTGCCAAGCTGGAACAACTGGTGCAGGTCACGCAGCAATTGGGCAAAGGGGTGTAAGCATGTCCGATATTCTGAATAAAATACTGGCCGTCAAAGTCGATGAAGTCGCTGCCGCCAAAAAATATCGATCGTATGCCAGCCTGCGTAGCGAAGTCGAAGCCGATACCGAAGCACGCGCAGCGATACGTGGATTTGAAACCAGCTTGCGCAATAAAATCAACGCCGGCCAGGCCGGCGTGATTGCCGAAATCAAAAAAGCCTCGCCATCCAAAGGCATATTGCGCGCCGATTTCAAGCCGGCCGAGATCGCGATCAGTTATGCAACCCACGGTGCTGCCTGTTTATCGGTTCTCACCGATGAACAATTTTTCCAGGGTGCGCCGGCATATTTGCAACAGGCGCGCGCAGCTTGCAGCATTCCGGCTCTGCGCAAAGATTTTCTGATCGATCCTTACCAGGTCTATCAAGCCCGCAGTTGGGGCGCCGACTGCATCCTGCTGATCGTCTCGGCACTCGATCACGGCCTGATGGCAGAACTCGAAGCCTGCGCGCATGAGCTGGGTATGGATGTGCTGGTGGAAGTGCATGACGGCGAAGAGCTCGACGCCGCCTTGAAACTGAACACCAATCTATTAGGCATCAACAACCGCAACCTGCGCACCTTCGACGTCACGCTCGATACCACGCTTGGTTTACTGCCACGCATCGCTGCCGACAAATTAGTGATTACCGAATCCGGCATCATGGGCAAGGCCGACGTCCAGCGCATGCGCGATGCAAACGTCCACGGTTTCCTGGTCGGCGAAGCGTTCATGCGGGCAGAGCATCCTGGCCTGGAATTGCAAAAACTGTTCTTTTAATTCGGAATTTGATCACGCAATGCTGATGCGGCTGGTGGCGTGTTTTAGGGCTGCGAAGCGCATGGATAATGCGAGATTGGTTTGATTCAAATTGAAACCGCAGGCTGGATGCGGCTTTCAGCGGCATTTCGTGCCAGCGGGCGCACCCGGCTTGCCGGTCCATTTAATATCGAAACGCCATGAAGCAAACTCCTCTTTTGCCGTTTCTCTGCGTCTCCGTGTTTCTGTGGTGAGAGATTTTTGTTTTTGCGTAAGCTCTACCTACAAAATGAAATAAAGGGCGTATCAATAATACAAAAGCCAATCCGCCTGCTGATCATGCGGATCGGCCTTAACTATTCACAGTATTATTTTTTTTACCGACTTTTGATAACTGGGTCGCAGTGTCAGCAAAGCTGCTTTGCTGTTTTCTAGCAAATCCAGCGATAACGCCGGCATGTCGTCGGCTTGCAATTTCGCCTGCACCACCAATAACTCGTCGCGCCGGAAGGCATGCAATTGCACCGTCTCGCCCACCGCATAACGACTCAAAGCGTTCGACAAGCCATCGGCGGCATCCGCAGCGGTCACACGTAAACCGTTGACGGCAATCAGTATATCGCCAGCAGACAAACCGGCACGATGGGCGGCGCGGCCTTCGTGTACATTCGCGAGCTTGCAATCGTTACCGTCTTTCGCCGTACGTACGCCGAGTGAGGCTTTGAGCGCCTTGCCGGACCTGGCCGCATCGTTGAATACTACGCCGAAATCCTCATATAATTTTGCCAAAGGCAGGTCCTCATTGCCGCGCACATAGCGATCGAGGAAGCGTTTGGCTTGTATGCCAGTGGCTTGTTCGATGATCGCTTCGATCGCGTTTTCAGCCAGTCCTTGCTGTGTGCCGGACAGGTTTTTTTCGTAGAAATCGCGGCCGAATTTTTGCCACAGGGTGCGCATCACATCGTCCAAAGACTTCTTGCCTGCGGTCGCGGCGCGGATGCTTAAATCCAATCCAAGACCGACCAATGATCCCTTGGTGTAATAGCTGACGATCGCATTCGGCGAGTTCTCGTCCTGGCGATAATATTTGGTCCAGGCATCGAAGCTGGATTCGGCAACGCTCTGCTTTTTACGTCCCGATCCGCGCGTCACCATGTTGACGGTTTTGGAGATCAGCTTGAAGTAGCTGGCTTCATCGATCAAGCCGGAACGCACCAGCATCAGGTCGTCGTAATAACTGGTGAAGCCTTCAAACAGCCACAGCAGACTGGTGTAATTCTCTTGCCGCAAATCGTAGTGCGCAAATGCCGCCGGCTTGATGCGCTTGACGTTCCAGGTATGGAAATATTCATGACTGCATAAGCCGAGGAAGCTGCGATAGCCGTCGCTCATCTCGACTTGATTCTTAGACGGCAAATCAGCGCGGTTGCAAATCAGGGCGGTCGAAGCGCGATGTTCTAGGCCGCCATAACCGTCACCGACCGCCATGGTCATGAAGACATACCGCTCCATCGGTGCGCGCCGGGTCTTTGGTTCGAAGAAGGCGATTTGTGTTTCGCAGATTTTTTTCACATCGGCAACGATGCGCGGCAAATCCAGATTCGGCACGTTGCCGGTGACGACAAAATCATGCGGCACGCCATGCGCTTCAAAACTCGCCATCGCAAAATTACCCATCTCGACCGGATGATCGATCAGCTCGTCGTAATTGGCGGCGATATAGGTGCCGAAGCCGTAGCGCTTCGCTTTTAATTCGGGCAATGAGGTAGCGACGCGCCAGGTCTTGCAGGCGAGATCGTCAGCACGCTGGATGTCCACGATATGCGGCGCCATCTCTTGTCCGGCGACTTGCAAAAATACGCTGGTGCCGTTGAAGAAACCATGCTGCTGATCGAGATGCGCGGCTCGTACCGACAAGTCCCAGGCATAGACTTCATATTCCAGCGTCAATGCGCCATCGCACGGTGCCGCTTGCCAGCTATGTTTATCGAGTTTTTTGACGGCGACTTTTTTTCCTGCACTGTGTGCATGGAGTTGCACGATATGGCGGGCGAATTCGCGGATCATGTAGCTGCCGGGGATCCAGGCAGGCAATGTCAGCACTTGTCCGGCAGGAGCGGGGCGGGCAATGTGCAGCCGCACCTGGTACAAGTGTCCGGCCAGATCTTTGGGGACAATATGATATTCGACGGCGCAGTCAGTGGCGGCCTGGTGGGCCTTGGCTTGGCTTTTCGCAGTCATTTTGACAAAGGTCTTCTGGGCAGCGGCATTG
The DNA here is from genome assembly GCF_025548535.1 of Undibacterium sp. Jales W-56. GTDB lineage: Bacteria > Pseudomonadota > Gammaproteobacteria > Burkholderiales > Burkholderiaceae_D > Undibacterium. The sequence continues at coordinate 367,467 of NZ_JAJLQW010000005.1, read as the reverse complement.
GTCATGCTCATTATTCTTTCTTGAAACGGTAATCAACGCACATTTGCGGCAACAAAGGTCAACGCCAGAGCCGTCACAACCACAACGGTCAGGCGCCGCCGCAAGATAATAAACCAGTCTGGCAATTCATAGCTCAGATACAGGCGTTTATCGACTTGATAAGCGACCGCGAAGCCAATCATTTGCACCAGGAATCCGATCGCCATATTCACCATCGAGCACCAGGCGATCATGGTTGGAATTACTCCCCACAACAATGCTTTGCGCGTGTCGGCAGTATCGCGATCATGCGACATCAGCGCGACGCCCCAATGCAGTCCGCCTAAAAAGGACAGAATAATAATCCCGTATGATAGTTGCGCTTTAATGAAATAACCGAGCCAGTCGGGATGCACGATCCAACAGGCAAGGCTGAGTAAGACAAAAGGTATGAGTCCGGAAAAACCGAGTTTGTTGACCAACTGCTTATTTGGAATATCCATTGTAATGATGGGTAGTGTTGACCGTTTTTATGATGAGATGGATAAGAGTGAAGAATGTGCTCTGCTTCTTATGCGCGGCGATAAAATCCGGTATTTTATGTGGATTTGGCGCGATTAGATATATTTCGGCTATCAGCCTGCATCGTAAATGATGTCAGGACATACTCGAAACAACGCTTTATTCGTTAAAAATAGTGTATCGATCGCTTTTTGCCCGACTTGGCAGTTAAGATGAGACGACATGACCTATAGCACATCTATTTTTTCATTATTGATGATCTGCTAGCCTTTCTTCCAACCTGCGCAAATGACAGCTTCCGGCCCCACCATCTCAAAGCATCGGCCGATCGGATTTTCGGCCGCTGTGCGACGCATCCTGGGCGCGGGCGCGCTATCTGTCATCTCGTCAGCGCTGTCTGCGCAAGACTTATCTCGTGCACCAGACACATCTGCATCTGCCGGTCATTTTGTCCTGTCCGGCATGAATGATCAGTTGATCGCGGTGACGTTGATCAGCCTGATGATGCTGTTGGGGATGCTGTTACTGCTGCACCACATGCGGAAGAACAGCCGGCAAGCAGGGAAACACAGCGAAATTAATTATCGTGAATTATTCAATTGCAGCAGCGAAGCGATTGTCATCCGCGATCTGGACAACGGCAAGCTGATCGATATCAATTTGCGGTTTACTGAATTGTATGGCTGCACCAGAGAGGAGGCCGAGAATCTGAAGATAGCCAACTTCAGCGCAAATTATCCGCCCTATACCGAAGCCGAAGCGCAAATTTGGCTGGATAAAGCCATCAACGAAGGGCCGCAATTGTTTGAGTGGCATGCCAGACATGCGGATGGCCGCCTGTTCTGGGTGGAGGTTTCTTTGCACATCGAGGAACAAAATGGCAAGCGGCGCTCGATTGCATCCGCCAGAGATATTACGGATCGTAAATTCGCGATTGCCCGCGCCAGTGCAATTGAGCATCAGATGCAACAGACTTATCAAAGTTTGCCACTAGCTCTGTTCACGATTAACGCGGGTCACGTCGTCACGCAGTGGAATGCTTTGCTGGAACAGCTGACGCATACCACGGCCAGCGACATGATCGGATCGAATCAAGCCTGGCGCGGTTTTTATCATGATGCCAGGCCTTGTTTAGCCGATTTGATCCTGAATGGTTTAAGCCTGGAGGCGATACAAACGCATTATCAAAATACGGTATATCCGAGCAAAAACGTAGCCGGTGCGGTAGAAACTGAAGGCTATTTCAATCGTATCGGCGAGCATGGCAAGTGGCTGCATTTCACCGCGGTACCCTTGGTGGATGAGGCCGGCAATACCGTCGGGGCTTTAGAAACGCTGATGGATATCACCGAACGTAAACTTGCTGAGATCGCCTTGCAAAACAGCGAAGCGACTTATCGCACATTGATCGACCATGCTCCCGAGGCGATACTGGTATTTGACGTCGATCAGAATAAATTTGTGGAAGCAAACCGGCATGCAGCCAAATTATTTGGCTACTCACAATTGGCATTACTTAACCTCAATGCGCGACAACTCAGTGCCGTGCTACAAGAAGATGGACCAGATGCCGCAGCAGTCATCAGAGGGCATGTGAAATCCGCCTTGGCCGGGCTGGATGTGCGTTTTGAATGGCTGTGCCGGAATGCTGACGGCAACTCAATTCCTTGCGAGATCCATCTGATCAAGCTGCCCGGCAAACAAGGCGCCGGGCTAATACGTTGCAGCATCAATGACATTACAGAGCGCAACGCTGCGCAAGCTGCGATTTTGCGGGAGAGGAATTTCCTAGAGACTCTGCTGGATGCAATGCCTATCCCGATTTTTTATAAAGATCGGGATGGTCATTATCTGGGTTTTAATGACGCTTTCCTAAGTATGATGCATTTGCGCAGAGAAGATATTCTCCATAAAAAATTAGAAAATTGGATCAGCCCGGAGCGGGTCGCCTTCTACCGTGAAAAAGATGCACTCCTGTACCAGAACCAGGAAAAACAAATATTCCAGCGCCGTATCAATGAAAATTCAGACGATCCGCGCCATGTCATTTTTCACCGCGCTATATTCAAAAATCAACTCGGCGAAGTCGATGGCATGATTGGTGCGATTCTGGATATTACAGAATTAGAAAATACCAAAATTGCGCTGGAAAATTTGAACCAGGTATTAGAGCACCGGGTGCTGGAACGTACTCAGGAATTACATCAGGCCATGGAGCATCTGGTGCAATCGGAGAAGCTGGCGGCGCTGGGCAATCTGGTCGCCGGCATTGCCCACGAACTGAATACACCGATAGGCAATATCGTGACTGTTGCCTCCACGCTGAAGGATGAAAGCAGCGCTTTCTTATGCCAACTGAACAGCGGCCAGCTACGCCGTAGCGAGGCAATCCGTTCCGCAGAACTCATGCAACAGGCGGGCATCATGATCGAACATAATGCGATCCGCAGTGCGAAACTGATTTCTGATTTCAAACAGGTCGCGGTGGATCAGTCGAGTGCGCGGCGCCGCCTGTTTGATCTGGAGGCCACCATCAACGAAGTCATGACGACCCTGATGCCGATGCTGAAGCGCACCGATCATCGGGTCGACATCAAGGTGCTGGAAAAAATTCATCTGGATAGTTATCCTGGTCCGATAGAACAAATCATCACGAACTTGATTTCGAATTCTTTATTGCATGGATTCGAAGAAGTAGCGCAAGGCCGGATTACGATCTCTGCACATACTTTCGACAATGAGATTATTTTGGATTATCGGGATAACGGCCTGGGTATGGGAGCCGAGACCCTGGCGCACTTGTTCGACCCCTTCTTTACGACCAAGCTCGGTCAGGGCGGCAGCGGCTTGGGCTTGTACATTGTGTACAACCTGGTCACAGGCGTACTGGGTGGCCGCATCAATGTGAATAGCAGCCCTGGTGCAGGCGCGCATTTCGTTATCACATTGCCGCAAAGCGCTCCTTAATTCAGCGCATCAAATCCTGCGGATGATCAATGTCCCGCAAGATGCCTGGATCATCGACCTCGATTTCTGTGACCGGATAGCGTTGCAATAAATTTCGCGCCCCCTGATCCCCTGTCAGCATCAGCAGCTCGGCTAGATGGGTGCGCGAGAAGGCCACGGGATTGCCGCGCTTACCCTGATAACATAGCGTTGCGATATCGGCACCGGACTCTAAAGCGCCCAGCAATTGCCTTATCGATGATGCCTGTACATAGGGCATGTCTGCCAATGCAATGATCCAGCCTTGATAGTGAAGACTCTGCTGCAGGCCATGCACCAGGGACGCTGCCATGCCCTGCCCAGCATGAGCACAAATACTGATATGGCAGCCGGCATCGCGCAAAGATTGTGCGAGCAGTCCGGCAGAAGGGTTTTGGAAAATTTCCGGCAAGACTGCCAAACTATCGGGCAACACCGCTAATAAATTATGGGCGCTGCCGACCGCGACGGTCATATTGTCATTCACAGGCTGCAGTAACTTATTGCGCTGCCCGCTCTGGTCGAATCTGCGCCCGCTACCCGCGGCGAGCAAGATGCCCCGCCATTTGCTTGCGGGACGATGATGCTCGCTCATACGGATGCCGTGTTCTGCAATTATTTCAGGCTAGAGAATTTATCTTCCAGGCCTTTGACATCGACTGCGCCAGGCAAGCGCGAACCATCTGCAAAGAAGACCGTTGGCGTTCCGCTGACCCGTAACTTTTTACCTAATTCAAAAATTTTCTCGTTCGGCGTATCGCAACTCGGCGCCGCCGTAGCTGCCGCTTTACCATTCAGCATCCAGTCATCCCATGCTTTGTTACGGTCAGCGGTACACCAGATGTTTCTAGATTTGATGCTGGAATCTTCTGCCAGAATGTTATACATAAAGGTATACACGGTGATGTTATCAACATCCTGCAAAGTCTTGCGGAAGCGTTTGCAATAGCCGCAATTCGGGTCTTCAAAAATCGCGATGACGCGCTTGCCATTGCCTCTTACCGTTTTCAGCGCAGATTCCAAAGGCAGGTCAGCGAACTTGACCCGGCTTAATTCATCGACACGGATCTTGGTGTAATTCTTCGAATTGCGTGCGTCAATGACATTGCCGATAAACAGGTACTGGGCTTTTTCATCGGTATAAATGACGTCACTGCCGACGCGCACTTCGAACAAGCCTGCATAAGGCGTCTTGGTTACAGAATCGACTTTGGTGCCCTCATTCAAGCGCGGTTCAACCAGTTTTTTTACTGCAGCTTCTTGTGGGGTCTCGGCTAAAGCAAAGGCTGCCGGCAAGATCAATAAAGCAGCGATGAGTGATTTGATATTCATTAGTGTCAGTGTCCGTCAATTAAATAAAAAAATAAAATCCTATTTGCCCATTGCATGAGAAATCAATTTCCTCTTTATGACCGGCAAACGGTCCAGCAAGTTCAATCCCAGATTGCGCGCCAAACGCAATGGCACCAGATCGGTTCCGAATAATCTGGCCAGGCCGTCGGTCGTCAACTGCATCAATGTGATCTCTTCCTTGCGCGCGCGCTGATAGCGGCGCAATACGCGGGCATCCCCGCAATCACGATGCTCTTCGCGCTGGGCAAGCACATCCAGCAAAGCCAGCACATCACCGAAACCGAGGTTCATGCCATGCCCGGCCATCGGATGCACAACATGGCCGGCATCGCCAATCAAGACTACCCGTGCTGCAATCATCGAATGTGGTCGCATCAGGCGCAACGGAAACGCCTTAATAGTTTCGGGAACCAAGGGCGTCAAATGTCCCAGCACTTCACTGCAATATCCATACAAGCGCTCCGCCACTGCCGTCAATGGCTCACGCAGCAATTGCTCAGCCAGATGATCCGGTGCAGACCACACCAGGGAAACCCGCTGCCCCGGCAAAGGCAACAGCGCAATGATACCCAGGTCATCATCGAACCATTGATGCGCAACGCTGCGATGCGGCTTCTCACAAGCGAAATTCGTCACGACACCTTGTTGCCCATACGAGCGATAATCCAGGCCAATATCCGATTGTCCACGCACCCAGGACTGCGCACCATCGGCACCGATCAGCAACGCCGCAGTCAGTTGATCACCATCCTCCAACTGGACGCTTGCCCGGGTATCAGTCACCTCCATCCGCAAAGCGCGTCCCGTTACATAAGTAATGTTTTGCGCAAACTTCAATGCCTCATCCAAAGCCTGGTTCAGATTTTTATCCTCCACAATCCAGGCCAGTTCTTGCACATGCGCACCATAAGCGTCAAAGCCCAACTTGCCATCGGATGCAGCAGTTCCGCCATACACCTGCATCGCCTCGACGGGCGCAACTCTCGCATGATCCAGCGCCCCCCACACCTTTAAAGAATCCAACAAGTCATGCGCAACATGGTTTAATGCAAACACCCGCACATCCCAATCCTCAGAGACAGATGGGGACACGATTGCAGGTCCAAGCAAGGTCACACGCAAACCCTGCTGCGATAAACCCAGCGCCGCCACTTTACCGACTGCACCATCTCCAACAATACAGATATCGCTATCTACAGATTGAGTCGCCATCGCGCTATAAACCTTACAAACCGAGAAATAATCGTCTCATTATACGGCAGTAAAAAAAGCAGCGAATCGACACATCGCAGATGAGAGAAGCAAGTTTGTTCATAAAAAGCTTGCATATTAGCGGTCGGATCACTATAATTCTTGGTCTTGGCCTGGTAGCTCAGTCGGTAGAGCAGAGGATTGAAAATCCTTGTGTCGGTGGTTCGATTCCGCCCCGGGCCACCAAGATTTTAAGTTGTTGATCTGATTGAGGTTTTTGACCTTCAATTTATCGGGTGTTCCAAACAGGTGTTCCACCGTGATACCGATGAAATTAGCTTCCCACCTACGCTGCTCTCGACACGGCGTTTTTTATTTCCGCATCGTTTTCCACAAATTATTTCCGTCCTTCCCGGTCAGCCAGAAAAATATTTCCCTCAATGACGAAATGACCTAACGCCGACACACGTCACTCCAGGCAACTGCCGGATCGAATCATAATTACCGCATTGAAAATTGATGATTGTTTTTATAATCATTTTAAACTACGATAACTTCGCAATTTAAAGATCCTCAATTCTTCATAGGAGATGTTATGGGTTTCATTACTTGGCTCATCGTGGGTGCCATCGCTGGATGGCTTGCAGGGGTGGTGGTAAAAGGCGGTGGTTTCGGCGTATTGATTGATATCGTGGTCGGCATCGTCGGAGCTTTTATCGGTGGCTGGCTAGCCGGCGTTCTGGGTATTCATATTGGCGACGGTTTCATCGCTTCGATTGTGACGGCAACTATTGGTGCCGTCATCTTGTTATTTATTTTGCGCCTAATCAAACGCGCCTAATAGATCATCTCGCTGAAAAAATCCCTACTCTATGCAAAATGAGATAGGGATTTTTTTGTCTTACAACTCTCGAAAAATTCTCCGTTAGTGAATATTACTGGCTCGAAGCAAGGACTTGGATTCCCGATGCAAGCTACCTGTATTGTGCAAGGTTCAGTTTTTCAATTTCTTTTGGAATTGAAGTCGCTTGCGGAATTTTGCAGGTTATAGGTAAACAGTTTGCTTTTCATTTTCTGAAGGTAGGGGCATACTAAATATCTACCTGACATTGTTGTCCCCACATCCAAATCATTTAGAAAATCCAATGACAAAACCTTGCGTTTTGCTCTTCCTGTTTTTGGCTACCTGTCTATCAGCGCAGGCGGATCCTGGCTATTATGTGGTGACGGTGTATGACAACAAGGATGAGAAATCGCTTGATTACAGGTATTGGACAGTCAAGTCGGCCAAAGGCCCGGAGATTATCTGGCCTGAACTGGGTTTTGGATATGGCGTTAATTCGCGCTGGTATACCGAACTGTATGCCAGCGCTATCGGCACATCCAAATCTGACCTTAAACTCAGTACCTGGAACTGGCAAAACGACTATCAATTGACGCAAGGCCAGTATCCGTTTGACCTGGCCTTGCACACCAACTTTATTCGCCCGCACGATACCGCTAATGGTTACGCATTTGAATTTGGTCCGGCTCTGCAAACCGATATCGGCAAACTGCAGTTAAATGGCAATGTGTTTTTTGAACATAGCTTCGCTACTGAAGAATCCTATGGCGACGGACACAGTAATGCGGCGCAGATGAAATATCAATGGCAGGTTAAATATCGCTGGATGCCTGCTTTGCAAATTGGCTTACAGGGATTTGGCGAACTCGGTGATTGGGATCACTGGGTAGCCCGCGATCGCCAATCACATCGCGTCGGGCCTGCTGTGTTCGGATCGTTGGCACTGACACCCTCGACAACGTTTAAATATCAGGCCGCTTATTTGACTGGCTCGGTGTATAGCAAACACGCTGACATGTTCACCATGCGTTTGCAGCTTCTGTTCTGATATCGACTCGTTTGGCACGGACTCTGCATGCCCAGCTTGGCAGGGTATTGTTCAAGCCATCATCTGATTGATCATTAGCCCTCCTGCCATCAACCAGACAAATATCACGCCACCCAACAACAAAGGCTTGGCGCCTGCGCTGCGTATCGCACTGAGGTCCGTGCTCAGACCCAGGGCGACCATTGCCATCGCTAACAAGCATGCATCGATTTGCCGAATAAGATTGAGTGCATTTTTTGATAATGGCAACATCGAATTAATCGCCACCATCAACACAAAAATCAACGCAAACCATGGGACACTGATCGCTTGCTGTTGAGTGCGAGAGTTGCCTGCCGCTTCGAATTGTTCTTCCTGAGCCCGTTTTTTAGATATCGCTAACGATAAAAAAATCAGAAACGGAGCCAGCATCATGACTCGCCCCATCTTTGCCACAATCGCAGTGCGCTCGACCTGCTCACCTATGGCATGGGCAACAGCGACGACCTGCGCAACATCGTGAATCGTCGAACCGATGAAGACGCCGAAGAAATCAGCGCCGGCCGGCACCAGATGGCAAGACAAATTCCAATGGTAAAGCAAGGGATATAAAAAAGTAGCGGTAGTACCAAACAAGACGACGGTTGATATCGCCACGCTGACCTCCTCAGATTTGGCATTCACAACATTCTCTGTTGCCATAATCGCAGCCGCACCGCAAATAGAACTCCCTGCGCCAATCAAGATCGCCGTGCTCCTATCTAATTTGAATAATTTCACTCCAATAAAAACGCTCAGGCTAAAGGTAGAAATCAGAACCAGAGCATCAGTCAAAAAACCACTGATGCCGACCTGCGCGAGATCCTGAAAATTCAGACGAAAACCATATAACACGATACCCAAGCGTAACAGGTGCTGCTTTGAAAACCGTATTCCTGGCGTAATCTGAGCTGCGCCAGACACGACTGCCGTATTGCCCGCAACGATTCCCAAGAATATCGCCAGACTTAACGCTCCGAGACCATGACCAGCCAGCCACGAGAAGCGTCCAAGCCATATGGCAATGCTCGCAATGATTATCACCAGCAACATTCCCGGCAAATAGGTCAATACAGATTTCCATTCATTGACGACATGCTGCGTTACGGATGTTGCAGAAGCTGGGGCTAAGCCTGGCATAACTACTTTCTGATCAGGATAATGTGGATTTAATACAAGCAATTAATTCGATATGCCGCGCAGTCTATGTCAATCAAATTAAAATGAAAAACAATTCATTTATCTATAATCAAACTGTAAAATAGGTAAATAAATTAAAATAATCCAAATTAATGCGTCTGACATTAAGACAACTACAGATTTTTCTGGCCGTCGCACATAGCGGCAGCACGTCTGCCGCGGCTGACAGCGTTAACCTGTCGCAGTCAGCCACCAGCGCTGCTTTAAATGAATTGGAACATGGGCTGGAAAGCAGTCTGTTTGACCGGGTCGGCAAGCGCCTGCAGCTGAATGACAATGGCCGTTTGTTGTTACCGCAAGCCAGCCAGCTGCTCGATGCTGCACATGTCATCGAGCAGCAATTCAGTCCCGGCTTTGCCAGCTCGGGAGCCGGTTTGCGCATAGGAGCAAGTACAACCATTGGCATTTATTTGTTGCCGGCCATTCTCGCTAAAACCAATCCGCATTCCCGAACCTATCCCAATGTGACGATCGCCAATACCGCCGACATTGCACAAGCTGTCGCCAATTTTGAATTGGACCTGGGTTTGATTGAGGGCCCCTGCCATCAGGAAGAGCTTCATGTAGAGCGCTGGATCAGCGACGAACTCATCATCGTCTGCTCACCGCAACATCCCATCCTCAGCGGACAATCTGGAGAAAAAACCTCTCTCAAAATTTTACGTAATGCGCGGTGGCTATTAAGGGAACCCGGTTCAGGGACGCGCGAAACGGTGGAGCAAGCCTTGCTGCCGCATCTGCATCATCTGAACTGCATAGGCGAATTTGGCAATTCAGAGGCAATCAAATATGCCGCGGCTGAAGGGCTGGGGCTTGCCTGCTTATCGCGCCGCGTGGTTGCGGACCTGCTGAGCATGCGCAAGCTGGTCGAAGTCAACACGACACTGCCCAAGCTGGAAAGAAATTTTTACCTGATTCACCATAAACATAAAATGCTATCTGCACGCTTACTCGGTTTTTTAGACTTATGTCGTGGCATATCAGTACCAGGCAAAACCATCAGTAAAAATAAAGCGCAGTAAAAAACATCTAACGAGCATCACATAATGACGATACAAATCAACACAGAAATTAAAGCTTATATTGATCCGCTGACAGCCAATGAATATGAGGCGCTGGAGCGCAGTATCTTGCGCGAGGGTTGTCGCGATGCCCTGATTTTATGGGGCGATACGCTGATCGACGGACACAATCGCTATGCGATTTGCCAGCAGCATGGCTTGCCTTTTAAGACGATACAAAACACGACAATCGACAGCATGGAAGACGTGATTCTCTGGCTGATCGATAACCATATCGGGCGTCGGAGTGTGACGGATTTTCAGCGTGGCATGCTGGCATTGCGCAAAAAAGAAATCGTCGCCGCACGCAGCAAACCTGCCGCTGAAGATGCGATACCGGCATCTGGCGAAACACCGGAGCCCAAAGCAAAAAACACCCGCGAGGATATTGCCAAAGCGGCCGGCATCAGCAGCAATGCCGTCACACAAATAGAGAAGATACAGAAAGCAGCAAGCCCGGAATTAGTCAATGCGGTCAGAGCCGGCACCATCTCTATCAGTGCGGCGGCGGCAATTGCTTCGCTGCCAGAGGAACAACAAGCCAGTGCTGTTGCCGGCGGCCGCAAAGAATTGCAACAAGCCGCCAAACTGGTGCGCGAGATGAAGGCTGCCACCAGACCGGCAAAGGCGGGCAAGAGCGATGCGGTCGCGCAAGACGATGTCCCGGTCAAAACAGTTGGCGCTGCAAACAGCACTGAAATCAACTCAACAGAAGTCGCACTCTTGCATAAAAAAATAGCGGAACTGAGCGCCGAAAATCTGCTGCTTAAAGCACGGATTACCGAGCTTACTACCGCTTTAAGCGCTGCTCAGCCAATCAATGTCTGATTTTAAAATGACTCAATAAACCGATAAATCGACGCAATTGCGAGGAAATTTCACGAATACAGAGATAGATGAGAATATTTCTTAATCGATCTGCCAGTGAATTTCGCCTGATTTTTTTGCAGCTTTAAAGAGACTTAGCTCACAACGACCCGGATAAGTCTTTTACAATAGCTGTTATCTCTTAAGCCGTTTAACGCATCACGTTGCAATCTTACTCATCATTACCTATGCAAAACAGCCTGACGCACAAGCCCGTCGAAATAAAAATTTCTACCGTTGTAGCCGTTGCGATTATTTTGCATGCAGCGCCAATCGCCACCCTGGAAGCCGCTTTAAAAAAAATGACGGCAGGTACGCCCGATTTCTTTGATGATGAATTTGCAGTGATTGACGTTGAAAATATCGCTTCCGAAAAGCTTGACTGGCCTGCGCTGATCAGTTTGTTTAAATCGTTTGGACTCAATCCTGTGGCAGTACGCAATGCCCAGGAAGAAGATTACAGCACGATCCGCAGCCACGGCCTGAGTATCGATATCGTCAGTAAACCGCGCCAGGAATTCACCAGCGCAACGCCGGCGACACCGGTTGCCGCAGTCGAAGTGGTGACAGAAAAACCTGTGCCAGCACCCCAGCCACAGATTATCCATAGCAACACACCTGCGATGGTGATCGATACGCCGGTGCGCGCCGGGCAGCGGATTTATGCACGTGGCGCCGACCTGATCATCACGGCATCGGTGAATAATGGCGCAGAAGTCATTGCCGACGGCAGCATCCATATCTACGCACCGTTGCGCGGCCGTGCGCTGGCAGGCGCAACCGGCAATACCGACGCGCGTATTTTTGCGCTGTCAATGGAGGCCGAACTGGTCTCGATCGCTGGTATCTATCGTACTTTTGATGATGGCTTTCCGGCGTTGCTGCCGAATCATCCGGTACAAATCAAATTGATCGGCGACCGTATTGAAGTATCATCCGTAAAATCCGTCGGTTAATTATTTGGCATTAGCTCATCACCGTTTTAAGTATATTGATCGTTAGAAAAATTAAAGGAGCTTTTTGTGGCAAGAATCATCGTTGTGACATCCGGTAAGGGCGGCGTAGGAAAAACTACTTCCAGTGCCAGCTTTGCGTCAGGTCTGGCTATGCGGGGACATAAGACCGCCGTACTCGATTTCGACGTAGGTCTGCGCAATCTGGATTTGATTATGGGTTGCGAACGCCGTGTCGTCTACGATTTGGTCAATGTCATCAGCGGCGAAGCAAGCCTGAATCAGGCGCTGATCAAGGACAAGCATTGCGACAATCTGTTTATCTTGCCTGCCTCGCAAACCCGCGACAAAGATGCGCTGACGGAAGAGGGCGTTGAGCGGGTTTTGAACGATCTCGCCAAAATGGATTTCGAGTACATCATCTGCGACTCCCCTGCCGGAATTGAACGCGGCGCTGTGATGGCCCTGACGTTTGCCGATGAAGCCATCGTCGTCACGAATCCTGAAGTCTCTTCGGTACGCGATTCCGATCGCATCCTGGGCATCATCCAGGCCAAGTCCAAGCGTGCACAACAAGGCGGCGAGCCGGTCAAGGAACACCTGCTGATCACGCGCTATTCACCTAAGCGCGTTGAAGCCGGCGAAATGCTGTCCTATACCGACGTCCAGGAAATCTTGCGCATCCCCCTGATCGGCGTGATCCCCGAATCGGAAGCGGTGCTGCATGCATCCAATCAGGGCAATCCGGCGATCCACATGAAAGGCAGTGACGTATCGGATGCATATGAAGATGTGATCTCGCGTTTTCTCGGTCAAGAAGTGCCCCTGCGTTTTATCAATTATGAAAAACCAGGTTTGCTGCAACGGATTTTTGGAGGTAAGTAATATGGCCTTGCTATCTTTTTTATTCAATAACAAACCCAAGAGCGCCAATACCGCCAAAGAACGCCTGCAAATCATCATCGCACGCGAACGCACCAACCGCGAAGGCTATGATTTTCTGCCTGCCTTGCGGGAAGAGCTGATCGCCGTGATTTCTAAATACACGAAAGTCAATGCCGACGATATCAAGGTCTCGCTGGATCGTCAGGGCAACCTGGAAGTGCTCGATGTGAACGTCGTCCTGCCTGAGGTTGAGTTACGCAGTTAATCTCGCTGGTACCGGGGTGGCACCAGCCTTTGTGGCCACCTGATCTGCTTATGTAAAATTGAATCCGCACTGTTTTTTAACAAAAAATCACGGGCGGCGATACGCAGTCATTTTGCTCAAGCGCACTGAAAAATCACCGCCGACCAAGACAGCCGCATCAAAGTCAATCATTCCACCGGGGAAATGTTACGTTATTTTTTGTGCCAAAATGGCATCAAACTGAGGGGAATGCCTATTTTTTTTGCTCATTCTCCCCAGCTTGCCTAAAATCATTCTTGTGTTAGGTACAATGCTGTATCTTTACTACTCTACGATTGTTCAACCCCAATCTGTGTGCACTTATGAGAATTGCTGTACTGGACGACGACAATAATCTGCTTGAGCTGGTATGCACCATCTTGACTGCGGCCGGCCATACTTGCCACCCTTTCCTCAGTGGTAAGGAAATGCTGCATAATTTGCGCCGCGACAGTTACGATATGTTGATCCTGGATTGGCAAGTACCGGATTTGAGCGGCACCGAAATCCTGCATTGGGTCAGAGAAAAACTGAGCCCTAACCTCCCTGTTTTATTCATGACCAGCCGCTCTGGCGAAGACGATATTGTCGCCGGTCTGGCCGCCGGTGCCGATGATTACATGATCAAACCGGTGCGCCGCAGCGAACTGGTGGCGCGCGTGCAGGCTTTGTTGCGTCGCGCTTACCCCTCACAAACCGTGTCCGAACATCTGCAGTTTGGCATCTACAAGTTTGAGACGCGTGCAGGGCGCGTCAGCATCAACGATGTGCCAGTCGAGATGACGCAAAAAGAATTCGATCTCGCCCTGCTGCTGTTCCGCAATCTGGGACGTCCTCTGTCGCGTGCCTACATTCTTGAAGCGGTCTGGTCACGCGATATCGATATCCCGTCCCGCACTATGGATACGCATATTTCACGGGTCCGCAGCAAGCTCGAATTGCGGCCTGAAAATGGCTACCGGCTAGCGCCCGTATATAGTTATGGCTACCGCCTGGAACAGGTAACCGCCGAGTAATATTCCGGCGAATTTGCCGTCGATGCGCGAGCCCGGCAGCAGGCTCTTCCGGAGTTTTTTCATGCTGAAGCTGTCACTCCTGTCGCTTAGGCAAATCGTGCTCGGCCAAAACAATATCGAGGAAGTTCCATCCAAGCCAGACAAGCTCCCCAAGGGCGCGTCAACGCGCCGAACGCAGGTGCATTTTCATAGCAAATTGCCAGCATTTAGCGTTTGATCTTGCCCAATGCAGCCATCGGCAGCAGAAAATCTTCGCGCTGACGCGCTATAATGCAGGCTTACACCCAGACATCACGCCATGCAACTCTTAGCCGTCGGCCTCAACCATACGACTGCGCCGCTTTCACTACGTGAAAAAGTCGCGTTCTCTCCTGACCAGATCGGCCAGGCGGTGGTCGCTGCGCGCTCCTGGTTCGGTCGTGAAGCCAGCCAGCATGCCGCCGCGGGCTTCAACACCGATGTCGAGGCGGCGATTCTATCGACCTGCAACCGCACCGAAATGTATGCGGCCAGCCATGTGGCTAATCCTATCGATGCGACCGCGCATTTTCTAGCGGACTTCCACAAGCTGCCGTATTCCGAGTTACGCCATCATCTGTACACCCTGCCGCAGGACAATGCGGTACGTCATGCATTTCGCGTAGCTTCCGGGCTGGATTCGATGGTCTTGGGCGAGCCGCAGATTTTAGGCCAGATGAAAGATGCCGTACGGCAGGCCGATGCGGCGGGCGGACTCGGCACCTATTTGCATCAATTATTTCAGCGTACCTTTGCAGTCGCCAAAGAAGTCCGCAGCACCACCGAGATCGGTGCGCACAGCGTGTCGATGGCGGCCGCCGCGGTACGTTTATCGCAACGCATCTTCGATAAAATTTCTGAACAACACGTGCTGTTTATCGGCGCCGGCGAGATGATCGAATTGTGCGCGACCCACTTCGCTGCGCAAAATCCGAAAAGCATCACGATTGCGAATCGCACGCTGGAACGCGGCGAAGCTCTGGCCCACCGCTTCAACGGCAAAGCGATTCGTCTGGCGGAATTGCCGCATTGCTTAGCGCAATTTGACATCATCATTTCCTGCACCGCGTCGTCCTTGCCTATTATCGGCCTGGGCATGGTAGAACGCGCCGTCAAGGCGCGCCGCCACCGTCCTATCTTCATGGTCGATCTGGCCGTGCCGCGCGATATCGAAACGGAAGTCAGTGCGCTCGACGACGTGTTCCTTTATACGGTCGACGATCTCGGCAATGTGGTCCAGACCGGCATGGAAAATCGACAGGCCGCAGTGGCCCAGGCAGAAGCGATTATCGAAACCCGCGTGCAGTCATTCATGCATTGGGTCGATGGTCGTATCGTGGTACCGGTGATCCAGGATTTGCATGAGAACAGCGAAGCCATGCGTCTGCTGGAACTCGAACGTGCCCGCAAAATGCTGGCGCGCGGCGACGATGTGGAAGCCGTTCTCGAAGCGCTTTCCAAAGGACTCACGGCCAAATTCCTGCACGGCCCGCAACAGGCGTTGCATCAGGCCAGCGGCGACGAACGCGCACGTCTGGCGGCCCTGTTGCCGCAATTATTCCGCACCAAGCGTTAGCGACGCCTGACGCCCGCCCCGGCCGTCGCGCCAGGCATTCCATCCCGCTGTGAGGCCCCGGCCGCGCATTACTCCAGTATGTCCCGTATTGCTCAACATAGGTAAGACAATGAAACCATCGATGCTTTCAAAACTCGATCAATTGGCAGAACGCCTGGTCGAAGTCGGCCAACTCCTGAACCAGGAAGGCGTCACCAATGACATGGATAATTATCGCAAGTTGACGCGCGAACATGCCGAATTAGAGCCGCTGGTCGAGCTGTATCAAAACTATCAGCAGGCGCAAGCCGACATCGACTCGGCCCAGGAGATGATGGCCGATCCGGAGATGAAAGATTTCGCGCAAGAAGAAATCAATGCCGCCAGACAGCGCATGGAAGCCTTGCAAGTCGATCTGCAAAAAATGCTGTTGCCGAAAGACCCGAACGACGAACGCAATATCTTGCTCGAAGTCCGCGCCGGTACCGGTGGCGACGAGGCGGCGCTGTTCGCCGGCGACTTGCTGCGCATGTACACCCGCTTCGCTGAACGCAATCGCTGGCAAATCGAAATGATGTCCGAATCGCAGTCCGAACTGGGCGGCTACAAAGAGGTAATCGTGCGGATCGCCGGTTTTGGTGCGTATTCGAAATTGAAATTCGAATCCGGCGGTCATCGCGTGCAACGCGTACCCGCGACGGAAACCCAGGGTCGCATCCACACTTCGGCCTGCACGGTGGCGGTAATGCCGGAGGCCGATGAACTGGCCGACGTCATCATCAACAACGCCGATCTGCGCATCGACACTTTCCGCGCATCGGGTGCCGGTGGCCAGCATATTAATAAAACCGATTCGGCGGTACGCCTGACGCATTTACCGACCGGTATCGTGGTCGAATGCCAGGACGGTCGCAGTCAGCATCAGAACAAGGCACAGGCAATGCGCGTGTTGGCGACCCGCATCATGGACGGCCAGATGCGCGAGAAACAGGCGAAAGAAGCGGCGACCCGCAAGAGTCTGATCGGCTCCGGCGACCGCAGCGAACGTATCCGCACCTACAATTACCCGCAAGGTCGCATGACCGATCACCGCATCAACCTGACCTTGTACAAGCTCGATTTCATCATGGATGGCGATTTGACCGAATTAACGAATGCGCTGGTGGCCGAGCATCAGGCCGAGTTGCTGGCAGCCTTAGGCGACGATTAAAAAATAAAAATAGGGGGAGTATATGAATAACAATCCCAATTCCGCAGAGACAATAAGCGGACTGAAGGATAGAAATCACATACACCATCCAGTATATAGTGACAAGAAAAAACCGCACTCCGCCTTCGCCAGCGCTCGCTTCCGCTCTGCCGGCACGCTGATCCTGGGCTATCTGCTGGCCGATAAATGGCGCTTTTTTGATATTCGCCAACAAATACCTCGTTTAGTCATAGAACCAATTGCCGCTTAGGGTATCCTACGGCAAGTTTAATTATTTCATCCGTTCGCCATGACCCGCACAAAAATCATTCTGATCACCGTCGCCACGCTTTGCAGCGCTTTGCTCGGCTTCGCGCTGTATCTGCAACTCGTAGAAAAAATGCTGCCCTGCCCGCTGTGCGTGATGCAGCGCTATGCGTTTGCCCTCACCGCCATCGTCTGCCTGATTGCGCTGGCCTTGCCAGGCCAGGCGCGCCGCATCGCCGGCGGACTGGCGCTGCTCTCCTCGCTCACTGGCCTGGCGGTCGCCGGCAAGCATTTGTGGGTACTGGCAAACCCGGAACTGACTTGCGGCATCGATCCTTATGAAACCGTATTAAACAAAATCTTCACGGCGCGCCTGCTGCCGACTTTGTTTAAAGCCGATGGTCTGTGCGAGACGCCTTATCCGCCGATTCTCGGTCTGTCGATACCTGCCTGGGCGGCAGTCTGGTTTGGCGTGTGCATCGTGGCGCTGCTGTTCGCCCTGCTGCAAAAAGAACCTGCGCAGCGCGGTTTATTTGGTCGTCACCGCTAATGGCGCACTGGATCCATGCAGGCATCACCATCGGCGCCTGCCAGACAGCCAGCCCGCTCGATGTGATCGATACGCGCATCCTGATGATGCATGCGCTGGGCTTGACCCGCATTCAACTGATTACACAATCGGAAACATCTCTCGATGCCGCACAGGCGAGCAGGCTCGATCAACTCTTGGCGCGCCGTTACGACGGCGAACCCATCGCCTACCTGATTGGCGAACGTGAATTTTTCGGTCTACCGTTTTATGTCACCAGCGACGTCCTGATCCCGCGTCATGAGACCGAATTATTAGTCGAATTGGCTGCCGAACGCGCCCCTCGGCATGGTCGTCTGCTCGATATGGGTACGGGTTCCGGTGCGATTGCGATTGCGATTGCGCATCAACGTCCCGACCTGACGGTGACTGCGACCGACATCAGCGCCGCAGCGGTCGCCGTGGCGCAGCAGAATGCCGACCGGAATGTCGCTGCCAGCAAAATGCGCCTGCTGCAAAGCGACTGGTTCTCGGCATTGGGCGATGAGCAATTCGATACCATCGTCAGCAATCCGCCGTATATCGTCAAAGATGATCGTCATCTGCAACAAGGCGATTTACGTTTTGAACCCATCATCGCTCTGACCGATCAGGCGGATGGCTTAACCGGCTATCGCATCATCATCAAGGGCGCAGTGCAACGCCTGAGCGCGTCAGGCTGGCTGCTGATGGAACATGGTTTCGACCAGGCGGCGGCAGTGCGCGAGCTGCTGACGCGGCATGGCTTTGTTGAGGTGCAAAGCTGGATCGACCTGGCGGGGATTGAGCGCGTGACCGGCGGCCGGGTGAATAATTAAGACACAATTAAGGCACAATTCAGCACGGATCGCTTTCGCTATCATCATCGTATGCATATCTCCACCGACCAATCCCGCTTAAACATCCCTTTGATCCACGATTTTTTGTCGCAGCATACGGCATGGGCAAAGGATATTCCGCTGGCGACGGTAGAGCGCTCCATCGCCCACTCGCTATGTTTCGGCGGTTATCTCGGCGACCAGCAAATCGCCTTCGCCCGCGTGGTCAGCGACTATGCAACTTATGCCTATCTGATGGATGTATTCGTACTGCCGGAGCAGCGCGGTCAGGGTTTCAGCAAACAACTCGTGAGCGCCGTCGTGGCGCACCCGGAGCTACAAGGCCTGCGTCGCTTCATGCTCGCCAGCAGCGATGCCCGCGGCCTGTATGAAAAATTCGGATTCAAAGCGCCGGCCAAACCGCAGACGCTGATGGAAATTAACCGGCCAGGGATTTACCAAAAAACCGGTTAATGTCATTTGATACTGCTGCTGGCTGCCTCGGCATGCAGCACCACCGGCATATACGCAGCGCAAAATTCGGTCGGCATACGCCGCGCCTTACCGCTGCTGACTTCGATACACACCAAGTCCCAGCGACCGCGCAAGATCACCGCCTGATCACGATCCCGCACCAGTTGAAACCGCCGCTCCATCGTCAGCTTGCCGTCGGTCGCCACCAGCCAGGTCGCCAGCGTTAATTCTTCGTCCAGCAACGTCGGCAAAATATAGTCATACTCCGCCCGCCGTATCGCCATCGCCCGATTCAGCCGC
Source organism: Undibacterium sp. Jales W-56 (assembly GCF_025548535.1). Lineage (GTDB taxonomy): Bacteria > Pseudomonadota > Gammaproteobacteria > Burkholderiales > Burkholderiaceae_D > Undibacterium. Next base: position 348,073 of record NZ_JAJLQW010000005.1, on the reverse strand, counting down.
TGATAGTCCGCCAGGCTCAGGCCGAGCTGCTCAGAATGCGCCCAGCCGATCGCCTCGCACCACTGCACATATACCGCGTTATTCGTATGATTGAGACCGTCGATGTCGTTGACGGTCGGTATGCGCTTCAGCGTGAATGCTTGCGGATAATCCCACGGCATGTTGATGTTTTCCGGTTGAAATGGAGAAATGCGCAGTGTATCTCAGATTGTTTTTGGCAGGCGAATTGGGGATGGCTTTGCTCAATTCCGGTTCTGCGATTGGACAAAACAAAGCCAGTGCAAGCACTGGCTTTGTTTTACCCGACACCAGGCAAATTTATTTATACACGGTGACTGGTTCAGGTGCTTGCACCGGCACCGCCGGTTGTCCCATCGCATTGCTGTTCATGGGACGGTTGGCGCCGCGTGGCATGCCGAATTGCACCATCAGTTCGCCGTAGGCTGCATCGGCCAGGCTGCGCGAAGTCTCTTGCATGACTTTGCCGCGATTGAAGGCGACGCGGTCACCCGCGCGGCTCAGGATCTTGGTATCGACACCGGAACCGCTGGCACTGAAAGCGGCTTTGACTTCGTAGGTTTTGGTATTGATCAGGCTGAAGTCGGCGACCAGGTCGAGCGACAGACTGGCCGTAATCGAGTTGCCGTACTGGAGCTGATTGCTCTCCTGACGGAACTGGATATTGCTGACGGTGCCGAACAGGACGTAGTCAGCGCCCGGATACATGCCTTGTTTAATCCGGCCGATGATGTCGAAGATCTTTTCCATCGGCTTGCCGACATACGGACGCGCCTGGATCAGATGGACTGCGCCGCCTTTGATCAGTGCGCCTTTGAGGTCGGCGGTGTAGGTCTTCAGTTCGCCACGGTCGATGTAGGTGTAGAAGCCTTCTGCTTCGTAGTAATTGCTTTCGCTCTTGGCTTTGTAACTATCGCGTGCTGAATAACTGTGGTCGGTTTCGCGCTCGCTGGAGCGGGCGTTGACGCTGCTCTTGCTGCTGGCCGAGACCACGCGGAAATATTCGCTGACTTTTTCTTCATAGGTCAGGTCGGTGACTGCGATTTTTGGCATGTCGGCGGCGTAGGCTGACAGGCCGGAGGCAGCACAGAACAAGGCCGCCAGGATTTTTTTTGCATTCAACATGGAATTCCTTTTTCAACGTAGCTACATCGCAATGTGACTACATAGCGATGTTTGAGAATACGCTTGAGATTATTGACGTTTGGAGGTTTTACGAATTTCTTTTTCGTCTTGCCATTCGATCGAACCATCTTCGATGTCGTACAGTTTCAAGGTCATTTTGTAGAACACGTCTTTGGTATTGGCGTTCTGTTTGACGATGGAAACGATCTCGCCTTCGAGTGAATATTTGGCCGCTTGCATATTGCCGACTTTGGCTTTGCCCTGGGCTTTATAGAGGCCGCTCTGGTTCTGGCGTTGCAGTTCATCGACGCCTTGTTGCATCTCATCGGCGCTGCGGGTGAATTTCACTTTTTTACTTTTGACCAGGGCGGTCTGGATCGTGTTCATGATCGATTTGGTGTCGATGTATTCGCTGGTCTTGTTGCGCACACCGGCGAGTGTCATGGTCGGACGATTCGCCAATGCCGGATCTTCGAGCAGGGAGCCGACCATTTTTTCTGCGATCATTTGCAGGTCAGTCGAGCCGAATTCATTGGTGACGGTTTCAACCGCTTTGTTGTCACCGTAGCTGACTTGACGGGCGAAGCTGACCGTTGGCTGCGAGAGTTTGGTTTGGCATGCGGTCATTGGCAATACAACGATCGCCATGGCGCAGCAGACGCGTGCTAGAGAGGACATGGATGTCATGATAATTCCTGAAAAATAAAACGATTACGATATAAATGAATGCGATGAATTTAAAAAATCGAACGCCAATTAACGCGGCTCGGAACTCATTTCAATTTTGAAATCGGTCGCTTGCGGACCGTAGGCAGTACCTTTAATGAATTGCGATTGCTTGCCCAGGAAGGTCAGTGGTTTCCAGACTTCGCCATCGCCCACTTGCATGCCCGCCGCGTCGGTCCAGCGGAAACGGTAATACAGACGCAGATCCTTGACATCGGTATTGGTGACTTCCGCCTGCACCACCATCACGTCGTTCTTGCGCTGCGAACGCAGGTCAACGACTTGCAAGCCTTGCAGTTCGCCACGCACCATCAGTTTGGCAGCGATACCGGCCGAAATCGCTGGGGGTACCGGGTCGCCTGCAAAGGCGCTCTGCACTGCCAGGGTCAGGCCGGCAAGGATAAAGATTTTTTTGATTGAGGATGTCATCTGCATGTCCTAGGTAATTTACTGCTCAAGTTTCTCGTGAATGTTTTACGTACTGTCGTGCCAAATATCGTACTGAATAGCGGCGAATGGCGATGAATTACTGTTTTGCCGGAGCAGCCGTGGTGGCGCTGGTGGTCGCTGCGGCATCTGCTTTTTTCTTCGCTGCTGCTTTTTTGACTACGGGCTTGGAAGCTGGCGTTGCCGCCGGTGCTGGCTCTGCCTGGGCCAGCGCGACGGTACCGAATTTTGCTGCGCTGCCCAGATAGGTTTTATTCGAATACATGCGCACCGGAATCACCATATAGCGGCCATCGACGCTGATGCGCTTGATTTCGCTCGAGTAGTTACCGAAGTTCACATCGTAATCACCGGGCGGGATAAATGCGCGGGCGACGAAAACGCGTTCCGGCAAGCTGCGCCACATGCGGTCATCGGCCGGACTCTCGGTTGCGGCAACAGCCAGGTTCGCTGCCAGTCCCGCCAGCGGACCGAGATTTTTATTTACCTGATCTTGTACCAGCGCTTTGGCAATTGCACGAGTTGCCGCGCGCAATTGGATGCCTGGCAATTCGTCTTTAAGCGCTTTACGGGCCATGACGTTGAAGTCGGTCACCAGCGCTGTTTGCAATACCTGATCGCCGACTTTAATCGTGTTGATGACGGGCGCATCTTTATCCGGATAAATCGCCGGGAAGGCAAATGACACTGTGACCAGGCCGCGCGTCGTCGGCACCGGGAATGCAATTTTTTGCGATAAACGGGCGGGGGAGTTACCCGCCTCAATCACGAACAGGACGTCAGTTACGCCTTTTTTACGGCGGTAACTGGTTCGCTGATCGAGTCCTTTTAAGCCATCTTCGAGTACCGGCAAATCTGGGCGCAGTTCATTCGCCTTGCGATACCCTGGTGCCGCCAGGCCTGGCTCGTTCAGCGCTTCATACACGAAGCCTGCGAGGTAGTGGCTCAGGGCGTTCTGGTAGCCGTTTTTGAGCTTTAACACTTCCGGGTCGTTCAGTGTTTCTACCGGATAGCCGTTGAGTTCTTTGCTGGTGCTGGTGACGCCTTTTTCTTTGGCTTCTTTTTCTGCATCGGCAGTTTCCTTGGCGCGGAACTCGGCGATCACCGCTTCGCGTTCATGGGTGCGTTTGATGTCGACCCGGGCAGTATCGAGATCGCCCAGATTCAGACGATTCATCGCCATGCGCGTGGTCAGCATGACCTTCTCATAATCCTGGCCTTCGTAATCGCGGCTGTTGTCGCCCATGATCAGGGCACCGACCTGGCCCATCAATTTAGCCGGATTGCTCTTGGCGGTTTCTTCCCATTCCTTGACCTTGATATCGGCCACGGCAAACGCGGCCAGACTGTCTTGGTAGCGATTGCCGACGCGCATCAATTCGCCTTTTTCCAGATTCAACAATAAATCATTCTTGTTGTTGCCAGTGGTCTGCGCTTCGACTTGCGCGATCGCGTCTTCGATACGGCCTTCTTTAGCGGTGGTTAACGAAGAAGCTACCTTACTGTCATGGGTTGGGGAAGTGACGCAGCCCGCCAGAACGAGGGCCGCAATGATAGGAGTCAATGCAGGAATAAATGCAGTGGATAGGCGCATAGTAATCAATCAGTAGTGCTGCCGCCGATGTTGAAAATCGCACCGGGAGTCGCAAGGTCATTATTGTTATCAGGAAGTAAAGCGACTGAGAGTATATAAAAATTTAAACAAATTTGCTTGTATTTTTTACTACTATTTTTACCGGTATTGCCAAACACTACTCAAAGTAGTAATTCGCAGCAATATATTGTGTAAATGCTACGTGTTTTACTTTAAAGCAGTATGGATATTGCCTTAAAACTTTTCCAGCCACAAATCAATTTGATGCAGGCAGTCCGGCAAGTGTTGTTGATTTGAACTACGCAACCCATGATCGGCAGCGGGATAGACGTGTAGTTGTAAATTGGTTTTTTTTGCCCGGGAGAATTCTCGCTCCAGCCAATAGACCGATTCCACTGGCAGCGCCTGATCGGCCTCGCCCATGCATATCAGGACCGGCTTGTTCCAACTGAAGAGATGTTCGCTGTGACGCAATTGATTCAGTTCCTGCCAATATTGACGGCTCCGTCCATTAACCAGTATCTGATTATCAGCGACCGAGGCACTTTCTGACGCGTTATCTAATGCCTCGTCTATGCGCTGCAACTCGATACGTAAACCGGCGTCATTACGCTTGTTTGCCAGCAAGCGAAACGCGTCGAGCGGTTGCATGCCGCCATTCGAGATCAGCGCCAGATGCGTGAAGACCGGCATCCTTGCTGCCAGCAAAGCCGCCAGTTCAGCGCCTTCGGAGATGCCCATGATCAGCACGCGTTTGGGGCGCTGGCCTTGACTCTGCAGCAAGCGTAGTTGCGACTCGATAAATTCGCCCTGATCCGCTTGCCAGCGACTCAGGTGATCGTCGCGGATAAAGGCGGCACTGCAAGGTATATCGTTTTGCTGGCTATGGCGTTTTTGCAAAATCATGATGCGCAGTGCGCCGGACTCCCCTTCCAGTCCGCGAAAGTAATCGGGTAAATATTTCCCCATGCTGATGCAGCCTGAGCCTGGCACGACAAAGACCAGCGTCTGCGGCAGCACCGATGTTGCAGCAGACGCCCCTGCCATCGTTAGCCCATCATTTGCCGACAAATTTTTATCAATACTGAAAAATATCGCCTGCCCGCCGTCGGCAAAGTCGAAGCGCTGAGATGTGATACCCGCAATACCAACAGAAGACGGCGGCGTGCTGCTGCAAGCGGCCAGCAAAGCCATGCTGACCAGCAGCGCCAGCAGCGCGATTAATCGCAGAAATCTGTTTTTTTTATCCATGTAGCAGCGTCAAATCATTAATTAAAGAACATCATTAAATTATATACTCTGGGTAAGTATCGTTATCAAAACTATTGATCGGCACTAAATCATTGCGGACTTTGAGCATAAAATTCGATACTCCCCCATTTCGAATATAAACGTCGTTAGCTACTGCGAGTCCTGCCGACTGTCAAGACTGGTGCAATCACGCAGAGCGCGTATCATCTGCGACTTGATTTTAATTATCCGAGTTTATTTCTCACACCATTATTTATGCTACCTTCGATCGAACAACGTCTCGCCCTGGAACTCGCCGCCAAACCGGCACAAGTCGCTGCCGCCATTACTTTACTCGATGAAGGTGCGACCGTCCCGTTTATCGCACGCTACCGTAAAGAGGCCACCGGCGGTCTGGACGACACCCAATTGCGTCTGCTGGAGGAGCGTCTGCGCTATCTGCGCGAACTCGAAGACCGCCGTGCCGCGATCATTTCCTCGATTGAAGAACAAGGCAAAATGACGCCGGCGCTGCTCGATGCAATCACCCATGCCGAAGACAAAACCCGCCTCGAAGATTTATACCTGCCGTATAAGCTCAAACGCCGCACCAAGGCGCAGATTGCGATTGAAGCCGGCTTGCAAGAGTTAGCCGATACCTTGCTGGCCGACCCTGCGAAAAATCCCGAAGACGAAGCCAATACTTATCTGAAGCCAGCCTTCAGCACCGGCAACGGCGACAATCCCGGCGTACCGGACACCAAAGCGGCACTCGATGGCGCCCGCCAGATTCTGATGGAACGTTTCGCCGAAGACGCCTCGCTGCTGCAGGCGATTCGCGAATACCTGCTCGATCACGGCATCGTCGAATCCAAAGTCGTTGCCGGCAAAGAAGAAGAGGGCGCCAAGTTTGCCGACTATTTTGATTATTCCGAAACCCTGGGTACGATTCCATCGCATCGCGCATTGGCCTTGTTCCGCGGACGGCGCGAAGAAATGCTGACGGTCGCTTTGCGTCTCGACAGCGAAGAAGAAAAACCGAAATGGGATGCGCCGCTGAATCCTTGCGAAAGCCGCATCGCCGCCAAATTCGGCGTCAGCAATATCGGCCGTCCTGCCGACAAATGGCTGGCCGACACGGTGCGCTGGAGCTGGCGCGTCAAAGTCTTCATGCATCTGGAAACCGAGTTGATGGGCAGCCTGCGCGAGAAGGCCGAAGTCGAAGCGATCAACGTGTTCGCCCGCAACCTGAAAGCCTTGTTGCTGGCCGCACCTGCCGGGCCGCGCGCCACCATGGGACTCGATCCCGGCCTGCGCACCGGCGTCAAAGTCGCGATCGTCGATGCCACCGGCAAGGTGATGGAGCACGCCACCATTTATCCGCATCAACCGCGCAATGACTGGGATGGTTCGCTGCATGTATTGGCGCAACTCGCCGCTAAGCATCATGTCTCGCTGATCTCGATTGGCAACGGCACCGCATCACGCGAAACCGATAAACTCGCACAGGATTTGATCAAGCTGAAGCCGGAACTCAAACTGACCAAGATCGTGGTGTCGGAAGCCGGCGCCTCGGTGTATTCCGCATCTGAATTCGCCTCCAAAGAATTGCCGGATCTGGACGTCTCGATCCGCGGCGCCGTCTCGATTGCACGCCGCCTGCAAGACCCGCTGGCAGAGCTGGTGAAGATCGATCCGAAGTCGATCGGCGTCGGCCAATACCAGCACGATGTCGGCCAATCGCAACTGGCGCGTTCGCTCGACGCGGTAGTCGAAGATTGCGTGAATGCCGTCGGGGTCGATGTGAATACCGCCTCTGCGCCATTGCTGGCGCGCGTCTCCGGTTTGTCGTCGTCAGTCGCACAAAGTATCGTGCATTATCGCGATGCCAAAGGCATGTTTACCTCGCGCGCCGAACTGCGCTCGGTGCCACGTCTGGGCGATAAGACATTTGAACAGGCGGCTGGATTCTTACGCATCATGGGCGGCAATAATCCACTCGATGCGTCGGCAGTCCATCCAGAATCGTATCCGCTGGTGGAAAAAATTCTGGCCGATCTCAAGCAGGATGTGGCGGGTGTGATCGGCGATGAACGCTTGTTGAAGTCACTGAGTCCGGCCAAATACGCGGATGACAAATTCGGCATCCCGACCATCACCGACATCCTGAAAGAACTGGAAAAACCAGGCCGCGATCCGCGCCCTGAATTCACTACGGCAACCTTCAAAGACGGCGTCGAAGAAATCCGCGACCTGCGACCCGACATGATACTGGAAGGCGTAGTCACCAACGTCGCCGCCTTCGGCGCCTTCGTCGATATCGGCGTACACCAGGATGGATTGGTGCACATCTCAGCGCTGTCAAACACCTTCGTCAAAGATCCGCACACGGTAGTCAAAGCCGGTCAGATCGTGAAAGTCAAAGTGCTGGAAGTCGATGAAAAGCGCAAACGCATCGCGCTGACCATGCGCCTGACGGATGCCGCGCCGCAACCCGGCAGCAGCCCGGAACAAAAAGCCGACCGCAATGACGCCAAGCGCCTGCAACAGCATCGCGGTCAGGCAGCGTCTGCGCCACCGGCGAATAATGCGATGGCGGCGGCTTTTGCTAAATTGCGGCCTTAGGAAAGTATAAGTAATCGCTGGCGCTTTTTTCTACCAGGTGAAAATGAGAGCGCTTGATAAATCACCATGATATTAATAGGACTTACGCAAAAACTAAGACCTCTCACCACCGAAACACAGAGAAAAGGCAAGAGGAACCGGCTCCATGGAATGTCTATATCAAAAACGAACTCACAAGCGGGATGCGCCAGTGAGCACGAAATGTTCCTGAAAGCCGCATCCAGCCTGCGGGTTCAATGTACATTGTTGCAAGCAGCTTGCCGTTTTGCGTAAGTCCCAATTCATTTGAAAATGCTCGGGATTCCGGTAAACGCTGGAACTACGACTCTTTGAAGCGCCCTCACCCTAACTCTCTCCCGCTGGCGGGGAGAGAGTTTTCCTGCATGTTTTTACCAAAGAAACGATCCCAGATAGCAGCACATCTTCGCGGGAGCGCCAAGGTCTGCGATCTTTATCCTCAGCTCAGAGAAACTCCACATACTCCACATACTCCCCATATAATTTTTAAAAATTAGCCGATTCCGCACATCTATATTGCGGTTTGAAAAAATACTGGATAGGGTATCCAATTCTTACGACAGAACCCGGATCGCATAAGTGTGCCAGCGCCACGCAGGAGCCACGTCGCAGCTTCCTTCGCAGTTTCCTTTATAATGACGCCATATTATTAACCAAGGAATAGCCATGAGCGACGTTCAAGCCTGGATCAAAGAGACCGTAACCCAAAACCCTGTCGTGCTGTTCATGAAAGGCACGGCGCAATTCCCGCAATGCGGCTTTTCCGGTCGTGCAATTCAATTGCTGAAAGCCTCAGGCGTAGAAAATCTGGTCACCATCAATGTGCTGGAAGACCCGGCGGTTCGCCAGGGCATCAAGGATTTTTCCAACTGGCCAACCGTGCCGCAGTTGTATATCAAAGGTGAATTCGTCGGCGGTTCGGACATCATGAATGAGATGTTTGAGAGCGGCGAACTGCAAGCCCTGATCAAAGCCTGAGCCAGATATTCACACCGCGGCCATGACCAACCCACAGCGCCTGATTATCGCCATCACCGGCGCAACAGGTGCAGTGTACGGCGTGCGCTTGCTGCAAGCGATCCGCGATTTACCTGGGGTCGAAAGTCATTTATTGATTTCCGAAGCCGGCACCCTGACTTTGCATCAGGAGCTTGAGCTGCGCCGCAGAGACGTCGAAGAGTTAGCCGACGTGGTCCATAATGTACGCGATGTCGGCGCCTGCATCGCCAGCGGTTCGTTTCAAGCCAGCGGCATGATCATCGCGCCCTGCTCGATGAAAACCCTGGCAGCCGTCGCCCACGGCCTGTCCGACAACCTGATCACGCGCGCCGCCGATGTGATCCTCAAAGAACGGCGCCGCCTGGTGCTGATGGTGCGCGAAACCCCGTTCAATCTAGCCCATCTGCGCAACATGACCGCCGTGACGGAAATGGGCGGCATTATTTTCCCGCCACTGCCTGCGTTTTATCACAAGCCCGCGACCATCGACGAGATGGTGCAGCATACAACGGCCCGCGTACTGGATCTGTTCGATATCCCGACTGAACTCGCTCCCCGCTGGAACGGCTTGAACAAACAGCCAGAGTAGGCAAGTACTCAAAAAAATTTAAGTGCCGTGTAACGGCGATTGTTTCTGCACACAGCGCTCCGACCGCATCAAATAGCACCAAAGAAAAAACCCACCGTTATTACTAACGATGGGTTTTTAATGGTGCCGGCTGCCGGAATCGAACTGGCTACCTGATGATTACAAGTCAACTGCTCTACCAAGTGAGCTAAGCCGGCGAAACTTTTAAGAAAATGATTTTTCAATCAATCTCGAAGAACAAAATTATAGACTACTTTATTATTTTTAGCGAGGGCTTTTCTGATTTTTTTTGCGGCTCTGCTGGCTTTTCTATGGTCTGATTTGCTTTACGATGGGCATCTTCGATTTTTGAGTTCACCGCAGCCAATCCCAGCACTGGTTTTCCAGTAACCAGGGGCTGCGGCAGATCCGGCGCTACCGATTCCTGTAAAATTTCGGAGAGATCAACCTCGAATGCCATGCCTTGCCCGTTTTCGCTGGCGTAAATAGCCTGAACGTTTTCAACCGGCACATAAATTTCACGCGAAATGCCGCCAAAACGGGCTTTGAAAGCGACCGCTTCGTTATCCATTTTTAATGCGCTGGTTGCGCCAAAACTGATGTTCAGCACGATCTCGCCATTCCGTACGAATTCCATAGGTACGCGGGAAGCAGCGTTGACTTTGACTGCCATATACGGCGTAAAACCATTGTCTGTACACCATTCGTAAATGGCGCGCATGAAATAAGGTTTGGTAGATGTTTCTGACATACCTGAAGGGTTTCCTGAAGAAATAATAGCTAAAGAATAGTCGCTGATTCTATAAACGACAAGGCTGACTTGAAGTGATCGCGTCAGCCTTTGGGTTCTTATGTTTCGTTAAAATTAACGACGCATGACTTTCTCTGATGGCGTCAGCGCTTCAATGTAGGCTGGACGGGAGAAAATACGCTCTGCATATTTCATCAGAGGCGCAGCGGTCTTGGACAACTCGATACCGTAGTGATCCAAGCGCCACAGCAAAGGAGCAACGGCCACATCCAGCATAGAGAATTCGTCGCCCAGCATGTATTTGTTCTTGATGAACAAGGGTGCGAGCTGGGTCAGGCGATCGCGAATTTCGGCACGCGCCTTGTCTTGCACTTTGGCCGATGAGGTTGACTTATCGTTTTCCAAAGTGTGTACGTGGATAAACAATTCTTTTTCAAAATTAAACAACATCAGGCGGGCACGGGCGCGTTGCAGCGGATCGGCTGGCATCAATTGCGGATGCGGAAAACGTTCATCGATGTATTCGTTGATGATATTCGATTCATACAAAATCAATTCGCGCTCAACCAGAATTGGCACCTGGCCGTAAGGATTCATGGTGGAGATATCTTCCGGCTTGTTGAACAGATCAACATCGCGAATTTCAAAGTCCATGCCTTTTTCAAACAGAACTAGGCGGCAGCGTTGCGAGAATGGGCAGGTTGTGCCCGAGTAGAGAACCATCATTTTTATAGTTCCTTAAAAACGATTAGGGCGAGGCGCCAATTTGCGCACCTCACCCTGGGATGACACATCCGCTCAACCAGGTTCAGCGGACGACTGAATTACTTAATTACTTCACTTCTTTCCAGAACGATGCATTCAAACGCCATGCCAGCAGGCTCAACGTCGCAATGAACATCAACACCCAAACGCCCAGGCGCTTACGCGTATTCTGTGCCGGCTCACCCATCCATTGAAGATAGGCAACCAGGTCGCCGACGGCATTATCGTATTCGATCGGCGTCAAAGTACCGGCAGTGACTTTTTCAAAACCGGCGAATTTATGCTCGGTCTTGGATTCATCATGCGCGTCTTTTTCTTCCACAAACTTGGCAGTACGCGCCCCCTGCAATTCCCACAGGACATGCGGCATACCGACATTCGGGAATACCATATTGTTCCAGCCAGTCGGGCGGCTGTCGTCTTTGTAGTAAGTACGCAGATAAGTATAAATCCAATCTGCGCCTGTACCCTGACCGGACGCCTTAGCGCGGGCGATCACGGACAAATCCGGAGGTACCGCGCCAAACCAGGCTTTAGCATCTTTTGCGGACAGGCTGGTCTTCATCAGGTCACCGACTTTTTCGCCGGTGAACAGCAGGTTCTGCTTGATCTGCTCATCCGTCAAGCCGATATCTTTCAAGCGGTTGTAGCGCATGGCAGAAGCAGAGTGACAATTCAGGCAATAGTTGACGAACAACTTGGCGCCATTTTGCAAGGCCGCCATATCGGTTGAGCGGTCAGGTGCCTGGTCCAGAGGAAAGCCGCCCGAGTTAGCCAAAGCAAGCGCTGGAAACAAGGCCAGCGTTGCGATCATTTTTTTAAATAATTTCATGCTTATTATTCCTTTGGCGCTTAGTGAGCAGAGAAAGTCACGCGTTTTGGTACAGGTTTAAATGTACCCATAGCGCTCCACCATGGCATCAACAAGAAGAAGCCGAAGTAAATCACAGCACAGACTTGCGAAATGCGCTCACGCACTGGTGACGGCGGTTCTACACCCAGGTAACCCAGCGTCACAAAAGCGATGCCGAACACGATGTAGACATACTTGTGCCAGTCAGGACGATAACGGATCGATTTGACTGGCGACACGTCCAGCCAAGGCAAGGCCGCCAGAATCATCACTGAAGATCCGAACAACACCACGCCCCAGAATTTGGCATCCAGGCCGAAAGGCATCATGCCCACAATCGCCACCAGGCCGATTGCGGCAATCGCAATCTTGATCAACTGCGGCAATTTAGTCGTCAGGAAAATCAAGCCTACATAGCCAACGATACCGGCCTGCACCACATACAGGAATTCCGATGTGGTCGCGCGCAGCACCGAGTAGAACGGCGTGAAGTACCAAGTCGGCGCAATATGCGGAGGCGTTTTCAAGGAATCGGCAGGAATGAAGTTGTTGTATTCAAGGAAGTAACCGCCCATTTCCGGGGCGAAGAAAACCACGGCGCTGAAAATCGTCAGGAACACAGTCACGCCAAAGATGTCGTGGAAAGTGTAGTACGGATGAGAAGGAATGCCATCGACCGGATGACCGTCTGCATCCAGGTTTTCTTTGATTTCGATACCGTCTGGATTATTGGAACCGACTTCATGCAAGGCGATCAAGTGCGCAACCACCAGACCCAGCAATACCAGCGGAATTGCGATGACGTGGAATGAGAAGAAGCGATTCAATGTCGCATCAGACACCACATAATCGCCGCGAATCCACAAGGACAGATCTGGTCCGATGAATGGGATAGCGCCGAACAAGTTCACGATAACCTGCGCACCCCAGTACGACATCTGGCCCCATGGCAGCAGGTAGCCAAAAAATGCCTCTGCCATCAGGCACAGGAAAATCGCGAAACCAAACAACCAGATCAATTCACGCGGCTTACGGTAAGAACCGTACATCAGCGCACGAGTCATGTGTAAATACACCACGATGAAGAAAGCCGAAGCGCCTGTCGAATGCATGTAACGCACCAGCCAGCCCCAGGGCACATCGCGCATGATGTATTCAACCGAAGCGAACGCCAGGTTGGCGTCTGGTTTGTAATGCATCACCAGAAAAATACCGGTCACGATCTGGATCACCAGCACCAGCATCGCCAGCGAGCCGAAAATGTACCAGAAGTTGAAGTTCTTCGGCGCGTAGTATTGGCCCCACTGATCATTCCACAGCTTGGTCAGCGGAAAACGGGAGTCAACCCAGTTCAGTGCTTTGTCAACGACAGGAGCGTCTGCCGGCAGCTTTTTCTCAACAAATGCCATGATTAAGCCTCGCCTTTCTCATCTTTACCGATGACAATTTTGGTGTCCGACAAATACATATGACGCGGGACATCCAGGTTTTGCGGAGCTGGCTTGTTTTTGTAGACGCGACCAGCCAAGTCGAATGTAGAACCGTGACATGGGCACAGGAAACCGCCGGCCCAGTCGTCCGGCAAAGAAGGCTGCGCGCCGGCCTGGAATTTGGAGCTTGGCGAGCAACCCAGATGGGAGCAAATACCGACTGCGATCAGCACGTCTGCATGCTCTTTACGGGAGCGGCTCTGCTTGTCGCAATACTCAGGCATGTCCATGGTGTAAGGCTTTTGCGATTTTGGATCGGCAACTTTATCCTCAGTGCTGGCAAGACTTGCCAGCATCTCTGGCGTACGCTTCAGTATCCAAACTGGCTTACCGCGCCATTCTACTGTGGTCATTTCACCCGGCTTCAACGCCGAAATATCCACTTCTACTGGCGCACCTGCCGCTTTTGCGCGTTCAGATGGCTGGAAAGTGCTGACCAGCGCACCCGCCGTTGCCAAACCTGCCACACCACCCGCCGCACACGTGGCGACGAGCAAGCCGCGACGGCCGGAATCGACCTGCTTTTCGATACTCATACCAACCCCAATCTATCAAAAATCAAAACTTAATGAAGCCTATACATAACTTCTAGCAACCTTAAATTATAAAGGAGGCGACTGTGGTTTTAAAGCAAAACATCACTATAGAGACAAACTGCACTGCTTTTTTTCAGTTTTGTCGGTTATTTTGCGGTTTGCAATCCATCAATCCCACCAATTACAGAAATTTATAACTCGAGAGCCGAAACAAAGTTTGACCAAGAAACCAACATTAACATTTGATTTGCAGCGTAGAATATTATTGCTTTGTCATAACTTAACCAAGGAGTCAATATGAGCATGTTGAAAGAATTCAAAGATTTCGCCAGCAAGGGAAACGTAGTTGATTTGGCTGTTGGCGTGATTATCGGTGCCGCATTCGGGAAAATTGTCGATTCTCTGGTTGCCGACATCGTGATGCCTATCATAGGCAGACTTTTTGGCGGGCTCGACTTCTCCAGCTATTACCTGCCTTTAAACGGCCAAGCCAGCAATCTCGCTTTAGCTGAGGCCAAAAAAACAGGCGCAGTTCTGGCTTACGGCAACTTCATCACGATTTCTCTGAACTTTCTGATTCTTGCCTTTATCATTTTCCAGATGGTGCGACTGTTCAATAAAATGAAAAAAGACGAGCCGGTAGCCGCAGTCGCTGCGCCAGCAACGCCGGAAGACGTCTTGTTGTTGCGGGAAATCAGGGATGCGCTGAAAAAATAACCGCATTCTCTTCCTGTGAAGAAGCCACCTGATCGCCGGTGGCTTTTTTATACAGGATTCGGAACATCAATGAAATAATGTTCGATCCCAAATCGTTGCGCCAGATATTCACCCAAGGCCTTGACGCCGTAACGCTCGGTCGCATGATGACCGCAAGCCAGATAGGCAACGCCGGACTCGCGTGCTAAATGCACGGTAGGCTCGGAAATTTCTCCGCTAAGATACACGTCGGCACCCGCGTTAATCGCCTGCTCCAGCATATTTTGCGCGGCCCCAGTACACCAGGCTATCTTACCCACAGCCTGCCCGGCATCACCGATCACCAGAGGCGCCCGCCCCAGACATTTTTCAATATGCACGGCAAACTGTCCGAGCGTCTGGATTGAGGGAGCAGCGATGGTACCGAACCAGCCTAAGTCGTCCTCACCAAAACGGCCCTCCGCTCGCAAACCCAGGCAATGGGCCAATTGTGCGTTATTTCCCAATTGCGCATGCATATCGAGTGGCAAGTGATACGCGAACAGGGACATTTCATGCGTCAGCAATAGCTTCAGACGTTTTTGCTTTTGTCCGATCACCCGCATATCTTCACCGCGCCAGAAATAGCCATGGTGCACCAATATGGCATCCGCTTGCAGCCGGACAGCCTCTTCCAGCAATGCCAGGCTCGCCGTGACGCCGCTGACAATACGTTTTATTTCAGGCCGCCCTTCCACCTGCACGCCATTTGGGCAATAATCACGGAAGCGGTTAATCTGTAGCTCTTCTGCTAAAAACTGCGCAAGCTGCGCTCTGCCGACGGTTTGCGGATGCATTTCCATTTGACTCATTTTTCACTGATCCTTCTATGCGACGTCTCTGGCTCTTATTTGCACAAACCATCACCGTAGTATTGGCCCTCTGGTTTATTGTAACCACCTTAAAGCCCGAATGGGCGAGCAAAGCGTTGCGTGGCAACCAAAGCTTGCAAATGACATCGACGGTCACCATGCAAGAAGCTCCCGCCAATGCGGTGTCTGCGCAAAGCTCTTATCGCGCTGCAGCCAAGCGCGCCATGCCTTCCGTGGTAAATATCTATACTTCGAAAGAAGCAAAGCAATCGAACAATCCTTTGCTGAATGATCCTTTCATTAGACGCTTTTTCGGTGACCCGCAAAATCAACCGAATGAACGCCAGTCGAGTTTAGGTTCGGGCGTGATCCTCAGTCCTGAAGGTTATATCCTGACGAATAACCACGTGGTCGAATCCGCCGAAGAAATAGACGTTGCCCTGCCAGATGGTCGCAAAACCGTCGCCAAGGTAGTAGGCACAGATCCCGAAACCGATCTGGCCGTCATCAAAATTGATTTGCCGTCGCTGCCGGCAATTACCCTGGGACATTCAGAGCAAGCCAGCGTCGGCGACGTGGTACTGGCCATCGGCAATCCCTTTGGCGTTGGCCAGACTGTGACTATGGGCATCATTTCGGCACTCGGACGCAACCACCTTGGCATCAATACATTCGAGAATTTTATCCAGACCGATGCCGCGATCAATCCAGGCAACTCGGGCGGCGCGCTGATCGATATCAATGGCAATCTGCTCGGCATCAACACCGCGATTTACTCGCGTAGCGGCGGTTCGCTCGGTATCGGCTTTGCCATCCCGGTGACAACGATTAAAACCGTGATGGAATCGATCATCAAAAACGGTCAGGTCGTGCGCGGCTGGATCGGTGTAGAGCCGCAGGACATCACGCCGGAATTGGCGGAAAGTTTTGGCATCAAACAAAAATCGGGCGCCATCATCGCCGGGGTGATTCGCGGTGGTCCCGCCGATAAGGCAGGCATCAGGCCCGGCGATATTTTATTGGCGATTGAAGGCAAGTCCGTCAGCGACACCACAGAAATGCTGAACCTGATTGCGCAATTACCGCCGAATCAAAAAGCAAAAATTGCCGTTTTACGCAATTCATCCGAATCGACATTTGATGTATTCATAGGCAAACGCCCTGCTATCAAACGCGAAGAATAATTTTAGGGAAAAAGTCCATGCATATTCGTGATCTTCAGCGGTTTTTATTTGAGTTATCGGAAAACAATAACCGCGCCTGGTTCGTCATGAACAAACCGCGCTACGATATCTTGCGGGCAGAATTTTTAGAATTAGTGAGCAAACTGATCATCCAGATTGGCAAATCCGATCCGGCGATTATCGGTTGCGAGCCCAAGAAAGCCTTGTTCCGCATCAACCGTGATATGCGCTTCTCTGCCGATAAATCGCCTTATAAAACCACGTTCTCGGCGTCGATATTGCCCAGCGGCCGCAAGAAACCGAGCGAAGGCGGCGGGCCAGCCTACTACTTTCAGATCGATGCAAATGGCAGGCTATTTTTTGCGGTCGGCGAATACATGCCGCCATCAGACCGACTACGCGCGATCCGCAATCAGATCGTCGCCGATCCTGATGGTTTTGGGAAAGTCTTGAAAAACAAGACGCTGAAACAAATTTTTGGCGGCTTGCAAGACGAGGGGAAATTATCTCGTCCACCAAAAGGCTTCGATGCCGACTTACCGCACATTGAAGAAATCAAGAATAAGAATTTTATGGTCTGGACTGAGTGCCCTTTAAACAAAATCGATCCGGAAGAAATGGAAACAATTCTGGTTCAGGGCTTCAAAGCAGCCTACCCGCTGGTAAGCTGGTTGCGCACCGCGGCTTAGCCGATTTTAATCGGGCACCTGATCGGGAGCCTGGGTTGCCTTGACAAAAATCGGCGCAACCAGCAAGCCCAGCTCATACAAGAACCACATCGGCAAAGCCAGTGAAAACTGGCTGACGATATCGGGCGGCGTGACAATCGCGGCCACCACAAAAGCACCGACGATCACGTAGGGGCGAATCGCCTTGAGTTTTTCGACCGTCACAAATCCCATGCGCACCAGCACAACGACAACGATAGGCACTTCAAATGTCATGCCAAAGGCCAGGCACATCGACATGATGAAGTCCAGATAGTTTTCTATATCAGGCGCTACCGTAATGGAAGTCGGTGCGAATTCATTGATGAATTTAAACACCCGACCGAAAACGAAGAAATAACAAAAAGCGACGCCGGACAAGAATAGTAGCGACGAAGAGATCACCAGAGGCGCGACCAGTTTTTTTTCATGCGAATACAGGCCCGGAGCGATAAACGCCCAGGCCTGGTACAGCACCCAGGGCAATGCCAGCATAAATGCCACTAACAGGGTGACTTTCATCGGCACCAGAAACGGCGAAATCACTCCGGTTGCAATCATCTTTGCACCAACCGGCAAAGAGGCGATCATGGGTTTCGCGAGAAAATCATAAATAGCGGAAGGCCCAGGCCAGGCGAACAAGGCCGCACAAGCAATCGCAATGCCGATAGACGCTTTCACGAGACGGTCGCGCAGCTCCACTAAATGCGAAATAAACGTGTCTTCAGCGCCAGACTCTAATGGGTCACTCATGTGGAATCAATACCAAGGTAAAAGAAAGGCGGCCATCAAAAAAAACTGGGGGCGGCGGCGCGTTTAGGCCGGTGTCTGGCGACGCGGGCGGAACCGGACATGACATGGCTGCGGCCACCGTGACGATTCTTGTACCAGCTGGGAATAGCCGAAGTTCTGGCCAATTTTTTGCGGCGAAAATCTTTGGCCTTCACCGCCAATTGATTTGCATCGGGCGGATTCAGCAAGGACGACTCATTACCTTGCCAGGCTGATTCGATCTCGTTTCTGGTCTGCGATAAACCTTGGGCGATCGAGTGCTCGACGTCTTGCGCGGCCTCCTGCACATCCTTTTGCATTTTGCGCAATTCTTCCAATTCAATCTCGCGACTGACTTCGGATTTTACTTCGTTGATATAGCGTTGCGCACGACCAAACAAGGAGCCTGCCATGCGGGCTACCTTTGGCAACTTCTCAGGACCGATGACAATCAAGGCAACCACGCCGATCAAAGCCAGCTTGCTGATACCGAGATCGATCATGCGTCAGCACTTCCGCGCAGTAAAATTACACCAGAATCGCGCATAGATTATTGCTTAGATTTTTCTTTGGCTTCGACATCAATGGTCGCGCCGGCACTTTTATCAGCAACTTGCTGTGTTGCGGCTGGCTTTTCTTCTTCGCCTTTGACGCCGTCTTTGAAGCCTTTAACAGCCTTACCCAGATCCGAGCCGATATTGCCGAGTTTCTTTGTACCAAAAACCAGCATCACAACAACCAACACGATCAACCAGTGCCAAATACTCATAGAACCCATGATTTCTCCTAATGCGAGCGTTCACGCCCTGACAAATATTGATGAGTAGCGATATCCGTAAATACTCACTGAATATTCGCTGAATTAACGCTGCCCGCGCCACGGTTGCGGACCGCCGATGACATGTATGTGCAGATGATACACCTCTTGCCCGCCGTCCGGACCGGTGTTGATCAAGGTTTTGTAACCACCGGAAACATTGCCTTCAGCATCTTTGCCGAGACCGCAACCCTGCTCCTGCGCCAGGCGGGGCACCAATGCCAGCATCTTGCCCAAGACCGGCACATGCTCGGCTGCGGTGTCGGACAAGGTCTCGACATGCTGTTTAGGGATGATCAGGAAATGTACCGGCGCGGCGGGATGGATGTCCTTGAACGCCAGGAACTCCTCATCCTCGTACACCACACTCGATGGAATTTGTTTTGCTACAATTTTGCAGAAAATACAGTTGCTCACGGTGTCCTCTTATTTTTGTTCAATCACAAATCAGTTCTGGCGAAAGCTTTATTCCTGACGCGCGGCTTTTTCATCAAGTCCGGACAATCCTTCGCGCCTGGCCAGCTCGTTCAAGACATCTTGCGGCGTCAGTTCAAATTGCGCCAGCAGGATCATGGAGTGAAACCAGAGATCGGCGCATTCATACAGGACTTTGGATTTATCGCCAGAGCTGCGCGCATCTTTGGCCGCCATCACGGTCTCGGTGGCTTCTTCGCCAATTTTTTTCAGAATCGCATCATCGCCTTTTGAAAACAACCGTGCGACATACGAGGTCGCCGGATCGCCGCCATTCGCCGGCTTGCGGCTCTCGATGACTGCGGCTAAGCGCTTCAGGGTTTCACTCATAGATGCTTTCCGAGCTTACTTGTAGATAGTTTCAGGGTCTTTTAATACCGGATCGACGGTCAGCCAGTCACCCTCGCTAACATTACCCTCAAATTTTTGGAAGAAGCAGGAGTGCCGTCCGGTATGGCAGGCGATACTATCGACTTGCTCAACCTTGAGCAGGACCACATCTTCATCGCAGTCCAGGCGGATTTCCAGGACCTTCTGGATATGGCCGGACTCTTCACCCTTGTGCCATAGCTTCTTGCGAGAACGACTCCAGTAAACCGCCTCGCCCAGCTCGACTGTTTTAGCCAGGGCATCGCGGTTCATCCAGGCGAACATCAGGACATCATTACTCGATGCCTCTTGCGCAATGACCGGGACCAGGCCGTGTTCGTCCCAGCGCACTTTATTCAACCATTTTGACGCACTCATGACAGCCTCATCGCAATCTGTTGTGCCGCCATAAACTTCTTGGCTTCCTGCACCGTATGTTGACCGTAATGGAAAATACTTGCCGCCAATACCGCATCGGCACCGCCGATTTTGATGCCGTCAGCCAGGTCTTGCAAACCGCCGACGCCACCGGAGGCAATCACCGGAACCGGTACCGCATCCGACACCGCGCGCGTCAAGCCGAGATCGAAGCCGGCCTTGGTACCATCTCTGTCCATACTGGTCAGCAAGATTTCGCCGGCGCCGAGACGCGCCATGTTTTGCGCCCATTCAACGGCATCCAGGCCAGTCGCGTTGCGACCGCCGTGCGTAAAGACTTCCCATTTACCGGGCGCTGTTTGTTTCGCATCAATCGCCACCACGATGCATTGGGAACCGTACTTCTGCGACGCTTCAAACACCAGTTGCGGGTTAGTCACAGCAGAGGTATTGATACCGACTTTATCGGCGCCGGCATTCAATAAGCGACGCACATCCGCAACGCTGCGCACACCGCCGCCGACGGTTAAGGGAATAAACACTTGCGAAGACACCGCTTCGATAATCGGCAAAATCAGGTCACGCCCGTCGCTGGAGGCGGTGATGTCGAGGAAGGTAATTTCATCCGCGCCCTGGCCGTCGTAGCGGCGGGCAATCTCAACCGGGTCACCGGCGTCGCGCAGCTCTTGAAAATTGATGCCCTTGACGACCCGACCGGCAGTCACATCGAGACAAGGGATAATACGTTTTGCTAAAGCCATGCTTAATCTTCTTCGCTGTCTTGGCTACTACCATCCAGCTCATCGAGTTCGTCGGCACGTTCCTGTGCGGTGGCGAGATCCAGTGTGCCTTCATAAATTGAACGGCCGCAGATCACGCCTTCAATACCCTCGCCCTGCACGGCGCACAATGCCTCGACGTCTTGCAAATTATGGACGCCGCCGGAGGCAATCACTGGGATGCTGACGGCTTGTGCGAGTTTGACCGTGGCATCGATATTCACACCACCCATCATGCCGTCGCGGCCGATGTCCGTGTAGATAATCGATTCCACGCCATAGCCTTCAAATTTTTGCGCCAGATCGATGACTTCATGACCGGAAAGCTTGCTCCAGCCATCGGTTGCAACCTTGCCGTCTTTGGCATCGATGCCGACGATGATCTGCCCGGGGAAAGCACTGCAGGCGTCCGCCAGGAAACCTGGGTTCTTGACCGCAGCGGTGCCGATAATGATGTAACTGATGCCGTTATTGAGATAACGTTCTATGGTATCCAGATCACGGATACCGCCACCGAGCTGCACCGGGATTTCGTCAATATCATTTTCTTCGGCAAAATCACGTACCGCCTGGATGATGGCTTTAACCGCCGCCTCATTCTTTGGCTTGCCTGCGAAAGCACCGTTCAGGTCGACCAGATGCAGGCGACGCGCACCTTGTTCCAGCCAATGGCGCGCCATATCAGCGGGTTTATCCGAGAATACGGTGGCTTGGTCCATATCGCCTTGTTTCAGGCGTACGCAGTGACCGTCTTTCAGGTCGATAGCAGGAATGAGCAGCATGGCTTTATGAGTGTAGGTAAGTTAAAGCGAACTAAGTAGATAGAAAATAGCTAAATGGTTTTGCCGGGACCAATCGAATGGTCAAGGGTTCCAGTGTACAAAGTTTTTATACAGTTGCAAGCCAGCATTCGCACTCTTTTCAGGGTGAAATTGCGTAGCAAAAATATTATCCCGGGCAACAGCACTAGCGAACGCGTTACCGTAATCGGTAATACCGACGGTATGCGCGGCATTGGCCGGCTGGGCGTAGTAGCTATGCACGAAGTAAAAATAGGTATCGTCAGCGATATCCTGCCAAAGCGCGTGCGAATGTGCTTGCCTGACGCGGTTCCAGCCCATTTGCGGGACCTTGAAACGGGAACCGTCATCCTGTAACTGGCCGTCGAGAGCAAAACGCACAACCTTGCCCGGCATTAAACCCAGGCCCGGCGTATTGCCCTCTTCGCTCAGGTCAAACAGCATTTGCTCGCCGACGCAGACGCCGAACAAGGGCTTGTTACGTGCCGCCATCATCACCGCTTCCTGCACGCCGGAGTCGCGCAGGCTGCTCATGCAATCCGGCATCGCGCCCTGGCCTGGCAAGACGATACGATCGGCAGACTGGATATCTGCGACTTCACCGGAAATCCTGACTTCGGCCTCTGGCGCGACTGCGCGCAGGGCTTGCGCTACCGAGCGCAGATTGCCCATGCCGTAATCGACTACAACAATTTTATTCATGCTTGTCTGGCTAGTATGGTGTGGCTAATTGGGTGCTAAATAAGTGAACTAAAGCAAAGCGCGCTGAAGCAATTGAGCAAGCTTACAGGCTACCCTTGGTCGAAGGAATCGTCCCGGCAGAGCGCGGGTCCAGCTCAGCCGCCATGCGCAGCGCACGGCCAAAGGCTTTGAACACGGTTTCGCATTGATGGTGGGCATTGTCGCCGCGCAGATTATCGATGTGCAGCGACACCAGCGCGTGATTCACAAAGCCCTGGAAAAATTCATGGGTCAGATCGACGTCAAAGGCACCGATCATGGCGCGTTTGAAAGGTACATGGAATTCCAGTCCGGGACGACCGGAAAAATCAATCACCACGCGCGACAAGGCTTCGTCCAGCGGTACATACGAATGGCCGTAACGACGAATGCCTTTTTTGTCACCGATGGCCTTGGCAAACGCCTGACCCAAGGTGATGCCGACGTCTTCCACCGTGTGGTGCGCATCGATATGCAAATCGCCCACGGCTTCAATCTCCAGATCGATCAAACCGTGACGGGCGATCTGATCCAGCATGTGATCCAGGAAAGGCACGCCGGTATTGAGCTTTTGCTTGCCTGTACCATCGATATTGATGGCGACACGGATCTGGGTTTCGTTGGTGTTGCGACTGACTTCGGCGGTGCGTTGGGCTTGCATGATTTTGAGAAAGTTAAGCTTAACTACTGAGACGCCTAGAGGGCGGCGATAAAGGCTGCTAAAAACAGCGCGTTTTCCTGCGGAGTACTGACGGTAATGCGCAGGCAGTTTTCCAGCAGACTATGCATTTTACCCACATTTTTGACTAAAATTTTTTGTTCGAGCAATTTGGCAAAGACTTGTTCCGCTTGAGCGACGCGTATCAAGACAAAATTTGCTGCCGACGGGAATACCTGCACGCCGGGCAAGGTCGCCAGCGCAGCGCTTAATTCGCCGCGCTGGGCACGCAATTCCGCCGCCTGCGCGTCCAGAATAGCGACATGTTCCAGCACAAATTCCGCCGCAGCCTGCGTCAGCACATTGATATTGTAAGGCGGGCGAACTTTTTCGAACTCCTGCATCAGTGCATGATTGCCCGACATATAGCCGAGACGTATGCCTGCCAGACCGAGTTTGGATACGGTGCGCATCACCACCAGGTTGCTGAATTCGGCCAGTCGCGGCATCAAGCTGGCCTGCGCAAAAGGCTGGTACGCCTCATCGACGATCACGACACCGGTATCGCCGGCGGCGCGCAAGATCTCTTCGATCTCGGTGACCTCAAACAAAGTGCCGGTAGGATTATTCGGATAAGCGAGATAAATAATCGCTGGCTGATGCTCGGCAATCGCGTTCAGCATTGCGGCTTTGTCCAGGGTAAAGTCGGGATGCAGGGGAACGCCGACGAATTCCAGTCCGGCAAAGCGCGCCGACATGGCGTACATCACGAAACCGGGAACCGGCGCCAGCACCTTGGCACCGGGCTTGGCGCAGGCGACCGAGACCATGCTGATCAACTCGTCGGAGCCATTACCCAAGACGACCTCAAAACCCGCAGGCACGCCGAGCCTGGCACTGATTGCGGCTTTCAAGGCGGAATACGAAGGAAGCGGATAGCGGTTCAAAGCGACTGCAGCAAGGCGCTGCGCCAGCTCCAGCCTGAGCGCTTCCGGCAAGGTATAAGGATTTTCCATCGCATCGAGCTTCACGAACCCCGCGGAGTCCGGCACATGATAGGCGGACAAGGCGCGCACCTCGGAACGGATGATGTTTTCAATCAGCGACAAAATATACTCCAACCAGTATATAGACGAGGTCTATTATTAATATGCGGAAAGTATAGGGTTTTTACCCATACTCCCCTAATATTCTTTTGCTATTAGCTAAAACAGGGCTAGATCATGGGCCAACAGAGAGCGCCTCTACCCGACTTGCTTAAGCCTGCATTGCCAGGTTGCCGAGCCGGGCCGCGATGCGCTCGCAATAATCTTCGTTCAGCTCAAATCCCACATAATCGCACCCGCAATTACGCGCCGCCACGGCGGTCGTGCCGCTACCCATAAACGGATCGAGCACCACGCCACCAACTGGGCACGAAGCCTTGATCATGCGCTCGACAATTTCCAAAGGCTTTTGGGTAGGATGATCTTCCCGCTCCGCATGCTCGCGATGCAGGCGCGACACGCTCCAGACGTCTTTCGGGTTAAATCCCAGCTCCAGCCATTTGGCGCCTTCGAAAATTTTCCGGCTGCGCGCTTTTTTGGTCTCGGCATCGTAAGGGATGCGGATCGCGTCGAGGTCGAAGTAATAGTCCTTCGCCTTCACAAAAAATCCTATCGTATCGTGCACCGATGAATACTTGCGCACGCTGCCGCCCATCGACGGCACCCGTCTGTCCCAGATGATTTCATTCATCATGTTCATACGCTGTTTCAGCATCACGAAGATTTCCGGCGAATAGCGCCAGGTCAGAAAAATATACAGGCTGCCATTCGCTTTCAGCTTGGGCAAGGCGGCGTCTATCCATTGTTCGGTCCAGGCCAGGTATTCCGCCGATGCCATTTTGTCGGAATCATTGCCGTAGTCCTTGCCCAGTCCATACGGCGGGTCGGCCAGTAGCAAGTCCACGCTGCCATCGGGAATCCGCGCTAAACCGCTTAGCGCATCTTCACAAAATATCTGGTTACGCCAGCTGCTCATGACATCATTTCAGTCGCAATTCAGCGCTGCGGGCGTGCGCCTGCAAACCTTCGCCATAGGCCAGTTCGGCAGCCACCCGGCCCAAAGTCTGCGCGCCCTGCTCGCTGACATAGATGATCGAGGAACGCTTTTGAAAATCGTAGACGCCGAGCGGCGATGAGAAGCGTGCCGTGCGCGAGGTCGGCAATACGTGATTCGGACCGGCACAGTAATCACCCAGCGATTCTGAAGAAAAACGTCCGAGGAACATGGCGCCAGCATGCCGGATTTTATCCGCCCATTGCTGCGGATTTTCGGTAGAAATTTCCAGATGTTCTGCCGCGATATCATTCGCGATGTCGCAGGCTTGTTGCATGTCTTTGACTTTGATCAGCGCACCGCGATTAGTCAGCGAGGTGCGGATCACGTCATGCCGCGGCATGCCCGGCAACAGCTTGTCGATACTCGCATGTACCGCCTCGATATACGCGGCGTCAGGGCACAGCAAGATCGATTGCGCCAACTCATCATGCTCGGCCTGGGAAAACAAATCCATCGCGATCCAGTCGGGATCGGTAGTGCCGTCGCAGATCACCAGGATCTCGGAAGGCCCCGCGATCATGTCGATACCGACCGTGCCAAACACGCGCCGCTTGGCCGCGGCCACATAGGCATTGCCCGGGCCAACGATTTTATCGACTTGCGGAATGGTCGCTGTGCCATACGCTAATGCGCCAACCGCCTGCGCACCGCCGATGGTGAATACCCGATCAACGCCGGCGATTGCCGCAGCTGCCAGCACCAGAGGATTTTTGACGCCGTCCGGTGTCGGCACCACCATGATGATCTCTTTAACGCCGGCGACTTTGGCTGGAATCGCGTTCATCAGGACCGACGAAGGATAAGCCGCTTTTCCGCCGGGAACATAGATGCCGACGCGGTCCAAAGGGGTAACTTTTTGCCCCAGCACGGTGCCGTCGGCTTCGGTGTAGCTGAAGCCGGCAGAACCGCACTCGATCTTTTGTTGTTCGTGATAAGCGCGCACCCGCGTAGCTGCGGCCTCTAACGCGGCACGACGCTGCGGCGCCAGCGACGCCAGCGCTGCCTGCATCTCTTGCCGGCTTAATTCCAGTGCTGCTACGCTGCTTGCACCCAGACGATCGAAGCGATTGCTTGCCTCCAATACGGCAAGGTCGCCACGTTTTTTGACGTCTGCCAAAATCTGCGCCGCAGCCTGATCGATCGCCGCATCTTCACCCGCCTCAAACGCCAGCAAGCTGCTGAGCTTGTGCGCGAATCCGGCTTCGCCGGCATCCAATTTGCGGATAGGTAGCGATGGGGAGGAAGCTGGGCTTGCAGATACAGATTCAGACATGATGTTCTCGTTTATTTTTTGGAAGCGCGCTCAAAGGCTTCGACGATAGGCTGCAAACGTTCGCGCTTCATTTTCAGGGCCGCCTGATTGACCACCAGACGCGAAGAAATATCCATGATGTGTTCGACTTCAATCAGATTATTGGCGCGCAAGGTGCTGCCGGTACTGACCAGATCGACGATGGCGTCGGACAAACCAACCAAAGGCGCCAGTTCCATGGAACCGTACAACTTAATCAAATCGACGTGCACCCCTTTACTGGCGAAATGCTGACGCGCAGTTTCGGTGTATTTGGTCGCCACTCGCAGACGTGCGCCTTGACGTACCGCGTTCGCATAGTCGAAACCGACAGAGACCGCCACCGACATGCGGCATTTGGCAATGTCCAGATCGACCGGCTGGTACAAGCCTTCGCCGCCATGCTCATGCAATACGTCTTTACCGGCCACGCCGAGATCTGCTGCGCCATACTGCACATAAGTCGGCACGTCCGAAGCGCGCACGATGATGACGCGGATCGCCGGATCGTTGGTGGCGAGAATCAGCTTGCGCGACTTCTCCGGATCTTCGGTGACGCGGATGCCGGCCGCTTCCAGCAAGGGTAAAGTTTCTTCAAAAATCCGGCCTTTGGATAAGGCAAGTGTGAGTTGGGTCAGCATTATTTCACGCGCTTAATCTGTGCGCCTACGGCGGACAATTTGACTTCCATTCTGTCGTAACCGCGATCGAGGTGATAAATACGATCGATCAGGGTTTCTCCCTCAGCTGCCAGGCCTGCGATCACCAGCGATGCCGATGCGCGCAAGTCGGTTGCCATGACGGGCGCGCCCACCAGTTTTTCTACGCCGGTAATCATGGCCGTGTGGCCGTCGATCTCGATATGGGCGCCGAGACGATTCATTTCCTGTACATGCATGAAGCGATTTTCAAATATCGTTTCAGTCACGCGACTATTGCCTTGCGCGATACAGTTCAGCGCCATGAACTGCGCCTGCATATCGGTAGGAAAGCCCGGATATTCCGTGGTGCGGAAGCTGACCGCTTTGGGACGCGCCCCCATTTGCGCACGTATCCAGTCGGTGCCGCTGGTGAGTATCACACCGGCTTCACGCAATTTATCGAGGGCGACATCGAGAATATCGCTACGTACGTTTTTCAGCGTAATGTCGCCGCCGGCTGCCGCCACGGCGCATAGAAAAGTCGCGGTTTCGATCCGGTCCGCAATCACGGTGTGGGTTGCCCCATGCAAACTGTCCACGCCTTGAATGACCAGGCGATCGGTGCCAATGCCTTCTATCCTGGCACCCATCGCTACCAGCAAATGCGCAAGATCGGTGACTTCCGGCTCGCGGGCGGCGTTTTCCAAAACGGTTTCCCCCTCGGCCAGGGTTGCCGCCATCAGCAGGTTTTCTGTACCGGTTACGGTAATCATGTCGGTAACGACACGGGTTCCCTTCAGACGCTTGGCTTTGGCATGGATATAACCGGCTTCGATCGTGATCTCGGCGCCCATCGCTTGCAAGCCTTTGATGTGCTGGTCCACCGGGCGCGAACCGATCGCGCAACCGCCTGGCAAGGAGACTTTTGCTTCGCCAAAACGCGCCAGCAAAGGCCCCAGCACCAGGATCGAAGCGCGCATGGTTTTCACCATGTCGTAAGGCGCTTCGAGCTTATCAATCGCGGCGCCGTTCAAAGTGACTACGCCATTCTCCTGAGTAATACGCAAACCCATTTGCCCTAAAAGCTTGAGCATGGTTGAGACGTCTTGCAGTGACGGGACGTTATGCAGTACCACGTCGCCTGCCGTCAACAAACCCGCGCACAGGATAGGCAAGGCCGCATTTTTAGCGCCAGAGATGGCGACGTCGCCATTCAGGCGCTGTCCGCCTGTGATCAATAATTTATCCATTACTTTTGAAATTCTTCCGGAGTTAAGGTTTTCATCGATAAGGCGTGAATCTCTTCCCGCATGCGGTCACCGAGCGCCGCATAGACTAATTGATGACGCTGAATCGGACGCTTACCGGCAAAGGCATCGGACACAATCAACGCCGTGAAATGCTGGCCGTCGCCTTCGACTTCGAGGTGGCTGCATGCCAGGCCATCGGCTATGTATTTTTTAATTTGTTCAGGAGTAGGAAACACGATTTTCTTTCAACTTAATTTAATTCAGTATGTGCGCGGCAATGACTTCTCATGGCTTAATGCCGGAGCTTGTAACCGCGCTTCAGCATCCAGATCGCAATGCCGGTCAGCGCCACTGAGAAGATCAGCACGACGGCCAGACTCGCCATGGGATCAACATCGGAATGCCCGAAAAAACCGTAACGGAAGCCGTCAATCATGTAAAAGAAGGGATTGAAGCGCGACAGCATTTGCCAGAACGGCGGCAAGGAATGGATGGAATAAAACACGCCGGACAAGAAGGTGGCCGGCATGATCAGGAAATTCTGGAAAGCCGCCAGCTGATCAAATTTTTCTGCCCAGATACCTGCGATCAAACCCATCGTGCCCAGCATCGCTGCGCCCAGCAAGGCGAAGATCACAATCCACCACGGTGCAACAAAACTCAAATCGGCAATCCAGATGGTCACCAAAAAGACGCCCGCTCCCACAGCCAGACCACGCACTATCGATGCGATGACGTAAGCGCCGAACATTTCCCAATGGGATAAGGGCGGCAACAAGATGAAGACCAGGTTACCGGTGATTTTTGATTGGATCAGCGACGAACTCGAATTCGCAAATGCGTTTTGCAAGACACTCATCATGACCAGGCCAGGAACCAGGAAAGCCGTGTACTTCACGCCTGGATAGACTTGCACATGCGCTTCGAGCGCATGACCGAAAATCAGCAGATACAGCAAGGCCGTCATGATAGGCGCAGTGATGGTCTGTGTCGCGACCTTCCAGAAGCGCAGTACTTCTTTATACAACAGGGTTTGAAAACCGATCATTTTCCGTCTCCCATAATTTGCAGGAAGACGTCTTCCAGATCGGCCTGCTGCAGTTGCAGGTCTTCAATCACCGCACCTGCGGTGCGCAAGGTGGCGAGAATAGGTTCCACTTGCAGATAATCCGTGACACGCAATGTGTAGTCATGACCGGATTGGTGCGTAATCAATTTTTTCAGGCTGTCCGGAAAATTATTTTCCGTCTGCGCATCGACAGTGACTTTCAACTGCGATCCCGAGATGCGTTTGATCAGGGCGGCCGTGCTATCGAGCGCGACTACTCTGCCGGATTTGAGCATCGCGATGCGATTGCAGAGAGCCTGCGCCTCTTCAAGATAATGCGTGGTCAGCACCACGGTGTGACCTTCTTTATTTAAACGGGAAATGAATTGCCATAAAGTCTGACGCAATTCGACGTCAACACCGGCGGTCGGCTCATCCAGCACGATCACCGGCGGTTTATGCACCAGGGCTTGCGCCACCAGGACACGACGTTTCATACCGCCTGACAGGGCGCGCATATTGGTGTCGGCCTTGTTGGTCAGATCGAGATTGTGCATGACCTCGTCTATCCACTTGTCGTTATTGCGCAAGCCAAAATAGCCGGATTGCATACGCAAGGTTTCACGCACGGTGAAAAAAGGATCGAACACTAATTCTTGCGGAACCACACCGAGATTTTTGCGTGCCGCACGATAGTCGCTCACAACATCATGCCCCTGGATTTTAACCTGGCCTGCGTCAGCCCGGTTCAGCCCAGAGACAATCGAAATCAGCGTGGTTTTACCCGCGCCATTCGGCCCGAGTAAGCCGAAGAATTCGCCTTCTTCAATCGATAGCGAGACGCCGCCCAGCGCCTGTAGCGACTGGTAGCGTTTTTCAACATTGGTAATTTGTATGGCGGCCATGAGGACGTTGTAATGCTAGCGAACTAGCTTGCTTATCAAAAATGCGCCAGTGAGACGGCGAAAACCTTTGATTATAGGGGATTTTTGCTTCGGGAACCGGATTGTCTCAAGCGGGCAAGAGCCGCTCCGGTATGGCGTGGCGCTGAGCAGGAGCCAGCGTCAATGTCGCCCGGCTGAGGACGCTGTGATGCCTAACAATTCGGCAACGCCATATAGGGAGATCAGGCTGATCAGATTGGCAGGGACAGAATGAAATTCCATGGTTTTACCGGCCACAGAAGCCGCGCGTTGCCAATCAAGCATAACGGCAACTGCGGAGGAATCGACCACGGTTAAGGCGGACAAATCAAATGCGGTCACGCCTTTGGCAATTTCAGACAAGCCGGCCTGTGCGACGCCGAGTGCGTTTTTCAGGTTAATTTCACGGCTTGTTTGATACATGGTCGAACTCCGCAGATAGATTAAGTAAGTAGAACTTATTTTTTAGCAATGCTGGCATTTGCCAGTTTTTTATTCTTTTCCGACAAGGTCTTAATCAGGCCATCAATACCGGACTTGCTGATTTCAGCGCTGAAGGTGCCTTTGTAGGTTTCTATCAACCATGCGCCCAGCACATTGATGTCGTAGATTTTCCAGCCTGTTGCCAATTTCTCTAAACGATAGTTGAGTTGCAAAGGCTCACCATTTTTTTGGATAACCTGGCTACGCACTTCGACCTCAGTATCTTCAGGCGCAGCGCGCAGAGGCTTGAATTCCAGACGCTGGTCTTTGATCTGCGAAATCGCGCCAGAGTAGGTAAATATCAGCAGGCTGCGGAACTCGCTGATCAATTGCTTCTGCTGATCGGGAGTTGCATCGCGCCAGCTTTTACCTGCAGCCAGAGAGGTCATGCGTTGAAAATCAATGAAAGGCAGAATTTTACCTTCAACCAGATCAAACACGCGCTTCTGATTCCCGGACTGGATATCCTTATCGCTCTTGGCGATATCCATGATCTCCTGACTCAAACGCATCACCAACTGATCTGGCGCTTCAACCGCTGCCATGCTGACATTGGCAAATGCCACGCTGGCAAACATGCATAAAAGGAATTGACGAATATATTTCATGACGATACTTTCTGCGCACTCATGCGCTTGATAGATGTGCTCATTTAACCATCGAGGTCCAGGCATGGTTGACCAAATTCATAGTTATTTACAAATCAGGCAGGCAAAACCATATAGGATAATTTGATCGAAGGCCGATTAGATTGCGCCAAACTACAATAATTCAAGTAAAACTTAATCTTCCTCAGGTTTGATCTGACTTGCACGTCTCTGCAAATACGCGTCACGAATAAACACGTATTTATCCAAAGCAGCTTCTTCTATCAGATTACCTGCATCCAATACGGAAGCGCGTTTATCGACCAGACGCACAACAGTTCCTGTATTCCTGACATACACCGGAGTCGTGTAGGACCACAAATCGCCCTTCAAATCGATGGGCGTCACCACCGCATCGCGCAAAGTCGATGGCCCAAACACCGGCAATACCAGATAAGGACCGGATTTCACGCCCCAAGTTCCCAAAGTTTGACCGAAGTCTTCGCGATGTTTAGGCATGCCGGCAGCAGAACCGATGTCAATCAAACCACCCAAACCGAAGGTTGTATTGACTGCAACACGCATGACGTCGGTCACGCCATCGGCTACATGACCTTGTAAAAGATTATTGACGGCAGTCCAGACATCGCCAATATTGCCAAAGAAATTACTGATCCCTGTCTGGACAAAGGACGGCATCACGGTTTGATACGCTTGGGCGGTCGGCTTCAGGATCGCTTGATCAATCGCATCATTAAAACTGAACATGGTGCGGTTGAAGCCTTCCAGCGGGTCGCGCGGATTATTCCCGATATTGGTTTTCGCACTGATCGTGCTCAAGGTCTGTGCCGTGGTGCTTTTGATTTCTTTGACCGTATTCGTACCGCATGCACTAAGCACTACAACCAAGGCCAATGAAGCGCCAATATTTTTTAAATGTGATTTCATTTACTTGCGTCCTTACCTTCGGCTGCTTTACTGAACAGGAATTGACTGATCAGATTTTCCAAAACAACAGCAGATTGGGTCATTTTAATTCTGTCACCGGCAGCCAGATTATTGGTATCTCCGCCTGGTTCCAGTCCTATATATTGCTCGCCTAACAAACCCGCCGTGAGAATCTTGGCGGAAGTATCTTTAGGAAATTTATAGCGATTTTCCAATTGCAAGGTCACGCTTGCCTGGTAGGTTTTATCGTCAAACTTAATTTCGCTAACACGCCCGACGACCACACCGGCACTCTTCACCGCAGCACGTGGCTTGAGTCCGCCGATGTTATCGAATCGCGTGACGACCTCGTAGGTCTTATCGAACGATAAGCTGCTCATATTACCGGCCTTGAGCGCTAAAAATAACACGGCTGCAGCACCCAACAAGACAAATAAGCCAACCCAGAAATCCAATGATTTTTTTTGCATAGACACCATCCAATTCATTCAAGCTGCCCATCCACTTGGGGGAGCATGCAACACATCTGCCGCTACTGAAACATCCAGGCCGTCAGCAAGAAATCCAGCCATAACACCAATAAGGAAGAGATAACGACAGTCCGCGTCGTCGCACGCGCCACGCCCTCTGGTGTCGGTTGCGCTTCATATCCCTGAAACAGAGCCACGAACGTTACCGCAAAACCAAACACAATACTTTTAACTACACCGTTACCGATATCCTGGAACACATCGACGCCCGCCTGCATTTGCGACCAGAACGCACCGTTATCCACGCCGATCAGTTTCACACCGACCAGATAACCGCCGATCACACCCATCGCATTGAAAATCGCGGTGAGAATAGGCATCGCAATCAGGCCTGCCAGGAAGCGCGGTGCAATCACCCGTTGGATCGGATTCACCGCCATCATTTCCATGGCAGCCAATTGCTCACCGGCTTTCATCAAGCCGATCTCAGCCGTCAGCGATGTTCCGGCACGACCGGCAAATAATAAGGCAGTCACGACAGGTCCAAGCTCGCGCGTCAGCGATAAGGCCACCAGCAAACCCAATGCCTCTTCCGAGCCGTAACGATTCAGCGTGTAATACCCCTGATAACCCAATACGAATCCGACAAACAATCCCGATATCGCAATAATCACCAGGGAATAATTGCCGATAAAGTGAATCTGATCGGTCACCAGGCGAGGCCTGCGCCACAGGCCGAACGTACTCCATAAAATTTGAAAGAAGCTGCGGGTTGCGTAACCCAGATCACTTGCGTTTTCTCTTACCAACTGTCCAAGACGAGCAATCATCGTGCATCCTCTTGATTTTTTGCTGCCGGCTTGCACTGGGTCCGGATACTCAAATCCTCGGCCATCGACTTGCCCGGATAATGGAAAGGCACAGGTCCATCGCTCTCGGCATTGACAAATTGTTTGACGTAAGGATCGCTGGACATACGCATTTCATCCGGACTACCTTGCGCCACAATTTTTCCCTGAGATAAGAAGTACACATAATCCGCAATCGCAAAAGACTCATGGACATCATGCGACACCAGAATCGAGGTAGACCCCAAAGCATCATTCAAGTTCCGGATCAAATTCGCCGTCACCCCCATAGAAATAGGATCCAGGCCGGCAAACGGCTCATCGTACATAATCAATTGCGGATCCAACGCCACTGCCCTGGCCAAAGCGACACGGCGCGCCATGCCGCCAGAAATTTCTGCCGGTTTCAACTGCGCAGCATTGCGCAAACCGACCGCCTGTAATTTCATCAGCACCAGATCGCGCAACATTTCCGGAGTCAGATTCGTATGTTCACGAAAAGGGAAAGCGACATTATCAAATACGCTTAAATCGGTGAACAGGGCGCCATGCTGGAACAACATGCCCATCTTACGGCGCAAAGCGTATAGTGCATCTGTGTCCAGTGTATGCACCTGCTGGCCATCGACCGCAACCGAGCCCTGCCCGGGTCGTAATTGCCCGCCGATCAAGCGCAATATAGTGGTTTTACCCGATCCAGAACCGCCCATCACAGCAATCACTTTACGACGTGGAAAATCCATATGGAGTCCCGCCAAAATCGAGCGATCGCCATAGCCGAAGTGTAAGTCACGAATTTCGACGAGATTAGTCACAAGTGAGTAGTGAGTTTGCAAAGCAGAGATTGTAATGCAGATCAGGAAATCAGGCTTGCGGGCAATTTATTGTTTGAAAATTACTAATTCATTCAATATTCCTTATTCATGTAAAAAGAAGGAATTAAATTTCAAAAAATTTAAATAATATGAAATTAATTTTCATTTCAATTCAAATTTTCCATATCAAATAAATGAACTTTAAGTCAGCAATGAGTATTTAATTACCATTTAAGCTACAAATTTACGTAGTCATAAAAATCTCGCCCCACAAAATAAAAAGACCACTAACAAAGTTTCGCGGTCTTTTCAAAACGGTAACTATGCGAATTAATTGCTCAGATCACCTTGGCAAGACGGAAGCCCCCATTAATGCGAGATCCACTTCACGGGCGCATTGACGTCCTTCCCTGATCGCCCATACCACCAATGACTGGCCGCGGCGCATATCGCCTGCTGCGTAGACTTTATCCACATTGGTTTTGTAGCAGTCAGCGCCATCCGTCGTTGCGCTGGCATTGCCGCGTGCATCTTTTTCTACACCGAAGGCATCGAGTACTTGCTGAACCGGAGAAACAAAGCCCATTGCCAGCAAGACCAGGTCGGCCTTCATGTCGAATTCGGAATCCGGTACTTCCTGCATCTTGCCGTCTTTCCATTCAACGCGGACTGCAACCAGTTTTTCAACTTTACCGTTCTTGCCTTCCAGGCGCTTGGTCGCTACCGCCCAGTCGCGCTCACATCCTTCTTCATGCGAAGACGAGGTGCGCATCTTGATCGGCCAATACGGCCAGACCATAGGCTTGTTCTCTTGCTCCGGTGGCTGCGGCATCAACTCAAACTGCGTGACTGATTTGGCGCCGTGCCGATTCGAGGTGCCGACACAGTCGGAGCCGGTGTCACCGCCGCCGATCACGACCACGTGCTTGGCACTTGCCATGATCTGGTCTTTGACCTTGTCGCCGGCATTCACCTTGTTTTGTAAAGGCAGGAAATCCATCGCAAAATGCACACCCTTCAATTCACGCCCCGGCACCGGCAAGTCACGCGGCATCTCTGCACCGCCGGCAATAATCACCGCATCAAAATCTTTTTGCAGTTGTTCCGGCGTGACGGTTTCTTTCGACCAGTTAGTGACTGTCGATGGAAAATCCTTACCGACCAAGGTACTGGTGCGGAACACCACACCTTCAGCTTGCATCTGTTCAACGCGACGATCGATATGGGATTTTTCCATTTTAAAATCAGGAATGCCATAACGCAGCAAGCCGCCGACACGATCATTTTTTTCAAATACGGTCACACTATGTCCTACCCGCGCCAACTGTTGCGCCGCGGCCAGGCCAGCAGGGCCAGAGCCAACGATAGCTACTTTTTTGCCGGTCTTGATCGAAGATGGTTGCGGTACGACCCAACCGTTTTCCCAGCCTTTATCGATGATGAAATGCTCTATCGATTTGATGCCGACTGGATCATCATTAATGCCGAGAGTACAGGCGGACTCGCACGGCGCCGGACAAATACGACCCGTAAACTCAGGGAAATTATTCGTCGAATGCAAGGTATCCAACGCTTGCTGGTAATTACCCGTGTACACCAAATCATTCCAGTCCGGGATGATATTGTTGACGGGGCAGCCGTTATTGCAGAACGGAATGCCGCAGTCCATGCAACGTGCGCCTTGAATTTTTGCCTGCTCATCATTCAGACGCAGCGAAAATTCTTTGTAATGCTTTTTACGTAATTGCGGCTCTTCGCTTGCTTCCTGCAAACGCTGGTATTCCATAAAACCGGTTGCTTTACCCATTTCTCTTCCTTCGATTCTGGTGCGGATCTTGCCCGAGTATTCATCAGATTTGTCAGTGCGGGCGATTGCCCGCGGCATTAGACAACATCGCTATTTGTTCGACGACTCAACAATGACATAATTAAGCCGCTATTTTCTGTTTAGCGTTCTGCGCTTGTTTGGCGGCGAACATTTCAGCCAGGGCACGCTTGTATTCAGTCGGGAATACTTTGACGAATTTAGAACGGCCGCGAGCCCAGTCATCTAACAAGTTACGCGCACGTGTACTGCCGGTATGCTTGAAGTGACGTTCGATCAGGCCGCGCAAGATGGCCTCATCGGTTTCACCGTCGCCACCACGCAAGCGGCTGTGCCAGATCGAAGGATCAAGCGTCGCTACCTGCACATCACCTGCCAATACCGGCTCCAATGTCACCATGGACATATTGCACTTCGCTTCGAATTCGCCGTCAGGATCATAGACATAGGCAATACCGCCGGACATACCGGCAGCAAAGTTACGCCCTGTCTCGCCCAACACAATGACAGTGCCGCCAGTCATGTATTCGCAACCATGATCGCCGGTACCTTCAACAACTGCCAGGGCGCCGGAGTTACGTACTGCAAAACGCTCACCGGCAACGCCATTGATATAGGCTTCGCCAGAGATCGCGCCGTACAACACGGTATTGCCGCAAATGATGTTATCGACTGCCCAACCACGGAATTCGGTATTCGGGCGGATGATGATACGACCACCGGACAAACCTTTACCGACATAATCGTTGCCTTCTCCCACCAGATCGAGCGTGATGCCATGCGCCAGGAACGCACCAGCCGACTGGCCGGCAGTGCCTTGCAGCTGGATATGGATCGTGTCGTCCGGCAAACCGGCGTGGCCATAGCGTCTGGCGACTTCGCCGGACAGCATGGTGCCGACCGTACGGTTCAGGTTTTTGATCGGCGAAATGAAGGACACTTTTTCCCCCGTTTCCAAGGCTGTTTTTGCCTGCGCGATCAGCTTGTTATCCAGTGCGTTTTCGAGGCCGTGATCCTGACCATCGACATGCTTGATCGGTGTATCGGCAGACACTTCCGGCTGGTAGAAAATCCGGCTGAAATCCAGCCCTTTGGCTTTCCAGTGCGAGATCGCTTTGGATTTGTCCAGCAGGTCAACCCGGCCAATCAATTCTTCATAAGTGCGGATACCCAATTGCGCCATGATTTGACGCACTTCTTCTGCCACAAAGAAGAAATAGTTCACCACATATTCCGGCTTGCCGGAGAATTTGGCACGGAGTACCGGGTCTTGGGTAGCAACACCGACCGGGCAAGTGTTCAGATGGCACTTACGCATCATGATGCAACCTTCGACCACTAAAGGTGCGGTAGCAAAACCGATTTCATCCGCGCCCAGCATCGCGGCAATCGCCACGTCGCGGCCGGTTTTCATCTGGCCGTCAGCCTGCACCCTGACACGACCGCGTAAGCCATTCAATACCAAGGTCTGCTGCGTCTCGGACAAACCTAATTCCCAAGGCGTGCCTGCATGCTTCACGGAAGATAATGGGGATGCGCCGGTGCCACCGTCATGACCGGCAATCACCAGGTGATCGGCCTTGGCTTTGGATACGCCGGCAGCGACGGTACCCACACCGACTTCAGACACCAGCTTGACTGAGATGGATGCTTTCGGATTGGCGTTTTTCAGGTCATGAATCAATTGCGCCAGATCTTCAATCGAGTAAATATCGTGATGCGGCGGCGGTGAAATCAGGCCAACACCCGGCACCGAGAAACGCAGCTTGGCGATGTACTCGGATACTTTATGTCCCGGCAACTGACCGCCTTCGCCCGGCTTCGCGCCTTGCGCCATCTTGATCTGAATTTGATCGGCAGAAACCAGATATTCCGTCGTGACGCCGAAACGACCGGACGCCACCTGCTTAATGCGGGAGCGTAAAGAATCGCCCGGCAACAAAGGCATATCTACTTCAATATTCGCTTTGCCGACAATCGACGCCAGCGTATCGCCCTGCTTGATCGGGATGCCTTTCAATTCCTGCTGATAACGCGCAGGATCTTCGCCGCCTTCGCCGGTATTCGATTTACCACCGATACGGTTCATCGCGATTGCCAAGGTCGCATGCGCCTCGGTACTGATGGAGCCCAGGGACATCGCGCCAGTAGCGAAACGCTTGACGATTTCTTTAGCCGGTTCGACCTGATCGAGCGGAATGGCTTTAGCCGGATCAATCTTGAATTCGAACAAGCCGCGCAAAGTCATATGACGCTTGGATTGGTCATTGATGATTTGTGCGTATTCTTTGTAGGAATTGAAGTTATTGGCACGCGTAGAATGCTGCAATTTGGCAATCGCATCTGGTGTCCACATATGATCTTCGCCACGAATACGGAACGCATATTCACCGCCCGCATCCAAGGCATTGGCCAGCACGGGATCGTGACCAAATGCCAGCGCATGCAAGCGCAAGGCCTCTTCTGCAACCTCAAATACACCAATGCCCTCTACATTCGATGCGGTGCCTTTAAAGTATTTATCGACCAAGGATTTGTTCAAGCCAATGGCTTCAAAAATCTGTGCGCCGCAGTAGGACATGTAGGTCGAAATACCCATTTTCGACATGACCTTCATCAGACCTTTACCGATGGCTTTGGTGTAGTTGTATATCGCTTTTTCTGCGGATAAGTCGCCAGGCAAATCTTTCGCCAGCGCGGCCAGCGTTTGCATTGCCAGGTAAGGATGCACAGCTTCCGCGCCGTAGCCTGCCAACAGGGCGAAGTGATGGGTTTCACGGGCAGAACCGGTTTCCACCACCAGGCCTGTAGTGGTGCGCAAACCTTTAGAGACCAAATGCTGATGGACCGTAGAAGTCGCCAGCAGGGCCGGGATCGCGACGTTGTCTGCATCCATCTTGCGATCCGTGATGATCATGATGTTGTGACCGGATTTGACCGCATCCACGACCTCCGCGCAGATCGATGCCAGACGCGCTTCTATGCCGTCTTTGCCCCACGCCACCGGATAGCAAATATCGAGTTCATAAGATTTGAACTTGCCGCCGGTATTCGCGCTGATATTGCGCAGCTTGGCAATATCGGAAAAATCCAGCACCGGCTGCGCTACTTCCAGACGCATCGGTGGATTGATGTTGTTGGTGTCCAGCAGATTCGGCTTTGGTCCGATGAAAGACACCAGCGACATCACCATCGCCTCACGGATAGGATCGATAGGCGGATTCGTTACTTGCGCGAACAACTGTTTGAAATAGTTGTACAACGGCTTCAATTTATTCGACATGACGGCCAGCGATGAGTCATTGCCCATCGAGCCGATCGCTTCTTCAGCGCCGCTCGCCATCGGCGCCATCAGGAATTTTAAATCTTCCTGGGTATATCCAAACGCCTGCTGCTGATCCAGCAAAGTCGCGGCCGACGGAGCGACTTCCTGCTCTGCTTTGAGCGCATTTAATTTGATGCGGACAGAATTAATCCATTGCTTGTAAGGCTTGGCATTGGCGTAAGTGTCCTTGATTTCCTTGTCATCGATAATACGACCGGCATCCAGATCGATCAGGAACATTTTGCCTGGCTGCAGACGCCATTTCTTGATGATTTTTGATTCGGGAATCGGCAACACACCGGACTCGGACGCCATCACGACCAGATCGTCATCGGTCACGATATAACGCGCAGGCCGCAAGCCGTTGCGATCCAGCGTACCGCCGATTTGACGGCCATCCGTAAACGCCATCGCCGCAGGACCGTCCCATGGCTCCATCATCGCGGCATGGTATTCGTAGAATGCGCGACGATTGTCATCCATCATGGTGTGATTTTCCCAGGCTTCCGGAATCATCATCATCATCGCCTGGGCGATTGGATAACCTGCCATTACCAACAATTCCAGCGCATTATCAAAACTGGCCGTATCGGACTGACCTTCAAAAATCAGCGGATACAATTTTTGCAGATCGTCGCCCAAGACGGCAGACTTCATCACGCCTTCGCGTGCCCGCATCCAGTTGAAGTTGCCTTTGACCGTGTTGATCTCACCATTATGCGCAATCATGCGGTAGGGATGAGCCAGCGGCCATTCAGGGAAAGTATTCGTGGAAAAACGCTGATGCACCAATGCCAGCGCGGAAACGCAGCGGGGATCTTGCAAATCTTTGTAATACACACCGACCTGGTCGGCCAGCAGCAAACCTTTGTACACGATCGTACGTGCCGACATCGACGGCACAAAATATTCTTTACCGTGGATCAGTTTTAATGCCTCAATCGCATGCACGGCGGACTTGCGGATCACATACAGCTTACGCTCCAGCGCATCGGTCACCATGATGTCGGCGCCACGGCCGATAAAAATCTGGCGTATCACCGGCTCTTTTTCACGT
This sequence comes from Undibacterium sp. Jales W-56, assembly GCF_025548535.1. Classification (GTDB taxonomy): domain Bacteria; phylum Pseudomonadota; class Gammaproteobacteria; order Burkholderiales; family Burkholderiaceae_D; genus Undibacterium. The sequence goes on along the minus strand of NZ_JAJLQW010000005.1, from coordinate 307,489 downwards.
ACCAGCGGCGACATGGGCATGTCGGTATCAACAGGAACATCGCGCCAGCCCAGCACCACCTGACCTTCGGCACGCACGGCACGCTCGATCTCTTGCTCGCAAGCCAGTCGAGATGCATGCTCTTTCGGCAGGAAGATCATGCCAACGCCGTACTCGCCTGGCGGCGGTAATGCGATGCCCTGCTTGCTCATTTCTTCGCGATAGTATTGATCGGGAATCTGAATCAGCACACCAGCGCCGTCACCCATCAGTTTGTCGGCCCCCACCGCGCCGCGATGGTCGAGATTTTTCAGGATCAATAAACCTTGCTCAACAATCGCATGAGATTTTTTGCCTTTGATATGTGCCACAAAGCCTACACCGCAGGCGTCGTGTTCGTTAGCTGGGTCGTACAGGCCTTGCGCTTGCATCATGATTCTCCACATTGAATATAGGGTTGAATCGTAGAATAGTGCAGCGCAATAGAAATCACAACAAGAAAATTTAGGGTCGGAGTCAAATTAAAATTGGTAAACTCTCAAATAAATTTAATTGGGGACATAGTAAATTGAAGCAAATTTTAAACACCAATTATGCTTCATCCTGGTTTTTCCACTGCTTTTCTCGGTCTGCCACGCTTCATTGGCGTCACCCGCCGCTCGGTCAACCTGACCATTTCCGCTTTGAACGCAGCAGAACCGATCAACCACCCTTTCAGCGCCGCATCCATCATGGATACGACATCGGCGTTGGGCAAAGGCTTTTGCATCATCTCTTTATAGGCAGCCTCACGTTGAAATGGGGTATTGCCCAGTTGCCAATATACGGCATGATCGGTGATCAGCGGATCAATTTTCAGACCGATATGGTGCTGAAAACTCGACCAGGGATATTCCTGAGCATCGCCGACTAATTTTGCCCTGACCGGATTACTCTCTATGGCCAGGCTGCATTTTAAAAAGTATTGTTCCGCCTCCAACACCGTCGCCCGGTATCGTCCCTGCCACAAGCTGCCTGACCGCTGGTACTTCCGATTAAAATAAGGGACATAGTGACGACCGACCCATTGCATCATCTTGGCGATCCCGCCCTCATCCATGGGCGTAGCCAGCAAATGCAGATGATCCGGCATCAGAACATAAGTATGTATCGCTACCTGAAACGCCTTCGCCGCATCGCGCAGCCATTGCAAAAAGGCGGCGTAGTCTTCAGCGTCCTGAAAAATTCCCTGATGATGATTGCCTCGCTGGATGATGTGATGCAGTTGCTGCGGAATCACGAGGCGACTAAGTCTTGCCATAATGGGAAAATCACTTTATTAACAATCGTGAAAGCATTGTAAAACAGTGAAAATAAATCTGGAAACAAAGTGATACAAATACGCAGAAGCACTATGCCATTTCCCCTTTATGCTCACGGACTCAACAAAACTCTGCTTAATCTGAAATAATGCAGGCGAACCTTTCTGTTTCCTGGTGGTCATACAGGATCAATGAAGCATCACAAAATGCGACGGAATGAGTCACGCGGGCAATCAGCCACATCGTCATCAGGCATGTGGCTTTAGCAATATGGAATTGGAGAACGGCAAATGAATAAAAACTTATTGGGACTGCTACTGGTTTTTGCAGTCTCTACCCATGCTGACACTTTAGAGTCGACGGCGCCACAATTGCTCCTGCCCCAGCAGCAGCAATCCCAAGCCGCAGCGCTGAGCGCACGATTCCTGACCCGCTTCCACTACAAGGCGACGCCGCTTGACGATGCGATGTCGGAAAAGATTTTTGACCGTTATCTGAAAGCACTCGACCCGGAGCGACTGTTCTTTACTCAGTCCGATATCAATCAATTTTCCAGCGCGCGCACCAAACTTGATGATGCCATCTACCAGGAAGATCTGAACATCCCTTTCGCGATCTTCAACCTGTATGAAAAACGCCTGATCGATCGCCTGACTTATGCACGCGATATTTTGAAAAAAGGCTTCGACTTTACCCAGCAAGAAAGTTACTCCTACGCTAGGGAAAAAGAGCCATGGCCACAGTCCGAAGATGAGGCGAAAGACCTTTGGCGCAAGCGCGTAAAAAATGACTGGCTGCGTTTGAAATTAGCGGGCAAAGACGAAGCTGCAATCAGGGAGACGCTGGATAAACGCTACACCACATCGATTAATCGCATTCGCAAATACAAGAGCGACGACGCCTTCCAGATGTTCATGAATGCCTACGCGACCTCCATTGAGCCGCATACGAATTATCTGGGGCCACGTGCGTCCGAAGATTTTGATATCGCGATGAAGCTCTCCCTGATCGGCATCGGTGCCGTTCTGCAAGAACGCGATGATTACACCACCATCCGCGAACTGGTCGCCGGCGGCCCGGCCTCACTATCAGGACAACTCAAAGTCGGCGACCGTATCGTCGGCGTCGGTCAGGGCAAGAACGGCGCGCTGACTGAAGTCATCGGCTGGCGCATCGATGACGTCGTCAACCTGATACGCGGCGCCAAAGACACCGTGGTCACACTGGATATTCTGCCTGCGGATGCCAGCCTCGACGGCAAGCATCAACTCGTGACTTTGCTGCGCGACAAAATCAAGCTGGAACAACAGGCGGCAAAAAAATCGATCATTCCCGTCAAGAGCGGTAATCTGACGCGCCAGATCGGCGTCATTTCGCTGCCGACCTTTTATCTCGATTTCGACGCCAAACGCAAAGGCGACAAAGACTTCCGCAGTGCGACACGCGATATCTCCCGCCTGCTCGAAGAACTCAAGAAAGAAAAAGTCGACAGCGTCCTGATTGATCTGCGGAATAACGGCGGCGGTTCGCTGGCAGAAGCGATTGAATTAACCGGCTTGTTTATCGACAAAGGACCAGTCGTTCAGCAACGCAACTCGCAAGGGAAAATCAGTGTCGAAAGCGATAATGACGCCGGTGTTGCCTGGAACGGCCCGCTGGGCGTGCTGATCAATCGAGGCTCGGCATCTGCCTCGGAAATTTTCGCGGCGGCGATACAGGATTATGGCCGCGGCGTCATCATTGGCGAACCTAGCTTTGGCAAAGGTACGGTGCAGACGCTGATCAGCCTGGATCAGATGGCGCAAAATACCAAGCCAAAATTTGGTGAATTGAAGATGACGATTGCGCAGTTTTTCCGCATCAACGGCGGTACCACCCAGTTACGCGGCGTGACGCCTGACATCAGCTTCCCCAGCCTGACCGATCCAGAGAACTTTGGTGAATCAAGCTACGACAATGCGCTGCCGTGGTCGCAAATCAAACCTGCTGATTACAAGCCCACCGGCGACCTGAGCGATCTGCTGCCTATGCTGCAAGTTCGCTACGAATCACGCACGGCAAAGGACAAGGATTTCCAATATCTGCAAGAAGATATCGCTGAGGTTCAGGCCTTACGCAAAAAGAAACTCATCTCCTTGAATGAAGCGGAACGCCGTAAGGAAAAAGAAGCGCAGGAAGCCAAAGTCAAGCAGCGCGAAGCGCATGAAAACGGTGGAAAAACGGCGACTAAAACTAAATCCAAAGCGGACGATGGCCTGCAAGCGAATGAACGTAATTTGGCGGCAGATATCGCTGCAGAAAAAGAGCAAAAAGACGCCAAGGACGTATTGCTCAATGAAGCGGTACACATTTTGAGTGATGAAGTCGATCTGCTCAAAACGAATGCAAAATTAGCCGCACGGGTTCTGCCTGCCAACACGCTGAATTATGTGCCAAAGCGCGACTGATCGAATTCAGTTCAGATCGCAACGCCGATACAAATTGCCTGCAGATGTGAAGTCTGCAGGTTTTTTTGTCTCTTACCAATGTGGGTCATCAGCGTCAACTCAATTGACTTTTCCCTTGCGGGATTGATGCAAAATTGTTCCGGCACGGCGCGTCGATGAACACCGTACGAAGATCCGTGAAGAGACGCCGCCGCTGTGACGGTTGCGCGTAAATTCTATTTAGGCCCCATTACTATTCCTGAGCACGCCATTCATCATGCCATCTCTACCTAATGCAGCCGCCATTGTCAAAGCAGCGACCATTCTCTCGGAACGCAGGCGCAGCGGCATGCAAGGCAATCGCTTGCCTGAGTCATGCCGGCCTGTAAGCACCGAGGTCGCCCTGGCAATTCAGGCGCTGGTCACAACGCAACTGGGCGAATCCGTCAACGCATGGAAGTGCGGCACGCCAAGCGACAGTAAACTGGTCATCGCCCCCATTTATACCAGTACGATATTTTATCGCAGCCCATGTGCGGTCTGGGGCAGAGCGCAGCAAGTGCGCATAGAACCTGAACTGGCCTTCGTCCTGGCACATGACCTGCCGCTGCGCAACGAACCTTACATGGCAGCAGAGCTTGATGCGGCTATCGGCTCTGTGCATCTTGCTCTGGAACTCATTGATAGTCGTTATTCTGATCCTGCAAAAGCCAGTTTTGCTGAAAATTTAGCCGATGGTTTATTAAACCAAGGACTTTATATCGGCCCCGAAGTCGATCCCGTACTGGCATGTGCGGCTAACCAAATGCACATCGATATCCACTCTGACGGACAGCTTATCCATCAATTCGACGGGCAACATCCCAACCTGAATCCGCGTGCCCCCTTGCATTGGTTAGCAGAATTTTTGCGCGGCAAAGGGCAAGCTCTGCGCGCGGGTCAGGTGATCATTACCGGCTCGTATGTTGCCAGCTTTGAGGTGCCGCTAGATACCGATATTCATATTCGTTTCGGTGAGCTAGGCGCTCTGCAGGCTCACTTCACTGCGCGTTGAATTGTCTTTATTTAACGCAGCGGGGAGTCGCATCGCGCTTTTGTCGATTGGCATTCAGATCGGCAGGCTGATGGTAAAGCAGGTGCCTGAGTTCAAGGAGCTCTGTACATCGATTTTTCCGTCCAACAAAGAAGTCACGATGTTGTGCGTGATATGCAACCCCAATCCTGAACTGCCGGCGCCGAGTTTGGTAGTGAAAAATGGATCGTAAATATGCTTCAGATCATTCTCAGGGATGCCCTTGCCATTGTCTCTGACACTTAACTTAATCCACTTCGGATGTATGCTGGCAGCGATTTCGATGACTCGATGATCAGTTTGCTCAAATGCGTGTATCAGGCAGTTATTAATCAGGTTGATCAACACTTGCGCCAAGGGTCCCTGGTAACTATTGATCGTTAGCCCCGATGGTAAGTTCTGCATCAGTTGCACCGCATTTTTTTCTAATGCCCCATTCAGTGAAGCGACAGTCTCAGCCACAAAATTCCCCAATACAAAGGTCGAACGTTTGTAATTTGCTTCGTCTATCGAGACTTGCTTAAAGCTATTCACCAAATCGGCAGCACGCTGTAAGTTGCGTTGCAAAATATCGCTGGCCTGCATCGCTTCTGCGACGTAATGTGCCAGGGACGAGCGTTTTATCCCGCTCTGATAAGAGTGGGCAAATTCCTGCGTCAACTCGGATAATGTACTGGCAACCATTAAGCCATTGCCGATCGGGGTGTTCAATTCATGCGCTACGCCTGCGACCAGAGCCGCTAAAGCCGCCAGCTTATCGCGCCGGACTAATTCTTCTTGAGTAATACTTAAATTATTCAGGGCATTGGCAAGCTCCTGATTGGCTTTGCTCAATGCCATATTGCTGATTTCCGCCCGCTCTTTCGCCATGGAGAGCTCGGCAGTACGTTCAGCCACCAGTTCAGTTAAGTGAGTGCGATGCAAATCTAATTCTTCTTCGCGACGAGTGCGTTCGATCGCGATACCCGCCAGGTGGGTCGCCACCTCAATCAACTTCAAGTCTTCTTTACCGGGCTCACGGATTTCGCGATAGTACATCGCAAATGTCCCCAGGATTTTATCGCTATTGAGATAGATGGGCGTTGACCAGCAGGCGCGGAAACCGAAAGGTTCAACTAAAGCCTTATAAGGTGCCCACAAGGGATCGGTGGTGATATCTTTGACGATCACCATCTTTTTAAGATACATCGCCGTTCCGCAGGAACCTGCAGTGGGTCCGATAGAAAAACCGTCCAGGGCATTCATATAGGATTCTGGCAAACTGGGGCCAGCACCTTTGCGGATATGAATCCCATCCTGATCCAATAACAGGACGGAACACAGCACACCATGTGATTGCGCCTCTATGAGCTGCATCAGCCTCGCCAAGGTCTCTTGCAATGGCGCGCCTCTCGCGATCATTTCCAGCAATTTATTTTGCCCGTGACGCAAATCTTCCGCCAACTGCGCTTCACCCATGGTTTCTGTAGTCATTGAACGTTCGCCTATGTCAGTGATTTTTTTTAGTGTAGGCGAATCACTAAGACTTGTACATTACCTCAAAGAAACAAGAAGCTTATTTTTTAATAACTATTTTTCAGCATCCTGCCCGTAAATGCGCACACCAAAGCCAAGATGGATTACGGTTTGATTTGCCATCCTTGTTGCTGCGCGGCGCGTTCTGCGGCCGCATCTAAAGTTTGACCGGCCATATATTGATCGATTGCCTGCAATACGACGGGCGACATCTCGGCCGACGCTTGTCGGTATGCTGCGCCGGGAGTGGCTGGCAATTGGGTTTGCGCCAACACGGCTATTTGCCACTCAGTACCGGTTTTCTGTTTGCATGCCAGGCCGGACAAGCCGGGATTCTGCGATGCATTTTCTGTCGCAAAACTTCGGCAGAATTGACCCTCCTTAGATAAAAAACTGACACCGATTTTGACTGTATGTTCAGACGCAGGAGCGCTGGCAAGCTGCTGCGTAAGAGCCTGTGCCAGCTTCCCGCTTGCAGCGACATGGCCATTCACCGCAGCCAGCATGCCGCCGCTTGAAGGAATCGTGGCATCTCCCTGCAAGCCAAATTTTCCGACTGCAACACCCACGATTAAGGTCGCGGCCAGCCCGCCAAGCTCAACCCAGGACCAGGACTTGCCAGGAGTCTTAACAGAATGTTTGATCTTCACATCACTTAATTGGACAACTTTATTGCCGGCAGCCGGAATGCTTGCCTGAGGTAACTGCAAACTAGCGGGTATCGGCTCATTCAGTACCGGTGCAAATGCGGCAAATACGTCCGCGCGCAGCGCCTGGTGCTGAGCGACCCGCTTTGCCAACTCGGCATCCTGCAGAAGCGCCGCCTGAATTGCAGTCCGGGTCGGGAGATCGAGCTCACCGTCGGCATATGCCATTAAAATTTCATCTGTAAAGCTCATCATGACTTCCTCTATTTATTCGCAGGATCCGATAAAAGCAACTGCAAGGTTTCGCGCGCGCGTGCCAAGCGGCTAGTCAGGGTCCCAATCGGAATATCCATGACTTCAGCCGCCTCTTTGTAGGGCAATCCTTCCACCAGCACCAGGCTGACCACCATGCGCTGGTCGTCGTTCAGCATCGATACCGCTTTTTGCACCGCAAGCTGATGCACATAGGCGTCACTGGGATCCGCGCCGACCTGCTCTCCCGCTTCTTCCGGCGCCAGGATGTCGCTGCGCCTTGCCCGTCCCCTGACTTCATCTATCCATGCATTCTTCATTATGCGGAATAACCAGCTATCCAGCCGGCTGCCCGGCTCCCATTGCTCAGTCCGGTTAAGCGCCTTCTCCACGGCGATTTGCACTAAATCGTCAGCATCTTCGCGATGTCGTGTAACGGCACGCCCGAAACGTCTCAGGCGCGGCAGCAAAGCGGCAATCTCGTTCTGGATATTAGTAGCTGTCTGATCCATAGATACTCAGTAAACGACAGCGCGAGGGAATTTATTCCCTGGCTCAATCGTTATATTAAAAACGGTGATGAAAATTCACGGCTGCTTCGTTTGATCGTCGCCGAACCATGATAGAACCAAGGCTTTTTTATGCAAGCCCGTCTGGCTAAAATCACTTTAAAGCCCTCTATGCTTATTTATATTACCATCTGATTATGCCTATCTCCTCCTATCCTCTTCGACGATGCCGCCGCAACATCTGCTTGGCCTGCAGGCTCCTGTTCTGTGTATTGCTCTGTACCGCCTTTCCTGCAGAGGCGCAACTTCGTCTCCCTCCGCTGAGTTTGCCGGACAGGCAGTTAGTCCCGTTGAATACGCAAATACTGCGCAACCGGTTTGATCAACTTGTGCGCAACGACGTACTGGAGGACGTGGCGACCTTACAAAATCTGCGTCTCAATACGATCGATCGTTTAAGAAGAGAGCATCCGGGAGTATTCGAGCTCGATACCCGAGGCGAGTTAATCGTAAAACATGAAATTATCGCCTGGTCGCCCTCTGTAGAAGCACTGATCAGCTTGCATGCAGCGGGGTTTAGCGTTGTCAGAGAAATCCGGCTTGAAGCGCTGGCAGAGACCATTCTGGTTTTACAAGTACCGCAACCGTTGTCCACTGCCGCTGCACTTGATTTATTGCATAGCCTGGACAAGGCAGGCATCTACGACTACAACCATCTTTATTTGGGTAGCGGTCCCACCTTCGCATCTGCCTCACTCACTGAGGGCGAGATCAAACCAGGCAATCATACTAAAGCAGCTACGCCTGACGATGCCGTGAGACCCAAAATTGGCCTGGTAGATGCAGGAATTGATGTCAGCCACATGGTGTTTCGCGATGCGCAAATAAAACGCCGTGATTGCGGCAACAAAAATCTTGCCAGTCCGCATGGCACGGCGGTAGCGTCCCTGATGATCGGTCATGCCGCGCCCTTCAGCGGCGTGCTGCCTGATGCAGTTTTGTATAGCGCCGACATCTATTGCGGTAGCGAAGCGGGCGGCAGCTTAGACAAATTGATAGAAGCGCTGGCCTGGTTAGCCCAGAATAAAGTCGCCGTGATCAACTTAAGCATTGTGGGTCCGGCAAACCAGAATCTCGAGCGGATCATCAAATCCATGCTTGCCAAAGGCTATCTGCTGGTAGCCGCAGTCGGCAACGATGGGCCGGCCGCCCCGCCCCTATACCCTGCCAGCTATCCGGGAGTCATCGGCGTCACCGCAGTGGATGCCAAATTACGCGTCCTGCCTGAAGCTGCACGCGGCGCACAAGTCATGTTTGCGGCGCCGGGTAGCCAAATGCTGGCCGCCGCGATCGGTTCACCGCCGTATCAGGTAGTGCGTGGCACCTCATTTGCCTCCCCCATTGTCGCAGCTCTGCTAGCGCAAAAATTGTCTGCGCCCGACAATGCCGCAGCAAAAAAAGCGATTGACTATCTGATCAGCCAGGCAAAAACAAGCGTTACGGGCAAACCCAGTCCAGACCTTGGTTACGGCATAGTAGGCAACTCGTTACGAATTAAACCTGAAGATTTTCGCTGATCTGCTCATTTGAATTGGTCGCATCGATATGCGGCGGCAAGACCATCTCTGGGCAAGCCTCTCACTATTTCAAAAAAAATTTAAATCGATGGATTAAATCAACCGGCTGCGGCGTTTTCCTTTCAATACTGCAGGCAGTCTGCGGTTACTTAAGGAGAAATATCATGACTACAGGTAAATTCATACGCTGCGCAGCCATACTGACAGGCTTGACAATCAGCCTATCTTCCCAGGCCGGAATCTTAGGCGGCGCCATCGGCGGAGGCATGGGCGGAACTTTGCGAGGCATGTCGTCTTTTCCAGAAGCGACAATCAGCCATACCCGCCAGGATAGTCTCACTGGCAGCGCCAGAAATATCTCCGGCAATCTGAGCAACAACGCCGATGCCATGGCAGAAAGCAATGGAAGGAAGTCCACCGGCAACGCTAATTCAGCCAGTTCCGGCGGCATCATGTCAGGCATCATGCCTGACACCAGCAGCCAGTCAGCATCCGGTTCCAGCAATAGCAGCGGCGCAGGCAGCGCCACTCTTGGCTCAATAGTGCGACATGAACAAACCATGTCGAACACTGGCAAGGCTGCATCGGAGACAAGTAAGCCAGCGACAAGCAACGCCAGAACTCAGGCCGCCAACACCGCTAATTTTGCGAATGGCACTGTAGCGAATAGTCACGATACGTCCACTGCCGTTGCAAGCAATAGCCAGCGTAACGGTCAGGATGCCGTCGCGAAATCCAGTCCCCCATCCGCATCCGTATCGGGCAACGCCAATGCTTCCTTCTCAGGCAATGCGGAAGTCAATCATAGCAACCAGGATTAACCTATAGAATTTGCCAGGAGGGGCATCGCCGGATAGCCCTTCCTGGCAAAAACGCACTTACCGCAACGATTGCGTCACAACTGAATTGAAACTCATCACACCATCTAAAATAATCCACAACTGTTCCTGCAAAGCTCTGACTTGAACCAGGACGCAATGTACCTTTTAAACGACAAACATCGTTAAAAAAATGCTGGAAAATAATCCTGGGAGTATGCTGATACCAGCGATAAAAATTTTAATTTCACCGTCACCCCATCAGTACAGTCTTCCGATTTTTGTATGTCAATGCAGCGTTGCATAGGTAGTTGAGCGATCGCTCCTTTTTGCGGTTCAACATAGATAACAGGAACTCAGATGAAACGGAAATTTTCCCTGATCGCCCACCTATTGCTGTTATTGGTGATCACCACACCCGCCTTCGCAGAACTGGTCATTGTGGTGAATCCACAAAATCCCGCAACGAAAATGTTTGCCGCCCAGGCAGCACAATTCTTTCTAGGGGGATCGGTCTTGTTCACCCCTGTTGAACAAGCTGAAAGCTCACCGATCCGCGCTGAGTTTTATAAAAAAGTATTGGAAAAAGAGCCGGCTCAAGTCCAGGCGATCTGGTCAAGGATAGTTTTTACCGGAAAAGGAAAACCGCCCAAAGAATATAAGACGAGCGCTGAAGTCAAAAAAGCAATTAGTGAAAACGTCAATGCAATCGGTTATATCGAAAAATCGGCGGTTGATGACTCAGTAAAAGTCATCACCACAGTACCTTAAGCCCGGCTATTTCCTCTCCCCCTTTGGAGGCTATTCAATGAAGAAATTACTCATGGCATCAGTGTTCCCTGTGCTGTTTGCTGGTAGTGCCGCTGCAATTGATCTCACCGAGGACGGCTCCCTGAAACTGACTGGTTTCTACAGTCTGACCGGCGCCAAAGTCTTGAACGGGTCCGCATTGGGCAGCAGTGCGCCATGGATGTATCAAAAATGGAATTGCCCTTGCACTATACAAGGCTGGGAATATGCCGCCGTCTACGAAAAAGAAAAGGGTTTTCAGTTCGATCAGGAATCACTGATCGGCGTGCAGATAAAAAAGGATTTTTTACCGAATTTGTCGGCAACGGCGCAACTCGTCAGCCGTGCGCTCAATCCCAATGAAGGATCACGTCCAACGGTCGACTGGGCATATGTCACCTGGCAGCCATCGGTTGATTCGAACTGGACTTTCCAGGCGGGTAAATTCCGCATTCCCTTGTATTACTACAGCGATTTTCTCTACATAGGCTATGCCTACCCATGGGTCAGACCTGCGCCAGATGTCTACGGCTGGCCTATTTATGCCTACAAAGGTGCCAATGTCAGTTATCGGACGCAATTGGGTCAATCGGATTGGGCCGCCACTTTCCACGCATGGACTGGCGGCTATACCCAAAAAAATGACGCTTACGATACCCAGATTTACTACACAACGCCGACCAACGAGTCCTGGAAAAATATCATCGGTACTTCGGTTGCAGCCAATAACGGGGTATTCGATGTACGCGGCATGATGATGTGGTACAAGGACACCCTCTGGCAAGACAATAGCAACGGCAGTCGCACCACCCTGATCGACAATCAGGGCACCCGGATTATGGGTATTTCTGCCAACATGGATTACAAGAATTGGCTGATCAAGGCAGAAGTCGATCGCTATGAGCAAATCGATGCCGCCAAGGGGTTGAATAACGTGTATAAATACGCGCTGCTTGGGATTGGTTACCAGTATGGTGCATGGACCCCGATGTACACGATGTCGCGCTACCGCACAGTCGCGGAACCTATCGAGGGCAGGGACTCGCAATATCTGTCATTGCGCTGGGACTTCCGCAGAAATATGGCGCTCAAAGTTCAATACGACATCTCGAAAGACAAGTCGACTTATCCTTACCCTTTCTTTGGCGATTCCAAACTCTTGTCTGTATCGCTGCAAGGCACTTTTTAGCGGCATGGTATGGCCCGGCAATCGGGTCATACCATGAACTCTCAATCCTGTATTCAGGAAATTTTTGCTGAAGACGGCACAATCATTGCCGCGGCTTATGCAAAACGGCGAGCTGCTTCCTGTCATATACATGAAGCCGCAGGCTGGATGCGGCTTCCAGAGGCATTTCGCGCCAACAGGCGCGCCCGGCTTGCGGGTTCGTTTTAGGGAACTTCTAAAAACCCTTTAATCGAGATGCAACGCTAGGCACAAAACGCAGCAATACGTCGGTATTGCGAGGCTTTGTAACGACGCGATGCGCTCGAGCATGGGGTTTTTAGAAGTTACCTTTAATATCAACACATCATGCGGCCAGTTCCTCCAGCCTTTTCTCCGTACCTCTGTGGTGAGATGCTTGGGTTTTTGCGTCAGTCCTAATTGCTAAAGACTCGTCGCTAATGAAGTCTCAGCGACTTCTTCTTTGTGCGGTGCGATCAGAGGAATGCGTATGTGGAACTGGGTACCGGAACCGATTGCGGAGCTGACTGAGATAGTACCGCCCAATACGCCTTCGACAATGTTGTAGCAGATACTCAGACCCAGACCCGATCCGCCCTGCCCTAGTTTAGTGGTAAAAAAGGGATCAAAAATTTTAGGCAGATTGTCGCTTTGTATGCCGACGCCATTGTCTGTAAACTCTAAGCGCACAAAAGACAATGATTCGCCCGGTTCCAGTTCAGCACGCAAGGACATCATGCCCGCTTGCCTGCCGTCGAATCCGTGGGTAAGGGCATTATTCACCAGATTCGTCATGACCTGAATCAGCGGCCCGGGATAACTGTCCAGGTAAATATCATCCGGCAAATCCAGCGTAAAGGTGATTCTGGTTTTGCGTATCATCGGTTGCAGGGTTACCGCCAACTCCTCCATGGTCTGCAAGAGATTAAAGCGGCGACGCTGTTCGCTGGTCTGATCAACCGCCACCGTTTTAAAACTGATAATCAGTTCGGAAGCACGCTTCAGGTTTCTACCTAATAAATCCCCTGCCAGTTCCGTCGAATTCAAAAAATTATCGAGCGTGGATTTTTTTATTTGTCCGCTCTGATAAATCTGCTTTATTTCATCTGTCTTATACGACAGTGTTGACGACACGGTCAGCGCATTGCCGATCGGCGTATTCAGTTCGTGCGAGACGCCCGCCACCAGCGCGCCCAGGCTTGCTAATTTTTCTGATTTGATCAATTGCGTTTGTGTTTCTTTTAATTGATCAAAATTCTTGCCTAATAATTGATTTGCCTGTTCCAGTTCTTTGGTGCGCTGGAATACTCTCGATTCCAGCGATTGATTCAGCTCCGTGATTTCCTGGATTTTTAACTGCACGGCATCCGCCATACGATTGAAGTTCTTGGCGACCGCGGCCAGTTCATCACCGCCCGATACCTGAACCCGCCTTTCATAGCGTCCTGAGACAATCTCCTTACTCGCGCTGATCATTTCATGCAGGCGTTTGGAGATACGGCGCGCCAGTATGAAGATCAAGACTAAGGTCAGCGTCATCACCGTCCCGGTTCTCAGCAAGGAATAATATTTTTCTCTGCTAATCGCGTTCACTAAACTTTGGGTAGACAGTCCGTACTGTAAAAAACCGATTTGCCGGCCAGGCAGCAATAGGGGATTGCGCACATGGATCACGCCGCGAGCGGCGGCGGCGGTCAGCTTATTTTCAGGGTCAGGAGCGGGAATCAGATTTTCTGACTGCAGGGTCGTCAATAACACCTGTTCTTGTGCATTTCCGACAATCACATATACCAGACCGTTTTGCGATTGCTGGTCAAGCAGCTCATGGAAAAAAACTCTTACCGTTTCCAGCTCATTGGCGCTGGCATAAACCGAAACGGTCAGGTTGAGTATCTGCGAAGTCTGATTGATGCTCGATTTGACGTTTTCAATGACAGCCGCATTTAAGGTGCGGTTACCGTCGTAAATAACGCCGGCAATTAAAAAACTGAATGACAGCGTCATCGCCAAAGTAACCTGGCCGATGATCGATGTCATGAATCTGACCAATGCTGCTTTCATTACATGCCTTGTGAGTATGTGGGGGGCAAACACCTGCAGCAATCTTCCCAGAAATCAATAGTATTTGATAGCTTATTTCATTAAGAAAAGTCAAAGTTCGTTAAAAAAACACGCATTTCACCGGACTCTTTCGCGACACTATCTTGCATTAATGAGCGCTATCAGCATAAGAGTGATTTTTTTACTGTCGGACTGAAAAAAATAAAATTTCGACTATAATCCATCACATGAAAAAGCTGGCCCGACTCTTTTTGCTATGCATGATGATATTGGCGATTCCCGTCCAGGGCGTTGCTGCGGCGACCATGCTGTACTGCGGTACTGAGCACCACCACGCATCAGTCAGCGATCAGGATCAGCACGAGCAACATGAACATCACCATGATGCTGCAGAAAAATTGTCGCATCATTCCCCGCATTCCGATGCAGCCGCCAAGCTTTCCAAAGACAAATGCAGCTCCTGCGCTGCCTGCTGCATTGGTGCCGCGATGGTAACTGAATCGCTGATCCAAAATAGTCCGAGTCCTTCCTCTGAAAAAATCGACCTGGTTTTTTCTTCGCATTTCGGCCATATCAGCGATGGCCTCGAACGACCTCCCCGAGCTTAATTCCCGCCTGTAACGCCAGGTAGTCTTTATCGACTGCTGCGGTGGCTATCGCTTTGTATTGAGCATTTTATCGATCAGCCTGGTCCCGGCGTTATTCTTGCCATTGCATTCTGCTGCGCGTTTTTGCCTTAGCTCGCTGTAGTTTCCACTCTGGCCCCCACTGTGGTCTCCGCAGTGACCCCATTACGCAATCAATTAGCGAGGATTTCATGAATCCCTTATTTTCTCCGTTCAGGCTTCGGCTGGTATGGGCGCTGGTCGCCTTATCCGGCGTGTGCCTGAATTCCGCTGCCCAAGAACCTAACGCCAGCCAGCGCCCCAATCCTCTGGATGCGCAAGCTGAGGTTCCGCCAGTGATTTATCTGTCGCCATTTCAAGCCTATCGCCCTTACCTTGAGCAGGAAGTAAGTTCCTGGAAAGAGGCGAATGACAATACTGCCCGCGTCGGTGGCTGGCGCGTCTATGCCAAACAGGCTCGCGAAGCCGATGCTTCTGAAGCTAAGCCTCCAGCAAAGGACGCCTCCATACCGGACAAATCTAAACAAATGGACAAGATGGAGCACAAAAAATGAAAGTCGCTCACTTAACCAATTACCTGCAATCGGTGCCAACTAAAGGCAGGCTCAGATTGACTGGGATGGCATTGATTTCGCTGGTTTTAAGCGGCTGCGCGTCGTTTAGCGCTGATGGTGGATTTTCTTCCGTTGAGCAAGTCGCGCAAGATCGTCTTGGCAAGGATGTCACATGGCAGCGCTCAGACAGTGAGCAAAATACCGCTGCCCGGCGCGTCAAAGAATTGCTCGGTGCGCCTTTGACTGTCGATGATGCCGTGCAAATCGCCTTACTCAACAATCGCGGCTTACAAGCATCGTTTTATGAGTTAGGCATAGCGGAATCTGATTTTGTCCAGGCGGGGCGACTCCCCAATCCCGGCTTCTCGTTCAGCCGCACGCGACAAGGCGCTGAGGTCGAAGTCGACCGTAGCCTGTCTTTCAATATCGCCAGATTATTCATGATGCCTTACACCCGGCAGATGGAACAACGCCGCTTCGAGCAGACCAAACGCGAAGTGACGATGCAAATGCTGTCTTTGGCTGCGGAAACCCGCAAGACCTATTACCTGGCGGTTGCGGCCGACCAGACCCTGCTGTACATGAGACAGGTCAAGAAAGCAGCGGATGCCGGCGCTGAACTGGCGCGACGCTTGGCGCAGGCCGGCAATTACAACAAGCTGCAGCAAGCCAGGGAACAAGGCTTCTATGCCGATGCTTCACTCAACCTGGCGCGCGCGCAACAGGCGCAGATTCGTAGTCGGGAAAAACTGACGCGCCTGATGGGATTATGGGGAATGCAGACGACATTTAGCTTGCCGCTCAGGTTGCCGGATTTGCCAAAAACGCCGGATGATATTGCAAACATTGAGCAACTGGCGATGACGCAGCGTCTCGATGTCCAAGCAGCGCGTTTGGGAACGGAGCAGTTAGCCAGGAACCTGGGGCTGAATAAGGCGACGCGCTTGATCAATGTGCTGGAATTAGGCGCTATCCGCAACACCTTCATTAGCCAGCCCGTCCAACATGGCTACTCAGTCACACTGGAATTGCCCTTATTCGATTGGGGCGGAACTAAAGTGGCGAAGGCAGAAGCCCTATATATGCAGGCGGTCAACCGTACCGCCGAAATTGCGGTCAACGCCCGCTCGGAAGTGCGGCAGGCCTATCTCGCCTATCGCTCCAACTACGACATCGCCAGGCAATACCAGGACGAGATTGTGCCTCTGAAGAAGCGCATCTCGGAAGAAAACCAGCTCCGCTATAACGGCATGCTGATCGGGGTATTTGATCTGCTGGCGGACGCCCGTTCGCAAATCGCCAGCGTCAACAGCGCGATCGAAGCCAGTCGCGACTTCTGGATCGCCCAGGCCGATCTGGAAATGAGTCTGCTGGGTCGCCCCACTATGAGTGCCGCGCCGTCAACCGATATGCCCGGCGGCGAAACCGTATCCGCAGGCCACTAAGCAGTCTGCTCAGCTAAATAAAGGAAACATGATGAGTACCAGAAGACATTTTTTAAGTGGACTGAGTGCGATGACGGCAGCGGCAACCGCCGCATCGGTGAGCAAAGTGGCGATGGCCGCCTTGCCGGAACCGGTCATTCAAAGCAGCGCCGACACCATGCCGCCGCTGGCGCCGAATACCGGTCGCCCGTATAACCCGGTCGTCACGCTGAATGGCTGGACGCTGCCCTGGCGCATGCATAACGGCGTCAAGGAATTCCATCTGGTAGCGGAACCCGTGGTGAGAGAAATGGCGCCCGGCATGAAGGCCCATTTGTGGGGCTATAACGGCCAGTCTCCCGGGCCGACGATAGAAGTCGTCGAGGGCGACCGGGTGCGGATTTTCGTGACCAATAAGCTGCCGGAACATACCAGCGTGCATTGGCATGGCCAGCGCTTGCCGAACGGCATGGACGGCGTCTCCGGCTTAACCCAAAAATCGATACAGCCGGGGAAAACCTTCATGTACGAATTCATCGCACGGCGTCCCGGCACCTTTATGTACCATCCGCATGCCGATGAAATGACGCAAATGGCGATGGGCATGATGGGCTTTTGGGTCACGCACCCCAAGACCAAGCATCCGCACATCGCCGAAGTGGATCGCGACTTCGTATTCCTGCTCAATGCTTACGACATTGATCCCGGTGCTTACACGCCCAAGACCTCGACCATGCTGGATTTCAATTTATGGAGCTGGAACAGCCGCGTCTTCCCCGGCATCGATCCCCTGGTGGTGCGCAAGAACGATAAGGTGCGCATCCGGATCGGCAACCTGACCATGACGAATCATCCTATCCATATTCACGGTCATGAATTCCAGGTCACAGGCACCGACGGCGGTCCGGTACCGCATGCGGCGCGCTGGCCTGAAGTCACGACCGATATCGCGGTAGGTCAAATGCGCCAGATTGAATTTGTGGCGGATGAAGAAGGCGACTGGGCCTTCCACTGTCACAAATCGCATCACACCATGAATGCGATGGGACATGACACGCCGAATTTAATCGGAGTCGATCATAGCGGCGTTGCCAGGCAAATTACCAGCCTGATTCCCGACTACATGGCGATGGGCGAACGCGGCATGGCCGACATGGGGGAGATGGAAATGCCGCTGCCGGATAACACCTTGCCGATGATGGCCGGCGACGGTCCATTTGGCGGCGTCGAGATGGGCGGCATGTTCAGCATTCTCAAAGTACGCAAAGAGCAGAAGCCTGGCGATTACAAAGATCACGGCTGGTACCAACATCCACCCGGCAGCGTTGCGCAGGAATGGACGGGCAATGTCACACCGCCCGTGCGAACGACTGCAATGGGCGGTAAATCCATGCCCTTAGCACAAAAAAACCGGCAAGAAATCGAAGTACAAGTCCGCAAGCCTGTCGGCAAGATGGAACATTAATTTTTTATTTTTAACTGAAAGGAACATCTGATGAAAACCCGTATTCTCCCGCTCGTCGTCGCCCTCAGCCTCGCGCTGGCCTCGCAAGTCTCATTGGCGCATGACGAACACGCCCACGAGCATGATAGCGATGCCATCGGCAAACCCGGCGTCGCGACTGCCGCTACCCGTACCGTCAATGTCAACATGACCGACAACATGCGCTTTACGCCGTCGAATATCGTGGCCAAGCAAGGCGAGACCATCCGTTTTGTGATTAAAAATTCTGGCGGCCTCAAACATGAATTCGTCCTGGGTACCGAGAAAGAATTGAAAGCGCATTACGAAGTCATGAAGAAAAATCCGGAAATGGAGCACAGCGATCCCAACATGATCACGCTGGCCGGCGGTGCAAGCGGCGAAGTCGTGTGGCAATTCACCAGGGCTGGCAAGGTGGATTTCGCCTGCCTGCAACCCGGCCACTACGATGCCGGCATGAAGGGCAAAGTCTCGGTCGCCAAAGGCAAATCAGTCACTCACGCCGATGCCCACGAACACCAGCATTAATGATTGATGCCGTGCAGCCAAGCGGCTGCACGATCATTTTACTTATTGAATGAAGAATAGGAATCATCATGAAAATTTTTAAATCTCTTGCCCTGAGCATACTCGCTGCCAGTGCATTCCACACGGCTATGGCAGCCGATCCAGCCATGTCTACAGCGTCAGCGTCCGTTGCCAGTGCCGACATGACCGATGGCGAAGTGAAAAAAATCGACAAGAGCGCCGGCAAAATCACCATCAAACACGGCGAAATCAAGAACCTGGATATGCCAGGCATGACGATGGTGTTCCGGATCAAAGATGCTGCGGCACTCGATACCTTAAAGGCCGGAGACAAGGTGAAGTTCAAAGTAGAAAAAGCCGACGGCGCGATGGTGGTGACGGCAATTCAAGTCGTGAAATAAACAGCGTATTCACTGATGCCGGCCAGCCTATGTTGAGCATAGGTGCAAGCCGGTGCTATTCATCTGTTGCAATTACCGGAGATATGTCCCATGTTTAAAATCATCACACTGGCTTTGTTAAGCGCCTTGACCGGCTTGAGTTATGCCAGCGAACCTAAAGAGACGCTCGCTGCTTTTTATGCCGCACTGGCAACAGGAGACCAGGCCAAAGCCAGCGAATTATTGGCCCCCGATGTCACGGTCTATGAATCCGGATACGTCGAACGCTCGCGGGCGGATTATGCCGGGCATCATCTGCCGGAAGATATCGCCTTCGCTAAAACCTCGACACGCAAAGTATTGCAACACAGCGAGCGCATCGATGGCAGCCTGGCGGTGATCTGGGAAGAGACCGAGACCAGGGCGACCATCAAAGACAAGGAAGTCCGGATACTCGGCACCGAAACGGCGCTCTTGCAAAAATCGGGAGATGCATGGCTCATCACGCATGTGCATTGGTCGTCGCGTAAGCCGAAATAAATCTGAGATGCGGTACTGCGCCATCGAAATTGATAGGTCCGTCTTTAAATCTATATATAAAAAGTAAAGCAAGAAAAAGCCCTGTCAGACATTACGTCTGGCAGGGCTTTTTTACCTATTTGGTTCAGGTATATTTCAAAACGGAATATCATCATCCATATCGGAAAAATTCGGCGCCGGACGGGAAGCCGGTGCCTGACGTGGCGCCGGTGCCGGTGCGCTTTGGCGCGGGGCTGCCGGTGCGCCGCCGTATTCGTCCATCGGTGCGCCGCCGCCCATGCCTGGACGACCGCCCAGCATTTGCATGGTGTCTGCCTTGATGTCGGTTGCGTATTTTTCTACGCCGTCTTTGTCGGTGTATTTACGGGTGCGCAGGCTGCCTTCTACATAGACTTGCGAACCCTTTTTCAGGTATTGACCGGCGATCTCGGCGAGCTTGCCGAAAAAAGTGATGCGGTGCCATTCGGTTTGTTCTTTTTTCTCGCCGGTGGCTTTGTCTTTCCAGTTCTCTGTGGTTGCTACAGTGATGCTGGTCATGGCGTCGCCGCTAGGCATGTAGCGCGTTTCTGGGTCGCGTCCGAGATTGCCGATGATCTGGACTTTATTGAGGGATGCCATGTGTTTCTCCTGTAATTCAGTAAATTTCTGTCATTCAAGTGTTTAATTCTTTAGGCTGGAAGCTGCTGCGAGGCTTTGGCGCGACGCGGCAATTCTGGCATATTGTTTGCGATTATAAGCCAGAGCAGGGTCAGAAAGGCGCTTACAGCAAATACGGAAGATGCTCCGGCATGCTGTTTTACCCAGCCGCCGAGCAGGCCGCCGCAAGCCAGACCCAGCGCCTGCAAGGTGTTATACACGCCCAAAGCAGCGCCTTTGGCGGCTGGCGGCGCGATCCGCGATACCAGGGACGGTTGGCTGGCTTCCAGAATATTAAAAGCCAGAAAAAACGCAAACAATAATCCCAGCAACATCGCCGGATTGTTCAAAAATTGCCAGAAACCGATCTGCACTGCGAGCAATAAAGCGATCGCCATGATGAATACCTGTTTCATCCTGCCTTGTTTTTCACCGATGATGATCGCCGGCAGCATCGCAAAAAAAGACCCGAGTACGGCCGGCAGATACACTTTCCAATGCGACGCCAGGGGCATGTCTGCGTATTGAATCAACGCCGACGGGACAACGACAAACATCGCGACCTGCGTCAGATGCAAAACGAACACCCCGTAGTTCAGGCGCATCAGTTCAGGGTTTTTCAGCACGACGCTGAAAGCTACTTTTTCTTGCGTAGTCGCGGGGGCGGCGGGAGTCACCCAGATCACGACGGCAATCGCCGCGACCGCCAATAATGCCGTCATGCTGAAGATACCGTCCATGCCGATACCTTGATACAGTGCCGGAGCAGCGACCAGAGATAGCGCAAAAGTGAGTCCGATCGAACCGCCGACCATCGCCATCGCCTTGGTGCGATGCTCTTCGCGGGTAACGTCGGCGATCAGCGCGGTAATCGCTGCAGAGATGGCACCCGCACCTTGCACAGCCCGGCCTATCAGGATCCCCATGACGGTGTGCGACAAAGCAGCGATCAATGCACCGCAGGCGAACAATATCAGGCCAATCACGATAATGCGTTTGCGACCGAATTTATCCGATGCGATCCCAAACGGAATTTGCAAGCATGCCTGAGTCAGCCCATAGATCCCCATCGCCAGACCAACCAGGGTCGCGTTATCGCCGTCAGGCAGGGATTTTGCATGAATTGCAAAAACCGGCAAGATCAGGAACAAGCCCAGCATGCGTAAAGCGAAGATAGACGCCAGCGAACTGCCGGCACGGATTTCAGCGCGACTCATGCCTTCGGGCAGATGATGCACGCTGGTTTGTGTAGCAAAAGTCATAATACCAATGAGTTACGGAAACAGGGCAGAAACAAAGCGGATACGTCATCCGCGTTAAATTTCAAAAACCCGTTATAGTATCAGGTTGCTTGTTCCCACATCAAAATCGCGGGACGCCACATCATCCTTTTGGAAAGCAGTTGATATGACACAAAATACGGCCAAAGTTCGCTCAAAATCGGCTAAAGCCTCCAAACCGGCAGAAATTGACTTTGACCGTGCCGGTCTCGTTGCGCCGAAGAAAGAAGAAATCCGGATTCGTGGCGCGCGCACCCACAATTTAAAGAATATTAATCTCGATCTGCCCCGTAATAAGCTGGTGGTGATCACGGGATTGTCGGGTTCGGGCAAGTCCTCATTGGCCTTCGATACCTTATATGCGGAAGGGCAGCGCCGCTACGTCGAATCGCTGTCGGCGTATGCGCGCCAGTTTTTGCAATTGATGGAAAAACCCGATGTCGATCTGATCGAAGGTTTGTCGCCGGCGATTTCGATCGAGCAAAAAGCTACCTCGCATAATCCGCGTTCGACCGTCGGCACCGTGACCGAGATCCACGATTACCTGCGCTTGCTGTACGCCCGGGTCGGTACACCGTATTGCCCCGATCATCCTGAAAATCCGCTGGCGGCCCAATCGGTATCGCAGATGGTCGACACCGTCCTGGCGATGCCGGAAGATACCAAGCTGATGATCCTGGCGCCGGTCGTTGCGAATCGCAAAGGCGAGCATCTGGATTTGTTTGAACAGATGCAGGCGCAAGGTTTTGTGCGCTTCCGCGTGCAGAGCGGTACCCACAATGCGAAGATCGTTGAAGTCGATGATCTGCCTAAGTTAAAGAAAACCGAAAAGCATACGATCGATGTCGTGATCGACCGCGTCAAGGTCAAAGCCGAGATCAAACAGCGGCTGGCGGAATCCTTCGAGACTTCGCTGCGCATCGCGAATGGCCGCGCCCTGATCGTGAATATGGACAGCGGCCACGAGCAATTATTTTCGAATAAATTTGCCTGCCCGACCTGCGGTTATTCGCTGCAAGAACTGGAGCCGCGCCTGTTCTCCTTCAACAATCCTATGGGTGCCTGTCCGGAATGTGATGGACTCGGCCATATCGAATTTTTTGATCCCAAGCGGATTGTCGCCTTCCCGAATTTATCGCTGGCCAGTGGTGCGGTCAAAGGCTGGGACCGACGCAATCAGTTCTATTTCCAGATGCTGTCGAATCTCGCTGCCTTCTACGACTTCGACATCGATACGCCGTTCGAGCAATTACCGGAATCTGCGCAGCAAGTCATTTTGTACGGATCGGGTAAACAAAATATCCCGTTCACGTATATCAATGAACGCGGCCGCACCGTGATCAAGGAACATACCTTCGAAGGCGTGATCCATAATCTGCAACGCCGTTACCGCGAAACCGATTCGATGGCGGTGAAAGAAGAACTCGCCAAGTTCATCAACGAAAAACAATGCCCAAGCTGTAACGGCGCCCGCTTGCGGATCGAAGCACGTTATGTGAAGGTCGGCAACGGCGCACAGGAAAAAGCGATTTATGAAATCAGCGCCCTGCCTTTGCGCGCTACGCTGAGCTTCTTTGAGTCACTGACGTTGCTGGGAGCAAAGAGAGAAATCGCCGACCGCATCATCAAGGAAATCAGTTCGCGCCTGACCTTCCTGAACAATGTCGGACTCGATTATTTATCGCTGGACCGCAGCGCCGATACCTTGTCCGGCGGCGAAGCGCAGCGTATTCGGCTGGCATCGCAAATCGGCTCCGGCCTGACTGGCGTCATGTATGTACTGGATGAGCCTTCGATCGGTTTGCATCAGCGCGATAACGACAGATTGATAGAAACGCTGAAGCATTTACGCGATATCGGCAACTCGGTGCTGGTGGTCGAGCATGATGAAGATGCGATCCGCTGCGCCGACTTTGTGGTCGATATGGGCCTTGGCGCCGGCGTGCATGGCGGTGAAGTGATTGCCCAGGGTAGCCTGGAAGACATTATGAAGAGCGAACGCTCTTTGACTGCGCAATACCTGAGCGGTGCGATGGGAATCAAGGTGCCGAAAAAACGCACCCAATTCAGTCTGGACAAACAGTTCGTGATCGAAGGCGCACGCGGCAACAATCTGAAAAACGTCAGCTTGAAATTGCCGGTCGGTTTGCTGACCTGCGTGACGGGCGTATCGGGCTCAGGCAAATCGACGCTGGTCAATGACACCTTGTACCCAGCCGCCGCCCGCCATCTGTACGGTTCGCAGACGGAGCCGGCGGCGTTTGACAGCATCAGCGGCCTGGAACATTTTGATAAAGTCATCTCCGTCGACCAGGCCCCGATCGGTCGCACACCGCGCTCGAATCCGGCAACCTACACCGGCCTGTTCACGCCGATCCGCGATCTGTTCTCGACCGTGCCGGTAGCCAAAGAACGCGGCTACAGCGCCGGCCGGTTCTCGTTCAACGTCAAAGGCGGGCGCTGCGAAGCCTGTCAGGGCGACGGCGTGATCAAGGTGGAAATGCACTTCTTGCCGGACGTGTATGTGCCCTGCGACGTCTGTCACGGCAAGCGCTACAACCGCGAGACTCTGGAAGTTCAGTACAAGGGCAAGAACATCAATGAAGTGCTGAGCATGACGGTAGAAGACGCGTATGAATTCTTCAAACCGGTTCCCGTCATCGCCCGCAAGCTGCACACCCTGCTGGACGTCGGCCTCGGCTATATCCGCCTGGGACAGAGCGCGACCACCTTGTCGGGCGGTGAAGCGCAGCGCGTCAAGCTGTCGCTCGAATTATCCAAACGCGATACCGGCCGTACCTTATACATCCTCGATGAACCAACCACCGGCCTGCATTTCCACGATATCGATTTGCTGCTGAAAGTCATCCATCGCCTGCGCGACCAGGGCAATACCGTAGTCATCATTGAGCACAATCTGGACGTGATCAAAACCGCCGACTGGATCGTCGATCTGGGACCGGAGGGCGGGGCTGGCGGCGGCATGATTATCGCGACCGGTACGCCGGAACAAGTCGCGGTCAATGCCGACAGTGTCACAGGCAAGTATCTGGGGCCTCTGTTGAAGAAAAGCAAATAAGCTCAGGACTTACGCAAAACGACACGCTGCTTACAACAACGTACATTGAACCCGCATGCTGGATGAGGGTTTCAGCGGCATTTCGTGCCAACAAGCGCACCCAGCTTGCGGGTCCATTTGAATATCGAAACGCCATGGTGCCTTTCCTCTCTCGCCTTTTCTCTGTGTCTCCGTGTCTCTGTGGTGAGAGGTTTGGTTTTTGCGTAAGTCCTATAAGCTGAGTTACACGATATCTATTCAGTATGTTTTTTTCAGGTGCTGTTTCCTGCAATACGGAAACAGCACCTTTTTCTTTTAGAAGCTGTAAAAAATAAATGATACCGGCGACAGTTTTCATCGGGGCAATCGATCGGCATAATCGATCGGGGAAATGCATGGGAAAAATGAATGCACTGTCCGCAATCGGACGATGCCGGTTGTCCGATTGCGGACAGTTTTCAATTTCAGCGGTGTTTTTGTGGCGTTTCTTCCCAAAAGCGGCGTATTTTTACCTGGCACAGGCTTTGCAATAAGACTCAATACATCAACCCGGAAAGTGAACTCTCATGATCAAGCTCAAAGGCGTCAGCAAAATCCATATCAGCGGCGCAGTACAGACTACCGCACTGGACCAGATTGATCTTGAAATCGATGCCGGTGAATATGTCGCCATCACCGGACCGTCGGGCTGCGGCAAATCCACCTTGCTCGGCTTATTGGGTTTAATTGATGTACCCAGTCAGGGCGAATATATTTTTGAAGGCCAGAATATCGCGGGCCGCAGCGAGAGCAAACTCAATCAGTTGCGGCGTGGCCGTATCGGTTTCATCTTCCAGAGTTTCAACCTGATCGAGGAATTGAGCGTGGCCGAGAATGTAGCGCTGGCACTGGAATACACAGGCACTCCGGCAAAGGAAAGACGGGAAAGAGTCGCTGCCATGCTGGCAAAGCTGGGCATCAGCCACAGAGCCGGACACCGGCCTTCGCAGCTCTCGGGCGGTCAGCAGCAACGGGTGGCAATTGCCCGCGCCCTGATTGCCAATCCGGCCGTGCTGTTAGCCGATGAACCTACCGGCAATCTTGACACAGCCCATGGCGACGAGGTCATGCGTCTGCTGCGCAAAATCAATGCCGAAGGTACGACCGTGGTGATGGTCACGCACTCCCCTACGCATGCGGCACAAGCATCACGCACCTTGCACCTGCTCGACGGGCGCATTGTGATTGATGCCCTGCAAGCAGCCTGACCGGAAGAACATCATGAAGCTAAGAGATTTCCGGATTGGCTGGCGCGTCCTGGCTCAGGAACCTGTATATTCGGCAGTGACAATTCTGGGGCTTGGCATTGGCCTGGCCGTCTGCCTGCTGATGCTGGGCTTCGTGCGTTATGCCTTTGAATACAATGCCCAGGTGCCGGATGTGGATCAGGTGTATGTGATCAAACATCGTTACAACGTCGATCCGGCCGAAGTCTGGTTTGATGAAGCGCCGCTGGCGTTGCGCGAAGCTGCCATGAAAATACCTGGCGTCGTCGATATAACGGGCTACCTGCGACGCCCCGCAGACTCGATCCGCGCAGGCAATCGTTTAACCAAGCTCAAGATCCTTCCCGTGCTGCCACGCTTCGCGGACATGCTCGGGGTACAGGTCATCGAGGGCGATTTAAAGGCCGCACTGGAACGGCCGGAGAACCTTGCCATCACCGAAGCATCGGCATTGCAAATTTTCGGTAAATCGCAGGCGCTGGGTCTGCGTATTCAGGCCGGCGACAAGCTACTGCGGGTCGCCGCCATCCTGCGCAATCCGCCGGATAACACGACCATTCCGTATAAGGCCATGGTCGGGTTAAATTCCATTCTCCTGGCCGATCCCGAACGCACGGAAGCGCTCACCGGAGCCTATGGGTCGGCGGGCAAGCTGTTTATTCGCCTACAGCCTGGCAGTTCGATTGCGGCGATCACGGCAACCCTGCAAGACTTGGTCGATCATGCGCCTGGCGTGCAAAACAATGTGATGCCCGACGCCAGGGAACGCCTCGGCAAGCGCAAAGTCATGGATCTCAGCCTGTCGCCTTTACGGGATGCGTATTTCGATCGCGAGGTTGCCAACAACCCGATTAGCTTGCCGGGGGACCGTGGCGATCCGGTCGTCATCAAGGGGCTGACTGCCATCGCGCTGCTGATCTTGGTACTGGCAGCAATCAATTATGTGAATCTGGCGACCATCCGCACTTTGCGTCGTCAACGTGAGATCGGTATGCGCAAGGTGCTCGGCGCCGGTACACGGCAGCTCATCTTGCAGTTCCTCGCCGAGTCCTTATTGGTGTCGCTGCTGGCAACCGGTCTTGGCTTGCTGCTTGCCTACCTGGCCTTGCCATTGTTTGCCGAACTGATGAATCGCAAGCTCGAAAGTGTCCTCTCTGTTACCAATATTACGGCAGCCGTTGCCATCGGTATTCTGCTCGGCGTACTGAGCGCCATCTATCCGGCATGGATCGCCATCCGGACCAGGCCCAGCCAGGTGCTGGCGGGACGCCCCGGTAGCGAATCCGCGCAAGGCAGGCAATTGCGCAGGCTGCTGACGGTCTTGCAGATCGCCACGGCCATGGGGCTGGCCAGCGTTACCATTGCCATCGCCTGGCAGGCCGACTTCGCCATTCGCGCAGCGCCCGGCTTTGATCCGGCACAGATCCTGGTGATCGACCTACCTGAGCCAGTCAAAGACAGCAAGAATGCACACGGCCTGATGGCGGCGCTTGCGCAAAAACCCGATGTCGCCGGTACCGCCATATCCGCCGATGCGGTTGGTCGATATATCAATCCCTGGCTGCTCGATATCCGGCTTCCCGGCGGAGCGAGAATTGCGCCCGATATGAAATCCGTCAGCGCAAACTTCTTCGATATCTACCAAATAAAACCGCTGGCCGGACGTTTGTTTGATACCGGCCTAGACAAGGAAGATGATGCCGAACCTATGGTGCTCAATACCGTTGCAGTGCGCCAGCTGGGCTTTAGCTCACCCGAGGCCGCGGTCGGCAAAATTCTGGTCTATACCCTGCCCGATGGCAAGCTGGCAAATAAACGCATCATTGGCATTGCGCCTGAACTGCGTTTTCATTCGCTGCACGAAATACCGCGCGCGATCGCCTATGAACTATGGACTGCGGGAACGACGCTCAGCATCCGCAGCCGGGGTTCGCTCACGACCACCGAGCATACGGTGCAAAGCCTGTGGGCAAATTTTTTCCCCGACAAGACGCTCGATATGCATCATGCCCAACAAATCCTCGATGCCAACTATGACGAAGAGCAGCGGCTTACGACGCTCCTGGCCATCTCTACCGGCATTGCTCTGGCAATCGCGGCGTTTGGCACCTATGCGCTGTCAGCCTATACCGTGCAAAGACGTGAGAAGGAAATCGCCTTGCGCAAGCTATACGGTGCGCGCAAACGGCATATCTCCCGCTTGGTCATGAAAGAAATAGGCACATTGACTTTGGTTTCTGCCATGATCGGATTGCCTATTGCGGCATTCCTGATCGAACTGTACCTGGCAAGCTACATCGAACGTGCTCCCATCGCTTATTGGACCCTGCTATTGTCGCTGGCCTGGTCATGCGCGATCGCCCTGATCGCGGTCCTGCTTCACGCGAAGCATGCCATGAGCAAGCAGCTCTCCCTTTCCCTGCATGCTTAGGGCCTGACGCAAAAAAGAAAAATAGGCGCAGAGACGCAAAGAACGCGGACTAAGAAACTGTTCTTTGCGTTCTCTGCACCATGTCGCTTAATCTTCTGAACTCTTGTTTTTCCGGCTTGCAATTGGGCTTGGTTATAATAGCCATCGATTCATCTTGCATAAAAATATGCAAGATGAAGAGACATGGTTTTTCAGGCAATCGCCGCTCATCTCCACAGCGCGGTAGTCGTCGCCGATGACGAGAATGCGCAAACAGTCAGCACGACCTATCTCACCGGTCTGGTCCTGTAAGAAAACACAAGAAACTGCCCAAGCAATGACAATACGATTGATAGTTGGCCTGGGAAATCCCGGCCCCGAATACGAACAGACCCGCCATAACGCTGGCTTCTGGCTGGTCGATCAACTCGCGACAAATGGTTTGCAACGCGATAAAAACTTCAACGCTCTGGTGGCAAAAACACGGATTGCCGGCGAAGACGTGTGGCTGCTGGAGCCGCAAACATTTATGAATCGCTCCGGCCAGTCGGTCGCTGCGATTTGCCGCTTTTATAAAATCACTCCCGATCAGATGCTGGTGGCGCATGATGAACTCGATATCCTGCCAGGTATCGCCAAATTAAAACTCGGTGGCTCATCCGGCGGTCACAACGGATTGAAAGATATTACGGCGGCCCTGGGAACGCAGGATTACTGGCGACTGCGCATCGGCATCGGTCATCCGCGCAGCCTGAACTTGCAGCAAGGCGTCGCCGACTTCGTACTGCATCGTCCGCGCAAAGAAGAACAGCCTTTGATCGATGAATCGATTGCCCGCAGCCTGGAGATTATCCCCATGCTGGTGGAGGGAAAATTTCCTGCGGCGACGACGCAATTGCACACCATAAAATAAATAAAAAAATCACGACATAATGCATTCAGCCATCCAAATTCATGCCGGCAAAATCGCCCTGGAACATCTCCGCAACAACGGTTTGCAGGCCAGCGATATCGCGGTCATTCCGGCTGCGGCAGGCGGCCCCAAGGGACTGATTTTGCAAGCTCTTGATCAGTGGCTGTTTGGCGAATGGTTGCCCGCGGCGCCGCGCGAACGCAGCCTGATCGGTGCATCGATCGGTGCCTGGCGCATGGCCGCGGCGAGTCATGCCGATCCGGTTGCGGCGTTTCAGCGTCTGGGCGATTTGTATTGCGAACAGCGCTATCCCGAGAAGCCTTCTGCGCGTTATGTGACGGATGAAATTCAGCGTCTGTTGCAGGATTTTATCGGCGGCCATGAAGATGAAATCGTGCATCAGCCTTTGCATCGTTTGCATCTGCTGGCAGTGCGCGGTCGCGGATGGTTAGCGGCACCGCAAAGCAGCGCTAAGGCCAAGGCGGGGTTTGTCGCAGCGACGTTCTCGAATCTGGCCTCGCGCGCCAAATTGGCGAAACATATGGACAGGGTGGTGATCGGCGATATGCGCGACCCGCTGTTTTGGCTGAAGGCGAAATTCGACAATTTCGATACGCATTTTTCTTCGCTGACGCCGGACAATCTGGTGCCGGCTTTATTGGCATCGGGTACTTTGCCGCTGATCATGGAGCCGGTGCGCCACATTCCGCATGCGCCGACAGGCACGTATTGGGACGGCGGCATCATCGATTATCATCTGGCGCTGCCGTATTCACGCCTGACTGGCGGCAAAGACGGCGGCCTGGTCCTGTACCCGCATTTCACCGATCACATCGTGCCGGGCTGGCTGGACAAACCCTTGCCCTGGCGTCGCGCCGGTTTGGGAGAAAACCGCAGCTGGCTGGATAACGTGATCATGATCTCACCCTCGCCGTCGTTCTTGCGCACCCTGTCGCGCGGCAAATTACCCGACCGTAAAGATTTTTTCTATTACGGCAGCAATCATGATTTCCGGATCCAGAACTGGAAGCTGGCAATTGCAGAAAGTGCCCGCATGCGCGATGCGTTTGTGGCGTTTGTCGAGCGACCGGATCTGAGTCAGGTATTGCCGCTCTGAGTTGGCAATCAAAATTTCAGCATCAGCAACTAGGAACCTGCCTCGTCTTGATCGGTAGCTGGCGCTGGCATGCTGTCCGGCGTCCGGCCGCGCCGGACAAGCGCATCTCTCAGCAGATATTCGACTTGCGCATTGCTGCTGCGCAGTTCTTGCGCTGCGAGCCGTTCGATCTCTGCCCATAATGCAGGATCGATACGCAGTAAAAACGATTTTTTCCCCGGACTGGCCATGTTGTTAGCGCGTTGCTGAGTTGAGAATCGATGAGTCCAGCAGTTGATGTAATTGCGCGTACAAACGGTCCGGCTCGGCAGAACCTAAGCGCAGCGAACTGCCATCGGCTTTCGTAATACGCACAGCGCCGCTGCCTGCGGCGTTGTACAGCATGCCCTGCGTTGTCAAACGAATGCCCCAGCCTTCGGTCCAGCGCGTCTGGCACAACTCAACCTGGCGAATTTCACTCAACGCAACTTTCCAGGCCGGCCAGCCCAACAGACCGAAATGCCAGCGCAGATGGGTACTATCGATCCTGATCGTGAGACGGCCCAGCAAACCCAGCACCAGGCAATTGATCGCGGCAATGGTAAGTAAGGCGCGCAGCCGCTCCGCTGGGTTCTGACCATTGGTCTCTAACATCATCACGATCAAGGTAATCAGCGGCAGCGTGATCCACAATACTTTGATCCACTGGCTTTGTTGATATTTGATTTGGTTCACTGCTATTTTCCTCAGTTTTTTGCAATTTTTTAAATCGATTGATCGATTGACTATGTTATTGATGACGAATAAAACGGCGGCATACAAACCCCGGTCAATGTGAGAATTAATCAGGACTTACGCAAAACAGAAAACTGCTTAACACCATTTACAGCACGCCCGCAGTCTGGGTGCGGCTTGCAGAGACATTTCGTGCCAACAGGCGCAGCCAGCTTGCGGGTTCACTTTCATACCGACACACCATGGAGTCTTTTCTCTGGCCTTTTCTCTGTGTCTCCGTGTCTCTGTGGTGAGAGGTTTTGGTTTTTGTGGAAGTCCTATTAATTAAGTGCAGCGCTCGATCTTAATTGTAAAGCGTACCGGTATTGATGATCGGCTGCGTCTCTTTGTCCGAGCATAAGACCACCAGCAGGTTGCTGACCATCGCCGCTTTACGCTCATCATCGAGGTTCACGATTTGACGTTCCGACAAACCTTTTAAGGCTTCCTCGACCATGGATACGGCGCCGTGGACGATCTTTTTACGGGCGCTGATAATCGCTTCGGCCTGCTGTCTGCGCAACATGACCTGGGCGATCTCCGGCGCATAGGCGAGGTGCGTGAGTTTGGCGTCCTCCACATCGATACCGGCAAATTCAAACCGCTTGCCCAGCTCTATGCTTAAGGCTTTGGTGACTTCATCGAGACCAGCGCGCAAAGTAATTTCATGGGTAGGAACATCATCGGCTTCGTCGTACGCGTATTGCGATGCCAGATGACGGATCGCGGTTTCTGCCTGCACATTCACGAAGCGCTCGAAGTCGTCGATGTTAAACAGAGCCAGCGCCGTATCTTGCACACGCCATACGATCGCGGCGCCAATCTCCACCGGATTGCCGCGCTTGTCGTTGACTTTTAAGGTCGGCGAATTCAGGGTGCGGGCACGCAAGCTGACCTTGCGCACAGCATAAAAAGGATTCGCCCAACGCAAACCCGGATTGCGATCCGTGCCGACGTATTGTCCGAACAAGGACAGCAAGGCCGCCTCATTCGGTTGCAGCATATATAGCCCCGATAGCAAGAAGGCTCCCAGCACGCTGGTCAGCAATTTGATCAGCAGACGAGCCACATCAAGATCAGATGCGCCCGACCATGCCCAGTAAACGCCACCGGCAATCAGCAAGAGGCCGACCGCCACCATCAGATATCCATCGGGAGATGCATGGATGCGTTCATGCATCAAGACTTTGTTGCCGGCTACCCCAGCTGGTTTGCTAGATTTGTCCATATATTCTCCGTCTCAATGAAATCAAAGTGATATCACTTTAGTAGCAAGTAAATCGAATGTCAAGGTCAAAAAATCTATATTGGAGTTATGCCAAACAGTAAGCTGCTTACCACCATATACATTGAACCCGCAGGCTGGATGCGGCTTGCAGGGACATTTCGTGCCAGCAGGCGCACCCGGCTTGCGGCTTCGTTTTTTCTCTGTGCCCCTGTGTCGCGGTGGCGAGAGGTTTTGCTTGTTGCGTAAGTCCAAATATAAATCCAAACCCTGAATTCAAGCCTGAAACTCCGGATAAGGTAAGATGCTGATTTCTTCGCAGCATGATTTCTGTCTGCCTGATGCAAAAACCGACTCTATCGCATCAGCCGTACGCGCTATTTGCCTCACCCGCCTTATGAAAACAAAAATCCTCACCGAATCCCGTGCCTTGTGGCAGCTTGCATGGCCCGTATTGATCGGTCAGCTCGCCACCGTCGGCATGGGCGTATCTGACGTGGCAATGACAGGACATGCCAGTGCCAACGATCTCGCCGCGGTCGCGCTGGGCGCCTCGCTCTGGTCTATCGTGCTGGTCACGGTGATGGGTGTGATGATGGCCATTAACGCCATTGTTGCGCATGAAGTCGGCGCCAGCGCTGATCACAAGATTCCGCATATCGTCCGTCAATCTTTGTGGATGGGCTTCGGTGTCGGCGTCTTGGCGTGTGTGCTGCTAAACCTGTCGACCCTGGTATTCGATCACCTGTATCTGGAAGACAGTGTGCGCGATAAAGCCGCTGAATTCGTGCATGTCATCAGCATCGGCCTGCCGGCTTTTGCCTGTTATCGCGCCCTGTACGGCTATACCGCCAGCCTGAATCAGACCAAGCCGGTGATGCTGATTGCGATCGGCGGACTGGCGTTCAATATCTGCATCAACTGGCTGCTGATTTACGGCCACTGGGGCTTGCCGCAACTCGGCGCGACGGGTTGTGCGGTTGCGACCGGCGTTGGCTTGTGGCTGATGCTGGCTGCGATGATCTGCTGGATCAGAAAAGCGCCGGCCTACCAGAGCACCTATCCGTTCACCCATCGCGAAGCGCCGAACTGGCATGAGATCCGCAGCATGCTGCGCATCGGTTTGCCGATCGGGGTCACGTATTTTGCCGAAGTCAGTGCGTTTGGCGTGATCGGTTTGCTGGTCGCCCGCTTCGGTGTCACCGCAGTATCGGCCCATCAGATCGCGCTGAATTTTTCATCGCTGGTATTCATGGTGCCGCTGAGTTTCGGCATCGCCTCAATCACGCGCGTGGGCCAGGCCCTGGGTGAAAACGATCCGCACAGAGCACGCTTTTCATCCTGGGTCGGGGTCGGCATGGCACTCGGTTTTGCCATTATCTCGGCCTTGCTGATCACCGTATTCCGTCACGAAATCGCCGCCGCCTACACCAGCGACGCAGCGGTACAGCAGGTGACGATCAATTTATTATTACTCGCTGCGCTGTTCCAGCTCTCTGACGGCGCGCAAGTTGCCGCTGCATCGGCAATCCGCGGTTATAAGGTCACCCGCACGCCGATGCTGATCCACCTCGCCGCGTTCTGGGGCGTCTGCATTCCGCTGGGATGCGCATTGGGACTGGCGCCTGCGTGGCTGCCGTGGCGTCCGGCCCAGCCGATGGCAGCGACCGGATTCTGGATATCGCTGGTGGTTGGTTTAACGATTGCCGCGATTGCGCTTCTGATTTACTTGCATCGGGTCTCGCATCGCCGGCTGAGAGCCTGATCATCATCACCCTGCGACCGCTGCCAAAAACAGGTCAAACCCGCCGATTCTGCGCGAAACTGCCTTAGCGACCGGATGTTCAAGTAAAATAGCGGGTTAATCTTACCCACTCGGCAAACTATCATGAGTCTCAAATGCGGCATCGTCGGCCTGCCTAACGTCGGCAAATCCACCCTGTTTAATGCACTGACCAAAGCAGGCATCCCGGCAGAAAACTATCCTTTCTGCACGATTGAGCCTAACGTCGGCGTGGTCGAAGTACCGGACCCGCGTCTCGCGCAATTGGCCGCCATCGTCAAACCGGAACGCATTCAAAACGCGATTGTCGAATTCGTCGATATCGCCGGCCTGGTCGCCGGTGCCTCCAAAGGCGAGGGCCTGGGCAATCAATTCCTCGCCCACATCCGCGAAACCGATGCCATCGTCAATGTGGTGCGCTGCTTTGAAGATGACAATGTGATCCACGTCGCCGGCAAAGTCAGCCCGCTCGATGATATCGAAGTAATCCAGACCGAACTTGCATTGGCCGATATGGGCACGGTAGAAAAAGCCATACACCGCGAAAATAAAAAAGCCCGCTCCGGCGATAAAGACGCAGCGAAACTGGTCGCCCTGTTAGAGCGCATCATGCCCGCATTGAACGAGGCCAAACCGGTACGCGCACTCGGCCTGGATGCCGAAGAAATGCTGCTGATCAAGCCGCTGTGCCTGATCACCGCCAAGCCGGCGATGTACGTCGCAAACGTGTCTGACAGCGGCTTCAAGGACAATCCTTTGCTCGATCAGCTGAGCGCTTACGCCCAATCGCAAAACGCACCTATCGTGGCGATCTGCGCCGCGATTGAATCGGAAATCGCCGACCTCGACGATGCCGACAAAGCGGAATTTCTGGCCGATATGGGCATGCAAGAACCCGGCCTGGATCGCCTGATCCGTGCCGGCTTCAAACTGCTCGGCCTGCAGACTTATTTCACAGCGGGCGTCAAAGAAGTGCGGGCCTGGACCATCCATGTAGGCGACACGGCGCCGCAAGCAGCCGGCGTGATACACACCGATTTTGAACGCGGCTTCATCCGCGCACAGACCATTGCATTTGACGACTACATCGCCTGCAAAGGCGAGACCGGCGCCAAGGAAGCAGGCAAGATGCGCGCCGAAGGTAAAGAATACGTAGTCAAGGATGGGGATGTATTGAATTTCTTGTTTAACGTCTAAGCAGGAAACATCAAATCACCGCACTTCATACAGTCTCAAAATATCAAGCTAGCCCTATGAAAGTAGGGCTTTTTTGTATCTTGAATCGCCCCGGCTTTCGTAGAGGCTCGTTGGTGTGAGTCATGTCGACACGGACAAAAATGCTGCTACCTCTCCTTACCTTCCGTATCGCGCGAGGGCCGCAAACCATGCCACCGGATATACCACCGCACCCAGTACAAATAGGTTTTTTCCGCCGGGAGCATGGCAATGCCTGTACCGAATACGCTCGCACATCTGATCGAGCAAGCGCATGGAACACAATGGCGGCTTGCGTGGTTTGTCGGTTTTGTTACAACTGCACATATGCACAGCATATTTACGCAAGAGCCAAAAAATCAGGAAGGCTTCCGGAGAGCTAAGTTTCCATGTTATATCGCAAGCTTCCATGTTAAATTGGCATCTTGCAATATATAGCACGTTAGGCCGCACATATTCCCTCTTGTTGTCTGCTCACTACCCCAACTCCGGCGAAAAGAATGATGAAAATCTTGTTGCTGCTTGTTCTTGCCATCCCGCCCTGGCTTGCCGTCAAGTTCGGCGCACCGAAGTGGGGGCTGGCACTTTCGACTGCCCCGTTTTTTCTTCTCGCTATGAGCATGGGAGATCCGGACGACCACATGTTTGGCGAGGCATCCGAATGGATCGGAAAATGGCTACTTCTGTTCGTTGGCCTTGGTGGAATCGCGCTCGGGTTGGCCGCTTGGACTCTGCGGGGTACATCGTCGCTATTGGGGCTGGCTTGGTGGGTGGGACCGATTGCGTTGATCGTCGCGATCATTGCCGTTGTGCGAATACTGCGCAAGTAGTCCGTGAGCGAGCGGACTTTCAACAGCGCCTGCTAACAAAAGACTAATCTGTAGATTTTTCGTTTAACGCCTGCGGTAACATACAGGTTTGTCGTATCCAGCACATTTTCATCATTCCACGACTCTATGCCGACCGTCACTGCACTTAGCCTCTATCCCATCAAATCCTGCGCCGGCATTTCACTCGCCAGTGCAACCGTCAGCGCTGCGGGCTTGTCGCATGGGTCTGTCCACGACAGGGAATGGATGCTGGTCGATCAGGACGGTCTGTTCATCAGTCAACGCGAATATCCGCGGATGGCCTTGATCCGGCCAGAGATACAGGGTGCCACTATGATCCTGCGTGCCCCCGGCATGCCCCTATTGGGTATCGATTTAAACCCAGATGCTCTGGAAGACGCGCCGCGTATTTCGGTACAGGTGTGGGACGATGTGGTAACGGCACGTGTTTATGATCAGCCAGTATCGGCATGGTTTAGCCAGGTCCTGGCAACGCCATGCCGGTTGGTGCGTTTTGATGCCAGTTCACGGCGGCTGGCTAGCCGCAAATGGACCGGCGAGCAGGATGCGCCTACCCATTTTGCCGACGGCTATCCGCTGTTGCTGACATCCACCGGATCATTGGAGGATCTGAATCAAAAACTGGTGGCGCAGGGACGTCCGGCGATTCCTATGGATAGATTCCGCCCGAATATTGTGCTGTCCGGCATCGAGGCATTTGAAGAGGACTATGCGGGTTCTTTCACTATTCTGCACGAGGCTGGCGAGATACAACTCCAGCCCGTCAAGCCTTGCACCCGCTGCACTATCCCGGCGGTCGATCAGTTAAGCGGTGAAGCCGGACCGGATCCGGTCGATATTTTGCAGACCTATCGTGCTAATCCCCTGCTGGATGGCGGCATCACTTTCGGAATGAATTTGATCGTCAGAAAAGGGATCGGTAGCGATATTCATGTTGGCGATCAGGTCGATATTCAGTTAGCATTCTAATCAACAAAAACTGGGCCAACCCGGATACCTAACACACAAGAAAGCTGATATGGGGACAGGTGCCACACCGCCGCTGGATCTGAGCACGCAATATACGATCAATGAACTGCGCAGAGAAAACGCTATGCTGCGCAACCAGTTGGCGAATTTGCTGGAACATGCGCATCAGAATCAACAAATCATGTCGCGCCACCAGGATTTTGACCTGAAGCTGATCAGCACTAGTAGTTTCCGCGAGTTGGTCGAAAATATTTTCAGTACGCTGGCGAAAATGTCAGAGCTGGATATCGTGACGCTAGGTCTATTGGACAGACAAAAGAGTCTGCAAAAAATCATTGGCGAACTGAACATTAGTCCTGAAGAGTTTCCATCTCTCTTTTTTGTGCAAAACGAATTCGACCTGCGCATACGCGGCGAACCATTGCGCAAGCCGGTACTCGGTATATTTAATCAAACAGACCACGGCAAGATGTTTGCAACCTGTGCAAAAAAACCGGGCAGCGTAGCGATCGTCCCTTTGATACGGCAAAATAAATTATTGGGCTACCTGAACCTGGGCAGCTTTCAGGCATCGCGGTTTAATGCAACGATGGCGACCGATTTCATCGAGCATATGGCGTCCATCATCGCCATCTGCCTGGAAAACGTGATCAATAACGAACGTCTGACGCACATGGGTTTGACCGATCCTTTGACCAATGTCAGCAATCGCCGCTACGTCGAACAACGCATGCTGGAAGAAGTCGGACGGGCGCGCCGCCAGCAATACAGCGTCGTGTGCATGTATCTCGACATCGATTTTTTCAAACAGATCAATGATCGCTACGGTCATCAGGGCGGTGACGATGTCCTGATCGAGGTCAGCAACCGGATTAAAGCCGAGCTGCGCCTGAGCGATACCATGGGACGTTTTGGCGGCGAGGAATTTGTCGCACTGCTGATCAATGCGAGTGCCGAGGACGGCATGTTGGTAGCGGAACGCATACGCAAGAGCGTCGCAGGAAAGGCGTTTCAGCTAAACAGTTCCGGCAGTTGCCAGGTCACGATTTCTATCGGAGTATCGACTTTATCGGAATCCCTGAATTACGGCAAAATCGACAACGTCGCCCGTGAGTTGCTGCAGGATGCGGATCAGGCCTTATTCCGTGCCAAGAACCAAGGCCGCAATCGCGTGTGCGAATCTACCTAGACAAGCAAACTAAGGCATCAGGGCTGAGCCGCTTTGATGTCCGCTTGCAGGCGCTCGTACTTGGCCTGTAATTGCTCGTTGGTTTCACGCCATGCAGGATTGAACGGAATGCAGCTGACAGGACAGACCTGCTGGCATTGCGGCTCTTTGTAATGTCCCACGCATTCGGTGCATTTATGGGGGTCAATTTCGTAAATCTCCGGCCCCATATAAATCGCATCATTCGGGCACTCGGGTTCACATACGTCGCAATTGATGCAATCGTCTGTAATCAATAAAGCCATACGTTCTCCTGCTACTGCATGTCACTACTTGCTTAAACTTTCAGAGCCTGTTCGGCTACTTTTTTCTGCAACCACTTGTCCACGGACGGAAATACGAATTTGGACACATCGCCGCCAAACATGGCGATCTCGCGCACGATGGTGCCGGAGATGAATTGATACTGGTCAGAAGGTGTCAGGAATAAAGTTTCTACGTCGGGCAGCAAATAACGGTTCATCCCTGCCATTTGAAATTCATATTCAAAATCGGACACGGCACGCAAACCGCGGACGATCACACGCGCATCGTTTTTACGGACAAAATCCTTGAGCAAGCCGGAAAAACTCTCAACTCGGACATTCGGGTAATGGCCCAATACTTCGTTGGCAATCGACAATCTTTCATCCAAAGAGAAAAAAGGCTTTTTGTTTTTGCTGTCTGCAACGCCGACGACCAGCGTGTCAAACAAACCGGAGGCGCGACGCACCAGATCTTCATGACCGCGCGTCAGCGGATCAAAGGTTCCCGGATATACAGCTGTGACCATTTTTACTCCCTCATTTGTGTCTGTGCACCAATTTGAAGAGGCATTATGCCTGATTTCCTAGCGCCTCATGCGTCATAATGTTGCGTTGCAGTATATGAAAATACACACTGCCAGCCTGATCGGCACGAATCACTTTCCAATCTGCCAACCAGTCCGGCATCGCTTGCATGAGCGGCTCTGTGGGCAATGCATACTCTGCTTCGACATAAACCAGGCCTCCTGCGGCTAACAGTTTTGCACAATACGGCAGGATTTTCGGCAGATAAGCCTGCTCAAAAGGCGGGTCCAGGAAAATCAGATCATACTGTTGTTGGCGCGCCACCATGCTCTGGACAATCGTCAGCGCATCGCCCCTTAGTAAATTCACCTGGCTGGCGTTCAGCTTCTGCCTGACCTGATCTAATTGCTTAAACGCAGGCGTATGGTATTCCACCATCGTCACGCCGGCAGCCCCGCGGCTCGCCACCTCAAATCCCAGCGCACCAGTTCCGGCAAACAGATCCAGGCAAGTGAGCGCTGACCACCTGCCGTCAGTCAGATGAGTCAACCAGTTAAATACGGTTTCCCTGACACGATCGGGAGTAGGACGCAAACCCTCTGCATCAATTACGCTGAGTACGCTACGCTTCCATAGCCCGCCGATGATACGCACCTGGTGCGGTACCCGCTTTGGGGCTGTTTGCGGCGCATGGGGTTTCCTGGCTTGTGCTTTCATTGTTTTTTAAAGATCTACTCTGTTAATTCGTTACCACATGGCATAAGTGTCGCATTATGACGCAGTCTGCGTGCTGCCCCAACAAACTTGCGTCTGTTAGAATGGCGGGATTCTAATCTGTCGCATATCCAGAGTTTCCACTATCCTCGATGTTTAGCTTTTTCAAGAAAAAACCCAAAGAAGAACCCGCAGCTTCAACGGTTGCCGCAACTCAGGCTGCACAGCCCGCCGTTACTGCACCGGCTGAACCAGCGCCAGTCAATATCGTCGTTCCGTCCGATGCGAATCCATTCACAATCGCAGCCACGCCGAAGCAATCCTGGCTGAGCCGTTTAAAAGCTGGGCTCTCCAAGACTTCGTCGAGTCTGACCACGCTGTTTGTCGGGGCACGAATTGATGACGATCTCTACGAAGAGCTGGAAGCGGCCTTATTGACGGCAGATGCCGGCGTGGAGGCAACACAATTTCTACTTGATGGCTTGAAAAGAAAAGTCAAAGAACAAAAGCTGACCGAGGCCGAGCAAGTCAAAACCGCGCTCAAGGCCTTGTTACTGGAGTTGCTGACCCCGTTGCAAAAACCCTTGGAGCTGGGGCGCTATCAACCCCTGGTCATGATGATTTCCGGCGTGAATGGCGCCGGCAAAACGACGACCATAGGCAAGCTCGCCAAACATTTGCAAAGCCATCAGCAATCGGTGTTGTTGGCGGCAGGCGACACCTTCCGCGCCGCTGCCCGCGAGCAACTGACGGTTTGGGGCGAGCGCAATAATGTCACCGTGATTTCGCAAGAATCCGGCGATCCTGCTGCCGTTGCTTTTGATGCAGTCGCTTCCGCCAAGGCGCGCGGCACCGATGTAGTGATGGTAGATACTGCCGGTCGCTTGCCTACCCAATTGCATTTGATGGAAGAGCTGAAGAAGATCAAGCGTGTGATTGCCAAGGGCATGGATGGCGCACCGCAAGAAATCCTGTTAATCATTGACGGCAACACAGGACAAAACGCGTTGGCGCAAGTCAAGGCCTTCGATGATGCACTGACCTTGACTGGCCTGGTCATTACCAAACTCGATGGCACTGCCAAAGGCGGGGTGCTGGCGGCAATCGCCAAGACGCGCCCT
The DNA here is from genome assembly GCF_025548535.1 of Undibacterium sp. Jales W-56. GTDB lineage: Bacteria > Pseudomonadota > Gammaproteobacteria > Burkholderiales > Burkholderiaceae_D > Undibacterium. Next base: position 266,514 of record NZ_JAJLQW010000005.1, on the reverse strand, counting down.
GTTCCGGTTTATTTCATTGGTGTCGGCGAGCAAATCGAGGACTTGCAGCCATTCAACGCCCAGGAATTTGTAGATGCCTTGTTGAGCTAAAAGGACAACGCCGATGATAGAGTTCCAGCAAGTCTCCAAACAATATCCGCATGGTAGCTATGCGCTGCGCAATGTGTCGCTGAAGATCAACGACGGGGAACTCATTTTCATTGCGGGGCCATCGGGAGCCGGTAAATCTACGCTGCTCAAAATGATCGCCGGGATTGAACGCGCCAGCAGCGGAGTCGTCAGCGTGAATGGACAAGATATCAGCAAATTGAAGACCGGCAGCCTGCCTTATTTACGCCGCAAACTCGGTTTGATTTTGCAGGACAAGGGTTTGCTGCTGGATAGAAGCGTGCTGGCAAACGTCATGCTACCGCTGATTGTGACCGGCGCATCTGCGGCAGAAGCCGAAACCCGCGCCCGTACCGCACTCGACAAAGTAAATCTGGCTGACAAGGCAGAGGCGTTCCCGCTGGCGCTCTCCGGCGGCGAACAGCAGCGGGTTGCCATCGCCCGCGCTATCGTCAATCGCCCGCAAATTATTCTGGCGGACGAACCTACGGCTTTCCTCGATCGTGATAACGCCAACAAGGTCATTAGCGCCCTAAAAGCCTTTCAAAGTGCGGGAGTGACCTGCATTATATCCAGTCACGATGAGCAGTTTCTGGATCAGGCCAGCCGCGTTATTTATTTGAACAGGGGAGAATTATCGGACTCCTGGCAATCTTCCATCGCGGCATAGTCTGGAAAATAGGAAAATTCGATGACCATCTGGTTCCGTCAGCATCTGTTTGCCCTTAAAAGCGCCTTATCCCATTTGCGCTCCAGCCCGGGCAATTTCTTATTCAATGTGCTGGTGGTCGCGATTGCGCTGGCCTTGCCGATCGCGGGTTTGACGCTGATTGAGAATATTCGTCCGGTTTCTGCGCAGCTATCAATCGAACCTGAGATCAGCATTTTTCTTAGCCCGGATACGCCGAGATCAGATGCCACGGCCCTGTCGGTATCGATCAAAAAACTGCTCAAGGACGCGAATATCAGTGCAAAACTGAATTTCGTCACCAAAGACAAAGCGCTCGCTGCATTAGAAGAAACTTCCAGTCTGGCGGAAGTGCTCTCCACTCTGGGCGGCAATCCCCTGCCGGACGCTTATATTTTATCCTTGTCGAATTCGGATGCGCACCGGGTCGAGTTCCTGACCCAACAGCTAAAAAGCTTGCCAGGAGTCGATGTCGTGCAAGTGGATTCAGCCTGGGTAAAACGGCTGGCAGCGCTGGTGCAAGTGTTGCAGTTATCCCTGTTATTTCTGGCAGTCACTCTGAGCGTGGTAGTGATTGTGGTGATTTTCAATGCGACCCGCCTGCAAGTCATTTCGCATCAGGCTGAAATCGCGATAGCGCGCTTATTGGGCGCGACGAACAGCTTTATACATCGCCCTTATTACTACACCGGCGCCCTGCTGGGATTGCTGGCCGGAGGAATAGCGCTGGGCTTAATTGCAGCGTCCTTGCGCCCGCTCAATCAGGCCATCGCGGAATTCGCTAAATTGTACGCATCAGAATTCCACTTGGTGCCATTGGGATGGATTGCCAGCATGCTGTTGCTGGCGACTAGTGTATTACTCGGCCTGTGTGGTGCGTTTCTCTCGGTCAGAAGACAATTGTCACGTTTGAGTTAATTCGGAATTCATTCGCTATCATCAAATAATCCGAAACTTTTTCATCAGACAGTTCTCTAAGTATTCATAGCGGTTTCAAATTAACCATCATTTTTTAATATATTTTTTCTATATTAAGCATATGAATTTGGAGTATTAGCACTCAACTCAAGAGAGTGCTAAGATAAGAACTTGAAATTGATGATTTAGCCCAAATTTGTGGCTAAATCGGCAGCAATAGGGAGGAAGAATGAATCAATCATCGACATCTGTGATGCCATCTTCGGATAGCACAGCGCTCGCTTTAGGTTTTACCGGCAGTCTGGGCAATATTGACGCCTACATCTCAGCGGTGAACCGCTTGCCTATGCTCACGCATGAGCAAGAGATCGATTTGGCAAGAAAGCTCATCCAAAATAACGATTTGAACGCTGCGCAGCAATTGGTTATGTCGCATTTACGCCTGGTGGTATCTATCGCGCGCGGCTACCTTGGCTATGGCTTGCCGCATGCCGATTTAATTCAGGAAGGCAATATTGGCCTGATGAAAGCCGTGAAGCGCTTCGATCCTGACCAGGGTGTGCGGCTGGTGTCCTATGCGATGCACTGGATCAAGGCGGAAATGCATGAGTACATTCTGAAAAACTGGCGCCTGGTCAAAGTCGCGACAACCAAGGCGCAACGCAAATTGTTTTTCAATCTGCGCAGCCATAAAGAAGGTTTGGATTCAATGTCGCCGAAGCAAGTCGATGCATTGGCTAAAACCTTGGATGTCAAACGCGAAGAAGTCATCGAAATGGAAATGCGCTTATCCGGCAGAGATATCGCTCTGGACGCGCCGACCGACGATGATGACGACAAGTTTGCTCCTATCGCTTATCTGAAAACCGAGACGGAAGAACCGACCCGTGTGCTGGAAGCACGGCAACGCGATCGCTTGCAAAGCGAAGGCCTGGAAACGGCTTTATCCAAACTGGATGCGCGCTCACGCCATATCGTTGAATCACGCTGGTTAAAAAACGACGATGGCTCTGGTTCTACATTGCACGAGCTTGCTGATGAGTACGGCGTTTCTGCCGAACGCATCCGCCAAATCGAGAGCGCTGCCTTGAAGAAAATGAAAGGCGCTTTAGCCAATTTCACCTGATAAGTCATCATTCGCTCAAACAAGAAGCACTCCTCGGAGTGCTTTTTTTATTGCAACAGCAATTTCAGGTCATGGGCAATCGGTTCCGCCCCCTGTCCATGGCGCAGAAACAAGCGTATCCGGCCCTCCGGGTCGAATACATAGCTACCGGCGGTATGATCCATCGTGTACGAGGTCGCGGTTTTGCCCGGAATTTTTTGGTAATAAACTTTAAAGTCCCTGGCGACTTTGGCAGTAGCAGCAGCATCACCGTACAGCCCTAAAAACCTCTTATCAAAATTAGGGACGTAAGCGGCTAACAAGGCTTGCGTGTCGCGCTCAGGGTCGACTGTCACAAACAAGACTTGCACCTTCTCTGACAGACTGCCTAACTGCTTCATGACCGCAGCCATCTCAGCCATGGTGGTAGGGCAAACGTCGGGGCATTGCGTGTATCCGAAGAAAATAACCACGGCTTTACCCTTAAAATCGGCCAAGCGGCGTGGCTGGCCATTGTGGTCTGTCAGGGCGAAATCTTTGGCGTAGTCGAGGCCGGTCAGATCTGTATTATTAAACTGCGGCGAAGGTTTGCTGCATGCGGTCAGACACAATATCAGCAACACGCCCGCCAAACGGATTAGTTTAGTCATAATTTAATATAGTGATCGACCAGCAAAGCGGCAAACAGCAAGGACAAATAAATAATGGAAAAAGCAAATGTCTTGCGAGCGAGAACATCATCGTAGCGACGATAAATGCGCCACGCATACCATAAGAAAATCAGGCCAAGAATGACTGCGCTGACCAGATAAATCAATCCGCTCATATGCACTGCATAAGGCAGCATGGTGGTCGCAAACAGGGCAATGGTGTACAGCCAGATATGCAAACGGGTGAGCTCTGGGCCATGCGTGATCGGCAGCATAGGCAAGCCGGATTTAGCGTAATCATCGCGCCGGTACATCGCCAGCGCCCAGAAATGCGGCGGGGTCCAGATGAAAATAATCAATACCAGCAACCAGGCTTGCATCGGTACATCGTTCGCAATGGCTGCCCAGCCAAGCGCAGGCGGCATGGCGCCGGATAAACCGCCAATCACGATATTTTGCGGCGTTGCCGGTTTCAGAATAATCGTATAAATGACCGCATAGCCGACAAAAGTAATCAAGGTCAGCCACATCGTCAGGGGATTAACCATGGTGTAAAGCACCCACATGCCGAGGCCGCCGATAACACCGGAAAAAATTAAAATCTGCGCAGGATGGATTTCACCTTGGGCAGATGCGCGTCTTGCGGTCCTCGCCATACGCGCATCGATTTCACGCTCAACCAGGCAATTCACAGCAAATGCGGCGCCTGCCAGCAGCCAGATGCCTATCGTGGCAGCGACGACGATTCGCCAATCCGGCAAGTCTGGCGTGGCCAGGAACATCCCTATCACTGCACAAAATACGGCTAATTGCGTGACGCGAGGTTTCGTCAACGCCCAATACTGAGCCATACGACTGGATGAGATGCTAAGTGATGTCATAGAAAATCTGAGGGGGAAGGACCGGCGCTACTCAGTTGTTACCGAGGCACTTACCGCGTGTCTAAGGCGGTAGTTTAACATGCTCAATAGGAGCACGAGTAAGGCAGCGCCGCCATTATGCAAGACGGCAATGAATAAGGGCCAGGAGAAGAATACTGTCGATACGCCGGACAAAAATTGCAACCCGATGACGATGAGCAGGTAGTTTCCCAACGCCGCTACATGCGCTTTTTTACGCGCCAGATAAGCCGTTACAGCGACCGCAATAATCACCAGCCAGGCGAAGCTCCTGTGCACCCAATGGATGGCAACCAAAGCTGAAAACGGCAAATACGATCCATCCGCCTTCTGACCTAATTGCCGCCACAAGCTAAAACCATGTTCAAAATCCATCTCGGGAATCAGCATGCCATGGCACAAAGGATAATCCTGGCAAGCCAGGGCCGCATAGTTGGTACTCACCCAACCGCCGAGCGCGATTTGCAGCGTCAATAATATCAGCGCCACGGTCGCCAAAATGATTAGTGAATCAGGTTCTGATTTCGCTATGCTCGTTAACGACTGTGTGTGACTCTGGCTCGCCAGTGACCAGGCCTGGATTGCCAGCAAGGCCATGCCGAGTAAAAGATGGGTAGTCACAATCACCGGCTGCAATTTTAAGGTCACGGTCCAGGCGCCAAAAGCGCCTTGCACACACACCAGAAAAAATATCCCGGTCGGCAACCACGCTGAAGTCAACAAGTCCTTCCGTCGCCACCAGGCATACGCCATTTGTGTGACGATCAAGAGGCCCACACTCATTGCCAGATAGCGGTGAATCATTTCTATCCACGCTTTTGACAAGGTAACCGGCCCGGTCGGCATCAACGCCTGCGCGGCACTGATCGCATGGTGCGCCTGAAACGGATTCGCTTCGCCGTAACAACCGGGCCAGTCCGGGCAACCCAAGCCTGAGTCGGTCAGCCGGGTAAATGCACCGAACATGATCAGGTCAAAGGTCAGGAACAAGCTGACCGATATCAGCTTGTGATATTTACTCTGGCCTTTTGAAAACCAGACCAGACTGAGTGGGATCGTCGCGAGAATCAGCGCAGTAATGGCAATTTGCATCCACATAATTAGCCTATTGCAGATGCCTTCAGCAACTTAGCGATGTCTTTCTTAATCCTATTCGGGTCCGCATCTTTGGGAAAGCGCATCATCAAATTACCTAAAGGGTCAATCATGTAGATGTGATCACTGATGCTGGTATTGCTGTCGCTTGGCAGCCAGGATTTAAGCTTGTCGACGTTCACTGTCAACATGCGGGTGCCATCATACTCACGGATTAAAACGGTATCCACCGGCTTGTCGTCGGTAATCAGCCAGACACGCTCTATGCGCTCCATTTCTTTGCCCTGAATCAGGCGTAACTGCCGCATGTCATACAGCTTTTTCTTACACGCTTCAGCGCAGTCGCCGCTGTCGGCTTGCAGCATGATCCACTTACCATGATAGGCGTCCAGCTCTTTGGGCTCGCCCCCCAACAAACGCGCATCCAGCTTAGGCATAGGGTAGGAGCGCGGGTCCAGAATGACGCCATAATTGGTTCTGCCTTCCGGCTTAATCACAAAATAAAACAAATAGGAGAGCAGCATAGGTGCGGCACACACAGCCAGAACCAATAAAAGTTTCCAGCGACCTGCATGCGTATTATTCGGTTTTTCCACGACGATATCCTGTAACTACAAAAAATATAATTGCCATCAACGACAAGGCATACCATTGAAACGCATAGGCTCTATGTTTATCCGCGCCATCCGATGGCAGCGGCCAATCCCGCGTTAATCCATCAGCCGGACCGGAACTTTGTTCAACCATCAGAGGAAGCAATTTCCATCCTGTCTGTTTTGCTAAGTCGGCTGGATTCAAGTTTTGGAGCACGGCACCGGGCCTGACTATTTCAGCCTGCCCCAATTGCATCACATGGCCCAAATTCTCATGTAACTGCCCCTCGATCTGCACCAGGCCCGGCGGCGTGATGAGTGCTGGCATACGCGTTCTATCATGCGCATCGCGTGCCTGCCAACCTCTGCCGACCAGAATGACCTGATCCGTCCCCTCCATCTTAAACGGCATAACAACATAAAATCCTGCCACCCCTTTTAACGGACGGTTATCCAGATAGAGTGGCCATTCCGCAACAAAATGCCCCGTTAAACGAATACGCCTATACACCGACGCGCGGGACGACAATGCATCTTGCGCAGACAAGGGTGGTAATTTAGTCCGCTCCTGCATGGCCTGAGCGATGGCTTCTTTTTCCTGCGCTCTGCGACTTTGCCATTGTCCCAGGCTGATACCAAGCGCGCAGAGCAACAAGGTGATCAGTAAAGGAATCCAGCGAAAACGAAACTTATTAGGCATTACAATAGAGGTTTTACGGTTAGGTAGAACAGCATGAAAATCCTTGTAGCAATCGCATTTTTCCTGATTATCTTTAGCATGGGATCTGCATTGGTTTACCTCATGAAAGACAAGGGTCGCAGCAATCGCACAGTCAAAGCGTTGGCATATCGGGTCGGCTTTTCGATCAGCCTGTTTATCCTGATCTTACTGGCAAACCATTTTGGCTTCATTCAGCCGACCGGCATCAGGTAAACAATCAGCGACTCCGCTTAACAAAAAGCCGCACAGTGTGCGGCTTTTTTATTATGTCTTTTGAGTGTATCGCTTATAACCAATACACTACGACATACAAACCAAGCCAGACCACGTCAACAAAGTGCCAATACCATGCTGCGCCTTCAAAAGCGAAATGATGTTCAGGCGTGAAGTGTCCCTTCATGACACGATACAAGACAACGGATAACATAATTGCCCCCATCGTCACATGGAAACCATGGAAGCCGGTCAACATAAAGAAAGTAGAACCGTAGATGCCGGATGTCAGTTTCAGGTTCAATTCGCTGTATGCATGCATGTATTCGTATGCCTGGAAACCCATGAACACTGCGCCCAACAAGACGGTAGCGAATAACCAGAATGCTGTTTTGGCGCGATGGCCTTCACGCAATGCATGATGTGCAATCGTCAGGGTAAGGCCAGAAGTCAACAGTAAAGCCGTGTTGATGGTAGGAATAGGAAACGGCCCCATCGTCTTAAACGCTTCAACCGTCCCCGCTGGTCCGGCATTACCCCACTGAGCAGCGAAATCTGGCCATAGCACTTTATGGTCGAGATCAGCCAGCCAAGGCATGGAAATACTACGTGCATAAAACAAAGCGCCGAAGAACGCGCCGAAGAACATCACTTCCGAGAAAATGAACCAGCTCATGCTCCAACGATAAGACACGTCGATACGTGCGCTGTATTTACCGCCCTCAGATTCAGCAATCGCGTCGCCAAACCAGTTGTATAAAACAACCAAAGTCAGAAAAATACCTGCCAAATTGAGGTAAACACCCCAAGTAACACCATTGACCCATGCCGATGCACCGATCATAGTCAATAACAAACTCGCGCCACCCAGCACTGGCCATTGCGATGGGCCAGGTACAAAGTAGTACGGTGCATTAGCGTTTTGAGAACTCATTTCCATCTCCCGATACAATTTTTAAACTTGAAGTATTACTTGATTTGTCGCTTACTTTGCCACCACAGCTTTTACGATAAATACCAAGATCGCAATAAAAATCAGCGCACCAAAAATGCCTGCCATGATTACGTGAACTGGATTTAACTGTGCCGCATCCTGCTCATAATCGTTCTTTTTACGTATTCCTAAAAAAGACCAGAATACGGCTTTCATCGTGGCAAAAAAAGAAGCCTTACGTTTGCTCGCCGATTTCAAATCATCCATCTCATGCGCCTTTATCAACCGCTTTGGGCTTTCCGCCGACTTCAAAAAATGTGTAAGACAAGGTGATGGTCTTCACATCTTTAGGTAATGCCGGATCGATATAAAACACCACCGGCATTTGTCTGGCTTCATTCGCCTCCAGGGTCTGCTGCTTAAAACAAAAACATTCCATTTTTTTGAAATAGGCAGAGGCCTGCTGCGGTGCGTAACTGGGTATAGCTTGAGCATCCATTTTGTAGGACTGCTTGTTCACTACCTCATATACAACTTGCGCCATTTCGCCAGGATGGACCTTCATGCTCGATACCGTAGGACGAAAACGCCAAGGTCCCTGAGTATTCGCATCGAATTCGATAGTCACCTCTCGCGAGCGATCAATTTGCGAGTTTGAAATTTCTTTCGCCGAAATGTCTTTCGGCGTCAGGATATTTACCCCAGTCAACTCACAGATCTGCTTATAGATAGGCACCAAAGCATAACCAAAGCCAAACATCAGAACAGCAATCACCAACAGCTTACCCAACATGGTGGCGTTGAGTTTATTCTTACCAAACTTCGCTTGGTCTAATTCATCCGACATACCCCGTGCCTCAGCGCAAGGTTTGCTTGACGAATACACCAATAAAAAACACCAAGGCAACAGAGAACAAAATCAATGCCGTTCTGAGATTGTTTGGTTTTTTGCCCTTATTCATTTTCATTTAGGACACTACCAGAGTGCCCTACCCTCATTTATTTAACGACAGGTGGTTCTTCGAATGTGTGGAAAGGTGCTGGACTAGGTACGGTCCATTCCAGTCCTTCTGCGCCATCCCAAGGTTTTGCCGCTGCTGGCTGACCACCCTTGATCGATGGAATAACCACTGCGAACAAGAAATAGACTTGCATCAGACCAAACCAGAATGCACCGATTGTCGCTACCTGATTGAAATCAGTAAATTGCGCCGGATAATCGGCATAACGACGTGGCATACCGGCTAAACCCAGGAAATGCATAGGGAAGAAAGTCACGTTGAACGCAATCAATGAACCCCAGAAATGGATCTTGCCGCGGGTTTCGTTGTACATGAAACCGGTCCACTTCGGACCCCAGTAGTAGTAGCCGGCGAACAGCGCGAACAGGGAACCTGCCACCAGCACATAGTGGAAGTGCGCCACCACGTAGTAGGTATCCTGCAGCTGGATGTCGATCGGCGTTACCGCCAGGATCAGGCCGGTGAAGCCGCCCATCGTGAACACGAAGATGAAGCCGATCGCGAACAGCATAGGCGTTTCGAACGTCATCGAACCCTTCCACATCGTGGCGATCCAGTTGAATACCTTGACGCCGGTAGGAACCGAAATCAGCATCGTTGCATACATGAAGAACAGCTGCGCAGTTACCGGCATGCCCGTAGTGAACATGTGGTGGGCCCAGACGATGAAGGACAGGATCGCGATGGAAGCCGTTGCATACACCATCGATGCATAACCGAACAAAGGCTTGCGGGCAAACGCGGGAACGATCTGCGATACGATACCGAACGCAGGAAGAATCATGATGTACACCTCTGGATGTCCGAAGAACCAGAAGATGTGCTGATACATCACAGGATCGCCGCCGCCGGCCGCGTTGAAGAAGGAAGTGCCGAAGTGACGGTCGGTCAAAGTCATCGTGATCGCGCCGGCCAGTACCGGCATAACGGCAATCAGCAGGTAGGCGGTAATCAGCCAGGTCCAGCAGAACATCGGCATCTTCATCAGCGTCATGCCGGGAGCGCGCATGTTCAGGATGGTGGTGATGATGTTGATCGAACCCATGATCGAAGAAGCACCCATGATATGGATCGCGAAAATCGCCATGTCCATGCCTGGGCCCATCTGTGTGGACAGCGGCGCATACAGCGTCCAGCCAGCGGCGGTGGCGCCGCCAGGCACCCAGAACGAACCCATCAGCAATAAAGCTGCCGGCGGCATCAGCCAGAACGAAAAGTTGTTCATACGGGCGAACGCCATATCGGACGCGCCGATTTGCAGCGGAATCATCCAGTTGGCGAAACCGACGAAGGCCGGCATGATTGCGCCGAACACCATGATCAGGCCGTGCATCGTGGTCAACTGATTAAAAAATTCAGGTTGCATCAATTGCAAACCTGGCTGGAACAATTCACTACGTATCATCAGGGCCAGGACACCGCCGGATAACAACATCGTGAAAGCGAACCACAGGTACAGGTTACCGATGTCCTTGTGATTGGTGGCGTATAAATAACGGCGCCAGCCATGAGGATGATCATGTGCATGATCATCATGCGCGTGGTCGTGAGCGTGAGCGTGCGCGACGGTAGTTGAGCTCATCAAATTCTCCTGTTCTTCCTGCAATTACTTACGCGCAGCAAGCACTTCTGCTGGCTGAACAATGTTTTCGGCGGCTTTATTGGACCAGCTATTACGTGTGTAAGTAATAACGGCGGCAATTTCCGTATCGGATAAAGTGGCTTTCCATGCCGGCATGCCGTTCTTGCCATTCAACAGAATCGCTTCCTGGCCTGCTTTAGGTCCATTGACGACGGCAGAACCGTCCAGTGCCGGGAAAGCACCTGGAACGCCTTTGCCTGTCGCCTGGTGGCAAGCCACGCAATTTGCCGCGTAAACTTTTTCACCGCGCTGCTTCAACTCATCAACCGTCCAGACTTTGTTTGGATCGTCTGCCTTGGCTGCCATTTCTTTTTTCTTGCCATCGACCCAGACTTTGTAATCTGCTTCAGAGACAACTTTAACCACGATAGGCATAAACGCATGCTCCTTGCCGCACAGTTCTACGCATTGACCGCGGTACGTACCGAGTTTCTCGGCCTTGAACCATGTATCGCGCACATAGCCAGGAATTGCATCCTGCTTTACGCCGAAAGCAGGAACAGTCCAGGAGTGGATGACATCGTTTGCGGTCGTAATAATGCGAACTTTTTTGTTGAGCGGCACCACGACTTCATTGTCGACTTCCAGCAAATAGTTATCGCCGCGCGCTTCTGTAGGAGCAACGCCAGGCGCGCCGACCTGCGACCTTGGCGTAGAGAGAGTGGATAAGAAAGAAATGCCTTCGCCATCACCCTTGAGGTAGTCGTAACCCCATTTCCACTGCATGCCCGTCGCCTTGATGGTGATGTCAGCATTTGACGTGTCTTTCATCGCCACAACAGTTCTGGTTGCAGGCAATGCCATTGCAATCACGATAATGAAAGGGACGATGGTCCAGGCGATTTCAACTGAAGTGCTCTCATGAAAACTTGCGGCTTTATGCCCTACCGATTTACGGTGTTTTAAGATCGAATAAAACATTACGCCAAACACGGCAATAAAGATTACCAGGCAAATACCCAGCATCAAATTGTGGATGGAGTAGATTTGTGACGCAATCTGCGTCACAGGTGTTTGCAAGTTTAACTGCATGACCGCTGGACCGCCTTGACTATCTACCACTGCCCAAGATGGCAAACTTGCCGCCAGGAGCGAGGCACCAAGCATTAACGACGGTAATCGCTTCGCATGTTTCATGATTTCCCCAAAAAACCCATTAGAATTCTTTTAACAGAAGTGCCCGTTTTGCGACAAATTCGACAAAATATAGCGTCAATGCACAGGGACAACTTCCACAACTGCAAGAGTATAAGGTGTAAAGCGACCTCATATCAAGCGGAAAGCGGGTCATATCGCCATGATCGGGCCCAGATCGGACCCAAATCGAGACATCCGAAATAAGTGCCGGGGAAAAATTCCCGCCGATATTTGCGATAGATGAAATTCATTTTTTGGGGAAATCAAGCCGGATAATTGACTCGCCTGATGCCAGTTTTTTGAGAATGGGTCGAAACGCATGTCCATAAACCACTTCGAGGGTCAGCGGAATTCGACCATCTGCGCCGCGCGTGCGCAACAAAGCATCGCATAAACGCTGATGAGCGGCTCTACCCAATAGCCCCTGACGACGCGTCAATAATGGGTTGCCGCCTAAAGATTTGACGTCGGCAAACAGTTGCTCCACGCTTTGGTAAGTCAGGGTAATTTTTTCCATATCCATCACTGGAGTAGAAAATCCGGCATTCACCAGCATATCCCCGAAGTCATGCATATCGACAAAAGGCAAGGTGTGAGGCAATGCATCGATATCGGCAAAAGCACGACGCAATTCCACTAAAGTATCCGGCCCGAAACAAGAAAACATCAGCAAACCCTCTGTGCGCAACACTCTGCGCCATTCAGCAAATACCAGATCGGGTTGCGGATGCCAGTGCAAAGCCAAGTTGGACCAGACCATGTCTAGCGAATTTGTTGCAATTGGCAGTCGCGCAAAATCAGCGCAAATTAAATTGTCGGCCGCCACAGCACGCAGGCCGGTCGGCAACCACTTGTTCAATAAGCGCCCGACCGAACTCTGGGCTGCGTCACGGCTCTGCCGTGCCACTTGCAGCATCTGGTGCGAAGCATCCACACCGAATAATTGCGCATGCGGATACAAACCCTGCATATGCATTAAGTCTGCCGCTGCACCGCAGCCCGCGTCCAGCAAGCGGCCCGGCTGTATTTTGACCAGCTCTAACTTTTCACGCATGCGGAGCGCAACCTCGCGCCTTAAAAAATCGGAACCTGCCACTTTTTTTGGCTGTGAAAATAATTGCCGTACACGTGACAAATCAATTGGAGCGCTCAACATAGTTATACAGGTTTAGAGAATGCGATAATGTACCGAGTTTACACGCTTGTTACCCAGACCGCAGATACTTGCATGCCCTCCTCTCAATTCAACCGGCTCACCACCTGCCTCGCGCAAACCGCGCAGTTATTGCCGTCGTCATGCGCGCTGTGCGGTGAGAGCGATGAAAACATCTTGTGCGATGCCTGTCGCAGCAACCATTTCTGTAACCAGCAGATGCGCTGCTCGATTTGTGCTTTACCGATATTCGCTCCATCTGCAACAGACACAGAATCGCCGCCGCTTTGCGGTGAATGCATCGCGACGCCACCCAGTTTTGACCGTACGATAGTAGCGTGCAATTATGTAGCGCCCGCCGATCAGTTAGTGCTGGCACTGAAATTTGCGCATCAATTGATGCTCGCGCCTTTGCTTTCAAACCTGTTGAGAGATGCAGTTTTAGGCAATGTCAATCAAACCTTGCCCGATTTATTGACGGCAGTTCCGCTTGGACAAAAGAGATTACAAGAACGCGGATTTAATCAGGCAGTAGAAATAGGACGGCCGCTTTCGAAGCAGCTTGGCATCCGCTTTCAAGCAAATCTGCTCGAGCGGACCAGGGAAACCCAACAGCAAAGCAGTCTGCATCCTGACGCCAGGCACAAAAATATGCGACGGGCATTTGTTCCCAACGAACGCTTCCTGGAAGAGATCAAGGGACGCCATATCGGCGTCGTCGATGACGTCATTACCACAGGTACTACAATGAACGAGATCGCGATTACATTGAAGCGTTTTGGTGCAATACGCGTCAGCAATTATGTATTTGCCAGAACACTGCCTCACTAAATCCATTACCGATTTATTCAAAATTAAAGGAAATCACCTTGTTTCATGTCGTCTTAGTAGAGCCGGAAATTCCTCCGAATACAGGCAATATCATTCGCCTCTGCGCCAACACCGGCGTTCAATTACATCTGATTGAACCGTTAGGCTTCCCATTGGACGATAGCAAAATGAAGCGCGCAGGATTGGACTATCATGAGTACGCCAATATGAAAGTACATAAAAATTGGGAAGCTTTCCTGGAACAGGAGCAGCCCGATCAAACCCGCATGTTCGCGCTCACCACACATGGCTCGTCGCGGTTTTCAGAGGCCCGTTTCTTGCCCGGGGATTATTTCGTATTCGGCGCAGAAACCCGCGGCTTACATCCCGATCTGAGGAATTCTTTTCCCGGGTCGCAACGCATACGACTGCCAATGCGACCGGATAACCGCAGCCTCAATTTGTCCAATACGGTGGCGATCGTCGTCTACGAAGCATGGCGTCAACATGACTTTGCCGGCGGAGCCTGACGGACTAAAGCCGAATAACGATCAAGGCGTGTGCGGTAAATTACTTAGCCCTTACCTTGGCTAATAATTTACTGGTTGAGCGGTCATGCTCGAAATCAATTGCCCTCACTTGCCCGCCGTAGGCCAATACCGCCTGGCCTTCCGGGATTGCCGTCATATCGTAGTCGCCGCCCTTAACATAAATATCCGGCCGGGCAAGTTCGACAATTTGCAGCGCCGTATTGTCATCAAAATCGACGACTAAACTCACCGACTCCAGGGCGGCCAAAACCGCCAACCTGTCTTCGCAACTGTTGACAGGTCTGTCGTCGCCTTTGCCCAAGCGTCTGACCGAGGCATCCGTGTTCACGGCGACCACCAGCGATGCGCCCAAAGCGCGCGCCTGATCGAGATAAGTCACATGGCCACGATGCAAAATATCAAATACGCCATTCGTCATCACGACTGGCTTTGGCAGCGCCGCGATACGATCCGGGAGATCGTTTGCCACCGTGATTTTTGATTCGAAGCTAGTCATGAGGTATTTTTATATTAGGTAATTTGAATAAAAAAAGCCGCAACAGCGTGCGGCTTTTTTTATTGTAATCCAATTGCACCCGGATTCGGATTTCTATGCGGCGCCCAGGATGGCAGTATCTGCGGCCAAGCGCTGCGTCACCTCTTTACGATAGCGATTCAAATCCTGAACAGATTCAAATGTACGTTCAAACAGCAAGGACATATTGTGCAAAATACGTTCGATGACTTTCTTTTCCCAAACGCCGTCGAACATGATTTGACCGTCCAGCCAGCGTTCCAGCCAGTCTGGGTCGGGCAAGCGGCTTTGTACCGTATCTTGCGGGAACAGCGATTGATTCACATGCAGATTCGTCGGGTGCAATGGCTTTTCAGTACGGCGCGCCGACGCCATCAATACACCAATTTTTGCGAATGCGGCACGCGCTGTATCGCCGGCTTCAACCAAGGCTTTTTTCATGTAACGCAGATAAGCACCGCCATGACGCGCTTCATCCTGGCTGATGATTTTATAAATCTGTTTGATGACCGGCTCGGTATGCCAGTCGGAGGCGCAACGATACCAGTGGTTCAAACGAATCTCGCCGCAAAAATGCAGCATCAATGTCTCCAGCGGTGGCGCCGGATCGAACTCGAAGCGCACATTGTCCAGTTCCTCTTCCGTAGGAACTAATTCGGGGTGAAAACGGCGCAGATATTCCATCAACACCAAAGAATGCTTTTGCTCTTCAAAAAACCAGATCGACATGAAAGCAGAGAAATCACTGTCGCCACGGTTATCACGCAAAAACATCTCGGTCGCCGGTAAGGCAGACCACTCGGTAATCGCATTCATCTTGATAGTCTGAGCCTGCTCAGGCGTCAATTTGGATGCATCGTACTGATCCCAATTGATGTCCGTTTCCATATTCCAACGGACCTGCTCTAAGGATTTAAACAATTCTGGGTAAAGCATGATGACCTTTACGAAGTGGAGGCGAAAATAGAGTGAATTTTCTAATTTTACCAGACGGATGTGACGGCTTCACGACAAGCTTGATTTTGCCTATTTTACATCTTTCTATTATTTTGATAATTGGGGACTCATACACAGTTTTTCAAATGGGATAAGATGGTTTTCAACAAAAAAACCTGTTAATCCACCCAAAACCAGACCAAGGAACCCATCATGAGACGACTTTTTCGCATTTTGACGATCGCGACACTAGGATTTATTGCAAATACGGCATCAACATTGAACGCTTTTGCTGAAGATACGACAAGTTGTCCCGCAGTCTTGAACCATAAATTTAAACGCCTGCAGGATGAATCGGCACAAGATCTTTGCCAATATTCAGGCAAAGTTACCTTGGTAGTCAATACTGCCAGCTACTGCGGCTTCACCAGCCAGTATGAAGGTTTAGAAGCCTTGCATGCCAAATACAATCCAAAAGGTTTAGTGGTGCTGGGTTTCCCATCGAATGATTTTGGTCAGCAAGAGCCTGGCAACGATAAGCAAATTGCAGATTTTTGCTTCAATACCTATGGCGTGAAATTCCCGATGTTCACCAAGACCTCGGTAAAAGGCAAAGATGTCAATCCCTTGCATGCGCAATTGATTCAGGCAACCGGCACGACGCCTAAATGGAATTTTTACAAATACCTGATCGACCGGAAAGGAAACGTTGTTGCAGCGTATTCCAGTGTCACCACACCGGACGATAAAAAATTGGTGGCCGATATAGAAAAAGCCTTGGCGCAATGAGTATGTTTTAACAACGCAAAATAGCAACATAAAACCTCAGGGTGCGGGCAACGCACCCTTTTTTTCATCAAAGCCGGGGAGATCGCCTGAATTTAGAGATCTGACTGCCGAGAGCATTATTTTCGCAATAGTTGAATCCATTACGCGATTTCGAACGAATAAGACATAAGAACATCGATTCATTGCCAGAAATTTATTGTTACCCTGCCCACACAAAATAATATGAAAATTGCGGTCATCGGCTCCGGCATCTCCGGTCTCTCCTGCGCATACCGCCTGTCACAGGCGCAATACGACGTCAGCCTGTTCGAGGCAAACGACTATTTCGGCGGCCATACCCACACTGTCGATGTGACTCTGGATGGTCAGACCTATGGTGTTGACACCGGTTTTTTAGTCTTCAACCATAAAACTTATCCGAATCTGGTTAACTTATTTGAAGAACTGGAAATAGAAACCGCTGCGACCGACATGTCATTTTCGGTCAAGATGCCGATCAAAAACCGTAGCTTGGAATGGGCCGGCGCCAATCTGGATACGGTGTTTGCGCAACGACGCAATCTGTTCAGTCCGCGCTTTCTGGGAATGCTGCGCGATATCCTGCGATTTAACCGGCAAACCACGGCGCTGGCCAACACAGTGCCTGTGGTTGATAGCGATTTCCAGTTGTCGCTGGGCGACTTCCTGGATAAACACCGCTACGGACAGGCATTCCGCACCTGGTATTTACTACCGATGGCAGCCTGCATCTGGTCTTGCCCAACCGCCATCATGATGGGTTTTCCCTTGTCGTCGTTCGTCAGGTTTTGTCATAACCATGGATTGCTGCAAGTGAACGACCGTCCGCGCTGGCAAACCGTCAAAGGCGGAGCGCGCCACTACGTAGAAAAAATTCTCGAGCGGATTCCGAAGAAATATTTGAACACGCCGGTTCTATCCGTACGCAGAACAGCGAAACATACCGTACAACTGCTCACCCAAAATGGCGCACAGGAATTTGATCATGTCGTACTCGCGACCCATAGCGACCAGAGTCTGGCCATGCTGAGCGATGCATCATCCGATGAGAGAAACATCCTGTCCGCAGTCACTTACCAGCCCAACAAAGCAGTGTTGCACACCGATGCTTCGTTCTTGCCGGAACAGAAGAAAGCCTGGTCTGCCTGGAATTACCAGAGTGAAAGCGGCAATGAGGCAAAAGTCTGCGTCCATTACCTCATCAATCAATTGCAGCCGCTGCCATTCAGCACCCCAGTCATCGTCAGCTTGAATCCGATTTCGGCACCCGCAGCATCCTGCGTGCTGGCCAGTTTCGATTATGCGCATCCGGTATTTGATCAAAAAGCGATGGATGCACAAAGTCGCCTGCACCAGATACAAGGTATTAACGGCATCTGGTTTGCCGGTGCCTGGACTGGTTATGGCTTCCATGAAGATGGCTTGAAATCCGGTCTGGCGGTTGCGGAACAGTTGCAAAAATCAGACCGGCCAGAAGCACGCGCCGCTTGAGATGAATACAACTATGCCATCGATACGTTTATGCACCGGAGAGGTCAGGCATCATCGCCTGCGTCCAGCCGTGAATCGCTTTACTTATGGCGTATTTTTCATCCGGGTGATTTTACGTAGCGACGTCAACCGCGAGTCTGAAAGCGTCTGTCCCGGTTTTTCGCACAACCGCTTTAACTTGCTGTCTTTTTTCGACAAAGATCATGGTGACGGTCAGCAAACGCCGCTTGCCTGGGTCGAAAATCTATTACGCTCCGAAGGCGTCGCGGATGCCGATGGCGATATTGAACTGCAATGTTTCCCGCGCGTGTTTGGCTATGTATTTAATCCTGTCTCGTTCTGGTTTTGCCATCGTAAGGACGGTGAATTGCGCGCCGTGGTTTGCGAGGTGCGCAATACTTTTGGCGAAAAACATATCTACTTGTTGGACACGGGCGGCATACAACATTACGGGCAGGAGTTAATCGCTAAAAAGATATTTCATGTCTCGCCGTTTTGCCCTGTCGAGGGTCAGTATCGCTTTCGCTTCATGAAGACCGCGCGCGAGGTCGGAGCGCAGCGACAAAATCAGCATGTCGCCCGCATCGAGTATGACGATGCCAGCGGGCCGCTGCTGCTAACCAGCATCGCCGGTAGCGAGCGGGACATCAGTACGGCGAATATCGCCAGAGTCATGTTGCGCTATCCGCTGATGACCTTGAGCGTAGTCGCCCGCATCCATTTGCAAGCGCTTTACCTCTGGATAAAGCGCGTGCCTTTTTTTTCCAAACCTGTCCCACCTGCTAACGAGGTCAGCCGATGAGTAGCCTGCATCCCACCATCAATCCCCATCAGGAACAAAGCGCGCCTTTGAACACGGCACAGTTCCCGGCCGAAGCAAAATTCGTGTTGAGCTTGCTGCACAAACTGCAAGACGGCAATTTGACGATTCAATTTCCTGATGGTCAGGAAGGACATTTCGGCGACCACAACCATAGTCCTGTACGGATCGTGCTGAAGAACTGGCAACTCTGCCGCACCATACTCAAATCCGGTGACATCGGTTTTGCCGAAAGCTATATCGAAGGTCATTGGACTACCGGCCAGTTACCCGGTTTAATCGAACTGATCTCACGCAACCGTCAGCAACTCGAATCCGTGATCTACGGCACCTGGTGGGGCAATCTGCTGTACCGCATTAAACATGTGTTGAATCGGAATTCGCGCGCTGGTAGCAAAAAAAATATTCATGCCCATTACGATATCGGCAATGACTTTTATCGATTGTGGCTGGACCCTTCGATGACTTACTCCAGCGCCCTGTTTTCCGGCGATAAAGTCGAGACCTTACATGATGCGCAACTGGCAAAATATCGGCGCATCCTGCAACAACTCGCGGTTCATCCGCACGATAATATTCTGGAGATAGGTTGTGGCTGGGGCGGTTTTGCCGAAGTGGCGAGTACCGAAGCTTTTGCGCATGTGACCGGTCTGACGCTATCTAACGAGCAATTGCATTTTGCCCAGGAGCGTCTGCAAAAAGCCGGCTTGCATGAGAAGAGCAAATTGCAGATTCAGGATTATCGTGATGCGCATGGCAGCTACGATGCGATTGCCTCGATAGAAATGTTCGAAGCCGTGGGCGAAGCCTACTGGCCCAGCTATTTCGAATGCATCAGCCGCAACCTGAAGCAGGGTGGCAGAGCTTGCGTGCAGAGTATTGTCATCGCCGACGAACTGTTTGAACGCTATCGCAAAGGGACTGATTTTATCCAGCAATATATTTTTCCCGGCGGGATGTTGCCATCGATACAGGTCTTCAAGGCATATGCGAAGCAGCATGGATTACAGGTCGTGGACACCTTCACTTTTGGTCTCGACTATGCCCGCACCTTGCAAGAGTGGCGTCAGGCCTTCATGGCGAAATTACCGGAAATCAAGGCGCAGGGCTTCGATCAGGAATTTATCCGTACCTGGGAATTTTATCTCGCGTATTGTGAAGCGGGCTTCCGGGCGCATAGCATCGATGTTGCGCAATTCACGCTAATCAAGTCATGATTCTGCTCAATCGCGCATGTTGGACAGGCTGCGTCAGCGCCATGCTGTTGTATGCCGCGCTTGCTTTCGCGGGTAGCCAACAAACGCCTGCTGGCAGCCATATTCAACAAGAGCTGAATCAGGCTAAGCCTCTGGGCCACGGCACGTTTCGCTGGTTTGGTATCGCTGTGTACGATGCTCAATTATGGGTCGGCAAAGACGGCTATGCGCCTGAAGCCAATGGTCAGCTTGGCCGTCAGCCGATTGCGCTGGATCTGACCTATGCCCGTTCTTTGATAGGAAAGAAGATTGCCGAAGCAAGCATAGAAGAAATCCAGAAACTCAAACTCGGCTCAGAAGAACAAAGGAAAACCTGGCTGGCGCAAATGACCCAGCTGTTTCCCAACGTCAAAGAAGGCAATCACATCACCGGTGTATTTTTGCCCGGGCTGGCTGCCCGTTTTTATTTCGACGGAAAGCTTCTGGGCGAAATCAGGGATCCTGAATTTGCGCATGCTTTCTTTTCCATCTGGTTAGATAAAAAAACCTCCGCGCCGGGACTGCGCGACAAGCTATTGGAAGCCAGTAACAAATAACAAGTAGCCTGCGATAGGCAGGCGCTCACCAGCTAGCAAGGACATGATCATGCAATTCCTCACATTGATGCGAACTATTTTCATCGCTAGCGCGGCACTCATACTCAGCTCATGCGCCAGCACTAACGATCCCAAACTATATGCAGCGGAGCAACCTGCGCTGGTATTGCCTCAATTTTTCAATGGAACTGTCGATGCCTGGGGAATGTTCCAGGATCGTTCCGGCAAAATCGTCAAACGATTTACCGTCGTGATGCGTTGCGAATGGCAGGGTGAAGTAGGCCGGCTGGATGAAGATTTCACTTATTCTGACGGCACCAGGCAAAATAGAATCTGGACATTGAAAAAAACAGGGACCGGCACTTTCATCGGGACAGCCGCCGATGTCGTGGGCGAAGCTAAAGGGCTTGTGTCAGGCAACACGCTGCACTGGAATTATGTACTGGCACTGCCAGTCGATAAAAAAATCATTCACGTTGATTTTGACGACTGGATGGTGCTAATGGATGATAAAGTCATGCTGAATCGCGCCATCATGAGCAAGTACGGGATAGAGCTTGGCAGCGTTACTTTGTCATTTACCAAACGGAGCAGCAAGTAAGCGCGATGGCTATGAATCCCAAGATCGCCGACTGGCACGGTAAAAAAATCTGGATCATCGGCGCCTCTACCGGCATAGGCGCAGAAACTGCCCAGCTCTTGCTAAAAAAAGGCGCGCAAGTTGCTCTATCTGCGCGCCAAGCCGATCTGCTGCACGCAGTCGCGGCCGGCCATGAGCGGGCGGTGATCCTGCCCGTCGATATTACCGACCACACAACGCTAGCCAACGCTCACGCCTACCTGAGCCAGTTATGGGGCAATATTGATCTGGTACTGGTGGTGGCTGGCGGCTACAACGCGATGCGGGCGGACCAATTCGATCTGGTCGCTGCGAATCGCCTGATTGATCTGAACCTGCGGGGAATATTGAATTGCCTGGATGTAGTTTTACCCAAGCTGATCCGGCAAGGACATGGCGGCATCGGGATTGTCGGTTCCGTTGCGGGCTTGTCCGGCCTGCCAAAGGCCTTGATCTATGGTCCGACCAAAGCAGCGATCATCAATTTATGCGAATCTCTGTATTTTGATTTACATCCGAAAAATATCGCGGTCTATCTGATCAGTCCGGGCTTTGTAAAAACGCCGCTGACTGCGGGTAATGACTTTGAAATGCCGGCACTGATCACCGCCGAAGTCGCGGCCAAAGAGATCGTATCAGGTATGGAAAACGGAGAATTCCATATTCACTTTCCAAAACGGTTTACCAACTGGCTGCGGCTGGCACGCCTGCTCCCTTACCGCTGGTATTTTGCCCTTATCCATAAGACGACTGGCCTATGAACAACGATGTCATTTCCTATGAAGAGGCCTTGCGCAAGCTCGTCACCTTCTTTGAAACGCTGACCCCAGAGAGCGTGCAGCAGATTCCTGCCATGTATGCAGAAAAAGCTTACTTCAAAGATCCCTTCAACGAAGTTCAGGATGTCGCTGCGGTACAAACCATCTTTGTCCATATGTTCGCGCAAGTCGAGCAGCCGCGCTTTAAAGTCCACACCCGCTTATTGCAGGGGAACGAGGCGTTTATCAGCTGGGATTTTCTGTTCACGATGAAACGGTTCTCCAAAGAACTGCAAAGAATCAAAGGCGCAACCCATCTGCGCTTTCTGGAGGACGGACGGGTCAGTTATCACAGGGATTACTGGGATGCTGCCGAAGAACTGTACGAGAAGCTTCCCGTATTAGGCAGCCTGATGCGCATGCTGAAACGTGCTGCCAGGAATTAGGGCTTTGAACATGCCCTAGAATTCACTTCCCGCCAGCAGTGGATTTTTTACCGCTGACAACATGTGCTTTTGAGACCACTGCAGGTTTGCGCGACGCCGTTTTTTTAGTCACCGGGCTAAGCGTTTTTTTGCCGGTAGCCGATATCTTTTTGTTTGCGGCGCTGCTAGTTTTGGCGGTGCTCGCGCTTCCTTTCGTGACGGTCTTTTTTACTGGTTTGTCTTGCTTCACGCTTGTTGAGACAGCAGCCTCATCGATCATCGCATGGCTCACCGCCTGTTTGAACTGATCCTGCAACAAATTCCACCATGCAGCCGGATTAGAAAACGCCGAGTTATTCTCCGCCGGCTGGGCTTTCGCCGTACCTGCCGAAGCAGCGACCTCGGGCGCAGTGGTAGTCGCAGATACTGGTTCTGCGATGGGCTCCGCTACAGGTTCCGGAACCGGTTCTTTTTTTGCCTCGGGTGTCGCAGTGGCATTAGGCCAGAAATCATGCTTGGCAAATTCGAAGGGTTTTGCTGATTTTTCTGCTTGCGCCGACTGGTCCGGTTTATCCGCAGTCGCATTCGCCATCGTGCTGGCAAAACTCTCCCCCAGGGAATTCAGCGCGGCAATCGTCGCCCTTTGTACTTCAAGTGCCTGTATGGTTCCGCGCAGCATATTCATATTCACGGTCAGCCATGACTCGACGGTTTTAAGATCCTTGATTTTTTTGTCCAGCTCATCGACCGAGACTGTCGGCGTCACCATGCCAGGTACATGCATGCCACCCCAGATATTTTTAACAAAGGATAGCGTGTCGTTCATCGCATTCATGCCTGGGAAATCGTTTCCTTGAAATGGGGAAGTCATGCTGCTCTCCTAAAGGGGCTATCAGGTCGTTCATATCATCGGAATACGCAACACTACAGAACGCCATGTTCTAGTGACGCGAGACGCTTTTATCCATCTTGCATGAGCTTGGCAACGCCGTCAATGCGGATGCGAAATAGCGCTCGGTTTTAAAACCATAACCGCTGCCTTCATTGTCAAAACGCAGGCCGCTCTTGCCATCCGGATTGCGCTTTTGCATCACCGATACATACAGCGGCTGTATCAGTTGATGATCGGCAGCACGCATGGTGGCATCATGAAAACCGTTACTAAAACTTGCGCCCTCCAAAGTTCTGGCAACGGCATCTGCTTCCACGCTGCCGGCTTTTTCGATCGCGGCAACCAGCATATTCACCATGATATGCATACGCAGATGCACATAGTCGTCGCGCGGATCGGGATAGCGCTGCCTGAAGCTTTGATAAAACGCATCGCTGCCGGCACCGCCGACATTCGGGTGCCATTCGGCAACAGCCCTGACGCGGCCAATGCCGGCCTCGCCAATCGCCGCCGGTGCGCCCAAGGCATTTGCATAAAAAGTATAAAACTTCACCTCCATGCCAGCGTCTTTCACCGCCTTGATGAGTAAAGTCAGGTCATTACCCCAGTTACCGGTGATCACGGTATCCGCACCGCTCGCCTTGATCTTGGCGGCATAGGGAGCAAAATCCTTGATCTTGCCTATCGCATGCAGATCCTCACCGACGATGCTGATGTCGGGGCGTTTTTTAGCCAACATGGCGCGCGCGGTGACTGCCACTTGCCTGCCAAAACTATAGTCCTGGCCGATCAAATATACCTTTTTGGCGCGCGCATCATCGCGTATCACTTCAGTCAAGGCATGTAAGCGCATATCCGCATTGGCATCGAAACGAAAATGCCAATAACTGCATTTGTCATTGGTCAGACTAGGCTCCACGGCGGAATAATTCAAGAACAGGACCCGCTGCTGCGGCATGCGCTGGTTATGTTTATTCACGGCATCGAGCAGCGCTAACGCGACCGCCGAGCTATTGCCTTGCACGATAAAGGGAATGTCCTGATCCGTTACATGCTTGAATACCGTCAGGCTGTCTTCGACCCCTTGCTTGTTATCAAAGGTTGTCAATTGCAATAAATGCCTGCCGTCTGCCAGGCGCACGCCGCCTCGTGCATTGACCTGCTCTATCGCCATTTGCAGATTACGCACGACTGCCTCGCCCGCATTGCTAAACGCGCCGCTCAGGCCATCGATCATCGCAATCCGTATCGGTCTGGCGACGCTGGCCTGACTGGTCGCTTGCGCAGCGGAGATTGAGAATACCGAGAGGAGGCTGAATGCGGCGCACCTCATTTTCTTTGATACTAAAGACATCAAAACCTTCTTTTTTTTAGGATTTACGCAAAACGGCAAGCTGCTTACCACCATGCACATTGAACCCGCAGGCAAGATGCGGCTTTCGGAGACATTTCGTGCCAGCAGGCGCACCCAGCTTGCGGGTTCGTTTTAATATTTACACTCCATGGAGCCTTTCCTCTTGCTTTTCTCTGTGTTTCCGTGTCTCGGTGGTGAGAGGTTTTGGGTTTTGCGTAAGTCCTATTTTTTTACATTTACCGCAAGTTAACCGAGACTCAACAACAGTCGCTCCTATTTTTCTCCGCATTTTACATGGCGGAGGTCATCGCAACTCGTACCCAGAACGTTTACACTACTTGCAGCTCACCTTTTGTCTATATCCCCTTGCATCATGATTGCACCCTGGCTACTTCAACTACCGCGCCGTCAGATTCTGGCTTTTGCAATGGCGACCGCCGCCCTGCACCTGGCAGCGTTCTCGTGGCTGACTGCGCTACAAAGCAACACAGAAAGCCGGATCGTCAAAGAATCGAAGGTGCAGATCAAGCTGCTGAAACTGGATCAGCCACCGGCAGAGAATAAAATCGCAGAGAACAAAACAAATGCTCGTCCGGCAGCAAGCGACAGCAAAAAAACTGTGCAAAAAACCCAGAAACTTACGCCAGCTGTACCACCCCGGATTGCCGATAATAATGACGACAGTGCGATCTACCAATCCGCCTCCGGCTACCTGGCAGTGACACCGACACTCAAGCCAGATCCCGATGTTCCCTTTGCCAAAACAGAGACGGAGACAAGCGCATCAATACCCACGGCGAATACAGAAGCCACGAACGCCGTGCTTGAAAAGAATACCGGCGCAAGCAAAGCGATTGATCCAGACACCCCCAATCTGGCGCAATTCACCTCAAGCCCTTTACCCTCTGCTCAGCTCAAGCTGCAATTGATACGCACCGAACCGAATAAAAATCCCTATTACGGCGTTGGCGAAATCAACTGGCAACTGGCGGGCGATCGTTACACCATGACCATCGACGCCGGACTGGACTTGCTGCTGACGACGCTGAATTTATTCAAACTCAAAAGCGAAGGAAAAATTTCGCAAGCAGGGCTGACGCCGATTACCAGCAGCGAGACTCGTCGCAATCGCTCCGAGACGGCAACCCATTTCAACCATGCCGACAATCTCTTGAGTTTTTCATCCTCGAATAAAACACAGACCATGGCGCACGCGGCTCAGGATAAAGCGTCCGTATTAATGCAGCTGGCCGGTATCGGCTATGCTGACCCGACGCAATTTAAAGTTGGCCGGGAAATTATTATTCAGGTCGCTGAAGAACGCGAAGCGACTATTTTTCGTTTCATCATCGCGGGGCAAGAAGAACTGAGCACCAAATTAGGTACTTTGATGACCTGGCATATCGTACGACCACCCAGGGCCGGTTCGTATAACTCGCAATTGGATATCTGGTTTGCACCAGGCATGAATTGGTATCCGGTCCAGATACGCAATACCGAAACCAACGGTGCAATCACGACCCAGATTGTGACCAGCATTCTTCACCCTGCCGTCATTGAAAGATAAGCATGAAACTGTTTCAGACTTCCCGTATCAAAACAGGACCGATGGTATGCACTGCGCTGCTCCTCAGCATCGGTCTCAATGCGGCCTGCATGGCGGACACCGACAACAAGCATGCGATCAATCTGCCGCCGTCGGCGAATTTGATTTATACCATCAAGGCCAGGCAAAGCGGCATTCCCCTCAGCGGTGAAGCCAGCGTCAACTGGCAACTCAGCGAAAAAAAATACAGCATCGTGACCGAAACCCGTGCCATGCTGGTCGGGAAAATTCTGGATGCGAGCAGCACCGGCACTGTGGATAACTACGGTCTGGCACCCGACAAATTCGTCGAAAAAAGATTCCGCAAAAATGAGAGCATCACCCGTTTCGAGCGCAGTGGCGCGAACAAACTCATCAGCTTTAGCGAATCGACAGAACAATATCCGATTACCGGCGGCGAACAAGACCGCACCAGCGCGACCTGGCAACTGGTTGCCATGGCACGCGCAGCCGGGGAGAAATTCAAAGCCGGTAGTGAATGGAAAATGTTTGTCGCAGGCCGGCGCGATGCAGAGCCATGGACCTTCAAAGTCATCCAGAAAGAAAGCATCAGCACGGCACTAGGGGAATTTGCGACGATCCACATCATCAAAGCGCCGCCGCCAGATTCAAAAGACCAGCAACTCGAATTATGGCTGGCCCCCGCGATGGAATGGTACCCGGTGCGCCTGCGATTTAGCGATGCCGATGGCGACTATGTTGAGCAATCGATAGGACAAATCAAGAAATGACAGTGCAATGCCCCCTCCGCAAACCGATCCCCTGATCTATTTAAACAAGACAGGGTGCTGGCGCCATTCTTCACTGGCCTGCTCAATTACACGCTCGATAAATTTTTCTTTGCTCAGCCTATCCAGTTGTTTGTTGAATGCCCCAAGATAAGCCGCGCATGGACTTTGTGTGACGAAACCGGCCAGGTTCGGCGATTCGCTCAGATGAGGATGTAAAGCGATAATTTTCTGATCGCTTGCTGTCGCCAATAAAAATGTACGTCCGGGATAGAAACCCGTCACCACATAATCGAAACGGTCCGCCGACAACATTTTAAAACTGGCTTCCAGGTCATTGGATTCTTGCACGGTCAGATTATTTTTAATAAAACTATCGAGCGGTTCGCCAAATCGATTACCTCGTGCAACCCCGCCACGATAAGATGCCAGCTCGTTCCATTTTTTGATGTCCAGCAATTTATCCCGCCGCACAAATACGGCAACGGGGTTCAACAGAACCGTATTGCTGAAACTCAGGTAAGAGCGGCGTTCCGGCGTATCTTTTAAAGTCACCACCAGATCAATCGTGCCGCTTTGTGCCGCGGCAAGCACGCGGTTGAATGGGCCAAGATAACGAATTTCATACGGTATGCCGAGGTCCGAAAAAATCCGGCGCGCAACCGCAATACTGGCACCACGCATCGCAGTACCGTCATACCAGTGCAATGGCGGATAGGCAGGATCGGCAGAGATCACGACTTTGTCGCAGGTATTGCCCGCTGCTTCTAAAGCACATGTCAGGCATGCAGCGCACAGAATAGCGAAACGGCAGATAGACCGCCGGCAGCTTTGTAAGCCTGTCCACATGGGACGCTTATTGATCATTATGAACGTGCGCGATATCGCTGATACGTAACGGGTTTGAACAAGCTACGATCGATTTTCGTCAACATGTATTGTCCGATCAAGGCCTGCTGTGAGGAAAATCATCTAGCACGAATGTATTATCATAAATTAGATTGCCGACGTTCACAATTGAGAATTGGCTACAAAACTCATGCCCCCCAACACAGTGACCCGCAATGGCGGCATCCGTTGCGCATGAGCTTGCACCGGATTGCTGATAGGCGTAAATATGGCTTACTCAAACCTTCTTCTGTAAACCCGGCAAAATAAATTTCCAGACCACGCAGAGTTCAAACAGCTCGACCGCCATCAATGCAATGATTGCACCGGCGGCGCCCCAATGCGGAATCGCCCATGAGGTAATCGCCAATACCATTGCCAGCGTCACGCTGCCGAGGAAAAATAAAGAACGAAACGCGCCGCCGCTACTCAGCCATGAGGTACCGACCCAGCGCGCTGCATTAATCGCGAAATAGCCGCCCCACAGCATCACCAGCGGATCCAGGCCGCTGTATTTACTGCCGATCACATGCGCCTCCAGCCACGGCAACAGCAACAGCAAGACCACTACGTAAGCGCACACCACCAGCTCAATGCCGGCGATAGAAAACAAGGTCAGCTTGCGCAAGCCAGTCCAGTTGCGATCCGCCATCAGGCGGCTCGCTTCGGGCCGCGCAATACGCGACCAGGCTGCGACCGCCAGCGGAATCGGCATCAGCAATAAGCGCGAGGCATTCAGGTCGGCAATCGCCGCCACCCCGAGCCAGGCGCCGGACAGATACACATAACTATAATTCGATAACCAGCCGACCAGCACGCCGAGTATCGCCCAGCGTCCATGACCACTGATGGTGTCCTGATGCCCGGCAATTGCCTTTTGCATCTCATCTTGGGCATCGTGTTGCTGGCTGGCCGGCGTGTGGGTGCGCGCCTTCAGGCGTCCGGCGCTCAGTGCCGCACACAGGATGGAGGCGGCAGCCAGGCTCAGGAAAATAGTTTCCAGCCCCAGATAATCGCCGCTAAACAATCCCGCCAGACTGATGACGACCAGCACTACGTACAGCACATCCTGGCGCAATACGGCGACGATATCGGATTGAATAAAACCCACGGTACGGCCGTATTCGCGCAGTCCATTGCCGATCACATACGCGCCGAACGCCAGCGCCAGCCAATTCCCTATATGGCTATTGCGGGTCGCCAGCGGCACTAATGCCACGATGGCAAACGCCAGCCCGCCCATCAGCAGGGTGCTCCAGATCTGGCGTATCCAGTAATGGCGCAACAAGGCTTTACGGGTTGCATCCTGGACGGCGCTGGCAACCGTGGTCAGCGGACCGGCAATCCAGGAATCGACCACCAAGCCCGCCAGCAAACCGCCCGCATACAATTGGCCGTACAGGCCATACTCTTCTTTGGTCACCAGGCGTATCAACAGCATGCCGATCGCAAAGTTCAATGCGCTCAGCATGCCCTGGTCAATGACCGACAGGATGGAAGATGACAGGAATTTTCTGGTGAAACTCATGAAGGAATCGGAGGCAAAAGAATGCGCATTGAGCGAAACGACAAAACCATAGCATCATGCCTGATGGACGGTCAAAGTGTTTCATACTCTCGCCATGCTGAATGCCGCTTTTCGAAAAATAATCACCGCCGCCGACATTTGGGAGCGATATTGCTAAAATGCGCTTATCCGCATTGCAAATGCGTCACAGCATTCTGCAATCCATTAAAAATAGGGGAGTATCCGTTTTAAGCAGCCGATTCCGCACACAATCATTGCGGAGTTAATTTAAAAATAGATATACCCCACTCTAGTATATAAATATGACCACATCCAACGAAAGCGCCCTGGTCCTGTTCAGCGGCGGCCAGGACTCCACCACCTGCCTGGCCTGGGCTTTGTCACGCTATCAGCGCGTCGAGACCATCGGCTTCGATTACGGCCAGCGTCATGCAATCGAGCTTGAGCAGCGTCCGGTCCTGCTGAAAAAAATCCGCGGCTTCTCTGCCGGCTGGAACAACACGCTCGGCGAAGATCACATGATCGACCTGTCGCTGATCTCGCAACTCTCGCATACCGCGATGACCGAAGACATCGCAATCGTCATGCAAGAAAACGGCTTGCCGAATACCTTCGTACCTGGCCGCAATCTGATGTTCATGATGGTGGCAGCCACGCTGGCCTATCGTCGCGGCATCCATGTGCTGGTCGGCGGCATGTGCGAAACCGACTTTTCCGGCTACCCGGATTGCCGCGACGACACCATGAAAGCCTTGCAGGTCGCACTCAATCTCGGCATGGCAACCCATCTCAAACTCGAAACCCCGCTGATGTGGATCAATAAAGCGCAGACCTGGCAACTGGCCGAGCAACTGGGCGGTGCGGATCTGGTGAACCTGATCCGCGCCGATACCCACACCTGCTATCTCGGCCAGCGCGGCGAATTGCATCAATGGGGGCATGGCTGCGGCACTTGCCCGGCATGCGCCTTGCGAGCGAATGGCTATGCCGAGTACAGCGCGGCAAAGACAGCGTAGCGATGTAAGCATGGCGTTAGCTAGGGCGCGTAGAATCAGAAGCACACCATCACCGATAGACTGACCATCATGTTGCTAGCCATCCTGACCGACCTGCATGCAAACCGCGAGGCGGTGGAAGCGTGCATCGCCCATGCCGAGCAGCAACAGGCGGTTCAGTATGCGTTCCTGGGCGACCTGATCGGCTACGGCGCCGATCCGGCATGGGTCATGTCCACCGTCATGGACTACGTTCAGCGCGGCGCCTATGCCTTGATGGGGAATCACGATATCGCCATCCTGCAAGACGAGCGCCAGGGCATGAACCCGATCGCGCGTCAGGTGGTCGAATGGACCCGCTCGCAACTCAGCGACGCGCAGATCGCTTTCATCCGCAACCTGCCTTACCGCATCGAACTGCAAGACATCCTGCTGGTGCATGCAAATGCCTGGGCCCCCGATGAATGGGACTATGTCGACGGCGTGATGGAAGCCATGCGCAGCATGCATGCGACCCAGGCGCAGGTCACGTTTTGCGGCCATGTCCACATGCCGACCCTGTATCACATGAGCATGACGGGCAAGACCGGCGAATTCCTGCCGACACCGGAACACAGCATCCCGCTCAGCAAACAACGGCGCTGGCTGGTCATCCCCGGCTCGGTCGGGCAACCGCGCGACGGCAATCCGGCGGCCTGTTATGCGACCTTTGACACCGACACGCAAGAGCTCACCTACTTCCGCGTTCCGTACGACCATGAGGCCGCCGCCAAAAAAATCATCGCGGCAGGATTGCCCGCCAGCCTTGCACAACGCCTGTTGAGCGGGAATTAAATTGAACGACGCAGCGCCAGCCAGCAACACCCCCCATCAAAGCCTCAAGGCAGGGATGGAAATCAATGGCTACCGGCTCGAAGAAAAACTCCACACCGGCGGCATGGCAGCCCTATGGCGCATCAGCGATCGGCAACAACGTCATCTGTCCGAAGGCGAAACCGGCGCGCCGCCGCTGATCATGAAAGTCCCGCTGCTGTTTTCTACCGAAGATCCGACGGCGATTGTCGCGTTCGAGGTCGAGCAGATGATCATGCCCAAGCTCAAGGGCAAACATGTGCCGCGTTACTATGGCTCCGGCGATTTTGATACCCAGCCGTATATCGTGATGGAGCATATCGCCGGCACCTCGTTGCGCAGCCGTTTTGAAAAATCGCCGCTGCCGATTGACGAAGTGGTCGCCACCGGCATCCAGATCGCGTACGCCCTGCAAGACCTGCACCGCCAGCATGTGATCCACCTCGATATCAAGCCCAGCAACATCATGTTCCGCGCCGATGGCAGCGCGGTCCTGATCGACTACGGTTTATCGCGGCACGACAAGCTGCCGGATCTGCTGGATGAAGAATTCCGCCTGCCGCTAGGCACAGGCCCCTATATCTCGCCGGAACAAGTGTTAGGTGTGCGCAATGAGCCGCGCAGCGACTTGTTTGCCCTCGGCGTGCTGCTGTACCACCTCGCCACCGGTGAGCGTCCCTACGGCCATCCGACCTCGGTCGCCGGGCTGAAAAAACGCCTGTACCGCGACCCTCTTCCGCCGCGCAGCCGCAATCCGCTGATCCCGGACTGGTTGCAAGAAATCATCCTGCGCTGCCTGGAAGTCAGTCCGGCTGCGCGTTTTGACACCGCCGCCCAACTGGCTTTTTTACTTCAGCATCCGGACCAGCTCACGCTGACCGCGCGTGCCAACAAACGCCGTCAGGACGGTTATCTATCGGTGCTCAAACGGCGCTTTCAAGCCGCAGGCACCGAACCGCTATTGCAGCACAGCGTCTCCGATCAATTATCCCAGGCGCCAATCATCGTGGTCGCCCTCGACCTCGCCCATGCCTCCGCCGCACTGGCCGAACATCTACGCAACATCTCCCGGCGCATGCTACAAACCAGGCAAGGCGCCCGCCTGGCCTGCATCACCGTCCGCAAAACCAATCGCATCGGCATGGACGACAGCATCATTCAGCAAGGCCAGAACATCCACGTCAAACATTTAATCGATCTCAAGCACTGGGCCAGACCGCTGAATATCAGCCCCGACAAAATCACCTTCCACGTACTCGAAGCACACGACCCGGCTGCCGCGATTATCGACTACGCGAACAGCAACGACGTCGACCACATCCTGATAGGATCCAGCAGCCGCTCGGTATTGCAGCGTTTATTGGGAAGCGTGTCTGCACAGGTGGTGGCGGAGGCGCATTGCACGGTGACTGTGGTGAAGGTGCATGGCAAATTTACGTGAGCGCCTCATTTTAGACGAGGTCGCTGCAAGCCGGCATCCGGCGTCAGCAAATGCGCTTCTCTGATTTGAGTCACAGCATTCGCCACGCACTTGGCCACATTGCGTACTTCGTCTTGTATCGCGCTATCACGATCTAAGGCTTCATGGCTTTCCGCATAGGAATCGTAATAACCGATAAAACGGTCTAATCGCGCCAACGCGCCGGCATCGATCAACCCCGTCCAGTCCAACCAATCCGATAAGCCGCGACGCACTCCCTCAATACCGGCAACGTCGCCATGTACCACTAAGCCATAAGTTCGTCCGGCCAGATGTTTGGGATAGGGCCAGTCCTTAAGTTCCAGCTCCTTGGCTTTTTCCGGATTCTTTCCTGCAGTGCTGGTCGGGTCGGGATTGCCGCCGTCTGCACAAACCAGGCGGTCTATCATCTGCTTCAGTACGCCGGGAGTCTGGTACCAATACACCGGAGTTATGATGATCACACCATGCGCCGCAACCCATTTTTCGTAGATCTCGGCCATCCAATCGTTGGTTTGCCGCTGGCCATGATTCGGATAGCAACTGCACGGCCAATGGCATAGCGGCATCGCGGTGGAGACGCAGCCCTTGCAAGGATGGATATGTTTATCATAGGATGAAGTGAGCAGGCTGAGGTCCAGGATATCGACCTCGATCGCATTTGCTTCCAGGATTTCAGCGGCGATTTTGACCAGCCGGAAAGTCTTTGACATTTCGCCCGGACAGCTGCCATCGTTGCGCGCAGAACCGCAAATGAGCAGTACTCTGGATGGCGTCGTCGATTTTTTTTGCCTGGCTTCCGCAGCAATTAATTGATCGCGGGTCGCTTTCCATTCCACCGACAGATCGTAGTCAGGGTCGGCGAAACCGGGTCCGGCTTTTTGCGTGAGCGGTGCCTTATTTCCGTTGATATAGTTGTTCCACGCTATTTGCTCTATCTTTGCAATTTCTGCTTGCACAGAATCAAACGCGGGATCGCTGAATGAGCGGCGAAATTCCAGGTGGAACTCGTTTCTTTCCAAGACAGGCGGCGCTTGTCCTTTCCTCGATTTGATCATTGTATTCTCCTGACAGCGTGGTAGAACTGCATAGAAGCTTGTCTCTTGCGGCCAACGGCGGGACACGTATGTAGCTTAGCGTTTCTCCGGCAACCTGGTCGCGACAGGCGTCCAGTTGAGCGAGGTTTCGGCACAAAATAGTGCCAGACGCGTCAAGCTCATGCGGACCGCCTGATTAGCGGCCACCACCCCGCCGTAGGGGTTTTCACTGGGCGAATCAACCGCTTCATCGAATTCGCGCCAGGCGAGTATCTTGCGGGTCGTGTTATCGACCAGGTAAGCACGCAAGGTAAAGCGCACACGACTCGGCTGGCGGTCGAAATCCTGTTGCAGGCGCACGATTTCCGTGTCTAGCCTCAGGTCGCCGGATGCGGCGCTCGGCGTCAGCAAGACCGCCCGAAACATCCCGGTTTTATCAACGGCGTCGGCGATCAGCGGCGCAAGCATGCGTGCCGGTGTATCTATCCATTCGCTATGCGCAAAATAGTCGAGTTTGTGCGCTTCACGCGAATAGATCAGGTGCTTGCTGTCAAATCCTGAAGCGGCATGCGGCGGATTGATAATCAATGTCGGCGCGGAAGTTGATGCGGCTGGCAACGATGCTACTGATGAAACTGGCGAACGCACCTCGGATACGTTCACGTGACTATCAATAGAATAAAACGACGGTTGCGGTGTCTGGCGTACCGTGCCGCATGCGCTCACCAATACGATGAATGAGGCGGCAAGGCAGCGGCAATTTGCTGCTGCGGACCGTAGGCTGATGGCTGAATTATTCATGGTGGCGGCGATTCTCTGGTTGACTCTTTGCTGGATTCTTTGCCTGACTCTCCCGGCCCGTCCGGCACCGATTTTCGTCCGAATAACAGACTGGATGGGTTGCGCTCGGTTTGTTCCGACAGGCGTTCCAGTGTGCGTGACAGGACGCTGAGTTCACCCAGCAGATGTTCTAGCTGAGGCACGGTTTCCGAGGTTAAGCGGGTGACGTCGGCACCGACTGAGGTGACTATTTTTTCAGCACTGATACTGGTTCTGGCAACTTCACTCCCCATTTTTTCGACGGCGTCAGCGCCCCGGCCGATCTTATCGAATACGGCGCCGGCCTTTGCTGTGGCTCGCGCTGCATTCTCTGCAGTGCGGGCAGCGTTGATGATGCCCGCATCGATGGTATTTTTCTG
Organism: Undibacterium sp. Jales W-56; assembly: GCF_025548535.1. Classification (GTDB taxonomy): domain Bacteria; phylum Pseudomonadota; class Gammaproteobacteria; order Burkholderiales; family Burkholderiaceae_D; genus Undibacterium. The sequence continues at coordinate 231,575 of NZ_JAJLQW010000005.1, read as the reverse complement.
CGCTGCGATTGTATGCGTGATGGTGGCGATATCGGCCAGCGTATTTTTAAATGCGACCTGATTTTCAGCACTGAAAATACTGTTAATACTGCTGGAGGTGCTGTCCAGCTTTGCGATCAAACTGGTGAGAACGTTCTCCAAGCGCGCGCTGAGGGATGCCTTGGTGCGGATGACCGGATATTCGTTTCCGTCCTTAGCCAGTAACACCGGGGCGTCACGCGCGCCGCCACTCAGTTCGACATAAGCAATGCCGGTCAGACCCTGTGTTTTGAGCACCGCCAGGGTGTCTTCCTTGATCGGCGTTCCGCGCTCAATCGCGAACAATAAATTAACCCGTTCTGCATTGATCTTGTCGAGCGAAATTGCGCGAACTTTGCCGACATCGACGCCGTTATATTTGACCGGTGCATTCAGATTAAGACCAGCAACCGATTCGGTCTCGACCGCAAGATACAGGTCATATTTTTTCTGTAAAGCGCCGCCCGATGCCAGCCATAAAGCGGCTGCGATCAAGATTGCGCCGAGGATCAGCACAAAGGCGCCGACTATCGTCATATTTACTTTGGTTTCTATGATGGCCTCCTGCCAGCTTCAGTATCTTGCCGTTGCAACTGGCGCTGTTCCTGCTGTTGCGCAGAGCGGCCACGTGGACCATCGAAAAAAGGTCGGACTGCAGGATTGTCGATCTGCGACAACTCGGACATTGAGCCGACGCTCTGCACCTTGCCGCCACCAAGAACCGCCACCCGGTCGGCCACCTGCCACAACAGATCCAGATCATGGGTGATCATGACAACGGTAAGACCATACAATTGACTCAATTCGCGCACCAGGTGATCGACCTCACTGGCACTTTCCGGATCGAGACCTGCGGTGGGCTCGTCCAGAAATAGTAATTCCGGATCCAGTGCCAGGGCACGAGCGAGCGAGGCCCGCTTCATCATGCCGCCGCTGAGTTCCGACGGATACTGGGCGCCGACTTCCGGCTGCAAACCAGTCATCGCAATTTTCCATTCCGTGATTTCGTTGATCATCCGGTCGCTGAGCTGGGTATGCTCACGCAAAGGCAAGCCGACATTTTCTGCTATCGTCAGCGAGCCGAACAAGCCGCCATGCTGGAACATCACACCCCAGCGCCGACGCAGCTCTGTCGCCGCCGCTTCGTCAATATTCTCTAAATCAGTCCCCAGTACACGGATCGATCCGGCGTCCGGCACCTGCAATAAAATCATTTCACGCAATAGCGTCGATTTACCGGAGCCGCTGCCGCCGATCAAGGCGAATATCTCAGCCTGCCTGACTTCCAGATTCAGCCCGGCGTGCACAATATGGCTACCGAAATGCGTCGCTACCTGACGGATCTCAATCACTGGCTTATTTGCCTGTGGCGCCGTATTCATGTCATAGATCCAATGCGCTAAACGCGATGGAGAACATGGCGTCCGCGACAATCACAAGAAAAATTGACTGCACCACGCTGCGGGTGGTTTGACGCCCTACACTGTCGGCACCGCCTTTAGTGCGAAAACCCTGAAAACATCCAATGACCGCGATGATCGCAGCGAACACCGGCGCTTTGCCGATACCCACCAGATAAGATGTCAGGCTGATGTTCCTGCCGAAGCGGTCGATAAATTCACCAAAGCCCACCCCGAGTTGCGCGCGCGCCATCACCATTCCACCGAGCACACCGAGCAGGTCCGAAAATACCGTGAGCAGCGGCAGCGCGACGACTAATGCCACAATTTTCGGCAACACCAGCACGTCCAGCGGCGCGATCCCTATCGTGCGCATTGCATCGATTTCCTCTGTCACCGCCATCGCACCGATCTGCGCCGCGTAGGCCGAACCTGAACGTCCGGCAATGATAATGGCGGTGATCAGGGGCGCAAATTCACGCAGCATGGATAAGCCGACCAGGTCCACCACAAAGATATTGGCACCGTATTGCTTAAGCTGATCCGCTCCCTGATAGGCAATCACAATACCCAGCAAGAACGACAACAGCCCGACGATCGGAAGCGCATCGAATCCTGCGCTACGGATGTTGCTCAAGACCGGCCGCCCGCGAATTCGTTCAGGATGGGCGATCCATCCGCCAGCAGCGACTGCTGTCTCGCCGATAAAACTAAGCAAAGCCAGGCTTTGTTTCCAGGCGGTTTGGGAAGTTATCCCCAGCCCCTCGAGGAACGAACTCGATACCTTAGACGACCAGATGGTGTCCTTTGCCTTGTCCTCCAGCCGCTGACCCGCGGTATCGAGAATTTTAGAAAATTCAGGTCGTACATTGCGTAACTCGACAGACCTCGCCGCTTTGCGCAAGCGCTCTAACAGCTTTTGCAGCACCCAGGCACCGGCGGTATCAAGAGCATGAATACGCGCGCCGTCAACTACAACGGAAGATTGAGAAGGCGCAGGAAATGCATCGAGCTTAGATTCCAGCGATCCTATCCCGCGCGCCGTCCACAATCCCGACAGCGCAATGGCTTGCGGACTCAGTTGTTCGATTGCGGCGTGGTCTGTCGAAGATGGCTTCATGATTAACTGGAAGACTAGAGCAATATCAGGCGTTAGTTTGTGCGGTAACAAACACAGCATGCGTTGAACCGGGCCAGTTTCAGTCTAATTTTGCCGTCACGCAATCAAACGTCAAAAACACCGCTGGCCTTAATCAGATAAACTCACGGTATTGCGGAAAATAATGGGCCAATCCGCTAAACCACCAAAGGAGATCCGATGTTCAAGTTATCTTCAAAATCGACACGACAATTTCTCGTTTTTATGTCATTGGTAGCAGCTGGGTCGCAGGTGTTGGCTGTGGCAGCGGCGGATAAAGAAGTCAAGGCGAGCCAGGCTCAGGTCGATACCGAGGCGGCAATCAGTACGATCAACGCTTCCGAACGCACCCGGCCGTTCCTGGTTGGGGATAAACAGGCGTACTTCACGAATATCAAGGATGGCGACAAAGTGAAATCCCCATTTCGGGTCGCGTTCTCTATTTCCGGCATGGGCGTGGCGCCGGTCAGCGCGGGCAAGATCGAGGGCACGGGACACCATCATATTTTGATCGACCGGCCTTTTCCAACCGATATCAAAGCGCCTATTCCATTTGATAAACCGGATGAACTTGAACACCAGCATTACAAGCATTTCGGCAAGGGCGAAACAGAAACGGTATTGAGCCTGCCGCCCGGAAAACATACGCTGCAATTACTTTTCGCAGATCATCAGCATGTTCCGTATTACATCAAAAGCAAGCTGATCAACATTGAAGTAGTCAAATAACCGGGCAAGCCAGCCAGGCGGACGGCTTCGAGGACACTTTCAGCGAGGATATTTTGCGTACAATTTTTTAGCTCAAAGTGTCCGCCAGTCAGATTTGACGTCATGTGCCTGTGCTGCGGAATGACCGAATTCGCTACTTTTCACTCTGACTAGCCGTCTGCCCGTCAACCACCTGGCGTTGCGCCTCAGCGGCCTTTTGCAATGTCTGCTCTACTTCTTTTGCCTTTTGCAATTGTTCGCGTTGCGGCTCTGCAATCTTGAACGGCGGCGGTTCCGACGATACTTTGGGATCGGTTTTTTTGTTGCAGGCACTGCACAAAACCAGGGTGCATAAAACGATCACAGCGCGCATGAGATATTCCCTTCTGTGGTCCAGGTTGGTCAAAAAATCCCGGTCATTCGACGCCGGTATCGCGATACGCCGCCCATGCCAGCATCGCCCATGCCAGCAACAATGCCAGGCCGCCAATTGGTGTGATCGCACCCAGCCAGCGCAGGCCCGTGACGGCCAATAAATACAAACTGCCGCTGAAAATCACGATACCGCTCAACATCGCTGCCGCTGCGCGTAGCAGCCAGACCGACGGCCAGCGCGGCAGCAGTAAGGCGATGCCAAACAAGCCGAGGGCATGGCTGGTCTGGTAGCTCGCGGCGGTTTGCCAGACCGCCAGCATTTCCGGGCTTAGGACGGTTTTTAATCCGTGCGCGCCGAACGCGCCTGCGGCTACCGCGATCAGCATATTGAGGGCGGCGATGATGATCAGTAATCGTTGAGTCATTGTTGAATTCAGTTTTCTCTTAAAAATACATCGGGTCTTGAATGCTGCCGCCATCATACGCGTTCACATCCATATTAATCAGGACTTAGGCAAAACCCAGAACCCCTCACCACAGAGAAAAGCTAAGAGAGAAAAGACTCCATGGTGTTTTGATATTCAAATGAACCCGCAAGCTGGGTGCGCCTGCTGACACGAAATGCCTCTGAAAGCCGCATCCAGCCTGCGGGTTCAATTTGAATTATGGTAAGCGGTTGCCATTTGGCGTCCGTCCTGTTAATGCTGCGTCAGCGCGTTCAGGCGATCGAGCTTGGCCGCGTACAGGGCTTGATCATTGCGGGTAGTACTGTTCTCCATCGCAATCGCCATATGCTTGCGCGCGTGCCGGACGTCGTCCAGGCGGAAATACGCCACCGCCAGCCAGAAATGGAATTCATGATAATACGGTGCCCGATCGACCTCTTTGGCGAACCAGTCGCGGGCCTGGCTGTAGTCGTTATTTTTCATCGCAGCGATGCCGCGATCGAAATAATAAAACGGCGGATAGGGTTGCATGCGATCTAGTTTGACGCGCAGCTTGTTCGCCTCATCGACCCGCCCCATCGTCTGCAACACCTGCACCAGGTTCGCCATGGCGAGCAGATTATCCGGCTCGCGTTCCAGCGCAAAATTGAATGCCTGCTCTGCTTCAGCCCAATTGTGATGCCGCCAGTAAATCACGCCCAGCATATTGTAGGACGGCAGATAGGCGGGATTCTGCACCAGCGCCTCACGCGCCCACCAGTAGGCGTCGTCCAGGCGGCCGCTGCTGAGTAATTCCGCGGCCCGGTTATTCATGTACATCGCGACTATCGTGTTCTCTTCTATCGGCCTGACATGCTGACCGCGGACTTCTTCGGGCGGCAGAAAATCGATCGTCAGGGTTTGATAATAATCATACGATTTACCGGTATCGAAACGCTTTTTGCCAAGCACTAGATTCACATGGCCGGCAGAAAAATACAGGTTGGCGCGACGACTCCAGGTCTCGTCCACCGCGACGCTCTGGTATTGCAGCGACAAGCCCATCTCCTTGGCAAACGCGGCGGTCATGATGACCAGCGACAGGCAATTGCCGGATCGCACCTTGAAGGTGTCGGCCGCATTGCGCGTTATCTCGGCATCGTATTCAAGCTTGAGCTGGTGCTTGCTATACAGGGCGTCGAATAAGCCTCTTTGCGCGCCTTTGGTACGCAGCTCGCTGGCGATATTGAAGTTCAGGTAATGGCGCATTTCGTCGCTGACCGCAAAGATCCGGGTCGCGTCAATAGGCTCGCTTGCAGGTGTAAAGCCGGCGTCATGGAAAAACCGCATGGGTTGCGGTATCGCTTGCGGTACCGTGGCCTGGCTGGCGCAGCCGGCAAATACAGCAGAAAATAACAGAATGAGCCAAGTTCTCATGATAGCGCTCCTTACCGGATTGAGCACCCTGCCATTCCAATGCGAACAATACGTTTCAGGAGAATGGTCATAGGATTCGCAGTAATGCGATAACCAGTATCCTCGGCTCTGATGCAGCTGTCAAATGGGGGCCTAAAACCCTTTCCCATAAGCGGGAGAGGGCTTTAGGCAGCAAGCAGAACTACTCCTTGGCAGGCCCGTTCGTAATCAATCGCCGCAACACAGGTATCAGCAAAATCAGCACGACGCCAACAGCAACGCTACCCCATCCAAGCATAGAAAAAATATGGTGATAGGTGGGATTGGTCGACGCTGCCATACCCTCTTTTGCCTCCGGTATCAAGGCAGAAAAATAACTCGCAAAAATCGATCCTGTCCCGGTCACCAGCATCCAGGTGCCCATCATCACGCCTTGATACTGCGTCGGCGCCAGGCGACCGATCATGGCGTAGCCTATCGGTGAAATCAGGAGTTCAGCGATACTTTGAAATATAAAACAGATGAAGATCCATTTGAACGCAACCATGCCGTCGGCCGCCGCAAACGAGATGCCAACTGGCAGTACCAGGAAGCCCAATCCTATGATGATCAGCGATGCAGAAAACTGCCGCGGGATATCGATGTTCCAGCCTTTCTTGCGCAAATGATCGAACAGCATGGCCATCAGCGGGCCGCCGAACATAATCACAAAGGTATTAATGTTTTGTATCCATTGCGGTGCGATCTCATAACCCCAGACGATCCTGTCCACATTCTTGTCGGCAAATAATTGCAAGCCGCTCGGCGCCATTTGGTACAAGGTCCAGAACACCAGAGAACCGAGTGCCAGAATTAAATACGCGGCCATATTGCGGCGCTCCCTGAGGTCTTTATGCACAAAGGTCAGATAGCTCAAAATGACCGCGATGGCGACACTGATCGCCAGCACCAGATAGCCGCTGATCTCGGCGTGATGCAGCATCACTTGAACCAGAGGTACCAGCCCGACCAGGATCAGCAAACCCGCCAGCAAGCGCCATTTGAATTCATTCGGCCCGGCTTGCAATAAAGGCGTGTTCAGGTCGGATATCCTTTTCCAGTTCCACCCGGCCAGCACAATCGCCATGAAATTACCGACCGTGGCAAAAATGAACAGGCTTTCATAATCCTGCTTCAACTGATATACGCCCGCCACGGTAAAACCGATAAAAAATCCCAGATTCATCCCGGCGTAATTCCACAAGAACGCACTTTCGCGCCGGTCGTCTTCCGGCTTGAATCGCTGGGTCAGCATCAGATTCAGGCAAGTCACGTTCAGGCCGCTACCGGTCAAAAACAGCGCCAGGCCCCAATACAATTGGGCCGAAGTACCGCCGGAAATACAAGCGCAACCCAACACTTGCAACACCATGCCGCCAACGAATAAATTGCGGTTGCTGATAAAGCGTCCGCCGAGATAACCGCCGAACAGATGCAAGCCGTAATTGAACGCGCCAAACACGCCCATGATCGCGGTTGCATCTTTGACGCTGAATCCTAGTTTTTTGGTCGAGTACAACACCAGTGTCGAATACAACACCGCAAAGCCCAGAGTCGCAAAAATCTGGATAAAGAACAAAGCGCCAGCACCTTCTGGAATCGCAGCTATTTTTTGTTTTAGTGGTGACAAAATGGTCTCCTGTTGAAATGACTTATTTTATTGTGGACGACTTTAATCAATGACGACATCGCTAAACGGCACGAACACACAACCTGTACAACTTGCAATCATTGAGATTGCCTGATATGTGTTCTCTGTCAAAGAATTGCCATTGCTTTTTCTCAGAACAAAGTTTCAATATAAAAACAACATATACTCATTACCAGTATTTATTGAAAATTCAATAAAACAAAGCGGATAAGATGCGTTTTTTAAAAATAATTGGGGAGTATATCAATAATCAATTGAATGCCAGGCGCCAGAAAATCCTCATCATCATTCAATTGCTGGCGCTTGATCTGGGAAGTTAGCAAACACAAAAAGTAAAAATGGCCGACTCTCGCCGACCATCTTGTTTGCTACTTTGCAGATGTCTTCATGTTGACCGGCTTACGCCGCCTTCTGCGCTTGCGGTCTGGCATTGAACTCCGCTAATAATTGCGCTTCTTTGGCCTTCGCCGCCGCGAGGTGGCGTTCCTTGACGTGACCGTAACCACGGATGTCTTCCGGAATGCTTGCGATCGCGACTGCTTTCGGCAAATTATCGGCGTTCAGTTGCGCTAGCAATTTGCTGAGCGTAGCCTTGTACTCGACCGGCAGAGCACGCTCCATCTTGCGTTCTGCGGTGTAGCCGAATATGTCGAGCGCACTGCCGCGCAGGGATTTGAACTTGGCGAGCAGGCCGAAGGCTTTCATCATCCATGGGCCGTATTGCTGCTTGATCAGATGGCCCTGGCTATCGGTCTTGGCGAGTAATGGCGGTGCGAGATGGAAGTTGATCTTGTAATCGCCTTCAAACATGCCAGCGATTTTTTGCTGGAACTTGCCATCGGTGTACAGGCGTGCGACTTCGTATTCGTCTTTATAGGCCATCAGCTTGAACAGATATTTGGCGACTGCTTCGGTCAGGCGCAAAGGCTTGCCGTCAGCGATGACCGCCTCTGCGGCTTTGACTTTGTTGACGAATTCGCTGTACTGCAAGGCATATGACGCATCCTGATAATCAGTCAGGAAAGCAATGCGTCTGCTGATGGTGTCGTCCAGCGTCGGCGCACGTTTGAGTTCGATGACCTGGGCCGGTGTGACCAATTTTTTCACGGCAGCCAGATCATGTGCGGCCACGCGACCCCAGTTAAACGCTTGCTTGTTGAAGTCAATTGCGACGCCGTTCAGTTCAATCGCCCGCATCAATGCGGCTTCGCTCAAAGGCACGCTGCCTTTTTGCCAGGCATAACCGAGCATGAACATATTCGATGCGATGTTATCGCCCATCAAGGCGGTCGCCATGCGTGTGGCATCGACTATATCGACCCGGCCTTCGCCGCAAGAGCGGCGGATCTCGGCTTCGGCGCTCTCGCCCGCAAACGACCAGTCGGGATTTTTGATGAAGGCAGAGGTCGGCGATATGGAGGAATTGACCATTGCGCGGGTCCGCCCTTCGCCCATCCGCGACAGTGCATCGCGGCTGGCGGTCACGACTTCGTCGCAGCCGATGACCAGATCGGCCATGCCGGTACCGACACGTGTCGAATGCAGATCGCCGGCTTTATCGGCGAGGCGCACATGCGACATGACCGCGCCGCCTTTTTGCGCCAGGCCGGTGATGTCGAGCACGGAACAGGCCTTGCCCTCCAGATGCGCGGCCATCGCCATGATCTGGCCGATCGTGATCACGCCGGTGCCGCCGATACCGGTGACCAGTACGTTCAATGGCTCCAGCGTGGTCGGCAATACCGGTGCCGGCAGGCTGGCGACGTCGAGTGCAGTGCCTTGTTCTACTTTGGCCTTGGCCGGTTTTTTCAGCTTGCCGCCTTCTACCGTGACGAAGCTCGGGCAAAAGCCGTTCACGCAAGAATAATCCTTGTTGCACGAGGATTGATTGATCTGGCGCTTGCGACCGAATTCGGTTTCCAGCGGTTCGACCGACAGGCAGTTCGATTGCACCGAGCAATCGCCGCAGCCTTCGCAGACGGCTTCATTAATCACAGCGCGTTTGGCTGGATCAGGGAAACCCGGTTTGCCATCCTTGTCAAATTTTTTCCTGCGGCGACGCTTTTCGGAGGCGCAGGTCTGGTCGTAAATCATGGCGGACACGCCCTCGATTTCACGCAGCTCGCGCTGCACCGCATCGAGTTCGCTGCGATGACGCACGGTCACGCCGGCAGCCCACGGGTAATCGGCTGCATATTTTTCCGGCTCGTCGGTCACCACGATAATCGGGGTGACGCCTTCGGCGGCGATCTGGCGCGAAATCATGCCGGGATCGAGTGGGCCGTCGAATTCCTGGCCGCCGGTCATCGCGACCGCATCGTTGAACAGAATCTTGTAGGTGATATTCACATGACCCGCCACCGCAGCGCGGATCGCCAGCAAGCCGGAATGGTAGTAGGTGCCGTCGCCGAGATTGCTGAAGACATGCTTCTCGGTCGTGAACGGTGCCTGGCCGACCCAGGTCACGCCTTCACCGCCCATGTGACTGAAGATCGTCGATTCACGATCCATCCAGGTGACCATGTAGTGGCAACCGATACCCGCCAGCGCACGGCTGCCGTCCGGTAATTTGGTCGAGGTATTGTGCGGACAGCCGGAACAGAAATGCGGGATGCGGTCTTTGTTCGGATCGGGCTTGGCGGCGATATTCAGTGCGGCTTCTTTGGCTTCGAGATATGCGACGCGTTCTTTGACGCGCTGCTCTACCGGGTGGCCGGAGAAGTATTTGGTAATACGTGAGGCAATCGCACGGGCAATCTGCGCCGGGCTTAATTCATAGGTCGCCGGCAATAGCCAGTCGCCATGACCGGCGTGATCGAGATTGCTCCATTCGCCGGTATCGTCAAACTTACCGACCACGCGCGGCCGGACATCGTCCTGCCAGTTGTAGAGTTCTTCTTTGAGTGCGTATTCGAGAATCTGGCGTTTTTCTTCGACGACCAGAATTTCATCGAGACCTTTAGCAAATTCGCGCACGCCTTGCGATTCCAGCGGCCAGGTCATACCGATTTTGTACAGGCGAATACCGATCTCGGCAGCCGCTTGTTCGTCAATGCCCAGGTCCGCCAGGGCCTGACGCGTATCGAGATATGACTTGCCGGCCGTGATGATCCCGACCTTGGCGCGCGGGCTATCCCAGATAATCTGGTTCAGTTTATTGGCGCGGACATAGGCCAGCGCGCCGTACCATTTGTAATTGATCATGCGCGCTTCTTGCGCCAGTACCGGATCCGGCGTGCGAATGCTGATGCCGTCCGCCGGCATCTCGAAATCGGTCGGGATGACGGGCTTGATACGTTCAGGATCGATATCCACCGAGGCACCGGATTCAACCACTTCGGTCACGCATTTCATCGAGACCCACAAGCCGGTGTAACGCGACAAGGCGATGCCGTGCAAGCCGTAATCGAGATATTCCTGGACCGACGATGGATACAGCACCGGAATGCCGCAGGCTTTCAGAATATGTTCGGACTGATGCGCAGCGGTAGAGGATTTTGCCGCATGATCGTCGCCGGCGATCACCAATACCCCGCCGTGCTTGGAGGTGCCTGCCAGATTCGCATGTTTGAATACGTCGCCGCAGCGATCCACGCCCGGGCCTTTGCCGTACCACATCGCGAATACGCCGTCGTATTTTGCACCCGGGAACAGATTCACTTGCTGCGTGCCCCACACCGAGGTCGCGGCCAGATCTTCGTTCACACCGGGGTGGAATTTGACGTGGGCTTTTTCCAGATGTTTTTTGGCTTTGACGGCAGTCAGATCGACATTGCCCAAAGGGGAACCGCGGTATCCTGAGATAAAGCCTGCGGTGTTGAGTCCGGCTTTTTCATCGGCCTGACGTTGCAGCATCATCAAGCGCAGCAAGGCCTGTGTGCCGGTCATGAAAGCGCGTCCGCGCTCCAGGGTAAATTTGTCGTCCAGCGTGATGTCATTGTCGATCAGCGTCTGTGACTTGATGGGTGCATTCATGGGGTCTCCGTGCTTTTTAGTGTTGGCGGGGTAACGCCTCTAACAACATAGTTCACCTTGTGAGTGAATCATATACCTCTTGCGAGCCTGCCACAGTAGCACGGTGTATTGCCGGTCTCAATGGACAGTATGCAACAAATAGACCAGTACAGTATGACTGACAGATGCGTAAAGTGTACTGGCTTTCATATGTAATCATGCTTTCCGAAACACAATTTATTTAATCTACCTGATACGCAGCAACAACGAAAAACCATACAAAATCTGCGAAAATGGGGCAGAAACCGAATTGTCTACGAAAAAATAGAGGACAGCATGACCCCCTTCCAACTATTCGTCAGTCGCATCATGTATCCATGCACGCTTGTCATGGGCAGACTGGGCTTGCGCACCAAATTACTCTGCATGGCGGCGACTTTTACGCTCCCCCTACTTTTGCTGAGTATTCATCTCGCATTCAAATACCAGCAAGATCTGGATATCGCCGCGGAAGAAGCGAATGGCGTTGTCATTTCCCGACAAATCATGGATTTGATCACCGGCATACAAAAACACCGCGGACTCGCGAATCTCAAATTCGCCGGCCAGGATGTCGATCAAGCCTTAAGCAGCGTGCGTAATAAGCTGGTAGAACAAAGCAGGCAGATCCATCAGGCCGTGACCGCATCCCCGCAACTCGGGCTTGCAACCGCCTGGCAAGCCTTATCAGCTCAGGTGCAGCAATTAGCCGACGGCAAACTCGCCGCCAGTGCGGCAGAAAGCCTGGCGCAGCATCACCAGTTAGTCGCCGAAAGCCTGCGTTTCCTGTTGCTCGAGGCGGAAAAAAGCGGACTGGTTCTGGATCCTGAAGCATCTACCTATTTCCTGATGGATGTGTCGATACAGAAAATTCCCGCATGGATAGAAAATCTGGCGCAATTACGCGGTCTAGGTGCCGGTTTTGCCAAAAAAGCAGAACTGGAATTCAATGACAAAGCCGTGTTAATTGCAAAAATAGATTCCGTCAAAGTCGCACTCGCTACGGTGATCAATACCAATCCCTCGCTTCAGCGCGCCAAAGAAGCCATTCCTGCGTCGCAAAAAATTGCCGTCGATAGCAGCGAAGCTTTTATCGCCTCTGCCACAAAAAATTTACTGGGAGACAAACCGGGCATAGATGCCAATCTGTTTTTTGAGGAAGGCACGAACGCCATCGGCAAACTCCTCAGCTTTCAGACCGAGGTATTGAATCGCCTAGATATTTTGCTGCAAGAGCGTGTCAGGGAGCACCTGTTTAAACGCAACCTGACGTTCTCGCTGATGCTCATCGGCTTCCTGTTTATCAGCTACGTGATTGTTGGCTTCTATCATGCGTTTTTGCAAGGCTTGAATGCCGTATCGCAATCGTCCAGAGCGGTGGCATCCGGCGATCTGACCGCCCATGTACAAATTGACGGTAAAGATGAACTGGCGCAAACCGGGCTGATTCTGGAGCACATGAATTTCAATTTATCGGCGCTGGTCGCGAATGTACGCACCAATGCCAGCATGGTCTCGCAACTAGGCCATCAATTAGCAACCGGCATCAGTGACCTGTCTATCCGTACCGAGCAGCAGGCATCGAGCCTGGAGCAAACCTCGGCCAGCGTGGAAGATCTCGCCGACACTGTGAAAAAAAATGCCGAGAGCGCCAGATCGGTCGACACCCTCGCCGCCAAAGTCCGGCTGATTGCCGAATCCAGCGGCACTACCATGCATGCAGCAGTCGACTCCATGCACGGCATACAAACCAGTGCGCTTAAAGTTCAGGAAATCGTCAGCCTGATCGACACGATCGCGTTTCAAACCAATATCCTGGCGCTGAATGCCGCCGTAGAAGCCGCCCGCGCCGGTGAACAGGGACGCGGCTTTGCGGTAGTCGCGGCAGAGGTACGCAATCTCGCCCAGCGCAGCGCAGGCTCGGCCAAAGAGATTAAATTATTGATCGATGATTCGGTCAGCCGCGTCAAAACCGGCGTCTCGCAAATTAATGAGGTGAGTACCACCTTGACCGATATCGTCGATGGCATCCGCAATCTGGCGGGCAATATTAATTCGATTTCCACCGCCTCAGAAGAACAAAGCAATGGCCTCGCGCAGATTTCAGAAGCGATCCGTCATCTCGATGAGATCACGCAAAGCAATGGGCAGATGGCGGAACAGGCCAAGAATTCAGCCGTCCTGCTGGAGGAGCGTGCGCTGGGCTTATCCAAGGCGGTGTCCTCATTCAAACTCAGGCAAGGCACCGCAGACGAAGCGCTGGTTTTTGTGAATAAGGCGGTCAGCCTGTATCAGAGCGCCGGCCGCAATGCGCTGTCCATCATTACAGCGGACAAAGACCGGCAATTTGCCGATCGCGACATGTACGTTTTCGCCTTTGATCGCAGCGGACAATACCGCGCATTCGCTGGCAACGCATCAAAACTGCAAGTCAACCTGCTCCATGTCAACGGGCTCGATGGCCGCAAATTAGTCGCGGATGCATTTGCGATTCCATTCAGCGGCGGCTGGGTCGATTACACCATCCTGAATCCGTCCACCCAGAAAATCGACGCAAAGATGTCGTATATCGTGCCGGTATCCGACGATCTGGTGTTGGGATGCGGGGTGTATAAAATTGTTTAGCGCCATGCAGTCACTGATGAGTATCTAAAAGATGGACGCTGAGGCAATCTGAAAAAATTCTTCCCGTGCCTTTGCGCCTGTGCGCTTCTGTATCGAGAGCTTTTCAAGCTTTTTATCAATAGACAGATCGTGAATCGACTCGGCTCGATCCCATGGTTTGCCGCCGGACCGATAAGCGCAATCCGCTGTGGTGCGCTGCGCTGGGCGCGCTATAATGTATCGATGAAACTCAAATTCACCAAAATGCACGGCGCCGGCAACGACTTCGTTGTGATCGACGCCATCAATCAAGCCGTCGCGTTCACGCCTGCGCAATGGAAACTATTGGCGGATCGCCGCTTCGGTGTCGGCGCCGACCAGATCCTGGTGGTCGAAAAGTCGCCGAGCGAAGGTATCGATTTCCGCTATCGCATCTACAACGCCGATGGCGGCGAAGTCGAACAATGCGGCAACGGTTCACGCGCTTTTGTACGTTTTGTAGTCGATAAAAAACTCAGCGACAAAACGGCGATTCGCGTCGAAACCATGTCCGGCGTCATTGAACCGCGCCTGGAAGCCGATGGCAGCATCACCGTGAATATGGGCGCGCCGGTCTTGACGCCTGCCGATGTGCCGTTTGATGCAAGCGGCCTGAACGCCACAACGCAAGGTCGCGATGCGCTCTGGCCTTTGGAGATCAATGGCAGGACGGTACTGTTCTCTACCGTATCGATGGGCAATCCGCATGCGGTGCAAGTGGTCGACGATACAAGCACAGCACCGGTCGCCATCGACGGTCCGGCGATTGAACATCATCCGCGCTTTCCGCGCCGGGTCAACGCGGGCTTCATGCAGGTCGTCACACCGCAGCACATACGCCTGCGCGTCTTTGAGCGCGGTACCGGCGAAACGCTGGCCTGCGGCACCGGTGCCTGCGCTGCCGTGGTGGCCGGCATCCGTCGCGGCTTGCTGAACTCGCCTGTGCGCGTCAGCATGCAGGGCGGCGACTTATCGATTGCCTGGCAGGGCGAAGCGCAACCCGTGTATTTAAGCGGTCCGGCTGTCAGCGTGTTTGACGGCGAAATCGACATCATCTAATTTACCGACACTGACCAAGAATGAACTCTTCTGATATCGCCGACTACCTTGCCAATCATCCGCATTTTTTTGAAGAACATGCCGAACTGTTGTCCAGCGTCAAACTGACCAGCCCCTTGATGGGACGTGCAATTTCGCTGCAAGAACGCCAGATGGAAGTGGTGCGCGAAAAGTACAAAGTGCTGGAATTGCGCATGTCCGATCTGATGCGCCTGGCGCAAGAGAATGACGGCATTACGAATAAATTCCAGAGCTGGACCCGCTCGCTGCTATTGGCGCGCAACGACGTCGATCTGCCGCATATCCTGACTCAGGGGCTGCAGGATATTTTTTCGGTGCCGCATGCGACGCTACGCCTGTGGCAGGTGGCTGCCGATTTTTCGCATACCTGGTTTGCCGAAACAGTCAGCGACGATGTGCAATTGTTCGCCAAAGGCCTGGTCACGCCTTACTGCGGCAGCAATCATGATTTTGAAGCAGCGGGCTGGATCGAATCCGATCACAGCATGCAGTCGCTGGCGATGCTGCCTTTGCGCCTGGCAGCTGGCTCCGGCACCTTTGGTTTGCTGGTGTTGGGCTCGCCCGATCCGGCCCGTTTCACCAAAGAAATGGCAACCGATTTCCTGGTAAAAATCGCCGATACCAGCAGCGCCGCCCTCAGTTGCCTGATCGACTGACGACTCACAACACGCCATGACCGCTGATGCGCCACAGACAGAAATCCATGATTATCTGGAAGTGCTGCGTACTCAGCGGCAGCTCTCGCCGCATACGATTGCAAACTATCGCCTCGATTTAATCGAATTAAAAAAATTCGCCGATCAGCACGCAGGCGGGCAAAGTCTCGCCACCTTGAGCTACCACCAGATCCGCCGCTTCGCCTCGCAACTGCATGCGCAACAGATGAACCCGCGCTCGATTGCGCGCAAGCTCTCATGCTGGCGCAGCTTTTATCGCTGGCTGGCAGAGCACGTCACGCTGCCGGCGAATCCGGTCGACGGCATCAAGCCGCCGAAAAAAAACAAGACCCTGCCGAAGGCATTGGGGACCGACGATGCGGTGCGGCTGGTCTCGCAACATCGCTCCGATACGGCCAGCCAATGTGCGAACCGGGCGATGTTTGAATTGCTGTACTCCAGCGGCTTGCGGGTATCTGAACTGGCGGCGCTCGACGTCCGGCAAGCCGCTGAAAAAGACCACACGACTTTAGGCTGGGTCGATCTCGAACAGGCCGAAGTCCATGTTACCGGTAAAGGCAATAAGCAAAGGATCGTACCGGTCGGTCGCCCGGCCCTGGAAGCACTGCTTGCCTGGCTGACAGTGCGCCCGACATTGCTCAAGGCCGATCCGCATCCCTTGTTTCTGAGCGAACGCGGGACCCGCATTTCGCAACGCCTGGTGCAATTGCGGATCAAGGCGCATGCGCAGTCGCTGGGTATCCCGGCCGACGTCACGCCGCACGTATTGCGCCACTCGTTTGCCAGCCATGTACTGCAATCCTCGGGCGACCTGCGCGCGGTGCAAGAGATGCTCGGCCACAGCTCGATTGCGGCTACCCAGATCTATACCGCACTCGACTTCCAGCATCTGTCCAAGGTCTATGACCAGGCGCATCCGAGAGCGAAAAAATAAGATACTCCCCATCGGTCTATACCAAATAGGTTGCATCCGCGCTACCATCATGCGGCATTAAAATATACCGGGTACCAGTATATTAAATTCAATGCGATTCAGGTCCAATGTGCCCGCCAGTTGTCAAGACGTTGATATAACCAATCCTGCACGATGCGGTAACGCCGGGTATCCGGCTCAAGTCCATCGTTGTTTGTCTTGGATAACCGGGGCAAAGGCGATTCTGCACCAAAATACGCATTTAATTCAGCCACTGACTGGGCATTCCATTCAGGGTGAAATTGCAGCGCAATGCGCTTTTCGCCATGCGTCACATATTGATGAGGACAAGCCCGACTGCCCGCATGCAGCACTGCGCCCGACGGCAAACTGAAATTATCTTCATGCCATTGCAGCACCTCCATCGTCGCACCACCGGCAAATTGCACCGGCGTCCAGCCGCCCTCTTTTTCAGCTGCCGGCGCCACCGCCGCCCCGAGACAAGTTGCCAGCAACTGCGCGCCCATACAAATCGCCAGCACCGGTGCATCCTGAGTTAACACGCTGTCGAGCCAGGCCTGTTCGCGTTGCAGCCAAGGCGGCGGCTGATGCACAGCATAAGGGCCACCCAGCAAAATCATGGGATCGGCACTGGCAAGCGGCAATGCGCCGAGATCGGCACGGTAGATTTGCAAGGCCACACCGCGCGCCGCAGCCCAGAGCGCGATCTCACCCGGCCCTTCGGCGGGATGATGCTGGATCAGGTGCAAGAGTGGCGAAACTGACATGGAGAGCTCTTCATCTGCGGCGGGTATTGTGATCGGAAATTAAGTGTTTAGCGCCGCTTACCAAGTATATCTTGTCGCGAGGAAGCGCCGTCTTGATAGATGAGTCCGCGGATTAACAGGAATTTGCTAGGCGTGTTTTGCGCCCCTGCGGCGAACGGTGTTCCTGATTCGGTCCTGGTCCGAATATCGTTGCCAGGGATAACAGTGATTTTGCAACTGAATTGCATTTTCAGGCATAATATGTTAACCAACAACGCAAACAGATACCGGATTTGTTTCCCCATGTCGCCATGATCACCGCCATCCACAAAAAATCAGCCCCAGCCAGACAGGCCGCCGACCAGGTCCGGTCGCTGGCGGAGCGCATGCTGTCGCAAGCGGCGATTCGGGTCACGGAAGCGCGCACCAGCGTCTTGACCACCCTGCTCAATACCAGCCGCGCCCTGTCGCATCAGGAAGTCCAGGATACGCTGCCCGGAATGGACAGAGTGACCCTGTACCGCGCGCTGGATTGCCTGACCGATGCCGGCCTGGCACATAAAATTGCGGGCGATGACAGGATTTTTCGCTACAACACCGGTAGCGACCACCAGGCGCATAGCGCGATGACGGGGATTCAGCATCAGCATGGCCATTTCAAATGTACCCGCTGCGCCAAGGTGTTTTGCCTCGACGAAGAACAGCATTGCACCGACCGCTCACATCATCATCCATCCCTCAAAGACCAGTTGCAGGCAACCTTGCAAGCCACGCTGGGCAAGGGTTTCCAGAGTCACGACATAGAGCTGACCATCAAAGGCTGGTGCGCTGAATGCGCTAAATAAATACGGAAGATAACACGGAAGATATATGGCACTAATCCCCACCACGATCCTGACGGGCTTCTTAGGCTCAGGTAAAACCACTTTGCTGAACCGGATCCTGCAAGAAAATCACGGTCATAAAATCGCGATCATCGAAAATGAATTCGGCGAAGAAAATATCGACAATGAGATTCTGGTACAGGATCGCAATGAGCAAATCATCGAGATGAACAACGGCTGTATTTGCTGCACAGTACGCGGCGATCTGATCGTGGCCCTGAGCAATCTGATACAGCAAAAAAACGAAGGCAAGATCGATTTTGACCGGGTCGTGATTGAGACTACCGGCCTCGCCAATCCCGGTCCGGTGGCGCAAACCTTTTTTGTCGATGAAGAAGTCGGCAGCTACTATATGCTGGATGCGGTCGTCACCATGGTCGATGCGCGCCACGCAATGCAACAGCTCGACGAGCATGAAGAAGCGCAACGGCAAGTCGGTTTCGCCGACAAAATTCTGCTCTCTAAAACCGACCTGGTCGATGCTGAGCACATCCGCAGCCTGCGTCAGCGCCTGAGCCGCATGAATCCGCGCACTACCGTCAGCGTTGCCGATTTTGGCAAAGTCGCGATCAGCGAAGTGCTGGACTTAAAAGGCTTCAACCTGAACGCCAAGCTGGAACTGGATCCGGAATTTTTACAAGCCGAAGAAGCGCATGAGCATGCTGATGAACATGTGCATGACGAGCATTGCGGCCATGCGCAGCACCAACCAGACCAGCATGACCATCACCACGCCCATCATTCCGACGATATCGCCGCATTTGTATTTAAAAGCACGCGGCCATTCGATACCGCGAAGCTCGACGAATTTTTAGGCGGACTGGTGAATGTGTTCGGACCGCGCATGTTGCGCTACAAGGGTGTATTGCTGATGGATGGCGCCGACCGCAAGGTGATTTTTCAGGGGGTGCATCAAATTATGGGCACCGATGTCGGGGTGAAATGGGGCGACGATGAGCTGCGCGAGAGTAAGATGGTGTTTATTGGCAAAAATCTCCCTAAAGAAGTATTTATTGATGGTTTAAAATTATGTTTGGTATAAACTAGCGGGCTACTGAATTGGGGCAACAGCATTTACGCCCCAGCAAGCTAAGGACAGACTTCATCAGGATGTCATTTACTTTGTCAGTAAGGGGAGGATAATGGCTAGCCGAATGTAGATTCAATGCAATTTAGCTATTACTTGTATGTTAATCCGTCGTATCGAAAGTCAGCGAAGTGGCAACTAAATCACCTAAATCGACTGCAACAGTCAATGCGCCCGCAGCTCTGCTCACCGAGGAAGAAATTCTGAAGATGGGCGAGAAGGATTATATGAATGCTGCACAACTGGCATTTTTTAAAGCCCGTTTGCAACAGCTAGAGAAGGATTTGCTTAAAAACGCCGACGAAACTACCGAACATCTGCGCGAAACCGTACTGGTTCCCGATCCTGCCGATCGCGCCACCATCGAAGAAGAACATGCTTTGGAATTGCGGACCCGCGATCGCGAACGCAAATTATTAAAGAAAGTTCAACAATCCATCGCCAGCATCGATGAAGGCGACTACGGCTGGTGCGAAGAAACCGGTGAACCTATCGGCGTTCCGCGTCTGTTAGCGCGTCCGACAGCGACTTTGTCTTTAGAAGCGCAGCAAAGACGCGAAATGAAACAAAAACTGTACGGCGATTAATCATTTCCAAGCAGCATGAAACAAGCGTGCGCTACCCATGCACGCTTTTTTCGACTTTAAATATGCAACCAAGTTGCATAAATCTACGGTTTTATGCGCACTCAGTAAAGGAATGTCGGTTTTTTACCACATAATCGGACGGCCTTGATGCAGATTATTTCATTGAAGAAATATTGCAAAAAGGTGCGCAAGGCTTGGCCTGAGAAATGCTGCGTGTCTGGTGTAATGCTTGTTGTACAGCAGATTCTGAAATTGCAAAAATCATCAATACGGTGATGGCGCCAGTTCGGGATATGATGCGAACTTCTATGAAGCTAGCCTGGTCATATGCAGACTATAGATGGACCGGCCAGAAGCAGCTGGCGAGAAACGATGCTTTCGTATTTTGCTGTATTTTGTTTTTACAAACAGCGTGACATTAAAATGCTTTTTACTAAATTCTTACCAAACAAAATAAGCTTTAAAAAATATCCGTAAAATCATCCTAAGCATGCGACTTTTTTCTCTATCCCGCCCCCATCAAACAGCCCGCCTGCTGTTGTGGTTGCTGCTGCCCGCATTATTGCTGGCGCAGTGGGTAGGTCAAAGCCACAGGATTGCGCATGCCGGCTGGATTAATGGCAAGCCCGCTTACAACCTGACTGTCAATGCCGTAGAGAATCAAGCTGCAGCAACGGCATTCGAAATTTTTAGCCCGCCTTTTGGCGACGATAAGCAATTACATTCCTGCGCGTTTCTCGATGCCCTGACGGCAGCAGACTACCTGCACACCGCAGCGCTGCCGTTGCCGGACCTGGCGGGTAACGCCGTTCTGTCCGACCTGCCTGCGCAACAAAGCTGGCTGGCACCACTACTACTGCATTTCTCCTCGCGCGCCCCACCGCTTTTACTCTCCTGATCGGGCCATTTGCCCACTGCAATGTCACGAGCCATCGATTCGATGACGCTTGTTTTTTTCCATTTTTCAGGAAGTATCATGTCTTTTCAACGTTCCCTTATCGCCGGCGCGGTGCTGTCTGCCCTGGCATCACTGAATTCTGCGGCTGTCGCCGACAGCGCTATTAATACCGTCACCGTCTCGTCCAATCCACTCGGTAATGACGAGAATATGCAAATCCTGACGCCTGCCAAAATCCTGTCCGGCCCTGAATTACGCGCCAAACTCGGCACTTCCCTGGGCGATACCCTGGGCGGTGAATTGGGGGTCGCCGCCTCCGGTTTTGGTGCCGGTGCATCGCGTCCGATTATTCGCGGACTGGAAGGGCCCCGCGTCAAAATTTTGCAAAACGGTATGGGTGTCGCCGACGTCTCCAGCCTCTCGAATGATCATGCGGTCGCCAGCGAAAGCGCGACGGCGCAGCAAATCGAAATTTTGCGCGGACCGGCGGCTTTGCTGTACGGCAGCGGCGCGATCGGCGGCCTGGTCAATGTGGTCGATGAACGTATTCCGACGGTGCTCAGCAAGCAAGTCAGCGGCGAAGCAGAAGTCCGCTACGGTAGCGTGAACCAGGAAAAAAATGCCTCATTCTCGCTGCTGGGATCGAGTGGCGATGTGGCCTATCATCTCGATGGCAATACCCGCAGCACCGCTGATTATCGTATCCCCGGCCGGACTGAGCCTGGCAATCCCAACTCGGCGAGCGGTAAATTACCGAATAGTTTCACACGTGAATCGAGCTTCGGCATCGGCGCTGCCCTGATCAAGGACTGGGGTCATGCCGGTGCCGCAGTACAGACGATGAGCGATCGTTACGGCATCCCGACTGCGGAAAAATCGTTCATCGATCTGCAGCAGAATCGCCTCGATATCGACGGCATGATCAAAGCGCCGCTGGCGGGCTTTGATTCCCTGCATTTCAAGCTGGCTGATACCGATTACAAGCATACCGAGAAGATGCAAAATGGCACGCCCATCACCGATTTCACCAACAAATCGCTGGAAACCCGCATCAGTCTTGCGCATAAAAACTGGGCTGGCTGGGAAGGTAGCTGGGGCATGCAAACAGAGCATATTCGTTTCTCTGCCCTGTCTGCCAGCACGGGCCGCTCGGATACCGTACCGACCACCAAATCCGCTTCCTTCGCCTTATTCGCGGTCGAGCAAAAAGCGTTTGGCGATGTCATGGCGAGCGCCGGTGCGCGCATAGAAAACGTCAAGCGTGATCCGGCAGCGCAATTCCAGTTACCGGGCCGCAGCTTCAATATCGGCTCGGCATCGGCCGGCGGCTTATGGCAATTCACCCCTGGCTACGGCATAGGTGCGACGCTCTCGATGGCTCAACGCGCGCCGTCCACGGAAGAATTGTATTCAAATGGCCCGCATGAATCGACGGCAACCTACGACATCGGCAGCAATGCCTTGAAAAAGGAAAGTTCGCGCAATCTGGAATTGAGCGCGCAAAAAACCACCGGCCTGGTCCGCTGGAAAATCAATGCCTTCCTGAATAAAGTCAGCAATTACGTTTACGGTCATAGCGACGGCACCAAAGTCACTGCCGAAGGCAATCCCGACATCAATGCAGAATTTACCCGTCGTTACTGGTCGCAAGCCAGTGCCACGATACGGGGCGGAGAGGCTGAACTGAGTTATAACCAGCACGGCGAAGGATGGTCGGCACGCGCTTTTGCCGATACCTCACGCGGTACCCTGGATGATGCGGGCAACCTGCCGCTGCAGCCGGCCACCCGATTCGGCGCAGATCTCAACTATAAAATGGGCCCGTGGAATGGCGGATTCAATGTATTGCGCGCCCAGAGCCAGGACAGGCTGGCGAGTTTTGAAAACTATGTGACGCCGGGTTATACCAAGCTCGATGCCAGCCTGACCTACACCCATGCCTACAACAACAGTCAGCTCACCTGGTTCTTGTTGGCGAAAAATCTGCTGAATCAGGATATTCGTCTTGCCACCTCGGTGTTAAAAGAAAGTGTGCCGCAACCAGGTCGCGGCGTCGTTGCCGGCGTCCGAGTCATGTTTTAAATACATGCCTCACCGGGTATTTAAATTACAAACTTACTAAAAATAATGGGCCAGCTGTCTGCAAATGAAAAAAAGGGGGCATTGCGCTAATGCCGTTCAGTTAAGCCGTCATCCCTGCGCAGGCAGGGATCCAGCGTCTTTCGGCGATGACGCCAAGGGATTCCGGCCTGCGCCGGAATGACGAAGCATGTGTAGAGCTGAACTGGACAGTATTAGCGCATTGCGCGCCTCTTTCTTTCCCCATGTCAGGAATCCGATGAATCGAAGGCGGATCAAATCCAGAATAAATTGAGTCTGTTACAATTTATAAGGATTTTTTTACCTTCCCAATGCGACAAAAGAGCGCGTACAGGTAACAAAAATTACGGGTTTCAGACTATACTTTAGCCTCGCCAAATTGGTCTTATACCTTTGACCAACGATATTTTTAATCAAAAGTAGCAGATAATAGTTTCAACTATTTATATTCAGGAATAACGTGGGGATTTTTTCGCTTTTCGGCAAGAAGAATAGTCAGCAGGAGAACGACTCCTCGCAGAAAACTTCTGCTAAAAAAACACGTTCAAAAAGCGGCAATACCGACATCATGGTGCCGCCTGAGGATGAGTTGGCGTCTCAATCGATCATGGCGCAACGCCATGTGGCACGCGCCACAGCCCGTAAAATCGATGCGATAGAATTTGAAATGTCGCGCGACATGGGTAAGACCAGAAGTCCGATTCCTGCCAAGACTGCACCTGATGCCGCTGGAAAAAAAGGGCCGAACCAGCCTGACGCAAGGCCAGCTGAACAGGTCGCTGATTTTCAAAGCACCCTGCCGTTGGAAATACCGGCACCTGATTCCCTGATAGGCCAGCATGTCGATGTCATGATGGCCGAACTGGCAGAGACCGAATCGGTGCCCTTGCTGGAAGAGGCAGCGATTTTATTCGCCAGCGGTCAAAACGAAGTCGCGGCGCACATGCTGCAAGCGGCGATCCATAACAATAGCCTGGGTCAGGTCGAACAGGTCGGCTGGTATATGCTGTTCGACCTGTATCAGATCACCGGCGATCAGCAACAATTTGAACATCTGTCGCTCGACTACGCCAGCAAATTTGAAACCTCCCCCCCGATCTGGCATGGTCCCGATGAAGCGGATGCAGATACAGAAATCGATGCAGATCAAACTACTGCCAGCCTGTCTTTCCCGGCAAAACTCGATGCCAATATCGTCAAGGTATTAGAGCGTTTAAAGCAGATCAGTTTAAACAGCCAAAGCCTGAAACTCGACTTCACCCGCGTAAAAGAAGTTGACCCTATCGGTTGCGGTTTGCTGCTGCGTGCGATCAAAAACCTGAAAAAAACCAAGCATGATCTGATGCTGGTCGCCGCCCAGGACCTGGCGGATAACATCCGCGCCATCTTGCAGGTTGGACGGCGTGACGAAACGGAAGCGCCCTGGCTGTTGCTGCTAGAGATACTGCAATTGCTCCACTTTGAACACGCGTTTGAAGAAGTCAGCATGGATTACTGCATTACGTTTGAAGTTTCTCCACCGTCATTTGAAGCACCGATCAATAAAGTCACGACCTCGCTCCCCGATTTGCGGATAGAAACCCTGCAGCCGTCCAATCGCTTCATGATGCCGTCGGTGATTGATGGTAAGACGGATATCCTGATCAGTCGCATTGCCGAGCATGCCAAGACTTTCCACAATCCCCTGATCCTGGATTGCTCCAAGCTGGAAAGAGTCGAATTTGGCGCTTCTGCCCAACTTTTGAATGGCCTGGTACCGATCTCTGCCGCGCGCGACACGCATATCCAGTTTGCCGAAGTGAATTACCTGGTCATGGCGCTGTTCAATGCTATGGGCCTGAAAAACGTCGCCACCATCTTTCCGCGCAAGCATTAATCCAACACCGTCTTCCGCTTCTGTTCTATCTTGTAATTTTGGGGATACGCCCCATTTCTCAGGGTAAGCTAATTCATTGCAGCGCTGATTCGCTGTTTGCCAATAGATAAACATTAAGACTTACACAAAACTGTTCACGCTTAAAAGGTAGAGTGGTGAGCGTTTTGGCGGCTATCTGTCTATAGCGAAAGCGTTTTCTGTGTTTTGGGTAAGCTCTGCAAGTAACATCATCGAGGATCACATGGAACAATTTCACGGCACGACCATCTTGTCAGTGCGACGCGGCAATCTGGTGGCACTGGGCGGCGACGGCCAGGTTACTTTAGGCAATATCGTCATGAAGGGCACCGCCCGCAAAGTGCGCAAGCTGTATCACAATAAAGTGCTGGCAGGTTTTGCCGGCGGGACTGCCGATGCGTTCACCCTGATAGAACGGTTCGAGGCGAAGCTGGAAAAACATCAAGGACATCTGATGCGCGCATCGGTAGAGCTGGCCAAAGACTGGCGCACCGACCGCATGCTGCGTCGCCTGGAGGCCATGCTGCTGGTCGCGGATAAAGAAACCACGCTGGTCATCACCGGCAATGGCGATGTATTGGAACCGACTGACGGTATCGGTGCGATCGGCTCTGGCGGAACCTTTGCGCAATCTGCGGCAAAGGCCTTGCAAGAAAATACCGATTTATCGCCAATTGAAATCGTTAAAAAATCCCTGACGATCGCCGGTGAATTGTGCATCTACACCAATTTGTCGCACACCATAGAAACCTTAGAATAAGCCCGGATTAGCCTGATGAACATGACTCCCCAAGAAATCGTTTCCGAACTCGACAAGCATGTGGTCGGCCAGGATCGCGCCAAACGTGCGGTCGCCATCGCCCTGCGCAATCGCTGGCGCAGGCAGCAGGTGCCGGAACCGCTGCGTCACGAGATCACACCGAAAAATATCCTGATGATAGGACCGACCGGTGTCGGCAAAACGGAAATCGCCCGTCGCCTGGCAAAACTGGCCGATGCGCCTTTCATCAAAATCGAAGCGACTAAATTCACCGAGGTCGGCTATGTCGGTCGTGACGTCGATACCATCATTCGCGACCTGGTCGACATCGGCATCAAGCAAACCCGCGAAGCAGCGACCCGCAAGGTACGCGCCCGCGCCGAAGACGCAGCCGAAGACCGTATCCTCGACATCCTGCTGCCGCCGTCGCGTGATTTTGGATTTACTCCCAACAGCGATGCAACGGCTGGCGATGCTGAACATAAAACCGGTGATAAGGGCGGAGACAATCCGACCCGTCAAACCTTCCGCAAGCGCCTGCGCGAAGGCGCTCTGGACGATAAAGAGATTGAGATCGATCTCGCAGAACCCGCGCCGCAGATGGAAATCATGGCACCGCCCGGCATGGAAGAAATGACCGAGCAGATCAAATCCATGTTTTCCGGCGTCGGTAGCGGCCGCAAAAAATCGCGTAAATTAAAGATCAAAGATGCGCTGAAACTGCTGATCGAAGAAGAGGCCGGCAAGCTGGTCAATGAAGACGATCTGAAACAACAGGCGATCCGGAATGTCGAACAAAACGGTATCGTGTTTCTCGATGAGATCGACAAGATCGCTTCGCGCGCGGAGACCGGCGGTGCCGAAGTGTCGCGCGCCGGTGTGCAGCGCGACCTGTTGCCTTTAGTCGAAGGCACGACCGTGAATACCAAATACGGCATGATCAAAACCGATCATATTTTATTCATCGCCTCCGGTGCTTTCCACCTGGCCAAGCCTTCGGACCTGATCCCTGAATTACAAGGCCGTTTTCCGATCCGCGTGGAACTGGAATCCTTGTCGATCGCCGATTTTGAACGTATCCTGACCGGTACCGATGCCTGCCTGACGCGCCAATACCAGGCGCTGCTGGCAACCGAAGGCGTGACAGTAGAATTCAGCAGCGAAGGGGTGCAAAGACTTGCGGGGATTGCGTTTTCCGTCAATGAAACGACCGAGAACATCGGCGCACGCCGGCTCTACACGGTGATGGAAAAGCTGCTGGAAGAAATTTCTTTCGATGCGCATCAAAACACCGGCAGTACGGTAGTCATCGACGCGGCCTATGTGGAGAACAAATTAGCCGCCTTATCGGTGAATGAAGATTTATCCCGTTATGTTTTGTAATTTGCCTGGGCCAGTAAAAGTAAACTTCTGGGATCAGGATGATAGGAAAGGAAAGCAGCGATGGCTAATAAAACGTCAGGAACGCGCCAGAAACTGACTTTCCGTCTCGATCCTTCACAGACCAAGCCGCGCAATCCGGTCGCGGTCGCCGCTAAACAAAGGAACGCCGGCAGTCATCAAAAATCGCCATCGGCAGTGCGGCAAGCACAAAAACTGATCGTTAAAAAGATACCGCTGGATGGCGAGCAAGATTGATTTCAAGGAAAAATCAGTTACAGTGAGAACCTCGGGACGAGCGGCGTCTATACGCATGCCCGTCGACTCAGCAAAGGTGCCACCATGTCAGGAAGCAGGCGCAGGAAACAGCTAGTGCAACATCATATTTTCTTACGGCGTAAGGACGTTCTGCTGCGCTTTATGGTGGATCTGGGGAGGCTGTACCTGTCGACTCTGGGTCTGAAAAAGACCCGCGAGCTATTGAGGCAACAGCATGTGCCTGAAACCGTCATCATCCGGATATTAAGTTTCCCGGGCTTCCGGAACATCAATCGCCGCAGCTGATTGTCTGGTCTTGTTATTGACCTTCCTGTTTGGCATCGCGTGCCAATAAGCGCGCAATCATTTGCTGTGCAGGTACCGCATCGAACAATACGCCCGCCACGGCATTGGTAATCGGCATCTCGATCTGCAAACTTTCGGCCAGGGTTCTGACCGCCTTGGCACAACGTACGCCTTCCGCGACGTGACCCAGTTCTTGCACAATCAGGTCCAGCGATTTACCTTGCGCCAGTGCCAGTCCAACTTGACGGTTACGCGACAGGTCGCCGGTACAAGTCAGGATCAGATCGCCGACACCGGTCAAACCCATCAAGGTTTCTACCCGTCCACCGAGTGCGGCGCCGAGCCGGCTGATTTCGGCCAGGCCGCGCGTCATCAAGGCGGCGCGCGCGTTTAAACCCAGACCCAGGCCATCGGCAATACCGGTCGCAATCGCCAGAATATTTTTCACGGCGCCACCGACTTCAACGCCGACGACATCGTCGCTGGAATACACGCGGATCGCGTTGCCATGCACCGCGCTCACGACCTGCCGGCATAGTTCGGCAGAATTCGATGCAATCGTCAATGCGCATGGCAAGCCTCGGGCGACTTCCTGCGCGAATGAGGGGCCAGACAGCGCGCCTGCCAGCACACCGTCGCCCAGCACCTGGCGTACCACCTGATGCGGCAATAATTGCGATCCATCTTCAAAACCCTTGCACAGCCACACCACCTGCCTTGGTTGGTACGGCAGGCATTTCTCCAATAAAGGCCGCAGGCCGGCAACCGAGGTCGCAATGATCAGCAAACCATCATCGTCTGCGCTGGCATGCGTCATCGCTTGCTGAAAATCGGCGGTAGCCTGCAATTGCGGCGGCAAGGTAAAGCCGGCGAGATAGGTTTTGTTGTCGCGCTCGGCCTGCATGGCGCGCATGACTTCAGCGTTGCGCCCCCAAAGGAGCACCGGATGTCTGGCAGCCAGGGAAATCGCCAGGGCGGTGCCCCAGGCACCGGCACCAAGTACGCTGATATTCATAGTCCGACCTTCACAGGAAGTTGTTTCATATTACGTCGATCATGCCGTAATCGCTCATTGTTGGCGCACCGATGTTGAACTTGCATATCGATATTAAATAGATACTCCATAGAGTATTTTTTAATGCGTTAATAAACACTTGCGGATAGAGGCGATTTATTTCAATATAATGGGGAGTATATGAAAAAAGGACAGCTTCCTGTCCTTTTTTCTGGCATACACTCTACTCTGCGCAAGGGATGCCCGGTTCGCCTTGTGAGTTTTGCGGCTTACACACCCCAGACTTCAGTCACTTTGACATAACCGATCTGGCCATCGCGATGCTTGACCTTGATCCAGCCGGCATTGACCGGCTCAGCCATCTCCAGCAACACATTTTTATCGGCGCTGAAAACCAGCGCCGACGACTCGTCGGCCGCGGCACGTATTTTGGCATTTGCCACACGCACTACGACATTCCGGCGCGCCACCAGTTCCTTGGACTCGACCCAGCTCAGATCGCCGCCCATGTCGCGCACTTTACTCCAGGTGCCATAAGTCAGAATCACTTCGACCGGCATCCCGCGCGGCGCAACATACACCTTGCCCCCCTTGGCAGACGGTGCGTCATACAAAATGACGGCCGAAGCGCCGATCGACTTGAAGTCCAGAGCCTGAGCCAGGCCGGACCAGGAGGCGATGCCAAGTACGACAGATAAAACCAGAGAACGACGCATAGTAGTTTCCACTTAAGTCCCGGCTGGCAGACAAGCCGGCCAGGACATCGTCAAGAACGACAATTAGTGCGTGGTTGCCGGCGCTTCAGTACCGGCATCCGCTGCCAATTTGGCTTGTTGTTCAGCCAAAGCCTGCAGACGTTGCTGGTAGAAGGCTTCGAAATTGATTTCTGACAAATGCACAGGCGGGAAACCGGCACGGGAAATCAGATCGGCGATATTGGAACGCAGGTAAGGGTAGATGATATTTGGGCAGCCGATACCGAGCAAAGGGTCCAATTGATCTGCGGGGATATTGCGTGCTTCGAAGATGCCGGCTTGTTTGCCTTCAACCAGGAAAGCAACTTTGTCTTTGACTTTGGCAGTCACGGTCACGGTCACTGTGGATTCGACAATACCGTCAGCCAGCGGCTCGGCGGTAACGTCCAGTGCGACTTCGATCGTCGGGGCTTCTTGTTCCAGAAAAATCGCTGGAGAGTTTGGCTGTTCAAGCGACAAATCTTTCAGATAAACGCGTTGAATTTGAAATACGGGCTGCAGATTTTCGTCAGACATGTGAGACTTTCTAAAAATTCTAAAAGATTAATAATGAACAGCGAGATGGCAAGATGTGGCTGTTTTCAGCCATTTCAAGATCACGGCGCATTATTCTATCAAGTGAAAGACAAAATCAGCAAAAATCCTCAAATTAATGGGATTTTTGCTGATTTTATTTGATTTCCGGCAAGTAAACCGGGTTTAAGGGCTGTGACTTACGCTGGATTGAGCAAGGCAGCGAGTTTGCCGGCCCGGTCCAGCGCCGACAAATCATCGAAACCGCCGACATGGGTGTCACCGATATAAATTTGCGGCACGGTACGACGACCCGTCTTTTGCATCATATTTTCACGCACCACCGGATCCAGATCGACGCGAATTTTTTCAATTTCCTCGACACCCTTGGATTTCAACAGGCGTTCTGCCATGGTGCAATACGGACAAACTGCGGTGCTATACATTACGACATGCGCTGTCATGCTGTTCTCCTGCGCTGATTATTACTGGATCTTACTGAATTACTTGACTGATTGCTTCACTGTAGGCAGGCCTTGCGACTTCCAGGCCGCAACGCCGCCTTCCAGACTGACTACCTGCTCAAAACCCGCCTTGTTCAAGATACCCGCGGCAGTAGCAGAACGGATACCACGTTCGCATACGGTGATGATGGTAGCGTTTTTCGATTTTTCCAGTTCTTTCAGGCGCGTTGGCAATTCAGCTAAAGGAATATTTTTTGCGTTTTGCAAATGGCCGGTCGCAAATTCTGCAGCGTCACGCACATCCAGCACGACGGTCTTGCCTTGATTGATCAATTGAGTGGCCTGCAATTGCGAGACCTTGGCGCCACGTCTTTGCAGCGCAGGGAACAGCAAAGCACCGCCAGAAATCAGGGCAAGGCCAATAATCCAGATGTTATCAATAAAGAATTTCACAGTGTTCCAATGGTGAGTTAATTGTTATAAACGGTAATAAGTGGCAGTAAAGTCTCTGTAACGAACGCCGCCATTATAAAATAGATGCTGCAATAGCGACTGACTCTCTCAAATTCTCAACAATTTCACGTAAATCATGTACAAAATCGTTTTGATGCGCCACGGCGAATCCACCTGGAATCTTGATAACCGCTTCACCGGCTGGACCGATGTCGACCTGACCGACAAAGGCGTCGCAGAAGCGCGCCAGGCCGGCCAGGTCCTGAAAGAAGCAGGCTTCACTTTTGATCTGGCATTCACGTCCGTATTAAAACGTGCGATCCGCACGCTGTGGGGCACGCTGGATGAAATGGATTTGATGTGGCTGCCGGTGGTTCATGATTGGCGTCTGAATGAGCGTCACTACGGCGCATTGCAAGGCTTGAATAAAGCGGAAACCGCTGCCCAGTATGGCGATGAGCAAGTGCTGGTATGGCGTCGCAGCTACGATACGCCTCCCAATGCGCTGGCAGAAAACGACCCGCGCGCGTCCTTCAATGATCCACGCTATGCGAGTCTGTCCCGCTCGCAAATTCCTTTGACCGAATGCCTGAAAGACACTGTAGAGCGCGTCATGCCAGCCTGGGAAGACACGATTGCGCCAGCGATCCGTTCCGGCAAACGCATCATCATCAGCGCTCACGGCAATAGTCTGCGGGCCCTGATTAAAATGTTGGACGGCATCAGCGACGCTGATATCGTGAGCCTGAACATACCTAACGGCCAGCCTTTAGTGTATGAACTAGACGCCGATTTGAAACCCATCAAGCATTACTACCTCGGCGATCAATCCGCCATTGAAGCGGCATTGCAGGCAGTGGCCAGCCAAGGGAAAGCCAAATAAGTATCTTGATGCACAAAGCCGTAGTGGTCACATTTCAGCCGAGCGGCCAGGGCAAGGAGTCGCGCGCAAACTCATTGCTGCGTGCGATTTTCTGCTCTGCGGCTTGCGCTGTATTGATCAGCGCGATCGCGGCGCAGGCGGCGCAGGCCGCCAATAGCGCGCGCGCCACGCAAAAAAATCAGGCCGAAGCGCAGCGCGCCGAGCTTCAGCAAAAACTGAAAGCGCTCAAGAACGACATCAATAAAACAGAGACGGCCAAAGACAAAGCCAGCGATGCGCTGGCAGTCTCCGAGCAGGCGATTTCAGAAACGAATCGCTCCTTACGCGATCTGAAAATCGAGCAAAGCGAAACCGAAGCACGCTTACAAAAACTGCTCGATGAGCAAAAGCGGCTCAGCGCTAAAGTCGAGCAGCAAAAGAAGCAGTTATCCGATTTTCTGCGCCATCAATACATGCGCGGCGACAGTGACCGCATCAAATTATTACTGTCCGGCGACAATCCGAATCGCATCAATCGCGACTTGCAGTACATGGGCTATGTCTCGCAAACCCAGGCCAAAATGATAGAAAGCTTGCGCGTCAGTCTGGCGGCAGTCGAAAAAAATGCCGGGGACGAGCAAGAAGCCAAAGACGAATTAGATGAGATTGCGCAAGAAGAACTCACGCACAAAAATGCGCTCGAATCGGAGAAGAAAAAACGCAGCGCCCTGCTCGCCCAACTGGCCGACAAACTGCATGCGCAAAGAAAAGAAGCCGACAGCCTGCAAAAAGATGAGCAGCGACTTGGCAATCTGGTGTCGCGCCTGAACAAACTCATCGAAGAGCAAATCAAGGCAGAACAGGCGCGCGCGGCTCAACTCGAAAAACAACGCCAGGAAAAACTCGCTTTAGAAAAAGAACAGCGGGACAAAGCGGCGAAGGACAAGACGCTGGCGAATCAAGCTAAAAAAGCGGGCAAAATCACCAACCCCAACGCGATTGATGCCGATGAAGCCCCGTCAAAGTCCTTGGCAAAAAATGAACAAACTCCAGTACCCAGTCATTTCGAGGGCGAATTCAGCAAGCTCAAAGGCCAGTTACGGCTGCCCGTCAAAGGCGAGTTGATCGCCAGATTCGGCAGCAAACGCGGCGATGGTCCCAGCTGGAAAGGTCTTTTTATCAAGACCACTGAAGGTGCTGAAATCAAGGCGATTGCCGCAGGCCGGGTGATTTTTGCCGAATGGCTGCGCGGCTTCGGCAATATGATCATCGTCGATCACGGCAGCCGTTACTGGAGCCTTTATGGCAATAATCAATCGGTTTTCAAGCATGTCGGCGATCTCGTCAAAGCCGGCGACACGATCGCCAGCGCCGGCAATAGCGGCGGTAATGAAGAATCGGGTTTATACTTTGAGCTCAGATACCAAGAGCGCGTATTCGACCCACTAACCTGGGTAACAATCAAGTGAGATGTGAGTTATAAAATATGGGCAGCAAAATTAAGAATTTCGGTTTAATCAGTTTGGGCATGGTCGCCGGCGTCGCTGCGTCCATACAGTTCTCTGCATTAGCACAAAAAAGCGCCGGCACGCCTTTGCCGGTTGAAGAACTGCGTCAGTTGGCCGATGTGTTCGGCCTGATCAAATCCGATTATGTCGAACCTGTCGAAGACAACAAACTGCTGACCGAAGCCATCACCGGCATGGTGGCGTCACTGGACCCGCACTCAGCCTATCTCGATAAAAAAGCCTACGCAGAATTGCGCGAAGGTACCCAGGGCAAGTTTGTCGGCCTCGGTATCGAAGTCGGTATGGAAGACGGCTATGTCAAAATCATTGCGCCGATCGAAGACTCTCCGGCGTATCGCGCCGGCGTCAAAGCCGGTGACCTGATTACCCGTCTGGATTCGCAACCGGTCAAAGGCCTGTCACTGGACGAAGCGGTTAAAAAAATGCGCGGCGAACCGAATACCAAGATCACCTTGACGCTGGCGCGTAAAACCGAAGACAAGCCTATCGTCGTCACGATCACCCGCGAATTGATCAAGCAGCAAAGCGTCAAAGCCAAGCTGATCGAACCCGGTTATGCCTGGCTGCGGATTGCCCAGTTCCAGGAACCGACGGTCGAGGATATGGCAAAAAAAATCCAGACCCTGTATGCGCAGGATCCCAACATCAAAGGCCTGGTATTAGATTTACGGAATGATCCGGGCGGTGTTTTGCCAGGTGCGATCGGCGTGTCAGCCGCCTTCTTGCCAAAAGATGTGGTGGTGGTATCGACCAATGGTCAACTGCCGGATTCCAAAGCGACTTATTACGCCAAGCGCGAGAATTATGCGAACCGTGCGGTCGGCGACCCGCTCAGTAAATTGCCGGAAGCCGTCAAGAATGTGCCCATGGTAGTCCTGATCAATACCGGCTCGGCCTCGGCATCCGAGATCGTAGCCGGTGCTCTGCAAGACTACAAACGTGCCACGATCATCGGCACCCAGAGTTTCGGTAAGGGTTCGGTCCAGACCATACGCCAGCTCTCTGCCGATACCGCCGTCAAACTGACCACGGCGCGCTATTACACGCCGAACGGCCGCTCCATCCAGGCCAAAGGCATCGTGCCCGATCTGAATGTGGAAGAAACAGCGGACGGCGACGGCTTCAATAGCCTGCGCACCCGTGAAGCCGATTTGCAAAAACACCTGACCAATGACAAAGAAACCGAGCAAGCCAACAAAGGCAAAGTCGACGAACTCGAAGAGGAACAACGTCTGCTTGCCATGGCGAAGAAAAGCAAGCCGCTGGAATACGGCAGCAAAGACGACTTCCAGTTAGCGCAGGCCTTGAATCATTTGAAAGGCTTGCCAGTCAAAGTCGCCAAAGCCGACATCAAAGAAGAAACGAAGAGCAGCGCTGATGCCAAATCAGATACTAAGTCAGATGCTAAGCCAGATAGTAAGCCAGACCCTAAGCCGGATCCCAAGGCTGACGGCAAATCGGACAGCAAGAAAAAATAAATCCGTTTCAGTTTGAAAGGTTGACAGAAAGGCCGCACCAGATGCGGTCTTTTTTTACGCCTTCATTGCGTTCTGATTACGCTTACAATACACGCAAGCACACACTCCAAGCCAGAGAGTCTCACATGGACGACCAACAGCTATTACGCTACTCGCGGCATATCCTGCTCGATCAGATCGGTATCGAAGGGCAAGAGAAAATCCAGTCGGCGCATGCGCTGATCATCGGTGCCGGCGGTCTCGGCTCGCCCGCGGCCTTGTATCTGGCGAGTGCCGGCGTCGGCACCATCACACTGGTCGATCACGACACGGTAGACCTGACTAACCTGCAACGCCAGATCGTGCATAACACGGCGCGCATCGGTCATTCCAAAGTCAGCTCTGCCAGGCAAGCCCTGCAAGAAATCAATCCCGAGATCAAGATCGTCGCGCTGCAAGAAAAAGCCGGCGATGCGCGTCTGCGCGAATTGGTCCAGGCAGCCAGCATCGTGCTCGATTGCTGCGACAACTTCGGCACCCGTCATGCCGTCAATCAAGTCTGTGTGGAATTTGCGGTGCCGCTGATTTCCGGTGCAGCAATTCGCTTTGACGGCCAGATCAGTGTGTTCGATCCGCGCGATGCCGCATCGCCTTGCTACGCATGCCTGTTCCCGCCCGATCAGGAGTTGGAAGAAGTCTTGTGCTCGACCATGGGCGTATTCGCACCGCTGGTCGGCATCATAGGCAGCATGCAAGCAGCCGAGGCGCTGAAGGTCATCATGGGGATTGGACAGCCGCTGACCGGGCGTTTGCTGCTGCTGGATGCGCAGAACATGGAATGGACCCAGATCCGCATTGCACGCAATCCTGTATGCCCAGTCTGCGCGCAACGCCATCTGGTCTGATGTAGTGATTGCTATCGCCGGAAAGCCATTGAAAACAGTAGATCAGCAGACACTGGCAGCAGTATTTGCACTCAAGGTTTGCACCTGTTATTATTTGCTTTTAGACAATTAATATTTTGCTAGTGCCTGTCATAGCTTGATGACGACCAATCACTGCCCAAACTAGCCAATTCCCCCATGCTGAATATCGTCAAAAACGAGATCCGATCCTTGCTCAATATCCGCCAGGAACGTGCACTACCCCCAGCGGGAGGCATGCCGACTTTCGGCAGCACCATCGTGCTCAATCGTTTGAAAATCCAGTTGCGCATGACCCTGGAACCGGAGCAATGGGAGTGGCTGACCTTAAAAGGCTGGCGCACTCAAGATATGCGTAAAAATCGCCGTAAATATTTTAAAGTTCCAAGCAGGGCAGTGGCCCGCCTGTTACACGCCACCCCAGAAGATCGCGAAGAAATTTATCAGCGGATAGTTACTTATGCCTACGACGATAGCCAGTTAAGCTGAACAAATTTTCGACCAGTCCCGGCGACAGCCGGCAACGCAAGCGCGAAATCGCAGCCCAATCGGCACCTGCCGGTCAGCTCACCGTATAGCCAGGATAAGCAGGAGGCAAACTCCCCCGGAATCTGGCTGCCAAAACGGCTGTCAACAAGATTGATACGGTAAAAATTTCTACTCAGCATTACCTTCATGCGGTCACCTTTGGAATCGGCTTCGCGCTGGATCTCCCTGGAAAAATCAATCGCGCTCATGCCGGCACATAAAATCATCTCAAACATAGACTGGATATATGTTTGACAACGTACGGACCGAACCGGCATTTCAAGACAACCTGCATCTGCTCGATTCAATTTGTCATCATGCGCCGTCTTTCAGCATGCTTTTATTTTTACAAGCTTGAATCCGAAGCGACATCCCCTGCGTATTACCTATACGGACTCCACTAAAAAGGTAGTGATAGCCGTTTTCCCTCAACTTTAGGAGTTGGCCATGAGACAGATAACATCGAAGTTTAGCAATAAGATCCTACTATCCCTGCTTGCGGCGGGGAGTTTGAGCGGCATCACCAGCGTGCCTGCACAAGCCTCCAGTCACAGAGAAGCACCGTTCATTACGCGTCATCCTAAAGTCGACGGTACCGACTTTTATATGTTCCGCAGCTATGAAGCCAATCGTTCAGCTTTCACTACCTTGATTGCGAACTACGCCCCTTTACAAGAAGCCTACGGCGGTCCCAACTATTATTCCATGGATCCAGATGCTCTGTATGAAATCCATATTGACAACGTCGGTGATGGCAAAGAGCATCTGACCTTCCAATTTCGTTTCAGCAATACCAATAAAGATGCGCAATTTACTGTCGGCGGCAAACAGGTATCCATTCCGCTGGTGATCAACGGAGGCGCGATTGATGGCGTCAATCCGGCCGGCCTGAATGTACGTGAAACCTATACCATCACCATGGTCACGGGCGATCGCCGTAGCGGCAAAAGCCAGGCCGTCACCAACGCCAACGGCGGCGCGACTGTGTTTGATAAGCCAGTAGATAACATCGGTAACAAATCGATTCCTGATTACGCCGGTTATGCCGCCAAGCATGTATTCAGCGTCAATATCCCAGGCTGCGCTACGCCGGGTAAAGTATTCGTTGGACAGCGTAAGGATCCGTTTGTGGTGAACCTCGGCGAAACCTTTGACTTGATCAATATCAAAGCGCCAGCCACCGCATTTGACCCTAACGCAGAAAAAGCAGGACATGATGATCTGGCGGATAAAAACGTGACTTCTATCGAAATGGAAGTGCCGACCGCCTGCCTGACCGCCGGCAGCGAAACCGTGATCGGCGGCTGGACCACAGCCAGCCTGCGTCAAGGCCGCCTCATCAACCCGACGCCGAATAGCAGCAAAACATCGAAAGAGGGCGGCGCATGGACCCAGGTATCGCGTTTAGGCATGCCGCTGGTGAATGAAGTCGTTATCGGCCTGAAGGACAAAGATCAGTTCAACCACAGCAAGCCAAGCGGCGATGGCCAGTTCCTGACCTATGTAACCAACCCGACTCTGCCTGCTCTGGTAGAAGTCCTGTTCGGCAGCGCCGGCGTAAAAGCACCGACCAATTTCCCACGTAACGATCTGGTCGCTGCCTTCCTGACCGGTATCAAAGGCGTCAACCAGCCAGCTAATGTGGTCGCATCCGAAATGCTGCGTCTGAATACGGCAACGCCGGTCAGCGCGACGCAAAATCGTCTGGGTGTGATTGGCGGCGACAGCGCCGGTTTCCCTAACGGCCGTCGCCCAGGTGACGACGTGGTCGATATCGCCCTGCGTGTGGTCATGGGTCGCCTGTGCAAACTCAGTATCGGTTGCGTACCGGCCGATGCTCCTGCCGGTAGTATCGATTTCACCGATGGCGCGTATCTCGATAGCAGCTTCTTCGATAATTCGTTTCCTTACCTGAAAACACCGATCGCTGGCTCTTTAAAGCATTAAGACTACTGAGTTAGTAACTTTCAAGGAAAAATCATGAAAGCAAGACATTATTTAATCATAGCAACTACCGCGCTAGTGCTGTCCGCCTGCGGAGGCAGCGATTCCGGTTACGGCTCCAGCACGCCACCGCCACCTGCACCGCCACCTCCTTCCTTCATGGATACGTTCACGAATTTTGTGGCTAGCCTGCTGGGGAAAACTTCGGAAGATCAGGAGCCGCAGGCAATCGATGCGGTGACTGTCACAACGCCGGAAGATAGCGAACCGGCAGCGCCGATTTAAGGCAAAACTGGCTCGATATGGCTTGAGAGCATCTCTGCTCTGATCATCTCAAGCCTTGTCAGGGTCTGTTAGCATGGTGATCGAGATTTCGATACACATGTAGGCAGACCCTGTTTCATTATGGATAGGATTGGCGAAAAAGGGTAAGCCACTTACCATTATTCGCATGCAACTCGCAGGCTGGATGCGGCTTCCAGGGATATTTCGTGCCAACAGGCGCATCCAGCTTGCGGATTCGTTTGTATACTCACACGCTATGGAGTCGGTTACTTTGCTTTTTGTCCGCGTCTCGGTGTCTCCGTGGCGAGAGTTTTTGGTTTTTTGCATAAATCCAAATGCAAATTAATGGTGCCGGGATCGTCGGGACGAAGTTGATCTGATGACCGGTGGTGACGCTGCACGCTTTGCGAAGATCGCAGCAGCAGCCCTTGAATGATGTTAACCCCTCTTTTTTTACGCCATGCGCCTGACATGCCTGCTATTTGCACTGCTTAGTTCAGTGACTTGCAATTTACATGCGACACCGTACCTCCCCGGCGACGGTAAGCAAGTATTGGAGCAACTGCCGCTACGCACCGATCCGGCCCAGCGGGAATTTGCCCGTTTGCGCAAACTGCTGGTGGCCCAACCCAACGATCTGCGCACCGCTACCGAGTTGGCGCAACGTTATATCGATGCCGCCCGCAACGACGGCGATCCGCGTTATCTGGGTTATGCGCAGGCCGTATTGAAACCGTGGTGGTCGCTACCCCAGCCACCGAGTGCCGTGCTGGTCTTGCGCGCCACATTAAAACAAAGCACGCATCAATTTCCGGCGGCATTGGAAGACCTGAATGCCGTGTTAAAACAAGACAGAGACAATGCTCAAGCCTGGCTGACACGTGCCACCGTGCTGCAAGTGCAGGGGCAGTTTGCCCAGGCCAAAGCCAGTTGCATGCACCTGTATCCGCTGGCGCCGGAACTGGTCACCCTGACCTGCATCAGCAATATCGGCAGCCTGAATGGCGAGGCCGCGGCAAGCTACGCAACACTCAGCAAAGCCTATAGCAAGAACCGCGATGCCGATGCCGGCATCCGCATCTGGGTGTTAACTTTGCTGGCTGAAATCTCGGCACGCCGCGGCGATGCCAAAGCAGCCGACGCCTGGTACCGGGACGCGCTGGCACTGGACACGCCGGACAGCTACCTGCTCGGCTCGTATGCCGACTTTTTACTCGACCAGCAAAGACCAGCCGAGGTGGTCGCCCTGCTCAAAAGCAAAATCAAGGTTGATGCGCTGCTGTTGCGTTATGCCCTCGCCCTGCAAGCACAACATGCGCCTGCAGCAGCCAAGCAAATTCAGTTGCTCGATCAACGCTTCGAGGCAGCCATGCTGCGCGGCGACACGGTACATCAACGCGAACAGGCGCGGTATGAATTGCAACTAAAAAATCGCCCCGATGCAGCATTAAAACTGGCGCAACTGAACTGGGCGATCCAGAAAGAAGCCGCCGACCTGCGCATCTATCTGGAAGCCGCAGCCGCCGGCAAGAATAAAGAGGCGGCAGCGCCCGCCATAGAATGGCTCAAGCAAAATCGGCTGGAAGATGTCGCCCTCGCCCCCGCGCTGAGCAAGCTCGGAGTGTTGCTATGAGTGACCTGCGCTGCTTAGGCTGGATGCGGAACCTGCGCCTGCTCTTGCTGACGCTAGGCTTGTTGAGTGCTGCGATGTGCAATCCGGCCTGGGCGCACAAGCCCAGCGATAGCTATCTGACGCTACGGCAGGATCAGGACGGTCTGCACGGTCAATGGGATATCGCCCTGCGCGATCTGGATTTTGCGATCGGACTGGATCAGGACGGCAACGGCGAATTGAATTGGGATGAAGTCCGCAGCAAACACCAGGACATTGCCGCCTACGCCTTATCGCGTCTGAGCCTCACGGTGGACGGCAAAGCTTGCCCCTTAAAACCAGGTCAGCAACTGATCGATCAGCATAGCGACGGCACGTACACCGTGTTGATGTTCGAGGCCGCCTGCAAGGGTGAAAAAATTGCGCTGCACTACCAACTGTTCTTCGATATCGATCCGCAGCACAAGGGTCTGCTGAATTTAATCAACAAGGAGGGCGTGACAGCCACCGCGATCTTCAGCCCGGATAACGCCGCCCAGCAATTCACACTGGCCGAAGTCAGCAAGCTGCAGCAATTCACCGATTATGTACAACATGGGGTCTGGCATATCTGGATCGGTTTTGACCATATCCTGTTCTTGCTGTCGCTGCTGCTACCAGCGGTGCTGGTGTTGCGCCAAGGCGCATGGGAAGCCGCCGGCGACTTCAGATCGGCACTACTGGAGGTGGTCAAAATCGTCACCGCTTTCACGCTGGCGCACTCGATCACCCTAAGCCTGGCGGCGCTGCAGATCATCGCCCTGCCCTCGCGCTGGGTAGAGTCGGCGATCGCCGCCTCGGTGATCCTGGCGGCCCTGAATAACCTGTTCCCGCTGTTTCAGGGTAAGCGCTGGCTAGTCGCCTTTGCCTTCGGACTGATTCACGGTTTTGGCTTTGCCAGCGTGCTGGCCGATCTCGGTTTGCCGCAAACGGCCTTGGTATTAGCACTGGTAGGCTTCAATGTCGGGGTCGAGCTGGGACAGCTGACGATCGTTGCTGCCTTCTTGCCAGTCGCGTATCTGCTGCGCCGGCAGCGGGTATACCGCCAGGGGATATTCCAGTTGGGCTCCGTGCTGATCGTATTGATCGCGGCAATCTGGCTGGTGGAACGGGTTTTCGACGTTAAACTGATTTCGGCTTGAATAATGATCAATTAATGCTAGATTACGAAGGCCTGCTCACCGCAGTCTCGATAGAAACTGTTTATTTTTAAAAATAGTTTAAACAGGTGTAAGTAATCCCGATTGGCGTACGACTGATGCTCAAGTTCAAGTAAAGAATCAGAAAAAACTCTTTGCGATGGACTTCTTAAACCGGTATTTCACTTCTATACAACTTATTTTTTCGGAGAACACATCATGAAACAAACTATCCAAACTGGCGCCCTGATCGCTGCTGCCGCTGCTGCTATGGCCTTGTCCGGCGCCGCTTTCGCTGGAACAGCAACCATCAGCGCCGGCGACAAAGTCCATTGCGCCGGCATCAATAGCTGCAAAGGTACCAGCGACTGCAAAACTGCGGAGAATGCCTGCAAAGGTCAAAATTCTTGCAAAGGCCATGGTTTCGTCGCAACGAAAGCAGGCGAATGCCTGGCGAAAAACGGCAAGATCATTGATCTGGATAAATAATCCCGTCACCGGTCTGTAATGCGCTTGTTCCAATTACTCCGGGACAAGCGCAATTTTTTTAGTGATGGAAAAATGAGCATGCCAATCGCCTCGCCAGGTTTCGGTCTCGGACTACGCACCGATCATTATCATGAGATTCTGGCTGCGCCATCGGCGCTAGACTGGTTTGAAATTCTTTCCGAGAATTACCTGGTGCCGGGCGGCAAGCCGCTCGCGATGCTGGATGCGATACGCCGCGATTATCCTATGGTGATGCATGGCGTATCGATGTCGATAGGCTCGGCGCAAGGTCCGGATATCGCCTATCTGCATGACTTAAAAAAATTGATCCGGCGCGTTCAACCTTTATGGGTTTCGGATCATATCTGCTGGACCGGCGTGCATGGAAAAAATCTGCACGATCTGCTTCCCCTACCCTACAACGAAGAGACGATCCGGCTCCTGGTACAGAATATCCGCCGCGTACAGGAGGTGCTGGAACGTCCGCTGGTATTGGAAAACGTCTCCAGTTATTTATCCTTCGCCAGCGATACCATGAGCGAGTGGGAATTCGTGGCAGCGATCGCTGAGGAATCGGATAGCCTGATCCTGCTCGATGTGAACAATATCTATGTCAGCAGCGTCAATCACGGCTTTGACCCTGTGACTTATCTGAACGCGATTCCGGTCAATCGGGTGCAGCAAATCCATCTGGCGGGACACCATGACCATGGCACGCATATCATCGATACCCACGATCATCCGGTAGCCGATCCGGTCTGGCGTTTGTACGAACATGCGCTGCGTCGTTTCGGCAATGTCGCCAGC
This sequence comes from Undibacterium sp. Jales W-56, assembly GCF_025548535.1. GTDB lineage: Bacteria > Pseudomonadota > Gammaproteobacteria > Burkholderiales > Burkholderiaceae_D > Undibacterium. The sequence continues at coordinate 189,364 of NZ_JAJLQW010000005.1, read as the reverse complement.
ATGATAGAACGCGACGACCATATTCCACCGCTAGCCGATCTGGTTGCCGAGCTGGATATTGCGCGCCAGATTGCGCAATGCGTCGCGGCAGAACAATGTCTGTTGTCGCACAAGGAACAAGCCTTGGAGGAATGGGCATGACGCCAGCTTCCGCACTCGCTCAGCTGCAGCACGAGTTTCAGGATTTCATGCTTGGACAAAATCCGCCGGCGAGTGTATTGCCTTACATAGGCAATCAGTCGGGACTGGCAGCGGACGCGCGGCTGGCGATTTATTTCGATGGGTATCGCTTGCGTTTATGCGAGGCCTTGTCGAGTGCGTTTGAACAAACGCATGCGTATCTCGGCGATGAATTATTTGACAGTGTTTGCCGCACATATATTCAAGAGCAGCCGTCCCGATCACGCAATTTACGCTGGTACGGCGCGCACTTCCCCGTGTTTTGCCAGACATTTTTTCCCGACTATCCGCTGGTCGCAGAACTCGCACAATTTGAATGGTGTCTGGGCCTGGCTTTTGATGCCGAGGATCAACCGGTACTAGGCGCCGGCAGCTTAGCTGCGATAGCGCCGCATCAGTGGGCAAACCTGGGATTTACCTGCCAGGCATCGCAGCATTTTTTATCCAGCCAATGGAATTGTGTCGCGACCTGGCTGGCCTTGAGCGAACAGCAAACTCCGCCAGCGCCGGAACACACGGAGGCCCCTGTCATCTGGCTGATCTGGCGCAAAGATTTGCAAGCGCATTTCCGTTCGATCTCGACCGCAGAACATCAGGCCCTCTTGGCGCTGCAAGCAGGCCAGAGCTTTGCCGAGGTGTGCGCCGCTGCGGCAGAACAAAACCCCGATAGCACTGCGCAAATTGCAGGATGGTTACATACCTGGCTGAATGAGGGATTGCTGTCGACGGTCACGCAAACCAGCTAGCGCTCAAACAAAGGGGCCAGATGCTACAATCTGGCCTCTGCTGCTTCCTCCCTGCCCCATGCCTTTCTCAGATCTGATCAAACTTGTTCTCCTCGCTGCAATTTGGGGAGGATCATTTATTTTCATGCGTGTCGCCGTACCGGAATTAGGTGTCGTGGTGACCGCGAGTTTGCGGGTGACCATCGCCGGTCTGGCCTTGTTGGGATTTGCGCGGCTGCAAGCTGTACCTATGCTGTGGCGTGCCAATGTGAGGTCGTATGCGATCGTCGGCTTTTTTTCTGCGGCATTCCCGTTTTCCTGCTTCTCGTATGCATCGCAATTTTTGCCGACGGCGTACTCGGCTGTTCTGAATGCGACCGCTCCCTTATTCGGGGCTTTGTTTTCGATTGTCTGGCTGGCGGATCGCCTGACTGTGCGTAAGCTGAGCGGCTTATTATTGGGCATTATCGGCGTGGCTATTTTAGTTGGCGCCGGCGCCCTGGATCTGAATCCGCAGACCCTGAGCGGCGCGCTGGCTTGCCTGGCCGCAGCCGCCTCGTATGCGATTTCGAGTATCTTGATGAAGAAAGTCGGTCAGAATAAACCCGTGGGAGACGCAGCACCAACCGGTATTCATCCGTATGCGATGGCATGTGGATCGATGCTGTTGGGTGGCGTCATGCTGGCGCCGGCAGTGCCGTTCTCGCTGCCGCACCACATTCCCTCGCCGACCGCCGTCGCATGCATGATCGCGCTGGCGTTGCTGGCGACCGGCGTTGCGCAAGCGATTTTTATCCCACTGATCAGTCGCATCGGTCCGACCAAGGCGATGACGGTGACCTTCCTGATTCCTATGTTCAGTATGCTGTGGGGTTACCTGTTTTTACACGAGACGGTCAGTATCTCTACGATAGTCGGCGCGGCCATTATATTAAGTGCGATGGGGCTGATCCTGAATGCTGCCGCAGCCCCAAAACCAGCGCTTAAATAACTTAGATAGGACTTACGCAAAAACCAAAACCTCTCACCACAGAGACACGGGGACACAGAGAAAAGGCCAGAGAAAAGACTCCATGGTGTGTCGGTATGAAAGTGAACCCGCAAGCTGGGTGCGCTTGTTGGCACGAAATGTCTCTGAAAGCCGCATCCAGACTGCGGGCGTGATGTCAATGGTGTTAAGAGTTTTCTGTTTTGCGTAAGTCCTATTAGATAATCCGCTCTCTCAACGCGCGACGTAAATTCTTCTCGACGAAGTCTTGGCATTGCGGCGCAGGTAAAGGCTTGCTGAATAAGAAGCCTTGGCCGTAAGTGCAATCCAGTCCATACAAAAATTCCGCCTGTTCCCTGGTCTCGATGCCTTCTGCGACAACCCGCATGTCCATGTGATCCGACAGGGAGATGATCGCCTGGGCAATCGCAGCATCATCTTTATCGCCTGGCAAATCCGAGACAAAGCTGCGGTCGATTTTTAATTTGTGGATCGGGAAGCGTTTCAGATAGGCCAGCGACGAATAACCGGTGCCAAAGTCATCGAGCGACAATTTAAATCCACGGCTCGATAAATCGGTCAGAATCGCCAGCGTTTCAGAGGTCTGCGACATCAGCATGGTCTCAGTTAATTCCAGCTCCAGCAAATGCGCAGGACATGCGTTTTCTCTGACGATACGCTCGACGCTATCGGCAAAACCGGGTTGACGGAACTGCCTGGCCGAGACGTTGACGGCAACGAATAAGGGGCCGAATTGCTGCTCCCACAATTTGATCTGGCTACAGGCTTGTTGTAGCACCCATTCACCGATCAGCACAATCAATTGACTCTCTTCGGCGATAGGGATGAATTCGGCAGGCGAGACAAACCCCAAGGTCGGGTGCTTCCAGCGCAACAAAGCCTCCATGCCTGCGACCCTGAGGGTGGCCAGCTCCATGATGGGCTGGTAGTACACTTCGAGTTCAGCGTTCTCGATGGCCTTGCGCAAGCCGGATTCAATCGTGAAGCGCTGTGCCGTGCGCCGCGACATGGCCGGCTTCCAGAGCTGGACATTATTTTTACCGAATGCCTTTGCCTCATACATTGCGGCATCCGCCGAACTCAGCAAGTCTTCAAAAGTGCCGACATGATCCGGCATCATCGCTACACCGATAGAGGCGCCGATATTGAATTCATGCGCTTCGCACGAGAACGACTGACTCAATAATGCCAATAATTTTTCTGCCAGACGCAAGGCATCGTCGGTACTCTTGGGATTATCGAGCAGCACTGCAAACTCATCGCCGCCCAAGCGGACTACCAGATCATTCGACCGCAAGGTTTTTTGCAGGCGATCGGCTACGGCAATCAGCAGCAGATCGCCGATACGATGACCAAAGGTATCGTTCACATATTTAAAATTATCGAGATCGATAAACAGCAAGCCGAATCTGGCAAAATTTTTGACACGGTATTCGAGTTCTTTGATGCGGCGATTAAAAAAATGCCGGTTCGGTAATCCTGTGACGCTGTCGTAATGGGCAATGTGGTCAAGCTGAACTTCTGCGCGTTTGCGCTCGACCAATTCTTTGCCGATCGCCATATCGCGGCGCTGGATTTGTTCAATCATGAAATTGAAACTCTCGCCCAGGGTACCGATTTCATCATCGGTCGGAATCAGGGCCCGCTGATTATAATCATCGTTGCCGGATACCTCCTGCATCAGCATGACCAATTGCTGAATAGGATTAAGGATGCGGCGCAAATAACGTTTGAGCAGCCGTCCGGCAAGCAGTACGGCTGCCAGCGTTGCCAATACGATGACGGCAATCAATCCGGCTATCCGTTGATAGGTGGACGTCAAGTCCACATGCATTTGCAGACTTCCCACTTGCTGCTCTTCCGCCATCACCGGGGTAGTCACGACCAGATAGCGCGAATAAAAATGTGACCCTGGCGTTTGTAAATAAGGGGTTTGCGATACTTCGCCGATCTGCCATGCTTGACCGGCATTCACGGGACGCTGATAGACGGCGAACAAGCTACCGTCGGGGTAACGCAGCTCTCCGGCCAGTACATTGGTGTCCTGAGCCAATGCGCGCACTGCTTCTTGTGCCGCCTTTTGGTCTTTAAACAAAAGCGCTGGCGCACTGTTTTGTGCAATGACTTGCGCGACGATCTCGGCATTGCGCAACAAATCGCTACGCGCAGTCATCCACAGATAAGAGACTATCAGCAGCACTGCAAAAGAAGACGCCAGGCTGAATGCCAGCAGGTTAACCAGCAGCAGCTTTTTTTCCAGCGTTTTTTTGACAAGCTGTTCGGTCGTCATACCATTTTATCCATGTTATTTCACGTTGCGCGCGAGGCGCAAAAGCTTGGAACTGAAGCTCAATCCAGCAGTTTTAGCGACGCTTTGATTGACATCAAACATGACATTGCTGCCCTCTTGCACAATCACGATCATGACGTTAGGGTACTTCTCCCCGACCTGCGCCGTTTCTGTCACAGTGAGGATGGCCTGCTGACTGATGGACGGGGCGATCCGGCTAAAATTCTCTTTTTCCAGGGCCGGTATAAACAGCAGATGACAGCTTTTCAGGTCGGCGCCCTGCACCGCACGACGAAGATGTATCGCTTTGCCACGGATTTTTTTTTGTGCTGCGTTTTCTAGAAAACGCCCGAAAGGGTCTTTGCCGAATACGCAGAATTCCAGAACCTCGTTCGTCTCATCCGGCCACTCGGTGAATAGCGCAAAATTATTCAGATAGACCGCTTTCAGCGCATATTCGGGTGCATCCGCAATTTCCTCTGCCAGGACAAGTGAGGCAGTCAGCGCCGGCAGCAATAGGGCAAAGAAGATTGTTGTGAAAAATTGCCTGCGCAAATTAAAACGCATAGCTCAATCCCAATTGCCATTGCCGTCCATCGCCTGGCAAAGTGCTGGTCGGCGCTTCATTCGAAGCCGGATATACGATACGGCGATCCAGTGCATTCACGACGCGCAGTTGCAGATCCAAGCCCGGCAATACTTTAACAATGTTGAGTGTCAGATTCAGCACAGCCTGGCTCCCCATAGGTGCCCGCGTACCGCGCCAATCCAGGGTTCTCGGTCCCAGCGCATTGAATTCAAGAGCGGCGATCCAGTTAGCCGTCCAGAGCGAGCGACTGCCACGTAACTTGGCGATCCAGCGCGGACTATTGCCTAAGGTCATTCCGGTCGCATCGCGGCTGCGATTGAAGGCGACACTGGAATTGACCGTGATGTCGCCTCGGGATCGCAGACGATGAAATAACTCCAGCCCCTGGGCTCTCACACTAGGATGATTTTGATACTGGAACAAACCACCGCCAAGATCGATCTGACTGATCAGATTGGACAATTGATAATCGAAGACCGACAGTCCCAGTTCCTGACGCGAGTCAATCCGGTATTCCGCAATCGCTTCTAAGGTCCGTATCGTCTCCGGTGCAAGTGTTGGATTGGCCAGATACACCTGATCACGGGCATACGCGGATTCGTAGGCATTCGCTGCGCGATATGCGCGGCCGCCCAGCAATTTTAAAGTCAGATCGGGACTGGCATTCCAGATCAATGCCAGCCTCGGGCTCATACGTAATTGGCTGTAACTATTGCGATCCGCACGAATACCGGCATTGAGACGCCACTCCGGTAAAAAATTCCATTCATCCTGCAAATACACACCATAGCGCTTGTGCGGCGTGCTGATCGACAAAGGCGGATTCACTGCAACATTCAGATCAGCATTTTTTTGGATCGCATCCAGGTCACTTTGAAAATCAAGGCCGGCAATCCATTTATGATCGGCCAATCCGGTATACATCACTCTGGCCTCGCCAGACAGCCAGCTACCTTTGGCCGTATCGCGATTCACATAACTTCCTACCGCAGGATTGGTATAAGGTGCATCGCCCTGATAGGTGATTTTTTGGTAGGCAAAGCGTGCATCGAGTTGCAGCGTGCTGGCCAGCTCTTTCTGGTAAGAAGCGGTCACGCCATAACTGCTATCGATCAGATGCAATCTGCCGTCATCGAAATTGCTGCCATACAGCGCCGAAGACGGATGGACGTCGCGCCGGGCGGCCCAGGCTGACATGGCAAAGTTATCTTGCCTGAGCCCGACAAACAAGCGTGTCACCGCAAGCACATCGAGGCCATGGGTCATGCCATCAACTGAAGGCCGACCGTTCGCAGTCAGTAATCCAACTGCGCCTGGATATTGCAAATCGCGTCCCTGCTGGTCGGCGCGGCTGACTGAAAGAATTAACTCAGGCAAATCGGTATCGGCGTTCCGGCTGGCGGTCGCATACAATTCGCGCCAGCCATGGCTTTGCCATTGCATCCCGGCGCTGTATCCCGGCATCTGTCTGGCGCTGCGGGTCAGGACATTGATCACACCGAACATCGCATTCGCACCATAGATCGATGAGCCGGGACCTGGCACGTATTCGATCCGGTCGATCAAACGCATGTCGATACGAAACTCGTGACCCAGGTTGGCCTGGTCGTATAAATTATCGTTAAGCGGCTGACCGTCCAGCAATAATAAAAACCGCATATTGTAATCACCCGGCACCATAAAGCCGCGCGCCCCGACAAAGGCATAGGCGCGGTCCGAACTGGCATACATGCCGGGCAGGCTATCCAGGGCTTCGGCCAACGTGCGCCAACCGTGGCGACGGATATCTTCTGCGCTGATGATTTGTACCGCAGAGGGTGCATGGCTCGTGCTTTGCGCATATTTGGATGCACTGCGCACTTGCACCTTCAGCAAGTCTTCCAGCGAGAGTTTATTGAGGTTGTCAATCGTGGCACCGGCTACGTCACTAGCTTGCGCCCACACCTGTGTTGAGGGAAAAACAGAGACCATTCCCGCCAGGAGGAAAAGAAGGGGTAAGCGGGAGATGCAAGAATCCGTAAGATTCATGGTGTTGTTCTCTGCCAGATAATGGAATCATATTACTCTAACAACTTGATTTTTGCCAATTGAACAACATCAATTTCATATGCGAACTGAATTTTTGTTGCAATACAGATCACAGCGAACGCTAAACCAATATACAACATTTTTGTGAATAAAATGCAAGAATCGTCATTCCCACTTATTTAGCGGCAATTTAAAACACCAGGTCTGCGTGCATTACGCCACGTAAGGAATTGCACAGAATAATCGCCTCGGCAGCACGCACATCGTCGAAGCGCAATTGCGCCTCGCTCGCCCGCCATTGCGGATCGTCGAGTAGCACGGCGCGCATGATGCCCGGCAATACGCCGTCAGTTAAGGGTGGCGTCAGCCACCGGCCTTGTTTCAGGATAAATACATTCGTGCGAGCGCCCTCGGTCAGATAACCATGCTGATTGCAAAACAGCATGTCGAATGCGCCTTGCTGTTCAGCGGCCTGCCAGGCTTGATCGTAGCGCTGACGCACGGTCGTTTTGTGGCGTAAGAACAGATCGTCGCTATGGGTGGAAATGCTTGCCAGCAAGACCTTGACCCGCGCCGCCAAGGGGTGCATCGCCGCGCTCTGGATCAGCACCTGGCCATCGACCCGAAGTGCCAGGCGCAAGCGGTGAGCGCCTTGCGGCGGCAAATCAGCCTGAAAGGCGCGTAAAGACTGCGCAATCGCTTCTTCATCGAAGACGAAGCCGAAATACCTGGCGGAGTGCCGCAGACGCTGCAAATGCCGCTGCAAGTGACGACAACCGTGCTCGCGCGTGGCATGCATGGTCTCGAACAAGTCGAATTCGGGGCCCAATCCGGTCAGGAATTGCGCTTTTAACCGGCACTCTGCAAATTCGTCTGCGGCCACGCTATCGTGCACGATACCGGCGCCGACCCCCATCACCGCAGGACGCACCGGCAATCCCTCCGATGCCGGCAAATGCAGAGTCCGGATCGGTACCGACAGGCAAAAATCGCCGATTGCCTGCGCGTCTTGCGGCGGATCAAACCAGCCGATTGCGCCGGTGTACAAGCCGCGTGGCTCAGACTCCAATTCACGCACGATTTGCATAGTGCGCCGCTTCGGCGCTCCGGTGATGGAGCCGCACGGATACAGCGCCGATAAAATCGAAGCAAGCCCAAGACCGGCGCGCAACTCGGCAGTGATGCTGGACGTCATTTGCAAGACGCTGGAAAAACGCCTGACTTCAAATAAAGCAGGCACCTTGACCGAACCCGGCACGGCAAGCCGTCCCAGATCATTGCGCAGCAAATCCACTATCATCAAATTCTCTGCGCGATTTTTTACGTCAGCCGCTAGAGAGCGCGCTAGCTCTGCATCCATGCGCTGATCGCCAGTGGCTGCCGCCGTGCCTTTCATCGGTTTGGCATGCAGATGTCCGGCCTGATGACGGACAAATAATTCGGGCGACAGCGACAGCACCGCTTCGCCATCCGGTAGGCAAATCAAGGCGCCGTAAGGTACCGGCTGGCGTTGGCGCAAGCGGCGATACAGATGCAGCGGCGAGCCATACACATCGAAATGCAGACGGTAGGTGTAATTCACCTGATAAGTATCGCCGGCAGCGATATATGCACGCACCTGAGCGATGGCCTGAGTAAATGCCGCTTCATCCACGCTGTTGCGCAGACCCGCAATACCGGCAATTCCCGCCGCATCAGCGCCCATGCTGCCTGGCGCTGATGCGGCCTGCTCCAGCGCGTTGGCCGACGTGTCCAGCCAGAGATTGACCTGTTCGCGATCCAGGACTTCGCAATGCGAGAACAACAGCACTCTGGACGGTAACTGTTGAGCGTCCCAAGACGCGATGTCTTGCAGTAAAGCGCCCGTCTCATACGATAGCAAGGCAACCGCGTATTGCCCGCCCTGTAACGCCGCCTCAAGCGCCTGCCATAGCCGGGGCCAGGCTGGCGCATCGTCACATTGCAAGACTTTGACCAGACCGGTATATAAACGCGACGCCGCCTGGCCATCCGGCGATTGCGCATCGTCGAGCAGGGCAAAACTATCCGGGAGCTTGTGGGGCAAAAAAGACACTAAAATTTCCAGACGAACAAAGATGCGCGAGAGTTTACTCGCAGACGCTATTCCCTGCATGGGAAAGCGGATTATTGAATTATAATAAACACAATAAAATGGATTCAAACATCAGCAAGAACAACACTGACGACGCTTATTGGTCGATAATGTTGTTCAAAATAACGCACAATAATAGACGCCATAATGCAAACCGCATTTCTCCGATTACCTCTCGCCAAAAAACTGCTACGCGATAACTTGACCGCTATCGTGATCGTGTTGTCATCCGTACTGGTTTTATTCCTGCTATTCTCGACTTACATGATGCAGAAAAATCTGCGGGCAGAGACGCTGTACAAAGCCAATGTACTGGCCGCCAACCTGGATGACAGCCCGGCTAGCGAGTATCAAAAACAAGCACAAAAATTAATCCTGAATGCAGGCGCGGCAAGCAATGTCTTGAACATTACGGTGTTTGACAATAAAGGCGTGCCGCAGATCAGCTGGAATCGCACGACGCATTTTGTCAAACCCGATCCTGCAGAGAAGATTGCACCAGTCAGCCAGCCTCAGACCCGTTTGCAATCGTCTTATTTATCCGCCACCGTGCCGGTCATGGCCGGCGCCGAAGTGATCGGCCTGGTCCAGATGAACGTCAGTCTGGATTCGATTTATAAAGATTTCTGGCTGCATCTGGCGGTCGGTACCTTGCTCCTGATTGTGAGTACGGTGGCGAGCGTCTACCTGCTGACAGAGCGTCAGATAGTGCGGCTGGCCCCCATCATAGAATTATCCAGAGTGGCGGAACAAGTCGCCAACTCGGAAGATTACACCCTGCGCGTGCAACACCCCGAGAGCAAGCAGCTCGGCAGCCTGAGCCAGCACTTCAATAAAATTATGGCGCAGATTGAAGTCTGGGAATCGGATATTCAGAGCGAGGCCCACCAGCGTCGCGAAGCGGAACAGCGCATGTCGATACTGGAAAATCACGACAGCCTGACCAAGCTGCCGAACCGGCATTTCTTTCATCGCTTGCTGACGAATTGCGTTGAAGATGCGATTGAGTCGAATCAGCTAGCGGCCCTGGCCTTCATCGATATCGATCATTTTAAAGCCTTGAACGACGCCTACGGCTATGATGCAGGCGACCTGATCATGACCACCATGGCGAACCGCCTGTGCCAGGTATTACGCAATACCGATACCCTGTGCCGGGTCGACGGCGATGAGTTCGCGGCGATCCTGCCGAATATCGGTAGCGTGGAAATGGCACAGACCCTGTCCGAACGCCTGGTCCAGGCCGTGCGCGAGCCGCTCATCGTGCGCGGTAAAAAACTCGTGATTACCGCCAGCGTCGGTGTCGCCTGCTGTCCTTTACATGGCAAAGAGCAGCGCTTGTTCTTGCACAACACGGATCTGGCTTTGAAAGAAGCGAAATTCTCAGGCACCAATACCTGGCGGATTTTTACAGCACCGGCGGCCAGCCTGGGAACGTTTAACCCAGCAACACGCTTAACTGCAAAGTAGCCTGGTCACCCGGCAGGTGTTTAAAGCCGGTTTTCGCATAACGGTGCCAACGTCCCATCACGAAACAGACCAGCAGGTTGGCACGCGGCGCGACTTCTGACTCCAGCGCACTACCCTGGGTGCTGGCGAGGCGCAGCGATTGTTTGAACGCGAGTTCAATGCGCTCGACAAACTGGTTCATGCGCAACTGCAGGCGCTCGTCTTCATTCACCAGTGCATCGCCGATCAGGACCCGCGTCATGCCGGGGTTGCGCTCGGCGAAATTCAGCAACATCAACGCAATCGCCTGCGCCTGCAATACGCCGTCTTCCTGCTGCTGACTGATTTGATTGATCAGGCCGAACACCGAACTCTCAATAAACTCAATCAATCCTTCGAACATCTGTGCCTTGCTGGCGAAGTGCCGGTACAAAGCCGCCTCGGATACCTCGATCCTGGCTGCCAGTGCGGCTGTCGTAATTTTTTCGCCTTTGGGATTCTCCAGCATCGCTGCCAGAGTTTGCAAGATCTGCAGCTTACGCTCGCCGGGTTTCGTAGTTGCCATATTATTGATTTTTTAGAAATGCGCTGAACATAAACGATGAACATGATCGGGTAGATCGAGCACTGATTTTACTTTGACATCGACGCAGGCATGAATTTTTTTCTGCACCGCTTGATCTGCCTGCACATATCCGGTGACCAGCACCGTGCGCATCCCGACCTGCTTGGCGGCACGGAGATTACTGAGGGTATCTTCAACCAGCACGCAGTGGCGCGGATGCACGCCCTGCCTGGCTAGCAGCTTGAGCAAATACGGCACCGACGGTTTGGGACGCAGACGGCCATGCACGCGCATCGCTTCGATCGGTATATGTTCGGCAAAATGCCGGTGCAAACCCAGATGCCGCATGACCTCGTGTGAGTAGCTGCGCGGCGCATTCGTCAACAAAATTTTTCGCCCCGGTAAACGCTCCAGCAAACGTCCCAGGCCGCGTTCGGCGCGGATCATATCGGTTAAATCTTCAAAACGGTGCGCCTCATGTAAAAAATGATCGGCTTTCACACCGTGATGACGTACCAGACCCAGCAGGGTTGCCCCATAGCGCTTCCAATAGAGCTGCCGCGCGGCATTCACCGTCCCGGCATCGGCCGGTGTAGTGCCGTCTCCCAGCAGGTCCGCCATAAACACGTTCATGTTATGGGTAATCGCAGGGAAAATCGCATGGCTGGCGTTATGCAGGGTGTTATCGAGATCAAACAACCAGAGCGGGGAGCGTTGCTTCATGTCGCTTTACAAAAGAAAGGGCGGAAGACCGCCCTGTAGGGATTTTCTAGACAAGGCAGCGCTGGCTAAATGAGCGGACGCCGTTTTAGCCTCCTTTTTTGCTGCTTTTTTGTGCTCTTAATGACTGCGTATCATCGTGCCGAAAGCCTGTTCGGTCAGCACTTCCAGCAGCAAGGAATGTTCGATCCGGCCATCGATAATATGTACGGTATTCACGCCGGATTTCGCCGCATCCAGCGCCGAAGAAATCTTCGGTAACATGCCGCCGGAGATGGTACCGTCGGCGAACATTTCATCAATTTCACGCGCCGACAGATCCGTGACCAGATTGCCTAGCTTATCTTGCACCCCGGCGATATTGGTCATCATGATCAGCTTTTCAGCCTTCAGGATTTCTGCAATTTTACCCGCCACCACGTCTGCATTGATGTTATACGCCTGACCGTCGTCGCCAAAACCGATCGGTGAAATGATAGGAATAAATGCGTCATCCTGCAAAGCTTTGACCACCGCCGGATTGATCGCATCAATCTCGCCGACAAAGCCGATATCCAGGAATTGACCCGGCTTTTCACGATCTGGCATCATCATTTTTCTGGCACGGATCAAACCGCCATCCTTGCCGGTCAGGCCAACCGCCTGGCCGCCGTAATGATTGATCAGCATGACGATATCCTGCTGGACCTCACCGCCGAGCACCCATTCCACGACTTCCATGGTTTCTTCGTCGGTGATACGCATGCCCTGTACGAAAGTACCTTGCTTGCCCATTTTTTTGAGCGCATTATCAATTTGCGGACCGCCGCCATGCACCACGACTGGATTCATCCCGACCAGTTTCAGCAGAATCACATCGCGCGCAAAGCCGTGCTTCAGGCGTTCTTCCGTCATGGCGTTGCCGCCGTATTTGACGACGATGGTTTTTCCGTGGAATTTACGGATATAAGGCAAGGCTTCGGCCAGGATTTCTGCTTTAATCTCAGGCGCAACACCCGCCAATTTATCGTCGGCAGGCGCTGCTGTGTCGGTTACACTACTCATAATAAAAGTATCCTATATGCATGGAAGTTTCTCGAATTTTACAGGGAAAACTCCTTACTCAGGCACTGAGGGGAGGATTTACTCGGTCTCTATTGTGAATACCATCGATAAATTTAAAAAATGACATCACTATCGTCTTTGCACCAGCAACTGGAGACCATGCGTCCCGTTTTGTTTCGCTTCGCGATGCTACAGCTACGCAATGATTTTCAAGCCGAAGACGCGGTACAGGAAGCCTTGCTCGCGGTACTGGAAAAGCCCGATAGTTTTGCCGGTCAATCGTCTTTGCGCACCTATGTCACCGGCATCTTGAAATATAAAATCATCGATTGTCTGCGCGCGGGTAACAAAGAAGTCGCGTTGCACATCGACGATGACGAATCGGAAGCCGATTTAATCGATAGTCTTTTCGCCAAAAATGGGCACCCGCATGAGATCCCCAGAGCCTGGGGTAATCCCGATGCGAGTCTGGAGCAAAAAGATTTTTTTCGCGTGCTCGAAGTCTGCCTTGAGAAACTACCCGCGAATACGGCCCGGGTCTTCATGATGCGTGAATGGCTGGAACTGGAAACCGAAGAAATTTGTAAGGAATTGACGCTGACCACGTCTAATCTATGGGTGTTGCTGTATCGCGCCCGTCTGCGCTTACGTGAATGTCTGGATTTGAACTGGTTTGCCAATAAGACTTAGCGTTTAATAATTAAGAACCGAGCAATCATGCGACTACTCATTAGCTGTAAACAAGCGCACCAGATGGTATCGGAAGGACTGGACCGGCACCTGAGTCTGGGAGAACGTGCGCGCCTGAAAATGCACTTATCCATGTGCCACGGCTGTACCAACTTCAATGGCCAGATGCAGTTGTTGCGTCGCGCGATGCGCAAGTTGCCGCTCAGGGATGACACTGGCGACCAGGATCACTCATCATGAGCGTTTGTCCACGTTGTCAAAGCGTCTTCACCTGTGCGATGGCGGACAATACCGGCCAGGAATGCTGGTGCGCAGCGCTAGCGCCTATCGCCTTCGCTCAATTACCGGACGGCAAGCTGGATATGGATGCGCGCTGCTTCTGTCCTAAGTGCCTGCCGGAATGGAAGGCAGAACGCGCCGCGCAACAAAACCCGACATCCGCAATTCAGTTACCATAGCGTTTTGATGACGCCCTGCAGCGCCATTTGCATCTCAGGCAATCAAGCAGTAAGGCACGACACGCCGTACGCATATTGCCTGGGCCAGACACCACCCCGGATATCCACTATGCCATCTGACCAGAATACTGAACTCAAGCCCGTTAGCATCCCCATCTCGCAGCGCATACGCGAGCGCATCATTGCGAGCAAAACCCGCTATCATGCGAACGACAATATCGCCGCCTTTATCGAGCCTGGCGAGTTGGATCAACTGCTGGACGAAGTCGAGGAAAAACTCAAAGACGTGTTGCAAAGCCTGGTGATTGACACCGACAGTGATCACAACACCCAGGATACCGGTCGCCGCGTCGCCAAGATGTATCTGCAGGAAATTTTTAAAGGCCGCTATGTGAACATGCCGTCGGTCACTGAATTCCCGAATGCCTCGCATCTGAACGAATTGATGATCATCGGCCCGGTCACCGTGCGCAGTGCCTGCTCGCATCACTTGTGCCCGATTATCGGCAAGGTCTGGATCGGTGTAATGCCGAACGAGCATTCGAATTTGATCGGCTTATCCAAATACGCCCGCATTGCCGAATGGATCATGAGCCGTCCGCAAATTCAGGAAGAAGCGGTGGTCCAGTTAGCCGATACCTTGCAAGAAAAAATGCAGCCCGATGGTCTGGCGGTAGTCATGGAAGCCGATCATTACTGCATGCACTGGCGCGGCGTCAAGGACATGGATGCCAAGATGATCAATAGCGTCATGCACGGCTCTTTCCTGAAAGATCCGAATCTGCGTCGTGAATTTTTATCCCTGATTAAGCGATGATCGGCAGCATATTACCGTCGATCTATTTTTCCCGATACGCTCATACCACCACAAAGAGAACATCATGCTAGTCCGACTTTTATATGCCAGCCGCGCTGTTGATAATCAGATGTGCGACATGATCCAGGCCATCATGCAGCAATCACGCACGCACAATCCGGCCAATGGGATTACCGGCATTTTGTGCCATAGCGACCATGTATTTATGCAGGTATTGGAAGGCGGGCGAGATGCGGTCAACACGCTGTACGCCCACATCTTGCGCGACCCGCGGCATACCGATGTGACCTTGCTGCATTATGAAGAAATCAATGAGCGCCGTTATGCAGGCTGGACGATGGGACAAGCGAATCTGGGGAAAATCAATCCTTCGATTTTATTGAAATATTCTGCGCTGCCAGAACTCAATCCTCACCGCATGTCAGGCAAAAACTCTCTGGCGTTGATTGATGATCTGATGGCGACGGCGGCGATCGTCGGGCGTACCTGAGAGCGTCGCACGTTTTTTGCAAAACTTTAAAACGCTGAATAACTGGCAGCGACTTTATCAGGCACGGGCGCATCAAGCGCAGCGCAAATACAGCGCAGTATGTCGGCTGAGTCGATGCTCAATTGCTCGCCGCCAGCGGCCAGCAGCAAGCGTATCAAGAATGGCTTGGCCAGCGGCGCCAGCTGGTTCAATTTATCCAGCGCCTGTTTGATTTCAAAATAATCAGGCGCACCCGCCACCGCAATCGCCGTCATCATCTGCATGTCGCTGGCGCCCAGACCCAACTCCGGCATGCTATTGGCCGCTCGCAAGAAAATATCTCTGGCGGCAAAATCAGATGCGTTTTTCCCGGAAGCGGTTTGTGCCACCAGCGACAGCAATAAAGCCGCCTCTTTCTTTAATTCGCCAAGCTGTGTATAGCGAATCGGTACGGCGCGCCCAGCCAGCGGACCGAGCCGGCGCTCCAGCACGGTTTGCAAAACGAATTCCGCCTGCGTCATTTTCTGGTCGGCGGCGATTAGCTTGTGCACAATCGATAAGAGCGTGCTCCTCTGTGCAGGCGACAATAATTTCAAGGCGGGCATCGCCAGATCCAGCAAAGGTAAGCGAACGCTGCGCGGCAAACCTTCTATGTGATCCAGCAACATGGTAGACAGTGCGCATTGCGCCTGCGCCGCTTGTTGCAGTATCTGTATTTGCGCTGCATAAGCTTGCGGTTCGCTACGATCCAGCAATAATGCATAGACCAGCGCACCGGCCCCCATTGGTTCACGCAAGCTGCTCAATAATTCGGCAGGCAAGGCTTTTTGCGGCTGGCTGTGACGATCAAAAGCCGTGCCTGTACCTGCGGCGTCCAGGCTGGGGCTACTGGCTTCCATCGCGCGGGCAGCTTGTGCCGATAATACATTGCGCGCGCCGAAACCGTACATACCTTCGGGCAAACCGGCATGCGCATCCGGCTCAACAATTTCACTGGCGTCTAAAAATTCAACACTCTTGCCATACACACGGCGCAGGCGCTCCTGCAAAGGCGGATGCGTCGCAAATAATCCAGCCAGTAAATTCGGCCTGGCAGCGCCGAGGAACATGTGCGAGAACTGCTCTGCACGCGGATTGTCTATGCGCGAGCCGCAGTCATTGGTGCGGGTCAGCCCGCCTATCTTGCGCAAGGCGCCGCCGATACCATCGGGGTTGCGGGTAAACTGCACGGCGCTGGCATCGGCCAAAAACTCGCGCTGGCGGGATACCGCCGATTTAATCAGCCGGCCGAAAAAAATACCTACGTAACCGACCACGAACAACACGCCGCCAACGACCAGCAACACAATTTGTGACGAGGGGCCTTTTTCATCGCGGCTGCGCAGTGAACCAAAACGGGCGCCCCAGTACATCAGCTGCTGACCGAAACCAGCGATCATCTGTATTCCGAACAGCACGCCGATCAGCTTGATATTCATCCGCATGTCGCCGTTCAGGATATGGCTGAATTCATGCCCGATCACACCTTGCAGTTCGTCACGGTTGAGACGCGCCAGAGTGCCGCGGGTCACCGCGACGACCGCCTCGTTTTGATGGTATCCGGCGGCAAATGCATTGATGGCATCTTCACGATCCATGATATACACGCGGGGGCAGGCAATACCGGAAGCCAGCGCCATCTCTTCGACGATATTGAGTAAGCGGCGCTCCTGGATATCCTGCGAGGAAGGCATCACCAGGCGACCGCCAGCCATCTCGGCTACCGCATCACCGCCATCGCGCAGGCGAAACGTTTCGACCAGCGTGCCGCCGCCGATAAACAGCAAGGTGAGGCCGGTATTTAAAAAGAAAAACCCGCGGGGATAATAATGCAGTCCGCCAAAGTGCTGACCGCTGGCCCAGATCCAGACCAGCGCCAGGCTGGTATTGACTGCCAGCACAATCGCAAGCACCGCCAGAAAAAACAAAAATAGCAGTTTTTTACTCTGGCGGTGCGCCTGGTCTTGCTGCTCGAAAAAATCCATGAGGATTCAGGCAACGGCTAAAACGAGACCTTGACCGCTTTACGCTCTTCCGGTGATTCGGTCGCCTGCAGCAATTCGCCCGGCTTAAAGCCGCACATATTGGCGATCACAGAACCCGGGAATTGCTCTATCGAGGTGTTGTATTGCATGACGCTGTCGTTATAGGCCTGGCGTGAAAAGGCAATTTTGTTTTCTGTGCCGGTCAACTCTTCCGTCAACTGCATCATGTTTTCATTCGCCTTCAGATCGGGATAAGCCTCTGACAAGGCAAACATCTTGCCTAGTGACGCAGTGAGAGTGCCTTCGGCAGCGGCCAGTTGCTGTACTGCCGCGGCATCCGACGGATCGCTGCCGGCCTTGGTATTGGCGGTCACTGCCTGGTTACGGGCAGCGATCACGGCTTCCAGAGTCTCGCGCTCATGCTTCATATAGCCTTTTGCAGTCTCGACCAGATTCGGGATCAGGTCGTAACGGCGCTTCAGTTGCACATCGATTTGCGCGAATGAATTTTTAAAGCGATTCCGCAAGCTCACCAGGCGGTTATATGCGCCGACTGCCCAGAAAGCGACCACTGCGATGATGACCAATAAGACGATAAGTGCTGACATACGTTCTCCCGATAAAAAAGAGAGGCTGAATGATCAGCCTCATGCTTAGCTACTCTGACGACCCTTTATTGCGCTGGCTCTTGCTTCTTCGGTGCAGACTGCATCTCTTTGAGTTCGGTTTCGCTGATATATTCAAATACCTTGACCACCTTGCGTACGCCGCTGACGCCGCGGGCCACCTCGCCGGCCAGATTACCTTCGCGCTGGGTGACGCGGCCCATCAGGTACACCGTACCGGCTTCTGTCACAACCTTGAATGCACTCGCATACAAATCCTTGGTATCGACGAATGAGGCCTTGACCTTGGTCGTAATCAAGGCATCGCTGGAACGCGCCGAATAATTCGATAAGCCGGCGATCTGCAATTCATTCTGAACCGCTTGCACGCCTTCGATGGCACGCATTTCACGTTCGGCATTTTCCCTGGTCTGTTCGTCGGCAACCTCACCGGTCAACAAGGCACGGCGGTTGAAACTGCTGACGTTGATGTGCGCAGCATCGCCAAAGGTACGCGACATGCGGATCTCCCCTTTGAGGGTGATCGACTTATCTTCAGTCTGGGCACCGAAAGTACGTCTGTCGGTAGCGGCAAAGGTACCGACTACCGCACTGCCGACCATCATCTCCACGCAACCCTGCAAACTGGCTGCAGCGCCGCAGCATAAACTGATCGCCAGTAACGGTCGCGCTGATTTCTGGAATAAATTTTTAATCATCTGCATCACCTCCGAATAAAGCGGCATCGATGCCGTCACACAAACAATGTATGGTTAATAAATGCACTTCTTGTATCCTGGCGGTACGGTCATGCGGTACACAGATATGCACGTCGGCATCGGTTAAAATTTTACCGATCCGTCCGCCGCCCTTACCGGTCAGCGCAATCACGCGCATATCGCGCTCTATGGCGGCGTTGACGGCATTGACGATACTCGCTGAATTCCCCGATGTGGATAAAGCCAGCAAAATATCGCCAGCCTGACCGAAAGCCTGTACCTGCTTGGAAAACACTTCCTGAAAGCTGTAATCGTTCGCCACCGCCGTCAGGATCGAAGTGTCGGTAGTCAGTGCCAGTGCGGGCAAAGGCAAGCGTTCCCGTTCAAATCGCCCGACCAGTTCCGCCGCAAAATGCTGGCAATCGGCAGCGGAGCCGCCATTGCCGCAGGCCAATATCTTGTTGCCGTTAGACAGTGCTGCGAACATGAGTTCCACTGCTTGTTCAATAGGACGAGCCAATACACTGGCCGCTTGGATTTTGAGTTCGGCACTCTCTTGGAAGTGCGCAAGGATGCGTTGATTTGTCATGGTGCGCTGATTATAAAGCAGGTTAGGCTACGATCACATTTTTCAGCCAGCGAATCTGAGCGTCGTCAATGGCAACGACGTCAAACCGGCAGGCCGGCTCTGCGGACTGTTGTTGTAAATAGACTTGTGCTGCATGCGTCATACGACGTTGCTTGGCAGGCGTGATGCTGGCGACAGCACCGCCGAATTGCCGGCTACTGCGTTTCCTGACCTCGACAAACACCAGCGTAGCGCGATCCAGCATGATGAGGTCAAGTTCCCCGCCTTTGCAGGAAAAACTCCTTTGCACCAGCGTCAATCCTGCCTTGAGTAAATACGCGAGCGCCTGCTCCTCGCCCTCATCGCCCGTCCGTTGACGGCTGGTCCTGACCGCTGCCAGGCGCTGTGACAACCAACTCTGCTCCGCCATTGTCGTACAATCCTCATTTGATCAAACTCAAGTGATATCGCATGCATCCCTCCGAACCTTATCTGCTAGCCGCCTCGCCCGTGATGGATGCGGTGGCACGTCAGACTTATCCTGTCGGCACATTATATGTAGTTGCCACACCGATAGGAAATGTTTGCGATATTTCGCTCAGGGCTTTGCATTTACTGGGATTGGCAGATGCAATCGCCTGTGAAGATACCCGGAACACCGCGCAACTGCTGAGCCGCTACGGTATCACCAAACCTTTGATCGCTGCCCATCAGCATAATGAGCGCGAAGTGGCAGAAAAAATCCTGGCACGTCTGCAAGCAGGTGAGCGCATCGCGCTGGTTTCGGACGCCGGCACGCCGGGCGTCTCGGATCCGGGCGCGAAGATTGTAGATGCGGTGCGCCTGGGCGGCATGCAAGTCATGCCTTTGCCTGGGGCGTCCGCCGCGATCAGCGCGCTGTCTGCCAGTGGTCTGATCAATGATCAGTTTTATTTCGTCGGTTTTTTACCCGCCAAAGCAGGCCAGCGCGAGAGCAGCTTGCGCACTTTACTCAATGTGCCCGCGACACTGATTTTTTATGAAGCGCCGCATCGCATTACCGATTGCGTGCAGGCCTTGCAAACGGTGTTTCAGGCGGATCGGCAAATCGTGTTCGCGCGCGAGTTGACCAAATTGTTTGAAGAAATTCATCGCTGCACTCTGGCGCAGGCAGCCGCTTGGCTCAGTGCAGATCCGCATCGCGAAAAAGGCGAATACGTTATTTTGCTGGAAGCTGCGCCGCAAGCCAGGGATGACGAACAGGCCGAAGCGCGTCACATGCTGAGTATTTTGCTGGAAGAATGCTCCGTTAAACAGGCTGCGTCGCTGGCGTCCAAAATTACCGGGCAAAAGAAGAACGCCCTATACCAGCTTGCGCTGGAGATGAAGCAGGCCGACGACAGCGCAGACGAATAATTTTGCCGGACAGGATGGGCTGCTTAAGCGACGGTTAGCACTACTTTAGCGTTGCACCACAATCGGCTTGGCAATCCCTAAATCGGCGGTCTGGATAATCGCTGCAGAAGCGTCTGAGCGGTTAGTGAACGGGCCGCTGACCAGGCGATATAAGCTCCCCTGCTGCACAATATCAAAGCCCGGCAAACGGCTCTCCGCCTGCGTCTTCAAGCGTGCCATCACAGCCTCTGCATTCGCGCGTATGGCAAAAGCGCCGAACTGAATATAAAAACCGGCAATGCCAGAATTGTCTGCCGCCCAGCTATTGTTCTTCTCTTTCGCGTCGGACAGCGTGCTATTGACTTTGGCGAATTGTTCCACGGGCTTGCTGCTTTGCTGCGCCAGCAATTGCTCTATGCTGATTTGCACAGCGGATTGCTCACCAGGACTGGCGGAAATTGGCATGGCCGATAGGGATGCAGGAAGGGTTTTGGCGATGAGCGACGGGTTCTGATTTTTTCGGTTTTCGGCCATGCGCTCAATATCTTCCGGCAGTAAACGTTCGACTTCCAGCTGACTGCTACCCTTGCTCAAATAGTCCAGTTTAAGTGCCGCGGTATAAGATAAATCGATGATGCGGTTGGCATGGAACGGACCTCTGTCATTGATCCTGACAATGATCTGCTTGCCATTCGATAAATTCGTCACCCGCGCATAAGAAGGGATAGGCAATATCGGGTGTGCCGCAGTGATCTTATACATATCGTATAACTCACCGGATGAGGTTTTGTGTCCGTGAAATTTTTTGCCGTACCAGCTACCGACGCCACGCTGAATAAACGGCGTCGCCGTATCCGTCAGCGGCGTATACGTTTTGCCGAACACGGCATACGGCTTATTCCCTGAACGCGAATAAGCCTCAACGCTTGGAATCGGTTCAACCGTATTTTCCAATCCCTCTGGCAGAGTGTCGCCTGGCCCATCGTCTTGGTAATAGGCACCCTTACCGGAATTCGCTTTAGGCAGTTGAGGAATGTTGGTCATGCCGCTGGCCGGCTTGTTGGCAGTTGATGTGGACGGCCGCTGCTCATTGACCGGCACTTGTTTAGGCGCGCTGCCACATGCCGCCAGCAGCGTCGCCATTACCAGCAGAAGACTACGACGGATTAGTGGCAAGCGGCGATACCTCATGTTTGCACCAGCTTACGGTTTCTTTGTATGCTCATCAAAATACCTGCCCCCATACCCAAGGTCATCAGCGCGGTTCCGCCATAACTCATAAACGGCAGAGGTACACCGACCACCGGCACAATACCGCTGACCATGCCCATATTGACGAAGGCATAGGTGAAAAACATCATCGTCACGGAACCGGCCATCAGACGGGCAAACAGAGTCGGTGCATTCGCCGCAATCATCAGGCCCCGAATGACCAGCAACAGATACAAAATCACTAAGATGCTGTTACCAATGAAGCCGAATTCCTCGGAGAATACCGCAAAAATAAAATCGGTCGTCCTTTCCGGAATAAATTCCAGGTGGGCTTGCGTACCCTTCAACCATCCCTTGCCGGTGGTGCCGCCAGAGCCGACCGCAATGGTCGCCTGAATGATATGAAAACCCTTACCCAGCGGATCGCGGCTCGGATCGAGCATGGTCAATACCCGATCACGCTGATAGTCATGCAGCATGTAGGGCCAAATCACGGTAGGGATGGTGACCACCGCAAACAAAGCGATAGCAATCAGAATTTTCCAGGATAAACCCGCCAAAAAAATTACCGCAAAACCGGCTGCGACAACCAGCAATGCGGTTCCGAGATCAGGCTGCTTCGCGATCAGGCCGACGGGTATCGCGAGTATCAGGGTCGCGACGATAAAATCCTGAAAACGCAGCGCCCCCTCACGTTTTTGAAAATACCAGGCCAGCATCAATGGCACGGCGATCTTCATCATTTCGGATGGTTGAACCGGAGTGCCGATATTGATCCAGCGGCGCGCCCCTTTTTTCACCATACCGAAAGCGGCAACCGCAATCAGTAAGGCGACGCCGAAGGCGTAAATCGGTATGGCAAAACGCATCAGGGTCTGAGGAGGGATATTCGCGACGATCCACATCACGACAAAACAGATCAGGATATTTCGCAACTGATCTTCTACCCGCCCCGGGAAATCGATGCCGGCAGAATACAGGGTCACGATACCGATCGACATAATCAGAAAAATGATGATCGCCAGCGCCGCATCAAACACCATGAAGCGGGATTTCAGCGATTCCCAGTTAACTCGGTAATTATTCATCGCTAGTCCTTATTCCCTTGAGTCTGTCCGCCAGGCTGCGGGCCGCCCTCCGATTCGGCATCGGCTTTCAGCTCCGATTCGGCACGGGTAGTCAGGGCATCGTCTTTGATCACCGGAGTTTTGTCTTTATCTGCCGGTCGCTTACCGAGCAGATAATAGTCAAGCGCCTTGCGCACGATCGGCGCCGCGGCGGCCGAACCGAATCCACCGTTTTCCACAATCACGGCAATCGCAATGCGCGGCTTGTCGAGCGGTGCAAATGCGATAAATAGCGAGTGATCGCGTTGACGCTCAGAAGT
Organism: Undibacterium sp. Jales W-56; assembly: GCF_025548535.1. GTDB lineage: Bacteria > Pseudomonadota > Gammaproteobacteria > Burkholderiales > Burkholderiaceae_D > Undibacterium. The sequence goes on along the minus strand of NZ_JAJLQW010000005.1, from coordinate 166,329 downwards.
GCGCTTGGCGTCATATTTTTCCCCTTTTTTCAAACCGACCACCTGCGCCGTGCCGGTCTTGCCGCCGGCCTGATAGGCCGCATCATGAAATACCGCATAGCCCGTGCCGCTGGGATCGATCATGACACCGGCCATGGCCTTCTTGATGACATCGATATTTTCCTGCTTCAGCGGAATACGGGCGCTTTCCTTCGCTACCGTCAGGGTTCTGGCATGCGACTGCGGATCCTCTGTCATCTTCACCAGATGCGGCTTCATGACCACCCCATCATTTGCCAGGGTTGCTATGGCGTGCGCCAATTGCAAGGGGGTAAAGGTGTTATAGCCTTGTCCGATTCCGAGAGAAATCGTCTCGCCGGCATACCATTTCTGTTGCGCCGGTTTTTTATACACACTGCGCTTCCAGGCGGTCGATGGCAGCACGCCTTGCTTTTCATGTTCCAGATCGATACCGGTCTTTTGTCCGAAACCAAACGGCGCCATGAAGTCGTGGATAGCATCAACGCCCAGATCATTGGCCAGCATGTAGTAATAGGGATCGCAGGACGCCACAATCGAACGGTACATATCGACATAGCCGTGACCGCCAGGTTTATCGTCATTAAAACGATGCCCGCCGAACATAAAATAACCGATGTCGTTGATACCCTGGCTCGGCGTGCGTTTACCCAATTCGAGCGCCGCCAGCGCCATATACGGTTTGTAGGTCGATCCGGGCGGATAAGCGCCGGTCAGCGGGCGGTTCAGCAAGGGCCGGTCTTCCGAGGTATTCAACTCATTCCAGCTTTGCTGGTCAATCCCCTCAACAAATAAATTCGGATCGTAGGTCGGCTTGGAAACAAACGCCAGCACGTCGCCGGTCGCCGGCTCGATCGCCACCAGAGCGCCGCGACGGTCGCCAAAGGCTTCTTCAATGATTTTTTGCAGCTCGATATCCACCGATAAAATCAGATTCTTACCCGAGGTCGGTGCGGTGCGCGACAAGGTCCGGACCGCACGTCCTCCGGCGGAAACTTCGACCTCTTCAAAGCCGGTCGAGCCATGCAAGAGCTTCTCGTAGCTTTTTTCCAGCCCCTCTTTGCCGATATAGCTGGTGCCGTTGTAATTCGCGCCATCTTCGCTGTCGTCGATGATCTCGGCATCTTTTTGACTGATCCTGCCGATATAGCCAATCACATGCGAAGCCACATCGCCCAGGGGATACTGACGGAACAAGCGGGCCTGGATATCCACGCCGGGAAAGCGAAACCGCTGCGCGGTAAAACGCGCCACTTCTTCGTCCGTGAGTTTGGTGCGGATAGGCAGGCTTTCAAAGCTCTTGGACTCTTCCATCAGCTTACGGAATTGCTTGCGATGCTTGGGTTGAATATCGATCAGCATTGCCAGCTCATCGATGACGATATCCAGGTCTTTGGAAATTTTCGATGGCGTGATTTCCAAAGTATAAGCGGAGAAATTACGCGCCAGGATGGTGCCGTTCCGGTCCAGGATCAAGCCGCGATTGGGAACCACAGGAACGATCGAAATCCGGTTCTCATCGGCTTGCAGCGCATACACGTCATGCTTGACGATTTGCAGCCAGACAAAGCGCGAGATTAAAGCGATGAAGCAGATAAACGCGAAGGCACCGATAAAAAACAGGCGCATTCTGAACAGATAGAGTTCACGTTCGGTATTCTTGAGTTCGGTCATATCTGCTTCTATCCAGGACAAAAGCCTGAATCAAATGGGGCGGGTGTCGTCTTTATCAACCGCACGGCGCTGCGGCGCCAGCAATAGCCAGGTCGCAACCGGCCATAGCAGGGTAGTGACAAAGCTCTCTAAGAAATACAGGATGCCTGGAAACTGCGCATCCGGCGCCACCAGCATGCGCACCACTACCTGGGTGGCTTGCACAAATAAAAACAGGGGCAATACATGCAGAGACTGCGTCAATGGATTAAACCAGAGCACGCGCCGGTGGATGGTGATCGCAAAATACGAGAGCAAGGTGTACGCCAGGGCATTTTCCCCAAGATGGATTGCATCGTGCACATCCATCAGCAAACCCATCGCAAACGCGACGCCGATCCCGACCTTGCGTGGCTGATGGATACTCCAGAACACCAATACCAGGGCGACGAAATCCGGAACCCCGATCCAGGCCCCCCAGGGAAGAAAATTTAAGAAAAAAGCACAGGCCAGACTGAGCGCAATAAAAGCCGAACTCACCGGCAACAGAATATAGTGCGGGCTGTTCATCAGGGCGTCTCCTTACGTGTTTCTTTGCCAGCGTCCTTGGCGGCATCCTTGCTATCTTTGAGCGGCAATTTCGGTATTTCAGCCGCAGTTGATCTTGGACCGTCGACTGGTTTTTGCGCCGTAGCATCCTGCGGCTCGGCCGCCACTTCTCTGGCGGCGTCACGGGTTACCTTGCGATTGATTTTTTCTTTTTTTACGCGGATCTCTTCGGTATCCGGACGAGATAATTTATTGGTCGAAACCAGCAGTATCAATAACTGCCGGTTTTTTTCTATGCCCGCAGATGGAATACAAATAATGCTTTCAAATGGCGTTGCGGCCTTATTCTCGACCTGCGCCACTTTAGCAACGGCCAAGCCGGCCGGATATACGCCATCGATACCTGAGGTGACTAAGACATCGCCTTTCTGGATATCCGCATTGGTCGTCATGCGCATGTCGAGCTGACCGGGCTGACCGCGTCCATATACGACGCTGCGCAAGCCGTTACGGGCAATCTGTACCGGGATCGCCTGATTTTTATCGGTCAGCAAAGTCACCTCTGCCGTCATCGGAAAAACTCGTGTCACTTGCCCCACCACACCGAGATCGTCAATCACCGGCTGACTCAGGGCCACGCCGTGCTGAATACCGCGATCAACGATGATCTTGCGCGTGAACGGATCGCGTGCATCGTAAATGATTTCACTGAGTATGGATTTGACTGGCAAGCGTTCACGGGCATCCAGCATTTTGCGCAAATGTGCGTTCTCGGCGCCGAGCTGTCCGTTTTGCTGCAATGCTTCGGCATTCAGTATTTGTTGACGCTTGAGCGCCGCGTTTTCTTTCTCCAGCGTCGAGGTCGAAGTAAAAAACTCAGCGACCCTGAGCACCGCGTCGCGCGGCATCACGGCAACTGCCTGGACAGGGTACAAAACGGTAGCCAGGACCTGGCGGGCAAATACCAAGGTCTTGAGGCGGGAATCGACGATTAACAGGAAGATGGCCAAAATTGTGAAGAACACCACTTTGGCGCGGGCAGATGCGCCTTGCTTGAACAGAGGTGGTGGGCTGTATTGCATAGATTAAGCAAAACTTCGGCTAAAAACTCATCGATATAACAGCACGGCGAATACTGTCGGCACCGTCATTGCGTGCAATACGCCATGATGGACTGATGGTATTCGCCGCACCGGGAACTGTTTTTTTAAATCGGCCTGCGTTTATATTTTTATTCGTAGGAAAAAATTGAGCCCAATTTATCCATACGCTCCAATGCCATACCGGAGCCGCGCACCACGCATGTCAGCGGATCTTCTGCGACGATTACCGGCAAACCAGTTTCTTCCATCAACAGACGGTCCAGGTCGCGCAGCAGAGCGCCGCCACCGGTCAGCATCATGCCTTTTTCTGCGATATCCGCACCGAGTTCCGGTGGCGTCTGTTCCAGCGCATTCTTCACTGCAGAGACGATGTTATTCAAAGGATCGGTCAGGGCTTCGAGAATCTCGTTGCTTGAAATCGTGAAGGAACGTGGGATGCCTTCGGACAGATTGCGGCCCTTGACTTCCATTTCCTTGACTTCGGAACCGGGGAAAGCCGAGCCGATATTTTTCTTGATCGCTTCCGCCGTTTGCTCGCCGATCAGCATGCCGTAGTTGCGGCGGATGTAATTAACGATGGCTTCATCGAACTTGTCGCCGCCGACGCGTACCGAACCTTTATAGACCATGCCGCCCAAAGAAATAATGCCGACTTCGGTGGTGCCGCCGCCGATATCGACCACCATGGAACCGGTCGCTTCGGACACTGGCAAGCCGGCGCCGATCGCAGCGGCCATCGGCTCCTCGATCAGGTACACCTGGGAAGCGCCGGCACCGAGAGCGGACTCACGAATCGCACGGCGCTCTACCTGGGTGGAACCGCAAGGTACGCAAATGATGATGCGCGGCGACGGTTTGAAGAATTTGGTGTCATGCACCATGCGGATAAATTGCTTGAGCATCTGCTCAGTCACGGTAAAGTCGGCAATCACGCCGTCTTTCATCGGGCGTATCGCCTCGATGTTGCCGGGTACTTTGCCGAGCATCTGCTTGGCTTCTTTACCGACTGCCTGAATGGTTTTTTTACCGTTAGGCCCACCCTCCTGGCGGATCGCTACAACAGAAGGCTCATCCAGCACGATACCTTGGTTGCGCACATAAATCAGGGTGTTCGCGGTACCTAAGTCAATAGCCAGGTCATTAGAAAAATAACTACGAAAAAAACCAAACATGAAAAAATCCTGTGTATTGTGTTGTTGTCATGCGCAATCATGCTGCGCGAATCTGCTTTACCCGCTCTTTACCGCCTACCCAGCGCTTATACTAGCGATGCAACATCAAACATTAAGTTGCATTTAAGTCGCATATAGCACCGGACAAATCATAAGCAAAGAAGCCCTCAAAACCCTCGCAAGCGTTTCAATTCTGGCTGAGAAGCCGCAATATCCAAAATCACCAGATAGGGCAGGCCTCAGAAACGCAATATTGTGCTGCGCAGCAGGTTTTCAGAGCTTCAACAGGCATTAACCCTGCATTCTACCTTATAATCCAAGGAATAATAGGCTATCTGCAACGTCGGTAAAAAACGGTTTTTTACCGACGTTGGCGACCGGTGTTGACAACTTTTACCGGCTTTTAATCTTGTTGCTTTTAGTTTTGCTTTCATTTTGTCATTAGCAGGTTTTTACTTACTTTTCTCACACGCGATTTGCGCGTTTTTGCCATGTCATTAGACCTATCCGACGTAAAACGTATTGCCAATCTGGCACGACTTGAGCTTTCCGAATCTGAAACTGTCAGCACTTTAGACAAGCTGAACGGTATTTTCTCTCTGGTTGAGCAATTGAAAGCCGTCGACACCACCGGCATTACACCCTTGAGCCACCCGATTGCAGCGCTCATGCCTGAATTAGCGCTACGCCTGAGAGAAGACGTCGTCAGCGAAACCAATCATCGTGACGAGTACCAGAAAGTCGCACCGGCGACGCAAGACGGCTTGTATCTGGTACCGAAGGTATTAGAGTAAACGGCCTGGTTTCCGCCTAACGAACTAGCAGATAACAAGCACCCCGTCACTCGTAACACTTGACCGCTTCGTCAAATAGCATCCTCAGAGCTATTGTACGAAATGTCGTCAGACACCACGGATAGTAGAACATGCATAAGCACACTCTCAAACAACTTTCTGCCATGCTGCATAGCAAGCAGGTTTCTGCCACCGAGCTGGCACAACATTATCTGCAGCGCATTCAGGCCAGCGAACTAAATGCGTTTTTGCACGTTGATCCCGCCCTGACCTTGCAACAGGCAGCAGCGGCAGATGCGCGCCTGTCCAATGGTGACGCCACTGTATTGACCGGCATCCCGATTGCGCATAAAGATATTTTTGTGACGCGCGGCTGGCGCTCTACTGCCGGCTCCAACATGCTGGCGAACTACACCAGCCCTTTTGATGCGACGGTGGTCGAGCATTTCAAGCAAGCTGGCATGGTCACATTAGGCAAACTCAATTGCGACGAATTCGCGATGGGTTCCAGTAACGAAAATTCAGCTTTTGGCGCCGTCAAAAATCCCTGGGATCTGCGTGCGGTGCCTGGCGGTTCATCGGGCGGTTCAGCCGCCGCGATCGCGGCACGTCTGGCACCCGCAGCGACTGCAACGGATACGGGCGGATCGATACGTCAACCCGCATCCTTTTGCGGCGTCACCGGCATCAAGCCAACGTATGGCAGCGTATCGCGCTACGGCATGATCGCTTTTGCCTCATCGTTAGATCAGGGCGGCCCGATTGCACAAAGCGCAGAAGATTGCGGCCTGCTGTTAAACGCCATGACAGGGTTTGACGCCAGGGACTCGACCAGTCTGGAAAGAGCCAAAGAAGATTTCAACCGCGACCTGAACAAAGACCTGAAAGGCTTGCGCATCGGCGTGCCGCGCGAGTTTTTCAGCGACGGACTCGCTAAGGATGTCGAACAGGCGGTACGTGCTGCGCTGGCTGAATATGAAAAACTTGGCGCGGTGCTGGTCGATATTTCGCTGCCAAAAACCGAGTTGTCGATTCCCGTATACTACGTCATCGCACCGGCCGAAGCCTCATCGAATCTGAGTCGTTTTGACGGCGTCCGTTATGGTCATCGCGCAGCGAATTACAAAGACCTGAACGACATGTATAAAAAGTCGCGCGCCGAAGGCTTTGGCGACGAAGTCAAACGCCGCATCCTGGTTGGCGCCTATGTACTATCGCATGGCTATTACGATGCTTATTATTTGCAAGCGCAAAAAATCCGTCGCCTGATCGCACAAGATTTCCAGGCTGCGTTTGAAAAATGCGATGTGATCATGGGGCCTGTTGCGCCAACCGTTGCCTGGGATCTGGGTGCCAAAACCGATGATCCTGTCGCCAATTATCTGGCCGATATTTTCACCTTGTCGACCAGCCTGGCAGGCTTGCCCGGAATGTCGATTCCTTGCGGTTTTGGACAAGGCGAAAAGAATGCGCAGCGCCCGGTCGGCCTGCAATTGATCGGCAATTATTTTGCAGAAGCGAAATTGCTGAACGTCGCTCATCAATTCCAGCAGGCGACCGACTGGCATAGTAAAACGCCGGCATGAAGCGACTCTGCGCACTCTCGCTGCTATTGCTAAGTTCGCTTGGCCTGGCGCAGTCATCGACCGATGTCCTGAATGCAAAGTTCTCTTGCAACCTGGTGCGTCAGGAAGGCGGCGATGGAGAACGCCTGAATTATGCAGACCAGGGCGTGATTCAGTTGCGAGGCAATGTGATCAAAAACCTGCAATGGGAATCGAGTTTATTCCGCAGCACCAATGGTCACGAATGCAGTATCGATAGCAGCGACGAACCGCAAGCAGAGTTGACGCCGAAAGGCTGGCGCATCAGCCTCAAAAATGCAGCAGAGGCGCGCAGCAGACGTGGTTACGATTTCGAGCGCGGACTCAATTGCAGTATCCGCTTGGAACGCAGCGGCGATGAGCTGGCGATCAGGCCAAGTTGCCCTGCCCTGTGCGGCTCGCGCCTCAACTTTACAACGCTGACAGTCAACCTGAAAAACGGTCAATGTCAGTATGATGAATAAACAATAGATCTCGCATCTATTCGTACACGAAGGAAAAGGACACATCATGCAATGGGAAGTCGTCATCGGTTTTGAGACACATGCGCAACTCAAAACACAATCAAAAATTTTCAGCGGCTCCTCGATCCAATTTGGCGCGGAGCCAAATACCCAAGCCAGCCCGGTAGATCTGGCCTTGCCTGGCGTGCTGCCGGTGATGAATAAAGTTGCGGTCGAAAAAGCGATTCAATTCGGCCTGGCGGTTGGGGCAACCATCGCACCGGAATCGATTTTTGCGCGTAAAAACTATTTCTATCCCGACCTGCCAAAAGGCTATCAGATCAGCCAATTCGAAATCCCGGTCGTGCAGGGCGGCAGCGTTACCTGCGTAGTCGAAAAAGACGGCAAGTCTGAAGTCAAAGTGATTGAGCTGACGCGCGCGCACCTGGAAGAAGATGCGGGCAAATCGCTGCATGAAGACTATCAAGGCATGACAGGCATCGACCTGAATCGCGCCGGCACGCCGCTGCTGGAAATCGTGACCGAGCCTTGCATGCGCAGCGCGGCAGAAGCGGTCGCCTACGCCAAGGCCTTGCATTCACTGGTGGTCTGGCTCGATATCTGTGACGGCAATATGCAAGAAGGCTCCTTCCGTTGCGATGCCAACGTCTCGGTGCGCCCGGTCGGGCAAAAAGAATTTGGCACACGTGCTGAAATCAAAAACCTGAACTCATTTCGCTTCCTCGAAGAAGCGATCAATATCGAAGTCCGCCGCCAGATTGAATTGATTGAAGATGGCGGTACCGTCGTGCAAGAAACGCGTCTATACGATCCGGACCGCAAAGAAACGCGCTCCATGCGCAGCAAAGAAGATTCGCAAGACTACCGCTATTTCCCCGACCCGGATTTGCCGCCATTGAAGATTGATGCCGCATGGATAGAGCGCGTCAAAGCAACGATGCCGGAACTGCCGGCCGCAATGCGCGTACGCTTCATCGAGCAATACGGCATCTCCGAATACGACGCCATGATCGTGACGCAAACGAAAGCCACCGCAGCTTATTTTGAAGCCGCCATCAACGCTTCCGCTCATGGCGACAAAGCGACGCAAGCCAAACAAGTCGCCAACTGGATCATGGGCGACGTCTCTTCCACATTGAATCGCGAAGGCATGGATATCAGCGCCATACCGGTCAGCGCAGCGCAATTGGCGGTGTTGTTGCAACGTATTGCGGACGGTACGATTTCTAACAAGATTGCCAAGGAAGTTTTCGCGGCGATGTGGCAAACCCCAGGTACAGAGAGCGACCTGGCCGATCAGGTGATCGAAGCCAAAGGTCTGAAACAAATCTCCGATGTCGGCGCACTGGAAAAAATCATCGACGAAGTCATGGCAGCGAATCAGCAATCAGTGGACGAATATCGCGCCGGCAAAGAAAAAGCATTTAACTCGCTGGTCGGCCAGGCGATGAAAGCGACCAAAGGCAAAGGCAATCCGGCCCAAGTGAATGAATTGTTGAAGAAAAAATTGGCGGGCTGACTCGATTCACGGCTTAAATAAATATAGAGGTTACAGTGGCAAATCTAAGACAAGAATTCATTGCGTTCTCAGTGAATGCGGGAGTCATCAAATTCGGCAGCTTTATCACAAAAGCGGGTCGCAACTCGCCTTACTTTTTTAATGCCGGCCTGTTCAACGATGGCGCAAATCTGGGCAAGCTTGCTGCCTTCTATGCAGATACCTTGATCAACTCAGGCATAGAGTTCAATATGCTGTTTGGCCCGGCATACAAAGGCATTACCCTGGCTTCCGCCACGGCAGTCGCGCTGGCCGCAAGGGGACGCAATGTCCCCTTCGCTTACAACAGGAAAGAAGCCAAGGATCATGGCGAAGGCGGCACCATTGTCGGTGCCAAGTTAGAAGGCAAGGTAGTGATCATCGATGACGTTATTTCTGCCGGCACCTCGGTGCGCGAATCGGTTGATATGATCCGCGCTGCCGGTGCCACGCCGTGTGCCGTATTGATCGCATTGGATCGCATGGAGCACTCAGGAAAAGATGACGCTTTATCAGAGCATTCTGCCGTTCAGGAAGTGAGCCAATCATACGGTATACCTGTGGTCTCGATCGGCAACCTGAATGACTTGTTTGATTACCTGTCCTCTGCAGGCGCCGATACGCCTCTGGCTGAGCATCAAACGGCAGTTGCTGCTTATCGTTCGAAGTATGGTGCCGTATCAAACTAGACGTAATTAAATCAGCTTAAGTTGACGCAAATTTTGCAATTCACTCGGACGTAGTGCCGCACAAATATAAAATCAAGTCGTATTAAAACAAAAAAGGTTTGCTGACCAAGCAAACCTTTTTAATTATCGCTTCTCTACAGCTCGCCGTAATTCTTCCAATAAATCCGTATTTTCAACTGGCTTGGTTCCCGGTAATACCGGAGCGGTTTTCGCGCCTGCAGTATTCCCCTTAGTCTTTTTGTTGTCGCCTGCTTTACCGGTAGAGGATGGAGTTGATGTAGATTCCGTCACTGGCTTGCTCATGATCACTTCAGACGGCATTAACGACTCTTTACTGTTCAATGATTCTGCGGTGCTGGCCTTTAATGGAGTTTGACCTTCATTACGCTCACCCGGTGCAAGGTCTTCACTCATCGTCTCTTTGGAAACAGGTTCAGCAGGCGATTGACTGACGCTTTCTTTCGGATTTGCAGCGGGGGCATCTACTTTGACAGGAGCGACTACTGAAGGAGGCATGCGCTTCAAAGCTCTAAGATCGGTGCGTTCCTTCAAGTCCTTAGCCCAGTCACCAAGTGAACTCTGAAAAGCATTACTGATGGATTCAGCCTCAAAGTCGTCATTGATAATGTAAGGTGTAATCAGAATAATCAGCTCTTTTTTGTTTTTGTTGGTGGTTTCTGTTTTGAACAAACTGCCAATGCCTGGGATATCCTTCAATAGAGGAACGCCTGCATCGGATGAACTATTATCATTGGAAATTAAACCTGCCAGCATGACTGTACTACCGTCCCGCAAAGTCAATTTTGTATCAACTTTGCGTGTACCAATAGTCGGTGATGTGATTGCGCCGCTGCTCAAAGATTTGACATTGCTCACTTCCTGAGAAATATCGAGATCGATCCTGTTGCCAGAGTTGATGACGGGTCTCACCTTCAAAATCATACCGGCTGTACGATATTGAATGGTGTTAGTAGTAGTACTGCCAGAAATAAATCCTGGCGTAGTTGTCGTACTCGTCAGAATTGGTACTTCGTCAGCAACTTGGATTGTCGCAGTCTCGCCATTGCGCGCCATCAACTTAGGGCTAGACAGAATTTGCGCATCGTTTTTAGAAGCGAGGGCAGAAATATCTGCACGTAATAGACCAGCAGAATTCAAAAAACTAAATGTTAAGCCGCCGGAGCTAGATCCAGCATTCGATGAAGTAACGGTACCAGGACTGCCGCCAGCGGATGCACTTCCCGCAGTTTTAGAATTACGGAAATTCCAATCAACACCAAAAGTGTTAGCAGTCCCAACAGTGACTTCGGCGACCATCACATCGATCAAGGCTGATTTTGTTGGTTTATCCAACTCTGCAAGTAACGCCATCCAATTGCGATATTCATCAGGCCCCCCGCCTTGGATAATTAAACTATTCGTCGCATTATTAACTACTATTTTCGAACCGCCTTTAGAGGTAGCAACCGCTGGTACAGGAGAACTTTGACCTGGTACGGATGCAGGAGTCATTGAAGCATTCGTACTACCACCAATTAAATCAGAAAGCGTTTTCGCTAAAGCTTGTGCATCAGCGTATTTAACGGGATACGTAAAAAATGTGCCTCCGGCCTGACTATTCGAGGGCTTATCTAAGTCTCTAGCCCAGGTTAATGTGTGGTTCAAAACTTTTTCAGAGGATGCGAAAACAATTACGCTATTTAATGGGGCAATTGGCAAAATCAGTATTGGAGAACCAGATACCAGGGAAGTACTGGCTGCATAACCTTCGGCGGATAGGACTTCAACAAGTCGCTTACTAAATTCGTCAGCAGTCCAAAAAACCGGACTAATGCGCTTAGCGCGCTGACCACGCATAAGCGGCTGATCAAAGACCTGAATAACTTCCATTACCGCAGAAATATCCTCTGACTGACCGCTAAGGAGCACCGCATTTCTTGCTAAATCGTCTTGCATTTGGATTTTGGTGCCAAACATCGTTTTTAAGAAATTATTGAAATCCGTCACTCGAACCGATTCTAATTCAACGTAGTAAAAAATCGGGCGCAAGCTTTGCGGTGTATCAGGTTGAGCACGGCCACGTCGAATAGCCGGGGAATAACTACTGGTGGCGGTATCAGGCACCATACGTATTACGCCACCAAAATCTTGCACTGCAATACCGTAACTCTTTAAAAGCATTCGAGCCAAATTTGCCATTTGACTTGCGGATTGAGGTTTTGGTGTATGAAAAGTAATCAGGTCGGTTCGCGCAGCAACCGCACCATCCATCGAGTAATTCGTTTTCAATACGCTACCGTAAACCGCTTGAATAAACGTTGGTAACGGCATTTGATCAAATGACACCGTCAAATCGGAGCGCTCGCCAGCAGATGTGGCGACTGGCTGACCTTGATTGCTATCGGTATTGCCAGAATTAATAACTGGCAATTTAGGTGTATCTGATTCGCTATATTTGCGCTGCAATTGTTGCTCGCCCAACAAGGAGACATTACCTGTTTGTTGACTCCGTTCAAATTCAATTTTTTTAGGAACGACCAATTTTGTGTCGGCACAACCGTTCACGGCAAGCAAGACCACCACTCCAGATAATGAAACAATATGGTTAATCAAGATTTTGCCGCTTCGTTGGAATGAGGATATTTTCATTGCTTACGTAAATTCAGTTTCATAGATTGCCCATTCAAAGAGATTTTTAAATGGTCTTGTGCGATTTCAATAATTTTGGCTCCGCCCGGTAATTTGTCACCAATTTTTTTCGCTTCAGTCGCTGGCTGATTTTCGAAAAGTAGCAGTACACTCTTTTCAACTCCAACTGAGGTAACACCAACAATTCTCCAGCGAGGCGGAGTAAGTGGATCTTTTCTCGGAGGAAGAGGCTGCCTCACCGCGATCTCCCAAATTCTAAGCGCAGTTAAATCTACTATGTCTTTAGGTGCATCTTTTGGATCTTTGTTCAATCGTATTTCGGAATTCGATTTATCTGACTTAATCGATACATCTTTTTCGAGAGGAACTATAGGTAATGCAAATACCAAATCCGACTGGGGGAGTTTTTCTGCGTTCTCGCGCTGCATTTCATTTAAGGATTCAATCACGGCATATCGTCCCAAAAAGATACTTGCCCCGCAACACACTAAAACAAAAACTATTGCACCCCATTGTCGACGAGAAAGTTTATTTAAATTTAACATATTCATAGGTAATTACAGCGCCTTTGCTGTCGGCTTATTTGCTGTATTTTCTTTATCCAATCCATTACCTTTGTGCCAGTAGCAACGAATACCAATTTCAAGTTGAGTACCGCGTACCACCACACGCTCAATCACAGTAAACCGCTGCACCTCTTCCAAACTTCTCAACAGCTTGGTAAATGGAGCTGGATCAAATCGTCCAGTAACGGTCAATTTAATTACTTGCACGCCAGACGGTAACACATCAAGCTTGCTTTTATCGCTACCGGATTGATTACTTGTCTGAGCTCCATAATGACCATAGGCCGCATCGGTCTTCTCCCCACCCTCTGCATCAGTCGCAGTCACTGCTATATTTACAATCCCGGCATCTTTGGCTAAATCTCGTACATCGCTTAATAGGCGAGCTTTAGCAAATGTCGAGGATTTCTCAACAGGTAAATAAGTCATCCAAGCGCTTTGCACTTTTTGAACAGCAAGTAAATTAGCTGCCCAATGATTGTTTTTTAGCAGACTCTCTTGGCGCAGCAATAACTGCCTTTGACTTTCTAGCTGTTTTTGTTGAGCAACATTCACGTCATACAGTTCTGCCAACCCATAGGCAACCAGTATTAATAGCACCATGCCCACCAGTTGCCAAAAACGCTCGCCTGTCTTCATTTCACTCGCCCTTTTCTCTCTTGCCGCTCCGGTTAATCAAAGAAGGCTGATCAACTTTTGCAGAATCTGCAGGTTTCTGTAATTGCCCTAAGACACGCAACTCCCCCGTTGGCTTCCCAAAACGCTGTATTTTCGCGGATATTCTCATTACACGGGCGTCACTATCAGGCAACAATCGCAGATTACTCAATTTCGGAACTGCCTCCAAATCCTGGGTAAGCGATGCAATATTCAATTCCGTATTCACCGGCACAAGCATTAAGCGAATCTCACCGTCAAGATATTCAAACTCACGTAAAGCAGCCTCTTGCTGCTGCAATACTGACTGCAGACCTTTTAGCAACTCCTGAATGCTATCTTCGTTGCGCAAAGAGACTAATTTATTGACCCACTGTTGCCGTAAAAGCGCCTGGCTACGCATTTCGTTTAAAGGATCGACTCTTATCGATAACGATGCTATTTTCTTTTCTGTTTCGACTTGCAAAGATTGCAAAGTCCACCATTGAGTAGTCAGATAGGCTGCGAACCCTGCCAATAATCCTCCCGCCACCGCAAGTAACATATCCATTCGAAAATCTTTAAGCACATGCCACCACTGGACACCGAGCAGATTACGTCCCCATGGTTCACTCAATCGGGCATGCTCAACTGGAGGGATGCTTTCAACAGGTGTCACGTAAGACGGCATCATTTCAGACCAAGAGGCGACCTGAGACCGGGCTCCCGTTCCCGCAGCAGACGTCGGCCGCCATGCTTGCCACGCATCCGCATTTATGCGGTCGGGCCACCATGCGCTGTCAATCAAAAGACCGTTATGCCACAACTGGGCCTCAATACCTTGCTGGCATTGATAAAGTACAGTTCCCTCCTGGCGCTTTGGAAAACAGACACTCTCAGGGGCTAACTGAAGCGTCGCAAAGTCCAAGCCGTGCTTTGCGCATAATTCGCGAACCCTGCGGTTCTCCCAAAACCAAAGGTGAACCCAATCGCCGGAACGGCAAGCATAGACACCACAATCTGCGAAAGGGGCTAAACGATTTAAGTGCAATCGCACTAACGCCGCAGTTTTATGATGCGGAACTCCTTTTGCTTGTATTGACGTCGTAACGCACCAGGCACGAGGCAATATCCATAAAGGTTTGATCCAACCTGTACTTGCGGTCAGCCTCTCGATGCGACTATCGCCCTCGGCCCCCGCAATATCAGAAAGGTAAAATCGGTTGCGTAATTGCATTCTTGTCCGTTTCAGAAATTTGGTCGATCTTTGGCCATTCGGCACGACCAGCCGGCATAATAACCGATGCCAGAGGCAATCGGCGCGGTGAAGATATTTCCCAGGGCAATCCCTCCGCATTAGATCGCAGTTTCAATTCATAGCGAAATACCCAGGACATATCTGGCATTGAATGCGTTACTCTGAAGGTACGAGCCGGGAAACGTCCATCAGGTAGGCCTAAAAAATTATTAGCCTGATTACTTTGTTGCAAAGCATTAATAGTAGTTGACCCACCGGATGCACGCTCCCTTCCTACCATTGCAACTTGTTCGGAAGTCAGGCCATATGCAGCCAAAGCCTTTGGTGTTGCGGTACCAGGATTAAAATTACTATCCCCTGCTACTGTCACGTCTTCAGAGCAGCGCTGTGAATTCCATTTTTCCTGCAACTTTTGCCATCCATATACCCGCCAGATTTCAGGTTCAGCCACTAAAGGTGCGCCGCGTGGTGGCGACATACCTGCCATGGAATATTCAAATTCTTTAGCCCCGTTTAAACGCTTTAATTTTCCGGGCTCAGCATAATCCTCCAAAGCATCCATTAACGCATCTGCTTGAGATTCATCCGCTCCACAAACGATAAGAAAACGCGCCAGTAAAGCACGTTTTGGGTGGTTTAAGCTCAGCATTCCACGCACATCCTGTAATTGAATAGTGCTGCGATCTATGCCTGCATATCCGCGACCATCAACCCGTAAATATTGTCCAGACAACCCAAAGCCACTTTCAGTTGCTTTTGTGGTTGATAGCCAATACAACGCCTCGCTACGACTAGATAAAAATACTTGCTCGGCATCAGCACGCTGCTTCAATTTAGCCTGACGCTCCGCTAAAATCTGATTTGACTGGCTAATCATCGCCGCCAAAATTGTTAAACCAGCTAACAACCAGAGCACTGCCGCCAAGGCAAAGCCATTGGTCGCTTTATTAGGTCGGGAAGAAAACACTAGCTTCATTTCACATCTACACCAAACAACTTACCCATATCGCTTTTGGTATTAGGCTCTACTTTACGTACGCCATCATAAACGGCAATCATCTGCACCAAGCGCTCACCGGAACTCGCACGAATAACAACACCTCTTGGCATGACATCAACAACTGTACCCATAGGAGGCCATATCGACTCCGTGCTGCCATCCACCATCAAATATTCAAATTGAATTGGCATGTCCCAAGAGCCTGCTACGAACGGTTTTGCATCACCAGCGGTGACCAATAACTCCGTCTTCCCCTGATTTTTAGTTTCCAATTTAACTTTGAATTGTTGCACAGTTCCCCAATCACTTTGAGGCAATGACAACGAATACGCCTCAAAACCCATAGCGTCTCCTTGGAACGGCTTTTCTACATTTTCGAGTACGACAAGATTGCCAACCAAATCCTTTAATGAATGTAAGCGAATCCATTGAGGTTGAAATTGACCATTTACATTCTCAGCAATTCGCACTACTTGCGCGACTTGAAAAAAAGCGCCTGACATGATGGTTACCACAAATCCAAGAATGACCAAGCTGACAAGCAACTCAATCAGCGTCAATCCAGTCTGGTGCATGCCTGGAGCTTTATTTGGTGTCGATAATTTGCATTTGAATGCAATTCTCTGATTCATTCGTGACATATTAAAATGGTGTAGCTTTCGCAGGCTGTCTTACCTGTTTATAGCCAACCAATCTCACTGGAAATTCAAACCAGGATTTACCTGCCTTATCATATGCGACCACTTGAACCGTATACAAACTCATTTGATATAAACCCAAACCGCCATTAGGTGAAACGGTCTCTCTCACCTCAGAAATCGGTTTACTTTTCCACTCCATACTAAAAGAATCAAAAACCTGCTTACCATCGGGGGTCAGAAAGGGATTTTGAGTAGACAGAAAATCGATTGCCTGCAAGCGGGCTAAGGATTCCTTTTCTTGCAACTGAAAGCGGTTCAGTTGCCCCATGGTCTGCCCCAACCAACTAAATAGCACGACCGATCCTATAGTCAAAATCGTTAACGCAGCGATCATCTCCAGCAAGCTAAAACCACGCTGCCGCTGCTGCTTACCACCAGCCTGAATGCGAGCGCTACTATCCCGGATAATTTTTATCAATTGCATGCTCATGGCCTGATAACGCTCACATCACAACTCACCGAAGCGATATTCAATTTCACTTTACGCGCCTGCGGTCCGGCCAAATCGACGACGCCACCTTCGCAGATGCCGCTATGAAAAAACACAACCGGTTTTTCATTAGTAATTGACCAGCCGTCCGGCAAAGCCAAAGCCGCATTCCCGTCGCCCAATTTGTTGGCCCAACTCGCTTTATTCAATTTAACGGTTTCAGATAAAAGCGCAGCGCGCGATGCCAGACGCTGGAACTGGATCGAAATTTCAGCCAACTGCGCTCGCTCAGAAATAGAATCAAACCAGCGCTGCATCGCCGGAATCGCAACCCCTGCCATTAACGCAGCCAGAGTCAACACCGCCATCATTTCTATCAACGTAAAACCATGTGCACATCCCCGCGCAGTCAAGGGACGCCGAGCGACTAAGTCACGATAATTTTGAGAAAAGATTGGCTTCACAAAAACCATCTTATAAAAATCTGGCTACGCACTTGTATCGATTATTTGGCTGGTGCACCCAAACCGATATCGGCATTCAATCCTTCTCCACCCGGCTTGCCATCGGCGCCGAATGAGTACACCGAATAAGGTTTATTATCGACCCCAGGGACTTTGTATTGATACGGATTGCTCCACGGGTCAAGGGGGATGGCACCCTCGATGTATGGGCCTTTCCACAACGGCTGCAAGTTTGGATCTAAGGGAGGCGTCAACAGCCATTGCAAACCTTGCTCGGGGGGCGGCACTTGCCCCACATCGAGTCGCATGATATTCAGCGCACTCTCCAGCATCTTGATCTGCGTTTGCGCCGTTTGCACTTTGGAAGAATCAACCTTGCCAAAAATACGCGGCCCAACCAGGCCGGCCAGCAAACCAATAATCACCATCACCACCAACATCTCCAACAAGGTAAAACCCGCAGATCGTCTGGCTACACTTTGCTTCCACAATTGATTACGCATAACATCCTTTCAAAACTGAATTCTGTACTATCGATTTAAATTACATTCGTCAAACTGGTAATCGCCAGCATGACGGAAATCATGATGCCACCCAACACCACCGACACCAGCAAGATTGTCACTGGTTCCAACAAAATCAAAAACTGGCGCATCTGCTGCTGGCTATGCAAGCGATGCATATTCGCCAGCGATGCGGTTGTTTTGCCTAGCGCACCGGAGCGCTCGCCGACCCGGACCAGATTCACGCCGGTTGCATCGATAAACTGATGCAGCTGCAACGATTCCGCCAAGGTTTTACCGCCCCTGACATCACCTAAAATCAGTGCCGCCTTTTGCCGCCATACATCGCCTCGCAATGCGTTTTGCGCATGCGCCAGAGCCTCCAGAATAGACACATGATTTTGCAGCAGCACACTGAACATCGAGCTCCAGCGCGCCATCTCTGTATGCATAATCCAACTGCCAATAAGCGGCAAACCGGCGGCCCAGTTCCATAGATTTTGCTGGACTTTTTCCTGGCGCAGCAACAAATACCCGGTCACACCGGCACCGGCAACAACTGCGCTCAATAACAGCTTGTTTTTTGTCAGCCACATACCGGTCGCCAGCACCCATACCGACAAAAGCGGAATATCCGCTTTGGGATTGCTCAAGATATTCGCAAACTTCGGCACAACGAAGACAAATACCAGTAGCGTCGCCAAAAAGCCGCTGATCACCAGCACCATCGGATAGATCAAAGCGTTACGCGCTTCCCGTTGAAAATTCTGCTCCAATTCCAGTTGCTCCGCCGCAGAGCGCAAAGATCCCGCCAACTTACCAGTAGACTCGCCGGCCTTGCAAAGTTCAATCACATAATTCGGCAAACGCAAATCCGCCTCAATCAAGGCCTTGGAAAACGCGACGCCACCACGTAACTGCCCATAAATCTTATTGAAAGCGATGCCCAATGGCGAATCTACATAGCCGCGCGCCACATTCTCCACCGCATCTGCCAGTGTCACGCCGGCATCCAGCAAGGTTGCCAACTCCTGCAATACCACTAGCAAGGCATCGCGACCGGCGCGCTTCGGCTGCGACAGTCGAATCGACTTCGGTGCAGCAGCCTGCTGCATCTCAAATGCCATCAAACCGCGACGTTGCAATTGAGACATCGCCTCAACTTCGGTCTCTACCGTCAAAACGCCTTTGACAATACCACCTTGAGGATCAGTTGCTTGATAACGATATTCAGGCATAAGTATTTTGACAATTTTATGAGTATTAAAAAAACCGGCGGCAAGCCATCATCGATAAAAATCAGCGAAATCGGCTCGATTATGACCCGCAAAATCTGCTTCAACATATATGTATACACATACGTAAAAATTAGAGCAAATCTTAAACAATGCAGGATTGTATTTCATCAGGCAAGGACCAACTAGTAACAATGCGTAAATAACCTAAATTAGACAAGAAACCAGGCGAAAAAGTGCAATCCCAATAAATACGACCAAGGACAAGAAGAGCGCCAGCAAACCTAAAAAATGTTGCCGAGGCAGAAATGCGAAAAAAAATCTACTGCTTTCCATCAAATACCCATCAATTTAGACACAATATGTACCTGAGCAACAACAAATAACTGTACAAACCTGAAGAATGACGTGCAGAATGCGGCAACTACGCCTAATATGAGTCTGTCGATCTAACCGATATGACTTATAAGAGGAGGAATGTTGCCAAAAATTACGTTTCCTATTTATTTGCACAAGGTAACTTGCTGTAAATGTAAAAACATGATTTAATCACCTCCGGCTAGTCATATGAGTACTCGTATGACAAGTACTTGTATCAAACGTACGTTGTACATTTTAATTAAGTAACAACTAAATGTCTTTTCTAGAGAGGCTATTCAAATGAAACAAAAACAACTAAGTATCCTGGCGGCTAGCCTGGTTGCAGCTTTCGCTGCTAACGTAGCTTCAGCGGGTCAAATTCAATCTTCTTCCGTGACACTGGCACGCGAAGTTATTGAAACAAATTCCCAAATCCTTCGCGCGCCATCCAAGAGCTACAACTTTGCTGGCGATCTGGATGCACGTTTCAATGGACAACGTCTGCAAGTTCAATTGTCTTTGCCAGGCACTGCTAAATGGGGCGGCCCAGCAGCAGGCGGCGCAATCGGCGCAGGTACAGTTAAAATCACTAATGCTGACGGTTCAGCATTGTCGGCAGGTATAGCTGCTGCGATCACTGTAACAGCCTTCGTTAGTGCAGATCACAAAACGATTTATGCAAACATCGACTTCGCTCAAGGCGCAGCGAACATCGTTAGCCGTCCTATCATCACTTTCAACCCAGGCTCAGTAATTGGTACGGATAACTCCGGCTTGACTAACCTGCGTACAGTTGCTGGCGATACAGGTTGCGTTAATCCTGATACGAACATGGACGTCACGTTCAAGCATTACACAACGTACACTAGCCCAGCGCTGATGACTGGTGCTAACTCTGACTCTGAAGATCAACGCCCAGGCGCGGTCAACACAGGTCGTTTGTTGAACTTCACAGAAAACGTCAAGATCAGTATCGCTCCTACAGCAGGCTCATTGACAGTTGACAATGCAACCCTGAAGACTTTCCTGGGTACTGGCGCTGCATTCGTCAGCCCAACTCTGGCTAATCTGGGTACCGTTCAAGTATCATTGGTTGGTTCAGGCCTGGATCTGGATTACACAACAGTGTATGGCGTTCCCGCTACTACAACACCGGCTACAGCCGTAAGTAAAGCTGGTTCAATCGAAGCGAAATCTTTGAACGTCAACGTCAACCTGCCAGGCTCCTATGCTGATGGTACTGTGTTCTTGTCAGCTACACCAAACTGTGCGGCAGTATTGGGCGCAACGACTGCAACTGCAACGGCATTTGGTGACGTAACTGCGCTGATCAAAGTAACAGCAGCTGCAGATATCGATGCAGTTAAGGCAGCTAAAGCATATGTTTGCTACAGCGTTGCTAGTACATCTTTGTTGTCACAGACATCGACTTCCGGCGCGGTTGATTTGTTGAAAGCGGCTCCATCTTCCAACAGCACTACAGTTGACTCATTGACTGATGGCGTACAAGAGCAAAAGAACTCTTGCTCTGGCGCCCTGACACCAATCGGTGGCGGCGTGAAGATCGATGTACGTAACTACGCAACATCGAAAATCGCTGGCGGCTGGTTGAGTGTTATCCGTCTGATCAACCCAAGTGAAACACGTACAGCAACAGTGTACGGTCAGTTGATCCACTCTGATGGTTCATACGGTGGCTGGGGCCAGATCGCAACATTGGTACCACGCCAAGCAATGAACATGACATCTTCTCAGATCGATGCACTGCTGGTTAATGCTCCGGTAAGCAACGGTACAGGCTTTGTTGCTGGTGCTACTGCTCCAACAGCCAACGCTGCAATCGGTGAGCGTCTGCGCGTTACAGCTGATGGCGTAGGTTCATTGCGCGTACAAAACTACCTGTACAATCCAGATAGCAAGAACTTCATCGAAGCATCCTCAACACAAGGTGTAGATTTCGATGCTACTACTGGTCGTGCTCCATCTGATGCACAAACAGTTGTTCAAGATGCACAACGCGGTTTGGCTAAGTAATTTGCAAGTATAAAAACTTGTAATAGCTAACAAGCTAAGAAGGGAGGCGAAAGCCTCCCTTTTTTTATGCGCTCTTCAAATCAAAACCCGCAACAAATCAGTCTCTTAGCCGTGCGGTGTACAATATCAACTTACATGAGCTTGTGTTAATTTACCTTTTTCTGGATTACACCTCCCCTGCTATGCGTCTTCTGTCTATCTCAAATGTAATTCTTCGCTATAAACTAATGTATGTGCTCATCGTGATCGCCTTTGGTTTCAGTATGGTGTTAATCTCTGCGCCAGCCAAGGCACAAGCCGGCGCCTTTATAGGCAGTACTCCTCCGCCGACTTTAGATAGCCTGTTACCAGAATTAATGAAAGCGGAGAGTGTAGATAAAGCACTTTCACTGTTTAAGCCCGCACCGAACAAAACACAAATTGTCAAATCCGATTATCTTTTGCTTGACTCTCCACCAATCGCTCTTGCAGGCGTTATCCCTGTGCATTTAATGAGTGAAATTCCTGGAACCGAGTTTTTCCTGCTGTTAAATACCAATCCACCTCAAGGCGAGTCGTCATTCTTAGCAGCGCAAAGTATCGCAAATCTGGCCAAAGCAGATATTAAAGTCAAAATAAAATTAGCCAAGAATACGGAAATTCTTTTGTTAGTACGTGCCGGTGGTAAATGGTATAGCGTGACAAACGATGTGAAAGTTGTAACCAAATAATTCGTTCTGCTTTAATTTTTTACAAACAACTATGATCTGGTAATGAGCACCTTTCTCTCGTTTGAACAATTTCTCGAAAACAATGCCATCGTCCCAGCCGAGACCTTGGTCAACGCACGATTATTGCAGCGAGAACAATTTACACCCCTGCCCGCTTTGCTGGTGAGGATGGGTGCGCTGTCAGAGGATGTGCTGTATCAGCAAATGGCGCTGCATAGCGGCATGCCGCTCGTCAGCGACGATGAATTGCATCATGCACAGATTGCTTTTCAGCCTACGATCGCACAATGGGGCATTCTTGCGCACTGGTGCCAGGCCCAAGGCATGATTATCTGGCAGCAAGAAGATAGCGACATTACCCACTGCGCAGCGAAAGAGGCGATCAGCGCCAACGTTCAGGAAGTCTTGCGACTGAAGGCACCGCCAGCGTCCCGGATTGAATATTCGTTGATACGCCCTTCGGCATTTGAAGCATTTTATGCGGCTCTGGAGCGACGCGAACCGAAGATGGCGGCCACCGGTGATGTCATGCATCTGCGTGAGCTGGCCGAAGAAGGCCCGATCATCGAACTGGTCAATACGGTGCTCTCGCAAGCCGTAACGCGCCGCGCATCGGACATCCATGTAGAGCCCGGCGAATACGAATTTGCGATTCGCTTGCGTGTAGATGGCGTGATGCAAGAGCTCAGCCGCATGCCGCTCGATAAATTCGACGCCACAGTATGTCGCATCAAAATTCTGTCGCAATTGGATATTGCCGAGCGTCGCTTGCCGCAAGATGGACGCATGACGGCGCGTGTCAACAGCGAAGTATTCGATGTCCGCGTCTCTGTGTTGCCGGGGGCGATGGGTGAATCGGTCGTGATGCGTCTGTTGCGTCAGGATCGCAAACCCTATCATCTGGAAGACCTTGGTATGATGCCCGATCACGCCGCCTTGTTTAAGCGCTGGATACAGATGCCGAACGGCATCGTCCTGGTGACCGGGCCGACCGGTTCCGGCAAAACCACAACACTGTATACCGCACTAGATATCGGCAATGACGGACTCAACAAAATCATTACCGTTGAAGATCCTGTCGAATACCGGCTCAAAGACATTACCCAAATCCAGGTGAATGCCGATATCGGCTTCACTTTTGCTGCTGCTTTGCGCTCCATTTTGCGGCATGATCCGGATGTGGTCCTGATCGGTGAAATCCGCGACCAGGAGACGGCTGCGATCGCCGTACAGTCGGCGCTGACGGGACATCTGGTATTCTCAACTCTGCACACGAATAGCGCTGCCGGGGCAGTGACACGGTTGGTCGACATGGGCATAGAAGCATTTTTGCTTGGCTCCAGTCTCAAAGGCGTGATGGCACAACGCCTGGTGCGTTGTTTATGCGAACACTGCGCCCAGCCTGCAGAAATCGATCAAGAAACGCATCGGGTCTTGCTCGAGGGTGTGAAGCAATGGCGCGACGAACTGGTGAGCGAGCCCCAATTGCGCCGTCCGGTGGGTTGCCGTAATTGCAATCAGACCGGATTTTCCGGCCGTGTCGCGATCTATGAACTATTCGAGGTCGATGCCACTTTACAGCACCAGATTCTGACCCATGCGAGTGAGGCGGACATCGTGCGTTATTTACGCGAAAGCAAAGTACGTTCGCTGCGGGATGACGGCATGCTTAAAGTATGGCAAGGCATTACCACCGTGGATGAAGTGCTCAGCCTGGCAGGTGCGTAAGTTTTATTTATTCAGATTTTTTACCCTAATTTAGTATACGGTATGAATTATCCTGACCTGGCCCGACTCTGACCACAATGAAACAGGACGGAGAAGCAATGTTAAAACATGGTGTCGATCACGTTTTAATTCGAGAAAATCAGATTTTTGCTTATGGCTGGGGATTCGTGCCAGGACTCAGCATACGCAAAGTTATATTGATCCTTCACTTTGTCGAGACTGCGCCATGCGTTGAACTCAACGCTAATTATGGCCAGCGCAGAGACGATGTCAGTAAAAAATTCAACGCCATACCTGAAGCGAACAACGCCGGTTTTTTGCTGCTGGCCGACACTGGCGAGCAAAAAATTGCCCGCATAGAGCTACGTTGGGAATTATCTGACGGCAAGATCGTCACTACGCCTGTCCATTTTACTCGACGCGATGAGCACGAAAGCGCGCTCAGCAAGATGGCTCACTATGCCGTTCTGGCAAAAAAATCCCTGATTCTGTTAAGAAGCTCGGGCCCTAAGGCATTACTGCACAAGGTTTTGCGCTACAACACGGGGCGGCCGCAAGCGCTTGATTCAAGTATCTGGAAGAAACTGATCCAGCAACTTCAGATACGCCCATGTGCCATTGTCATCGATCAGGATATGGGCGGCGGGGCCAGCATCTATCGTCACAAACATATTGCGGAACGCATAGCGCAAGGTGAAAACGTATTGATGCTGGGCTTTCATATAGCAAGCCTGCAATACTTTGTTGAATTTTACGATGGCGTCTCGTCAGTACGTTATTCCATTGCGTCTGTTGAGGCATTTGTCTATTTGCTCGGTCATGCAAAAATCCAGCATATTTTGTACAACTGCGCGGTCTCATTCAGACAGCCGTTGAACGTGGTAAGGATGCTGGTCACATTACGCAAACATGTGCATTGCGAATTGCAAGTTGTTGTGCACGATTATTTTGCTATTTGTCCCAGCCATTTTCTTATTAATGACAAGGGTACATTTTGCGGTGTGCCGGATGAAACCGAGTGCGCTCGCTGCCTGAATGCGCATACTGACGGATTCGTTTCTGTCAGCAGTGTCAGAGATATTCGACAATGGCGTAGTACCTGGTCGGAATTACTTTGTGCAGCAGACGATGTAAGATTGTTTTCTGAAGCGTCCCAACGCTTACTTCAGCGCGCTTATCCCGATCTGGATCAAAGTAAATGGCGCGTACAACCGCACACTCTCCACACGGCCGTCAGTAAGGTTTCAGTTACGCCCACGGAGGAATTGCACATCGGTGTGGTTGGCTTGATCGGCAAACATAAAGGCGCTGAAATCATCAACGCTTTAGCACGCGAAATTCAAAAACGTCATTCCAGCATAAAAATCACCGTCATTGGCACGCTTGAGGCAAGAGTACCGGGCCATATCGTCAACGTAACCGGGCCCTATCAGCCGAAACAATTGAGTAGCATCATCCAGGGCTCTGGCGCCAATGTGTTTTTGTTGCCATCGATTTGGGCAGAAACATTTTCCTATGTATCCCATGAACTGGTGGACATGGGCGTCCCATTTGCCTGCTTTAATTTTGGAGCGCCCGCGGATCTGGCAAAAACTTACGAAAAGGGTTTGGTGCTTAGTTCGATGCAGCCGGCGGCAGTATTAGATGAGTTAGAACGATTCTGGCATCAAACAGTTTTACAAAAGAAGGAAGTTATATGGATGAGCGCGGTTGCATGAAGAAAGTACACGTCTTTACCAGCGCTGCATGTAATTACATTCCGAAAGTAAGGGTATTGATTCAATCGATTAAGCACTGGCATCCAGAATGGGCAATCCACCTCGCATTGTCCGATCAAATCCCAGCCGGAATAGATTTATCGCAAGAACCATTTGATGAAATTCATCCTGCCGACAGCTTGGGTATACCCGATTTTTCAGGATGGTCGTTTTGCCACAATATAGTTGAATTATCGACGGCAATTAAGCCGTTCATGTTGAAAAAGCTGCTGGATCGCGATGATTGCGCCAGTGTTATTTACCTCGATCCGGACACGGTTTTATTCTCGCGACTGGATGAAGTCATGACCGCTCTTGAAGAATCGAACTTAGCCCTGACTCCGCATCAGCTTCACCCCGAATCCTCTGTCGCTGCGGTGATAGACAATGAAATCTGCAGCCTTAAACATGGCATCTATAACTTAGGATTTTTTGCGGTTAATTCTACTGATATTGGCCGGGCCTTCGCGGCCTGGTGGGCAGAACGCTTGTATTATTTTTGCCGCGCCGATATTCCCAATGGATTATTCACCGATCAACGCTGGATCGATCTGGCACCGGCATTTTTTGAAGGCGTCTGCATTTTACGATCCCCAAGACTGAACGTCGCCCCCTGGAATCTGACGACCCGGGAATTGAGCGGCACGGCGCCAGACCAGGTATTGGTCAATGGTGATCCGTTGGGGTTTTACCATTTCACCGGATTTGATAGTGGCGCACATATTATTATGTCCAAGAGAAACGCTACCGGAAACAAAACCGTTGCCGAACTGGTTGATTGGTATAGCGCCGCTACAGCAAATGTGGATGCGGATCCGCTAAGTCAGGTGTCATGGCGTTTCGGCAGTTATTCAGACGGGACCAAGATTAGTCCAGAAGCACGGCTGATCTACCGCGAGCGGATAGATTTGCAAAAAAAATTTCCCGATCCGTATGCCCCCGGATTAGATAATTTTAAGACTTGGCTGGAAGTTCAGGGCAAATCAGAATACCCCAAATTGTTTGATCAAACTACCGCGAAAATGGAAACCTTCAGATTGAATCAAATCCTTACACCAGGTTTTCAAGCGGGCGTCAGTCAATCTAAATTGAGCCTGGGATTAATGACGGCACATATGCTGCAAGCCTTGCTCAACGCCGACCATCGCAGGCGGGTCGGCAAACGCGCCTGGGAAATTTTAAGCAATGAAGGCATGGCTGGCGTAATCAAACGAATATCTAAATGACGATCAGCTTTTGCCGATATTAAACGAACCCGCAAGCTGGATGCGCCTGTTGGCGCGAAATGGCCTGGAAAGCCGCATCTAGATTGCGGGTTCAATGCAGAGCATGGCAAGCAGTTTGCTGTTTTGCCCAAGTCCTATATCAAATCGAATCAATGTAATAAGTCGTCATTCGCTTGTGAATCAAAATGAAAAAAAAATCTTTCCCTTTATTTTTTGTTATCGCCCTTAGTTCTCTATTCTTGCTTGGATGTGGGGGGAAAAATGGCGCTCAAATTGAGAGAATTGATACTGCAAGTACAAAATCTGATTCGCCCATTCACGCTGACGAAATACGATCAATGCCACCGGCACCGGTATTGAGTACAGTGCCAGAAAAATCGGCATTGCTTAATACGTTGAAATTACCTCTCACCCCAGGCATCACAAAAATTTCCTTAGGTCGTCCAAGTCAGGCAGAGGCTGCCACGATGAAAACATCTGCTTTGGGAATACGCGAACGCCAGCATCAAATAGGTTTTAGCCGTGCTTTAACGAATCATCTGGATCAATCCTCCAACTCATGGCAATTGCGCTGGACACCCCTGCCAAATGGCGGGCAGGTTGCAAGTCTCAGTGTGACCTCGACCAATGCAGCCGCAGTCCGCATTGGGATGGTGGTGACACAGATGCCAAATGGAATGGAAATTCGGTTTGTCGGTTCGGACGACCCAAACAAAGTCGTTGGCCCGATTGTGGCAGGTCAAATTCAGATCAATCAAACTTATTGGTCGCCTGCTTTGGATGGTGACACTGCGACGCTGGAAATATTTTTGCCTGCTGGGGCACGCTCCGCGGATCTGGATTTTCATATCGCCAACATATCGCACCTGGTCAGCACCCCATCCAGTCAGCGCAGTGTCAGCGCTGCTGAAAAAGGCGCATCGTATTGCGAAGTAGACTTGGCCTGCGTCAGCTCGCCCTCCCCGGCATTATCGGCCGCGGGCAATAGTATCGCAAAAATGATCTACACAAAGATCGATGGCAGTTCTTACCTGTGCACTGGCACCTTGCTCAATAATACGGCAAAAGATCCACTTTTTTTCTCGGCGAATCACTGCATATCCGATCAGCAAACTGCCAGTACGCTTAATACTTATTGGTTCTACGAAGCTGCCAGTTGTGGCGGTGGATTAAAGCAGGTAGTCCAGCTTTTTAATGGGGCAACTCTGCTCTATAACAGCGTGCAAGACGATTTCTTATTATTGAAATTAAATGATGCCCCTCCCGCAAATGCGAACTACGCTGGCTGGGATGCGAACACCATTACACCGCAGAATGTGATTGGCATTCACCATCCTCGTGGAGACATAAAAAAAATAAGCACGGGAACTACTGATGCGAATTTCACCATTGTCAATGACAAAGGCCTGTATATACCGGTCAAGTGGCAAACAGGTATCACCGAGCCCGGCAGCAGCGGCTCCGGACTATTCACGTTCAGCGCAGGATATTACGTTTTGCGCGGCGCTTTATACGCAGGATCATCTGCGTGCGAAACGCCGACTAACGCGGATTATTTTTCTCGTTTGGATCTGGCCTATCCAAGTATCAAACAATACCTGACAACAAAACCCATACCGCAGACCGGCTGGTGGTGGAATCCCACTGAAGGTGGCAGAGGATTTACGATTGAAATAGCCAATAACAAGATGTTCTTTGCCGGATATCTTTATGATCAGACAGGGAGGGCTACCTGGTATGCATCTGGTCCAACGGCAATGACATCAGATTCGGTGTATATCGGAAATCTGATTGCATATCAGGGCGGCCAAACCCTGACTGGCAATTACAAAACGGCAAGTCTTATTAATGGTAGTCAAGGTAATCTGACTATCACTTTTTCTGACAACACTCACGGCACTTTAATGTGGCCAGGGGGAACTATTTCAATCGAACGATTTAACATAGTACCAGGTGGCGTTAATGCAGAAGTGCCGGCAAACACACCAGAGGCAGGGTGGTGGTGGAATCCTGATGAGGGCGGCAGAGGATTCTCCGTTGAAATCCAAAATGGAAATATGTTCTTAGCGGGCTATATGTATGACAATTTAGGAAATCCAATCTGGTATGCATCAGGTCCAATGAAAATGACGGATGCAGCGACTTATGAAGGTGTTTGGCAGCAATATGGCAATGGTCAAACACTGACCGGGAGCTATAAACCTGCTATTGTTGTTGCTGCAAATGCCGGGCGAGTCATCATCCGCTTCTCTGATAAACGTAATGCAGTGCTAACTCTGCCAAATAACAAAAATATTCCAATCACAAGATTCACGTTTTAATTGAAATATCACTCCTTGATTGAGGCGGCTCAAATGGCATTTGAGCCGGTCTTTGTCATGTCAATTCTTCATAATTTTTTCAATGAAATCAGGGAATGTGTGTGGATTGTCCACAGAGTATAAATGTCCTCTGAAAGACGGAGTGCCTTTAGGCATGGCCAATGCTAATTCAATACTATCCAACAAGTTATCTTTTACGGGATCATAAGGCACAATATTGTCAGAAATTTGCTTCAATAAATCTGCGTCACGATTATCAAAAGTATTGGTAACCGTAGGAATTCCGGAGGCCGCTGTCTGAAATGCGATCACCCCAGGATGCGCAGAATAAATCATAGAAATTGCCACATCGCAAGTCGACAAAAGTTTTGAGTATTCGTCTTTCGGTAATTTTGATATTACAA
This sequence comes from Undibacterium sp. Jales W-56, assembly GCF_025548535.1. Lineage (GTDB taxonomy): Bacteria > Pseudomonadota > Gammaproteobacteria > Burkholderiales > Burkholderiaceae_D > Undibacterium. Next base: position 136,764 of record NZ_JAJLQW010000005.1, on the reverse strand, counting down.
ATATCGAATTCCCATTAATGGCATATGAGTAACAAGTATCAACGGAACCTAGTAAATACAATTCATAACCGGAATATTTTTTACAAAATTGCTCTGCAGCCTCCATCAATAGTTCAGGCAAGTTTCTGCTGTTAAAACTCTCTGGGCGGAAGTAAAAAAATAACCGTTTACTCTTTCCCGGTAAAACATGCACGAGTTCTATTTTTGGAGTCGTAATGTAAACATTTTGCCTCGGGTCAAGAAGATTGTATTTTTTAAAATAATTAACAAGAATATTGCTCGAAATAATAATGTTCTTAGAATGAGTAATTGCCATTTCTGCTCGAACATAGGTAGTACCTAGAGGAAAAAATCCTGCTTCAAAGTCCTGGCAATAATAAATTGTTCGATCGAGATCGTTAAAAATATTCTTTGCTTTAAAAAATAATTCACTGTTAAAACAAACGATCAAATCTGGCTTATTTTCTAGTTTCTTTAATTCGTTATCGTTAATTACCTCGATATGCTCGGCATATCGGTTCGCTAATTTTTTATTAAAATTCGGAGCAGCTACAGAAATTACAACACGTGGAAATTGATCAATAATGGGTTTGAAATCCTTGAAAAATTCTGTGTAGCCAGCAAAAAATAAGTCGTCCTGAAGATGAGAAAAGAAAATTAATAAAAAGGGTTTACTACCCATCGGCAAATACGTTAAATCAGGCTGATATGCTGGAATAGCTCGTAAATTTACCGGACTTATGAATCCCTCTGCAAGCTTTGGTGCCATAAAAAAACGACGCTCAAGCTGGCAATCACTCCATATGATATTTCTATCAAATTGTCCCGTCACACAAAAGTGTATATAACCAGATGGGATCATGCCCAGATTTACTTGTTGGGCAACTTCCTGATTGGCCTTAAGATAGAATTTTTCGTTAAAATCAATGCTACTTTTTTTGCCTTCAGTCAAATAATTAATCTCTTTGACAAATGTCGTGAAATCCATCATGCCTTTATAGGATGAGCGCTCATATGCTCTTTGATAAATCCGCTCTCTCTTATTGAGTTTTTTCGTGTTTTGTTGTGTCGCTGTTTTTGGTCTCTTATATGGATTCACTATGTTTTGAGAGTCCAATAAAAAATCTAAATCATTCTCTAAAAAATCTCGCAAATCTTGCTGGTTTTCAATCCTCGTTATCCGCTCTAATCCATTCTCATGAGTCGATGGTAGTGCTATCTTCAGCCAGCTAAATCCTGCTTTCTCGGTTACGAGAAAATACATTCTTTCAATTACATGACCCAACGTCCCATCTATTTGGCCCGATTCCTCAGGAAAGTCACGGAAATTCAACTGGAGATCTAACAATGGACGTAATGCTGCCGTTCGCGCCCAAAACATTGAGCCTGAAGGGAAATCGACAACACCATCTAGGGATATGCTGATTCCCATACGATGTGCGAAATTCTGCGCATGTTCAAAATTCCATCCCCAGCCAACGTAAGGGCGAACATCGTCCAAATGCTGAGGAGCAATCATCCCCAGCAGAGGATTCAGACTGAACGCCTCAAAAACGCTTTCGACAATTTGGGAGCTGCCAAGTAAAGTATTGAGCAGAAATTCTCTCCAACCATTGTCGTTTCCCCGATGTGGAGATTTCTTCGTATGTACGTGTAAAACAAATTCGTACTGCGAGTAGAGATCGTTACACGTTATAAGTTTAGGAGCAATATCACGCCCTCTATTTTTTGCTAACCTAACTTCCAATTTGCCTTTATTCCAGTCAGCAAATGCAGTCTCAATTTCTTGTTTTTTCTGATCAGAGTCTGTCGTAATGTATAAATCGAATTGGTAGGGTATATTTAAAAAATATTCTTTAAACTCCTGTGCCAGATCCGTGTAATACATGTGGCAGATGACCATCAGACTAGGTTGTAAATGTTTTCCTGTATCATAGAAAAATGGTACTTCAACACAAAAGTCATCGGTTGGAGGGGCAAAATGAGGGCTTGGTACGATAGGTGGGGGCGAAACGTTTTTGGAAATTGCCTTAAATACTTCTGCCCACCCTTTGATAGGGTGTGCAGCAATCAGTTTTCCCGCAATATAAAAACGATGAATCAAGAGATGTAATATTTTTTTCAATCGTGCTGGTAATAGGCCTGACAGTTTACGCACTGGTGCCATTAACTTCCAACTAGAAGAATTATAAATTTGTTGAATGACTTGCTGAGCTTGTTGGATCTCGTTTTCTCTCTGAGCTATAACATGAGATTTAAGCGCCAAACTTTCTAGCTGTAATGCTTGAACTCTTTCTAATTCGGCAATTTGTGACTCATTCGCGTGACGCTCTGATGCTTGAACTCTTTCTAATTCGGCAATTTGTAATTCATTCGCGTGACGCTGTGCCTCTAAGAACTTTACAGCACCCGTCAATTCTTCAACATGCTGACGCAAATGAGAAATATGATGCGCAGCCTCATTCTCAATCGTCTGTATTGACGACTTCACACGTTCAAGCTGACGATGTGTCTCGCGCAATTCCTGCGCACTAATACTATTATTTACTTTACTGGCCGTGACGATGAACTGGAATGCCATCGCGTCTGGGAGCCGTCGAACCAGCTCTCTGACAGAAGACGGCAGCATTGCCCATTGTTCAGAGAACTCAAGATGATCAACACCGGCTTCGACACTATCAAAATGATTGATTGCAAACCCTTCTTCTTCAAGAGCCTCACGCAAACTATTCTTTGTAAAAAAATGAATATGTGTCCGGTCTAGCAAACCTGTCTCACGGTATTGGAAATTACCTTGCATTAATCCAGCAATGACTCCTCCATGAGCGATATTCGGAGTCGAAATAATGACAATTCCATCGTCAGTCAGCAAGCGCCTTACGTTTGCAATGCAAGCGCGCGGATTACGTAAATGTTCTAAAACATCTGCAACTACTACCACATCAAATTTTTCTTGACCAGATAATACCTGGACCCAATCTCGGTCATCAAGATTCACCTCATATACTGCCAGGCAGACTTTGCGTGCTTGCTCGGCAGCGTCCGCATCCATTTCGATACCAATTACTTGGCATCCGTTGGCAGCAAATACTTGAGCCATATGGCCTGAAGCACATCCCAGTTCCAATACGCGCTTGTCATATCCAACCAGGCGCACTATCCGTGCCGCAATACTGTCGGATTTAGCATCAAATTCATATTGATATCGATTCATTTTTTATTAATTTAATTAAATTATTGAGCGCACCGTCATGCGGCAAACTGATATTGGTCGACCATTTTCATATCAGAGCAATAAATTGATAAATTCATTGCATGTAGACTGACTGAAAACAAACGCTCTATTGCATGAGCTAGAGTGCCATCCACTTGACCATGTTCTGTCTCGAAATCATCCGACTGAAGTGACAAAGTGAGAAGGGGAAGCATCGCATCAACCCTAGCCACAAACATACTACCAGCCACGAAATTCATATTATTAATATCTCGGGGAGAAACACCCATTCTGGCTCCCAACGCAACGACTCGGACAACGTTATTTCCCCAATACTGATGCATAGGGAGCAAGTGTCCATCCGGTGCAACCAAACCAGTTTCTATATGTCCCTGCATCCATGTAATTGCATTATTAATAGCGCTGGCGGACAATGTTTTTTCAAATAAATCACGACGCCATTTTATTCCGTCAAGTCTATGTAACGATTTCTTTGTATGCGTTTTCACAAAGAATCTATGGCCTGCAGCGATAACCTCTGGCATGATTTTCAAGAACGGGAGAATATCTCGCCCCCTATTTTCATATACGCGTAAAACATAAGGATATTCATTTCTTATTAATATATTTTTTATAGTTGCTTCATTCTCTGGAACAGTTGTCACATAAAGCTTTACGTCATACGACTTAATATTTTCTATATACGTCAATATTTCGAGCAGTACATCTGGATAAAACGCGTGAATAACAATGGCCAATCTTCCAGCATCACTCTGACCAATATTTAGTAACGTTGATTGTGCACGGACATTCGCCATACGTATTGTTTCTGGAAAAATCTTCGATGATATGACGTTAAAATTTTCATCATCACAATTAATTAGTTGCGGAATCTTGACGAAATTAAGATGTTTTTTTGTTTGCAATTGTTCGCGCTCAATAGAAATTGCTAACGCTGACAAATGCGCCTGCAATATAAAGGTGCTCAATAATTGTTGTTCTAGTGGCTGAAGACTGTCAGGCAATTTGATTTCAGACATGTCTATGCATAAATTTGAATCCATTGCCCCATCTAACAAAAAATCCAAAGGCAGGTCGAAGTGTCGAGCATCGTATATCGTGTCAAAAAAAGGATCTATCTCTTTTTTTAAAGGATCAATATTGCTTTCTATCTTACGTTGAGTAAGCAAAGCATTAAACCCGTGCTCTCGATCAAAAGTAAATGTCAGATTTTGATGCCCGATTAAGAATAATTCCCTCAGATTATTTTGCCCCCCCCACTTCCGCCAACTATCTATCAATTCCGATGTAAATTCTTTATTAACGTCATGACCAATTATCAGCAACGGCTTATCATCCACGCAAACATACCGTTTACTTTTTAAATGGCTAATCAAGAGAATTTGTGCTCGGGATAGACACGTATCCGACGTGTCAAGAATCTGCCGGATATTAGAAAAAGCAAAACAAAAATTAAACTCAGCGCCAGAAAATTTGCATAAATAATCGCTCAATGCATTCAAAAAATCTTCGACACCTTGGTCTGGAATACAAAAACAAAAGCTATCGATTCCATTTTGTGTAAGCGTTGAAATTTTTTCCCAGAATCTAATTAGATTACTCACATTATCATCATTATTTATATTGCCAAATGTGCAAACATCTATCCAAATAATGGTGGAATTAATTTTCGTTTTTTTTACGTCGAATACAATATTTGTAGACGAATTATTTACCCATAATTGTTGAGAACCTGTTCTCAATGCCTCAACATATTGTTCAAAGTGATTAATGGCAAGTGCAGGAACTACGCTATCTCGATAGTTATTAAAAAACTGAGGCATGCAGATTGCTAGCTCGTCGCGAATCCGGTCTTTAGTCAATCTGGCAAGTGGAAAAATTCGCCATACGAGCTGAATTCCCTCCATAATTTTTTTAACAATCAGATTATGCAATCTTTTCCTCAAACTTTTGGTGACTTCATATCATTTAAAACTTTTCCTAATGCTATAAAACTGTAGATTTATATCGATCAAATAGGAAATAGTACGAAACCTGCTATTAGGACTAATGGTTAAGACAAATGGGCCGTCTCTCTAGAAGTAAATTCACTCTTTGCACCCCATAGAATCAAGGGCTTTTCTATGTACCTAAAAGAGAGAAATGCCGCCAAAAATGTCAGACCGGATCCTGCTAAAACGACAGAAGTCTGACCATAACCCATCGTCCGTAAAAATGCGTAAACAGGGTAATGCCACAGGTATAGGCCATAAGAAATACTGCCGATCCAAACTAGTACAGGGTTGGTAAGGATTTTTCTTAGCAGTTCACTTTTCTGCAAAAAGATAGCCACGATCAATATTGCCACCGATATTTCAATAAGGAGCATGTGGTAATAATATAGCGATAAATCCATCCAACTTAATAAGATGCAAGCAGAGGTAAGATAGAGAACGCTAACTGGTAACAATATATTCATGAGTTCATATATGCGCATCTTAGTTTTTTCGAACTGTTGGCTAGAAAGATGGGCAGAAAGACAGCACCCTACTAACAAAGCATCTGCTCGCGTATCAAGCCCATTGTAGAGGCGATCAACCGTCGCACCACTTACAATGAAGTACACCCGAATCGCATAAATACACAATACAAATAACAAAATAATTTTTGCCAAGTTACGAGACGGTTTCGCAATGTTCGCAATCAATCCGAGTAAGATTGGCCAAATAAAATAAAATTGTGCCTCTACAGACAATGACCATGTATGCCCAAGATAAGATGGAGGGTGTACTCCAAATGCACGTGCCCAATTAGAAAGCCAGGCTAAACTGATTGCTGCATCTATCACATGCGATCTGCGTTCGTCTCCAGTGAAATAAAATTGATTTACAAGCACATAGATCAGCAATAACAACAAATATCCTGGAACTAATCGTAAAAATCGACGGAAATAGAATAATTGCAAATTATTTCCGGATGACTCAGAGCGTTCTTTGAGTAATAAACTAGTGATCAAAAATCCACTCAACACAAAAAATATATCCACTCCAATAAATCCCCCATTAAATATTCCGATGTCCATGTGAAATAACATTACCAACAAAATGGCAATACCACGCAAACCATCCAGCTCTGGCACGCGCGTAATACGATATGGAAGTGTTAGAGAATTAGTCATTTATCCGCTGAAACAACGGCTCCTCATCTAGAGGTAACGTTAAATTCAATTTTTTGCATAGGAACACCAACAAGACCTGTAACCACAGAGCTAGACTCTGATTTCAAAATAACAGCTTCGTTGATCCAATCTAAAGGTATGTGATCTTGATTACTCCCAGCAGCAATGGCTACGCATACCGAATAATCACCTTTCAACAAGATCGGCATAAGAAACTGAAACTCAGCAACTACTTTTTGCCCTGCAGAGACCGACAAAGGCCGATCGTGATAAGTTAAATAAGTATTGTCGCCAAATAAAACTTGTCCCAGTCGGTCTTTAACGTAAAAACCAATGATAGGCGAATAAATATCTCTGTGAAATACGGCATCAACTTTTAATCTGATATCCTCTCCCCCTATAATCCAAGTCAACGGAGTCCCTGAGGTATCGAGGAAATTGATTGTCTCGATTTGTGCTTCTTTTGATCCATAGCGATCAACGTTCTGATCAAACTCAAATGCCTTAATATCGTTCCTCAAGTTACTAAGATTGAGCCATTCAAGCCTCGCATCTTTCCTGGGTAATTTGGCTGATGGATTTAGGGCGGTGATATTTGTATTTTGAGCGACTGATTCGTATGGAGTTGCCTCATAAAAATTTTGCAAATATTTATCGGAAGCCTCTTTAGCACTGCCGTCAAATAACATTGATCCTTTGTCAAGCCAAATTACTCTCTCACAAAGACTTTTGACTGCTACCGTATCATGGCTTACGAACAGAATTGAACCTTGCTTCATGAATTTTCTGAGAAAACGCATACACTTCTGAGTAAAGAATGCATCGCCGACAGCCAGCGCCTCATCAATGACCAAAATATCCGCGTCAACGTGCGCAATGACGGCAAACGCCACTCGCACAAACATACCGCTAGAATATGTTTTGACGGGTTGCTCAATGAAATCACCGATATCGGCAAACGCAATGATGTCCTCAATACGCTCATCTACCTGATTTTTACTCAAGCCAAGTAACTGGCCATTCATATAGATATTTTCACGGCCGGTATATTCCGGATTAAAACCAGAGCCAAGCTCTAACAATGCGGCGACACGCCCGTTGACAATAACCTCACCTTTGGTTTGATTTAATGTGCCGCATAAAATCTGAAGCAAAGTACTTTTACCCGAACCGTTACGCCCGATAATGCCGAAGGTTTCTCCCTTTTTTAATTCAAAACTAATGTCATGCAATGCCCAATATTGTTTAGCACAATTTTGAGCACGCAAACGCAGATAGTCCCTTACTTTACCAAACGGACATAAGCGTGCGGCGAGGGAGAACAAACCTTGTTTTAATCTATCATTTGGTCTTTCATAGATTTGATAGCATTTACTGACGTTCCTGACGCTAATTGCAAATTCAGAGGACATCTGCAAATCCCCTGCGCGTTTTTTGAAAACAAATAAATCCTGCCCAGGCAACCAGTAATGCCGCGGCAGTATATTGGGCCAGCTCTTGCCAATCGGGTAGTTTCCCCCAGACAATCACTCGTCTAGCCATCTCTATTGGAAACACCATAGGATTCAATTTGGCAAAAACTTGCCAGCGTGCAGGAATAGCCGATAACGGAAAAAATACGGGCGATAGAAACATCAAGCCTGTCACCAAAATTCCAATTGTTTGCCCTACGTCTCTTAAAAAAACCCCGATTGCGGATAGAAACCAGCTAATACCGAGGCAAATCAGGGCGAGAGGTAGCACAATCAGGGGCAATAATAATAATGTGAGAGGTATATAACCCGTAATTACAAACTGAAAAACGAGCAGAACCAGTATGCTAATCACCATGTGAAACATAGCCGACATCAAATTGACGCAAGCCAAGACTTCAAGCGGAAATACTATTTTTTTGACAAAATTCACGTTACCAATAATCAACCCAGGAGCGCGATTGACATTTTCTGCAAATAAATTAAACATGATCATGCCCGCGAATAAAACGATTGCGAATTCCGATTTTGAACTACTGGTAGCAGTCCACCGTGCTTGGAATATTTCACTAAAGACAAAAGTGTATATCGCGAGCATAAAGATGGGCGTCAGCAATGACCACAATACCCCCAAGCTGGATCCTTTATATTTACCTAAAGCATCGCGCTTGGCCATATCAAGAATCAGGCGCCTGTGCATCCACAAAGAATGAATTGCATAAAAAGGAGAAATTGGGGTTTTCGTCATTAGCTATGATGATCATGACCGGGAGCATGAAACAGTAAATATAAAGTCTGTCATTGTAAGTCCAAATCGATTGAACATTAACAAATGCGGGATGGTGCCTGTCATAGCAGATCATTACAAGAAAAGTTACATTCAGTTAATAACAAACAGTTAACCTCGCTTTATCTCCGGCCCCAATACCGCCCAGATTACCCATTAATGAGCGCGACATCAGTCTCTCCGTTCCCCCACGGTGTTCCTGACGCTGCAAGAAGGAAGTTTGGTTAATTTGTGAACAATTCATCATGGCCATTCCCAAACGCAATCCAACAACACAGTCAACTACGATCCAATGCTGCGCAAGATGATAATGTGTTACTTAAATTGCTCACAGTTATCACTCAAGTCGCAATGTGCCCCCACCATAATGTTTGCGCCGATGCGTCTTGCCGGAACACTTTTACGTAAATCGGATACATATTGTCGTGTTGCTAGAAGTAAAAAAAACGCCACATCTGTGGCGTTTTTTGACGAACATCGCTGCAGTGCTATCTTTTGCTTACTGGATCTGGATAGCGCTGCATTTGCAGCCAGATTTATTCTGTCGCGCTGCTGGATTTTGCTTTTGGTGCTTTTGCAGTTTCAGTTTTCGGTTCTGTCGCTGTTTTAGCAATAACTGCTTGTGGCGTTGCGAACCAGGCGAACTCTTCGCCGCCGACTTGTTCGCCAGCAGCGCGTGCTTGCGCCAATTCGGCAACGACTTCAGCACGGGTTTTTGTGGATGTGGGTGCAGTGTCCGCAGCAAAAGCAGTACCAACAGTCAAAGCGATCAGGCTAGCGGCAGCGAAAAGTTGTTTAGTGTTCATGGTCATTCTCCAAAAATATCAATAAGGGTCGGTTGCCGGCGTCCATATTGTGTAAGCAATTTGCATGAGAAGTGAGATGCCATCACTTCCGATGCCTACTGCCATACGCTTTTGGATTCGGCTTCGATGAGCAGTTTATGTTGCACTGCACACCGATGAAGGCAGTGTAGGCTTTTCAGATTGAACAAAAAAGGGGGTAATCAGGAATATACTATTGCTAAATACGGAACAATAAAGGGCTTGAAATATGGACAGATTGCAATCAATGCGGATCTTTTCTAAAGTCGTCGAGCAAGGGAGCTTTGCCCGGGCGGCAATTGCGATGGAAATGTCGAATGCAGTTGTCACCCGCTATATGGCAGATCTGGAGGCGCATCTCGGTACGCGGCTCTTAAATCGGACTACTCGCAAACTATCTCTGACCGAGACCGGGCAGATTTATCTGGAGCGTGTTCGACAAATTCTGGCCGATATCGACGATGCCGATGCCGTGGCCTCCTATTCTGCCAAAAAGCCTAGTGGGACCTTGCGTATTTATTCTCATCCGAGTTTTAGCCGCACACAATTAGCGCCTTTGTTACCCAAGTTTGCAAAAGAATTTCCAGATATTGTGCTTGACGTGAGGGTAACCGACCGGAATGTGGATCTGGTAGAAGAAGGCTTTGATATCGGATTTTTCCTGGATTTACAAAAAATCGATGCAAGTATGATCGCTCGCAAATTAGCGACTTCAGAAATTTTATTGTGCGCGTCACCAGACTATATCAAGCAATATGGCGTGCCAAAAAACGCTGACGATGTATCGAATCATAAGTGCTTAAACTTTGGTTATGATTTTTTGCGCGATAACTGGATAGTCCAAGGTAAGCGCGGAGAGCCACCGTCCCCCAGGCAGATTCCGATACATAGCTGCGTGATTTCCAATAATGCCGACGTCCTCAGGGAATGCGCGCTAGCCGGCATGGGCTTGGTATTGCGCGCTTCCGTTATGCTGGGCGATGATCTGAGCAGCGGGCGCTTGGTTCGCCTTTTTCCCGAATTTCTTCTGGGCGACATTTCTATCTCTATGGTGTATCCGAGCCGTCGTCTTCTATCCGCCAAAGTCAGGAATTTTGTGAATTTTGTAGCAACGCAATTTCCGCATCCGGAAATTGATAAGTGGCTAGGTTAAACAATATGGGTTGCCGCAGCATTGGATACCTGCCGAAGAAGACAGCGATGCAACAACTTAAATACAGCTCCCGGTGCATTCTCCTTAAAAATACATAGGCTATCGATTTCTAAGGGAGCCGCAATATCGAAGTGTCGTTCTGCCGATTCACTCAGGCGGGACAGCGTATCCGCGTCGACCTGCGCAAGTGAATCCGTCAGCGTCATGTGAAAACGATAGGCGTCTTCCGTGTAAGGGTAGCCCCAGCGCCGCAACAATTCCTCTTGCCTGTGGCTTAAATTATGTTGCCGACGCCGCTGCAATTCAGCAGCGCTCATCGGTGCACGCATAGGCTCAAAGCAGGCGACGCAAGCTTGTGCCAGAGTCGCTATTTCCGTGTGCTTCTCATCAACCTGCAATGCTAAAAAATCGCCCAGCATACGCACTTGTGGCTTGGCGATTTTGATGGGAGCTCTATTTTCACAAAACTGCGCAAGCTGCGCCAACAAATCACCCTCCCCACAACCGCCGGACAGCCGGAATGGCGCTTTCATCGTGGCATGAAATCCATAGCGCCGGGCACTGGCAGTAAGTTCGCTGAATCTATCTGCGTGAATGTGCTCTACTTTAGCTTGCAAAACCGTTGCGCCAGTTTCCGAATCACGGCCAAGCCAGACATTACCTGCCGTCCGCCAAGGAGATGTAGTGGCGGGAGCAAAATATACGGCGTAGCGGGAAGCTGATTCGGGTGTCATGAGCGCATGCTATGCTTTTGATCAAATTATTTATTGATAAAATTTACGCAGGCAGTAAAAGCCCTGTCATTTTTTCACCTGGCTGTTATACCGCCTCGTAAGTCGATCACCAGAACAATATGATACACACCATACGCAATGCCAGAATCGTTACTGCCGATGCTGAATTCTTGGGCAGCATGTCCTACCAGGGCGACCACATCAAAGATGTTTCATCGAATCATCAGGGACTGGCGGGCACAGATTGGGGCGGTGATTACCTCTTGCCCGGCCTGATTGAGATTCATACTGATAATCTGGAAAAACATCTGATGCCGCGCCCCAAAGTGAGTTGGCCGATTTTGCCCGCAATCGCGGCGCATGATGCACAAATCGCCGCATCCGGCATCACCACCGTCCTCGATGCGATCGCTGTCGGCGATATTGACACTGACAGCATGCGCATGAAGTCCCTGCATGCCAGCATCGCTGGCTTGCGCACTGCGGCTGATGCCGGCATGCTGCGCGCCGATCATTTTTTACATTTGCGACTCGAACTGGCCGAACCCAATTTGATTTCTCTGTTTAGCCCGTTCTTAGACGATGAACGTTTGAAGCTGGTGTCATTGATGGACCACACGCCAGGCCAGCGGCAATGGACGGATATGCATCATTACCGTGTCTACGTCACCGGGAAACGCGGCTGGAGCAATGAAAAAGTCGATGGCATGCTCGATCACTTGCTGGAACGGCAGCAGACACATGCCACCGCGAACCGGCGCGAGGTCGTCCGTCTATGTCGTGCATCAGCACGCCCCATTCCTCTGGCAACTCATGATGACACCACCATAGAGCACGTGACCGAAGGAGTCGATGAGGGCGTCACCATGTCGGAATTCCCTACCACGATGGACGCCGCCAGTGCCGCCCGTGAACACAAGCTGAAGATCATCATGGGCGCGCCCAACGTCGTGCGCGGCGGATCGCACTCAGGCAATGTATCCGCACTCGCACTCGCAAAACGCGATTTGCTGGACGTTCTGTCATCAGATTATGTCCCCGCCAGTCTTTTACACGCCGCATTCTTGCTGCAAAGCCAAGGGTACTCGCTGCCCAAAGCAGTTGCAACGGTAACAGGCAATCCAGCGAATTTATTGGGTTTACATGATCGCGGCGCTATCGCAACTGGCTTGCGAGCGGATTTTATCCGGGTTCGCATGTTGGAGAATTTTCCGATAATTTTAGGTGTTTGGAAGGCGGGGCGGCAGATTGCGTAAATGCCTTTATCGATGAAAAAAACGTTTCATTTTTAGCCGAAAAGACACTATTTTTTAACGAATCAAAAATAAATAATTGCACCAAAACAATGCGCGAAAATATTTTTTTCGATCGCGGTGTTTTTAGATAAACAAATCAGAGAGTAAAAACAAAAACTTACATTTCTTTATAGAATTAATGTTTTGCCCTTATAAAAATATAAGGGTACTTACATTCAATTAATAAAAATTAAATGTAGTATTTTCCCCAGAAAAAGAATTAAATATTTTTTGTATCAAAAAATATAACTCTTAGATTATCTTTTTTTGCACAGCACAAGAATAATGCAGGTATTTTAATCTCCCCAATTTGTCATATTCCAACCTGTTGTTTTTGAGTATAAGAAAAGTGGGCCTTTATTGACAGTCGTATTGCAGAAATGGTTCCATGTTCCATCAAGATTTTTTTGGTACATAAATTTTCATATGTCATCAAAAACCTTGGGACCATTTGCAAATCTTTACTCAACAAAGAATATGCGTTTGATAGATCAGTCTCCATATCTAATTCGGGAGTAACACAATGATAAAAGAAAAAATTCTGTCTCGATCAGTCAGAATAATGTTTTCCAGTGGAATCGCAATGGGGTTGGGCATTATTGCTCAGCCAGTATTGGCGCAAGACGCTGTACAGCGTATTGAAATCACAGGTTCGTCGATCAAACGTGTCGAATCAGAAACTGCATTGCCAGTCACTGTGATGAAGCGCGAAGACATCGAGCGTACAGGTGCAACTACCGCACAAGACTTGGTAAATTTAATTCCGGGCAACTTCGGCGGCGGCGTGGTAGCAAATAACGTTGGTGCGACGGGTAACCCGTCCACAGCAAACCTGCGTTCTCTTGGCTCCAAATACACTTTGGTACTGTTGAATGGTCGTCGCGTCGCTAACTATGCGATCGGCAACAGCCCAGTCGATCTGAACTCCATCCCACTCTCTGCCATCGAGCGTATTGAAGTGTTGCGTGATGGTGCTTCTGCGGTGTATGGCGCTGATGCGATTGCAGGTGTAATTAATTTTATCTTGAAAAAAGATTACCAAGGCCTGGAAGCATCTGTATACGGAACTAAAGTTGTTCAAAAAGGGGGGGACACAAGAAGCTTTAATGTTACTGGTGGTTACGGCGATTTGAATAAACAAGGTTTCAATATCTTGTTGAGCGCAAATCATGAAAATGATGATGTCTTGAAAGCGCGTGATCGTTCTTTCGCGGCAACAGCAAACCGTCCTGATCTAGGTATCAACAAAGCATCGCCACGTAACGGCGTGCCTAACTTCAATTTCACTGATAGTTTGGGTAACAAATATACAGGGGTTAACCCATACCGTTTTAACGGCTGTAACAACACGGAATTTTCATTAGTCATCCGTAATGAAAAAGCATGTGGTACTGACTATGTTAAGTACATTGATCTGATTCCAAAACAAACGCATGATAACTTCGTTGCACGCGCTGTTTTCAAAATCAATGATGATCATGAAGTGTTTGCAGAAGCTGCTCACACTAAGGACAACACACTCGCAACCTATTCTCCTGCGCCATATACGATCAATATGACGTATCCAACAGGAGGTAAATTCTATCCAACCAGCTTCACTATTCCTAAAGGTTATGTTGTTCCATCAGGCACTACATATAAATTGGCGAATGGCTCCACACTGGCAGCTGGTAGTGTGTTAGCCAACGACGTAGTCGTAACGCCTGTTGGGCCAATGTCTGGCACATGGCGTACCGTTGCCGGCGGTGGACGTCAGGATAATACTGATGCGACGAATGATCGCTTCCTGGTCGGTTCTAAAGGTGTCATCGCTGGATGGGATTACGAAACAGCATTGACATATGCAAAAAACAAAGTTGAAATCACTTTTGGCGAAGGTCAGTTCAGCTACGCAAAGCTGACTCCGCTTGTCAGATCTGGTGCAATCAACGTTTTTGGTTCACAAGATGCGACAAGTCTAGCAGCGCTGAGGACCGCATTGTTGACAGGTCAACTTGAGAACAACGGCACGTCGATCTCCAAAGAATTTGATTTCCGTATTTCCAAGGAAATCGCGCAAACTAGTTATGGCCCAGTTGGTTTGGCTTTGGGTACCAGCTATCGCCAAGAATCTTTAGATCAATTCTCCGCACCAGTGTTGGCAAGTGGCGATCAAGTTGGCGGTGCAGGTCCGATTCCTGGCGTAACTGGTGACAGAAAAGTATTGGGTTTATTTGCTGAATCGAATATCCCTCTTTACAAAGATCTGGAAGCCGATATCGCCGCTCGCTACGATAGCTACAAAAATGGTTTTGGCACGTCTTTCAATAAGCTGAGTCCAAAAATTGGTTTTACATACAAGCCAACCAAAACACTGCTGGCTCGTGCGTCCTACGGTGTAGGCTTCCGTGCGCCGACTCTGTATGAAAATCTGCGTCCATTCACCACTGGCAATAACACTAATAGTAATTTCAGTGATCCAGTTCGCTGTCCAAACGGTGTGCCAGTTAATAGTGTGAACCCAGTTGGCGCTATCCAGGATGAATGTAACGTTCAGTTGCCTACGGCCAACTCAGGTAACACAGACGTGAAACCGGAGAAATCCAAGCAATATTCTCTGGGTCTGGTATTCCAGCCAACAGCAAGCTTCAGCGGTTCTATCGATTACTGGAACATCCGTATTAATGACGCTATTTTGAGTGTGTCTGAAAATACGGTATTTGGTAACCCAGCTGCTAACGTCAATAACTTTTACCGTTATGATCCAGCCCTATTTCCAGATGGATGGGTCGATGATGGTAAGCAAACTGGCGCAATTAAAGGTAGTACTAACAAAGATTTCCCATTGGCCTACGTGAATCTGCCTTTGGTAAATGCAGGTGCTTACTTTGCTGCAGGTATCGATCTCAATTTGAACTACAAGGCTAAAGTTGAGAATGTTGGTAACTTCACAATGAACTTCGATAGCACCTACTACACAAAGCATGGTTATCAATATCAAGGTTCGCCAGAAGTTAGTGATGCCGGTACCTACAAGGATCTCGGACCTACACCAAGATGGCGTCATGCGCTGACAGTCACATATAACCGCGGCCCATGGTCTGCATCTGTAACGCAGAACTATACAAGTGGTTATCATGACTTTACTGACCCAGAAGCAGTTGGTGCTAACTACCCGGCTGACCGCAGTGTTTCTCCATACGAAACATATGATGCAACATTGGGTTGGAAAGGTATTAAGAACGTAGATTTGTCATTCGGCATCAAGAATTTGCTGGATAGAGATCCACCTTCTTCACGTACTGCTGCCAATTTCCAAACTGGTTACGATGCTAGCTTTACCAACCCGTTGGGTCGCGTCTACTATGTTCGCGCTAAATATAAATTCTGGTAATACAGAAATTGTTTGACTGGATATAGTTTCATCCACTTAAATTAAAAGCCCCGGAAGTTCCGGGGCTTTTTTTATTTGGCATGACAGATCGAAGAGTTTTACTAATAATCAGATTGAATACATCATATCTAAATAGCAACTAAAGAAAATAAATTTCGCACCAAAAGAGAACATCGACTGACTAGTGGTGTTATCAACCTCACGGTTAAATGCATTGCCAATTTGGCAAAATTAACAATGATTAATAAGTGAGTCAAATTAATTTCAAATTTTTCAGTAATTTCAAAAATATAATTTTGCTATATCAGGAATAAAAAGAATTCATGCACAAAACAATGATTTGTTTCGCCGTACAAAAATAATGCCAAATAAAGATTTGGTCATTTTTTAGTTCCGAAATGAGTGTTGTTTTTTTGAGAATCTGCAAAAAGCTAATGTTGACACTAATACACTCGAGATGTTTCCATGTGAGATGAGTATTTTTTGACAGAATAATTTACATAAACAAGGTCAAAAAAACGATCTTATTTACATTAAATTACAAAAGAAACACTTATTGCAAGTGTTATAAATCGATTCTGGAAGAGGTATTCGTAAGGAAGGTGTTCGCTTGAAAGCGGGTTCGCCCGTCATGCAAGTTGCAATGACGACCAGTTTTATCGGCACGATGTTGTGCAACGTCTTATTGATTTACATAATTAGGAAATCACATGTCCAAGAAAAATCTTGTGTTTAAAAAAACGATAGTCGCGCATGCGCTGACCGTCGCATTTGGTGTTGGTGTGTTGTCTATAGGTGTTGTGCCATCGGTAATGGCGCAATCCAATGCGGCAGGTACTGTTTATGGTAAGGTTGTTGCTGGATCAGCTACAACAGTTGTCTTGAAAAATACAGACACGAACTTGACACGTACCGTCACAGTTGATGCAACTGGTAAATACCAAGCAACCGCATTACCTATCGGTCATTACAAGGCAACATTGTTGAAAGATTCAACAATTTTAGCTAATGCAGAGTTAGAGGTACTTGCTGGACAAGGTGTCGAGCCTGATTTTGGTGCAGCTGCTAATGCAGGTGTTCAGTCAATTGAGGTTAGTGCGCGTCGCAGCCGTATCGACGTATCAAATGCTACGAACGGAGCGACGTTCACCGCAAAAGAATTGGATAAGTTACCAATCGCAAAAAACGTTAATGCGATTATCCAATTGGCGCCAAATACTACTCGTGGCGATCCTACTTACGCAGGTGGTGCGGCATTCGCTGGTGGTGGAGCATCTGAAAATGCTTACTATATTAACGGTATGGTGGTCACCAATCCTTTATCCCAACTAGGTGCATCAGAACTGCCTTTTGGCGCAATTTCACAAGCACAAGTATTAGTTGGCGGCTTCGGTGCTGAATTTGGTCGCTCTGTTGGTGGCGTGGTCAATATAACGACAAAGAGTGGCACAAATAATTGGGAAACTGGTGCATCCGTTTCTATTACGCCATCGGCTATGCGTTCCAAACCGATAGATTATTATTATCCAGTGATCGGGGCTGCTAACACAAAGGCAACTGACGGTACATTGCGAGTCCGCCGCGAAGATAATACTTTGGAAGAAAAAGTCTATGGTGGGTATGTAGGTGGTCCGATAATTAAAGACAAACTTTTCATGTTTGTCGCCGCAGAAACAACACGGAATGATAGTGATAGAGTATTCCAAGGTAGAACCTCTACTACTTTGGCTCAAAACGGCTTTATCAAACAGAAAAACCAAACTGATCGTTACCTAGGTAAATTCGATTGGAATATCACAGATGATCATCGCCTAGAACTTTCCGTATTCGGTGATAAAACTAAGCATGATAATAACTATTATTCTTACAACTACACCACCCGCGCAGTTGGCTCCACTGTAAAATCCTCTGAGCACATAGAATCAGATCCAGATGCCAATGTCGGTGATAACGGTGCAGATGTTCAGTCTTTGCGTTATGTTGGCAATTTGACTGAAAACCTTACTTTGACTGCATTGTATGGACAAAGTAAAGTGAAGCATGTCTACCAACCCGTTGGCTACAATGCAAATTTGTTTGCGGTAACTGCAGACGCCAATAATCAGGTTCCAGGCTTTAATTATAATTCTCCACAATCGTTCAGCGGCCCTCTGAATTTTGATGGCTCTACTGACACAGTCAAATCTCTGCGCCTTGATTTAGAGTATAAATTGGGTAGCCACTTGCTACGTGCAGGTTTAGACAATAATAAATCTTCAGCCTTGAATGCCGGTCAAGCTTCTGCAGGCGGTGGTACCTGGATCTATCAAAAAACAACGACCCCAAATCTGCCTACAGACGTAACTGGCGGTGTGGTACCTGCTTTGACTCCATTCGGTGGCTTGGCAGCACAGGGTTATTATGTGCAGAAGAATTTGAGTTCTACTGTCTCAAACGCCTATGCCGATCAATCTGCGCAATACATCGAAGATAAATACCAAATTACTAAAGATATCTTGATTACGGCCGGTTTGAGAAATGAGCAGTTCTCAAACTCAAACCAAGATAAAGTCAAGTTCATTGAGATGAAAAATCAGATTGCGCCACGTTTTTCTGCTGCGTGGGACGTAAATGGTGATTCTTCTTTGAAAGTATTTGGTAGTGCGGGTCGTTACGCTATTCAGTTACCGTCTGTTGTCGCGTTGCGCCAAGCCAATGGTTCTTTGAATACCGACCAGTACTATACATACACTGGAACTGATGCCAACGGATTGCCGACCGGATTGACACAAATCACTGGCGTATTGTCTGGTAATAACGAGCGTGGGCAAGCTAAAGATCCTCTGACACTGTCATCTACTAATTTGAAGCCTAGTTTTCAAGACGAACTTACTCTCGGATTTGAAAAAGCATTTTCACCAGATCTGAACTTTGGGGCCAAGTTTACCTATCGGACATTAAAATCAGCTATTGATGACTATAGCGATTCGCGTCCGTTCTTAGATTGGGCTAAACGAAATAATGTTACCGTTCCAGATGATTGGGCATTTACCGGTGCTGCATTTAATCCAGGTGAAGATAACGATTTCTTGGTTGATTTCAATGGCAATAAAAAATACTCCCGAGTGCATTTAACCGCTGCGGATATGGGCTTTGAAAAAGTTAAACGTACTTACACCGCAATTGATTTATTTGCGGAACATCCGTATCGCAAAGGATGGTATGGCCGTGTGAACTATACTCTGTCAAGAAGTGAGGGAAACACAGAGGGTCAAACGCTTTCAGACACAGCAACAGGGCAAGCTGACGTAGCTACCACGCAAACCTGGGACTACAAAGAGATCATGTACTACGCAAATGGTAAATTACCAAATGATCGTACCCATCAAATTAAGGCTTTTGGATATTTTGATTTGACAAAAGAAATCACGATTGGTGGTAATTTATTGCTCGCAGCCGGCCGCCCTCGCTCTTGTAAAGGTGCCTTCCCTAACCCTGATCCACGTGCTGTAGCGTATGGTGTGAATTACAACTCCGCCCATTTTTATTGCTTTGGAGCCACAGGGAATGCCAATATACCGTCACCCCGCGGAACTGTTGGTAATTTAGAATGGGATCGCCGTTTGGATCTAAACTTTGCTTACAAACCAGCACAACTTGATGGTTTAGTATTTAGATTAGATATTTTTAATGTATTTAATGCTCAAACGGTACAAAAGGTAGAGGAGCGTTTTAATAATCGTAATGTTCTGCGCGCTACTTACGGCCAGGTTATAAGTGTTACATCGCCAAGGACTGCGAAGATAACAGCTGAATATAACCATAAGTTTTAAATGGAAATTCATTGCTTAATTGAAAGCATATTGTTGTAATTTTTTAATTACAACAACAAGCCCCGGAAATTCCGGGGCTTTTTTTATATCGACTACAGATTACTTCTTCGCTTTATCACGGCCACAAAACTCTGACGGGCGTGGCGTTTCTCCGTGTGATGGTCTTGAAATAATTGATGCCTTATTTTCGCACATGCACTTGTTTACCCGCTGCGTACGTGGCGGCGATGCTGCGGTCGTCGCCCAGCAGCGCTAAGGCGAACAGGAGTTCTTCCAGTGAATTGCACTGCGATGTGCGGCGTGCCATCAATGGTGTTGCTTGCGGGTCGAGCAGAATGAAATCCGCTTCCGTGTCTTTCGCAAAATTACCTATGCAGCCTTCCAGTTGCATGCTGCGGGCACTGCCGAGTGTCGCCAGGTAAAACAGTCGTGTCGCCGGTAAATGACACCCTCCCATGCGCGCGACCTTGTAGGTTTCATTCATGGTTTGCAGCATCGAGAACGAGGTGCCGCCGCCGACATCCGTGGCTAGCGACAAATGCATTCCTGCTGCCTCGGCACTTTTAAAATCAAACAGGCCGCTACCCAAAAATAAATTCGATGTGGGACACAGCGCAACGGCGGATCGGGTGTCTGCCATGCGCGCCCGGTCTTCATCGTCAAGCCAGATGCAATGCCCGTACATCGCACGTTGCCGCATTAAGCCGTAACCGTCATAGATGTCGAGATAGCTGCGTGCCTGCGGGAACAGGCTGCGCGCCCAGGCACATTCATCGCGGTTTTCTGCGACATGCGTTTGTATGAAAGTGTCTGGATAAGCGCGTGCGAGTTCGCCGGCGAGCTGCAGTTGCGCTGCGCTGGACGTCGGTGCGAAGCGCGGTGTGATGGCGTACAACTGGCGTCCCTTGTTATGCCATTTTTTGATCAGGGTTTCGCTATCGCGGATGCCGCCTTCAGCGGTGTCGCGCAGGAATTCCGGGCAATTTCTGTCCATCAGCACCTTACCGGCGATCATACGTAAATTGCGTGAGGAACTTGCCTCAAAAAAGGCATCGACCGATGCCGGATGCACGGTGCAATACACCATCGCTGTGGTGGTGCCGCAGCGGAGCAATTCATCGAGGAAAAATGCAGCGACTTCGCTCGCATGATGCGGATCCTGAAATTGCCGTTCGGCAGGAAACGTATACTGCTCCAACCAGGGCAGCAGGCCTGGTGCAGGCGATCCTATGATGTCGGTTTGCGGATAATGGATATGGCTGTCGATAAAGCCGGGCGCAATGATCTTGCCTGGAAAATGTTGAACCTCGACAGCATCATCCAAGGTCCGCTTTAAGCTGGCATAATCCCCCGCCGCCTGAACCCGGCCATCGCGAACGATTAACAGACCGTCCTCATGCCACTGCGTCGCCTGCTCATTGAGTCGCGGATCGTCGATGAAATGCAACAGGCTGGCGCGATAGGCTTGGGTTGGTACTTGTTTCGGAGCATGCATGGTGTACTTTACAGTCCGCAGTATTCATGCGCTTTTCAAGGCCATTTTGACCTGGAAGGCGCATGAATACTGCGGAATTGTTGGAAAAAATTTATAAAAAATATCAAGCTATCTTAAAACCGAATGGCGTCGATTGCGCGCAAAATTGCTTCGCTGGTGGCCGGTGCCTGCAAAGGCGGATTGCGCTGGTAATCAGCGACGCTGGCGATGGCATCGCGGATCGCAAAAAAAACCGAGAATGGCAGCAATAAAGGCGGCTCGCCGGTCGCCTTGGAGCGATGGATGCTATCGGCAACGTTCTGGTTATCAAACAGCTTGACCCGAAAATCCTCAGGACAGTCCGAGATTGCCGGGATTTTATAGGTCGATGGCGCATGCGTCGTCAGTTTGCCTTGCGCATCCCAACATAATTCTTCGGTCGTCAACCAGCCCATGCCTTGAATAAAAGCCCCCTCTACCTGGCCGATGTCGATGGCGGGATTGAGCGCATTACCGGCATCGTAGAGCAGATCGGCACGCAATAATTTCCATTCGCCGGTCAGCGTATCGACGATCACTTCGGACACCGCCGCACCGTAGGCATAATACGAGAACGGGCTACCGGTCATGGTCTTGCTATCCCAATGCAAATGCGGCGTCGCATAGAATCCGTCGGACCATAATTGGACGCGGGCGAGATAGGCTTTTTGCACCAGATCGGCGAAGCGAATACTGTGGCCGTCACTCAGAATTTGTCCGGCAAAAAATTGCACCTCTTGCGCATCGCCGCCCAGGACGCTGGCCGCGAATGTCGCCAAACGGTCGCGGATCTGGCGCGCTGCATGCTGTGCCGCTTTGCCGTTCAGATCGGCGCCCGTGGAGGCTGCCGTTGCTGAGGTATTCGCAATTTTGCTGGTATCGGTTGCGGTGATTTTTACCTGCGCTAAAGGGATACCTAGTTCATGCGCAACCACTTGCGCAACCTTGGTGTGCAGGCCCTGTCCCATTTCGGTGCCGCCGTGATTCACCAGCACGGAGCCATCGGTGTAGACGTGTACCAGGGCACCGGCCTGATTCAGATGGGTGACGTTGAACGCGATGCCGAATTTATGCGGCGTCAGCGCCAGGCCTTTTTTCAGAACAGGGCTGGCCCGGTTGAAGGCCAGGATAGCCGCACGCCGCTCTTGATACCCGCTGCTTTGCTCCAGCTCCGCGACTAATTCGTGGATCACATTGTCGACTATTTTTTGACCGTAATGCGCGACGTTGCGGCCTTCGTTATCGTCACGTCCATAAAAAT
This sequence comes from Undibacterium sp. Jales W-56, assembly GCF_025548535.1. Classification (GTDB taxonomy): domain Bacteria; phylum Pseudomonadota; class Gammaproteobacteria; order Burkholderiales; family Burkholderiaceae_D; genus Undibacterium. The sequence goes on along the minus strand of NZ_JAJLQW010000005.1, from coordinate 114,148 downwards.
TCAACTTACGGATTGTTAAGGCGTCTTTGCCCAGATTGCGCGCAATATCATCGATCACATATTCCATCGCGATCGCACCTTGCGGACCGCCAAATCCGCGAAAAGCGGTATTCGACTGGGTATTGGTTTTACCGCACAGCGCCTTGATCTCGACATCGGACAGATAATAGGCGTTGTCGAAATGGCAGACCGCGCGCGTTGCTACCGGTCCGGATAAATCGGCGGAAAAACCCGCCCGCAACACCATCTCGATTTTTGCGGCGAGAATCAAGCCCTGTGCATCGTAGCCGATCTCGTATTCGTAATAAAACTCATGGCGTTTGCCGGACACCATCATGTCGTCGTCGCGATCGGCGCGCAGTTTGACTGGCCGCTGCAAATGCATCGCACAGAGCGCCGCGCTGGCGGCCCACAAGGCGGACTGCGATTCTTTACCGCCGAAGCCGCCGCCCATACGCCGGCATTCGACTTGCACCTGGTGCGAAGGAATCGCCAAGGCATGCGCCACCACATGCTGCATCTCGCTCGGGTGCTGGGTCGAGCAATACACATGCATTGCCCTGCCCTCTTTTGGCAAGGCATAGGCAATTTGACCTTCGAGATAAAACTGCTCCTGGCCTCCGACCTGCAATTGTCCTTGCAAGCGATGCGCAGCGCCGGCCATCGCTTGTGCGACATTGCCCCGTTGCAGCAACATCGGCGGCAGCACAAAGGATTGCGCGGCTCTTGCGGCTTGCGGAGTGAGGATGGCGGGCAAATCCTCATACACGATGTGCGCCTTGCGCGCGGCTCGTCTGGCCAGGTCATGGGTGCTTGCCGCCACCACAAAAATCGGCTGCCCCACATACTCGACGACACCGTCCGCCAGAATCGGATCGTCATGCAAGATCGGTCCGCAATCATTGATGCCGGGAAAATCCTTGGCAGTAAAAACAGCGACTACGCCCTCGGCTGCGCTGACCGCATCCAGATTCAGCGTCACGATCCTGGCATGCGCTCTTTGCGATAAACCCAGTGCAGCATGCAAGGTGCCCTGGACTTCCGGTATGTCATCGGTGTAAGTCGCACTGCCGCAGACATGCAAGACCGCGGATTCGTGCGGATGCGCCTGCCCCACCTCCTTCCATGTCCCAGCCTGCGTCACCGCTCCGATCTCAGTGAAGGAATTCATGCTTGCACTCCATCAGCCGTGATGGTGGATCTGGCAAACACATCCACAGCGGTTTTGGGTAATGGGGCGTCAGGACGGGTCTCCAGCCAGAACCTGCGCAAGAGATTTTGGGCAGTTTTCATGCGGTAGTCGCTCGAAGCGCGCATGTCGGACAGCGGCGCATAATCTTGTGCCAGTGCCGCCATCGCTTTGACCAGATTCGCCTCGTCCCAGACCTGGTTTTCCAGACAGGCCTCGGCCATCGTCGCCCGTTTCGGCGTCGCTGCCATGCCGCCAAACGCCATGCGCACATTGCTTAACCGGTCGCCCGTCAATTGGGCCGAGAACGCGGCGCAGACTGCCGAGATATCCTGATCGAAACGTTTCGCCAGCTTATATGTGCGGAAAATCTGGCGGGCTGCGGGTAACGGTAATTGCACCGCGGTGAGCACTTCATCCGGCCGCAAATCTTTCTTTTGGTAGCCCAGATAAAAATCTTCCAGCGGCATACTGCGTTGTTCTGCTAGGCTGCTCAAGACGATTTGTGCGCCGAGCACGATCAGCCACGGCATGGAATCCCCGATGGGCGAACCATTCGCGACATTCCCGCCTAGCGTACCGATATGCCGTATAGGTAACGAGGCAAAGCGTTGCCACAGATCGTTCAATTCGGGATAGTAGTTTGCCGCCGCTTGATAGGCGTCTTCAAGCGGGACTGTTGCGCCGATACTCAACATGCCATCTTGTAGCGCTACCTGCTGCAGTTCTGCTACTTCACCAAGATAAATAATCTCGCCGAGATCGCGTAATTGCTTGGTCACCCACAGGCCCACATCCGTCGCCCCCGCCAGCAGGACGGCAGCGGGTTTTGCCGCCCGCAATGAGAGCAATGCCGCTAAGGTATGCGGCGCATCAAAACGCTGATCGCGAAGCTGATATGACAGAGCCTGCGTTCTTTGCATGCCGCGCAAAGCCTGGCGTAAAGCCTCGCGGTCGAATTGCTGTCTGGGTAAGGCGCACATCTGCTGCGCTGCATCGATGATGGGGCGATAGCCGGTGCAGCGACATAAGTTACCGCTTAAAGCGATATCGATCTGTTTGCGTTCTAATGAAGTTTTAGGACAACCGGAATCCGTATCGACTTCCCTTAAATACAAATCCCACAAAGACATCACAAAACCAGGAGTGCAAAAGCCGCATTGCGATCCGTGGCATGCAACCATGGCTTGCTGAACCGGATGCAGGTGTCCGTTTGCATTCAAGTCCTCTACCGTGAAAATAGCTTTGCCATCCAGTGTCGGCAAAAACTGCAAACAGGCATTCACCGATGTCATCTGCAATTGATCTTGTTTTAATTCACCGATAACGACCGTGCAGGCACCACAATCACCCTCGGCGCAACCTTCTTTGGTGCCGCTGCAATGCAGGTCTTCGCGTAAATATTGCAGTAAAGTCCGGGTAGGCGCTGCATCGCTGACCTGATGCTTTTTGCCGCGAAAATAAAAGTGAATTGGGTCCGGCATGATTACTCCAACAATATTTTTTCCAGAGTGTTGCTTCGCTGCGAAAATTGGCACAAAATTGCCAACAATCTCAGCGGCATTGTGTCATTTAAGAGATTATCACTCATGCATCACCTTGCCATATCAGAACGATGATGCACGATATCAATTGATCTGCATCAGCGCACTGAAAGAAAACAAAATTTTGCCGCACCGCTTTATCGAACACGATAATTCCATTGCTTAACTTAATAGCAAACGAATTACCTGCAAGCCGTTTATTTTGGCAATAACTAAAAGTAAATATTTTTTAGTTTCACTGCCAAAGATCGCCATTTTTCTCTGTATTTGAATTACAGAAAAAACCTTGCTACAGAGAAAAAATAGCGTATATTTCTTTTCTTCGGATACGCTATTTATCACTGTGGAGCGTTTTATGCTTACACTTAACGGCAGTCATTTATTTGTTTCAAAAAGTCGCAAAGCATCACTTGTCACAATGTATGTGTCACTCAATTATTCAATTACAAATCACTTGTTTATTGGCTGAATAAGTTAATCAAATTTTGAATACTGATGTGAATTTTTATTCCTTACTTCACTAAGACTGAATTATGAACTTTGCAAAAATGAAGGTGGGCAAGCGTTTGGGATTGGGTTTTGCTTTAGTGCTGACCTTGTTGATCGTTGTGACGGCACTTGGCATCCGGGGCATGTCGCAAATCGAGGACCGGCTTGAGCGTATCGTCAACGTCAATAATGTGGAAACGCGCCTGGTGATCGATATGCGCGCGATTGTCTATGACCGCATGGTCTCGCTGCGCAACCTGACCTTGTTGAACGACGCTGGCGATATGGAACCAGAGTTGGCCAAGATCAAGGAGCAGTCGAAGAAATACACCGAAGCCGAAGCGAAGCTGGCATCGATGTTCGCCTCGGAAGCCGCGACTTCTGCCGAAGAAAAAGCACTCCTGGCCAAATTAAAAGAACAGGAAAGCGCCTCTGCTGCGCTGCCGGCCAAAGCGCAGGAACTGGGTTTGGCGAATAACCCGGAAGTAGCAACAATCACGCTGATCAAAAAAATCCGCCCGGTGCAAAAGAAATGGCTGGATGCATTGGATGAAATGCTGACCTTAAAAGATAAGGTCAATGAGCAAGGTTCGGAGGACGCAAGGTCGGCCTTCGGTACCGCGCGTAATCTGATGCTGGTGCTCGGCAGTCTGGCGTTGTTGGCAGGTATCTTTGCTGGCGTCGTGATCACGCGCAGCTTGTTGAAGCAACTCGGCGGCGAGCCGGATTATGCAGCGCACATCGCCAACCGTATTGCGGCTGGCGATCTGGCCGTAGCGATCAATACCAGTTCCGGCGACGATAGCAGTCTGCTCGCGCAAATGAAAACCATGCGCGACAGCCTGGTGAATATCGTGGGACAAGTACGCCAGGGTACCGACACGATCGCCACGGCGTCCAGCGAAATCGCCAGCGGCAACCTCGATTTATCTTCTCGTACCGAGCAGCAGGCCAGTTCCCTGGAAAAAACCACCTCGTCCATGAAAGAACTGACGACCACGGTGAAGCAAAATGCGGATAATGCCCGCGAAGCCAATCAATTGGCGGCTTCCGCCTCGGAAGTAGCGCGCCAGGGCGGCGTTGTGGTGGCACAAGTAGTTGATACGATGGGGGCGATTAACGAATCATCGAAGAAGATTGTCGATATCATCAGCGTGATTGATGGCATCGCTTTCCAGACCAATATCCTGGCGCTGAATGCCGCGGTTGAAGCGGCGCGTGCCGGCGAGCAGGGCCGCGGCTTTGCCGTGGTCGCTGCCGAAGTGCGTAACCTGGCACAGCGTAGTGCCGCGGCAGCCAAAGAAATTAAAACCTTAATCGGTACCTCGGTAGAAAAGGTCGATATCGGCACGAAATTGGTCGGGCAGGCAGGCGTCACTATCGATCAGGTGGTTTCCAGTGTCAAACATGTGACCGATATCATTGCCGAAATCAGTGCCGCCAGCCAGGAGCAAAGCGTCGGTATCGAACATGTCAACCGGGCGATTATCGAGATGGATGGCATGACGCAACAAAATGCAGCCTTAGTTGAAGAAGCGGCCGCGGCAGCGCAAAGCCTGCAGGATCAGGCAGCGGAATTGGCGAAAGTGGTCAGCATTTTCAAACTCAATGCCGTTGAGCATGCGATGGGAAAAGCCGCAGCGCCAGCCCCGGCACCCACACCGGCACCAGTGCGTCGGGTAGAAGCTGCCGCACCGAACACACCCAAACCCAAAGCATCGAATATTAAATCCTTGCCTGCCGCCAGAGCGAGCGCAAAAAGAGCGCCGTCGGCGACACCTAAAGCAAGTCCCTCCAACGCCACCAGTGCAGCTAGCCGTAACAATGCACCGAGTGCGGATGAGTGGGAAGAGTTTTAGACGGGCCGGCGAAGGTAGCTAGTGCGCCGGTTGGGGTTTAGTCTGGTTTGTGGCACAATTTTGATATTAATTTGAAAAAGAAGAGTCAACTTATGAAAGCACGTTTATCTTCCATCGCCTGTGCATTTTTACTCGCGGCGGCTGCCGGTTCCGCGCTGGCGGCAGAGGTCGCGCCTGTGATTGATAATAAGTCTTGTGATCCACCGAAGTACCCGAAGGCGGCCCTGATGAATGAAGAGACGGGTACGGTTTCTCTGGGTTTTCTGGTGTCTGCCGACGGTAAAGTATCGGAGTCTAAAGTCGAGAAATCGAGCGGTTCGAAGAGTCTGGATAAAGCAGCGCTGACTGCACTCAGCTTGTGTAAATTTAAACCCGGTACCAAAGATGGTAAACCAGAACAACTCTGGACCAAAGTCGATTTCGTCTGGAAGCTGGAGTAATCGGTCCGGATCTGGTTAAGATAATAAAAAAGGAGCCGATGGCTCCTTTTTTATCGGCCTGGCAGGCACCGTAAGCGTGGGTAACTGCCATGCAGCCACTCAGTTTATTTCGCTCCCGTATCGGCCTTTAAGCCGCGACGTAGCAACAAAGGCTCAATCTGCGCATCGCGACCGCGGAAGCTGCGGAACGATTCCATCGCATCCATGCTCCCGCCGCGTGACAGCAATTGCTGGCGGAACCAGTCGCCATTCTTGCGGCTCAGTCCGCCATTCTCTTTAAACCAGTCGACCGTGTCAGCATCCAGCACCTCACTCCACAGATACGCGTAATAACCAGCCGAGTAGCCGCCCGCAAAAATATGGGAGAAATAGGTGGTGCGGTAACGCGGCGGTACCGGTGCAAAATCGACCCCCGCCTGCTTCAATGCGGTCGCTTCAAAGGCCAGCGCATCCGTCGGTATCTGCTGCGGCGTCAGCTGGTGCCAACGCTGATCCAATAAAGAGGCCGCCAGATATTCCGTGGTCGTAAAACCTTGATTGAATTTGGCCGTCGCGGATAGTTTTGCCAATAATTCTGGCGGCATTTCCTGACCGGTCTGGTAATGATGCGCATAGTTCTTCAAAATCTCCGGCCAGACTGCCCACATCTCATTAACTTGCGAAGGATATTCGACGAAATCGCGCGGCACGCTGGTGCCCGAGAAACGCGGATAGCGGACATTCGAAAACATGCCATGCAAAGCGTGGCCGAATTCATGGAACGCCGTCCTGACTTCATCATAAGTCAGCAGGGTCGGCTGACCGGCCGACGGCTGCGGAATGTTCAGGTGATTGGCGACAACCGGGCGCTGCGCGAATAAGCCGGACTGCTGTACATAGGCATTCATCCAGGCCCCGCCGCGCTTGTTATCGCGGGCATACATATCGGCCAGGAATAAGGCCAGGGGCTTGCCATCGGCATCAAACACTTCGAATACGCGCACTGTCGGGTTGTAGACCGGCAGATCCTTGCGCTCTTTGAAGGTGATGCCGTAGAGCTGAGTCGCGGCGAAGAACACCCCTTTTTGCAGCACATTATCCAACTCAAAATACGGACGCAACTGGCTGTCATCGAAGCTGTATTGCGCCTTGCGGACTTGCTCGCTGTAAAACGACCAGTCCCAGGCCGCGAGTTTAAAGCCGCCTTTTTTCGCATCGATCAGCTTCTGAATTTCAGCCGCTTCTTTTTTTGCATTGGCAACGGCAGCCGGAGCGAGCTCGCGCAGCATTTTATTCACTGCCTCGGTCGTCTTGGCGGTCGCATCTTCCAGCTGATAAGCCGCATGATTGGCATAACCCAATAAGGCAGCGCGCTCGGCGCGTAACCTGGCCAGATCAATCGCGACCTCACGATTGTCAAATTCACCGCCATGGTTGCTCCGCTCTATCGAGGCTTCATGCAGGCGCTGGCGCAATGCGCGATTGCTGAGACGGGCCTCGTAAGGCTGACCGGTGGTGTTCATCAGGGCGATCAGATATTTGCCCGGCAGACCGCGCGCTTTGGCGGCGTCTGCGGTACTGGCGATCTCGCTCTCGGACAAACCTTTTAGCTCTGCCTTGGTATCGACGATCAGGGCGGATGCATTGGTTTCTTTCAAGACGTTCTGGCTGAAGGTGGTTCCCAGACTAGCAAGTTGCGCATTCAGCGATTTGAGTTTGCTCTTATCGGCGTCCGATAAATTCGCTCCGGCACGCACGAAGTCGGTGTAATAGCGTTCCAGCAAGTGACGCGACTCGGCATCCAGAGCGAGCTGCATGCGCTGGCTGTAGACCTCATTCACCCGTGCAAACAATTTGCTATTCAGATTGATGGCATCGCGATGCGCCGCTAATTTAGGCGCCAGATCACGGGATAGCGCTTCGATGGCGGGATTGGTATTCGCGCTCGCCATGTTGAAAAATACCGTCGATACCCGGCCTAGCAACTGGCCGGAACGCTCCATTGCCACGATCGTATTATCAAACGTCGGCTTGGCCGGATTATCGGCAATCGCATTGATCTCTGCGGCATGCTGGCGCATGCCCTCGGCAAATGCCGGTGCGTAATGCGCATCCTGGATCTTGTCGAAGGCCGGCATTTCATAAGACAGCGTGCTGGGTGTGTAAAAGGGATTGCCGGCGAAGGCACTGCGGATCAGCGGACTATCTATTTTTGCGGGATTGGCGGGCGGTGTATCTGCTGCCAGGCTGGTATGGATAGCCAGACTGGAACAGAGCAACATGAACAGGGATTTGGACATGGTGGCCTTTTCTAAGTTGGTGATGGGGGAAGAGCAGGAAGGCCATCATAGCATTAGGGCCTGTTAACATGGAAATCGGAAGATGGCGACTTATGCTGCGTCGCACCGATCTATCGGATCAACGAACATGCCGTTAATTTATTGCGATGCCAGATAGGTTTTTAAACGGCTTACCCCAAGTTCCAGGTTCTCCACCGAGCTGGCAAAACACCAGCGTATATAGCCTTCGCCTTCAGCGCCAAACGCGCTGCCCGGCGCCAGTCCAAGCCCTGCCTCCCTGACCAGACGCTTGCACAGATCCAGCGTGTTGTTCTCGCCATCGACCCGGAAAAACAGATACATCGCGCCCTTAGGTAAAGGTGCCGTGATACCCGGCAGGGCATTCAAATGGGTATACAAAAAATCGCGCGCGGCCTGATAGCGGCTCAGGGTATGGTGCAGCACGCCCTCACCTTGCTCCAGCGCCGTAATTCCGGCTCTCTGGATAAAGCCCGGCGCGCACGAGGTATTAAATTCAATCAACTTGCCGAGATCATCCATCACGCTCGCAGGCGCCACTATCCAGCCCAAGCGCCAGCCCGTCATGAGCCAGGCTTTAGAAAAACTATTGGTCGAAATCAGGCGGTCCTCAGGCACCGCAATGTCCAGGAACGAAGGCGCGCAGCCCGCTTGCATTGACGGCTCCGGGTACACCAGCCTTTCATACACATCATCGGACAAAATCCAGATGCCGTGCCGGCGGCAATGCGCGAGTACCAGCTCTTGCTGCGCACGCGGCATGAGCCAGCCGGTAGGATTGTTCGGCGAATTCAACATCAGCATTTTGGTGCCCGGCGTTAAGGCATCCAATAATTTTTGCAGATCAAGTTCCCAGCTATGCCCAAATTCCAGAACGACTTTAACGACCTCTGCGCCAAGGATCTTGGGGATTTCAATCAGGTTCGGCCATAGCGGCGTCACCGCGACCACGCGATCACCGGGATTTAACAGCGTCTGCGCCACCAGCATCAATGCCGAGACCCCGGACGACGTCACCGCGACGCGCTCTGGCGTAATTGCTTGATGTAGTCGCGACAGATAGCTCGCAATCGCTTCACGCAGCGGCGCAATGCCGTAGTTATGCGTATAAAAAGTATCGCCCGCATCCAACGCCTGTTTGGCGGCCTCGCGGATAAAGGGCGGCGTGACCTGATCAGGTTCACCAAACCAGAACGGCAACACATCGGTCAGGCCGATGCCGGCATTGGCGACTTCACGAATTTGCGACGCGCCTAGTTGTTGAACGATCGGACGAGCTTGGGGGAATCTCATGAAGAACCTTAACCTTAATCAACGTCTTAACAAAGTATGAAACGATTGGCCAGATCCAGAATAAATGCAGGCTGCAGATACGCCATAAACGCGAGCAACAACACTGCCGCCAATGCGATGGCGAGCAGGATGTTTAACCAGGTCAGACGCGCGTTCATCTCAGATGGCAACAGCTTGGCTTGGCATGCGGGCGATGGGTTTTTCATTGATGGGCAAATTCACCAGCGCGGCAAATACACCGAGCGCCAGGGTAATCATCCAGACCACATCGTAGTTGCCCATACGGGTATAGATATAGCCGCCCAGCCAGACCCCGAGGAAGCTGCCCACCTGGTGCGAGAAGAACACGAAGCCAGACAGCATCGATAAATACTTGAGGCCAAAAATCCCGGCAATCACACCATTCGTCAGCGGTACGGTGGACAGCCACAATACCCCCATCGCTGCGGCAAAAATATACACGGAATACGGCGATAGAGGCGCCAGCAAGAACAAGCCTATGACCACGCTGCGACTGATGTAAATCGACGACAGCAAATAACGTTTAGGGAACATCCCGCCCAGTTTGCCGGCGTAGTAAGAGCCGAAAATATTGAACAGACCGATCAGCGCCAGGGCAATCACGGCGACATTCGGGTCCATGATGCCTTTGTCCTTCAGATAGGCCGGCATGTGCACGCCGATGAAGACCACCTGGAAGCCGCAGACGAAATAACCCGCGACCAATAACAGAAAAGGCTTGTAGGCAAAGGCTTCGCGGATCGCTTCCATGATGCTTTGTTGCGGGCCGCTGGCATGTACCAGCGGCGGTTCGCGCAGCTTATACGCCATCGGCAGCATGACTGCCAGCAGCATGGCGGCCAGTACATAAAAAGCGTTTTGCCAGCCCACATGGTTAATCAATTGCTGCTCAACCGGCATCATCACAAACTGCCCGAAAGAACTGGCTGCGGACGACATGCCAAATGCCCATGAACGCTTGGCCTCCGGCGCGCTGCGGCCGATGATGCCGCTGACTGCGCCAAACGACGTGCAGGCCAGCGCGGCGCCAATCAAGATACCCGAACCCATGATGAATAAAGTCGGCTGGTCTATCAGCGCCATCCATAACAAACCGGCGACATATAAAAAGGCGCCGAACACGATGACCTTCGCCGTGCCGAACTTATCGATCACCATCCCGGCGAAGGGGCCGAACACGCCCCACATCAGGTTTTGCATGGCGTTGGCAAGCGAATAGGTTTCACGCGTCCAGCCATGCGCTTGCGAGATCGGTTGCAGCCAGAAACCAAAACCATGCCGCACTCCCATCGCTAAAGTCAGGATGAACCCGCTCGCGAGTAATACGGTTTTCAGGTCGGGTGCACTCAGCTTAGTCGCGGAATTGGAGGAGGCAGAAGAAGTCATAGTAGAGGTCACAGAAAGGCGTATAAGCAATACCGAAAATCGAGTGTAGCGCAAACCAGGCTTTCATGTGGACTGCTGGTTTGACCATGACGCCTGGGCGACTTACATCGGTATTATCCCGCATTTGCAATACGCAGCGTAACGCTTGATCTGTCCGAAAACGGCTAGATCAGCGTGCAGTAATGGCGTATAAAGATACCTATCAGGACTTACGAAAACAGCAGGCTGTTGACTAGCATGTACCTTGAAACCGCATACTAGACGCGGCTTCCAGAGGCATTTCGTGCCAACAGGCGCACCCAGCTTGCGGGTTCATTTTAGAAGTTATCTTGAATTTCAAAACGCCATGAAGCCAGTTCCTCTCCTATCTATGGATACCTTAGCTTTTCCCTCGCATTTTCAGGATGACGCCGAACGCGACCATTATTACTACCGGGCGCTGAGCGCCAAAGACAGTCGTTTCGACGGCGTATTTTTTACCGGCGTCAGCACCACGGGCATTTACTGCCGGCCTATCTGTTCGGTCAGAACGCCGCGTGCATCGTCCTGCACCTTTTATAACTCTGCGGCAGCGGCAGAAGCGGCGGGCTTTCGCCCTTGCCTGCGTTGCCGCCCTGAATTGGCGCCGTATGCTCTGCAACAAAACCTGGCGTATGCGGTCTGGCAGCGCATTGCTGCGGGGGCCTTGAATGAAGACGGGATAGAAAGCCTGGCGGAACAAGTCGGTTTGTCCTCGCGTCAATTACGGCGGGTACTGCTGCAACAATTTGGCGTCACGCCGGTTGAACTGGCGCAAACGCAGCGTTTGCTATTCGCGAAAAAATTATTGCAAGAGACGCATTTGCCGATGACCGAAGTGGCGTATGCGGCTGGTTTTGGCAGCGTGCGCCGCTTCAATGCCTTATTTGCCGAACGCTACAAAATGGCGCCCGGATCGATACGCCGTAGCGCAGCGGAAGAAAGCGATGGACTCGTGCTGCGGCTCGCCTACCGGCCGCCATTCGCCTGGGATGCCTTGCTCGCGTATCTGCGCGGTCGCGCCATGCCGGGCCTGGAAGCCGTGATTGAGCAGGACGGCCAAGCCTCGTATGTACGCAGTGTGCAACTCGAAGGCAAAACCGGCTGGCTACAGATCAGCCATCTTCCCGACAAGCAGCAGATCGCCTTGCAAGTCGCGCCCAGCCTGTCTTCTGTGCTGATGCCCCTGATTGCCAAGGTAAGGCAGCTATGTGATCTGGAGGCCAATCCGGTCGTGATTCAATCGCATCTGGCGACGGATTCCCTGTTGGCCGCGCAGATAGAGCGTACGCCGGGCTTGCGGGTGCCCGGCGCCTTTCATGTATTCGAACTGGCAATCCGTGCCGTGCTGGGGCAGCAAGTCAGCGTAGCAGGCGCTACCACGGTCTCCGGACGCTTGGTGCAGCGTTTTGGCGAGCCGGTCAGCACGCCGTTTGCCGCGATCGGTTTTCATTTCCCCAGTCCGGCGCGGCTGGCGGCATTATCGGTAGAAGAGATCGCGCAGATCGGCGTTCCCAGAACCCGCGCGGCGACGATACAGAACGTCGCCCGTTTTGCATTGGACGGCGGTTTGCAAAGGCAACTGAGACTCAGTTTTGACGAAGTCGTCACAGAGTTAAAAACCATCGGCGGCATCGGTGAATGGACTGCGCAATACATCGCCTTGCGCGCGCTGCGTTATCCCGATGCATTTCCGGCAGGCGATCTGGCCTTGCAAAAAGCCGCCGCGATTGCGCCGGCAACCCGTCTCACCGAAAAACAATTGCTGTTGCGGGCAGCCCCCTGGTCACCGTGGCGCGCTTATGCGGCGCTTGTGTTGTGGCAGTCGCTGAACAAAGAGCAAGCATAGCCTGGCAATGCATTTCCATATCAACGAACGAGGATACGATCATGTTTTATCTGAATTACGCAAGTCCGGTCGGTACGCTTTTATTAGCAGCCAGCGAGCGCGGATTGGCCGGTGTCTATTTTGAAGACCACAAACATTTCAAAGGCAGTCAAGGCTGGCATGAGCAAGCCGATCATCCTGTCCTGCAGCAAGCGCGACAGCAGCTGGCCGATTATTTCGCAGGCCAGCGGCAAGACTTTGATCTGCCGCTCGATTGCTCCGCAGGCACTGCCTTCCAGCAGACGGTCTGGCAAGCGCTACGCCGCATTCCCTATGGCAGCACGATGAGTTACGGCGAACTGGCAACGCACATCAAGCATCCTGCTGCCGTGCGTGCGGTCGGCGCCGCCAATGGGCGCAATCCCATTTCTATCATCATCCCATGCCACCGTGTGATAGCAGGCAATGGCGCATTGACGGGTTATGCCGGCGGTGTGCAAAACAAGCAGCGCTTGCTGGCCCTGGAAGGCGCATGCCTGTTTGCCTGATGCGCCAGTCCTTGCGCAACTGCGCGAGTAATCGCCTTGTGCCTGGCGGGAATTGATTTTTTATCGTCCATCTCAATATCCGCAACATTTTTTTGGCATCCCGGCCTATTTTTTTATTTGCACCAAACCAGATAAAAAAGCGCGTCAACCGTGCCGGATAGCGTGTATTTGCACTGTCTTGGCGAAAAACCATCGTGTTCAAGCAGGCATTCGCGCACCGCATTGATGCGCGTCAACTATTATGGTTTTTAAGAATATCTCCTATTCGAATAATCAATTTTTACAGAGATGAATCGCACTTTATATTGAGGCCACCTGCCGTTTTTTTTAACGCCAGACGAAACACTGCGCAGCTGCCATCCGGTTCACACTCTATTCAAATTTTCGGAGGATTTATGTTGATTGCCACACGCCGCCTATACGCCATCGTTAGCCTTTTACTGTCCGCAGTTTCCATACAAGTCTGCGCTAGTGAAAGCAAAAATCCGTTTGAGACAAAGAACTGCAATGTCCCGGCCTATCCCGATAAATCGCTCAGTCTGAGTGAAGAAGGTCTGGTCAAATTGCAGTTCATGACGAATGAAGAAGGTAAAGTAGTCGATGCGAAAGTGATTAAGTCCAGCGGCTACCGCAGCCTGGATAATGCGTCTTTGACGGCATTGAAAGAATGCAATTTCAAATCGATCTCTCACAACAGTACGCCGGGAAAATCCTGGGACAATATTTCGTTCGCATGGGTCATGCAATGACAGTCATCGACGGCGGAAAAAAGGAAGACCTGCTCGCGTCTTCCTTTTTTCGACATGATGTCTGAAGCCATGAATCTTGATGCGCACTGCAACCGATTTCAGTGCTGATTTTAAGACTCAGTATCGCCCTGCCGTTACAAGAAAATACATAGGAAGCACTCTCCCGAAAACGAATTAAGGTTAAGCTAGCAGGCCATACGAGCTTATCGGCATCACTTATTTGTTGGGAAATTTCTATGAAACAAGGCATATTCGGCCTGCGATCGACTGGTCCAGGCATCACCGTATGCATGAGTCTGCTAGTCAGCGCCTGCACCACGATCCTGGCGCCAACACCGCCCTCCTCGACAAACCAGAAAGCCGACACGCCCATAAGTTGGGTGGTGCTCGGTGAGCAAGGACAAGCGGTTGTACGCAGCATCACCGGGGCGGTAACTTGCCCCTTGTTGACGCAAGATGGCAACAGCCAGATCATGCGTGTCCGCGCCGCTCCTGGCACCAATGCGCAACGTAAGACAGCCAGCAGCGCCGATGATTCCAAGGCGTCGGACTTTCCTGTATTGACTTGTGAGGCGGTGCTGGATCCGGGCACAGCATCGGCCAGTATTGCAGGTCAAGATTTGCCTTTGCCTAAACCAGTGCCACAAAAAATCCTGGTGATCGGCGACAGCGGCTGCCGTCTGAAGAAGGCGGATAATTATTTTCAGCCCTGCAATGATGCGAGCAAGTGGGCCTTTTATGATGTGATTAAAACGGCGGCGGAATTTAAACCCGACCTCGTAATACACGTAGGCGACTATCACTACCGCGAGAACCGCTGCCCTGATGGCAATGCTGAATGCGCGGGCAGTCCGTGGGGTTACGGCTGGGATACCTGGCGGGCGGATTTTTTCACTCCGGCGACGCCTTTGTTACGCGTCGCGCCCTGGGTCGTGGTGCGCGGCAATCACGAGTCTTGTACCCGCGCCGGGCAAGGCTGGTGGCGCTTGATGGATCCCCGTCCCCTGCTGACGGGACGCGATTGCAATCTGCAGCAAGATGATATGCGCGGCGATTTCAGTCCGCCGTATGCCGTACCTTTGGGTAAATCCGGCGAGCAAAGCGCGCAACTGATCGTATTTGATTCAGCAAAAGTTCCCAGCAAAGCCTTGGCAAAAACCGATCCGGTCTATGCGATTTATCTGCAGCAATTTCAGATTGTGGACCAGCTTGCGGAACAGGCAGACTTCAATATTTTCATCAATCATCATCCTGTCCTGGGTTTTATGTCAGAGCGCAAAAAAGGGGACGCGATCGAATTCAAACCTGGCAATGCCGCGCTGCAAGACCTGATGCAGAACTATCATGCGAAGCGTTTATTCCCAGGCAAAGTGCAGGTCGCTTTATCGGGCCATGTGCATTTATTCGAGGCCATCAGTTTTAAGTCTGATCATCCGACTCAATTTATTTCGGGTAACGGCGGTTCGTCTTTAGATCAGGCTTTACCGAATCAGGTACCGGCGGGCATCACCCCGTTTGCCGGCGCAGAGCTTGCCGAATTCAATAATTCAAATGAGGTCGGATTCATGACCATGGAACGTCAAGCCGACGGCTGGAAGATGCAATCCTGGGACAAGACCGGCAAACTCATGATCGCCTGCCTGATGGCGAATGGCAAAACCACCTGTCAGCCCATTGCACCGTAGTCCTGTGTATATCTCCGTGCATTCTGTAGAAAATAGGACTTACACAAAACGGCAAGCTGCTTGCCAGTGTTCACATTGAACCCGCAGCCTGGATGCGGCTTTCCGAGGCATTTCGCGCCAGCAGGCGCACCGAGCTTGCGGTTTCGTTTTGATATCCGCATGCCATAGAAGCGCTGCCTCTTGCTGATCTCGGTGCTGAGTGCTTTGGTTGTTGCGTAAGCTCCAGAAAAATACGGAGTAAAAAAAGCGCAGTCAAGCTCTCCGTTTTATTGTTGTAATGTCATCAAATTGTCACGTGTTGTTCATCAACCCGTCATAGCGCCTTCCTACACTCGTGGAATTTTACCCACCGAAAAATAATCAGGAAGGTCTACGATGGATCACCAGCAGCAACTTACTCGTCGCGTTATTTCGGCGCACGTGTTGATCGCCCTCAGCGCGATGGCAGCACAAGGCCACGCACAAAGCAGCATGCCCGCACAAGATACGGCGCTGGAATCAAGCTCCGCGCTGGATGCCAACGCGATTAAAGACAAGGTCGTCATTACCGGTTCCAGCGCGGCGAATCGTGCGCCGGTTCAGGCATCGTTAAAAGCCACGCAGCCGCAATCCATCATCACGGCAACTTTCATCGAGCAGGCAGTCACGCCGCTGGCCGACTACAATGCGGTGGCCCGCATCGCTCCCAGTGTGGGCGGCGGTCTTTCTGCGAACGGTCCTGGGCTGGCAGAAACCAAAGTCACGCTGCGGGGCTTCCAGGATGGCGAATACAATATGACGTACGACGGTATTCCTTTTGGCGATACCAATAATCCTACGCACCATTCCACCTCTTATTTCCCGGCACGCATCATCGGCGGCATGGTGATAGAACGCGGTCCGGGCAATGCCAGCAATTTAGGGCAGGCGACCTTCGGCGGCTCGATCAATTTATTTTCTAAAGAATTATCGCCAGACTTTCATTTCACGCCGTACGCAACTTTTGCCTCCTGGAATACCAAGATGCTGGGGGTGCAAATTGATAGCGGACAACTCGCCAATTTCGCCGACATGAGCTTCATGTTCAATGCATCGCGCCTGACCACGGACGGCTATTTGTCGTATAGCGGCGTGACGGAAGATAACTACCAGTTCAAGGCGCAACGTAATTTTGGCCGGGATACCCTGGTCACCGTATTCTCGACCTATAACAAAATCCATAGTTATGTGCCGGATAAAGGGCCGGCGACGCTGAAGCAAGTCGCGCAATTTGGCAAAAATTACGCACTGAATAATGATCCTGCCAGTCAGAACTATTTCGGCTACAACTACAACAACAAGACAACGGATTTTGAATATATCCGCCTGCAATCCAGCTTGGCGGGCTGGGGCATCGACAATGTCTTGTACACCTATGCCTACAACAACGACACCTACTCAGGTCAGGATGCCAGCGGGGCGACAGCGAACGGCACCAAGGCAGGTCCGGCCGGTAACAAGAATGTGCCGGGGTATAACAAGCTGAATTCGTTTCGCGTGAACGGCGATATTTTCAAGGCCACCAATCAGCTTGCAGCAGGTTTGTTGCGCTTAGGCGTATGGCTGGAAAGTTCGAACACCAACCGCCACACTTATGATCTGGACTGGACACTCGGCGTGCCCAATCCGAAAGAAGCCAGCGCACCCAAGTCCATCTCTTACGAGCAACGTTCTTCCTGGAAGCAATACCAGCCTTTCATCGAATTTGAATGGGCTGTCGCGCCGCAATGGACAGTGACGCCAGGCGTGAAGTATGTGAATTTCCAACGTTCGCTCGATGCAACGGTGAACCAGGGAACGCGTATTCCTACCCAGGCAGATCAGACCTACACCACGACCTTGCCTTTCCTGACGGCGCATTACAGCATCAATAAAGAATGGTCGACGTATGCACAGCTCGCCAAGGGTTTTCTGGCGCCGGAATTATCCATGTTCTATGTGAACAACCCGAACCTCAGCACACCGAAGCCGCAGACTTCGACTAATTATCAATTGGGTACAGTGCATCAGTCGCATAATCTGACATTCGATGCAGATATCTACTACATCGATTTCAATAACAAGATCGCATCCAGCGGCACAGGCAATGATCTGGTGTATTACAACCAGGGCGGTGTGGTTTACAAAGGCGTGGAAGCTGCTGCGACCTACTACGTCGGCCGCGGATTCTCGCTGCATGTCAACGGCTCCCTGAATAGCGCAAAAGCCAAGGACAGCAAGCTACAAGTTGCCAAAGCACCTGAATCTACTTCGGCGCTCGGCGTGCTGTACAAGGCGAATGGTCTGTACGGCTCCTTGATAGCAAAAACTGTCGGCGCCCAATACGGTAAAGATGGCGAACCCGCCGCCTACAAAATCCCCGCCTACACGACCGCAGATCTGAGCCTAGGCTATCGCTGGAAAGAATTAGGTTCGATGGTAAAGAATCTAAAGACTCAGGTCGGTATCAACAACCTGTTCAACAAACAGGATGTGACATCCGTTTCTGCAAACAGCAAAGGCGTGGCATTCGATCAGTATGCATTCCAGCCGGAGCGCAGCTGGAGCGTTTCGGTAAGTGCCGATTTTTAAATCTGAGTATCCAGCATTTTTTAATAAACGCTTTCGTGCAGGCTCGCCGCTCTATTCAAGGAGGTGCGCCTGCTTGAATGCTCAAACGCCCCGATCTTGATCGGGGCGTTTTTTAAGCAAAGATTCGAAAAAGCCGCACATCCCCGGGAATCGCTGAAGCGGCTGTCGACATGCTGTCGGATTTTTGCAGCAATTCCCATTGCACGAATCATGGCTGCGCCCCGACGTCACCCCATTCATCAGCAGCTGGCAAGCGCCGACTCGGCATCTCTCTTCTCAACCCGGGAAAATAATCTTGTAAGACTGGACTGACAAGGGAATGCGGTGTCGGAGTACAAACACGCTTGAAGTGATCTGATAGTGCTTATCCAGGCGACATCATAAAGTACGCCGTACGTCGTTATCTTTAAGTAGGGAGATGCAATTTACTCAGTCGGGCGGATGTCGCAAGATGCAGCGATTTTTCGCGCTCTAAAACGAATTGAAAAGAGGTTTGAAATGAATCAAGCTATCCGTAAAGAAACTTCCATCACTACTCGCAATGTCGTCGGTTTAAAGCAAGCATATGCCAGCCATTCTTCGCTGACGCTAAGTTCTATCGGTTTGCGTCAAAACGAAATTTTGAAAAATCTCGATAACGAAGATTTGTCTTTGCTATTGCCCCACCTCGAATTCGTCCAGCTCTCGTTTGATCAATGTCTGTACGAATATGGCAGCAGCTTATCGTATGTCTATTTTCCTACGACGGCGATCGTGTCGCTGTTGTATGTACTGTCGGATGGCGGCGTTACAGAAATTTCTGTGATCGGTCATGAAGGGATGGTGGGCATGTCCGCGTTAATGGGTGAGACCGCATTAGGCAATGCGGTGGTGCAATGTGCCGGCAACGCCTACCGCTTAACAACATCCGCGTTGAAACAAGCATACAACCGTGGAGGAAGCTTACAACAAGCAATGATGCGCTACACACAAGCCTTATTCTCACAGATGGCCCAGAATTGTGTTTGCGGCAGACATTACTCAATCGAACAACAATTATCCCGTTGGATTCTAGATAGATTAGACCGCTTGCCGACGAACGAATTAAAAGTAACGCACGAATTGATCGCCCATATGTTAGGGGTGCGTCGCGAGAGCATTACTGAAGCCGCCAGTAAATTGCAGCATGCAGGTTTGCTGCAATGTCGGCGCGGCTGCATCACTATATTGGATAGAAAAAAGCTGGAAGAACACGCTGGCGAGTGTTACAAAGTTGCCAAGCATGAATTGGATATGTTGTGCTGTAGTTCTGACTTGAACTGACAAAGGCTGTCTGGCGTGACGTGTGCAGACACCCATAGGTGACCTTAAAGAGGCTGAGAAGCGGACACCTCAAAGTTCGCTTCAGGAGTAGATTCAGTCGGAGTTTCGCCTCCAAGGGCTTTAAGCAAAGTGGGTGCGTCATAGTCACGAGATGGCCAACCGCGGCGGGAGTAGTCGGAGAATTTTCCGACGTAACCAATCTTCAAAAAGGTGAGCTTGTAGATGAATGTGACCAAACAATAGACTTGATCCAGCAATTCCTGGAATTTGTCCTCGTCGATTTCGAGGCCGCCATGTGCAGAAGGATTTCGTAGAAACTTCCAGGAGGCGACGTCTGCCTCATCGAGCGCACCAGCCGTGACCAGCGCGTACATCTTGTCAACGGCGCGATTGGACTTCATGGACCCCATGGAAGACAAGGCGCGGTTTTGGAGGCCCTGCTCCACCGGAGCCTTCTTGACCCAATCGAAAAGTTCCTTGATTAGACCCATCAAAGTCGCGTTAGGTTTGCCCAAAGGCTTGAAAAGTGGATCGTCGAGAATGCCCTCGGTAGCCACGCACAGCAGCAGGGCGATGGTCTCAAGCCAAACGCCCTTCAATGTAAACAGGCCCTCCAGCTTCGTCGATAACTGCGCACCGCCGTTCCCCTTGGCGTTCTGGCACGCATAGTCAAAGTAGCAGCCCATCAATCGGTAAAAATCCTGTGAGGCGCCGAGGTCGGATAGCGGTGGGGGTATTAGGCCGTTGTTAAGGGGAGCGGCCTTGGCAAGTCGAACAATTCGCTGGCCAGCCTGTGAGACTTCGCTCATTACGGGCAACGCCCTCGTCGCCGAACAGAAGCGAATCGCTTCGAGAAGACGCTCATCGAATCTCTCAGGCACTTGCCCGTTGTCCTTGGCCAAGGCAACCAACTCAAATGAATCTCCGGCCGTGTCGATCAAGCATTTGTGATATTGAACCTGAATCCCGGAGACAGTGCCAGAGGAATGCGTTCGCTTGATCGATAGGCGCTCCTGACCGCGAACTAGCTCCGTCTGATTTGTCGATTTGTTCAGCGGGAACTTCAAGTCTTCGGGGAAGACGAAATGGACAAAATCAGCCTTGGTATCCGTTGAAATCTGGGTCTCAATATGGTCGCAGGTAAAAGTAAGAATCTCAGCACTGGCCCGAGCCTCGAACTTAGGCATCACTGCGGGATTGATCCACACGTTTCCCACTACGTCGGTGGCCTCCAGGCGGTAGTAGTGGCTTTCCGAATATAGCTCGCCAGAGCGCATAGAAGACATCTCCATCAAGCTGGCGAATGGGTCATACGGATTGCTGGGATCGCGCTTGAATACCAGTCGCGCCTCCGCACCAAACTCAGGGTCAACCCGGATGAACCCCGCCGACGAATACACGCGCGGATCGGGCGATCCTTTCTGGGTGAGCTTTATTTCGACGCAATCGATAGAAAGCTTGCCTTCGAGAAATGAGCTCTTGAATACGTCATCGGCAAGACTGACACTCTCGATAGACACGCTTTTCTCCTTGACTAGTAATCTGCGCTGATTAGTCACATGCGGGATCCGATGTCAGGCCCGCTAATTCTCTCTGTGTTCCTGAAGTTGATTCGCAGCGACAAGTGCAATCCTTAGTTGATGGGCCACTTTTGACGAAGTCCGACTTCCAGAACTGTAACCCATCTGACAACCGCTGTCAGGTCAAAGCTGAGTCGGAACAGTTATGCACTGGTTAGCGAGGAAATCGCGCCTCAATCACGGTACCTTTGTTACCCTGTCCTCGAGCCGCGCTAAAGACGCCGCCCAGCAATAAGGTACGCTCGCGCATTCCCAATAGCCCGTATGAACGGGTAGTAGTGATCGCGTCGGCCGGAATACCGATTCCATCATCTTCAATTTTCAAACACAGTTCGGATGGATTGTTTTTTAAACTGACTTTGACGTGAGTTGCGCGAGAATATTTAATCACGTTTGTCAGAGATTCTTGCGCGATCCTAAATAAGGCGATTGACCAGGAAGGATCCTTCAGCACAATATCCTCATCAATCTCGGTCGCCAACTTCAGGCCAGCTATGCGCGCTACTTCTTCGCTGTAGGTTTGTAAAGACATGGACAATCCCAGAGTGTCCAACATGCTCGGCCGCAGATTTTCTATAATTTTTCGCTTGAAATCGACCACCTGCAACAGCGTTGTTTTTACCCGATGCAATTGTGCAAGCAGCTCTGGTTCAATTGAGTGCAATTTATCTGCAAGCATGGAAATGTCCATGTTGATTGCGGTTAAACTTGCCCCCATTTCGTCGTGTAACTCCCTTGCCAGTTTGGCTTTTTCTTCCTCTGAAACACTCAGCAAGTGTCGCGACAACACCGATAGCTGCTTGGTACGTGTCGATACGATCGCTTCTAAATTATCGTTTGTCTGTTGCAATGCAGCCTCTGCCTTGCCCTGTTTGACAAAGCTATCCTGAATCAACCGATAAAATAACATCAGCACTAAAACAGCAATCGCGTTAATCATATTGCCGATCCATAGCGCATGATGGTGCTGCTCGTAAAATAATGTGCGTCGATTATTTAAAAGTTCTAATTCTTCTTTTTCCATAATCACGTCCATCAACCGAATTTCATCCATAATGGATTTACCCTCATCGGTTTGAATTATTTTAACGACCTCCGCAAGCCCACCGGTCTTATAGATTTCAATTTCTTGTGAAAATTTTTGTAGCTTGCGATCAAACAACATGCGTAGCTGCGTCAAATTTTTAACTTGATTTGGATTATCTTTTGTCAGTTTTTCCAGTAATTTGAATTCCTCTCCCAGATCAGCCAAAGCAGTTTTTTGGGGACCCAAAAATATTTCGTCTCCCGACAAATAATACCCACGCAAACTGTTCTCGGCATCCATGATGAGTAAATTCACATTTTTTAAATGGTCTTTGACAGTCCAGGTGTGATCCATCCAATCATTTTCATTTTTTAACTTCCGCATATTTTGATAGTTTGAAAATGCATTGCCGATCAGGGTAACTATGCAAATAATGAATAAAATCGTAATGTATTTCGGCAATAGGCGAATCTTTTCCACTTTAACTCCTAACGATTAGTCAGCTTTGCGGGTTAACTCAGTGACTGCTTAAAACCAAGTAAATTGAGTAATCAGGATTTTTAACGGATGCTATGGTTTTTTTAACTAAAAATAAAGCTCTATTGCTCCATTGCGTCCATAAACACACAACCGTAGGTGGCGTCCTACACGAAGTTCAGTGATTTGCGACTGTTGATCGATTTTTCTATCGCTACAATAAAGTAATGAATATGTCTGAATTTTTATTCTCCTACCGCCAGATAAAAATTTGGACACTGGATCTGATCTACTAAAACATGATTGAGGCAAGTTGAATGCAACGGCGCCATTTAAAGGTATATCTCATTGAGGACTCCGCGCAAGTCCGCAGTCTATTGACGGAGATGTTTAACAGATTCAGTGGCGTAGAAGTAATTGGCTTTGCAGAAACCGAGAGGGAGGCATTAAAGCAACTCAGGGAAGTACTATGGGATGTCGCAATTATTGATATTAGTCTGAGCGAAGGGAATGGACTGGCTGTGCTGGCCGGTTTACAACACGACGCTCGTCATTATGGCAAACGTTTTGTATTTACCAGCTACCCGACAGAAGTCTTGCGCAGGCATAGCGTAAAGTTAGGTGCCGATGAATTTTTCGATAAATCCAGAGAAATGGAGTTGCTGGTCAATCGAGTGCGTGAGTTAGTGCCTGTGGAATGAAACGCTCTCTTCAACATGCGATTATCGGCATAAGCATCGATCTGCGTTTGAATTAAAGTCGCATCACCAGCAGCCTTCATATCGCGAACAGGCCCTAGGTGCTTTATTCCAGCAAATTATTTTTCAGTGCGTAATAGGTCAAATCGCTATTCGACTGTAGATGCATTTTCTCCATGACTCTGCTGCGGTAAGTACTAATTGTTTTTACGCTGAGAGATAAGATGTGAGCAATATCTGAAACTGACTCTCCCTTAGCTAAACGCAAAAAGACTTGAAATTCACGATCTGACAGCTCGGTGTGACGTGCAACCAGAGCATCATGATCAAATCCCTGAGCCAAAATCTCACCCACCTCAACGCTGACATAGCGTCTTCCGGCGGCTGCAGTGCGAATTGCTTTGGCTAATTCGTCGCTGGAGCATTCCTTGTTTAAATATCCGTTGGCCCCCATTCTGAATAAATTAATCGCATATTGCTGGGCGGGGTAGCCAGTAACTATCAACACCGGCAAATCGGGCTGACCTTGTTTTATTGAACGTAATATATCTACTCCGCTCTGATCCGGCATACCAATGTCAAGCAGTACGACATCGCACATATTTTTGCGTGCTATATCAAGAGCTTCCCTGCCATTACTCGCTTCTGCGACGATTTGCATATCGTCAAACCCAGAGAATATTTGTTTAAACCCCGCACGAATAATTTCGTGATCGTCACAGATGGCAACGCGTATCATTTTTTCCTCAGCTTATAGCGGAAACAACGCAGCATAGACGCTGTATAAAATCATCACGGCAGCGACTCTGCCAATTTGATCATTGCAATAAATTCTACACTAGAGAGCAATAGTCAAGAATAAAGCTGGTAGTTCATTGCTTAAATTCAATTAAATTTCCTATTGACATCATTGAGAAATAATCTATTGTTAACTTTAGTTAAATTATATGAAACTAATTAACATGAAATAAAGACTAGAGGCTGTTTCTCGCCACATCCTGACTGATTATTGACATATAGAACAATATTGCCTTTAGGAAATATTGTTCTATATTGGAATATCTGCTTTGCTCATCAAGGGGAAATCATGAACTTTGGAAATATGAAAGTCTCAACGCGCTTGACAATCGGTTTTGGATTAGTTTTATCGCTACTGTTGACTGTGTTGCTGCTTGGTGTCAATCGTATGGCGCAAATGCAAAATCGCATGGAAGAAATCGCCAATGTGAACAATGTAGAGTCCAAACTGGCGTCCACCATGTATCTGACAATTACGGAACGCGCATTGGCATTACGTAACCTGATACTTCTAAGTGAAGAAGCTGAAATTCAAATTGAAGTAAATCGCATCAAGGCGCAGGCAAAAAAGTATGCGGAGGCAGAGGAAAAACTGGAAAAAATGATCGCTGCCGATCCGAATAATCCGCCCGACCAGCTGGCACTACTAAACAAGATCAAGGAGCAATCGAAACTGTCCGAGCCCTATATCGCCAAGGGGACTGAACTCGGATTACGAAAACTTGGCGATGACGCGTATAAATTATTGCGGTTTGAGTTTCGCCCCGTGCAAAAAAAATGGTGGGAGATGCTGAATGAATTTATCAGCACAAAAGAAAAACAGACTACCCAGGCAATTACAGATGCGGAAAAATCCTACGAGAGCGCGCGATCATTGATGTTTGTATTTGGCGGCGCAGCTTTATTGATCGGTGTGACCGCTGCTTATTTAATCGTTCGGAGCTTGCTTAAACAGTTGGGGGGCGAGCCGCAATATGCTGCGCAAATTGCGGAAAAAATTGCACACGGTGATTTGACAATTCCCATCAAATTGGCAGCGAATGATCAATCCAGCTTATTACATGAAATGCGGGAAATGCAGCAAAGCCTGGCCAATATTGTTGGGCAGGTACGCTCCGGAACCGTTACCATCGCGACCGCCTCCAGGCAAATCGCCGCCGGCAATATGGACTTATCCTCTCGTACCGAGATGCAAGCCGGATCATTAGAAGAAACCGCTTCTTCCATGGAGGAACTGACCTCCACGGTCAAACAAAATGCGGACAATGCCAGACAAGCCAATCAGTTAGCCGTATCGGCCTCCGATGTTGCCGTCAAAGGTGGTGTTGTCGTATCGGAAGTGGTACAAACCATGGGTTCCATTAATACATCCTCGCGCAAAATTGTCGACATTATTGCGGTCATAGACGGGATTGCTTTTCAAACCAATATTCTTGCATTGAACGCGGCGGTAGAGGCGGCCCGGGCCGGCGAGCAGGGACGCGGGTTTGCGGTTGTTGCCAGCGAAGTACGGAGCCTGGCACAAAGATCGGCAGATGCCGCAAAAGAAATTAAAAAACTGATTGATGATTCAGTGCAAAAAGTCGATGAAGGCGCGAGGCTGGTGGATCTGGCCGGACATACCATGGAAGAAATCGTCGCGAGCATCAAACGCGTGACCGATATTATGGGTGAGATCATGTTAGCCAGTCAGGAGCAAACCACAGGGATCGAGCAAATCAATGAAGCCATCATGCACATGGATGATGTTACCCAACAAAATGCCGCGTTAGTGGAGGAAGCCGCCGCCGCAGGATCATTGCAACATCAAGCCGATGATCTGGAGAGTGTGGTCAGCACTTTTACATTGGATGAGCAAAAAGTTTTACATTCGGAACAAAAATCGCCGCTTGCAAAAGAAAAAAGAAATGTCATTCCCATGTCCCACAGGGTGACTAAGACCATACACTCCTCTGCGTCTGGCGAGATGAAGCGCATTGCCAACTTAGATAAAGGATGACGCAATCCCCCGATAGTCAGTACGCATACATGTTGAAATTTTTAGGTGTCAAATTTGATCGGGTGATCTTTAATTTTTGGAATTAGCATGCGCACTAATTTAGCTTCGGACAAACTCAGTCCTGATGATCTTGAGCAGATGGATGTAAAAAATCAGTTCGGTCGATTTGCGATAGCGCCGCAGGCGAGAGGCCTTGATGTGACCTGGCATGACGGGGAAGTTTCTTTGGCAGTCAGGCAAAAATTGCTGCGTCAACGTGCTGCCACCTTGTGGTTGACGGGCTTAAGCGGATCGGGGAAATCAACGATTGCGTTTTCTCTTGAAAAATTCCTTTTAGAAAAAGGGCATGCTTGCTTCGCGCTGGACGGCGACAATTTGCGCCATCACTTGAATAGCGATCTGGGCTTCTCTCCTGCCAACAGAAGGGAAAACATACGGCGTGCGGCAGAGGTGGCGCATCTGATGAATGAGGCTGGCATGATAGTCATCACCGCATTCATTTCTCCATTTCAGGCCGATCGGGCGATGGCGCGGGAAATTATCCAGCATCAGCGCTTCATTGAGGTGCATATCAGCACTTCTGTACCCGTCTGTGAACAACGCGATCCCAAGGGCTTATATCAAAGGGCGCGTTCGGGTGAGATTCCCGAATTTACCGGCGTTTCCTCTCCGTATGAAAAACCATTGACGCCAGAAATGACGCTGGATGCTGAATTCCTGTCGATAGAATCTGCCACGCGAAAACTCTACGATTATCTGATCCATCACAATTTCATTGAATGACGCAATATGTCTCCAGCAGATAAGTCCAGCGTTGCGGCATTCGATGTTTTTAATGGTGATGCAGATGGTATCTGTGCGCTGCATCAGTTGCGTCTTGCCATGCCAGCCGACGCCACTCTCATTACGGGAGTCAAGCGTGACATTCAATTGTTGCAGCGCTTCCACTCATCGGCAGGTGACCAGATTACCGTGCTGGATATTTCTCTGGATGCGAATGTGGAGGCCCTCAAACAGCATCTGAACAACGGTGCCAGAGTTGTCTATTTTGATCACCACAGCGCGGATCGGGCATTTGCGCATCCGCTGCTGGATTTATATTGGGATGACGCCTGCGATACCTGTACCAGCCTTCTGGTGAATCGCTATTTAAACGGAAAGTATGTGTTGTGGGCGATGGTCGCCGCATTTGGCGATAACCTGATGGCGACCGCGCATGCTATGGCTGCGCAAAGAAGATTGACTACCGCACAAGAGCTGCTGTTGTCGAAACTAGGGACCTTGCTTAACTATAATTCTTATGGCGAAAAACCGGAGGACTTAGCCATCTTGCCGGTCGAACTATATCGAAATCTGCACAATTATCCAGACCCGTTCGAATTTGCGGCGAATTCGTTTTGCTACTCTCTATTGCAGCACTCATACACACAAGATATGTCCTTACTGCAAGCCTTGCAGCCGTCCTGGCAGCAAAGCAATGGGGCAATTTATTTACTGCCAAACCAGACCTGGGCAAAACGTATCTCAGGCTTGCTGGCCAATCGATTGGCGGAACAGGACAAGTGCTTATCTTTCGCGGTGCTTAGCGAAAAAACAGATGGCTCCTTTTTGGTTAGCGTCCGTGCCGCGAATCCTCGTTTAAAACCTGCCAGTGAATTTTGCGCATGTTTCCCCGGCGGTGGCGGCAGACGCGCGGCGGCCGGTGTGAATAGCCTTCCCGCATCAGAACTTTCCGCGTTCACAACACGTTTCTTTTCATATTTTTAGCCTTTTCTTTTTAGAACATCTGGAGAAAAAAATGACGACTGCTACCCTACTCGCGTTCAGGCCAAAACCCGTATTGATGATTCCCTTGCGTCGCTGCGGTAGTCATGCTTTGCGATTACGGTTAAATAATAGTAAGGAATTTTATTCGCCCTATCCCTTGCATATTGTTGACTTCATTCCATTAGTGCCCCGGTATGGCGACTTATCCGATGATCGGGCTTATTTTCAATTAATCGTCGATGTCATTGGTTTGCAATCGGCCAGTATGGTGAAATGGAAAAATATTGTTTTTGATCCGGTAGAGATTTTTGAAGCGCTGCGAAATCAAAAGCGTAGCGTGCATAAAATTTTATGGGAATTATTATTGCGCGCCGGCGAACAACATCAAGCGACCGTCGTCATGGACAAATCTCTGGATAGCGTGCATTACGCAGAAGAACTGTTTGAGCTGTTTCCCGATATGCTGCTACTGAATGTAGTACGCGACCCCAGAGCGCAGGTCGCTTCGATGAACCGGGCCATTATTCACGACTACGATTCCGCCTTAAATGCACTGAGCTGGCTTGAGGCGCATCAAGTAGCGCGATCATTGATCTCGGACTATCCGGAGAAAGTGCTGACGATACGCTACGAAGATTTTTTATCGAACCAGGAATCCGTTTTAAAAAGTATTTGCCATTTTTTTGGCATTGCATTTTTGCCGGAAATGCTAGACATCGGACAATCGAATGAGGCGCAGAAAATTTCTCGACTTTCGGCCTTATGGGAGAGCAATTGCTTCCCTCCGGTGATGGCCAATATTGACAAGTTTAAACAGCAATTGACGATCGATGAAATCAAAATAATTGAGACCTTGACCAAGGATTTCATGAAATTATATGGCTATGAATTGATGACCGACGCCAACCTTGATATATCCAATCATAGCTGGATGCAAGCGCGTGAAAATTCAGCAAAGGCAAAAGATCAGGCTTGGAATACGTTGAAAAACGATAATTATAAAGATTATGTTTTGCGCCGGTTTCGGGTCGACTATCTGAGCGGCCTGAGTAACAGGTTGCCGGACCATTCAACGACCAATGCCATTCGATAGAAAATGCTTGAGAGCCATAAACAGAATAGACCCAAAGTCGATGGGTCTGTGGGTCTATTAATAATGATCAAAGTTAACGCACTACTCTAAACCAAACCAATCTGAAAATTGGATGAATACACGAAAAGTCACAATTCTGTTGTGAAATCGTACGGAACGCAGGCGTTAACTTGATTTATGTCCCCGATCGGCTAATCTAGGTTGGAAATGATAACAAATGTCAACTTTGCCACTCAGCATCATTTCCTTGTGGCAATATTCGGCTTCGTTCGAAATGTGCCATGCAATCCGCACATTTCTGCTTGTCACCTCATTGCTGCGCATCTTCCACTGGCAAATGATTGCAGTCGTTCAAGAAAAAAATCGCGTGAACAAAAAAACTCAAGGAGAGAAAATGAAATTAATACCTTATCTGGCTCTGCTGGCATTGCCTCTGGCAATCTCAAGCGCCTACGCCGCCGACCCGACTGACGGACCGACCGTCACTATCAGCGGTTTTGGTACTGCCGCGCTGACACGCTCCAATACCGATGATGCCGAATTTGCGCGTGTAGGGCAATTGGCAGGTGTCAAGTCCAGCGCAAAAACCGGTGTGGATTCGAATTTCGGCATCCAGGCAACTGCCAAGATGAACGACTGGCTGTCGTTGACCGGGCAAGGCCTGGTCAGCAAGCATATTACCGATGAATACGGTGCGGAGTTAAGCTGGGCGTTTGCGAAATTCAAAGCCTCCGACAAGTTAAGCATACGTGTTGGACGCATGGGACTGCCGGTCTACATGATTTCCGACTACCTCAATGTTGGTTATTCGAATACCTACTTGCGTCCGCCGGTAGAAATGTACAGCCAGGTCAATTTGCAAAATGTTGACGGGATTGATGCGATCTACCAGACTTCATTTGGCGAAAGCACGCTGACTAGCCAGGTGGCTTTCGGCAAATCCGAAACCAAAGGTAACGGCAATGCCTATACCGTCAAATTCACCACCATTGCAGGGATCAATCTGGTCCTGGAAAATGGTCCGTTCACTGCGCGTTTTGGTCACATAACGACCAAATTCAATGTGGATGATTCGGCTTCGTTAAATGCGGTTGTCGGTGGCCTGCGAAAATATGGCTTCCAGTCTGCTGCGGATAGCCTCAAGATTCACGATAACAAGGCGAGCTTCACTTCGCTTGGCCTGGGCGTTGATTGGAAAAACTGGATTGTGCAATCGGAATATGGCGTGCGTAAATCCGAGAGTTTGTCGCTGCCGGATACCACCTCCTGGTACACCATGCTGGGCTATCGCGTAGGCAAGTTCACACCTTACTACCATCATGCCTCGGTTAAACAGGATAGCCCGAGAACAGTCGCAGGTTTGCCAACCACCGGCCCTCTGGCTGCTCTCACTGCGGGGGCGAATACCTTCGCTTCGCTGGCATCGATACAAACCAGTAACAGCATAGGATTGCGTTGGGATTTCAGTAAATCGGCTGACCTGAAATTGCAATTGGACCGTTTCTCTCCAGAGAGCGGGCCAGGAACTTTTATCAATGCAAAACCCGGCTTCAAAGGTCCTGTGACCGTGTTTGCGGCTGCCGTTGATTTTGTATTTTAAGGAAAGAGCCGATTATGAAAACAATTCAAACATTACTGTTGGCGGTAACTTGCGCTGTCGCGACTATTTCTGCCATGGCCGAAGTTGTGGTCGTCGTGAGTCCCAAAAATCCTGCGCCGCAAATGAGTTCAGAACAAGCAGCGCAATATTTTCTGGGTAAATCGACCGCATTGACACCGATAGATCAGCCCGAAAGTTCACCAATCCGCGGTGAGTTTTATAAAAAACTGGCCGACAAGGAAGCCTCTCAGGTTAAAGCGATCTGGTCTAAATTAGTCTTTACAGGCAAAGGAACGCTGCCGAAAGAATATGGTTCCAGCGCGGACGTGAAGAAAGCAATTGCTGCCGACGCTAATCTTATCGGCTATATTGAGAAGTCCGCTGTGGATTCCTCGGTAAAAGTTGTAGCCACCTTGCCTTGATGAGGTGTTGTGCATGGTATTTGTAATTGACTAGTTGGGGATCGGAGACACTTTGCCCGACCGCCGCTTACATAAGCAGCAATGAAATCCGCCACATCCCGGTGTGGCGGATTTTGATCATTCTTTGATCGCCTTTCAACAAAAAATTTTAATAATAAATTTTAATAATAAACATACCTACAGAGACAATTAAAAGGCGCACGCTATGAGTATCAAACGCAGAATTTGGGCATTGCCAATCATCGCGACCGTTATCTTCGGCGTAGGACTTGCGGTCAGCGTGTATTTTTCAACGACAGCGATTTCATCGATCAAGACTACCGAGACGGTCGATTACCCGGTGCTGGATCGGGCGAAGGTACTGTCTGCCGATGTGCGCGGCTTGACCGATGCACTCAAAGATGCGGTATCCGAGGGCGATAAAAAACGTATCGATGTGGTTGCTGAGAGCGCCAAAAAAGTCAAAGAAAAATTACAAAAACTCGGTGAAGTGCCGGGACAAAAAGCCTTGGCAGATAAGTTGACGACCGAGTTCGATGCTTACTATGCGCCAGCCATTAAAGTCGCCAAAATCATGATGGAGATCGAGCAAGGCGATCCCCAGGCAGAGATAGGCAAGATGCAAAGTGCATTAAAAACCCTGGAAGCCGATTTGGCGAAAACGGTCGAAGGCGCGCAAAAGCAATTTGCCTCAGGCGTCGAAAAAAGCGGCGATAACGTGCGCAATGTGCTGTACACCAGCATCCTGGTCGCTTTAATTGTGACGATTTCGCTGGGTATCGTCTCGTTTTTTGTCGTGCGCACCATCTGGCAACAACTGGGCGGTGAGCCGGAATATGCGCGTGAGATCGCAGCGGCGGTCGCTGCCGGCGATCTGAGTATGAGCATCGAGATGGAAGCCGGCGACAGCACGAGTTTATTAGCCGCGCTGAAAGAGATGCAGGAGCGCTTGCAGCACATGGTGGCGGATATCAAGATATCGGCAGAAACCATCAAGCTTGCCAGCTCTGAAATCGCCTCCGGCAATGCGGATTTATCCAGCCGTACCGAGTCTCAGGCCAGCAGCCTGGAAGAAACCTCGAGTTCGATGGAGACGCTGACCGACACGGTCAAGCAAAATGCGGATAATGCCCGCCAGGCCAATCAATTGGTCGAAAGCGCCTCCGATGTCGCGGTCAAAGGCGGCCACGTGGTAAGCCAGGTCGTCACGACCATGGCGGACATCAATCATTCATCGAAAAAAATCGTCGATATCATTGGTGTCATCGACGGCATCGCTTTCCAGACCAATATCCTGGCGTTGAATGCGGCAGTAGAAGCGGCCCGCGCCGGCGAGCAGGGCCGCGGTTTTGCGGTAGTCGCCGCCGAGGTGCGCAATCTCGCGCAACGCAGTGCGGCGGCAGCCAAAGAAATTAAGACCCTGATCGGCGACTCGGTCGACAAGGTGAATGTCGGCTCGCAATTAGTCGATCAGGCGGGCAATACCATGGATGAGATCGTCGCCTCGGTCAAGCGGGTCAGCGACATCATGTCCGAGATCACTTCCGCAAGCCAGGAGCAAAGTGCGGGCATACAAGAAGTCAGCATTGCGATAGGCCAGATGGATGAAATGACGCAACAAAACTCGGCGCTGGTTGAACAGGCCGCTGCGGCAGCCGAATCATTGGAAGAACAGGCAGATCACCTGACCAGCGCGCTCGATGTGTTTAAATTGTCCACGACTGGCTCGAATCGCGGTACGACTGCGCGCGCAACCAATCAGGCATTGAAAACGCAAGCCTATCAGGCCAAGGCGATTGGCATGGATTAAGTCTGCCAAGCTGACCTCAGACTAGCGAAGTTATATTTTTCTCAAGCCCGCTTGACATGGGTCAGGCGGGCTTTTTTATATCGACACGCTTTGCTCACCATACTTTTATATGGCCCGGCAAAAGTATATTTTCCCGTTGGTCGCGCGTATATTGTTTAGTCAGGGCATGTGTTTTCAGCGGCTTGCCCGGCGGTGTCATCTTGTCACTATCTGTTGGGAGCACTTATCATGAAATTATTTTATAACTTGCGGATTTCAGCAAAACTCTATGTGGGTTTTATAACGCTGCTGCTGCTCACCGGCTTCCTCGGGATTTTTTCGGTTTATCAATTGGCGCAAGTCAATCAAACCGCGAATGACCTGGGCACCAACTGGATGCCCAGCGTTGATGCGGCAATGGGCATCAAAGAACGGGTATCGCGTATCCGCTCGCAAGAAGCGCAGGTGGTCTCTGCCGAGAGTCCCGAAGAAGCCGATAAATATGCCGGGCGTGTCAAAGAAGCGGTGGTCGGCCTGCGTGAGAATGAAAAGAAATATCAGGCGCTCATCAGCAGTGCGGCCGAAAAAGCGGAATTCGACGATTACCTGAAAATGATGGGCAATTATCTCGTGCTGTCGGACAAGATGACGGCATTGGCGCGTGAAGGCAATAACAAAGAGGCCACGGCAATTTTACGCAATGAATCCTCTAAGCTG
This sequence comes from Undibacterium sp. Jales W-56, assembly GCF_025548535.1. GTDB lineage: Bacteria > Pseudomonadota > Gammaproteobacteria > Burkholderiales > Burkholderiaceae_D > Undibacterium. The sequence continues at coordinate 80,944 of NZ_JAJLQW010000005.1, read as the reverse complement.
AACACGCAAATTCGTAGCATCGTGGATAAGCTAGTCAAAATCAATAGCGACGGCGGCACTGCGGCTTACAAACGCGGCGAAGAGGTCTACCGGAGTTCGCGGCTGTGGATCATGGGCGTATTGGCTGCGAGTATTTTGCTGGGTTTGACGCTCGCCTATTGGATTGCCCATGTGGTGGCCAGCCCTCTGCAGCATGCGGTCAAGGTGGCCCAGACCGTGGCCTCAGGTGATTTAACCAGTCACATTGAAGTACGCAGCCTGGATGAAACCGGCCTGCTGTTGCAGGCCTTAAAGGAAATGAATGCCAGCCTGTTAAAAGTCGTCACGGAAGTGCGCAGCGGCACCGACCAGATTGCCGAAGCATCGGCGCAAATTGCCGAAGGCAACCTGGACTTGTCTAACCGGACCGAAACCCAGGCCAGCTCGCTGGCCGAAACCGCCTCCTCGATGGAGGAGCTCACCTCCACGGTCAGACATAATAGCGACAACGCGCACCAGGCGAATCAACTATCGATTTCAGCCACCGCAGTCGCACTCAAAGGCGGTAATGTGGTGTCGCAGGTGGTCGATACCATGGGCTCGATCAATGCATCATCCAAGAAAATTGTCGATATTATTGCAGTCATCGACGGCATCGCTTTTCAAACCAATATCCTGGCGCTGAATGCCGCAGTCGAAGCCGCCCGAGCCGGTGAGCAAGGGCGCGGATTTGCCGTGGTGGCATCCGAGGTGCGCAACCTGGCACAACGTTCCGCCAGCGCCGCCAAAGAGATCAAGGAGCTGATCAACGATTCGGTAGAAAAAGTCGATCAGGGCTCGCGTCTGGTGGACCAGGCCGGCAGCACCATGCACGAAGTGGTCGAAAGCGTGAAGCGTGTCAGCGACATCATCAGCGAAATCACGGCAGCAGGTGCGGAGCAAAGTTCAGGGATCGACCAGATTAACACCGCCATCGCGCAGATGGATCAGGTCACCCAGCAAAATGCAGCACTGGTGGAAGAAGCAGCGGCCGCAGCCAGCGCATTGCAAGACCAGGCCGCCAATCTCAGCGAGGTCGTCAGCGTGTTCAAGCTTGATCAAAGCAGCATGCGCCGCACACCACCAGCCAATGTGAGCCGCCCTGCTGCCACCTCAGGCAAACCCAAAGCGCTTACCGGTGCCTTGCCCAAACCGGCGGTCGCGGCCAAACGCCAGGACACCAAGAGCACCGCCAGACCGAAAGCTACTACGGCTGAAACCGGCGACTGGGAAGAGTTTTAATTCAGTTCAGCAGACCTGCGCTCATCTAGGTAAAAGCACAGGCAAAAAAAATAGCAGGAAGGATACTCCCCCTGCTATTGATCAAAATATACCTTGATCCGCATATTTTATCTGCGGTCTAAAAATATACTACTGCCCAGTATTTAAAAATACGATCGTCTAACGGATTCAGGCAGTCAATTCCGTTTGCTTGACGATGATGCTGGACACCAGGCCGTAATCTTGTGCTTCGGTCGCGCTCATCCAGTAATCGCGGTCGATATCGGCGGTGACTTTCTCCAGGGTTTGCCCGGATTCACGGGCGATCAAGCCTGCAATCCGTTCGCGGACTTTAACGATTTCACGTGCCTGGATCGCGATGTCGCTCGCTTGTCCGCCCGCGCCGCCGCTGGGTTGATGGATCAGGAAGCGGGTATTGGTCAAGCAATAGCGGCGCTCTTTGGGCACCGATAAAAAGACATTGACCGCCGCACTGCCGACCCAGCCTGTGCCGACCATATTCACCGGCGCATCGATGAAGCGCACCATGTCATGGATCACATCGCCGGATTCGACATGGCCGCCGGGAGACGAGACCAGCATCGTAATCGGCTCTTTGGATTCGGCAGCCAGCGCGATCAGGCGCTGGCTGACTTCGGAAGCGAGCTTGTCGTTAATCGTGCCAAACACCAGTACGGTACGCGATTTAAAGGCTTTTTCTTCGAGAAAAGGGCTGCGTGCCGTGCCGTTATTGTCTTTGTCGTCTGCCATGAGTATGCCCTTGCTGTATAGGTTGTATCGATTGTAGAAAGTACGTCCGGATAACGGATTGATCAGAGTCGCGATTTATGCAACTCGTAGAGACCCCAGATGGCTATTAAACGGCTTTTTTCAAGTAGGCTTCCGCCAGCCTGACCCAATAGGTTGCGCCAATCGGCAGCAAATCATCATTAAAGTCATAGCTGGGATTGTGCAGATTGCACGGTCCCAGTCCATGCCCCATTTCGCGATGCTCGCCATCGCCGTTGCCGAGGAAGACATAGCAACCCGGCTTGGCTTGCAGCATAAACGCAAAATCTTCAGCGCCCATGGTGGGCTCGACCTGGTCATTGACTTGCGCATCGCCGACGATGGCGCGCATCACTCCGGCCGCGAACGCCGTTTCCTTGGCATGGTTAATCAGCGGCGGGTAATTGCGTTTGAATTTGAAATCCACCTGTGCATCGAAGGCCGCAGCCGTATGTTCGGCAATCGTCTGCATGCGGCTTTCGATCAGGTCGATCATCGCTGTGCTGAAGGCGCGCACCGTGCCGATCAGGGTCGCCTCATCGGGGATCACATTGGTCGCGCTGCCTGAATGGATTTGCGTCACCGACAGCACCGCCGCTTCCAGCGGGCTGGCGTTGCGACTGACGATGGTTTGCCAGCTTTGCGCAATCTGGATCGCGACGATAATCGGATCGATGCCTTTGTGCGGCTGTGCCGCATGCGCGCCCTTGCCTTTGACGATGACTTCAAATTCATTCGAGGACGCCATCATCGGCCCCGCGGTCACGCCAAAACTGCCGACCGCCGCACCAGGCCAGTTGTGCATGCCGAATACCGCTTCCATCGGGCATTGCTGAAACAAGCCATCGTCCATCATGCGCCTGGCACCGCCGCCGCCTTCTTCGGCCGGCTGGAAAATCACATACACCGTGCCGTCAAATGTACTGTGGCGCGATAAATAATGGGCGGCGCCGAGCAGCATCGCCGTGTGCCCATCATGGCCGCAGGCATGCATTTTGCCTTCGTGTTTGGATGCATGCGCGAAGCTATTGATTTCCTGCATGGGCAGCGCATCGATGTCGGCGCGCAAGCCGATCGCGCGTGAGCTGCTGCCGTGTTTGATGATGCCGACCACGCCGGTTGTACCTAGCCCGCGGATCACGGGGATGCCCCATTCCTGCAGCTTGCCGGCAACCACGTCGGAGGTGCGATGTTCTTCAAAGCAGAGTTCGGGATGGGCGTGGATATCACGGCGTATCTGTTGCAGTTCGCTGTGGAACTGGATGATGGGGTCTATTAATTGCATGTCGGTCTCCGTGCAACAACGATCATATCTTGCGCCAAAATAGGGCGCAGTGTATGTTGTAATTGCGTAAATTTTCTATGGTCAGGCTGATTAGTCAGCGCGCGTCATGTTTTAGTGTAAAGCATTTTTTGTTGAGATGAAGGGCGCCGGTCCGGTCGCCCGTATTTTTCTGAACCTCTAGGGAGTTGTCTATGTCGATGTTACTCGCAATTCGCATTAAACCCCGTGCCGCTTTGCTGGCCGCCAGTATGAGTGCCTTGTTTGCCCTGACGCCGGCGAGTTTCGCACAAGAATTCAAACTTGCGATGAGTTCGCCGCCGACTTCGCTTGATCCGCATTTTTATAATTTATTCCCTAACCTGAATGTCTCTGACCATATGTTTGAGACCCTAGTCGCAATGGATGCCGACAGCCGCATCATTCCCGGCCTGGCTGAGTCCTGGACCCTGATCAATAACCTGACCTGGGAAATCAAGCTGCGCAAGGGCGTCAAGTTTCACGACGGCGCCGACTTGACGGCGGAGGATGTGATCTGGTCGCTGGAGCGGCCTGCGACCATCGTCAATAGTCCGGGTAAATTCGACGTCTATACCCGCGCCATCATCAATAAAAAAGTCATTGATCCCTACACCCTGCGCCTAACCACCAAAGAACCTTATCCGCTCTTGCTGTCTGATCTGACCGCGGTATATATCGTGTCGAAAAAAGCCACGCAAGGACTCAGCAGCGATGACTTCGGCTCGGGCAAGGGCATGGTCGGTACCGGGCCGTATAAGTTCGCCAAATTCCTGCGCGACGATCGCATAGAGATGGACCGCTTCGACGGCTATTGGGGTAAAAAACCAGCGACCTGGAGCAAGGTGACCTTGCGCTTCATCCCGAATGGCGCCACCCGCATCGCAGCATTGCTGGCCGGTGATGTGCAGGCGCTGGAGAATGTGCCGACACCGGATATTGCACGGGTGCGTAGCGATAACAACCTGAGCATGACGTCCAAAGTCTCGCACCGCCTGATCTACTTATATCCGGATACCTCACGCGACAAATCGCCGTACGTGACGGATAAGGACGGCAAGCCGCTCGATAAAAATCCGTTGAAAGATATCCGCGTGCGTAAGGCGATCTCGATGGCGATCAATCGCGAAGCGATTAAAGACCGCGTGATGGAAGGCTTATCGCAACCGACCAATAATCTGGTGCCCCTGACTTTATTCGGCCACAATCCCGATCTCAAAGTCGTCAAATACGACCCCGAAGCGGCGAAAAAATTAATGGCGGAAGCCGGCTATGCGAATGGTTTTGGCATCACGATTCATACACCGAACAATCGCTATATCAATGACGAGAAAATCACCCAGACCATCGCCCAGATGCTGTCAAAAATCGGCATCGTCGCCAAGGTGGAAGGGGCGCCGATGTCCGTCTATGCCGCGCGCGGCGTCAAGCGTGAATACTCGCTGGGCTTGCTGGGCTGGGGCGCGCAAACCGGCGAAGCATCGTCGCCGTTGCGTGCAATCGCTGCCTGCGATGAGCCGGAAAAAGGTTTTGGCGGGAATAACTATCTCAAGTATTGCAATCCCAAAGTCAATGAATTGCTGAGCCTGGCCTTGAACACGGTCGATGACAAAGCGCGCCTGAAATTATTGCAGGATGCAACCGCGATTGTGATCAATGACGCCGGCATTATTCCGATTCATCAGCAGGTCACGACCTGGGCAATGAAAAAGAATATCAGTTATATTCCGCGCACCGACGAGCGCACCCATGCGTATGAATTCAGCGCCAACAGCGGCAAATGAGGCGGCAATCCGCCTTGACTCGACCGGATAGCAAAGCGTAAACAAGACGGCGGTCGCTCCGCAGATCCGGAGCGGCCATTTATTTACTGACAGGGATATTGCATGCTGGTTTTTATTATTCGGCGCCTGATACAAAGTGTCATGGTGTTGCTGGTGATGTCCTTACTGGTGTTTGCCGGTGTGTATGCGATCGGCAATCCTATCGATGTACTGATCAGTCCGGACGCCGACCAGCTCGAAAGAGCCCGCACCATAGCCGCGTTTGGCCTGGATAAATCCTTGCCCGAGCAGTACTGGATCTTTTTAAGGAATGCCTTGAGCGGCGACATGGGACGTTCATTTGCCTTCTCGACACCGGCCCTGGCGCTGATTTTTGAACGCATGCCCGCAACCCTGGAATTGGCAGTCTGTGCCATCGTGATGGCGATAGTCTTGGGGGTTCCGCTCGGTTTGTGGGCCGGTCTGCGCCCTGATGGCATCGCCGGAAAATCGATCATGGCGGTCTCGATACTCGGCTTCTCTTTACCGACTTTTTGGGTCGGCCTGATGCTGATCATGGTGTTTGCCGTCCAGCTAGGCTGGCTGCCGTCAAGCGGCCGGGGCGAAACCAGTTTGCTGTTCGGGATACCGGTCAGTTTTTTAAGCTGGGATGGTGTGCGTCATATCCTGATGCCGGCCATGAACCTGGCGCTGTTCAACGTCGCGCTGGTGATTCGCCTGACGCGCGCCGGCGCCCAGGAAGCCTTGTTGCAGGACTATGTCAAATTCGCCCGCGCCAAAGGCTTGCGCAACCGCCGCATCATCGGCGTGCATGTACTGAAAAATATCCTGATCCCTATCGTCACCGTGATTGCATTGCAGTTCGGCTCTATCATCGCATTCGCGATTGTGACTGAATCGGTGTTCGCCTGGCCGGGCATGGGCAAGCTGATCATCGATTCCATCCGCGTACTCGATCGCCCGGTGATCGTGGCCTACCTGTTACTCATCGTGACCCTGTTTATCCTGATCAATTTAGCGGTGGATGTCTTGTACTCGCTGCTCGATCCACGGGTCCGGCTCTCAGAAGCGAAGGCTTGATATGACAACGATTCCTCCAGATCAGACCGCAAGACAGTCCCTGCCCGAAGATACGCCGTTGCGCCGCTTTGTCCGGCAATTTTTTGAAAGCAAAATCGCGACTATGGGTTTAGTGATTCTGGTGCTGATTCTGTGCGCAGCGATATTCGCACCTTTTATCTCGCCGCAAAATCCCTATGATCTCGGTAATCTCGATGTCATGGATTCGCGACTGGAGCCCGGCCAGTTGTCGGCAGATGGCAAGCTACGTTTTTTGATGGGTACCGATGAGCAGGGACGCGACATGCTGTCGGCGATTATTTATGGTTTGCGGATTTCGGTGGCGGTTGGCGTGATCAGTACCGTGATCGCTTTGCTGATCGGTTTGTCGCTGGGCTTATTCGCGGGCTATGCCGGCGGTAAAACCGAAACCCTGATCATGCGCATCGCCGATATCCAGTTATCGTTTCCGCCTATCCTGATCGCCCTGATTTTGCTGGCGCTGACCGGACAAGGCGTCGGCAAAATCATCATCGCCTTGGTCGCGGTCCAATGGGCCTATTATGCACGCACCGCCAGAAGTGCGGCACTGGTCGAGCGCAAGAAGGAATACATCGAAGCCGCAGCAGGTCTGGGCCTGTCGCCAGCGCGCATTATCCTGCGCCATCTCTTACCCAATTGTCTGCCGCCATTAATCGTGATCGCGGCCTTGCAAGTCGCATCGGCAATTTCGCTGGAAGCGACGCTGTCTTTCCTCGGCCTGGGTTTACCGGTGACCGAACCTTCGCTCGGCTTATTGATCGCGAATGGATTTCAATACCTGTTATCGGGAAAATACTGGATCAGTTTTTTCCCGGGCATTGCGCTGCTGGTGACGGTAGTCGCGATCAATCTGGTGGCGGATCAATTGCGCGATGTCTTGAATCCGCGTTTGCAGACGCAATAAGGAAGGCTCTATGTTACCTACCTCATCCGCGTCACCCACTTCATCTACGCCGGACGCAACACTGGTGGTCGAGCACCTGACCACCGAATTCCATACCCGTGCCGGTGTGGCGACGGCAGTCAATGATGTCTCTTTTGCCGTGATGCCGGGACAAATCATGGGACTGGTCGGCGAATCCGGTTCGGGTAAATCGATGACCGGCTATTCCATCATGGGATTGATTGACGCGCCGGGCAAAGTCGCTGGCGGGAAAATTCTGCTCAAGGGCCGTGATCTGCGTACCATGTCGGCCGAGCAGATGCGCCAGGTACGCGGCGACCGCATCGCCATGATTTTCCAGGATCCGATGATGACCCTGAATCCGGTGCTACGGATTGATACCCAGATGACCGAGGCGATTTATGCGCATCATCAAGTCGGCCCGGCGACCGCCCGCGCGATGGCGCGCGATGCGCTGGTGCGCGTCGGTATTCCTGCGCCGGATGAACGCCTGCTGGCGTATCCGCATCAATTCTCGGGCGGGATGCGGCAAAGGGTGGCGATTGCGATTGCCTTGCTGAATAAGCCAGACCTGATCATTTGCGACGAACCGACCACCGCACTCGACGTCACGATACAGGGGCAGATCCTGTTTGAAATGCAAAAGCTGTGTCGCGAATCAGGCACCTCATTGATCTGGATTACCCATGACCTGTCGGTGATCGCCGGTCTGGCAGATACCATCAGCGTGATGTATGCGGGACGCATCGTCGAAAGCGGGACGGTCGAACAGGTCCTCAATCGACCACGCCATCCCTACACCCACGGCCTGATCGCGTCGGCGCCATCGCGCAATCCTGTAGGCCAGCCGCTGCGCCAGATTGCGGGCATGACGCCATCGCTTTTACAGCTGCCTGGCGGCTGTGCATTTCGCGAACGCTGCGATCGTGCCGATGCGGCCTGCGCGGAAGATCCGGCGACACGCGAATTCGATGAGCGCCTGCTGCGGTGCTTTCATCCTGTGCTGAATGTGATTGGTGTGACCGATGTGACTGACTGCAGCGGGCAAGCGGCATGACTCATCTTGCAGCAACCACCTCTGCCGGAGCCGTTTTCCCGACACCAACCAAGACCTTAGCGGACTCAATGACAACATCCACTTCCTCACCCCCTATCTTGGAGCTGCGCCAGGTCAGTAAACGTTTTGTGAAGCCGCTGGATACGGCGGCAAAATTGGCGAATCTGCTGGGTGCCGATCTGCAGCCGCAGGTTGTGCATGCAGTTGATCATGCGACGCTGCTGATACCAGCAGGCGAAGTCGTTGGTCTGGTCGGTGAATCCGGTTGCGGGAAATCCACCCTGGGCCGGATGGCGGTCGGCTTGCATAGCCTGACTGAAGGTTCGCGCTGGTGGCGCGGACGCGAAGTTGCGGGCCTGGATAAGCAGGCGCAGCGCGATATCCGCCTGGCGATCCAGATGATTTTTCAAGACCCGTATGCATCATTGAATCCAAGGATGCGGATCCGGCATATCGTCGGCGAAGCGCCGCTGGTGCATGGCCTGATCAATGCGTCCGAACAACAAGACTATGTCGAGCAGTTACTGCAAAAAGTCGGACTGGATCCGGCGGTCGCGACACGCTTTCCGCATCAATTCTCGGGCGGCCAGCGCGCCCGTATCGGCATTGCCCGCGCGCTGGCCGTCAAACCCGAATTTTTGGTCTGCGATGAGGCGGTGGCTGCGCTTGACGTGTCGATACAGGCGCAGGTCCTGAATCTGTTTATCCGCTTGCGCGATGAGTTAAACCTGACGTATTTATTCATCAGCCATGACCTCGGCGTGGTACGCCATTTATCCGACCGTGTGGTGATCATGTATCTCGGCCGCATAGTCGAATCTGCTCCCACTGCCGAGATTTTTAGCCGGGCGAACCATCCCTATACGCAGGCGCTGCTGGCATCCGCACCGAAACTCGAAGTCAGGAAAACGACTTTTATCGCCATCAAAGGCGAAATTCCATCCCCGTTGCATCCGCCGGGCGGCTGCCATTTTCATCCGCGCTGCCCGCATGCGATGCCGCGCTGCGCGCTTGAACAGCCGGCGCTGACTGAGATCGCCCCGCGGCATTTTTCTGCCTGTCATTTGAATGGGGCATGATGAAATGTTGACTCAGATTTGAATGCAATTTGCCGGGCAAGCAGTCAAACGAATGAAGCAATGCAAGTTATTTCTTTTGGTGATGTCTGGTATACAAAAAATAAAGAAGCATTATTTGCTGCACTGCGATATATTGGACTCGTCTCCTCCAACACCGTAAAAGGTTTGGATTTCAGCCCGCTCCGTTAAGGTAGCGGGCTTTTTTTTGACTGTGGCACTGACAGAGCTAAAAACGGGAGGATGCCGGAATTAAATTTCCATAAGGCTATAAATCATCGGATTTGATATGCGATTTATGAATGAATGATATGCAAAAATAGTGTTTGGCTTATTTGTTGCGCTGCGATATAGTTACACCTGTCTCCTCCAACACCTCCTAAGGTTTGGATTTCAGCCCGCACACTCTGCGGGCTTTTTTTTTTGCTCAGTCAAAAAGGCGCATGGATTGATGCAATTGCAAAGCGTTTCGTAATGAGGATTATTATTCATCAAAACAATAACCGATATGTGAATAATAAAGCAGATATATTTGCTGCATCGCGATAAAGTAACTCTGTCTCCTCCAACACCGCAAAGGTTTGGATTTCAGCCCGCTCCGTTAAGGTAGCGGGCTTTTTTTTGAAATTTTCCGGTACTGACAGCGATGCTGGGGTGTTTAAGGGCTGACGGGATCAACCTGGTTTTTCCTGGCGGCTTTTAAAGCTGCCTCAGTCAGCCACAGATCCGTGGCTAAACTCAGCTCATCGCAATTATGTCCTTGCCCGATTCTGTCCATGACAATGAAATCGCTGAGCTTGTGCAAAGCGATCAGTGGATGATGCCAGACACCTTTTGCATAATTCACGCCTTGAAAGCCCCGGCACAAAAACGCACGTAGTCCTTCGGGCCGGAAGTCGCCTGCTGGCGCCACCACCACCAGGTATTCGTCCAAAGGATCGTGCGTCATCGGTACAAAGGCCTGGCTACCGAGAGGATGGCGTTCCATCACGCGGATTTCCAGCGGCATGGCGCGTGGCTGCGCACGAAACAGGCTGAGTATGGTTTGCCCGTTCCCGTCGCCGGTATCGGCGGATGTCAGCGCATGATAGCGCTCCGTCGTCCCCTCGTTGATGGGATAGTGGCGCGCGCCGTCAAGCATGATGACGTCGCCAAACGGCGCGAAGGCGGCACGGCTGAGGGTTTCAATGTGGATGGCGGGCATAAATTTACATTCAGGCTAGGCGGCTCCACAGACGCAGGCGAGACACGCCGCCATCCGGGAAAATGTTGAAGCGGATATGCGTAATTGGTCCCAGCGCGCTGATCTCATTCGCATAATCATGCTGACGATCCATTTGCAGTGGCTGTTCCGGCAGCAGCACGGGCCAAAACATCGATTGCGTGATTAAAGACGTCTCTGTCCCGCCTTGCATCGATGCCGCCTGTATCATGCAGCGATCAGGATAATTGCCTTTGAAATGGCAGGTATCGACTTCAATTTTTTCAACGATGCCAGGATGTGCCAGCGCGATGATGCACCAGTCATTGCCAGGTTCACGGCGACGGCGGGTTTCCCAGCCATCGCCCATATTCACGCCGCGACCGGGCATCAGCAAGCTGGATGCCAAGCCGAAATGCTGATTATTCGTGCCAACGATATGGCCGCCGTTTTCCATGGCAATCAGGTCGAACAATTGCTGGCGGTCGGCAGCGGCCCAATCCGTTTGTGGCTGGGCATACACGCGCAGACGCGCGACGCCGCCGTCGGGATAAATGTTCAGGCGCAAATGGGTGTACGCCCTGCTGCTCTGGATCGCATGATAGTGATGGCTATTGCCCTGCAAATTCACTGAAGGCAGCACTTCTTCCCATTGCGTTTGTGCATCAGGCTCGCCTTGCGCCAGCATCGCGCCCTCGATCGACGCAGCGGGCGGGTAATTGCCGGTGAAATGGCTGGTATCGAGATCGACGCCCTGAATGATGCCGGCGCGCGCCAGTTTCAGGATGCACCAGTCATGACCATTCACGCGCTTGCGACGCGATTCCCAGCCGTCCATCCATTTGCCATTGGTATCGTATTTGCCGGGAATGAAAACTGCCGGCTCGGGATTCAGCATACGTGCCATGTCAGCGAAAAAATCGTCGCTGCAGGCGAGCGTGCTGGCGCCCAGGCGCGGGTCTGCCAGGTTCGGGTAGCGCCGCGTGAATTCCGGTGCGTTAGGATCGGTAGTGATGATGGCCATGTTGTTTCCGTTCTCGATTTATTTGCTCACTGATTTATCCGCTGGTTTGCCGGTTTTAATGCCTTGGCCGGCACTGCGCTCAAACCATTGTGCAATCAACGCACGTTCTTCTTCCGTGATATGCGTCAGATTTCCTAAAGGCATCAGCCGCGTTTGCACGACTTGCTGATAAATCAGTTGCGCTTTGGTTTGGATCAATTCCGGCTGATCCAGCAGCAGGCCTTTGGCCGGTGCGTCCATCAGGGTCGGATGGGCCGCATGACATTGTATGCAGCGCGTATTGATGATGGCCTGCACCTGAGCGAAGTGATCGCCGGCGGCCTGTCCGGTCAGTACAGTAGTGGGTTTGGGCATGATCCAGGCAGCCACGCCCGCCAGTATCAGGATAGCGAGCAGCGGATAGCCGGCTTGCGTTGTTCCCTTGTGTCGCAGAATAAAAAACTGCCGTATCAACACCCCGGTCAGCATGACCAGCACCAGCACCAGCCAGTTCGCTTCATGCGTGTAGGTCATGCTGTAATGGTTCGACATCATCGCGAACAGCACCGGCAGAGTGAAGTACGTATTGTGCACGCTGCGCTGCTTGCCGCGCTGACCGTGGATAGGATCGACAGCTTGGCCCGCCTTCATGGATGCCACGATTTTGCGCTGACCCGGAATAATCCAGAAAAATACATTCGCACTCATGATCGTCGCAATCATCGCACCGACAATCAGAAACGCTGCGCGACCGGCAAACACATGGCATGCGGCCCATGCCGCCGCAATCACAAAGCTGACGATCGACAGGGATAACAGTTTTTCATTCTTGCTCACAAACCGGCACAGCAGGTCATACACGATCCAGCCCACTGCCAGAAACCCCAAGGCCAGCAAGACCGCCTCAGCGGACGACAGACGCATGACATCCGGATCGACCAGATAGGTTTTCGCATTGAATAAATACAGTACCGTGAACAAGCCAAAACCGGACAGCCAGGTGCTGTACGATTCCCAATAAAACCAATGCAGATCCTGCGGTAACTTTGGCGGTGCGCCCATGTATTTTTGCGGATTATAAAAACCGCCGCCATGCACTGCCCATAATTCACCGGCGACGCCTTTGTCTTTGAGCTGCGCATCTTCCGGCGGAGTCAGGTGATTATCCAGCCAGACAAAATAAAAAGAAGAGCCTATCCAGGCAATCGCGACGATCACATGCAGCCAGCGCAATAGCAGATTGGCCCAGTCCAAAAAATAAGCTTCCATCAATCTTCCTAAATCTTAAAAATACGCTTGACCCGGTGCGACTCAAGCCTGGCAGGAACTATGTCAGCTACCGCGGTAAGTCGAGTAGCTCCAGGGCGTAACCAGTAGCGGCACGTGATAATGCTGTTCGGGATGGGCGACGCCGAACCGTAATGTCACCACGCCGAGAAAAGCGGGACCGGCTGTGCCGGCAGCCTGTGCAAAATAATGGCCGACATCAAAGTCCAATTCATAAATGCCCGCAAGCAGCGCATCGGCTTCGAGTAAAGGACGATCGCAACGCCCGTCGGCATTGGTACTGGTGCTGCTTAAAAGGGTGCGTCGACCGTCTTCAATCCGGTGCAATTGCACGCTGATACCCTGCCCCGGCCTGCCATTCGCGGTATCCAGCACATGCGTCGTGATTCGTCCCATAGCAATTTTTAAACTCACTTTCCAATTAAACTTGAAATCAATATTGTCGACAATCTTAATGATGAAATTTTGTTTGTGTCAAATAAATACTTGATATTCAATGATATTTATGAGGTTACTGATTGTGGGAATGTTACAACATTATTTGCAATTGTCGACAATCTAGATTTAAATGTTAGGCATCACGACTTTACATAGCAAGCAGATCGCCCTCTTTATGACCACTGTAACTGACACCGCTCTGATCGATTCAGAAGAGCGCATGTACCGCGAGATTTATGATGCCATCATGGAACATCGCTTACCGGCGCGCACCAAATTGACAGAGCAATCTTTGAGCCAGATCTATGGCCTGGCCCGCCATGGTGTGCGCAAAGTGCTGGGACGCCTGTCGGCCGATGGACTGGTCGATCTGGAAGCGAACCGCGGCGCCTTCATTGCCAGTCCCGGTGTGCAGGAGGCGAACGATATGTTTGAGCTGCGCCAGACCCTGGAACAGATGGCGATCGAAAAAGCCTTGGCCGCTGCCAAGCCAGCGGATATCCGTGCCTTGCGCAGCCTAGTCGAGCGTGAACGTGATGCGTATCAAAGCGGTGACCGGCCGCAATGGATACGTTTATCGGCGGATTTTCATATCGCGCTGGCGCAGTTGAGCGGCAATCAATTGCTGGTCGGGATGTTGCGGCGTCTGGTATCGCGCACCACACTGCTAATCTCGAACCAAGCTACGTCAGCCAACGTCGGCAGCCAGGCCTGTTCATTTGACGAGCACTTGAACGTGGTCAATGCGCTGGAACGTAAAGATAAAAAACTCGCCTTGCAGGAAATGAGCCTGCACCTGAATCGCTGCGCCTGCCGCACACCCAAGGCCGCAGAAAAAAACTTCGACCTGCGTGCCGCTCTCGCTAAAACCTCAGCCAAATCATCATGACGATCAACCCAGCAAACCAAGCCGCGAATCAACACTACCCGCGCGACCTGATCGGCTATGGACGCCACGTCCCGCATGCCCGGTGGCCGCAGCAGGCAAGAATCGCGCTGCAATTCGTGTTGAATTATGAAGAGGGCGGCGAAAATTGCGTCTTGCACGGCGATCCGGCGTCCGAACAATTCTTGTCCGAGATCGTTGGTGCGGCAGCCTACGAGGCCCGTCATATGTCGATGGAATCGATATATGAATACGGCTCGCGCGCCGGGGTCTGGCGCATCTTGCGCGAGTTCGAGCGGCGTCAACTGCCTCTGACGGTATTCGGTGTCGCGATGGCCTTGCAGCGTCATCCCGAACTGACCCAGGCCTTTGGTGAACTGGGGCATGAGATTGCCTGCCACGGATTGCGCTGGATTCATTATCAGCATATGGATACAGCGACCGAGCGCGCCCATATGCAAGAAGCGGTGCAAATCCTGCGCGAACTGACGGGGCAGGCACCTTTGGGCTGGTACACCGGGCGTGATTCGCCGCATACCCGCCAGCTCGTGGTAGAGCATGGCGGCTTCGTATATGACGCCGATTATTACGGCGACGACCTGCCCTTCTGGACCGCAGTGGCGTTGCCGGACGGCAGCCACCGTTCTCATCTGGTGGTGCCGTATACCCTCGACAGCAACGATATGCGCTTCGCCACGCCGCAAGGCTTCAATAGCGGCGAGCAGTTCTATCAATATCTTAAAGACAGTTTCGATGTGCTGTATGCCGAAGGCGATCCTGCGGGACAAAACGCGCCGAAGATGCTGTCGGTCGGCATGCATTGCCGCTTGCTCGGACGGCCGGGCCGGTTCCGTGCGCTGCAGCGCTTTCTGGACTATGTGCAAGCGCATGAGCAGGTCTGGATTTGTCGCCGCATCGATATCGCCAGGCACTGGATCGCGACGCATCCAGCGCCGTCTGTCTGAACAAAAACCAAATCACGATATGAACCAGCAACGATCAATACAAGCAATCAATCAACTGAGCCAGGCGCAATTTGTTCAACTGCTGGGCGGCATCTTTGAACACTCGCCCTGGGTAGCGGAACGCGCCTTTGCACGGCATCCATTTGCGCGGGTACAGGACCTGCATAAAGCCATGGCAGATGCCGTACTGGAGGCGCCGCTCGCGATGCAACTTGCCTTGATCCGCGCCCATCCCGAGCTGGCAGGCAAGGCGGCCGTGCGTGGTGAGCTGACGGCAGAATCGACGCGTGAGCAAAGCGCTGCGGGTTTGAGCGAATGCAGTGCAGAAGAATTTGCGACTTTGCAACAACTGAATGCCGATTACAACGCCAAATTCGGCTTCCCTTTCGTGATCGCCGTCCGTGGGCATGACCGTCACAGCATCATTGCGCATTTTTCGCGCCGTCTGGCATCGACCCAAGCAGTGGAAATACAGGAATGTCTGGAGCAGATTATCAAGATAGGCGGGTTTCGTTTAGCGGATGCGGTGCGTGACTAAGGCACTGACCGCTTTCCTATGAATCTGGCAGTGCGTATTTTGCACTTATTCTTCCTTGCGTGTATCGCTACGCCTCAGTTACTCACTCCCTTGCGCCTCCTTTGCCCAAGCGGGCGTTTCAATCAGGTAGCGTAATATCGGCCTTGGTACGGCCTGGCTCATTGCCTCGGGAACACCGGGCAATGCGCTGCTTTGCGGGTACATTCAATCCGGAGGTGGTCAATGTCGTTTGTTTCATGGACAATATCCTGCATTGGTCGGTCGATCTAGCCGGGCGCCTCAACGTAGCCGGGCGCTTATTTACTCAATCAGAAATTCATTATTAATCACTATGACCCAAACCACTAAATTCAACGCGCCGCTATGGGCATCCTATGTCTTGGCGGTGCTGGCTTTGTTGCTGGTCTTGAAAGCGGGTTTACTGACGGCTTTGTTTTCTGGCCTGCTGGTGTACTCGTTGATCCACTTGCTGGCACCGGCGATAGAAAAGAAATTCAGCAGTCAGCGCTCGCGCATGCTTGCCGTGATTTTCTTGTCCGTGCTGATTGTGACTGCGATCACCGTCATGATCTGGGCGCTGTACGCCTATCTGCGCAGCGACGGCGGCAATCTGCATGCCTTGCTGCAAAAACTCGCCGATATCATCGAGGCATCGCGCAATCAAATGCCGGAATGGCTCAGCGCCAACTTGCCGGGAGATGTGGACGATCTGAGGGCGATGCTGAGCAGTTCCTTGCGTGATCATGCCGGCGAAGCCAAGACACTGGGGCAAGAGGCTTTGCATGTGATCGTGCATCTGTTGCTCGGCATGGTGATCGGCAGCATGGTGGCCTTGCAGGATACGCTACAGCCCGCCAACTACCGGCCGTTTGCGGCAGCTTTGCATCAGCGGGTCGCAACACTGGGTCTGATGTTTCAAAAAATCGTTTTTGCCCAGGTCCGCATCTCGCTGATCAATACCGCGTTCACGGCGACTTATCTGATGATCGTGTTGCCGCTGGCCGGCATCCATTTGCCGCTGACCAAGAGCATGGTCGCGATCACGTTTATCGCCGGCCTGATCCCGGTGGCCGGCAATATCGTGTCGAACGCGGTAATTGTGATCGTCAGCCTGTCGCATTCCCTGCATGTCGCCGGTACATCGCTGATCTTCATGGTCGTGATCCATAAACTCGAATACTTCTTAAACGCCCGCATCATCGGCGCCCAGATCAATGCCCGCTCATGGGAATTGCTGACGGCGATTCTGGTCATGGAAACCCTATTTGGCTTACCTGGCGTGGTCGCGGCACCGGTGTTTTATGCGTATCTCAAGAAAGAACTGACCGACCAGGGACTGGTATGAAGCATTGATGCACAGAACTCATTACTCAATTTAGAAAGGACGCACCATGATTTTAGAACTCGCCGACATCCGGATTCAGCCCGGCAAACAAGCGGAATTCGATCTGGCCATTCAACGCGGCTTGACCGAAGTGATCTCGCAGGCCAAGGGGTTTTGTGGCTATAAAGTAAATAAAGGCATCGAATCGCCAGAGCGTTATGTGCTGATGATTTTTTGGGAAACGCTGGAAAATCATACGATTGATTTCCGCGAATCGCCTGCGTTTTTGCAATGGCGCGGCATCGTCGGCTCGTTTTTTGCCGTAGCGCCGACGGTCGAGCATTTCAAGCTGCTGGCCAAATCAGCCTGACTGCAGGGCTGCGGACCTGTAAATAATTCAATTAACAATAGGACTTGCGCAATACGACAAGCTGCTTATCACAATTCAGATTGAATCCGCAGGCGGGATGCGGCTTCCAGCGGCATTTCGCGCCAGCAGGCGCATCCAGCTTGCGGGTTCATTTTAGGAAACTGCTAAAAACCCTTTAATCGAGGTGCAGCGCTAGGCACAAAACGCACAGCAATACGTCGGTATTGCGAGGCTTTGTAACGACGCGATGCGCTCGAGTAGGGGGTTTTTAGAAGTTCCCTTTAATATCAGCACCCTATGAAGTCCGTTCCTCTCCTGCCTTTTCTCTGTGTCTCTGTGGTGAGAGGTTTTGGTTTTTATATAAATCCTGATCATTTAAGTCCAGACACCCCAGACGCAGAAGTGTGGCATATCTTGATAATTGCCATTTCATCCCAAGCTAGCAAGACCAGACACCCGATTGCTGATTCCCGTTAAAATCGGCTTTTAAGTGTCCGCTCTTAGTCTCCGCTATCAATAAGGTCAATATGGTTCCGCATCTCGTCACTGCCCTCAACGGCCCCTTGCATGATCTAGAAAAGAAAATTCTCGAAGCCACGCCGGCGATTGAACGCTGGTTCCGGCTCGAATGGCAAGAGCACACGCCGCCGTTCTATTGCTCGGTCGATCTGCGCAATTCGGGCTTTAAGCTGGCGCCGGTGGATACCAATCTGTTCCCGGGCGGCTTCAATAATCTTTCGCAAGAAATGTTGCCGCTCGCCGTGCAGGCGGCAATGGCGGCAATCGAGAAATATTGTCCCGATGCGAAGAACCTGCTGCTGATCCCCGAGCGCCACACCCGCAATGCGTTTTATTTGCAAAACGTGGCGCGCCAGATGCAGATTTATCGCCAGACCGGCCTCAATGTGCGCCTCGGCTCCCTGTCCGACGAGATTAAAGAACCGACCCCGATTGACCTGCCCGACGGCACTCAACTGATCCTGGAACCGCTGGAGCGTTCAGCCAACGGACGCCGTCTCGGCTTGAAAAATTTCGACCCTTGCACGATCGTCCTGAACAATGATTTATCGGCCGGGATTCCCGCGATCCTGGAAAATCTCAACGAACAAACCCTGTTGCCGCCATTGCATGCAGGCTGGGCCGTGCGTCGCAAGACCAACCATTTTTCTGCGTATGACGAAGTGGTCAAAAAATTCGCGAAGCTGGTCGATATCGATCCGTGGATGCTGAATCCCTATTTTGCGAAATGCAATGGCATCAATTTCCAGGAGGATACCGGGATTGATGCACTGGCGGCGACGGTCGATACGGTATTGGCGAAGATACGCAAAAAATACAAAGAATACGGCATTAAAGAAAAACCCTTCGTGATCGTCAAGGCGGATGCCGGGACTTACGGCATGGGTGTGATGACGGTGCACGATTCCACCGAACTGCGCGATCTGAATCGCAAGCAACGCAATAAAATGGCGGTCGTCAAAGACGGTCTGGAAGTGTCCGATGTGATCGTGCAAGAAGGCGTGCACACCTTTGAACAGATCAATGAATCGGTCGCGGAACCGGTCGTGTATATGATAGACCGTTACGTGGTCGGCGGTTTTTACCGGGTCCATGAAGATCGCGGCGTCGATGAAAACCTGAACGCGCCTGGCATGCATTTCGTCCCGCTGGCATTTGCCCAGCAACATGCGGTGCCGGACATGAAAGCCAAGCCGGGCACGGCTGCGCCGAACCGGTTTTATATGTATGGCGTGGTGGCGCGACTGGCTTTGCTGGCAGCATCGCTGGAGTTGGAAAGAACCGATCCGAATCCTGAAGTGTATTGATGTGGTCTCATTAATTCCGGCATGACATGCTCCCCTCTCCCGCTTGCGGGAGAGGGGTTGGGGGTGAGGGCGTTTGAGCGATACAGGCATCAAATTTTCTAAAATGCTTCAATTTGCTAAATACACAGATTGCGCCAACTAGAATCACCCTCACCACGCAGAAACGAGGGAGTTATCTTGAACGGTTTAAATAGATGCACGGCGTCTCGCGCTTAAGCGTCAAAAAATAGTGCGGACGATGCGCCGGTTTTTTGACCGATTATTTTTTGCAATTCATTTAAAGAATCAACATGAAAATCGCCTTCCTGACCGATCCCCTGGATCAATTCAAAACCTACAAGGACTCCACCTTTGCGATGATGCGGGAGGCGGCGCGGCGTGGCCATGCGTTGTACGCTTTCGGCCCCGAGGACATGGCGCTGGAGGGCGGCGCGGTGCTGGCGAATATCCGCCGCATTACCCTGACCGGCGAGGCTGACGACTGGTATCGTGCAGAGACAGCGCAAGCGATGCGCCTGAGTGAATTTGATGCGGTGCTGCAGCGCAAGGATCCGCCCTTCGACATGGAATACATTTACGCGACCTATTTACTGGAGCTGGCCGAGCAACAGGGCGCACGGGTATTCAACAAGCCTGCGGCGATTCGCAATCACAATGAAAAGCTCAGCATCGCGCAATTCAGCCAGTTCACCGCACCGACGCTGGTGACGCGCGATGAACAGAGGATTCGCGCTTTTCACCAGACCCATCAAGAAATTATCCTGAAACCGCTGGACGGCATGGGCGGCGCGGGCGTATTCCGCATCCGTGCAGACGGCATGAACCTCGGTTCGGTGATCGAGACCCTGACCGTGAACGGTAGCCGGACCATCATGGTGCAGCGTTATATCCCTGAGATCGCGCAGGGCGATAAACGCATCCTGCTGATCGGCGGCAAGGTCGTGCCTTTTGCCCTGGCGCGGATTCCGCAGAACGGCGAAGTGCGCGGCAATCTGGCGGCCGGCGGGGTCGGCGTGGCGCAGGAACTGACGGCGCGCGATCTTGAGATTGCACAGACTTTGGCGCCGGTGCTGTACCAGCGTGGCCTGTTGCTGGTAGGATTAGATGTCATTGGGAATTATTTGACGGAAGTCAATGTCACCAGTCCGACTTGTTTCCAGGAGATTACGCAACAAAAAGGCTTCAATGTGGCAGGCATGCTGATCGATGCATTGGAGGCGGCAGCCTGATACCAATCAATATACTCGGATAGGGTATATTTTAATATCTAGATAAATAGTGCGGAGTAAGCATGGTTTTTAAGCATACTCCCAAGGAATGTGAATATGGTCGGGATCCTTTTATTAACCCATACACCGTTAGGTTCGGCTTTTATTCAGGCGGCATCGCATGTGTTTCGCGGCAGGCCAGAGCGGCTGGAAGCCATCGATGTGATTGCCGATCAGAGCATCGATGAAGTCAATCATCTGGCCCGGGAAGCGGTCAAACGCCTCGATGACGGTTCCGGTGTCTTGGTCATGACCGACATCCTGGGCGGCACGCCGTCGAATTGTTGCCGTCAGCTCGGCGAGCCGGACCGGGTCGCGACGATTGCCGGCATCAGCATGCCGATGCTGCTGCGGGCGATCACCTATCGTCACGATAATCTCGACGTGGTGGTCGAGATGGCGTTGGCCGGCGGGCAAAACGGCGCCCTGCGCGTCGATAGCCGGGTCCGGCTTTCCCCCCATTAGTTCTCCTTAATGTTGTTCGTTCTGTTCAAAAAAGTGAAAGCATAATGATCCAGCAAGAAATCGAAATCGTAAATAAGCTAGGCCTGCATGCGCGTGCTTCGGCCAAATTCACCCAGTTAGCGAGCAAATATAAAAGCGAGGTCTGGCTCACCCGTAACAGTCGTCGCGTGAATGGAAAATCCATCATGGGCGTGATGATGCTGGCAGCCGGCAAGGGCAGCAAGGTCATGCTGGAAACCGAAGGTGAAGACGAACAAACCTGTTTCGACGCCATCCTCACGCTGGTCAACGATAAATTTGGCGAAGGTGAGTAGCCAGGATTTGACAGGCTTATTTTGTATGGCTTGGCAGTAGCAGGTAAGTCGCAGCACGATCAATCAGCGAAATAAAAGAATAACGAGGGTACAAAGCGTGGCGTCATTTACATTGCAAGGCATCCCCGTATCACGCGGTATCGCGATAGGCCGCGCCCATTTACTGCGTCCCGCTGCGCTGGATGTGCAGCACTATCTGATCGCGCAAGAACAAATCGAGGCCGAAGTAGCGCGTCTGCGGGAGGCTATCACGCAAGTCCACCGGGAACTGCAGGCGATTTGGGCCGATTTGCCGCAGGACGCGCCGACTGAGCTGGGCGCCTTCCTTGACGTGCATGCCCTGATCCTGTCCGATCCGGTGATTTCCGAAGCACCGCTGGATATCATCCGGACCCGCCATTACAACGCCGAATGGGCGCTGGTCACACAGATCGATGCCTTGTCAGCCCAGTTCGACGAGATTGAAGACGACTACCTGCGCGAGCGCAAAGCCGACATCCAGCAAGTCGCCGAACGGGTACTCAAAGTCCTGACCGGCAGCGCCCATGACCTGCCGCGCGAAGCCGGCATCGATGAACGCAACGCCAATATGATCGTAGTCGCGCGCGATATTTCGCCGGCCGACATGATGCAATTCCGGGATGTGGCGTTCGCCGGATTTGTGACCGACGAAGGCGGCCAGAACTCGCATACGGCCATCGTCTCGCGCAGTCTCGGCATCCCCGCCGTAGTCGGTCTGGGGAACGCCTCGCGCCTGATCCAGCAAGACGACTGGTTGATTATCGACAGCGATGCGGGCGTGGTGATCGTGGCACCCACGCCGCTGGCGGTTGAGGAATATCGTCACCGGCTGGCGGCCCTGTTAAAGGCGCGTAAAAAATTAGCCAAGCTGAAAAAAACGCCGGCGGTTACCCAGGATGGGATAGAGATTACCCTGCTGGCGAATATCGAATTGCCGCAAGATGCGATCAGCGCGATGGAAGCCGGCGCCAGCGGCGTTGGCTTATTCCGCTCCGAATTTTTATTCATGGGACGCACGGGACAAGAACATCAGTTGCCGAGCGAAGAAGAGCAATTCATCGCCTATCGCGATGCGGTATTAGCGATGAAAGGCAAGCCTGTCACGATACGTACGCTGGACGTCGGCGCCGACAAGCCGCTTGATACCAGCGACCATAATATTCTGAATCCCGCATTGGGTTTGCGGGCAATCCGCTATTGCCTCGCCGAGCCGCAATTATTTTTAACGCAATTGCGGGCGATCTTGCGCGCCTCGGCATTCGGCCCGGTGCATATTCTGATCCCGATGATGGCGCATGCATTTGAGATCGATCAGTCCCTGGACTTGATTGAGCAAGCCAAGGAATCGCTGCGCCGCGAATCGCAAAATTTCGATGAAACCATCCTCGTCGGCGCCATGATTGAAGTCCCGGCAGCGGCCTTGAGCTTGCCGATGTTCGTCAAGAAGCTCGACTTTCTTTCGGTGGGTACGAATGACCTGATTCAATACACCTTGGCGATCGACCGCGCCGATCATGAAGTCGCGCATTTGTACAGCGATATTCATCCGGCCATTTTGCAATTGCTGGCGATGACCGTGACCGCCGGGCAGAGAGCCGAAATCCCGGTGGCGATTTGCGGCGGTATGGCAGGCGATCTGCGCCTGACGCGCTTGCTGATTGGCATGGGCTTCCGCGAATTATCGATGCCCGCTGCCTTGCTGCCGGAGATTAAGCAAGAGATCCTGAATACCAATGTCGGCAATCTGCAGGCGCTAATCAAAAAAATCCTGCACTCGTACGATCCCGAAGTGATTCAGGAATATCTGACCCAATTGGTTTCCATCTGACGGCTGTGCTGGTTCCGGTTATACAGGGGACGGTTTGACGCCCGCCCCAGACTTCGCTATCCTTGTTGCATTGCGCCGATTTGAAATCAGCTTGCGGGCGCAGTCTGGAATAACTCCAAGACAATAAATACGGCTAAAGCGAGCTTGAATGCACGCAGCATCCCTCCCATTCAGCCCCCCTTTTAGCCTTCCTGTATTGCAGTAAATCAGTAACCGAGATTCTATCTCTAGGAAGACGCATGACTATAAGTTCGTCCACAACCGATCATAGCGCGGATGCCAATACCAACAGTAGCGTAGGCATCGTTGCGCCACAGGCTTTCCATTTTGCCGATGCATTGACTTTGCAAAGCGGCGCGACGATCACCGGCTACACCCTGATGGTGGAAACCTATGGCACCCTGAATGCCGATAAATCGAATGCAGTGTTGATTTGCCATGCGCTGAACGCCTCGCACCATGTAGCCGGCGTGTACGCCGATCAGCCCAAGAATGTGGGCTGGTGGGACAATATGATAGGTCCGGGCAAACCGGTGGATACCGATCGTTTTTTTGTGATCGGGATTAACAATTTAGGCTCGTGCTTTGGTTCCACCGGACCTATGCATCAGAACCCCAATACCGGCAAACCTTATGGCGCCGATTTCCCGGTCGTCACGGTTGAGGACTGGGTGCAGGCACAAGCGCTGGTCGCCGATCGTCTCGGCATCCGGCAATTTGCCGCAGTCATGGGCGGCTCGCTCGGCGGCATGCAGGCCCTGGCCTGGAGTATGCTGTTTCCCGAGCGCCTGCGTCACTGCGTGGTGATTGCCTCGACCTCCAAATTATCGGCACAGAATATTGCGTTCAACGATGTGGCGCGCCAGGCGATCCTGACCGATCCGGATTTTCATGGCGGCGATTTTTATGCGCATAACGTGGTGCCGCGCCGCGGCTTGCGCGTGGCGCGCATGATCGGCCATATCACCTATCTGTCGAATGACGACATGGCAGAAAAATTCGGACGCGATCTGAAGTCGGGAGAATACCAGTTCGGCTTCGGCGTCGATTTTGAAATCGAATCTTATCTGCGCTACCAGGGTGATAAATTCTCCGATTATTTTGATGCGAATACCTATTTGCTGATCACCAAGGCGCTCGATTATTTTGACCCCGCCAGACAATTCGACGGCGACCTGAGTAAAGCCCTGGCGCGCACCAAGGCAAAATTTTTACTCGCGTCCTTTACGACCGACTGGCGTTTTTCTCCGCAATGTAGCCGCGATATTGTGCAGGCGCTGGTCAGCAACCAACGCACTGTCAGCTACGCCGAAATCGATGCGCCGCACGGCCATGACGCCTTCCTGCTCGACGATGCGCGTTACCTGAATCTGGTGGCGGCTTACTTCAACAATATCGCCCGGGAGCTGCAATGAATTTTTCTGAACTCAGCGAACTGCGTCCCGACCTAGCTTTTATTGCGCACTGGATCAAACCACAGACGCGCATTTTAGACGTCGGTTGCGGCGACGGCGTCATGCTCGATTATCTGCAAAGCGATAAACAATGCGCCGCTTACGGGATTGAAATCGCCGATGATAAAGTGCTGGCCTGTACCCAGCGCCGCGTGAACGTGATCCAGCAAGACATGGAAAACGGCCTCAGCATGTTCCAGGATAATGGTTTCGATACCGTGCTGTGCTTATCCTCGTTGCAGATGATGAAGCATGTCGAAGCGCTGCTGCGCGACATTGCCAGAGTGGGCCAGGAAGCGATTGTGTCGTTTCCTAACTTCGGTTACTGGCCGCACCGCACGGCGCTGTTGCGCGGCAAAATGCCGGTGTCGAAATCCTTGCCGTATGAATGGTATGACACCCCGAACCTGCGCTGCGCGACCATCTACGATTTCGCCGATCTGGCGACCGAAGTAGGCCTGGACGTATTGGAATGTGTGGCCTTGCATGAAGGTCGGCCAGTCACGTTTTTACCGAATTTGCGTGGTAGTCTGGCGGTGTTTCGTTTGAGGAAAAAATGATGATTTCATGGAGTAATCACCTGAGTAGACGCATGCTGATACGCGTCTTTCCCGACTTCCGTTCGGGTTTGTCCCCGTTCATTCCGGCGCCCGGCATATTCAGTGGCTTGCTGCGGCTCGGCGCATTGCTGCACTGGCAGGTCAGTGCTGTGATCGCCTCTGTACCGTGGTTCGCACGCACGCCAGTAATACGATAGCGGCGGGCGATGTCCAACGTTTCCACCGCCCCAGCCCGCCGCAAACGCTCCACGCTCGAAATGCTGCGCGAATTGCAGCAGCCGAAGGTCGCGGTGATGCTCGCGCTTGGCTTCTCGTCGGGCCTGCCGTTCCTGCTCACCGCCAACACCTTCGGTTACTGGCTGCGCGATGCGGGCACCAGTCTGCTCGCCATTGGCTTCATTTCCTGGGTAGGCTTCGCGTACGCATTCAAGGTCTACTGGTCGCCTCTGGTGGATCGGCTTGACCTACCGCTGCTTGGGCGCCTTGGCCGGCGTCGTGGCTGGATGTTGCTGTGCCAGCTGCTGGTGGCGATCGGGCTCGTCGGCATGGCGATTGTCGGCACCAACGGCGGTCTCGTTGCGATCGGCGCGTTTGCATTGCTCACCGCGTTCGCGTCGGCGACGCAGGACATCGCGATCGATGCCTGGCGCATCGAGGCTGCGAGTGATTCGGATGAAGTCGGCCTGATGACGTCGGCCGCGCAACTGGGCTATCGCATCGCGCTGCTGGTGACAGACGCACTCGTGATCGCGATGGCCGCCCGCATCGGCTGGTCGCTGTCGTACCTCGCGATGGCGGTGCTGATGGTGATCGGCGTGGCGGCGACGCTCTTCGCTTTTGAGCCCATCCGGGCAGACGTCGTGCTGGCCAGCAAGCCGTCGCTATGGACGCCACGCGGCATAGCAGACGCGGCGGTCGGCCCCTTCGTCGATTTCTTCGCCAAGCATAAAACCGCGGGCCTCGTGATGCTGCTGATGGTCGCGCTTTACCGCCTGCCCGATTTCGTGATGGGGCCGATGTACAACCCGTATTACCACGACCTTGGACTTACAAAGGATACGGTTGCATTTGTGCGCGGCACCTTTGGACTGGTCGCGGTGTTCGCGGGCATCGCGGCGGGTGGCCTGAGTGCCGTGCGGCTCGGTATGATGCCGACCCTGATCGTCGGGCTCGTACTGGAAGGGGTCGGGACCGCAGCTTTCGCCCTGCTGAGCCTGCATCCCGAACCGATCTTGTTTTCCGCCGTGATGACGCTCGATAGTTTCGCGCAAGCCTACGCTGGCGTCGCGCTGGTCACGTACATGTCGAGCCTCACGAGCCTCGGCTATACGGCCACGCAGTACGCTTTGCTTTCGTCCACTTATGCCTTGCTGGGCAAGTTTCTTAAGGGTTTTTCCGGCGCGGCGGTCGAGGCTCTAACACCCACGCATGGACTGCTCGGCGCGTACGCCACTGCATTCATCGCTACCGGCCTAACGGCAATCCCGCCGCTCGTCTTGCTGGCACTACTGTGGCATATGCAGATGCGCACCACGCGTAGCGGATAGGAAGGAGTCAGCCGCTATACACATGGCGATCTGGCCAATGTGCCTGGCCGTTCCTGCTGGCTGGGATTCTCACATCCCAACACGAACCTGGACAATGTAGAATGGTGGACTCGATGTTTACGGCTAGCCCATGAAATACCTCGTACTCCTAACTTTCTGCATCCTGGCAGCACACTGCCAGGCGCAAAATAAGCGCGACGAAGACGGCGTCAAAGTCGGCGAGATGTCGATTTTTCGTAAACTGGGCGGCGGCCTGGAGCCGCAGGCTGCCATGCAGTACCAGCAAACTTTGCAGAAGGCACAAGACCAGCATGCATTGGGGCCGGATAACCATCCGCAGGTGATACGGCTGCGCGCCATTGCGGAGAAATTAAAACCCTTTGCAATGCGCTGGAATCCCAAAGCGCCGGAATGGAAATGGGAAGTTAACCTGATCGGCTCGAAACAGATTAACGCCTACTGCATGCCGGGCGGGAAAATCGCTTTTTACACCGGCATTCTCGACACCCTCAAATTAACCGACGACGAGGTCGCGATCGTGATGGGGCATGAGATTGCGCATGCCTTGCGTGAACACGGCGCTGAACGTGCCGGCAAAGCCATGGCAGCTAATTTTGGCGTCAAGCTGGCGGAGATTATCGCGGGCGCGAAAGGCTATGACCCGAACCTGGCCGGCTCGGTGGCCGGCGGCGCGGCAAATTTAACCATGCTGAAATTCTCGCGTGATGATGAAACCGAGGCCGATGTGGTCGGCCTGGATATTGCCGCTCGTGCCGGTTATGATCCGCGCGCTGGCATAGCGCTCTGGCAAAAAATGGGCATGATAAATAAAAAAGCACCGCCACAATGGCTCTCAACCCATCCCGCAGGCAAAGACAGGATCGCAGAGATCCAGCATCACCTGCCGGAAGTGATGCCTTTGTATGCGCACGCAAAAGGACTTAATTCAGGTGCACTGCCACCTTATCGCAGCAATGTCAAAGAGATCCCCGCGATCGATTAAATCCCAATTCATTCCGCAAAAACTTTTCCACCCCAATCAATTTGCACGAAAATGGTGCAAAATACCTTAAAATGTCTCATTTATGACGCTTTTTTGCAGGGATTTATTCCATGTCACGAAGCCTTCATAATTGAAAGGCAAACTTTGCGTTTGTAAAAATTTGTTGTTAGACTTTACTTTGACGCCGATTTATTGGTTAAAAAAGCGAAAACTACGCTGTTTTTTTCATGCAAACATACGTCAAGAAGACTTTTTTGAAAATGGCATGTTTCCCGTCATTTTGCTTAATAAGTAATTTTTCAGCCTTTATCAGCCTTACCGTACTCTGAAAAAATAGCGCACTAACAGAAAAGCTAGATTTTCCTGTTTTTTTTAAAAAATGAAGCAATCGTTTGCGTAGCCTCCGGCAAATCATTCTTTTTAAGAGAGCAATCGTTTGCGCAATGGCCAAAATCTGCTAGCTTCCTCTCGTTTTGCATGCCCCAAAATGAGGATTTGTTGTGCAGCTACAACGCTCCAAAGCGAGTTGGAAGTCATTTTCAAATTTATTTGCAGCATGTTTTTGTTTTGAACTGAAATCGATCGGCAGTATTTAAAGCAGTAAAGAAATTGGCATCTGATTTGTCATTTTGCAAT
Organism: Undibacterium sp. Jales W-56; assembly: GCF_025548535.1. Taxonomy (GTDB): domain Bacteria; phylum Pseudomonadota; class Gammaproteobacteria; order Burkholderiales; family Burkholderiaceae_D; genus Undibacterium. The sequence goes on along the minus strand of NZ_JAJLQW010000005.1, from coordinate 52,760 downwards.
GAATTCTAAAAACCCTTGATCCTGGAGTAGTAAATGAAACAATCAAGAAATTCCTCCGCATTTCCATCGCGTTTGTCGATGCTTGCTGTCGCTTGCCAATTAGTCTGCTTGAGTGCCTATGCACAAACAACGCCACCAGCAGAAACCAACGAACCAAGCGATCCTAACCGCGTGACCATCACCGGCAAAAAAGTCGGTATGGGTTTGATGGTGCAAGAAACCGCGCCAAAGGCACGCAGCACGATCACTGCTGAAGAATTGGCAAAACAACGCCCAACCGGTAATGCCTATGAAGCCCTGGAATTGATGCCAGCGGTGAATAGCTATAACTACGATGCAACCGGCTTGTTCGGCGGCGGTTTGACACTGCGCGGCTTCAATAGCGATCAGATCGGTGCAACGATTAACGGCGTGCCAGTGAACGACTCCGGCAGTTTTTCCGTTTACCCGCAAGAATTCGTCGATCAGGAAAACACTTGTACACAATTTGTGACGCAAGGTTCCACCGACGTTGACTCTCCCCAGATTGGTGCGACCGGCGGTAACTTCGGTATCACGACTTGCGATCCATCCAAGACCAAGAACATTCGCCTGATGCAAACGGTTGGCGGTTTGAACCTGTCTAAAACCTATGTGCGTTACGATACGGGTATGCTGGATGAACGCTCACGCTTCTTCATCTCGGTATCGCATGCACAGGCTGACAAATGGAAGGGCTTGGGCGGCGCCAACCGTGATCACGTCGATATGGGATTCCGCGTTGATTTCGATCGCTTCAATTCGATCAACGGTACGATTTTGTATAACAAGGCCATCAACCAGAATATCAGTACCTTCAATTTGGCTGATTTGGCAAAAAATGGCTATTACTACGATTACGCCACAACCTTCTCTGGTCACGTAGCGCCAACACCGGGCAAACCTGGTAGCGATGCTAACCCCGCATTTGCTGATGCTTACTACCAATTGACTAAAAATCCATTTGAAAATGTGATTGCGTCTGCCGTAGGTAAGTTCCGCTTAGGTGAAAACACCGATATCAAAGTGGTTCCTTATTTTTGGTATGGTTACGGGACAGGTGGCAACCAACAGCGTTTGCAAACTGAATCTGCGTTCTTAAATCGCGCTACAGGAAAAAATACCGCTGGCGTTGACTTGAATGGTGACGGGGATACGTTAGATAAAGTAATCGTTGCAAATAGTAGTGTAACGCGCACGAATCGTCCTGGTATCACCGCATCTGTTACGCATTCAATCGGAAACAATCAGTTATTAGCCGGTTTCTGGTTTGAACGGGCAATTCACGAGCAATTCGGTCCTATGGTCGCAGTGGATGCCAATGGTAATGCCAGCGACATCTGGTTACGTCAGGGACGTATTTTGCGTCCAGACGGCACGCCATTCCAGAGCCGTGATTGGAAAACAATCAGTACTGCTTACCAGTTCTTTGCGCAAGATACCATCAGCATGATGGACGATAAGTTGACGGTCAACGTAGGCGTACGCGCGCCAACAATGAAGCGCGACTTCACCAACTACCCTAGCGAGGGCTATGGCATTGGCTACAATATTCAAAAGCGCTACTCCGAATTGTTGCCGCAATTAGGCGCTCGTTACCAAATCGATTACAACAACTCGTTGTTCGCAAGTTTGGCAAAAAATATGAAAGTTCCGCCAAATTTTGTGTATTCTAATTTGCCAGTTGTTAATGGTGTAGCGACATTACCGGTAGATGTTAAGGCCGAAACCTCATATAACCTGGACATCGGTTATCGCTTGCAAAGTGAAAAGCTGACTGGCCAAGCCACGGTATATTCAGTTGACTTTAGAGATCGCCAGGCAACCGCCTATGACCCTATTTCCAATACCAGCAGCTTAAGCAACGTTGGCAAAGTAAAGACGCAAGGTTTCGAATTGGAACTAGGCAACACACCAGTCAACGGTTGGTCTTTTTATAGCTCTTTGGGCTATGCAAAAAGCGAAATCAAAGATAATTTGGTCGTCAGCAAAATACTCACCCAACCTACAGCGGGTAAGCAAATGCCTTTGACTCCAGAGTGGAAAGCCGGTCTGAGCGCGCAGTATGAAACCGGCGTTTGGTATGCTCGACTCAAAGCAAAATATACCAGCACGCAACAAGCCACATTGGTGAACGATGAAGAAATTCCTGCCTATACTGTCGTTGGATTTGATGCAGGCTATCAATTTCCAAATACAACTTACCTCAAAAAGCCAACGTTGCGTTTGAGTATCAGCAATCTGTTTGATGAAAAATATCGTAACTCAAATTCACAATCTAAAGTGAGCGCGGCTGCCGGTGTCTTCTATTACATGGGCGCGCCACGTTTAACGTCGGTCACCTTCTCGGTCGACTATTGATTGACGACAGAAAAATGGGGGTTACTACGCTGAATTAAATAAGCAATTCAGCGCATAACAATCCGAACTGTACTAGCCTGCAATATCGCAATGCGTTATTGCAGGTTTTATTTTTTCAGGAACCGCTATGTTCAACATAAAATCAGCCGCCTCCCTACTCACGGTCTTGCTAATGACCGCTTGTGCGATGCCGAAACAGCAGCTAGCCGGCACGACCGAAATCACGATTTTCAGCATCAACGATTTTCACGGCAATCTGCAATCGGATAAGCCTATCCCCTACCTGGCACCGGTCGAAGGGCTGATAACGAATGGCAAAGCAGCGACCAAGCCCGCCGGTGGCTATGCCTATTTAGCCAGCATCTTAAAAGACCGCAGAAAAGCAACGTCGGCCAGCATACTGGTCGGTGCGGGCGATCTGATCGGCGCGTCGCCGATAGGTTCATCGATCTTGAAGGATGAACCGGTGATTGAAGGCCTGAACCAGCTCGGGCTGGATGTGAGCGCGGTCGGGAATCATGAATTTGACGGTGGCCGTCAGGATTTGCAACGCAAGATGAATGGCGACTGTCCGGCCAGTGGCTGTGAGTTTCCTGGATTCAAGGGCGCCCGATTCGACTACATAGCCGCCAATGTCATCGATAAGGCCAGCGCGCGGCCTTGGCTGAAACCGTATGTGATTCGCCAGGTAGGCGATATCAAAGTGGCGTTTATCGGCGCTGTGACATCGGACACCCCTAATTTGGTATCCGCCGAAGGCATCAAGACTTTACAGTTCGATGAAGAAGCCAATGCGATCAATCGCTTTGTGCCGGAGATCAAGGCCCAGGGAGTCGCTGTGATCGTCGTGCTGATCCATGAGGGAGCGTATTATGCCGGTGCTGCCAATGATCCGACCTATCGTTGCGAAGGTTTGAAAGGCCCGATTATCGACATTACCCGCAGGCTGGATAAAGCCGTCACGATGGTGGTCTCAGGCCACACACATCAGGGTTATACCTGCAAAATCGACGGTCGCTTGCTGGTGCAGGCCCGCAGCTACGGCGCCTATCTGACCGAGACCAAACTCACCATAGATCGCCAGAGCAATCAAGTGCTGTCCGCCGATGCCAGGAATTACCTAGTAGATCAAGGTGCCCTGGTGGCCGATCCGATCGCGCAGCAACTGGTCGATCAAGTCGCCGCCCTGACCACAGAAATACGTCAGCGTGTCGTCACCAAATTGAATGCGCCTTTGACGCGCTCCATTGATGCGGGCGGATTCGACAGCGCTTTAGGCAATGTAATTGCGGATGCGCAATTACAGTTCGGATTGCGTTTCGGTGCGGCGGATGTGTCTTTCATGAACGCCGGCGGGATTCGCAGCGACCTGCCTTCTGTCACCGACAGCAAAGCGGTGGAAATCACCTTTGGCGATATCTATGCAGTGCAACCTTTTGGCAATGAATTGGTGAGCATGAGCCTGACGGGCGAACAGATCCATGCTTTGCTGCAACAGCAGTGGTCCGGGCGCGCAGCGGACGATCCAAAAATACTGTTCGTCTCGAACGGCTTCAGTTATCGCTGGAATCCGGCACTGGCTATCTCGCAGCGCATTCAAGACCTGCGCTTGCATGGTCAACCGATACAAGCGACGCGCTCATACAAAGTCATCGTGAATAAATTTTTGGCGGATGGCGGCGACGGTTTCAGCGTATTCAAACAGGGCCAGCAACGGCAAATCATAGGCCACGATCTGGAAGCTCTGGAGGTGCATGTCCAGCAGCAAGGCAGTACATTGTCGGGCGTTAAAAAAGACCGGGTGATGCGTAGCGATGCGGCGAAATAAGCATCGCCAATTTGCTTGGCAAAGTTTCTTGATTATGCCGGTTTTTATACCGATTTAATGAGAGTATGCAGTTTCATTTCCTGATTGCGCAATGTATATAAGCGCAATCAGGCACATTATGCCGATACTATATCGGAGTATATGAAGGTTTAAGCGTATTCAATAATCAAGGGCGCATGATCTGAGAAGCGTTCCTCTTTGTAGATCGATGCGCGCTTTGCTTTCGCGGCGATACCCGAAGTCGCTACGTGATAATCGATGCGCCACCCTACGTTGTTGGCCCAGGCCTGACCGCGATTGCTCCACCAAGTATAGGCATCGCCAGTGGTCTCCGGATGCAAGCGACGGTACACATCGACCCATCCCAATTCCTCAAACAGCTTGGTCATCCAGCTACGCTCTTCCGGCAAAAAGCCGGAATTTTTTTGATTGCTTTTCCAGTTTTTCAGGTCGATTTCTTTATGCGCGATATTCCAGTCGCCGCAGATGACCAGTTCCCGGCCTTCTGCAATCAATGCTGCCAGATGCGGCATGAACAAATCCATAAAACGGAATTTGGCTTCCTGGCGTTCAGGCGAGGAAGACCCCGAAGGGCAATACACAGAAATCACCGATAAATTACCGAAATCGCAGCGCACATAGCGTCCTTCGGCATCAAACTCAGGGCTGCCGAAACCGATTTCCACCGCATCCGGCTTGGTCTTGCTATACACCCCGGCACCGGAATAGCCTTTTTTCTCCGCATAATGAAAATGCCCGTGATAGCCATACGGCGTCAAGAAGTCGTCCGTCATATCGTCTGCCTGCGCCTTCAATTCCTGCACACAGACAAAATCGGCCTGCTGCTTATTCATCCACTCAAAAAAGCCTTTTTTCGCCGCAGAGCGTATGCCGTTCAAGTTGGCTGAGATAATTTTTGTCATGATGTTGAATTCAAAATCTTAAGGTGAAATGGATAAAAAAATACGCGTCAAAATTAAAGGCAACTTACGCAAACCGGGCACACCGCACAGTGTCTCTGCGCTTATTTTTACCTAAGTCCGGTTGCAATTGATCCGGCTATAGATAATAAACTATGTCAAATCCCGTTCAATCCGCATCAACCATGCGACTCCCAATAACAGGATGACGAGCGCAAGCGGCATCAGCCCGACCCAGCCGAACCGCATGCTGACGTACACCGTGGCAGCCCAGCAGATGGGACTGAACGCTTCGAACAAACCGGCCACCCACTTGCCTTGTCTGTGTCAGGTTCATTTTTATTTGCATTTTTGAAAATAGTGCAGTCATTATATTTTCCAAAAGAACATTTTTGGCTGTCCCTGGTTTTTATTTTTCATCGCGGTATTCATCTTGCGTTCTTGAGGTGACTCCACTAGCATGGCTGGGTTTCTATACTCCCCCGACCTCACCATGCCCGCCTTACCAGAATTGCAAGAGCTGGAACGTATACTGGAATTGGGTCGCGGCCATCTTGAAGCGGAGATCGTCTGCGAAGTCAGTACGTCGCATCAACGTTTTCCGGTCTATCAAATCTGCCTCGGCAATCCTGATCCCACCTTGCCGGCGATCGGTTTTTTTGGCGGCATCCATGGCCTGGAGCGGATCGGTACGCAAGTCCTGTTGAGCTTTTTACGCGGATTATTGACGCGCCTGGCATGGGATAAAAGCTTGCATTATTTGTTGCAGGACGTGCGCCTGGTGTTTATGCCGCTGATCAATCCGGGCGGGATGTGGCAATCGACACGCTGTAATCCGCAAGGTGTCGATCTGATGCGCAATGCACCGGTCGATGCCGCGGGCAAAGTTCCCTTTTTAATCGGCGGCCATCGCATCAGCCGGCATCTGCCCTGGTATCGCGGCCTAGCGGATGCCGAGATGGAAATCGAGAATCAGGCGCTATGCCGCGTCGTGCAAAAGGAATTGTTAAACCGCTCTTTCAGCATGGCGATCGATTGCCATTCCGGTTTCGGCCTGCGCGACCGGGTCTGGTTCCCTCATGCGCACGATGTGCATCCGATACCGCACCTGGCAGACATCTTGTCGCTGGAAGAATTATTCGAGCAAACCCACCCGAATCATCATTACCTGTTTGAACCGCAAAGCCTGCAATACCGGACGCATGGCGATATCTGGGATTACCTGTATCTGCAATCGCAGCAACATCATGGCAACACCTTTTTGCCGCTGACCCTGGAAATGGGGTCATGGTTATGGGTGAAGAAAAATCCGCGCCAGCTGTTCTCGCGTCACGGCATGTTCAATCCGATTGCCGAGCATCGCCTGCAAAGAGTATTGCGACGGCATACTTCCTGGCTGGATTTTTTGATGCGCGCCACCTGCGGACATCAGCAATGGCTGGCACAGGGGCCGAGTCGCCTGCGCCTGCAAGAGCGTGCCGTCGCCCGCTGGTATCGCCCATGACCTGGGTACTGCTGCGCGGCCTGATGCGGGAATCGCGCCACTGGGGTGACTTCGTTACACAGCTTAAAGAAGCCTGTAGCGACGAAGTCATCGTGACGCTGGACTTTCCGGGAAATGGCAATTTGCATCAGCAAGACAGTGCGCGCAGCGTCATGGAAATGGCCGAATTTTGCCGCCATGAATTGCAAGAGCGCGGCTACGCGCCGCCTTACAAGATTCTGTCAGTTTCCCTGGGTGCCATGGTTGCGGTCGCATGGGCCGAGGCGTATCCGGACGAACTCAGCAGACTGGTGCTGATCAACACCAGTCTGGCGCCGCATAATGCATTCTACCAACGCCTGCGTCCCAAGAATTATGCTGCCTTGCTGTACGCACTGTTATTTGGCAGTGCGGCAGATCGTGAAAAATTGATTTTGCGTATCACCAGCAAACAAAGCGGCACGGCACACGCAGCACCGCTCTTGAAACAATGGGGTGATTATGCGCAGACCTGTCCGATTTCCACCGGAAATATCCTGCGCCAATTACTCGCCGCATTACGCTACCGCGCACCCGCGCAAAAACCGCCGGTAGCGCTGCTGCTGCTGGCGGGGGAACGAGACGATCTGGTCAATCCGGTGTGCTCCCGCACTTTGGCAAAAAAATGGCAATGCGAACTACGCCTGCACCCGACAGCCGGACATGATTTGCCGCTCGATGACGCTGCCTGGGTCATACGACAAGTGCGTGAGTCATCGACGCCGGTCCGATAAAAAACCCACATCGATCAGTCACGCACCGGCTACCCGATATCCCGCATCAAGGGAATGCAGGTATATGCGGCTCTACTCCGCCGAAACGGACTTCGGGATGACGCTTGGCAATCATATCCTCGACTTGGGCAATGCGATGATAAGGTACATCGACCATCAGCAAAACCTGGCCGCGTTCAATGTCATCGCTAAACTGTTTGAGCCGGGAATTCGGAATAGCTGCCGCAGCCATACCCGATGCCCAAGAACCAAAAATCGCGCCGCCAATGGTCGCAACGAGCAAGGCTACCGTGCGCAATTCTATGCCTTCAGGAGGGAAAATCAGGATCAAGCTACCCGCCAGCAATCCGGAAAATGCGCCGATTACCATGCCCACCTCGGCCCCATGGATCAAGTCGGTTTTTTGGAAAAAATTCGCTTCCGGCATGTCACGCGGCAGGGTGCCTTCTTTTGCGTGAAAATGCAAACAACGTTCTTCTATACGCGCCAGTAATAACTCATCCAGCATCGCCCTGGCACTAGCTACATCGGGGAGCAAGAAATACAGTCGGCGTTTCATAATAGCCTCCATTTTTTTGCAAAAAGGTCTCCTGGAGGCTTTGCGTCGAGCGCCGCTATTGGCAAATAGTGTTCATCAAGCTTGCCAAGAAGGTGATCAGAAGCAAAAAATTGCGCAAAGCCTCTTATTTAGTTATAGCAAATTTGTAGCAAAGCGCAAAAATATTACATCGATGGTTAACAATCCCCCGCAACATGTCGGATGGCAACAGAAAAGCGTCGATGCGGCGATGTCAAACGCTGGTCATTGATTCAAGTTATTATCAAACAATCATAAAGTTCGTGAATCAATCTGATCACCGTCAGATCAGATGTACTGCCCGCCATCCAGGCGGATGAACGTTCTTGTCACCCATCCAATTTTGGTCCTGGCTGAAGTTTTTACAGAAGGTGGTTTATGTCTGACATTGATAACGAAAATAATTGCGGCACACCGGCCGTCGCACCATCGCCAATCCAGCAAGAACTTGCCGCGGGACTGTTAGCGGACAAGGCAACGACCTCGCCTAAATATTTTTACGATGCGGTTGGCTCGGTCCTGTTCGAGGCCATCTGCGTGCTGCCCGAGTATTATCCGACCCGCACCGAAGCCAGTATTATTTCCGAATACTTAAGCGATATCGCCCATGCGATAGGCCCCGGCGGCACCCTGATCGATCTGGGTGCCGGCAATTGCGCAAAAGCGGCGCGCCTGTTTCCGCAATTGCATCCCGATCAGTATGTGCCCATCGATATTTCTGTCGATCATTTACGTGAAGCGGTCGGACGCCTGCAACAACGTTTTCCGCACATAGAAATGACGGCGCTCGGTATCGATTTTTCGCAGGACTGGAGTTTGCCGAGCGAGGTGCGCAACGAACGTCGCCTGTTCTTTTATCCCGGCTCGTCGATCGGCAATTTTGAGCCTGAAATGGCGCTCGCGTTTCTCAAGCAATTGCGCGTTCTGTGCGGAAACGGCGGCGGCATCCTGATCGGAATTGACCTGATCAAGGAGCATGCGGTATTGAATGCCGCCTACGATGATGATCTGGGCGTCACAGCCGCCTTTAACCTGAACGTACTGCGGCATATTAACCAGCAGTTGGGAACGGATTTTGACGTGCACCAATGGCAGCACCGCGCTTTCTTCAATGCCGACAAATCGCGGATAGAAATGCATCTGGAGGCGCGTAGCGAGATGACGATACGCTGGCCCGGCGAGCACCGGCACTTTATCCGCGGCGAGCGGATTCATACCGAAAACAGCTACAAATACAGCCTGGACTCATTCCTGGCCTTGCTGAATGCCGCCGGTTTTGGACAATCCCGCCACTGGACCGACGATGCCGGCTGGTTTGCGGTGGTCTATGCTAAAGCTATTTGATCTGGCTGACATCGCTATGCCCTCACCCAACTTACCGAATAAACTGAGCAGGCTGCAACAAGTCCGGGAGCGTTCGCTCAGCATCGCGGCGTACTTGTCGGCCGAAGACGCCGCAGCGCAATCGATGCCCGATGCCAGTCCGGTTAAATGGCATCTGGCGCATACCACCTGGTTTTACGAGACCTTCATCCTGGCTGAATTCGAGCCGGATTTTGCGCCCTTCCATCCGGCCTTCCGCCTGCTGTTTAACTCTTACTACAATGGGATAGGCGAAAAGCATCCGCGCCCGCAGCGCGGCCTGCTGACCCGTCCCGGCCTCGATGAGGTGCTGGCATACCGGCATGCCATAGATCAGCGCCTGCACCATTTGTTAGACAAAGCGCCTTCTGCAAATCTATCCGACCTGGTCGAACTCGGGATCCAGCACGAACAACAGCATCAGGAGCTGATGCTGACCGATCTCAAACATTTATTGTCGTGCAACCCCATGTATCCGGCGATGCTCACGAGTGCAGAGCCGCATCCTGTTTCTGACATCGACGCCAGTGCTGAAGCGCCGCTGCAATGGCTGCAATTTACAGAAGATTTATTTTATATAGGACATGCGGAGCAAGGCTTTTGCTTCGACAATGAGATGCCCAGACACCGGCAATTTATCGAGCCGTTCCAGCTGGCCTCAAGACTGGTCAGCAATGCCGACTATCTGGCTTTTATTGAGGACGGCGGCTATCAGAATCCCCTTCACTGGCTGGCCGAAGGCTGGGATTGGATACGCCAGCAGCAGATACTGCATCCGCTGTATTGGCGCCCAGCATCAAGCTGGCAAGAGTTCAGCCTGCACGGCTTGCGCCAGCTCGATCCGCAGCAAGCGGTTTGCCACCTGTCGTATTTTGAAGCGGCGGCCTATGCGAGCTGGGCAGGCGCGCGGTTGCCGACCGAAGCGGAATGGGAATATGCGGCGCGTAAGGACGGTCAAGATTGCGCGATAGCGCAACTCTTTGATTGTTGCTGGCAATGGACCAGCAGCAGTTATGCGCCGTATCCCGGCTACGTAACTGCGGCAGGGGCGATCGGCGAATACAACGGTAAATTCATGGCAAATCAATATGTGCTGCGCGGCTCGTCGTGCTTCACGCCGAAAGCACATTCCAGCGTCAGCTACCGGAATTTTTTCCCGTCCACGGCCAGATGGCAAAGAACCGGCATCCGTCTCGCCCGCAGCATTCTCCATCACACCGCCGCTACCGGCTGACCGTAGAAAGGAATCGTATGCCAACTGCCATCTGGAATAATCAAGTCATCGCCGAAGCCTCGGAATCGGAGGCCGTCGTGGTCGAAGGGAATATTTATTTTCCGCGACATTGCGTTCAGCAAACGTATTTGCGCCGTACCGGGAAAGAAACGGTCTGCGGCTGGAAAGGCGTGGCAAATTACTTCGACGTAGTAGTCGGCGATCAGGTCAATCCGAATGCCGCCTGGACTTATGAACATCCGAAAGATGCAGCCCGACAAATCAGCAGCTTCGTGGCTTTCTGGAAGGGTGTCACGGTGGTTGCCTGAAGCGAAAAACGCGACCCGATATCGGTGGCGCGCTGCGGTCCACGCTCACCATCGATACCGAATCGCCTCTGAGCAAAAATTATTTTTTCAGTGTGTCGAGAAAGCCGATGCGATCCGTAGTCGCATTGCGCGCATCTTCCAGGCTGATTTTTTTCTCGCTCAATAGCTGCTTCAAAGCAGCGTTCATCGAGAAGCAACCGGGGTGCTGTTTGCCCGCGTCGGCATCCATCAAGGCGCGCAAACCTGAGATGCCGCCGGTTTCTATCATCCTGGCCACCGCTGGACTGGACGTCAGGCATTCAGTCGCCAGGTAGTAGCGCTCCCCTTCCACAGACGGCAATAAAGCCTGGCACAAGACGCCGCGTAAAGCCTGCGCCAGCGCCTGTGCTTGCGGCTCGCCATTCCCCAATAGGCGCAGCATTTTTTGCAGACCCAGCTCGGTCGAACGGGCATGCAGAGACGCCAGTACCAGCGGTCCCGATTCCGCCAGCGCCAGCGCTTCTTGCGCGGTCTGGGCATCGCGAATCTCGCCGATCACGATCACATCGGGACGCTCGCGCAAGGCATCCAGCGCGCCGAGATAATAGCTCTCAACGTCGCCGTCAAAACCGACCTCGCGTTGCGTGATGATGCATTTGCGTTGCGGGATCAGGGTCTCGACCGGATCTTCGATGGTGATGATATGGCCGGAGCGCGTCTTGTTGATCTGATCCAGCATCGAGGCAATCGTGGTCGACTTACCCTGGCAGGTATCGCCAATGATCAAGATCAGGCCGCTGGTCAGCTTGGCAAAATCCTGTTCGCACTGACGCAAACCCAGTTGACTCAACGCCATCGGCTCGCGCGGGAAGCGGCGGATCACGCAACCGAGACGCTTCTTGCCCTGAAACGTAAAACAGTTGGCCCGAATCCTTGCCGTATTCAGGTCGATCGAACGGTCAAAAGCGCGATCCTGTATCCGCGCTGACCAGTTCGGCTCAATCACTTCAAAAAACTCTTCGAGTTCTTCCTTGGTAATCGGCGAATCCGTGACCGCCACCAAACCCTTGGGCTGGCGCAGCATGATCGGACTATTTTGATGAATCAGAATATCGCTAAAACTCAGCCGGGAATTCAGCAAATGCAAAATCTGCTCAACCAGGGTACCGAATACCGGATGGTCTTCATTCTCGATATACGACAGGGTACGGATCTGCGAGGACATATGGGCTTCCATCATTTTTTTCATCTCTGTTTGGAAAATATGCCTGATTATAAACTCAGTATTTTGCAATCGGGAAAGATTATGCGTTTTATTGTTTTCGGTTGGAAATCGAATAAAAAATTGTCAAGCACCTCCGCCAATCCGCACTATTGACGCGGGTTTCCAGCCGATTGCGCCGGAAAGGCGCACCGGGATTGCGGTTGCGGCCAGGTGCCTTGGGATTTTGTTTCAGGCTTGATGTATCGATGCCAGATTATTGAGCAACTTTCCCTGCTTCTGCTAATATCAAATCAGGTTGGCCTCCATCCGACCTGTTCGCTACCGCTATTCAACACCATAGGAGTTAACATGAATCGTCCATCCCTGATCATCAATTCCGTGCTGTGGGCCGGCGCCATCATCGCCTCAGCCATCGTCGGTGCGCCAAGCTTGCTGTCAACCGTGTTATTGCCTGCGCTGGCGATCATGTCGCTGGTACTGACCGAACAGAAACCAAAGACAGTGAAGTGCGTTCAAAAATGAGAGTGAACTGAAATCGGCGGATTTGCTATCCGTCGATCTATTCAGCCTTGCACTTTACTGCGCCTTGTTTTGAATTTTGACGTTGGATAACGTCACAGTAAATACGCATTGATCGCGGCAAGCTTGGTCCGCAAGCCCGACAAAGGCAGATTCTTATCCGGCGAAATCTCGCCATCCGCCATCAGCGAGGCATAGCGCAGGCAGCACACCCGCAAGAACGAGGCAAAATTATCGATCTCGCCGCTATCACCACGATAAGCGATCAGTTCGTCGTAAAGCTTGGTAATCAGCTGATTGATATTCATCCCATCGCGTTCGGCGATTTCGCTCAATACCTGCCAAAATAATTTTTCCAAACGGATCGACGTCACCACACCATGCAGGCGGATCGAGCGCGCCTTGGCTGCATATAAATTGGGATCTGCCTTGACGAAAATTTCGCACATACAAACTCCTTCAGAACATCGTTGGATACCTGATCAATCATGATCGGGTATCCAACGATTATAGTCCCGATGCCAGATGCTACAAGGCGATTCGCGTACCGAGCAAAGCCAGATACTGCGACAACCACGCCGGATGCGCAGGCCAGGCCGGTGCAGTCACAAAATTGCCGTCCGTTACCGCCTCGGTCACCGCGATATCGGCATAATGCCCGCCCGCCAACTCCACCTCGGGACGACAAGCCGGATACGCCGAACAACGCACCCCCTCCAGCACCTTGGCCGCCGCCAAAATCTGCGCACCGTGACACACCGCCGCAATCGGTTTCTTGTGTTGCGCGAAGTGCTGCACCAAGGCAATCACCTGCGGATTCAAGCGCAAATACTCCGGCGCCCGGCCACCCGGAATCACTAACCCGTCATAGCTAGCCGCATCGACCGCCGCAAAATCATGCGTGATGGTAAACCGATGCCCCGGCTTCTCAGTATAAGTCTGCTGCCCCTCAAAATCATGAATCGCGGTAGCCACAAAATCCCCCGCCTTCTTATCAGGACACACCGCATGCACCTGATGCCCGACTGCCAGCAAAGCCTGAAAAGGCACCATCACCTCATAATCCTCAACAAAATCCCCGACCAGCATCAACAATTTTTTCGTAGCCATGATGTCTCCTCATTGTTTGAAATTGCGGAACATTATTGTTGGCGCGTTTTGAAAGCAGTAGGTAATTGCCGGTTACTACATAGCGAAGAATTACGCTGCGCCGTTGATGTGTTTTTGAAGTTGAAGTTGAAGTTACTTTTGAATTTGCAGTTGACCTGCAACCCGCTGTGGTGCTGCCGTTTGTGCAGGGCAGAAAATGGAAAAAGAAGTGTCCATGTCTGAGCGCAGCGAGTTGTGGACACTTCCCATTTTTTGACCTGCACAAGCGGGAACCCGAAGGGCAGCGACTGTGCGGTCGCCTTCTTTTGCTTACTTTTCTTGGCGAAGCAAGAAAAGTGAGTAGCCGCCGGTCTACCACCGGCCGGCAATCTCAGCAGACGACATCAGCGATTCAACGACCAAACGGTACGCGCGGCGCACCCTACAACTGAAGCTAAGCGTGCGCTTTCGGAAAGCTTGCTCCTAATACTGAAGCAGGTCTGCAAATTGCACGCTAATTCACATGTTCAGCTCTGCGTCGAAATTCAGGATATCGAACGAGAATCTTACAAAAAGGCGAGCGTCGACACCTAATCGGTGCGGACATCGGTGGCGTACCTCGCTACCATAGTTAGAACACATTCACCGTGTGAGCTAGTTGTACTTTGGCCGTTAATTTTATAAAAACAGGTAAGCTTCGGTAAGATTTACGCGGTAATATTTATGGATTGAAGCTAATCCATTTGTTAAACAGTCAATCACTCTCTCGCCATGAATATACGAATCGCCCAGTCTCAGGATGCAGAAAAACTTACGGGTCTATTTAACCAGCTTGGTTATGTTAGCGTTTCTTCTGAAATTGCTACTCGTATTGTGACTCGAACCGATACCGCTAGCAGCATTATGTTTGTAGCAGAAGAAGGTTCTACTATCGTTGGTATGATTGCTTTGCACATCAATTTCCCCTTTCACGAGTCTGGAAAGTGGGGTGTGATTTCAGCTTTCGTAGTAAGTGATTCGGCTCGGAGTAAAGGAATTGGGGCGATGCTACTTCGACATGCAGAATTTCACGCTAAATCGGCAGGTTGTACTCAAATTGAGCTGTCCAGTAGCGAGGCCAGAATTCGGGCTCATGAATTTTATGAGAAAAATGGATACTCTGAAAAGAGAAAGCGATTTGTGAAATTGTATGTGAACTAAGCAGCCAGTCAACCCGACGTCCTTCAGTAAATCGCTAACTCAACTATAAGGTTGTTACTAACTACGCCGCCCTCGTAGCCGCAATAGCATTCCCAGCCCGACTAACGGCCTTCCTACCCAGATGCCCGGAAATAAACTGCCCGGCATCCACCACCGCGTTTAAATCAATCCCGGTAGCAATCCCCAGGCCCTGCAGCATAAACAGCACATCTTCCGTCGCCACATTACCGGTCGCGCCCTTCGCATACGGACAGCCGCCCAGACCGGCCACCGACGAATGGAAAATCGAGATACCGACTTCCAGACTGGCATAAATATTCGCCAGCGCCTGACCATAGGTATCGTGAAAATGGCCCGATAAACTGTTCAGCGGAAAGTCCTGCGCGACCAGTTGCATCACGTGCTGTACCTGGCGTGCGGTGCCGACGCCGATGGTGTCGGCGATATCGATTTCGTCGCAACCCAGATCGCGTAGGCGCTTGACCACGTCGGCGACGCTGGCCGGATCGACTTCGCCTTGGTACGGGCAACCGAAAGCGCAGCTGATGCTGCCGCGCAGGCGGATCTGGTTTTGCCTGGCGGCCAGTGCGACATCGCGGAAGCGTTCTATCGATTCGGCAATCGAGCAATTGATGTTCTTTTGCGCGAAGGCTTCGGAGGCAGAGCTGAAGATCACGACTTCATCGGCACCGGCGGCGAGCGCGGCTTCAAAGCCTTTCATGTTCGGGGTGAGCACCGAATAGAGTACGCCGGGCTTGCGCCGGATGCCTGCCATGACTTCGGCTGAGGTTGCCATCTGCGGCACCCATTTGGGCGAGACGAAAGACGCCGCTTCGATATTGCTGAAACCGGCATCAGTCAGGCGATTGACCAGCTCGATCTTGACGTCGGCAGGAATGCTTTCTTTTTCATTCTGCAAGCCATCGCGTGGGCCGACTTCGACGATTTTGACTTGTTTGGGTAAGCTGGCAGCCATATTAATATCCTCTCGAAAAATTAACCACTCCGGTAATCGGCATGCCTTGTTCTAAGGCTTGCATCTTCGCCGCAATTTGTACTACGCTTTCTTCTATCATAGTCATCGCAGCAATATGGGGGGTCAGCGTGATCCGAGGTTCTTGCCAAAATGGGTGAAGTGCTGGCAATGGTTCTTCAGAAAAAACATCAAGGGTTGCGCCAGCAATACGACCTTGCTGTATGAGTGGAAGCAAATCTGCTTCTACTAAATGCCCGCCACGCCCCACATTGATCAAATAAGCAGATTGCGGTAGATGTGATAAGTTTTCGCGATTAAGCAAGCCTTTAGTTTCTTCGGTCAACGGCAAAATACATACGAGGACTTTTGACGCCTGCATAAACGCCGCTAAGTTTTCGCGTCCTGAAAAACATGACACACCCGGCAAATCTTTTGGACTTCGGCTCCAACCGTTAACGGTGAAATCAAAATGCTGCAAGGCTTGAATTACCCTCTGACCCAAAACACCCAAACCAAGCACACCGATAGAGAATGCAGCGCGCATATTCGGCCTTAAAAAACGCCAATCAGCGGTCCGCGCTAAGGTTTGATAGGAATCGAATTGACGGAAATAACGCAATACTGCATGGGTCACATACTCTGCCATTTGTATGCCCATGCCGGCATCGCTGAGACGAACCACCGGTACACCTTGGGGTAAATTAGCTGCTAACTGCAATATCCCATCTACACCTGCACCTCTGCTGAAAATAGCCTTTAAACCAACCTGTTCACGCAGCATGGCAACTGGCGGCTTCCAGACTATTGCATAGTCAGCCGGAGCAGTATCGCCCTCTTGCCAAACACGTACATTCGCCTGCGGAAGAGTTTTCTTAAGAGCATTCAACCAATCATCCAGATGGTTACCATTGTCTTGGAAAATAATATTCACTTTTATTTTTTTGTGTTCACGTTAAACAAAGCAGCCTTACCTAATTTTGTCAGCACTATCTACACATTGAGCTAATTTGTCTCCAAGAAAAACTCTACTTATTCGCCAATTTCAGCATCAACTTCTTGCCATATGCAGATGCGCTGCTACGAAAGCGCGATCTTGAGGTCGGCAGGAATGCTTTCTTTTTCATTCTGCAAACCGTCGCGTGGGCCGACTTCGACGATTTTGGCTTGTTTGGGTAAGCTGGCAGTCATATTAATATCCTCTCGATGCGTCAACGATACCGCTGATCGCCTGACCTTGTTGCAGTGCCTGAATCTTGCCGGCAATCTGTCGGGCGCTCTCATCACGCAAGGTGAGTGCGGCGATATGCGGGGTGATACTGATGCGCGGTTCGGACCAAAAGGGGTGTCCGGCAGGCAGTGGCTCTTGCTGGAACACATCGAGCGTCGCGCCTGCGATGTGTTCTTCCTGCACCAGCGCGAGCAAGTCTTCTTCGACCACATGGGCACCGCGTGCGACGTTGATCAGGTAAGCACCCTTGGGTAATTTTTGCAGGTTCTCGCGATTTAAAATACCGCTGGTGTCGTCGGTGAGCGGCAGGATGCATACCAATACTTTCGATGCCTGTAAAAACGCCGTCAGACCTTGCTGACCTGCATAACAGCTGACGCCCTCGATATTTTTGGGGGTACGGCTCCAGCCGTGAATCGGGAAGTCAAAATGCGCGATCGCATGCGCAATCCGCTGCCCTAACACGCCCAGACCCAATATCCCGACAGGGAAATCCTGTTTATCGAAGGGCTTCAAGAAGCGCCAATGCTGCGCCTGCCGCTGCTGCTCGTAGCTGTCAAAGCGCCGGAAATAGCGCAGCAAAGCGTGACTCACATATTCCGCCATCTGTATGCCCATGCCCGCATCATCGAGGCGGATCACCGGCACGCCAGCGGGCAAGGCATCGCCCAATTGCAAAATCGCATCGACACCGGCCCCGAGATTGAAGATCGCTTTTAAAGCGCTGCGTCCTGCCAGCATCGCTGCGGGCGGTTTCCAGACGATCGCGTAATCGGCGGGCGCGGTATCGCCCTCCTGCCAGACCCGGATGTCGTGTTGCGGGAGTGCGAGATTGAGGCTATGCAGCCAGTGATCGGGATTGCCGCCGGTGGCGTGGAAGATGATTTTCATATTAATTGCGGTTAACTTCCTTCTCTCGCTGGCGACGATGTTGACCACCACGCTGGGGTTGGGGATGAGGGTGTTGGCAAGTAGCGCAACGATTGCGAACTGATCAACATTTACATTTTATGTTCTAGAATTTTAGGAAAGCGCATTTATTCCACCGCCCTCATCCCTGCCCTTCTCCCGCTTGCGGGAGAAGGGTTCTATTTAGCCATTTTTTTCGAGTTTATCAGTGCATCATAAATCACTTCAAGTACACTTTCCGTTTCCCTCAACATCTGATTATTCCAAAAACGTAACACGCGGATTCCTTGACTAGCCAAAAATTCATCGCGCCTTTGATCATATGCAATTGCCTCTGCGTGTTGACCTCCATCGAGTTCAATCGCCAGTTTCGTTTCTACGGAATAAAAATCGAGGATGTAGCGACCGACAGGATGCTGGCGTCGGAACTTTGCGTTTGCCAGACGACGGTTGCGTATCAATTGCCACAACAAAGCTTCCGCATCCGGCATTTGCCTGCGCATTTCTCTGGCCCAGGTTTTTAGGTCTTCCGGGAGTTTGGCCGGTTGATGTGGAAAGAACACATCCATATTTAATTGCCGTTAACTCCCTTCTCCCGCTTGCGGGAGAAGGTTCGGGATGAGGGTGCTAGCAAGTAGGCTAATGATATAAACATTTGAATGCTTCTGCCAATTTCAGTCTTGCTTGAAGCTCAGTAGTGGCGCACCCTCTGCCACCTGATCGGCGATGGCGTATAGCACTTCATCGACCACGCCGTCATGCGGTGCGGCGATGGTGTGTTCCATTTTCATCGCTTCCATGATCAGCAGGGCATCGCCCTTTTTGACTTCCTGCCCTTTGCTGACCAGTACCGCGACGATCTTGCCTGGCATCGGGGCGGTCAGGCGGCCGCCTTCGCTCTCGGCTTCTCCGGCATGCGCCATCGGATCGGCATAATGCAATTGGGTGTGTTGTCCCTGGCTGAATACATGGACCATTTCTGCATTGCGCACCACCGTACCGGTCACGGTCTGATCGCCTAGCTTGAGATTGAAATGATGTGCCGGATTTCCTGAGCGGTGGGTCAGGCTGGCTTTGGCGGACATGCCATTGACACCGATCTCCCAGCCGTCCGCCAGATAACTCACGATGACTTCATGCATGCCGTGCTCTTCTTCTAGCTTGAAGCTGCGCTGCAAAATACTGTTCATGCGCCAACCGTGGCTGCTCTGCCACGGATCGCTAGCGCCACTTTGTTCTGCCTGCAGCAACGCGACCGTCGCCAATGCCAGTACCGGCAGGCTGGCAGGCACTACGGCCGGGAACAGCACGTCTTGATTGCGCTCAATCAAGCCGGTATCCAGATCGGCAGTGGCAAAAGCCGGGCTGGCGATCAGGCGTTGCAGGAAGGCGATATTCGATGAGAGACCGACGATCTGGTATTGCGCCAGGGCTTGCGCCATGTTGGCCAGCGCCTCGGTGCGGTCTTTGCCCCAGACGATCAGCTTGGCAATCATCGGGTCGTAGAACGGCGAAATGCTGTCGCCTTCACGCACACCGCTATCGATGCGGCAAGAAGCAGGAGCATTCACGCCGCCGCCGAGCTTGAAATTGACGGCGGTCGGCGTGTGGTTATGCTGCAAGGTACCGATCGACGGCAGGAAGCCTTTTTCCGGATTCTCGGCATACACGCGTGCTTCGATGGAGTGTCCGTTGATGCTGAGTTCAGCCTGGCTCTTAGGCAGAGGCTGGCCGGCAGCGACGCGCAATTGCCATTCGACCAGATCGGTGCCGGTGATCATCTCGGTGACCGGATGCTCCACCTGCAAGCGGGTATTCATTTCCATGAAATAGAAAGAGCCGTCCTGGTTTGCAATGAACTCGACCGTGCCTGCGCCGACGTAGCCGACCGCCTTGGCCGCCGCCACTGCCGCTTCGCCCATCGCCGCACGACGCGCGGCGGTCATGCCCGGTGCTGGCGCTTCTTCGAGAACTTTTTGATGGCGACGCTGCACCGAGCAATCGCGCTCGAACAGATATACGCAATTGCCTTTTGTGTCGGCAAAGACCTGGATCTCGATGTGGCGCGGACGTTGCAGATATTTTTCGGCCAGGACTTTATCGTCGCCAAAGGAATTGATCGCTTCGCGTTTGCAGGAGGCTAGTGCATCTTTAAAGTCGGCGGATTTTTCAATCACGCGCATGCCTTTACCGCCGCCGCCGGCACTGGCTTTGAGCAATACCGGATAACCGATGCGGTCGGCCTCGTTCTGCAAGAAATCGGCGTCCTGATTGTCGCCGTGATAGCCGGGCACCAGCGGCACCCCGGCTTTTTCCATCAGGGATTTGGCGGCTGACTTGCTGCCCATGGCACGGATCGCCGATGCCGGCGGTCCGATGAATACCAATCCAGCCTTGGCGCAAGCATCGGCAAACTCGCTATTCTCAGACAAGAAACCATAACCTGGATGGATCGCCTGGGCGCCCGTCGCCAGCGCAACTGCAATGATTTTGTCAGCGCGCAGATAGCTCTCTTTGGCGGGAGCCGGTCCGATCAAGACGGCTTCGTCGCAGACGGCAACATGCTTCGCATTGGCGTCCGCTTCGGAGTATACAGCGACGGTTTTAATGCCCATGCGGCGTGCGGTAGCAGCGACACGGCAAGCGATTTCGCCACGGTTGGCGATCAGGATTTTGCTAAACATGGATAAATCTTTCCAGTAAAAATTCTTTAAAACCTCTCAACACAGAGACATCGAGACACAGAGGAAAAACGGAGGAAATTGATCGTCTTTTTGCTGCTCTCGGTGTCTCGGTGCCTCTATGGCAAGGGGCTTTGAACTACGGATTTTGAATTACTTTTAGTTGCAGCTACCGGCTTTGGCTTCGACCTTGCCGCGAGTTTTCAGGCCGAGTTTGTCTAACAGGACGCGGTCGTCTTCTGCCTCCGGGTTTTGCGTGGTCAGCAATTTATCGCCGTAAAAAATCGAATTCGCCCCCGCCAGGAAACACATCGCCTGTACCGCTTCGCCCATCTGACGGCGGCCGGCGGACAAACGTACGCGCGCCTTCGGCATGGTGATGCGGGCGATCGCAATGGTACGGACAAACTCGAATGGGTCGAGCGGATCAAGACCGTGCAGCGGCGTGCCTTCGACTTGGACCAGGTGATTGACCGGCACCGATTCCGGGTAAGGATTGAGGTTCGCCAGTTGTGCTATCAGGCCGGCGCGTTGCCGGCGCGATTCACCCATGCCGACGATGCCGCCGCAGCAGACTTTAAGTCCGGCGCTGCGCACATGGCCCAGCGTGTCCAAGCGGTCCTGATAATCGCGGGTCGAGATCACATTGCTGTAAAACTCCGGTGCGGTGTCCAGATTGTGATTGTAGTAATCGAGACCGGCATCGGCCAGGCGCTGCGCCTGTTCTTCCTTGAGCATGCCCAAAGTGGCGCAGGTTTCCAGTCCCATGGCCTTGACTTCGCGCACCATGGTCTCTACTTTTTCCATGTCGCGGTCTTTCGGCGAGCGCCACGCCGCGCCCATGCAGAAACGGGTTGCACCGTTTTCGCGGGCGGCTTTGGCGGCGTCCAGCACTTCGCGCACATCGAGCATTTTTTGGGCTACCACACCGGTGTCGTAGCGCGCTGCCTGCGGGCAGTAACTGCAATCTTCTTCGCAACCACCGGTCTTGATGGACAGCAGTGTGGCGAGTTCGATATCGGCATTCGGGAAGTTGGCACGATGCGCGGTCTGGGCCTGGAACATCAGGTCGTTAAACGGTAAGTCAAACAGCGCCAGCACGTCGTCCACTGGCCAGGTGTCGGCTTCGATTTTTTTGACAGTCGGCTGAAATTGTACCGCTTGTGGTGTTTGTTCTTTGGCTTGCATGAGTCTTCCTTCACTTCAATAAATTCAAATCTAAATACGCGGCGGCACGCTGTGCCAGCCTTGCTTCTGCACCCACCGTATCGGTGGATAAGTCTAATCGCGGAATCTGCCCTATTAACGGCGCGGCTAATCGTGCCTGCAACGCCGCTATGTTATCAGCAGGGTACAGCATGCCAGGATCGACCGTGTTGGCGACCCAGCCGGCCAGCCGCAAGCCGCGGGCGGCAATCGCTGCGGCGCTTAACAGGGCGTGGTTGATGCAACCCAGCCGCAAACCGACCACCAGGATCACCGGCAAGCCCAGTTGCTGCGCCATATCGGCGGTGTCGTGTTCGGCATTCAGCGGCACGCAAAAGCCGCCTACGCCTTCCACCACCACCGCATCGGCCAGTTGGGTCAACTGCCGGTAGCAAGCACTGACATGCGGCAGCGAAATCGTGACCTGCTCACGTTGTGCCACGATATGCGGCGCGGCAGGCGTCTGCATCAGATACGGACAAACCCATTCCAGCGGCGCGTTTACTGAGGACGCGGCGATCAAGGCATCGACATCCTCATTGTGCAATACGCCATCACGTAAGTCGGCTCCGGCTGCGACGGGCTTCATGCCGACACTGCGCCACTCACGCTGCGCCATTGCATGCAGCAGCGCAGCGCTGACCAGGGTCTTGCCGATCTCGGTATCGGTACCGGTCACGAAATAGTCGTGCGGCCGCAAATGAAGGTTCTTATTCACGGTGCCTCCGCCAGACCGTTTGATGTTGCTTCATCTTTTGCTGCTTCATTTGATGCGGCTTCCAATTCATTCAAGGCATGCACCAGCTGCGTGACCTGTTCCCGGGTATGCGATGCCGACAAGGTGATACGCAATCGCGCTGAACCGGCTGGCACGGTGGGTGGACGAATCGCACCGACCCAGATACCCTGTTCCAGCAGATTCGCGGCAACCTGCAACATCACCGCGTTATCGCCGATCACCACCGGTTGTATCGCGGTATCCGAAGGCATCAACTCCCAGCTCGGCAGGCGTAAGCCTTGGCGGAAACTGGCGATCAACTGCTGCAAATTATTACGTCGCTGCTGGCCCTCTGCGCCGCTGATGATGTCGAGACTGGTCAGCAGCGCATGCGCCAGCGCCGGCGGTGCGGCAGTCGTATAAATATACGGCCTGGCCTTTTGCACCAGCCATTCGATCACGGTGGTGTGCGCTGCGACGAAGGCACCGCCTACCCCGGCCGCTTTGCCCAGCGTGCCCATGTAGACCAGATTCGGCGAGCGCAGGTTGAAGTGTTCCAGCACGCCGCGTCCGTTTGTTCCTAGCACGCCGAAGCCATGCGCATCATCGACCATCAGCCAGGCATCATGGCGCTCGCATAAGGCCAGCAGCGCAGGCAGGTCGGCGATATTGCCATCCATGCTGAAGACGCTGTCGGTGACCACGACTTTGGTGTTGGCATTTGACTCTTGCAACATCTGCTCGAGCGCAGCGTAATCGCGATGCGGAAATACCTTGACCGCGGCCCGCGATAAACGGACACCGTCAATCAGCGAGGCATGATTTAAAGCTTCTGAGAACACTGCCGCATCTTTACCGGCCAGTGCCGTGATGACGGCCAGATTCGCCATATAGCCGGTGCAAAAATACAGGGCACGGGCGTGTTCCATATACGGCGACATGAATTCAGCCAGCCGTTCTTCCAGCACGGCATGCGCGCGGCTATGCCCGCTGATCAGATGCGAGGCGCCGCTGCCTACGCCGTACAGACTTGCGCCCTCTTGCAAAGCAGCGATGATTGCCGGATGGGCCGCCAGGCCCAGATAATCGTTACTGCAGAAGGCCAGCAAGTCCCTGCCATCGACGCGCAAGGCCGGTGCAGATGGCGTCTCCACCGTACGGCGGCGGCGTATCAGGTGTTTGGCATCGAGTACATCGAGCTCATCACGCAATTGGCCTAACAGGTGCTGACTCATGCCATCACCTCATGCATTACGGCATTAAATACCTGCAAGGTTTTGCTGGTCAACAAGGCGATTTCCTGCGGATCGAGAATATACGGCGGCATCAGGTACACGGTGCGACCAATCGGGCGCAATAACAATTCCTGCTTCAATGCCGCCGCAAAAAAGCGCCGTGAAAAAGTCGCGGCCCGCTCAGCATCATCGATCACCGCATCGAACGCGAAGATCATGCCCTGCTGCCGCACATGGCGCACCCGCGGGTCGTTCCTTAAGCTGGCGAAGGCGTCATTGATGGCCTGTGCCGTGAGCCGGTTTTTTTCCAGCACCTGCTCGTCTTCAAAAATCGCCAGGGTCGCCAAGGCGGCGCGACAGGCCAGCGGATTGCCGGTGTACGAATGCGAATGCAAAAATCCGCGCCGTACATCGGCATCGTAAAACGCCTGGTACACCGTATCGGTAGTCATCACCAGAGACAGAGGCAGATAGCCGCCGCTGATGCCTTTCGACAGGCATAAAAAGTCGGGCCAGATGCTGGCCGATTCGCAGGCAAAGAAAGTGCCGGTACGACCGCAACCGACCGCGATTTCATCGGCGATCAGGTGCACCTGATATTGGTCGCACAGTTCGCGCAGGCGGCGCAGATACACGGGGTCGTGCATCGCCATGCCGGTTGCGCATTGCACTAGCGGCTCGATGATCACCGCGGCAATTTTGCCGTCGCGCTGTTGCAGGACGCGTTCCAGGTCGGCCGCCGCGCGCAGCGCGACATCGGCAGCGGTTTCGCCGGCTTGCGCCTGCCGCGCATCGGGCGAGGCGACCACATGCGCCCGTTGCAGCATCGGCCCATAGGCTTCGCGGAACAGGCTGACATCAGTGACCGCTAATGCACCAACGGTTTCACCGTGATAACTGCCCTTGATGCAAATGAATTCCTGTTTATCGGTCTGACCGCCATTGCGCCAGGCATGGAAGCTCATCTTCAGTGCGATCTCGACCGCCGATGCGCCATCGGACGCGTAGAAGCAATGACCTAAGGCATGCTTGCTGAGCGCCGCTAATTTTTCCGATAACTGGATCACCGGCTCATGCGTGAAGCCGGCCAGCATCGCATGCTCCAGCTTGTCGAGCTGGTCCTTGAGTTCGGCATTGATGCGCGGATTGGCGTGCCCGAACAAGTTCACCCACCAGGAACTGATGGCGTCGAGGTAGCGTTTGCCGTCCATATCGTAGAGCCAGGCACCGCGACCGTGGCTGACCGGAATCAGCGGCACCGGGTTGGCACCGGAATGATGCTGCATCTGGGTACATGGATGCCATACATGCTGCAGGCTACGTGCGACCCAATCGCTGTGATTTACTTGTTCCAAAACTGCTCCAAAACTTGTAGGGTGCGCTATGCGCACCGGTTTTACGGTTGGTTCAACCAACTCGGCTTACGCTTTTCCAAAAACGAACGCACGCCTTCGCGTCCCTCGTCCGAGGCGCGGATGCCGGCGATGCCCTCCACGGTGGCGGCGATCAACGCCGGCGTGACTTCACGTCCGGCCACCTCCTGCACCAGGCGCTTGCCCTGCCTGACTGCGTTCGGGCTGTTCGCAGTCAGCGCCTTGACGATCTCAGCCACTTTCGCATCGAGCGCATCGGCGGCCACCACTTCATGCACGAAACCGATACGATACGCTTCGGCGGCGCTGAAACGTTCCGCCGTGATGAAGTAGCGGCGTGCGGCGCTCTCTCCCATCGCCTTGATCACATACGGCGAAATGGTGGCCGGGATCAGTCCCAGCTTGACTTCGCTCAAACAAAAATTGGCCGCGTCCACCGTCAACGCGATATCGCAAGCCGCCACCAAACCCATGCCGCCGGCATAGCAATCGCCCTGTACCTTGGCAACCACCGGTTTGCTGCAGGTATAAATCGTGCGCAGCATCTCGGCCAGTTGACCCGCATCGGCGATATTTTCCGCATGCGTGTAGTCGGCCATCTTCTTCATCCAGTTGAGGTCGGCACCGGCGCAAAACGCCGTACCGTTCGCCGCCAGCACGACAGCGCGAATGCTGCCGTCGGCATCCAGTTCGCGGAACACCTGCGTGATCTCGGCAATCGTCGTTTCGTTAAAGGCGTTGCGGACCTCGGGGCGGTTCAGTGTGACAGTGGCAACTGTCTTCTCAACCACCTTAGTTAATGTTTGATAACTCATTTACTCGTCTCTCTTCCACACCATTTTGTCATCGACCACATACAATTGGCACGGAACATTCGCCCTATTCTGACAAATCGATAGTGCTTTCTGTACGGCACCTATTGCTGATGCATAACCAAACTCACCTTTAGGGCCAATCGCGAAAGCACGCGGCACATCCATTTTCAAGAACTGCGCATATTTTTCCCTTGCTTCTTGGCTATTTAAAGGCGGACTATCCACATCTTCCATCTTCGCAAAATGCGAAATTGAATATTCACCCTCGCTTTTTGGTATGGCAATACCCTGGCGACTCAAAAATTCGTCGACCAGCGGACGCCATATCTGAAAGCCTCTAGAGAAAAAAAGATGTCCGTTATCGCCATATGCTGGCAAAGCTTTGTATTCACCAAGCGCGGCATCACCGCCTTGTTTTTGGAATTCTGCAAACCATTGTTTAGGATAGACAGGACCGAAGTATTTATCATTTTCAGTGTATATCCACAACGTCGGCGTACGCGCCGTTTTACCATACCCACCAAATAATTCTTTGAGCAAGTCTGGCCTACAGGGCTTTTCAGGCTGCGTCTCAGGATTTCCACCGCCACCTCCCGCAAAATTCACAGTAGCGATCACCCCCGGAATATTTTTTGCAGCGAGCGAAATGGCGGTAGTACCTCCATAAGACTGCCCCACGACGACGATGCGTTGTGGGTCTACATAGTTCTGCTTTTTAGCATATTCGATCACGTCCAAAGTACTGACTGCTGCAGCTTCATAACCGGGAGAATAATTTTTACCAGAGCAAGATCCTGTGTATTCTGGATCCGGCTCAATGCCGGAATCACCATATCCCAAGCGTGTAGGTACCCATACAGCAAAGCCTCGCCGAAGAAAATACCGCGAGGCCTCCAACAACCGAAATCGTTCCGGCTTAGAACGATCACGATAGCTACGCCCATGCAAAATCACAGCTATTGGAAACCGTCCTTCACCAGCTGGCTTAAATTGGGTCACGACCATTTCTTTATTAACGACGGTATGAAAGATCGTCTTTACTGTCGTCGGAATCCGAACAATTGATTCGTTCATGGCGACAGATAACGTCTCATCTGCATATCCACTGGCAGAAAATAGCCCTGCAGAAAACAGGAAGGCAATTGTTTTCATCGCCGCTTACATCCTGAACAAACCAAATTTCACTTCAGGAATCGGCGCGTTCAAGGCCGCCGACAAGCCCAGGCCCAATACCATACGCGTATCGGCAGGATCAATGACGCCGTCATCCCACAGGCGCGCACTGGCGTAGTAAGGGTGACCTTGGTGTTCGTACTGGTCCTTGATCGGTTGCTTGAACGCGGCTTCTTCTTCCGCGCTCCAGCTACCGCCCTTGCCTTCGATACCGTCGCGCTTGACGGTGGCCAATACGCTGGCGGCCTGCTCGCCGCCCATCACGGAAATACGCGCATTCGGCCACATCCACATGAAGCGCGGCGAGAACGCACGGCCGCACATGCCGTAATTACCGGCACCGAAACTCCCGCCGATGATGACGGTGAACTTCGGCACATTGGCGGTGGCGACCGCAGTCACCATCTTGGCGCCGTTACGGGCGATACCTTCGTTTTCGTATTTGCGACCGACCATGAAACCGGTGATATTTTGCAGGAATACCAACGGGATCTTGCGCTGGCAGCACAGTTCGATAAAGTGCGTGCCTTTCAATGCCGATTCAGAAAACAAGATGCCGTTATTCGCAATGATACCGACCGGCATGCCATGGATATGCGCGAAGCCGCAAACTAAAGTCGTACCATAGCGCGCCTTGAATTCATCGAAATGACTGCCATCGACCACGCGCGCAATCACTTCGCGCACATCGAAAGGTTTGCGGGTATCGAGCGGGATCACGCCATACAATTCTTGCGCAGGGAATTTCGGCTCTTCAACGTCTTTCAACACCACGCTGACGGGTTTCTGGCGATTCAGGTTCGACACGATAGTGCGTGCCATCGACAGCGCATGGGTATCGTTTTGCGCCAGATGATCGACCACGCCGGACAGACGCGTATGCACGTCGCCGCCACCGAGGTCTTCGGCGCTGACGACTTCGCCGGTAGCGGCTTTGACCAGCGGCGGGCCGCCGAGGAAAATCGTGCCCTGATTCTTAACGATGATCGACTCATCGCTCATTGCCGGGACATACGCGCCGCCCGCAGTACATGAGCCCATGACGACCGCGATCTGCGGGATGCCTTTGGCCGACATGGTGGCCTGGTTAAAGAAGATGCGGCCGAAGTGATCACGATCCGGGAATACGTCGTCCTGATTCGGCAAGTTTGCGCCGCCGCTATCCACCAGATAAATACACGGCAAATTATTTTGCTCGGCGATCTCTTGCGCACGCAAATGCTTCTTCACCGTCATCGGGTAATAAGTGCCGCCTTTGACCGTCGCGTCGTTGCACACGATCAGACATTCCTGCCCCGATACGCGACCGATACCGGTGATCACGCCGGCTGATGGCGCGGCATCGGCGCCGCTCTTTTCCTTGTACATATCGTAGGCGGCGAGTTGTGAGAACTCTAAAAACGGCGTGCCGGGATCCAGCAGCATCTGCACGCGGTCGCGCGGCAGCAGCTTGCCGCGTGCCAGATGTTTTTTGCGCGCCTCGTCACCGCCGCCCAGCGCAATCTTGGCGATTTTTTCTTTCAGGTCATCGACTACGCGCTGCATCGCAGCGGCATTCGCCTTGAAATCTTCGGAGCGGCTATTCAATTTGGAATCTAGGGTCGTCATTTGTATTTTCTCTTCTTATCGTCTTTGGTCGGAAAACTGCCATCCACATAAAACCATTTGCCGTCTTCGCGTAAAAAACGGCTTACTTCATGCAGGCGATGTGCTCGCCCGGCTATTTTGTAACGCGCTACGAATTCCACGGTGGCGTTGTCTGTGTTGCCTGCATCCAGCATATATTGTTTCACTTCCAGTCCCAGCCACTGCGTCGGCTCGTCATGCACGATGCGTTCTACCGGACAGGTGCGCGCATCCCAGGTGGCGCGCAGATAGGCTTCGTCACTCAAGGCATAAGCGGTGTAGCGTGAGCGCATCAATGCCTCGGCATCGGGTGCGATTTCACCTCCATTTAAAAATGGTGCACAACATTGCCCGAATTCTTTGCCCGAACCGCAGGGGCACAAGGTAGTCATACTGATTTATTTACCTTCGTTCTTACTGGTTTTGATTGCCACCGGCGCACCTGCCGCTTTCCATGCGCTGAAGCCGCCATCGATATGCGCGACGTTTTCCAATCCCATGTCTTGCACTGTCTTGGTGGTCAGGGCGCTGCGCCAGCCTGCGGCGCAAAACAGGATGAATTCTTTATGCTCGCCAAACACCGGTTTGAAATACGGCGAATCGGGATCGACCCAGAACTCGATCATGCCGCGCGGTGCGTGGAATGCGCCGGGAATCACGCCTTCACGCTCCAGCTCCCGCACATCGCGGACATCGATGAACTGCACTCGCGGATCGCTCAACCTGGCCTGTGCTTCGGCCACGCTATAGGTCTTGATCTGTGCGCTGGCTTCATCGACTAATTGCTTGTAACCTTTTTTCATCTATTCCTCCGTAGGGTATGCCATGCGCACCAAGCAACGCCATCGGTGCGCGTGGCGCACCCTACCCTGGCGTTACGCCAATGCCCGTGCTATCAGGATTTTCTGGATATCCGAGGTGCCTTCGTAAATCTGGCAAACCCGCACGTCGCGGTAAATCCGTTCGACCGGGAAATCGCTGACATAGCCATAACCGCCGTGAATCTGGATCGCAGCGGAGCAGACTTTTTCTGCCATCTCAGACGCAAACAATTTCGCCATCGCCGCTTCTTTCAGGCAAGGCTTGCCTGCATCTTTCAGGCTGGCAGCATGCCAGATCAATTGCCGCGCAGCTTCGATCCGGGTCGCCATGTCGGCGAGTTTGAATTGCACCGATTGATGGTCAAAAATCGCTTTGCCAAAACTGCGGCGGTCTTTGGCATACGCCAGGGCAGCGTCAAACGCCGCACGCGCCATGCCGACCGATTGCGAGGCGATGCCGATGCGGCCGCCTTCTAAACCGGACAAGGCAATCTTGTAACCCATGCCTTCTTCACCGATCAGGTTTTCGACCGGAATGCGGCAATTCTCAAACAGGATTTGCGCGGTGTCGGATGAGTGCTGCCCCATCTTTTGTTCCAGGCTGGCGACGATATAGCCTGGCGTGTTAGTCGGCACCCAGAAGGCGCTGATACCTTTTTTGCCGGCAGCTTTATCCGTGACCGCCATTACGATTGCGACATCCGCATACTTGCCGCTGGTGATGAATTGCTTGACGCCGTTCAACACATATTCATTGCCTTCGCGCCGTGCCGTGGTGCGCAATTCGGAGGCATCGCTACCGGCGTGCGGCTCCGTCAGGCAAAATGCCCCTAGCATCTCGCCGCTGGCCAATGGCCGCAGCCATTGCTGTTTTTGTGCGTCATTCGCATACATCATGGCGATACTGCACACCGGGCAATTATTCACCGAAATCACGGTGGAAGTACCGCCGTCGCCGGCGGCGACTTCTTCCAATACCAGTGCCAGCGACAGGTAATCCATGCCGGCGCCGCCGAGCTCTTCCGGCACCGCCACGCCATAGGCGCCCATCTGCGCCAGCTCTTTTAATTCGGCGGCGGGGAAGTGATGTTCCCGGTCCCAGCGCGCCGCATTCGGCACGAGTTTTTCCTGGGCAAATGCGCGGATGGCATCGCGTATCATTTCGTGTTCTGGCGTTAATAACATCTCAGTCTCGTATTTCTATGCTTGCTTACCAGCTCAGGCTGGCGCCGTTGTAATTAAAAAATTGCCCGTTGTCTTCGGCATGCAAAGCGGCGAGCGTCTTGCGTATGCCTTGCGCACTGTCTTCCACGGAAATTTCGGCACCGACGCCGCCCATTTCCGTTTTCACCCAACCCGGATGCAGGGCTACGCAAATCGCCTGCTGCGTCTGCAACGACACATCCTTGAGTACCGAATTCAATGCGGCCTTGCTGGCCCGATATAACCAGCCGTGACTACCGGCACGCTCCGCGATGGAACCCATCACCGACGAGATCACCGCCAGGCGACCGCCGGCGTTTTCGACCAGCGGCAACACCATCGGCAATATCCGCATCGCCGCCAGCACGTTGGTATGCATGACTTCATCGAACTGGCTGTCATGCGGGGTCTGCAATCCTGTGGTGCGCGGACCATACACTCCGGCATTCAAGATAGCGACATCGATTTTTTCATCATCGAGCCGCCAGCCAAGAGCGCCGCAGTCATTGATATTGGTCACATCCAAAGGCAAAGCCTCGCAGCCCAGGGCTTGCAAAGACGCCAGGTCGGCAGCCTTGCGCGCAGTCGCAATCACACGCCAGCCGGCGGCTTTGTATTGCAACGCCAGTTCATGACCGATGCCGCGTGAGGCACCGAGGATCAGGGCTGTGGGCATGTATTTACCTTTGGATCAGGTAGCGGTAATTTCGGCAAAATCAGACCAGCTCGATTGCCATCGCCGTGCCTTCGCCGCCGCCTATGCATAAGGAAGCGACGCCGCGTTTTTTACCTTGCTTCTTCAAGGCACCGATCAGTGTGATGACGATACGTGCCCCCGATGCGCCGATAGGATGGCCGAGCGCGCAGGCGCCGCCGTGGACATTGATCTTGTCGTGAGCAATGCCGAGATCTTTCATCGCTGCCATCGGGACCGCGGCGAATGCTTCGTTGATCTCGAACAGGTCGACGTCGGCCGTCGTCCAGCCGACCTTTTTATACAGCTTTTCAATCGCGCCTATCGGTGCGGTGGTGAACCAGCCCGGTTCTTGCGCATGGCTGGCATGACCGAGGATCTTGGCGATCGGCGTCAGGCCGAGCTGCTTGGCTTTGGACTCGCGCATCAGCACCAGCGCAGCGGCACCGTCGTTGATCGATGAGGAAGACGCGGCGGTGATGGTGCCGTCTTTTTTAAACGCGGGCTTCAATGCCGGAATCTTGTCGAGCTTGGCTTTCAGCGGGCCTTCGTCTTTGTCGATGACGACATCGCCGCTGCGGCCGGAGACGGTGACCGGTGCGATCTCCCAGGCGAAAGAACCGTCGGCGGTTGCCGCCTGGGCGCGCTTGACTGAGGCGATCGCAAATGCATCCTGATCTTCGCGGCTGAACTGATATTTGGCCGAGCAATCTTCGGCGAAGGTGCCCATGGACCTACCTTTATCGTACGCATCTTCCAGACCATCGAGCATCATGTGATCAAAAATCTGACCGTGGCCGATACGATAGCCGCCGCGTGCTTTTGGAATCAGGTAAGGCGCATTGGTCATGGATTCCATGCCGCCGCTGACCATCACTTCATTGCTGCCTGCGCTGATGGAGTCGTATGCCATCATGGTGGCCTTCATCGCGGAACCGCACATCTTGGACAAGGTGACGGCCCCGGTCGACATAGGCAAACCCGCTGCCAGTGCGGCCTGACGGGCCGGAGCCTGGCCCTGGCCTGCCATCAGGCAGTTACCGAACAAGACTTCTTCCACCAATTCCGGCTTGACGCCGGCGCGCGCGACTGCGGCCTTGATCGCGACTGCGCCCAATTGACTGGCGCTCAGGGAAGAAAAGTCGCCCTGAAATGCGCCCATAGGAGTACGTGCGGCACCGACGATAACGATAGGATCATTCATGTTTGTCTCCGATAAAAAATGGTGAAAAATAATGTGAAAATTCAGGCTGGTTTTGGTCCGTTG
Organism: Undibacterium sp. Jales W-56; assembly: GCF_025548535.1. GTDB lineage: Bacteria > Pseudomonadota > Gammaproteobacteria > Burkholderiales > Burkholderiaceae_D > Undibacterium. Next base: position 19,959 of record NZ_JAJLQW010000005.1, on the reverse strand, counting down.
AGTATATTCGCCTGGCTGCTGGCGTAACTAAAACGTACTTCTTGCGGATACGGAAAAACGTCATCGATCTTGCCTTCGATGATGCGTTTTTTGCGGGTCTGCCAGTACTCGGCAGTCAGCAGATCGGCATGGTGTTTCATAAAATACTGGCGCACCTTGGTGTTGCCGAGCAGGAAGGTGCCGAATTGCTCCGGAAATACATCATTCCTGGCGACCGGATACCAGGGTTCGGCGGACATTTCGTCTTCTTCATTGCGCGGTTGCGGGATCACGCGGAAATTGCAATCGCTGATATATTCAATCTCGTCGTAATCGTAAAACACGACACGGCTGTGACGCGTTACACCGAAGTTTTTATACAGCATATCACCGGGGAAAATATTCGCGGCGACCAGCTCTTTGATCGCATTGCCGTACTCGAAAATACCGTGCTCGATAGCGGCATCGTCACCCCGTTTTTCCGCCTCAGTCAGGAAGATATTCAAAGGTACCATGCGTCGTTCGATATACAGATGCTTGATGATAATTTCATCGTCATCTTCTTCCAGAATCGACGGTGCGAATTGCTTGATCTCGGCCAGCAATTCGTCGGAAAAACGCGCGCGCGGAAACGCCACATCCGAATATTCGAGCGTATCTGCCATGCGCCCGACGCGGTCATGGTTTTTCACTAGCTGGTACTTTTCTTTGATCAGTGCTTTGGTGGTTTCTTTCGGCGGCGGAAAACTGTCCTTGATCAGCTTGAACACATACGGAAACGACGGCAGCGCGAACACCAGCATCACCAGGCCGCGGATGCCGGGCGCGGCTTCGATACGGTCCGACGAGTATTTGAGATGGTGTAAAAAATCGCGGTAAAACAAATTCTTGCCGTGCTTTTGCAAACCCAGAATCGTATAAATCTCGCTACGCGGCTTCTTCGGCAAAATGCTGCGGATGAATTGCACATACGCCGACGGCACCAGCATATCGACCATGAAATAAGCGCGGGTGAACGAGAACAAGACCGTGATCTGGATATTGTCGAACAGCACGGTATCGAGCACCAGTTCGCCTTTGCGATTGTGCAGAATGGGCACGACAAAAGGATATTCCTTATTGCCGTTGATGCCCTTGCCGACGATGTAGGCCCCTTTATTGCGGAAGAATAAATTCGCCAGTACCTGGATCTGGTGATTCGGTTCGATTTTATCGCTGCCGAATACGGCGCTTAAACGCGCGGCGACAAAGCCGATGTCGCGATCGAGATCGGCGAAATTGGCTTTTAACTGAAAATTCGTGACGATGCGTTTCAGCGTGTAATGCAGGCCATCGGTGGCCGGGTAATACACGCGGTAGGTCGGCGGCGTCTCTTTATTCTCGATGTATTCGGTCGATACTGCGGGACGTACGAAAATGAAGTCATTGTGGAAGTAATTCCTGTGCAGCATTTTGGTACAGACCGTGTTGTAGAAAGTCTCGGCCAATTCGGGTTGCAAGTGATCGATCAGCAAACCCATGTAATGCAATTTGACTTCACGCCAGACTTCGTCGCTCAGGTCGTCTTCGTCATACTCATCTTCCAGGCTTTGTACGCACTCTTTAACGCGCTGATCGTAATAACCGATGCGCTCGCGAGCGGCATTCTGGGCAAGCTTCCAGTCACCGCTCTCAAAATTCCGCTTCGCCCCCTGACTTGAGGCGCGGAACAAGCGGTAATGCTTGTCGAAGCCGTCCATGATCATGCGCGCGATATCGAACGCAATCTGGGATGACAGCAATTTAGGGAAGGCGACTTGGGGCATGGCGGTTCGGCTGGCAGATTAAATGGGATAGCGGACAAAACGCACTATAAGCTAGCCTGTAGTGTACCTAGCTTCGCCAAAATCGCCAGATCCACTCCCATGCCGCCGCAGACAACGATCAAAGGCCGTTGGTATGGCGCCAACACCGCTAAGTTCTGATACGCGACGGCCAAGGCAGCGCCGCAAGCCGGCTCGACCAGGACGCGCATATCGTCGGCAAAGCGCAGGCAAGCCTGGATCGCCTGCGCATCGGTTACCGTCACGGTCTTGATGTCATGTTCTCTGGTGTACTGAAATGCCTGCTGCGCCACGCGACTCGCTCCCAGCGTGCTGGCAATCGAGGTAATCGCAGGCAAAGTCACCAGTTCCCCCGCCTGTACCGCTGCATGCAAAGAGGCGGCGCCTTCGGTCTCGACCGCGATTACCGGGGTCTGTGACAAGCCATTGCGCTGCAAGCCTTGCACCACGCCGCTCAGCAAACCGCCGCCGCCGACCGAGCAAATCACGACATCAAACCGGTGAGCGGCCTTGACGACTTCATCTATCAAGGTCGCATTGCCATCCCAGATATCCGGATGATCGAAGGGCGGGATATACATCGCCGCCGGGTCCTGGCACAGGCGCAGCGCAAGCTGATTCGCTTCATCCCACTGCTTGCCTTCGACAATCAATTCGGCACCGATAGCGCGAATGGCCTGACGCACATTCTCGGGAGTCGTCTGCGGCACGATGATGGTGGTACGCACACCCAAAGCCGCACCCGCTACCGCAGCAGCAAAGCCGGCATTCCCACCCGACGGGCAAACCAGATGCGTCGCACCGGCAGCGACGGCGCGCTGGCACAGCAGCCCGATGCCGCGCAGCTTGAAAGAACCGGATGGCTGCGTGTTTTCCATCTTCAGCCAGACTTGTTTGTCTAATTGCGCAGAAAGAGCACGGTGCTGTAGCAAAGGTGTTGGTATGTGCAGATGCGTCATTTAATCGGCAATGAGTTGATTTTTACTGTTCTATGTTCCGCTAGAGAAGTGCTGTCGCAGGCGATCCTGTTTCGTATCCCCTTTGCACTCCCCCTTCATATCCCCTCTCCCGCAAGCGGGCGAGGGGTTCAAAATTACCTGGTTTCTGCAAACAATTCACGACCGATCAGCATACGGCGGATTTCGCTGGTGCCGGCGCCGATTTCATACAATTTAGCATCGCGCCACAGGCGGCCGACCGGGTATTCGTTGATGTAACCGTTGCCGCCCAGGGTCTGGATCGCTTCGCCGGCCATCCAGGTGGCTTTTTCAGCCGAGTACAAAATCGCCCCGGCGGCGTCTTTACGTAAGGCGCGGATTTGCTCAGGATTGGTGGCGCGATCGCAGGCCTGGCCGACGGCGTACACATAGGCCTTGCACGCCATCATGGTCGAATACATGTCGGCCAGTTTGCCTTGCATCAGCTGGAATTCGCCGATAGGCTGGCCGAATTGCTTGCGGTCATGCACATACGGGACGACTGCATCCATACAGGCTTGCATGATACCGAGCGGACCGCCGGATAATACGGTGCGTTCGAAATCGAGACCCGACATCAGGACATTCACGCCCTTGCCCAAGCCGCCCAGCACGTTTTCGGCCGGTACTTCGCAATCCTGGAACACCAGTTCGCCGGTGTGCGAGCCGCGCATGCCGAGTTTGTCGAGTTTTTGCGCGATCGAAAAACCTTTAAAGCCTTTTTCGATCAGGAAAGCCGTCATGCCGCGCGGACCGGCTTCCAGGTCATTCTTGGCGTACACCACCAGCACATCGGCGTCCGGGCCGTTGGTGATCCACATCTTGGAGCCGTTCAACACCCAGCGGTCGCCTTTCCAGTCGGCGCGCAGCTTCATGCTGACCACGTCGGAACCGGCGTTCGGCTCGGACATCGCGAGCGCACCGATATGTTCGCCGGAAATCAGCTTAGGCAGGTACTTCTGCTTTTGCTCTTCGGTGCCGTTGCGCTTGATCTGGTTCACGCACAGGTTCGAATGCGCGCCGTAGGACAAGCCGACCGAAGCCGAGGCGCGCGAGATTTCTTCCATGGCGATGATATGCGCCAGGTAACCCATGTCGGCACCGCCGTATTCTTCGCTGACCGTGATGCCGAGGATGCCCAACTCGCCCATTTTGCGCCACAAGTCCATCGGGAACTGGTCGCTGCGGTCGATCTCGGCGGCGCGCGGGGCGATTTCGGCGGCAGCGAATTGCTGGATGGTTTCACGCAGGGCGGCGATGTCTTCGCCATGATCAAAGGTCAAACCGGGTAAATGCAACATGTCGTCCTCACTTAAATAATTAAATTTTCACTACTTTTTTGATGGATTTTCGAGTCAGCCCCAAGCGTGGACTAATTAAGCGCTGCCTTCATTCGTTTACACCACTTATAAAAATTCCATTTTACGCCTCAGGAAACTTCTGAAATCACATTCTCGGAATGCAGACCAAGGCGCAAACCGGAGCAATACGTCGGTATTGCGAGGATTTGCAACGCAGGTATGCGCCCGAACATGGCCATGCGCACCCAAACTCACCTGGCCTGGACGTAGGTGCGCACGGCGCCCCCTACATCACTAATCTCTCGTTAATTCAATGGCAATTTAAAAATAATGCGTGTAAATGCCATTAAAAAGCATACGTCAAATTGACGTTTACGTAAACGTCAATTAGCCCAATGTAACGGATACCGTAGTTTTACTTATTCCCCAGTTGTTCAGCCAATAAACGCTGGCTTTCCTCTTCGTGGGCGCTGATTTCCGCCAGCATGATTTCTATGTCTTCACGCTGTTGCTCAAGCGCCGCCCTATGCCGCGCCAGCACCAGCAGGAAGCTTTGCAACTGCGCCTCGGTATCTTTGGGCGAGCCGTACATGTCGACCAGACTCTTGATATCGGACAGGCTCAGACCGAGCCGCTTGCCGCGCAAGGTCAGCTTCAGGTGGGTGCGCTCACGCGCCGTGTAGACGCGGTTGCGTCCGGTCGGACCGTCGCGGGTCGGGCTCAGCAAGCCCTGATCCTCGTAAAAGCGAATCGCCCGCGGGGTGATGTCAAACTCTCTTGCGAGCTCGGTAATCGTATAGGTGGCCATAGGTGAAAACACTCAGCGTAACAAGGGCAAAAAACAAGGAAGTCAATTTTGATTACAATCTGGGGCTGACGACAGCTTATTGCCTCCGTTCAATACTCGCGTATCGATGATGCCTGCATAGCGCAGGAAATGCCGTTTACGTAAACGTCAAATGAGGCAAAATCGCATTGTAGGACATTCTGCGGCGACTGTGTGCGCCCTCAACCTAGCGAAGCACAACCTACTGAAAGCGCAACGATGAATCCATTGGAATTGCAACTCGATTACCCGCTCGGCGAGCACTTGCCTGAAACCGGGCAAACCACGGAAATCGCGCCGGGTGTGCTGTGGGTCAGAATGGGCTTGCCGTTTGCGCTGAATCACATCAACTTGTGGCTGATCGAAGACGATTTTGAAAGCGCACAGGGCTTGCTGCATGGCTGGACCCTGGTCGATTGCGGGATTTCCAGCGACGCCACGCGGGACGCATGGGAAAGCTTGTTCAGCCATCCCGAGGCCGGTTTGCGCGGCTTGCCGATTGTCCGGGTGATCGCCACCCACTGCCATCCCGATCATGTCGGGCTGGCGGACTGGCTATGCGCACGCTGGCAGGCGCCATTGTGGATGACGGCCGGTGAATATGCGTTTGCCCGCATGATGTCGGCCAGTTTGCCGGGCGCCGACGGCAGTGCCATGTTTCCGCATTTTAAAAAGCATGGCATGCCCAGCGACATGCAGGAAAAAATCCAGGAGCGCAAAAGCTATTACACCACGCTGGTGCCAGCGGTGCCGACCGCCTATCACCGCATGCAGGAAGGCCGCCCGCTACGCATCGGTCAGCGCGACTGGCAGGTAATTACCGGTTTTGGTCATTCGCCGGAACACGCCTCATTGTATTGCGCGGACCTGGGTCTGCTGATTGCCGGCGACATGCTGCTGCCGCGAATTTCGACGAATGTCTCGGTATTCGCGATCGAACCGGAAGCCAATCCGGTCCAGCAATACCTGGATTCGCTGGCGAAATATGCGGCGCTGCCGGACGACGTGCTGATCCTGCCCTCGCATGGCAAACCCTTCCGCGGTTTATCTACGCGGATTCAGCAACTCAACGACCATCACCGCGATCGCCTGGCCGAAGTGGTAGATGCCTGCGCCAGCCTGCAATCGGCTGCCGATATCGTGCCGGTCATGTTCCGCCGCCCGCTCGATGCGCACCAGATCACCTTTGCCATGGGCGAAGCGCTCGCGCATCTGCACAAGCTCTGGTTCGACGGCATATTGCGGCGCGAACTCGGGGACGACGGCATCATACGGTTTATCGCCATTTAATATACTGGGCCAGAGTATCTATATCACATAGCTAAATCCGCTTATCTGGTATGCGGAATTTGCAAAATAATTCATATACTCCCATTAATTTCAACCCAACGATGACAGAACCTGTGGCCAAACCCGTGCAGCAAAAGTTTTTCGCAAGGAATGTAAATCCCGACCATATCAACCGGCATCCCTCCACCCACCCATGACGAACACCGCCAAAGCACCACTCAGCACCTATCTCAAATTAATCTGCGTCGCCTTATTCTGGGGCGGCACTTTTATCGCAGGCAAGATGGTGGCCCTGCAAATCCCGCACCTGATTGCCGCCACCGGACGTTTTCTGGTCGCCAGCGGCTTGCTGCTGTTGCTGGCCTGGCGTGTCGAAGGCGGCTTGCCGAAACTCAGCAGAGCACAATTGCATGCCACCTTTGCGCTCGGTGCGACCGGCATTTTTCTATATAACATCTGCTTTTTCTCCGCCCTGGCGCGTATGCCGGCAGGCCGCAGCGCGCTGTTCGTAGCACTCAACCCCATCGTCACGGCCCTGGCACTGGCGCTGCTGTTTGGCGAGCGACTCGGCGCGCGCAAATGGCTGGGAATTGCGATTGCCTTTGTCGGTGCGGCAATCGTGATTACCCGCGGTGATCTGGCCGGAGCGCTGCATGATGTGTCGCAGTCGGTCGGCGCCGGTGAATTGTTTATGCTGTGCGCAGTGTGCGCCTGGGCCGCGTACACGATCATCGGTCGCCATGCGCTGAAGGGACTGAGTCCGATCGCGGCCACCACCTATGCGTCGCTCTGGGGTTTGATGTTGCTGACTGGCGGATCGCTGGCTGAAATCCGCGAAGTCGACTGGAACCAGTTCACCTGGCAGGTGCTGGCGGCAATTGCCTATCTCGGCGCGTTCGGCACCGTGATCGGCTTCGTCTGGTATTACGAAGGCGTCAAAGCCATCGGTCCGGCGCGTACCGCTGTCTTCAATAATCTGGTGCCGGTCTTCGGCATCAGCCTGGGTTCGCTGGTGCTGGGCGAGCCGATATTGATCTCGATGGTGATCGGCGGCTTGCTGGTCATCACTGGCGTGTCGCTGACCAACAAATAATCGCAGGCTGAACGACCACATGGGGTGATCAGGGCATAAATTTTTTCTATTTTTCGCTACCGATTTATACTATTCTGAGAGCTTAAAATAAAAAATAGGAGGCCGCATGGGGCATGCCGTACGGAAAGCGATCCTGGCTGAGCAATGTCTTCTTGCTGCCTTTGTTTTGCGTATTGGTGGCTTAACATGACAGCGCCTGGCAATCTGTCCTCATCCATGTTTGGCGCTCCGAGTATTTCCAGGGAAGCGATCTACAAAGCCATGGTGGAGCAATCGATGGACGCCATGCTGGTGCTGGAAGGAACGCGCTTTGTGGATTGCAATCCGAGCGCCGAACGTTTGTACGGGACAACCCGTGAGCAGTTTATCAAGGTGTCGCCGATAGAATTTTCACCCGAGTTTCAGCCCGATGGCAGGCTATCGCTGCCAACAGCGCGCGAATATGTCCGCCTGGCCAATATCGGTTTTCCTCAACGCTTTGAATGGGTAGCGCGGCGCCTCGACGGCAGCGTCTTCCCTGCGGAAGTCGGACTCAGCCGACTCGTCGATGGCGGCATGACCAGAACCATCGTGGTGATTCGCGATCTGAGCAGCCAGAAATTGGCGGAACAGGCGGCCCGCGAACAAAACTCCACGCTTCAGGTATTGCTGGATAACTTCCCCGGCGGTGTCGCCTTAATCGACGAGTCATGGCATGTCGTGACCTGGAACCAGGCGGTCTTAAAAATATTGGACTTGCCTGAGTCTCTGTTTGAGCAGGGTCCGCCGCATATCGACACGATTATTTCTTTCAATATCCAGCGCGGCGAATTTGGTCAGACCGTAGAGGAAAAATTCAAGCGCCTGCTGCAACCGCTGGAACAAGGCCAGGTTTACGCCTTCGAACGCACCCGCTCCGATGGCAAAATCGTCGAGATACGCAGCGCGCCGGTCAGCACCGGCGGCTTCGTCATGACCGTTGTGGATGCCACGAATAAACGCACTATACAGAGAGAATACAAACGCCAGTCTTTGTTACTGAAAACCGTATTGAATAGCATGCCGCAAGGGATCAGCGTGTTCGATAAGGACATGAAACTACAACTCTGGAACCAGAGTTTTATCGATGTACTGAACTACGATCCGGCAACGATCGCTCAGGGCACGCCGTTTTCCGGCCTGCTCAGGATTATGGCGGAGCGTGGCGAATACGGCGAAGGCGAGGTCGATGCTTTAATACAGGAAAGACTGGCGCTGGCCATGCGTTTTGAAGCGCACCGGTTTGAGCGCAGGCGCCCGAACGGCCATACGCATTTGGTACAGGGTACCCCCTATTATGATGAAGGCGAATTAGGCGGTTTTATCACGACTTACACCGACATAACGGATTTAAAAAATACCCAATTGGCGCTCTCGAATGCGAATGCGATGCTGGAGAAAAATGTCGCCGACCGGACCAATGAACTACGCAGTGCTTTGGACGATTTAATCCGCAGTGAAAAACTCGCCGCACTCGGTTCGCTGGTAGCAGGCGTCGCCCATGAACTGAATACCCCGATCGGCAATAGCCTGTTGATTTCGAGCACGCTAAGAGAACGAACCGATGATTTCAATCAATTACTGGAGCAAGGCCAGCTGCGCCGCTCCGACTTGCAGCATTACCTGGAAGAGGCCCGTCATGCATCCACCTTGCTTGAGCGCGGACTCAATCATGCCGCCGATCTGATCAGCAGTTTTAAACAGGTTGCGGTCGATCAGGCCAGCTCTAAACGGCGACGGTTTAATCTGGCCAAAGTCGGCAATGACATCATCGCGACCGTCATGATGAAGATCCGTCAATCAGGCATCAAGGTGCATCTTGATATCGCGGCGAATATCGAGATGGACAGCTATCCCGGCCCGCTGGAGCAGGTCATCAGCAACCTGATCGACAACGCGATCCTGCACGGCTTTGAGTCGAAAATCCAAGGCGAAGTCACGCTCTCGGCGCAATTGCTCGGCGAGGCGATGGTGGAAATCCGCTTTCAGGACGACGGTGTCGGAATACGGCAAGACGATGTGCCGCGTATCTTCGATCCATTTTTCACCACCAAACTTGGCCAGGGCGGCAGCGGTCTCGGGCTGAATATTGTGTACAACATCGTGACCTCACTGCTCGGCGGTAAAATCCATGTAGAGAGCAATCCCGGCGAGGGCGCCTGCTTCATCCTGCAACTGCCTTTATGCGCGCCTTCAGAACAAAATTAATCATGCCGCTTCAGTTTCCTCCATCGATGTATTCATTAAAAACCAGGTAACAACGCCATGAACAACAAAGCCACAGGTAACTTTGAAGTCACACTCCCGACGCTCAGCCTGCATCACGGCGACGCGCATGCGCTGATGGGCAGACGAGCGATTGAGAAGCAATTTCACGGCGATCTGCAAGGCAGTAGCCAAGGTGAAATGTTAAGTGCAGGCACAGAAGTAAAAGGCTCGGCGGCTTATGTCGCGATTGAATTCGTGACCGCCAGCCTGCACGGCCGCAACGGCAGTTTTGCCTTGTTACATAGCGGTATTCTGACGCGCGGCGCGGCGCAATTGTCAGTCACGGTGGTCCCCGATTCGGGCACCGGCGAGTTGCGCGGACTAAGCGGTACACTGGCGATCAATATTGCTGACGGCAAGCATTACTATGATTTCGATTACCGCATCGATCCGGAATAACGGCGACGAGTATTCGCCCACCCAAATAAAAATGGCAGCAACCGAAGCTGCTGCCATGCTGTTTACACCGATACGCCGTTTAGCTTAGAACTTCTTCCACAGTCTGGCGAAATACGAGGCCCCGTTCAAGCCGAACTGCACGCTGTCGTAGTAGAAACCGTTATCGGTTTCATCCGGATTTTGCCGGCTTGGCTTGACGTTGAAGACGTTATTCGCGCCTATCGTCAGCTTGGTCGTGTCGTTAAACGCATAGGTCAGGCTCAAATCAGCGGAGGTCTTTGGTGCGTAATAGGCATTTGGCACACCAGCGGCCGTACCGGAAAAAGTACCCAGAGTCTGCGCGCCAAAATGGATGATCTTGATATCGCTTTCCCATGGACCACGGGTGTAATCGAAACCTAAAGTCGCTTTCAGGCGTGGGCCGCCATTTTCGATGAACAACCGCTCACGCTCGGACAATACGACATCTTCAAATCCCCGCAGTGAAGCAGGCGGATGTACCTTGGTGACCTCGGTCTTGCTGTAGTTAAGCCCGAAGTAGGTAGCGAGCTTGGCGCCTGGCAAATCCATTTTATGGGTTGCCGTCAAATCGATCCCCTGCGTTTTCGTATCGATCGAATTGACGAAGAACTGCGCCTGACCCACACCTAAAGTCGACAGCGTAGCGGCCAGCGCCGGGTAATTGCTTGAATCAAAACGACCGGATAATACGATCCTGTCCTTGATGTCGATACGATACAAGTCGGCCGTGATCGACAAAGCTTTTGCCGGTGTTAAAGTCACGCCCAAAGTGTAATTCTTGGATTTCTCTTCTGTCAGCTTAGGAATGCCGGCCGCATTCGCCGCCGCACTGCCATTGGGGGCCAACACAACATCTTTTGGTACGCCACCGATGAAGTCAGTGAAGGTCGAGGAAAAATACACTTGTTGCAGCGACGGTGCACGGAAACCTGTGCTCAGCGAGCCGCGCAGCAAAGCAACATTATTCAGCTTGTAGCTACCCGCCAATTTGCCCGTCAGGGTAGAGCCGAAATCGCTGTAGCGCTCACCGCGAACCGCAGTCTGGACTTTAAAACGGTCGCTGACATCGGTCTCGATATCGACATATGCAGCAATACTGTTACGGCTCTTGTCAGTTCGATCGCCGGGCTGGAAACCGGGGAAACCCTGGCTACCGGCATTGCCGCCGACACCGACGCCATCGGCGTCGATATAAGAACCAGGCTCACCAGCGTTGATTTTATAATTTTCACGACGGTATTCGCCGCCAAACGCGACGTTGACACCATTCATGATGCCATCGAAGAAGCGGCTGAAATCCAGATTGGTGGTCGCTTGGGAAAACGAGAAGCCGCCCGCATTAAAACTCGTTGGACTGATGCCTTTGCCGCCTGCCAGCAAATCCTTGTTGGCAATCGAGGCATTCAAGGTATTCGTGATGTTGTACTTCAGTTCGTTGTACCCATAGGTCTGCGACAGATCCGCACGCCATTCGCCGAGCTGCCACTTGTAACCCGCAATACCGTAGATGTCGTTGATATCGCCGTTAATAAACGGGACGAATCCATTTGGATACATCGCCGCAGAATTGCGCGATGGGATGTCGTCAGAACCAATGCCGCCGCGGGCAAAAGCGGCAGATGAGGCCTTGCGTTGCTGAGTACCGAGCGTGAAATAGAATTTGTCTGTACCGCCGTTCGGCAATTCGCCATTCACATACACGCTAGGACCTTGTACCTTGGTGTCGCCGATGGTACGTGGATTACCCGGGTCGGCGCGATTCGAGCGACCGCGATCGGTGTACTCGGCAGTGATGCCAATCACTCCCTTTTCGCCGACTCTAATACCGCAATACGCCGATGGCAAAAAGCTCTTGCCGTCGCCTGCAGAGTATTGGCTGTAGCCGAACACCGCTTCGCAACCCAGGCTCTTTTTCAGGGTGATGTCCATCACGCCGGCAATCGCGTCGGAGCCGTATTGGGCGGCGGCGCCATCACGCAAGATCTGTACGTTGTTAACCGCCATCATAGGGATCGCATTCAGATCGGTACCGGTGTTGCCACGGTTACGTGCACCAAAAAGATTCACCAGCGATACGGTATGGCGACGCTTGCCATTCACCAGAACCAGGGTCTGATCCGATCCCAAACCGCGCAGTGCTGCGGAATCGATTAAATCGGCACCATCGGCACCGGTCTGACGAGTCGAGTTAAATGAGGGCGACAGGTATTGTAAAGTCTGGGCCAGATCAAACTGCCCGCCTTGCTCGGCCACTTTGGTCAGTGAAATGAAGTCGATAGGCAACGGTGTGTCTGTCGCAGAATTGTTGGTGCGGCGTGATCCGACAATCGTCATGGTCTGGATAGCGGGATCTGCCTTGTCTGCCGCAGGAGCGGTCTGGGCAAATACAACAGGACTAACACTGGCAGTAGCTGCGCCGTAGAGAGCCAGCAGTACAGCTCTTCGCAAAATCGTCATAACAGGATTCCCCAAAAAATGAATACAAAACGGATACGTCCATCCTCTTTAATCGGGATCAAGAGGCAGCGTCATTTAATTATATGAAAGCAAGATGTAAGCCTGCCACCTGCATCCTTGTTGTACCTAGTCGTGCCCGCGATATCGACGATTCAGCATGGAACGCCAAAACCAGAATCAAGCTGAGAACGCAACTGCAGTACATTGCAAGAATGCTACTTTCAATAATCTTCGATATCGATTACGACCGCAGATTATGGATTGCAGTATCTGCGCGGCCTTCGAGATGTGTCAACAAGGACGCAATTGACTGTGTCTTTTATGAGTGATTTTTCAGGGAGGAAAGATAAAAATGCATGAAAGTCGCTAAACAAAATAAAAAATTTCTCGTTTTGTGATAGCGCGTGGATTGTTGTCCGAAACGGCGACTGGACTTGCCAGCGCCAGCCATGATTCTTATGTCTGGCTTAATGTCGCCAAGTAGCGCAACCCCTGGATAGCCCGGCTGCCATACCAGGACAGCATTTCGCCATCGACCAATTGGACCGGTTTGCCCAATTGTTTTTCCAATGCATCGACATGCGTTTCGGTGAAGCGATAAGGCTCGCTGGATAGCAGGACGCGATCAATTCCGTACAGCAGCTCCTCATTCCAGTTAAACGAGGGATAACGTTGTTGCGATGTCGTGATGGCCGTTTGTTGCCAACCGATCAGGCTCAGCATATTGGCGATATAGGTGTCTTGGGCCACCGTCATCCAGGGGTCTTGCCAAATGCAATATAGCACTCGCTCTGGCTTGATTTGAGCAGGCAATTCACGGTAGGCATGTTCAAACTCCGCACACAATTTTTCGGCTGCTGACGTGACGCCAAATATGCCGCCCAGCAAGCGATACAAAGACAGATTGTCGCGCGCTGCGGTCGGATGCGTCACGATCACATGAGGAATCAACCCGGCAAGCCGATCGACAGTCGGTTTTTCGTTTTCATCGATATTGACGATCAGATGCGTGGGTGCCAGGCGCCGGATTTTCTCTATGTTGACGTCTTTGGTGCCGCCGATCTTGGGGATATCTTTTACCGTGGTTGCCGGGTGTATGCAAAATCCGGTGCGCCCGACCAGGTAAGATGCCAGACCCAAATCGCACACTAATTCTGTGATCGACGGCACCAGGCTGACAATACGGGGAGCGCCACCCGTTTGCTGGCAGGCGATATGTGTCTGCCCCAGGGCATCGGTTAAAAGCGAGGACGATGGCATTGCGATTGTGTGATGATTACTCAGGTTTCGTTAGCACGCGGCTTGCGACGCGCCTTGGCAAACAGCGCGTCGTAGAGCCAATTCGGCAAGACCCGCAGAATCTTGGCGACGATGCCCATCTGCCACGGAATCACGCAGTAAGAATCCCCGCGCTCAATGGTCGCGAGCGCCGCCACAGAAAACGCCTTGACTGGCATCAAAAAGGGCATGGGATAGGGATTATGCCGGGTCATCGGCGTATCGATATAGCCGGGTGCAATCGTGACGACCTGGATGCCGCTGGCCCTGAGTTCCACTCGCAACGATTCGCAATAACTGATGACCGCAGCCTTCGATGCGCTGTAGGCCCCGGCACCCGGGAGGCCGCGAATACCGGCCACGCTCCCAATCCCCACCAGACGGCAATCATGTTGCTTGGCATAGCCTTGCATGCTCTGGATAAACGGTGAAAAAGTCGCCACTGTGGCGATCAGATTGGTCTCTATCACCCGGGCAAAAACCGGTATATCTTCGGCATGCTCCGTCAAGGTACCGACCGACACGCCCGCATTGGCAATCACGACATTTACCTTACCTACCTTGCTGATAAAATCATGCGCGGCATTGGTCAGCGCAAGGTGATCGGTCACATCCAGCGCATAAATGTGATGTTTGTCAGGATACGGCAGGCTCTGGCGTAGTTGCGCCAAGACGTCCGGACGGCGCGCGACCAAGCCCAATGTCGCTCCTTGTTCCGCATAAAGCTGCGCAAGCGCAGCGCCAATGCCTGATGATGCGCCAGTGATAAAAACGGTTTTCATATAAAAAAAGTCCGCCATTGACTGGCGGACTTCCTCAAGTTCAGGGCGAGCCCAGAATCCATCATCTTACTTCTTTTTGGATGCGGCTTTTGTGGTCGATACTGAACTTGCCGTCGTTGCAGGCGCATTTTTATCGTGCTGGACTTTAGCCACCAGCCAATCCAGCACCTGGATCTCAGCGACATTCTGCGCTTCTTCTGTAATGCCGCGCCCCAGACCGGTAGCCGACATCACTGGCGATGTCACATAACGCCCGTCGATTGCCAGCTTAGGCCATGAATCGACCTGGTAGGCCGACATCAACTGCGTCGCGCGACTTAGTTTGCTTTGCACCGAGAAAGAATTATAAACATCGAGGAATTTTTGCTTGTCGATACCTGACTTCACTGCAAATTCCAGCACATCGCTATCTGTCATTAAGCGGTTATTACGCTCAACGTGGAAAGTATGGAATACCTTGGCATGCAACTCGTCGAGCTTACCTAAGGCTTCCAATGCATAGAATAATTTTTGCTGAGGCAGAACACGAGAGTCAGAAACGTGAACGCGCTTGAACACGATATTGTCGCCCTGTTTTTTTACCCAGTCCGCCAGCAGTGGCTCGAGCGCATTGCAATGCGGGCAGTAGTAGGCGAAGAATTCGATGACTTCGATTTTCTTGCCGCTATCGACCGGTTGCGGTCTTTCCAGGGTGGCGTATTCCTTGCCATTCTCTGGACTGGCAGGCGTCGCACTTACCGACAGTGCGCATAAACCCAGACCAGCTGCCAACAACAATTTCTGTGTAATTTGACGGATAAAACGCATCATATTTCCTTTAGATTAATCACTTGTTTATGTTATCTGGCAGTCCGGACAACTGCCACATCGACACTATTTTCAGACAACTTGGCGCGCATCCGGTTCATTGTTTCGATCTGATTGAAAGGGCCGATACGTACCCGATACAAATTACCGGTATCGGATGGCTTTTCGCTGATACGCGCTTCAAAACCGATCAAAGCCAATTTCGCACGGGCGCTTTCTGCATCTGCCTGATCGCGAAAAGCGCCGGCTTGCAGATAATAAATGTATTTGTCGTCTACTACGTCTGCTGGCTTGGCATCGGCCTTATCCTGAGCTGCGCTTTTATCGACTAAGACTGCTTTAGAGTCGGCTTTAGTGTCTTTAGTTTCCGACTTCGCTTCTGATTTATTTTCATGGGCTTTGTTCGCAGCGGCTTCAGCGGCCTTGGCCGCATCATCCTTGACAAAATCTTTAGCAGCGTCTTTTACCGCATCTTTGTTGCCATAGAGCGGCTTATTCGGATCTTGTATTTGCGTCACCGGCGTATCGGCTGCTTTATTCCCTTTATTGGTAAACGGCGTCGACGATTTTGTGATCAATAAGGCGACCGCAACGGCAAGTGCCAGGCCGATCACCAGGCCAATGATCAGGCCTAATAAAGTGCCGCCGTATTGCTTTTGCTGCGAATGATAATTATGTGATTTCATGCGTCTCCGATACACCTGTCTGTTTTACATTTTATTCGGTGCCGATACACCGATTAGGGCGAGGCCGTTACGTAATACCTGACGCGTCGCCAGCATCAGCGCAAGCCTTGCCATTTTAGTGGCTTCGTCATCGACCAATACCCGTTCGGCATTGTAGTAGCTATGCAGCTCACCCGCCAGATCGCGCAAATAAAACGCCACTTGATGCGGCCCGAGCTCGTCCAGCGCTTTTTGCAAGGCTTCGGGATATTCAGCGAGCTTGGCCAGCAAAGATGCTTCGCGCGGTGCCGTCAGAGGCGAGAGATCCACGTTTTTCAGTTGGCTCAGCAGCTCTTCATCGGTGCTGTATTGCGCCAGCACTGAGCAAATACGCGCGTGCGCATATTGCACGTAATACACCGGATTTTCATCCGACTGCGCCAGCGCGACATCGACGTCAAAGACAAACTCGGTATCGGCCTTGCGTGAAATCAGAAAGAAGCGCACGGCATCCCGGCCTTTTACGATATCGCCATTGCCCGACCATTCGATCAGGTCGCGCACGGTGACATAGGAACCTGCGCGTTTAGAAATTTTGACTTCGGCGCCGTCCTTCATGACGGTGACCATTTTATGCAGGATGTAATCCGGGTAACCTTGCGGTATCCCTTGATTAGCTGCCTGCAAACCAGCACGCACCCGGGCAATCGTACCGTGATGGTCGCTGCCCATGATATTGATGGCTTTCTGAAATCCCCTTTGCCATTTGACGACATGGTAGGCGACGTCGGGAACAAAGTAGGTGTAAGTCCCATCCGATTTTTTCATGACGCGATCTTTATCATCGCCATAGTCGGTGGTGCGCAACCACAGCGCGCCATCTTGCTCATAGGTTTTACCGGCGGCCTTGAGTGCCGCGACTGCGGACTCGACCTTGCCGTCGCGGTACAGCGAAGTCTCGAGATAATAATTATTGAACTTGACGCCAAATGCCAGCAAGTCGATGTCTTGCTCACGCCGCAGATAAGTCACGCTGAACTGCCGGATAGAATCAAGGTCGTCAACATTGCCGCTGGCCGTCACAGGCGCACCATCGCTGGCTGAGACGGTTTTTTGAGTTAAAAAATCTTGCGCGATTTCCGCAATGTAGTCGCCGTTATAAGCGGATTCTGGCCAGCCTGCCTCACCTGGCTTTACTCCCTTGGCGCGCGCCTGCACCGACAAGGCCAGGTTGGCGATCTGCACGCCGGCATCGTTGTAATAGAACTCGCGCGTGACATCGTAGCCTTGCGACTCCAATAGCGCAGACAAGGCATCGCCCAGCGCGCCTTGTCTGCCGTGGCCCACGTGCAAAGGGCCGGTAGGATTGGCCGAGACAAATTCAACTATGACTTTTTTTCCATTGCCTTGCGTGCCTTTGCCAAAATCGGCAGCCAGTTGCAGCACCTCCTTGACAACCGCTTGTTTCGCAGCCGCAGTCAGGCGAATGTTGATAAATCCGGGGCCTGCGATTTCGGCGCTGGCAATCAGATCGCCAGCAGCCGATTCCAGCGCTGCCACTATTGCCTGAGCAAGGTCGCGTGGATTTTTTTTCAGCGGCTTGGCTATTTGCATCGCAATATTGCAGGCGACGTCGCCGTGGGAGGCATCACGCGGGCGCTCCAAGACAATATTCGGCTTGAGTTCGCTACCGACCAATAAAGGTTCGACGGCTTGGCGAAAGAGTTCCAGTATTTTTTGTTTTTGTTGAGCAAGCATAATAATGTGCGTCCGCCTCCTGCACTGGCAGAGATGCGTCAGATGTAAAGACAGCACACATTATACTGTCTTGCACACTCAAAGTCCGGTTTGGCTCTGACTTGCCAGCTTGCTTCGGGCGATCAAGGCGGAGGCACGTGGCTTACTTTGTTTGTACATAAAAATAATACGCAACATCTTGCCCAGCAAAAGACCGTTGAGGAATCCGTAGATCAAACAGGTTGCCGCAATGAATGAGGCCTCATTTTGCCATTGAGGTTGTATCGACAGCATCACATTGACTGCGTACTTGATGATAAAAATAGTCAGCATCAGACCCATTGGTGCCCAACTGCCCCGCAAGAATATCTGTGCCTGATCAACTTCAATCTTCACCATATGCGTTGAAACCGATTTCCATGCAAAGTAAGCACTCAGAATACAAGCGGTTCCCCAAGAGGTCAGCGTCAGCAGAGTGATGCCGAATCCACTGACAATGCCCTGCAATGACAGCAACAACATGACCAGCGGCAGTATGACTACGGCTGGCAATTTGACGTTTCTATCGCGACTTGCCATTACGCCACGATAAATGAGAAAGCTGAGTAATGCCCAGACCCAGACTGGTGTATGTGCGATGATTTGACTAAACATGTTTTTCTCCTTATTTAAGATTTGATAAGGCATGATGTCAATTTGATTGCGCTATGAGTAGCGGATTGCGATGAACGGTTTGCGGATGTCGCAAGCACCTCATTTTATGGCGCGAACTGCTTTGGCTAACGTGTAAAATGATTCGTTTTTCTTCTTGGGTATATTATGTGGTTTAAGAATTTACAGGTTTTCCGTCTTCCCAGTGCCTTGCAAATCGATGTGGAAGAGTTAAATGCCCAACTTGCCAAACAAGCTTTTTCGCAATGCTCGTCCAGTGAAATGCAAAGTCAGGGTTGGGCGTCGCCGCGCGACAATGATCAACTAGTACATAGCGTTGGCCGCCAGTTGTTCTTGCTCCTCTCGACGGAAAAAAAGCTCCTGCCTTCCTCAGTTATCAATCAGGTGACCAAGGCACGTGCGATCGAATTAGAAGAGCAGCAAGGCTTTGCGCCAGGCCGCAAGGCGATGAAGGATTTGAAAGAGCGCGTCACTGAAGAACTGCTGCCACGCGCTTTCGGGGTTAAACGCTCGACCTGGGTTTGGATTGATCCGGAGCACGGTTGGTTGATGATCGATTCATCGAGTCCAGGTAAGGCAGACGAAGTCATCAAGCTTTTATTGAAATGCACCAGCAAGCTTGCGTTGGAAAGTTTGCGAGTGAATATGTCACCCCAGGCAGCCATGACCGACTGGTTGGCCGGCAATGAAGCGCCCAAGGGCTTCATTATCGATCAAGACACAGAACTGCGGTCGCATACCGAAGATAAAGCGACCGTACGCTACGTGCGCCACACAATAGATCCTGACGATGTGCAACGGCATATTGCGGCGGGCAAGCAATGTACGAAGTTAGCCTTGACTTGGAATGATCGCATTTCATTTGTGCTGACAGAAACTTTGACCATCAAGCGCATTAAGCCTCTGGATATTTTGGATGAAGATACCGATAAACGCACCAGCAACGAAGATGAGCGCTTTGATGCGGATTTTGCTTTGATGAGTGCGGAGTTATCCGGTTTGATGGATGATCTGGTATTTGCGCTTGGCGGTGAGATGCCTGCCGCAATCGCCGCTTGAGCCGTATTGCTGGCTAGAACTACTGTTGATTGCCAGAGCTTGTGATGCAAGTTTTGGCAATGGAGTTTTCAGGCTACGATCTACATAGCTCCAAATTCAATACTGTCCGCACAAAGATTTGAAGACGAAAAAAAGACGAGAAAATTTCTCGTCTTTTTTAATTCTGGCGGAGCGGACGGGGCTCGAACCCGCGACCCCCGGCGTGACAGGCCGGTATTCTAACCAACTGAACTACCACTCCGAAACTACTTAACCTTGGTACTACAAGCTTATCTGATGGTGGGTGCTGAGAGGCTCGAACTCCCGACCTACGCCTTGTAAGGGCGCCGCTCTACCAACTGAGCTAAGCACCCCATGTTTTTGCTTAGTTCAGATAAACTTCATCGTCTGTCACCGACGACTACAGAAGCGAGATTATACTGCTTTTCTCTACCCCATGTCCAGATGTATTTTACCTAGTATCCCACTATTCCCTGGGAACGTCTGGCATTTTCACCTGTTCTCACT
>NZ_JAJLQW010000004.1 GCF_025548535.1 Undibacterium sp. Jales W-56 | reverse complement strand
CAGAACGGCAATCTCCGGACTTCTGTACTGTCCATCCAGCACGTAAAAAAAGGAGCCGCAGCCCCTTTCTTTTTTGCCTTCTTCTTCCTGTTTGATTCTCGTTCGCTCAGCGCTCACCGACCGGGCTAAAACGCATACCCCGCCTTCACGACCGCGTAATTCACGCCAGGATTCGGATGCTTCACACCGCCGTTTGAATAGTGCTGGATCTTCAGCGCGATATCCCAACCGTTAGACAGCACATAACCCGCTCCTATGTGATCGCCAAACTGGAAATTCGTCGAAAACTTGCGACCATTGTTATCGTAGATATCCGATAGCATATGCAAGCCAATACCAGCTTCCGCATACGCGCCTTTTTTACTATCGTTTTGTAGCCTGAATACCGGTGTGATGCCTGCATCGACAATATTCTGTTTCGCACCGATTCCCTGATAATTATTTCCCTGCCAGCTGGCCAGCGTGGCATCCCAATAGCCGCCTATGTGGGTACCATTCGATTTATACCATTGCTGATCCCAATTCCACTGTGCCCCGACACGCAGCATCTTTGTCTTATTGCCGGTGGCAAATTCCAATGAAGCTGAATCTACCGCATGTGCTAATGATTGCGTGAACACTAATGCTAGTCCACACAACAAGGATTTTTTAAGGGAAAATTTCATAAAGCGGAGTCCTGAAAGAGGGTAAAAGAAGAATTCGTAAGATATTGTATCAAGTAGTTAAGAATCATATTGCCGAATATCAAAACATACCAACAACTTGCAGACACATTCAATTAAAAAAGATAAATGACATGAATAAACCACGCATCGCTTTTCTTGGAATCGGCTTGATGGGCTTGCCGATGGCAGCACGTTTACTCAACTCGGGATATGCATTGACCGTATGGAACCGTACCACCGCCAAATGCGAACCTTTGAAAAAATTAGGCGCAGAAATCGCTGCCACACCGTCGGGCGCTATTGCAGGACCCGATGGCAGCGCCGATCTGATTATCAGCATGCTGGAAGCAGGGAATATTGTTGGAGAGATGATTCAGCAAACCTTCGTATCCTTGCGGGCGGGCCAGACCTGGATAGACATGAGTTCGACTCAGCAAAAAGAGGCGCAGGAATTTAATATCATATTAGGAAATAAAGGAGTCCGCTTTGTTGATGCGCCGGTATCGGGCGGCGTGATTGGGGCGGAGGCGGGCACCCTGGCTATTATGGCCGGCGCCAATTCCGCCGACTTTATCAAAATCAAGCCCGTGCTTGATGTATTGGGAAAGCCGACGCTAGTTGGCTTGCCCGGATCCGGACAATTAGCCAAACTATGCAATCAATTGATCGTTGGCGGCACGATCAATATCGTGGCGGAAGCCTTATTGCTGGCGCAGGCCGGCGGTGCTGACCCGGTTGCGGTGCGACAGGCTTTGCGTGGCGGCTTTGCAGAAAGTCGTATTTTGGAGGTGCATGGCCAGCGCATGTTAGACAGAAATTTTTTACCCGGCGGTCAAGTAAAAAGTCAGTCCAAAGATATGCAAAATATCCTGCAAGCCGCTCACAGTAATGGTTTGCAGTTGCCTGTCACGGAGATGATTGCCGCGATTTATCAACAGCTCCTTATCTGCCAGCCCACCGCAGACCATTCAGCCGCATTATTAGCATTGGAGCAGAAGAATCCCGGTAAGCGCCTGGGAGATCAGCCAGATATTCTGCCATCTTAAAGTCACGCAGATCGGAACGGTGAGCGCTCATCAGCAATGCTTATCGTTCAGCGATATAGTATGCCTCAGCTAGAAATACGTATCACAATAGCTGCGCATTTTGTTTTGCTTCACAACCGCCATCCGCGAAAATACGAATCATCTCATGACAGCCATGTCAATCTTAAGCGGCTCTTAAGCAAAGCCACATAAACCACATATTTAGCGTTAAAAATTTAGGAAATAGCATGACCACAACAATAGTCCGCGCCGTCTGTCCCCATGATTGTCCAGATACTTGTGCCCTGCACGTGACTGTGCAAGATGGGATTGCCACAGAAGTCCGTGGCGACCCCGATCATCCGACGACGGCGGGCGTTTTGTGCACTAAAGTGTCACGCTATACCGAGCGCACCTATCACAAGGATCGCGTGCTGCATCCTCTAAAACGCGTAGGTAAAAAAGGTGAGGGTAAGTTCGAGCAAATTAGCTGGGACGAAGCCCTGACCACGATTGCCGCGAAATTAAAACAGATCGCTGCCAAGAATCCATTGGCGATACTGCCGTACAGCTATGCCGGCACCATGGGACTGGTGCAGGGCGATAGTATGTCGCAGCGGTTTTTCCACAAAATCGGCGCGTCTTTTCTGGACCGGACGATTTGTGCAACCGCTGGCGGTACCGGCTATAAATACACACTGGGCGCGCGTATCGGCACCGATGTTGAGCAAACCCAGAATGCCAGATTAATCTTGATCTGGGGCGGCAATCCTATCGCCTCGAATCTGCATTTTTGGATGCGTGTACAGGAGGCAAAACGCAACGGTGCCAGGATTATCGCGATAGACCCGTATCGTTCTCTGACGGCGGAAAAATGTCACCAGCATATCGCCTTATTGCCAGGCACCGATGCGGCACTGGCGCTCGGTATGATGCATATTCTGATCAAAGAAGATTTAATCGATCATGACTATATTGCGTCGTATACGCTGGGCTTTGAGCAACTCAGGCAACGCGTAGCCGAATGGACCCCAGAGCGCGTCGCAGACACCTGCGGCATCAGTGCGGCAGAAGTCATCGGCCTGGCGCGCAGCTATGGCGAGTGTGCTCAACGTGGCGAAGCCAGCATGATACGCATGAACTACGGCATGCAGAGGGTGCGCGGCGGCGGCATGGCGGTACGCAATATCGCTTGCCTGCCCGCACTGGTCGGCGCATGGCGTCACGCTGCCGGCGGCGTGCAACTGTCCTTGTCCGATGCCTTCCCCAAAAATATGGCGGGCTTACAGCGGCCCGACCTCTTCCCGCCATCGCTGACGCCGCGCACCATCAACATGAGCACTATCGGTGACGATTTGTTGCGTGAGAGTTCCGCCAGTTTTGGTCCGCGAATTGAAGCGCTGATTGTCTACAACTCGAACCCGGTGGCGGTGGCGCCGGAATCGGACGCGGTGCTGCGCGGCTTCGCCCGCGAGGATTTATTCACCGTGGTGCTGGAACATTTTCAAACCGATACGGCAGATTATGCCGACATCGTTTTACCGGCAACGACCCAGCTTGAGCATATCGATGCCCACAGCGCTTACGGTCATTTATATATGATGGCAAATAACCCGGCGATTGCGCCCTTGGGCGAGTCCAAGCCGAATACGGAAATCTTCCGGCTCCTGGCAAAAAAAGTCGGTTTCGACGATGCTTGTTTTAGCGAGAGCGATGATGAGCTGGCAGCGCAAGCGTTCCAGCAAACCGATGTGCGTGCGATTCATTTTGACTGGGCCTCGCTGAAGAAAACCGGCTGGGCAAAATTACGCGTGCCGGACGCACCGTTCGCGCAAGGCGGTTTCGCCACCCCGTCCGGCAAATGCGAATTCTATAGCCAGCAAATGCTACAAGATGGCTATGATCCCTTGCCAAGCTATATCCCGCCCTACGAGTCGGCGGCGAGTAATCCGGCACTCGCCAGCAAATATCCGCTGGCAATGATCTCGCCGCCGGCCCGTAATTTCCTGAATTCGAGTTTCGTCAATGTACAAAGTTTACGCGATACCGAAGGGGAGCCGCATCTAGACATCCATCCTGAAGACGCACAGCAACGCGGCATCAGCTCCGGCGACCGCGTCAGGATTTTTAATGATCGCGGCTCTTTTGTTGCACTTGCGAGAGTCACCGACAAAGCCAGAAAAGGTCTGGTGGTGGGCTTATCCATCTGGTGGAAAAAATTTGCCTCCGATCGTAAAAATGCGAATGAAGTTACCAGCCAGCGACTTACCGATATGGGCGGCGGTCCTACGTTTTATGATGTGCTGGTTCAGGTGGAAAAAACCTGAGCAGGGTTTTCAGGCCGCCTGCCGATGGATTGCCGTTACCAGATGCGCTTAAAAACATCGTGAATTTGCGCAATGCGCTGCATGAATCAACGAGCATTTTATTGTGCGTTGCAGCAAATTAGTAGAGGATGCTTTCAAGTTGACCGCAAAAGGCTTGCCTTGGTTTCGCATTGCCGCTAGCATCGACTACCGACGCAGTATGTATAGGCAAGCAGACCAGTTTGTCAGCCCGCAGTGTGCCGCGCATCAATGACAGCACTGACGCTGAATAAATTAAAACAACACTCAGAGACAAGGAAAACCGTATGGACAAGTTTTGGCTGAAATCATACCCGCAGGGCGTTCCGGCAGAAATCGATTTCTCTCAATATCAATCGTTAGTGCAAGTGCTGGAAGAGTCGTTTCAAAAATACTCGGCACGTAATGCCTACGCCTGTATGGATAAATTTCTGACCTATGGCGAGCTGGATACGCTGTCTAAAAAAGTCGGCGCATGGCTGCAGAACAAGGGGCTCAAAAAAGGTGCTCGCGTTGCCATCATGATGCCAAACATCCTGCAATATCCGGTCGTGATGGCAGCCGTGCTGCGCGCAGGTTATACCGTCGTCAATGTCAATCCGCTATACACGCCACGCGAATTAGAACACCAGTTAAAAGACTCCGGCGCTGAAGCTATTTTCATTCTGGAAAATTTCGCCGTTACGCTGGAGCAGGTATTGAGCAACACCCCGATCAAACATATCGTGGTCGCCACCATGGGCGATATGCTGGGCGGCGTGAAGGGCGCGATCGTCAATTTTGTCGTGCGCAATGTCAAAAAAATGGTGCCGGCTTTTTCTCTGCCAGGGGCAATACGGTTTAAGCAAATGCTGGCTGAATCGAGTCGCATGACGTTTCAACCGGTTAGTCTGGGTCATGACGATATCGCTTT
The DNA here is from genome assembly GCF_025548535.1 of Undibacterium sp. Jales W-56. Taxonomy (GTDB): domain Bacteria; phylum Pseudomonadota; class Gammaproteobacteria; order Burkholderiales; family Burkholderiaceae_D; genus Undibacterium. Next base: position 421,032 of record NZ_JAJLQW010000004.1, on the reverse strand, counting down.
CCTGCAATATACCGGCGGCACCACCGGCGTCTCTAAAGGCGCCACGCTGTCGCATCGCAATGTCATCGCTAATATTTTGCAAAACGATGCCTGGTTGATGTCTGGCATGGAAAATCAGAGTGCCTCTGAACAGAAGATTATCGTTTGCGCTTTGCCGCTTTATCATATCTTTGCCCTGACGGTGTGCAGCCTGCTCGGTACCCGTATCGGTGCGATGAACTTGTTGATTCCCAATCCGCGCGACATTCCGGGATTTATCAAGGAATTGGCGAAATACAAGGTGAATATTTTCCCGGCGGTGAATACTCTGTACAACGGCCTGTTGAACAATCCCGATTTTGCCAAACTCGATTTTTCCGGCTATGAGATTTGCAGCGGCGGCGGTATGGCTGTGCAAAAAGCGGTTGCCGATAAATGGTTGAAGACCACCGGTTGCGCCATTGCCGAAGGTTATGGCTTGTCTGAAACTTCGCCGGTTGCCACCGCCAATCCAGCGAGAACCAAAGAATTCTCCGGCACGATAGGCCTGCCGATTCCTTCCACCGAAATCGCGATTCTGGACGACGATGGCAATGCGGTGCCATTGGGGACGCCGGGTGAAATCGCGATCCGCGGCCCGCAAGTCATGGTCGGTTACTGGAACCGTCCAGATGAAACCGCCAAGGTCATGACTGCGGATGGTTTCTTCAAGTCAGGCGACGTCGGGATCATGGATGCGCGCGGTTACACCACGATTGTCGATCGTAAAAAAGACATGATCCTGGTCTCTGGCTTCAATGTCTATCCGAATGAAATTGAAGGCGTGGTTGCCTTGCATCCCGGCGTGCTGGAGTGTGCGTGTGTCGGTGTGCCGGATGCGAATTCAGGCGAGGCCGTGAAATTATTTGTGGTGCGCAAAGATCCGTCGCTGACCGTGGAGCAGCTCATGGATTACTGCAAAGAGCAATTTACCGCCTACAAAAAACCGAAGTTCATCGAGTTCCGCCTGGAACTGCCGAAGACCAACGTCGGCAAAATTTTGCGGCGTGAATTAAGGGATGAGAAAAAAGCCGCCTGAGATTGCATCCGATTACGGTAAATTCGGATACTCCCCATATTTCTATAAAAATCAGGCTTAATCCGCATATACTGATTTCGCATTAAAAATATACTGAAGTGGAGTATATGAAAAAGGAAGGCGAACTGCCTTCCTTTTTTATGCCAGATCGAGATGTGCAATCACAAATCGGCTAAGCTGCCACCACACCGGTTTTACCATCTTCGACTACAAAGCCAGCCAATGTCGAGATACCGGAATCGGCACGCGATACATCGTCCAGCGCCATAAAGCGCGTGCTCATTTGTTTGGGCGTGATGTCCATCAACATGAATCCGCGTTTGTCGCTGCATCCAAATTTGATATGCGGATTTTGTGCCACGTATTGATCGGTGCGTTCTTGCGGGCGCGAACTCGAAGTGATCGAGGTGCCGCAAAATTCCGTCGCCAGAACAGGGTTGCTGGCCGATGCTTTGCTGTAAAAATCGCGCTTGATATTCGCCGCATAAAAAGTATGCACATCACCCGAGATAATCACGGGATTCGCCGGCTTGTGTTTTTGCAGATCGTCCAATAAACGCTGACGCGCAATCGGGTAGCCATCCCAGCCGTCGGTCCAGAATTTGCCATCGCCTTCTTTGATTATGGGCGTCTGGCTCGATTGCGCGAACAAGGTTTGCTGGGTCAGCACATTCCATTTCGCGCTGGATGCGGCAAAACCCTGTGCCAGCCATTTCTCTTGTTCGGCTCCGAGCAAAGTCCGGGTCGGATCAAGCAATTCACGGCATTCGGCATTCGTCACCGAATTTGAGCCGCCCTGTCCCGGCTTTGGACAGGCATGATGCGAGCGATATTGACGGTCGTCGAGTACATGAAAACGCGCCAGTCTGCCCCAGTCATAGCGCTCATAAATCCGCATATGAGCAAAGCGGCCGGCCTCACTCATCAGCGCTGCCAGATTCGGTAAGCGTACCGGCATATGCTCATAAAATGCCTGATAGGCGGCAGCCCGTCTTTGCAAAAAATCGACAGATAAGCGCTCGTCCCGGTCATTACCGTAATCGTTGCAGACTTCATGATCGTCCCAGGTCACGATCCAGGGCGCGACATGGTGCGCCGCTTGTAGGTGCGGATCGGTTTTGTACTGCGCGTAGCGATTGCGGTAACCCGCCAGATTGACACTTTCCACATCGCGGCGGCGCGGCTTGGCTGGATGCGCTAAATCGTAAGGACCCCATTCATAAATATAATCGCCGAGAAAAGCTACGAGATCGGGATACGCCGCCGCGATATGCCGGTGCCCCGCATATTCACCGAACTCCCAATGCTGGCAAGATGCCACCGCCAGGCGCAAGCTGGACGGCAGCGCATCTGCCGCAGGGGCGGTGCGGGTGCGGCCTACAGGGCTGACCGCCTCGCCCAGCATAAAGCGATACCAGTAATTGCGTTCCGACTGCAAGCCGGTGATATCCACATGCACGCTGTGCGCCAGTTCCGGTAAGGCGGTGTGCTCGCCTCTGCCGATAATATGATGAAAGGTTTCATCCTCCGAAATTTCCCATCGCACCTTGTAGGGCACGGCGGGTAGTGCCAAGGCATTTAGTGGCTCCGGCAACAGACGGGTCCAGATTACCACGCTGTCATGCCGCGGAGAGCCGGAGGCAACGCCCAGCGTGAACGGATAAACCGATGATTTATCCGCGGCAAAACTGGGGAGCTGATATGCCGAAGCGGCAAGTAGTGAGAGACGTAAAGAGTGCTGTAAGAACTGCCGTCGATGCATAGGATTCAGTGCAGCAAGCACCAGATGAAATTATTCGGAATGCTTTTAGATCGATTTTAAATTGATTCCAGCGGCGGAATCGGGCGGGGTTTTCTGTCCTCGCCGGTCGCCACATAGGTCAGCGTCGCTTCGGTGACTTTGACCGTACTCGCTTGCAGGCGATTGCGTTCTGCATAGACTTCGACCGACACGGTGATCGAGGTATTGCCGACCTTGGTCACTTCGGCGTAAAACGAGAGTAAATCGCCAACAAATACCGGCTGTTTAAACAGGAAGGAATTCACCGCAATCGTTGCGACGCGGCCATTGGCGCGGCGGGCGGCCGGGATGGCGCCGGCGATATCGACCTGCGCCATGATCCAGCCGCCAAAAACGTCGCCGTGGACATTGGCGTCGGCAGGCATGGGCATCACGCGCAATTGCGGCATGCCGGCCGGTAGCGTGGTTTTGGTCGGTTCAGACATGGTATTTCCTTTCAAAGATACAATTCGCTTAGATCGTTTGAGCAAATCATAAACCATATCCACTCTTTACTTTAGGCAATTCTATGCGCCGCAACTCATCAACCGATGCCTCCGCGTCTGTGCCTGCCACCGTAACGACGACGCCATCGTCCCGCGGCGATTGGTCTACTGTTAAAACTTTATTACCGTATTTGTGGGCATATAAATGGCGGGTCTCGCTGGCACTTTTGTTCCTGGTCGGCGCCAAACTCGCCAATGTTGGCGTGCCTTTGGTACTCAAACAATTGATCGACAGTATGTCGATCAGCCCTCAGCATCCTGCCGCGCTGATGGTATTGCCGATCGGGATTTTGATTGGCTACGGTGCTTTGCGGCTATCGACTACCTTGTTTACGGAGTTGCGTGAATTTGTCTTTGCCAAGGTCACGCAGCGTGCGGTCAGGACCATCGCGCTGAAAGTATTCCGGCATTTGCATGCCTTGTCATTACGCTTTCACCTGAATCGTCAGACCGGCGGTATGACGCGTGACATCGAGCGCGGTACACGGGGTATCTCGTCGCTGGTGTCGTATGCCCTGTTCAGTATTTTCCCGACCCTGCTCGAGATTACGCTGGTCCTGATTTATCTCTCGACCCACTACGATATCTGGTTCTCGGTGATCACGATGGTGGCGCTGGCGACCTATATTACGTTCACGATTGCGGTGACGGAATGGCGCACTCATTTTCGCCGCACCATGAATGAGCTGGATTCTAAAGCGAGTACCAAGGCCATCGATTCCTTATTGAATTACGAGACCGTGAAATATTTCGGCAACGAAGAATACGAGGCGCGGCGCTACGACGAAGGCTTGCAAAGATTTGAGCATGCCGCAGTCAAATCGCAATCGAGCTTGTCTCTGTTGAATACCGGGCAATCGCTGATCATTGCCACTGCGGTGACGCTGATTTTATGGCGCGCCACGCAAGGTGTGATCGATGGAGTAATGAGTCTGGGCGACTTGGTGCTGGTGAATACCTTCATGATTCAACTGTATATTCCGCTGAATTTTCTTGGCGTCTTGTATCGCGAAATCAAACAGAGCCTGGCCGATATGGAGAAGCTGTTTTCCTTGCTGGATCAGCATAAGGAGATTGCCGATCCGGACCATGCGGTTCCCTTGCATGTGGATCATACCAAGGGTGGCGCGATACGCTTTTCCCATGTCGATTTCAGTTATGAGAGCAAGCGGCAGATTTTATTCGATATCGATTTTTCGATTCCCGCTGGCACCACCACCGCGGTGGTCGGTCATAGCGGCTCGGGAAAATCGACCTTGTCGCGTCTGTTATTCCGCTTCTACGATATCCAGAACGGCGCCATCCTGATTGACGGGCAGGATATCCGCAGCATTACCCAGCACTCCTTGCGCAGCGCGATCGGCATCGTGCCGCAAGATACGGTCTTGTTCAATGACAGCATTGAATACAACATCGCCTATGGCAAGCCGGGCGCGACCCGGGACGAAGTCATCGCAGTGGCGCGTGCCGCCTATATCCACGATTTTATCGAGAGCCTGCCGGACGGCTATGCGACCCCAGTCGGTGAGCGCGGCTTGAAATTATCCGGCGGCGAAAAACAACGGGTTGCGATTGCCAGAACCCTGTTGAAAAATCCATCGATCCTGATTTTCGATGAAGCGACTTCGGCACTCGATTCCAAGTCCGAGCAAATGATACAGGCGCAAATCAAGGAGATCGCCAAAACCCGCACCAGCCTGGTCATCGCACATCGGCTGTCGACCATCGTCGATGCGGGACAGATCCTGGTGATGGATAAAGGACGCATTATCGAGCGCGGCACCCATCAGCAACTGTTGGCGCAAGACGGCGCGTATGCGCAGATGTGGGAGCGACAGCAGAATCGTAGCGAAGAAACCGCCGAAGAAGTTGTTGGCGTGGATGATTGATTTGCAGACGGATCGAAAAAGCGGACCTATTTGATAAACCAGCTTATTCACCGTGCTCAGTTTGAGGCACAAAGATTGCTTTAGGGTATTCAAGATATTTTTAGTTCTGGTAGCTTCGGTGCAAAGTGCTTAAAATGCTGAAAATTTCAAAATTTTATTCGTTCCATCCGGCTCTACCATCAAGAAGAATCAAGAAGAATTTTTTCTAAAATCCGCCTCTCTACCCAGGAGCAACGATGAAAGTCTCGTCACAAAAACTAATTAGCCTCGCTGTAGTTTTGTTGCTCAGCGCCTGTAGTCGTCAGGTCGAAGTCAAAATCGGAGTGGTCGCGCCGATGACCGGCAACCTTGCTCATAATGGCAAAAGCATTGCCAACGGTGCGCAAATCGCCGTCGATGAATTGAATGAAGACGGCATGTATATCCAGGGCAAGCGCGCTCATTTTTCCTTGATAGTAGAGGATGACAAAGCCAATCCGGAAGACGGTAAGGCCGCCGCCCAACGTCTGGTGGATGCCGGGGTGGCAGCGGTGTACGGACATTTCAATTCCGGCGTGACGATTCCTGCAGCGCCTATCTATGCCAAAGCAGGCATTCCGCAGATGTCGGCATCAACCAATCCCAAATACACCCGTATGGGAATAGCCAGCGCGTTCCGTATTGGTGCGGATGATATCGAGCAGGGCACAACATTGGGGCGTATTGCGGTCGATAAGCTCAAAGCCAAAACGGTGTTTGTGATCGATGATGCCTCGTTGTTCGGCGTCGGCCTGGCGGCCGAAGTATTGAAAGTCCTGGAGTCGAAAAAAATCACACCCGGCAAAGAATCGGTAAATCCGCTGACGGTCGATTATCCGCAACTCGTGAAGAAAATCGGCGAGAGTAAATCCGATGTCGTCATCTACGGCGGCGATGAGCCGGTAGGCCTGGGATTGCTGAAGGCGATGCGGGCTGCCGGTATTGCCGCCAAATTTGTGACCGGCGATTCCATGTGCGATGCGGCGATCATCAAGGCGGCGGCAGGCAATGCCGATCATGGCTATTTTTGTACCGTCGCCGGTGTGCCGCCTTCATGGCTGTCGGGCGGTGCCGCCTTCATGCAAAAATACCGCGCCAAATTCGGCGAGCCCGGCGCGATGTCGCCGATCTCTTACGACGGCATACATGTATATGCGCAGGCGATGCAGAGAGCCGGTTCCATCGATCCTAAGGTGTTTGTGCCCGAGATGAAAAAGACGTCATTCGATGGCAAGATCCAGGGCACGATAGAGTTCGATGCCAAAGGCGATCTGAAGGATGGGACGGTCGTGATCTATGAATCCGTCGGCGGCAGTCTGACCGAGCAAACGAATATTTTCTAGGTGTCGGCAGTGCCGACATAATCAGCGTCACACTGTGTGGGTATCTCGCACAAGTTGGCGCTTTTTTTTCGCGCTGCGATTATCATGGCGGGATGGAAACCAAATGGCTGGAAGACTTCGTCTCTTTAGCTGAAACCAATAGTTTCAGCCGCTCTGCCGAATTGCGTCACGTCACGCAACCGGCATTCTCACGCCGCATACAATCGCTGGAAGCCTGGCTCGGTAGCGACCTGATAGACCGTACTTCGTATCCGACCCGGTTGACGCATGCGGGCGAAGTGTTTTACGAGCAGGCGATTGCGATGCTGGGCCAGATCAACAACGCCCGCGCGCTGTTACGCGGTAAGCGCACCACTACCCAGACCACGGTCGATTTCGCGGTACCCCACACTCTGTCGCTGACCTATGTGCCGAAATGGCTGACGGAGCTGGAATCGGCCTTCGGCGAGATTAATAGCCGCTTGCTGGCGTTGAATGTGCACGATGCCGTGATGAGTCTGGTCGAAGGCGGTTGCGATCTGCTGCTGTGCTACCACCACCCGCGCCAACCCTTGCTCTTGGATGCCAGCCAGTACGACATGATCAGCATGGGGACCGAAGCTTTGCGGGCTTATACGCGCTGCGATAAGTCCGGCAAACCCGAGTTGCTGTTACCCGGCACTGAGAGGGCGCCCCTGCCGTTTTTAGCCTATGCCAATAATGCCTATCTGGGACGCATGGTCGATCTGATTCTGAACGATGCCCGGATCCCTTTGCATCTCGAAAAATGCTATGAAACCGATATGGCGGAGGGCTTGAAAATGATGGCGCTGGAAGGCCGCGGCATCGCTTTTTTACCGGAATCGGCGGTGACGCGTGAGTTGAAACAAAAGCAGCTGGCGCGCGCCGACGGGCATTCCAGCGCATGGGAAGTCGAGATGGAAATCCGCCTGTATCGCGAACGGCCATCAGTACAGCGGCCCGGCAAAGCGATCGTCTCCCGCTTATGGGATTATCTGGCGCAGCTGCATGCGCCGCATGCCAATACTACGGTCAAGAGCGCCAAGAAAGAACGCCGCAAACCCGCTTGAGTGCTCGTCCCAATGCAGCCCGTTGCCTGTCTGTTGTGCAGAAGCTCCTGTAAATTCGACTTGATTTGTCCTAAGCTGCTGTTCAGTGCAACTGATTTTCTCTCATTTTTTTACTGGTACCGATTTCAGATTCGGGCCTGCGCCCGCAAATCTGCACAACATTTTTCTGCGAAATTGTCATAAAATCAGGACAAGATAAATCTATGCATTTGTTGCATACATACATGCAAACAAAGCATTGGCGATAAAATGGCCTGTTGTCCTACTATGCATCACCTCATTGGTCACCAATGGTCGTCAACATAGTTAACTTACACAGGAAGGAGACATATCATGTCCAGCCATCACCAAATACCCTCTTATCTTACCCCGCATGAGACAGGTCCTTGGTCAGTTTATCTAGAGCAAATCGATCGCGTTACGCCTTATCTCGGCCATCTGTCCCGTTGGGTAGAGACGCTGAAACGCCCTAAGCGTATTTTGATTGTTGACGTGCCTATCGAGCGCGATGACGGCAGTATTTCCCACTTTGAAGGCTATCGTGTACAACACAATACGTCACGCGGTCCGGGTAAGGGCGGCGTGCGTTTTCACCAGGATGTGACGCTGTCGGAAGTGATGGCCTTGTCTGCCTGGATGACGATTAAGAACTCGGCAGTCAATGTTCCTTACGGTGGTGCGAAGGGCGGGGTCCGGGTTGATCCAAAGACCTTATCGCGCGGCGAACTGATGCGTATGACGCGTCGTTACACCTCCGAGATCGGCATCATCATTGGCCCGGACAAGGATATTCCTGCACCGGACGTCAATACCAACGAACAAACCATGGCATGGATGATGGATACCTATTCCATGAACGAAGGTCGTACCGCGACCGGCGTGGTGACCGGTAAACCGATTTCGCTGGGCGGCAGTCTGGGGCGGCGCGAAGCGACTGGTCGCGGGGTGTTCGTGGTCGGTTGCGAAGCCGCGGCAAAACGTGGCCTGAATATTGCCGGTTCAAAGGTCGCAGTGCAAGGTTTCGGTAACGTCGGCGGCATTGCAGCGCGTTTGTTCTCTGATGCCGGTGCAAAAATCGTGGCAGTGCAAGATCACGGCGGCACGATTTTCCATTCTAACGGTCTGGATGCGCACAAATTGCTGGAGCATGTGGAAATCAATGGCAGTGTTGCCGGTTTTGCCGGTGCAGAAGCCGTGATTCCGAGCGAAGAATTCTGGTCGGTCGATTGCGATATCCTGATTCCGGCCGCCCTGGAGCAGCAAATCACGGAAAAGAATGCGCACAAGATTCGCGCCAAGATTATTCTCGAGGGTGCGAATGGTCCGACCACGCCGGAAGCCGATGATATTTTGAGCGACAAGGGTGTTCTGGTGGTGCCAGACGTGATTGCGAATGCCGGTGGTGTGACAGTGTCGTATTTTGAATGGGTGCAGGATTTCTCCAGTTATTTCTGGAGTGAAGACGAAATCAATCAGCGCCTGACCCGCATCATGAAGGAGGCGTTTAATTCAGTCTGGCATGTGACAGAAGATAAAAAAGTGTCTTTGCGCACGGCAGCCTTCATCATCGGTTGCTCACGCGTCTTGCAGGCACGCGAAGTCCGCGGCCTGTATCCATAATGCCCATAAGACCGGTACGCAGTTGATGGTCTTGTTTTGAACGGATTGTAAGATCCATTGGTAAGATCGTTGGTAAGATAAATTTAAAGCAGGGCTTACTACTTTAGTGTATCTTTCGGTGCCTTGGAGTAACGGTAAGAGAAATACATCCATCGACGCAACAGCATCGATGGATGTATTGTTTTATTTGAAGTGCTGTTTTTTCTTGCCATTAAAAAACAGTCAGCACTGAATTAAAACTAAATAAAATTCTGTGAAAATAACATATTTAAATATAAAAGATCGTGTAAATGTATTTACCATTCTAAAATTTGGGCGCAAGCCATCGTTGTCTCACTTAGGGAATGATCATGAAAGCTAAGTTCTGGATCGTAAAAATAGCTGCATTGAGTGGCTTAGCTTGTTGCGTGTCTGCCGTCCAGGCTGGCGATACCCTGGCGCGGATCAAAGAAACGCAGACCATCACCATCGCACACCGGGAAGCATCCTTCCCTTTTTCGTATTTGTCCGAAAATAAAAAACCGATCGGATATGCGGTAGAAATTTGCCAAAAAATTGTCGAGGCGCTCAAGAAAGAATTAAAGATCCCGCAATTGAACGTGAATTATGTGCTGGTCACGCCTAGCACCCGCATTTCCAGTATTGCCGACGGCAAGGCCGACCTGGAGTGTGGCTCCACCACCAATAATGCCGAACGTCGCAAACAGGTAGCCTTCACGATCCCGCATTTTTTTGCTACCGCAAGAATGCTGGTCAGGACGGATTCCGGCATCAGTAACTGGACCGACCTGAAAGATAAAAAAGTCGTCACCACCAAGGGCACGACCTCAGTCAAACTCTTGAATGACAGGGATAAAATACGCGGCCTGGGATTAAAGCTGGTCGAGGGCAACGATCACAATAACTCCTTCGCGATGGTGGAATCCTTCCAGGCCGATGCTTTTTCTATGGATGACGTACTGCTGTACGGTCTGCGCGCGAATGCCAAAGAGCCGGGCAAGTTTGCGATTGTCGGCGACCCCTTGTCTACCGAGCCTTATGCGATCATGTTGCGCAAGGATGATCCGGCTTTTAAGTCTTTTGTCGATCGTGAAGTTGCCCGCATGATGAGTGATGGCGAAATCAATAAATTGTATACAAAATGGTTCCAGCAACCCGTGCCGCCCAAAGGCGCCAATCTGAATATGCCGATGGGTTTTTTATTGCGTGACACGTTACGCTTCCCATCCGACAAGGTCGCAGACTAGTTAGGCGTCGTTATCAATAAATAACAGCCAATTTATCGATTTTGCCGATTTTTTACGTAGTTATACGTATCGTCCGGGCCAAAAAAAGACAGTGCCATCTGGTCGATTTTGGTAAACTCAGTAGTTGCTTTTTGTCTTAAATCTTTTGACGTAACTTTTGGAGATAGTATGAAATTAACAAATATGTTCGCTTTCCTGATCGCTGCCGGAGTGATTGCCGGTGCAGCACAGGCGCAAGAAACCGGCACACTGAAAAAGATTAAAGAAACTGGCACGATCACACTCGGTGTGCGCGATTCTTCGATTCCATTTTCCTACCTCGACGACAAGCAATCGTATCAGGGTTATTCCATCGACCTGTGCATGAAGATCGTCACTGCGGTGCAAAAACAATTGGGCCTGACCAGCTTGAATGTGAAATTAAACCCGGTAACGTCGGCCACCCGTATCCCGCTGATGGCGAACGGCACCGTGGATCTGGAATGCGGTTCTACCACCAATAATATGGAGCGCCAAAAGCAAGTTTCGTTTGCGCCGACCACGTTTGTGACTGCCAATCGCATGCTGTCCAAAAAATCGTCGAATGTAAAAACCTTGGCCGATCTGAAAGGTAAATCCGTTGTTTCTACCTCGGGCACTTCGAACCTGAAACAATTGACGACACTCAATGCCGATCAAAATCTGGGCATCAATATCCTGCCTGCCAAAGATCATGCAGAAGCCTTCCTGATGGTAGAAACCGGCCGTGCGGTCGCTTTCGTGATGGATGATATTTTGCTTGCTTCGCTCGCTGCCAATTCCAAATCGCCAGCCGATTACGAGATCAGCAAAGAAGCTTTGTCCGTTGAGCCATACGGCATCATGCTGCGTAAGGACGATCCTGCTTTCAAGGCCGCGGTGGATAAGGCGATCTCCAATGTCTTGACCTCCGGCGATATCAACCGCATCTACCACAAATGGTTCTTGCAGCCGATTCCGCCAAAAGGCATCGCGTTGAACTGGCCTATGTCTGAGCAATTTAAAGCAGTCGTCGCCAAGCCTACCGATTCTGGCGAGCCGTCTGCTTATGCAGCAGTACCGGAAGCGCAAAAAGCCGTATTGAAAAAGAAAAAATAAGCAATTAAAAAAAATTGAAATAAGCCAGCGCACAACGGGAGGCACGCCTCCCGTTTTGTTTAAATTGTCAGCAACAGGCTGCGATGCAGGCAATGCGTATGGATGTCGAGTAAAGGGTCGGAGATGAATTACAACTGGAATTGGAATATCTTTTGGGAGACGGCGCCTGATGGCGGCGGCACCTATCTGGATGCGCTGGTTTCTGGCTTGCTGTGGACGTTAGCAACTGCCGGATTAGCGTGGATCATTGCCCTGGTATTGGGCGCGGTGATCGGTACCATCCGTACCGCACCGAATAAATGGGCGGCCCGTCTGGCGAACGGCTATGTCGAATTATTCAGGAACATACCGTTGCTGGTACAAATGTTTTTATGGTATTTCGTAATGCCGGAGCTGGTGCCGGAGAGTATCGGCTCCTGGCTGAAATCTATGCCGAATGCGCCTTTTATCACGGCCGTATTAAGCCTGGGCTTCTTTACCTCGGCGCGGGTTGCGGTGCAGGTGTCGGCAGGGATCAATGCCTTGCCGCGCGGCCAGAAGATGGCGGGTACCGCCTTGGGCTTAACCTTGCCGCAGACCTATCGCTATGTGCTGTTGCCGATGGCGTTCCGCATCATCATTCCGGCGCTGACCAATGAATTGGCGGCGATTATCAAAAACAGTTCGGTCGCCTTGACCATCGGTCTGATGGAATTAACCGCGAGTGCGCGTTCCATGCAGGAATTCTCTTTCCAGGTATTCGAGGCATTTACCGCAGCAACCCTGATCTATCTGATGGTATCGGTGATTGCGATTGTGCTGTCGAATGTGCTTGAGAAAAAGCTCACCGTGCCGGGCTTTATCACCTCAGGTTCTGCGAATGCGGGAGGACATTAATCATGTTTAACAGTTTCGATTTTGATGTCATCCAGCGCTCGTGGGTATACCTGTTCAAGACGGGTATGTCGTTCACTCTGGAGCTGACTTTCCTGGCGATGACAGGCGGCATTATCCTCGGTACTTTGCTGGCAATGATGCGTTTGTCGAGTATCAAGGCGATCAAAGTATTTGCGACCACCTATGTCAATCTGATGCGTTCCATCCCGCTGGTATTGGTGATCTTTTGGTTCTACTTTCTGGTGCCGTATATCGGTGCCTGGATCATCGGTGCCAATGAGCCGGTGCAAGTCGGCGCTTTCTCATCCTGCCTGATTACCTTCGTCATGTTTGAGGCGGCTTACTATTGCGAAATCATGCGCTCCGGCATCCAGTCGATTCCACGCGGACAGATCTGGGCGGGTTATGCGATCGGCATGAATTATTGGCAAACCATGGGCAATATTGTCTTGCCGCAGGCTTTCCGCAATATGATCCCGGTGTTGCTGACCCAAACCATCGTCTTGTTCCAGGACGTGTCGCTGGTGTACGTGTTGTCGATTACCGACTTCGTCGGCGCCGCATCCAAGGTTGCGCAGCGTGACGGACGTCTGGTCGAGATGTATTCGTTCGTCGCTGTCGTGTATTTCATTTTGTGTTTTGCACTGTCTTCATTGGTGAAGAAACTGCAAACCAAATTTGCGATTATCCGATAAAGAGATTGCGGCATAGTCCATCAGCTACTAGTTAACACATTTGAGAAAGGTGCCCGTGATCTGCATTGCGGGTGCGTCGGAGATTAGAATGATTAAATTAAATAATGTCAGCAAATGGTACGGTCAATTCCAGGTATTGACCGATTGCACTACACAGGTATCCAAGGGCGAAGTCGTGGTCGTATGCGGCCCGTCCGGCTCAGGTAAATCGACCTTGATTAAAACAGTCAATGGTCTGGAGCCGTTTCAAAAAGGCGAGATCACCGTCGAGGGCGTATCTGTCGGCGATCCGCAAACCAATTTGTCGAAACTGCGTGCGCGTATCGGCATGGTGTTCCAGAATTTTGAGCTGTTTCCGCATCTGTCGATACGCCAGAATCTGACCATCGGGCAGGTCAAAGTGCTGGGTCGCAGCGAAGACGAAGCCACTGAAAAAGGCTTGAAATATCTCGATCGAGTCGGCCTGCTGGCGCACAAAGATAAGTTTCCCGGCCAGCTGTCCGGCGGTCAGCAGCAACGTGTGGCAATCGCCCGCGCGCTGTCGATGGACCCGATTGCCATGCTGTTCGATGAACCTACCTCGGCACTCGACCCGGAAATGATCAATGAAGTGCTGGACGTCATGGTCGGCCTGGCGCAAGAAGGCATGACCATGATGGTGGTCACGCATGAAATGGGTTTCGCGAAAAAAGTCGCGAACCGTATCGTGTTCATGGATAAAGGTCTGATCGTGGAAGACTGCGCCAAGGAAGAGTTCTTCAACGCCGCACGTTCTGAGCGCGCGCGCGACTTCCTCGCCAAGATCATTCACTAAATTTTGCCTTCGGCCTGGTCAGCAATTGGCGAGGCTGAGGCGAGCAGTTTCATATAGTGAATCAATATACTCCCCCTGTTTTTAGATAAAACATGCCAAATACCGCAGGTTTTATCTGCGGATTAAAAATATACAGGGTTAGAGTATCTATCATCGTATAGATGCTGAGGCAAAAAAGGTAAAATGACGGCTACTTGAAAAAGCGAGCCGCCATGACTTCCCCGATTCCCCAGCCAACCTCCCGCAGTACAGAACAGCGCACTTCACCACGCCCGCAGCAGATCACCATCACTCGTCCCGACGATTGGCATTTGCACTTGCGCGATGGTGCCGCACTCGCCAGCGTATTACCTGACACCGCACGCCAATTCGCACGCGCCATTGTGATGCCGAATCTGAAGCCGCCTGTAACCACGACGGAGCAGGCCGCCGCCTATCGCCAGCGTATTCTTGCAGCACTGCCGGCGGGCATGCAGTTCGAGCCGCTGATGACCTTGTACCTGACCGATAACACGCCATCCGATGAAATCCACCGCGCCAGGGACAGTGGTTTTGTCCATGCGGTCAAGCTGTATCCAGCGGGCGCCACCACCAATTCGGATGCCGGCGTGACCGATCTGACTAAATGCTATAAGACCTTGGAAACGATGCAAGAAGTCGGCATGCCGTTTCTGGTGCATGGCGAAGTGACGAATCCTGAGATTGATTTATTCGATCGCGAGGCCGTCTTCATCGACCGCGTATTGCAACCGCTGCGCCGCGATATGCCTGAGCTGAAAGTCGTGTTCGAGCACATCACCACGACCGAGGCTGCGCACTACGTCGCCAGCGCAGCAGGGCCGATTGCCGCCACGATTACCGCACATCATTTGCTGTACAACCGCAATGAGATTTTTAAAGGCGGGATTCGTCCGCATTACTACTGCCTGCCGGTGCTGAAGCGCGAGACGCACCGCCTGTCTTTGCTGAAGGCGGCCACCTCAGGCAGCCCGCGGTTTTTCCTCGGCACCGATTCTGCACCGCATGCCAAGGGGTTGAAAGAGCATGCCTGCGGTTGCGCCGGTTGCTACACGGCGCTGCACGCGATGGAGCTGTACGCCGAAGCCTTCGATCAGGCCGGCGCGCTGGATAAACTCGAAGCCTTCGCCAGCTTCAACGGCCCTGATTTTTACCAATTGCCACGCAATACCGGCAGCATCAGATTGATGCGCGAAGACTGGACCCTGCCCGCCGAATTGCCGTTCGTCGATACCACCATCGTCCCATTGAATGGCGGCGAAACTATCCACTGGAAAATGCAAGCGGCTGACGCGCCGCAAGCCTGACCGCATTCACATGGTGAACCTTGGTCCGCGCACTTGGGAACATGATACCTGAAGCATCGATACGATTTTATGCCGGCATCGACTGGTCGCACGCCTGGTATGCCGCGGTGCGCCCAGCCGCGCTGGCCTTGCTGGCAGCGCCAGACTGGCGCGCCCATCTGAATCAAAGCGCCCAGGCGCAGTCCTTGCAGAATCAGCATCAGCAAACGATATCCTTTGTCGCGCAAGCATGTTTGCCTGAAGGCGTGGCCTATGAGATCTTCATCAATGAGTCTGGACAGGTACCGACCCGCGAGAATCTGCACGATTTTTTTAATGCGCTGGTCTGGCTGACTTTCCCCAGAATTAAGCGTCAGTTGAACGCCATGCAGGCTGCGCAAATTGCCTTGCACGGCATAGGCAAATCACGCGGCCCGGCGCGCGATGCGGCAACGATTTTTGATGAGAATGCGGCCTTGCTGGTGGTTGAAAATTCGGATCAGGGCGACGCCCTGATCGCGGCATTACGCGCCCATGAGTGGCAACAGGCATTCATCCGGCAACGTGCCTTATTCGGCCAGCGAGCCGAGGTCTGGGTATTCGGTCATGCGCTGATGGAGAAATTGGTCAATCCGTATAAAGCGATCACGGCACATAGTTTCGTCGTGCGTGCCGAGGCCCATTTTTTCGCAGCAGGCGAAGATCAAAAACGCTCGTGGCTGGACCGGGAAGTCGCAATGCGTTTAAACGAAGGCAGTCTAAGCACCGCCGATTACACGCCGCTGCCTGTGTTGGGGATTCCGGGGTGGTGGCAGCATCAGGATGACGAGTTTTATCAGGATACGAAGGTGTTTCGGTCTAAACGCCAGGGTTAAATAAATAGGACTTACGTAAAACGAGGAAAATTGTTTGACGCAGAGCGCGCATTCGTATTGCGCATGCGTTTTTAAATAGGACTGAAAAAGTAGTGACAGCTCCCTCTCCTGCCTGCGGGAGAGGGGATGGTGCAGTAGTCCTGTTGCTTATTGTTCGCGCACCCAGACTTGCGAGCGGCCGAACAGCGGTGTGCCGATGTAGCCACGCACATTGAGTTTTTTATTGCTGTCGGTCAGTGATAATTTGCTGCGATACAGTTTGCCGTTGGCGGGATCGAGGATGCGGCCGCCGCTATATTCATCGCCGTCTTTTTTTAAGCCGAACAAAATCGTCATGCCAATGATGGGCTGATTTTTATTCACGCCTTCGCATTTGTCGCATTTCGGGTTTTGTTCTTCTTCTCCTTCGAGAAACAGTTTTTCGATCTTGCCCATCAGTTCGCCGCTGTTCTCTGTGATGCGTATCAGTGCCTTGGGTTTGCCGGATTTGTCATCGATATTTTTCCATAAGCCGACCGGCGTATCCTGGGCCAATGCCAGTGAAGCCATGCACAGCAGGAGTAGTGCGGCGATGCCCGTTTTTTTGTTCATGTTGTCTCCATCCTCAGGGGGTAAATTGGGGGGATTTCTGCGATTCATTGTACGTGGCAGTTTTTTTGTCATGTACTAAATAATTAGAGCTTCTACTTTAATGACGAAAAAACACAACATATAGACGGCACAAAAACAATCGGCAGCCGTCTGGCTGCCGATGTGATCGCTAATCTGCTTATTGAGACGCTGCTAGCTGCCTAAGTTGCCGGCAATTTGGCGAATTGCTCGCGCATTTTATCCAGTGTTGCCGAGAAGCTGGCCACGCGTTCCTTCTCCTGCGCGACAACCTGCGCAGGAGCGCGGGCGACGAAGCTTTCATTGCTGAGCTTTGCCTGCGCCTTGCTGATTTCTGCATCGAGTTTGGCGATTTCTTTAGCTAAACGCTCGCGCTCGGCGGCGACATCGATCTCCACTTTCAACATCAATTTCGCCGTGCCGACGATCGATACCGGTGCCGGGGATTCTGGCAGCGCGTCGACGACCTGGACTTCGGACAGTTTCGCCAATGCTTGCAGATACGGTGCGAAGGATTGCAATTGCAGTTTTTCTTCCGCATTGCCTGCCTGCAATAACAAAGGTACACGCAGGGCCGGTGACAATTGCATTTCGCCACGCAGATTGCGACAAGCATCGGTCAGGGCTTTCAGCGCGCTCATCCATTCCTCGGCAGCGCTATTGATATTCGCTGCATTCGCCAACGGATAAGCCTGGCGCATGATGGAGTCGCCGGCCGCATCCAGTTGCTTGCCTGCCAGTGGCGCTACGGTTTGCCACAGGGCTTCGGTCACAAACGGGATCACCGGATGGGCCAGGCGTAATATTGCTTCGAGCACGCGCAATAAAGTGCGGCGGGTTGCGCGCTGTTGCGCTTCGCTGCCGTGCTGCACCTGGACCTTCGCGACTTCCAGATACCAGTCGCAATATTCATCCCAGACGAACTTATAGATGGCCGATGCGATGTTGTCGAAGCGATAGTCGCTGAAACCCTTTTCGATGTCTGCTTCCGCATGTTGCAGGGCAGAGATGATCCATTTGTCGGCGGGTGAATAATCGAGATCGGCAGCGCTCACGTCCGCGCCAAAACCGCAATCCTTGCCTTCGGTATTCATCAGCACGAAGCGCGTGGCATTCCATAATTTATTGCAGAAATTGCGATAGCCTTCGCAGCGACCCAGATCGAAATTGATGTTGCGTCCGAGTGAGGCGTAGCTGGCCATGGTGAAGCGCAAAGCATCGGTGCCGTAGGCCGGTACGCCGTCGGCAAATTCCTTGCGCGTGGCTTTTTCAATCGCGGTGGCTTGCTTGGGATTCATCAAGCCTATGGTGCGCTTGGCGACCAGATCATCGACGCTGATGCCATCGATCAGATCGATAGGATCGAGCGTATTGCCTTTCGATTTAGACATTTTCTGACCGCTGGAATCGCGCACCAGGCCATGCACGTACACGGTGTGGAACGGCACTTTACCGGTGAAGTGCGCAGTCATCATGACCATGCGCGCGACCCAGAAAAAGATGATATCGAAGCCGGTCACCAGGACCGATGACGGCAAGAACATCTCCATATCTTTGGTTTGTTCCGGCCAGCCCATCGTCGAAAATGGTACTAGCGCAGACGAGAACCAGGTATCGAGTACGTCGTCGTCACGCTTCAGTGCGCCGGTATAGTTTGCCGCAGCGGCTTTGGCTTTTGCCTCGCCTTCATTGCGGGCGACGAAAATTTCGCCATTGTCGCCGTACCATGCCGGGATCTGATGACCCCACCAGAGCTGGCGCGAGATGCACCAGTCCTGGATATTGTTCAGCCATTGGTTGTAAGTCGTATTCCAGTTTTCCGGTACGAACTTGATTTCACCGCTTGCGACTTTTTCCAGCGCGACTTCGGCAATCGATTTGCCGGGGAAGTGCGTGCCCTCCGGCGCTGGCTTGCTCATCGCCATGAACCACTGGTCGGTCAGCATCGGTTCGATCACGACATTGGTACGGTCACCGCGCGGCACCATGAGTTTGTGCGGCTTGACGGATTCGAGCAAGCCTTGCGCATCTAGGTCGGCGACGATTTGCTTGCGCGCGGCGAATCTATCCATGCCCTGATAAGCGGCAGGTGCGTTTTCATTGATCTTGGCATCCAGGGTCAGGATGCTGATCATTTCTAATTTATGACGCTGACCGACGGCATAATCGTTGAAGTCATGCGCCGGCGTGATTTTTACGCAGCCGGTGCCGAATTCCTTGTCCACATAGTCGTCGGCGATGACAGGGATTTCGCGATCGCACAGCGGCAGCTTCAGCAGCTTGCCAACCAGATGGGCATAACGCTCGTCGGTCGGATCGACCGCGACCGCAACGTCGCCCAGCATGGTTTCCGGCCGTGTAGTGGCGACTGTCAGATGTCCGCTGCCGTCGGCCAGCGGATAATGGATGTACCACATCGAACCGTCTTCTTCTTCCGAAACCACTTCCAGATCGGACACCGCGGTACCGAGCACCGGGTCCCAGTTCACCAGGCGTTTGCCGCGATAGATCAGGCCTTGCTCGACCAGGCGCACGAAAACTTCGGTCACGACCTGGGAGCGTGGCGCATCCATCGTGAAGTATTCACGCTGCCAGTCGGCGGAGGCACCCATGCGGCGCATCTGGCCGGTGATCGTGGAGCCGGATTTTTCTTTCCATTCCCAGACTTTTTCCAGGAATTTTTCACGGCCCAAGTCGTGGCGCGAGATTTTTTGCGCATCGAGCTGGCGCTCGACCACGATCTGGGTCGCGATGCCGGCGTGGTCGGTGCCCGGGATCCAGGCAGTGTTGTGGCCGCGCATACGGTAGTAGCGGGTCAGACCGTCCATAATCGTCTGGTTGAACGCATGTCCCATATGCAGGGTGCCGGTCACATTCGGCGGCGGCAACTGGATGCTGAACGAGGGTTTGCCGGCGTCGCTACTGGCGGTGAAATATCCGCGTTTCTCCCACTCGGTACGCCAGAATGCTTCAATTTCTGCAGGCTCAAATGACTTGGCTAATTCCATGATGATATGTGCTTAGTTTGCTAAACCGTTGATTATAAATGACCCGGCAAACTTATTAGGCGCTAAATACTCGCTAATTAAGCAAGTTGCCCATGCTGAAAGTACAAGACAGCACATAACTATTGCGATGCCATAGTTGAAAATTGTTGCATCATCGTATTTTGCAACTGGCCTGCCTTAAATGTTGGCAATTAGCATCAGAGAAATGCTAGGATTAGGCAGATTACTAAAATAGTTTGTTATATGCATCCCAGCAATGCGTAGTTAACATGGCGTGCTAAGTCATAGCTTCACACTTTAAGGGTAAACGACTGTGCTTCAATTGTTGAACTATCGTCTGTTGATAATTCTCTGTTTGATTTTGCAAGTCGGAATCGCTCGTGCTGAAGAAAAGCACGATATGGAGCGCCTGGACGCGATTCGCGCATTATCCGATAGTGATAATGAGGAAGGCCTGAAGCAATTAAAAAAATTCAAAGACAGCTTGCCGCAAGATGCCGATGATGAAGTTCGCGCTCAAACATACCGGACCCTGGTCACTTTATTATACGACGCAGGACGGCCCAAAGATGCCGCCGCGACTCAGGCAGAATTGTTAAGCCTGGCTCTTGAGCGCAAGGATAAAGACCTGATTGCGTTTGCAAGGCTGGCCGAGATTTACGACCTGATTGAAAAAGGCAAGCAGGATCTGGCCCTGGCAAAATTAGATGACATCAATAAGTCGATTGAGGGCACTAAAAATCAAGAAGTCTTGATGCGGATTGAAGTTGCCTACGGCAGTGCGTATTCATCTATGGGTAAATTTGAACTTGCCTTGACCCACAGGCTAGAGGCCTTGCGCTTATCTGAACTGTTGCCGAAACGCCGTATCCAGTCCAAGCTCTATCGCCTGTCCTCGTTGGCGGGACTGTATCTGGACATGCATAATCCCGAAAAATCGCTGGAGACGGTTGCTACCGCTCTGGAGTTGTCTACCGGAGTCAACTCGCCAAAATTAATCGGGTCTTTATACTCAACCCGGGCATTGGCGCTGATTGATCTGGAGCGTTTTGATGAGGCGCTGACTTCCTATCAACGGGCTTTAAAAATATTTAAAGAGACCAAGTACTTGGGAATGGAAGCGCTCACCTTGAGCAATATTGCCGACTATTATCTGCGCGTCGGCAACTATGTCGAGGCCGAGCGCACCGCGCGCCAGGCCCTGATTAAGTCGGAAGCGGCGCAAGACAAATCGGCGATCTTAAATTCCAAGGCAAACATAGGATTTGCGCTAGGCGGGCAAGGCAAAATCCCGCAGGCGATGGCCTATATCAATGGTGCGTTGAAGGAATTAAAAGATGCCGATGCCAAAACGGATATCGAGTCCATGCTGGGTGAAATTGGCCGTATGTATGAAAAAGCCGGCATGTATAAAGAGGCGCTGGCAACTGTGCGCGAGCAGCAGGTTCTTAGCAGTGAATTATTCCGCGCTGGCAGGGCCAAAGCCGTCGCCGCACTGCAGGAGCAATTCGATGCCAACCAGAGAAAAAAGCAAATCGAGCTTCTGGCGCGAGAAAATCAGCTAAAAGATGCCGAGATAAAGAACCGTCGCCTGCAGCAAATCATCACGATGTTGGCGGCGGCCGTGACGGTGATGGCGGGGACCTTTGTTTACCTGCTGTACCGGCGTGTGCGCAGTGCCAATGAAAAGCTTCGGGAAGCCAATTTGCAGCTCGAATTTCATGCGGTAAGGGATCCGTTAACCGGTCTTTATAACCGCCGGTCCTTTGTCGATATGATGAAGACGCGCACGCTCATCTCCGACAAAGAGCGCCGTGAAGACGATACCGGCAATCCGGATTGTCTGATTTTGATGGACATTGATCATTTCAAGCAGATTAACGATACCTGGGGGCATGCGGTTGGCGATAGCGTATTGATGGAAGTTGCGCATCGTTTGAAGCGTGCGGTCCGGGATACCGATATGGTGTTGCGCTGGGGCGGAGAGGAGTTTTTAATCTACTCGCCCAAATCGCAACCTGCGCAATTGACTAAATTAGTCGAGCGTATTTTGCTGGCGATTGGAGAAGACGACATCCAGATCGGCAATATAGCGATTCCGGTGACCGTCACCGCCGGTTTTATTCCATTGCCATTTTCGGACATCCCGGAAGAAATTTGCAACTGGGAAAAAGCAATTCAAATGGCCGATATGGCCCTGTATCTGGGGAAGGCACATGGCCGCAATCGCGCCTATGGATTAGCGCGTTTGCTGGTGCCGCAAGAACAAGCGATGAAGGTATTGGACCACGATCTTTCTGCTGCCTTAAGTGCGGGTATGGTTGAGTTGATAGAAGTGGTTGGTCCGGTCAAGCTCAAAGCGCCTGCTGCCAGCGAACAGCTGGCCAGTTAAAATATCCGCCTTAAATCCAGAGTCGCTATATAATTGAAACTTCAATTGGAACCACAAAATGGCAAGATATACTTTTGCCAGTAATCAAAATCAGCACCAAAAAAGCAGTTGATCGTAATTAGTAACAACTAATAAAAATGCAGTAAATGCTAGGGGTCCTGTCCGCAGTTGTACGCGATGACGGGTGAGAAATACCCTCGAACCTGATCTGGATAATGCCAGCGAAGGGAAGCAAATCGTGCCGCAATACTCTTGCATGCGCCTCAAGCCTCCCAAGCTGTCACCACAATGTGTACAAACAATGGGAGCAAGATGAACGCCAATCCGCAATTCCTGTCCGCCACCGCGACAGTTGATCAAGCCGCAATACAGCCGCTGCCCAATTCCCGCAAAATCTATGTAACAGGAAGTCGTCCCGACATCCGCGTACCGATGCGTGAGATCAGTCAATCCGATACGCCGGCGATGTTCGGCTCGGAAAAAAATCCGCCGATTTACGTCTACGACACCTCTGGGCCGTATACCGATCCAGCAGTAAAAATCGACATCCGCTCCGGCCTGGCTTCGGTGCGCGGCGCCTGGATAGACGAGCGCAACGACACGGAAGAGCTGCCAGGCCCATCCTCTGAATACGGTATAGAAAGACTGAACGATCCCAAGCTGGCCGAGCTGCGCTTTAATCTGCAGCGCAAACCGCGTCGCGCATTGGCCGGTAAAAATGTCAGCCAGATGCACTATGCAAGACAAGGCATCATCACGCCGGAGATGGAGTACATCGCGATCCGCGAAAATCTGCAGCGCCAGCAATATCTGGAAAGCCTGCAAGCATCCGGCCCGATGGGCAATAAGCTGGCCGAGCTGATGGGGCGTCAGCATCCGGGGCAATCATTCGGCGCATCGATTCCCGATACCATTACGCCGGAATTCGTGCGCTCGGAAATCGCCCGTGGCCGTGCGATTATTCCTGCCAATATCAATCATCCGGAAGTCGAGCCGATGATTATCGGGCGTAATTTCTTGGTCAAGATCAATGCGAATATCGGCAATTCCGCAGTGACATCCAGCATCGGTGAAGAGGTCGAAAAAATGACCTGGGCCATACGCTGGGGCGGCGACAACGTGATGGACCTGTCGACCGGCAAGCACATCCACGAAACGCGCGAATGGATCATCCGCAATTCGCCGGTGCCGATCGGCACCGTGCCGATTTACCAGGCGCTGGAAAAAGTCAACGGCAAGGCCGAAGACCTGACCTGGGAAATCTTCCGCGACACTCTGATCGAGCAAGCCGAGCAAGGCGTCGATTACTTCACCATCCACGCCGGAGTGCGTCTGCAATATGTACCGATGACGGCGAAGCGCATGACCGGCATCGTGTCGCGCGGCGGCTCCATCATGGCGAAATGGTGCCTGGCGCATCACAAGGAGAGTTTCCTATACGAACATTTTGAAGATATCTGCGAAATCATGAAAGCTTACGACGTCTCGTTCAGTCTGGGCGACGGCTTGCGCCCGGGTTCGATCTACGATGCGAATGACGAAGCGCAATTAGCTGAGTTGAAAACCCTGGGTGAACTGACGCAGATCGCCTGGAAGCATGATGTGCAGGTCATGATCGAAGGTCCCGGCCATGTGCCTATGCACCTGATCAAGGAAAACATGGACCTGCAACTCGAGCAATGCCACGAAGCGCCGTTCTACACGCTGGGCCCGCTGACCACCGACATTGCGCCGGGCTACGACCATATCACCTCGGGCATCGGCGCTGCGCAAATCGGCTGGTACGGCACCGCCATGCTGTGCTACGTCACGCCGAAAGAACACCTTGGGTTGCCGAACAAGGTTGACGTCAAGGACGGCATCATCACCTACAAGATCGCGGCGCATGCGGCCGATCTGGCCAAGGGCCATCCGGGCGCGCAGATCCGCGACAATGCCTTGTCGAAAGCACGTTTCGAATTCCGCTGGGAAGACCAGTTCAACATCGGCCTCGATCCCGACAAGGCGCGCGAATTCCACGATGAAACCCTGCCGAAAGATTCCGCCAAGGTCGCGCATTTCTGCTCGATGTGCGGCCCGCATTTCTGTTCGATGAAGATCACGCAAGAGGTGCGCGACTATGCAGCAAATCAGGGTATCAGCGAGATTCAGGCCCTCAAGCAGGGCATGGAAGTGAAAGCGGTCGAGTTCGTCAAATCGGGCGCGGAAATCTATAGAAAGCAATAAGCCGCTGCCATGACTGAGATCGTATTGAATGGTGAAAACTATCAACTCGACCAAGAGAAAAACCTGGCCGAGCTGATCGCTACATTGAACTTGTCGGGGCAGGCAATTGCCGTTGCCGTTAATCGCCAGATTGTCGCGCGCGCGCAATGGGCTAGCCATCGCCTGCAAGCGCAGGACAAGGTCGATGTGGTGCGGGCCATAGGCGGCGGTTGAAGCGGGTGCGCCGTGCGCACCATCGTATTCATCTGCCTTGGTGCGCATGACGCACCCTACATAAAAGGATTTTTATGCAAACTGAAAACAACGCCGGCCTCACCATCGCCGGTAAAATCTACCGCTCGCGCCTCTTGGTCGGCAGCGGTAAATACCAAGACCTGGAACAGACCCGGCTAGCGACCGAGGCCAGCGGCGCCGAGATCATCACGGTTGCGATACGGCGTGTGAACATCGGCCAGGACCCGAACGCACCGAGCCTGCTCGATGTGGTGCCGCCGTCGAAATACACGATCTTGCCGAATTCGGCCGGCTGCTATAACGCCGAAGATGCGGTGTACACCCTGCAACTGGGGCGCGAACTATTGGGCGGGCATAAGCTGTGTAAGCTCGAAGTATTGGGCGACGAAAAGACCTTGTTCCCGAATATGCCGGAGACCTTGAAAGCGGCTAAAACTCTGGTCAACGATGGTTTCGACGTGATGGTGTATTGCAGCGACGACCCGATTCAGGCGCGAATGCTGGAAGACATCGGTTGCGTGGCGGTGATGCCGCTGGCGTCACTGATCGGCTCTGGCATGGGTATATTGAATCCCTGGAATCTGTCGCTGATTATTCAGCAAGCCAAAGTGCCGGTGCTGGTCGATGCCGGCGTCGGCACTGCGTCCGATGCCGCGATTGCGATGGAACTCGGTTGCGATGGCGTCTTGATGAATACCGCAATTGCCGGTGCGCAGGATCCGCTGCGTATGGCGCGTGCCATGGGGCTGGCGGTCGAAGCCGGACGCGAAGCATTTTTGGCCGGACGCATCGCCCGCAAATTCGCGGCTTCAGCCTCATCACCGATGGCGGGACGGATAGCCTGATGCGTCAGGCGGCAACGCGTCCTTGTGTATTGGTATTTGCCGGCCACGATCCCAGCGGCGGTGCCGGCATCCAGGCCGATAGCGAGGCAATCGCCGCGCAGGGCGCGCATGCCTTGACCGTGATCACGGCGCTGACGGTGCAAGACAATGAGCGCGTCTATGCAGTGCATCCGGTCGACCCGGACATGATTGTGCAGCAGGCGCAAGCGCTGATGCAAAAGATGGCGATTGCTGCGATTAAAATCGGCATCGTCGGCAGCCGCAACAACGCCGACGCGATCGCGCACTGCGTGCAGCAATGCCTGGCGATCAATCCGGCAATCCCGGTGGTGCTCGATACCGTATTGGGCAGCGGGCATGGCGATGCCCTGGGTCGCGATGATGCGCTGGAATCGCTGCAATCCTTATTACAAATCGCGACCCTGATCACGCCGAACCTGCCGGAAGCGCAGCGCCTGGCGCCGCTGACACGCGACATCAATGGCTGGGCGCAGAGCTTGCTCCAGCATCGTTGCACGGATGTATTGATCAAGGGCGGACATGCGACCGGCGAAGCGAATCGGGAATGCGTCAGCAATATCTGGTTCACGCGGCATGGTCAGCGCGAGTGGCAATGGCCGAGATTAAGCGGCGAATTTCATGGCAGCGGCTGTACTCTGGCATCCGCCATCGCAGGGCAGCTCGCATCGGGTCAGGCTATGGCCGAGAGTTTGCACAATGCGCAAGAATTTACTCAGCGTAGTTTGCAATACGCCTATGCCATCGCCGCGGGGCAATTGATTCCGCGCAGAGTGCAACAGTCAATTTAACAAATAAAGTAACAAGCATTTTGAAAGAAGAGTCATGCGGGCATTAGCTGGACTGTATATCGTCACCCCGGATTGGGATGACACGGCGCGTTTGCTGGAGGTGACGGAGCTGGCCTTGTCGGGCGGTGCCAGCGTCGTGCAATATCGGCATAAAACTGCCAGCCCGGATTTGCGCAGACGGCAAGCGCACGCCTTGCTCGATCTGTGCCGGCGGCATGGCAAGCCTTTGATCATCAACGACCATGTGGATCTGTGTCTGGCACTGGAGGCGGACGGGATTCATGTCGGCGGCACGGATGCTTCGGTGGCGCAGGTGCGGGCGGCGATCGGCCCGGATAAAATTGTCGGCGCCTCGTGTTATGGCGACTTCGCGCTGGCGCAGCGCGCGCAGCAGGAGGGTGCCAGCTATGTCGCATTTGGCGGTTTTTATCCATCGCGCGTCAAACAATATGCGGTGACCACATCGCATGACATCGTGACTAAGGCGAAAGCAGAGATCGCCTTGCCGAATGTCGTGATCGGCGGCATGACGGTCGATCATGCGCGTCCTCTGGTGCGGGCGGGGGCCGCGATGGTGGCGGTGATCAGCAGCATTTACCTGGCCGACAATCCGCGCGTCGCCGCGCAAGAATTCGTCAGGCTATTTGCTGAATAATTAATATACTCATCCTGAGTATATTTTTATGATCGCCTGAAACAATGCGGGAAAAGCATAGTTTTCATGAGTTTATAGGGGAGTATCGCTATTTCTGGCGCTTCCCGACTTTCAGCGCGACGCGATAGCGGCCACCGGTGCGCTGCACTCCCGTATAATCGGGGGATGCAAAACCTCCTCCATAATCTGAATCCAGAGCAGCTCGCCGCTGTCACTTTACCTTCCCAGTCTGCCTTGATTTTAGCCGGTGCCGGTTCCGGCAAAACCCGTGTCCTGACGACCCGTATTGCCTGGCTGATCCAGACCGGACAGGTTTCGCCGCACGGTATTCTGGCGGTGACGTTCACCAATAAAGCCGCGAAAGAAATGCTGACGCGGCTCTCGGCCATGATGCCGATCAATACGCGCGGTTTGTGGATAGGCACCTTTCACGGCCTGTGCAACCGCTTGCTGCGCGCCCATTATCGCGATGCAGGTTTGCCGCAGACTTTCCAGATTCTCGATTCGTCGGATCAACTCTCGTTCATCAAACGTTTGCTCAAGGCGAATAACGTCGATGATGAGAAATTCCCGCCGCGTACCCTGATGTACTTCATCAACAGCGCCAAGGATCAGGGTTTGCGGGCGCATGAGGTCGATGCCTACGATGATTTCAACCGCCGCATGGTCGAGCTGTATGCACTGTACGACGCCCAATGCCAGCGCGAAGGTGTCGTCGATTTTGCTGAACTATTGTTGCGCACTTTTGAACTCTTAAGCCGCAATCAACCGCTGCGCGAACATTATCAGGCGCGCTTCCGGCATATTCTGGTCGATGAGTTCCAGGATACCAATGACCTGCAATACAAATGGCTGAAACTGATGTCGGGGCAGGGTACGCTGAATGCCGGTGCGGTGTTTGCCGTGGGCGACGATGACCAGAGCATCTATGCTTTTCGCGGTGCGAATGTCGGCAATATGTCGGCGTTTGAGCAAGAATATAAAGTACGTAACCTGATCAAGCTCGAGCAAAACTATCGCTCGCACGGGCATATTCTGGATACCGCGAATACCTTGATTGCGAATAACAGCAAGCGCCTCGGCAAGAACCTGCGCACCGATGCCGGTCATGGCGAACCGGTGCGTATTTTTGAAGCGAGCAGCGATATCCAGGAAGCGCAGTGGATCATCGAAGAGGCAAAAAACCTGATCCGCGAGGGTGCGATGCGCAGCGAAATCGCGATTCTGTATCGCTCGAATGCGCAGTCGCGGGTGATCGAACACGCTTTGTTCAGTGCCGCTTTGCCGTATCGCGTGTATGGCGGTCAGCGCTTCTTCGAACGTGCCGAGATCAAACATGCGATTGCGTATTTGCAGTTGATGGACAATCCGCATAATGATTCGGCATTTTTGCGGGTCGTGAATTTTCCGGCACGCGGTATCGGCGCGCGCTCGCTGGAGCAGTTGCAGGATGCGGCCAGGCAGTATGGCATTTCCTTGTATGCTGCGGTCCCCTATGTTGCGGGCAAGGCCGGCACGTCGCTGGGTAATTTCGTGAAGGTGATCGAGTCGGCGCGTTTTGAAACGCAGCGCCTGCCTTTACCGGAGATGGTGCAAATCGTGCTCGATCTGAGTAGCCTGATGACGCATTATCAAAACGAGAAAGAAGGCGCAGACCGGATCGAGAATCTGGAGCAGCTGGTCAGTGCGGCGACCTTGTTCATTGCGGAAGAAGGCTTCGGCCATGATGCGCCGGCCTTGCTCGGCCCGCAATCGCAGGCAGCAGCGAATGTGATCACGCTGGCCAATGGCGTCGAGATAATCGATGCCGATGCCGCGATGGCAACCGTGATGTCGCCGCTGTCGGCTTTCCTGTCGCATGCCTCGCTGGAGGCCGGCGACAACCAGGCGCAAGCCGGGCAGGATGCGCTGCAATTGATGACGGTGCATTCGGCCAAGGGACTGGAATTCGACAATGTCTTCATCACCGGTTTGGAAGAAGGTTTATTCCCACATGAAAATAGCGCGAAGGAAGAAGGCGGTGTGGAGGAAGAGCGTCGCCTGATGTATGTGGCGATCACGCGGGCGCGCAAACGATTGTACGCGACCTTCTCGCAAACCCGCATGCTGCACGGGCAGACCCGCTACAACATGCGTTCACGCTTCTTCGACGAAATGCCGGAAGCATCCCTGAAGTGGTTGTCGCCGAAAATCCAGGCATCCTGGTTCGGCAATAAAAAATCGGCATGGGATGAAGACCCGATGGATCAGGCAAATCGCATCGCGCAAAGTTTTAACCAGAGCGCGCATTCATCTTCGGCCAAGCCCGGCTGGCGCATCGGTGAGTCGGTCAGGCACGGTAAGTTCGGCGAAGGCGTGATCGTGAATATGGAAGGCAGCGGTACGAATATCCGGGCGCATATTAATTTTGGTCGCGAGGGCATGAAATTGCTCGATCTGAGCATTGCCAAGCTGGAAAAAATCTAGACGGCTTAGTTCATGTCGTTCAGTTAAATTCGTCATTCCAGCGAAGGCTGGCATCAATAGCTGGGGCTTATGCAAACTGCCAAACCTCTCACCACAGAGACACGGAGACACAGAGAAAAGCTAAGAGAGGAAAGGCTCCATGGCGTTTTGATACTAAAATGAACCCGCAAGCTGGGTGTGCCTGTTGGCACGAAACGTCTCGGAAAGCCGCATCCAGCATGCGGTTTCGATGTGAGTCGTTATTTACCGTTTTGCGCAAACTCTATTTAAATGAAGCAATTTCAGCAGGGCGGGTGATTCGTTTAGTGCTGAATCGCCGCGTCAATCTTCGTGCAACCGATGAGGCAAAGTCTGTATGGATAGTACGCAATTAATCAATTATGTCGGCGCTGCCATTTTCGGCCTGGCGGTCTTGCATACATTTTCAACCAAGTATTTTTTGCATCTGGCGCACACCAGCCGGCACCATGCGGGTTTGTGGCATCTGCTAGGCGAGGTTGAAGTGGTATTCGGATTCTGGGCGTTGGTGCTGGTGACATGCATCGCCTTGATTGAACAACAGAAAGCCGCGATTGCCTATCTGGAGAGCCAGAACTTTACGGAGCCCTTATTCGTGTTCGTCATCCTGGTGATTGCAGGCACCAGGCCGATTTTGCATTCGGTGCAAAGTCTGGTGAACCGCCTGGCTGCTTTGTTGCCCATCAGTCCCGCCTTGAGCGCCTACTTCCTGTGTTTGTTTCTGATTCCTTTGCTGGGCTCGTTTATCACCGAACCGGCTGCCATGACGCTGGCCGCTTTGATGTTGCGCGACCGGTTTTACAACAAGGGCATTTCGCAACGACTGAAGTATGCGACCCTGGGCGTGTTGTTCGTCAATATCTCTATCGGCGGCGTGCTGACGCCGTTTGCTGCGCCGCCCGTATTGATGGTGGCGGAAAAATGGCAATGGGATATCGCGTTTATGTCGGGGGTCTTTGGCTGGAAAGCCGCGATTGCCGTGGCGATCAATGCCTTGCTGGCGGCATTGCTATTCCGTAAGCAGATCAAGGCGGTCGATGCGCCCGGTTTGCTCAAGTTGAATGAGCCGGCAGCACTCATGCCTGTGACGGTAATCGGGATTCATTATGCGTTTCTGGCAGCGACGGTGGTGTTTGCGCATTACCCGGTGGTATTCATGGGGTTGTTTTTGTTTTTTCTCGGCTTCACCGATGCCTATCAACGATATCAGGACAAGTTGATGCTGCGTGAAGGCTTGCTGGTGGCGTTTTTCCTGGCAGGGCTGGTGGTGCTGGGCGGTAAGCAGCAGTGGTGGTTGCAGCCCATCTTAGCCGGAATGAATTCGACGATTTTGTTCTTTGGCGCGATGGGGTTGACGGCGATTACGGACAATGCCGCACTGACTTATCTGGGTTCGCTGGTGGCAGGTTTGTCCGACAGCGCCAAGTATGCGCTGGTTGCCGGTGCCGTCACTGGCGGCGGTTTAACGGTGATTGCGAATGCGCCGAATCCTGCCGGCTTTGCGATTTTGAAAGACTCGTTTGATGAGCAGGCCATCAGTCCGCTGGGTTTGCTGCTAGCTGCCTTGCTGCCAACAGCGATTGCTGCCGGGTGCCTCTTTATGCTGTGAGGCAGCAGTGTTGCATGAAAAAGCCGTTCACTTGTCCTGAACGGCTTTTTGATGTTGATACGCCTTTGCTTCGGCTAAATATAGTAAGCAGTTGTGGTCATGACTTTCGCCATGCCTTGCATCGCAATCTGGACTGGCAAGGGCAGTTTGCTGGCGCCCAGCGCATCGGCCGCGGCACCGTGGGCGACTTCATCCATGCGCATTTGTTCGACGATGGCCCTGGATTTCGCGTCTTGTGCAGGCAATTGTTGAAGATGGCTGGCGAGGTGTGCTTCGACTTGCTTTTCGGTTTCGACGACAAAGCCCAGACTGGCCGCGTCACCGCACTTGGCGGCGATCGTGCCGCAGGCATAAGCGCCGATATACCAGATCGGACTAAGCAGGCTGATGCGTGAGTTGAGCTCACGCAAACGCTCTGCGGTCCAGGCAAGATGGTCTTGTTCTTCCATGGCGGACTGCAAAAATTGTTCTTGGATCGCGGTTGTTTGAGTAAATTGTCTTTGCGAATCGTAAAGTGCCTGGGCGCAAATTTCACCGACATGATTGACCCGCATCAGACCTGCGCTATGTTGGCGCTCCCGCTCTTCAAGGACAATTTCTGCTTTTGCATCCCCGGGATTCGGGCGGGATGCGCTCGCCTGACCGCTGACAACGCGCAAGGCACGATCGAAACTAATCAATAAATTGTCGATATTCAACATAATCTGGTGCTTTCTTCAGTTTTTAGTTCAGGACATATTGTAATCGGCAATAAAGCGCGCCGTCTCTGTTCTGATGAGCCGCTTACTTCAATCATTTTTTGTTGCCGCAATGGTATTGGGAAAAATCTTAATTGTTGTGGAGACGCCACATAAAATTTGCTTAAATACGATCGTTCGCAAATTCTCTTTGCCCTATTTCCGGTTATTTGTTTCAATTGAATACAACTTCTTAATCAGCAGGTTTCGAAGTCCTGGCAAGACCGAACACCGTTTGTAAATGTACTAAATGAACTGATATATATCAGTACCTCTTAAAAAAAATGATCTTCCTGGAGATATTCTCAATGAAAAAACCCCTTATCGCATTTGCCGTTCTCAGCGCATTTGCAGCTACTGCATCCGCCCAATCTTCCGTCACTATCTACGGTTCTATTGATGCAGGTATTCGTAACGTAACGAATGTGAATGCGGCAGGCGACAGTAAATTGGTCATGGGCGGCACCAGCCCGGGAGCGACTGGCAACGGTATTTCCAATTCCAATCGTCTGGGTTTCAAAGGCGTGGAAGATCTGGGTGGTGGCATGAATGCGCACTTTGTACTGGAATCCGGTTTTAATACGGGAACAGGTACATCAGATTCAGCAGCGATGTTTAACCGCTCTGCTTTTGTCGGTATAACGGGTGAGTTTGGTAACCTGGATCTGGGGCGTCAATACTCTTTAGCATTTAAGACGATCGGTACTTATGACCCATTCAGTTTTAAATTTCCCTCAATTACGTCTCCAGTTGCCGGCGTAGCCTTGTTCTACCCCGCTGCGGCTACCCGTTTTAACAATGATGTTCAATACACAGCGATTCTGAGCGGGGTCAAAGTCAGTGCCGAGTATTCTTTTGGTGAGCAAGCAGGCGATATAGGAAAAAATTCTGTTAAGTCTGTAGCTGCAACTTACGCGACTGGCCCATTCAATTTTGGCGGTACTTTCATGTCTGGTGATATTAATGGTTACCGTAACAAGTACTACACAGTTGGTGGCGCGTATAAAGAAAGTGGTGTGCGCGTTTCATTTGGTTATGTAAAAGAAATACAGGAAACATTATCAAAAGTAGATTCAGAGCAGAAGTCGTATTGGGGTGGCGTAAGCTACGCTATCTCTCCTCAGGTTGAGTTGACTGGTGCTTATTATGTCACTAAGGCTACAGTGGCAAAAATCGATAGCGACCGTAAGAATTTGGTCCTGGCAGCTACTTACTCATTGTCAAAAAGAACAAATTTCTATGTCGAAGCTGACAACAGAAAGTTAACTAATGCGCTGACTGCATTGCCATTGACGCTCAGCTCCGGCAGTATCAATACTGGTACGCAAAACGGTTTGTCTATCGGTATTAATCACTTGTTCTGATCAAAATTTAGAATTACCCAGTTAATTTTGAGGTGATTTAGAAATAAAAGAAGCTCCATTTAATGCGGAGCTTCTTTTTTTGTTTGAATCAACTATTTTGCAATTCAAATAATTTCTTTCCGTTATCTAATCGCCTTAAATAAGTGTTTAATTAGCAATTATTCGTTGCTTTTTAACGACATTTTAGGTGTTACATCTACTCCAGAGCTGATTTAGCTTGGCTGTCAGCGTTTATTTTTGGTCAAATACGTTAACTTCTTTTTAGCGGTCTCGTAAGTCTTGAAGAATTAGCTGTTTTTGTGCAACGTATTAGTATTAACTTAATCGCATGAATCCGGCTCAATGTAGTTCATGTCAACATGAAAATCTTTGGAGAAATATCAATGAAAAAATCACTCTTAGCTCTGGCAGCATTAGCAGCAATCTCAGGTGCCGCACAAGCACAATCCAATGTCACTATCTACGGTGTTGTCGATATGGCTATTCAGGCTGAAAATCGCGGCGGCACGGGCACAAAATATGCGTTGGACAGCGGCGAACAATCTGGTTCTCGTCTGGGCTTTAAAGGTACTGAAGATCTGGGTGGCGGTTTGAAAGCGATTTTTGCTTTGGAAATGGGTATTCTGGCTGATACCGGTACATCTCAAGGTGGTCTGTCATTCGGTCGTCAATCATGGGTCGGTCTGACTGGCGACTTCGGTACGGTCAAAATGGGTCGTCAATACACGCCACAGTTTTACTTCTTCGACGCAGTTGATCCATTTGATCTTGGATTTACTTCTGGTCATGCTGGCGCATCAACTTCTACTGGTGGCGTGTTCGGCTTCTTGTCCAATAGCGCATGGCGCGTGAATAACAGTGTCAGCTATCAATCCAATGACATGTCTGGCTTCAGCGCAATGGGTTTGTATGGTTTCGGTGAAGTTGCTGGCGATACATCCGCTAAACGTTCCGTTGGTATCAGCGGCCAATATGCGGCAGGTCCGATTTATGTTGGCGCCGTTTATTACAAACAGAACGATGCTGTTGCTCCAGGTAATGGTATGAAATCCATTTTAGTCGGTGGTACATATGACTTCGGCGTTGCCAAAGCTGCATTTGGTTATTCCAAGGACACTTCTGATATGGCCGCCATTGATCAGAAAGGTTTCATGTTCGGCGTGACTGTTCCGGTAACTCCTGCAGATGCTATCTTGGCGACAGCAGCACAGTTGAAGGATAATACGGCAGCGAGTGCAAACAAGAGCACCCAGCTTGCGATCGGTTACACCCACTCCTTGTCTAAGCGTACTAACTTGTACACGTCTTATTCGCGCGTATCCAATAACGCAAATGTCAATGGTGGTGGCCTGGCCTCTGCAAATGGTAAGACGGATCACTTTGTCAACGCTGGTATTCGTCACTTGTTCTAAACATAAATGGACTTAAGTCCATCAATGTGAACAAAAAAGCACCTTCGGGTGCTTTTTTGTTGTTGGATTATGAGGATATTTTTATATAAATTTATTCAAATAATTCACGCTTAACTAAGCAAATCGTATTTACCGCCTTTTTCCAAGGCCAATGAATAAGCTTTGCGGGCATGTATTTTTGCCAGCCATGCCATCAAATTTGGTCTGCTATCGTTTAAACCCCCACGAGATGCGGCGGCCTCCAGAGGGAAGCTCATTTGTATATCTGCCGCACTGAATTCGTTACCGACGAACCAGCCTGTTTTGCTGATTTCCGTTTCCAGATAATCGAGGTGACGGCTGATCTGAGGTGAAATAAAACTTGCCTTCACTTTTTGGGCGATGCCGCGGGCAATCGGTTTTACAAAAAATGGCATAGGGCTTCTTTCGATCCGGTCGAATACCAATTTCATTAATAGTGGCGACATTGCCGAACCTTCGGCGTAGTGCAGCCAGTAGTTGTAGCGTAAATAATCGTGCGATTCGCGAACCGGCATGAAGCGGCCATTACCATAGTGGGTGACTAGATAGTCAACAATGGCGCCGGATTCTGCGATGGTCAGTTCACCATCTGTAATTACCGGAGATTTACCTAGCGGATGCACTTCCATGAGCGACGCGGGCGCCAGCATGGTGCTGGGGTCGCGTTCGTAGAACTTGATCTGGTAATCAAGTCCAAGTTCTTCGAGTAGCCAGAGCACGCGTTGAGAGCGTGAATTATTAAGATGATGGACGATGATCATAGATTTTTGTAAGATTTAAACGAAAGAAACAGATAGCCCAGATAAACTCACACCAGAGAATGCGGTGAACCATGTTTGCCCTGGCGAGACAGGATAAGCATCGGTCCAGGTGCCGGTCGTGATGATTTCACCGGCGCGTAATGGTGAAAATTGTGGTTGCGTCTTAAGTAATTGATGTAAATGCCAGATCGCATGCAAAGGACTATCCAATACATTGCTACCGAAGCCTGCGCCTAGCAAGGAACCATCGCAAGACAAAGAAACACTGGCATTCGCCAGCATCGTTCCCAAGTGGTGGCGTGTAGTGCTTGAAAGCATACGCGGCTCACCAATCAATAAGGTTCCATGTAAGCCCAGCGCGGCAATCGCATCGGCGGCTTCAAATTTCCAGTCCGGATACGGACTGACGACGATCTCTATTCCATGCGCCATCCATTCCAGGCAATCGGCCAACTCATCCAGCGTCGCATCCGCCGCTGGAGTGCGGCCGAGTTTGAACACGACCTCCGGCTCGACCCTTGGCTGCACTGCGCCGGTCAAGCTCTGACGGGTATGGGCATCGTTTAAATAACGTACCGTGCTATCAAACAGCGTTGTCCAGATAGGGGCGTGGATAGCTTCTTTTTCTCCGTACTTTGGCCATAGCGTCCGGTTAGTAAAACCAAGTTTTCGCCCTACCGGAATCTCGCCCTCGGCTATGCGGATATTGTCCAGGCTTTTGGCAATATCATAGGCATCGGCGATGCTCAGATCATGGGTGCCAGATAGGGGAGCCAGGGTTTGCGCAGATGCACGCGCCTCAAGGAATTGACGTGCGTAACGGTCAGCTTGTGAAGACATTAGCATGGTCATGCCGTAGGTTTGTGGGGACACTTATTGTCCGTGAGCTATCTTGAATGTGCAAGCGAGATGATAAAAAAACGTTCAAAAAAAGTAACGGCTCTGACAGTTCATGGCGAAGCACGTCCCGTTTTTGCCATAAAACGATCTAATTGGTTCGCAAATGCCTGCCTATCCGCCTGGCTGAAGACATTCGGGCCCCCGGTTTCCACGCCGCTGCTTCGCAGCTCATCCATGAATTGCCGCATTGTAAGATATTCGCGAATATTATCCTTGGTATAAAACGATCCGCGTGGATTAAGCGCATGGCCGCCTTTATCTAGTACCTCGGATGCCAGCGGAATGTCGCCGGTAATGACCAGATCGCCGGCTTCCATCAAACGTACGATTTCCTGGTCCGCAACGTCAAAACCGGAAGGCACTTGCACGGATTTGATAAAGCGCGAAGGTGGAACCGACAATAGGCGATTGGCGACCAAGGTCGTGGTAATACCCAAACGATCGGCTACCCTGAATAGAATATCCTTGATCGGATTCGGACAGGCATCGGCATCGACCCAGATCTTCATAGGGAAGTGCCCATCTTAATTGCTGCCCCAGAGATCGCCATTCGGATTGGTGCGCGGCGCGGTCACCCCAAAATGCTCGTAGGCGGAGGGTGTCGCAATCCGGCCGCGCGGTGTGCGTTGTAAATAGCCTTGCTGGATCAGGTAAGGCTCCAGTACGTCCTCGATGGTGTCGCGCTCTTCGCCAATTGCAGCAGCCACGTTATCCAGGCCAACCGGGCCGCCGTCGAATTTGAACAGAATCGCTTCCAGCAGCTTCCTGTCCATCAGATCGAAACCGACACTATCCACATCCAGCATCTTGAGTGCCGCATCTGCGGTGGCTTTGGTGATGTCGCCATTGCTTTTGACCTCGGCATAATCCCTGACGCGGCGCAGTAGCCGGTTCGCGATACGTGGGGTGCCGCGTGCGCGCTTGGCGATCTCGTGCGCGCCATCCGGGTTGATTGGCGCATTCAGCAGCGAAGCCGAGCGCGTGACAATCCGGGTCAGTTCTTCCGGTGTATAGAACTCCAGACGAGCCACGATGCCGAAGCGGTCGCGCAAAGGATTGGTCAGCATGCCCGCGCGCGTGGTCGCGCCGACCAGGGTGAAGGGCTGCAAATCCAGTTTGACCGAGCGGGCAGCAGGGCCTTCGCCGATCATGATGTCGATCTGATAGTCTTCCAGCGCCGGATACAAAATCTCTTCAACGACCGGGGATAAACGGTGGATCTCATCAATGAACAGCACGTCATTCGCTTCCAGATTGGTCAGCAATGCGGCCAGGTCGCCGGCACGTTCCAATACCGGACCTGAGGTCTGGCGCAGATTGACACCCATCTCGCGGGCGATGATGTGCGCCAAGGTGGTTTTACCCAGGCCCGGGGGGCCGAACAGCAGCGTGTGATCGAGCGCTTCTTTACGCTGTCTGGCGGCGGTGATGAAAATCTCCAGCTGGCCGCGGATTTTTTCCTGGCCCACGTATTCGTCCAGTTGTTTCGGGCGCAATGCGCGTTCAATCGCCTCCTCATTCGGAGATGCAGGTGTCGCCGCAATAATGCGGGCTTCGTTCAAATTGCTGCTGAAATTGTCGGTTTGTATGCTCATAATCGATTAACTTTTCGACAGGGACTTTAAGGCTAACTTGATGCCGTCAGAAACACCGGTACCCGCTGGCAAAGCCTTCAGCGCCAACAGTGCTTCCTTATCTGAATAGCCTAAAGCCAGAAGGGCGTTCAGGATATCCGACTGATGATCCGCTACATGGGAGCCGCCTGCTACTGCGCCGATATCGGCACCGAGTTTACCTTTTAACTCCAGTAACAGACGTTCTGCCGTTTTCTTGCCGATACCTGGTACGCGCGTCAGTCTTCCGGCCTCTTGCAAGGTAATCGCTTGCGCCAGATCGCTGACCGACATGCCCGATAAAATGGAGAGGGCCGTGCGTGCGCCGACGCCGCTGATTTTGATCAACTGGCGAAAGGTGCTGCGTTCTTCTGCGCTGCCGAAGCCGAACAAGACATGCGCATCTTCACGTATCGCCAGATGGGTCAATAAAACGACTTTCTCGCCGAGAGCGGGCAGGTTATAAAACGTGCTCATCGGCACATCGACTTCATAGCCGACGCCCTGGCAGTCTACCAATAATTGTGGAGGATTTTTTTCGAGCAGAGTCCCTGCGATACGACCTATCATGGTGGCCCTTTTGGCTAGCTTTACTTGAAACGAAGATGAAGATGCGCATTACTGTATAAATAAGCAGTAATGATACCTTATCCTATCAAGCGTCCGGCGCGTACGCGCAAACCTTTTTTTGCCAAAGCGGGCGCAAGCTTGCCCAGCATCGCTAAAGTGTCGCCGCTATGGGCATGACAAATCGCTACGCCCAGCGCATCAGCCGCGTCGCTACTGGGCATGCCGGATAAACTCAGCAGGCGCTGCACCATGTCTTGTACCTGTTCTTTTTTCGCTTTGCCGTGGCCGACCACGCCTTGCTTGACCTGCAGCGCAGTATATTCTGCCACCGCCAGGTCGGCACTCACCAGGGCGCAAATCGCCGCACCGCGCGCCTGTCCGAGCAATAGCGTTGATTGTGGGTTGACGTTGACGAAGACCTTTTCCACCGCCGCACAATCGGGCTGGTAGGTTTTGATGATTTCAGAGACGCCGAGCAAAATGGTCTTGAGGCGTTCCGGTAAGGATTCATCCGCCGTTTTGATGGTGCCGGAAGCGATGTAACTGAGTTTGCTGCCTTGCTTAAGGATGACGCCAAAGCCCGTGGTGCGCAGGCCTGGGTCGATGCCGAGAATTTTCATCGCAGCACCTCCAAAAATCGACCACATGAAGACGCTACTATAGCGACTTGCACAGAGTGATTTTTGAAGAGTGGCATCAGCGTTGTATCAATGACGGAAATGACGCGTACCAGTGTAAACCATGACGACGCCGCGTTCATCCGCCGCATCGATCACTTCCTGATCGCGCATAGAGCCGCCCGGATGGATTACGCAAGTCGCGCCTGCATCGACGACCACATCGAGGCCGTCGCGGAACGGGAAGAAGGCATCGGATGCGACGGCCGAGCCAGCCAGCGTCAAACCAGCGTTTTGCGCTTTGATCGATGCGATGCGTGCAGAATCAATGCGGCTCATCTGACCCGCACCTACACCGAGTGTCATGCCATTGCCGCAGAATACGATCGCATTGGATTTGACGAACTTGGCGACGCGCCATGCGAACATCATGTCGGCCATTTGCTGTGGCGTTGGTTGTAATTTCGAAACCACGCGCAACTCTTCCGGGGCTACATTTTTAGCATCCGGTGCTTGCACCAGCAGGCCGCCACCGACGCGTTTCAGATCATAGGTATTGATGCCTTTACCCAGAGAGATTTCTAGCAGGCGCACATTTTGTTTGGCCGCAAAAATCTGTTTGGCTTCTGCCGTGAAGGACGGCGCGATCAATA
This sequence comes from Undibacterium sp. Jales W-56, assembly GCF_025548535.1. Taxonomy (GTDB): domain Bacteria; phylum Pseudomonadota; class Gammaproteobacteria; order Burkholderiales; family Burkholderiaceae_D; genus Undibacterium. The sequence continues at coordinate 381,303 of NZ_JAJLQW010000004.1, read as the reverse complement.
CTTCAACAAATTGCTTCGCGACGATCTCGGCAGCCTTGCCATCGAGTTCGCGGTTGAAGGCGATGATGCCGCCGAATGCAGAAGTCGGATCCGTTTGCAGGGCTTTGCTATAGGCTTCAAATGGTGTCGCACCCAATGCCACGCCGCATGGATTGGCATGCTTGACGATCACGCAGGCCGATTCCGCAAATGATTTTACGCATTCCCAGGCCGCATCGGCGTCTGCGATGTTGTTGTAAGACAGTTCCTTGCCTTGCAGCTGCCGGTAGTTCGCCAGCGAGCCATCCAGGGTAAGCAGGTCGCGGTAGAACGCGGCTGACTGATGCGGATTTTCGCCGTACCGCATTTCCTGTACTTTTTCGAAATGCAGGTTCAGGGTTTGCGGATAGCTGCTGCGAGTGGCATGTGCCTTATCTTCGCCAAGACTGGTCAGATAATTCGTGATCGCGCCATCGTATTGCGCGGTGTGGGCGAACACTTTTTTCGCCAAGGTGAATTTAGTGTCGTAGCTGACCACGTTCTGATTCGTCTTCATCTCATCCAGCACGACCTGGTAATCGCTGGGATCGACGATCACGACCACATCTTTATGATTCTTGGCGGAAGAGCGCAACATGGTCGGGCCACCGATATCGATGTTTTCAATCGCATCTTCTAACGAGCATTCGGCTTTGGCAACCGTCTGCTGGAACGGGTACAGATTCACCACCACCATGTCGATGGTCGGGATGCCGTGTTTTTCTAAGGCTGCCACATGCTCAGGAAAATCACGGCGCGCCAGAATGCCGCCGTGTACTTTCGGATGCAAAGTCTTGACACGACCGTCGAGCATCTCAGGGAAACCGGTGTAGTCAGCAACTTCAGTCACTGGCAGACCGTTGTCGGCCAAAAGTTTTGCCGTGCCGCCGGTGGACAATAACTTGACGCCCATGCCGGACAGCGCACGTGCGAACTCAAGAATGCCGGTCTTGTCGGAGACGGAGATGAGAGCTTGTTTGATCATGATGATGGGCTTGTGAAGTGAAAGAATTCGGTACTATTTGCTACTCAATGGCAGACTAAAGACGGTGACAGCTCAGTAGCAGGCCAGCGACGGATCCAATGCGGCGCGCGATCTGCATCGCGCTGCGGCTGGCTGTTACAGCAAGCCGTGCTGCTGTAATTTTTTACGTAAAGTATTGCGATTGATGCCCAGCATATCTGCTGCTTGCGACTGATTGCTATCCGCTCGGCTCATGACCATTTCCAGCATAGGTTTTTCTACTGCCAGGACCACCATGTCGTAAATATTGGAGGCTGGTTGTTCACCCAGATCACGGAAATATTTTTCCAGATTTTTGTGAACGGCTTCTTGAATGCTATCTTTGCTCATGCTTGTATTTTTCTATCAGTACGGATTGATTATTGAATCATTTGCCTGTCACTCTTTTGGAATGCAGGGAGGCTTATGCGGCCAACTTTTCTTCGGAGGGGCGGTATTGTAACCGCTCGCCGACCTGACGATCAAAAAACATTTTTACTGCATCTAACTGATCCTCGCACGAGGTCAATAAATTCATTTCCTGACGAAATTCTTCACCGCCAATCAAGTCCTGCACATACCAGCCGATATGCTTGCGCGCGGTACGCACCCCCATGAATTCGCCATAGAAAGCGTAATGCGCCCGCAAATGCTCATCCATCAGGCGGCTGACCTCGGATACCAACGGCGGCGGCAAATAGCTCCCTGTTTTGAGGAAATAATCTATTTCGCGGAAGATCCAGGGGCGACCTTGCGCAGCCCGACCGATCATGATCGCGTCAGCGCCGGTGACTTGTAAAACGTATTTGGCTTTTTCAGGCGTCGTGATATCGCCATTCGCGACCACCGGAATATTGACTGCCGCCTTGACCGCGGCAATCGTCTCGTATTCAGCATCGCCCTTGTAGCCATCGGCACGCGTGCGGCCATGCAAGGTCAGCATGGCAATCCCTGCCGACTCGGCGATGCGGGCAATATTCAAGGCATTTTTATTGGCACGATCCCAGCCGGTGCGGAACTTCAAGGTCACCGGCACATCAACTGCTTTGACCACCGCATCGAGAATCTCTGCCACGAGTTTTTCGTGTTGCAACAGGGCCGAGCCGCACCAGGCATTGCACACTTTCTTGACCGGGCATCCCATATTGATATCGATGATCTGTGCGCCCCGATCGACATTATGTTTTGCGCATTCCGCCAGCATTTTGGGATCGGCGCCGGCGATCTGCACCGCCTTGGGTTCCATCTCGCCTTCGTGATTGGTGCGGCGCGAGGATTTTTCGGTATCCCACAATTTGGGATTCGACGCCGCCATTTCAGAGACGGCATAACCTGCACCCAGCTCTTTACACAGCTGGCGGAAAGGTCTGTCGGTCACACCGGCCATCGGCGCGACAAAAAGATTATTCCGCAATTGGTGAGGGCCGATTTGCATAGCGTGAACTGGGTTTGATGGATGATGCGGATAGGGGGAGTCGCGAATGGACGCGACAAGGATGGGTATTCTACCTGAATTGTGCCTAAATAATTAGCAATTTATCGCAATGTTGGGCAGAATATTTTTATCTATCCATGCCTATTCGCTAATAGCTTATTTTGGACTTGTTATTCAAATTACGCCGCTTGTGTTGCTGAGAAACCAATCGCCATCCGAGTTTGTGTATATTGCTGTTAGTTCTATTCAGATCGCTCACTTAACCGCTTTAGTCAATCATTTCCGGTAACACGGATTTGTCGTGCGGCCAGAGCGTATCTCTCCACTGATCGGTGCTGGCACTGCGCGTCATCGCAAGCCTGAAGGTCAAAGGTGAAATACGTTTTAAACTTTAAGGAGTGGTCGTGAGTAATCATCTGCAAAGCAGTCCGCAAGACAGTCAGCAAAAGAACCGGCAAGATCATCAACCAGATGGCTTGCACAGAATCACCATCGTCGGCGGCGGTGCCGGCGGTCTGGAACTCGCCGTCAGATTGGGCAAAAAACTCGGCAAGAAAAAGAAAGCCGTGATCACGCTGGTGGATGCCAGCCGTACCCATTTGTGGAAACCCCTGTTGCACCAGGTTGCTGCAGGGACGCTGGATAGTCATGCCGACGAGCGTGAATATTTTGCCTTGGCGCGCTCCAATCATTTTGAATTCCGGCTGGGGCGCATGGATGGTTTATCCCGCGATAAAAAAGAAATCTATCTGACCGCGACCCATGATGAAGACGGCAGCGAATTATTGCCGCGCCAGGCAATTGCCTACGACAGCCTGGTGCTGGCGCTCGGTAGCCAGACCAACGATTTTGGCACGCCCGGTGCGCGGGAGAATTGCATCATGCTCGATTCGCTCGCGGCTGCCGAACGCTTCCATCAAAAACTGATCAATTGCTGTCTGCGCGCGCAGACGCAAGCGCAGGCTGCGGGTGAGGGCCGTTTCACAGTCACGATTATCGGCGGCGGTGCAACCGGGGTCGAATTGGCGGCGGAATTGCACATGACCACCAAGATTTTATCCAGCTATGGCTTGCTGAATTTCCATCCTGAAAAAGACCTGAAGATCGTCATCGTCGATGCCGCGCCGCGCTTACTGCAAATGCTGCCCGAACGCTTATCCGCCGCCGTCGCCAAAGAATTGCGCAGTATCGCCATCGAAATTCACACCAATGAGAAAGTCGTCGCGGTCAGCAAAGAAGGCGTCGGCATGTCCAGCGGCAAGTTCATTCCCAGCGGCATCGTGGTATGGGCCGCGGGAATCAAAGCGCCGGAATTTTTAAAAGACCTGGACGGCCTGGAAAGCAACCGCATCAATCAACTGGTGGTGAATCGTTATTTACAAACCACGCGCGATCCATCGATCTTTGCGCTCGGCGATTGTTGCGCCTGTCCGCAAGGCGAGGGACAGCCTGCGGTGCCACCGCGCGCGCAATCGGCACATCAGCAGGCAAGCATGCTGGCCGATTCTTTAGCCAGAATGCTGCAAGGAAAATCGCTGAAAGAATTCACCTATAAAGATCACGGCTCGCTGGTATCGCTCGGCAACTACAGCACGGTCGGCAGCTTGATGGGCGCGCTGGCCAGCGGCTCGGTATTCATCGAGGGAACGATCGCCAAGTGGATGTACTGGTCGCTGCACAAGCACCACCAAGTCGCGGTGAACGGCTTATTCCACACCTGGCTGTCAACCTGGGCGGAGACCATTGACCGGGTCCGCAATCCGCGCATCAAGTTGCACTGATCAGGAATTTGAAAAGGTAACTTCTAAAAACCTCATACTCGAGCGCATCGCGTCGTTACAAAGCCTCGCAATACCGACGTATTGCTGCGTTTTGTGGCTAGCGCTGCATCTCGATTAAAGGGTTTTTAGAAGTTCCCAAAAGTAATCCCGCAATACTGGTGCGCCTTCCGGCATGAAAAGCTTCGGGAAGGCGCGCCAGTATTGCGGGGGAGTATTTCCTGCATATTGACTATATTGAATACGGCTTCATCGGAGCAAATCCCTCATTCATCGAAAAATTGCCTTCACTCGCGCTTCAATGAGATGCAGAAAAAATCTGCAGTCCCCCATCTTCGGTTCATCAGCCCCACACAAAGAGTGCCAACTTTATTCGCCGAACCCGGATAAAAACAAAATTAATCATCGCAATTTAATTTCAATATCAATCTTCATTGCAAAAAATAACATTATGATCTATTTTGCAACTTCGGTTCTTTTTAAAGGAAAACACTCCGTGAAATTGCTTACTGTACTCATGCTCAGCGCTGGCATCCTGTCCCCGGGTTTAGGCTATGCTGCGCCCCCTGTTGAAACTGCCCCACAAATCAAAAGCGGCCCGGTTGCCGCTGCGGTGAAAGTCACCTCAGTCGAAGGCCTGACTGAGTATCGCCTGGCCAACGGCATGCGCGTGCTGTTGTTCCCGGATGCCAGTAAGCCGACCCTGACCACCAATATGATCTATATGGTGGGCTCGCGTCATGAGAACTACGGCGAAACCGGGATGGCGCATTTGCTGGAGCATTTACTGTTCAAGCCAAGTGCGAATTTCGGCGTTAAAAAAGGTACACGGACCCCGGTAGAAATTCTGAATTCGACCGGCGCGCAATTCAACGGCACCACCTGGTACGACCGCACCAATTACTACGCGACTTTCCCGGCCAATGAAGACAATCTGCGCCAGATGCTGGCGATGGAAGCGGACCGCATGGTGAATGCCGCCATCGATCAAAACGATCTGTGGAATCCCAAGACTAATAAAGGCGAAATGACCGTGGTGCGCAACGAGTTCGAAATGGGCGAGAGCGACCCTATCGGCGTGACTACCGAGCGCATCCAGGCGGTTGCCTACGACTGGCATAACTACGGTAAATCGACGATAGGCGCGCGCTCCGACATTGAGCAAGTGAATATCCCGCGCCTGCGTGCTTTCTACAAAAATTACTACCAGCCCGATAATGCCGTGCTGATGATCGCCGGTCGTTTCGACGAAGCGAAGATTCTTAAGCAAGTCAATGAACTGTTCGGCCGCATTCCCAAGCCGAAGCGCGTGCTTCAGCCGACCTACACCGCAGAGCCAACCCAAGATGGCGAACGCGCAGTGACGGTGCGTCGCAGCGGCGGTACGCAATTCGTCGGCGCCGGTTACCACGTGGCGCCGTCGGCGCATCCCGATGCGGTCGCCTTGAATATCCTTGGCCGGATTCTGGTCGATGCCCCGAGCGGTCGTTTGCACAAAGCGCTGGTCGAAACCAAACTTGCAACCAAAGTCGATTACGAAGCGGTCAGTAATTTAGAGCCCGGCTATCGCATCTTCGGCGCGGTAGTCGCCAAAGACGGCAATCTCGATCAGACCCAGGACGCGATGTTGAAAGTCCTGGAAGATCTGAAGTCGCAACCGATCACCGATGCCGAAGTCGCCCGTGCGAAGCAGCAAATCAATAAGACCATCGAACTCGCAACCGCAGATACGGCACGCCTGACGATTGCGCTGACAGAATCGATGGCGGCAGGCGACTGGCGCCTGTTCTTCTTGCAGCGCGACCAGATGGAAAAAGTCGATGCCGCCGCAGTGCAGGCCGCCGCCATCAAATATCTGAAAGCGACCAATCGCACGCTGGGTCGTTTCATCCCGACGGACACGGTTGATCGCACCGAAGTGCCGGGCAAGCCCGATGTCATGGCGATGGTCAAAGACTATGCCGGCCGTGCTGTCGTGGCGCAAGGCGAAGCCTTTGATCCAAGCCCGGCGAATATCGAAGCGCGTACCCAGCGCTTCACCTTGCCCGGTGGGATGAAAGCGGCCCTGCTGTCGAAAAAAACCAAGGGCGCTACCGTCAGCGTCGTAATGCAATTGCGCTTAGGTGCCGATGAGAGCCTGCACGGCAAAGCGCAAGCGGGTCAGTTTGCCGCCAGCATGCTGATGAGCGGCACCGATCGCATGACACGCGAAGAGATCAAAGACGCTTTCGACAAACTCAAAGCCCAGGTCAGCATTAGCGGCAATGCAGAGGGCGTCAGTGCCGCCATCACCACCACCCGCGAGAATTTGCCAGCGACGCTGGATCTGTTGGCCGAGGTCTTGAAGAAGCCTGCTTTCCCGGCAAAAGAATTCCAGGAGAAGCAACTGGAAGCCATCAACCGCGCCGAGCAAAATATTCCTGAGCCTCAACCGCTGGCATCGAACAGCATGTCGCGCCTGATCGATGCAACCCCGGCCGGTCATGTACGCCATGTCGGCACATTGCAAGATCAATTGGCCGATACCAAGGCAGTCAAGTTAGAGGAGGTGAAAGCCTTTCACGCCGCATTTTACGGCGCGAACAATGCGGTTATCTCTGCCGTCGGCGATTTTGATGCCGTTGCCTTGAAGGCGCAGTTGGGCAAGCTGTTTGATAGCTGGAAATCACCACAAGCCTATGTGCGTATTCCGGGTGTGATGAAACCGGTGGCGGGTGCCAAAATCGCCCTGAAAACACCGGACAAGGCGAATAGCTTCATGCTGGCGATCCATCCTTTGGCGATGAAGGACAGCGCCGAGATGTATCCTGCTTTATTGATGGCCAACCACATGCTGGGCGGCGGCGCACTGCGCAGCCGTCTGGCAGATCGTATCCGTCAAAAAGAAGGCCTGTCCTACGGCGTCGGTTCGCAATTCAGCGCACCGGCACTCGACCCGACCGCACTGTGGTTAGCCTACGCCATCAGCGCGCCGCAAAACACCGCCAAGGTCGAAGCCGCATTGCGTGAAGAAGTGCAAAAAGCAGTCAGCGAAGGCTTCACCGAAGACGAATTAGCCGAAGCCAAAAAAGGCTGGAAGCAGTCGGCCGAAGTCGTGCGTACCCAAGATGCTTCACTGGCCCGCCGCCTGGCAAGCTACCTGACCATTGACCGCACCATGGCGTTCGATAAAGACCTGGAAGCCAAAGTCGCCGCATTGACACTGGCACAAGTCAACGAGGCTTTACGTCAAAACCTGAAACCGGCCAATGTCTCTGTGATCAGCGCAGGCGATTTTGCCAAAACAGAGAAAGACGCTGCTGCGAAATAAGCGCTAGTGAGTCGATGCCGACATGCTGTCAATCATGTCGCATGCAACAAGGCAGAACCCGACACCGGGTTCTGCTTTTTTTATTGTTTGGACTTACGCAAAACAGCAAGCTGCTTACCATCATGTAGAGGTTCCCTAGATTGAAGCCGCAGACTGGATGCGCCTGCTGGCGCGATTTGGTCCTGCAAGCCGCATGGATACTGCGGAACCTAGTTGCGATTGCTTTGATTGATTTCATCGATCGCATCGGCATCGAGATGCGCAATGTCGCCCCAGGACAATAATTCCAGGCCATTCGGCAATGTGGCATCGTAGCGGAAACGATTGATGCTGGCGTTGTAGATGGTGACATCGCGCGGCGCATTCAGCGGCAAATTTTTGGCGGCGCGATATGCGCATTCGAGTACGCCGCCGTGCGCGACCAGGGCGATTTTTTTACCTTCGAATTGTTTGCCGTAATGCAGGATATGCGTGATCACGCGCTGGTGGAACTGGCGTATGGTTTCGCCTTGATTCTCGCCCGGCGGAAACGGCGCATCGGGGTCGCGCGATTGCCAGGCTGCATACGCTGCCGGAAACTGATAGGGAATCTCGCTATATAGCAGGCCTTCAAATCCGCCGAAGCAACGTTCGCGCAAACCGACATCAATGCGGGTGCTGAGGCCTTGCAGCCGGGCGATTTCACCGGCGGTCTGGACTGCGCGTTGCAAGTCGCTGGAGACGATGGCATCGAGCTTTTCATTCTGCAAAGCCCACGCCAGCGCTTTGGCCTGGCGGGTACCTTCGGCATTCAGTGGAATGTCGAGATGACCTTGCAGGCGGCGCACTGCGTTCCAGGCGGTTTCGCCGTGGCGTATCAGGAGGATTTCTGTCATGGGATTTCTAGGATGTTGGCTTGCTGGTGAGCCAGAAGGTGACCGGGCCGTCATTGTTCAGCGAGACTTGCATGTCGGCGCCGAATTGACCGGTGGCGACTGGCGCATGTTTCAAGCTCGCTTGCTGTACCACATAATCGAAGAGGCGCTTGCCTGTCTCCGGTGCTGCGGCGGGCGTGAACGAAGGGCGCGTGCCGGAATTCGTGTCTGCCGCCAGGGTGAATTGCGGCACCAGCAGCAAGCCGCCTTTGGTGTCGGTCAGACTGCGGTTCATCTTGCCGGCCTCATCGGAGAATACGCGATACGCCAGCAATTTTTTGAGCAAGGCATCGGCCTGCGCTTCGCTGTCGCCGCGCTCTGCGCACAGCAAGACCAGCAGACCGGCCTCGATCGCACCGACGATAGTGCCATCGACCACGACTTTGGCTTCGGTCACACGTTGCAGTAAGGCGATCATGCAGACAAAGTGATTTTGGCGAATTTGCGTTTGCCGACTTGCAGCACGAAGGTGCCCGCTTCAATCTTCAGCGCCTTATCGCTGATGACGGCGCCATCCAGACGCACGCCGCCTTGATCGATCATGCGCATCGCATCGGAGGTCGATGGACAGAGATTGGCTTGCTTCAGTAGCTGGGCGACGGCAACCGGCGCACCGCTCAGGCTAAGTTCCGCTACATCATCCGGAATCCCGCCTTTGGAACGATTCACGAAATCGGCCAGCGCATCTTCCGCCGCCTGTCTGGAGTGGAAGCGCGTCACGATCTCTTGTGCAATCGCGACCTTGATGTCACGCGGATTCTGGCCTTCCGCGACCGCTTTTTTATACGAGGCGATTTGCTCCAGCGAGCAGAACGACAACAGCTCGTAGTAACGCCACATCATGCTGTCGGAGATGCTCATGACCTTGGCGAACATGGTGTTGGCAGGTTCGGTAATCGCAATGTAGTTGTTCTTGGACTTGGACATTTTTTCAACGCCGTCCAGACCTTCGAGCAAAGGCATGGTCAAGATGCATTGCGGCTCTTGCCCGTAATCTTTTTGCAATTCACGGCCAACCAAGAGATTGAATTTTTGATCGGTTCCACCGAGTTCCAGATCCGAATGCAGGGCGACCGAATCATAGCCTTGCATTAAGGGATACAAGAATTCATGGATAGAGATCGGCGTGCCCGCTTTAAAGCGCTTGGTGAAATCATCGCGTTCCATCATGCGTGCCACCGTGTATTTGGAAGACAACTGAATCATGCCGCGCGCACCGAGCGGATCGCACCATTCTGAGTTGTAGCGGATCTCGGTTTTCGCCGGGTCCAAGACCAGACTGGCTTGCTTGAAGTAAGTTTGCGCGTTCTCTTCTATCTGTTCGCGGGTCAGCGGCGGACGTGTGGCATTGCGTCCCGACGGGTCGCCGATCATCGAGGTAAAGTCGCCGATCAGGAAAATCACGTTATGGCCTAAATCTTGCAACTGACGCATCTTGTTCAGCACCACCGTGTGACCCAGGTGCAAATCCGGTGCAGTCGGATCGAGGCCGAGCTTGATGCGCAATGGCTTGCCGGATTGCTCACTGCGGGCGAGTTTCTGGGCAAATTCGGATTCGATCAGGAGTTCATCGACACCGCGTTTGGTCACGGCCAGCGCATGCTGCACGGCGTCGGACAAAGGCAAGACGGCAGTGGTGGATTTGAGAGTGTTGGCGTTAGTCTGGGTAGAAGTCATGTTGATTTTTTATACATCAATTTTTTGTAACACTGCTGGTTGAATGAGGGCTGCGCATCCATAATCAGCGATTGCTTGAAAAAGGCTTTGCTATAATCACGCGAACTTTTTAATTGCGACAGAATTCGGTAGTAAAGAAATAATAAGTAATTGTTTTTCACGAAAATGTGGGATCAATTATTTAATGATCAATCACATCGACAACATTCTTTTCATCTGAATGAGCTGAATCATGTCGGTAAAAACAGTGAATTTTAACTTATTGCATGCGTCTATCAGATAAATTCCATCATTTAACTTCTGGCAGCAGGCTGTTGTTCGGCACCACGCGCACCTCGCGTATCGTTTCGGTGTGCGGATTATTTTTGGCGGTGTGCGCTTTTGGTGCAGTCGGTGTGGCACCTCTGGCCCCCGATGCGTCTGACCTGCCAGTCAAGAAAATCACTCAACAACTCGATTTGCCCAAGCTTGACGAACAAATCGCCGCCCTGGAAGAGCACGAACAGCATTTCATCCGCGAAGAGAAAGTATTGCGCGGCGATACCCTGAGCGCCCTGTTATTGCGCCTCGGCGTGGATGACAGCGAAGCCAGCGATTTCATGAAATCCGATGCGACGGCGCGTAGCCTGATGCAATTACGGGCCGGTAAATCCGTCCGCGCCCAGACCAATGACGAAGGCGAGCTCGAATGGTTGCAGGCGACTCTGCTGGACAACAACGACAAGCCGGCCCGCAGCATCACAGTGGCACGCGATGCCAATGGCAAATTGATCGCTACCGACACCAATGCGAAATTGGAAAAACGCGTGGAAATGCGCTCAGGCGACATCCGCTCTTCTTTGTTTGCGGCGACCGACGATGCGCAGATCCCGGACAATATTGCGACCCAGATCGTCAGCATGTTTGAGACGAATGTCGATTTCCGCTACCTGCAACGCGGCGATCATTTCAACGTCGTGTATGAGACTTTCTGGCAAAACGGCGAGTTCGTTAAAACCGGCCGCGTGCTGGCCGGCGAATTCAGCAATGCCGGCAAATTATTCCAGTCGGTCTGGTTTGACGAGTCGCCGAATAGCGGCGGCTACTATAGCTTTGACGGTAAATCCCTGAAAAAAGCCTTCCTGAAATCGCCTTTAGAATTTACCCGGGTATCGTCCGGCTTCTCGATGCGGGTGCATCCGATTTCCGGTCAGTGGAAAGCGCATAAAGGCGTCGATTTTGCGGCTGTCACAGGCACCCCCATCCGCGCTTCCGGTGACGGCGTGGTGGATACCGCCGGGCCAAGCGGTGGATACGGCAATATGGTGGTCATCAAGCATTGGAATAACTACAGCACGGCATACGCACACATGAGCCGCTTTGCACCGGGCATCCACAAGGGCAGCAAAGTGGTGCAGGGCGAAGTCATTGGTTATGTCGGCACGACAGGTTGGTCAACCGGACCGCATCTGCATTATGAGTTCCGCGTGAATAACGAGGCGCGCGACCCTATGTCGATCAGCGTACCAAGTGCGCCGCCGCTGGCGGGCGCCGATCTGCCGCGATTTAAAAATATTGCGGATGAAATGTCGCATCGCTTTGCGCTCTTACGTCCAGAACGCATGGCAGAGACCATGAAGCTGGCATCCAGATAGTTTGTCTGCGATTACAATACAAGGCCGAACACCCCACGTTCGGCCTTTTTCTTTTTCCGACACGACACCAGACATGACTAACAAAGATCACCTAGCAAACAATATATACATCGGCTTGATGTCCGGTACTAGCCTGGATGGTGTGGATGGCGTTGCGGTCGTTTTGCCAGAAAATGGACAGCATTCAGCGATGCGTTTACTCGCCAGTTCCTATGTGCCGTTTTCCGCCGGGTTGCGTGCCGATGTGCTGGCCTTGCAGCAATCGGGTGAAAACGAAATTCAGCGGGAGTCGTTGCTTGCCCATGCCCTTGTTGAGCGCTACGCGGAATGTGTCGCGGACTTGCAACGCCAGCTTCCGGTTGAGCCGATAAAGATACGTGCAATTGGCGTTCATGGGCAAACCATACGACATCGCCCGGAGCTGGGCTATACCCGCCAGACCAATAATCCGGCCTTGCTGGCCGAGTTGACCGGCATCGATGTGATCGCGGATTTCCGCAGCCGCGATGTGGCAGCGGGCGGGCAGGGTGCGCCTCTGGTGCCGGCGTTCCATCGTGCGATTTTTGGTCAGGCAGGACAGTGCCGGGTGGTTGCTAATATCGGCGGCATCAGCAATATCAGCATCTTGCATGCGGACGGGGCAACTACCGGTTTCGACACCGGACCCGGTAATGTGCTGATGGATGCCTGGATCGCCCAACATCAGGCGAAAACGTATGACGGGAACGGTGCTTGGGCGCGCCAGGGGCAAGTACATACGGCGCTGCTGGCAGCCTTATGCGATGAGTCTTTCTTGCGTCAGATACCGCCGAAAAGCACCGGACGGGATCTGTTCCGGCCTGAATGGATGGCGGCAAAATTGCCTGGGTTTTCTGCCGTGCCGGCGGTCGATGTGCAGGCGACTTTATGTGAGTTCACGGCTCAGACTCTGGTCGATGCGATCATTGCATATGCGCCGGATGTGAGCAGCGTGTATGTCTGCGGCGGCGGTGCATATAACCGGCATTTAATGCAGCGCATTGCAGCGCAATTAAGCCGCCATCAGTCATCGGCTACCCTGGCTACGACAGAGGATTTAGGGGTTTCGCCGCAGCATGTCGAAGCGCTTGCATTTGCCTGGTTGGCGCAGCAATTTGTGCTGGGTTTGCCGGGTAATTTGCCGGAAGTGACCGGTGCCAAAGCGCATCGCATGCTGGGTGCCTTGTATCCGGCATAAAATCATTGCAGGAATTGACGCCGCTGGTTATGATCATTCCAGAAGCAATCGCTTCAACGTCGCTCGGACGGATCCGGGCGCTTACGTACAAATGATGATGACAACTATACCTACTCCGCCGGGACGGGGTTATTCCTTCTCCCGTATCAATCGCCTTCCTCCTTACGTTTTCAATATCACTGCCGAGCTCAAGATGGCGGCGCGCCGTCGCGGCGAAGATATCATCGATATGTCGATGGGCAATCCGGATGGCGCCACGCCGCCGCATATCGTCGCCAAGCTGGTCGAGGTGGCACAGCGTCCCGATACGCACGGCTATTCGGCGTCCAAAGGCATACCGCGCTTACGACGCGCGATTGCGCACTGGTACAAGACGCGCTACGACGTGGATTTGAATCCTGACTCAGAAGCGATTGTGACCATCGGTTCCAAAGAAGGCCTGGCGCACCTGATGCTGGCGACGCTGGATAAAGGCGACACGGTATTGGTGCCGAATCCCAGCTATCCGATTCATATCTACGGCGCCGTGATTGCGGGGGCCGATATACGTTCAATACGCATGAGCCCCGGCGTCGATTTTTTCGCCGAACTGGAGCGGGCGATACGTGAAAGTTATCCTAAGCCGAAGATGATGATCTTCGGCTTCCCGTCGAATCCGACCGCCCAGTGCGTGGAGCTGGAATTCTTCGAACGGGTCGTGAAACTGGCGAAAGAGCACCAAATTTTAGTCGTCCACGATCTCGCCTATGCCGACATCGTGTTTGACGGCTGGAGAGCGCCGTCTATCATGCAGGTGCCAGGCGCACGCGATGTCGCGGTTGAATTTTTTACGCTGTCTAAAAGCTATAACATGGCAGGCTGGCGCATCGGTTTTATGGTCGGCAATAAAGAACTGGTCGCTGCTCTGGCGCGCATTAAGAGCTATCATGACTATGGCAGTTTTACGCCGGTGCAGGTGGCGGCGATTGCTGCGCTGGAGGGCGATCAGGCTTGCGTGAACGACATCCGGGACAAGTATCAGCGTCGTCGCGATGTGCTGGTCAAGGGTTTGCACGAACTCGGCTGGATGGTCGATACGCCAAAGGCATCGATGTATATTTGGGCGCATATTCCTGAGCATTATCGGCAGCTCGGTTCACTGGAATTTGCCAGGCAGGTATTGGAAAAAGCCCGGCTCTGCGTGTCGCCGGGGATAGGATTCGGTGAGTACGGTGACGAGTATGTACGTTTTGCGCTGATCGAGAACGAGGCGCGGATACGCCAGGCATTACGCGGCCTGAAGAAGATGTTTGCCGAAGATAATTTGATCGCCTGATCATGTCGTAGCTCATTCCAGGCGGCGGGATGTCGTCTGGATTTTTTAATCTTTTCTTGTGAAACCTATGCAACGCATCAATATTTCCTTTGAAGGCTCGCAGTTCTCCCGCATCGCGCTCGGCTTGTGGCGTCTTGCCGATTGGAATATGACGCCGCAACAACGCGTCACCTTGATCGAGCAGGCGCTGGAACTGGGTATTACCACCACCGATCATGCGGATATCTATGGCAATTACCAGTGCGAACGCCTGTTTGGCGAAGCGCTGGCGATCGCACCGCATCTGCGCAACAAAATTGAAATCGTCAGCAAATGCGGTATCAAACTCGTGTCTGATCAACGACCGGCGCACTGGATCCAGCATTACGATACCAGCCGTGCGCATATCATCGCCTCGGCGGAAAATTCGTTGCGCCAGATGCAGATCGATACCCTCGATTTATTGCTGATACATCGCCCCGATCCCTTGATGCATGCCGATGAGATGGCGGAGGCATTCCAGCATTTGCAAAACAGCGGCAAGGTCAGGCATTTTGGCGTCTCGAACTTCACGCCGTCGCAATTTGAATTACTGGCGTCGCGCTTTCCCATCGTGACCAATCAAGTTGAGCTGTCGTTAATGCATTTGCCGCCTTTGCATGATGGCACGCTGGACCAATGCCAGCGCCTGGGCATTGCGCCGATGATCTGGTCCGCTCTGGCAGGTGGGCGTTTGTTTGCGGATGAGAGCGAGCGCGGCCTGCGGGTGCGTCAGGCGCTGCAGACGGTTGCCGGTCAACTGCATGTATCGCCATCAACGGTGGCGATCGCCTGGATATTGCAGCATCCTGCCAGACCGGTGGTGCTGACTGGCTCCGGACGGATTGCTGCGATCAGGGAAGCGGCGCAAGCCACCCAGGTCCATCTGACACGTGAGCAGTGGTTCACTCTGTGGTGTGCCTCGGCAGGTAAAAACGTTGATTGAACCGGTGTCCGCGGACCTGACCGGTTAACAATTTCAGGGAGATAAAACCGGTTTACTCCATTGCTTGGCGGTAAATTACGTGAAGTGATGGCAACGAAGCGAAATTCAGAGTATAAATGGCAACTTGGCAATAGATTTCTCGCTTAGTGTCTTCACTCCTTTTTTATCTGGATGGGCCGCTTGACGACTTTGACGCAACGATTTCGCCGGTATGTACTGACGCCTGGATCAGGGCAAGCCGATATGCAACAGTGGCGGGCGCAAGTTTTGTCCGCTATTTTGCTGACGGCGCTGGTACTGGGCTTTCTCACGGCAATTCCAAGCATTACTCTAGCAATCCGACAGGGATTCTGGTCGGTCGTCGCGATTGATCTGGTTGCATTGATCTGGGTGGCATGCTTGTGGTGCATGCCGCAATGGTCGTTCAAGTTCCGCGCCTGGAATTTGCTTATCCTCTTATACATTCTCGGCATCTGGTTTTTGATCAAAGTGGGACCGGTCAGTCAGATCTATCTGATGGCTTTCCCGGTCATGACGGCCTTGCTGATCGGTTTTCGTCCGGCCATCTTTGGTCTGTTGATCAACGCCATTTCCATGCTTGGTATCGGCTATCTTGCCCAAGCGAATCTGCACATTGATCATCTCAGCGACCAGCCTTTGGTTCAGTGGGTGGTGATCACTTTGAATTTTACCTTCATTAGTTCTGTGATCACCATCTCCTGCGGTGTATTGCTGCAGCGGCTGGAACGTTCGCTGGATGCGCAACTGGCCATCTCGGACTCGCTTAAAGCCGGCCAGTCAAACTTGCGCGCGGCCAATGCCGCTCTACGATTGAATGCCGCCGCCTTATCGCGTTTGAATGATATCGTCATCATCATGGATGTGGGCTCGCATCAGCAGGGCGAGCATCAGATCGTGTTCGTCAATGATGCTTTTGAGAGGCGCACAGGGTATTCGCTGGAAGAGGTTTCTGGAAAAACGGTCGCCTTATTGTATGGACCGAATACCCAGCAACAAGAGGTGAAGCGCATCACGATTGCCTTGCAGGAAGGCGATACGGTGCATGCAGAACTGATCAAATACAGTAAATCGGGAGAGCAGTTCTGGGTTGAGACCGATATTATTCCTCTGGCCGATGAGCAAGGGCAAGCCAGTCATTGGGTGGCTGTTGAGAGAGACATCACCGAACGAAAACAAGCTGAGCAGCAGCTATATCAACTCGAATATTTTGATGTCTTGACAGGCTTGCCGAATCGTCGCCTGATGATGGATCGGCTTGATATCTTGTTGGCGACGGCGCGCCGTACTGGTTTGATCAGCGCGGTCTTATGCATTGATCTGGATCACTTCAAATACATCAATGATGCACTTGGCCACGCGGTAGGCGATTCCCTGCTGGTGCATGTGACGCAAAGACTCAAAACCTTGTTGCGCGAAGTTGACTCCGTAGCGCGTATCGGCGGCGACGAGTTTGTGGTGATTATCTCTAATGTGGCCAGCGATATCGGCGCCGGCGCTTTAGGCGCATTAGCAGTCGCCGAAAAAATTCATGCGGCGCTTGCAGAACCGTTTGAGATTGACGGGCAGACCTATAACTCCGGCTGCAGCATAGGCGTGACCTTGCTCCCTAAGGCAGAGCAAAATATCGATGATTTATTGCGGGAAGCGGATACTGCGATGAACCGGGCCAAGGCTGCCGGGCGCAATCAAATCGCTTTTTTTGAAGCGAATATGCAGGCTGAAGTAGAACAACGCCTGACCCTGACCCGGGATTTGGCCAAGGCACTGAATGGCGATCAACTGCAAATGGTAATGCAGGCGCAGGTCAATCATGAAGGAATACCGGAAGGCGCAGAATTGCTGATGCGCTGGATGCATCCTGAGCGCGGCGCCATCTCGCCCGCTTTATTCATACCGATTGCGGAAGAGTCCGGCATGATCGTGCAATTAGGTGATTGGGCCTTGCTGCAGGGATGCCTGGCCTTGCTACGCCTTGAGCGCGCAGGCTGGCCGCTGACCTTGTCGATCAATGTCAGTCCTAAGCAATTCAGGCAGACCGATTTTGTCGATAAGGTCATTGCGGTATTGCATGAGACCGGTGCGCCGGCATCCAGGCTGGTGCTGGAAGTGACCGAGGGACTGTTGATCAATAATCTGCAAGAGACTATTGAGCGTATGCATACCCTGGCCAGATTGGGCGTACGCTTTTCTATTGATGATTTTGGAACCGGCTATTCCAGTCTTGCCTACTTAAAAAAACTGCCTATCTACGAACTTAAAATTGACAAGAGTTTCGTCGACGACACGCCAGCCGATCCGAACGATACAGCGATTGTCCAATCGATTTTATCGATGGCGAGTCACCTGGGATTGCGCGTAGTTGCCGAGGGAGTAGAGACGCAGCAGCAGGCGGATTTTTTGATCGCCAGCGGTTGCGCTTGCCTGCAAGGGTATTTGTATTGCAGACCTACGCCTATCGATGTCTGGCTAGAAAAAAATCCTGCCCTTGTTTTGCAATCTTAATTCTGTCATCCTAAGTCGTATATTGATAGGTCTGGCGCATCCAGTTAATGAACGACTGGACCTCAGGGCGGATTATCGCCTGTGCTTCATGCACCAGATAATACGCATGCGGCGGGGTGGCGAGTTGGGTATCGAATAGACGGACTACCTCACCGCGCTCTATCAGTTCTTGTGCAAAATGCTGGCGCGTCAGGCCGATGCCGTGACCATGTTTGACTGCTTCCAGAAGTAATCCCAGATCGTCGATACGCAGACCTGTCGCGGGTTCCGGCCATTCCAGTCCGGCTACTTCAAACCAGGGTTGCCACGGCTCCAGCGCGGAGCGCAGCAGTTTTGCATGCTGCAAGTCGGATGGCTTTTGAAGCGCTGGAATCGTTTTCAGGTAGGCCGGGCTGGCGACTGCAAAAGACGGTTCGACAAAGAGTTTTTCGGTCACCAGATTCGGATATTCCCCGGCGCCGAAACGAATCTCGACATCGCTCTCGGACAGACTCAGATCGTACAGCGGCACGAATAAGAAAATCTCGATTTCAATCTCGGGATGGAGTGTTGTAAAGCTGGCCAGGCGCGGCATGAACATATAGCGCGCAAAGGTCGGCGGCAAAGTCACCTTGACGCGCAATTGTTTTTGCGTGGCCTTATGCGGCAGCGGAAAATCGGACAAAGTGCGCAAGGCGCTGCGCACCACATCGAGATAGCGGCGTCCGAATTCCGTCAGGGTGACGCTGCGGCCTTCGCGCACAAATACGCGTTCGCACAGATGTTCTTCCAGCAGACGGATGCGATGGGATAAGGCCGAGGGTGTGATGCATAGTTCTTCTGCTGCCACCGCGAACGAGGCATGGCGGGCGGCGGCTTCAAATGCGGATAAGGCGTGTACTGGTGGTAAGCGTGTTGCCATTATGGGGATCCGTGAGTCGTTAGATGGGCAGTATTCTTCAGTAAGTCAGTGGTAATGCAGTTTCAATTCGCTGGTAATTTCTTGGCAATTCATCGATCTCCAATGCGCTCCAGTGCGTATCAGGCATCGGCTTCCCAGGCGATAATCTTGCCGGGATTCATGAGATTGTCGGGATCGAAAGCATGTTTTACGCTGCGCATCAGCTGGATCGCGTCGCTGCCATGCTCTTGTATCAGGAACGCCATTTTGTGCATGCCAACGCCGTGCTCGCCGGTGCAAGTGCCATCCATGGCCAGGGCGCGTGTCACCATGCGGCTGTTCACTCCTTCTGCTGTGGCGACTTCGTCAGGGTCATGCGGATCAATCATCATCAAGACGTGGAAATTGCCGTCGCCGACGTGACCGATAATAGAGTAAATGAGCTGGTGACGTTCGCAATCGATTTGGGTATCGAGTATGCATTCTGCCAGCCGCGAAATCGGTACGCAGCAATCGGTCGAGATGGCGCGTGCTCCGGGCCGTAATTGCAGCAGGGCGAAATACGCATTGTGCCGCGCCGCCCATAAGCGCGAGCGGTCTTCGGGCTGCATGGCCCACTCAAAATCGTCGGCACCGTGATCGGCGGCGATCTGTTGCACCAGCCCGGCTTGTTCCTGCACGCTGTGCTGGCTGCCGTGGAACTCAAAAAGTAATAAGGGTTTTTCCGGCAGGCTAAGTTTGTCATAGGCATTGATGGCACGTACCCCGTTCTCATCGAGAAATTCCACGCGTGCCACCGGCACACCCATCTGTATGGTCTGGATCACGGCATTGACGGCATCGACCGCGCTGGGAAAGCTGCATACCGCGGCTGAAATCGCTTCCGGCAAAGGATACAGCTTGACGGTTACTTCGGTGATGATGCCCAGCGTGCCCTCGCTGCCGACAAAGAGCCTGGTCAGGTCGTAGCCCGCCGCCGATTTTTTGGCGCGCGAACCGGTCTGGATAATGCGGCCGTCGGCGCTGACCACCGTCAGCGCCAATACGTTGTCGCGCATGGTGCCGTAGCGGACTGCATTGGTGCCGGAAGCGCGCGTCGCTGCCATCCCGCCGATCGAGGCATCGGCGCCGGGATCAATCGGAAAAAATAAACCGCTGTCCTTGATCTCGAGATTCAATTGTTTGCGGGTCACGCCGGCCTGCACTGTTGCGGTCAAGTCTTCTGCGTGGACTGCGACCATCTGGTTCATTTGCGACAGGTCAATCGTGACGCCGCCGCGCAGCGCCAGAATATGTCCTTCCAGCGATGAGCCGGCGCCGTACGGAATCATCGGTACCTGATAGTGGTGGCAGAGTCTGGCAATTGCCGCGACTTCGCCGGTGGTGTGCGCATATACCACGACATCCGGCGGCATAGCGTCATAGGACGACTCATCCCGGCCATGATGCTCGCGCACGGCCAATGCGGTGCTGTAGCGATCCTCAAGCAGATTCTTGAGCGCTTGCAATAGCTCATCTGGCAGCGGTTTTTTGATCGATGCGAGCCTGGCGGGCTGGTTCATGATGACCCCGAATTGATTTCAGTGTTCCATTATGATGCGTTCCTCAAAAAAATGCCGTATCCTGCCGACATCATTCAACTAATAAATTTCTTGCTATGGGTAATCGACTTTCTAAAATTGCCACCCGCACCGGCGACGCCGGTACCACCGGCCTGGGGGATGGCAGCCGCATCGACAAAGACGCTTTGCGGGTGCATGCGATGGGCGACGTGGATGAACTGAATTCGCAGATCGGCGTGTTGCTGTGCGAGGATTTGCCAGAACAAATGCGACATGCGCTGATCTCGATCCAGCATGACTTATTCGATATGGGCGGCGAGCTGTGCATTCCGGGCTACACCATGATCACCGAAACGCAGGTCGAGCGTCTGGATGCCCTGCTGGCGTTTTACAACGCCGATCTGGAGCCGCTCAAGGATTTCATCTTGCCCGGCGGTTCGCGTGCAGCGGCGATTGCGCATGTCTGCCGGACGGTCTGCCGCCGCGCCGAGCGGGCGATCGTCAGCGTCGGCAAGGCCGAGCAAATCAATGCGCATCCGCGTCAATACATGAATCGTTTATCCGACCTCTTATTCGTCTTGTCGCGCGTGCTGAACCGTTATGCAGGCGGTAGCGATGTGTTGTGGGAAAAAGAGCGCGAGCGTTGACTGTTTCGGCAAGCCGGGCGCACTGTTTGACGCATGGCGCTTCATTAAGCACGATGGGAGATAATATACTCCCCATAATTTTGTCTTAAATTGTGCTTAATCCGCTTATCCAGATTGGTGATTAAAAAATATACTGGTAGGTAGTATATTTAATTTGTCGACTATCTTTTGCGCGAATCAAAAGTGAAGCAGATCTGATACCTGTTCTAAAACCAAATAAAAAGCCACGTTGCGGGTTCGCAGACGTGGCTTGTTTGTTTAAATCGAACAGACTTTAATTATTGACTACCAGTTTCGGTGCATCTGAGCCAAATTTTTTGCGGATGGCCGCTTCGATGCCCGGCGCATCCAACCCGCATTGCGCCAGCAAAATGGCGGGGTCGCCATGATCGACAAATTGGTCAGGCAAGCCAAGAATTAACAAAGGTTTGCTGATGCCTGCATCCGCCATCGCCTCTGCCACTGCGGAACCGGCGCCGCCCATCACCGTGCCTTCTTCCACCGTCACCAGCACGTCGTGACTGGCCGCGATGCTGACCAGCATTGCGCTATCCAATGGTTTGACAAAGCGCATATTGACCACGGTGGCATCGAGATTCTCGGCAGCTTTCAGGCTCGCTTGCAGCATAGAGCCAAATGCCAGAATCGCGATGCGCTGACCCTGGCGGCGCAGCTCGGCTTTGCCGATAGTCAGCGTGGTCAGATCTGGTGCAATCGCGGCACCGATACCTGCGCCACGCGGATAGCGGATTGCTGCCGGGCCGGGATAATGGAAGCCGGTCGAGAGCATCTGGCGGCATTCGTTTTCGTCGGATGCGGCCATCACCACCATATTTGGTATGCAGCGCAAGTAGGCCAGATCGTAATTGCCGGCGTGGGTCGCACCGTCGGCACCGACCAGGCCGGCGCGATCCAGTGCGAAGGTGACGTCGAGATTCTGCAAGGCGACGTCGTGGATCAACTGATCGTAGGCGCGTTGCAAGAAGGTGGAATAAATCGCGACCACCGGCTTCAAACCCTCGCAGGCCATGCCCGCGGCGAAGGTCACCGAGTGTTGTTCTGCGATGCCGACATCGTAATAGCGCGCCGGGAATTTTTGCTCGAACTCGACCATGCCTGAGCCTTCACGCATCGCCGGTGTGATGCCGATCAGGCGTTGATCGGCTGCCGCCATATCGCATAACCACTGGCCGAATACCTGGGTGTAAGTTTGCTTGGCAGGTGTCGCCGCAGGCTTGATGCCTTCGGCCGGATTGAATTTGCCAGGCCCGTGATACAGGATAGGATCGGCTTCGGCGAGTTTGTAACCCTGGCCTTTTTTGGTCACGACGTGCAGGAATTGCGGGCCTTTGAGTTTCTTCAGATTCTGCAAAGTCGGCACTAGCGAATCGAGATCATGTCCATCGATAGGACCGATGTAATTGAAGCCGAATTCTTCAAACATGGTGGCCGGTACGATCATGCCTTTGGCGTGCTCTTCAAAACGTTTCGCCAGTTCCAGCATCGGGGGCGGCAAGACCGATTTGCCGACATTCCGCGCTGCCGCGTAGAATTTGCCGGACATCAGCCGTGCCAGGTAACGATTCAGGGCGCCGACCGGTGGCGAGATCGACATGTCATTGTCGTTCAGGATCACCAGTAAATTAATGTCGTCATACACGCCCGCATTATTCAGGGCCTCAAACGCCATCCCGGCAGTCATCGAGCCATCGCCGATAATCGCGACCGAGTGACGATCTTCGCCCTTGGTCCTGGCCGCCAAAGCCATGCCTAGGGCCGCAGAGATCGAGGTCGAGGAATGCGCCGTGCCAAAGGTATCGTATTCACTTTCAACGCGGCGCGGAAAACCGGAGATGCCGTTGAGTTGACGCAGGGTATGCATGCGGTCGCGACGGCCGGTCAGAATCTTGTGCGGATAAGTTTGATGGCCGACGTCCCAGACCAGGCGATCTTCCGGCGTCTGAAACACATAATGCAGCGCGATCGTGAGCTCGACCGTGCCCAGATTCGACGACAAGTGACCGCCGGTTTTGGAGACGGAATCAATCACGAAGTGCCGCAATTCATCGGCCAGCGGTTTGAGCTGGCTGCGCGCGAGTTTGCGTAAATCGTCGGGGGAATTAATGCTGTTGAGTAAATTCATATTATGCTTTCCGCTGCACAATCAGATCTGCGAGGCTGCGCAGCATGTGAGCTTTTTCACCAAAGGGCAACAATGCTGCGTGGGCATCCTTGCATAATTTTTGTGCGAGTTCTTGCGATGCTTGCAAGCCTAACAGCGATACATAAGTCGGCTTGTTGTCGGCCGCATCCTTGCCCGCAGTTTTGCCTAGGGTAGCAGAATCGGCGGTCGCGTCCAGCACATCATCGACCACCTGGAACGCCAGGCCAATCGCGCTTGCGTAGACATCCAGCGCAGCGACTTCGCTGGTGGATAAAGTTTTGCCGCTCATTGCGCCCAGCAAGACCGAAGCGCGCAGCAATGCACCTGTTTTCAGGCGATGCATTTGCTCCAGCTGTTGTATGTTCAACGCCAGCCCGACGCTGGCCAGATCAATCGCCTGCCCGCCGCACATGCCCACTGAACCTGCGGCTTGCGCCAGCAAACGCAGCATCGCCAGGCGCGTTGCCGGATCGCCCAGGCCTTCCGATAAGACCAGGAAAGCCTGGGCTTGCAGCGCATCGCCAACCAGCAGGGCCGTCGCTTCGTCGTACTTGACATGAACAGTGGGTTTGCCGCGGCGCAAGGCATCGTCGTCCATGCAAGGCATGTCATCGTGCACCAGCGAGTAGGCATGGATCATTTCTACTGCGCTTGCCGCTCTTGCTAATAAGTCGGCAGGCGCATCGAATAACAGGCCTGCTGCGAATACCAGTAATGGCCGCACGCGTTTGCCGCCGTCGAGTGCCGCATAGCGCATTGCCTCATGCAGTCTGCCGGGGACGATATCGGTTCCTGGCAAGAAGGAGGGGAATAATGCTTCAAATTGTTGCTGGGCAGATGCCATCCACTGGCGAAAATTCTGGCTCAGGTCCGTGTGGCTCATGATTCGGCCTCGTCGCTGCCGTCGCCAGAAAAAGGCTTCAGCATACCGGCCTCCAATACCTTGACTTGCTGTTCGACCTTATCCAGCTGGCTGGCGCAGTATTTGATCAGTTCCGAACCACGTTGGTAAGCACTCACAGAAGCTTCTAATGGCAGTTCGCCAGCTTCCATTTGCGCAACCAGTTCGGAAAGTTCTGACATGGCCGCTTCAAATGACTCGGGTTGACTGGCGCTTGGCGATTTTTTGGGCATAGAAATAACGGATGCAAATTAAGATTAACCCTGCATTTTAGAGCAAAGCCTGCCGATAAATAAGGATTACTGATTTTTTGCCAAGGATTTTGACAATATGCTGGTAGTAGAAGAAGGTCATCCGGCTTGATAAACCTCATTTTTTGTCGCATCTGGTAACAAAAATTGCGCAAGAATTGACGAAAATTGCGTTTCAAACATTTCCACATGGAAATTAATCGCCTATAGTGCTAGCAGTTCGGTTTCTTTCGCGCATTTTTGTTGGTTACAATTTAATAAAGTATTAAACTCGGTAAGCTTTATTTTAAGCACTATTCATCGAATACTAGTTAGTGTTCATCAGGGTAGCGCAAATAAGCAACGAAAATAAATAGAAATAAACAACGCAACCTGACCTGAGCTATCTATGTCTTCACCGTCGCCCGATCATCGCCCCACTCCAAAAGCACCCCAGGCGCGTGCGGAGATGTTGCGCGCCCTGATCCCGCAGGCGACGCATTTGGTGGTAGCGCAGCTCGATGCTTTTGCTGCGCGTCTGGCGAATGCTTTTTTTGCCATGTCGGAGCAAGTCAGCGATGCGCGCGAAGCAAGCCTGAGTTTTAACTCGGCACAACTGCTAAAAAATAATGGTTACGCCTTCTACTACCTGAGTTCGGCCGGGATCGAGGCGGCGTTTCGTAAAGAAATACAAGCGCTGCAAATGACTGGCAAGCCGCAGCCGCAAGCGCAGGATGTGGCCTTAACGCTGGTTTCGTATGAAGAGATGGATAACAAACTGGCTTTCGGTCGCGCCAGCCGCAGTTTGGAATTAGCCAGTGCCGAGCAACTGGCTGCGCTGAATATGCGACTTGCCAGTGTGCTGGATATTGATAGCCTGAGTACCGCGCAAAATCCCTTCAGACCGGAGATTTTCCTGCGGACCCTGCATGCCGCCTGGTGTGAATTTAATCCGGATGCGGACGCGCATGCCCTGATACTGCCTTTGTTGCGCGCCGAGATTTTATTTGACCTGTCGCCGATCCTGCAGTCGCTGAATGAATTCCTGGTTCGCCAGGGCGTGTTGCCCGATCTGCATGAATCGTATCGGATCAAGAAGACGCAAAATACCGACGGCAATCAAGTCGATAAGTCCGACGTCAAGCAAAAGCTGAACGATATTTTTTCCCGAAAGAGCTCGTCCGGTTCCGCGCCGGGACGCGCGGCCAACGACGCGTCTGAGGCACGGCAAGAGGGCGAGCGGCAGTCCGGCCAATTCAATTCGCCTCAGTATTCCCGGTACAACCAGCAGACTCAACACGATCAGCACTACCAGCCGGAACATGCCGATGCATCCGCATCGCGGGTAACCGATACCCGCTTATTCCAATATCTGGCCGACCTGCAAAAAGGCATGGCGCTACGCCAGTTTGTCGCAGGGGCGCAAGATGTGATGCGCTTGTCGCAAATGCGCGAGCAGATGCCTGAATTAGCGAACAGCAGCGTGGAAAAAACCACGCTCGACTTGCTGTCAAAAATATTCGATACGGTATTTCATAATCAAACCATTCCGTCACAGATCAAAGAACTGATCGGCGTGCTGCAAATCCCGGTATTAAAAGCCGCTTTGATGGATAAAGAGTTCTTCTTTCAGGAAACCCATCCAGCGCGCCGCCTGATTGATTTGCTGACTCGATATAGCGTTGCGGTAGACGACAGCAAAGGCCGGGAAGATCCTTTGTTCCAGACTATGCAGCGCAATGTCCGCCGTGTGCAAAACGAATTCGATCAGCAAATGAGCTTGTTCGACGAAGTCGTTACCGACCTCGAAAGCTTTGTCGCGCAAGAGGAAGAGGCAAGCACCAAGGCTCTGCAAGAACCTATCCAGCGTGCGCTGCAGACAGAAAGAATCAAGCAGGCGAATCTCGCCGCCACCAATGAGGTGGCGTTGCGCATAGGCAGCGGCGAAGTCGTCGCCTTTGTCGAAACCTTCCTGGAAAATCGCTGGACCAAAGTCCTGACCCTGGCCTACAGCGTGCAAGAGCAAAAACCGCATGCCGTGACCGATGCGATCAAGACCATGGATGACCTGATCTGGAGTTGCCAA
The DNA here is from genome assembly GCF_025548535.1 of Undibacterium sp. Jales W-56. Taxonomy (GTDB): domain Bacteria; phylum Pseudomonadota; class Gammaproteobacteria; order Burkholderiales; family Burkholderiaceae_D; genus Undibacterium. The sequence continues at coordinate 355,046 of NZ_JAJLQW010000004.1, read as the reverse complement.
CCCAAGATCACGCTGCCGCAGCGTCAGGAATTGTTGAACCGCCTGCCGGCGATTTTGGCGAGACTGAATAAATGGCTGAGCCTGATCAAATGGGAGGATGCCGACCGCGCGCAATTTTTTGCTGAATTGGCGGAGTGCCACGCATCGATTGTCAGGGCGCCGCTAGAATTGTCGCCACAACGCCAAGTTGAAATCGCTGTAGAAGCAGCACAATTAGCTGCCGAACGTCGCCTCGAAAAACGTGCCCAGGCAGAAGCGCAGGCGCAAGCGGAGGCAGAAGCCGCTGAAGCCGATGGCATACCGAATGTAGCGCCAGGCGAGGATGATTTTGCCGAGGTTGTCGCTAACCTCGATAGAGGTATCTGGTTGCAGTTCACCAAAAAAGATGGCAGCGTTAACCGGGTCAGACTCGCCTGGGCCAGCCCTATGCGCAGTTTGTTTATCTTCACTACCAGTGAAAAAGAAAAATCGTTCTCAGTCTCCGCTTCGGATCTGGAACAAGCCTTCCGCGAGCAGCGCGCACAAATTCTGATGCTGGACAAAGTTGTCGACCGCGCCCTTATGGAGGCAATCGAAGAAACTGCCGAGTCAGAGACAGAAGTCAGTTAGCTAATTTAGCCGTATCCGGTTTTTTTGCCTCACCGTTGAATGATCTGAATTCGGCTTGAGTCATTCACTCATACGCCGCCAGGCGCTTCTGTTCATTCGCGTCGAACATCTGATTTCTGATCTGCTGTAGCGCTGCGATTTGCTCGGCTGTCGATCTGTTTGCGGTGTCGCTCAATACCCGGCTGCGTTGAGTCAGGTAATTCGCAATGCGGGTTTTCCACTGCGCGTCTTCTCTGTCCAGATCGGCTAATCTGGCCGCTGCTTCGGGTGTCGTGGCGGCGGCTCTCATTCTGTAAATCTGGTCGTCGCTGGCACCCTGTGCGCGCATTTTTGCGACATTTTCTTCCAGGCGTAAGACTTGGTATGGCGCTTCTTTCTCTGCGCGCAAACCCGCTGGCATGGCGGCATCCAGCGCCTGTAGCCGCTGCTGTTTTTGTGCCTCGTTCAGACGCTTGTCGTCACTGATCTCAAGGCGTGCAATAGCATCCGAATCATAGGCGTCGTCGAAAGCGAAAAATGCCTGATTTTCTTTTTCGCTAAAGTAGCGCTGACGCGTTTGTTGCATGATCGTCAGTCGCGCTTTGATGGCTGCGGTGGCCGGATTCTGTTCTTGAGCGCCGCTTGATGGCAGCGGTTTTTTTTCTATCTCTGCCAGTTCCCGTTTGTAATCGAGATAACGGCCCAATAAATTCTTTGCCTGAATGGCCGCATTCTTGCTGAGCTTGCCATCGAGTTCTTTTTCTATTTCTGTACGTATCTCGTTTAAGGATTTTTCACCTATGGCGGCAAGGTAATAATCAAACAAACGCCGCAGGGCATTGTCGACTATGAGTGTGTCTGCATCGGTCTGTTGTACCTGCCCATCGGGCAATGTGCCCTCCATCGAACGCACGAAAGCGAAAGGATCTTTGTCTCCATTTTGATCCGCAGCGATCTCATTGTTTTGGGGTGGGCGTAAGATAAAAAAAGCAGCGGTAACCAGTACCGCTGCAGTTACCGCAAAGAAGGCAGAACGTTTTTTGATGGTCATGAGATGCTTTAAGAAAAGGATCGTGATCGACTACCTGGGATTACAGCCCTTGATTTTTCAGGCGATTCGCATGCTGACGATAAACGGTCACAGGATTGGTTTCAAAAATATTCACCAGCCCCACAGTTTGATTGACCTCATCCAAATGATTCATCGCGTAGTCATCGCGAATCACTTTGCCCAGATGTGCAGAACAGCTAGCGACCAGTCCGTCATTTTTTGCACCGCCGAAAGCCAGTGACGTTAATGCCAGCGCGGGATCGATGATGTCGAGGATATTGGTATAAGGCTGTGCGCCGCTCCATGAAAAATACGACACGCCGTTGACCTGATAAGCGCCTTCGCCGCAACTGCTGGTAGGGATGCCTTCGGGATGTGCCGCGTTGAATTTCAAGGAGCCTGCGGTACTCAGGGATTTTGCTGCCGCCAGAGAGTCCTGGGTCAAGCCTTTGCCGCCAGACAGGAAGTTGATGATCGTCGCCAGGCCATTGGTGATCGATACAATCACCGCATTCGACAAGGAGCCGTCGGGTGCGATACCGAGCAACAGATCGGCGACTTTGGAGCCGCGATTGACGCCACCCACCGAGGTCACCGATGCGACCAGGTCGGGGCGCACTGAGGCCACATAGCGTGCGGTCGGTCCGCCGTGGCTATGCCCGATCAGATTGACTTTTGCTTTGCCGGTGACCGCGATGATTTGCTTGACTTGCGTCAGCAATTGCTCGCCGCGAACCTCGGTACTGTTAGCGGCGGAGACCTGGGTTGCATAGACCCTGGCGCCATCAGCGCGCAGAGCTGCCGGAATGCCGTACCAATATTCAACCGGACCGATATTGTCGAATCCAAACAGGCCATGTGCCAGCACGATAGGATATTTTGTTTCCGTATAGCCGGCGGCCCATGAAGGCGCGGGTAGCACCGTCAATGTAATCAGTAAAGCGCAGATTTTTTTTACGAATGATTTGTTCATTTTTTTGTCTCTTAAATTATTTTTTTCACATAGTCAAAATGAAGCCGGACCGCCTCGTGTCCTTTACTGACGCTCCTTTCTTGGTAGTGGTTGCAAAAGACCGCTGATCAAAATTGCATGGCTCAGGCTAGGATTTGCCTATTTCTTAAGCAAGCTGCGGCGCAGCAAAGAAACCGGCAATCGTGCGCTGCAGCATTCATTGCGCTGACCGAAAAATAGCGGACGGATGAGCTGATTTCATGGGAAACGAGCGATGGAATTGGCGAGCGCACTCGAGGCAATTTGAGGGGGATCTGAAGAATTAGATGAAAATGACTAAAAGTGCATTTGCAATAATTTTGCGGCAAATATGTAGTTTGGCGACAACAGTCTGACGTCGCTAATTGGGAGCGGCACCATCGCTTTAATGAAGCGCCAGCTACCCGGCACAGCCGATTCAGGTATAATCCGCGGTCTTGTCCAAAATTTCCTCTTCATTCTTTTTGTGTGAGCTTTTGTCTGAATATTGTCGCAACTGAGCGCGAGATGCAGCTAAAAGCAGGTTTTTGTGGATTCTTTCTCCTTTAGGTTGGTGCAAATTAATTTGGGGGGTAGGGATGTCCGATCTGGCTTCTTTTTCCAAACTCGCGCGCTCTGACGCGCAACTTCCTGTTCATGTGTATTTTGATCAAGCCCTGTTACAGCGCGAGATCAAACAACTTTTCCAGTCTGGCCCACGCTATGTCGGTCATGAACTGATGGTGCCCAATGTCGGCGACTTTGCCACGCTCGCTGCCGAGAACGAAGGCCGCATGCTGGTGCGCAATGCCGAAGGCGCCGCCGGTATCGAACTCATGTCCAACGTCTGCCGTCATCGCCAGGCCCTGATGTTCAATGGGCGCGGCAATGCGCATAATATCGTCTGTCCGCTGCATCGCTGGACCTATGATTTAAAAGGCGGGCTGATCGGCGCGCCGCACTTCGACGACACGCCTTGTTTGAATTTGTCACGGACCCCTTTGCAAAACTGGAACGGCTTACTGTTCGAGCAAAACGGTTACAACGTGATGGAAAAAATGGGGCAGCTCAGCGTCGCCAGGGATCTCGATTTCAGCGATTACATGCTGGACCATGTTGAAGTGCACGAATGTGATTACAACTGGAAGACCTTTATCGAGGTCTATCTCGAGGACTATCACGTGGAGCCTTTCCATCCCGGCCTGGGCAGTTTCGTGACCTGCGATGACCTGCGCTGGGAATTCGGCGAAGACTACAGCGTGCAGACGGTCGGCGTGAATAACGGTTTGTTGAAATCCGGCTCGGCCAAATACCAGGCCTGGCAAGAGCAGGTGCTGAAATTCCGCAACGGCGAAACGCCGAAATACGGCGCGATCTGGCTGACGCTGTATCCGAACATCATGGTCGAATGGTATCCGCATGTGCTGGTGGTCTCGACCCTGTGGCCCAGCGCGACGGGCAAGACGCGGAATGTGGTCGAGTTCTATTATCCGGAAGAGATCGTCCTGTTCGAGCGCGAATTCATCGAGGCCGAACGTGCTGCGTATATGGAAACCTGCATCGAGGACGATGAGATCGCTTTGCGCATGGATGCCGGACGTCAGATCCTGATGGCGCGCGGCGTCAGCGAAGTCGGCCCGTATCAGTCGCCGATGGAAGACGGCATGCAGCATTTCCACGAGTGGTATCGGCGCAGGATGACGTTCTAGTATTGTCGACATAGCAGGGGAGCGGAACGGCTCCCCTTATTTTTTTGAGAAAAACGATGCAGTCACTTTGGATGCTGGTTGCCAGCTTCTTGTTTTCGATTATGGGCGTCTGCGTCAAGCTCGCCTCGGATACGTATTCGACTTCGGAGATCGTCGCCTATCGGGGTGCGATCGGTATGCTGATGATTTTTATCCTGATCCGCGTGCAGGGCGGTACGCTGCGCACGCGCATGCCGGGCCATCATCTGTGGCGCGGTGCGATTGGGGTGCTGGCCTTGTGGTTATGGTTTTATTCGATCAGCCGCCTGTCGCTGGCGATGGCGGTCACCTTGAATTACATGTCGCCAGTGTGGATCGCGGTGTTTTTGTTCGGCGCGGCCTGGTTTAAAAGCCGTCAGGACGCTAACGGCAAGCGTCGCGTCGAATGGGGTTTGATCGGCGCCGTGAGTCTGGGCTTCATCGGCGTGATCCTGTTGCTGCGTCCTGATATGCATGCCGATCAGATGTTCGGCGGTATGGTGGCGCTGGTGTCCGGCATGCTGGCGGCGCTCGCGTATATGCAGGTGCGGCAGATGGGCTTGATGGGTGAGCCGGAATATCGCGTCGTATTCTATTTTTCTGCGACTTGCGCGGTGGCGGGCGTGTTCGGCGCTTGGCTGACGGGTGGTTTGTCCGGTCATGCGCTGGCCTCCGGCTGGCATCCGCACCAATTCAAAGGATTGCTGCTATTGTTGGTGATCGGCTTGACTGCGGCATCGGCGCAAATGGCAATGACCCGGGCTTACCGCCTGGGCAATACGCTGGTGGTCGCGAACCTGCAATATGTCGGCATCGTGTTTTCCAGCGTCTGGGATGTGCTGCTGTGGCATGATCATCTGGGCTGGTTAAGCTGGTGTGGTATCGCCGTTATTTTGAGTAGCGGGTTGATGGCTACGTTTTATAATAGTCGCAATAAACCTGCGCTCCCAAACGACCCGATTGCTTCTGAATAGACAAGGACACTATGTACACGACCCTGATCTCTGCAAAGGATTTAGCTGCCAACATCGATGACCAGCGCTGGATCATCCTCGATTGCCGCCATGATTTGATGGATAGCGCTGCGGGAAAAAAAGCCTATGAACTAGGTCATTTGCCGCGCGCGCAATTCGCGCATCTCGACAGCCAGTTATCGGGCGCCAAAACATCGTCGAACGGCGCTTTTCTCGGCCGTCATCCTTTGCCGGAAAAAGAAGATTTCATCCGTGCCTTACGCTCATGGGGCATCGATAATTCGAGTCAGGTGATTGCTTACGATGCGCACGGCGGCATGTTTGCAGCGCGCTTGTGGTGGATGCTGCGCTGGGTCGGTCACCAGGCCGTCGCCGTGCTGGATGGCGGTGTGCCAGCCTGGCAGTCGGCGGGGTTGCCATTGACCGATAAAATCACCGAAAGCGGACGCGGCAATATCAGTGCGTCGGTCAGTCTGGTGCATAAAGTCAGCGTCGGCGATGTGCTGGCCAATCTCGCGACCTCGGCACGCACCCTGGTCGATGCCCGCTCCGCCGATCGTTTTCGCGGCGAGAACGAGACTATCGACCCGATTGGCGGTCACATTCCCGGCGCTAAAAACCGCTTCTTCAAAGACAACCTGCAAGCCGACGGCCGTTTTAAACCGGCGCAAGCATTGCATGCTGAATGGGCCGCGCTTGTGCCGGACGCCAGCAAAGCCATCATGCAATGCGGCTCGGGGGTGACGGCTTGCCATAATCTGCTGGCCTTGGAAGTTGCGGGTTTGCCGGGCGCCGCCTTGTACCCCGGATCGTGGAGCGAATGGTGCTCGGAACCGGCGCGCCCCTATATGACCGGCGCTGAGGAATAAGCCGATAGAAATAGATACTCCCCAATTTGCCTCTTAAATAGCCCTTATTCCGCAGGTTCTATAAGCGGTATTAAAATATACATAGAGGGAGTATCTATTTTTGCGAGAAAGCCGTGAAACCCGTTCTTGTCCCTTTTCAGCCTTCGACTGCGCGTATCGTCCAGAAATCTGCGGCCAGATTCGCTTCGAGTAAATAGGCATAAGGCACGGTAAAAAATCCCTGCTTGCCCCATTTGGCACCCCAGGAATTCATCACGATAAAACGTTCGCTCTTGTCGTCATAGCCGACCGCCAGCACCGAATGCCCGCCGACCAGGCCTTCATCTTTTTTCGGCATGTGCAGTACGCCGGATGCCGCCATTTTGTCGGATTCAAATCCCTCGTATAAGGTCAGGCCGAACACAAACGGATGACCGGTCGCCAGACAGGCTTTCAGGTGATCGGATTTTTGCTGCAGTCGTTGATAGCCGATCGCCTGATGCGCCAGGGCTTCGTTATAAGCGGCGCGCGGTGGTTTGGTCGCGTAATTTTTAGCGATATACGGCCAGCTGCTTTCGCGGCAAATCCCTTGTTTGGCAACGCTCTTGATCGCATCGCGAATCTGCGCACCGTGATTTTGCCGCTCAGTACCGATCATCACGCGCGCGTTGTAATGCAAGAACAGGCGCGACGGCATAAACGCACGCTGCATGCCTTGCTTCATCAGGTTGAAGCGAAACGCATTGCATACCGCATTCGCCGTGCAACTGCCGATGCGGTCGCCCTGATCAAACACGCTCGGGCAGTGCGGGCGCAGATCGATCCTGGCGGGCAGATGCTGTAAATAGTCCGGCGGCGGATCGAAGCGATGATCGCGATGATCAGGCAAGTCCGGCAACCATCCATAACCCGCGATTTTTTTGCCCATATCAGCCTCTGTGACTTGTCACCAGCAGCACCAGAGCGACGCCCAGTGCGATTAATATTATTTGCGGAATAGTTTCGCGCAGCGTCGCCCGGCGCTGCATTTGCGGCATCAGGTCGCTGACCGCAATGTAGATAAAACCGGATGAGGCAAACACCAGCACATACGGCAGCAGATTGTTCGCGCCTTCCAGCATGTAAAAACCCAGCACGCCGCCGATCACCGCCATCAGGCTGCAAATCAGGTTGTACAGATAGGCACGCGTGCGCGAAAAACCGGCATTCAGCAATACGATAAAGTCGCCAATCTCTTGCGGAATCTCATGCGCAATAATCGCCAGCCCCGTCACCAGGCCCAGCTTCGGATCTGCCAAGAACGCCGCCGCAATCAGGATGCCATCGGTAAAATTATGCAAGCCGTCACCGACCAGAATCATCCAACCCGCTTTGCCCGCCTCATCCGCATCATGACCATGTGCGTGATGATGACCGTCGCCCTCGTGATGATGCGAGTGCCGCAGGATTGCAAATTTTTCGAGTAAAAAAAACGCCAGCAAACCGCCCAGCAAACACGCAAACAAAGTGCGCGGATCGGCCCCGGATTCAAACGCCTCTGGCAGCGCATGCAACAGTGAAGTCGACAGCATAATGCCGACCGACAGGCTCACCATGCGCTCGACCATTTTCGACAACAGCGAAAAAGAAAAAATCGCCGCAGCGGTAATGCTTAGTACGCCAGCAATCGTGGTGGCGAAAAGTATGGATAACAACGTGGAATGAATTTTGAACCTCGGATCGTCAATGCCAGCCATGCGCTTGCAACTGGGTTGCAAATTAAAACACAGAGTGAGGGTTTCTGCAAATTGGAATGGGTCCGAGCTTAGCTTGAAATACTGACCAGCGAGCAAAGAGAATTTTTTTAGGGCTTACGCAAAACGGAAAACTGTTTATCTCAACTTATATTGAGCCCGCAGGCTAGATGCCGCTTTCAGAAGCATTTCGTGCCAGCAGGCGCACCCAGACTGCGAGTTAGTTTTAATATTTCCATTCCATGAATTGTTTACTCTTGCCTTTTCCCTGTGTCTCGGTGTCTCGGTGGTGAGAGGTTTTGTTTTTTGCGTCAGTCCAATTTTTAATAATATTGACCACGAGGATATTTAAAACCAGGCCCGCACCCTGGCCTTATATTTCATATATTCTTCGCCAAACAACTTGGTCAAAGCCCGTTCTTCGGGCGCGATTTGGAAGCGGTTGATGTAAAACATAAAACCCAGCGGTCCGATTGCCGCGAAGGGAGACATCAGGAATACGGTCCAGCCGCACAGCACCAAGAACAGTCCGACGTACATCGGATTTCTGGTGATTTTGTAGATGCCGCTTTGTACCAGTGACGAGGCTTTTTCTGGCGACATCGGATTGACGGTGGTCTTTGCCTGGTGGAAGGCGATTGCTCCCGCGACACTGTATCCGAAGCCGAGCACTGCTATCGCTATGCTTAGCGTGAGCCGGAACAATCTGGGCAGCTCGATTGCTGGCGGCATTTGTGCCAGCAGGTACATCGCGACTCCGATCAGTAGCGCCAGCAGCGGTGGCGGAATTTTCAGTTCCAGTGATTGCATGATGATCGCTTTCGTCAGGTTGAACGTGATGGCTACTGATCGTTGGATTGCGTATTTTGAGATTCAGCTTGTTGCGATGGTTACGCCACGCCGTGTTCTTTAAACCAGGCAACGCAACTGCTCCAGCCATCCTTGGCGTCGGCTTCGACATAGCTGGGACGATAGTCGGCGTGGAAGGCATGGCCTGAATTTTCATAGACTTTAAAGGTCGATTTGCTATGCCCTTTGCTCAAGGCCGCCGTCATTTGGCTGATCGACTCCTGGCTGATGCCTGTGTCTTTCAAACCGTACAGGCCCAGGATAGGTGTTTTTAAATTCGCAGCGATATCAATCGGGTTGCTTGGCGACAGCGGATTGGGTTCGCCTATCAGACGGCCGTACCAGGCCACGCCGGCTTTGACGCCGGGGTTGTGGGCAGCGTACATCCAGGTAATGCGGCCGCCCCAGCAGAAACCCGTGATTGCCAGCTTGCCGGTATTGCCGCCGTTGGCGCTGGCCCAGGCGACCACGGCATCGAGATCGGACATGACTTGCGCATCGGGCACTTTGGAGACGACTTCTTTAATCAGTTCGCCGATGTTCGGATACTTGCTGGCGTCGCCCTGACGTACAAATAATTCCGGTGCCAGGGCGAGGTAACCGAGCTTGGCGAAGCGGCGGGCGACATCGGCGATATGTTCATGCACCCCAAAAATTTCGGAAACCACCAGCACGACCGGCAGATTGGTTTTGCCTTCAGGCTGCGCGCGGTACACCGGTACTTTCTGGCCGGCGATTTCCAACATGACGACACCGGCGGTCAGGCCATGGGTGTCGGTCTTGATCATGGTTTGCGCCATCACGGGCAAGGCGGCTGCGGCAAAGCCGACGCCCACCGCGGTCTGGATAAAAGTGCGACGGTCGATACCGTCGTTTAATTTTGATCTGCCTACCAGACTATCGAAATCCTGTTGGTTTTGCATGATTACTCCTGTGGGAATGAGTGTCGCTGTTAAAAAAGCAGCTAAAGCATACCGCAAAATCAACTATCGTATTGATCAGTGATCTATCGAATAAATGACCTGCTTTCAGGCAAGATTCATGAGTGGGCGATGCCCAGACAGCAGGGATAAAAATAGGTTTATTTTTTTTCGAAAGGAAGCAGCCGTTCGTATTCTTCTTTGACGACTGAATAACATTCGCAAACACGTTTCTCTAGCTTTTTTCTATCGCTCACCGTAATACGGCCACGCGCACGTTCAACTATGCCGTCTTTTTGCAGTTGCCCAACCGCTTCAGTGATGCTTTCTCGCCGCACACCCAATAAATTAGCCACCATTTCTTGAGTAATGATAATTTGATTATCCTGCAGCCTGTCCATGCTCATCAATAACCAGCGACAGAGCTGTTGATCGAGGGCGTGGTGTTGGTTACAGACCGCCGTTTGCGAGGTCTGGCAAATGAGCGCCTGGGTATATAGCAGCGCCAGCCGCTGTAGCTCGCCGGCTAATTCAAACTCCTGTTTCATGAGTTTGCGACTTAATTTGAATGCGCCCCCGGCACTTTGCACCTCGGTGCTGGTTGGCATGCTCTCGCCGCCCATAAAAATAGAGATGCCCACCATTCCCTCATTGCCGACCAGTGCGGTTTCGCTGGTGGAGCCGTCCTCGAGAGCGTAAATCAAAGAGACGATTCCGCTGATAGGGAAATGGACAAAATCAACATGGTCGCCGGATTCAGACACCGTCCATCCTAGCGGCATTTCTACAAACTTCAGGTTCGGCAATAGTCTTTCATATTCTGATTTGGGAAGAGCCGCCAGTATGCGGTTTTGCCGCGGATCGGGTTCTGGCTTGGTTTCTGATGTGGACATGGTGTGTTGCCGTTGATGTTGGTTAGGGTAGACGTTGCTGCAAAACATACTCAAGCAGGCGACTGTATTCATGCCTGCTGTCTTCGCCGATTTCGCAGATCGCTTTACCTGGACGAATTTGCTTAAGTTTTCTGGATAAGTGCGGGTCCGGCAGGTGTAGTTTTTATTTGTATCATCGCAGCACCAAGTTCCAGCACATTTATGGGTTGCAATAGGATGACGGCAGAAAACCTAATGACGCAGATCGCACACACGATAGTAGCATTAGGGCGGCACTTGTTCGTGCCTAGAATAGCAAGTCGCTTACGCTAAGCAAGGAGGGGGAGGACAAGAATCTATCTTGTCCGATTACAATCGACAGGGTAATTGCGTTTAGGCAATCAGTTTATCGGTTTTTAATTGGCGTCCGGCGCCAGATAAAACGCATCCGGCAATTGCGCGCCGGCCGTGGTGTGTTTGATTTCGCCTTTTAAATTGCTCAGCACCACAGGCAATGCCGGTCCGCCGAGTTCGATGATGACCTGGCGGCAGGCGCCGCAGGGCGCGATCGGGCCGTCGGTGTCGCCGGTGACGGCGATTGCAGCGAAATCGCCCGGACGATAGCCGGCTGCAATCGCGCTGAACAAGGCGGTGCGCTCGGCGCAATTGCACAGGCCGTAGGAGGCGTTCTCGATATTGCAGCCGCGGAAGATGGTGCCGTCCTTGGTCTGAACCGCGGCACCGACTTTAAACCTGGAGTAGGGCGCGTAGGCGCGTTCGCGGGCTTGCTGGGCTTCGGCGATCAAATGTTGCGTGAGGTCTTGGGTGGTCATGCGGATTCTCTTTGGGTGTGAAGGGGTTGGCAGAATAGTCAGAATAGTCAGAATAGTCGGACTAGGCAGATCGATTCGCCATCATTTCAAAATCAATCCCGCTTATCCGGTGCGGCTTTCAGGCTGAAAATGGCTGGAAAGGCTTATGAATAAAGCGGGAGCGTTTTTGGGAATTTCTAAAAACTCCATACTCGAACGCATCGTGTCGTTGCAAAGCCTCGCAATACCGACGTATTGCTGCGTCGATTTGATAACCCTGCCTAGCGCTGCATCTCGATTAGGTTTTTAGAAGCTCCCTTTTGAAACTTTATTTCTTGACGCCGAGTTCTTTCAAACGTTCTTGCAGATAACTGCCGGAAGTATGACGCTCCGACAGCACCACGTCAGGACGCGGATGCAGGAACAGCGGCAAGGAAATACGCGATTTTTTCGCTTCTTCGCCGGTCGGATTCAAGACGCGATGGATGGTCGACGGGTAGTAACCTTGCGACGCTTCATCGAGCATGTCGCCGATATTCACGATCAGCATGCCGAAGTCGCAGGGCACATCATGCCAGGTATCGTCTTTGCCCAACACCTGCAAACCTGCCTGCGTCGCCGCCGGCAATACGGTCAGCAGATTGATGTCGCCATGCGCTGCCGCGCGCACCGCATCCGGCTCTTCATCGCCACGCAACGGCGGATAATGCAATACCCGCAGCAAGGTCAGGTCGCTGTCGGTGATCATGTCGGATAGCGGCATCGAGTATTTGGCTTTGATGTCGGCCGGCGTGTGATCCTCCACCCATTGCAGCAATTCGGTCGCGAGCTGGTTGCCCTGATCGTAGTACTGACGCGCCGCATCCGATACCTCGGCGGGATAGCGGCCTTCGGGGTAGATATGGTAAAACTCTTTCAGGTCGCGCTTGGTATTGCCCTTGGCGGTTTCAGAAATTTTTGGCGAAAAATAGCCGTCCATTTTTTCGGCATCGAAGTCGTATTTGTTCTTCGCGTCGGTCTGGAAGAAGTCATACCATTCCTTGTAAATGGTGTTGAGCAAATCTTGCGACAAGGGATGATTGGTCAGGACGCCAAAGCCGGTGTGGTGCAGGCTTTCGGTGAATTTTTTGGCCGCATCCGGACTGCGGTAATCAACTGGTTCGATAAACATGATCTCTCCTCTTTTGCTGTTACTGGTTCAGCGCTGGCTGTAACCAGTTGCCGGACAAGGTCGCATCGATCAATTTGACGCAGGCATCGGCATCGATTTTCATGCAAACGCGGGTCTCCGGCTTGCTGATTTCCCAGCCCGCTTGCGGGTAAGGGATGGCGAGTTTTGCCATCATGGTCTGACCGTTGCCGATACCCTCTTTGGCGACGCGCACACGACCATTTTGCGTTTCGAACATCTCCGGCGCGACCAGCCACACAAACGCCAGTACATCATGGCCATAGCAGGCATGACCGAGGTCGGGGCGGATGCTCTGGTAGAAGTTCGCATAGAAATTCACCGCGTGCGACAGGGTATCCATCGCGACGTGCTGGTGCTGCACTGCCAGACGGGCGAAGAAGCTCGATGGCAATACCACGCGATGGGTGACGTCCAGGCCGACCATGGTCAGATCCCAGCCTGCGGTAAACACCAGGTCCGCTGCATCAGGATCGTTCCAGACATTGGCTTCGGCGACCGGCGATACATTGCCAGGCTCATCGACGGCACCGGCCATCAACACGACTTTTTTCAGCAGCTTAGGCAGTTGCGGCTCCATCTTCAGCGCCAAAGCCAGGTTGCCCAGCGGACCGACTGCAACCAGGGTGATTTCACCCGGATGCTGGCGTGCCATTTTGACGATGAATTCCGCCGCGCTCTCGACTTCGGCTTTACCGCCGACCTCGATGCGGTTGGTCAAGTTACCGAGACCGTCGGCACCGTGGATAAAATCCGGCGGGGTACCGGCTGCTTTGGCGAATGGTACGTTGACGCCCTGTGCTACCGGGATGCTGCGACCTGCGATACGGGTCAGATACAAGGCATTGATCGTCGCCTGTTCTACATACACGTTACCGAAAGTGGTGGTGATGCCGACCACGTCGATGTCTTGATGGGCGAGTGCAAAGTACAGCGCCATTGCATCGTCCACACCTGGGTCCGTATCAAAAATGACTTTGTGTTTTGCTTGCATGGATGTTCTCCAAAATTACTCCGGCTGGCCATTAACAGAACCCAGACGCGAAATGACTTGTTGCGGTTGACCCGGTTCAAGGAGGTCGAAAACCTTGCCGAACATTGCTGTTCGTTGTGTATCCGTTACGGTGTCGGGCGATGCAATTCAATGGCAAGCGCCGCATAATGTAGCGCCCGATATTGTGTTCAGCACGTCGTTTGCCAGCACCCTTACCCTAGCCCTTTCCCGCTGGCGGGAGAGGGGATTAGGGGGATTTAATTTTTAACGCGATTTCACAAACGGCACGCCAATCGCTTTTGGCGCGACGGATTTCGCCATCAGGCCTGCCAATACGATCACCGTGACGACATACGGAATCATCTGTATCAATGAGCCTGGGACTTTGCCGATACCGGGGAATTCTACCCCTTCGATCTGTACTTGCAGCGCCGTGAAAAAGCCGAACATCAGGCAGCCCAATGCCGTTTGCAAAGGGCGCCAGTTGCCGAACACCAGTGCAGTCAAGGCCAGGTAACCGTTACCGGCCGACATGTCGCGCAGGAAGAAGCCGCTTTGTATGATAGACAGATACGCGCCGGAAAACGAGCACAGGACGCCGGCGCATAGCATCGCCATGAAACGGGTGCGTTCGACGTTGATCCCTGCTGCATCGGCCGCATGCGGATTCTCGCCGACGGCGCGCAAGCGTAAGCCGAAGCGGCTGTGATAAATCACCCAGTGCACCAGCGGGATCAGGGCGAACGCCAGGTACACCAGCACGCTGTGACCACCGATTAATTGGCCATAGAGCCAGCCTATCAATGGCATGTTTTCCAGGGCGGCGGTACCCGGCAAGGCGATGTCGAACAAGCGCGCCTGAGCGAGATCGGGTGTGCGGCCGCCTTGCGAAAAGAAGAACTGGGCGAGTACGAAGGTCAGGCCGCTCATCGCGATATTGATCGCAATACCGGCGACCAACTGATTGCCTTTTTGCGTGATGCTGACGAAGCCTTGCAGCAAAGCGATTGCGACAGAAACGCCGAGTCCCGCCAGTATGCCTAGCCACGGATTTTGCGTGGTGTAGGCCACTGCAGCCGAGGCGAAGGCGGAGGCCAGCATCTTGCCTTCGAGCGCCAGATCAACCACGCCGCTGCGTTCGGCAAACAGACCTGCCATCGCGGCGAAAATCAGGACCGGCGCATTGCGGATGGTAGAGACCAGTATGCTGGCGAAATGAAAATCATCAAACATCATTAACTCCGCTTCAGTGCGCGTGCCAACACCGGCGCATACAGGTTTTCCATGGCGCCGCAAAACAAGATGATCAGGCCCTGGATAAAGATAAACGTTTCGGTCGGAATATTCGGTTTTTCCAGCGACAGATCGAAGCCGCCCTGAATCAGGGCGCCGAACAGGATCGATGACAGCAAAATGCCGAGCGGATGCTGACGTCCCATCAGTGCAATTGCAATACCGATAAACCCTGCGCCTGCCGGGAAATTCAGATTCAGGTAATGGGTGGAACCCATCAGGGAATTCACCGACGCCAGACCGGCCAGCCCGCCGGAAATCAGCATCGCAAGCAAGATGGTTTTTGTGATCGAGATACCCGCATAGTGGGCGGCATGCTGGTTCATGCCGGTGGCGCGCAACTGGTAGCCCCAGGCAGAGCGCCACACTGCAATGCCGTAAATCGCCAGCGCCACCAGCGCCAGGATGAAGCTGATGTTCAGCGGGGTTTCGCCGAGCACGGGCAAGATCGCATTCAACTTCGGCAGCCATGCGGTTTCGGCGAAGACGCGGCTGGCGGGGTTTTGCTGGCCTGTCGGGATCAGGTAAGTCACGATCGCAAAATTCATCAGGCTCGCCGCAATGAAGTTGAACATGATGGTCGTCACCACGATATGACTGCCGCGCCTGGCTTGCAGATAGCCGGGCAGATAGGCCCAGGCCGCGCCGAACACCGCGCTGCCGATAATCGCTAAAGGAATCAGCAGCCAGCCAGGCAGACTGGCATCGAGTGCCAGCAACACCAGCGTCAGGCCAAGACCACCGATATACATCTGGCCTTCGCTGCCGATATTGAACAGGCCCGCCTGCATCGCGATAGAGACGGACAAGCCGGTAAAAATAAAAGTCGAGGCGTAAAACAGGGTATAGCCCAGGCCTTCGGGATTCAGCACGGCGGCATTGAGCAAAATACCTAATGATTCAATCGGACTCTCACCCAATAGGTAGATCACCAACGCCGCCACCAGCAATGCGGACAGCAAGTTGAGTAAAGGCAGGGCGATCGCTGTGGCCCAGCGCGGCAGTTCGGTATTATTCATTGCTGTGATTCATTGCTGTGATTCATCGCTGTAACTCATGACTATGCTTGACCGGGTGTGCAGAGGAGCCGCCCATCAGCAGGCCGATGCGCGTTGCGTCGAATTCTTCCGCCTTCAATTCACCCGTGATGCAGCCGTCGGACATGACCAGGATGCGGTCGGCCAGCGCACGGACTTCTTCCAGTTCTACCGAGACCAGCAAGATCGCGACGCCGGCATCGCGCATTGCCAGGATTTGGGCGTGGATGTTTTCTATGGTGCCGATATCGACGCCGCGGGTCGGTTGACCGACCAGCATCAGTTTAGGGGCGGCAGCGATCTCGCGTGCAATCACCACCTTTTGCTGGTTGCCGCCCGACAGCAAGGCGATGCGCAATGCCGGATCGGAAGGACGCACGTCGAATTTTTTCAGCAGGTCGGTGCAGTGGCTGAGGGTGCTTTTCAGGTCCAGCAGACCGAAGCGCTTTTTGACTTGTTTTTGGTAGCCGAGAAAGCTATTCATCATCACCGAAAAATTCTTTACGACCGCGTCCCGCAAGCGATCTTCCGGCACATGGGCAATCCCGAGTTCGCGGAAGCGTGCCGGCAAACCGTCGGCATCTTTGCGTCTGGCGATAGGCAGCGCCTTGCCCTGCATTAGCAGTTCGCCGCTGCTCGGCAAACGCATGCCCGAGAGGATTTCCAGTAATTCGCTTTGACCGTTGCCTGAGACCCCGGCAATGGCGACAATTTCACCTGCACGGAGTGTGAAGTTGATGTCTTTTAAGAGTGCCACCGATTGCTTGCTGCGTAAATTCAGGTGCTTGACTTCCAGCACGGTCTGGCCTGGCGCGTACGGCGCACGCGGCAATTGCGTCTGGATAGGACGGCCCACCATCAGGTTCGCGAGTTCTTCTTTATTCGTAGTTGCGGTGGCGACCGAGCCGACCACGGTGCCTGCGCGCATCACGGTGACCTGATCCGTGATGTCGAGAATTTCTTGTAGCTTATGCGTGATCAGGATGATGGTCTTGCCCTGCTCTTTAAACAGGCGCAGCACATCGAATAGCGAGGCGGTTTCTTGTACGGTCAGGACCGCAGTCGGTTCATCGAGGATCAGGATATTGGCGCTGCGGTAGATCTGCTTGAGGATTTCAACCCGTTGTTGCAGGCCGACTGAGAGATCCTGGATTTTGCTCAATGGATCAACCTCGAGTGCGTAGCGCTGGCAAATCTCACGCAGCTTTTTTTCGATCTCGGTACGATGTGCAGCGAGGCGGAATCCTCCTTCGGAGCCGAGCATCACGTTATCCAGCACGGTCATATTCTCTACCAGCATAAAGTGCTGGTGCACCATGCCGATACCAAGCTTGATGGCTTCCTGGCTGTTGCGGATCTGTTGGGCCTGGCCATTGATCTGCAGCCTGCCGCTGTCGGCGCGATAGTAGCCGTACAGGATGCTCATCAGGGTCGATTTACCTGCGCCGTTTTCACCGATGACGCCATGAATACTGCCCGGCGCAATAGAAAAGCTCACGTCGCGATTGGCGTGGACTGCGCCAAAGCGTTTCGAGATTTGTTGGAATTCTACGGCTGCGTGCATACAGGGATGGTGAAAAATGGACTGAATGAGGATGGCTACGGTGATAGATGAATGACTGTCATCGGAAAATTTATTCTGCCCATCACCTTTTACACAGATGTGGGCAGCGGCGCTCAATCACTATCAAACCGGGCACTTACTACCCTCGCGGAAATCGATGACCTTGACCTTGCCATTGATGATGTCTTGCTTGGCCGCGTTCACGCGTTTTTCGATTTCCGGTGTAATCAGACTGCGATTGTCTTTGTCCAGGGCCCAGTCAACGCCGCCTTCTTTCAGGCCTTTATTGATGACGCCGGCTTTCCAGTTGCCATTTTTGATTTGCATGAAGCTGTCGTAGATGGCCTGGTCAACGCGCTTGACCATCGAAGTCAGCATGGTACCCGGATACAGGTAGTTTTGATTTGAATCGACGCCGATGGCCAGCTTGCCTTTTTCTTTGGCGGTTTGCAGTGTGCCCATGCCGCTGCCACCGGCGGCGGCGAAGACTACGTCGACGCCACGCTCAAACTGGGCGCGTGCCAGTTCGCCGCCTTTGGCCGGATCGTTCCATGCGGACGTTGTGGTGCCGACCATATTGCTGGTGACATCGACTTTGGCGTCTACTGCTTTGGCGCCTTGCGTATAGCCGCAGGAAAAGGTGCGGATCAGTGGAATATCCATGCCGCCGACGAAGCCGATTTTCTTGGATTTGCTGGCCATCGCGGCCGCTACGCCGACCAGATACGAACCTTCTTGCTCCTTGAACAGGACGGAACTGACGTTGTCGCCGGCGGCGACGCCATCGATCAGAACGAACTTGGTTTTTGGAAATTCTTTTGCGATATTTTGTACCGCCTGGCTTTGGGCAAAACCGATGGCAGCGATCAGGTCGACGTTCTTGCGTGCCAGGTTACGCAACACCTGTTCGGTCTGGGTGTCGCTGGCGACCTGCACTTCGAGGTAGGCGATCTTGGTTTCTTTTTTGAAGCGCTCTGCGCCTTCCGAGGCCGATTGATTGAAGGATTTGTCGAACTTGCCACCTGCGTCATAAATCACGGCCAGCTTAGGATCGGCGGCGCGCACATTGGCAGCGAACAGGCTCGATACAGCGGTCATGGTCAGGCAAAGATGCTTCAGTTTCATCGGTATATCCTCGTCGGTCGTATTCGTTGGAGATGTTTGGTGGCCAGGCAGATTCAAATCATTTCAAGGGTATTCTTAGCAGCAGCTAGCAAGCCTAACATGGTCTTTCTATTCCGGTCTGGCAGCGCCGATTTTATTTCAAATTCTGTTGCCGCAGTGCTGAGGTGATGGGCGCAGCGACCGCATCCGGCGTATTTGTTCCCAAGATATTCATGCAGCCTTGCGGCGCTGCATGAATTCCAGCACATCCTGCCGATGCGGGATGGAGGTTTGCGCACCCAGTTTCGTCACGGTCAGCGCCGCTGTGTATTGCGCTTCTCCGCTGGCATCCAGCACGCTCAATCCATTCGCCAGGCCGACCGCCAGAGCGCCGACAAAGGTATCGCCGGCGGCTGTGGTGTCAACTACATCGACCTTGATCGCCGCAATAAATTGGCTGCCCGTGTTATCCGTGATGATCACGCCATGTTCGCCCATGGTCAGCAGCACTGTGCCGACACCGCGCTTGAGCAAAGCCTGCGAAGCTGATTTGGCGCTGTCCTGATCGGTGACGGCGATGTTGCTGAGCTGGGACGCTTCAGTTTCATTGACTACCAGGTAGTCGACCAGTTGCAATAAATCGTCGCGTAAATCTTGCGCAGGAGCCGGGTTCAGGATGACGCCGACTTGGTGTTGATGCGCAATCTGGATCGCCCGTTCGACGCTGGCCAGCGGTGTTTCCAGTTGGCATAACAACAGCCTGGCGGTACTGATAGCGGCAGTGGCTTGGTCTACTTGCGCAACCGACACGCGGGCATTGGCGCCTGCGGCCAGAACGATACTATTGTTGCCGCTGTCTTCGACCAGGATACCGGCAACGCCAGTGGCGACGCCATCGATGCTTGCCAGATGGCTGAGTTCTATGCCTTCTTTTGCCAGGCAGGCCTGAGAAAATTCACCAAACCCGTCTTTGCCAATTGCGCCGATAAAGCTGACATCCGCTCCCTGGCGTGCGGCCGCAACGGCTTGATTGGCACCCTTGCCGCCGGGAATTTGACGAAATTCATGACCATGCATGGTTTCGCCAACGGCGGGCATGCGAGGGGTGCGAAACACCAGGTCCATATTGACGCTACCAACTACGGCGATGCGTGGCTTCATTTGACGATCTCTTGGCTAAAAAAATGAGTGCGCAATCGTTTGCGCAATCGATTTCCCATTTAACTATGGTGGGCTTATGCAAGTCAAGAACTAATCTGCAAAGCGTTGAAATTTTGCTTCAAATCCAAAATGTTGCCGATTTTGCACGGGATGGCTGGTGGTGTCAAATCAAGATGTCGATAGCGTTCTTCCATATTCACATCTTGCAAAAAATACGTCAAAAATTCAAGTTTGATTGACAATAAAAAGACATTTGTTTATTGTTGTAAACAAATGTTTGTTATGTTCTCATTGAATTACTCTTTTGGACGTCTCGTGACCGAATCAAAAAAAGAGCAGGTATATCAGATTATCCACGCGCAACCTTTCGTCTCGCAGCAGGAGTTGGCAGAGCGCCTGCAATTGTCGCGTTCTGCAGTCGCCGGCCATATCGCCAGCCTGATCCGCGAAAAACGTCTGCTGGGCCGTGCCTATGTGTTTCCTCAGAGTCGGCCTGTGGTGTGCATAGGCGGTGCCAATATCGATCGCAAAGTGCGCACCTTGGGTGCTTTGCAAATGGGCACCTCGAATCCGGTCAGCCAGCATGAAAGTTTTGGCGGCGTGGCACGCAATATCGCCGAGAACCTGGCGCGCTTGGGTTTGCCGTCGAGCCTGATCTGCGCCACCGGCGACGATGCCGCAGGTGCGGATTTGCTGCGGCAAGCACGTGCTGCCGGGATAGACACCAGTGCCTGCCTGACGCTGGCAGGGCAGGGGAGCGGCAGTTATACCGCGGTTCTCGATGCCGATGGCGACATGCTACTGGCGCTGGCGCACATGCAATTATGCGAGCAGCTCGACGTCGCTTTTTTATCGAGTCGTCAAACCCAGAGGTCGGCGGCACTCATGACGGTGGCAGATTTGAATTTACCCAAATCCAGTATCGAGTATTTGCAGGCCGAAGCGATACGCTGCGAGCATGCCCTGATACTGGTCGCCGTGTCGCAACCGAAGATGAATCGCTTGCCCGCCAATTTGCAAGGCGTGCGCCTGTTGATGTTGAATCGTGCCGAACTGGAAACGCGTACCGTACAGGCTTTGATCACCGAAGATGAGATCAGGCATGCGTGCCGGCTGTTACAGGCCCAAGGTGCGCAAGATGTGATGGTGACTCTCGGCGCAGCTGGCGTGATGCTGACCGATGGCCCTGCCTGGCATCAGCTAGCTGCGCCGGTCGTTGCGGTGCAGGACGTTACCGGTGCCGGCGATGCCTTTGCCGCGGCAGTCTGCTGGTCGCTGTGCCAGGATAACGCCGACATGTTGACGGCCGCACAGCGCGGCCTGCATTTGGCTGCGCTGACCTTACAGAGCGCGGCCACCGTTTGTCCCGACCTGACCCCCGATACTTTGACTCACCTAACTGAATAGAAATTGATCGCCATGCAAAACCATCTCGTTTTTTCAGAAGAAGTCGCTCACGCCAAAGCGCAAGGCAAAGCCATCGTCGCTTTGGAGTCGACCATCATTTCGCATGGCATGCCTTATCCACAAAACGTCCAGACGGCGCGCGAAGTCGAGCAGCTGATCCGCGCATCGGGGGCGGTGCCGGCGACGATCGCGATTATCGACGGCAAGATACGGATAGGCTTATCGGATGCCGAACTGGAACACCTGGCCAGCGCACCGGAAGCGATGAAGGTCAGTCGTCGTGATTTACCGTATGTGCTTACCAGCGGCAAGCTGGGCGCCACGACCGTTGCGGCAACCATGATCTGCGCGGAACTGGCGGGAATACAGGTATTCGTCACCGGCGGTATTGGCGGCGTGCATCGCGGTGCCGAAACCAGTTTCGATATCTCGGCCGATTTGCAGGAACTCGCGCAGACCTCGGTTGCAGTCGTGTGCGCAGGAGCGAAATCGATACTGGATCTGGGATTGACGCTGGAATATCTGGAAACCCACGGGGTGCCTGTGGTGAGCGTAGGGCAAATAGAGTTCCCGGCTTTTTTCACCCGCGATAGCGGCTTTAAAGCTGATTTCCGCCTGGATAGCGCACCGGAGCAGGCCGAGTTCGTCCGTTGCAAATGGAGCCTGGGTTTGCGAGGCGGCGTGGTGATTGCCAATCCAGTGCCGCAGGGCGAGGCGATGCCCAAGGCCGAGATCGATCAGATCACAGAACAGGCTTTGCAAGAAGCTGCGGCACAAGGCGTCAGCGGCAAGGCGGTAACACCATTTTTACTGCACAGGATTAAGCAGTTGACCGAAGGGCGTAGCCTGATCACCAATATCGCTCTGGTAAAGAATAATGCGGTGGCGGGTGCACGCCTGGCCGTGGCATTGAATTCACTGAATCAAGCCGGGTAAGTGAATTGAGTAATTGAGCTGAATAAGTAAGCTAAATAAATACGTTGAATAAATAGGATTTACGCAAAAACCAAAACCTCGCACCACAGAGACACGCAGACACAGAGAAAAAACAGGAGAGGAAAGACTTCATTCATGGGGTGATGATATTCAAATGAACCCGCAAGCCGGATGCGCCTGTTGGCACGAAATACCTCTGCAAGCCGCATCCAGCCTGCGGGTTCAATCTGCATTGTGAGAAACAGCTTGTCGTTTTGCGTAAGCCTTAATAAATCAGCTTGGCAGGCGGGAACAATACATTCAGGTCAGCCATCAGGGATAAAAAATACTCACATGGTATCCGGCAGCCTTGAGGTCGGATAACTCAAAATACAATTTGACCGTTTGTTCGCTGGAGGCGGGGAAGCCTTTAGGCAGATCGGTTTTATTGTTCAGATAATCGGCCGGGGTGAAGACTTTACGCAGGACCGGCTTGTCTTTTGCATCGTTCAAGACCAATTCCAGCATCGGCCATTCCTGCGTCAATGAACCTTTATTCTGCAATTGCACTGCGAGTGAAAATACGCTTCTGGCGGTAGACAGGGCTTGCAGTTCATTCGATTCGATGGAGAGCTGATCAATTTGCGCGGGCAGGCTGATCTGGCATTTCAATAATTTGCAGGCGTCGCTCAATGCCGGTTTGGTTTGCGGCAACCAGGCGGCGATTTGATTGCGGGCACTGTAGCTGATCTGGCCTAGCAGCGTGCATAGCATAAGCAAAGAAAAAACGATCATCGCAACACGGATCCAGCGACTGCGGCCTTTGTTTTTTTCCGCGGCGATGATGAATCCCGGTAATTCTGCCTGATGTTCCGGCTGCGACAAGTCGTCCGTAATCGAGTCGGATTTGCCGCTGGCGTCGAATTCCAAACCGTCATGTAAATGCTGCTCCGGCTCGCCGGAATAGATTGCATCATCGCTATTTGCATCTTGAACCGGTTCGTGGGCAACTGCTGCGGCGTCGTTATCCAAACTGTTGCCGGCATCGTCTAAATGCGGCTCCGGCCAGTTAGCGGAGTCCGACTCATGCGCCGATATGGCATCTGCGCTGGACGTGTCCGCTTCGGCTGCCGACCATGAGGGATCATCCATCAAGGCAATCCGTGTTTCCAGTTCTACCTTGTTGATCTGTTCGTCATCGAGTGGCGTCGTTGATGGGGTGAGCGCACTGCTATCCATCGCAGGCTCATCGATGCCCATATCGAAATCAAGATCGTCAGCGCTTATTTCGTGTGCGATACCTGCATCGGGTATGACCGCGACTGTCGGCTCGGCACTGTCAATATGGTTTTCCGCGGCAGATATTTCTGTCGCATTGTCGTGCGCAGTGTGAACGGGTTCACCGGCAGACGTTTCTTCCGGCGTGGCTTGAGGCTCTGCGAGCGCCGTGCTTGTTGCGACGCTGGCCGGCGCTTCTTCAAACGGCACTGTGGAAGGGGATGGTGTTGCCGTGGAGGATGGCCGCGATGCTGCCGTTGCCGTCGGTGCCAGCAAATGTTCGATGCCGTTAAAAGTCTGCTGGCAGGAGCCGCAACGCACCAGGCCACCATGCAACTTCAACTGATCATTGGCAACCCGGAAGGTTGTATTGCAGTGGGGGCATTGGGTGGCGAGTGCCATGTTTCGCTAGTCCTCAGGCAGAACGACGACCGGACAAGGCAACCCAGCCCTCATGCTCTGCCCAGACCGTAAGTTGAATAAACGGTGCATAGGCTGCGGCGACTTCGTCGGCCTGACGCGCTAAGACGCCGGACAAAATCAGAGCGCCGCCAGCCGCGACGCGACCTGCCAGCATCGGTGCCATGACTTTCAGCGGACTGGATAGAATATTCGCGACGACCACATCGAACTGCTGGCCGATCGGATGCGAGAGTGCAAAAGCTTCAGGCAATGCATACGTGATGTCGCAGTGATTGCGTTGTGCGTTGAACTGCGCGGACTCGATGGCTTGCGGATCGATATCCACGCCGACCACAGAGTGTGCGCCGAGTTTTTTCGCGACCATGGCGAGAATGCCTGAGCCGCAACCGTAATCTAACACCGACAAATCTTTGGGGGCATGGGCTTCCAGCCATTCCATGCAGAGACGGGTAGTCGGATGGCTACCGGTGCCGAACGCCAGGCCGGGATCCAATTCGAGCACCAGCGCATGGGGATCGGGAATTTCATGCCAGCTCGGAACTACCCAGATATTCTTGCCGATATGGATAGGATCAAACTGAGATTGGGTCAGTCGCACCCAATCTTGTTCTTCCACTCTACGGGTGGTGTAGCCAGGGACCGCTGGCAGGCCAATTTCATTCGACGCTGCGCTCAAAATGGCGACAGGATCGGCATCTTCTGCGATCAAAGCGACGACGCGGCTGCGGTCCCATGCGGCTTCTTCCGGCTCCATGCCCGGTTCGCCGAACAAGGGCTTTTCCGCATCGGTACCTTCGTCGGCATCTTCAACAGAAACCGATAAGGCGCCAGCCTCCATCAGCGCATCTGACAGGCTTTCTGCATGATCGCGCGCGACCTCGATAACGATTTCTATCCAACCCATTTTCATATCCTTGTTAACAGACCCTGCATCAGGACGCAAGGGATCGATGGATCAGTGCGTCCTGAATTACTTTTTTAGTCCTAAAAGTCTGAAAAACCGACTTACGACTTATTTTTCTTTGCCAGATCCGGCATTTCCGCCAGCTTGTGTTCCAGATAGTGAATATTGGTACCGCCTTCGATGAATCTTGCGTCGACCATCAACTCACGATGCAAAGGGATATTGGTTTGGATACCCTCGACAACCATCTCGGACAGCGCAATCTGCATACGGCGAATGGCTTGTTCGCGTGTCGTGCCGTAAGAGATGACCTTGCCGATCATGGAATCATAGTTCGGCGGCACGAAGTAACCCGCATACGCATGTGAATCAACGCGAATGCCAGGTCCGCCCGGCGCATGCCATGATGTGATGCGACCTGGTGACGGTATGAATTTGAACGGGTCTTCCGCATTGATACGGCATTCGATGGAATGACCTTTCAACTCGATATCGCTTTGTCGTACCTGGAGTTTTTCGCCAAAAGCAATACGGATTTGTTCCTGCACGATGTCGATGCCGGTGATCATTTCAGTCACGGGATGCTCAACCTGTACACGGGTGTTCATTTCGATGAAATAGAACTCGCCGTTTTCGTACAGGAATTCAAAGGTACCTGCACCGCGATAGCCGATCTTGCGGCAGGCTGCGGCGCAACGGTCGCCGATTTTTTCAATAATCTTGCGTGGAATCCCTGGTGCCGGCGCTTCTTCGATGACTTTTTGATGGCGACGTTGCATCGAGCAATCGCGCTCGCCTAACCAGACCGCATTGCCGTGCTGATCGGCCAGGATCTGGATTTCCACATGGCGTGGATTTTCCAGAAATTTTTCCATATACACTTCCGGATTGCCGAAAGCGGCGCCGGCTTCGGTTTTGGTCATGGTGACCGCATTCAGCAGCGCGGCTTCGGTATGCACCACACGCATGCCGCGGCCACCGCCACCGCCAGCGGCTTTGATGATGACCGGATAGCCGACTTTACGCGCGGTCTGGACGATCGCTTTAGGATCGTCTGGCAAAGCCCCTTCCGAACCCGGCACGCAAGGCACGCCGGCTTTGATCATCGCGTGCTTGGCGGACACTTTGTCGCCCATCAAGCGGATCGACTCAGCGCGTGGGCCGATGAAAATAAAACCGGATTGTTCTACGCGTTCAGCAAAATCGGCATTTTCAGATAAAAAACCATAGCCCGGATGAATCGCCTGCGCATCGGTGACTTCCGCCGCGCTGATAATCGCTGGCATGCTGAGGTAGCTTAAATTGGATGGCGCCGGGCCGATGCAGACAGATTCGTCCGCCAGTTTTACGTATTTTGCTTCGCGATCAGCTTCGGAGTGAACGACCACGGTTTTGATGCCCATTTCACGGCAGGCGCGCTGGATGCGTAGCGCGATTTCCCCCCGGTTGGCGATTAGAATTTTTTCAAACATGATATAAATTTTGCAGTAGCAGTGCTTGCAGCGTTGCAGGCAGTATCGTCACTTGGGTACAAAACTCACAGCGTACACAACGTGGAATACTGAGTTTAGCCGTTCTGATATCTTGGCCTGTCTTAAAACGAAGTCCAGGCTAGTTATCTTGAACTTAGCCGACGATAAACAAAGGTTGGCCGTATTCAACCGGCTGGCCGTTTTCTACTAGAATCTGTTTGATGGTGCCGCTGAAATCACTCTCGATTTCATTTAAAAGCTTCATCGCTTCAATAATGCACAGGGTGTCGCCGACATTGACATTTTTGCCGATATCGACGAAGGGGGCGGAACCTGGCGCGGAGGAGCGGTAGAACGTGCCTACCATCGGAGACTTGACGACATTACCTTCCGGTACTACAGGCGCTATTGGCGCGCTGGCTATGGGGGCTGCTGCCGCCGGCATGGGCGCTTGTTGCATGTGCTGAGGCTGCATCATCACGACTTGATTTTGCGGAACGGCAGAAGTTTTGACAATCCGGACCTTACCTTCGCCTTCAGTGACTTCAAGTTCTGCAATGTCGGACTCGGCAACGAGATCAATTAAAGTCTTGAGTTTTCTTAAATCCATGTGAAATCCCCTAGTGAAGATGCGTCTGAGCTTGAAAATTGTCTCAGCATGCGTTATTGGAATGCACGCAATTATATGCTATATAAAAGCCAATGTGAGTAAATTGCGTGAAGATGCAAGAATTTAAAGATTTTTTAAACTAAAGTCAATCGCTAATCGATAGCCTTCGGTACCAAGGCCGCAAATCACGCCTTTGGCAATTTCAGAAAGAAAAGAATGATGCCGGAAGCGCTCTCTTTGATGCACATTGGAAATATGTACCTCAATAAAAGGGATGGCGACTCCGGCAAGTGCATCGCGTAAAGCAACGCTGGTATGCGTCAAACCGCCCGGATTGATGATGATGGCGTCAATGTGTTCCAGACGCGCAGCATGGATACGGTCAATCAAGGCACCTTCGTGATTACTTTGGAAGCTTGTCAGGTTTGCGCCAGCCTGTTGCGCCTGGATTTTTGCCGCATTTTCCAACTCAGCTAGCGTCGTCGCGCCATACACCTGCGGCTCGCGGGTGCCTAGCAAATTCAGATTCGGACCATTCAGCAGCAGCAGGTTGCTTGCCATATTATCAATTCTGTTTCACGAAGATAGGCGCATTTTGCCGCTATTTGTGGTGGATTGGCAAGGAAAACTATTTGACGGCTTTAGTCAGTTTACTTATATCGGCACGCAATTCATCCATTTTCAGGCGCCCCAGATACTGTTTTGCGATGGTGCCGTCCGGTGCGATCAGCACGGTAAACGGTAATCCGCCTGCCTGGTTGCCCAACTGACGGGATAACTCGGTACCTTCCATGCCAGCGGCAAACAAAGGATAAGTAATCTGATATTTTTTAGCAAAATCGGCGATATTGGTCGGACTGTCGATGCCCAAGCCCAGCAGTTGTACATTACGGCCCGCCAAATCTTTTTGCAGCGCAGACAATTCAGGCATTTCCTGCACGCAAGGGCCGCACCAGGTAGCCCAAAAATTCACCACCAGAAATTTCCCCTGCCATTGCGCCAGTTTTTGGGTTTGTCCTTGGCTATCGGGCAAGGACAGGGCAAGTAATTGCGCCACGCTGGTATTTTTAGGCGTAGTGGGTGCTAACTGCCGGTTGGCAGCAACCACACCGAACGTGAGCGAGGCAAGGGCAACCAGTACGGCGGCGAATAAAAAACGTGGATTCATTCCTGACTTTCTGAAATTAGCGCAGTCACTGCGGCCAGATTGGCGCGCTCATTGCGGCCCCCTGCGCGCAGATCATCCTGGTTATACAGGGCGAGATGCACACCTTCTTGCTGATACATAAAACTCAGGGTCTCGACGGGTTCATGACGTTTGCTCGAGTTATTTTCTGTGACTTCAAAACGAATATCTTGATTCAACAGAAAAATCGCGACGTCTTTGCCATTGTCGGTAAATAAATGCAAATAGATATCCGAATGCTCGCCTGCCGTGCCATTTAGAACTGCACCGACCAGGTAGGGATTGAAGCGCTCTAATAATTGCATGACATCGAGCGCAATCGCACGCAAGTCGCGCAGGCGCTGCGGCTGGCTGTCGCCCAAAAAAATGGCGTTGTATTCGCGCACTTCTTGCTCGATTTGTTGATTGTCTGGCATGACATCGCCACGAATTTTCTGGTTGCCTAGTAATTGTTTGGCAGCGCGGCGTTTGGCGGAACCGTAATCGGCACCGTCTTCAGCGATCATGCGAGCCGCCAGCGCAGCGATCTCGGCGCGCAGGGATTCGGCTTGATTAGGAGTACTTATCATCATTGCGGCATCATAAACTAAAAGACTCGTTGCCGTTTCCAGGCAGTGGCATTTTATGTCGTTTCGCGATTTCCCAAGCCGGACAATTTCCCAAGCCACAATCGCAGACTGTTGATGTCGTCTGTCGGGTAGAATTGCGGGATTCTGAAATTTGCGCGCAGGCCTGCAGGTCTAGTTAAACAATTATGCATATTCATATATTAGGTATTTGCGGTACTTTCATGGGCGGCCTGGCCGTGCTGGCGAAACAGGCGGGGCATCAGGTGACCGGCTGTGACGCCAATGTCTATCCGCCGATGAGTACCCAACTGGAAGCGCAGGGCATTAGTTTGACCGAAGGTTTTGGCGCAGAGCAGATCGCGATTGCGCCGGATTTGTATGTGATCGGCAATGTCGTTACCCGCGGCAATCCCTTGATGGAAGCAATCTTGAATCGCGGTTTACCGTATATCTCGGGGCCGCAATGGATGGGCGAGCATATCCTGCGCGATAAATGGGTGCTGGCAGTGGCGGGCACGCATGGCAAGACCACGACCTCGGCGATGCTGGCCTGGATATTGGAGTCGGCTGGCTATGCGCCGGGCTTCCTGATCGGCGGCGTGCCGCTGAATTTCGGTATTTCTGCGCGCTTGTCCGGTCAGCAAGCCTCGGACTTTTTTGTAATTGAAGCCGATGAATACGATACCGCCTTCTTTGATAAGCGCAGCAAGTTTGTCCACTACCGCACCAAGACGGCGATTCTGAACAATCTCGAATACGATCATGCCGATATTTTTCCGGATATCGGCGCGATAGAAACGCAGTTCCATCATCTGGTGCGCACGGTGCCGGGCGTCGGTCGCCTGATTGTGAACGGGCAAGAAGCGTCACTGCAAAGAGTGCTTGAACGCGGGTGCTGGAGTGAAAAAGAATGCTTCGGCGTTACCGCAAATGCGGCGGATCAGCCGGGCTGGTCATTCGTATTAAAAGACGGCGAAGATTTCGACGTGCTATTCAATGGTGAGCGGCAAGGCACGGTGCGCTGGCAATTGAATGGGGCGCATAACCGCATGAATGCGCTGGCGGCAATCGCCGCTGCGCGTCATGTCGGCGTCACGCCGGCGATTGCAATTGACGCCTTGGGACAGTTTGTCAACGTCAAGCGCCGCATGGAAGTGCGCGGCATTGCGAACGGCATCACGGTAGTCGATGATTTTGCCCATCATCCGACCGCGATCACGACGACGATTGCGGGTTTGCGCCGTAAAGTCGGCGCGGCGCGTATTCTGGCCGTACTGGAGCCGCGCTCTAACACCATGAAGCTCGGCACCATGAAACAAGCGCTGCCGGCCAGCCTGGCGCAGGCGGATTTGGTTTTCGCCTACGGTGCGCCGGCAACAGGCAACACCGTCATGGGGTGGGATCTGGCCGAAACTTTACACCCTCTGGGCGACAAGGCGCGGGCGCATCATGATCTGGCCGAACTGATTGCTGATATTGTCGGCAAGGCGCGGCCTGGCGACCATATTCTGGTGATGAGCAATGGCGGTTTTGGTGGCGTTCATCAAAAATTGCTGGATGCGCTGACCAAGGCTGCGCAAGCATGATTGTGTATTTACACGGTTTTCGCTCGTCGCCGCAGTCGTTTAAAGCCCGCATGATGGCAGACTACATGCAGCGTCTCGGCCGTGCCGGCGAATACGTTTGTCCGCAACTCCCGGCCTCGCCTTTGCTGGCGATACGGCAGGCCGAGCAAATTCTCGCCGCCTGTCCGGCACATGAAGTGACGCTGATCGGTTCTTCGCTCGGCGGTTTCTATGCGACCTGGCTGGCGGAACGCTACGGTTATCAGGCGGTGCTGCTGAATCCCGCCGTCAAGCCGCCGCGCGATCTGGAAAAATATGTCGGTGTGACGACGGCGTATCACAGCGACGAGGTGTTTGAATTCAAAGCCGGCTACGTGGCGGAATTGCGTGCTTACGAAGTTGCTGCAATTACCCGGCCCGAGCGTTATTTTTTGCTGGCGGCAACCGGTGACGAAGTATTGGATTGGCGCGAGATGGTCGCGCATTATCCCGGCGCGAAACAACTGGTGATCCAGGGCAGCGATCACGGCATGGCGGATTTCGCCGGATATATGGATCAGGTACTGGCATTTTGCGATGCAAAACGTGATGCAGGATAATCATACAAATGATGAACTGCATCGCATGCCCTTGAGCGCATCGCCGGCCTGGGCGCACTGGTTTGCCCATGTGAATGGGGTGCAGGCATCGGCTATCATGGCGGACTGGCTATCCAATCGCGGTTCGCTGACAGCGCGGCTGGTGGCGCGATGCGAGCAATTCCGCGTGCAGCGCCTGCATCAGCGCCGCGCCATGTGTTTGGCCGATGAGGCGAGCCAGATCGGTTTGCCGGCGGTCAGTAAAGTGCATGAGCGCGAAGTGATTTTGCGTTGCGATGGACGCGCGATGGTGTATGCGCACACGGTGGTGCCTTTGACCGCGAGTGCGAGCCAGTGGCCTTTGTTCCGTTCGCTCGGGGAGCGTTCTTTGGGCACGACGCTGTTTAATGATCCTCTGGTCGAGCGTGGCGATCTGATGTACGCACGCTTGCGGCCATCCCATCCCTTGATGCGTAGAATCTTGGCAATCGACGAATTGGCAGCGGTGACGCAGGGCGTATTCAGCCTGCTGGCCAGGCGATCCGTGTTCCGCCGCAAAGGCAGCAGCTTGCTGGTGACGGAGGTGTTTTTGCCGGCAATTACAGAATTGAAGTTAATACATACTACTAGGGAGCATATTTAAGTCGCGCCGTATTCTATGCGGATTGAGCTTAAATTTGACGATACTCCCTCTAAAGCTAAATAAATATTAGATAAACAATAGCCGGGCGACCGGCGCATCGAAGAAGTATTGCATGAATTTATTTTTTGAAGAATCCGGTGATTTCAAGGCAGGTAGCGTGTTGTCGCAGGCAGGTGAGGCGTATCAGGTAGAACTGGCGAGCGGCAAGCGCAGCAAGGTCAAGGCCAAGGACGTGCTGTTGCAATTCAGCTCGCCGGATCCGGCGAGCCTGATCGCCCAGGCCAAGGCGCTGGCGGCTGAGATGGACCTGGCGTTTTTGTGGGAAGTCGCGGGCGAAGACGAATTCGGTTTCGCCGAATTGGGTGCCGAATACTTTGGTCACGCGCCGACCCCTGAGGAAGCGGCCGGCCTGATCCTGGCATTGCATAGCTCACCGGTTTACTTCTACAAAAAAGGTCGCGGCCGCTATAAAAAAGCGCCGGAGGCGTCGCTCAAAGCGGCCTTGGCCGGCATAGAAAAGAAGAAGCAGCAATTGATCGTGCAGGCCGCGTACGTCGAAGAACTGAAACAGCATCGCCTGCCCGACGCGTTTAAATCGCTGGCGCTGCAATTGCTATTCAAACCGGATAAAAACAGTATCGAATACAAAGCCATGGCAGAGGCTTGCGACGCCTTGCAAAGTTCGCCCGCCCGCTTGATGCTGGCGTGCGGCGGCTTGAAGAGCGCCAAGGATCTGCATTTTTCTAAATTCTTGTTTGAGAATTTTCCTAAAGGCGTCGGTTTTCCGGCTGCGCCTATTCCAGCTCTGCCCAACGATTTACCGGTGGCCGATGTGCAGGCTTTTTCGATTGATGACGTCACCACGACCGAGATCGACGATGCATTTTCCGTGGTCGAATTGGGTGGCGATCAGATCCGGGTCGGCATCCATATCGCTGCGCCGGCACTCGGCATACAGCGCGGCGATGCGCTCGATGCGATTGCGCGTTCCCGCATGTCCACCGTGTATATGCCGGGCGACAAGATCACCATGCTGCCGGATGCTCTGGTCGAAACTTACACCCTCGGCGAAGGGCAGACGCGTCCGGCCTTGTCTCTATATGTGACGCTGAATACAACGGACTGGTCTGTCGTCAACACGGTGACCAAGATCGAAGCGATACCGATGGCATCGAATCTGCGTCACAACAACCTCGATGCGCTGGTGACCGAGGACAATCTCGCGAATGGCGCTGGCGAGTATCCGCACAAAGCCGAGATCGCCAGAATCTGGCAATGGGCGCTGGTGCTTGAACAGGCGCGTATGGCCAAGCGCGAAAGTTTCGGCCTGAAGCCGGAACAAACCAATCGCGTCGATTTCAATTTCTACGTCGAAGACGATGTCGTCTCTATCGTGCGTCGCAAGCGCGGCGCGCCGCTCGACAAGATGGTTGCCGAGCTGATGATTTTCGCGAATAGCACCTGGGGTAAATTCATGGCCGATCACGGCATCCCCGGCATCTACCGTGCGCAGGGCGGCGGTTCCGGCGGCTGGGCTGCCAAGATGCAGGTGCGCATGGTCACGCACGCCGCGCCGCATCAGGGTCTGGGCGTCGATCAATATGCCTGGAGCACTTCACCGCTGCGCCGGTATACCGATCTGGTCAATCAATGGCAAATCATCGCCTGTGTGCAGAGTGGCGTGACGGCGCCGCTGGTTGCGCCGTTTAAACCCAAAGATGCCGACCTGTTCGCCATCGTCTCCGGTTTCGATGCGGCCTATTCTGCGTACGGCGATTTCCAGTCCAGCATGGAAAGATATTGGTGCCTGCGCTGGTTGCAGCAAGAAGAGGCACGTCAGGTCGACGCCGTGGTGTTGAAGGATGAAGTGCTGCGCCTGGTCGATATCCCGCTGATTATCCGTTTGCCCGGCATGCCGCAGATGGCGCGTGGCGCACAGGTGAAACTGGATATCCTGCGCTGGGATGAAGTCGATCTGAGCGTCGAAGCGCGCATCCTGGAAATGCTGGCCAGCGTCACCGATGAAGGCTTGGGCGATGTCGACGATGATGCGGCGGACGGCGTCATCGCCGAGGTGATTGACGCTGTTGCCGATGAGTTTGCCGGCGAGGCGCTCGATCGCAGTGCCGGTCAGGCCGCATTGGCGAATGCGGATGAAACCAACGGCGCTACAATGGCAGAAGAAAACGGCAATATCGAATCGCTACCTGTGTCACAGCAAGCCGAGCATCATATCAATCCCGCCAAAGCAGAAGATTAGCGGAACCTGAAGGCGATTGAGTCCGAGTGCCGCAGCCCCATTAAAAAACGACGAAACTATTTGTGAAATCCATTTTTGATAATCTGATTCTGTCCACTGCCATCATGATCTCCCTGGTAGTCCACGGGATGGTCTTGCTGATGCATTTTGTCGCCCCCAGGCCCGCCGAGGCAGTTGCCGCCGATCCTGGCCTCGAGGTTATCCTGGTCAATGCCAAGCATGATAAAAAACCGCTGAAGGCAGAAGCCTTAGCGCAGGCAGATCTTGACGGTGGCGGCGCCAGCGATGCCGGGCGTGCTAAATCCCCGCTACCGGATATGCGCAAGACCGAGAATGGCGACAGCATCATGACCGCCAAGCGCAAGGTCGAAGAATTGGAGGAGCGGCAAAAAAATTTGATGGATCAGGTCAATCTAAAAACCCCGTTCAACTCGAGCAAAGCCAGCGATAGCAACAAAACGGACGATAGTAAACAAAGCAGTAACGGGCGCGATAATGCGGATAGCAATCAGGCGCTGGCAAGAATGGCGGCTGAAATTTCGCAAACCATAGAAGACCAGAATAAACGTCCGCGCAAGACTTTTATCACCCCGAGTACGCAGGCCGTCGGTTATGCCATCTATTACAAAACCTTGCAGAAAAAAATCGAAGATATCGGTACGCTGAATTTTCCGCAGAAAGACGGCAAAAAGCTCTACGGCGAATTGATTATCTATATCCCGATTTTTCAAGACGGCACCATCTATGAAAAAGACGGTGGTCCGCGGGTAGAAAAATCCTCCGGCAACCGCTCCCTGGATGCCGCCGCCTTACGCATCGTAAGACGCGCTGCACCGTTCGGGAAATTCCCAGTGAATATGCGCTCGAACGACAAAGACGATCTCTGGGTGGTCATCACGCGCTTCAAATTTACCCGCGACCAGCAGCTAGAGACAGAATTGCGCGGAGGTCCGAATTGAACGCACTCAATGACATCATGCCGCCCGATCGTTACGTGGTGATCGGCAATCCGGTTGCGCATAGCAAGTCGCCGGCGATCCACGCCAGCTTTGCCGCTCAGACCGCGCAGCACATCGATTACCGGCATTTGCTGGCGCCTTTGGATGGCTTTGCCGAGGCAGTGCTGTCTTTTCGCCAGGCTGGCGGAAAAGGTGCGAATGTCACCGTGCCTTTTAAACTCGACGCATTCGCCTTAGCCACCCGATTGACGCCGCGTGCGCAGGCTGCCGGTGCGGTGAATACGCTGAAATTTGATGGCGATACGATTCTTGGCGACAACACCGATGGCCAGGGACTGATCGCCGATATCGTGCGCAATGCCGGTGTGGCGATCAAAGGCAAGCGGGTATTGCTGCTGGGTGCGGGCGGTGCAGCACGCGGCGCTTTGCTGCCTTTGCTTGAACAGGAGCCAAAGGAACTCGTGATTGCCAATCGCACTGTCGCGAAAGCGCAGGAGTTGATGGCTCTGGCGCATCAGCAGGCACAGAATGCAGCGATGGTGGCGCGCGTCAAAACCAGTTCTTTTAGCGCGCTGGATGGTGCGTTCGACGTGGTGATTAATGCGACTTCGGCCAGCCTGCATGAGGATGTGCCGCCTGTCCCGTCCACCGTTTTTACGACCGCCAGCCTGGCCTACGACATGATGTACGGTGCGCAGCCGACGGCGTTCTTGCGCTTTGCTGCGGCACACGGCGCGCAGGTACGTGACGGGCTTGGGATGCTGGTCGAACAGGCCGCTGTCGCTTTTGAATTATGGCGCGGCGTGGCGCCGGCAACGGCGACGGTGCTGGCCGAATTGCGCAGCGCCCTGACGACCTCGGCGAGCTAAATATGAGGCGTTTTTTCTCGTGGCTGATCTTGTTGCCGATTTTATTGTTCGTGCTGTTGCAGGCGTATTTCCTTTTGCAAATTTGCTGGTGGGTACAATTCAATCCGTCTTCAACCAGTTTCATGCGGCAACAGCTCAGCGTGTTGCAAGAAAAAAATCCTGATGCCAGGCTTCAGTACAAATGGGTGCCGTATAGCAAAATCTCGAACAATCTGAAGCGTGCGGTGATCGCTTCTGAGGACGATAGTTTTGTCGATCATGACGGAGTCGACTGGGAGGCCATGCAAAAGGCCTATGAAAAAAACCAGAAGAAGGGCAAAGTCGTTTCCGGCGGTTCCACGATCACCCAGCAGTTAGCGAAAAATCTGTTCCTGTCAGGACAGCGTAGCTATCTACGCAAAGCGCAAGAATTAATCGTGACCTACATGCTGGAACTGTGCATGGACAAAGAACGGATTCTGGAAATTTATCTGAATGTCGTCGAGTGGGGTGTCGGCGTATTTGGCGCCGAGGCCGCGGCCCAGCATTATTACGGTATCAGCGCGGCGGCCCTGAGTCCGGCGCAGGCAGCGCGGCTCGCGGTGATGTTGCCCAAGCCGCGATATTTCGATAAAAATACAGGATCTGCTTATTTGCAAAGGCGTAGTGAAATGATTTTGAAACGTATGAATTGGGCGGAGTTGCCATGACTCTGCAGCGTCAATCAGGTGCCATCAGTCTGCTCATGACAGCGATCGTGATGATGTTGCTGACGGCTGCGGCTTTGGCGTTTTTTTATTTCATGCGCTATGGCGAATTACCTTTTCACGATGCGTTGACACGCTGGAGCAAATCCGGCAACGCCATTTCCAGCGGGATCAAAGAGGCGGCGAATTTGCGCAATCCGGCAGGACAGACGATTACCGCAGATTCTGAGGTACGTCGTTGTATCATCAAAGGGAAAGTCGTTTTTTCGAATACCGATTGTCTCGATACGAATGCAACAACCCGCACGATCAAGCTGATGGATAACAAGGGCTTTGAACCGCCCAAAGTCCCCGCGTCCAGCGCAGAAAGTCAAGCGAACGGCATGCCGGATTTACGCGAGCAATTGATCAATAAGCAAACTCGCTGATGTCGGCATACTTCGCCTTGACCGACTGAGGCAAACGGCTGGCAGGCATCAGCTTGTCCTCACGCCTGCTCCGGTTGCGCCTGCCAGTCCCAGTCTGGCCAGCGTCTCTAATTCTTCCCGGGATACAACGCCCTCGGCAATCACTTGCGTACCTATGCGGCCCATGATGCTGGTAAGGCCTTTGATGAATAACTGATTGCGCTCATTGCTATCAATGCTGCGCACAAAAGCACCGTCAATCTTGAAGTAATCCAACTTCACGTCATCGATTAAATGTAATTTACTCAGTTGATGGCCGGCATGTTTCAAGCCTATCTTGCAGCCGGACGGACGTACCATCTGTTCAAATATTTTGAAAGCATCGAGATGTGCAAGCACCCCGTGCTCAGGAATTTCCAGCCATAGGCGATGACATAAATCGGCGTGGGCTTGCATGAGCTTGCGCAGCGCTTCCCTGAAGCCTGGGTCGCGTATGGATAAGCCTGACAAGTTGATCGCCAGTCCAGGCAGTTCTGGCTGCTGACCCAGAGTCGTCAAGCCCAGCGTGACTGCGCTGAGATCGAGTTTTGCCGACAAACCGAGGCGTTCGGCGATCGGCAGAAAGCGTGCTGCGGCGAACCAGTTATCTGCAAACATCAGCCGCAATGCGCTCTCCTGATGCAGCAAGTGGCGATTGAAATCAGCGACCGGAAATAAGGCGAGCTTGACCCTGTTTTGTTGTAGCGCTTGCTGTATCAGGCCGGCCCATTCCTCCTGGCTTTTTGGTGCCTGCGCAATCCCCAGCGGCGCGGCGCGGCGTATGTCACTGTGACCGCTCATTTCTACGCTGGCAATGGCTGTGTCGACTTGAGACAAGAGATTACCTGCCGTCATGCCGTACTCAAATTCACTGTAGCCTATGCAGACCCGGCACGGCTGTTCGCCCGTCTGATCGAGCGTGGTTTTGAGCGATTCCAGCAAGGCGTGCGCCAACGGTTCTGCGTCAGGATGACGGCATAAAATCGCAAAATCAGAACCGTTCAGGCGGGCCGCGAAACCGTCTTCCAAGGCCGTTATCTGCTGATGCAAGACTTGCCCGATCGCTTTGAGCAGGGCATCTGTTTTTGCGCGCCCCCATTGCTGATTCAATTCCGCGAAATGGGTCAGATGCAGCATCACGAGACAACCGGCTGCTGCGTTTTCCTGCTCTGTCATGACTTGCAGCTGCGCCATGAAATGCGACCGGTTTGCCAGGCCTGTGATGGCATCGGTATTGGCCTCGCGTCGCAAGCTGTCGAGCCTTGAGGCTTCTTCGGCAAACATGGATTTTAATAAATTCACCGAGGCATTCATGGCGATCGACAGTTGTCTTAACTCTGGAACGAGTGACTCTGGTGTTGTGACAAAGCGGCGTTCTGCCAAGGCGCGCGCCTGCGCTATGACGTTGTCTAAAGGCTGTTTCAGGCGGCGCAACACTCGTGTGCCGAGATAGCCGGCAATCAATCCCGCCAGACCGATCGCTGCCAGCATGCGGCAGGTCGAATCCCATAGCGCCTGATACGCGAAACCGCTTTGCGAGACTACAGAAATCGTTCCGACTTGCTTCCAGCCATCGCTGATCTGGGCCTGACCGGGGAGAGAGCTGAGCGGGAATAGCTGAATAAACCATTGGGGCACCGGGCTTCTTTCTGCCGCAGCCGTACGTTCGACCATTTTTTTACCAACGGGATTCGCGATGCTGATGCTTTCATAATGTCCCCGGTCGAATAACGCGGCGACCATCAATTCAAGCGCTACCGGGTCGGCGTTTTTTTGACTGAGGGATAACGCAAGAACGCTGGCATTGTCAGCGTTTTTCAATCTTAATTGTTCGTTTAAATACGCTCGTGAACTGAGTGTCGATGCCAGCAGACTGCCCATCGACGCGAGCAGGGTGCTTAGGATAATGGCAAGCCAGAGTTGACGATACATAGACATAATGCGTTTCCTTTAAAAACCTTCGCGTCGTGCACGTTCCAATAAATCCTGCCACCTTGAGAGCCGGCTGGTGCCGCCGGCACCCAGCGTGGCATTGGCGGCAGCGCCGGAGAAAATCCCTTGGCTATTGAAACTGAATATTGGTGTTAAATCTTTGCGCTGGGATGCTGGATGTATCTCGGTATTTAAATTATCCAATACCAGCGGTTCGCCCTCGAGCGAGGGGTAATATGCCAGAATCATATGTGCTTGCTGGAGGCTGCCGCCAGCGCCATCGGCATTTTCTATGCGCGCTTTGACATAGATGAGACGCAACTGATTATCGGCGACATTCATGCTGCGCAAAGTAAAGTATTTGGCGATCACGAAATCTTCGCAATCGCCTTTGCCTTTGGCGAGCGTTTCCATCGGCGTCGCCCAATAATCGGGGACGCCCCAGACTTCCTGGTCTTCGGCGTAAGCTATTTTTTGATTGAAGAAATCGTTGACGTTCTTGAGCTGGCTGGCGATCGATGCATGGCTATTGGCTTGCACCAGTTTTTGCCAATCGTTGAGTGCTTGCTGACTGCCGCCGAGCGCGCGGATGCTGGCTTGTAAGCGCGGGAAGTCGAACGCGCCGACAGTCAATAGCATGCACAAAGCCGACACAAAAAATGTCAGCTTAGCCAGCATGTGCAATTGACGAAAGCGCGATGACAAATGAAGTGTCCGTAAGTATCATCATCAAGATGCAAAACAAAGGAACGCTGCACCAATCCTAAGAAGCTTAATTTAGTGCAACCCGCACCTACTCTAGCATCAATGCAATTGCGCAAAAGCCTGTTTGGCGGCTTCTATGGTGGCTGCGATTACCGCATCGTCATGTTGTGCAGAGACGAATCCCGCCTCAAATGCCGATGGCGCCAGATACACGCCGGCATCCAGCATCAGGTGAAAGAAGCGATTGAATTTCTCCTTGTCGCTGGCCATCACGCTGGCATAACTGCCTGGAATTTCTTGCGCAAAATACAGTCCAAACATGCCGCCTTGTGAGTCAGCGCAAAAGGAGATATTCGCGGCTTTGGCTGCGGCGCTTAATCCTTCCACCAACTTGGTAGTCTGTGCAGATAAGTGCTGATAGAAACCGGGCTCCTGCACCAGTTTCAGTGTGCTCAGGCCGGCAGCCACAGCGACCGGATTACCCGATAAGGTGCCTGCCTGGTAGACGCCGCCCAGCGGTGCCATATGCTGCATCAGGTCGGCGCGGCCACCGAATGCAGCGACCGGCAGACCGCCGCCTATCACCTTGCCCAGCGCCGTGATATCGGCCTGAATACCGTACAGCGCTTGCGCACCGCCGAGACCAACGCGGAAGCCGCACATCACTTCGTCAAAAATCAGGACGCTGCCGTAGTCAGTACATAGGCGGCGCATGGTTTGCAGGAACTCTGGCGTGGCTTTGATCAGATTCATGTTGCCGGCAACCGGCTCGACGATCACGCAGGCGATCTCTGTACCGTAGGCTTTGAAGGCGTCTTCCAATTGCTGCGGGTCGTTATAGTCGAGCACCAGCGTATGCTTGGTGAAATCCTCCGGCACACCTGCCGAAGTCGGATTGCCAAAGGTCAGCAAGCCGCTGCCGGCTTTCACCAGCAGCGAGTCGGCGTGACCGTGATAGCAGCCTTCAAACTTAATAATCTTGTCGCGTTTGGTTGCGCCGCGTGCCAGGCGCAATGCGCTCATGGTGGCTTCGGTTCCGCTGGATACCAGGCGCACCTGTTCGATCGACGGAACCAGGCGGCAGATTTCTTCTGCCATCAGGATTTCAGCTTCGGTCGGTGCGCCGAAGCTCAGGCCGCGTGCGGCGGCTTCCTGCACCGCCTTGACCACGGCCGGATGCGCATGTCCGACGATTGCTGGGCCCCAGGAGCCTATGTAGTCGATATAACGCTGGCCTTCGGCATCCCAGAAATACGGGCCTTCAGCTCGTGTGATAAAACGCGGCGTGCCGCCTACGGAGCGGAATGCGCGCACGGGAGAGTTAACACCGCCGGGCGTGGTTTTTTGCGCGCGGGAAAACAAGCTGTCGTTTTTATTGGTCATGGTCATGCAGGATCAGGTGGATATAGATTGTTGGCCAAAATTATTTGGCAATCAAATTGGGCGTCATTATTTATTCCGGCTCTTTCGCCCAGAAATAGCGATCGGGTATCAGTTTGCCCATGCCCAGACGTTGTGCGTGGCCGATGGCAGCGACGGTGAATTCCTGTGCTTCCAGCACTGCTTCCGGGATTTCCAGGCCATTCGCCAGCAGGGCGGCGATGCTGGCAGATAAAGTAGTGCCTCCACCGGCATGTAAGCCACTTACCCGTGGCCAGTGATCATTGCGTACTACGCCGGCGTCATTGAATAAAATATTGGCGACTTCGGTAGTGCTGGTCGGCGTGCCCGTCACAAATACATATTCGCAGCCGGATTCAATTAAGGCCATCACATCGGCCAGCATGTCGTCGTCGCTGTTGGCGCTGCTTGGCGCTCCCGGTTCGCGCCAGGTTTCCGCCAGCCTGGATAATTCAACCGCTGAAATCAGCAGCAAAGTCGCTTGCGGGATGAGTAATTCCCGGATCGCCAGCAACAGGTCTTCGGCTTCCGGGACTTCCGGCATGCCGGAATTAAACGGATCCAGTATCAAGGGCATGTCGGGATAGTCCGAGACGATTTCTGCGATTGCGGTCACATTTTCCACACTCGCGATTTGTCCGACCTTGAAGGTGACAATGGGCATGTCTTCCAGGATGGTTCTGGCCTGATCGATGACCAGGTCGGTTTCCATGGGATAGATATCGTCTATTTGCGAAGTGTCGCCGACCAGAATGGCCG
The DNA here is from genome assembly GCF_025548535.1 of Undibacterium sp. Jales W-56. Taxonomy (GTDB): domain Bacteria; phylum Pseudomonadota; class Gammaproteobacteria; order Burkholderiales; family Burkholderiaceae_D; genus Undibacterium. The sequence goes on along the minus strand of NZ_JAJLQW010000004.1, from coordinate 313,793 downwards.
TAATCACAGGGAGGCCGTGGCAGCCCATCGCGGCGAACGAGGCAAGATCAGCCTGCACGCCGATTGCGGCAACCGGATCCGAAGCGCCAAAGGTCAAAATAAGTGGAGAAATTTGGTTTTGCACGTTGGGTAGATTAATATAGTCGACTTTGTAGAGGTTATTGCTCAATATTCCGATGGTGTTTCAAGTTGCGGCGCGACCGGTGCTAAAAGTGCTTGGACAGGACTTGCGGAAATGTTTTGCGACAATCTCGGTATTTTACTTGATTGAAGGGTTTTGGTCGTGAGTGATAAAGAATCAGCAACTGCAGAATTTAAGACATGGATGTGCCTGATTTGTGGTTGGGTCTATGATGAACAACAAGGTTTGCCGGACGAGGGGATTGCTCCAGGCACCCGCTGGGAAGATGTGCCGATGAATTGGACTTGTCCCGAATGTGGCGCTCGCAAAGAAGATTTTGAGATGGTTGCTTTTTGATTTGGTTGCTTAAAAAATAATTTTTAAAGTGGTTTGGTGTTGCGTGTTGTACTCGAATGTTTGTTCGGGGAAAAAAACGTCGCAAGTGTGGCATTTTTTGTTACAGTGTGAAATGATTTTTAACCCCGGTTTCTTAGAGAATAATCTTATGTCAACATTGACAGGCAATGAAAGCTTGAAAATTATGGTGATCGACGACAGCAGTACGATTCGTCGCTCAGCAGAGATTTTTTTAGGGCAGGTGGGGTATAAAGTGGTTTTAGCGGAAGATGGATTTGATGCTTTGGCTAAAATCAACGACTCTCACCCCGACTTGATTTTTTGCGATATTTTGATGCCAAGATTAGATGGCTATCAGACTTGTGCACTGATCAAAAAAAGTGCCAAATTTCGTGATACGCCGGTCATCATGTTGTCTTCAAAAGATGGTCTGTTTGATCGCGCGCGTGGCGCAATGGTAGGGTCAGATGAATACCTGACCAAGCCATTTACAAAAGACAGTTTGCTCAAAACAGTGCGTAATTACACATCCGGCACGCCATCCAAATGATTTAAACGTATTAATGTTGAGGTAAAAAATGGCTATACAGAAAATTTTGGTAGTGGATGACTCCCCGACCGAGCGTTACTTTTTAACGGATATTCTGGTTAAAAATGGTTTTTCAGTGTCGACCGCTGAAAATGGCGAAGAAGCGCTGACAAAAATCAAGGCAGATAAGCCGCAATTGATTTTGATGGACGTGGTCATGCCGGGCCAGAATGGTTTCCAGATCACGCGCGCAATTGCCCGCGATCCTGAAACGCAGGATGTGCCCGTGATTATCTGCACCAGTAAGAATCAGGAAACGGACCGAATTTGGGGATTGCGTCAAGGTGCGCGTGATTACCTTGTCAAGCCAATTGACCCGCAAGAATTATTGGCAAAGATAGCCGCACTCGGCTAAAGCTTTTTATTCGATCACATTCGATAACTTTTCCGGACCATTATGGACCAAACTTCTCGCGATAAACCAGCGACAAGCCTGGACAGAACCAGGCCAGATGCCGGTTTGCGTCGTACCCGCTTGCGGGAATTTCAGGCGCAGTTGGTCGAGCGTATGCAGGCTGCTCAAAGTGGTGCGCGTGTTAGCGCCAGTCAATTGGGCGTGATGATTGGGCAGGTAAGGTATTTGCTGGATTTGCAGGAATCGGGCGAAATCGTGTCTGCCGGATCGATGACTAAAGTCCCCCTGACCAAAGACTGGTATGTCGGCGTATCCAACATCCGGGGAAACTTGACCAGCGTAGTCGATCTCGCGCGCTTTGAAGGGCGCGATGTGACCAATCTGGATCATAGCTGCCGTGTGGTCGCATTCGCACCGAGCCTGGCGTTTAACAGCGGCTTGCTGGTCAGCCAGGTGTTGGGTTTGAGGAACGCGGCAGAAATGGAAGAACAAGAGAGTTCGGACGGGGGCATCCGGCCCGGTCAGAAACCCTGGATCGTCAAAAAATATCGTGATCGTGATGCAAACATCTGGACGCAACTGAGTTTGGCTGCGCTGGTGCAAGATCAGGATTTTTTACATATTGGTTTGTAATTCGTCAGCCATCTTCATTAGATTGGCTGACAGCTTCTCAATCGTTTAGGAGACCTAGTAATGGCATTTAAACTACCGTCCTTGTCCAAGAAAAAACAAGACCAAGAGCTTGACTTAGCAGAATCAAGCGTCCGGGAGTTCAATAATGCTGCCGATTCGATTGAAGAGGCGAGTAATGTGAAGATGCTCCCGGAAGATGCCGGCAGCGCGCAGAAAGCAGAATCCGTACAGGTAGCCGCAGAGCGTACGCATGTGCCGCGTGCTGACGCGACTTTCATCGGTGATGCACTGGAAAAAGGCGGCGATATACGTCTCCCTTTGATCGGTCATTTGCCTTTGCAGAGACAAATCCGCGTATTGCTGATCCTGATGGTGGGCTCGCTGTTGGCGGTTGCTTTGTTCGTGTATCTGAACTCCGCGCAATCGACCTTGATTTCCACTCAGGCGCAGATCGCGGGTGAGGTGCTGATGCACTCGCAGCGTATCGGTAAAGCGGCGCCGAATGCGATTCAGGGTAATCCGGCAGCGTTTAAACAGCTGGACGAAAGTCGTCGTGAGATCAACAGCGATCTGAACGTGCTGCTGAACGGGCTTTCTTACCAGGGCCGTGAACTGAAAAAACCGGACTCTTCGGTTGAACCCGTATTGGCCGACACCAAAAAAGCCTGGAATAACTCCGACAAAGCCGCTGAGACGATTTTGAAGTTACGTAAAGAATTGACTGGTTTCGGTCAGACGCTACAGAAACTGAATGGCTTGTCCGGTGGCTTGCTGGAACTCACGGAACAAATTTCCACCTTAAAAGTACAGGGCGGCGGTAATTCCCGCGAAATTTCGGCATCTGGCCAGTTGGTCATGTTGACGCAACGCCTGGCACGTAGCGCAAATGAATTCCTGACTTCCGAGGGTGTCAATCCTGAAACCGCGTTCTTGCTGGGCAAAGATACCAACACCTTCCGTGATCTGGTTGACGGCTTCCTGAACGGTAGCGATGTATTGCGTCTGACGCCGACTAAAGATGCGGCAACCCGTGAAAAATTACTCGAATTGCAAAAAGCGTTTGCTGAATACCAGACTTCCGTTTCCAGCATTCTCGGCAACCTGCAAAACTTTATTGCAGCGAAACAGTCCGAGCAATTGGTATTTAATGAAAACGAAGATCTGAAGCAAAAAATTACCAAGCTCCAAAAAACTTATACCGCGCAGCAAGATACGATCAGCATCTCGTTCTGGCTGATGTTGTTGAGCGCTGTTCTGGCGCTGGTTTCCGCGGCAGGTATCGCTCTGGTTCTGTTGCAAGATAGCCGTAACCGCGCTAAAGAAGCGAATGAACGTCGTATCGAGGCCGATGCCCAGATGTTACAAGCGCAAAAGCAGGAAGAGGAAGCGAAAGCGGCAAACGATCAGAATCAGGCTGCGATTTTGCGGCTGATGAATGAATTGCAGGAAGTGGCGGATGGTGACTTGACGATTCAGGCGACGGTGTCCGAAGACATCACCGGCGCGATCGCCGACTCGGTTAACTACACGGTGGAAGAATTGCGCGGTCTGGTCGGTCGCGTAACTTCAACCGCAGCGCAGGTTACTTCTGCATCGAATCAGGCGCAAAGTATTTCGAACGATTTGCTGGAAGCGTCGCAACAGCAATCGCGCGAAATCTCTGACGCCGGTCAGATCGTTGTGACCATGGCACAGGATATTACCGACGTATCGCGTTCTGCGAATGAATCGGCCGAGGTTGCGCGCCAGTCGGTTGCAGCGGCAGAGCAAGGTTCTCATGCGGTGGAAAATGCGATCAAGGGTATGAACGAGATTCGCGAACAGATCCAGGAAACCTCCAAACGTATTAAACGACTCGGTGAATCTTCGCAAGAGATTGGCGAGATCACGGAACTGATTTCCGACATTACCGAACAGACCAACGTGTTGGCGCTGAATGCGGCGATTCAGGCGGCGTCAGCGGGTGAGGCAGGACGCGGCTTCTCTGTGGTTGCGGAAGAGGTTCAGCGACTGGCGGAGCGTTCAGCTGAAGCGACCAAGCAGATCGGTGCGCTGGTTCGTACGATTCAGACCGATACCCATGACGCGGTTGCCGCGATGGAAAAATCCACGCAGGGTGTGGTTGAGGGAGCCAAGCTTTCCGATGCTGCGGGTACGGCGTTGTCTGAAATCCGTAGCGTTTCCAATCGTTTGGCGGAACTGATTCAAGGTATCTCCCTGGCTACCGAACAGCAGGCTACTTCTGCGAACGGCGTTGCTCAGAACATCCAGCATATTTTGACGATTACTGAGCAGACTCAGACCGGTACACAACAAACTGCGCATTCCATTAGTGAATTGTCGATGTTGGCTGAAGAACTTAGAAACTCCGTATCTCGTTTCCGGGTTGCTGCTTAATTTTCAGCTATTGGCTGTGCCTTATGTGCAGCCATATCATAAATGCATGGCGATAAGCGAAGGTTTATCGCCCTTTGAGTTTGCGGGGTACGCATGACGTCTGATTTTTCAATTTCGCAAGAAACTCCCCAGGAGCAGTTTGATATCGGCCCATTGTCTTGGGTCATGGGTGAAGTTCGCGAAGCAATTACCAGTGCTGGAAAATTATTGTCGGATGCTGTTGCGCAGGACGACGACAGCAAATCCACGATGCTATTGCATGCCAAAAGTTATCTGCATCAGGCGCATGGCGCCTTACAGATTGTGGATATCGATGGCGTGTCTATCGTCACAGAAACCATCGAAGATTTAATCGAGCGCCTGCAATCAGGCCAGCTTGAAATGAGTCCGGTGCATATCGATGTCATCAATGACGCTTTTCACGCTATTTTGCGTTACCTCGAAGATCTGTTGTCTGGCAGCGCGCATCAGCCGGTCCGTTTATTCCCTTACTACCGTGCCTTGCTTGAGTTGAAAGGGGCGGAACGCATTCATCCTGCCGACTTATTCTTTCCCTCTCTGTCGGTGCAGGAGCAAATTCCTGAATTGACGATTGCGCACAATGTGGCGGCAGTGAATTACACCGGCTTGAGGCAACGTTTTGAAAAACTCTTGCTGACCGTCTTGACCAGCAAGGACAATGCGCAACAACTGGGTGCGGTGCAGGCGATGCACGACTTGATTGGCGAGATCGAACATGCCCAGGTAACCCCGCAAGCCAAAGCATTCTGGCTGGTGATGCGTGGATTTGCCGAAGCGGTTGCGCAGGGAGCGATCGAGAACAAACAATATGTAAAGCAAATTTTCGGCCGCATCAATCTGCAGATTCGTCGTTTGGTGGATGGCGTTTCCAGTATTCCAGAGCGACTGTTGCGGGACGCATTATTTTTTATTGCTCAAGTCGATCATCCTTCAGCCTTTGTTGCGCAAATCCGTCGCGCGTATCAACTCGATAATCAAGTTCCAGTCGATTACGATCAAAAGAATTACGGCAAGATTGCTGCCAATGTTCTGGCGACAGCCAAAGAACAAGTCGCGAGCTTGAAAAATCTGTGGGGCCGGATTGCCAATGGCGATGCCAGTATTGCAGATCGTTTTGCGCAAAAAATGAAGGACCTGGCGGAGAATGGCTCGAACCTGAATTCACCTCCTTTGTCGAAGTTGCTGCGGGAGTTGAGCGGCATCGCACGTCACGCAGCGCATACCACTGAAAAAAGTAAGATAGGCATAGAACTGGCCACCAGTTTGTTGTTTGTAGAAAACGCACTTGATCATATAACGCGTTTACCTGATCACTTCGCTGAGCGTGCTGACGAAGTCACTGCGCGTCTGTTGTCCCTGGTTTCTGGCGACGAGCCTGCTACCCAGGCCGCATGGATGGGAGAAATTTCCCGTGAAGCGCAGCAAAGGCAAACCATGTCGGTACTGGTCGCAGAAATGCAGTCCAGTTTGCGCCAGGTCGAAAAAAACCTGGATGAATATTTCCGTGATCCGGCCAGTGTCGATGTGTTGTCGCCAGTTGATCCGATTTTGCATCAGATTGGCGGTGCATTGGCCATTTTGGATCAGGACGATGCGATGCTTGCTGTTGAGCATGCACGCAAAATCATTGCGCAATTCTCAGAAGTTGCAGGTACCGAGCATGCTGAAAGCGCTCATCAAAATGTGGCGCAAAATATCGGCGCCCTGACTTTCTTCATCGAGATTTTGCAATCGCAACCGGATACGGCGAAGAAAAAATTCAGTTTTGACGCGAAGGCCGGATTATTACGCTCAAGACTGCTTGAGAAGAGTGCGGAAAAAGAATTGCTGCCGTCTTCGCTGAATGAATCTGCCGGAAACTCGGTGCCGGCACCATCGGCAGAATCGGTGGTGACCGCTGAACAAGAGCTGGCCAACCAGCAGCAGCAATCCTCAAAACTGGTCGCCTCATTGATGGAAGAGCCGGAAAATCAGGCGCTGCAAGCCCAGTTAAAAGATTCTCTGGAATCGGAACGCTCGGTAGCAACCCTTCTGGATGATGCCGATGCGAGTACCCGTGCCCGCGCAGCAATTGATTTGCTGGGCAAGGCAGACGCCACCATTTCGCAAGATGCGCTCAACAACATCGTAGCGGCGACGACGCCTGTGGTCAGCGAGCCTGCGCCAAGCTATGTCCCGGAGTTGCCTGCCAATGACGAAGCAATCGATGCAGAATTATTAGAGATATTTCTGATGGAAGCGGATGAGGTTCTTGGTTTTGTCAGAGAAACGGTACCGGCATCCAGACGCGATCCAGGCAATCAAGAACATCTCACGAGTCTGCGCCGCTCATTCCATACCTTAAAAGGCAGTGGACGCATGGTTGGCCTGACCATCTTCGGTGAAGCCGCATGGAGCATTGAACAGGTCATGAACATGTGGCTGTCCGAGTCGCGTGAAGGCAGCGAACATTTGTATGCCTTGCTGGATCGGGCTGCCGACGACCTGTTTGCCTGGGTCGAAGAATTAAAACATACCGGATTCTCCAGCCGTAACGGACTGGCGCTGATCGCTGCGGCAGAACGCATTAAAGCCGGTCAAGATTTCCACTATGTCGAAGCAGCAGTAGCTGCACCGGCCGAGACAGTCGCTTCGGTTATCCCGGCTGTCATAGTGGAAGCGGATCATCGGGTACTTGAAACTGCTCAAGATGAACCTCTTTCTATTGCAGATATTGCACCCGCTGCCGCGATCGATATTCTATCCGCAGAAGAGCCGGAAGCCGTGATTGAAGCGGTTGCCGCATTCGATGAAAATGAAGCCGACGAGCTTGAGCATGTAGAGGATATCGCCGAGATTGCGATCACCGAATCAGCGTTGCTGAATCCGGCCGGCAGCGCAGAAGGCGCCGCTCCTGCCGCTTTGGCGGAGCCAGCATCAGCTCCGGAACCGCATCCGATTGCAGAGCGTCTGGATCTTCCAGATGCGCTGCCAATAGAGCCGTTGGCCGATGCACATCAAGAGCTGGAACATATCGTTGATTTGGGTGCCGATTTAGACTTAGTTACGCAACTGCCTTTGGCGCATGAAGCGACTCCCGCTCCTGAACCGGTAACAGAAACCATCGTCGCCGAAGCTGTGACTGCGCAGATTCTTGAATTTCCCGACTTGTCCAAGCCGGCAGAATCGCAAGATGACAACGTAAAACGTATCGGCGATATAGAAATCAGTTTGCCTTTGCATACGATCTACATGGCAGAAACGGATGAAATTGTCCGCTTCTTGTCACAAGATTTTGCCGAGTGGCGTCATGAGCCGCATCGCAATGTGTCAAAACATGCGGTACACGCCGCACATTCTCTGGCTGGCAGCTCCGCTACGGTCGGCCTGAAGTCGGTTCAGGAGTTGGCCCACAGTCTGGAAATGGTACTTCAGAGACTGGAGCGTCACCCGGTCGCACTGGATAAGACGGAGTTTGATACGCTTGATCACGCTGTTGAAACGGTCAAGCAGATGTTGAAAAAATTTGCTTTATCCGAGCTTGCGGAGCATGCCTCGACCGAAGTCCGCCAGCTTGATAGATTATTGCTGGCCGTCATAGCGCGTTCTGATGTCGGTGCAGATGATGAATTCATTACCTCTACCAATGAAAAACTGGATATCAATGATTTATCCGGGTTAAGTGTTGCCGACGATGCCGCCGCGCCAGAGTTGACTCTGGTTTCACCTTCAGACACCAGCTTAAACAAGCCAGAAGATCATTTGCTGGATCTGGAAACGCAACAGGCGATTGCCGCCGATTTGCTTGAGCATCCCGCGGCATCGACAAGTCCAGCCTCAGGTACACTGGTTGAGCCGGAACCTGCATCATTGGTCAGCGTAGACCTGGCGCCGCCGCTGGTCGTGCCCCCGCTGGCTGAAGCCGTCGCCGAGCCTGTGACGGCCCCGGCAGAGCCGCCACATCAGGAGGTCGCGGCAAACGCTTTATATGAAGCCGTTCCGCTGACATCCGATCCTGACTTGCGCATCAAGGATGATCTCGATCTCGATCTGTTGCCGGTGTTTATCGAAGAAGGCCATGATTTATTGCCTATGGTCGGGCAATTGCTGCGTTCCTGGCAACAGCAACCTGAAGAGACCGCGATCCCTCAATCCATCTTGCGCCTGATGCATACCATCAAGGGTAGCGCGCGCATGGCAGGGGCGATGGAGTTGGGCCAACATACCCATGATATGGAAACGCGTGTAGAGAATCTGATGCACGCCGGTGGCGGCGCAGCACGTCAGCCATTGATGGATGATCTGGTCATGCGTCATGATTACAGCATGCAATTGTTTGATCGCCTGCAAAATCCACAGGCTCAGGTGGCGGCGCCAAGCGCTGCGGAAGCGCTGACGCCGGCGCAGGAATTAGATCAATTCCAGGAAGTATTGAACCAGGATGCAGCGGCTGCGAACCCGGCTGAAACCGGTTCTGCAGCTAAAGAATTAATCAACCTAGCACCTGTGATACCGCTGCAGACATCTAATGCGCTTAGTAATTTCGTGCCTGGCCGTGCCACTACTCCCGCAGCTGCAACGCCGGCAGCTCCTGTGCCTCTGGTGCGGGTTCGCGCCGATATTCTCGACCGCCTCGTCAATCAGGCCGGTGAAGTTTCGATCTCACGCTCCAAGCTGGAAAACGAAGTCGGCACCTTGCGTACCTCATTGACGGAATTGACTGAAAACGTCAACCGTTTGCGCGATCAGTTGCGTGAAGTAGAAATCCAGGCAGAGACGCAAATCACCTCGCGTATGGCGATGTCCGGCGATCGTGAATTCGATCCTTTGGAATTCGACCGATTTACCCGTTTGCAAGAGCTGACTCGTATGATGGCCGAAAGCGTCAGCGACGTGGCTACGGTACAAACCAACTTGACACGCACGATTGACGGCGCATCGAACGATTTGCATATACAGGCGCGTTTGACGCGTGAATTGCAACAGGATCTGATGCGTGTCCGTATGATCCCATTTGCCAGTATCGCCGAACGTTTATATCGGGTAACCCGTCAAACTTCCAAAGAAGTGGATAAGCGCGTCAACCTGGATATTCGCGGTACCTCGGTGGAGATTGACCGTAGCGTTTTGGAAAAAATGATCGGACCATTTGAGCATTTATTGCGTAATGCAATTGTGCATGGCATCGAGTCCCGGGATGCCCGTCGTGCCAGCGGCAAAGAAGAAATCGGCGAATTATTAGTCGAGATCCGGCAAGAAGGTAATGAAGTTGTGATCCATTTCAGTGATGACGGACAGGGCTTGAACTTGTCCCGTATTCGTGAAAAAGCCAAAACAGTCGGCTTGATTGGCTACGATGAAAATGCCAGTGACCTGGATGTTGTCAACATGATTTTTGAACCAGGCTTCTCTACTGCCAGTGAAGTAACCGAACTCGCAGGTCGTGGCGTTGGGATGGACGTCGTGCGTTCAGAAGCCGCCTCCCTGGGCGGTCGTGTTGCTGTCAGTTCTACCGAAGGCAAAGGCGCGCATTTCACGATTCATTTGCCCTTGACACTGGCCGTGACTCAAGTCGTGATCTTAAAATCCGGCGGCAAAACCTTTGCGGTGCCTTCCGTTTTGGTAGAGCAAGTACAGCAATTGAAATCCGCCATGCTGGCGACGGCATATAACGATGGTGCGATCGTGTGGCAAGGCAATCGGGTTGCGATGCACTACTTGTCATCGATGCTGGGTGAGCATGATGTGGCGCCGATCGCGCAGCAGTATTCGCCAATCCTGATCATGAAGAGTGGTACCGAACGTGTTGCCATTCACGTCGATGATATCGTCGGTAACCGCGAGGTCGTGGTTAAAAATATCGGTCCGCAATTGGCGCGTATGATCGGTATTGCCGGTGCAACGGTGCTGGGCTCAGGTGAAATTGTGCTGATTCTGAATCCGGTACCTTTGGCGCACAGGATGGAACATGAGCATGCGCGTCATCCTACCCAGCAAGCGACGCAGGATCATCCGGAAATGGGGGCGGTGGCGAACCTCAGCGCTGGTACTGCGAATGCCCAGGTCGCACCGGTTCAGGGCTTGCGTACCCAGCATACGATTATGGTAGTCGATGATTCGCTGACGGTACGTCGTGTAACCCAGCGTTTGCTGACGCGCGAGGGTTATCAGGTTGTCTTGGCAAAAGACGGCATCGATGCGCTGGAACAATTGCAGTCGGTGACGCCGGACGTCATGCTGGTCGACATTGAAATGCCGCGTATGGACGGCTTCGACCTGACCCGCAATGTCCGCAGTGATGCACGCACCAGCCATATCCCTATCATCATGATCACTTCGCGTACAGCGGACAAGCATCGCAACTATGCGCAAGAACTGGGTGTGAATGAATACTTCGGTAAGCCATATCGGGAAGATGATTTGCTCGGGGCGATTATGCGTTTTGTGGGTAAAGAAGCGGTTGTCGTATAAATAAACCGTAACGGATGTCTTCTAGAGATCATCCATCAGATGTAAATTTAAAAATGCACCTTGCTCAAGGTGCATTTTTTTCGCCGGCTTTTTTCACCACTGCGTAGCGCGCCAAGGTCGCTGTGCGCGCCTGCTCATGTTCGACGATGGGTAGAGGATAGTCTTTGCCTAATGTGAGCCCGGCCGATCGCAATACATCAGAGTGATGCTGCCATGGCGCGTGAATTTGTTTATTCGTCAGTTTGCCGAGCTGCGGCAAATAGTGCCGGATGAATTTGCCTTCCGCATCAAATTTCTCAGACTGTGTGATGGGATTGAAAATCCTGAAATACGGCTGCGCATCACAGCCGGAAGACGATGCCCATTGCCAGCCGCCATTGTTGGCGGATAAATCGAAGTCATTCAAATGCCGGGCAAAATAGCGTTCACCCCAGCGCCAATCGATGCCGAGATCTTTAATCAGAAAACATGCTGCCACCATGCGCAGGCGGTTATGCATATAGCCGGTCTGGTTCAATTGCATCATTGCCGCATCCACCAGAGGGTAGCCGGTACGCGCTTCGCACCACGCAGCAAATAAGCGCTCAGCATGAGCACCTTGTTCCCATTGAATCGCATCATAAGCGGGCTTGAACGAGCGTTCTGCGACGTGCGGATGATGGTGCAGAATCTGGAAATAAAAATCGCGCCAGATCAATTCAGCCAGCCAGACTTGTGCCCCGGCCTGATCTGCTGCGGTACGCATACAGGCCATGGCTTCGCGTACTAAATGCCGCACCGATACGGTGCCAAAGCGCAGATGCACGGATAAATACGACGGCCCTTTGACCGATGGAAAATCTCTAGCATGGTCATAGCGCTGTATCCGTTGCAAAAAATCTTCCAGCAATATTGCGCCGCCTGACATCCCCGTCGGCAGGTTCATCTGCGACGTGGGCGCATCGCTAAAACCCATATCCTTCAGGCTGGGTATGGAACGCAGTGCGTCCGGCAGATCCGATGCAAAACGATTTGCATAAGTATCAACCGGATAGGGCTTGCTGAAAAAGTCGCTACCGTCCGCATAAAATTTCTTCAGCCAGGCATTTTTATACGGGGTGAATACCGAGAAAGGGGTTCCTGCCAGCGACAAGACTTCGTCTTTTTCGAAAATGACCTGATCTTTGCGCGTATGCAGAGCGCAGCCGAAACTGGCCAGCCGATTCTGCACATTGGCGTCACGCCTGATCGCCTGCGGTTCGTAATCGTGATTGGCGAACACGGCTGAGACTTTTAATTCTACTGCCAATGCCGGGATTTCATCTTCGGCAATACCGTAACGCACGATCAACTGGCCGCCCAACTTCGTCAGTTCACGCGCTAATTCCCGAATACTTGCATGGATGAACCAGACTCGCCTGTCGTGAGGCGCTAAGTCCTGCAATAGGCTTTTATCAAACACAAAGACACAGTACACCGACTGACTATGTTTGAGCGCCGCATATAAGGCGGCATGATCAAAGCAACGCAAATCTCTCCGGAACCATACCAGAGAGCGGTCGAACAGGGGAGGGGCGGTAGTCATGGTTTCGTCATTGTTGATGATGGGTTGTTATGAGTCGTGATGAGTTTGCCTCGGCACAGATGCAGATAGTCTAAAAAATAGGAAAAAGATGCACAAAAGCAGCAAAAATTTGGGTTGATACCCGGGGTAGCAGGCATCGAAAAAACAGGTTAAAAATGCTAAAATGATGGCATGGCGAAGCAAATTAAAACCCCTCACTCTGAGTCGTTGGCAGAATCCGCACCACAAGAGCCAGATGCTCCTGTCGAGGGCGCTGCTGACACTGCCGGATCTGACACATCTTCCGATACCACCTTAAATCTGACCAATCATTTCCTGATTGCAATGCCGGCGATGCATGATCCGATTTTTGGCGGAACCGTGATTTATCTCTGCGAGCATAATCAACGCGGCGCCATGGGGCTAGTCATTAACAGGCCGACTGATATGACGCTGGCCGGGCTATTTGATCGCATCGATTTACAACTTGAAATTATTCCCGATTCTCACCCCATGCGCCAGCAGCCTGTCATGTTTGGCGGCCCGGTGCAGGATGATCGTGGTTTCGTCTTGCATGCACCGGCAGGCAAGTTTTCGTCTTCGCTGAAAGTCACCGATCAGATCGCTTTCACTACGTCGCGCGACGTTTTGGAAGCCGTTGCTCTGGGTGACGGCCCGGCGCAGGTCCTGGTAAGTATCGGCTATGCAGGCTGGAGTGCGGGTCAACTTGAGCAGGAAATAGGCGCGAATGGCTGGCTCACGGTCGCCGCCGATGCCAGGATTATGTTCGATTTGCCGATTGAAGATCGCTTTACCGCAGCGATCAAATTATTAGGTATCGATCCGACGATGCTCGCGGCCGACGCGGGGCACGCCTGATGAATGTTGCGGCCAATGTATCTGGCACCATCCTGGCATTTGATTTCGGATTAAAGCGTATTGGAGTCGCCGTCGGCAATACCCTGCTGCGGCAGGCCCAGGCTTTAAAAATCATCAATGCCGCAACTAATGACGCCAAGTTTACTGAAATCACGCACCTGATCAAAGACTGGCAGCCAGCGCTCTGCGTGGTGGGTTTGCCGATGCATCCGGACGGTGCCGGGCATGAGATGACGGTGCGCTGCACCCGGTTTGCCAACCAGCTGCATGGCCGCTTTGCGGTACCGACCCTCTTGGTCGACGAGCGCTACTCGTCTGCGGTGCTGAATGCCAGACGCGGCGAACATATCGATGCCCAGGCGGCGGCCCTCATTCTGCAACAATATTTCGACCAAAACCCATGACCTCTTCTACGCAACTACCCGATGCAGAAACGCTGTACCAGCAATTGCTGGCACAAATTAAAGCCCGCGTTGCCACCGATGATCACCTGGCCATTGTCGGTATTTATTCCGGCGGCGCCTGGCTGGCAGAGCGCCTGGTGCAAGACCTTGGACTGAACGGCAAGCCCGGTTTTATCGACGTCTCGTTTTACCGCGATGACTATGCGGCCAAGGGCTTGCATGCCGAAGTCAAACCCAGCCAGATTCCATTCGACGTGGATGGCGCCAACATCATCCTGGTCGATGATGTGCTGTACACCGGGCGCACCACGCGGGCGGCAATCAACGAATTATTTGACTACGGTCGCCCGGCCAAGATCATGCTGGCCGCCCTGCTGGACAGAGGCGGGCGCGAGTTGCCGATCGCCGCTGATTTCGTCGCTCACACTGCCGAATTTGAAAAAAACTGTTCCGTCAATCTGCAACGCGCAGACGGTGGTCAACTTAGCTTCTCGATAGATCATGCATAATCCCCAGCTCAATAAAAACGGCGAACTCCAGCATTTGCTGACCATCGATGGCTTGCCAAAATCCATCGTCAATCACATTCTGGACACCGCTTCTTCGTTCGTCAGCGTGAGTGACCGCGATGTTAAAAAAGTCCCGCTGATGCGCGGCAAAAGCGTGTTCAACCTGTTTTTTGAAAACTCGACGCGCACCCGCACCACGTTCGAGATTGCCTCGAAACGCTTGTCGGCTGACGTGATCAATCTGAACATTGCGGCATCGAGCACCAGCAAAGGCGAATCCCTGCTGGACACCATCGACAATCTGGCGGCGATGCATGCCGATATGTTTGTGGTGCGTCACGCGACCTCGGGTGCGCCGTTCCTGATTGCCAAGCACCTGAACGACACCCGGCAAAATCATGTGCACGTAGTGAATGCCGGTGACGGCCGCCATGCGCATCCGACTCAGGGTTTGCTGGATATGTACACGATCCGCCATTACAAAAAGGAGTTCACCAATCTGACCGTGGCGATTGTCGGCGACGTCTTGCATAGCAGGGTGGCACGCTCTGACATTCACGCTTTGACCACGCTCGGCGTGCCGGAGGTGCGGGTGATCGGGCCGCGTACCTTGTTGCCCGGCGGTCTGGAGCAAATGGGCGTGCGCGTCTTTAATAATATGAACGAAGGCCTCAAAGGCGTTGACGTCATCATCATGCTGCGCTTGCAGAATGAGCGTATGAGCGGCGCTTTGCTGCCATCGGCGCAGGAATACTTTAAGAGCTATGGGCTGACGCCAGAACGTCTGGCGCTGGCCAAGCCCGATGCCATCGTCATGCATCCGGGACCGATGAATCGCGGTGTCGAGATCGATTCCGCCGTGGCCGATGGGCCGCAGGCAGTGATCTTGCCGCAGGTGACATTCGGCATCGCCGTGCGGATGGCAGTGATGAGCATCGTGGCGGGCAATTAAGCCATTCTGCGGCCAGAAAAAGCGCACAACGAACACCAGAATAAGAGAAGAACGAGCGAAAGTACAAGCATGAAAATACATATCAAGAACGGCCGCCTGGTCGATCCTGCGAATCAAGTCGATGCAGTGCAGGATGTATTCATCGCCGCCGGCAAGATCGTCGCGATCGGCCAGGCGCCGGCCGATTTTGTCGCGAATAAAACCATCGATGCCACCGGTCTGGTTGTCGCTCCCGGTCTGGTCGACCTGAGCGCCCGTTTGCGCGAGCCGGGGTTTGAGTACAAGGCCACGCTGGAATCCGAGTTGCAAGCCGCCATGCGCGGCGGTGTCACCAGTTTAGTCTGTCCGCCAGATACCGATCCGGTGCTGGATGAGTCCGGTCTGGTCGAGATGCTCAAGCAGCGCGCCAAGATCCAGAACAAAGCCCACGTCTATCCGCTAGGCGCCTTGACCGTCGGCTTGCAGGGCGAAGCGCTGACCGAGATGGCCGCCCTGACCGATGCCGGTTGCATCGGTTTCTCGCAGGCAGAAGTCACGATTGCCGACACCAATGTATTGCAGCGTGCCCTGCAATACGCTAGCACATTTGGCTACACCGTCTGGTTGCGTCCGCAGGATGCCTTCATCGGCAAAGGCGGCGTTGCGCATAGCGGAGCGCTGGCGTCGCGTTTAGGTTTGGCTGGCGTGCCGGTGATGTCGGAGACGATTGCCCTGCATACGCTGTTTGAATTGATGCGGGCTACCGGTGCCAAAGTGCATCTGTGCCGTATCTCATCGGCTGCCGGTCTGGAACTAGTCAGGCAGGCGAAACAAGAGGGCTTGTTACTGACCTGCGACGTCGGGGCGCATCATGTGCATCTGACCGATGCCGACATTGGCTACTTCGATTCGAATGCGCGCCTGACCCCGCCTTTGCGCAGTCAGCGTGACCGCGATGCGATTCGTCGTGCCCTCGTGGACGGCACCATCGATGCAATTTGTTCGGATCACACGCCGGTCGATGATGATGAAAAACTGTTGCCGTTCGCCGAAGCGTCGCCCGGTGCGACGGGACTGGAACTATTACTGTCGCTGTCCTTGAAATGGGCGGAAGAAAGTCGCGGCGCAGTGTCTCTGTCTAAAGTGATTTCCACCATCACGCATGCGGCGGCAAAAGTCGCAGGCCTGAGTTGCGGTCAACTGAGTGTCGGCAGTGTTGCCGATGTCTGCCTGTTCGATCCGGCCACGCGCTGGACTGTCGATGCCAAAGTATTGGCGAGCCAGGGCAAGCACACGCCTTTCCTCGGCTATGAATTGCCGGGAGTGGTGAAGGCGACGATCGTCTCCGGTCACATTGCATTTGATCTCTCTTAGCCGAGATTTCCCGGTCAATGTCTCTTAAAAGCTGCGAGTACCTCAAAAATACGCTGCAGTATCGAAAAATAGGGGAGTATGGGCATAAAATGCCTTATTCGCGCAAATTATATCGCGGCGATAAAAAATACTCCTACTAAGTATATAAAAACAGGATAGGCATGATAGCTTGGCGTTTCGCACGGGTGATGATCCATTTATTCGCCGGATTATTGACTTGTGCCGTGGTGTTTCCATTTACATCGGTGCAGACGCACGAACGCCTGGTGCGTCGCTGGTCGCAAAAATTGCTGGCGATTTGTACTGTCACTGTGGTGTTCAAAGATCGCAGCGACGGCGAGGTCGCAGAGCGTGCCATGATCGTGTCCAACCATGTGTCCTGGCTGGATATCTTTGTCATCAATACTCTGCACCCCTGTCACTTCGTCGCCAAAGCCGATATCCGCGGCTGGCCTCTGTTAGGTTGGCTATGCGAAAAAGCCGGTACCATTTTTCTCAAGCGCGGCAGGCAACGCGACGTGCGCCGTATCTACGAGGGTTTGGTGCATCAGATCGAAGCCGGTAAGCGCATCGCTTTTTTCCCCGAAGGTACCACGGCGGCACAGGGTCGCGTGCTGCCGTTTCATGCGAACCTGTTTGAAGCCGCGATCGAAGCGCGTGTCCCGGTGCAGCCGCTGGTGGTGCGCTACGTCGATGCGCAAGGACGCTTGCATGCGGCAGCCGATTTTATCGGCGACATGACGTTTGTGGAAAGCATGCATGCGATTTTGCAAGCACCCAAAATGACCGCGGAATTGGTGCGTCTGCCGTCGATCCCTACCGAGGGCGCACACCGGCGTGAAGTCGCCCTGGTAGCGCGGGCGGCGGTGATGCAACAGCTCGGCGTCACCGAATAAGTTGGCCCTAAAACTAGCCGGGTTTTTGTTGTTGCGGACAAGCGATCTGTACCACGTCCCGGTTTTGCAATGACACGGCAGTCAGTTTGCCGCCCCACACGCAACCGGTATCGAGGCTGATCAAGTTCGGTCTCAAGACCAATCCCAATGTTGACCAATGTCCGAATACCACTGTGCTGCCGTCACTCGCTCGCGGCACATCGAACCACGGCAAGTAGCCGCTTGGTGCGGCAGCGGCGCCGTCTTTGCTCGCGAAATCCATGATGCCGTCCTCACTGCAAAAACGGATGCGTGTCAGTACGTTGATGATGCAACGATGGCGGTCGGCACCGCGCAATTGATCATCCCATTGAGCGGGCGTGTTGCCATACATCCGGCTGAGCAGCGCGACCCAGTCAGCGCTTTGTAATTGCACCTCTACTTCATGCGCCAATCCCATCGTCTGCTGCACCGACCATTGCGGCACTAGCCCGGCATGGACCAACAGATGATCGTCCTGGCAGATGGCCAGCGGTCGATGCCGCAACCAGTCGAGTAATTCGCCGCGCTCCGGTGCGTTCAGGATATCGTCCAGCGTATCGCTACGATGCGCCGTACGTATCCCGTTTGCGACCGCCAGCAGATTCAGGTCGTGATTGCCCAGCACGCTGTCGGCACGGCCCTGCTCATGCAATTGCTTGACTAGCCGCAGGGTTGCCAATGACTGCGGTCCGCGATTGACCAGATCGCCGGCAAACAAATACCGGGCCTGCGGCGACTGCCGCTCTATCTTCGTCAGCAGTTGCTGTAACTGCTCAGCGCAACCCTGGAGGTCGCCGATGAAGTAGGTGTCGGATTTGCCTGATGGCGTTGCATGCATACTGTGTTTCGGTTTCTGGATCAATGGGTTGCGCCGAGACGCCTGGATTCCGAGCGGCTGATCAAGGCATCTTGTTTTTGTTTGTCACGCATGCTGACGCTCAACATGGTCGGCCAGCCGATCAGGTGCTGTTCGGTAATTTCAGCCAGCGCACGCAGCCATTCCGGCGACTCATTCAGGCAGGGGATATAGTTAAATTCTTTACCTCCGGCATGCAAGAATTCATCGCGTACTTCGATCGCGATTTCTTCCAGCGTCTCCAGGCAATCGGCGATGAAGCCCGGGCAAACCACGTCGATGCGCTTGGTTCCTTGCTGCGCCAGCGCCTTAACGGTGGGAGCCGTGTACGGTTGCAACCATTCGGCACGCCCGAGGCGCGACTGGAAAGTGACGACATACTGGTCTTTGCTGAGTCCCAGCTGCTCTGCCAGCAGGCGGGCGGTTTTATAGCATTCGCAATGGTAAGGATCGCCGCGCATCAGGAAGGCTTTTGGCAAGCCGTGAAAACTCATGACGAGTTTTTCAGGGCGGCCATTATTTTGCCAGTGGTTCATGATCGAAAAACGCAGGGCGCGGAGGTAGGCGTCATGGTCGTGATAGCTGCGTACCAGACGCAGTTCCGGCATGTTGCGGGTGCGTTGATAATAGCTGAAGACGGCGTCGGCATTCGATCCCGTCGTGGTTGCCGAGTATTGCGGATAGGCCGGCAAAATCAAAATCCGTTCGCAGCCTTCTTCCTTGAGTTTTTGCAGTACCGTCGGGATATTCGGCGAGCCGTAGCGCATCGCATAGGCGACCTGCACCTCATGCCCGCGTTCACCCAGATAGCCTTTGAGCAGGATCGCTTGCTTTTCTGTATGGACTTTTAACGGCGAACCCTCTTTGCTCCAGATCGAAGCATATTTTTTGGCTGACTGACCCGAGCGAAACGGCAGGATGATCAGGTGCAAAATACACCACCAGATCAGGCGCGGCACCTCGACCACACGCGGGTCCCACAAAAATTCTTTCAGGTAGCGCCGGACTGCCGGGCTGGTGGGCGCATCGGGTGTACCGAGATTGATCAGGACGACGCCGGTTTTAGTCGCTTTGCCGTGCGTATGATCGGGTTCTTTCAGGAAGCGCATAGTTTTTTATTGGTGTTATCAGTAGATGAAATTAAGCGGAGACTTTTGAATAGATACGTTTAGCAGATTAACCGCTTCAGGATGCCAGCAATTCTCTGGCGTGTTTACGGGTGGTTGCGGTGATCTCTATGCCGCCCAGCATACGGGCGATTTCTTCTACGCGTTGCTTGGAGTCGAGCCTGTCGATCTGCGACAGGGTTTTGCCATTGCTGCTGTCTTTGCTGACCTGGAAGTGCTGATTCGCCTGGCTCGCCACTTGCGGTAAATGCGTGACGCATAAGACCTGACGATCTTGCCCAAGGCGTTTTAACAGGCGTCCGACAACTTCGGCAACGCCGCCGCCGATGCCGCTATCGACTTCATCAAAGATCAAGGTCGGCGTGGCGGTCGCGCACGAGGTAATCACCGAGATCGCTAGCGAAATACGGGCCAGTTCACCGCCCGATGCGACTTTTGCGAGGGAACGTGGCTGGACGCCGGCGTGACCGGCAACCTGGAATTCAATTTGCTCTAGCCCATGGCTGGCCGCTTCGCTGGGATGCAATGCGATCGCAAAACTGCCGCCGCTCATGCTGAGATCCTGCATCGCGGCGGTGACTGCCGCCGACAATTCTTTAGCGACTTTATGGCGCGCTTTGGACAATTTTTGCGCGGCTTGTTCGTAAGCTGCATAGGCATTTTTTTCCTGGGTTTTTAAGGCCTCGATATCTGAAGCATCGGCTAATTGCTGCAATTGTTGCGACAGAGTTGCTAATTCCAAATGCAGGGATTCTGGTGCGACGTGGAAGCGACGCGCAGTGGCATGCATGATTTCCAGGCGGGCTTCAACGGTACGTAAGCGTGCCGGATCCAGTTCAATCCGGTTCAGGTAATCATTCAGCGCATAGCTGGTTTCCTGCAAATTAATCCGGGCCGAATCGAGTGCATCGACGACCGGTTGCAGCGCCACATCGTATTCGAGTAATTTCAATAAACGCTGATGCAAGGACGAGAGTTGCGACAGCATGGGGTGATCGGCTTCCGAAATCAGATCGGCAGCTTCCTGGGCACCTTCGAGCAGGCTGGCAGCGTGTGCCAGACGGCTATGCTCATGGCTGATGCTCTCCCATTCGCCGGGCTGGATCTGCAATTTATCGAGCTCTTTGACTTGCCATTCCAGACGCTCGCGTTCTAGTAAGACATTTTTAGAATCGCGCTCGAACTCTTCTCTTTGCCTGACCAGATTGCGCCAGGTCTTGAATAATTTCCCGGCCTCTTGCGTCTGAGTTTGCAGGCCGCCTTGCATATCGAGCAGCGCACGTTGGGCATCGGATTTCAATAAAGATTGATGCGCATGCTGACCGTGAATATCGACCAATAATTCACCGAGTTCACGTAATTGGCTGGCCGTTGCCGGGATGCCGTTGATATAGGCTTTCGAGCGGCCTGCATTGTCGATCACGCGGCGCAGCATCAATTCCCGATCATCATTGGCAAAATCATTGGCGCTCAGCCACGCCATGGCGTTGTCATCGACCGAGAACTCGGCGCAGATGTCTGCCCGTGCCGCACCCTCGCGCACCATGCTGGCGTCGCCGCGGCCGCCCAGAGTCAGACTCAGGGCATCAATCAGGATCGATTTGCCCGCACCAGTTTCACCGGTAAACACGGAGAAACCCGCGGAGAATTCCAGTTCTATCGCATCGACGATAACAAAATCACGGATAGCAAGCGTGCGCAGCATAGGTGGTTACAGGGAATAAAAATTGAAGGAAACCGGAATCGCAACATAGTGAATGTAGCGTCACCATGATGGCTGCACCGACAGGTCAGGTCCAGCAAAACATCATGGTATTTTAACGTAAAGCCCCTTCGACCGAGGGGTATTCATTCCAGTGCAACTTCTCGCGCAACGTGTCATAGTAATTCCAGCCACGCGGATGCAAAAAGGTGATCGTATGCGCCGAGCGCTGGATGATGATTTTGTCCTGGTACATCAGGCTGGCGAAGGATTGCATATCGAAATTCACGCTGATGTCGCGCCCTCCCACGATCTCAATCACGATTTCACTGGAGTCAGGCAACACGATAGGGCGATTGGACAAGGCATGCGGCGCAATCGGCACCATCACGATACCGCTCAGGCTAGGGTGCAGCAAAGGCCCGCCGGCAGAGAGCGCATACGCGGTCGATCCGGTCGGGGTCGAGACGATCAAGCCATCGGAACGCTGGTTATACATAAAGTGATGATCGACATCGACCCGCAGCTCAACCATGCCCGATCCGGCGCCGCGCGACACCACGATGTCATTGAATGCCATGCCGCTGAAAATCTGATTACCGTCACGGATCACCATTCCTTGCAGCAGGCTGCGCCGTTCGGACTCATATTTACCTTCCAGCATTTCTGTGATGACGGGAAACATTCTGTCCATCGGGATGTCGGTAATAAATCCGAGCCGCCCCTGGTTAATCCCGATCAGCGGAACGTTATAGGGCGCCAGCTGACGTGCAATGCCCAGCATGGTGCCATCGCCGCCGAGCACGATCGCGGCATCGGCCAGCCTCCCTATCTCGGCGGCACTCATGATGGTAAAACCGTCTAACAGAATGTTTTGCGCGGTTTCTTCTTCAAACACCACGGTGTGACCAGCCTGATGCAGGAAGCCGGCAAGTTCGGTCAGGGATTCGGTTATACCTGCGGCGTTGTACTTGCCGACGAGTGCGATGGTTTTGGCCGAAGAAGTCATAAGGGTCAGATTTGGTCGCTGGAATGACGGGATGACTCAGATTAGACCATAATTGCATCTGATTTGGATATTCCAAATACCCTGACGCAGCAGGAAATAAAGGAAAAGTGAGCAAAGATGCAGATCCAGGCAGTTCTATTTGATTTAGACGACACCTTGTGGCCGGTCGCGCCGGTGATCCAATATGCCGAGGCGACTCTGTATCAGTGGATGATGTTCAATACCCCCGAAGTCGCCCGGCATTATTCGATAGAGCGGATGCGGACTTATCGTGAAAAACTGGTGAAAACCAATCCGCGTTTTGAATACGATCTCTGGTCGCTGCGCCACGCTTTGTTATCCAGGCTGTTTAAAGAATTTAAAGTCGATGTGAGCAAGGCCGATGAGGCAATGGCGGTATTTGCTGATGCCAGAAATAAAGTCAGCCTGTATGACGATGTTTTGCCGGGGCTACAGACGCTGGGACAGCGGGTCAGCCTGGGCTCAGTGTCGAACGGGTTTGCCGACCTGAACGAAATCGGACTCGCAGCGCATTTCAAAGTCTCGCTCGCCGCACATCGCTTCGGCTGCGCAAAACCGGATCCGCGGATTTTTACCGCGGCCTGTCACGCACTGAAGCTGGCGCCTGAGCAAGTCATGTATGTCGGCGACGATCTATTGCTCGACGTAGAGGGCGCGCAAAAAGTCGGCATGCAAGGCGTCTGGATGAATCGCCACCAGCTAGCGCAAGACAAGCCGCATCATGCACACATCAAACCGCATGCGGTGGTCACTAGCTTGCATGATGTGGTGGCAATGTTTTGAGAAAGAGCTTTAGATTTGAATGGCGACTATCGCACAATTGTGGCCAGCTTAATCCTATACTCAGACGCGACAGCCGTCCGCATCAATGACTTTTTCGCCGTCTTCTTTGATAAATTCACCCAATTGCGGTAGCGGCAGAATATCCAGCACCAGCTCGGACGGGCGGCATAGTCTGGTGCCGACAGGCGTGACCACGATGGGGCGATTGATCAGGATGGGATGGGCGATCATAAAATCGATCAGCTCTTCATCGGACCATTTGCTATCGTCGAGCTGCAGTTCTTCGTAAGGCGTGCCTTTTTTACGCAGCAATTCACGTGGCTGGAGATGCATAGCCGCGATCAATTCTCGTAGTTTTTCACGGCTGGGTGGATGGCTCAGATAGTCAATGATGTGCGGTTCTTCGCCGGTGTTGCGAATCAGCGCTAGGGTGTTGCGCGAGGTGCCGCACTTTGGGTTGTGGTAAATGGTGATCGTCATGTTGGGAAACGTCCTTAGTTGAGTTCAGTCGGCGCGGGTTGTTGATTCTTTGTCAAATGCGACTTTGCCGGGGGGATAGAGCCAGCCAAATAGCCAGGTCGCCGCAGCAGCGCCGAGTAATTGGGCCATGATAAATCCGGGCGCATCGACTGGGCGGATGCCGGCAAAACTGTTGCTGGCAGCGCGTGCCAGCGTCACTGCGGGATTGGCGAAGGAGGTCGACGAGGTGAACCAATAGGCCGCGGTGATATAGGCCGCCACGGCAAACGGCGTCAGGTTCGGGCGACTGCGTGAGCATCCGATAATCACGCCGATCAGACCGAAGGTCGCGATAAATTCACTCCACCATTGCGCGATGCCGGTACGGATATGCTCCGAGGCAAAAAACACCGGATCATCGAACATGCCATGTGCCGCGGCGACGCCGGCGAAAGCGCCCAGGATTTGCACGGTAATATAGGGAAGCACTTCGGCCGACGGCAGATTTTTTTGCCAGGCTTCCGATAAACTGACGACCGGATTGAAATGCGCACCCGAGACGCCACCCAACATCAGAATCAGCGCAACCAGGCCAGCGCCGGTGGCAATCGCATTCGCCAGCAGGGCGATCGCCGCGTTGCCGCCAGCCAGCCGCTCAGCCATAATGCCCGAGCCGACCACGATGGCGAGCAAGAAGGCAGTGCCCAAGCCCTCTGCAACCAGTCGTCGTGACAAACTCATTGAACTCATGTCGCAGTCTCCGCTTGATTCGCCAGCGGTATTGCGCAGGCGTTGCCACCACAGCAGTTTTCCGTTAAAAAACCAAGCAGCGCATTCATGGTCGCGAAATTGGCGGCATAGATCATGAAGCGGCCATCCTGGGTAGCGCTGATCAGCTTGGCGTGCGTCAGTTCTTTCAGATGAAACGACAGTGACGATGGCGCAATCCCCAGGCTTTCGCTGATTTTGCTGGCGATCACGCCATCCGGCCCGCTTTGTACCAGCAGGCGGAAGATGGCGAGCCTGGAATCTTGCGCAATGGCAGCGAGTGCGGCAACCGCTTGTTTGGTTTCCATACTATTCCTTTTTAATTCAATAATTCTATATTGATTGAAATATCAAAGTAAACGGATTTTCTCTCGGTATCAATCGCAATTTCCTCAGCAGAGCTTGTTATCCATAGATTTTTAAGTGATTTTGTCCGCACTGGCATAGAATATCTTCATGCAACTTGATATCCGCGCACAAACATTATTAAAAGCCCTGGTAGAACGCTATATTGCTGATGGTCAGCCGGTAGGTTCACGTGCCTTGTCTAAAATCTCCGGCCTGGAGCTATCGCCCGCAACCATACGCAATGTGATGGCGGATCTGGAGGAGATGGGCTTTGTCGCCAGTCCGCACACGTCGGCGGGGCGCATTCCTACGCCGCGCGGTTACCGTGTGTTTGTCGATAAATTGCTGACGGTGCAGGAAATCGACGGCACCGCGCTGGAGTCGCGGATGCAGGCGCATGTGTTCGCCAATTCCCCGCAAAAGATCATCTCTAACGCGGCCCAGGTTTTATCGTCGCTGTCGCAATTTGCCGGCGTCGTCATGACGCCGCGGCATGAATCTATTTTTCAGCAGGTAGAGTTTTTGCGGCTGTCTGAAAAGCGGATTTTGCTGGTGGTGGTGGCGCCCAATGGCGAGGTGCATAATCGCCTGCTGCTGACCGATGTCGATTACAACGCATCGCAGCTGGTGCAAGCCGCGAATTATCTGAATCAGAATTTTGGCGGCTTGAGTTTTGAAGATGCCAGGTTGCGTATCAATAGCGAGTTACGCCAATTGCAAAACGACATGACGCGCCTGATGCAGGCGGCAGTTGAGGCCGGCAGCGATGCGATGTCGGATCAATCGGATGAAGTGGTCATTTCGGGTGAGCGCAATTTACTCAATGTGCAGGACTTGTCGAACAATATGACTTCCTTGCGAAAATTGTTCGATATGTTCGAGCAGAAAACCGGCTTGATGCAGCTATTGGATGTCTCCAGCAAGGCAACCGGGGTGCAGATCTTTATCGGCGGCGAATCGCAATTGGTGCCGATGGATGAGATGAGTATTGTGACTGCACCGTATGGCGTCAACGGCAAAATTGTCGGCACCCTGGGGGTTATAGGGCCGACGCGCATGGCGTATGAGCGCGTCATTCCGATTGTGGATATTACGGCGAAATTGCTTTCCAATGCCCTCAGCCAGTAAAAAACGTATGGATAGCAAAGACATCTCCATCCTGATTGTGGATGACAACGAAGCGACGCGTGAAGTGTTGCGCCTCATCTTGAGCGAAGATTATGAGGTGGTGGGTGAAGCGGCTGACGGCATCGCGGGCTTGGAGCTGGCGGTCCAGTTTAAACCGAACATTATTTTGCTCGATGTCGTGATGCCAAAAATCAGCGGCCTAGAAATTCTGCCGCGGATCAAAGAGGTATTGCCGGAGGTGAAAATATTGATGGTCACAGCCAATAAAGATCAGGAGACGGTCAGCGAGGCTGTCAAGGCAGGGATCGCAGGCTTTATCGTAAAACCGTTTAACGCACAACGTGTACTGGATACGGTTGCCGGCGTCGCGGTAAGAATTCACAAGTAACCCGCAGGCTGGATGCGGCTTTCAAGGGTATTTCGCGCCAACAGCCGCATCCAGCTTGCGGTTTCGTTTTAATATCAACACCCGATGAAATCTTTCTTCTTGCTTTTTCTCTGCGTCTCCGCATCTCTGGGATGAGAGGTCTGGGGTTTTGCGCACGTCTTGGTAATTAATCTAAAATTCAGCCGGAAATTATTCAGTCTGCCCTAATTGCTTATTGCACCATTCAAATCTTACGCGTTTTATGCGGGCAATTTTGTTTAGTACAGTTGCCATACAGCGCCAGCGCATGTTCTGCAATGGTAAAGCCACGTTCGAGTGCGACCAGTTGTTGCCGTTTTTCAATCTGCTCATCGAAGAACTCTTCGACCAAACCGCAGTCCAAACAAACCAGATGGTCATGGTGCGTGCCTTCGTTCAGCTCAAAAATCGCTTTGCCAGTTTCAAAATGGTTGCGATGCAATAAGCCGGCTTGCTCAAATTGAGTCAGAACACGATAAACCGTCGCTAGGCCGACGTCCATATTTTCATTCAGCAGGATTTTATAGACGTCTTCTGCTGTCAGATGGCGAATCGAACTGTTTTGGAAAATTTCCAGAATTTTCAATCTTGGCAAAGTCGCTTTGAGGCCGCTGGATTTGAGATCGGTAGTGGAATTCGTCATGTTTTCGGTTAAAAAGAGTCTATCTGCTTTATGATATAGGGTTTAAAGCTTAACTCAAAGTAAATCACGCGCTGATTTTTTGGCGATTTCCCTGCGATTCGCCGCAGATCCGTTTGAGTTGGGCCACGGCTGATGCCGTGAACTATTTGCAAACTGTACACTGTTGCACACACATTGAGGTTAACACTATGCGATTGTTGTTCCCCGAAGCATCCAGAGGCACGCCATTACGATTGACGGCGATGGTTTTTGCCTTAAGCTTGTCTGGCTGTGCGCTGTTCAATCCTATGGTCGATACACAGCCAACGACCAAGCTTGCAGTCGCCCCGGACGCCAATGTGGCCAGCACCGAAACGTCAAAGACAGCGGCATCGACCGATGCGCAAGTTGTGACGCGCTCGGGAGTTTCCAAATTCCTGGGCTATATCTCGCCGTATCGGATTACGATTCAACAAGGTAACTTTGTTTCGCAAGAAATGATGTCGCAGCTCAAGGTAGGCATGACCCGTGAGCAGGTGCGCTTTTTATTGGGCACGGCTTTGCTGACAGATATGTTCCATGAAGACCGCTGGGATTATCCTTTCCGCCTGCAAAAGCCGAATGGCGATCTGATCACCAGCCGCGTCGCAGTATTCTTTAAAAATAATACGGTGCAACGTTTTGAAGGCGGCAACTTGCCGACCGAGAAAGACTATCTCGCCCACATCACGACTTCCGCGATCGGCGTCAGGGCTGAATCTTCTATCCTGACCACGGATAAAGACAAGAAAAAATAATCGGGATGACAAGCATGAGCGCATTGAAAATTGCCGTGGCCGGCGCCTCCGGCCGCATGGGTAAAATGTTGATAGAAGCGATCGCTGCTGCCGACGATATGGTATTAGCGGGTGCGATTGATGTCGCCGCTTCGCCTTCCATCGGCACCGATGCGGCGGCCAGTATGGGCAAGCCAGCTGGCGTGTTGATTGAATCCGACTTATCCAAAGGCCTGGCCGATGCGCAATTCTTAATCGACTTTACCCGACCCGAAGGAACGCTGACGCATCTCGCCTATTGTGCCGAACATGGGATCAAGATGATCATCGGCACTACCGGATTTGATGAAGAAGGCAAGGCGGCGATCGCCGCCGCTGCGAGTAAAACAGCGATCGTGTTTGCGCCGAATATGAGTGTCGGCGTCAACGTGACGTTGAAATTATTGGAAATGGCGGCCAAGAGTTTTGCGCAAGGCTATGACATCGAGATCATCGAAGCGCATCATCGTCATAAAGTCGATGCGCCGTCCGGTACCGCCCTGAAAATGGGCGAAGTCATCGCCGATGCGCTCGGCCGTGATTTGAACGAAGTCGGCGTATTTGCACGCGAAGGCGTGACCGGCGAGCGCGATCCATCCTCGATCGGCTTTGCCACGATACGCGGCGGCGATATCGTCGGCGATCACACCGTGATGTTTGCCGGTATCGGTGAGCGCGTGGAAATCAGCCACAAATCGTCCAGCCGCATCAATTATGCGCACGGCAGTTTGCGTGCAGCCCGCTTCCTGGCGGATAAGCAGACCGGCTTGTACGATATGTATGATGTGCTGGGTTTGCATTAAACCGGTGCCGCTTGAGTGCGCCCCGTGCTATTGCGCGGTTCGCCTGAATCCGCTCACCCTATTATGAATCCGACGATTGCCCACTACTGGGCGCAAGTGGATGAATTCAGTCACTTCATTGCCTATGTACTGCTGGCGATGTCCCTAGTGAGCTGGTTCATTTTGCTGTACAAATCCTGGTCGTTCTGGCGTATCCGCCGCGCTGCCGCGTCCTTATCCAATTTCTGGCAAGCGCCGAGCCTGGCCGATGCACTCGCCTTGCTGCATCAGGCCGATTTTGAAGAGATGTACGTTCCGCTGGCGCGAGAATCGATTGCACTGGCAGCAATCGCGCAAGCACCGCAGCAATCACACCTGAATGCCAAAGCCAGTCTCGACGATCTGCTGACCCGCGTATTACGACAACAGTTGAATCGCGCCACAGTCAGGCTGGAAGCGGGTTTGAGCCTGCTGGCCTCGATCGGCGCCACCGCGCCGTTCGTCGGTTTATTGGGGACGGTCTGGGGTATTTGTCATGCGCTGACGACGGTTGCAACGGCCGGTAACGTACAGATTGCGCAAGTCGCTGGACCGGTAGGCGAGGCCTTGATGATGACTGCACTCGGCTTATTGGTGGCGATTCCGGCGGTGCTGGCGTATAACGCGTTTAACCGGCTGAACCGAATCTGTCAGGCCGAGCTGGATGCGTTTGCCTATGACTTGCATGCCCATTTAACCAAGGCCTGAGCGGATCATGGCCTTCGGTAAATTCAGCCGTAATGATTTCACTACCAAAGTGCCGGCAGCAATGGCCGACATCAATGTCACGCCCATGGTCGACGTGATGCTGGTATTGCTGGTGATCTTCATCATCACCGCTCCCTTAATGACCCAGGCGATCAAATTGGAATTGCCTGCCGCCAAAGCCACCGCTGCACCAGAAAAACCCACAACCATCAGCCTATCCTTCAATGCGCAGGGGCAGCTATTCTGGGGTAGCAGCCCGATCAGCTTTCGCGACCTGGAAGTCAGGCTGAGCGAGGCTGCGCAAAAACAACCGCAGCCGGAGCTGCAATTGCGTGCCGATAAGGCAACGCGCTACGAGATCATCGCCCAGGTCATGGCGGTTGCGCAGGCGCAGGGTTTGGATAAAATCGGCTTTGTAACCGATCCTGGCGCAGCAGGCTCTGGCGGCCAGTCTGAAATGAAACCGCCGGCACCGGCAAAAAATCGCTAGGCTCAGGCGTCCCGCAGCCAGCAGCCTCCCTGAACCAGTTATAATCGAAGGTTCAAAAGATTCCCTCGCATTTAGAAAATATAGCCCGCCATGCAAGAAAAATTCAGCTCAGTATATAAACCAGCCGACATCGAGCAATCTGCGCAATCCCATTGGAAAAAAATTGACGCGTATAAGGCCGTGGAAAACGACCCGCGCTTCCCGAAAGGAAAGTACTACGCCTGCTCTATGCTGCCTTATCCATCGGGTAAGTTGCACATGGGTCATGTGCGCAATTACACGATCAACGACATGCTGGCGCGCCAACTGCGCATGAATGGTTATAACGTTCTGATGCCGATGGGCTGGGATGCCTTTGGTCTGCCGGCAGAAAATGCCGCGATCAAAAACAAGGTGCCGCCTGCCAAATGGACTTACGACAACATCGCCTACATGAAGACCCAGATGCAAGCCATGGGCCTGGCGATCGACTGGTCGCGTGAGGTCGCGACTTGCTCGCCGGAATACTACAAATGGAATCAATGGCTGTTCCTGAAAATGCTGGAAGCCGGCATTTGCGAACGCCGCACCCAAGTCGTGAACTGGGACCCAATTGACCAAACCGTACTCGCCAATGAACAGGTGATCGACGGTCGCGGCTGGCGCTCCGGCGCTCTGGTTGAGAAGCGCGAAATTCCCGGCTACTACTTGAACATCACCGACTACGCTGAAGAGTTGTTGTCTGCCGTGGCGAATCCGGAAGATCCGAATTATCTGTCCGGCTGGCCAGAGCGCGTGCGCCTGATGCAGGAAAACTGGATCGGCAAATCCGAGGGCGTACGCTTTGCCTTCACACATGACATCAAAGATGCCAGCGGCAAGCTGATCCAGGACGGCAAGATGTACGTGTTCACCACCCGTGCCGACACCATCATGGGCGTGACCTTCTGCGCGGTGGCACCGGAGCACCCGTTGGCAACGCAGGCCGCAGCGGGTAATGCGGGTCTGGCTGCCTTCATCGAAGAATGCAAAAAAGGCGGCACCACCGAAGCCGAGCTGGCCTTGCGTGAAAAAGAAGGCCAGCCGACTGGCTTGTTCGTCACGCATCCCTTGACCGGCGAACAAATCGAAGTCTGGGTCGGTAACTACGTGTTGATGAGCTACGGCGACGGCGCGGTCATGGGTGTACCGGCGCATGATGAACGTGATTTCCTCTTCGCACAAAAATACAATCTGACTATCAAACAAGTGGTTGCCGTAGAAGGCGAAACCTATTCCACTGACGCCTGGGCCGAATGGTATGGCGACAAGCAGCGCGGCTTGACCATCAATAGCGGCGAATTGAATGGACTGACCTGCAAACAGGCAGTCAGCAAAGTCGCTGAACTGATGGCAGCCAAAGAATTGGGCCAGAAAAAAACCACCTGGCGCCTGCGCGACTGGGGCATCAGCCGCCAGCGCTACTGGGGTACGCCTATTCCTATCATCCATTGCGACGCTTGCGGTGCGGTGCCGGTGCCGGAAAAAGATCTGCCGGTGGTCTTGCCGGAAGATTGCATCCCCGATGGTTCCGGCAATCCGCTGAATAAACGTCTCGATTTCCTGCATGTCGACTGCCCAAGTTGCGGCAAGCCTGCCAAGCGCGAAACCGACACCATGGATACCTTCGTCGACAGTTCCTGGTATTTCATGCGCTATTGCGACGCCAGCAACGATCAGGCGATGGTCGCGGAAGGCAGCAAATACTGGATGCCGATGGATCAATACATCGGCGGTATCGAACACGCGATTCTGCATCTGTTGTATGCGCGTTTCTGGACCAAGGTGATGCGCGACCTGAAGCTGATCGATGCGCATGAACCGTTCTCCAAATTGCTGACGCAAGGCATGGTCTTGAAGGGCGCGTTCTTCCAGAAGCCGGAAGGCGCGGGTAAGAATTATTTCTGGGAAGATGAAGTCAATGTCATCACCAATGAACAAGGCCAGATCACCGGCGCGACCCTGAAATCGGATGGCTCGGCACTCGAATACGAGATGACCACCATGTCCAAATCGAAGAGCAACGGCGTCGATCCGCAAGAACTGATCAACCAATACGGTGCCGATACCGCCCGCTTGTTTGTAATGTTCGCCTCGCCACCTGAGCAGACCCTGGAGTGGAATGATTCCGGGGTTGAGGGCGCGCACCGCTTCTTGCGCCGGGTCTGGAACTTTGGTTTTAAAAATGCCGAATTATTGCGTTCTGCGAGTTCCGTCACCGCTGACTTAAGTGCCGACAGCAAAACCCTGCGTCGCGAAGTGCATACCATTTTGCGCCAGGTCAGCTACGACTATGAGCGCATGCAATACAACACCGTGGTGTCCGGCGCGATGAAGTTGCTGAATACGATGGAAGCCTTCCAGCTCGAAGGCGCGGGCCATGCAGCCGTCTTGCGCGAAGCCTTCGGCGTCCTGTTGCGCGTCTTGTATCCAGCCTGTCCGCATTTGACGCATGTCTTATGGGAAGAGTTGGGCTACGCTGTCGCGTTCACCGATCTGTTAAATACACCTTGGCCGCAAGTCGATGAAGCGGCCCTGGTGCAAACAGAAATCGAAATGATGATCCAGGTCAACGGCAAGCTGCGCGGCAGCATCACGGTGGCCAAGGATGCGGATAAGGCGACGATAGAAGCGCTGGCTCTGGCGAATGAGAATGTGCAGCGTTTTGTCGAAGGTACGCCGAAAAAAATCATCGTGGTGCCGGGCAAACTCATCAACATCGTCGCCTGATCATGATGACGATCTTATCTTCGGGCGGGCGTATGCATCGTATACATAAGCATTGGGCTTCACTGATCGCCGTGATCGCGGCGCTGATGCTATCTGCCTGCGGTTTTGCTTTGCGCGGGCCGGTGGTATTCCCGTTTTCCAGCATCTATGTTGGCTTGCCGGACAGTTCGCCGCTCGGTGGTGAGTTAAAGCGCAATATTCGCGCGAACGGCAAAACCCTCATCGTCAACGAAGCCAAGAATGTTGATGTGATCATCGAGGTCTTGGGCGAGACGCGTGAGAAAGTGATTTTGTCGCTGAACAACCAGGGCCGGGCACGTGAATACAATCTGCTGTACACGTTTCGTTTCAGGGTGCGTAACGAGGCTGGTAAAGAATTGCTGGCGCCGACCGACATCAGCCTGAAGCGCAATATCAGCTTTAACGAATCCCAGGTATTGGCAAAAGAAGCGGAAGAAGCGCTGCTGTATCGCGATATGCAAAGCGATCTGGTCCAGCAAATCATGCGCCGCCTGGCTGTGCTGAAAATGGATTGATGATGCGGATGCATTCCCTCGCTCCGCGCTCATCCCCATCCCTCTCCCGCAGGCGGGAGAGGGCGAAGACTGAGGATGACTTTGTCATCCTTGGAGAACAATGATATGCAATTACGCTTTGATGCAATCGACGCTCATCTGACTAAATCGCTGGCGTCTTTGTACGTCATCACCAGCGACGAGCATCTGTTGGCATTGGAAACTGCGGACAAAATCCGCCGTGCCGCCAAAGCGCAGGGATTTCTGGAGCGTGAAATCCTGACCGTAGAGCGCAGCTTTAAATGGGGCGCACTACTCGCCGCGAATCAATCGCAGTCTTTATTCGGCGATAAAAAGCTGATCGATCTGCGCATCCCGACCGGCAAGCCCGGCAAGGATGGCGGTGCGGCTTTGCAAGAATATGCGGGCAATTTATCGCCCGATAACCTGACCCTGATCACGTTACCCAAACTCGACTGGGCGACGCAAAAGGCGGCCTGGGTCACCAGCTTGCAACAGGCGGCGGTATATATCGAGATCCCGCTGGTAGAGCGGGCGCAATTGCCCAACTGGATTTCCCTGCGTCTGTCTATGCAAGGACAAAATACCGATCGGCAGAGCCTGGATTTTATCGCCGACCGGGTCGAAGGCAACCTGCTGGCGGCACACCAGGAAATCCAAAAACTCGCCTTGCTGCATCCGCCAGGCAAGCTGAGTTTTGAACAGATCCATGATGCGGTCCTGAACGTGGCGCGCTACGACGTCTTCAAACTGAATGAAGCCATGCTGGCCGGCAATGTGTCCCGTCTGGTGCGTATGCTGGAAGGCTTGAAAGGCGAGGGCGAAGCGCTGCCGCTGGTATTGTGGGCGGTCGCCGAAGAACTGCGCACCTTGTTGAAACTGAAGTCCGGCATGAGTCAGGGCAAGTCCTTGGGCATGCTGCTCAAGGAATACCGGATCTGGGGCCCGCGTGAAAAATTGATGGAGCCGGCATTGCGCCGGGTCAGCCTCGCCACTTTGGAAGCCGCGCTGCAAGAAGCCGCGCAAGTCGATAAGATGGTCAAGGGTTTGCGTGCCAAAGCGTTTGCGGGCGATGCCTGGGATGCGCTGTTGCAGTTGGGCCTCAGGGTAGCGCGCGGGTAGCATCTGCACCATGCAGGGTGCCGCCAGGCGCGCCGCGCGAGCCAAGTAATTATTGGGGAGTATGTCAAAAAATAGGCATTGATCCGCATATTGGTATTGCGCATTAAAAATATACACGGTGGAGTATCTGTTTAATCATCATATGGCCCGTGGCAACCGATAAAGAAACACACAAAGAAACACACATGGATATCAAAGACTACATGAAGGACCTGGGCATACGCGCCCGCAAGGCCTCGCGTGCCATGGCGAAGGCGAATACCGCTGCCAAGAATCAAGCCTTGTCGCTGATCGCCGCGGCTATACGCCGCGAGGCTGCGACCTTACGCGCCGCGAACGAACTCGATCTGGCCGCCGCGCGCGCGAATGGGATGGACGCCGCCATGCTGGATCGACTGACTTTGTCCGACCAAGCGATTGCCACCATGGCAGACGGCCTGGAGCAAATCGTCAGCTTGTCCGACCCGATTGGCGAAATCTCGAATATGAAATTCCGTCCGAGCGGCATCCAGGTCGGCCAGATGCGGGTGCCTCTGGGCGTGATCGGCATCATTTACGAAGCGCGGCCGAATGTCACGGTCGATGCCGCAGGCTTGTGCATCAAGAGCGGCAATGCGACGATTCTGCGCGGCGGATCGGAGGCGATTCACTGCAACCAGGCCCTGGCAAAATTAGTCAAACAAGGTCTGGCGGGCGCCGGTCTGCCATCGGACGCGGTGCAAGTGGTCGAGACCACCGATCGCGCTGCGGTCGGCGAACTGATCACCATGCCCGAGTATGTCGATGTGATCGTGCCGCGCGGCGGCAAAGGCTTGATTGAGCGCCTGATGCGCGAATCCAAAGTGCCGATGATCAAACATCTGGACGGCATTTGCCATGTCTATATCGATGACAAGGCCGATCCGAAAAAAGCACTGGATATCGCCTTCAACGCCAAATGCCATCGCTACGGCACCTGCAATACCATGGAAACCTTGCTGGTAGCGCGTGGCATCGCCCCGCAAATTTTGCCGGAATTGGCGACGCTGTATGCCAGCAAGCAAGTCGAATTGCGCTGCGATCCGGCGGCCCAACAGATTTTGGCGGGTTATCCGCATTTAGCCAGTGCGACTGAAGAAGACTGGCGCACCGAGTATCTGGCGGCGATCCTGGCGGTCAAAGTGGTGGCCGGTATGGATGAAGCGATTGAGCACATCAATCACTATTCATCGCAACATACCGAATCCATCATTACCGAAGACTACACCCGCGCCATGCGCTTCTTGCGTGAAGTCGATTCGGCCTCGGTGATGGTCAATGCCTCGACCCGTTTCG
Organism: Undibacterium sp. Jales W-56; assembly: GCF_025548535.1. Taxonomy (GTDB): domain Bacteria; phylum Pseudomonadota; class Gammaproteobacteria; order Burkholderiales; family Burkholderiaceae_D; genus Undibacterium. The sequence continues at coordinate 278,530 of NZ_JAJLQW010000004.1, read as the reverse complement.
CCGACGGTTTTGAATACGGCCTGGGTGCCGAGATCGGCATCTCGAACGATAAATTGCATGCGCGCGGACCGGTGGGATTGGAAGGCCTGACATCATTAAAGTATGTTGTATTTGGCAACGGCCAAGTTCGTGCTTAGTTCAAATCAAAAATAGGGAACAGCCATGTTGACGAGATTGCGTGTCAAAGGATTTAAAAGTCTGGAAGATGTTGAGGTGCGCTTCGGACCTTTTACATGCATTGCTGGCGCAAATGGTGTCGGAAAATCGAATCTATTTGATGCAATTCTTTTTCTCAAAGGTTTATCTAATACTTCCATCATTGAGGCAGCAAATAGTATAAGAAACAGTGGTAAACAAAGAACCAGCATCGCTTCTTTATTTACCCAGACATTTTCCAGTCAAGCTCAATTGATGGAGTTTGAAGCAGATATGTTGGTGGGAGATAAAGTCATTGATGATTTTAGTCGAGAGGCGAAACCTAAAGTGACTTATCTCCGCTACAAAATTGGTCTGAGGTACATAAAATCTACTGCGACAACGCCAGAGGGTATCGAGCTGGTTCACGAGTCTTTGGACTTTATTCAAAAAGGTAGTGCCAAGTCGGAATTGGGTTTTTCTCTTACCAAAGAATTTTTTGATTCTGCTTATGTGGGTAGCAGCAAGATTGATTTTATCTATACAGAAGAAAATTCTAACGTCGTCAAAATCCGCCAGGATCAGACCAGTGGTAATGCGATCAGTATTCCAATTTCAAAAGCAGACCGCACCATACTGAGTAATATCAACACGATTGATCGACCTACTGCTTTGGCCGCCAGACGTGAGATGCAATCCTGGACCTTACTGCAACTGGAATCCAGCTCACTCAGGAAGCCGGATGATTTTCTTTCTAAAAATCATGTTTCTGAGTATGGTGAACATTTACCTGCAACTTTAGATCGGTTGGGTAAAAATCAGGAAATCGCCAATCAATTAGCGAATCTCTTGCCTGATGTAAAGAACGTATTTGTAGATGTCGACGAAAAGAGGCAATTAAAAACCTTATATTTGGAGAGCATGAATCAGATAAAACACGAAGCCAGGGCTTTATCTGATGGTACGTTGAGATTTTTGGCGCTTTCCATTATCGGTGCTGATCCTGAGTCAGGTGGCGTAATTTGTTTGGAAGAACCAGAAAATGGAATTCACCCTGCGCGTATCCCTGCTATCGTAGAATTGTTATATCAAATGGCGGTGGATACGGAATTTGCGATTAATAACGATAATCCGTTGCGCCAGATTATCATTAATACTCATTCTCCTTTGGTAGTTAAACACATTGCGTCTGAAGATATTATCGTTTCTCAAGCATACAAGCGTGAAGGTGCTTCTTTATCGGCTTTCAGGCCCGTCGAAAATACTTGGCGTAGTGAGAGTGCTGGTGCTGATACAGCAGCTTTTGGTGTTTTACTGGACTACTTGCAAGTTGGCGCTGTAGATGACGAGTCTCATCAAGGTCGGATTGGATTAATCCAGCAATACAAACATCAATTAGATTTGTTAAGTAAATAAGACGATGAAAATTATTCGTTATACCTTGCTGGCAGATGGCAGTTCAGACGCGATGTTAATACCAATTATTGATTGGGTGATTCGTAAAAATTTTCCTACATTGAATTTTCAAAGCCAATTTGCCCGTGACCTGGGGCAAATCGGCTTAGATTTACAGCGTCGATTAGTTGTTGCATTAGAGCAGTTTCCTTGCGATGTATTGTTTGTTCACAGAGATGTGGAGAATCAATCATATGCTGACCGAATGAAAGAAATCAGTTCAGCAGTAAATCTTAGCATTGACAAATACGTGCCGATTATTCCAATCAGGATGACAGAAGCTTGGCTTCTGTCAGATGAAATGGCAATACGAGCAGCCGCCGGTAATCGCAATGGAAAAGTAAAGTTAAGTTTGCCGCCAAAAAATAAATGGGAAGTACTTGCTAACCCTAAGGAAATTTTATTTGATGCTTTACTCGCATCTTCAGAAAAAACTGGTCGAGCATTGGCAAAATTTAATCCACACTTACAAAGGGCGCGTGTTACCGAATTAACCGAAGATTTTTCAACTCTCCAAGGCCTCTCTTCATTCGATGCATTTGAGACTGAAACCATTCTCCAATTTAGGAAATTTTAATTATGCTCTGGATTAAAGCGCTACATATTGTGTTCGTGATTTCATGGTTCGCGGGGCTGTTTTACCTGCCGCGTATTTTTGTGAATCTGGCGATGGAAAATGAAGCCGTTACGACTGAGCGCTTGTTGCTGATGGCGCGTAAGCTGTATCGCTTTATGAGCATATTGTCGATCCCGGCGATTGGATTTGGGGTCTGGTATTGGTTGGCGACAGGCATTGGACGTGGCCCTGGCAGCGGCTGGATGCATGCCAAGCTTTTTATCGTCGTTTTGCTGATCGGCTACCACCATGCCTGCGGCAGCATCCTGAAAAAATTTGAACAGGGTAACAACAAACGCGCACATACCTGGTTCCGCTGGTTCAACGAAGTACCCGTGCTCTTGCTGCTCGCAGTCGTGGTTCTCGTGGTAGTTAAACCGTTTTAATTCGCCAGGGAACGACGATGAACCGAGTATGTGAATACTATTTTGCGCCGCAGTCGCCTTGGGCTTATCTGGGACATCAGCGTTTCGTCGATCTGGCGAAAAAGCATGCGGTCAAAGTTGATCTCAAGCCGGTCGATTTAGGTAAAGTGTTTGCGATTTCCGGCGGCCTGCCGCTGGCAAAACGGGCGCCGCAACGGCAGGCTTACCGCCTGGTGGAAATGCAGCGCTGGAGTACCCATCTGGAATTGCCTATGAATTTGCAGCCGACGTTTTTCCCGGTCGCTGCCGATACAGCCGCGCAGCTGATCATTGCCGCACAGCTGACGCACGGTACCGAAACCGCGTTGCAGTTGACTGGCGCCATCATGCGCGCAGTCTGGGCAGAGCAAAAAAATATTGCCGATGCCGATACGCTGGCCGGCATTGCGCTCGACTGCGATCTGGATGGCAAAGCCTTGCTGAAGTCGTCGGAAACCGGCAGCGTGTCTGCCGAGTACGAGCGTTTTACGAACGAGGCGATTGCGAATAATGTATTCGGCGTGCCCTGGTTCGTCTTCAATGGCGAAAGCTATTGGGGGCAGGATCGTCTGGATTTTTTAGAACGTGTTTTTCAAGAATAATTTTCGTAGTGGTAATTGTAATCAGGTGAGCGAATGCTGCGTATGCTCACCTTGGTTTTTACGCAGTGTTTGATGTTTAATACCGGCTAAGCAAGAGCTTCAGCCTTTAAAAATTAATTTGGATAAAAGGTTCCCCATGACACGTTACTCGTATTTCTGCCCTTGCCCACGCGGCCTGGAAGTCGCTCTCGCTGAAGAGTTGAATGAGATTGCCCAATTTGATAAAACCCTGCATGTGCACACGCAAGTCCCGGGCGGTGTGCATTGTTCCGGCGAGTTGCGCGATGCTTACAGCATCAATTTACATTCCCGCATTGCATCCCGCGTTTTGCTGCGCATGGCGCATGCCGGCTACCTGAACGAAAACGATATTTACGACCTGACTCTGGCGCAGCCTTGGGAAGATTGGTTTGGCTATCATCACACAATTCGCGTCGATGTCACCGCAGTGAAGTCGCCGCTCAAGAGTCTGGAATTCACGACGCTGAAAATCAAGGATGCGATTTGCGATCGTTTCCGCGATCAGTTCACCCAGCGGCCGTCGGTCGATACCAAGAATCCGGATATGCGGATCGTCGGTTTTCTGGATGCGCGCAACTTCACGCTTTATCTCGATACCTCGGGCGAGCCTTTATTCAAGCGTGGCTGGCGCATGGAAACCGGCGATGCGCCGTTGCGTGAGAATCTCGCCGCAGGTTTGCTGCGCACCACGGGCTGGAAGCCGGGCACACCTTTGCTCGATCCTATGTGCGGTTCCGGCACGATCCTGATCGAAGCGGCGCAGATGGTCGCTGGTATTCCACCGGGTTTGCGTCGCGAATTTGCGTTTGAGAAATTCGCCGGCTTTCAGGACGAGGAATGGCAGGCGATCAAGGCTAAAGCTAAGCCGCATCCGCTGCCGGCAGAACCGACGATTTTTGGCAGCGATATTTCGGGCGACATGATCGTCATGACACGCAATAATCTGAATAAGGCAGGCATCCGTTTCGAGGTTCCGCTGAAGCAGATCGAGGCGCAGGAAATCAAAGCGCCGACCGAGCTGCCAGGCGTCTTGCTGACCAATCCGCCGTACGGCGAACGTATCGGTGTGCGTGGCGACAGCAGCATAGAACCAGATGACATGGCGAAGGATTTTTTCAGCGCGTTTAGTTCGACCTTGAAGCAGCGCTTTGCCGGCTGGAGCGTGTTCCTGTTCACAGCCGATCTGGGGTTGCCGAAGATGCTGCGCCTGAAAGAGTCGCGCAAAACCCCGTTCTTTAACGGCGCATTGGAGTGTCGTTTATTCCGTTTCGATATGGTCGCCGGATTTAACCGGCGCGAAGAAGCCAAGCCTAAGAGCTTGTCTTAAATCATGATAAAACGGGCGGAAGCTGCACAGCAGATTCGCCCGTTTTGCTTTATGCTCTAAGCACACTTTATGCTCAATTCATTGCTAAACTAAAAAATACAATAGGAGATTTTTTCATGGAACAAGGTTTTCCCCCTTTCAATTTAAAAGATCCTGGTTTGTTGCGTAATCAGGCATATATCAACGGTACCTGGATTAGTGCGTCAAACAATTTTGATGTGACGAATCCGGCCACGCATGCGCTGGTCGGGACTGTCCCTAATCTCGGCGGTGAGCAGGCTCAGGTCGCGATCGACGCGGCGCAAGCGGCTTTCCCGCTATGGGCGGCGAAGACCGGCAAAGAACGTGCCGCCATCATGCGTAAATGGTTCGAGCTGATGGTCGCGAATGCGGACGACCTGGCAATCCTGATGACATTAGAGCAGGGCAAGCCGTTGGCCGAAGCGAAGGGCGAAGTCATCTACGGCGCCAGTTTCATTGAATGGTTTGCCGAAGAAGCCAAGCGTGTTTGCGGCGATGTGATGGCATCGACCTGGAGCGACAAGCGCATGGTCGTCTTGAAGCAGCCTATCGGCGTTTGCGCCTCGATCACGCCATGGAATTTCCCGATTGCGATGATCACGCGCAAGGTCGCTCCGGCCATGGCTGCCGGTTGCAGCATCGTGATCAAGCCAGCAGAACAGACGCCTTTATCGGCACTGGCAATGGCAGAGCTCGCGCATCGTGCCGGTGTGCCTGCTGGTGTGATGAACGTGATTACCGCCGACTCGGAGCGCTCGATTGAAGTCGGTAAAGTTCTGTGCGATAGCCCGGTAGTACGTCATTTATCGTTCACCGGATCGACACCGGTGGGTCGGATTTTAATGCAGCAATGCGCACCGACAGTGAAAAAACTGGCATTGGAATTAGGCGGCCACGCACCTTTCATCGTGTTTGACGATGCGGATCTGGATGCTGCGGTCGAGGGCGCTTTGCTGTCGAAGTTCCGCAATGCCGGGCAGACCTGCGTATGTACCAATCGTTTTTATGCGCATGAATCGATCTACGATGTTTTCGTTGAGAAACTCGCTGCAGGCGCGAAAAAAATCCAGGTCGGCAATGGCCTCGCAGCGGGTGTTAATCAGGGGCCGATGATCGATGAGCAGGCCGTGGCAAAAGTAGAGGAACATGTCGCCGATGCCCTGGCTAAAGGTGCCAGGATTCTGGCTGGCGGCAAGAAACATGCGGCAGGCGCACTTTTTTATGAACCTACGGTGCTGTCGAATGTCACAGAGTCGATGCAGATCATGAGCGAAGAAACCTTTGGCCCGGTGGCTGCGGTAGTCAAGTTCAAGTCAGAAGCGGAAGTGATCGCTGCTGCGAATAATACCGATTTCGGTCTGGCCTCGTATTTTTATTCACGCGATATCGGCCGCGTCTGGCGGGTTGCCGAGCAACTCGAATACGGCATGGTCGGCATTAATACGGGTTTGATTTCGAACGAGGTCGCGCCATTCGGCGGTGTCAAGCAATCAGGTTTAGGACGCGAAGGGTCGAGTTACGGCATGGATGAATATCTCGAAATGAAATATTTATGCATGGGTGGAATTTAAGCCAGAACGTGAATTGACTGGATTTAAGCAAAAACGGCGTCCTGACTACGACGCCGTTGTTGCCAGATGTTGTAAATCGCCGCGTATGTGATGTGGTGATATTCCTGTTTTAATAAGTGAAATTATGTCGACCACTCCACCTGCTGCTCCCGCAACGCCGCCCTCATTCCCCTCACATTTGCAAGTTGCCGGCACAGGCGCCTTAGCCACGCTGCTGGCAGCGCTGGCGATGCTGGGGCCGTTTTCTATCGATACCTATCTGCCGGCCTTTCCAGCAATACAAGCGAGTTTGCAGGCGAGCGCGATAGAAGTGCAGCAGACTTTGACAGCGTATATGTTGTCGTTTGCCGTAATGACGCTGTGGCATGGCGCCTTGTCCGATGCCTTCGGCCGTCGTAATGTGATTCTGGTGTCGCTGGCGATTTTCGCGGTGGCCTCATTCGGATGTGCGTCGGTGCATAGCATTCATTACCTGTGGGGTTTTCGCATTTTGCAAGGGGTATCCGCCGGTGCCGGCGTGGTGGTCGGCCGGGCGATCATCCGCGATCTGTATGCCGGCGCACCTGCGGAGCGCTTGCTGTCCTTGGTCACCATGATTTTTTCGATCGCGCCAGCGATCGCGCCGATACTGGGCGGCTGGATCGTGAGCTACCTGAGCTGGCGCAGCATATTTTTGCTGTTGTTCGTGTACACGCTGGTGTTGTTTTGGGCTTGCTATAAGCGTTTGCCAGAATCTTTACCGCTAGAGAAGCGCCAGCCGTTTAGCGCGGAATTTTTATGGGATAGCTATAAAAAGGTATTTAAGTCGCCACTGTTTCATTTGAAGGCGGGCACGATTGCATTTAATTTCGCAGGATTGTTTTTGTATGTCTCGTCTGCCCCTGCATTCATCACGCGGCACCTGCATTTGGGGGCCGATCAGTTCGGCTGGCAGTTTGTGCCATCGGTCGGCGGTATTTTCCTCGGCGCCCTGGCCGCGAATCGCCTGGCTGGCAAATTATCGGTATGGAAGCAGGTGAATATCGGTTTTGCTTTCTTGATTGGCGCTGCCTTATTCAATGTCGCGTATCACGCAGTCTGGCCGCCGATGTTGCCCTGGTCGGTATTGCCGCTATTTTTTTATTGTTTCGGCATGTCGCTGGTAGCACCCGGTGCGACGTTGCTGGTGCTGGACCTGTTTCCAACTATTCGCGGCATTGTCGCCTCTTGCCAATCGGCATCGGTGACCATGCTGGGCGCAGTGGTTGCCGGTGTCGTGGCGCCTGCGCTGGATCATTCCGCATTGACCCTGGCGCTAGGCCAATTCGTGTTTGCGGTGATCGGCATGAGTTTGTGGTACACCGGACGCCATTACTGGCGCGCCATGTCGAATCAACAGCAAAATGCCTGGGAGACAGTCGGCTAATAAATTAATTGGCTTATGCCTCGTTAGCTTCAACTGGTATGACTGCATCTGAAACACTTACTTACAATTCAAGCGAAAATATTTGCTTTTCTTGACTTGAAATAAAGTTTTGGCACCTTACATGATTGATGCTCTGCAGCATTTTGAAAATTTGCATATAATGCGAACCAAATCGAAATTGGCGTATCAAAGCTTTGTCCATAAGCTTATGAAAAACACTTCGTGTATTTTTTAAGCAACGCTAGGTACAATCTTGCTTACGGACTGTTACCAATTTCATCAAGTTGTCATTTTCCGCAGGTATTGTGGCTTCTGTCATTGAGTCGCTTCTGGTGCTCAAGGCTGTAAAAAACCTGCAAATTTGTTTTTGCTTGCTAAATTTGTTGTGTTGCAGCAAAGACCAAACTTATAATTTTCTGGATATTACCCTATGAAAAAATCATTACTCGCACTGGCTCTAATCGGTGCTTTCTCCGGCGCAGCATTCGCGCAATCTTCTGTAACCGTCTACGGTATCGTTGACGCTGGCTTCCAAAGCCTGGACACTGGCGCTGGTAAAGTTTCCAGACTGCAAAGTGGTCAAGAAAGTGGTTCACGTTTGGGCTTCAAAGGTACTGAAGATCTGGGCGGCGGTTTGAAAGCAAACTTCGTGTTGGAAATGGGCCTGAACGTTGATGATGGCACATCTGGTCAAGGCAGCAAGGCGTTTGGTCGCCGCTCTTTGGTTGGCCTGTCTGGCGATTTCGGTTCTGTCGATCTGGGCCGTGACAAGACTCCAACTTTCAAATTCTTCGACAACTTTGATCCGTTTGCATCTGGCTACATCAACAACGGCAGCGGTTTGTCCAACAACACTTTGTACTTCGTTGGCGGCGGTGCTAACACTGCTGGCGCATCCAATGGCCGTATCACTAATGCAATCATGTACGCAACTCCAGGCAACCTGAGTGGTTTCTCTGCTGTTGGCGCATATGGTTTCGGTGAAGTTGCTGGCAATACATCCGCTGGTCGTGCTTTGGGTCTGAACCTGCGTTACACGGCAAACGGCCTGGACGTTGGTTACTCTTTCGCTAAAGACAACGCACAAGCTGTTGCTGGCGGTCCAATCAATGCGAAGAAAGCAAACACAATCGCTGCTTCTTATGATTTCGGCGTAGCTAAGCCAGTCGTGATCTACCAAAAAGTTCAAGACGAAGCTGCTTTGGCCCTGGATCAAAAAGTATTCACACTGGGCGTAACAGTACCAGTCGATACTTCCAGCAAAGTCATCGCTACTTACACAAAAATCAAAGATTCCACACGTATCAATACAACAACGCCAGATACAGTTGGCGATGCTAAGCAATTCGCATTGGGTTACCAATACGCTTTGTCTAAGCGCACTGATTTGTACGCTGCATACGCTGGCTTGACACAAGATGCAAATTCTCAAAAGAATGGCGCATCTTCTAAAGGCGCAGATGTAAAAGAATTGACATTTGGTGTACGTCACCAGTTCTAATTTAATTCAGACTCAGGTCTGAATTAAGCGGAAGTGAATTCGCAGTAAAAACGGGGCAATCAGCAATGATTGCCCCGTTTGTTTTTGTTGCGGGCATCCTTGAGGGCTGGCTCCCGGTTTGCTAAGCACGCTTAAAACCGCGTAAAATACGCTCTTATCCTTGTATGGTACTAATCAATCGTACCGATCAATCCATCAAATCTCTATGAGCATGATCCTGGTGCTTCCAGTCACGCATCATCTCTCTTATTAAGTTCAAGTATGTCCGATTCCAAATCTGCCGATGGCGCGCCTAAGGCCCTTTTTTACGATCCAACCGAGCATCGCATCCGCAGCTTTGTCACCCGTGCGGGTCGCTTGTCGGATGCACAGGCAAGAGCGATAGAGACGCTGGGGCCGCAATTCATGCTGCCCTACCAAAAAGCGATATTAGATATCGATGCGGCCTTCGGTCGTCATGCGCCTACCGTGTTTGAAATCGGCTTTGGCATGGGGGAAACCAGTGCCAAAATTTCTGCCAGCGTGCCGGAAAAGAATTTCATCGGTGTCGAAGTGCATACTCCGGGTGTCGGCAGTTTGTTGAAATTGACCGGTGAATTAGGCTTGAAAAATCAGCGCATTATTCAGCACGATGCGTTTGAAGTGCTGACCAATATGATTGCGCCGGAGTCACTGGCGGGTGTCCATGTATTTTTCCCCGATCCCTGGCACAAGGCGCGCCACAACAAGCGCCGCCTGATACAGGGCCCTTTGGTCGCCTTACTCGCTTCGCGCATTGCTCCGGGTGGTTACCTGCATTGCGCGACCGATTGGGAAGAGTACGCGATCCAAATGCTCGACGTGCTGAGTGCAGAAGCTGGCCTGCAAAATACTGCCGATGGCTATGCGCCACGCCCCGACTATCGCCCGGTCACGAAATTTGAAAACCGGGGTCTGAAACTCGGCCACGGGGTTTGGGATCTGGTTTTCAGCAAGCGTTAACATTGTTTAACGCGAATGCGTTTTAATCTGTAAAGCACAGCGCAGCAATACCCGCATATTCGATGCGCCTTAGCGGCCAATACAGTCCGCTAAGGCGCATTTTTATTGGGTAACGGCTAATGGCTCGCGGCAAACACGCGCAAGCGATGCCCATCCGGATCGGTCGCCACGAAGGTGTAGTCGAAATCCACCGTAGCCGGTTCCTGAATAACAGGCAAATGACGTTCTTTCCAGTCACGATATGTCTGATCAACCTGGGCATTTGTTTCCAGGGCGAACGCGATTTCGCTGGTGCCTCCGATCTGGGGATGCGCCGGCGCCGGCACTACCGTGTGCTTTGACCATAGTCCAAGCATGATGCCTGAATCAAGTGCAAACATCGCAAATGTCGGTGATGTTTCGATCGCTGTCAGACCGAGTATGTCGCGGTAGAACTGTGCGCTGGCGAGGGGATTATCTACATACAGAAGAATGAAATTAGGATGCGGCATGATGTGTCCTTTGTGAGAAATAACTGTTGATGGAAGAGCCTGAGGGGTCTCTGCGATTCTGCTGCAAGGACATTGTCACTGGCCCTGGTGTCAGTTTCTGTCAGCAGCGATGGGTGATTTAGCGGAAATATCAAAATTTTTTGCGCTACACTACGCGCTCCAAAATCAGTGAATCAGTCCACACGTGTCTCTAAAAAAATCCCAATTTCGTCTTATCTCCGGCGCGATCCTTGGCCTCGCTTTAGTTTGCGGTTATGTATTTTTTCAAGACTCCGGCAGTGTCGGCAAGCTTAAAGAGCAATTCGGCAGGCCGGCTGCGGCGCCGGCAGATCTGCTGGCTTCTCCCGTCGCGCAAATTGTGTTCGCAGGCGACGGATTGGCGGGCTTGAAGGATGCGGAATCTGGCGTGGCGCGTTTCTCCGATCCTTATGGCGTGGTGCTTGATGCATCGGGTAATACGTATGTCAGCGATGCCGGCGACAACAACCGGATTCGCAAAATTTCTCCGCAGGGCCAGGTGACTAGCCTGGCCGGGGAACGCGAAGGCTATGCTGATGGTCTTGGTGCAGCGGCTTCGTTTAACACACCCTCAGGTCTCGCCATCGATGCCGCAGGCAATCTGCTGGTTGCCGATACTGGCAATAATGCGATCCGCAAAATCACACCGCAAGGTCTGGTGAGCACAGTCGCCGGGACAGGTGTCGCAGGCTTTCAAGATGGCCCGGCCAAGACTGCAATGTTCAATGGTCCGATCGGCGTTGCCGCGGATCAAAGCGGCAATGTGTATGTGGCCGATACCTATAACGATAGAATTCGCCGCATCAGTCCTGATGGGCAAGTCACGACGATTGCAGGCAGTCGTCCCGGTTACAGCGATGGTATTGGTATGGACGCATTGCTCGATACACCCTGTGCCGTCATGGTCGATCCGCAAGGCGAACTGCTGATTGCCGACACGCGCAATAATGCGGTTCGTCGCATCGATCGCGACGGTATGGTCAGTACCGTGGTGCGTTCTTTAGCGGAAGATAAAGAGGCTTTATTGAAAAGACCGGTCGCCTTGGCTCTGAGCAGACAAGGCGTGTTATTTATCGCGGAAATGCGCAACGGGCGCATCTTAAGCTGGACGCCGGATCGGCAAATACAGGCATTGGCTGGTAAAGAATCCGATATCGGATTCGGGCGTCCGGTCGGGATGGCCTTCCAAAAAAACGGCGACCTGCTGGTGGCTGATGCCAATGCGTATGCAATACAAAAACTGCTCAACTTCTCAGCAAGTACAGACAGCAGCCTCAACGCCCTGCACCAGCGGCAAGAGAAATCGTTAAGTACGCCAGCAGCAAACAAATTACCCTGGCCGTTAAAACCGCAGCATGCAAGGCATGAAGTCGTTGGCGTAGTCGGTGAAGTCCGCGGCAATTTCAAAGGCGAGAGCCGCGATCATTTGCATAACGGCCTCGATGTGCAAGGCGACATGGGCGCGAGTGTGCTGGCGGTCATGGATGAAAAAATCAGCGACCCGATGCCGAACTGGGGCTTTGGCGAATTGAGCGAAGGCCTGGCGATCAACAAGATGAGTTACATCCATATGCGCGTCGGCCGCAGCATTCGGGATGTCTCCATCGATCCGGAAAAATTCACGCAGATCATCAGTCCAGATGGCAAACTGGAACGAATACGCGTCAAGCGCGGCACCCGTTTCACCAGCGGGGATGTGGTGGGAACGATCAATCGGATGTTTCACGTCCATCTGGCGTATCAGGAATTCGGTCGTTACCGCAATCCGTTTATTTTTTCATTCGATGGGTTCCTTGATCGGGTCGTGCCCGTGATCGACGAAATCCAGGTGCTTGATCCGAATGGCAAGCCATTCGCTAAAGCGCGCGATGGCCGCGTGCATATTGCCAAGGCCGCCAGCGAGCTGGGCATTGCGGTTGATGCGCATGACAAGATCGATGGCAACACCGCCAGACGCCGCTTGGGTTTGTACCAGGTCGGTTACCAGATCCTGGGCAAGGATGGCAGCGCTTTGCCCGGCTATGAGCAGCCTTTGATCAATCTCGACTTCAGCCAATTGCCTGCCGACAATGACGCCGTCAAGATTGCTTATGCACCCAACAGCGGCATCACGGCGCATGGCAATGCCGAAACCCGATTTAACTACATGGTGACCAATATTGTGCGGGATGGCATGGCTAAAACAGGTCGCTGGCGTATTGCCGATCTGCCGGCCGGTGAGTATGTCATCAGGGTTTTTGCCGCGGATTATGCCGGTAATATTGCGACCAAAGGAACGGATTTGACCGTGACAATAGAGTGAGGAAGCACCAGATTAAGCAGCACAATTAAGCACGAAGAGGCCCGGCGAAACACATCAGGCCAGCGCCAGAATTGCCGAAAAGGAAGTGATGTCAAGCGTCTTATTTTGGCGTATCGTCATGAGGTTTTACAAGGAGTGAGCTTAGGGAATCAGCTTACTGCTCTCAAGACAATTACTTTCTTCAAAGATCGCATTTTCAGGAGATTGCCATGAAAACAAATCCAGTCGGCTGGTTTGAAATCTATGTCCAGGATATCGAGCGTGCCAAGACTTTTTATCAAACCGTGTTTCAAATCACTCTGGAAAAATTAAACAGTCCCGATATCGACATGTGGGCATTTCCGGCGAATATGGATGGCTGGGGTGCCGGCGGATCCTTAGTCCGGATGCCTGGCTATCCATCTGGCGGCAACAGCACGCTGGTGTATTTCAGTTGTGCCGATTGCGCGGTGGAAGAAGGGCGGGTAGTCGCCGCCGGCGGACGCATACAGCGAGAAAAAATGTCGATCGGTGAATACGGATTTATTTCATTGATCTTCGATACGGAAGGCAATATGGTCGGCCTGCACTCGCTGGAATAATCATCTGAACGATTGAGCTGAAAAAATCCAACCAGACTTTCAGATACCGAGATCTTAGAAGACGCGGTCATGATGATCGCGCCTTCTCATATCGCTAGTTTTCGACCATGATTTGGGTCGGATCGCTGACCAGAACATGCGTTTGATAATAATACTTGTCGGTTCGCTTTCCATCGATGAAAAAATACACCGTGACCCGACGTGCAGTACCCACCACACGCAGTTGTTTACCTTTTAGTTCGACCAAGGGATCCGCCCCGAGCAGTTTCGTCATTTTGGCGGCGGCTTCGGGTGTTATCTCTATCGACAGATTGCGCTGATCACGGTAGTCGCTTTCGGAATTCAAATAAACCCGATTATCCTGCATACCAGTGGCTTTCACTCGCAAGGCGAAAGTACCCGCTACTCCATTCGGTGCGGCGGCAGCCAGTTGAATTGCTTCGACCGGAGAAATTGCTTTCGCATTGAACTTCGGCAAGGGTGATGTACTTACGCAAGCAGATAAAGACAGCGCGACAGCGAAGGCGCAAATGAAAGTTTTGATTTGCATGAGGAGTGAGAATGTCGTTGAATGTGTTGCTATATTATCAAATAATTTTAATCCTTGCTTATGTAATGGCGCGACTCTTTTTCTATTGCGCCTGCACCCCTTCCAGGATTCTCCACTCTTTGAGCAGAGCCTGACGGCGGCGCGGTAATCTCTGCTCCATGATGCAGAGTCCGGCAATCCTGTCGGTACGAAAATGCCGGAACTCCTGGCGCAATTCACACCATGCCACAATCACGCGAACCCGATCGAAAAAAGTCAGGGCACATGGCCAGATTATGCGTTGACTGCGCTTGCCATGCTGATCGAGATAGGCGATATCCAATTTATGTTCAGTCCGGATCGCGCGCCTGATCTGGCTCAGTTGTTCATCATTTTTATTCAGCGTCTCGCCGGGGCCGATCAGCAAGGCATTGCTGTCGAGATCGTGGCGCAAGTCGGCGGGCAGCACGGCGGCGATCTTTGCCAGGGCATCGCGTGCCGCCGCTGCCAGATGGGTATCGCCGCGTTCGGCAACCCAGCGCGAGCCTAATACGATCGCTTCGATTTCTTCTTCAGAAAACATCAAGGGCGGCAGGCTGAATCCCGGTTGCAATACATAGCCGAGACCGGCTTCGCCATTGATCTTGGCACCCTGTTCTTGCAGGGTGGCGATATCGCGGTACAGTGAGCGCAGGCTGATTCCGAGTTCATTTGCCAGGTCGGCGCCTTTGACCGGGTAACGATGGCGACGCAAGACTTGCAGGAGTTGGAGCAGACGTTGCGAGCGCGACATGGCAGCCTGCCTACCCGACTTCGGCGATCAGGGCGACGATCTCGGCGCCATAGCGTTCCAGCTTTTTCTCGCCGACCCCGGTGACGCCGCGCAAATCCGCCATCGATCGCGGATGCGCTTTGGCGATTTCGCGCAAGGTCGCATCATGAAAAATAATGAAGGCCGCCGTATTGTGTTTCTTGGCCGTCTCGACCCGCCACCAGCGCAGCTTTTCAAAGATGGTCTGTTCAATGCTGGACAGGTTCGCCTCGGCATAATCCCGGGCGGATTGGCGTTTATGCTTGACGGCTTTTTCTGCCTTTTTGTACTGACGCAGCTGGACCTTGGTCTCGCCCTTCAGGACGGCCCGCGATTCTTTGGTGAGTTTGAGCGAACTGAAGTTGTCGTAATCGACCGCCACCAGGCCGAGCGCAATCAGTTGACGCAATAGCGCACGCCATTCGGCCTCGCTTTTATCCGAACCGATACCGTAAGTCGAGAGCTGGTCGTGCCGCCATTGCTTGACGCGATCGGTATCTACCCCACGCAGCACGTCGATGATATGACCGGCAGCAAAACGTTGATCGGCACGATAGATGGTCGACAGAATTTTTTGCGCAGCGAGGCTGCCGTCGAACGAGGTCGGCGGTGCCAGGCAGGTGTCGCAGTTGCCGCAAGGCTGCGATGGCTGACCGAAATAATCGAGGATGTGCACGCGCCGGCAATTCAGCGTTTCGCACAAGCCCAGCATCGCATCGAGTTTGACGCCCTGCACCCGCTTGAAGGTCTCGTTCGCTTCCGATTCATCGATCATGCGGCGCTGTTGCACCACGTCCTGCAAGCCATACGCCATCCAGGCATTCGCGCTGCTGCCGTCGCGACCTGCGCGACCGGTTTCCTGGTAATAACCTTCTATGCTTTTGGGCAGGTCGAGATGGGCGACAAAGCGCACGTCGGGTTTGTCGATGCCCATGCCGAAGGCGATTGTGGCCGTCATCACGATGCCATCTTCACGCAAAAAGCGCGCTTGATTTTTAGTCCGGTCCGGCAGCGCCATGCCGGCGTGATACGGCAGGGCAGTGATGCCGTTTTCATTGAGAAATTCCGCAGTCTCTTCGACCTTTTTGCGCGACAGGCAATACACAATTCCGGCATCGCCGCTGTGTTGCGCGTTGATGAAGTCGAGCAATTGCTTGCGGCCGTTCGCCTTTTCTACAATCTGATAGCGGATGTTCGGGCGATCAAACGATGAGACGAATTGCAGCGCGTTTTCCAGTTGCAGCCGATGAATGATTTCATCGCGGGTTTGCTGATCCGCCGTCGCTGTCAGCGCAATCCGCGGCACCTCGGGAAAACGCTCGTGCAGTATCGACAGCTTGATGTATTCGGGGCGGAAATCATGGCCCCATTGCGAGACGCAATGCGCCTCATCGATCGCGAACAGCGCCAGCGGCGTGACCGACAGCAGTTCCAGACAGCGTTGCGTCATCAGGCGTTCCGGCGCAATGTACACCATGTCGAGCTCGCCATCCCGCATCATCTTCTCGATGCGCAAGGCTTCCTCAAAACTTTGAGTCGAATTCAAGAACGCCGCACGCACGCCGACTTCTTCGAGCGCATCGACCTGATCCTGCATCAATGCGATCAAGGGCGAGATCACAATGCCGACGCCATGCCGTATCAGTGCCGGGATTTGATAGCACAGGGATTTACCGCCGCCGGTCGGCATCAGCACCAGCGCATCGCCACCGCGCACTACATGATCGACGATCTGTTCTTGTTGCCCGCGAAAAGACGGGTAGCCAAATACAGTCTGCAACAAGTGCAGGGCGGGATTGGCGTTATTGCTTGCTTCTGTCACTACTTAGTCAACCCATGCAATCGTGCCGGTATAAGCCGTAATTAAAATCATGATGCCGAAAGCAATGCGGTACCAGGCGAACACATTGAAATTATGCGAGCTGATATAACGCAATAACCAGCGCACACAAAAGAACGCCGAGATAAACGCCGCAATTGTACCCAGACTAAACATCGGCAGGTCGGCGCCCGACAAATCATTGCGCGCTTTAAACAGCGAGAACACGGTTGCGCCGAGCAAAGTCGGGATCGCCAGGAAGAACGAGAACTCGGTCGCCGCCTTGCGCGATAAACCAAACAACATGCCGCCGATAATCGTCGAACCGGAGCGGCTCATGCCCGGGATCAGGCCGAATGATTGGGCGAAACCAATTTTTAATGCATCGACGATCGTCATGTCATCGATGGAGTGGATGCGCGCATGCTGGTCGTCATGGCTATCGGTAGCGCCGTCAGCCGCCGCATTGCCGCCATTCGCGTCGGCCCGCTTGCGCTCGACCCACAAGATAATCAAGCCGCCGACAATAAACGCGCTCGCCACCGGCACCGGTGCAAACAGGTGGGCCTTGATTTTCTTGATGAACAAGACGCCGAGTATCGCTGCCGGCAAGAAGGCAACCACCAGGTTGAGTGCAAATTTACGCGCCTTCGCATCGCTCGCCAGGCCGAGCAACACGCTGGCAATTTTTTGACGATATTCCCAGCACACGGCAAAAATCGCGCCGGCCTGAATCACGATATCAAATACTTTCGCGGTCTCGGTCGTAAAGTTCAGCAAGCTACCGGTCAGGATCAGATGACCCGTCGACGAGATAGGCAAGAATTCTGTCAAGCCCTCAACGATACCCATGATGATGATTTTTACGGCGAAGAGAATATCCATGGTCGGCGAAAGAGTAGAAAGGTTAAAAAAACTCAAAAATGAGCGCGGGATTTAGTCGGCACGAAGCTTAACATGCGCACCTGCAGTGCGCTGCTCAATATTTCAGCAATGAAGATGGTAATCAGATACTCCCAGGTATTGGCCATAAAAACAGGCTAATCTGCATACTGCTATTGCGGTATTAAAAAATACTAGATAGGAGTATGTATTTGTGTCAGACTATTGTTGAGTACACGCGCTGCGATTGCTTAATTTGCACGCGAGTAAACTCTATTGACCCAACACGGGTTTGAGGGACAATTCGACGGCTTCTTTCAATTCATTTTCTGCGGCAAATAAATCGGGCCGCACCTCATTTTTGCTTGTCAGGAGATTACTTCTAAACGGCAGGGATGCACCTCCAAAGCTATGTACGACAAGTGCGCCATCTGTACTGAATGCGGTGAGTTCGACTGATAATCCTTGGGTTGTGCCATCGTAACGCCATGTTTCATTCGCTGAGCCAAGCACCGGAACACGTCTTTGCTGTCCATCCCAAGTGGCCGCACTACCTGCCAATTTAGCGGTCCGCAAGACTAAGTTAGGCCGTAAAACTAGGGTGGCTTTGGTTTCTCCGCTGATGCGTTGAACGAGAAAAGAAAGTGCTTTTAAGTACTCTGTACGTTTTAAATTTCCATTTACAGGATCATAAATGCCACCCACGATAGATACTTCTTGTGACCAAATGGTGTCATAGCTGTTTTGATCAATGATTGCGATTTTATATCCAGCGGCGCTTAGTTGCTGGTGCAATTCTCTTTTCAATATATCGATCCCTGCCTTCAACTCATAGACATCTACCTCTGGTGGTAGTAATACGATAAACGCCCCCGCATCTGGGCGCTTGTAGGAAGACGATGTTTGATTATCAGAAGACAGAGGTGGTTTGATGGCAGCGCATGCTGACAAGATGATTGAGAGCAAAGGGATTAGTAGTTTTCTCATATGTGAGGATATTAAAATTAGTGAAATAAGCAGAGTGAGACTGGATGGCTAAGATAAATCCTAGTCTGATACTGTAAGCAAAGCGAGTTCGTGACAATACGATAATGCAATGCGGCGTGCAAGACCTTCTACCTTGCTTTTATTTGAAATTATTTGGAGTCGCAATAAAAACATAATTACTCTATTGATGAGCAATCCCATTAATAACTGGACACCCGGCAGATCGCGCAACACTTTTTCAACACTGGCAGATTACGCGGCACCGGTTTTCTTCTATTTTCTTTTGAAAAGTGCGATGACTCCCACAATGGCAGTGAGTAAATATACCGGCCCTAGTAAAACCAGATCTACCCGGATATTTGTTTGGATGGCCGTGGTCGCTTCGATATATGTGAACAGCCACCAAAATGCGGCACAGATGCCGAGCAGCCATTTGGCCGGCGGCGAGTGATAAGTTAGCACGCACGGCACCGAAAACAATAATGCGATTGCCCCGGTTGCAACCGGATTGAAAGCCAAGAATTTGATTGGGAGCAGTATTAAGGCCAACATTTCCATTTTTTTTAGCTTTTCAATGTACGCAGGCAATCAAAATTGGGTTGATTGGACGTCAAAAATCAACTAACTCAAATTGACCCCACAGCGGTAACCCGTTCCAGCTCGTCAATCCAGAGCATCGCCTGCTCCCGGGTCTCACCGCACATCTCTAACGAAGGCTGTAAGCCGCCGCAGCATGCGGGGCGTTCGGCTTGGCCGAAGATCATGCAGCGGTGATCTTCGGCGAGCTGGATGCAGCGCACGCCAGCCGGTTTGCCGTTGGGCATACCCGGAATCGGGCTGGAGATCGAGGGCGCGATGCAGCATGCGCCGCAGTTGTCGCGACAGTTCATGTGGGTCTTTATTCAAGATGACGCAGTTATTGTGGCGGGAGTGCGTAGCGTCGAAACAAGGGTGATCGTTTTTGGCTGGATAGGGAGATATTCTACCGGATCATGTTTTTGCCCGGTAAGTTGTTACCGCAGGTCGTTCGCTGCTGCAGTTGGTTTGCATGGCCCGAGCGGGTCAGCACGGGCGTCATGGCAGTTGTAGGCTGCTCCGGTTCCAGCAATGCGGATTAAAACCGTTTTGCCGCAGTTCAGGCTGCTGATTTGCGCATTCGTCGCATTTCTATTGTGCTTAGAGCAAGCAACCGTCAGACTCCTTCTCGCGGATCGACGTGCTCTTTGCTTGACGCTATCGGGATAGATGATTATATTACTGACTCAAAAGTAAGTTAATTTTCCCCGCCATGATGTCTTGCCCATTTAAGCCACGTTGGGAGCGCCGTAAGGATGCTCGCCCTCAAGAATTACTCTCCGCCGCCCTTGACTTGTTTGTCGACCGAGGCTTCGCGGCTACGCGCCTGGATGACGTTGCACGAGCCGCCGGAGTATCTAAGGGGACCTTGTATTTGTATTACAGCAGCAAAGAAGAATTGTTTAAAGCGGTCGTCCGCGAAAATGTTTTGCCGTTGATCGATGAGGCCGGCGAATTGATACAGGCTTTTTCGGGCAGCACTGCCGATTTGTTTCGCTTGTTTATGACGACCTGGTGGGAGCGCATGGGCAAGACCAAGCTGTCCGGCCTGAGCAAGCTGATGATGGCGGAGGCGAGCAATTTCCCGGACCTGGCGCAGTTTTATCACGATGAAGTGATTGCTCCGGGCGATGCGATGATCGTCGGCATGCTGCGTCGTGGTATCGCCAGTGGCGAGATGCGCGCGATAGACCCGGAAATCGGGGCGAAAATTTTGATTGCGCCGATGATCATGATGATGATGTGGAAGCATTCATATAGCGTGTGCCAGATTCCTACCAAGGATCTGGAGAATTATCTGGAGCATTACATCGATATGGCTTTGCACGGTTTGCTGGTCAGATAAAGCAAAACAGTCCGTCAGTGATTGCGTTCAAGGACAAGTCAGTGCCGCTGAGCATCAGTGCAACGGACTTCTTGCGGCGGGAAACAAGGAATCTTCTAATCGGGGTGCGCGCTTTGATAAAATGCGGGTTCTCCACCTATATAGCGACAGAGCAAATACCATGAATATCGAAAAATCCCGTTTCAACATGATAGAGCAGCAAATCCGTCCATGGAATGTCCTGGACCAGGATGTATTGAATTTGCTGATCGTTTGCAAGCGCGAAAATTTTTTCCCGGAAAGCCAAAAAAGCCTGGCCTTCTTTGATACCGAGTTAC
The DNA here is from genome assembly GCF_025548535.1 of Undibacterium sp. Jales W-56. GTDB lineage: Bacteria > Pseudomonadota > Gammaproteobacteria > Burkholderiales > Burkholderiaceae_D > Undibacterium. The sequence goes on along the minus strand of NZ_JAJLQW010000004.1, from coordinate 257,833 downwards.
CGCTAGCCGGCGGCGCTTTTGCATTGAGTCCCAAACTGGAAGCGCGGATCGTGCAAGAGGTGGCAGCAAAAAAATCGGAATCCGTCTGGCTGATCGGGGCCGGCACCGGTTATCTCGCAGCGCTGCTGGCGCATCAGGCCAAGCATGTGACGGTGACTGAAACCAATCCCGAACTGATCGCGACAGCAAGCAAAAATTTACGTGATAACGACGTCTCAAATGTGAGCATTATTCAAGCCAATGGCCTGACTGCGCAGCAGGGTGCGGCTTACGACGTCATCGTTGTCAGCGGCTCTCTCGAAATCGTGCCGCAAGGATTGCAGGACATGCTGAATGTCGGCGGTCGTCTGTTCGTCGTGACCGGACAGGCACCGGTCATGGAGGCGCAATTGATTCGCCGTGAATCCGGTTCCAGTTTTAAAGCGACGACTTTGTTTGAAACGGTCGTTCCAGCCTTGCCGCAATCCGGGCACGTATCGCGTTTCACTTTCTAAATAGCGGAAATTTTCATGCAACATATAACTGCACCCGAGTTGGCAAACTGGTTGGCGGATACGGCAAAAAATCCTCCGGTTTTGCTCGATGTCAGGGAACCTTGGGAGCATGAAACCTGTCATATTCCAGGTGTTGTGCTGATGCCGATGCAGAGCATACCGGCGCGACAGCAAGAGCTGGATCCTGATGCAAGCATCGTCTGTATTTGTCATCACGGTGCGCGCAGCATGCAAGTCGCCAATTTCTTAGAGCGTCAAGGATTTACCCAAGTGATCAACCTGACTGGCGGTGTGCATGCTTGGGCACAGTCGGTCGATACTGCAATGCCGACCTATTGATTGAGACGTTTGACGTGCAACACCTCAAACAACCATTTAACTAACTACTACTCTCCCGGAGTGTTACATGCGTAATTCCATCATTGCCACACTGGTTGCCAGTGCTTTTCTGTCGCTAGATGCCAGCGCCAGCGACCTGCTGCAAATTTACAAAGATGCTTTAGTCAATGATGCGCAATACAGTAGCGCTCGCGCCTCGCAAGTCGCAGGCAAAGAAAAATCGATACAAGGCCGTGCCGGCATTTTACCTAGCGTGGCGTTGAGCGGTAGCGATGTGCGGACCAACAGTAGTTTTGAATCGGACTATATCGGCCGTGACAGCAAGGGCACCAGCTACACCAATACCTACACGCTGGCTTTGTCGCAGCCATTATTCCGCTGGGCCAACTGGCAACAGTATGAGCAGGGTAAATTATCCGTGATCGCCAGCGATGCGCAGTTTGCCCAAGCGCAGCAAGACCTGATCGTCAGGGTAGGGCAGGCGTATTTTGATGTGCTGGCAGCGCAAGATACACTCGCCACTTTGCAGGCGCAGAAGTCAGCCACGTCCGAACAGCTGGCATCGGCGAAGCGTAATTTTGAAGTCGGTACTTCCACCATTACCGACACGCACGAAGCGCAAGCCCGTTACGACCTGATCGTTGCGCAAGAATTTGCCGGCCAAAGCGATCTGCAAATCAAACGTGCGGCACTTCAACAGATCATCGGCAAAGAGGCCGGTGATCTGGCGAGTTTAAAACGGGGAATCAAACTCAGCTCGCCTCAGCCAGAGCGTATCGATGAATGGGTCGGTTCCGCAGAGAAACAGAACTACGGCGTCGTTGCATCGCAGGTCGCTTTAGAAATCGCCCAGCGCGATATCTCAAAAAATCGCGCCGGTCATATGCCAACGGTGGATCTGGTCGCCAGTACCGGGCGCACTGCATCGGGCGGCAATTCCTTGTCCGGTACCGGCGTTAGCAAACCGACGACCATCGGCGTGCAATGGAGTATTCCCTTATTTTCCGGTTTCGCCGTGGATAGCCGCGTGCGTGAGTCAATCGCTTTGGAAGATAAAGCCAGGAGCGATCTCGATTATGTGCGCCGTACCGCAGCGCAAGGAGCGCGCCAGGCTTATTTCGGCGTGAATAGCGGCCTGGCACAGGTCAAGGCTTTAGAGGCGGCCGAGATTTCGTCCCAATCCGCCCTGGATTCGAATAAGCTCGGCTACCAGGTAGGCGTACGTATCAATATCGACGTGCTGAATGCCCAGCAGCAGCTGTACACCACGCGCCAGAATCTGGCCAAAGCACGTTACGACACCATCATGAATGGTTTGCGCTTAAAGTCGGCCGCAGGAACCTTGAAAGAAGCTGACCTGGCAGAAATTAATGATTTGTTGCAACATTGATTTGGCAAGAGTCAGCCTGCAAAAAAAAACCTGCGAAAGCAGGTTTTTGTTTATATAGGATTGACGCAAAAATCAAAACCTCTCACCACAGAGACACGGAGACTCAGAGGAAGCGCAAGAGTAAACAGCTCCATGGAATGATGATATTAAAACGAACCCGCAAGCTGGGTGCACCTGTTGACACGAAATGGCTCGGAAAGCCGCATCCAGCCTGCGGGTTCAATGCAGATCGTGGCAAGCAGTTTTCTGTATTGGGTAAGCCCTAATAATATAGATATTTGAATTGGCGCTGCAATTTGCCGGAAAATGAGGTGGTGCGTACGGCATTAGTATTGCAAGGGATTTAATCCTGCTAATATGTGCGGCTTGCTGCATCGCTACCGAATTTAGCCGCCTGCAGCACAACTAAGCCTACCTCATTGAAAAGGAATGAAAACATGACGATCAAATCTCGTATGCATCACCGTATTTTGTTGGCAAGCGCTGTTTCTATGCTGGCACTCTCCGCGTGTAATAAAACCGAAGTGGCTGCGACAGGTCCGGCCGCAGCCACCGTCAACGGTACGGCAATCAGCGAGAGCCGCGTGGATTTGATGGTGAAACAACGTGCAGCGCAAGGTCAGCCGGATACGCCTGAGGCACGCAAAGAAATCGTCGATCACCTGGCGATGCAATTATTGATTGCGCAGGAAGCCGTTAAAAAGGGCTTGGATAAATCCCAGGAAGTTCTTGAGCAGACCGAATTGACCAAGCAATCGATCCTGGCGAATGCATTCATTCAGGACTACCTGAAAAATAATGTGATCACTGACGAAGTACTCAATACCGAATACGACAAACTCAAAACCAAGCTGGCCGGCAATGAATACAAAGCGCGCCACATCCTGGTAGAAAAAGAAGCGGACGCAAAAGACATTATCGCCAAACTCCAAAAGGATGCTGGCGCATTTGAGGCCATTGCCAAGCAAAAATCTCTGGATGCAGGCTCTAAAGCCAATGGCGGCGATTTAGGCTGGTTCGATCCTAAGCGCATGGTGCCGGAATTCGGCGAGGCCGTAGCCAAATTGGAGAAAGGTAAATTCTCCCAAGAGCCCGTGAAATCGCAATTTGGTTACCACATCATTTTGCTGGAAGATTCCCGCGCCAAAGTGATTCCGCCGCTGGCACAGATCAAGGATGGCTTGAAGCAGCAGGTGCAGCAAGAGAGTTTGAAGAAATTGTTAGACGACATTCATACCAAAGCGAAAATCGAGATGGTAAAAGCTGCCGCGCCAGCGCCAGCACCTGCGTCTGCATCCGCAAGCGCTGTTTCAGCGGAAACAAAGACGGCTGAGCCAGCGAAAAAATAATCGTGCTGGAGTTTTGTCGCACATATCTGCAGGTAAGGATATGTGCGGCAATAGACAAAGTCAAAAAGGAGCTGCGGCTCCTTTTTTATTCCGATCTAATTGTTGGCAGGCCCTGGGATTTACGCAAAACAGAAAGCTGCTTACCGCCATGTACATCACGCCCGCAGGCTGGATGCGGCTTTCCGGGCAATTTCGCGCCAACCGGCGCACCCGGCTTGCGGCTTCGTTTTTATACGCGCACTTCTTCGAGCCAGTTGCTCTTGCCTTTTCTTTCTGTCTTCGTGTCGCTGTAGTGAGAGGTTTTGGTTTTTGTGTCAGTCCATTAGTGAGGTTCATTAGCTTGCTGTAGCTCATCGATGAGCCGGTGCAGGCCGTCAGTCAGCGCTTCGACGGATGCCTGCATATCCCAATCATCGTCGCCGATTCTGGCCACATTGGAGATGGCCCGTAATTCCAGAAAGCGTTGATTTTCTTGCAGGCAAACATGGAAAAAAGCAGCGCCTTCCATGTTTTCAATATCGATATTGCCCGTATCGATAAATGGCGCAAGTGCGGCGTTCAAGGACACACTGCGCGCGCGTTTGAACGCGGTTTTGGTCGTGATCGACGGACAGTGCAAGGTATGACGTCGTTCGAATTCCATGGCGATAGGCAGGTGTGCCATGTGGACAAATCCGTTCACCGTGAAAAATCCCAGGTCGCCTTCCAACTCGCTCTCTACGAGCACCACATCAAACAGTTTGAGCGGCGAATGCGGATAGACGCCTGCGATCCCGGCGAGGATCAGGACATCCGCCTGCTCAGCCTGTATCGCTTTCAGGGTGGCGATGGCGGTGGCCGTCAGTCCAACACCAGAGATGATCGTGTTAACGCCATCACGTTGAAACAGGCTGGCTTCGGTAAGAGTAGGGAAGAGTACGGTAATTTTCATCGGACAATTTTACCGCGATGTATCCGAACTGGATGCGCGAATCGCGCTACATCCAGGCGATTGTTGATCAGGATCCCAATAAACTTGGTAGCGAACCAGAAAAATGCCCTCCGGTTTACAGCGGAGGGTATTCGACGATCTAATCCTGCTCAAATTGTGTGCAGCTCATGCGAGCCTCTTCAGCCGCAAGCCCCCACATAACCGCAAGAAACGCAGCGGCTGCAGCCATCGATTTTCTGCAAGGCATAGGCGCCGCAATCGGGGCATTTCTTGCCTGTTGCGAGATAGCTGACCGGGGCCGACTCTGCCTCATACGCCAGATCGTCCATGCCATAGGCCAGGCTCTTGTTGCGGAATTGTTCTGCCAATACAGTCACCGGAACTTGATTGCCGGCGGCATCGAGAAAGCCGCGCTTGATCAGGATGCGCTGCAATGAATAACCGATCGCCGCGACTTCGGATTCATGGAATAGCGGCGCCTGGGTACCGTCTTCTTTGGTGATGGCGCCGCACCGGACCGTACCTTTGTCCCATACCACTTCCCGCATATCAGCCAGCGCTTTGGCAATCGAGCCGCCGGAGCGCGCTGCCATCGATAGCAGGCGCATGCTGGCGGAGATCCATTGCTGGCCGTCGTTCTTTTGTCCGGCCGGCATGAAGAATTCAAACGGACGCTCTATCGTCACGCGCTCGCCGCCGACCATGCCTTGCAGGTGGATGAAGCTGACAGTCAGGTAGACGGTTTTCTTCCCTTCATAGGTCATGTACTGGACTTTGGAGGTCACCGATTCGAGGTCGCCGAAAGGGCGGCCATCGAATTGCTTGCGCAGCAGATCGTCGTCTGGCGTCGTGTTGACCGCAGGGGCGGTTTCCGTTGCGACCGATAATACGCTGCCCAGAATGTTGTTTGGACGGTAGGTGGCCAAGCCTTTGAGGCCGGCATGCCAGGCATCCATATACAGGTTCTGGAAGTCTTGATACGGATAATCCGCAGGGACATTCACTGTTTTTGAAATCGAGGAATCAATGTAAGGCTGCACCACTTGCAACATCTTCATGTGGTCGGTCGCCGACATATTCAGCGCGGTCACAAACTGCGGCGGCAGCTTGCTGTCGTCGCTGACATCGTTGCCCATGTGGCGATACAGACGCCAGGCGTGATCGGCGACTTCATAGATTTTGCTGGCGCCGTCGTGCATGCGCTTTTTCCGGTTATAGACCCATGAAAACGCTGGCTCAATCCCATTCGATGCATTGTCCGCATTTTATTATTATCTAAAAACGGTTGACCGTCGAACCGTAGATATGATGAGCGGTAGAACCGAATTTTTATCAACCGACCAGACGACCGAAAAAAACGTAAATCGGTTGACCTAAAGTTACACACCTCACACACCAGACCTAGGTTAACCAAAAAAAGACGGTTGCACTTGCTTCCTTTAAGTAAGTATCACAGTGGAAGCCATGCTACTCGTTCCGGTTCAAACCCAACCAATCAGGCGTCTTTCAAGAGATTCGGACGCTTAACCGTTGAAATGGTATATTGGACAGCTCTTGCGAAAGCTCCTCACGATAGTTACAGACGGTGGGCTCAAATTGAACTCCAACCAGCTTTATTCAAAATATGCTGGATCCAAAAACGTGGTGTCGATGTGATGGTGTTGGTGGGCGAGAAGGTCAATAAATCAAATGCGCGCCACTCGGCATTAAACACTCTGGCTTTGGGTGACATACCGATTCGAACGATTAGTGCGTATGCGATTCATCATGGGAAATTTATTGTCTTGGACTGCAAACGCGTTGCAACCTGATCCTTTAATTTCAGTATGGCTGCCATCAAATCGTGCAGCGAAAACGTGCTTGTCGTCTCCTGATTAGTTACCAACCTCAGATAAGCTTGCAAATACTACTGATTATGCATACAGTTATGTTTTGAAAGCGTTTCGGGAGTGACGAAATGGCGATGAATCGATTGGAGTTTTAAAAAGGGATTTCGTTGGAAACTTTTTTTGATCAAAATGGCACTAAAGAGCAATGTGAAGAAGCATTGGTAGTGAGTCGTTGGCCGGACGGATATGCGTGTTCGTTGCTCCTGTCCGCATGTCTCGGTCACGCACAATCGCGGGGAATAATGGGAATGCCCTGCCTGTGGTTACTGCCGCCTTCATTTGCCCAATATGCTGAACTGCCTCCATGAGCAATGCGCTGCTCACGGAACCCAAATCAGTACGTGTGCTGCGGCTCTCTGAGGTTGGTAACGAATTAGGTGTTGTTTTGAATAACTCTGAGCTAGCCGCTTCCTACTCGGCGCATTGGGAAAATCCCTGGCTCCAAGGATCTAATTACAAATTACCCAACTGATGCTATGAAAAATGACTATACGATCAATGAGATTGAGCAAGCTATAAACGCCTGGCGTTATTATGGGCTCATTGATGGCCTTGCACTTGGTCAGGAAGCGCGAGCGCTGGCTAATGTGTACGGCTTGATGATATATCAGAAAAAGAAAAGTGTGTCGTCCTCTGAATTGACTTCATTCCAGATTAAAGTTTTGAATTCCCGACCTCAAGCATAAACTTGCATGTTTTTGGGTAGGTATATTCGATACCTTGGAGAAGTTTTCCTTAACATGATGAAAAATCTAAAAGTGGAGGTTGCCAAGTTTGTTGCCAGACACGGTTTGACGTAATTAAGCGACAGCGGAGACCTGACTCCATCGACTTTGATGGATCCATCTAGACTGACGAACTACGAATACGGGCAACGGTTGGCGTAGAATGTACCGCCATTCGATCTGAGGAAGACGAAAATGCAACTTGAACTAGTGTGGCCAGAAGGCAGAGTGGTACCTGTTCCGCTCACGGACAAATATCACCTGCACACCCACCTGTACGGGTTTCTGGTGACGCGCTACTACTATCCCCGTGACATCTCCCCGAACATGGCTCCTGTCACAGGCGGTTCTCTGCGCCAAATTGCCTACGACCTCAAGGCGTTTCTTGAGGCGCTTGCACATAACGGCATCGAATATACGGAAGCGGACTTCTCTGACCATATCGAGAAAATCATCGAAGCGCAGCTGGGGACGGCGAACCCCACGACCTACAACTCCAGAATCACGCGCATTCGGGATTTCTACACATACCTTCAGAAGCAAGGTATTCGCGTAAGGGCCAGGTTTCCTGCTCGAACCGTCCAGCGTCGTTCCCTGAATCTTGACGATAACTTCCTAAGTCATACGGCGTATGGTCACTCTACGACCTATGAAAAAGATGACAGCCATAAGCGGACAACACTGAAAGAGGATTATAAAGACCAGGTGATCAGCATTGATCACTACGGTAAGCTGTATCGGGCGCTCAAGGAGATTGATCCCGTGTATGCGGTACTGGCACAAGTAATGATGCAAACCTTTTTGCGTGTCGCAGATGTTTGTGAGATGCCACTGCACGCCAATCGCCACAACCGCTATTTGCCACTCTGGCCGGAGTTCGAGCGCAAAGACAGAAATTCAATGCGCTACAAGCTTCTGACCAAGCGAAGCAAGCTGATCGAAATCGATGTTTATGGCGATACTTTGCGTGCCATCTATGAGGATTACATCCAGCCACATTACCGAGACCGGAAAGAATTGTTTGATTCGAGCTACATGAAACGGGCAAACGCAACGCTTGAGTTCGGCAACATTCGCGACAAATCTCGACGAACCTGTCCGGAAGATATTCTCTGGCTGACTCGGACCGGAGCACCTGTGAAGCCTTACATGATCGAGGACGCATTTAGGGGCACAGGTTTGGAAGTTCACCCTCACATGCTGCGCCATACGGGTGCAACTCACACGCTTTGGAACTACTGCCAAATACATAATATTGAGCCCGATGTACGGCTCGCCACTGTGTTTCAAGAAGTTCTGCAAGGACAGCTCGGACACGCGGATCTTGAGACGACCCGTATGTATATTCGAACTATCATGAAACTTAAGGGTCGCGAGAGCATGCCCTTCATTCTGCCCGGCAACAAGGCAAGAATTGATGAACGTCTGGCAAAGAAGATCAAGCAGGACATTTCTGAGGTGATAACTCGGTTTTTTGTGTGCCGTGCTGAACAGATAAAAGTCGATCAAACATCCCGCTATCCGGGTGTTGCTGATGACTGAAAAATGACCCAGTTAAAGGCTGCGAACGCAAAGTGCGTTTCCCTTTCCCATTGCCGCGACCAATTTGTTTTTTCGCTGAATTTTGCTTTTTACTTCTTTTTTTGCAAAATGTTGTCAAGATCTGTCATATTGTCCTTCTCCTCTTCTTATTTATCGTTCAACGAAATCTAAACTGAACGTGTCTGTTAGATCAGCGTGGTTAAAAGTGCGAAAGCCACACTCTATTCGCAACTCTAGAGGCCAGCTCAGTTAACTTGACCGCACCCCCGATGGGTCATTTTTAAATGTAAATCAACAACATACGATCCAACAGTGCATCACTTGTTGGTCGTCTCGCATCGATTGGCACGTCGTCAGGATGCATGCGACAAGGCTGTACTTGTATCCCAATCAGCTATGTCTTTGGCAATGAGTGCAGCAAAACCAATGGAATTCCAAATATCGGAGACGAACTGAAAAATGTATCTTCGTCACATTCCGATCCGCTGAAATTTGCCAATTGGTGGATATATTGTGCACACTGATTCCTGCTTAAACCCTCCGATTCCAGTTCCAGCCCCAGATTAGGACGCTGGCAAGTTCGCTACTGAGTTAATGGAGCTGAAAAAAATGTGGTTACAAAGTCGCAACTTTTTGAGTATCATAGTAAGCAATTTGTGATGGGTAATTTTTGGAGGAGTTTTGGGAGTATATGTTGATAACGTGCGGATAGCTTGGCGCGGACGTCACTGGTGCCATCTGGTCGCCGACTCACTTGATGAACTGCATCAATTTGCTCATACACTCGGACTTAAGCGCGCATGGTTCCAAGCTCACGCATCGCTACCGCACTATGATGTCATCCTCCTCGAAGAACGCGACTCTGGCATTGCGCAACGGCACGGCCGTCAGCAGTCCAACAAACGGTTGATCGATGCCGCGGCGACTGGCAATGCTCAGCAAGTCTGCCGCAGGGTCATCTGAGCAATAATCCTTAGACACATTGGCGTTGACGATGTGGCGAGCACGTCGGAACCCACCGCCAAAGAATGAAGACGAAAGAATCGACAACATCTTCCGACTTTGAATATGAAGCACCTCTGGCTCTATGTGAATAGCAATGCCGTGTATGGTTATTTGTGAAAGCATAGAAGAAATTCTACTGTAACACTGGAAACCTCCATCGCATTGGCAGTGCAGCCGGACCAACGCAGTAACGCAACCTGTTCAATGAATTCTTGATGCACCTCATCGAGACCGAGGTGCTGAGCGAGCTTCGAACTCAACATAGCAACGCGTGTCGAATGATCTGTCGGCTGTCCCATACTGAGGTCGCCCATAAATGCAAGTGCATGTAAGGCATCCAATAGGTCTATCGAATTATCCTTAAGGGGCGGCAAAATGAATAGTGTCATATTTGCCATCCTAACATTTTCGAGACGCAAACCACATCGGATGTTTGACCGATATACGCCAATCAGGTGAAGTCATATTATTAATCAATCTTAACCCCTGAGGAGATCAAGTTGAATCCAATTGCGCACGCTGTGGCTATGGCCGTAGCCTTCATCACAACATCAGTCTACGCAGAGACTAAATCTATGTTGCCGTACCCTCAACCCGATGTAGTACTTGGTGAGCAACTTCTTCCAAATGAGGAAGCGCTCGTCCGTGAAACTGCCAACATCATTGAAAAGATCGTACGAAAAGAGGCGAATGGAAGCAAAGCACATCGAGACGCACATCCAAAGGCGCATGGCTGCGTGAGGGCCGAATTTCAAATTGAAAACGATATTCCAAATCGATTGGCTAAAGGAGTATTTTTACCTGGAAAACAATATGCCGCTTGGATACGTTTTTCTAATGGTAATCCTGATGCAAGTAAGCCTGACATTGAGGGTAATGAGCGAGGAATGTCTATCAAACTACTTGGGGTGCAAGGCGACAAGATATTGGAAAATGAACGTCATGCTTCTACTCAAGACTTCATCATGATGAGCCATCCAGTGTTCTTTATGGCAGACGCCTCGAATGCGGTTTCCTTTTATGAAAAATTGGAGGGAGGTCCTCTGAGCAAGCTGGGGATTCCTCTTGCATTGGGCTGGAATGGCACAATGGTATTGCTGAAAATAAACGATTTAAAAATTGCTAACCCACTGCAGACTCGTTATTGGTCTCCCGCACCAATTCAGTTGGGCCAAGGAGATGGTCGGCAAGCGATCAAATTCTCTGCTAGAGCTTGTAAATCAGGTGGAGATATAATCCCAGATAAGCCAAGTCCTAATTTCCTACGTGAAGCAATGATCAACTCTCTAAACAAGGAGGACGCTTGTATGGAATTCTTGATCCAGCCCAAAATTTCAGATAAACAAAAGGTAGAAGACGCACGTTCAGAATGGCTCGAATCTGATGCGCCGTTCGTAAAGGTTGCCACTATCCGAATTCCGAAACAGAAGTTCGACACTCCTGAGCAGAATGCCTTTTGTGAAAATTTATCATTCACGCCATGGCATGCTATTCCCGAGCATAAGCCCTTAGGCTCCTTAAATCGTTTGCGGAAAGTGGTCTATGACCAGATCAGCGTAACCCGGCACAATATGAATGGAATTGAACGCCAAGAGCCATGAACGATATCCAATTTGGCGATTGATTCTGAATGCGAAAAATTGGTTTTTACTCTTTTATAGAGAGAGGTGTGTGAATCAAGAATGTATTCTGACCACACATCGCCAAGTGTGATTGATTCACTCAATACTTGTACCTGTATAGTGTAGCGAGACCTATAATGTGAGATTATGGGAGGCATCCATTGAGACATTTATTGATGATTGCACCTTGATAACTCAGGTTGATGGCACTTAGCCTGCCACCGTGTCGAAAAAAAGCGGCCACATCAAAAAGTGGCCGCTTTTTTTGCACGCCGCACGACAATCACTGAACTCTCTGGCTGCCGATTTGAGGCGCGTCGAGTTCAACAGGTACAATCGATACAAACCACGGCTTAGTAGATATTTCCAGTTCTGCAGATTTTTTTGATAGAATCGTAATAATGAAAGCATCAAAAGTGGTGTGCAGCACAGGTTAAGTGTCACCGGTTTTTTCCTAACGCACATAATGGGTCTGTGGTGTCGGCATGCCGGCAATATCGGCGGTCGAAATATTTAATCCAATGCCTATACAACTGGCGTTTCAAGACGAAAATCTTAGAAAAGTTTGCGAGAGCAGTATTTCGGCGAAGCGGAAATATGGCGGAATCGTGGGACCTTCGCTTCACGCGCGGCTGTCAGACCTTAGGGCAGCTGACTCGCCGGCCGAGCTAGTGAGGTGGGGATTTGCGAAGTTTGACGAAGCAGCGAATGACAGAATAGTTATTTTTCTCGATGATTCCTACCGGTTGTACGCTGTCGCGAACCATAAACCGCAGCCCGGCAAGCCTGGAAAATTAGACTGGGCCCAAGTTATCCGCTGCTACGGCACCCCGAGTCAAGGCTACGCCTCTAACTTCAACGGTGGCATACGCGTGGGGGCTGTGGTAACGGCAGGCGTGGGTAACGCAACCTGTGCTGGTATCACACGACCGTGGCATGCATCCAAGCCGGGCACGATCAATATCATTTTGCTGCTGGATACAAAGCTCACCCGGGCGGCGATGGTGAACGCCATCATCACCGCAACTGAAGCTAAGTGTGCTGTTTTGTATGCGATGGACATCCGCACGCCAGACGGTGAGCTTGCCACGGGTACGTCGACCGATACCGTCACCGTAGCCACGACCGGGCACGGAACGACACAGTCCTATGCGGGGCCGGCTACCTTGCTTGGATGGTTGATCGCCAAAGCGGTTAGACAAGCGGTGGAACAATCGCTGCTGGCTGCGCGACCTAGACCATTGCAGTCGTAACTATTTATCTTCGGATGCCATGATCGCTTGCCTGGCCCAGGCAACTAATTCTTCAGGCTGTTCAAATAATTCCTCGGGCAACGAATAAAATTTCCTCACCTCGATTCGTCCTTTTTTAGTGTGGTATGAAAATGGCAGTGAACCGCGCTTCTCATATTCAGGTCGGGTTTCAGCGTTGACGCGAAAATAAAGCGTATTCCCCATAATCATGGCGAACTGGATACCTTGGTATTTCATGGCCTGACCACCAAAGAATTTACTGTCTGAGAATGGCGCTAAAGGCGCAAGGAGTTCTCGCACGTAATCGACAAATTGACTAGTGGTACTCATGCGTTTTCCTTCCTGTTTAAGTTCTATGGAATGTCTTCGATTTGTACAACCTACCGGCCAACTCCGTCTACTGTTATCAATCCGGCCAATGATCTTGCCATGAATGCGAATGTCATTTCCCACTTGGGTAAGTCCAACATCGTTCTTTACTACATGTATGCGCGTCCATTTATCTGATGCGTGAACAATGACTGCCTGTCATTGATGATCAGCCTCATCCCGGCAATCCGTTACCAAGTATCTCCAGAATAATGTTTAATACCCTGATCCTCCGGATAGATCTCTCGCTAGAATGAAAGGGTACAATTCCCGGACAACACACTTTTGGAAAACGTAATGTCAGAAAACCCAGAAAAATCAGAGCCGCCAATTCCATTAACAATCACCGTTCCACAAATGATCGAAACCGCTGGACAGATCATTGCGGCATTCCAGAAAAACCAAGCAGAGAGTATTGAAGCCATTAGAGAACACAATAATGTGCAAGCTAAGCTTTGGGGGCGCGCACTTTGGGCAGAAGCGATATTTGTTGCTACTGTTATTTTTAGTGGTCTCGGTTTTGCTGCTTATCTAGCTTGTATCAATCAAATTGGCACCGCCGAAAAGATTGCTTTTGCTGTCTTTGGTTTTATCGGTGGACGTGGTTTTCTACACATTCGTGGGTTGATGGACAGTCGTTCAAAAAAATAACGTAACAAAACTAAAGCAATGCATTTCTTTAATCCATGAGCACCCAGTCCTAACCGTCGTATTTGCGTTGATTAAACGATTCTGAATGATTGGCAATCTTGTTAAGCGATTTTCTTAAACGTTCCTCTAACATCGAAAATCGATTGGTTGCAAACAGCTCGGTACATAAAATTAATTCTGAGCAATCTGATGAAAACAAAGAGGCATCGTCATCCAATGCTAGCCAGCTTTGAACGACAGACGAGTAACTTAGCAAGAAGGCTTCAATTTCACGTAGCCTACTTCCTAAAATATCGGTTGTTTCGCGAAGTTGAATTTCTGGGGTTACTCCAATAATTCTCGTTGCGATATCTGATGCGAAAAATCCCCTCAATTCGTCTATAGAAAATCGCAGTCGCCAATCACTAGTAACAACAATGTTTACTTCGGGAAATTCACGAAGAATTTCCTCTATTGAGGCCAGATATATAAATTGCTGAGCTTTATCGTTTCGGGCAGCGAATGGGTGCAGCACGCCGTCAAAATCTAAAAAAAGTAACACATTCTGCTTTCTGGTAGCCATCTGAAGTACAGCCTTGATCGGAGTGACCTATCGCAGGTAATAACGTCATTTTGCAAGATAGTTTTAGCAAGGCCATGGTAAATAATAATTTCAGCTATAATCATTGATATGAAAAAGCTGGTCCGACTATTTCTATTATGCATCATGATCGCGACGATTCCCGTTCAGGGTATTGCCGCGGCTACCATGCTCTATTGTGGAACCGAGCATCACCATGCATTGTCTAGTGATCAGAGCCAGCACGAGCAAAATGAACATCATCATGATGTAGTAGAAAAGTCGTCGGATCATTCGCAGCCCGACACCTCCTCAAAGTTCTCCAAAAACAAATGCAGTTCTTGCGCTGCCTGTTGTGTTGGTGCTGCAATGGTGACAGGATCGCTGCTTCAAAGCAGTCCTAGCCCTTCCTCGGAAAAAATTACTCAGATCTTTTCCTGCCACATTGGCCATATCAGTGATGGCCTCGAACGACCTCCGCGCGCTTAATTTCCATCTGCAACGCCAGTAGCTATTTGAAGCTATAGAGGCGCTGATCGTCTGTTTCAATCAGCTTAGCCCTGCGTTGATATTCGCCATTGCATTGCCGCGTCTATGCGCGTTTTGCCTTGGCTACCTTATTCATTCACTCACTGAGGATTTCATGAATCCATCTATTTTTCCGTCAAGGCTACGGTTGGTACTAGCTATGCTCGCCATGCTTACCTTAGGTCAGAACGTCCTTGCCCAGGAAGCAAACCGCAGCCAACGACCAAATCCCGTAGACGCCCAGGCCATCGTGCCACCTGTGATCTATCTCTCCACTTTACAAAATTATCGCCCTTTTACGGATCAGGAAGTTAGTTCCTGGAAGGAGTTGAATGACACAACGGCGCGCGTTGGAGGATGGCGAGTTTATGCCAAGCAAGCCAGGGAGCCTGATCCCAATGACGCTAAACCTATCGCGACCGAAAAAGAGACTCCCACATCGGACAAGGCCAAGTCCATGGACCACAGCAGTCATACAAAATGAAGGAAACCACCATGCGAACAACCTCAAATGGCAAGTTTTTCCACCGGCCAGGCAAGCTCGCCGCCCTGATAAGTCTCCCATTGATACTAGGCGGCTGCGCCAGTTTCAGTTCTGATAGTGGATTTTCAACGGTAGAGCAAGTAGCAAAAGAGCGCCTTGGCAAGGAAGTTACCTGGCAGCGTTCTGATAACGCGATTGATACCGCAGCACAAAGGGTAAAAGAATTACTTGCATCTCCTTTGACTGTCGATGATGCCGTACAAATCGCCTTGCTTAATAATCGTAGGCTACAGGCTTCGTTCTATGAACTGGGCATTTCCGAGTCTGATTTTGTGCAGGCTGGCCGATTGCCCAATCCCGGGTTTTCATTCAGCCGTACACGGCAAGGTAGTGAAGTTGAAATTGACCGGAGCCTGACTTTCAATATTGCGCACTTGTTGACGATGCCTTTAACCAGGCAGATGGAACAACGTCGCTTCGAGAAAACCAAGCGTGAAGTGACTATGCAAATGTTGTCTTTGGCTGCGGAAACGCGCAAAGCCTACTACATGGCCGTGGCGGCAGACCAGACCATGCTGTACATGCAACAGGTCAAAAAAGCTGCTGATGCAGGCGCAGAGTTGGCGGGAAGGCTTGCAAAGGCGGGTAACTACAACAAACTGCAACAAGTCCGCGAGCAGGGGTTTTTTGCTGAAGCTGCCCTCAATCTGGCGCGTGCAGAGCAGGCGCAGACTCGTAGCAAAGAGAAGTTGACGCGCCTGATGGGGCTATGGGGGCCTCAAACAACCTTTACTCTGCCGCTCAGATTACCTGATCTGCCTAAGAAACCGAATGACATGGCCAATGTTGAACAGATGGCGATGGTGCAACGGCTGGATGTGCAGGCTGCCCGCCTCAGTACAGAGCAGTTAGCGAAAAATCTGGGCTTGAGCAAGGCTACCCGGTTCATCAATGTCCTGGAAGTGGGTGCTATCCGCAATACCTTTAATGATCAGCCTGTGCAACGGGGTTACTCGGTAACACTGGAGCTACCTTTGTTTGACTGGAGCGGTGCCAAAGTAGCCAAGGCAGAAGCGTTGTATATGCAAGCGCTCAATCGTACTACTGAGATTGCCATCAATGCCCGTTCTGAAGTCAGGGAAGCCTATTTGGGCTACCGCTCAAGCTACGACATCGCCATGCATTATCAGAATGAAATTGTGCCTTTGAAGAAGCGCGTGTCTGAAGAAAACCAACTGCGCTACAACGGCATGCTGATCGGCGTGTTTGATCTGTTGGCCGATGCGCGCTCCCAAATCGCCAGTGTGAACAGCGCGATTGAGGCCAGCCGTGATTTCTGGATTGCGCAAGCTGATCTGGAAATGAGCTTGTTGGGACGCCCAAACATGAGCGCCGCACCGATGACTGGTACGGGTGGCAGCGATACACCAACTGCCGGACATTGATGACATCGCGCATTCGAAAAATAGAGGAAATAAAATGAGTTCAAGAAGAAATTTTTTAAGCGGCCTGGGCGCGATCACTGCTGCGGCTTCCGCTGCGTCAGTCAGCAAAGTCGCCATGGCAGCATTGCCAGAACCTGCCACCCAGACCTCGCCGGATACCATGGCACCGCTAGTGCCAAATACAGGACGCCCCTATAACCCGGTGGTGACCCTCAATGGCTGGACCTTGCCATGGAGGATGAATAATGGTGTCAAGGAATTCCATCTGGTGGCTGAGCCAGTCGTGCGTGAAATGTCACCAGGCATGAAAGCACACTTGTGGGGTTATAACGGCCAGTCACCTGGCCCAACCATCGAGGTGGTCGAAGGTGACCGCGTGCGAATATTTGTCACTAACAAGCTGCCAGAACATACCAGCGTGCACTGGCATGGGCAACGCTTGCCAAACGGTATGGATGGGGTGTCAGGCTTGACACAAAAGTCGATACAGCCTGGTAAGACATTCATGTATGAGTTTGTCGCGCGCAGGCCGGGCACCTTCATGTATCACCCGCATGCAGATGAAATGACACAAATGGCGATGGGGATGATGGGCTTTTGGGTCACGCATCCCAAAACCAGACATCCGCAGATTGCTGAAGTGGATCGCGATTTCGTATTCCTGCTCAATGCCTACAATATTGACCCTGGTGCCTTCACCCCCAAGACTTCCACCATGCTGGACTTCAACCTATGGAGCTGGAATAGCCGCGTCTTCCCTGGTATTGACCCGTTTGTGGTGCGCAAGAACGACAAGGTTCGCATCCGTATCGGTAATCTGACGATGACAAATCATCCTATCCATATTCATGGTCATGAATTCCAGGTCACGGGCACGGATGGCGGCCCAGTTCCTCATTCGGCGCGCTGGCCAGAAGTCACGACAGATATCGCGGTGGGTCAAATGCGTCAGATTGAATTTCTGGCAGATGAAGAAGGCGACTGGGCTTTCCATTGCCACAAGTCACATCACACCATGAACGCGATGGGCCACGACACTCCTAACCTGATTGGCGTTGACCACTCTGGTGTTGCCAAGAAAATTACCAGTCTTATCCCTGAATACATGGCCATGGGCGAACGTGGCATGGCGGATATGGGAGAAATGGAAATGCCTCTTCCTGATAATACGCTACCCATGATGACGGGCGACGGCCCATTTGGTGGCGTTGAGATGGGAGGAATGTTCAGCGTCCTGAAAGTCAGGAAAGACCAGAAGCCAGGGGATTACAAAGATCACGGATGGTACAAACACCCGCCAGGAACAGTTGCTCAGGAATGGACCGGCTGCATCGCAGAACCTGCGAGGGCAACGACCGTAGGCGGTAAATCCATGCCCCTGAAACGGAAGAATCAGCAAGAAGTTGAAGTACAAGTCCGCAAACCTGTCGGCAAGATGGAACATTAATTTTTAACACTGAAAGGATCACTCCCATGAAAACTCGCCTCACTGCCATCACAATTACTTTAGCGCTTGCGTTAGCCGCTCAAGCCAGTTTCGCCCATGATGATCACGCACATGGCCATGATAACGAAGCCATCGGCAAACCAGGCACCGCCACGGCAGCCACCCGTACGGTCAACGTCAACATGACCGACAACATGCGTTTTACGCCATCCAATATCGTCGCCAAACAAGGTGAGACCATTCGTTTCGTGATTAAGAATTCTGGCGGCATCAAGCACGAATTCGTCCTGGGAACAGAAAAGGAGCTGAAAGAACACTATGAAGTCATGAAGAGAAATCCAGAAATGGAACACAGCGATCCCAACATGATCACCCTGGCTAGTGGTCAAACAGGTGAAGTTGTCTGGCAATTCACCAAGGCTGGAAAGATTGATTTCGCATGCCTGCAACCTGGTCATTATGACGCTGGCATGAAGGGTAAGGTCGCCGTCGCTAAGGGCAAGGCTGTTGCCAGTGCAAGTGCTGAACCTGATGCCCACGCACACAAACAGTAATGATGCAGACCGTGTTCTCAGTTGATTACACGGTAATTTTATTGATTGACTTAAAAATAGGAAACATCATGACCATTATTAAATCTCTGACCCTGAGCGTTCTCACTGCCGTCACATTTCATACAGCCCTTGCAGCAGATCACTCCATGTCTGCAAAAGCATCCGCTTCCATGAATAGTGTCAGCACCGACATGACAGACGGTGAGGTCAAAAAAATCGATAAAAGTACCAACAAGATTACGCTGAAGCACGGCGATATCAAGAATCTGGATATGCCTGGCATGAGTATGGTGTTCAAGGTTAAAGATCCTGCTGCACTTGACTCCCTGAAGCCCGGGGACAAGGTGAAATTCAGAGCAGAAAAAGCGGATGGCGCGATCGTAGTAACGGAAATTCAAGTCGCCAAATAAACGTAGCGAGCTACGTGTGCCAGCCAGCACGTTAGGCGGGCTGGCACATGCTCGCAATCCAATAAGAAACAAGGGAGCACTACGATGATCAAAATATTGACACTTCTGGCATTGAGCATGCTGACAAGTTTTACTTATGCCAGTGAGCCCAAAGACGCACTGGCTGCCTTCTATTCGGCCTTGGCATCAGGTGATAAAGCGAAAGCCACTGAACTGCTTGCACCTGACGTCACCATCTATGAATCCGGCTATGTCGAACGCTCACGGGCAGACTATGCCGGACATCATCTGCCGGAAGATATGACTTTTGCCAAGAAATCGATACGTACGGTATTGCAGCAAAGCCAGCGAATTGACGGGAATCTGGCGGTGATTTGGGCGGAGACAGAGACCAAAGCCAAAATAAAGGGCAAGGACACGCAGATATTTGGAACAGAAACTGCCTTACTGCAAAAAAATGGCGAAGACTGGCAAATCGTGCATGTCCATTGGTCCTCCCGAAAAGCAAAATAGCAATGGCCAAATCACAGCCTTAGTACAGGCTGCACGCGGCAATTGTGGCTAAGCATCGCGATAGCGGACCTGATAAGCGGAGAAGTTTATATGAAAAGTATTTCAGAACTTTTAGTGCCGCTATGCACTTTCAACGTTACGTCTGCTACCCCGGTACAAGCAAAATCAAATCTACTGACTCGGGGATCTTTTGCGGAAGCCTTGGCACATATAAAGGATAAAGTGATGTTGACCCGTGCTGAACAAAGATCGCCAAGTGGCCGCAACCATCTGCAATCTCCAGGATCGCTACCATTCACTTCATCAAACATTCTCCCCGCGCATTTGCCCGTAACTGGTTTGACCAATAAAGCCTTGGAAAATGAATTCAACGGGCGCGCCCTGGATTTACGGATCTATCGCCAGACATTGCTGACCTCAAATATCGCCAACTCCGACACTCCTGGTTATAAGACCATGGACATTGAAAATGAAGTGGCATTGAGAGACGGAAAAACTTCAAATACGGTAACACGCCGCTATGTGACGCTTTGCCAAGGTGCGATTGATGGTAACACGGTATAAATGGAGGTTGAGCGGGTTAAGTATGCCGAGAATGCACTCATGTACGAATATCACGTCGATCGGGGACGAGGACACTATAAAGAAATCGCAGAGTTACTTAAAGACACGCCTTACTAAAAACCGAGAGAGCATAAGACCATCTTCCCCCTTTCATTGTAGTCTGATCGACTGTTTTGATACTGAGGGAGCAGGCGCTCGACGTAGATCAAACAACCTTCAATTCGGATGAACGATGATGGACAGTACGCCCATCTATACAACTGTTAATGAATTAGGAGGTGTGTTATCGAGCACGTACACGAAAGTCATTCCGAATCTGGTGTTTCCGGCGCTCAAGATACAGCCCTGAATATCTTGTCATTGGTGCGGTTGCAGCCTATTTTTTATTGAATGAACATCGGCGCGAGTGATCAGCGTATTGCCCGGAACGCCTTCATCCTTTGTTCGCCAACAATGAACCAAGTGTGATAGACCGATTCGGGGTCGGTTTTATAGCGAGCGATCAGGTTTGTAGTCAAAAAAGATTCCAAAAAAACAATAGATAAACCAACCTAATATCAGATCAACCGAGCGTTGCGAAAGTGTATAGGGTAACGGAGGGACGCGCAATTTCGACAAGTCTGCACAATGGTGAATCTTTCCTGACACTTGCTGAATGTCGTCAATATTTAAGCTGTCATCAATTTAATCCGAGAGTTTACTTTCACGTCTCGGTCTGTCATTCAAAATCTGATGCCGACGATTGTCTTTCATCTTTTTCCAGTCCCGACATTCCTCACGTGTACGCAGACAGGCAACGCAAAAACCGGTTTTTCCCTCAAATTTGCATATTTCAATGCAGTGTGACTTGACACTCATACTTTAGATTTCAATCGGCGAGTGAACTTCGACAGTAATGTGCGACAAGCCTTTGAGACGCCGAAGTTGTGAATGATAATACGCTGGCCCACGTTGTATATCAGAGGCATCCACGGATAGCACCGCACCAAAATGTCCCGGGCCAAGTCGCCAGACATGTAAATCGAGCAATCTATCGCCAGCGGCATCCACGACCGCCCGAACCTTATTCGCCATCTTGTCGTCAGTAATGACATCCATCAATATCTTCCCCGTGTCACGAATCAGACCGTAAGACCAGTTAGCAATGACAAAAGCCCCGACAATACCAGCAAGAGGATCCATCCATAGCCAGCCAAATGACTTCGCCAACAACAGGCCAATGATCGCCAGCACCGAGACCGCAGCATCTGCAATGACGTGGATATAGGCAGCTCGCATGTTGTGATCACGGTGATCTACGTCATGGTCGTCATGACTATGCGCATGTTCGGCAAACTCCGCAACATGGATATGGCTGTGCAACGAAACTTCTACCTTAAAGGAATGTGGTTCAGGAATATCCGTGGTTGATTGCAAGAAATCGGCTTTGCGCAAAAAGATGAATTTCTGACGTGTGCCGTCAGGTCGAATCGTCGTTGCCGTAAAGTCCTGAGGCATTAAGGTTGCCCCTTCCTTTTCGGTATGAATGCGAAACACAGGAGGAATGCCATCTTCATAAATAGACAGCGCGAATAGGCCTTCAGGTGTTTCTATATGCCGCACCTCGTCATCGTGATCGTGTTCCTCATGTGTGCCGTGTCCATGGCTATGACCGTGGCTGTGCCCGTGATGATCGTCACCACTCAACAGCCACGCGCTGACAATATTGACTATGAGACCAACTACAGCAATGGGAATTGCCTCAGCAAAGTGGATGGGCTCCGGTGCCATAAGACGAGCAATGGCCTCATAACCAATCAGTAAGGCGATCATTGCCAGGACGATGGCACTAGTGAAACCCGCCAAGTCCCCCAATTTGCCTGTGCCAAACACAAAACGCCGGTCATTAGCATGCTTGCGTGCGTAAGTGTAAGCGAGTGCTGCAATCAGCATTGCGCCAGCATGCGTGGACATATGTAGGCCATCTGCTACCAGTGCCAGGGAGCCAAACAAACTACCGCCGATAATCTCTGCGATCATCATTGCACTACAAAGTGCAATTACCACCCAGGTTTTTCGTTCATTCTTTGCATGACCTTCACCTAGGAAGACGTGATCATGATCGACAGCGAAGGGTTTTTCATATAGTTCACTCATGACTAACTCACTTAAAATAACTGTGGACAACATCGATCAACTGCTCTTTGGCGTCACCATGTTCACCCGCATGCGCTTCGGCATCGACAAGGTGGGTGCGAATATGATCCTCCAGCACGACTGCCAGTAAGCCCGTCATCGCACCCCGGCAACTAGTAATTTGTTGCAACACATGTATACAGTCGTTTTCTTCTGTTAAAGCACGTTCTATGGCATCGACTTGTCCCCGGATGCGACGCACGCGGTTCAATAGTTTTTGCTTATCGCGGATAGTGTGACCCATGGCAGTCTCCAAGTATAGGGTGGGGGACTATACCATAAAGTGTTCAGATCAAGCGTGGCAAAAGTCATTGCGCAGACCATTGCAATCTAATGGCATTGATAGTTACCCGCTCTTTGGAGGAGCCTTAACCGCTTTATATTCGCGAGTTATGCACTAGGCATTGACACGCCATTGTCCCTGGGGGATATAATCGCCAAACTTTGTACAATGCCGTGTTTCAAACGGCCTGTAATTGCCCCAATATGAAAAAGGCAATCCTGATTTTCTTGATGATGATACTTCCATGGCAAGCTATCGCTGCCACGGAGCGTAACGTCACGCATGTATTGGGTAGCGGTAAAAGCCATGGCATGGAGTTCGTCATCAAGCACATTGCCGAGCATGCCGACCACGTCCTGCATCACCATGACGACGATGCGGATGAAGATGATGACGATGACACGCATGTCGATGATTCCCTGAAATCCATACAGCATCTGGCCGACTATGACCAGGCTGGCAGTTTGAATGTATTGTTTTTTGTGCCCAGTCAGCCAGACGGGGTATACGTTTCACCTACGCCTTCTGTCAGATGGTCAGATACCTATTCTGACCGCACGACCATACCCTTATTGCGTCCGCCCCGTACACCCGCCTGACACGCGGGTAATTCGTCCTGTGTGGCCATTGAGTGTTTGATATGGTCACTTCGTCTTGTCGCCCGCCTTACTGCACTCAATTTAATTCTGCAGAGGCTATTCATGCACAAAATTTCCAAACGCTTGCGCGGCTTATCGCGTGCGCGTCTATTTACCAATGGCACCATCAACAGGGCAATATTTGCTTTGATGCTCAGTTCCGGCGTCTCAGTGAGTCATGCTGCTGAAACTCCGTCTTTTGCTGCCTTGCTGCGACAAGCGCAACTGAATGCGCCGTATTTACTCGAACAGGCCGCCAATGTCAGGGCAGCCAGTGCCGAGGCACGCCAGGCTGGTGCCTGGGCTAACCCATCCCTGAGCGTCACCGCAGAGAACTTGGGCGCGCCCTTGTCCGGCGGCATGAGTCAGCGTCAGGACACGTATGCTATTACCCAGGTCTTTGAAGTGGGTGGCAAGCGCTCGGCGCGTATGGAGGCTGAACAGCTCAAGTCTGCTGCCGTTGGCACTCGCGAACGCCAGGCCCGCATTTCCTTTGCCAATGAATTGGCTATCACCTATGCCACCGCAGAAGCCATGCAACAACGCAAGGAAGTGGCCGATGCCGAACTTGTCAGAGCAGGAGATGACTTGCGTGCTGCGCAAGCCCTGGTAAAGGCCGGTCGGGAAGCAGAGCTGCGGCTGGCACAGGCACGCGCCAGTGTCGCTGCTGCCCAGGCTGCCGTGCAGTCGGCATCCGCCGATGCGATCGAGGCGATGGAGAGATTAACCGCCCTGGTCGGTGCCACCGAATCTTTTACACAGATCGACCATCCTTTTTTGGCGACGGCAAGCGCAGTTCATCCAGCAGGCCCATGGTCGGCTGATGCCACGCCCGCACTGGCGAGCGCTGTGGCAGAGCGCGATGCTGTCGCTGCACAAATACGGGTGGAAGAAAAGCGCTGGTTGCCAGATATCGGTGTCAGTGTTGGCATGCGCAAGTTTGGTTGGAGCACAGAAAAAGCCGCAATCATAGGCTTGACGGCCAATATTCCGCTATTTGACCGCAACCAGAGTGGCGTCACCGCCGCCAAGGAACGTGCTGTCAGTGCGTCCATGCGCGTAGAAGCAGCACGACTGGAAGCCACTGCCTCACACCGGTCTGCATTATCCCAGGTCCAGGCATCAGAAAAGCGCCTGCAAGCAGCAGAACAAGGTGAAGCTGCCGCAGGAGAAGCATACCGGCTGGGCCGTGTTGGCTATGACGCAGGAAAGACCGCGTTAGTCGAATTACTCGCTATCCGCCGTGCCCTGTCAGAAGCCAAGGCACTCACCATCGAGTCCCGCCTGGTTCGCGTGCGCGCACTCACCACTCTTTCAACGGCTGAAGGCCGCGTCGCATTTGGAGAATCACCATGATAGAACAAGAACGCCGGTCCATGAACTGGCCTGTCACCGCAGGCATGGTCGCAGTCGCCGCCGCATTGGGATTCGGTGCATCGCACTGGATGGCGGCAAAGAGATCCCCTGCAACGACACCTGTCGCTGCCAGCACAGCCGGTGCTGCTGCGTCTGCACAGGCAGAGAGTGGCACGCCAGAAATCAAGATTCCAGCCGAATACCTGAACATCGCCAAGATTGCCGTAGAACCGGTGCTCAATGGTGGCCTGGAAGCCGAGATTCTGGCTTCGGGCACCGTCACAGCGCCACCGAATAGTGAAGCCATCATTGTGGCGCGTGCATCGGGCAATCTGTCTCGCATCCATCGTCAACTGGGTGACACTGTACGTGCTGGTGAATCTCTGGCGCTGGTAGAGAGTATGGAGGCGGCTACCATGGCTGCCGACAGGACCGTCGCCAAGGCCAAGGTAGAGCTGGCACGCAAGACCTTTGCCCGCGAATCCACGCTATTCCAGCAAGGAGTGACGCCGCGCCAGGAAATGGAAGCTGCACAGTCTGCGCTGGCAGTAGCAGAGAGTGAAGTGCAACGTGCTGCCACCATAGCCCGTACCACACAGGTCTCTGGCGATGGCAAATCAGTGGCGGTAGTCAGTCCTATTGCTGGCAAGATCACGGCACAAATGGGAGTGCTGGGTGGTTTTGTGCAACCTCAGACTGAACTGTTCCGTGTGGCTGGTGCTGGGCCAGTGCAGGTTGAAGTATCCGTGTCTGCTGCTGACATCAGCCGCATTGCCACTGATGACAAAGCCAGCATCATGGCTGCCAGTGGCACGCCAGTAGCAGCGACCGTCCGCTCAGTAAGCACCACAGTTAATGGCAATACTCGCGCTGCCACTGTTGTGCTGACTCCGGCAGCGGGCACAGGTGCACTGGTCGTAGGTGAAGGTGTTCAAGCCCGTCTGCATGTTAAAAGCAGTTCAACTGCTATTTCAGTGCCTGAAGACGCTGTGCAAAACATCGATGGCCGTGACGTATTGTTCGTGCGTACCAAAGAGGGTTTTAAAATCCAGCCTGTACTGGTAGGTGCGCGCAGCGGTGGTGTGGCACACATCGTGTCCGGCATCCGTGCTGGCGAGCAGGTAGCTACCCGTAATGCTTTCCTGATCAAGGCGGACATGATCAAGAGTGGCAAGGAAGAATGATGATTGACTCCATACTTACCGGCTCAGTCCGGTCACGCTGGGTGATTCTGTTCCTGACCATCGTTCTCGCTTTGGTCGGCGGCTGGCAATTGAACCTGCTGCCGATTGATGTCACCCCTGATATCACCAATAAACAGGTGCAGATCAATACCGTCGTACCTACGCTAAGTCCGGTTGAAATCGAAAAACGTGTGACCTTCCCAATTGAAACAGCCTTGGCTGGCCTCAATGGCGTAGAGAGCGTGCGCTCTTTCTCACGCAATGGCTTTAGCCAGGTCACTGCAATCTTCAAGGAAAGCGCTGACCTTTACTTCATGCGCCAGCAAGTCGCAGAACGCCTGGCACGCGCAAAGCCAGAATTGCCGGAGGGCGCAACACCACAACTGGGGCCAGTGTCCACCGGCCTTGGTGAAGTGTTCCACTATAGCGTCGAATATGCCCATCCCAACGGCAACGGAGCAACGCGCAATGACGGCAAACCTGGCTGGCAGACTGATGGCAGCTTCCTGACCGAGCAAGGCGAACACCTTAAAACTGAAATTGCCAAACTGGCTTACCTGCGTACCGTGCAGGACTGGATCATACGGCCACAATTGCGTATCACACCAGGTGTGGCCGATGTCGATTCCCTGGGCGGATATGTCAAAGAATACGTGGTAGAGCCAGATGCCGCCAGACTGGCAACACACGGCATTTCCTTTGCTGAGCTGGCCCGTGCACTGGAAGAAGCCAATGTCTCGGTAGGGGCAAACTACATACGTCGTTCGGGCGAATCCTATCTGGTCCGCGCCGATGGCCGCATACGGACTGCGGATGAAATCAGCCGTACTGTGGTAGCCACACGTAAAGGCGTTCCCATCACCGTGGCCCAGGTCGCCACGGTCAATATAGGCGGTGAATTGCGGTCTGGTGCGGCTAGCCGCAATGGCTATGAAACCGTGGTTGGCAGTGCATTAATGCTGGTAGGTGCTAATAGCCGCACCGTTGCCCGTGGTGTCGGCCACAAGCTGCAAGTGATTGGCAAGACACTGCCAGATGGCATTACCGTGGTGCCCACGCTTGATCGTTCGCAATTGGTGGTTGCAACAATTTCTACCGTTGCCAAGAACCTTGCCGAAGGTGCCTTACTGGTCATCGTCATCCTGTTTGCCTTGCTGGGTAACTGGCGGGCTGCTCTGATTGCGGCCCTGGTGATTCCTTTGTCGCTGTTGATGAGTGCGATAGGCATGAACTCGCTGGGCATTTCTGGCAACCTGATGAGTCTGGGGGCACTGGATTTTGGGCTGATCATCGATGGTGCCGTCATCATTGTAGAAAATACCCTGCGCCGCCTGGCAGAACGTCAGTACAGTGAGGGCCGCTTGCTGGTACTCAAGGAAAGGCTGGAGGAAGTGGTGGCATCGTCACGCGAGATGCTGCGTCCTACCATCTATGGTCAATTGGTGATTTTCCTGGTTTTCTTGCCATGCCTGACTTTCCAAGGCGTGGAAGGCAAGATGTTTTCGCCCATGGTCATTACGCTGATGCTGGCACTGGGTTCGGCTTTCGTATTGTCATTGACCTTCGTACCAGCACTGATAGCTGTGCTGATGAACAAGCCAGTGGCAGAGAAAGAAGTCAGGGTCATTGTCGCCACAAAGAACCGCTATGAACCCTGGCTGCGCCGTGCCGTGGCACATCCGCTGCCATTTATTGGTACCGGCCTGGGTGTACTAGCCCTGGCAGCGATAGCCTTCAGCTTCGTCGGACGGGAATTCATGCCTACGCTGGATGAACAAAACCTCAACTTGTCTTCGGTGCGTATACCATCGACTTCGATTGACCAGTCGGTGGCGATAGATTTGCCGCTGGAACTGGCTGTCATGGGATTGCCGGAAGTCAAAACGGTTTACTCCAAAGCGGGTACGGCCAGCCTGGCCGCTGACCCCATGCCACCCAATGCCTCGGACAATTACATTATCCTCAAGCCGAAGAGCGAATGGCCGCAAGGCGTGACGACCAAGGAACAGGTGATCGAGCGTATCCGTGCCAAGACCGCTTCACTGGTGGGCAACAACTATGATGTTACCCAGCCTATCGAGATGCGTTTTAATGAGCTGATCGGTGGCGTGCGCAGCGATGTGGCCGTCAAGATATTTGGTGACGACCTGGACCAGTTGGCGGATACGGCCAAGAGCATTGCGGCAGTGCTGCGCAAGACGCCAGGTGCTGCCGACGTGCGTGTGGCACAGACAGAAGGCTTTCCGACCTTTGATATCGTCTTTGAGCGTGCTGCAATTGCCCGCTATGGTCTGACCGTCAAGGAAGTGGCAGATACCGTCTCGATTGCACTGGCAGGTCGCTCAGCTGGCCAGATTTTTGAAGGGGATCGCCGCTTTGATATCGTAGTTCGCCTACCTGGGGCGTTGCGTAACAATCTCGATGAACTGGGAGCGCTGCCCGTCATGCTGCCAGTTACTGGTGAACAGGCGCGTACCTCAGTGCCTCTGAGTCAACTGGTACAGTTCAGGTTTAGCCAAGGCTTGAACGAAATCAGCCGCGACAATGGCAAGCGCCGTATTTATGTCGAAGCCAATGTCGTTGGTCGTGATCTTGGCAGTTATGTGGATGAGGCACAAGCCAGCTTGAGCAAGAAAATCAAGCTGCCATCCGGCTCATGGATAGAATGGGGCGGACAATTCCAGAACTTGCGTGCGGCAACGGAAAGGCTGATGATCATCGTCCCTATCTGCTTTGTACTGATCTCCGCGGCCCTGTACATGGCAATCGGGAATGTCATGCTGACCGCAACTGTGCTGACGGCAGTGCCTCTGGCACTGGCAGGCGGTGTGTTCGCCCTGGCATTGCGCGGCATGCCGTTTTCCATCTCGGCTGCGGTCGGCTTTATCGCAGTTTCAGGCGTGGCCGTCCTGAATGGACTGGTACTGATCTCTGCCATCAATAAACGGCTGGCAGATGGCATTGATGCAGCGACGGCAGTGATAGACGGTGCGCTGGAACGCCTGCGGCCCGTATTGATGACTGCGCTGGTCGCTTCACTGGGCTTCGTGCCTATGGCAATTGCCACAGGCACCGGTGCGGAAGTGCAAAAACCACTGGCGACTGTGGTGATAGGCGGGCTGATCACATCAACCATCCTGACTCTGTTTGTATTACCTGCCATTACCGGCATGGTATTGCGCCGCCGCAGAAGCAGGCAGGTAGCAGCGCCAGTCAGCCAGCTGGAAGCATCGACAATTTCGAATTGAGGGAGTGAGTAATGATATTTGTAAAAAGTGGGCCGAACACCTGGCGATGGCTGCTGGCATTGATGCTGAGCTTGCTGGCCGGGGCGGCTCTGGCGCATGGTGTATCAGAGTCGGATAAAGGTTTCCTGCAAGGGGCGGCTGGCGTCCAGATCGTGCCCTATCTGTATCTGGGAGCCAAACACATGGTGACAGGCTATGACCATCTGCTATTTTTGGTTGGCGTGATCTTTTTCTTATACAGGATGAAGGATATAGGCTTGTATGTCACGCTGTTCGCAGTCGGCCACAGCACTACACTGTTACTGGGCGTATTGAATGGCTGGCACATCAATGCCTACCTGGTCGATGCCATCATTGGCCTGTCCATCGTCTATCGTGCATTCGACAATCTGGGTGGTTTCCAGACTTTTTTGAAGGTGCAACCCAACAAGAAAGCTGCTGTACTGATCTTTGGTTTCTTCCACGGCCTGGGGCTGGCGACGAAACTGCAAGACTTTTCCTTGTCACCGGATGGCCTGATCCCCAACATGATTGCTTTCAATGTCGGTGTAGAGATTGGTCAGTTGCTGGCATTGAGCATGATACTCATCGCCATGCGTTACTGGCGCAGTTCAGCAAGCTTTGCCCACCATGCCGTCAAAGGCAACTTTGCCCTCATGACAGCAGGATTTGTGCTGGCCGGTTTTCAGTTTAGCGGCTTCCTCATTAAATAGGAGTTCTATCCATGTCTCAAACAACACAGAACGGCGCTATCTCCGCCCCTAAAAAAGAGTTATTACGTGGCACCGCTATTGCGGCAATTGTCGCAGGTGTGATCCTGGCAATTGCGGTATTACCTGCCGAATATGGCATAGACCCTACTGGCATAGGCAAGAAGCTGGGGCTGACAGCAATGCATAATGCTGCCGCAGCCACTTTACCTGAAGCAGCACCAGCGTCAGTATCGGCTACGTCTGCTACTGTGGCTAAGCCAACAGCAGCGAACCCGTCAGCACCGGCACGGAAGCCATCGACAGTTGCCGCACCTGGTGAAGAGAGGGCCATCACTATAGCTTCGGCAGAAACTGCGCCTTATCGTGTTGATACCATGGAAATCATACTGGCTCCGGGCAAAGGTCTGGAAGTCAAAACCAGTCTTGCCAAGGGTGCCACCCTTATTTACTCCTGGAAAACCACGGGTGGCGAAGTGCTGAACCATGATTTCCATGGCGAGCCACTGAACGCCAAGCATGACGAGTTTGAAAGCTTCATCCTGGAAGACAATGTCAGCGAATCACGCGGATCGCTGATCGCCCCATTTACTGGTGTCCATGGCTGGTACTGGAAAAACAAGAACAAAACGCCAGTCACCGTGGTGCTCAACGCCAGCGGTTTCTATACTGATATCGTCAGAAAATGAATTCAGTGCATAAAGTGAATATGGCAATCAACTTCCTTGATTCTTCAGGAGAAGACCGTGATGCATAAAGGTGTGATTTACGCTTTGCTGGCGGCAGCCTTGTTTGGTGCCAGCACCCCATTTGCCAAGACCCTGGTGGGCCAGGTTGCACCTGTCACCCTGGCTGGCATGCTGTACCAGGGCAGCGGCCTGGGACTGTTGTTCTGGTATGTCTTGCGTGCCGTCTTGACCCGTAAGGATCAGGGAGAGATCGCTGGATTAAAGGCAAAAGACCTGCCATGGCTCAGTGGCGCTGTGGTAGCTGGTGGTATTGCCGGTCCTGTTTTATTGATGTTAGGGCTGACCTTGACGCCAGCTTCATCGGCTTCGTTGCTCCTGAACATGGAAGGTGTACTGACCGCCATGCTGGCCTGGTTTGTTTTCAAGGAGAACTTTGATAAACGCATCTTCCTCGGTATGTTGCTGATTGTCGCGGCGGGTATCTTGCTGTCCTGGGAGCAAATTCCTGTACTTGGTGTGCCATGGGGCGCATTCGCCATCATTGGTGCCTGTCTGTGCTGGGCAATAGACAATAACCTGACCCGCAAAGTGTCTGCCAGTGATGCAGTCCAGATTGCCGGTGTCAAAGGGTTGGTGGCTGGTACGGTTAACTTGCTGATCGCGATGGGGCTGGGGTATTCCTTTCCTGAAACCAGGACGATACTGACGGCTGGTATAGTGGGCTTTTGTGGTTATGGCCTGAGCTTGGTGATGTTTGTGCTTGCACTCAGGCATCTAGGTACTGCTAGGACTGGTGCTTATTTCTCGGCAGCGCCGTTTGTAGGTGCAGTCATTTCTTTGCTGATGTTGGGTGACAGGCCTGGCATCTCTTTCTGGATAGCCGCAGCACTGATGGGGGCAGGCATCTGGTTGCACCTGACTGAGAACCATGGACATCTGCATGATCATGAGGAGCTAGATCATGCGCACGAACATAGCCATGACGAGCATCATCAGCATGAACATGACTTTACATGGGATGGCAAGGAGCCGCATGTGCACACACACCGGCATGCTCCCATGACACATACTCATCCTCATTTTCCGGATATTCATCATCGTCACTCGCACTGAAGCAGATTCAAAGGGTCTTTGTTACGACGCCCACGAAGTCACATCTTTACTGGAGTATCAAATGAAACGAAGCATTTTTTGCGTAGTGATCCTTTCTGCTGCCAAACCTGACAGAAGTAGATGATATGTATTTTAAGCTGGTCAACAAAAACGGTGCTGGGATTGATAGGCGCTAGTGAAGAGGCGCCGTAAAGTGGAAACGGTGAGATTGTAGCAACGCGTCCCATTGCTGATATCGCAAAGACCTAAATCGCGCAACGCCTCGGTGACTGAGTTGATACGATGCGGATGTATGAATGCCTTGATTTGTTTCATGAAATTCTCCTTAAAAAAAATGCGCCGCTCACGACGAGCGGCGCATCGATCAGTCAGCAAGTTTTGCTTTAGCCTTGCGCTCTTTACGCTCTTCTACCCATTCATACAACAGGGGCAACAGCAACAAGGTCAATGCGGTCGAGGTGAACAAGCCACCGACTACGACTGTAGCGAGCGGTCTTTGCGTTTCCGCACCGACTCCACTGGACAGCAACATAGGTACCAGTCCAAAGATCGCAATCGACGCCGTCATCAATACCGGACGCAAGCGTAATGCTGCGCCTTGCCGTACCGCCTCACGCACCGACATACCGCGCTCACGTTGTTCATTGAGAAACGTAACCAGCACAATACCATTCAGCATCGCCACCCCGAACACGGCAATGAAACCAATCGCCGACGGCACCGACAAATACTGCCCTGTGATAAAGAGGCCGACGACACCACCTATCGTTGCAAACGGCACGTTGGCGATAATTAGCGTGGCATAAGTTAGTGAATTGAAGGCGGTGTATAACAGAATAAAAATCAAACCGATAGTGAGCGGTACGATCACCAGCAGCTTGTTCATGGCACGCTGCTGGTTTTCAAAAGCGCCGCCCCATTCGATGACATAGCCTTCAGGCAGTTTCACCTGTTGGCGTATTTTTGCTTCAGCTTCCTTGACGAAGCTATCGATATCACGGCCTTGTACGTCCATCTGGATCACCGCATAACGCTGCAATTCCTCGCGCCGTATGAAGGAATATCCCTCATCAAGCTCGATGCTTGCCACATTACTGAGTGGGACTAGCGCGCCACTTTGCGAGCGGATCGGAATATTGCCGATGGATTGCACATTATTGCGGAACTCCGGTGCTAGCCAGGCCTGAATATCGAAACGCTTGGTGCCATCGATCAGTGTCGATACCGCTTTGCCGCCGATTCCGGTTTGTACGACTTCCAGAATTTCATCTGCATTGATACCGTAACGTGCTGCGGCGTCGCGGTTGACCTTGATCACCAATTGAGGCTTACCCTTGTTCGCCTCCAGAGATAGGTCTGCCACACCCGGTACTTTGTCGAGCACCCCCTTCATTTGCTCTGACAGACGGTCTAGAGTGTTGAGGTCTTCGCCAACCAATTTTAAAGCCAGAGTGGCACGCACGCCGGAAATCAACTCTTCGATGCGACTCTGGATAGGCTGGCTGGCAGCAATCACCGCTGTTGGCACAACAGTTTCCAGCTTCTGCTGCATTTCCTTTGCGAGGTCTGGAACCGAGATTTTTTTTGACCACTCGCCTTGCGGCTTCAGGTTGACTAGCAACTCCATATAGTTGACGTCCGCCGTTTCACCTTTTTCGGCACGACCTATCATCGCAATTGAGGACGTCGATTGGGGGAATTGTTTCAGCGCGTTTTCTAATTGCTGGGAAAGACGAATCGACTCTTCCAGCGATGTTGATGGGATGCTGGTGACCCGGAACATGATTCCACCTTCCTGCAAGGTCGGCATGAATTCCTTACCTAGGAAAGGGATCAAGGCCAGTGCAGCGATCAACGTCACGATGGCGCCTGTGATGACCTTTTTCTTGCTATCCAAGGCCCAGTCCAGCAACGGCAAATACAGTTTCTTCGCCCAGCGAACGACCAAGGTATCTTTCTCTTCCTTGGGCTTAAGGATCAAGGCGGACAAAACCGGCACCAGGGTCATGGTCAGCAACAGGGAGCCTATCATCGCAAAGGTAATGGTGAGCGCCATCGGTTTGAACATCTTGCCTTCCAGGCCTGTTAATGAAAACAAGGGCAGAAACACCACGATAATGATCAAGATCGCAAAGGCGACCGGATTCATGACTTCTCGCGCAGCTTCGAGGATGACGTGTGTTTTATTGACCTTTTTGCCCGCCTGATGCGACAACAACCTAAAGCCGTTCTCCACCATTACCACAGCACCGTCCACCATCATACCAATGCCCACCGCCAGCCCGGCCAGAGACATCAGGTTCGCTGATAAGCCCCATTGCTGCATCAGCATGAAGCTGATCAGCATCGCCAGCGGCAAGGCCACGATCACGACAATCGCGGAACGGATCTCTCCCAGGAACAAGAACAGGATGATCGCCACCAGCACCGAACCTTCCACTAGCGCGCTTTCGGCTGTCTTGACCGCTTTGTCGACCAGGTCGGTGCGATCATAGACCGGGTTGATCGTGATGCCCTTAGGTAGCGCCTGTTGCGCCACCTTGATCTTTTGCTTAACGGCTTCCACCACGCCCTTGGCGTTTTCGCCAATACGTTGCAATGCCATGCCGAGTACGACCTCTTTACCATCCTTGGTGACAGCACCGAAACGCAACGAAGGGGCCTCCTTAACTTCGGCCACGTCACGCACATAGACCGGTGTGCCTTCACGTGTAGCCAGCACGACGTTACCGATATCCTTGGCATTGGCCACCAGGCCAAGACCGCGCACCAGATATTGTTCCTGACCTATGTTCAGGTATTGTCCACCGACTTGCCGATTGTTCGCGGTCAAGGTTTCCATCACCGTTTTCAGGCTCAGGCCATACTTGATCAACTGATTGGGATTGATCAGTACCTGATATTGTTTTTCATCGCCCCCCCAGGAAGTGACATCGTCCACACCGGGCGCGGTGCGCAGCTTGAGACGCACGTTCCAGTCCTGTAAAGTACGCAGGTCCATGGTCGACATTTTCTTATCCGCAGATTCGATGGTGTACCAAAAGACTTGTCCTAAACCTGAACTATTCGGCCCGACTGCCGGTTCACCATAGCCAGCGGGAATTCGTTCCTTGGCTTCCAGGAGTTTTTCACCGACCAATCTTCTGGCGAAATAGATGTCGACATTATCCTTAAAGTTGACGCTGACGTAGGACAGGCCGAATAAGGATACCGAACGTATCGCTTCAACGCCGGCAAGACCGGCCATCGAGGTTTCAATCGGTGCGGTCAAGAGTTTTTCCACATCCTCGGCGGCAAGGCCAGGCGATTCTGTATAAATGTTCACCTGTATAGGTGTGACATCAGGAAAGGCATCGACGGGCAACTCCATCCAGGCTTTAGCGCCCAACAAGATGACTAAGACAAAGACCACCAGTACCAGCACCTTGTATCGGAGGGATAAATCCACTATTTTATTTAACATGGCGATGTCCCTTAATCCGCACTGATCTGCGATTTCAGCATCTTGGCTTTCAAGGCGTAAGCACCACTGGTCACCACCTTTTCACCGGGTGCTATGCCAGACTTGAGAATGACCTGGCCTTGCAATTTATCACCTAGCTCGACTGCGCGTGCCTCAAAGCCGTCTGCATCCTGGATAAACGCCGTAGGCTGCCCCTGTACCAGTACCACCGCTTGCTCAGGCAAGAGCAATGCCTTGCTGGTTCCAGAAGTGGCAATCGCCGCAGTGGCAAACATTTCCAGCTTGAGCCTGCCATCGGTATTGGGTACTTCTACGCGTGCTTTGACTGTGCGTGACTCTTTATCCATCGTACTGCTGATATAGGTGACCTTGCCTTTAAAGATCTCGCTTGGATAGGCCGCAGTAGTGATCTGCGCCTCGGCTCCGATCTTGACTTTGCCTACATCTTTTTCGTACAAGTTGGTCTCGATCCAGACGTTGGATAAATCTGCAATGCTGAACATTTCCTTCTCGGATTGCGCCAGTTCACCCAAAACCGCTTTCTTTTCTATGACCGTACCGGCAAATGGTGCCGAGACCGCGAATACAGAGGTGCCAGCTGAATCCTGTTTGCCAGCGATACCAAGTATCTGCCGTTTCTCGCCAGCTGCACGCAACACCGCTTTGGCTTTCTCAAAATCGGCTCGCACGCGCAAATAGTCTTTCTGCGGAATGATTTGGTCGGCATACAGTTTTTCAGCGCGTTCCATGCCGGATTTTGCCAATGCATGTTCGGAGACCGCCTGCACGTAGGACGATTGGGCTTCACCCACTTCAACGCTATCGACCAAAGCAAGCGCTTGGCCTTGCTTGACCTTGTCGCCCAGATTGGCCATGACTTGCGTCACTCTGCCGGCAACGCGGGGGGCGACCCGGGCCAATTTATCCTGATTAGCCTGAATCGTCGCCGTTACGCTGATCTGTTCATGGAGTTCCTGTTCTTGCAACAGGGCGATGGTGATGCCTGCAGCCGCTATTTCTTCTTTAGACAGCTGTAATCCTGGTTCTTTGGTATGGGCTGAAGCAGAGGCCGCAGGTTTTTCTTTGGCTGGTTCAGCCTTTTTGGCTGCATCGTCTTTTCCGCAGCCTGTGAGCAATAACAGGGATAGGAGTGGAGACAGGAGCAGCACGCAGCTACTGCGCGATTTGATGGGGATCATAGAAGTCATTTCGTTAGCATTGTTTTTTAAAAGGTAAAGAGACGCACTCATCGGGACGTCGAGGCTTCATTCCAACCTGCAGTCAGATGCAAAGAGAGACGAGTCAGTCGCCACTCGGTTTGCGCATCAATCAAGTCGCGTCTGCCATCAAGCACCTGGCGATTCACCACCAGCAATTGAAATAAGCCGATTTCACCGGACTGCAAAGACTTGACCGATAAACGTTGATTTTCTTCCAGCGCGGGAAGAACGCTTTGTTGCAATGCATTGACCCGCAGCGTCAGGCTTTGCAGTTTTTGCCAGAGTGAGGTCACACTGCTGGCCGTATTGCGCACAGAAGTTTCACGCTCGATTTGCGCCTGACTTAGTTCTGTTGCGGCACGTCCGATCCCTCCAGCATTATTGCGAAATAAGGGAAGTGGTAGTGACACTGTTAAACTGGTCAGTCGTTCGTGGGCACTGGTCGCCCCCTCTCTACCGGTCGTCACACCTACCGTGAGATCAGGGTAACGTGTTGCACGTTCCAGAGCGAGACGACTCTTTGCAGCCTGTTCACGGTAATCAAGCGCACGCAGTAAGGGGCGGTTTGCCGCACTCGATAATAATGTTTCTAGCGTATCGGTCGGTGTTGGGGCGCTGAGCGTGCCGACGACCCTAGGAAGCCCATTGCCAGGTAGTTGTAAGGTCTGCGCCAGTTCGGTGCGTGCCTGAATTAACTGCTCTTCCAGGACGCCAATTTGGTTGCTGGCTCGCACGGCTTCTACGCTAGCGAGGTTACCATCGAGTCGGCTATCTTCACCTGCGGCAACGCGCTTTTTAACCGAGCTGGCAGTGTCTTCGATGATTTTAAGTGACTGACGTTCGGTCAAGATGCGTTCTTGCAACGAGAGCACCTGCACAAAACGTTGCTCAACTTCGGCACGGATCTCACGACGGGTATCTTCGATTAACGCATCGAGTGCTTGCAGTTGTTGCTCAGTCGCTTTGCGGCGATAGCTTTGCTGCCCAGCGAGTTCAAAGGTTTGCTCAATACCGGTCGACCATTCCCGCCTATTTTCTGCGGGCATGCCAATCTGCGGCACCTCACGTCTTACTCTTTCTCCCGTTAACTTGGGATTGTTCCATAGCAGAGAGCGGGCATCGCTAAATTCGCCTTGTGCGGTGCTAAGTTGCGCCTGGACTTGGCGCAGCCTGGCATTAGCATGTTCAGCGAACTGCCAGGCTTGTTCTAGTGTGAGTGGTACCGCCGAGCTTGTATCAGCTGTGGCGCTCGTCGAGATGGAAACTACGTTTTTATTAGCTGTGCTGTCACTTGCCAGCGAAATGGCAGGGGCAACCAGCAGTGCCGCAATACTGAGCGGCAAGATCAATGGGCGCATCAAATTCTCCAAAGAAAAATATGGGGATATTTGGCGAGAGGTCGCGACAGCGCTTGCTGCGCTCAATATGAGAAGACAGTCCCGCCAGGCTTAGTTGATGCGGAGCCAGTTCGGTTTAGTCAGACTGTCGGGGATGTAGGATTGGTAGGTAAACGGTTGGATTTCTGCGTTACCTGAAATACTAAGAAATAGGTAATCCATGAATTGAACAGTCACAACGTTCGTATAAGAATGGTGACAAAAGTCGCAATCAATATCATTTGCGCTAATTTTACTCTTACTCGATTGCTGCGTTTCAGGCGTAGCTTCGTGTTGATGATCATGATGCCCAAAATGTTGCGAGGCTTTGCCCGTTTCATGCATGCAATAGGTATTCGCCACCGCCCAGCCTAACTGGATGGTGAATGCAAGAATTAGCATGAGAACGAATTTTTTGAGCATGAAGTTAATTATATGCCTAAAAATGATTTTAATAATGAGGTCGTTATAAGGAAAGCGGCCGATATACTTATTTTAATTTACGTTTTAGACTGATTCACCTTTTTGGCGCGTTGGACACGAATAGCGAGCTTTGACCAGGAAAGTAGGTCAGAAACGCTATTTATCACCCAAACACTCTCTGCATCTGACACCCATCCTATCTTTAACAACCTTTCATAGTATTGCTGAAGGATCTCGACTTCCGACATATGTGCTCGTTTGCCTGTCTTGGACCCTAGAGATTTTTCGCTAAACTGTCTGACTAAATCATCACATATCTCCCAGCGCTGAAACCTCTCCTGAGGTGAGGTTCCCAACGGATAGAATTTGCCGTCATGTTCTGTTAGCAATAATTTTTCTTGAACGCCTGAAATTGCTCCCTGCAGTGCAGTCATCGGGAAATCAGCCGGGATCTGATTATATTTCTCGGTGCCAGTAGAAGTAGTCGTTGACGCTTGATTGTTCATATTCACCATCTAACTAGTAGACTGATTGTATGCTACCGTATATTTAGAGCAACCTATATGACAGAAATTGAACTCGTAACATAGTTGCCGATGGTTATGTGTTAATTTGCTATGTCGATGTTCGCTCGCAAAATGACAGCAGGATTGAAAATCCTTGTGTCGGTGGTTCGATTCCGCCCCGGGCCACCAAGGAATTACCTTACAAGACGCCAACCCTCGCCGGTTGGCGTTTTTGTTTGTCGAACAAAAAGTCCTCGTGTCCGGTCTATTTCCGGTTTACGGCCGAAAGCAGGAATCTCCCACCACTTCTCCCCCTGCTTTTTCTCGCGCGCTGTCGCATCTCTTCCTCGGCACTACTTCCCTGCTGCCTTCGCAGCCTTCTCGACCCAAGTTCCAAGGTTGTTATATCCGTCGTCCTTTACCCAAAGATAGAAGTCGTAACCGGCAGGAAGTTGCCCGCATCGCTCCGACGTGTTCCCATTCAAGTCCTTGATTTTACTGATATCTATACCCAACAAGCCGTTGCCCCTCGCGATGCTCTGTTCGATTTCGTATTTCACCCATCTGCTTTTGCATGTCTGCTCGCCCACAAGCACCACAGTGACCGATGTGCCTTTTAGTTGATTGTCGATCCAATTCTTGATCGCTTGATCACCAGCCTTTTTTACTTTTTCAAAATCAGCCTTATCAATAAACCCGGCCGTGTCCTCGCCTTTTGTGATTGCACTATTTCGAACAACCATTGCCCGAGAAACGTCTTCATATTTGAAGCTAAAAAAAACCTTCCTTGTCATATTTCCTCCTTTATAAAACACTCACATTGCATTAACACCGTGCCCCAGTGAGAAATCGAGCAGCCGTACGGATAAAATTCAATACTTCACTTGATCTCGCTTCTCCGTCACCGCGATACCCAGCTCCTCATGAAACAATCTTGCAAAATCGATCCTGTCATCAATTTGGCCGAGTTGATCCGCCAATTTCATCGCCGCACCGCCCGGCGAGCGCACTGCAAGCACCTTCGCATTAGGGTGCATTTTCTGAAATAACTGATATTCATCGATAACTCCGTCCATTCCACCGATAAACACTGCCGCATCGAACGGGCCAGAAAGCATCTCTGTCCTCATGCGCGCTAGGCTCTTAGCGCGATCGCCTTCGACTGCGTCAATAAAGACCACATTACCGAAGCGTGCATTTTCATCCGGAAAAACGTCTTCAAATAATCGACTCTGGTACAAAATCACCGCTTTCGCATATTCAATACCGAGATCCTCACATACAGCCCATACCATGGGCGTAATTGCAGGATGCCCACCCCACACGAGCAATCGCCGCCCCAGACAGACTGTCAGCAACTCACGTACTGCAAACTGAATCAAAAATGGATTCGCAGTCTGGTGATAGTCGCCTTGACCGGCAACAGGAACACTTGCCGAGAGAAATATTCTACGCATCACATCGCCTCCCAGCCGCCGAAGTCCCAAACAGCTTCAGTTTTCTTGACCCATCTTGTGCCTGGCACTTTTTGTGCAAGCCAGTCCATATGCACCTGCCAACTGCGTTTCAATCCGAAATGGTCGTACACAACCGCACTTTCCTCGCCAGCGGCCCGCTCAAATGTTTCTTGCAGAAGAAGTGATGTTGGAACCCCAATTGTCGGTTGAATAACGAGTTTTCGACCAGATCGAAGTGTCAGATACATCGAACGATTAGAGCCGACGCAATCAATTTTCCCTTCTACCTGCTCTATGGCATCCTGAACAGCAGTTACCATACTTAAGTGCCGAGTAGCATGACTTAAGCTCCGCACGTTCTCAAGCTGAGAACAAATTCTTTCGACGGCAGGCAACCCAAGCTGCCCTAGTTCGTCTAGCTCATCCTTAACCAACTCCACAAGACTTGCGGTTCCCGTATGAATTGACGGCGTAGTATCGGGCCATTGCACGCGCAAAACGCCAATGCCTTTTGCCAAAGCGCGACCATATTCGGCGCTTGTCCAGCGACTCTCAAAATACTTTGGCGTCTCCAGCATGATCAGCACATCAACGTCGCAAAGTTGATGCCACAACGTCTCCTGAAAGTCCACAGCCGGGCCGATTCCCTGCGTATCCAAAAAAACATCAAATTGCCGCGCTGACAGCTCGGAAAAAAGCTGCACTGCAGCTGCCGTAGCTTCATTCCTGCGATAACTTAAAAAAACTCGCCTTTGCCTCGGCAAGAGTCCGACGCACTCCAGCAAAGCATTGAAAATACGTTCAGGAGAAACCTTATCAACGAAAAGGCAATTCAGTCGCCGCAGGCTCGCGGGAATTTCTGTTGCGACGCTTGCATCGTTGGAAGCTACTGGAAGAATTGAGATCGACTCACAGTCCATAGACTTAGAAATATCAATCTCTACTGAGTCTTTACCCCCGAAAAAGATAGCTGCCGCTGCGGCTCTAGTGCCAGGCCTAAATTCAGCTGGCTGGACAACTAAGGAAATCTCTTCACCTAATTTCAACTTGAAGCGATCACACGCATCAGCAAGTTGCTCCTGCAATTTTTTCAGTTGCTCTGCCGTCGGCGCACCGAAGACCGCAAGTTCATAAAGGGGCATTTTTCCTCCATGCGAGATTGAATTGCGACATGTGCGCCCATGTACGAAAACCGTCGATCTGCTTCGCCACGCATGCACAAATTTAGCAAAAATAATACACAAAAAAAAGGTTGCAACCGGACCAATAGGTACCTGCGCCATCACTGGCGTCCCTATCTAAGCCCCTTCACGTAAGTTCCGCCTGTCGTTTTTCCGGAAGGGAAGTACGCGAGCCCACCTACATCCGCCGGAGTAATCTGGGGATATAACTGAAGATATTCATTCCCATAATGTTTCCCGGATAAATCTTTCGTCGGAATCACAATAATTCGACCGTCGCCCTTCTTTCCGTCAGCATAACCAATTTCCCAAGGGCACCATCTAGACTGAGTAGAATTCCCTGTCGCTAGGAACAGGAACCAATCGGCAGAAGCAATGCGGCTTTGTATTCTGCTTGCGGTGACGCGATCCGGTGACTCGGGCATCTCGGCATCCTGCCAGTCAATGTAGATATCCCAACCAGCTTCATGTAGAAGTGTTTGAAGCCCGATAGCAAGTAACTTGTCAATATGACTGTGGCACAAGAATGCTGTTGTCTGTCCCGCACGCGCCGTCAGGCTCTTATGTATCACTCCACGTTGCGATGCGCTTGTCAGGTCAGATTGGGAAATAGGCATATCGATCCATTCGTTAAAGTTAAAATTAAATAAATCCAATTTACAAACATTAATTAGTTTTACTTTAATAATATTGTCGAATATAACTATAAGCCTTCTCAAACAATTCCTCTTCGGCGTGCAGCTTGTATTTGAAAAGCGCTTTCCGCAGCGCTTTTTTTACCTCTCGCTCACCGGCCTGAGTACCTTGCCAACCGGGGAAACGAACAAGTCTCACAATTTCATCGATGTCGGTTACGACTCGTTCAACCATAATTGGAGTTTCCGCAGTCTTGACTTCATTAAACAAATCGGTCAGTGCCGCCTTGCCACGATCATCATCTTCTTCCTGAGGCACCTCGTGTTCAGCCTGCAACGTTTCCTTGGCGATCTCCAACAACTGCTTCAGGAAATCGACACTATTGATCTGCCCGGATTCGAACCGATCCTTCAATGCATCAAGCCTTTCTGAAAGCTGCCTAAACTTTGGATTACCTAAATGCTTGCGCATCCTCCGTGCCAACTTGATTTCGATCTCTTTGGCATTTTTGGGATCTGGATTCGAAAGTACCGCTTCCAGCAAGTCAGCGTCTAGGACGAGCGTATCAAGGTCGTCGCGCAGCGCATCCACGTGCACGTTTTGATGAATCAGCTCAATCGTTTTTGCACCAAGCGAATGCCAAATTAGCTTGCCGTGGCCACTTGATGGTTGTACCGACTGATAAACCTGCGACAGCCATTTGTAGTCCTTCTCAAAGGCCCCAAGCACACTATCAGGTGATAGTGCTTCCCAAATTTTATTAAGTATGCTGAACTCAGCGGCAAAATTATCGCGAACATCGTTATTGGGTAGACACTGTTGCGCCGCGATTAGGCCCTCGTAACCCTGTTGGGCTCGGTCGATACCGGGAAAGAATGCCAAGCATTTTTGCATCGCTTTCGGTAACTTCTCTTTCAATTCCTGGATGTTACTGACCACCTGCTTGACGCTTTGATCATCAAATTCCAGGGCCGCAGCCACATCATCGAAAATGCCGAGGTAATCTACGATCAGCCC
This sequence comes from Undibacterium sp. Jales W-56, assembly GCF_025548535.1. GTDB lineage: Bacteria > Pseudomonadota > Gammaproteobacteria > Burkholderiales > Burkholderiaceae_D > Undibacterium. Next base: position 215,095 of record NZ_JAJLQW010000004.1, on the reverse strand, counting down.
GTGCGTTTTCTGCTCTGAGTAGGTCCGGTTTACCCGGCAAATCGCCTGCAACAGAGTATGGTCGCGTAGCGGCTTGTCCAGGTACATCGCCTGTAGAATAGGCGCATCAAAGCCAGTCAGAAGTTTAGCCGTGACGATGATTAGTTTCAGTGGATCGGCTGGATCGCGAAAGCGATCAAGCAGTCGCTCTTCCTCATCCCGCGAACGATCGTAGACTGCGTACTCTGGATGTTCTTTCTTGTCGGACGCTTGGACCGACATCACGATGTCAGTGGCTTCTGGCGGTAGCAGCTTGTCCAACTCAGCCTTGAATAGCAGGCAGGATGCACGGTCAAAAGTGACAATCTGCCCCTTGAAGCCGTTGGGCTCCACCTTGGTCTGGTAATGTTCTACGATGTCCTCGCATACGCGCTGAACTCGCTCTGGCGTCTTTACCAAAACGGCCATCTTAGCTGCAGTTTTTGCAAGATTGTCTTTATCGAGATCCGACAGTCCGCCGGTCAGATCCTTGTAGGCCGCATCGATAGCAACTTTGTCGATATGAAGATTCACCAGCCGTGGCTCGAAGTGCAACTTCAACGTGGCGCCATCGCGGATCGACTCTTCGAAGCCGTAGCGGCTCATATAACCTTTTTCATCCTCGTCGGCGCCAAAGGCGTAGAAAGTATTACGGTCAGCGCGATTAATCGGCGTACCAGTTAAGCCAAATAGAAACGCATTGGGCAATGCCTCGCGCATCTTGCGACCCAAATCGCCTTCCTGCGTGCGGTGCGCTTCGTCTACCAAGGCAATGATGTTGCTGCGATCGTTCAGGCTGCCGCTGGCCTCGCCGAACTTGAAGATCGTTGTGATGATGATCTTTCGGGAGTCTTGCATCAGCAACTGCTGCAGCTTCTGACGGGTCTCAGCCTTCTCCAAGTTGGGGATATCTGCCCCGGTGAAGGTGCCGGTGATCTGGCTGTCGAGGTCGATCCGGTCCACCACGATCAGCACCGTGGGATTCTTCAGACCGGAATGCATGCGCAACTTTTGCGCCGCAAACACCATCAGCAGCGACTTGCCCGACCCCTGAAAGTGCCAAATCAGCCCCTTCTTGGGATAGCCCGCCAGCACGCGCTCAACCAGTTTGTTGGCCGCCTCGTATTGCTGATAGCGGCAGATTATTTTGATGCGGCGCTTTTTCTTATCCGTGGCAAACAGCGTGAAGCTGCCCAGGATATCCAGCACCACGTTCGGCCGCAACATGCTCTCAGCCGACAACTTGAGTGTTTTCAGCGGATGGTGCTGAGCATCTCCACCGTCCAGATGCCATGGGCCCCAGTCCTTGACCGGTAAGCCAATCGAGCCATAGTGATACTCCTTTCCCTCGGTCGCGACGGAGAACACATTGCAGACGAACAGCTCGGGGACAAACTTCTCGTAGTCGGCATGCACCTGTAGCGCACCATCAACCCAGCTAATGCACTTTTTGACCGGTGTCTTAGCCTCGATAAGCACCAAGGGCAAACCGTTAATCAACAACACCAGATCAGCGCGCCGCTCGGTGGGGCCGGCACGATAGGTGAACTGCTGGGTGACGATGTATTGGTTCTGTGACAAGTCATCCAGATCGATCAGCCGTACCGGCACATGCTCGTTATTCAGGCCGAAAGGCATGGAGCGCTCACCACGCATCCAAGCGGTCATCTCCTCATTGGCACGGATCAGGCCATCCGAGCGCACCGACAACACGATAGCGCGGAGTTTATAGAGCACTTCGTCGGCGCGATCGGGCTGTGTGGCGATTTCCTGGTTCAGTCGAATTAGCGCTTCCCGCAGCCACGACTCGACCACTACTTCCTGAATCTGACGCGGCACGTCAGCTGGTGCCACATAACGCCAGCCGATGCCTTTGTGGCTAGGGCCGTAACTGGCCAGCGGCTGCTGAACGGCGTTGACAGACAGTGCCTTGACCGGACCAGCGAGCAGATCGCGGACGTAGGCTTCTACAGTGTTGGACTCATTAAACATTCGATGCCCCCGGCGCAATAAGTTCTCTAAGTGCGTTCTTCTTTTGTTTGCAACCTAAATTCCATCGACTCAGCAACATGGATCCCGCAGACTCAATGGCGGCAAAGTGGTCAGCAACGGCAGTTTGCTCATCCAGCGTCAACACAGGAATCAAAGTCCCCTCAATGTCAAATCTGCTTATGTGAGGCAGGTCCGTTCCTTTTTGCATTCGCTGTAGTTGCCATTTGAAGGACTCCGAGTGTAAGAATGCCCAAAGGTATTCAGGTGTGATTTCGCCAGTCAGACGAAAGCGGCCAACCCGCTGAAGGAGTAATGCCGGCAAATCGGACTCAGCGATTCGAGCGATCTTGAAGCCCTCGGCAATGAAAGGGCGATCCATTGCGATTACTAGATCACCAGCATTCAGGACGTAGTTGGATACCTCATGGCGTCGGGCAACAGGCCAGTAACAGGTGATGGCGTCGTCCCAGATCAATCGATTCACTCCAACATTAGACCCTCGGAGAAGTCGGTCTCCGTGTGGCGCGTATTCGGCGCTTTTGAACGGAAAGCCCACTTGCAGAGTTGCTATATCACCGAGCCTTACCAGCGGCCTGCCTCGATAGGCATCGGGAGCTTCCAAGAAAGTCCTTACCTCAGATATCGGGAATGTTCTTTCGGCAAGTGAAGACTTCAGCACTGTGGAGGCGGCTGTTGCATCGCCCAAGCTTTCAGAAATCTCTTCAAGTGCATCAAAGATGCCGACGAGGCGACGCTGCTCGTCCACCAATGGCAACGCGAACTCTTGCACTGCCATTGTCTTCCAGTTGATTGTCGGCGACAAAGATCCAACAGATATCTCAACTGCTCGATCCATGAACAGATCGCTCTGCATAAAGAAGGGCAAGAACTCTCGAAGCACGACCTCGGGTTTGGCACGCACCACCATTGCATGCGCCGAACAGACACCGTCGAATTGCGCAACGCCGAGCTTGCGTTGATAGGCGCGGCGACGACCAAAAATGATGTCCCCCTTCTTGAACATCAGCTTGGTTGCCTCCACATCATGCGGCGTGCCCCAGCGGCGGATCTTCAGCGAGTCAGCATCGAGGTGTTCCAGGCCAACGTAGTGCTCCATTCCGGACTCAGAAGGGTTGTCGATACGGACATTAACGTTAGTCGCCATCTGATCAAAGCGCCAGACCTTCCAACCTGGCTTAAGTATTTTTTCTATCATTGGTGTTGGCTTAAAAATGGCATGGCGTATCCAACGAACTCATCATGTTGGGTTCGTTGCTCTCGCCATCTATATGGATTGGAAGGAGGCGTTTCTCTGTGTTTGGCAACCGTCAGTACAAGTCGCCTTTTAGCTCGCGACATTCCCACGAAAAATGCGCAGCGCTCTTCATCGGCTTTCCCCCAGAAAGTCTGATCCTCAACACCAAGGATGATGACGGAGTCGAACTCCAGCCCCTTGCTCTTGTGGATGGTCAGAATACGTACCGCCTGGTCATCGGAAAGGCGTTCAAGCGCCTTGGGTAAATCGGGTTCGAGCTTGAGTAGTTCTTCGATGTGTGCCCTGGTTTCTCGAATGACCTCTTTGAGCCGATCAGGCGATTCATAGTCCGGCGAAAGCGCTACAAGGGTTTCAATGCCGACTTGGTTCAAAAAAACTCGCACAGATTCCCACCAGCTTGAGAATGGCTCATCAATCAACTCAAGAAGCGCTGTGCTCTTCCTCTGGGCCTTTATCAATCGGTCAAAATCCCGTCGTGTGTTCGCCTGAATTTCATCGTCTGCGAATGGGACCAGTTGGTTCATCAACCGAACCCAGGCTTTGGGTTCACGTTTGCCAAAGATGCAAGACAGGTAATCGACCACCAAGCGCGCAGCGGGCTCTGTGGTGATGTCCTGCATTTGCTGTTCATTGCGGAAGGGTATCCCACGCGCTTTCAATGCAGCCATTAGATGATCAGCATAAAGGTCAAGTTGTTTGGAGACGAGTATGGCGACCTCCGAAAGGGGAACCTGTTCCTTTTCAATCCACCCATTAATCAGATCCGCTAGGTGTTCCGCCTCCTTACAGCTATCCTCGAAGCCCCAAGCGAAAACCTCCCCTTCATCTCCTTCGATTTGTTCATCGGGCATGACGGATGCTTGATCGAGCACGCGAATGATTTCGTTCTGCATTCGCAGCAGACGCGGCTTCGAGCGAAAGTTACGATACATGTTGAGCGGTACTGCCCCAAAATCCGCCGCGAAGGTCTGGAAAATACCATCAAGAGCACCGGCCCAGCCCATGATTTTTTGCTTCGTATCGCCGACAGCAGTAAGTCGAATGCCGGTACCTTGGAAAGCAATCTTTACAAGCTCATACTGTAGATTGGTACAGTCCTGAAATTCGTCTAGGAAAACGTCGCTATAGGTCTGACGGATTGCGTTTCTGCAGACCTTAGATTCATTGAGTATCTGGATTGCAAATGGTATAAGTTCATCAAATGTGATTTGTTTGCGCGCAATCCTCTGTTTACCAATCGTGAACCCTGCGTCAAGAGCACTATTGCCGGTCAGCACAGGACGAAATCGGTCGATAATTCGTTTAGCAAACGCATGAAAAGTGTGGCTATCAAAACGCGCGGCGAGGTCTGCACCACACCTGCGCTGAACACGCTCCTTCAGGTTTTTGCTGGCATCGGCCTTGAACGAAATCGCCAGAATCCGCTTTGGATAGTGACAGGTGCCGGTGCGCAAGAGAAAGTCAGCTCGCTGCGCGAGCATTTCGGTTTTTCCTGCACCAGGCCCTGCGGTCAAGGCAAGGCAGCGCTCCTGCTCCTGAGCTGCGCGCAGTGCATTTGGCTCAAGTATCAGCCCGTCCGCAGGCTGCCATGTTTTGACGGCAATCACTCGGGCAACTCCGCGAGTTTGGCGATGACGGCGTCTGCCAGTCTCCCAAGCGATTCAGGCATTTTCTCAAGCAACTCTTTATCGCTCAACTGAGCCAGCGCATCGATGTGCGCGGCTGGCTTACTGCCTAGCTTGAAGCGTTGATGATAGGTGCCAAACAATTTCAGCTCATCGGCGCTGTATTGCGATGAATTGTTGTGGCTCTTGCCCAAAACGGCTTTAATTGTCGGTTCATCTGGCACTTCTTCCTCAACGCCATATGAATCCGGATAGGCAACAAGCAACGCAAAGTCGAGATCCAGCGGGGATGAAAAGAATACGCCGCGATTTTCAAGCTCTTCAAAGATATCCTGCTTCTCATCACCGAAAAAATGATGAGTGCGAATAGGCGTTTCATCGGCATTCCATTTTGGAATCGGCCAATGTGCAGGAAGCACTTTTGTCGGTTCAAACATTGCGAGTTGATCATTGACATTCTTGATCCGCCCCCATCCAGCTTGATAGCGAGCCACATCTAGATCAAGCAGGGTTAAATATGGGATCTGCAATACAGAAAGCAGGCGCCAGAAATGATTGACGTGCCTTCCTCCCAGTGGCGCTATCGTGACTGCTGATTCATCCATTGGTGCGCCCTTTGCCCGTAGAACGCGTGGCAGCACGATTTCTTCACTATCTCCTTCACCCAGGACGACTAGGCGCGAAAAATAGACTTCAGGAAACGCTTGGACAGCCTCGCGCACAAATTTGTGCGCTACATCGGTCTCCTCCGGCAATTGGATGCTTGTAATTCGTGATTGACGTACATCTGTGAGTCGAAGGTAGCGAATGTGTTCGGGATCAACTCGCCTCAGCATAGATGGCGCATGCGTGGCAATGAGGGCTTGAGCATCCTCGTTCTTCGCCATACAATTCAGCGCGCTTACGATACGCCCCAAGTAATGGGGCGAAAGACTATTCTCAGGCTCTTCAACTGCAACCAACGTAAATACGGGTGGCCTCAACTTATCCGGGTCGAAAGACTTGTCGTCACCGGCAAGGACCGCGCGACCGATAGCCTGTGACGACAACACAAGGGAAAGATAGAGCATCGACTTCTGACCGTCGCTCAGCCGAGAAAAATCGACCAGACTCTCATCGTGCCCAGGTGAAAATGATACTGACATGTGTCGCAGCAAAGCTTCAATTTCTGAGGCCACAAACGTGATCTTCGGATCAGCAAAGAAATCACCTTTGTGCAGAGATCCCCATGCTGTTTTCAGACTCTCGCTGAGCGCGTGGACTGATGGATTGGCTGCCAAGCTGTTACTGATCTGGTCGGTGAGGCCCTTAATCGCGTCGCGCTCCTCTTTCCATTGCACAGCGCGGAGCATTCGTCCTAGAAGTGCATTAGCACCATATGCGATATGGTCAGCTGGATCCCGCCTTGCAGGCAAATAATGAACGTGGATATGGTTACGTTCGGCTCGCGGTACTTGTGCAGTACTGAGTGGTGAACCATCTGGATTTACGTCCAGCACATACACAAAACTTTCCTCAATATCGCCATCCAAACCCATAGTGGCGCTGAAACGATAGCGCACGCGCGGGATTCCATCCTGCTCATCCAGTCGCATGTGCCCAAAATGCGGGGCAACTGCACTGCTATCTTCGTCTTCATCTAATTCTGGAAAGATGAAATCTGCTTCTATCCAGAGTTGCCGCTCACTAGGCGCATCTTCTTCATCAAACGGGACGTGAAAATCGGAACGCAGGACACGGCGCAGTGAGGGATCGAAAGCGAAGAGGCGACACAGGGCCTGCAATGCAGCAGTTTTTCCCGAACCATTGGGACCAATCAGGTAAGTGATGTCTTCTAGTGTGAGTTCAGTTGGTTTTTCCCCAAAAGACTGAAAATTTGATAGCCGAATAGTGTTTAGTTTCATACTGAGTTCTCTTTCTCTACCAAACCATCCAGTGTTGTCACCAGGACATCCATTTGCAACCAAAATGCGCGGCCATCAGTTTGCCATTTGTCCCAGACGGAGCGCAGCGATATCGCGTCACCATTGTTGTCGGTTGCTGGAGCTGCAGCAATGCGCTTCACATAAAGCGGGATCGACAGGTTGCCCACGTTGGTGCTGATCTCTGCCAGTGTGGCGACCTTGGCGAAACCCGGCACATCAGCAAAGGTGTTAAAGGCTGCCAGGATGCGCTGCTGGTGTTCTGGTTTCAGGAAGCTTTGCGCGCGCTCCCGCGCGACTTCGTTCACCGCGTCGATGAACATCACTTTGCCTTTGCGATCAGAAGCCTTTTTACAGTTACAGATGAGGATGCACGACTCCATCGGAGAGTTGTAGAACAGGTTGGGCCCCAGGCCGATGACGGCCTCGACCCAGTCCTGCTCAATCATCTTTAAGCGCATGAGCTGCTCTTCGTTGCGGAACAGCACGCCATGCGGCCAGAGCACTGCGCTGCGGCCCTTGGCCGTAAGACTGGTCAGGATGTGCTGCTGGAATGCGTAATCGGCCCGCCCTTGCGGCGGTGTGCCGAGGGAGTTTCGGCCCCATTTGTCACTGCTCCAGGCCTCGCGGTTCCATTGCTTAATAGAGTACGGTGGATTGGCTAGGATAACGTCGAACTGACGAAGGCGGTCACCCTCGATGTGCTTGGGATCGGCCAAGGTGTCGCCCCGGATGATTTCGAAATCCTCCACACCGTGTAGAAACAAGTTCATCCGGGCGATGGATGACGTGATGAGGTTGCGCTCCTGCCCGTAGAGCTTGAGCGTGCGGTACTCACCGCCGGAGCGTTTCACCTCGTCCAGTGCCGAGATCAACATGCCCCCGGTACCACAAGTTGGGTCATAAATCGACTCGCCCGCCTGTGGCGCCAACAATTGCGTCATCAGATGGACAACGGTGCGGTTGGTGTAGAACTCGGCCGCCGTGTGGCCGGAGTCATCCGCGAATTTCTTGATCAGGTATTCGTAGGCGTTTCCGAGCTCATCCTCGGGCACGTTGATGACCGACAGTGTCTGCGTCGAGAAGTGTTCTATGAGGTTTTTCAGGGTTTCGTCAGGCAGACGCTCACGGTTGGTCCAAGACGCGTCACCGAAGATGCCGTCGAGCAGATCGGGGTTGGCGGTCTCAATCGCACGCATCGCTTTCTGGATCGCTGCACCGACATTCTTGGGCACTTGGCGTACATCGTTCCAGTGCGCGCCGGCAGGGATCTGAAAGCGATGATTCTCAGCGAATTGCGCATAGGAGAGGTCGCCGTTTGAGTTGGCCAGCGCTGCCTGATACTCCTCTTCCCATACATCGGCTACGCGTTTGTAGAAAAGCAAAGGGAAGATAAACTGCTTATAGTCACCGGCGTCGATGAGGCCGCGTAGCAGCACCGCTGCGCCCCAGAGGTAACTTTCCAGTTCTTGCTGGCTTATGCGTTTGCTTGGGTGACTCATTTCAGCCATCCTCCTTCCGTCATGACTTGCGCGAGCCGTGCCTCGGCCTCGCGACAACGAATGAGCGCATCCTTAAACGCCGTAATAGCATCAGGCAACGGCGGGATGTCTTCCTGCAGGGGAGGCAAAACGTACCGCGAGATGTTTAGCGTCCAGTCTTCAGCCTTAATCTCATCGAGAGTGACTACCCTAGCTGCATCTTGTATATCGGCAAAGCCACGATACCATCCGAGAATGTCCTTCGCATGCTCAAGCTCCAGATAGTTTTGCGCCCGGCCTCGGCGGAATAGGCGTGAGGCATCAGCGATGAGAACTTTCCTCTTTTGCTTGGCTGACTTGCGCTTGCGCAGGATTAGGATGCACGCCGCAAGGCCGGTACCGTAGAACAGATTGGGCGCCAACCCAATTACGGCTTCGACCAAGTCCATTTCTAACAACTTCTGACGGATATCACCTTCAGCGCCTTTGCGAAACAACGCGCCTTGAGGCAGGACCACGGCCATCCGCCCAGTCACATCGGCCATCGACATGACCATGTGCTGAACCCACGCGAAGTCACCGCTTGACGATGGAGGAAGACCGGCAAAATTGCGGCCGAAGGGATCGTTTACCCACTGGTCCTCGCCCCACTTTTCCAGCGAGAACGGCGGATTGGCAATTACACAGTCGAAACTGGCCAGCCGATCACCATCGAAGAAAGCCGGGTTACGCAGGGTGTCGCCCCGCACCACTTGAAAATCCTCAATGCCGTGCAGGAACAGGTTCATCCGCGCGATAGAGGAGGTGGTGAGGTTTTTTTCCTGTCCGTACAGCTTACCCCACAGGCGCTTCACTTCGCCGTGCAATTCTTTGACGTGCTGAACGGCGGCTAGCAACATGCCGCCTGTACCACAAGCCGGATCGTAGATAGTCTCGACTTCTTTCGGGTCAAGCATATCGATCATCAACCGGACGACGCTACGCGGGGTGTAGAACTCACCAGCTTTTTTGTTCGTGGCGTCGGCGAACTTCTTGATCAGGTACTCATAAGCATCGCCAAGCAGATCGGAATTGACGTTCTTGTTGCCAAACGGCAACATTGAGAAGTGCTCGATCAGATCCTTGAGCAATGCATCCGACAGCCGATCTCTGTTCGACCACTGGGCGTCGCCGAACACACCGTACAATGAATCCGGGTTGGTCTTTTCGATCTCGCGCATCGCATGTTGCAACGCGGTGCCGACATTGTTCGCCTTGGTACGAACATCGTTCCAATGGCAGTCCTCTGGGATTTGGAAGCGATGCGATTCCGGGTACCACGCTAGTTGCTCATCGCCGGTTTCATCGACGATCTCTTGGTACTCCTCATCCCAAACATCACATATACGCTTAAAGAACAGCAAGGGGAAAATGTAGGTCTTGAAGTCAGCAGCATCCACTGGGCCACGCAAGATATTTGCGGATTCCCATAGATGGTTTTCGAGCTGACTCAGCGTAATCGGGTGCTCGCTCATTTATTTTTTTCCTGAATAGACTTCTCTGGCATGCGATAGCCCGGCGCAAGCTTTGCGCTGCTTACACCATATAAGGCCAGCGGATCTCTGAGCCACAGTCGGTATTGTTCTTCTTTGAGACTGTGATCTGGCGAAGCATCAATGCACCAGCGAAGCAACATGTAGCCAGCTACAGCAGCCCTGACTCGCAATCGAATTGACCCATCCTGCATCCCATAGTCCATCTGGATAATCTCCGGACGACTGAGGCGTGGGTGGGGCACAAGATCCAGTTCCACTATCCGGGTCCACTGAATGTCGGCATCCATACGTTCGTTGGCCACAGATTCCTCATTGAGAATGGTTGGATTCTGAATTCGCGTAATAACGAAATCTCGAAACTCCCCGGACTTGCGATCAAACGCCCGGACATGCCATCGCAAGCCAGTATCAACCAGTGCGATGGGTACGATAACGCGCTCCGACTCTCCACTGCTCATAGATTGATAGCGAATTGCCACTGGACGCTTAACATGGATGGCCCGACAGATCGGCGCAAGCACCTCCATCCGAGGACAACTCAATGTCGCTGGAAATTCGCAGGGAAGTAGCGACCTTGGCTCGCCATCCACCCCATCGCCAAAACCTAGCGAGAGCACCGACAAGACGCGCTGAGGAGGGTGTTCAAAAATTGGGGCAAACTCACCACTAATACGGTATGTCTTGCTGCTATTGTCAAAATCAATATTTTGCGGCGCCAGCTCTCGGTACATTGCGATGTCACGGGTAGCGCCAGCTGGCGCTACACCGAAACGAGCAGAAAGATCTGGACGACCTATCTCCCCCATAAAATACAGGCGGAACTCAAGGTAAGTTAGTCGTTCGCGCTGACCCTGACTCAGGTTTCCGACACGCTGCGGATGCATCTGCAATCGCTCCTCATCCATGAAAATCAACGAAAAGGCCAAATTCACACTGCATTCTGCTCATTATTTACTCAATAGATCATCAAATTGATTAGATAATACATCGATATTTTGCTGAATACAATTGATTTCTGGTTGGCATTTCCGCATAACTGCGCTGATCGGTGAGGTCCAAGCGAATCAACATCGTCGCCCGCGCCTCGGCCCGAATCGAGGGGAATTTCGCGTATATATGATTTTCATGGTTGCACCCGACTAAAGCCCGAAACCCTGTACATGTCTTCGGGCCTTCTCACCCAGACACAGAAAAAGGAAATCCCACCAATGATAGACATCACGGCAAAACCGACCTGGCAGTGGTCAAGCAAGAACGCCAATACACGTTCGACCAGCACGCGAAGCAACAATGCAGGCGCAATCGTTATCAAACAGACCTTGCTACCGCGCAGCCTCGATCTGGCCTTCTCGCTCAAGTACCGGCGCTGACCGACCAGTAACACCTCGCCCCAATCCACTTGAATCCCTATGACCGCAAAGTCATGGGGATTTTTATTTTCTGAAGCATCGACATACAACACGAGATCAACATGACAAAAACAAACCCCACGGATACGTCGCCGACGATTACCGAATCATTGACGCCCGCCGACACGGCTGCGCCGGACGCCGCCAGCCTGCAATCGCTCTGGCTGCTCAAGGACGGCACGGCCCCCAAGTTGGGCGCACGCGCCGAAGGCAGCATCAACTACAACGTATTCGCCGACAATGACCGCCAACAACTTTTCATCGCCATCACCGGCAACAAGGGCGGTGGCTACTTTAGCAAAGAGCACGTGGACATGACGAAGATCGATGCGTGCCTGGACGCGTCCACATCTGCCAAGCCCTTTCCATCAAAAACCTTCAAGGAGGCTTTCGTCGGTCGCAGCAGCAATAACGCCGGTTTTCTGGTCGCAGTCCTGCGCCACGAAAAATTGTTAGCGGCAGCGCCTGAAGCCGAAACGCAGCATGTTCGATCTGGCGATTGGGCGGCATGGAAAAAATCGATGCTCGCCGAAACCGGAAAGCTGATCGAGATAGCCATCAAGGATGCTGACAAAAAGCCGCTCGAAACTGCGCCGATTCCGGAACACAAGGAACACACAAAAACGCTGACAGTCCCACGCAAGAAATCGCCCTAAGTCACAGTGTGGAGCCGATCACGTGCCGATCGGCCAGTGCGTAGCTTTTCCTTGCAAAGACTCAACCGACCTTATCAGGAAAAAGTATGAAATTTTTCACAGGCGTCATGTACGTCATGTACGACGGCAGGGAGTTCCCCATTAGCCGCTCAATATGAGCACCGTATTGCGGTTCTTTAATTTTCCAATAACATCCTGACTGATCAATTCTTGAAGCAATGCCTCCAGCTATACCACTCAGGTATTTCCTATGGCTTGCTTATCTATGATCGCGTACGACAATGAGTTCATCGATCCATCTCTCCTCGTAGGGATCGGGCTTTTCGAGCTTGGAATGGTGCACCGTCAGATCGTCGTCGGTCATCTGCTTGCCCGCTGTGCGTAATGTGCGGTTACGCTCGCGAATGACCTCCATGTCGGTATCCAAATAGACACAGACCTTTGGCAAGTCGTTGAATCGGGAAAGCGAGTGAACGAAACGGTATCTATCAACGTTCGATAGATTCATGGCGTCAAAGATGACGGGGTGGCGGTCTGTCGCAACAGTCCCTTCCTCTGCCCAAGTGCTCTTACCCGAGCAAGGCAAACCTACCAAGACATAGAGGCGCATTTTGAGCTTGCGAGAGAGCAGTTCTTCCAACTTCCTATAGGCATTTCCCCATGCCTCGTTTTCCAAAGCCTTCGAGCCCAACTTGTACCTCCCGCCGGTAGTTCGGAAATTATCCGGAGAGACAACGTGCTTCTGAATGCGGGCCGCTATCGCGGCCGCGACCTTACCCTGCTTCGGTGTATTTGCAATGGTGTTTTCCAGTTCGGCCACTTTGGCGAGCAGCTGGGTCATCCGCTGCCGGTTGTGATCCAGCTCACCGCCATCATTCGAGGACTGGGCCTTGTAATACGCCAATTCCCGTTGTAATGGTTCGCAGTCACTCAACAATGTGGTGTATCGCTTTTTCAGTTCTTCAAGTTGTCTCTTGTCGTCCGACTGCTCAACGCCCGCGCCTAGGTTCTTTTGGAACTCAAGGACTTCCTCTCTGAAGGCGATGTATTCAGCCCTATCCGGTGAATCTTCCTTGAGCCGGAAGCCATGCAAATAGACTTTGTCGACGCCAGCATCGGTGCATATCTTTGCAATCGATACGTCATGCTTCTTGCCGGACTGACGGGCGACTTCCTGCCGCCTGCCGAAGATTTCTCTCAGTTTGGCGAGGCGCTGTTTGTGCGTGCGCTTTTCGTCAGACATTTTTCAGTACCGGTTTCTCACCGTTGGGCGTTGACTCAGGATCGTTCAACAACGCGGCGATGCCAAAAACTTTTCTGAGCGGCGCCCGGTACTGTTGGATGAACTGCTTTGCACTTTCTACGAAGTGTTCTTCGGTAAATGCATCGCCGAGCTGGTGACTTAGCAGAGCGCGATACCAGTTCAATGTTTCGAGAACGGAAGTCGACCAAGGGCCGAGCACGGCTTCGGTGCAGCTTATGCCGATGCATTGCTGCGGATTGATGTCGGAGACGTGTTTGAGGATTTCGGGGTCAATATCTTGGGTCTTGTCACGGTTTGCACGTTTCGCGCATGGTGGCTGGCTGGTGTCGGACGGGTTCCTCATGCACTGCACACCAAACGGCGTCAGGAAGGCGCACACAGAGCCGCTACTGATTCTCTGTTCGAGAAGTTCAATAAATGACTTCAGAATTTCCGCATCGCTCAGCGAGTGCGATTTCTGCTTTCCTGCTTCCATACGGGATTTGTGCGCTTGGTATCCGCGCTCCAGTTGTTCGCCCTTGATTCCGGCCAGCCGTCCCTGCGATGCGGCGAGTCCCATTGAGCGGGCCGTTTCGGCGAAAGCACTTACCTTTTGAGCTTCGCGTTCCGCAACGAACGCTAGGTTGTTTTGGAGGTAGACGGTCGGCATAACATTGTTGCTGTGGCCGAATAGCCGGCGCACGAGGAGGAGCGACAGGTTGGAGGCAGAGCCCAACCATCCCGCAACGGTCGTGCGGTAGCAGTGTGCGGAGTAGGGGCCTCCGGTGGTTGGGCTAATAAAGGGGATGTTGAAGTGCGCTGCAAAGTTTCGAATGATGAGGTTCAGCGAGTCTCCGTAATAGTGTCGTGTTTCGACTTCGTCGTCGGTACCTCTCTTTACGTCAGCAGTGGCACGTGCGTTACGGTCTAAGTGGAAAGTCCCTGCGTCAATCAAGTACGTTGATTCGGTAAACTTGATTTTTTCAAGCAAACGGATTGCCTTGCTAGTCTGGTCAGGGACTGGAAGGATGATCACGTTGTTGGTTTTCTGGATATCCGCTCGCAAGTAGAAGAGCATATCGATCCGTCCACTCGCACTGCAGGCGCTAACTTGCAGCCCGCGCACGTCGACGTTGCGCAGCCCGGTCGTCAGAAGGATGACATTTACGCACGCCCCACGCGCAAGATAAAGCAGATCGCGCAACCAACGGAATATGCGTCCGGCTATTAGCCTTGTCTTGGATATTCCGCTGATGTCGGGTGTGGCCATGATGTGGCCAAAGATCGGTTCGTACTTTTGAAGCAAGCCAATCACGATCGCCCTTTTGTATTTGACATCGTGAAAGTGCTGGGCCACGATCGGCGTAATCGCGACGAAGTGATCGAAGTGATCATCAATCAGCTTCAATGAGTTCTCAACCAACGGCTGCACGGTCTCCGTAGGCAACGGTTCAAACCCTTCTGCTGTCGAGAATGTCACGCTGAGGTCGACGGCCCTTTTCTTTACCCATTTTGTTATCGAATCACCAGACCTTTTCCAAGGCAGGCGGGCGTGGATTTGATACACCGGAACCTGCTCAGCGACGTGAGTGGCAAACATAAGGAAAGCAGCAACCTCAGTGCAATTGTTGATGAATTGAGATTCTGTTTTTTGCGATACTAATTGAATATCCAGCATGACCATCAGATCTTCATCGGTTAGGTGACTCAAGCCAAGGAGGACACTGCCATCCTTTCCTACAAGTAGTTTTTTGTTGCCGATTAGCGGAATTATGCTGTTCTTGAGTCGACCGAGTTTCCCCATTGCCGTCCCGACCTCAAGATCTCTGTCAGAGATAGCATCAAATAGAAACGCTTTGGTTAAGACTTGCAGTGCTGCTTCACTAGTTTCAAGAAGTCTCCAATTGATGCCAGTGCGCGAGCCTGTACCTGGATTATCTGTACTGAACCATCTATCGTCTTCGAATTTGCAATTTGTTCCATGGACTGTTTTGCCTTTGTATTGACGCTCCAAGTCGTGTATCAGCGCCCACTGAGACTTCGCCAAGTCCGCAGGCGAAATCTTCCCGCCTTGAAGTTTGACGATGGAAGCGGTATCAATTTTTAGAGTGTTTTTCATGGTCACATCCTGTTCGGGGCGATGATTGGTGGCAGGGATACGCGCCCTTGATGCGCTGCAATCCACGCCTGATCAACAAGCTGCCGCCCATTCTTTTTGTCTTTCTCGATGTAGCGGGCTAAGGCATCATGGGCGATGCACCACTTGTCCTCGAATAGCGCCGGCCAGATGATTGGGTCTTTTTGTTGCTCGGCCTGGTACTGGAGGATTCGCAGGCAAACGTAGGGCAGATGTTCTTTTGTGATGATGCTCTGCTCACAGCCTAGGCAAAGATCGTAATGGCGACATTCATCGGCAATCGCCACCTCGTGGCTCGGGTTTTGGGGGTCAGCACAGTGACATAGAAAGACTTTCTTCTTGAACGGGATTGTCTTACTGCTTTCGATCTTACTTTTGCACTTCAGTTCATTCAACTTTTGTCCAGTGATCGTCGCGATGGCAATGTCTATTACGCTACGACCGACGGTCGACTTCATGATGTAGTTGGAAAGCGTTGTATCCAGATTTCCGTGGTTCAAGTCATCCCGCAGCATTTCAGCCAATTCGTTCATATCCTTGATATTTTTCATCCGGTCCAGCAGTTGCCCAGATGTAAAGACTTTGCGAAACTTGGTGCTGTCGATGCTCGAAAGTTGCTGGTCGCTTTCGTCGATCACCGGATATATCTCCCAAAGATTGCGTCCGGCTTGGCCGGCCGTGCACCAAGCGCCTGTGAAAGGTTTGTCGAATTCAAAAAAGGGGCCATCCCCGACCTTGAGGTATCGCTCATAATCGATCAGCATTTCGTAAAGTGGACTACCCTTTACGATGATCACTGGGATGACTTTTAGTGGTGAGTTCCCGGTCCGCGCTTTAGTTCCGTACAGATTGATCTCGGTTTCAGTACTGTCCTTCTTGACAAAGATTGTGTCACCTCGCGTAAGGATCGACCTTCCATCCTCGGCCTTGGAAGGAATGGTCAAGACGACCTCCTTGTTAATGCCTGTTTGCATCATCACCAAATTAGCTAAACACCACCCAATTTGGTTTATGACTCCGTTGGCCTCGGTCGGTGTTTTCTTTTTCAAGTAGAAACTGAGAAAAGTCAGCTTACCGCTTGCATGTTTGTAACCATGACGACGACCCATTTCTGCCTGGAATTTGGATACCAGTTCTTTTGTTTCATCGTCTCCATTAAGACGCAATGACGGCAGCGCGCTCTTAAGACCACCTATGAGCCTTCCAGACTGATTCTCTTTGATAACTCCTGTCTTGTGATGCATGAGGTGGTGATCAATAAGAACTTGATAACCACGTTCTTCATCGCGCAGCCACTCGCGCAACAATTTACCGGTGTCGATCGAATGCCCTTTGCCTTGACGCCCTCGGAGGCCGGGGTAAAGCCAGTCCTTGGGCATATCTGCTTCGGTAATTCGTTCATAACGCTTCAAGTATGCAATACGCCGATCGAATTCGTAGACGAATAAGGAGAGCAGTTGATACATGACGACATCGGAGTAATCCCTTGTTTCCGCCAATTCCGAGCTGTGTTCTGGTGAAGGCTTGGCACGTCGGCTTTTTCGGAAAGGAAGGCTCGCGAGCCAACCGGTCTGGGAAGTCGGCTCATAGGCGACAAAAGGTGCGCGTGAGTAATTGAAAATAAATTTTGCACTCGTCCGCTTATCGGCTTGCATGACAGCCAAAAATTCCTTCCAAATGCCTTTGTCGATGTCAGCCAGCGTTACGGGCTTTTGGCGCTGGGTGGCGAGGAATTCCACAAATTCTCGCAATGCTAAAATTCTCTGCGATACCGAACCGTTTGCAAGATGTTTATGTTGTAGATGGTTGATAATCAGTCTTACAAGTTCGATAGCGAAGGAATCCGAGAATCCCAAAGCCTTGCAGTGCTGTAAAAGCGGGGAGTTGGTTTTTACACTACTGTTGAAGTACGGCATCTTTGCCGCTATGACGTCAAGTTCGAACTGTTTGGATTTTTTCAGTCTGACCGTATCAGCTATATCTTCATCAGAGGGTATGGTCAGGAATAAGCGAGTAAGTGTTCGCTGTCCCTGCTGTTGACCTTGGATGTCTATGTATCGCTTGAACAGCGGCAACCCGTCCTGAGGCGGTACCTCTGTGCCGCCACAAGTGAAATCGATTTCTACTGGGGGCTTACTTTTTGTTCCCATTTGCGTTTCTCAGTGAAACCAATTAATAAACATTTGTCATTCTCGATACTGCAGGCAAAAAAAGCCGTAGTCAACTGTTTGATGGGATATAGTAAATTCTGCAAAGGCGAGGGTAATCGTACCCGTCGGCGCGATTGACAGCAGATGGGAATTGCGCAGGCCATTCTTGGCAATCGCTGTGCGGATATTTTTTGGCAGGCGCTGGGCGAACGGGCCTGCCAAATATTTGTCGCTGTCGAATAAAGGAAACGCGTCTTTTTCCTTGGCGAGTTCGGATGAGGCCAGATACGCGGCATCGCGCATGACTTCGGAAATTTTTTGCGCGACGGCGCGACCTTCGTCGGAATCGTAACGCAGGCCCATCATGACCAGCGTGCTGCCGATGCCGAGATAACCCAGGCCGATACGACGCTTGGATTGCGCTTCTGCCTGCTGTTGCGGCAATGGCCAGGCAGTCGCTTCCAGGACATTATCCAGCATGCGAATTGCGATGCCGACGACGGCTTTAAATTGCTCGTAATCAAAACTCACAGCATCCGAGAAAGGCGCAGTCACAAACCTGGTCAGATTGATCGAGCCCAGGCAGCAGCAGCCGTAATCTGGCAGCGGTTGTTCTGCACAAGGATTGGTGGCTTCGATTTTTTCGCAGTAGTACAGATTGTTCTCGGTATTCATGCGTGACAAGAACAAGATACCAGGCTCGGCGTGATCGTAGGTTGAGCGCATGACCTCATCCCATAGCGCGCGCGCCCGCACGGTCTGGTGCACCCAGATGCCGTCTTCGCGTTGATAGGCACCGGCCTCTTTTTTCTCATCGCCAGGTTCGGCTTTGTGTACCAGGCAATAATCGCTGTCGTTGGCGACCGCCTCCATAAATTCGTCGGTGACACCAATCGAGATATTGAAGTTGGTCAGGCCGCCTTGGTCCTTGGAGCGGATGAATTCCAGAATATCAGGATGATCGCCGCGCAACACTCCCATTTGCGCGCCACGGCGCGCACCGGCCGATTCCACCGTCGAGCAGGATGCATTGAACACCTGCATAAACGAGACCGGGCCGGATGCGCGCGAACGCGTGCCGCGCACCAATGAATCTTTTGGCCGTATCGTGGAAAAATCGTAACCGACGCCGCCGCCGCGACGCATGGTTTCTGCAGCATCGGACAAGGCGGTGTAGATGCCGGGTTTGCCATTCGTGGTGCTGGACACCGAGTCGCCGACAGGTTGCACGAAGCAATTGATCAGCGTGGCGTGCAGATCCATACCGGCCGCAGAATTGATACGACCGGCCGGGACGAAGCCGTGTTGCTGCGCCCACAAGAATTTTTCTTCGTAATAGCCGTGGAAATCTGCGCCTTCTACCGAGGCTAATGCCTTCGCTACGCGTTGCTGGACTTCGAGGATGGTCGATTCATCGCCTTTGGCATATTTTTCGAGCAAAACGTCGAGAGAGATTTCTTGCGGCGGCATTTCTGTGATGCCGAGTATTTTGTCGTTGGCGTTCATGTGATGGATAGTCCGTTCTTCCTGGGCAGTCATTGTGGTTGCGATGACTGTTGAGAAATTGTCTGGAAGGCAAATATTTTACTTGCCGTCTGGTAAATAAATTGAGGATAAAACCTGCAGCAGAAAAGCCGGGCACAAAGCTAAGTCTTATTATAGACCCCGGAAAAAAATCTGCTTTGGCCCGGTGCAATAAAATTGAGAGTGGCGTCGAAGGAGGCGGATTCTAACCGATCCGTATCACATCTTCCAGCATATTCATGGTTCTGCTGGTTGCACCCTGGTGCTGCAGGAAGAAGCTATGGGCGTTTTGCCCCATGTTGCGCAGGGTTGCCTGTTCATCAAGCAATGACCAGGCCTGTTGAAACAGCTGATCGGGATTGGCGATCCGCAATGCGGCTTGCGCCGCGATGGCTTGCTCGGTGATTTCTGAAAAATTAAAGGTATACGGTCCTGTCATGACCGGCTTCGCCATGGCGCAGGCTTCGATCAGATTATGGCCGCCGAGATTGACCAGGCTGCCGCCGACAAATGCTAGGTCGCATGCCGCGTAATACATATACATCTCGCCCATGCTGTCGCCGAGCACCACGTCCACGGACGCCGGCAGCGGGTTTTCGCCGGCATCCAGGTCCATCGCTGAGCGGCGGACGAAGCTGAGTTGATGCTGCGCCAACATCGCGGCAACCTGCTCAAAGCGTTGCGGATGGCGCGGTGTGATGACCAGCAGGGTATTGGCTTTGCGATTGGCGACAAAGGCATTCAACAGTAATTCTTCTTCGCCATCACGGGTGCTGGCGCACAAGAAAATTTGCCGGTCGCCGAGCCAGTGCCGCAGACGTGCGCCGCGTTCTGCCATATGCTCGGGCGGCGTCACATCGAATTTCATGTTGCCGGTAATCTCCAGCGTATGCACGCCCAGGCTTTGCAAGCGTGCTGCATCGGGGCCGGATTGCGCTGCCACGCAAGTAATCGCCTGGGCCGCGGGCAAAATCAAGGAGGATAGTTTCAGGGCTTTTTTTAAGGATTTCTCTGACAGCCGTGCATTCACCAGCGCGACCGGTACGGCAAAGTGCTGGCATTGCGCCACCAGATTGGGCCAGACTTCGGTTTCGATCAAGACGCAGACAGATGGCGAGAAATGGCGCAAAAAGCGTTTGATCATCCAAGTGATGTCGTAAGGCACAAACACCTGCGTAATCCGCCCGGAGACATCGGCAAACAAGAGTGCGCCGGTAGTGCGGCCGGTCGGCGTCATATGGCTCAAGATCAGATGCTGCTGCGGATAGCGTGCCAGCAGGGCGCGTATCAGCGGCTCGGCAGCGCGGGTTTCGCCAGCGGATACGGCATGCACCCACAGGGTTTTTTGCTGTGGATAAGCAGGATAAAAGCCGAGACGTTCGCTAATGTGCTGGCGATAGCCAGGTTCCTGACGGCCCCGCATCCATAGTCGCAACAGAACGACAGGCAGGGACAGGATCCAGACAAAAGTATAAAGAAGGCGCATGGCGGCAGGGTATCAGTTCCGGCGAAAATTGACCAACACAATCCCGGCCAGGACCAGCGTCGCTCCAATCACAAAGCGCGGACTGATAGGGTCATGCAAGAACAGAACGCCCGCAGCGACGCCGAATAAAGGCGTCAAAAACGAGAATACCGATAAGCGCGAGGCCAGATAACGGCGCAACAGCCAGAACCAGGTCAGATAACTGGCAAACGCAATCACCACTGATTGAAAGAATAAATTGATCCAGATACGGGCATCCCAGGCCTGCAAATGGAATTCGCCCTTCACCCCCGAGAACAAGAGCAGCAAGACGGCGGCTCCCGCCAACTGATACAGCAAGGTGGTGGTCGGCTGTGCCTCAGACAATTTGGAGCGGCGGATCACCACCGTGGTGGCTGCCCACAAGATGCCGCCGAGGATACCCAGGGCATCGCCGATCAGCATTTCGCCCAGCGCATGCGCATCGCTCTGAAATGCCGCCGAAAAAGCAATCGCCACTCCCAGGAAAGCCGAGACGATCCCCAGCCACTGACTGGCCTGCATGCGTTCAGCAGGGATCAGCCAATGCAAGCCCATTACCGTAAAGATCGGCGCGGTGTACAGGAATACCGACATATGCGAGGCCGAGGTGTAATTCAAGCCGATAGAGATACACACGAACTCGACCGCGAACAACACGCCTGCCGCGATGCCCGGCAATAAACTGCCGTCCCGCAAAGAAAATGGGATGCGGCGCACCAGTATCACGGCCATGACCAATAATGCAGCAATCGCGGAGCGCAAGCCGAGTTGCATGCTGGAACTCAGCACCGGTGCGGCGATTTTGATGGCAACCTGCTGCAAGCCCCAGCAAAGGCACAGCAAGACCATGATAGCGACAGCAAAGCCATCGAGATTTTTACGAGTGGAGATCATCAGAAACGAGGAAAAACTTCCTCTTCGGAAACGAAGGCAAGGCTGGAATATACCTTAAAACAGGGGTGGGCTGGCGACTGGGGCCGAAATCTGTTTTATGGTGAAATTCGATATCCAGCATGGATGCGGGTACCGGCTTCATCTTGTTCCAGGAGGCGCATGCTTCTGGCGTCTTAAGACCTAGGTCTAAGCGATTGATCTGGCAATTAAATAGGGTAATAAATTCAACAGGACTTACGCAAAACGACACGCTGCTTACAAAACGTACATTGAACCCGCATGCTGGATGCGGCTTTCAGCGGCATTTCGTGCCAACAAGCGCACCCAGCTTGCGGGTCCATTTGAATATCGAAACGCCACAGTGCCTTTCTTCTCTTGCCTTTTCTCTGTGTCTCCGAGTCTCTGTGGTGAGAGGTTTGGTTTTTGCGTAAGTCCTATTCAATTTAGTTCTCACTTCGTCACTCCTGCGAAGGCAGGAGGCCAGTGTCTGTCGTTATCTCTCGTTGCGCCAGCAACGCCACTGGATTCCTGCTAAAAGCAGGCAGGAATGATGCGTTTTACGGATAACGCTATTTTCGCTTGGACGCCCAATACGTCAAATCTTTGGTCTTATTGAATTTCCGGATGAATAAATCAGTGTCATCAGGCTGTTTGTAGCAGCAACTCATGGATTGCCTGCGTGACTTCCGCGACACTGGCGGGCTGCCCTTGATCCCCCAGATTCCTGATCTTGTTGGACCAGTTGCCCTCGGTTTTCCAGCGCGGCGAGTCGCAATAAATTTCTATGGTCGGGGTTTCATAGGCGGCGGCGATGTGGGTCAGGCCGGTATCGACGCCGATTGCGATGCGGGCGGCCTGCGCCAGGATGATGGCGTCTTGCATCGACAGTTGCGGTAACACGATGGCGTTCGGCATCTGCGCCGCCATCTGCTCTGCCTCGGCTTTTTCTGCGGGATTGCCCCAGGGCAGCAGGATGGGCAGGCCGTCAGCTTGTAAGATCTTGGCAATCTGTAGCCAGTTTTCTCCGGGCCATTTTTTGGAGGCGCCTGCGCTACCGTGGAAGAACACGGCGTAAGGCTGTCCCGGCATCCATGCCGGGCGGGTTTGCGATGCGCTGTAAAGCGCTTGCAGGCCGAAACTGGCGGGCGTATCGACTGCATAGCCGCTCGCATGCGCCGCGACCAGGCGGCCGCGCAAGACCGCATGGGTGCGGCTATCCACCGCGACGCTGTCGGTGTGGAAGATCCTCGACATCCCTTCGTAGCCGGAACCTTCAGTGCCATTTGCGAGGCCGACTTTTTTACCGGTTGCTGTGATGCGTGCCATGCCCATGATGATGCCGGTCTTCAGCAAGCCCTGGGTGTCGAGCACCAGGTCGTATTCCTGAGCGCGTAACTGGCTGAAGAAATGACGGATTTCCTGGCGCGTCGGTTGGCTGAACAGGCTCTTGCGCCAGCGTCGCAATGCGAACGGAAAAATCCGCTGCACGCCAGGATGGAGTTGCACCAGATGCACATAGGCTTCTTCCACCACCCAATCGATTTGCGCGCCTGGAAAGCGGCGCAGCAGATCATGCACCACCGGCATATTGTGCAAGACATCGCCCAGCGAGGAGACGCGGATAAGCAGGATTTTCACAGCAACGAGATCGCTTGATAAGAAGGTGAATGCATATACTCCCCAATAAATTTATAAGATATCGTCGATTCCGCTTATCAATAATGCGGATTTAAAAATTACTGGGTAGGAGTATGTTTTATATTTCGCATGTCAATAAAAAGCAGGCGATTCCTTTGCAGGCAGGAATCACCTGACCTTCATCGTGCAGTCAGTGGTAGCACCAGGGCGATCAATACGGCAATCGGGCATCCGGTTTCACTGCCAGTACCGCTTGCTTTAATGCCGCCTGGATGCGTGCCAGGGCGGCTGGATTTTCCGCTTCGAAGCGCATCACGATCACCGGCGTGGTGTTGGATGAACGCGCCAGACCAAAGCCGTCCGGGTATTCGACACGCAGGCCGTCGATCGTGATGATTTCGTCGGCACCGGGGAAATTCGCGTTCTTTTGCATCTGCGCGATGATGGCGAAATTCTCGCCTTCGCTGAGTTGCAATTGCAGTTCCGGCGTGCTGTCGGATTGCGGCAGGCTATTCAGCGTGGCTGTCATGTCGCTGACTTTGCTGAGAATTTCCAGCAAGCGTGCACCGGCGTACATGCCGTCGTCAAAACCGTACCAGCGATCTTTGAAAAAGATGTGGCCGCTCATTTCGCCGCCGAGCGGCGAGCCGGTTTCGCGCAGCTTCGCCTTGACCAATGAATGGCCGGTTTTCCACATCAGCGGCACGCCGCCGCGCGCTTTGACCCATGCCGAAATGTGGCGCGTGCATTTGACGTCGTACAGAATCTGGGCACCGGGATTGCGGGCGAGCACCTCTTCGGCGAACAGCATCAATTGACGGTCCGGGTAAATGATTTGGCCATCTTTGGTCACCACACCGAGCCGGTCGCCGTCGCCGTCAAATGCCAGGCCGATTTCAGCATCGCTGGTTTGCAGGGCGCGGATCAGGTCTTGCAGGTTCTCCGGATGAGCCGGGTCGGGATGGTGATTCGGGAAATTGCCATCGACTTCGCAGAATAATTCGGTCACTTCGCAACCCATGCCGCGGTACAGCTCGCCCGCGAACGCACCGGCCACCCCGTTGCCGCAATCGATCGCAATCTTGAGCGGGCGCGCCAGTTTGACGTCGCCGATGATGCGTTGCAGATACGCGGCCTTGATGTCATGCGTCTTATAGCTGCCGCTGCCTTGCTTGAAGTCTTTGCTCAGAATCGTCTGGTAGAGAGCCTGGATCGCATCGCCGTAAATCGCCTCGCCCGCCAGCACCATTTTGAAGCCGTTGTAGTCAGGCGGATTGTGGCTGCCGGTGACCATGATGCCGGACGCCGCGCCCAGAGTATTGGTCGCAAAATACACCATAGGGGTAGCGACGATGCCGAGGTCAATCACATGCACGCCGGTCGCTTGCAGGCCGCTGGCCAGCGCCTTGATCAGGTCCGGACCGGACAGGCGGCCGTCGCGCCCGATGATGACGCTTTGCTCGCCTTTGGCAAGCGCGGCGCTACCGAAGGCCTGGCCGATTAAATATGCCACATCGGCATCCAGGGTTTTACCGATGATGCCGCGGATGTCGTAGGCTTTAAAGATGCTGGGAGAGAGTAGGGACATGATGGCTTTCTATTTCTTTATTGAATCGTTTCGCTGGTGTGCTGGGTGTGCTGATAGTGCTGGGCTTGCCATAAAAAATCTTCGATACCGCATTGTGGCTCGTATTCTGCCACCGTTTTTAGCAAGAGGCTACGCACTTGCTCGTACTGGAATGCGGCGCAGGCGGCATCGAGTTGCTGCAATAAGTTGTGCAGTTCGCTCCACGGAATTTCTTTTTCTTGCGCCCGCATGATCAGGGGATGAGTGGTGCGTTCGACGTTGTCGCCAATCAGCAATTCTTCATACAGCTTTTCGCCGGGGCGCAAGCCGACGTGATGGATTTCTATGGTGCCGTCGGGCGTCGCATCGCATTTCACCTCGAGTCCGCTCAGATGCACCATGCGGCGCGCCAGATCGATGATGCGTATTGGTTCACCCATATCGAGCACGAACACATCACCGCCGCCTTCAGTCGTCATGGCGCCGGCTTGCAAGACCAATTGGGCGGCTTCCGGTATCGTCATGAAATAGCGCGTGATCTCAGGATGCGTCAGGGTAATCGGGCCGCCTTGCATGATCTGGCGACGGAACAGCGGGACCACCGAACCGGATGAGCCGAGCACATTGCCAAAGCGCACCATGCAGAATTGGGTGCTTGTCTGTTTGCGCGCGCAGGCTTGCAAAATCAGTTCCGCCAGACGTTTGGTGGCACCCATGACATTGGTGGGACGCACAGCCTTGTCGGTGGAGATCAGCACGAAATTTTTCACCTCAGCCTTGATCGCCGCTTCTGCCAGGCGCAAGGTGCCGAATACATTATTGCGTATGCCTTCGATAGGATTGTGCTCGACCAGCGGCACATGTTTATACGCGGCGGCGTGATACACCGTATCGATCCGGTAGGTCTGAAAAATCTTGTCTAGCTTCGCGCTATCGTGGATAGAGCCGAGAAAGGGCAGAATCTCACAGCGCGAATTCATCGCAGCACACAGGCTGCTCAGCTCATGTTCAATCGCATACAAAGCGTACTCGGACATATCCAGCAAAAGGAGTTGCGTCGGCTGCTGGTTTAAAATTTGACGGCACAGCTCGGAGCCGATCGATCCGCCGGCGCCGCTGACCAGGACTTTCTTATCGGTGATGCAGGTTGCCAGCAAGCGGGTATCCGGCTCGACCGCATCGCGTCCGAGTAAATCTTCAATCCCGACTTCACGCACATCTTGCACGCGCAACTCGCCATTCAGCAAACTCTTGATCGACGGCGTGACTTTGATTTTAAGTTTGTATTGCTCGAGTTCGTCGAGCACCTGTTTTTGCCGCGTTTTAGAAATCGACGGCATCGCCAGCAGGATTTCCTTGATCTCGTATTGGGGAATTAATTTATGCAGCGCCTGCGCCGGGCTGACTTTGATACCGCCGATCAGCGAGCCTTGCACGTTGACATTGTCATCGATGAAGGCAACGCAGGCATACTCATCACTGGAGCGCAAGGCGGTCGCCAGTTGCACACCGGCTTTGCCCGCGCCGTAGATGGCTACCTTGATGGCATCGTCGTTACGATTGAAACCCAGTAAATAGGTACGGGCCAGCAAGCGGCTCGCCCCGACATACAAAATCGCGCCAGCCCAATAGATGCCAAACACCGCACGGGACAGCGCCATGATGTGGGTCATCACGCTGATGAACGCCAAAAAGAGAACGGACATCGTGACGCCCAGCACCACGATGTAAATAATTTTCTGGTCCAGATAGCGGATTACGGCGCGATACAAGCCGATGCGGATAAAGGTCGGAATCGATACCAGCGGCACGGCTATGATCAGGATCGCGTAATGCGATAGCACGTCGATACTCAGGCCGTCATAACGCAGCCAGATCGCCAGGATAAAGGTCAGAGGCAGGCAGACGGCATCGGCCAGCGCGGCAATGGCTTGCTTTTTCAGACGGGGTAAGGCGAGAAGAAATTGCATGCGATCTTTTATTCTTATTCGAAGTAACTGGCTTGATAGTCCGGCTATTTATTGTGTATGAATGCAGCGGCTTAGTGGGTAACGCCGTCACGCTTGACGACTTTGTACAAGGTCAGGAACAAAATCCTGATATCCAGCCAGAACGACCGGTGCTGCACATAGTACGCATCGAGTTCGACTTTAGCCGGGATAGGTAATTCATCGCGTCCGTTGATTTGAGCCCAGCCGGTCAAGCCCGGCAGGATGCGGTCAACTTGTTGCGCCGATCGCAATGCAATCAAATCGGCCTGATTATAAAGCGCAGGACGGGGACCGACAAAACTCATATCGCCCTTGAGTATGCTCCACAACTGGGGTAGCTCGTCTAAGCTCGATTTTCTGAGGAATGAGCCGATCGGTGTCAGGTATTGGTCCGGGTTGTTCAGCAGATGGGTGGCGACCGCAGGCGTATCGATGCGCATGCTGCGGAATTTCGGCATTTTAAAAATTTTGTTATAGCGGCCAACCCGGTCGGACCAATAGACGACGGGGCCGGGCGAGCTTAGGCGCACGCAGATCGCGGTAAGTAAAATTGGCAGCAGTAAAATACAAGCGGCGATCAAGGCCAACAATAGATCAAATGCGCGTTTCAAACCAACTCCTTTGGGTTATGCAACAGCGTTCTGTTCAACGCGTCAGCGGTTGCCTGCAATCCCTGCTGTACGCTCCACGGCGGCGTCCAGCCGAGCAATCCTTGCGCCTTACCGATATCGACTTGCAGGGAACCGCATAAACGTTCGGCCACCGATTGTTTGCCCGCCAGCCGGGCCGCATGCATCAGCCAGCCCGGCGGAAAAGGAAACAGGCGCGATGGCACGTCCAGGGCAACTGCGCAATATTGTAATAGCTGCGCGGTCGATAAGTCCTGTCCATCGGAGGCTAAAAATATTTCTTGCGCCGCCTTGGGATGATCAAGACAGGTCAGAATCAAGCTCACCAGATTGCCTAGATACACAAAACTGCGGCGATTATCTACGCTGGCGAGCGGTAACGGCAGCCCTTTTTTGACCCAGCGCAACATGTTCAGGAAATTTGCCTTGACACCCGGACCATACACTAAAGGAGGGCGAATAATCGTGATCGCCATACCGCTTGCTCGTCCGAGCGCCAGCAAGACTTGCTCGGCTTCGTATTTTGAGATGCCGTAGGCATCTTCAGGATGAGGCGCGCTGTCTTCGGTGAAGGGCTGGCCTTTGATGGTAGATTCACCGTTGACTTTGACCGAGCTGATAAAAACAAATTGGCGGACTCCCGCTGCTGCCGCCTGGCGTGCCAGCTTGAGCGTGGCGTCGACATTGACCTGACGAAATAAGGCCAGCGGGTCGGCCGTGGTCTCATGCATGACGTGCACGCGGGCGGCGCAGTGGATCACGTGGGTACGCCCTGCCAGGTGCGCACTCCAGTCGGTTTCCGCATTCATGTCTTCTATGCGCGCATGCCGAATTTGAGGGCTTTGGCCAGTGTTTGCCAGGTTGCTTGCTTGACGGCTGAGGCAAAGCAGGTCGTGTCCTTGTCGCTGGAGATGGCCCATCAGCGCTTGGCCCACAAAACCGGTGGCGCCCGTCAGTAAGATTGCTAAAGTCATGCCGCTTATTTTGTGAGAGGTAAATGGCTTATTTGCTTGGATACGCCATAGACGAAATAACGGCGTGACAAAAATTTCAAAAAGCTGGTGATCAGCCAGAACGCATGCCTGGAAATCAAATTGCGATTCTGATGCGCAGCCAGATGCACCGCTTTAAATTGCGGGTAATACAGGACGCCCTGGTTCAGCAGTTGATGCGAACGATAGCAAATATCGACATCTTCAAAGTACATGAAATAAGCCTGATCGAAGCCGCCGAGTTGCCTGTAGTGTGCCGCATCGAATACCAGGAAAGCACCAGAGGCCCAATCAACGTAACGTGAATCGGTGATCGCCATTTTGTCATAGCTGTCGGTGAGTGAACGTGCGGTAACCAGATTCCATAAAGACGCATACGTAGGGAAATGCCGGATGTTGGCGTCATGCACCCGGTACTGCGGATCCTTGAACAGATCGATGGTCGCTACTGCGCAGGCATCCGCTGTCATTTGTGCCGTCAGAGCCAAAATGGTTTCGGCACTGGTACTAAGGTCGGGATTCATCACCACAAAATAGTCGCCGGTTTGAAAACCGTATTCTTGACGAATCTGCTCAAAGATAAAATTATTGTTTTCACCAAAACCCAGGCCAGGTAAGTCATCGCTATAGTGCACGCCGTGCTGTTCACAATAGGTTTTCAGGTCGGCTGACGGCTGATTGTCTTTTAGCCAAATCTTGAGTGCTGTACCGCTGGCGAGTAAGCCTCCAAGCTGGCTGTTGATGAGGAGGTTTTCGTGGCCGTGGCTAACGATGGCAACATGGATCATGCTTATTCTTTGTCTTTAAAGTCATTCCATATCCATCACAAAGATGGGTATGGATATCGTTGGCATTGCCCTTAGGCTAATTTCATCTGCTCCGAGCAGCGTTTTGTCCAGTGGCGAACAAACAGGTACAGGAGTTTGAAGACTGGAGGGACATGGACCGGCATGGAGAAACCAGGTTTCATGATCCAGATTTTTTCATAGAACGTGGTATCTACTGCCGCTGGGTTGACCCAAAAAGGTTGTTGGTCTTTTAGGTCAATATCATAAGCGTGGACAATTCGGTTGGCGACTGCTGTCACATCGTGCGCTTCGTACAGTTGTCGCGTCACTTTTTCTTGTAGTGTCTCGTCCAATTTTCCCGTTTGTAAAAATAGTTTTACGTCTTCTATCAATTGCCCAGTGCTTTGCGACTTCAACTGATCCGCAGGGGTATACCCGTGAGCACCGGTGAGGACGCCGAAACATGGTATTCCCATACTAAATATTTCAGAAAAGGCTGTTCCGCCAGTCATCGGAAAACTATCGATAAAAGCTGTTGCATGTGTCAGGAACTGAAGATATTTCTCATGCGGCATCGTGGAATAAAAATCCAATTTAGAACTGGTTTTGAAATAGCTTTTCCACCACCACCAATTAAAAACTGGCTGGGGGCCTATCAAGACAAACCGGGTTTTAATCCGTTCTGACAGATCGTCAACGAACTCTGGAAAAGAATAGCCACAGGCTGGTCGAAATTTATAGGCAGTACCTGCGGCGGCTATATATGCTTCATTCATGGATTTGCCGCAGCGATGGTTTTGCGGTAGTTCTGGCAATTTAATAGGTATGCCGACGAAGACGGATTTGTTTTCTGTTTTACGTTTGGCACGCAGACCCCAGCCGAAATAGCTGATTTCCAACACGCGATCGGCGACACTGAAGCCATACGAGAATACATGATCGGCGTGGTTATATAACATGACCCGCAAACCATAATATTTCTTGGCTAATGCCACTGCAAGAACCGTTTCTATATCATAGGGATGAATATGGAGAATGACGGTTTTATAATGTGCCAAGGCATTAACGAGTCTTTGTATTTTGTCTTTGCTGTCGCGGCTTTTCGGTAGTTTGATGCAACCAAATTTCGCGTGAGAGAGTTTTTTTAACGCATTGGCTTGGGCTGTTTCCGTTATTAGTATCGCCGATTGCTGCATAGACGCCGCGTTGATCAGACGTTCAACGATACGGGTGTGTCCGCCACTGTCGTAAGCTTTTGTCAGGATATGCACATATTCACAACTTACTGTTGATGTCGCTAACGGCACAAATTGCGAACCAAATTTTTCTACTAAAGTATTTTCTAATTCAGACAATTCATATTGACCCGTACTATTTTTCCATAAAAGTTCGCCTAGAAAACGCGATTTTTTAATCGCATCATCGAGTTTTTCGGCCTTACAAATTTCGGCCAGCGATTGTTTTATGTAGGCTTGCAACATGTGTTTTTCACGTAGTTTCAGTGTTTTATTTGTAACCAGTTTTTTTTAGAATGATGGCAATGCATAACCAGTACAGCAGATAATTAATTAAAAATGCGATGACCGCCGCTTTTAATCCCAGCCATGGCGTTAACGAGTAAGTTAATCCAACTAAGGAAAAATTAAACACGACTTCGGTGATTATATAAGCGCGGACCATAGCGCGTCCCAACATTACGAATCCTAACACCCAACTACCTATTTTTACGACATCTCCGATTAATTGCCAAGCCAATAAATCCAGCATCGGCAAAAAATCTTGTGTGAATAATAGTGCGACTAACCACTCACGTAACAGATAAACGAATAGAGCGCCGATTGCGGCTGCAGGAAGCGCAAATCGATATACCTTTGAAATTTCTTGACGCAATTGCAAAGGTTCGCTGATTTCTGAGAGACGCGGCAGATAATACACGGTCAGTGTCGTCGTAATTAGCATCAAATACATGTCGCTGATTTTTGTGACAGCTTGCCATAATCCGGCATAGAACCAACCGAACTCACTTACCAGATGATCACGAATCAACATTTGACTTAGTGGCAAAGCCACCGCTGTTACTAATGCCATTAATCCGTATTGCGCTAGCTGACGCGCTAACTGAGGATCGATACGCCCGGCAAGATCGGAAAAACGAAACCAATTGGTGCGCATGCAGAGCGCCAGGGTCACAAAAAAAACAACGGATTGGTTGATTGTCAGTGCAACGAGGGCGCCGTATAAACCCCATACACTCGATAGTAGCCAGGTCACTAACAGTGTGATAATGCTGGTCGATACATTGGCAATAACGTAGCGGCCAACGGCTTTTTTTCCATTGAGTACGGCTAATAAAAAGGCATTGAATACAAATAAAATTAATGTTGCCGCTAACCAGAGGAAGACACTACCAAGATTTGTATCTTGCAGCAAAATTCCTGCAAGAGGTCGATGAAAAATAGCAATAAAAGTGGATACCAGTAAGGTACAGGCCAGTGAAATACTGCCAGCTGTTTGCCACAATCTATGTTGTTTAGCCGTTTCGTCATGGTACTGCGCCGTGTATTTGGTGACACCCGTATTGATGGCTCCGCTAGCAAACGATGTGATCATCGTGATTGCATTTTGAAATTGACCTAATGCCGCATAACCCGCTGGCCCAACATAAATGGCCAATAATTTATTCAGACCAAGCATGGCCAGCAAACGCATGGCAACCGCGATCGCATTTAAAAAACCTGTACTGACTAATGACATGTCAATACCAAAATGAATCGCTTAATCCGCATATTCAACTTGTGCTTAGGCGGTAAATTCACGCACTGCTGCAATGACTCGTTTTGCATCCTCAACCGATAAGTAAGGATCCAGCGGCAAGCTGATGACTTCGTTATGGATTTTTTCAGAAATGGGGAATGCTCCTTGAGCGAACTTCAATTCTGCATATGCATGTTGCAAATGTGGTGGAATTGGATAATGGATGACCGTGCCAATTCCCGCAGACTGTAAATGTTGCTGTAAACGATCACGTTGTTCAGCACGGATAACATAAAGATGCCAAACAGGATCTGCCCAATCAGGAACAAATGGAAGTGTAATGCCGGGCGTATTTTGCAAGCCCTCCTGATATAGCTTTGCCAGAGTTTGCCGCCGTTGATTCCAGTCGTTTAACTTTTTTAACTTCACACGAAGAAATGCCGCTTGAAGCTCATCTAGCCTTGAGTTGTAGCCCTTAACTTCATTGTGATACTTGATTTCTGAACCATAGTTGCGCAACATGCGCAATTTTTCAGCCAATTTGTCATCGTTAGTGGTGATTGCGCCGCCGTCGCCAAGAGCGCCCAGGTTTTTTCCGGGATAAAAACTGTGTCCCGCAGCATCACCTAAACCTCCTGAGAGTCTGCCCTTATATTTGGCACCTTGTGACTGAGCTGCGTCTTCGATAACTTTTAAATTGTATTTATTTGCGAGCAGATTGATCGCATCCATATCCGCTACCTGGCCATACAAATGCACCATCATAATTGCCTTAGTACGTGAGGTAATTGCTGCCTCAATCAGTTCCGCTGAAATATTGTAAGTGGCTATATCTGGTTCTACAGGTACAGGCCTTGCGCCAGCATAAGAGACTGCAAGCCAGGTCGCTATATAGGTGTTGGATGGAACAATGACCTCATCACCGGCGCCGATGTCGTACGCGCGCAAAATTAAATGCAATGCGTCTAAACCATTGCCAACACCGATGCAATGTTTTGACTCACAGTAGGCGGCATATTCTTGCTCAAAGTCGCTTAATTGTTTTCCTTGAATAAACCATCCACTATCCAATACATGATGGAATGCTTGTGTCAATTCAGTACGTAAGTCGCTATGTGGCGTTTTCAGATCAAGAAAGGGGATTGTCATCGTTTTCCTTTTTCCATTGCTTTATGATTTCTTCCGGGTAGCCACGGTGAAAATGAGTGGTCCAAGGATATGCACTCAAACCGCTGCCGTCACGTAATTGAATATTGGACGTTGGACCTAGCGTCTTGGCGGGTATACCAGCGGCGATCATTCCGTCCGCCACATTTTTTCCCACGCAAGCGTGCGCCCCAATTAGACAATGTTGACCTATTTTTACACCCGGGAGTACAACTGACATTGTGGCGACTGCAGTGTAATCACCAATCTCACAACCCAGCAGCGTCGAACTAGGTGGCGTTGGATCGTTGGTCAGAACCACATAAGGGAAAATCCAAACGAAATTGCCAACGACGGATTTTTTTCCAATATGTACGTTTGAATGCAATCTGACATAATCACCGATAGTGCAGTCACCCTGGATATCGCTAAGCGTGCCTATTTGTAGATTCAGCCCGGCGTGCGTCCCTTCTCTTACGGTCACTCGATGACCGGTCACCAATCGATCTCCAAAAATTGATCCTGCGTAGAAAATTGAATGTGAACGGATTGTAGAGTGAGCGCCAATAATTAAAGGCGAGCCATCACTTAAAGGCGTTGCTATACCTATTTCGCAATGACTTCCTATTTCGGATTCATCACCAATCTCTACCTTGTCATGAATGATGCTAAAGGCACCAATCTTTATGCTTTTCCCTATCTTTGCTGCCGGGGAGACGATTGCCGTGGGATGTATCATTTTTTTGATAACTCCGATAGAAATGTTTTATAGTCCCGAATATAGTCGCTTTCTGCATAATGCTGATCAGCCATGACCAGCAACACACAATCTTCGCTAAAATCTTTCATGACACGCCAAACCATGGAGTTGATATAAAGACCGTTGGCTGGATTGTCTAGCTTGAATTCTGTTTTTTCCTTGCCGTCATCAATCGTCATGATGCAGGAACCACGTACTGCGACGGCGACTTGTTGCAGGTTGCGATGAGCATGGAATCCGCGTTCAACACCATCCTTGGTTCCGAAAATGTAGTAGACGCGCTTGATCTCGAAAGGAATATTTTGTTCAGCCTCTATCGCCACCAGACTGCCGCGATCATCACCTATAACGCGCAGTGGAATGATTTGTGGTTTCAATTGTATTTACCCGAATGATGATTGTTCTGAGGCTGCCGTTGCAGGCAGTTTTCGAGTACCGCTTGCCAGGTCGGTATGGCCAGGCCAAAATGCTGTGCCAGCAGATGCGTATCGAGACAGGAATTGACGGGACGGCGGGCAGGGGTTGGATATTGGCTGGCCGGTATGCCTGTCACCACGGGGGCTGTTTTTGAGAATAATGCCAGCTTGCCGGCTTGCGCCATGATTTCTTGCGTGAAGCCGCACCAGCTGGTTTTGCCTTGTGGCGTCATGTGGTACAGGCCTTGATGTTGCTCCCACCATTGATCCTGGTCGGCGGCATGGATGATTTGCGCGATGATGCTGGCGCTCGCTTCGGCCAGCCAGCCTGCCGATGTGGGTGCGCCCCACTGGTCGTTGACGATGTTTAATTCTTCTCTTTCCTTGGCCAGGCGCAGCATGGTCAGCAAGAAGTTTTTACCAAACAGCGAGTACACCCAACTGGTGCGAAAAATCAAATGACGGCAGCCGCTTTGGCGGATCGCCTGCTCGCCTGCCAGCTTGGTTTGGCCGTAGACATTGATCGGTGCGGTTGGATCCTGCTCTGCATAGGGCAACAAATTACCTGCAGCGTCGCACTTGCTGCCGTCGAATACATAATCCGTCGAATAATGAATCAGGGCGGCACCGAGTTTTTTTGCTTCTTCGGCCATCACTGCGGGTGCCGTTGCGTTGATGGTATGGGCCAGTTCCGGTTCGCTTTCGGCTTTGTCGACGGCGGTGTAGGCGGCCGGATTGACGATCAGGTCCGGCTGGATGGTCCGGATCACTTGCCGTAATTGCTCGGGCTGACTGAGATCCATGGTACGGCGTTCCGGTACGATCACCGTGCCTATGCTATCCAGGGTCTGCAGCAGGGCATGACCGAGTTGGCCGCTGGTACCAGTCAATAAAATCCTCATGCAAAAACCTCGGCATCTGCCAGCGATGTGCCTTGCTGGTCCTTGTCAGACATCACAGGCGCGTCTTGCATAGGCCATTGAATACCGACCGACGGGTCATTCCACTGTAGGCAACGCTCATGTTCCGGGGCCCAGTAATCGGTGGTCTTGTAGAGGAATTCGGCCTTCTCGCTGGTGACCACAAAGCCGTGCGCGAAGCCTGGCGGTATCCATAGCTGACGCTGGTTGGCGGCCGATAAGGTGACGCCGGTCCATTGCCCGAAACGGGGCGAGCTTTTGCGCAAATCGACGGCCACGTCAAACACTTCGCCTGAAATCACGCGTACCAATTTACCTTGTGCCTGCTGGATCTGGTAATGCATGCCGCGCAACACATTTTTAGCCGACATGGAATGATTGTCTTGCACGAAGGCGGTATTGATGCCAGTCAGTTCGGCAAATTTTTTTGCGTTGAAACTTTCATAAAAAAATCCGCGATCATCGCCGAAGACGCGCGGCTCGATGATCATCACTTCAGGCAAATTGGTAGGTATTACGTTCATGATCTGGTAGTTGGGCGACGAAGTAAATGAGTATGCTATGGGCGCAGGAATCAATAGGTTTTATGCTGCAATAATTGCAGCAGATAGCGACCGTATTCATTCTTTTTGAGTGGCTGTGCGAGTTTTTCCAACTGTGCGTCATTGATATAGCCGCGCCGGTAGGCAATTTCTTCCGGACAAGCGACTTTCAGGCCCTGGCGTTTTTCGATGGTGGCAATGAATTGACCCGCTTCCAGCAAGGACTCGTGAGTGCCGGTATCCAGCCACGCCATGCCGCGGCCCATCAATTCAACTTTCAGTTGCCCTTGTTTCAGGTAGACATTGTTGACATCGGTGATTTCGAGTTCGCCGCGGTGCGAGGGCCGGATGCTGGCGGCAATATCCACCACTTGCTGATCGTAGAAATACAGACCGGTGACGGCGTAATTGGATTTTGGCTGCACCGGTTTTTCTTCTATGCTGATGGCATGCCTTTGCTGATCGAATTCGACCACGCCATAACGCTCGGGATCATGCACATGATAGGCAAACACGGTGGCGCCATGCAGGTTCGCATCAGCCGCCCTGAGTTGCGGCTCGAAGTCGTGACCGTAATAAATATTGTCGCCGAGGATCAGGGCCGAAGGCGAATTGCCGACAAATTCGCGACCGATGATAAAGGCTTGCGCCAGACCGTCGGGGCTGGGCTGGACGGCATATTGCAAGTTGATCCCCCACTGCGATCCATCGCCGAGCAATTCCTGGAAGCGCGGCGTGTCTTGCGGCGTCGAGATGATCAGGATGTCGCGCATGCCAGCCAGCATCAGCGAGGTCAGCGGATAGTAAATCATCGGCTTGTCATAGACCGGCAGCAGTTGTTTGGATACCGCTTGCGTCACCGGATACAGTCGTGTGCCGGAACCGCCGGCCAGGATGATGCCTTTGCGATTGCTGGCCGTCATTACACCACCTCCGCGCTGTTGTTGTATTGCAGGTTGACCCATTTCAGGTAATCGCCGGACTGCACCTGGCTGACCCAGGCATCGTTGGCCAGATACCATTCCACGGTTTTACGCAGACCGGTTTCAAAGGTTTCTGCCGGCTTCCAGCCCAGTTCTTTTTCTATCTTGCGCGCATCGATTGCATAGCGACGGTCATGGCCCGGCCTGTCGGTCACGTGTTTGATCTGGTCGCGGTAGTTGCCATTGGCCTTCGGTTGCAATTGGTCAAGCAGGTCGCACAGGATGTGCACCACGCTCAAATTGCTCTGTTCATTCCAGCCACCGACATTGTAGGTTTCACCGACCCGGCCACCTTCCAGCACGCGGCGAATGGCCGAGCAATGATCGTTGACATACAGCCAGTCGCGCACTTGCATGCCGTCGCCGTACACTGGTAAATCCTTGCCGGCACGGGCATTGGTGATCATTAAGGGAATCAGTTTTTCCGGGAAGTGGTAAGCACCGTAGTTATTCGAGCAATTGGTGGTCAGCGTCGGTAGTCCGTAGGTGTGATGGTAAGCGCGCACCAGATGATCCGATGCCGCCTTGGACGCAGAGTAGGGGCTATTCGGCGCATAGGCGGTGGTTTCTGAAAACGGCGGATCCTCGGCGCTCAGCGTACCGTACACCTCATCGGTGGAGACATGCAGGAAGCGGAATGCGGATTTTTCAGGTTCCGGCAGGTTTTGCCAATAGGCTTTAGTTGCTTCAAGCAGGCTAAAAGTACCGTTGATATTGGTCGTAACAAAAGCGGCGGGCCCGTGAATAGAGCGATCTACATGACTTTCTGCGGCAAAATGCACAATTGCACGAGGTTGGTATTGCGACAGTAATTCTGCTACTTTAGCGCCGTCATTGATGTCGCCCTGGACAAAAATGTGCCGTTGATCGTTTTGCAAGCTGACGAGATTGCTCAAATTGCCAGCATACGTGAGTTTGTCGAAATTGATGACAGGCTCATCGCTTTGCGCCAGCCAATCGAGTACGAAATTAGCACCAATAAAACCCGCACCACCTGTGACGAAAATCATGCTTGTGTTCCTTTTGCGAAAATCGCATACGAAAAAAGCACAATTTTACGCCACAAGGGGTGTTTATCGTAACTGTAAGCGTAATTTACATTTACAAACGCGATCCGCGGATTTGCCAGCGGAGAGCAACTGCGCGGTAAAGCGTCGGGGGAATGGTTCAGTTATTCGTCCAGATGAACGCTAAATATTTGCTTGCGACATACAGATCCATGCCACCACGATCAGGGTGTACGCGCAAACAACGATAGAGATGAGTGACAGTTTCATTTTAATTGCCTCCTAAATGAGCTGGTAGGAGTAATCCAGGGTCAGGTTGACTTTTAACTCATGGATCTCATATGTAATGGTAGTAGTTTTCTTCTGATTTACCAGATACGGATCATGTAAAATTTGTAACGAAATGTCTAATTCGTTAGCATATTGTCTGTGCCAGCTTGGCCTGTCGAACTAAATCCCGAAAAAGTTCATGAATACCCCTTGAAATGGTATGGTTACCCCCCATTTCCATAAAGATGTGTAATTTGATTTGGAGATAAACAATGCAAGACCAAGAAAAACCTGTAGAAAACATGGATGCAGAAGAAACCGCAGTGCCCGCGACAGAGACTGTGACTGATACAGCACAGGTAGCCGACCTGACTGAAACCGTTGCAAGCGATACGCTGGCGCAACTCGAAGCCAAAGTATCGGAGCTGCAGGATGCGTTTATGCGCGCTAAGGCCGAGGGGGAGAATATCCGTCGCCGCGCTCAGGAGGACATTGCTAAAGCACATAAATTTGCGATAGAAGGTTTTGCCGAGGCAATGGTGCCCGTCAAAGATAGTTTGGAAATGGCGTTAAAACTGGAAACACCCTCGATAGAATCGCTGAAGGAAGGGGTAGAGATGACCCTGAAGCAACTGAGTTCTGCTTTTGAAAAAAACCGCTTGCTTGAAATTAATCCTGTTCAGGGTGAAAAATTAGACCCGGCTAAGCACCAGGCAATTTCCATGGTGCCTGCAGAGCAAGAGGCGAATACCGTGGTGACCGTCTTGCAAAAAGGCTATACGATCGCAGACCGCTTGTTGCGACCAGCATTGATTACTGTGGCGCAAGGAAAATAGCAAAAACAGGCAAAAAAACGATAAAAAATGCTTGAAACTCGGGGTTTTTGCCCTATATCCAGAACAACAGAGCGGCAATTCCACAGTAAAGCAGCTCAATAAATATCAAATAATTAAACTAAAAGGGAAATATCATGGGAAAAATGATCGGTATTGATTTGGGTACCACCAATTCTTGCGTCGCTATTATGGAAGGCGGCCAGCCTAAGGTCATCGAGAATGCAGAAGGCGCGCGCACTACGCCGTCTATCATTGCTTATCAGGAAGACGGCGAGATCTTGGTCGGCGCTTCTGCCAAGCGTCAGGCAGTAACCAATCCAAAAAATACCTTGTTTGCGGTAAAGCGCCTGATCGGCCGTAAGTTCGATGAAAAAGAAGTGCAAAAAGACATCGGTCTGATGCCTTATACCATTTCCAAGGCAGACAACGGCGATGCATGGGTTTCCGTGCGCGACAAGCGTTTGGCACCGCCACAAATTTCTGCGGAAGTTTTGCGCAAAATGAAGAAAACTGCCGAAGACTACCTCGGCGAAGAAGTCACCGAAGCCGTCATTACTGTTCCGGCCTATTTCAACGATGCGCAGCGTCAGGCTACCAAAGATGCAGGCCGTATTGCCGGTCTCGACGTCAAACGCATCATCAACGAACCAACTGCAGCGGCTTTGGCATTTGGTCTGGACAAAAAAGAAAAAGGCGATCGCAAGATTGCGGTGTATGACCTGGGCGGCGGTACGTTTGACGTATCCATTATCGAAATCGCCGACGTTGATGGCGAAATGCAATTCGAAGTCTTGTCCACCAACGGCGATACTTTCCTGGGCGGTGAAGATTTCGACCAGCGCATCATCGACTACATCATCGACGAATTCAAAAAAATCAATGGCCTGGACTTGTCCAAAGATCCTATCGCTTTGCAACGTATCAAAGCGTCTGCAGAACGCGCCAAGATTGAATTGTCCAGTTCACAGCAAACAGAAATCAATGAGCCGTACATCGCCATGGCGAACGGCGCACCGGTGCATTTGAATTTGAAAATCACGCGTGCCAAGCTGGAAGCGCTGGTCGAAGAACTGATCCAGAAAACCATGGAACCATGCCGTATGGCGATCAAAGATGCGGGCGTAAAAACCTCTGACATCGATGACGTGATCCTGGTCGGCGGTATGACACGCATGCCAAAAGTCCAGGAATTGGTCAAAGAATTCTTCGGTAAAGAACCGCGTAAAGACGTGAATCCCGATGAAGCCGTTGCCGTTGGCGCAGCGATTCAAGGCTCGGTCTTGTCTGGCGATCGCAAAGACGTGTTGCTGCTGGATGTGACGCCATTGTCTCTGGGTATTGAAACCCTGGGTGGCGTGATGACCAAGATGATTCAAAAGAACACCACGATCCCGACCAAGTTCAGCCAGGTATTTTCGACTGCTGATGACAATCAGCCTGCGGTAACCATCAAGGTCTACCAAGGCGAGCGTGAAATCGCAGCGCGTAATAAGGGTCTGGGCGAATTCAATCTGGAAGGCATTCCGCCAGCGTCACGCGGCACACCGCAGATCGAAGTGACATTCGATATCGACGCGAATGGTATCTTGCACGTAGGTGCAAAAGACAAGGCAACCGGTAAAGAGAACAAAATCACCATTAAGGCAAACTCCGGTTTGACGGAAGAAGAAATTCAAAAAATGGTGAAAGATGCGGAATTGAACGCGGAAGAAGACAAAAAAGTCAAGGAATTGGCTGAGTCCCGCAATCAAGGCGATGCCTTGATTCACTCCACCAAAAAAGCCCTGAGCGAACATGGCGACAAGCTAGAAGCTGGCGAGAAAGAAAAAATCGAAGCCGCCATCAAGGATTTGGAAGATATTCTGAAGAATGGCGACAAGGCCGAGATCGATACCAAGATCGGCGCCCTGTCTACAGCGTCTCAAAAACTGGGTGAAAAAGTCTATGCCGACATGCAAGCCCAGCAAGCGGCAGCGGGCGGCGCAGCAGGTGCCGGCGCAGCTGACGCACATGCAAAAGATGACGACGTTGTCGATGCAGACTTCAAAGAAGTCAAAGACGGTAAGTAATTAGTCCGGCGGGCAATCCCCGCCAAGACTCGCCGGGCAGGTTGATCGTAGTCGCGATTTCCCTGCTCGGCGTTTTTGCTTAATTCGCTGATATAAAACAAGGTGCAAAGAGATGG
This sequence comes from Undibacterium sp. Jales W-56, assembly GCF_025548535.1. GTDB lineage: Bacteria > Pseudomonadota > Gammaproteobacteria > Burkholderiales > Burkholderiaceae_D > Undibacterium. Next base: position 174,302 of record NZ_JAJLQW010000004.1, on the reverse strand, counting down.
CGAAGCGTGATTTTTACGAAATTCTGGGTGTAGCAAAAAACGCCGCGGAAGATGAAATCAAAAAAGCATATCGCAAGCTGGCGATGAAATACCATCCGGACCGCAATCCGGATAGCAAGACCTCGGAAGAGAAATTCAAGGAGGCGAAAGAAGCCTACGAGATTCTGTCCGATGCGCAAAAGCGCGATGCCTATGATCGCTACGGACACGCGGGCGTTGACCCGAATATGGGCGGCGGCGGAGGCGGTGGCGGCGCTGGTTTTGCCGATGCTTTCGGCGATATTTTTGGCGATATTTTCGGTGGCGGCCGTAGCCGCAGCGGCGGTCCGCAAGTGTATCGCGGCGCCGATTTACGCTACAACCTGGAAATCAGTTTAGAGCAGGCGGCGAACGGATTCGATACGACGATACGTGTGCCAAGTTGGGATGAATGCGATACCTGCCACGGTTCCGGCGCTAAACCCGGCACACAGCCTGTTACATGCAGCACTTGCGGTGGTCACGGTCAGGTACGTATGCAGCAAGGCCTGTTCAGTATTCAGCAAACCTGCCCTAAGTGTCACGGCACAGGCAAGATGATTCCTGATCCTTGTCCCAGTTGTTCCGGCGTCGGCCGCATCAAGCGCAACAAGACACTGGAAGTCAAAATACCGGCAGGGATTGACGATGGCATGCGTATCCGCTCATCGGGCAATGGCGAACCAGGTGTGAACGGCGGTCCTCCCGGCGATCTGTATGTGGAAATCCATATCAAGCAACATCCGGTGTTCCAGCGCGAAGGTGATGATTTGCATTGCGAAATGCCGATCTCCTTCGTGAAAGCGGCGCTGGGCGGCGATATTGAAGTCCCTACCTTAAGCGGTAAAGCTTCATTCACGATCCCGGAAGGTACGCAATCAGGTAAAACTTTCCGTTTGCGTAGCAAGGGTGTGAAGGGGGTGCGTTCGGGTTACGCTGGCGATTTGTTTTGCCACGTGGTGATTGAGACGCCGGTGAAGTTGACCGATAAACAAAAAGAACTGCTGCGCAATTTTGAGCAACTCACCGTAGAAGGCGGCGCCAAACATAATCCGCAAAGCAAGACCTGGATGGATAAGGTCAAAAAGTTCTTCGAGTAAATCCGGGTACGGATAAAGGACAAGACATCATGTCCTGGACATTCAACCTGCCAGATAACCGGCAGGTTTTTTTACGTTCAAATTTTGTCTGTTCGTATCTCATGCTTAATTTCAGGTAAGCTTTAGACTGTGGTGAGGCGGCAACGAATTGTTTTTACCACTGCCGCTTAGACGTCTTACTCTAACTTCGCATTGCATAATGAAACGCCCGTGCGGAAAATAAGGGTAAAAAGAAAATTAATGGAGACAAATATGATTTGGAATACAAGTAAACGCTTGTTGTGCGCGGCATTGTTCGCGTCGGCAAGCTGGGTCGCGCATGCAGCGACGGTCGAGGTGGCAGGCGCGAAATTTGAAGACACAGTCCATCTTGCGAATACCGATTTAAAATTAAATGGCGCAGGCATTCGCTACAAAGCGATTTTTAAAGTCTATGCGGCCGGTCTTTATTTACCGAGTAAAAAGACCACAGTGCCTGATGTTTTGGCTACCACGGGGCCAAGACGCGTCACGATTGTCATGCTGCGCGATCTTAGCAATGAAGAATTTGGTCGCGGCTTTATGTCCGGTATCCAACAAAATACGGATAAAGCTGAAAAGTCTAAATTGACCATGCAATTTCTGCGCTTGGGTGAATTATTTGCCTCTGTGCCTGAGTTGAAAAAGGGCGACATCATGCTGACCGACTGGGTGCCGGGAGTGGGAACGACTTTTTATTTAAACGGTAAAAAATTGGGCGAGCCGTATCCGGATATCGCTTTCAATAATGCGCTGTTGCGTATCTGGCTGGGGGAAAAGCCGGTCGATACTTCGCTGAAAAAAGCCATGCTGGCGGATGCCGGTGAAGATAAGAGCGGTTACCGCTAACTTTTCGCGCTGCCAAATCATTGTTAAACAATGTGGCAGGCAAAATAAGATGGAGCAAAAAGCGCGGCCAGTCAGTTGACTCGCCGCGCTTTTTGATTTGTCCTGAGCGATTTTTAATCGGCCTACCGTTTTTAAGGGTATCCGGATTTAGAGGAAATTCTCGGTTAAAATCACGCTTGTTGAAAATGAAGGACCAGGGCCTGTTAACATGAGTACACAAGATCAATCCATCCTCTCTCCCGAGCAACTTTTCCAGAATAATCGTCAGTGGGCTGCAGCAATCAATGCCAGGGACGCTGATTTTTTTAAAAAACTCGCGGCGCAGCAATCGCCGGAATATCTGTGGATAGGCTGCTCTGACAGTCGCGTCCCTGCCAATGAATTATTGGGCCTGTTACCCGGTGAATTATTTGTACATCGAAATATCGCGAACGTCGTCGTTCACACCGACCTCAATTGCCTGTCGGTATTGCAGTTTGCGATTGATGTGCTGCGGGTGAAGCATGTCATCATTTGCGGCCATTACGGCTGTTCCGGCGTACATGCGGCCTTGACGCGTCGGCGCGTCGGTCTGGCGGATAACTGGTTGCGTCATGTGCAGGATGTGCATCAGAAACATGAGGCGTATCTCGGTGATGTCTATACCGAGCGAGAAAAGAGCAATCGCCTGTGCGAACTGAATGTGATTGAGCAAGTCGTCAATGTTTGCCAGACCACAGTCGTGCAGGACGCCTGGGAGCGCTCGCAGAATCTGACTATCCACGGCTGGGTGTACGGTCTGCAAGACGGCTTGTTGCGTGAGCTGGGGATGCGGGTTAATTCGCCCGATACCCTGGCGCAGCATCTTGAAACCAGTCTGGCACGGTTTAAAGAATAATGAGCCTTGGCAGGCTAGGCGCTGAATTTTGATTTAGCGCGTTTCCAGCTTGCCGTCCCTTAATTTCCAGCGTTGTACATTGGGTAGCGCGATTAAATCCCGGTCGTGGCAGACCATGATGATGCTGCTGCCTTGCCTGATCAGGTCAGGGATCAGGGCAATCACTTGTTCTCTCGCTTCGCCGTCCAGATTGGAGGTCGGTTCGTCGAGCAGTAATAATTTCGGCCGCAGAATTTTGGCGCGCGCCAGTGCCACTCTTTGCTTTTCACCGCCGGATAAAGTCTGAGCCGCCTGCTTTGCCAGATGGCTGATGCCGGCCCAAGTCATGACTTGCTGTATCGCGTCGGCTTGCTCGGTCCGATCGCCGCCACGCAATTTCAATCCATAGCCGATATTCCTAGTGACCGTGTCCGCGAACATGACCGGATGCTGGTGCACATAGACGACGGTGTCGCGCAGTACGGGTGCGGCGGGCGGCCAGTGAATAGCTTTGCCAAACAAACTGGCCTGCCGGATAGTCGCTTTATCGAGTCCGCACAGAATGCGCAGCAGCGAGCTTTTCCCTGCGCCGTTAATGCCGGTCAGCACATAGGCGCTGGCACTGGCGATGCTGAGATGCTCGATGTCGAGCAGGCGCTTATCGCCATGCTGTTTTTGCAGACCCTGCATGCTCAGCAGATTGCTCATATTGCTCACCTCAGTCTTCCCGCATTGTGCGTATCGCCCTGCAACAATAGTAAAACGGCATTCATCAGCAAGGCCAGGCTGATCAAGACCACCCCCAGGGCAATCCCCTGCGCGAATTCGCCTTTGCTGGTTTCCAGGGCAATCGCGGTCGTGATCGTGCGGGTTTCGCCGGCGATATTCCCGCCTACCATCATGGCGCAACCGACCTCGGATAGGACGCGCCCAAAGCCATTGATCAGGGCGGCAAACACGCCAAAACGCACTTCATGCAACACCGTCAGCATAATGCGCCAGCGATTGGCGCCGAGAGTGAAGGCCGTTTCGGCCAATCTGGGATCGACCGCCTGCACTGCGCTCAGGGTGAATGCGATCAGCACCGGCAGTGCGATGATAGCCTGACCGAGGATAATGCCGGATTGCGAAAACAGCCAGTGCCAGCTTCCTAATGCGCCCTGGCGGCTCAATAACAGATACAGCAGCAGGCCGATCAATACGGTCGGCAGCGACAACGCCGCCTGCACCAGCCAGATGACCAGCCGCCGTCCGCGAAACGACTGGCTGGCAATCAGGTAGCCGAGCACCACGGCTGGCGCGCTTGCCAGTCCCAGGCCGATGAGCGAGGTTTTGAGCGATACCCAGATGATTTGCCACAGAGTGCCGTCACCTGCGAACAGCAAACCAAACGCATCGTGGACAGCGGCACCGATCGTCATGCGCGTTTAGAAGCAATGCTCCGGAGCGGGAAAGGACTTGTCTTTGACCGCCGCCACATAAGCTTGTACAGCGGCATCAATCGTGGTTTGTCCGTCCATGAAATTTTTCACAAAGCGCGCTTTGCGTCCCGGGAAAACCCCCAGCAGATCATGCATCACCAATACCTGGCCGGAGCAATCGGGGCCGGCACCGATACCGATGGTCGGTATCGCCAGCAAATTAGTGACTTCTTTGCCTAAAGCCGCAGGAATCGCTTCGAGCACCAGGACGCTGGCGCCTGCCGCCTGCAAACTCTGGGCATCTGCTTTTAGCAAATCCGCCGCGGCAGTGGTTTTGCCCTGCACTCTGTAGCCGCCTAGCTGGTGCACGGATTGTGGTGTCAGGCCGAGATGCGCGCAGACCGGTACCGCTCTTTCGGTCAGAAATTTAATCGTCGGCGCCAGCCATGCGCCGCCTTCCAGTTTGACCATTTGCGCGCCGGCTTGTATCAACTGGACCGCATTATTAAAGGCAGATTCAGGCGTCGCATAACTGCCGAACGGCATATCGGCAACCACCAGCGCGCTCTTATTGCCGCGGCTGACGCTCGCGGTGTGATAAGCGATATCCTGCACGGTGACTGGCAAGGTTGAATTGTGTCCCTGGCATACCATGCCGAGCGAATCGCCGATCAGCAACATCTCGACGCCGCAGCGATCCATCAAGGCGGCAAAGCTGGCGTCATAGCAAGTCAGCATGGTGATTTTGTCGCCTTGCTGGCGTTGTTCGATCAGGCCCGGGATGCTGACAGCCTTGCGATCTTGTAAATATTCAGCCAAGATAATTCTCCAGAGTAGTATTGATACGTTGATTCATCCTCATGCCGAGGATCAGCTTCTGAAAATAAAATACACCGCACCGATTAAACATAAGCCGGCCCACACATAGTCGAGCTTAAATGGCTGTCCCATATACAGCATAGCAAACGGCACAAAAACGATCAGGGTCAAGGCCTCTTGCAAAATCTTCAGTTGCGCCAGGCTGTATTGCGTATAGCCGATACGGTTGGCGGGTACTTGCAGCAGATATTCAAACAGGGCGATGCCCCAACTGATCAGTGCGGCGATCCACCATGCCTTGCTGGACAGATTTTTTAAATGCCCGTACCACGCCACCGTCATAAACATATTGGATAAAATCAGCAGGCCGGTAGTTTGTAAGATAACAGGAGTTTGCACGGGAGTATGTTTTATTGATGGCCTATTCCGCACATGGATATTGCGGATTTAATAAAAAATTGTCAGTACTGGTAGGTAGTATATAAAAATGCATTATTTCAGAACGTGGATACTCTGATCTTTTACCAGTCCGACCAGGTCCTGCACCGTGCCCTTGCCGGGAATGCGGGCGAGCGGATTGGCCTGCAGTAAAGGCAGCAACACAAAAGCCCGTTCAGTCATGCGCGGATGCGGCACGATCAGGCCGTCACGATTGATTTGTTCCGATCCATACAATAGCAAATCCAGATCAAGTGTGCGCGGCGCATTCCGGTACGGACGTTCGCGCCCGAATGCCAATTCGATTTGTTGCAAGGCGGCGAGCAAATCATGCGCCGATAAGCCGGTGCCGATCTGGACCACCGCATTGATGTAATCGTCGCCGGACGAGTCGATCGGGGCACTCAGGTACAGGCTCGATTGCGCCAGCAGGCGGGACGCCGGCAATGCCGCCAGCCGGGCGATCGCCTGCTCGACGGTGCCGCGCGCATCGCCGAGATTGGCGCCGATGCCGATACTCGCCTGAACCGTCATCACGATTTATTCGGCTACCGCTGCTTTGCGCGGTGCGCGGCGACGCGGACGACGTTTTTTTGCTTCTGTTGCCTGCTCTGTCGGTTTGATCGTCAGCAAATGCTCGCGCTCGTTGCCGTCGCCTTCCATGAAAGCCGTCCACCACTCGCCGATTTCGGCATCGAGTTCGCCGGACGCGCAGCGTAGCAGCAAGAAATCATAGCCAGCCCGCAGACGCGGATGTTCCAGCAATTTGTACGGCGATTTGCCCACGCGTTTTTCAAAGCGCGGCTGCATCGCCCAGATATCGCGCATGTCCGACCCTATCTTGCGTTGCAGGGCGAGGCTGTCGGTTTGCTTGTTCAGCACATCATCGGCCGCCAGGTGCAGGGCGGGAATCGCGAATTCCCCGGCTGCTTTATAGGCTTTCCATTTTTCCAGCACCTGATGCCAGAGCAAGGATGCGAACAGGAACCCGGGCGAGACCGGCTTGCCCTGACGGACCCGCTCATCGGTGTTGGCCAATGCCAGCGTCACGAATTTTTCACCTAATGGCTGCTCCAGCACCACATCCAGCAAAGGCATCAGTCCGTGGTGCAGACCGGCTTTGCGCAGTTGCTGCAGGCAAGCCATCGCATGCCCGCTCATCAACAGCTTCAGCATTTCATCGAACACGCGGGCAACCGGTACATTGTTGATCAGGGGGGCCATCACGGGAATCGGGGCGCGGGTCGCTTCATCGATGCTGAATTGCAGTTTGGCCGCAAAGCGCACCACGCGCAACATGCGCACCGGATCTTCGCGGTAGCGCGCTTCCGGTACGCCGATGATGCGCAAGGTCTTTTTACGGATATCGGCAATCCCGCCGTGATAATCGAGCACGGTTTGCGTCGCCGGATCGTAGTACATCGCATTGATCGTAAAATCGCGCCGCACCGCATCTTCATGCTGTTCGCCGAAGGTGTTATCGCGCAGCACGCGGCCATGCTCATCCTTGGGTGCGCCATCGGTCGCAGCGCCGCGGAAGGTGGTCACTTCCAGCAAGTCCTGGCCAAACATGACATGCACAATCTGAAAGCGTCTGCCGATGATGAAGGCGCGCCGGAACAGACGCTTGACTTGCTCCGGCGTGGCATTCGTGGCGATATCAAAATCCTTCGGCTTGACGCCTAACAGCAGGTCACGTACCGCGCCGCCCACCACAAAGGCTTTAAAGCCGTTTTCTTGCAGGGTCTGGGTTACGCGGATGGCATTCGCTGACAGCAATTCAGGATTGATGCCATGTTCTTTGGCGCTCAGCACAGTGGGTTTGCGCTTCGCTCCTGCGGGTTCCGGCGGGTTTTTGACACCCAACATTTTGCGGATAAATTTCTTGATCATTGCGCGTTAAATAAATGAATAATCGGCCAGCCGCATTGCTCGGCATGGGCACGTAGTTTGGTGTTGGGATTGGTGGCGACAGGATGACTCACAATCGACAATAAAGGAATATCGTTTTGCGAATCGCTGTAAAAATAACTTCGCGGAAAATCGCTCAGCTGCTTGCCCTGGCTGGCCAGCCATTGCTGCAGATGAATGACTTTGCCGTGGCCGGAGGTCGGCACACCCAGCAGTTTGCCGGTGATCCTGCCCTGGCTGTCGAGTTCCGGTTCGGCCGCGATCAGGTGCTCGACTCCCAGCGCCCTGGCAATCGGGGCGGTGACAAAACGATTGGTTGCCGTGATGATGGCGATTAAATCATTCTGTTCCTGATGTTGCCGTAACAAATCTCTGGCAGTTGGTAGCAGCGCCGGATGAATCACTTCCTGCATAAATTGCTGATGCATCTGATCCAGTTGATGGCTAGGGAATTGCGCCAGGGTGCCGAGCGCAAATTCCAGATATTCGACCGGGTCCAAGGTGCCGGCCTGGTATTGCGCGAAAAATGCCGCATTGCGTCGGGCGAATGCCTCGGCATCGACCGCGCCTGTGCGGGCTAAAAACTGGCCCCATTCATAATCCGAATCGATCGGCAGCAGGGTGTGGTCAAGATCGAATAAAGCGATGTTGCGCATGATGGGTGCAGGCGAAGACTGAGGATCGTTGGTAGGCATTAATTGGTATAGGCTTGTTGCTGCAGCAGTTCGCGCAACAGGGGCAAAGTGATCGCGCGTTTGGTTTCCAGCGAGTAGTGATCCAGTTGATCCAGCATCGAGGTCAGTGAACGCATATCGCGTTGGTAGTGCGTAATCAGGTAGGGTAACACGCCGCTTGAAATACTCATGCCGCGCGCCTGTGCTGCGCGCTCCAGGGCATCTATTTTATCCTCATCGGTCAATTCCATCACCTGGTAGATCAGACCCCAGCCGAGACGTGTCCGCAGATCGTCCCTGAGATTCAAGATCATCGGCGGATGATTGCCCGCGGCAACCAGGAAGCCGCCATGGGCGCGGGTTTCATTGAACAGATTGAAGGCGTCGATCTGCGATTGCGGCGGCAGGCTTTCGCAATCATCGAGCAGGTACAGGCTGATTTCCGGGCTGTGGTCAAAGGCGCTGCCCGGCGCGTCGGCGCTGATATAGCGGGCTTGCCCGCTGCTCGCTAAGGCGTGCAGCAAATGCGTCTTGCCCGCACCGGTCTCGCCCCACAGGTAGACAAAGCGCTCGCCGTACTGGCTGGGCGTGCGATCAGAAAACAGGCTCAGCAATTGCGCCAGTTCGGCATTTTGTCCGATCACAAAGGTATCTAGGGAAGGCGGTTTTTCCGCATCCAGATCAAGCAGTAATTGCCTCATGGTTGACGATACAGAGAGCTATTGAAATAAGAAGTGCGCAGATGCTTGACCGCGACTGCCAAGATCGCCGACGCCGGCAAGGCGACCAGGATGCCGATAAAGCCGAATAACTGACCGAATGCCATCAAGGCAAAAATCACCGTCAGCGGGTGCAGGCCAATCCGCTCCCCGACCAGGCGCGGCGTCAGGAAGAATCCTTCCAGCACCTGTCCTATGCCATACACAATCGCCACCGCAACCAATCCATGCATGCCATCAAATTGTAAAACTGCGCCAATCAAGGCCAGCACCAGACCCAGGCCGAAGCCGAGGTAAGGAATAAAGACTAAAAAACCGGTGATGATGCCGACCGGCAGCGCCAGATCAAAACCGGCCAGCGCCAGTCCGCCTGCATAGTAAATCGCGAGCACGATCATCACCATGATCTGGCCGCGCAGATATTGCGCCAGGATGCTGTCCACTTCGATCACGCCGGATTTTACGCCGCCGACCCAGCGCCGCGGGATGAAATGCTCCAGTCTGTCCATCAGCGCATGCCAATCCATCAGCAGGTAAAACAAGACGATAGGAATCAACAGCAGGTTCGCCACCATTCCTATCACTGCCGTACCGCCGACCCGGATCGACGACAGGACGGCTTTGCCGATCACATCGCCGCTGGTCGCGAGTTGCTCGCTCAGCATGCTCTTGATACCGGCGCTATCGAGCTTAACCTTGACGCCTAGATCATTGAGCATCGGTCCCAGCAAATCATTGGCCTTATCAAGAAAGCGTGGAATCTGGTCTTGCAACTGGGGGATCTGTTTTTGCAAAATCGGCGTCATGATCAGCAGCATGGTCAGGATCAGCATGATTACCAGTAGAATCAGTAAGGTCGCAGCCAGCGCGCGTGGTAACTGGAAACGCTTGATCCGCAAGGCGCACAGGCGATCTACCCAGGGATTGAGGATGTAAGCGAGGATGGCCGCGACGATGAACGGCATCAGGATCGGTCCCAGCATCGACATCAACAGCAGCAGTGCGCATCCCATCAGCAGCCACAGGGCGGTCTGTTTTTGCTCGGCAGTAAAAGAAAATGGCATAGGCGGGCTAGGTAGTTTCCGGTCAAAAATTATCAGCAAGACTGACAGTGCAACAGAAGCAATGTTGCCTGAGCTCTCATGTAAGTTCCAGGGCAAGTATTAATTTAGCTCCCTAAAAATTAGGAGCGGAGCGAGCGTTTTGTTAAAATAGCGCTTTTGCCGCTGAAATTTGCCGCATTCACTGGCAAGCCTCCTATTTTACCGCCTCACGCCTCTATTGACGACTATCATGAGCACACCAAGCAATGTTTCCCTCTCTTACCGTGACGCCGGCGTCGATATGGTCGCTGGCGATGCGCTAGTCGACGCGATCAAGCCTTTTGCCAAACGCACCATGCGCGAAGGCGTGATGGCTGGCATCGGCGGCTTCGGTGCCATGTTCGAAATCAGCAAGAAGTATAAGGAACCGGTACTGGTTTCCGGCACCGACGGCGTTGGTACCAAGCTGAAACTGGCTTTCCACCTGAATCGCCATGACACCGTCGGCATCGACCTGGTCGCCATGAGCGTCAATGACATTCTGGTGCAAGGTGCCGAACCCTTATTCTTCCTCGATTATTTCGCCTGCGGCAAACTCGATGTCGCCGCGGCGACCGACGTGATCAAAGGCATCGCCTTCGGTTGCGAACAGGCAGGCTGCGCCCTGATCGGCGGCGAAACTGCCGAAATGCCATCGATGTACCCGGATGGTGAATACGACCTGGCAGGTTTTGCGGTCGGTGCGGTAGAAAAATCCAAGATCATCGACGGTACCAAGATTGCGCCGGGTGACGTGATCCTGGGTTTGGCATCCTCCGGCATCCATTCGAACGGCTTCTCCCTGGTGCGTAAGATTATCGAAGTCGCCAATCCAGACCTGAACGCCGATTTCCACGGCCGCAGCCTGGCCGATGCGCTGATGGCGCCCACCCGTATTTATGTCAAACCTTTGCTGGCCTTGATGGCTGGCATGGAAGTCAAAGGCATGGCGCACATTACCGGCGGCGGTCTGGTGGAAAACGTGCCGCGCGTGCTCGGCGACACCTTGACTGCGGTGTTGGACAGCAGCACCTGGGAATTGCCGCCTTTGTTCAAATGGCTGCAACAGCACGGCGGCGTCGCCGATGCAGAAATGCACCGGGTATTCAACTGCGGTATCGGCATGGTCGTGATTGTCGCGCAAGAAAACGCCGATGCCGCGATGGCGCAACTGACAGCCGCAGGCGAGACCGTCGCCCGCATCGGCACTATCCGTGCGCGTGAAGGCAATGAGCATCAGACCATCGTGGTGTAGACATCTGCGTCGTCAAACTGAAAAGCGCATGTAGTCATGCGCTTTTTTATTAAGGCTTACGCAACAAGCAAAATCTCACATAAAACCTCACATTACCTTGCCACCGAGACAGCGTGAAAAGGCAAGAAGAATTGGCGATAGGGATGGTCGTTCTCAAAACCAACCCGCAAGCCGGGTGCGCCTGTTGGCACGAAATGCTGCCGAAAGCCGCATCCAGCCTGCGGATTCAATCTGAACGCCGGTAAGCAATTGATCGCTTTGCGGATAACCCTATTATCTCTTGCAGACAGCTTTCTGGTTTGAGGTAGCAGATCGGCAAATTTCATCGTCCCGCTCTTGACCCGTTGCTCTCCGCTTCGTTGCTGATATGCCGGAGATCTCTTGGTTTCGCTTTGTATAATGCAAAGCATGAGTTACAGCATCGTCTGGTTTAAACGGGATCTGCGCTGGCATGATCACCTCGCGCTTCACACGGCCGCTTCTCATGGGACTGTGTTGTGTGTCTACGTGATAGAGCCCCGCATCTGGGCACAGGCCGATGCGGCGAATCAGCATTATCAGTTTGTGTTGGAAAGTTTGCGCGAGTTGTACGCCGGATTGCGCCGCCTGGGTGGTCAATTGCATGTCCTGACAGGCGAGGTACCCGCCGTGTTCGCACAACTGCACGCTGCGTCACCGTTTCGCGCCATCTACTCCCATGAAGAAACGGGTAATGCGGTTAGCTACCAGCGCGATCTTGCGCTGGGACGCTGGTGCCAGTCGCAAGGCGTAAGCTGGCAAGAGTTTGCCCAATTCGGTGTAGTGCGACGGCTGGCCAGCCGTAATGGCTGGCATACCCATTGGGATGCGCATGTGGGACAAGCCTGCCTGCCCACACCAGAATTGGGTGCGGTCAGTTTTGTGGCGTCACCGCTGGCGCAACAGCTTCCCCCGCTGCCGCAAGAACTGGGTTTGACATTATTCGATCCGCCTCAGCGCCAGCGAGGCGGCCGCGCGGCCGGATTGGCGGTGCTTGAGAGTTTCTTAAGCGATCGCAGCAATCAATATCGCGGCGGCATTTCCTCACCGTTATCTGCACCGACGGCGTGTTCCCGTTTGTCTCCTTACCTTGCTTACGGTTGTCTGAGCTTGCGTGAAATTGTGCAGGCGACTTTGCGGCAGCGCACCCAATTACCGCTCACTGCATCGCGTCAAAAACAAGGATTGAGCGCCTTCATCAGCCGTCTGTATTGGCACTGCCACTTCATACAAAAATTAGAGAGCGAACCAGAAATTGAATATCGCAATATACATCGCGCTTACGACGGCCTGCGTGAACACGACTGGAATCAAGCTCATTTTGACGCGTTGACCTCGGCCCGCACCGGCTGGCCGCTGGTCGATGCCTGCGTTGTGATGTTGCGTGAAACAGGTTGGCTGAATTTTCGTATGCGGGCGATGCTGGTGTCCGTCGCAGCCTATCCCTTATGGCTGGACTGGCGACCGGTAGGTCATTGGCTGGCACGCCAGTTTTTGGATTATGAGCCTGGCATTCACTGGAGCCAGATGCAAATGCAATCAGGCACTACCGGCATCAATGTCCCGCGTATCTACAATCCTATCAAACAGGCGAGCGACCACGATCCGCATGGTCGATTCGTGCGCCACTGGTTGCCTGCGATGCGACGGGTACCGGATTCCTGGCTGTTTGAGCCGTGGCGCATGCCGCCCGAGGTGCAGGCCAATTGCGGGGTGATTGTCGGTAAGGATATTCCATCCCCTGTCGTGGATCTGGAGCAGGCGACCCGTGCAGCTAAAGCGCGCTTGTTTGCCCTGCGCGAACAAGCTGCAGTGAAATCTGCCAAAGCCCCGATTATCGAAAAACATGGTTCGCGGAGGAGAGACCATACTCGCTCGACAAGCAAGCAAATTTCCGCGAAGAATTCATCCCAGCTGAGTTGGGAGTTTTAAATGAAAATGCGCAAAAAATCGGATTTACCCACCAAAGTATGTCCGCAATGTCTGCGACCATTTAGCTGGCGCAAGAAGTGGGAACAGGTCTGGGACGAAGTCAAATATTGCTCGGTACGCTGCCGTCACGAAAGCAAAGGAAGCCCATGACGACGGTTATTTATTGGTTCCGCAATGATTTGCGTCTGGCAGATAATCCAGCACTGTTGAACGCCATTAGCAGAGCCAGCAGACTGATTCCCGTTTTTTGCCATCCGGCGGGTTTGTCGCAAAAAACTGCGTGGGGGTTTGCGCGGTGGGGCTTGCATCGCCAACAGTTTTTAGCGACCGCGTTAGCGGATCTTCATGCACACTTACAATCCTATGGCAGCGGCTTGCTGGAGCTCACCGGTACGCCGCACGAAGTTTTGCCTGCCCTAGTACGGGAGTTCGGCGTAGCCGCGATCTTTTGTGAGGCCATCGCCGCACCGGAAGAAGAGGCCGCGCTAAGCTCCTTGCGCGATGCGGGTGTGCAAGTCATTACTACCTGGCAATCAAGCCTGCTTGATCCTGACGATTTACCATTTACGGAATCTGCATTGCCTGAGGTGTTTACGCAATTCCGTACGGTGATCGAGCGCGCCGATATTTTTCCGCTGTTGCCCCTGACTGCGCCGGCATCTATCCCGCCGCTGCCCGGATATCTGGATATCCCGGAGAGAAACAGGCTCGCCAGATTATTGTCCAAACCTCATCAAACACTAGCCGATGAGCGATCCTCATTCCCTTATGAGCAAGCTGAATTTTTCGGCGGCGCCAGTGCTGCGAACGCTCACCTGGCACAGTATCTGGCACGCAAATTACCGCATTCCTACAAGCTCACGCGCAATGCCCTGACAGGCGTGGATTATTCAACCAAATTCTCACCTTGGCTGGCCTGCGGCGCGTTATCGGTGCGCACCATCTATGCGGAGCTGAAAGCGTTTGAACATAAGCACGGTGCCAACGATGGTAGTTATTGGATATGGTTTGAATTATTGTGGCGCGATTACTTTCGCTTTCTCCATCTCAAATATGGGTCGCGCTTATACCGCGCCACAGGCTTGAGTAATTTGCCTGCGCCGCCGCACGATGAGGCAGCATTTGCACTCTGGTGTCGGGGAGAGACTGGCGAGGCCCTGGTGGACGCAGGGATGGATGAATTAGCGGCAACCGGCTACTTATCGAACAGATTGCGGCAAATTGTTGCCAGCTATTTGATCCATGAACTGGCTTGCGACTGGCGGGCGGGCGCGGCCTGGTTTGAAGCACAATTAATTGACTACGATGTGTATAGCAATCAAGGTAATTGGCTATACATCGCTGGTCGCGGAACGGATCCGCGTAACGGCCGCCGCTTTAATCTGCCAAAGCAAACGCATGATCACGACGCTGACGGTACCTATCGGCGGCTTTGGCTGACCCTCTAAAGCATCCTGAAGGTATCTATGATTACACTGCGATTGATCCTCGGCGATCAGCTCAATCCCCAGCATCGCTGGTTTTCCGAGACGGCGGACGACATTGTCTATGTCTTGATGGAAATACGTCAGGAAACCGACTATGTGTTGCATCATGCGCAGAAGATTCTGGCAATTTTTGCCGCGATGCGCGACATGGCGCGTCAATTAAAGGAGCGCGGCCACCGGGTCCATTATCTGACGATTGATGATGTGGAGAACCGCCAATCGCTGCCCGCCAATATTGATTATCTGATCGCGCATTACCAGGCCAGCGGTTTTGAATATCAGGCACCGGACGAGTGGCGACTCGATCAGCAATTGTATGAACATGGGCGGCGTACAGCATTGGCCTGGGTGATGGTCGATAGCGAGCATTTCTATACGACGCGCTCAGAAGCCGCAGAAATTTTTACCGGTCGCCGTCAATGGCTGATGGAATATTTTTATCGGCAGATGCGTGTGCGACATCATATCTTGATGGCGGACGCGGCGAAGCCCGCCGGCGGTCAGTGGAACTACGATCATGACAATCGTAAGCCCTGGCGCGGCACGCCACCAGAGCCTGTGGATGCGCGCATCTGCCACGATCATTCCGCCTTGTGGCACGCCATCGTCGCGGCAGGTGTGCAGAGTTTTGGCAATCCGCAGGCACATCAATTGGCATGGGCGCTGAATCGTGCTGAAGCGTTGCAGCAGCTAGATGCATTTATCGAACAAGCGCTGCCGCATTTCGGCGATTTTCAGGATGCCATGAATAGCCATGCCTGGCGCTTATTTCATTCCCTGCTGTCGTTCGCACTGAATGTCAAAATGCTGAACCCGCGTGAAGTCGTCGGTAAAGCAGAGGCGGCGTATCGCAGCGGTCATGCGTCGCTGGCGGCGGTGGAAGGGTTTATCCGACAAATTCTGGGGTGGCGTGAATATGTGCGCGGGGTGTATTGGACAAACATGCCGGACTACGGACAGCACAATGTATTCGGCCACTCGAATGGCTTGCCGGCTTGGTTCTGGACCGGGCAAACCAAGATGCGTTGCCTGTCTCATGCGATCGGGCAGTCGCTGGAGCAGGCGCATGCGCATCACATACAAAGACTAATGGTAATCGGTAATTTTGCGCTGCTGGCCGGGCTTGATCCGCATGCGCTTCATTGCTGGTATCTGGGGGTGTATATCGACGCTTTCGAATGGGTCGAGATGCCGAACACCTTGGGCATGAGCCAGTTTGCGGATGGCGGATTGCTGGCAACCAAGCCCTATGTGTCCAGCGCCGCTTACATAGATAGAATGAGTGATTATTGCAAGGGATGTCACTACGATAAAAAAGCCCGGCTCGGTGAGCGGGCTTGCCCTTATAACGCACTGTACTGGGACTTTTTTTATCGCAATGCGGATCGACTGGCGAATAATCCGCGTATCGGCATGGTATATCGGCAATTAGATAAAATGGATGCAGAGTCGATCGAGGGATTCAGTGCGCGGGCGCAGATGCTGCGTGCCAATCTTGATCAACTTTGAGGCTGGAAAACTGTGATCGCCACAGTTATTATCGTGATCGTTTATTCCAGTGATAACCACAGTTTGTCCCAATCGCCGGGCTGAAACGTACCTTCCCGTTTAAACGCCAATTGATGCTTTGGGTCCAGAACAAAGTGAGTCGGCTGCGTGACGATTTTGCCGAAATTATCCGAGTGCCCAGGCGCGTTGCGCCACACCGTAGGAAAACGTTGGTCCTTAGGGTAGGCATGGGTCGTAATGTCGTTGTATTCGTCCAGGTCTTTTTTGTTTTGATCGATATTCACACCGAGCAGAACGAATTTTTTCTTGGCATTGCTGACATAAAATTCGCGCATCAATTTCAGGTCGTGGCTGCATAGATCGCAATCGAAAGTAAAGAAACTGACTAACACCGTGCGGCCTGAAAAATGATTTAAATCGAGTTTCTTGCCCGCGATATCGGTGCCTTGCAGCTTATATGTCAGCGCATCCGGTTTTGCCTGGGCCAGCGCGAATGGCGACGCCATCATCAGGCCGGCGAGTGTCGTCGATTGCATAAAATCTCTTCTGTTCATAAGAACCTCATCAAGTAATGACAGTGACTAAGTCGTGAATAGATCGTGGAATGGCGCTTGAAAAACTCGCTAGCTTGCCCGGCGCAGTAGCCTTATCATAAACCGTAGGCGCGATGTCGTGAAATTTAACTCAATGACAGCCATAGATTATCCCAGTCGTCGGGCTGAAATGTGCCTTCCCTCCTGAAGACCAGTTCACTCTGGGGATTCAGCACAAAATGCGTAGGCTGGCGCACGATTGCGCCAAAATTATCTTTGTGGCCCGGTGCGTTGCGCCACACGGTAGGGAAGCGCTGTTCCTTGGGAATCGCCAGTGACACAAATTGATTGTAGGTGTCAAAGTCTTTTTTGTCCTGATCGACATTTACGGCTAACAACACGAATTTTCTCCTTGCATTGCCGACATAAAATTCGCGCATCAATTTCAGATCACGGGCGCAAAGATTGCAGCCGCCGGTAAAAAAGCTGACCAGCACAGTCTGCCCGGATAAATCGCTCAGGTCGAATTTTTTGCCGTACATATCGACCCCTTGCATCGTATATTTCGCAGGGTCTTTGCCGTTCTGCGCCATGCTGTTCGCGCCTGCAATGGATAAACCCGATAGCGCCAGGGTCTGTATGAAATGCCGTCTGTTCATGGCTTACCTTATGAGGTGTATGGTGAGTCGATTCGGGGTATTGTTGCAGCCGGTGCTGGCAGATAATTAGTCGCCATGGGCGGTGCGAACTTACATCGATGCAGAAATATATTTTTATGCATCACTATTATTGGAGTGGTTAATTTGATAATATTGCCGGCTTATTTCACAGAACGCAAATCAATATCCGCTAAATCATCAAGTCGCCAAGGGAAACCATGTTTAAAAAATTAGGAGTCGTAGTCGCCATTGCTGTCTCGCTGTTGTTTGCACAGATGGGGCAAGCTGCCGCCGCTGCCGATGCGCCGGAAAAGAAAATGACAGCAGAAGAATTTGTCGCTTCATTGAAATTCCAGCAAGGCAAAATCACCTTGCAAAACGGTATCGCGCACCTAAATTTATCCCCGTCATTCCGTTATTTATCACCGGAAGATGCAGAAAAAGTATTGGTCGATGCCTGGGGTAATCCGCCGGGCGCCAAAACTCTGGGCATGATTTTTCCGGCCAACCTCAGTCCGCTGAGTGCGGCAAGCTGGGGGGTGGTCGTTACCTATGATGAAGACGGTCATGTCAAGGACGACGATGCCGACAGTATCAATTACGACGATTTGCTCAAGGAGATGAAAGAGGCTAACCTCGCATCCAACGAGGAGCGCAAGAAGGCCGGTTACGCGCCGATGACGCTGGTGGGTTGGGCGGAGAAGCCCAGCTACGATAAAGCGAGCCACAAGTTTTATTGGGCCAAGGAATTCTCCGGTAGCAAGGCCGGCGAGAATTCACTGAACTACAATATCCGCGTACTCGGTCGCAAGGGCGTCCTGGTATTGAATGCGGTGGCAGGGATGGAGCAAATCACCGAAGTGAAAAAAGAAATGCAGAACGTCGTCGCCTTTACTGAATTCGTTGACGGCAATCGTTATGCCGATTTTGATGCAAAAAGCGACAAGGTCGCCGAGTACGGTTTAGCGGCTTTGGTCGCCGGCGGGGTCGCTGCCAAACTGGGTTTCTTCGGGAAGATCTTTGCGATGTTATTGGCGTTCAAGAAAATACTATTGGTGGGCCTGGCAGCGGCAGGTACAGCGCTTGCCAAGCTGTTCGGTAAAAAGAAGGATGGCGATACTGCTTAAGACCTGGCTTGATTCGCGTGTCACATCACAATAACTAAGGAAGCGTTGCATGCTTAAGTTGTTCACATGGCTGTTCGCCGTTGGTAAGCTGGGTAAGTTGCTGACGACGGGCGGCAGCATGATTATCTCCATGCTGGTGTATTCATGGATTTTTGGCTGGCCTTATGCGGTCGGTTTTGTGTTGCTGATTTTCGTGCATGAAATGGGACATTTTATCGCGGCTCGCCAGCGCGGACTGGATGTCGGAGCGCCGACCTTTATCCCCTTCGTCGGTGCCTGGATACAGCTAAAAGAATTGCCGCACGATGTAGAGACCGAGGCGTATATCGGGTTTGCCGGACCGATTGCCGGCAGCATGGGGGCGCTGGCCTGTTACTGGATAGGACGGAATTATGGCAGTAACCTGATGCTGGCTTTGGCCTATTCGGGATTCATGATTAATCTGTTCAACCTGATTCCGATTTCGCCGCTGGACGGCGGTCGCATCACCGCCATTATTTCACCTAAGGTCTGGTTAGCCGGTATTCCTTTGCTGATTGCCTTATTTTTTTATAATCCAAGCCCCATGCTGATTTTGATTGCGCTTCTGGCTTATCCGCAGTTAAAGCAGGCATTCTCCAAAGAAGCCCCAGAGGGTTTGCCCGCCGACTACTATCAAGTCCCGACCAATACGCGTATCAATTATGGCGTCCTGTATCTGGGCCTGGTCGCGTTTCTGGCCTTGATGAGTTACGAATTGCATGAGATTTTGCCTAAATCTTAAGATGGAACGATGATGACTACGCAACGCTGCGCCTGGGCTAATCCAGCGAATCCGCTTTATCTTCATTATCACGACCATGAGTGGGGTGTGCCTTGTCACGATGAATTACGTTTGTTCGAGATGCTGAATCTGGAAGGAGCGCAGGCGGGACTGAGCTGGGAGACGATACTCAACAAACGCGAAAATTATCGCAAGGCGTTCGATCATTGGGATGCGCGGAAGATCGCTGTGTATGATGCAGAGAAAGTCGCGCAACTATTGGCGAATCCCGGCATTGTACGCAATCGCCTGAAGGTCGCGGCGGCGATTACGAATGCGCAGGCATATCTGCGATTATGCGAGGAAGCCGGTGGCCTGGATGCGTATTTGTGGGCTTATGTTGACGGTAAGCCGATCCGTAATAATGGCGAGAGAATTATTAAAACCGATTTGTCAGACCGGATCTCGAAAGATCTGGGTAAACGTGGATTTAAGTTCGTAGGATCGACGATTATTTATGCGTATATGCAGGCAATCGGGATGGTGCAGGATCACGCGGCCGATTGCGCCTGGCGTAAGTCGTAATCAGTTTGTTTGCGGGAAAAGGAAAATGGGCGCTATCGTAGCGCCCATTTTTTCGACCTCATTTGCATCTCGATGCCAGTGGCTTATGGCTGCTTAGGATTGAATTGCTGTGCCAGACTTTGCAGCGGCGCTGCATCGATGCCAGTCGTACTGACATGGCTTGGTATCGCAACGCGTACGGGTTTGCTATTCATATTGGTGGATGACAGCACATTGCTGGTTGCCTCCGGTGCGGCATTCCATACCGGATCATCGATGCCCTCGAATACGCTTTTCAACTGACGGCCCCAGGTGCTGCGTATCATTTGGAAGTATTGATTTTTTTCGTCTATCGTGACAAAGCGGGTCACCGCCAGACTATTATTTTCGTACACCAGCAAATCCAGTGGCAGGCCGACCGAGACGTTCGATTTCAGCGTCGAGTCCATGGAAATCAGGGCGCATTTTGCCGCTTCATCGAGCGGTGTTGCGGTCGTGACCACCCGGTCGATGATCGGCTTGCCGTATTTGGCTTCGCCGATCTGGAAGTAGGTATTTTCATTGTGCGATTCAATGAAATTGCCTGCCGCATAAATCTGGAACAGGCGGCAGCGCTCGCCTTTGATCTGACCGCCAAAAATAATGCTGACATTGAAGTCGATACCGAATTCGGATAATGAGGCGGCATCTCTCTTATGCACGGCGCGCACGACTTCGCCGAGGATGCGCGCGGCTTCATACATATTCGGGGCGTTCCAGATCGTGCTGCCATCGGCGCACACATGTTCAGACGCCAATTGGCGGATCGATTGCGAGATCGACAGATTGCCGGCGGTCATCAAGACCAGCATGCGATCGCCGGGATTTTCAAACACGCTCATTTTGCGGAAAGTGCCGACCTGATCGACGCCCGCATTGGTACGGGAGTCGGAGAGAAAAACCAGCCCCGCATCGAGGCGCATGCCAACACAGTAGGTCATTGTTGCAAGAGTCTTTGGTAAAAGGCTTATTTTACCCTAAGGCTAAATTCTGTAAGCGATTTGCGAAGCTAGGTTAGCTCTCGTAAATCGGCACTACCTGAACCTTGACATCGAGTAGTTCATCGCCGCCGCCGCGTCTGACGCCGCGAATGGGCGCGGCGGAATCGTAGTCACGGCCGATCGCCAGGCGGCAATACGCATCGGTCATCAGACGTGCATGCGTCACGTCGATGCTGACCCAGCCGGAGAAGTCGCTGTCTTCGACCCAGACATCAACCCAGGCGTGGCTCGCGGCATGATCGGTCGAGCCCGGATCGATATAGCCGCTGACGTAGCGCGCGGGAATGCCGTGAGCATGGCAGCAGGCAAGGAATAGGTGGGCATGATCCTGACATACGCCTCGCCCCATTAGCAAGGCATCGTTCGCGGTGGTGGTCACCACGGTCGCACCGCTTTGATACGCTACCGCACCAAAGATGTGCTCGGCCATTTTCATGAGATGCCTGGTCTGGGTTTGCTCAGGCTTGGCAGGCAGGCAATTCGCAGAAAACGCGACGATGCCAGCGGTCGGTTCGGTGAGCGGTGTGGGTACCGTAAAAATCAGCGGCGACAAGTGTTCGATTAAATTCAGCCTGCCCTGATACGGGAAGATGGTCTCGACGACACCTTGTGCGACGATCGTCAGCGCCTCGAGTTGGCCATTGATGGTCAGCATGTGCGACAAATTGCCGTAGGCGTCGGTATACGCATGGCGATGGCCGGTGGTATCGATTTGCCAGGACAGGCTGCGTTGTTGCGACTCCACGCGCGGCGTCAGGCGCAGTTGCTGGATGGTATAAGCCAGCGGCGCGGTGTAGCGGTAAGTGGTTTCGTGTCGTATTGATAATTGCATAAATTAATATACTCCCACTTTTTCGTATAAAAACAAGCCGAATCCGCTGGTTGATATTGCGTTAGCTAAAAATACTGAGTGAGAGTATGTTTTTTAAGGTGATTCATCAGGCGGCAAGCGGCACCAGGAAGTCGCGGCTGACCCGGTTACCCAGCACAAAGATGCGCTCTAAAAACTCGCTCAGTGTATCGTGCAAACCGGCGGCGAGAATATCTTCGATGCGACCGAACTGCAGTTCCGCATGCAATTTTCCGGCGAATCTCTCGGTATCGGACGACACGTCGTTACGCACTTCCTTGAGGTTATGCACCACTTCCTCCATGCAGGCCAGCAGCGAACGCGGCATATCGCCGCGCAGCATCAGCAGTTCAGCGACGCGTTCCGGCGTGATGACATCGCGATAGACTTTGCGATAAATCTCAAAGCCCGAGACCGAGCGCAGCAGCGCCGCCCAGTAATAAAAATCGCGTTGCACCGCTTCGTCGCGGCGGCTGATTTCTTTTGCCGCATGAAATTTCACATCCAGAATCCGCGCCGTGTTATCGGCCCGTTCCAGAAAAGTACCCAGCCGTATAAAGTGCACGGCTTCATCTTTGAGCATGGTGCCCAGCGTCACACCGCGCGATAAATGCGAGCGATATTTGACCCATTCAAAAAACTGGCTGGGATCGGTTTCCAGCAGGCCGCTACTCAGTCGCTGCTGCATGTCGAGCCAGGTCGCGTTCTGGGTTTCCCAGACTTCCGTGGTCAGGGTGCCGCGCACCGCACGGGCATTCTCCCGGGCTTCAGTCAGGCAGGCCGCGATCGAAGATGGGTTGTCCGGGTCGCGCACCATGAAGTCGAGTACGTCTTTGGCATTCAGCAAGCCATATTGATGATCGAACGCGCTTTGCAATTCCGAGATGCCGAGCATCGCGCGCCAGCCCTGCTCGGCGTCTTCTGCCGATTGCGGCAGCATCGAGGTCTGCACGTTGACGTCCAGCATGCGAGCGGTATTTTCAGCCCGTTCGGTGTAGCGTGCCATCCAGAATAAATGATCTGCGGTGCGGCTCAACATGAGTTCTTCTCCTGCACAATATGGGTGTTAACTTCGACAATGACGGGATGTAGCGATAAGCCCGCCAGCCGTTATCTTTCAAGTATCCAGGTGTCTTTAGTGCCGCCGCCTTGCGATGAATTCACCACCAGCGAACCTTCCTGCAAGGCCACACGGGTTAATCCGCCCGGTACCATAGCGATGCTCTTGCCGGACAGGACAAACGGCCGCAAATCGATGTGGCGCGGCGCAATGCCGTTTTCCACATAAGTCGGGCAGGCGGACAAGGCCAGCGTTGGCTGTGCGATATAGCCGTCCGGCTTGGCGATCAGCCTTTGCCGGAAATCCTCGATCTGCGCTTGGCTCGATGCCGGTCCCACCAGCATGCCATAGCCGCCCGCGCCGTGGACTTCTTTGACGACCAGTTCAGGCAAATGCGCAAGCGTGTAGGCCAGGTCTTCGGGTTTGCGGCATTGATAGGTCGGGACATTGTTCAGGATCGGTTGTTCGGTCAGATAGAACTTGATCATGTCCGGCACGAAAGGATAGATCGATTTATCATCGGCCACGCCGGTACCGATGGCGTTCGCCAATGTAACCCGGCCAGCGCGATACACCGACAACAAACCAGGTACACCCAACGAAGAGTCGGGGCGGAAGGCGAGCGGATCCATGAAGTCGTCATCAATCCGGCGATAAATGACATCGACCCGCTTGGGACCGCGGGTGGTGCGCATATATACCGCATTGTCATTGACGAACAAGTCCTTGCCTTCAACCAGCTCCACCCCCATTTGCTGGGCCAGAAAAGCATGTTCGAAATACGCCGAGTTATACATCCCTGGCGTCATCACGACGATGGTCGGATCGTTGACGCCCATCGGCGCGACCGAACGCAAATTGTCTAATAGCATGTCGGGATAGTGATCGACCGGTGCGATCTTATTGCGCGCAAATAATTCCGGGAACAATCGCATCATCATCTTGCGGTCTTCCAGCATGTAGGAGACGCCGGAAGGCACGCGCAGATTGTCTTCTAACACATAAAATTCGCCGGCACCGGCCCGCACGATATCGACGCCGGCAATGTGCGCATAGATGTCTGAAGCGACGGAGATACCTTGCATCTCAGGCCGGTATTGGGCGTTTTTATAAATCTGTTCGGCGGGAATGATGCCGGCTTTGATGATATTTTGATCATGGTAAATATCATGGATAAACATGTTCAGCGCTTTGACGCGCTGTACCAGCCCGCTCTGCAACTGGGTCCATTCCGCCGCCGGGATGATGCGGGGAATGATGTCAAAAGGGATCAGGCGCTCCGTTCCCGCATCATCGCCATACACCGCAAAGGTAATGCCGACGCGGCGAAAAGTCAGATCCGCTTCGGCGCGCTTGCGCTGTAGAGTTTCTGGCGATTGCTGCTTTAACCAGGCGCTGAATTCACGATAGTGTTCGCGGACGTTACCTGCTGCATCGCTGCCCTCAGCCGTCATTTCATTGAAAAATTTTGCCATGATGTGAATTCGCTGTTGTTTAAGTAGGTACTATCAAGAAGCATGCCAGCATTTTCAAAGATCGCTTATAGCTTATATTCTCTAGGGCCTGTTAACATGTAAATCGGAAGATGCGTTCACGCCCAAACGCAGGATGGCAAGGCGCGCATCGCCGCTGAGGCTGGTGCCTCAGCAAGAGGGGCAACGCAGTCCATCGTGCGTTTGGGCGTGAACCCTCTGGGAATGGCCTAAACGGGTCATGGCGTTGTTGCAAATCGCTTATAGTGCCCGCACTACGGCGCGTTTTGCGCCTAGCCCTGTACCCGTTTAGACTCATTCGCACTCCCGATTTACATGTTAACAGGCCCTAAGGCGCGCGAATAAAATCAATCAACTCCAAGGTATGCCGGTCAGGTTTCGGTGTCATCAAGCTGACAATCGCGATACTGATCAGACCTGCCGGCACCCCGAATACCCCGGCAGAAATGGGGGCAATATGCCACCACTGATTGCCTGCGCTGCCACCGAATAAGGGATGCGTATTGAGCATATAAAACACGCAGACGACAAAGCCGGCAACGATGCCGGCGATCGCCCCTTGATAATTGGCACGCTTCCAGAATATGCCCAATACCAGTGCAGGGAACAGCGCAGAGGCGGCCAAGGAGAAGGCTGCACCGACCAGCGATAGAATATCGGCCGGCTTGAGCGAGGCGACATATGCGGCCACCAGGGCGACTACCAGCAACAGGAGTTTTGAAATCGTCACCCGCTTTTGCGTCGAAGCGCTAGGATCGACAATTTTGTAATAGATATCGTGCGATAAGGAATTGGAAATCGTCAGCAGCAATCCATCCGCCGTCGATAAAGCCGCGGCCAGGCCACCGGCGGCAACCAGGCCGGAAATCACATACGGCAGACCGGCGATTTCGGGCGTCGCCAGCACCACGATGTCGCCATCAATCGCAATCTCGGCTAACTGGACGATGCCATCGTGATTGATATCCGTGATGTTGACCAGCGGATTAATCTTGTCGATGCTGGCCCAATAGGTAACCCACGATGGCAGTTTGGAAAATTCCATGCCGACCAGCGATGTGTAGATATCGTATTTCACCAGGATCGCCAGTGCGGGAATCGTGATGTACAGCAGCATGATAAAAAACAAGGACCAGAATACCGACTCCCGGCTTTCGCGCACCGATGGCGTGGTGTAGTAGCGTATCAATACATGGGGTAGGGCAGCCGTACCCATCATCAGACAGAACACCAGCGCCAGAAAATTATTGCGTTTGATGTCTGACTCGTTCGGGTCTTTTGCTGCATACGGCATGTAGTTGGTAATACCGGGTTCGGCACGCGCCAGATTATTATTTTTGGCCTCGGCCCAGCGCTGCTGCGCGTCTTGCGGCGTCTTCGGATAATTCGCCAAAACGCGGCCTGCCGCTTTGATCTCGATCAGCGAGGCATTGCCGGACTTCAGCTCGTCGAGTTGATGCTGCAATTCATAGCGACCCTGTTCCCATGAGTTGGGCAGTTGCTCGATTCTGAGCTGAAACGCGTCGGCACGTTCCTTAAAAATCGCCCGCACTTCCTGTTCTTTAGGGTCGGCGGCGAACAGTTTTTCCTTGCTGCTTAATTCGGATAATTTAGAACCATAGGCAATTTGCGGGATCGGCGTTTGGGTGTGCTTGACCGATAGCCAGGTGACAGGAATCATGTAGGCGATGATGATGATGATGTATTGGGCGATCTGGGTCCAGGTGACTGCGCGCATGCCGCCTAAAAATGAGCAGACCAAAATGCTCGCCAGTCCTAAAAAGATCCCGACCGAAAAATCGACTCCGGTAAACCGCGAAGTAATCAGGCCGACGCCGTATATCTGTGCGACGACATAGGTAAACGAAATAAAAATAGTGGCAATCACAGCCAGTACCCTGACAGTATTGCTACCTTGCGCACCGGCGAATCGTGTGCCTAAAAAATCGGCAATACTGTATTGACCGAATTTGCGTATGTAAGGTGCGATCAGCAGCGCGACCAGACAAAAGCCGCCGGTCCAGCCTATGATGTAAGCGAGACCATCAAATCCTTGCAGATACAGCCCGCCCGCCAGGCTTAAAAAACTCGCCGCCGACATCCAGTCAGCCGCCGTCGCCATGCCATTGAAAATGGCCGGGACGCGGCGTCCCGCGACATAGTATTCGGAGATGTCCGAAGTGCGGCTCAATACGCCGATGCCGGCATAAATCACGATGGTGGAGAACATGAACAGATAACCTATCCATGCCCGCGGCACACCTTCTTTTTCCAGCACTGCCAGACTGATCAAAAATACGATGAACAGCAGCGTGTACCATGCGTAATAGATCGTCAGGCGTTTGGTAAAACGACGTTGCACCATTAGACACCATCCTTAATCGGGGTCGAACTATCGACGGCATGCTCAGCTTGATTGGCCAGATGAGTTTGATGTGCTTGTTCAATTCTGCGCATGACAAACGATAGCACCGCTAACAGCAAAACATAAAATAGAGTCAGGCCTTGTGCCGCCATATAAAATGAAAACGGCCAGCCAAAGAAGGTATACAGCGCCAGCTCACGCGCGAAAAATAACACGCCAAACGTCAGCAGCAACCAGCTTGCCAACAAGATCACCGTCAATTGACGGGTGTGTCGCCAATAGACGCTGGTGCTGGATGGGGCTGCTGTACTTGCTTCCATAGCGGATGTTCTTTACAAGGCTGTCAGGACAAGTCGCCAGGCAAGCTGGCATGCGGGTTCATCTGAAACGAGACGCGGAACAGGCATCCCGGATATTTGGCATCCTGATTGCGCGGGTTGTACATGATCTCGATAGGCGCATTATGTTGCTGGGCAATCTCGCGCACGATAGACAGGCCTAAACCGCTGCCTTGCACATTGCTGCCGAGGATGCGGTAGAAGCGTTCAAACACGTGATCGTGCTCGGCGACCGGGATCCCCGGCCCGTTATCTTCGACCTCCAAGATTGCCAGCGCCTGCTCTTCGCTGACGCGTATCCTGACCGTCACGCTCATGCCTTTCGGCGTATAACGGATCGCGTTATCAATCAGGTTGCTCAGCAATTCCCTGAGCATCAGCGGATTGCCAAAAATCATTACCGGAAAATCAGGCTGCTCCAATCCCAGATCGATTTTGCAAGAGAACGAGGTCGGTATCCAATCGTGTACGGTGCTGCGCACCAGCTCGCTCAATTCAACTGGTTCTAAAGGTCGGGTCGCAGGCGTTTGATTTTCTGCCCGGGCGAGCGTCAGCAATTGATTGACTAAGCGGGTAGCCGCCTCTGAGCTTTTTGCAAGTTGCAATAGCGAGCGATGAATTTCTTCCTGATCGGTTTGTCGCAATGCCAATTCGGATTGCATACGCATACCCGCCAACGGCGTTTTCATCTGGTGCGCGGCATCGGCGATAAAGCGTTTTTGGATATCGATGGTTTGCGCCAGACGTTCCAGCATTTCATTCAGTGAACGCACTAAAGGCGTGATCTCCTCAGGCACCTGGCGCGAATCAATCGGGCTTAAATCATCGGGACGGCGCGCGCGTATTCTGTGCTGTAATTCTGCCAGAGGCGAAAGTCCGCGGCTCAAAGCGAACCAGACCAGCGCCAGCGCAATCGGCAGAATAATAAATTGCGGGAGAATCACACCCTTGATGATTTCATTCGCCAGTATATTGCGTTTTTCCAAGGTCTCCGCAACCTGGATCAGCACCAGGTTCGGCGCATATTTTTCTGTATTTTGGGTGCCTGAGCTGCCCGTAATTTTATTCAGGTTGATATAGCTGTAAGCGATCCGTATATCAATGCCGCGCAGGGTTTCGTTACGTACCTGTACGGTTCCTGTGGCAGGCTTTTCTTCATCCGGCGGATTGGGTAAATCTTTATCGCCATCAATCAAATCGCCGCGATCAGTTTTGACTTGAAAATAAATGCTATCGAGATCATCGGCGCGCAAGATATCCCGTGCAGGATTCGTCATTTGCGTGACGATTTTTCCATCGACTTGTTTTATTTGTTGCGACAGTACCAGGACATGGTCTTCAAGCGCGCGGTCGAATGGCTGGTTGGCGATCGATTTAGCGACCAGGTAAGTGATCGCGATACTCATAGGCCACAGCAGCAGCAGCGGGGCCAGCATCCAGTCCAGGATTTCACCGAACAAGGATCGCTGGATTTTTTCCGGCTGCTGGCTGTGCACAGGATGGTCCGGCGCTTGCGAATGAATTGCCATATCGGCGCCGTGGTCGTCAGTCATGGTGTATCGGTAGGCGTCACGATGTTGGTTGTATTGCTTGGGTCGGCAGGGGCAGCGGGTGCCACGAAGAATTTTTCCAGGCAATAACCTAAGCCCCGGACGGTGGCGATCCTGACTCCATCGACTTCGATTTTTTTGCGCAGGCGATGAACATAGACTTCGATCGCATTGTTACTGACTTCTTCACCCCATTCGCACAAATGATCGACCAATTGTTCTTTTGAGACCAGCCGTCCGGTTCTTTGCAGGAGAACTTCGAGTAAACCTAATTCCCGTGCCGAGAGATCGAGCATCTGTTCATGGATATACGCGATACGCCCGACCTGATCATACGTCAGCGGACCATGTTTGATGACCGTTGGCCCGCCACCGGCGCCACGCCTGGTCAAGGCGCGCACCCGCGCCTCCAATTCGGATAAGGCAAACGGTTTTGCCATGTAATCGTCGGCACCAAGATCGAGACCTTTGACGCGCTGCTCTACCGAGTCAGCGGCCGTCAATATCAGCACCGGTAAATGGGAGTTGCGCGCGCGTAAGCGGCGCAAGACTTCGAGTCCGCTGAGTTTGGGCAAACCTAAATCCAGGATCAGTAAATCGAAATCTTGAGTGGATAAAGCGGAATCCGCTTCCTGGCCGTTCGCCACGCAATCGGTGGCATAGCCAGACTGTCTCAGCGAGCGCGTCAGGCCGTCGGCGAGAACACTATCATCTTCAGCGAGCAATATACGCATGGTGGAATTTTCTTATGAGGGACACGATGAAAATCTCAATTTTGACAATGCAGAGCAAAGAGCCGTTTGCAATCTGGCCGCAGCTACAATGGCTTTGCAAGACAGCTATGCGCCGGAAAATTGGTTTTGTCGTTATCCGATGGTTTGTCTCTGGAGTTAAGTCTATGTGGTTTATGGGTTTTTGTCACAAGCTCAGGCTAACTATGTGGGACATTGCATCGCATTGCCGGATTAGTGTGTATTTTTTTCAGACAATTTCGGCAAATGTTGATTTTCAGTTAAGTCTGAAATGCACGCCGCGTTAAATCAATGACTTATAGCGCACGTGCTAATTCAAGTCTGAACTGAAAATTCATTTAACTTTGAATACACTAGGATTTTTTTTCATTAAAGTCTGAATTCGCAGGGATAGGCTTTATTTAAAAAAGAGCCCGACGTGCTTGCAGAGCCGCCTTGCCTTACTCATTTACACTGTCTACGGCGCAAGCACCTGGCCAGCCGCTTTTTGAAATGCCCTTTTTTGCGTGACAATATGTTTGTTTTTAGATCATACTTTGCATCGTAGTTTCAAGCAGCAGGAAGGAACGTTAGCCGGTGTGCCTAGTCAATAGGTATTCAAGCAGGAATTGCGCTCACTCCCCTGTTCATGGCTTCACGTTCATAAGCCGATTTATTGTTGAACGGAAAATCTCATCAATACTAAGGAGTCGCTTCATGACAGAAGAAACGTCGAACTTGCCTTCGCTACAAGGTTCTTGCCATTGCGGCGCGGTGCGACTGACCCTGCCGTCAATGCCGGAGACGTCGACAAAATGCAACTGCTCGTTGTGCCGGCGCCTGGGCGGTCAATGGGTCTATTACCCATTCGGCACGGTAAGCATCGAGGGGCACCCAGAGAATACAAACGATTACGTGTGGGGCGACAAGACCCTGAGGACGGTTCGTTGTAAGACCTGCGGTTGTGCGACGCACTGGGAACCCATAGATGGGCAACTGGGCGCAAGGCACGGGGTGAATTTGAGCAATTTTGAACCACGTTTGAAAGAAGTGGTTAAGGTGCGTCATTTTGATGGGGCTGATACCTGGACCTTCCTTGATTGATGTCAGCCAGGTCGTCCTCATACTCAATGTGTGGGCGCTACTCCTTGCGCCGCCGCCATTTGACTAGCCGATGTCTTCTCGCAGGCCTTCTAGTAGGGATTCAGTTTTTCAGCCCCCCTTTAGTTCGACCGGACGATTGAATTGCTTACGTATTTTCTTGGAAAAGTGCCACGATTTGTAAGCGCTGGCCCCGATGGGGGCGCAATGCCCTAAAGGCTTATTTAGCATCGACGGATTTTATTGCAAACTCAATAAATATTCACTTCTTCATACCCAATCTGGACTTTTTAATTTTCGTATGCGAACAGACAATTCGCTATATGTGTCGGGAATTCAGAGTTAGCTGGAAAAAATTCAGAGTTAAACGAAAATCGACAATTATTGTGTATTCTTTTCAGACAATTTCGGCAAACTCCTTGATCCATATACCGAAATCAAGAATATTAAAAACATGCTTGCATAAATCACTGATTTTTTATACAGTATGGCCAGGCTGAATAAAAACAGAGAATTTATCGATTCTCAGGTAGTAAGATTAAGTAAACGACAACCAGGCGTAACATTCCCGAAAGAAATCATGGACGACAAAAAATCCGATTCCAGCTCTGACAAAAGCAAAGCATTGGCTGCCGCACTGGCACAGATTGAGAAGCAGTTTGGCAAAGGCTCCGTTATGCGGATGGCCGATGGTGAGGTGGTAGAAGAAGTTCAGGTGGTATCGACCGGTTCTTTGGGTTTGGACGTGGCTCTGGGCGTCGGCGGCTTGCCGCGCGGCCGTGTCGTTGAAATCTACGGTCCGGAATCCTCTGGTAAGACGACGCTGACTTTGCAAGTCATTGCCGAAATGCAGAAATTAGGCGGTACTTGTGCCTTTATTGATGCTGAGCATGCGTTGGACGTCGGTTATGCCCAGAAGTTGGGTGTCAACTTATCTGATTTGCTGATTTCCCAGCCGGATACCGGCGAGCAAGCGCTGGAAATCACGGATGCCTTGGTACGTTCCGGCAGCGTTGATCTGGTGGTGATCGATTCGGTCGCGGCATTGACGCCTCGCGCCGAGATTGAAGGCGACATGGGCGACTCGCTCCCAGGTTTGCAGGCGCGTCTGATGTCTCAGGCTTTACGCAAATTAACTGGCAGTATCAAGCGTACCAACACTTTGGTGATTTTTATTAACCAGATCCGTATGAAAATTGGCGTGATGTTCGGTAGCCCTGAAACCACAACGGGCGGTAACGCATTGAAATTCTACGCCTCAGTTCGTCTGGATATTCGCCGTACCGGCTCGATCAAATCGGGCGATGAAGTGGTCGGTAATGAAACCAAAGTGAAGGTGGTGAAAAACAAAGTCGCACCGCCATTTAAAGAGGCGCATTTCGACATCATGTACGGTGAAGGTACATCACGCGAAGGCGAAATTCTTGATTTGTCAGCAGATGCCAAAATTATTGAAAAAGCTGGCGCATGGTATAGCTATAACGGCGAACGCATAGGTCAGGGTAAGGATAATGCACGTACTTACCTGAAAGAGCGGCCAGAATTGTCGCGCGAGATTGAGAATAAAGTTCGCGCACATTTGAATGTTCCTTTGTTGCCGCCAGCTGCCGAATGAAACTAAGCTAAGTTAAGCGCTTAACGATTTTGATCATTCACTTCGCTAATTTTAATGCTTTGCAAATTTGCAGCCAGAACGCCGGATCCACTCTTCATGAATGTGCCGGCGTTTTTTTATTGATCATCTGAATTTATGCCTAAACTGCAAATCAGCTTGAAAGCAAGGGCGCTCCGGTATTTGTCGATGCGTGAGCATAGCCGTATCGAATTGGCGCGCAAGCTGGAACGGTATGCGCAAGATGGTGACGATGTCGCGGCTTTATTGGATACGCTGGAAGCTGCCAAGTATTTATCTGCTGAACGTTTCTCTGATTCTCTGGTAAATCGTCGTATTGCCCGGTTTGGTAATCAACGTATTCTGGCCGAATTGCAAAGTCATCAGATGGATAGCCAGGAAATCGCACGGATCAAAAGTGCATTGAGCGTGACGGAAACGGATAGAGCGATTGAGATACTCCATAGAAAATTCCCTGATAAAGCAATAGATCATGCGGAAAAGGCTAAGCAAGCCCGGTTTTTACAGCAACGGGGGTTTTCGCAAAAAGCGATTCAACTGGCAATGCGCGCTCCTAGAGAGGATGAACTGGATAATTAATCGTATAAATCTCTCTAATGTATGGTCAATTTATCTATGAATATGTAGGCCATCTACAGAAATAATTCAACTATCTATATAGTAAATGCTGCGGTAAACCCGGTTTGATGAGCCACTTGTGCTACACTTCTGTGGTTTTTTGCAGGGCCGCAGGAGCGGCTGTTATCGTAGAAGCTGCGGTAACGACACGCAATTGTGGCTCTTTATTCTGAAATAGCCGCCAGTAGGCATTATGCCCTTACCATCAACAACTATCGGACGTGCGCTGAAGCATACGCGCTCAATCCAGATCGACGCATTCGCTCGCGATGACGGATTGTGGGATCTCGACGCCCATATCACCGATTCCAAGACCCGCGATATCAAGCTTGCTTCGGGCATTCGCCCTGTGGGTACCGCTTTGCACGACCTTAGTCTGCGTATCACGATTGATACCAATCTGACGATCGTCGATGCCGTTGCTGTTTCCGATGCAGTACCTTATCCAGGATTTTGCAACACGATAGTGCCTGATTATAAAAAATTGATCGGTCTCAATTTGTTTATGCAATTTCGACAAGGCGTAAAAGAAAGACTGTCTGGTATCAACGGATGTACGCATATCACTGAGTTAGCCCAAATTTTACCGACTGCCGCAGTTCAGGCATTTGCCGGCGATGTGATCGATACCCGGGATGGCGCCAGTGCCTCTGAGCAAACACAACAACCGTTTCAACTCAATCGTTGCCATGCGCTGCGCCTGGATGGGCCGGCAGTTGCGCAGTATTACCCGCGTTGGTCGACGGCTTTAAAAGCGTCGGCTGATGCAAAATCATCCAGCTAGTTTGTTTTTGTGTTGTTTTACTTATTAACTAATACCTCAGTGTCTGAAGGGAAGTCGTATGAAAATTCATGAGTATCAGGGTAAAGAAATCCTCCGTAAATTCGGAGTGACAGTGCCACGCGGTATTCCATGCTTGTCCGTAGATGAAGCCGTGAAAGCGGCTGAAACCTTGGGTGGCCCGGTCTGGGTTGTCAAAGCGCAAATCCACGCAGGCGGTCGCGGTAAAGGCGGCGGCGTTAAAGTGGCTAAATCCCTGGAGCAAGTGCGTGAATATGCTACTGCCATTTTGGGTATGCAACTGGTCACTCACCAGACCAGTCCAGAAGGTCAGAAGGTCCGTCGCCTGTTGATCGAAGAAGGCGCAGACATCAAAAAAGAACTGTATGTCAGTATGGTCACTGA
Organism: Undibacterium sp. Jales W-56; assembly: GCF_025548535.1. Taxonomy (GTDB): domain Bacteria; phylum Pseudomonadota; class Gammaproteobacteria; order Burkholderiales; family Burkholderiaceae_D; genus Undibacterium. The sequence goes on along the minus strand of NZ_JAJLQW010000004.1, from coordinate 140,606 downwards.
CCGTATCAGCCAGCGCGTGGTCTTGATGGCCTCCAGCGAAGGTGGTATGGATATTGAAGAAGTGGCAGAAAAACATCCAGAACTGATCCACAACCTGGCAATCGACCCAACCAATGGTCTGCAAGATGCAGAAGCTGACGACATCTCCCGTAAAATCGGTGTGCCTGAAGGCTCCATCGCTGATGCGCGCGTACAGTTGCAAGGTTTGTACAAAGCCTTCATGGAAACTGACTGCTCCCTGGCGGAAATCAATCCTTTGATCCTGACTGGCTCTGGCAAAGTGATTGCACTGGATGCGAAATTCAATTTCGACTCTAACTCTTTGTTCCGTCAACCGGAAATCGTTGCCTATCGCGATCTGGATGAAGAAGATCCAGCTGAAATCGAAGCCTCCAAATTTGACCTGGCTTATATCTCCCTCGACGGCAATATCGGTTGCCTGGTGAATGGTGCCGGTCTGGCCATGGCAACCATGGATACCATCAAACTGTTCGGCGGCGAACCAGCCAACTTCCTCGACGTAGGCGGCGGTGCGACGGCAGAGAAGGTGACAGAAGCCTTCAAGATCATGTTGAAAAATCCCGGCCTGAAAGCAATCCTGGTCAATATTTTCGGCGGCATCATGCGTTGTGACGTGATCGCTGAAGGCGTGATTACTGCATCCAAGGCAGTTTCCCTGCAAGTGCCGCTGGTAGTGCGCATGAAGGGTACCAACGAAGACATCGGCAAGAAGATGCTGGCTGACTCCGGCCTGCCTATCATCGCGGCTGACACGATGGAAGAAGCGGCGCAGAAGGTTGTTGCCGCCGCTGCTAAAGCTTAATAATCGCAAGGAACAGATATGTCCATCCTGATCAATAAAGACACAAAAGTCATCACCCAAGGTATCACTGGCAAAACTGGCCAGTTCCATACACGCATGTGCCGCGACTACGCAAACGGTAAAAACTGTTTCGTCGCCGGTGTTAACCCAAAGAAAGCCGGCGAAGATTTCGAAGGCATTCCAATCTACGCAAACGTTGCTGAAGCAAAAGCCGCCACTGGTGCCACCGTGTCGGTTATCTATGTGCCGCCGGCAGGCGCAGCCGCGGCCATCTGGGAAGCAGTAGAAGCCGACCTCGATCTGGCAATCTGCATTACTGAAGGCATTCCCGTCCGTGACATGATGATGTTGAAAGACCGTATGGCAAAGTCCGGCAGCAAGACCAAATTGCTCGGCCCTAACTGCCCCGGCCTGATCACGCCAGACGAAATCAAGATCGGCATCATGCCAGGTCACATCCACCGTAAAGGCCGTATCGGCGTGGTTTCCCGTTCCGGCACACTGACTTATGAAGCAGTGGGTCAATTGACTGCACTGGGTCTGGGTCAGTCTTCTGCCGTTGGTATCGGCGGCGACCCGATCAATGGCCTGAAGCACATCGACATCATGCAGATGTTCAATGATGATCCAGATACTGACGCCGTCATCATGATCGGTGAAATCGGCGGCCCTGACGAAGCCAATGCTTCTTACTGGATACGTGACAACATGAAAAAACCGGTGGTCGGCTTTATCGCCGGTGTGACGGCCCCTCCGGGCAAGCGTATGGGCCACGCCGGTGCGTTGATCTCCGGTGGCGCCGATACGGCACAAGCGAAGCTCGACATCATGGAAGAATGCGGTATTAAAGCAACCAAGAACCCGTCAGAAATGGCGCGTTTGCTGAAAGCCATGCTGTAATCTGAAAAGCTTGAGAAAAAAGAGGGGGGAGCTTAGCTCTCCCTTTTTTTATAATCAAATGTGGAAAATCGTCCAAATCAATTTATAGAATGATCTGGCAATTGATAACAGCACTCTATAGTTGGATTAGCTAAATCGTTTTAATCAATTGCAAGCATTGAAATGCGATCAGGTGATGGCGATGTTGTTCATCAGTGACAGAAATGCGCACTACTGGAAATTTCTTGCGATAACAATTAACAGAGTAGGACAATGTTGGGAATTACTTATCTTTACGCAACAATTTCTTTGGTTGGTGTTAAGCTTAGTCCAACAGGCTTACTGACAACATTTTCAGTGCTAATAAATGCTCCCTATCTTTAACGCACAGCCTGATTTTTAACTATTTTATATCCATGTCATTTCAACGCGTATTAGAGTTTGCGGGCCTCTCGGATACGGGACTAGTACGAGCGCATAATGAAGATGCCATAGAAATATGCGCGGAAGCTGATTTCGCAGTGCTGGCCGATGGTATGGGTGGATACAACGCTGGCGAAGTGGCCAGCAAAATGACGGTCGACAGCATTAAGCAGCAGCTATTGCGCAAAAAATCCTCCACATTTTCGTCCCTATTTGGACACAAAACTTCGATCGCCATGCGCTGGATTAAAGATGCTATTGATTCAGCCAATCATCAGGTATGGGGCGCAGCGCAAGACAATGCAGAGTTCATCGGCATGGGAACAACCGTTGTAGTTGCTTTTTGTCATTACGACAAATTATTGGTTGCGCACGTCGGGGATTCCCGCGCTTACCGATACAGATCGGACAAACTGCTGCAGATCACCCACGACCATTCGGTGTTGCAGGCGCAAATCGATGCAGGCCTGATCAGTCAAGAGAACGCTCAGCATTCACCAATAAAAAATCTCATTACCAGAGCCGTCGGCGCCCAAGATGATGTGGAGGTAGAAATACATGAGCATGCAATGGAAGAGGGCGATATTTACTTGCTGTGCTCCGATGGATTGACCGATATGCTCAATCATGATCAAATCCATCACCTGATACGCCAGCATGCGGATAATTTAAAATTGTGCTGCAAAGTTCTTATTGATAGCGCAAACGAGCAGGGTGGTCGCGACAATATTTCCGTGATTCTGATGAAGATCTCCAAACTAGAATCACAATCGCTAAAAAATTATATCCTGTCAAAATAGATCACTCACTTTAATCAGGTTTTTTTAAAGAGAACACTATGGCGAAAATTGTCGTCACTTTTAACGGTCTGGTCCAAAAAGAACTCACTATCCTTAAACCGCGGTTGACAATCGGACGACGTCCCACCAACGATATAGCGATTGATCACCTAACCGTCAGCGGCCAGCACGCTGCTATCGACACAACCTCAAACGGCTCATTTGTCCTGGATTTAGGCAGTACCAACGGCACCATGGTGAATGGTCAACCTATCAAGAAGCATTTATTGCAAAATGAGGATGTGATTGATGTTGGTAAGTACAAGTTGAGATTTACTTCTGAAGTAATTCCAATAATTGGAGTTACTCCCACGCTACCTGCACAAACTTCTGTCACACCCCCTAATTTCACTACCTCTGCAAAAATTAAAGTAATTAATGGCTCAAATGCCGGCAGGGAGTTGCACTTGACTAAACCTGTTACAACGATCGGTAGCCCAGGGGTGCAAGTTGTCGCGATAACAAAGCAAGGCCCGAATTACTTTATTGCACATGTCGACGGAATGTCAAAACCCAAAATTAATAATATTGAAATTGATCTTAAACCACAACAAATTGCCAACAATGACATGCTTGATTTATCCGGGACAAAAATGAAATTTATTTTTGATAACGGTTAAAAACAATTTTTAATTTTTTAAGATAGATGCTGAAAGAGATTTTTGATAATTGAGAAATTCAATTAATATTCAAATTTTTAGAGGTCTTTTTGATAAAAGGATCAACCACTATTATGCGGATAACGCTTGCATCACTTTTTTTGATCAGAGCTGTCAGATTGGTAGTTTGGCCTTCTACGGGAATAAAGCCGACTTCCTCCCTTTTTAGCATGTTAATGGTTAATGCCTCTGTTACTTCTTCTTCCATGCTGTCTAGCGTTTCTGTTGGTTGTGAAAAACGCAACTCATCTAGTTCTTTTAGTTTGGATTTTACATTTTCTGCAACAGATGCATAAGGAATAAAAAGACTTGGCATTTGGGGAAGCCATTTACTTTGGCTAGCACCTTCTTGAATTAAACTCTTTAGTTTCGTTTTATCTTTTGGAAGTTGCACAGCAACAATTCGGGGACCAGTGAATGGAAGCATTGAGGTATTAACTTTGTCTAATTCGACTTTAGGAATATCGAAAGCTGACTCCAGGATAAATCTATCTTCAAAATAGACTACATAAACGGGTCTGCCAGCTAGTATGGTAGACACACCATATCCAAGTGCTATCAATTGAAGTATTGCAACTACTGCTAAATCAAATTTAATTAAACGTTTCAACGGGTCATAAATGATCAACGTTATTATTGGGCCGATTGTAATATCAGCGATTGCCAAAATAACCAAAATATTTTTGACACCCATAGCGTGAAAATAGGGAGTTGGATAGCATACAAGTAACGTAAACAATAAAACCAAAGAAACAATTGAAACGCTGACAGATAAATGTATTAAGCTGGCTTGAATATTCTTTCTCATGATTAAATTGAAATTATTTATTTCAATGAAATTAGTAAAAACCGCGTCTTTAGGAATTCGATTTGGTTAAATATAAGATAAAAGGCTTATATCTACTTTTAGAACAAGTGAATTTTTTGTTTAAACTAAAGCTAGAACTAGTTTTAGTCCGCAAAGAGAAGCATAAATGCGGGTTACTTGATTGCTTTCGATGAAATTAAAGGGTCAAAAAGACCCTTTAATTTAGTAAAGCATTACTGTTTTTATGGACAATCGCCCTGACCAGGTTTCAAGCCACGTACTGGATCACAAATTGTGCCGGACTCAGTCCAGGTCATAACAGCGTTACCTGAAGAAAATGTCGGTGTATCAATAATTGTATGATTTGCACCTGCTGCCGTTGTGGAGCCCCCAGTCATACTAATAACACCGTTGGTAACGGAGCCAATTGTCGTAAGATTTTTGGATGCTACTGCGGTTGGAACGCCGTTCGAACCAGAATTGCAGCCAGTGAGCGTGCCTGTTTCTTGTAGGCATAATGCAACGCCAGTTTTAACTGGATCCAATTCTTGTTTTGATGCTGCAGCGCGAGTACGTGAGGTGTAGTTACTGTATTGCGGCAATGCGACCGCAGCCAAAATGCCGATAATAGCAACGACAATCATCAATTCAATCAGAGTGAAACCTTTTGATGCTTTAAGCTGTAGGCTAGATTTTTGTGTATTCATGTCAAACTCCAGTTATGTAATAAAACAAAGTGTGTTACTGCAATTTTTAAAGAGCAAATCGCATGCCAGAATTTATGGGGTGCGTTTTGTGAACTTAGTGGCTCTCGCGAGATTAAATTTTTGTAAAAAACAAATAACCTAAGCAACTTCACGCATTTTTAAGGGCTATCTTAAGACAAAAATTTTATACTACTGTCGTTTTGCGTCATGATTGACAAATAATGGTCACCTAATTTTTCTAACGCTAAATAGTTCCCATCACTTAAATGCTTAGGATTAAAAAAATTTAACTCCTCATGCTATATTGATTTCGGTTATTAAATCTCACGTTATTAGATATCTATTATGCTATCAAAAAAGCAAGTTAAAAATATTTTGTTAACTTTCTCATTTTTTTTGTTCGCGTCATTCATTCACCCTTTCCATTTTCACCCATATCGAACTTATTATCACGATGTGCTAACAGTGTTTGGTTTGTTGATTTTATTTGGTTATCTTGCTAAAAATAAAGAGTCAGTCCTAATTTTTCCTAAATTATTATTTTTGCCACTTGGGATTGCTTTTTTTGTATTGATTCAAATCCTTTTTGGGTTTGTGATATTCCCGAATGATCTGATGCTTCCATTTATGTATTTCTTCCTGTTTGGTTTAGCGATCATTGTCGGAGCTACGTATGCAAAAGAGAATAATGGTATTGACGCTATTTGCCTTGCAGTTTCCGCCGCACATTTGCTTGCCGGGTTATTGTCTGTTGTCATGGAAATGATGCAAGTGATGGGCATTAATGCCATTCCTTTTGTGATGTTTATCTCAAGGGATGCGCAACCCTTTATGCGTCCCTATGCAAATGTAGCTCAGCCAAATCAATTGGCATTGTTATTATGTTTTTCTCTTGCTTCCATTTGGTGGCTATATCATCGTCAATTGCTCAGTAAATGGGCTAGTGGGTTGCTTGTATCCGTAATCTTATGGGGGCTAGCTCTGACGCAGTCACGAATTGGTTGGTTAATTGTCCCGATCTTCGGACTAATTAGTTTATTCAGAGTAGAGGGGGATCGACTAATCCACAAACAATTTTTGCTTTGTATGGTATTAATATATATCAGTTTTGTGATAAGTTTGCCAAGTTTGTCGCATTTTCTTGGTTTTACAAGTGGATCACTAGAAGAGCATGTAAGTGGACGTTCTGAGCGTATGGTTTTGATGCAGCAAGCTTGGCGTATGGCATCTCAACATCCATGGTTTGGTATTGGCTGGTTTGGATTTACTGCAGAGCAGGTAAGAATAGGGGCCGACTTTAGTGCAGCTACTTATGCAGAGCATTCGCACAACCTTCTTTTGAATTTTGCAGCTGAATTGGGATGGCCTGCAACGGTATTAATTTTTTTGTTCCTTACATTGTGGTACGTTAAATCTTCTTTAATGAACAAAATTACTATTGCTGGAAGATTTGCCACTTTGTTTTTCGCTGCTGCATTTATACATAGTCTCGTGGAATTTCCATTGTGGTATGCCTACTTCCTTATACCAATTGGCGTTTTGATGGGCATGGTTCATCAGCAACGCTGGCCATCAACTGGCGTTATAGTAAAACAGTGGCCCATCGCTACTGGATTCATGTTGTCTTGTACTGTACTTGCGCTTGTTACCTTAGATTATCAGAGAGTCTCTTTCGGGTTTAAAGTCATGCGAAGGGAGCAAATGGGTTATCAGGTCGACACAAAGGCGATGGATCAACCTCGTTTTACGGCATTTCCTCAATTTTTTGATTATTTTAAGTTTAGTAAATTGAGGGTTCATGAAAGAATGCTAGATTCTGACATTTCCTTGGCCGAGCATACTAGTCAACGTTTTGGATATGCGCATTTCTTAAATAAATTGGCGGAAATTTATGTGCTGAACGGTCAACCTGAAAAAGCCAGCAGGACCATGTTGACTTTGCAGCGCCTGCATCCGATTGTGTACCCTGAGTACTATGATTACTGGAAGGCGCAGGCGGCTTTGGATGCGCGGTATGCGGCGATTTTCAAAGCGATGCCGCCGCGTGATGCGCCTTAGTTGTCCAGTTGGTCGTGGCGGCTGAGTTAATTTACGCGTCGATCAGACTGACCCAATCGCCCGACTTGCCACCGTGTTTTTCCAACACCCGGATATCGCTCATGACCATGCCGCGATCGACGGCTTTGCACATGTCGTAGATGGTCAGCAAGCCTACCTGTACCGCTGTCAATGCCTCCATCTCTACTCCGGTTTTGCCTACTGTCTCGACTTGTGCGGTGCAGCTGATGCTGTGCTGGTCCGTGTCGATGCTAAAATCGACCGCAACGCGTGTCAGCGCCAGTGGATGACATAGCGGAATCAGGTCGCTGGTGCGTTTCGCGGCCATGATGGCGGCAATCCGTGCGATGCCGAGTACATCGCCTTTTTTTGCCGTGCCCTGGGTGATGATTGCCAGCGTTTCTGCTTTCATGCGGATAGTGCCGCTGGCGATGGCAATGCGATGGCTATCCTTTTTTTCTGCGACATCGACCATATGTGCCTGACCAGTGGCGTCAAAATGGGTCAATCCTTTGGAGTTGTCGTTTGTCATAGCGAGAAAATTAAAAAACTGAAGTGATAGAAACTATACGCAGCAACAAAAATGCCGGCCAGATCTGCGCAGGATTGTTTTGAAAACAATCCGGGAACAAATTGAATAGCGAAGTATCATAGCACTGTGAAACTGAATCTCCCACCATCCCCACTGAAAATCATGCGTCTCGCGGTACTGACTGCGAGCTGTTTTTTTTCTGCTTCGATCGCACCATCGCTTACCCTGGCGCAGAATTTACCCACGCTTGGCGATACGGAGCGGCAGGATTTATCGCCCTTGATGGAGCGCAAACTCGGTGAGCAGATCATGCAAAGTGTCAGGCGTGATCCCGATTATATGGATGATGCGCCTGTGTCCGAATACCTGAATCGACTGGGCAATCTGATGCTGGAAACGCGTCCCGATGCGCGCGGCGAGGCGATGTATAACTTTGAATTTTTTGCAGTGCGTGATCCGGTCTTGAATGCGTTTGCCTTTCCTGGCGGATTCATCGGGTTTCATTCTGGCTTGATTTTGGCGACGCAATCGGAATCCGAACTGGCCTCGGTCATGGGGCATGAAATTGGTCACGTCGCACAGCGGCATATCGCACGCATGATAGGCGGTCAAAAGGTCGATTCCCTGATCCCGATCGCGGCCATGATCCTGGCCGCATTGGCCGCAAAATCCAGTCCGGATGCCGCGATGGCCTTGGCAATCGGTGGGCAGGGCGTGGCGATACAGCGGCAATTGAATTTTAGCCGTGAGGCGGAGCGCGAAGCGGATCGTGTCGGTTTCCAGATCTTGCGGGATGCGGGATTTGATACGGCCGGCATGGTGTCTTTCTTCGGTCGCCTGCAAGTTGCGACGCGTAATTACAATGACACTGCGCCCGCTTATTTGCGTAGCCACCCTTTGACCAGCGAGAGGATGGCGGACATTCAGGCGCGCATGATAGATCAGCGTTATAAACAGCATGTAGATAGCCTGGAGTTCTCATTGGCCAAAGCGCGGGTGCGCGTGCTGCAGACCGATACGCCGCAAGGTTATATGGATGCCGCAACTTTCTTCGATACGCAGTTGAAGACCGATCAGGAAGATGGCAAGCTGGCTGCGCGTTATGGACAGGCGTTTTTGGCCTACAAGCAAAAAGAGTATGGGAAGGCGCAAGAATTGCTCGATAAAGTCGTCAAGCAGGTTGCGTCTTCTGCGAAACAAAAAACCGCGCTAAAAACGACCAGTATGTTTGCCAGTCTCGATATCGATATCAAGCTGGCGAGCAGGCAATATGATGCGGCGGTGAAGTTGGCAGAGCAGACCATGCAGCAATTGCCATTGTCGCGCGGCATTGTGTATCAATATGTGGATGCCTTATTGGCCGCGCAGCGTAATGAGGATGCAGCGCGCTTTTTACGCGATCAGGTACAGCTTTACCGGCAGGAGCCCAAGCTGCAAAATCAGTTAGGCAAGGTTTATGAACTGCAAGGCAAGCAGGCATTGCAGCATATTGCGCTGGCAGAGGCGTATGCGCTGAATGGCGCGTTGCCGGCTGCTTTGCAGCAACTCGATATCGCTCGTCGTGCGCCGGATGCGCAGTATTACGAGCAGGCCGTGATTGATGCGAAAGAGCGGGAATGGAAAGAAAAGCATAAGGAAGAACTGAAGGATGAGAAAAATCGCAAATAAGGCTGCGGTCTCTCATTAATTCTGGCGCGCAGATCGCTTGGGTGGATTGTGCGGTCGCCGGAATCACACGGTTTTTGCGCTGACCTCAGCCTGTGCCGGCGATGCAATATAAGCGCGCTTTTTCATCAAATCGGCTGCTTCAGATTTCTGTATCGGCACGGCAGCCTGGGCCGGCGGATGTAAATATAATGACGTTGTTTTTTCTGTGGAATGATCCAGCCAGGCAAGTAGTGCGTCATCGCTGACGAGCCGGTCATCCAGTTGCATCCACTCCAGGCAAATTGCCATATCCCTGTCATCCAGTTGCGCCAATATGTCCGCGTTTTCAAACAACAATGCACCGTGTTGGCTCAGATAAACATGCTGCAAATCGGTCAGCACTGCGCCTGATTGCACCACCAGACCTTGCGGTGTGACGCGGGCGATATACGGCGTGACTTCCAGTTCGATATACACGCGTTGCGGGCCGTTTTGAAAATACCAGCGTCCTTCATCGTCGCATTGATAATTGCGGTTGATAAAGCCCAGTAAAGCCGGATTGGTGATCTTCTCGCCCGGCTGCCCGAGCGCCTGAATGCGCTCATCGCGCATGCGCCAGTGGCCGCGCGCATCGAGCCCCAGCCAGCCATAGCAATGCGGTACATTCGGCCATTTGGCGATAGCGGCTTTGACGATCTCATCCATGCGGCACTTTCCTCATTAGCTTCGTTATGAGCCTTATCGATCTTGTTCAAAGAAATGCAAGATTTTTTGCGGCAGCCAACGAATGCTGCCCGGCAAGCTGCCAACCGCAAAGCCAACGTGACCGCCGTGTTTCGGATAATCGAGTGTGACATGCTTCGATGCTTTGCGGGGTAAATGTTGCCCCGGCAAAAAAGGATCATTTTGTGCATTCATCACCAGGGTCGGTACACGGATATCTTCAAGTACATGCTTGGCGCTGGCGCGGTTCCAATAATCCTCGGTATCGAGATAACCATGTAAAGGTGCCGTCACGACATTGTCGAATTCATAGAGATTTTTTGCGTTCAGCATGGCATCGCGATTAAACAAACCCGGAAACTGATGCAGTTTTTGCAGGCACTTGGGCTTCAAGGTTTTTAGAAACATTTTGGTATACACCATGTTGAAGCCGCTCGATAGCGACGCGCCGCCTTGCGCCAGATCGAGCGGTGCCGAGATTGCGCATGCTGCGTCTACGATGCTGGCCTGCTGCGGCGATTCGCCTAGCCAGCGTAGCAGGGCATTACCGCCGAGCGAGACGCCGGAAGCATAAAATTTGCCGCTGCCCTGGCGAGCGCGGAATTGCTGATGCAGTTTTTGCACAACCCAGGCAATTTCTTGCGCATCGCCTGAATGATAAAAACGCGGCGCCTGATTCAGTTCGCCCGAGCAGCCGCGAAAATGCGGCACCGCGCCGGACCAGCCTTGTTCCTGTAGCAATGCCATCAGGGCTCGTGCATAGTGACTGTCGCTGGATCCTTCTAATCCATGAAACATCACGACAAAGGGTTGATCGATGGCGCCATCGACGAAATCGACATCGATAAAATCGCCATCCGGCGTATCCCAGCGTTCGCGCCGGAATGCGACTTCAGGTTTGCTGATATACAGCGCGGGGTAGATGGTTTGCAGATGGCCGGAAGGCAGCCATCGTGGTGCGATGTAGTGCATAAATAAAAACGATCAGTGCAATACGCTTGCTTTAAATGAATCAATCGGTGGTTTGCCCGCTGCCACAGACGCATGGTGCATGGCGATGCGCCAGCCATGCGGTGTTTTGACATAAATATTGGTCGCCAGGATATGGACTTCTTGCGCGCCATCGTTGGTGCGATGGACTTCCTCGATGATGCTGTGTACCGCTGTCATCAGATTATGTGTCGCATGCAATTGCACCGGCTGGATATGCACGCTGCCGCGCTCGAAAATCGCTTCCCAGGAACGGCGGATCGCAGCATGGCCGATCTGTCTGGTTGAGCCGGGATGGATGCAGACAACCTCTTCGTCCTCGGCCCACAGCGCCATCAAAGCATCGAGGTCGGCACGACTGATGGCGTCGTAAAAGGCGCTTTCTACTTCGTCGGCGCTGCCGTTGAGCTGCGTTTTTGCTGCCATGATGGATGTCTTCCGGGCTGTGTGCCGTTGAAACTGATTGGGTCGCGAATATTAATGATACTGGGTGGGAGTAGTTGGTAAATTCACCTGATGCCGCAAGTTGCATAAGGTAAATTCGATCTTAACTGCCTATACTCCCATATAAAACGGATATCGCCTAATGCGGAAACCTGTGTGAATTACTTCAGTGTCCCTTGATGACCGCGCCCGGCGCCAGCTTGTATTGGGTGCCGCAATACGAGCAGGTCGCTGAACCGCCGTGCGACAGATCGAGGTACACGCGCGGATGCGAAGACCACAGCGGCATTGCGGGATTCGGACAATATGCTGGCAAATCCTTGGCCTGCAGTTCGACGAGGTTGTTGTTTGAGGTGCTGGTAGCTGACATGAATTTCTCCGGTTATCTCTTTTGGGTAGCTTGAAGTATCTTGGTTTAGCGTGATTTTAACGGATTGCGCAGGGCGTGCGGCAGCAGCGATTCACTTTCATCGGTAAAATGGGCAACTTTCCTGCATTTCCAAAGCTATTCATGAGTTTCGAGTCCGATAAGGCCGCTTTCCGAGAGGGATTTACAGTAGGCATCCCCAGTCTGTTTGGCATAGGCGCCTGGGGACTGGTGGTGGGAGTTGCCATGATCAAGGCGGGCCTTACCGTGCCACAGGCGCTGGGCATGACTTTCCTGGTGTTTGCCGGTTCGGCGCAATTGGCCTCGTTGCCGCTGATTGTGGCACATGCGCCGGCCTGGGTGATTTTTGCCACTGCTCTGGTGGTGAATTTGCGTTTTGTGATTTTTTCCGCAATTCTGGCGCCGCACTTCGCGCATTTGCCGTGGCGTACGCGGGCCTACCTCGGTTATTTTTCCGGCGATATTTCGGTGGCCTTGTTCATACAGCGTTTTCCCGGTTTTGGTCATGAAAAAGGTAAATTGCCTTACCTCAAAGGTTTGATCATCCCGAACTGGGCGTCCTGGCAAATTGGTTCCGTGGTGGGCATTTTGCTTGGCAGCCAGGTGCCGATGAGTTGGGGGCTGGGTTTTGCCGGGACTCTGGCTATTTTATGCATCATGCTGCCGCTGGTGATGAATAAGGCGGCGATGGCCGGCGTCGCAGTGGCGGGCGTGGTGGCGCTGTTGCTGGTGAATTTCCCTTATAAGCTAGGCTTGCTGGTGGCGGTCGTGCTTGGCATGGGGGCGGCGATGGCATCCGAAGAATGGCTGGAAGCCAGGGCGTCCAGGAAGCAGGATGCCGGCACACAGGATAACGGAGACGCACATGAGTGACGCAGAAATATGGCTGGTGATCGTCTTGCTGGCAGTCGCGACCTTCATTGCCAGAAGTTCATTCTGGCTGGTGGGGCACCATATAAATTTGCCAAAAAGGGTGCAGGAAGCACTGCGCTACGCACCTGCCTGCGCCCTGGCAGCGATTATCGTGCCGGACTTGCTGATGAATAACGGCCATATTGCGTTCAGCATCGAGAATCCCAAATTGCTGGCAGGCCTGGCGGCGACTGCGTTTTTTCTGGTCAAGCGGAATATGTTGCTGACTATTTTCTTTGGCATGGCGGTATATACCTACATTCGCCTGGGATTGTAAAATGCACATCTATTTCAAGCAAAACCTGCTAAAAACGGTGTAGTCCGGGACGGGTGTTTGGTAGAATACGGGACTTAGCTTTTTCTCCCACCTCATTCATTCGCCACCTCCATGCAATTTAATCGACTCAGCGACCTGATCGCCGCCAACCAACTCCAGGGCAAGCGCGTATTTATCCGTGCAGATTTGAACGTGCCGCAGGACGATAGCGGCAACATCACCGAAGATACCCGCATCCGCGCCTCAGTCCCGGCGATTTTGCAGGCATTAAAAGCAGGCGCCGCCGTGATGGTGACTTCGCATCTGGGGCGTCCTACCGAAGGCGAGTTCAAACCTGCGGATAGCCTGGCACCGGTGGCAGTACGTTTGTCCGAGTTGCTGGGCATGCCAGTGGAGCTGAAACAAAATTGGCTGGCTGGCGTCGATGTTGTTGCCGGCCAGGTCGTCTTGCTGGAAAACTGCCGCGTCAACAAAGGCGAGAAAAAGAACGACGACGTCCTGGCGCAAAAAATGGCAGCCCTGTGCGACGTCTATGTGAACGACGCTTTTGGTACCGCGCACCGTGCCGAAGCCACTACCCACGGCATCGCCAAATATGCGAAAGTCGCTTGTGCCGGTCCTTTGCTGTCCGCCGAGCTGGATGCGCTTGGCAAGGCGCTTGGTCAACCGGCCCGTCCTTTGGTGGCGATCGTCGCCGGTTCCAAGGTGTCGAGCAAACTGACCATCCTCAAATCCCTGGCCGACAAAGTCGACCAACTGATCGTCGGCGGCGGTATCGCGAATACCTTCATGCTGGCCGCCGGTCTGAAGATCGGTAAATCGCTGGCAGAGGCCGATCTGGTCGATGAGGCGAAAGCGATTATTGACATGATGGCCAGGCGCGGCGCATCGGTGCCTATCCCGACGGACGTGGTCTGTGCCAAAGAATTTTCTCCCACCGCCGTGGCCACTGTCAAAGCCGTCGCTGACGTCGAAGCCGACGACATGATCCTCGATATCGGTCCGGTCACCGCAGCGACCCTGGCGGAACAAATCAAACAAGCCGGCACCATCGTCTGGAACGGTCCGGTCGGCGTATTCGAATTCGATCAGTTCGGTCACGGTACCAAGGTATTGGCGCATGCGATTGCGGAGTCCAGGGGCTTCTCGATTGCCGGCGGCGGCGATACCCTGGCGGCAATTGCCAAGTACCACATCACCGATAAAGTCGGCTACATCTCGACAGGCGGCGGCGCTTTCCTGGAGTTTTTGGAAGGTAAGACATTGCCAGCGGTAGAGATCCTGTTGCAACGTGCAGCGCAGTAAAAAAGCAGTTCTAGCAGTTATTAATATAAAAAATATCAGGAGACCAGATGTCACGCGGAACCAAAATTGTTGCAACGATAGGCCCAGCTTCTACTGAGTTAGCGATTCTAAAACGCATGCTGCAGGCAGGCGTCAACGTTGTCCGTTTGAATTTTTCGCATGGCAAGGCGCAGGATCATATCGATCGCGCCACGCTGGTCCGTCAGGCCGCAGCGGAATGCGGTCGCGAGATCGCGATCATGGCCGATCTGCAAGGCCCGAAAATCCGTATCGGTAAGTTTGAAAACGGCAAAATCGAGATCGCCAACGGCGACAAATTCATTCTCGATGCCGACTGCACGCTCGGCAACCAGGAACGCGTCGGCCTCGATTACAAAGCCTTGCCGCGCGACGTCAAGCCTGGCGATGTGCTGTTGCTGAATGACGGCCTGATCGTCCTGGTCGTTGAAAAAATCATCGGCAATGAAATTCATACCATCACCAAAATCGGTGGTGAGCTGTCGAATAACAAGGGCATCAACCGTCAAGGCGGCGGCTTAACTGCACCAGCCCTGACAGCCAAGGATATGGAAGACATCAAGACCGCGATGTCGTTCCAGGCCGATTATGTGGCCGTGTCTTTCCCGAAAAATGCGACCGACATGGAAATGGCGCGTCAGCTGGCGAATATCGCGGGCGAAGCCTACGCTCACAAGCCGATGATGATCGCCAAGATCGAGCGCGCTGAAGCGATTCCGCTGCTACAGGAAATCCTCGATGCGTCGGACGGCATCATGGTGGCACGCGGCGATCTGGCCGTAGAGGTCGGCAATGCGGCGGTGCCCGCCTTACAAAAACGCATGATCAAAATGGCGCGCGCTTCCAACAAGCTGGCGATCACCGCGACCCAGATGATGGAGTCGATGATCGTCAATGCAGTACCGACCCGCGCCGAAGTATCCGACGTTGCCAATGCGGTGCTCGACGGCACCGATGCCGTCATGACATCCGCCGAAACCGCATCCGGTAAATACCCGGTCGAAACGGTCGAGGCGATGGCGGCGATTTGCGTGGAAGCGGAGAAATTCCAGGAGTGCAAGCTCGATGCGGATTTCCTGAACCAAACCTTCACCCGCATCGACCAGTCGATCGCCTATGGCGCCCTGTTCACGGCTTACCATTTACGGGTGAAAGCGATTGTGGCATTGACCGAATCCGGCTCTACCGCTTTATGGATGAGCCGTCACAATATCGATATTCCTTTATTTGCGCTGACGCCTAGCATTGCGACGCAACGCAAAGTAGCTCTGTATCGCAATGTACAAACGTATACTTTGCCGCATTCTAATGATCGTGAGCTTGTGCTCAAATCGGCAGAGAATATCCTGCTTGAAAACGGTGTTGTCAGTAAAGGCGATATGATCGTCGTTACCTGGGGCGAACCTATGGGGCAGATAGGCGGCACTAACGCGCTGAAGATCGTCAAAATCGGTGGCAACTAGATGATGACAATTAGCGGCAAAGATTTTTAATCGTACTTCTGGAGTTTTATTATGCCTCTCGTATCCATGCGTCAATTGCTGGACCACGCCGCCGAAAACGGCTACGGTTTGCCAGCCTTCAACGTCAACAACCTGGAGCAGGTCACCGCCATCATGCAAGCCGCCGATGAAGTCGGCGCGCCGGTCATCATGCAGGCCTCGGCCGGTGCCCGCAAATACGCAGGTGAAGCTTTCCTGCGCCACCTGATCGAAGCCGCGGTTGAAGCCTATCCGCACATCCCGGTCGTGATGCACCAGGATCACGGCCAGTCGCCGGCAGTTTGCATGGCGGCGATCAAATCCGGCTTCACTTCGGTGATGATGGACGGCTCGCTGATGGAAGACGGCAAGAGCGTCGCCAGCTATGAGTACAACGTGGAAGTCTCGCGCGAAGTGGTGAAGTTCGCACACTCTATCGGCGTGACGGTGGAAGCCGAACTCGGCGTGCTCGGTTCGCTGGAAACCATGATGGGCGACAAGGAAGATGGCCACGGCGCCGACGGCAAGATGACCCGCGAGCAATTGCTGACCGACGTCGATCAGGCTGCCGATTTCGTCAAGCTGACCCAGTGCGACGCGCTGGCGATTGCGATCGGCACCTCGCACGGCGCCTACAAGTTTTCACGCAAGCCTACCGGCGATATCCTGGCGATAGACCGCATCAAGGAAATCCACGCAAGGATTCCCAACACGCATCTGGTGATGCACGGTTCTTCTTCGGTACCGCAAGAATTGCTCGAAGAAATTCGTCAATTCGGCGGCGACATGAAAGAAACCTATGGCGTACCGGTCGAAGAAATCGTGATTGGCATCAAGCATGGCGTGCGCAAGATCAATATCGATACCGATATCCGCCTGGCGATGACCGGCGCAATCCGTCGCTACCTGGCTGAAAATCCGGGCAAGTTCGATCCGCGCGATTACCTGAAGCCTGCGCGCGAAGCCGCCAAACTGGTCTGCAAGGCGCGCTACCTGTCTTTCGGTTGCGAAGGCCAGGCGGGCAAGATCAAGCCGGTTCCGCTGGAAAAAGTTGCGGAGCAATACAAAAAAGGTAGCCTGGCTCAGTTGGTGAAATAAGTCGCTGCTTAAGCAACTGCAGCGGAAACGTAAGTTAGTTATTAAGTCATGTGCAGTAAATCTGACTAATTCTGTTCTCCAGGCTGCATTCCCTCTCCCGCCAGCGGGAGAGGGAATTAATTCAGGCTTACTTGATGGGCCTAAGATTAATGGGCATGTGATGTTAAGCAAAATTAGCAACGATTTTATTGAGTTCAAAAAGACGGGGCGCGCAGTGCGCCCTGCGTACTTTTAAAAAGTAAATATGATGACGACGCAAATCAATTCCACTCTGCATTCCTTGCCGCTGTTAGGTCGCGGCAAAGTCCGTGACAACTACGCCGTCGGCGAAGACAAACTCCTGATCGTTACCAGCGATCGTTTGTCGGCGTTCGATGTGATCATGAATGAACCGATCCCCGATAAAGGCCGGGTGCTGAATCAGATGGCGAATTTCTGGTTTGAAAAACTCGGTCATATCGTGCCGAATCATCTGACCGGCATCGCCCCGGAATCCGTGGTTGCCGCCGATGAAGTTGAGCAGGTGCGTGGCCGTGCGGTGGTGGCGAAGCGCCTGAAACCGATCATGGTCGAAGCGGTGGTGCGCGGCTATATCATCGGCTCGGGCTGGAAAGATTATCAGGACAGCGGGGCGATTTGCGGCATTACTTTGCCTGCGGGTTTGCCGCAGGCGGCGAAGTTGCCCGCACCGATCTTCACGCCGGCAGCCAAGGCTGAGATGGGCGCGCATGACGAGAACATCAGCTATGCCAAAACTGAAGAATTGATCGGCAAGGAACTCGCTGCCCAGATCCGCGACATCAGTATTCAGCTCTATACCGAAGCGGCGAATTATGCCGCCACGCGCGGCATCATCATCGCCGATACCAAGTTTGAATTCGGCCTCGACGACGACGGCGTATTGCATCTGATGGACGAAGTGTTGACGGCGGATTCTTCGCGTTTTTGGCCTGCGGATTCTTACGCCACCGGCATCTCGCCGCCCTCGTTCGACAAGCAATTCGTGCGCGATTATCTGGAAACGATCACCAGTTGGAACAAGACCGCGCCGGCCCCAAATCTGCCTGACGACGTTGTGCAAAAAACCGCTGCCAAATACCGCGAAGCGCTGGAGCGCCTGACCGGTGAGAGCTTGAAGGCCTGATCATGACGCAAGCAAATCAAGCCGCAGTCCTTCCCGCAGTTGTTCCAGCGTTGGTCGGTGTCGTCATGGGTTCTTCTTCCGATTGGGAGGTGATGCAACATGCGGTTGCGGTGCTGAAAGAATTCGGCATCGCTTTTGAAGCGCAAGTGGTATCCGCGCACCGCATGCCGGACGAGATGTTCCGTTATGCCGAAACCGCGCGTGCACGTGGGGTATGTGCGATCATCGCCGGTGCCGGCGGTGCCGCGCATTTGCCCGGCATGCTCGCCGCCAAAACCATTGTGCCCGTATTGGGCGTGCCGGTGCCGTCGAAGTATTTGCGCGGCGAAGATTCTTTGCTGTCGATAGTGCAGATGCCTAAAGGGATTCCGGTGGCGACTTTTGCGATCGGTGAAGCCGGTGCCGCGAACGCCGCCCTGGCGGCGATTGCGATGCTGGCGACCACCGATGAGACCTTGGCGCAAAAGCTGATCGACTTCCGCCTCAGGCAAACGCAAGTCGCACGCGACATGGTATTGCCGGTGTAATTGGCGTGGCTGCACACATTGCCTGATGCGTCAGCATTGTGCTCGCACTGTCCTGCCGACGAATAGCGTTGATAAAGATACTCCTAGTGAGTATTTTTAAATACGGCAATAGAGTAATGCGGATTAAGCCAGTTTTTATCAATTTTATGGGGAGTATCTGTTTTCTCCCGTAATATCCGGCGCGATTATTTGCCCGTACAAGGGGCGCGCCGCTTTCAGTTTGACATCATGACTATCGATACCCAACCACACCCGCGTCAGCCGTTGCTGCCGAACACCGATCAAAGTTGCCTGGGCATTTTAGGCGGCGGTCAGCTCGGGCGCATGTTCGCGCATGCCGCGCAGTCCCTGGGTTATCAGGTGGCCGTGCTGGAGCCTGAGGCCGGATGTCCGGCCGGCCAGGTCGCCGAGCATCATCTGCAAGCCGCTTACGACAACCAGGATGCATTGGTCGCCTTGAGCAAACTCAGTCGCGCCGTGACCACAGAATTTGAGAATGTTCCGGCAGATAGTCTGACGATGCTGGCGCAACATGGCTTCGTTGCTCCGGCCGGCGGGTGCGTCTCGGTTGCGCAGGACCGCTTGCAGGAGAAAGAATTTTTCACCCGTTGCGCTGCGCATACCGGCGTGTTCCCGGCGCCGCATTGCAGGATCGCCGGTCCGGCTGAGGTTGCCAGTGCCAGCGAAAATCTATTCCCCGGCATTTTAAAAACAGTACGCATGGGCTACGACGGCAAAGGCCAGGTACGGGTGCGCACGCGCGACGAACTGGCGAGCGCTTTCGCGGGCATGAACGGTCAGGTCTGCGTGCTGGAAAAAATGCTGCCCCTAGCGTATGAAGTTTCCGTACTGGTGGCGCGCGGTGTCGATGGCCAGGCCGTGGTGTATCCGATTGCAGAAAACGTCCACCGCGACGGCATCTTGTTTACCACCACGGTGCCGAGTCCGAATCTCAGCGATGGCGTTGCCCATGCCGCGCAACAGGCAGCGCTCGACATCATCGCGGAACTCGGTTACGTCGGCGTGCTGTGCATAGAATTTTTCGTGCTGCAAGACGGCTCGCTGGTCGTGAATGAAATGGCGCCGCGTCCGCACAACAGCGGCCATTACACCATCGATGCCTGCATCACCAGCCAGTTCGAGCAACAAGTCCGCGCCCTCGCGCAATTGCCTCTGGGCGAAGTGCGCCAGCATTCGCCCGCCGTGATGCTGAATATACTCGGCGATATCTGGTTTGCAGGCGATGCCAGCACACCGCGTGAACCGGCCTGGGATCAGGTGCTGGCCCTGCCGGGCGCGCACCTGCATTTATACGGCAAGGCAGAAGCACGGCCTGCCCGCAAAATGGGCCATATTACCTTTGTTGCCGAAACACTGGATGCAGCACAAGCGACGCTGGCACAGGCTTGCGCGATCCTTGGGATTGCTGTCTGAGCAGCGCCGATATTGAAACATTCAACCGATATGAATCACCACGCATGAGTAACAACGGAAGTCCGGAATTATCCCAATCAATCGCGCAGCCGGTTACCCTCGCCGCGCAGCAACTCGCGGCCGGACAACTGGTCGCATTCCCTACCGAGACCGTGTATGGACTGGGTGCCGACGCTGAAAATCCGGCGGCGGTCGCAGCGATCTATGCGGCTAAAGGACGTCCGGCGAACCATCCCGTCATCGTGCATCTGGCGCCGGAAGCGGACATCGGCTATTGGGCCAAAGATATTCCGGCAGAAGCGCATCAACTGATTGCCGCCTTCTGGCCCGGGCCGCTGACCTTGATCTTGCAGCGTGCCGCGCATATTCCTGACGCCGTTTCCGGTGGGCAGGATTCGATCGGGGTGCGTTGTCCCTCGCATCCGGTAGCGCAGGCTGTATTGCGTGCTTTTAAACAAGGCAAAGGCGGCGTCGCTGCGCCATCTGCGAATAAATTCGGCCACGTCAGCCCGACCATGGCGCAGCATGTGCACGATGAATTTCCGGCTGAAATCGCGAACGGCATGATTGCCTCGGTACTCGACGGCGGGCAGAGCGAGGTCGGGATAGAATCGACCATCGTCGACCTGACGCGGCTGGCGACCCACGGTCCGGTATTGCTGCGGCCGGGGCATATTTCATCGGCCCAATTGAGCGCGGTCTTGGGAGTACCGATCGCTGCGCCGGACGCTGCCGCGCCGCGCGCATCCGGCACGCTCGATGCGCACTACGCGCCGAACACACCGGTGCTGCTGGTGGCCGATGCGGTCTTGGAAAACACCGTGCAGCAGTTGCTGGATGCCGGTAAAAAAGTTGCCGTGATGCGCTACCACGACCATCGTTCACAAACTGTACCGGCATTAGCGGGATTGAAAATTCTGGCAGCGGATCCGGCTGCCTATGCGCACGACCTGTATGCGGGTTTGCGCGAGCTGGATCATGCTCATGCCGATGTGATCCTGGTCGAAATGCTGCCCGACGACAACGCCTGGCAAGGCGTGAATGATCGCTTGCGCCGCGCAGCGTTTGATTCCAGGGATGTATTGCAGAAGTTGCTGAAGAAGCCGGTGTAAGTAGTTTATTTTTTTAAGCAGTTTTTAAACAGTTTATTTATACACCAGCTTCATCACCAGAATAAAAATCGCCAGCACCAGGGTAATAAAATTCGCGATGATGATAGGCAGTGCATGCAGCATCAAACCGTAGGCCAGCCACATCGCAATGCCGCCGACCAGGATCACGTACATGCCGAGCGATACGCCTTCAGCGCGTTTGCGTCGCCAGGTCAGCCATGCTTGCGGGATAAAGGCGCTGGTGGTCATGCAGGCAGCGAGATAACCGATGAGATCGGTGAGTGGTGCGGTCATAAGATTCAGAAAATTATTTGGAAGGCGCTAAAAACTGACCCGAGTGGAAGACCAGCGGCGCTTGCGGCGTGAACTCGCAATGCTCGACTTCGCCGACAAAGATCACATGGTCGCCTTCGGGATAGCGGCTGCGATTATGACACTCAAACCACGCCGATGCACCAACTAAAATCGGATGACCGGTGCGCGACAAGCTGTATTCGACACCTTCAAAACGGTCTTTTTTCTTGCCGGCGAACTGTTCCGCCAGCCAGGCTTGTTCGGCAGACAGGATGTTCACCACATAATGCGAATTGCCGCTAAATACCGGCATGCTGGTCGCGCTATGCGCCAGACTCCACAGCACCAGCGGCGGATCAAGCGATACTGAATTGAACGAACTGGCCGTCAAGCCCAGGAAAGTCCCGTCGCCGAGGCGCGTTGTAATGACGGTCACGCCGGTCGCAAACTGCGACAAAGCTTGACGAAAATGGCGGGTATCGAATGCGCGCGTAGCGGCGCGGGGAGAGCGAGTGTGCATCAGGATTCCACAATTATTTGGGGCATTATGCCAAATAAGTCGGCCTAACGTGAGTCCGTTCAGCGCTTCGGCCCGCATGTGTTAAACTTGCGCCCTCAAAAGACCTTGCAGATATTGCATAAGTTGTTGATTTGTTTGTCTATTTTGAAGGAGGTAATCGTATGGCTTGTATGCTCGTACTGCGACGTTACTGCGCGCTGTTGCTGTTGCTTGGTTTAAGCCTGACCGTCGGCGTCGCTCATGCCGATCCGCGTGCTTTTCCTGCCGGAACCAAGCGCGGCGTGTTAACGGCCTCGGCTTACCCTGATATAGTGATTGACGGCAAAATCCGCAGAACCCAGCCTTCGACCCGGATCTATGATGAAGTGGGTTTGCTGGTATTGCCGGCGACCTTGCCATCGGCCACCCTGACGATCAATTATCTGGCAAACGATTACGGCGAGATTGAGCGTATCTGGATTTTGACAACGGAAGAAGCCAGGCAAGATATCAGCAAGCAAATTAAGCAGAATTAATGCGCTTGATAAGAAGATTTTTTGTGGATACATACATCGCCTAGCTAAAAATCCGATCTCAGCGCACATTAAAAAGAATTAAGTTTTATGCCAAAAAAAGTATTTATTAAAACCTTCGGTTGTCAGATGAACGAGTATGACTCGGACAAGATGAATGACGTGTTGCACGCCGCCGAAGGCATGATCAAAACCGACAGTGCAGAAGATGCCGATGTCATCCTGCTCAACACCTGTAGCGTGCGTGAGAAGGCTTCGGAGAAAGTGTTCTCGGATCTCGGTCGCCTGCGCGAACTCAAACGCGATAAGCCGGACCTGATCATCGGCGTCGGCGGCTGCGTCGCTTCGCAAGAGGGCGCGGCGATTATCAAGCGTGCGCCGTATGTCGATGTGGTGTTCGGTCCGCAGACCTTGCACCGCTTGCCGCAATTATTAAACGATCGCCGCACCAGCGGTCGTTCGCAGGTCGATATCAGTTTCCCCGAGATAGAAAAATTCGATCATTTGCCACCGGCCAAGGTCGAGGGCGCGACGGCCTTTGTGTCGATCATGGAAGGTTGCAGCAAGTATTGCAGTTATTGCGTGGTGCCGTATACCCGCGGTGAAGAAGTCTCGCGTCCGTTCAACGACGTGCTGGCGGAAGTCGCCGGCCTGGCCGCGCAGGGCGTCAAGGAAATTTCCCTGTTGGGCCAGAATGTAAACGCCTATCGCGGCAGCATGGAAGACGGCGAAATTGCCGATTTCGCGTTGCTGCTGGAATACATCGCCGAGTTCCCGCAGATCGAGCGCATCCGTTTCGTGACCAGTCATCCCAAGGAATTCAATCAGCGTCTGATCGATGCATTTGCCAGGATCCCGAAGATTGCGAACCATGTATTCTTGCCGGCGCAGCATGGCTCGGATCGTATCTTGTCCGCCATGAAGCGCGGCTATACCGCGATTGAATACAAATCGGTGTTGCGCCGCCTGCGTGCGGTGCGTCCCGATATTTCGATTTCATCGGACTTTATCGTCGGCTTCCCGGGCGAGACCCAGGAAGATTTCGATGCCTTGATGAAGCTGATCGACGACATCGGTTTTGACAATAGCTTCAGCTTTATTTTCAGTAAGCGCCCCGGTACGCCAGCCGCCAATCTGGCTGACGATACGCCGTATGAACTCAAGCTGAAACGCCTGCAACAACTGCAAGCCGTGATCGATAGCAATACCAAGAAATACAGCAATGCCATGATAGGCACGCTACAGCGCATTCTGGTGGAAGGCCCGTCGGTCAAGGATGTCAACGAGTTGCAAGGCCGTTCCGAGAATAACCGGGTGGTCAACTTCGCCGGCCCTGCCAGCCTGATCGGCCAATTGGTCAACACCAGGATTACCGAGTCTTACAATTACTCGCTGCGTGGCGAACTTGTTGCCGAACCGATAGAAAATTAATGAAACCAAAAACGCCAGTGCCTGTTTTGCACTTTATCCCGCAACCGATGGATAACACCAGGCTCGCCCATTTGTGCGGGCCTCTGGATGAAAACCTGCGCCAGATTTCGGCGGCTCTGGATGTCAGTATTTTCCGGCGCGGCGACAAATTTATCGTCAGCGGCAGCAATGCGCAAAGCGCGCTGGAGATGCTCGAACATTTTTATGTCAGGGCGAAAAAAATCATCTCGATCGATGAAGTGCAGTTAGCGCTGGTAGAACAACGCGCCAACGCTATTGCCAAGGCCCTTGCCGATGTCGGCGGCGATCCGGCGAGCGCAACAGATCAGGCAAAAAAGCCGCGTAAGCTGGTTAAGGTGGCTGAAGTATTAGAGCTGCCCGAAGAGGCAGAAGAGCCGGAGGATGTCGAGAGCCCCATACTCAAAACCCGTCGCAGCGATTTGCGCGGACGTACGCCGCATCAGAATTTATACCTGAAAGCGATTGTCGAGCATGACATCACCTTCGGTATCGGCCCTGCAGGTACCGGTAAGACTTATCTCGCGGTGGCCTGCGCGGTCGATGCTTTGGAGCGCGATGCAGTCAAGCGCATCATCCTGACCCGTCCGGCGGTAGAAGCCGGCGAGCGTCTGGGTTTCTTGCCGGGCGATCTGGCGCAAAAAGTCGATCCCTACCTGCGTCCTTTATACGATGCCTTGTATGACTTGCTGGGCTTCGATCGGACCCAAAAAATGTTTGAAAAACAGGCGATAGAAATTGCGCCGCTCGCGTATATGCGGGGCCGCACGCTGAATCATGCTTTCATCATTCTGGATGAAGCGCAAAATACCACGCCGGAACAGATGAAGATGTTCCTGACCCGGATCGGCTTCGGCAGCAAAGCCGTGATCACCGGCGATGTCACGCAGATCGATTTGCAGCGCGGACAACGCAGCGGCCTGGTCGATGCCTGCCAGGTATTGAGTGAGGTGCGCGGCATTGCATTCAATCGTTTCACCAGCGCCGATGTAGTACGCCATCCCTTGGTCGGCCGGATTGTCGATGCCTATGAAACTGCTAGCGCACATACTGCCGATCTGGGAAATCTGAAACATCCGACGCCACTGGCCTCGGCTCACCATAGCCGCAGAAAATAATCGCCGGGACTGACGAAAAATGCCCGGCGGCGTTTTTTTTACTGTCGATTCGTATCGGTTTTGTTGCCCCTAATTATCCAGAATTGCATTCGTAAAATATCCTAGAACTCTATTGCTGTTAAAACTCCCATGACTGCAAAACATAAGCTCACCCTGTCCGTGCAATATGCCGATCCCCGATTGAAAGAGGCATTGCCGCGCCCGTTGTTGCGCAAAACCATACAAGCGGCTTTGTTTGCGCCGGCAGAATTCACTTTGCGTTTTGTCGATGCCGAAGAAGGGCGGGGCTTGAACCGCGATTACCGCGGCAAGGATTATGCGACCAATGTATTGACCTTCGCCTACACCGAAGACGAAGAGGCTGAAGTCACCCAAGCCGATATTATTTTTTGTACCGACGTCTTGCTCAGCGAAGCGCAAGAACAAAAAAAATCCGTTGCGGCGCATGCCTTGCATCTGGTCGTGCATGGCGTGTTGCATGCGCAAGGTTATGACCATGAGACCGATGAAGAGGCCGAAGAGATGGAAGCCTTGGAGGTCGAGATTCTGGCCGATTTAGGCCTGGCGAATCCTTACCAATAGAACAGATCAAGCTTCGCCAAAAGAAAAAAGCTACGCACATTCATGCGTAGCTTTTTTTATGCCTCAGCAGAGCCGCTATGGCTAAGTCTCTTCCCCAGTCAGGCCTGGCGGTAATTATTCACCAGGCGATAGTTTCTGGCATAGATGGCAAACGCCAGTGCCGCCACTAAAGCAAAGCCTGCGAAGAAGAACATCTGGAAAGCGGTGACGCTGATGCCCGTGTTTTGAATCTGTTGGGTCACCGATTCGCTCTTTACGCTGGAATTGGCCAGCAATACCCATAAATTACCGATGGTGACGGACAAGTTCCAGAAGCTCATGATGACGCCCTTCATCGCCAGCGGCGCCTGGCTATAGGCGAATTCCAGGCCGGTGGTCGATACCAGGACCTCGCCAAACGTCAGCAGGGCGTACGGCAAAATTTGCCAGGTTATGGACAAGGCATTACCA
Organism: Undibacterium sp. Jales W-56; assembly: GCF_025548535.1. GTDB lineage: Bacteria > Pseudomonadota > Gammaproteobacteria > Burkholderiales > Burkholderiaceae_D > Undibacterium. Next base: position 114,453 of record NZ_JAJLQW010000004.1, on the reverse strand, counting down.
CCATCGATCGCGATCTGCATCATGCCGACCACGATCCAGGCGATGCCTGAGAAGGCGATGCCCAAGCTCATGCGGCGCAAGGCGGTCAGTTCCACACCGATGCGCTTTAAAATCGGATACAGGATCAGATTGTTAAAGGGAATCAGCAGCATCACCAGCATGGGGTTCAGCGCTTGCATTTGCGCAGACTGGAACCAGGATGGCTTGGTCATCTGATCGGCCTGCAATACCCAGGTCGAGGCTTTTTGATCGAACAGCGACCAGAACGGCGTGACCAGCGCGAACACCACCAGCAAACGCAATACCGAGCGCACGCCATCAACCGCTGCATCCGGATGCACGCCACGCGCGCGATCGAGTTGCAGCCAGGCGCCGGCACCGCCGAAACCGAGTATCAATACCAGCGCCAGACATAGGGCCGCAACGATGCCGATATCGGGGATCAGGAATAAGGCACCGATGGCCAGCACCATGCCCGATGCGGCGATCACAAAACCGCTGCGGGATTGGCCCGGCGCCGCAGTCATCAAGGCAGTGTGGATGACGTTCATGAAGGAGTCAGGATTCTTCGGTGCCGGTGCCATGTGCACATATTTTTTACGGGCCGACCAGAAAATGATGGTCGCAATCAACATCAGCAAACCGGGGATGCCAAACGCAATGCTCGCACCGTATTGCTTCAGGAAGATAGGCATCAGCAATGAGGCAAAGAAAGAGCCGAAATTGATGATCCAGTAAAAGCCGTCAAACACTTTTTGCGCCAGATGCTTATTGGTATTGTCAAACTGGTCGCCGACGAATGAGGCAACCAGCGGTTTGATCCCGCCCGATCCGAGGGCGATCAGGAAAAGCCCGGTATAAAAACCGTTCCGGTTATCGTCAAATATCGCCAGGCAGGCATGGCCTGCGCAGTACACCAGACTCAGCCAGAACACGGTATTGTATTTGCCGAAAAAGCGGTCCGCCAGCCAGCCGCCGAGCAGCGGGAAAAAATATACGCCGATCACGAAGGTATGAAAGACTTCCTTCGCCATGCCTTTACGCATGGATTCCGGCATCGACAGCAGCAGACTGGTGATCAGAAACGGCGTCAGGATATTCCGCATGCCATAGAAGCTGAAGCGCTCGCAGCCTTCATTCGCGATGATATAGGGTATCTGCGGTGGCATTTTTGCCTGATCCGGGTTTTCTTGGGTTTGACTCATTCAATTCTCCTGGCCTAACTTTTTTTGTAGTGTGTTAGAGATAGCCAACGGCCTCCGAAAAGGCCGTTGTGGATGACTGCAATAGCGAGTTTTGGCAACGCCGCTGATTGACCGAAAGCTGACGATGTCTGGCGGATGGCTGACATGAAAGCGAAGCAAGTGGTGCAGTATCCCTAGTTGCTCAAATATCTGTCAAGAAATAGTTGAAAATGAAAAGAAAAACGACAAAAAAATCGTAAGGATCTTGCCCGCTTTTCTTTCTATGGCTATTTGATTTGCATACTCATGGGTAGTATTTTTTATGACCGCCTTAAAATGCGCGGTAACAAGCCTATTTTTAGTGACTGTATGGGGAGTATATGTTTTGCCTTTGATTTGCGTCCTCAGCTATGTTGTTAGCGCCCGGTTTTCGCAAATACCTGTTCGAGTCGTTCCAGGCTCTGTTGCGGCCAGTACAATTTGCGGTCGTAATACTCGCTAACCGCTGGCGTGCTCGCCGGCAGGATGACCCAGGCTTGCTTGGTCGAGGTGAAAATATGGATATCCGGCGGCATCGTATTGGGCTCATCGAGCATGCCGACACGCACGAAGCGCAGCGCCTCGCCGGCACCGGCGTAATTGCTCCAGAGCGCGATTTTACAATGGCGGCAGCGGGCGATTTTTTGTCCCTTGCCGCTATTGCTGGGGGTGTCGATGAACTCTAGTTCGCCGGACAATAATTCGACCCGATCGGCTTCCAGCATGGCATTCAGGGCGAACGCCGTGCCTGTTTCGCGCTGGCACCAGGTGCAATGGCAGCAATTTACAAACAAGGGGGCGCTCAATATACGATAACGCACGGCGCGGCAGGTGCAGCCGCCTTCGATGGGGTAGGGGATCGTCATGCTGTTTGCTCCTTAAAGAGAGGTGTTGGATGTCACCCAATAATGCAGGTCGCGATGCGGATATGGTATGGGGCAAGGCTTTAAATCGCGCAAAAAACGCGCAAAATTTGGGGCGGGCCCGCATTTGTTGTATCCTATAGGATTGAAACAACGGCGTTAAGCCTTATATGCAAGAGCACTCTAGTAGCGTCAGACCATCTGACGTTAAACCACACAGGTCATTGTTTGAACGATTGACCGCACTGATTTCTCCCGAACCTGAGAACCGCGCTGAACTGCTGGAGGTCCTGCACGATGCGCAAGAACGTAACCTGATCGACGCCGACGCACTGGCGATGATAGAAGGGGTGTTCCAGGTATCTGACCTTGCTGCACGCGACATCATGGTGCCGCGTTCCCAGATGGACGTGATTGACATTTCCAAGCCGATTGAAGAATGGATGCCTGAGGTCTTGTCGACCGCGCATTCGCGCTTCCCAGCGATCGAAGGCGATCGCGATAAGGTAGTCGGAGTCCTGCTGGCTAAAGACCTGTTGCGCTATTACGCCGAAGAATCCTTCGATGTACGCGTGATGTTGCGGCCGGTGGTGTATATCCCGGAATCGAAACGCTTGAATATTCTGCTGCGTGACTTCCGCGCCAATCGTAATCATATGGCGATGGTGGTCGATGAATATGGCGGCATCGCCGGCCTGATCACCATCGAAGACGTGCTGGAGCAGATCGTCGGCGACATCGAAGACGAATATGATTTCGATGAAGAAGAAGACAATATCATTGTCCTGGAAAATAACGGCGACGGCGTGCGCTGGCGGGTTAAGGGTCTGACAGAGATCGAACAATTCAATACGGTGCTGGGTTCGCATTTTTCAAATAAAAAACTCGATACTATTGGCGGTTTTGTGACCAATTATCTTGAGCATGTGCCGCATAAGGGGGAGGAGTTCAATATCGGCAATCTGCATTTTGAAGTCTTGCGTGCCGATGCGCGCCAGGTGCAAATTTTATTGGTCGAAAAACGCCCGGTGCTGGCAGCGGATGAACAAGGTTGAGGTCCCTCGCACTCATCACTGTCATCATCTGAGTTGAAGAACCTTGCGTTCCCTTAATCTTTCTTTGCGTTCATCCATCTTGCTGTCCTTGCTGGCAGGTGGCCTGAATGTCTTTTCGTTCGCCCCTTTCCATATCTGGCCGTTACAGATTATCAGCCTTGCGCTGATTTTCTGGATGAGCCAGTCGAACAGCTTCGGATCTGCGCGCCGCCAGTTTTTGCTGGGCTGGAGTTACGCCTTTGGCTGGCTGTTTTGTGGCGTCAGCTGGTTGCTGATCGCGATGACGCGTTACGGTGGCATGCCGTGGTTGTTTGCGATCGCGGCACTCGCATTGCTGGTGGCTTATCTGGCGTGTTACGCGGGACTGGTACTGCTGCTTGGTACACAATTAAAACAGCGCTGGCAGTTATCCGATGCCAGCAGCTTATTGCTGCTGATGCCTGCTCTGTGGATGCTGTCCGAGTATTTGCGCGGCTGGGTCTTTACCGGATTTCCGTGGCTGGCGTCCGGCTATGCGCATGCCAGCAGTCCGCTGGCGGGCTTTGCCGCCCTGCTGGGCGTGTATGGACTGGGCTGGATGAATGCCTTGCTGGCAGCTGCCGTGGCGCTGGGCATACGCAAAAAGGTCTGGCGTTTACGTTTGCTGGTCGCGCTTGTCGCGCTGGTTTGCCTGGGCTTGGGTCTGCGCAATGTGCAGTGGACCCAGCCGTCGGGCCGGCCGATCAGCGTGAGCTTATTGCAGGGCAATGTTTCGCAGGATGTCAAATTCGACCCCGACCATGTCAGCGATTCCTTGCGCCTGTATCACGATATGATCGTGAATGCGCCGGCCGATCTGGTGGCGACTCCTGAGACTGCATTGCCATTGTTGTCGAGCCAGTTACCGCCCGATTATCTGCCTTTGTTAAATGAATTTGCCCAGAGTACCGACAGTCATCTGGTGCTCGGTCTGGGCGTTCACGACGGCGCTGATAAGTACACCAATAGCATGCTGGGTTTTTCCCGGCAGCATGCTTTACGTGCGTATCGCTATGACAAACATCATCTGGTGCCCTTCGGTGAATTTATTCCATTCGGGTTTCGCTGGTTTGTCGACCTGATGCATATTCCGCTCGGCGATTTTACCGGTGCCGCGGTAGTGCAAGCGCCGATGCAAGTCAAAGACCAGCTAGTCATGCCGAATATTTGTTATGAAGATTTATTTGGCGAAGAAATTGCACGTCAGTTGGCGCAGAGCCCGCATAGTCCGACCATATTGCTGAACGCATCGAATATTGCCTGGTATGGCGATTCGATTGCGATCCCGCAGCATCTGCAAATATCGCAAATGCGGGTATTGGAAACCGGACGCCCTATGCTCAGAGCCACGAATACCGGGGCAACGGCGGTGATCGATGCGCATGCCCATGTAATCGCCCAGGCGCAGTCCCTGACCAGGCAGGTGTTACGGGCAACAGTGCAGGGAACCAGCGGCCTGACGCCATATGTGCGCTGGGGAAATGCCGCAGCGCTCCTGATTGCGGCGCTGGCCTTGTTGCTGGCGCATCTCTCTGGTCGTCAGTCTCGCTCTAGTGCCGGATAAACTGCGCAGCCTTACAAAATTTTTTGTATCGCCGCTTGTGATAATGCATCTGCCTCGGCATTTTTTTCTCTGGGAATCCAGTTCAGGCGCAAGTCTTTAAATTGGCGGATCAGATTCAGACTTTGCAAATAATGCGTTTGCAAAATAGCTGAGGGGAAAGCGCGGTTTTTTTGCGCGTTCAGGGCATCGATGACGACACGGCTGTCGCCGCAGATATGCAAAATGTCTGCGCCCGATGCCAGTGCCTGTGATAGGACGCTTTGCAAGGCATGGAATTCGGCTTCATTATTATCGCCGTCCGATCTGCGCTCGCTGATTTCAGTGCGTTCCCCGGTAGGGCTGATCAGCAGCGCGCCGATGCCGATTTTCCCCGGATTCGGATGCGCGGAACCGTCAAACCAGGCCCGCCAGATAGCGCCGCCGGCATCGATATTGACCGTAGCCTTAGTTTGCCTGCGCAGTGCCTTATCGGCTGCTCTTTGTCGGCGCAGTGCTGAAGACGAGATGCGTTTTTGATGCGCCGATTGACGTTGCAGCACCAGTGCATCGAGCCCGGAATCGCCGGCTTGTTTGAGCAGCACGCGTTTGAGCGCAGCATCGTCGCTGAATTGACCGGATTTCACCAGGCGACGGCTTTGTGCCAGTTCCGCTTTAAAGGCAATCGATAATAGTAAAGCGTGAGTTGGCATGGATGCTCGTATAAACTGGGTGCTGTGACTGTACAACAAATACCTTAGGTGAATAATGTCGGATCAAGATAAAAACGAAGGCGCGTCATTTCTGCCGGTCGGCATGATCGCCAATGGCGGCACCTATGCGCAAGCCATAGAGTCGGCTGCGATCAAAAAATATAATCTCCCCGGCTGGGCGCCTTTTCATTATGCAAAAGTATCTGACACCGAATATGAATGCACCGGCGGATTTGCGATCGGCAGCGGCGGCCAAAAAAAGTGGCCGGAACCGCATACCAGCATCATAGTCAATGAATCAGAAATCGCTGTCGAACTGGCGTATTTGCTGGCGGACGATGACGCCAGTCCGGCAGCCGCACCCCAGGCGACATCTTCGCAGGCATCGCAAGCGCCAATGGCTGCTGCCTCAACTCCCCGGCCCGGCGGCACACCCAAATATCTGACCGTGGTATTTCAATTGCCCGACGATGCAGCGGGGCAGCAGCGTATCAAAGAGGCGTTCAGGATTGATGCCTCGTTCTTTGGCGCGCAGGTGACGTCGGTATCGACCCGCTTGCCTTAGTCAAAGCATTTCCAGCAAGTCAGCGCGCCCAGCCTGCCGGTCTGGTTAACGTAAAATTTTCCGACGCTTTCGTCCGGCCATACCAGTCGGCACCCATGCGTGAAACCAGATCGAGTTTCATGGGATCAATCTGCTTGTCCTCACCCAGAATGAGGTCGTCAATATGGGCCGCCACGACTTCACCAAAAATCACATAGCAAGACGGCGCATGCTCGGGGTAGGGCATGAGCCGACTCAGTTTGCATTCAAAACTGACCGGCGTCCCCTGGACGCGCGGCGCTTGCACGATGGCCGAAGGCTGGGCCGTAACGCCGCATTGCTCAAATTCGCTGATTTCTGCGTCGTAGCCAAATGATGTTTCATTCATCAGTTGCACCAGATCATGCGACACCAGATTGACCACAAATTCACCGGTTTCCTCGATGTTCCTGACGGTATCTTTCATGCTGCCATTGCTATTTACCAGCGGCGAGATCATCAGCGTCGGCGGCGAAGGTGTAATCATCTGGAAAAAGCTGAATGGTGCCAAATTCGTTCGTCCATTGTTGGCACGGGTCGATACCCATGCAACCGGGCGCGGCGTGATGGTGGAAGCCATCCAGAAGTAAGCCATGCGCGGTTCCAGGGTGGCAAAATCAATCAACATAATGGGAGCTTTCTAGAAAAGTGAGGGGGGAGTAGCGCTCAGGCCAGCCAATTGACGAGCGGGAATTTATGACGGAAGTCGTCAGGCATCGCTACCACCGTCGCTTTTTTATAGTCATAAAAAACGAAGCCGGATTTAGCCATCGCAATCAGGCTGTGATCGTGCGGTCGCGTGATGCGGAAGGTGATGTCGCCGCCATATTTATTAAAGTCCATCACGCCGACCTCAAATTGCAACTGGTCGCGCGCATGCGCCTCGGCTTTGTAGGTGGTGGCAAGATCGGTCACGATAATTCCCGTGCCGTTGCCTTGTGTTTCGCCAATCCCGAATTCAAATAAAAAACGCGCCCGCGCCTCAGAGATCATGGAAATCATCGAGTCATTGCCAAGATGATTGGCCGCATTGATGTCGGTGACGCGTACGGTGAGTAAGGTGGTGTAGCAATACTGATTTTCGGGAAATATCAGATTCAGGCGCGCCATGAGGTGACTCTTTTTCTAAAAAAGGAAGGAATTTACCTCAGAATTTTACCCTTGCGACCGCTAATCTTCGGTGGATGTTTTAAGTAATCATTTATTTTCAAGGAAACCACAAAAAATCCAATGCGCTTTGAAAATTGATGTAATAAAACCAATGCGCTTTGGATAAATCGAATTACTACATAATATTTATGTAGTATAGCTACATAAAAATAGTCAAAATACTGTGGCTCAAACGCAACGCACATAGTAGTTTATCTCTAGGGTGAACTGATTTTGTTTCGCGTAAACACGTAAAAATAAATTGACATGTAATTTAGTTTTAGTACAAACTCGTTTTGGGGCATCAAGTTAGCGATAGTGATAAAAAGTTTGAGCTGCCAAGAATTTGCTGCTGGAGTTGGGTTTTTTATAAAAAATCAAGGAGACGGGTAATGACTAGCTTTAAAAAGAAGCAGGATGGGGGTGTCGCCATCAATCGCTTTGCATTCAATGTGACACCGATTGCGGCTGCATGTGCCGTGTTGATCTCTGCATCTGCAGGCAACACCTATGCGCAACAAGCTGACGCTGCCAAAGCGGATGAGACGAACACCGTTGTTGTGACCGGTATTCGCCGCGGTATTGAGGCGGCGATCGACATCAAGAGAAACAACAGTTCCATCGTTGAAGCGATTTCCGCTGAAGATATCGGTAAATTGCCGGATGCCAGTGTTGCCGAGTCGATTGCGCGCTTGCCGGGCGTCACTGCGCAACGCAGTCGCACTTCAGGTAAAGCAGCGGATGTCAGTGTTCGCGGTCTGGCACCAAGTTTCAATGGTTCTTTGCTGAACGGCCGTGAGCAGGCATCGACCGGTAATGCACGCGCGCCGGAATTTGATCTGTTCCCAGCGGAATTGATGGGTTCGGTATTGATCTACAAAACGCCGGATGCCAGCCTGATTGGCCAAGGCTTGGCTGCGACGATTGATTTGCACACGCTGCAACCGCTGGATTTTGGCAAGCGCGTGATCGCCGCCAGTTATCGTAAACAACGTACAGGCGTCCTGACGCCATCCGAGGGTACTGGTGATCGTGCCTCGTTCTCTTACGTTGATCAATTTGCCGACCGTACTATCGGCATTGCGCTGGGTGTGACGAAGTTTAAAGAAGACACCGGCGCGCAGCAAAAATTCGATTCTTGGGGCGGCTATGCGCCTACCGTTGATTACAACGGCGCTAAGGTAGTTAGCCTGGGCGGTTTTAAGGCGGATACAGAGACTGCCAAAAGTAATCGTGACGGCGCATCGTTGACTCTGCAGTTCAAGCCGAATAAAAACTTCAAATCCACCGTCGATGTTTTCTACTCGTCTGGCTATACGGCGCAAAAGAAGACCGGCCTGGAGGGTGCGATTGCCGGTTCTGCCGGCGGATATGATCCTAACGGCGTCTTGTCCAACGCAACTATCGTGAACGGTGTTGCAACTAGCGGTACTTTCAGTAACTACAAAGGCGTGGTCCGTAATCATCAGGAATCTGCTGACGATAAATTGACCTCGATAGGCTGGAACAGCTCATTGAAACTGGATGACTGGACTCTGGATGCGGATTTGTCTCATTCCAAGGCAAATAAAAACGCTTCCCGTTTTGAAACAACAGCAGGTCAGCCTGGCGATACTCCAATAGCTTCGCTTGGCTCGATTTCTTATACCGGTTTTAACGGCGGTAACTTCAATGATGTGAAGTACACCACTTCCTTGAATTATGCTGATCGTGCCGTTGCCAAGCTGACCGACGTCAATGGCTGGGGCGGTGGCCCAAACACGCCGCAAGCGGGTTATGTTGCTTTGCCAACCTTGAATGACAAGGCCGATTCGATACGGCTGACAGCAAGCCGCGATGTGAGTTTTGGCCCTATCGTGGCAGCTCATTTCGGCTTGAATTTTTCGGATCGTGAAAAAATCCGTAGCGGTCAGGAAGGTCGTCTGGTCGTCAAAGGCGGCGGCGGTTACGCTGCAGTCACTATGCCTGGCTCTGCCGTTGCTACTGCGGGTACGACAGGCTTGCAAGTGGCTTCCTGGGATCCGTCGAACTCTCTCGGTTCCGTCTATGATCTGGCGCAGTGGATTGATGCGTCTGTGCTGGCCAAAGACTGGTCAGTGCATGAGAAAGTCACTACTGCATATGCGATGGGCGATCTGGATGGTCAGCTGTTCGGTTTGAATTACCGAGGTAATTTTGGTACCCAGTTCGTTCATACCGATCAGTCATCAACCGGTAATCAGGTCGATACGGCCAATTGCACAGGTATTACTGCCGCAACCTGTCCATCGAAAACTATCAGCGGCGGCACTACCTACTCCGATGTATTGCCAAGTCTGAACGTCTCGTTTGAAATCGGTCGCGAGCAATTCATTCGTCTGGGTGCGGCTAAAGTATTGTCCCGTGCCAATATGGATGATATGCGCTCCAGTAACCAGTTCGGCGTCACAACACAAGGAACTAATCCTATCCTGACCGGTACTGGCGGCAATCCTAACCTGAAGCCATTCAGCGCTAAATCGCTGGATATCTCTTACGAAAAATATTTCGGCAAAAAAGGCTATCTGAGTGTTGCCGGCTTCTACAAGCAGTTAGACACTTACATTTATCGCGCGCCAACGACCTTTGATTTCAAACCATATACCAGCGCCAATACACCGTTGCCGCTCACTGGTAAGTATCAAGGCTCTACGGTCGGCTTGATGACGGCGCCACGTAATGGTCAGGGCGGTAATATCAGCGGTTTTGAAGTCGCGCTGAATATTCCTTTCTCTCTCGTCACCCCATGGCTGGATGGTTTCGGTGTGATGGTCAATCACTCCGATACCTCAAGTGAAATCACGTTGCCGGCATTTGGTTTTGGTAATGTGGCATTCAATGCAGTCAATATTCCATTGCCAGGTTTGTCCAAGCGTGTCAGCAATCTGCGCCTGTACTATGAGAAAAATGGCTTCCAGGTGGCATGGGCGGCACGTAAGCGTTCTGATTTCCTGGGTCAGGTCAGCGATTTCCAGGACAATCAACAGTTGACCATGGTAAAAGGCGAGACGATCATCGATCTGCAAGCTTCTTACGAATTCCAGACCGGCTGGTTTAAAGGTTTGTCTGTTTTGTTCCAGGCGAATAACTGGACCAATACCCCATTCCAGGAATATGCGAATGATCCGAACGTGATCACAAATAAAGTTACCTACGGCAGATCGTATCTGCTGGGCGCTAACTACAAGTTCTAATTCATCAGTAATCACAACCCCTGTTGGCTCTGGCCGGCAGGGGTTTTTTGCTATGATGGAACGCTGATCATTCGTCAAGGTAAGTTCATGCAAAATTCTCTGATTAAAAATGTCGTCATCGTCGGCGGTGGAACTGCGGGCTGGATGACTGCCGCCGCCTTATCGACAGTGTTGCGCGACAAATATACTATTCGTGTCGTTGAGTCCGATGAGATCGGTATCGTCGGCGTCGGTGAGGCCACCATACCGATGATTCAACGCTTCAACCAAGTGCTTGGGATTGACGAGAATGAATTTCTCCGAGAGACGCAAGGCACATTTAAGCTGGGCATCGAGTTCGTCAACTGGGGTAAGTTGGGCGACCGTTATATCCACGGCTTTGGCACGATAGGCCAGGATCTCTTCACTGTGCGCTTTGACCAATACTGGCAAAAAATGCGCAGCCTCGGCAAGGCCAAGGATCTGGGCGAATACTCGATCACCCGCATGGCTGCACTGGCAAATAAATTCATGCCGCCGCGCCTTGACGTTCCCAATTCTCCGTTAAATCAGATTGCCTACGCTTATCATTTCGATGCAAGCCTGTACTCTCGATTTCTGCGTAAATTTTCTGAGCCGCGCGGCGTAAAACGTATCGAAGGCAGGATAGTCCAGGTATCGCAACGCGAGACCGACGGTCATATTGATGCCGTGGTTCTCGACAGCGGTGAGCGTATCGAAGGTGATTTATTCATCGACTGCTCGGGTTTCCGGGGCTTATTAATAGAACAGACGCTGAACACCGGTTATGAGGACTGGACACACTGGTTGCCGTGTGATCGTGCGCTGGCGGTACCTTGCGAATCTGCGCCCAAGCTGACTCCATATACGCGTTCGACGGCGCACAAGGCAGGCTGGCAGTGGCGTATTCCGCTGCAACATCGTATCGGTAACGGCCATGTATATTGCAGCCAGTTCACCAGCGATGACGAAGCTGCCGCAACCTTGCTGGCGAATCTTGATGGCAAGCCGCTCGCCGATCCTCGCATGTTGAAGTTCAATACCGGTATGCGCAAGCTCGGCTGGAATCGCAACGTGGTCGCCATCGGTTTATCCAGCGGATTTCTGGAGCCGCTGGAATCAACCAGTATTCATCTGATTCAATCAGCGATTTCACGATTGATCGATTTTTTCCCGAATCAAGGATTCAATCAAACCGAGATCAATGAATACAATCGCCAGAGCCGCTTTGAATATGAACGTATCCGCGACTTCGTGATTCTTCATTACAAACTCAATCAACGCGACGATGCGGCGTTCTGGAAATCCTGTGCCGAGATGCCGGTCCCAGAGACTCTGGCGCACAAGATGGAATTGTTCAAATCGAGCGGACGATTGCTACGCGTAGACAATGAGTTATTTGCAGAAGTCGGTTGGTTGCAAGTGCTGGAAGGGCAGAATCTCAAGACTGAGAGCTACCATTCATTGGTCGATCTGCAAACCGAGACGGACATTCTTGAATACATGGAGAGCGTCAGGGAAGTGATCGCCAAATGTGTTGAAGTGATGCCTGATCACGCTGCTTATATCGCCCATCATTGTGCTGCAAAGTCCGGAATTTAGGCTTGCCGGCCGGAGGCTCTAAAATTTTTTACACGGATTTTTCGTTCGAAGAACCAGTTTTCTGATCGCAGGAAAATACATGCCAATTGCCATGAGTACGACAGAAATTTTTCTGATCGCGATGTTCGTTATTTTTACCATGCCTTACCTGATCTGGCGCGTAGGCAAGACCGATTATTTTGCGCCGCTGGTCGTGGTGCAGATTATTACCGGTATTTTGCTGGGTCCGGGTGTATTGGGAGCGGCTTTTCCTGGCTATTACCAGTTTGTGTTTAATCCCCAGGTGATTCAATCTTTGAATGGGATCGCCTGGTGGGCGGTCATGATTTTTGTGATGATTGCCGGGATTGAGCTCGATCTTGAAAAAACATGGGAGCATAGACGAGAGAGCGGCATTACCGCGAGCCTGGCGCTGGGCATGCCTTTGCTGTTTGGTTGTGTGGCAGCCGTCGGTATGTTGACGGTCGACGGCTGGATGGGTAGCAAGGCGATGACCTGGCAATTTATCCTGGGGGTCGGCATGGCCTGCGCAGTGACGGCGCTGCCAATTCTTATTCTGTTAATGGAAAAATTGGATGTGCTGCGTCAGCCGATTGGTCAACGCATCTTGCGTTACGCGAGCTTGGATGACATTGCAATCTGGGGTGTACTCGCTATTATTTTGCTGGACTGGACGCGGGTTGGCAGGCAGTTGGGATTCTTGCTGATCTTCGCGGCGGCAAGCTTTGGCTTCCGTAAGTTGATGCAGTGCTTGCAAGAGCGCGATCGCTGGTATGTCGGCCTGATCTGGCTGGCAGCGTGTAGCTTTGCTGCCGATTGGGCCGGCCTGCATTTCATGGTAGGGGCTTTTCTGGCCGGTGCCGTGATGGATGCGCATTGGTTTGATCAGGAAAAAATGGACTTGATGCGTCATCACGTATTGCTGGCGATCATGCCGGTGTTCTTCCTGAGTACCGGCTTAAAGACCAATTGGGCGCTTGGCGGCGTGACGGTGTTTGTTGCCGCAGGTGTGCTGCTGATCGCTTCGGTTGCAGGTAAATTGGTGGGGGTGCAAGTTGCCGGAAAAATCCTGAAATGGGAAAAAGGCGAGGCGTCGATCATCGGATGGCTGTTGCAGACCAAGGCGCTGATCATGATTATTTTCGTCAACATCCTGCTGGATAAAAACATCATCACGAATGAAACCTTTACGGCCTTGTTGCTGATGGCAATTGCCAGCACGATGCTGACCGTACCTGTCGTCCATCCGAAACTGCAGCGCATGAAGGCGATTATTTTCAAATCAAATTGAGTTGTCTGGCGCTTGGTAATGATTTTGGTAGGTAAATTTTAAATGTAATATTGCTACAAATATTAAGGGTTTTGTTTGGATTTTTGCTTTGAAATTGATTTTTTAATTGGTATAAATTATTTTTTTAAAGAGTTTTTAATTTTGTAGTTTTAGTACAAAATGCTATGGTAATATTGATTGTAGAAGTGATTTCTTAGATAGGATCTTTGCTAAGGCCTGCTCATTTAAGTGGATTCACAAGTTGTACAAAATATTAAAAAAAGATTGGGGACTGGCAGTATGCATACATCGACAAACAAGCCGCAGCTTTCGTTCTGGCAGCTCTGGAACATGAGTTTTGGTTTTTTTGGTATTCAGTTTGGCTTCGCGCTACAAAATACCAACACCAGCCGGATTTTTTCTACCTTGGGTGCGAATCCTGACGACCTGGCGTTGTTCTGGCTGGCTGCACCGATCACCGGTTTATTGGTGCAGCCTGTGATTGGCTATCTCAGCGATAACACCTGGCATGCCTACTGGGGACGGCGTCGTCCTTTCTTTTTCATCGGGGCATTGCTGGCATCGATTGCGATGTTCCTGATGCCCAATTCCAGTGTGTTATGGATGGCAGTTGCAGTGCTGTGGATGATGGATTCCGCGATCAATATTTCAATGGAGCCATTCCGCGCGTTTGTCGGCGACAAGCTGAATCCCGCGCAGCAGACCGCTGGTTTTGCAATGCAAACGTTCTTCATCGGTTGCGGCGGTGTGATTGCGTCCTTGTTGCCGACGATCTTTACGGATTATCTCGGCGTCAGCAATGTGCCGGTGAATGGCGCGATTCCTGATACGGTCAGATATGCATTTTATTTTGGCGGTGCCGTGTTCGCTCTGGCAGTCATGTGGACCGTGTTTACCAGCAAAGAAATTCCTCCTGCCGATCTCGAAAAATTCCGTCAGGAACGGAAAGATAATCAGGGTATCGGTAAAGCATTTACCGAAATTCTGGGTGGTTTTACTAAGATGCCGAAGACCATGGTGCAACTGGCTCTGGTGCAATTTTTCTCTTGGGTCGCCTTGTTCGCGATGTGGGTCTATACCACGCCGTCTATTGCCGATACCGTGTTTCACAGCACGGATGCGCAATCCGCCGCGTATCAGGAGGGTGGCAACTGGGTCGGCATTATGTTTGCGGTATATGGCGGCGTCTCGGCATTAGCCGCCTTCATTTTGCCTATCCTGGCAGCCAAGACCAGCCGTAAGTTCGTCCATATGCTATGCCTGATCATTGGCGGCGCGAGTCTGATCAGCATCTTTGCAATCACGTCAAAACAAATGCTGTTATTGCCTATGGTCGGTGTGGGGATCGCATGGGCTAGTGTACTGACAATGCCATACGCTATTCTGGCAGGAGCCTTGCCGGCAAATCGCATGGGCTATTTCATGGGCTTATTCAATTTCTTCGTCGTGATTCCACAGATCGTGGCCGGTGTGGTACTTGGTGCCATGCTGAAGTATTTATTCAATAACCAATCGGTCAAGGTATTGATGCTCGGCGGTGTTTGCATGATCCTGGCGGGTTTATTGACGATGCTCGTGAAAGACGATGCTGTCGCAAAATAAAATCCTGTATCTGCCCGGATAGCCGCTGCGGGTGTCTGGGCGCGACCGATAGACCGGATGTTCACCTTATTTGATTGGAATTCCACGCATGAAGCTTTTTGCGATTCCACTTGCGCTTGCCTGTATCTTCGCGGCAGCTTCGGTGCCCGCTGCCGATGCCGCGCTTAAACCCCATTCTTCACATGCGCCGTTTGTATGGCAAAACGCGACCATCTATTTCTTACTCACCGACCGCTTCTATAACGGCAATCCAGCGAATGATCTGGCGTATGGGCGTCGCGCGGATGCTGCACCGCTGCGCGGTTTCATGGGCGGCGATCTGGCCGGAATTACTGCGAAAATCAAGGCCGGTTATTTCAAGGACCTCGGCGTCGATGTGATCTGGCTGACGCCGCCAGTCGAGCAAATTCACGGCTCAACCGATGAAGGCACCGGGAATTCGTATGGCTTTCATGGCTATTGGGCGCGGGATTGGACCCGCGTTGATGCGAATCTCGGTACGGAAGACGATATGCGTGAATTCGTCGATACTGCCCATGCGCATGGCATCCGTGTCTTGCTGGATGTTGTCATGAACCATATGGGACCGGTTACGGCGGTCGACCCGGTCTGGCCCGACAACTGGGTGCGTACCGGTCCGCCATGTACTTACAAGGATATTGCCAGCACGGTCGATTGTACTTTGGTCAAAAATCTTCCGGATCTGCTGACGGGCAGCAATGAGAATGTCGCCTTGCCGCCGGCGCTGATAGAAAAATGGAAATCCGAAGGTCGTTACGAACGTGAAATGAAAGAGCTGGACGAATTTTTCATACGCACAGCCTGGCCGCGCGCACCGCGTTATTACCTGATGAAATGGCATGCCGATTGGGTTAAAAAATTCGGCGTAGATGGCTTCAGGGCGGATACGGTCAAGCATGTAGAACCCGCTGTCTGGAAGGAATTGAAGCAGGTAGCGAGTGCCGCTTATGAAGAATGGAAAAGCCGCAATCCGAAAAAGAAACTCGGCGACGAACCGTTCTTCATGACCGCTGAAGCCTACGGCTATGGCATCGCGGACGGCCTGCAATACAGGATGGACGGCGGCGCCCGCATCAATTTTTACGATCACGGTTTCGATAGCCTGATCAATTTCGGATTCAAATCGGATGCGAATAAAGCGTATGAAGCTTTGTTCAGCGACTATTCCGCCAAATTAAATGGGCCGTTAAAAGCTTACTCAGTATTGAACTACATCAGTTCGCATGATGACGGCGGACCATTTGACCAGTTGCGCCAGCGTCCATTGGAAGCCGCTACTAAATTGCTGCTAAGTCCCGGTGCCGCACAAATTTATTACGGCGATGAAACCGCGCGCGTTTTACTTGTGCCGGGTGCCGAAGGCGATGCGACTTTGCGCTCAGTGATGAACTGGGAAGAGCTCAAGGTGAACACGATGCGTAACGGCTACAGCATTACCGAGATACGCCGCCACTGGAGCAAGCTCGGCCTATTCCGCCATGCGCACCCAGCCGTGGGAGCCGGTGTACATCAAAAATTAGCGGATCAGCCTTACACCTTCAAACGTACTTATGAGGCTCATGGCATCAGCGATAAAGTCGTGGTCGCGTTGGATGTGCCAAGCAGCGGCAATGTGCCGGTCAGTGTGGCGGGAGTATTCGCCGATGGCCAGAAAGTCAAAGACTATTATTCCGGGACGAGTACGATAGTCGTCAATGGAAAAGCGAAATTTCCAAGTAAAAATGCAGTGATTTTAATTGGCCAGGAATAAGCCAATCGAAAGCACTCCGATGAAAGATGTAAGAAAAAACGCAAACCAAGCGTCACTCATATCTCATACCCAATGAAAAAATATCAGATTATCCAACGCTCTCTGTTGTGCTTATTTCCGGCCATGCTGGCGACCAATGTCGCCGCACAAAATCTGAGCAGGACGGTAGAAAGCGTTGCAAATAAAGCCGGCTATCTTGAGATCAAAACCAATGACGGCCGTTACCTGATCAAGCCGTACTCCGGCAAAATTATCGAAACCAGTTTCATCCCGAATGGCGAGGTTTTTGATCCGGCATCGCACGCAGTCGTGTTGGTGCCAAAGGCGATGAAAACCAGGCTGACAGTTACCGCAGGCAAGATTGAATACGGCGTTGCAGATTTGCAGGTTAGTATCAATAAAGCGCCGTTTCAGATTAGTTATGCTTACAAAGGCAAGCCGCTGGTTTCGGAAAAAAATGGTTATGGAAAAAAAGACGGTGCTGAGGTTTTAGATTTTAATCTTGACAGTAGCGAGGCCTTGTATGGTGCCGGTGCGCGTGCACTGGGCATGAACCGGCGCGGACATCGCCTGCCTTTGTATAACAAGGCGCATTACGGCTATGAAGAACGCTCCGAGCAAATGAACTTTGCGATGCCTCTGGTATTTTCATCGAAGATGTATGGCATTCATTTTGATAATGCGCCGATAGGCTATCTGGACCTGGACAGCAAAAAAGATAATGTGCTGGCCTATGAAACCATCAGCGGCAGAAAAACATATCAGGTGATTGCAGGCGATAGCTGGGAAGATATCGTGGGTAGCTATACAGGATTGACCGGTAAGCAGCCTCTGCCGCCGCGCTGGACTTTCGGTAATTTTGCGAGTCGTTTCGGCTACCATTCTGAAGCTGAGGCGCGTTCTATTCTCGATCAATTTGCAAGCGAACAGATTCCGGTCGATGCAATTATTTTCGATTTGTACTGGTTTGGTAAAGAGATCAAAGGGACTTTGGGCAATCTGGAGTTCGATAAAGATAATTTCCCCAACCCGAAAAAGATGATTGCGGATTTCGCTGACAAGGGCGTTAAAACAATCCTGATTACGGAGCCGTTTATTTTGACCACTTCGAGTAAATGGAATGAAGCGGCACAAAAAAATATTCTGGCAACTGACAAAAACGGTAAACCATTTACCTATGATTTTTATTTCGGCAATACCGGTCTGATCGATCTCTTCAATCCAGCTGCGCAAGACTGGTTCTGGACTATCTATAAAAACCTGAAGAACGACGGCGTGGCGGGCTGGTGGGGCGATCTGGGGGAACCCGAAGTACATCCCGCAGCACTGCAGCATAAGACGGGTAGCGCCGATCAGATGCATAACATCTATGGACATCATTGGGCCAAGCTGATCGCCGACGGATATAAAAAAGAATTCCCTGAGCAAAGACCGTTTATTCTGATGCGCTCGGGTTACTCCGGTTCGCAGCGTTACGGCATGATTCCGTGGTCGGGCGATGTCAACCGAACTTGGGGCGGCTTGCGTTCGCAGCCGGAAATCGCCTTGCAAATGGGGATGCAGGGGATGGCGTACATGCATTCGGATCTTGGCGGCTTTGCCGGTGCCAATCTCGACGATGAGTTATATACGCGCTGGTTGCAATACGGCGTATTCCAGCCTGTGTTCCGGCCACATGCGCAGGAAGAGGTGGCTTCCGAGCCTGTGTTGCGCGAGCAAAAAACCAAAGAGTTAGCGAAAGCCGCGATCCAGTTGCGTTATCAACTGCTGCCGTATAACTACACGCTGGCATTCGAAAATAACCAGCTTGGTTTGCCCTTCATGCGTCCATTGTTTTATGCGGAACCGAACAATCGGGCATTGTTTTCGGTGGCGGATAGCTATTTGTGGGGTAAGGATTTTTTAGTGCATCCCATCATGCAGGCGGGCGAAAAAGAAGCCAGGGTTTATTTCCCTGCGCAGAATGCCTGGTTCGATTTTTATACCGGCCAGCGATTTCAGGGCGGCACCACGCAAACCCTGGCTGTGAGCAATACGCATATTCCGGTATTCGTCAGGGCGGGGGCTTTCATCCCCATGATCAAAGTCATTCAGAACACCAAACAGTATTCTACCCAGGCGATCGATTTGCACTACTACCATGATGCCTCTGTGGCGAAGAGTAGCGGTAAATTGTATGACGATGATGGCGAGACTGCTTCCGCCTACGAAAAAGGCCGCTATGAGTTACTGGAATTCTCCAGCGCTTTTTCTGGCAAACAATTGAACTTATACCTTGCCAATCGACTCGGAAAACATTATCACTCTGCCGATAGAAAAATGAAGTTGCTCGTTCACAATGTGTCCTCCAAGCCGGGCTCGGTCAGCCTGAATCATCGCCGCTTGCCGTTTAGCTGGGATGCGCAAAAAAATCAGCTGATCGTTGAAATAAGCTGGCAGGCAAATATCCCGCAAACACTGACTGTGCAACTTGCGCCATAAATGCTTCGGCAGTAAAAACGTAATGAGTAATGAGATGAACGGTTAGATGAATAGCGAAATAAAATGCAAGCAACTATGCAACAAAACGTACCGGTCAATTAGAATGCGATGCAACGGCATGACAAATTGAAAACAGCAATGAATCTGAAGAACCTCGCAAGGAATCTGGGCATCTCCGAGACCACGGTAAGCCGTGCATTGAACGGTTATCCCGAGGTCAGCGAAAAGACCCGCCAGCGCGTCATGGCTGCCGCGAATGCCGCCGGCTATCGGCCCAATCCCATGGCGCGCAGTCTTGCGGTGGGACGCACCAATATGGTCGGCATGATTCATCCCCTGTCGCCCAACGATCTGGCGGATCCCATGTTCATGGAGATCGTCGGCGGCATGTCTTCGACCCTGGAAGCGCGCCAGATGGACTTGATCATCGCGCCGGTATCGCCCGCCAATGAGCTGCGTGCATATCAGCACATGGTGCAGGAAAGGCGGGTCGACGGGTTGATCGTCGGACGCACGCGCTTGAATGATGCACGGGTCGCGTACCTGACCGGACAGGGCCTGCCCTTTGTGGCGCATGGACGTACCCAGGTCAATGAGCCGCATGCCTGGTTTGACTATGACAACGAAGCCGGCATGCGTATTGCCGTCAAACATTTGCTGGCGCATGGACATCAGCGTATTGCCTTAATCAGCGCACCGTTGGAAATGAATTTTGCACGACAGCGCTACAACAGTTTTGTGATGAGCATGAGCGATGCCGGACTGCAAGCCGATCCTCGCTACCTGATCGATAACACCATAGACAGGCGCAGCGGTTATCAGGCCATGCAGCAGCTCTTGCATGGGGCGACCATCCCCAGTGCGGTGATCGTGGACAATCATATGTCGGGGGTGGGTGCCATGCGGGCATTGCTGGATGCGGGGATTGCCATCTCTTCGACGATTTCCATCATTGTCTGGGGCAAGATGGAAGATTCGCTGGCGGGTTATAACGTGACCACGATTGATCAGCCGGATCCCGATAAGGCGGGTAGTCGCATGATAGAAATGCTGCTGGCCTTGCTGGACGGGACGCCTCCTGCCGAGTTGCAGGTTTTATGGCAGCCGGTGCTGCTGGCAGGTGAAACAGTCGGTTTTAACAACTAGCTCAGTCGTAGAATTTTCTCCGCATGGTCATCGGTGTTGCTTCAATCATCCCATTCCGGTCGCACTGATGCTCAGATGAGCATCAAAATTCCTGTGAATTCATATAAAAAATTAAGTAATCCAAAGCGCTTTGGATTATACTTTGCATTGATCCAAAGCGCTTTGGATTGATTTTGTACCGATTTGGTAAGAATCCAGTTTGCACAGAATAATTGTCGATGGCAATGCAATGACCGTTGCCCGGCCACATAAATAAGAGACATACATGAACGATCCGCACAAAAATCCAGAACTAAAATCAATCAATATTCCCGCCAACAAGACGGAATGGTGGCGCGAAGCCGTGATTTACCAGGTTTATCCGCGCAGCTATCTGGATACCAACGGCGATGGCGTAGGCGACTTGCCCGGCATTACCGCGAAGCTGGATTACATCGCAAGCCTGGGTGTCGACATCGTCTGGATATCGCCGTTCTTCACCTCACCGATGAAGGACTTTGGTTACGATGTCTCGGATTATTGCAATGTCGATCCGCTGTTCGGCAATCTGGCGGATTTTGATCGCCTGATCCAGCGTGCCCATCAATTGGGTCTGAAGATCATGATTGATCAGGTCTTGTCCCATACATCGGATCTGCATCCGTGGTTCATCGAAAGCCGCAGCAGCCGCACTAATTCCAAATCGGATTGGTACGTCTGGTCGGATCCGCAAGCCGACGGCGCCCCGCCGAATAACTGGATGTCGATTTTTGGCGGCTCTGCATGGCAATGGGATACGCGTCGCTTGCAATACTATCTGCATAATTTTTTGACCAGCCAGCCGGATATGAATTTCCATCAACCTGCGGTGCAACAGGCGCATCTGGACAATATGCGCTTCTGGCTGGAACGCGGTGTCGATGGCTTCCGTCTCGACGCGTGCATTTTCCATTTCCATGATCAGCAATTACGCAGCAATCCGCCTGCGCTCAAGCAAAACACCACTAGTGTCTCGGCAGTGAATCCGTATGGCATGCAAGCGCATATCTATGACAATACCCAACCAGAAAATCTCACATTCTTCGAGAAAGTGCGCACATTACTGAATGAATATGGTGCGATTTCCATCGGTGAAATCGGTTCCGACGATGCGCTCGGCGTCATGGCGGAATACACCGCCGATAACAACAAGCTGCATATGGCATACAGCTTCAATTTGCTGACCGCGGATAAATCGGCGCACTATATCCGGTCGCAGGTCGAAGAGTTTGAGCAACGCGTAGCCGGTGGCGGTGCCTCCTGGTCGGTTGGCAATCATGATGTGGCGCGGGTGATGACACGCTGGGGCGGTGCGAAAGCGACGCCGGAATTTGCCAAGGTGGTGCTGGCGATGCAACTGGCACTGAAAGGCACGCCTTGTCTGTATCAAGGCGACGAACTCGCGCTGGTGGAAGCGGATTTGCCTTATGAAGTATTGCAAGACCCGGTCGGCATTACTTTCTGGCCAGAGTCTAAAGGCCGCGATGGTTGTCGTACGCCGATGCCCTGGAATGCCGCTGCGGCGAACGCCGGATTTTCCAGCGGCAAACCATGGTTGCCGGTGCCGCCAGAGCATGTGGCAGTCGCTGCATCGACACAAGAATCCGACCCGCACTCTGCACTGAACTTCAGCCGCAACATCATTCATTGGCGCAAGCAGATTCCGCAGCTGACGCGCGGCGATATCAGCTTCTTTGTCGCACCCGAACCAGTGCTGGCATTGCGCCGCACTCTTGACGGCATGCCCGGCGTGATTGCGGCATTTAATCTGGGTGACGCAGCGATTACATTTGAATGGCCCGAAGCTGCAGGATGCCAGTCAATGGAGGAGCATCAATTACCGGGACAGGTGACAGGCAGCAGCGTCAGCCTGCCAGCCTACGGCGCCTGGTTTGGCGTGCAGCGCCAGGCATAGCGGACGATTGAAGGCAGCAACAGCAAAGGGGCAGATTGATCTGCCCCTTTTGTGTATTTAAGTTGTTTTTAAGTCGTTTTTTTAAATCATTTTTTATTTCGCGAATACTTTATATTCCCAAGGTTTCAAGGTGAATTTTTGCGCATTCGCCGGTTTGATTTTTTCACCGGAAATGATATCCACCAGACCATTCTCTTGCAACGCGCCGCTTACCGTTGCCACTTGCTCTTTATTGGATAAATTGAAGATTGCAACAATTTTATTGCGATCTTTCTGACGGGTAAAAGCAAATACGTTGTCATCGTTACCGGTCTTGATCTTGACCAGCTGGCCGCCGGCGAGTCCATTCCATAAAGCTTTATTGGATTTCTTTAAATGGAATAATTTTGTGTAGAGCTGTTTGAATGGATGATCTTTCCACTGGATAGGATCGCGCTCAAAGAAGTCCAGACGCTTGGTATTGCCCGCCTCCTGGCCGCTATACAACAGCGGCATGCCCTTGATGACATTCGACAGCACCAGGAATGATTCAGTTGCATCGCCCAGCCGCTCGAATTCAGTACCTTCCCAGCTATTTAGGTCGTGATTGGTGATGTGCAGCATGCGATAAGAATTTAGATGGTAATTTTTTTCTTCACCGTTCAGATACGCATCCAAATCCTTGGCGGATTTTTTACCCTGGGCGATGTCATTGAACAAGTCTTTGAATTGCCAGCCATAGGTCATATCGAAGGCTTTTTCTTGCAGTTGGTATTCCGATGCTTCCGCTAGCATGAATACGGGCTTGGTCTGGTCGAGAGCGACTCTCGCCTCGTTCCAGAAATCGACCGGCACCATGGCCGCGACATCGCAACGGAAGCCGTCGAGCTTATATTCCGTGAGCCAGAAGCGCATGGCATCAATCATCTCGGCGCGCAATTGCTTGTTCTCATAGTTCAGCGCAATCACATCCATCCAATCGGGAACCGGCGGCATGAAGTGGCCGTCCTTGTCTTTTTTATAGAAATCAGGATGCTCTGTCGCCCACGGGTGATCCCAGGCGGTGTGGTTGGGCACCCAGTCAATGATTACATACATGCCAGCGGCATGGATTGCATTGACCAGATGTTTAAAATCGGCGGGCGTACCAAATTCAGGATTGACGCCCTTATAGTCCTTGACCGCGTAATAGCTGCCTAAAGTACCTTTGCGATTTTTTTCGCCGATAGGATTGATCGGCATGAGCCAGATGACGGTGACGCCCATTTTCTTTAATTCGGGCAGGTACTCCTCAAATTTCTGGAAGCTGCCTTCTTTGGAATGCTGGCGAATATTCGCTTCGTAGATCGTCGCATTCTTGGTCCATTCAAGATGTTTTACCGAAGATTGCACCTGCGCGGATGCGGCGAAGGGCAGCAGGGCAGCGGCACTAAGAGCCAGTTGGATAAAAAGTTTTTTCATGTTCTCCTCTATCGGGGGAAGTGGTTAAAAAGCGTCATTGTTTTACATTATTGCTTTGCGTCGTACACATCGATGATGTGTCGCCGGGAACGGCAAATTACGGCGTAATATTCAGCACCAGCACGGACTGCGCGGCGACGGGGATCTGGGCATTCCCCGAGCCGTCTGCCAGGATCGTAGTTCCGTTTTGAGGATAGACGTTGGCCAGGCTTGCATTGGCAGGTAAATTGCCGACGCTGCTGAGCGTTGTCGATGTCCCGTAATTGATCAATACCAGGGTCTTCTCATTGCCCGACTGGCGCTGAAATCCCATCACACTGCCTGATGCAAATGCATTGCTGTAATTGCCCTGGCTGAGCGAAGGGCGGCTATTGCGCAGACCCAGCATCGCTTTATAAAAACGATAGATCGAGTTGGGATCGGCGATTTGCGCCGCGACATTTTGCGTTGCTACATTCGCCGACAAAGCGCGGAATGGCGTGGCCGTACTGAAGCCCGCATTGCTGATGTTATTGGTCCAGCTCATCGGTGTGCGTAATTTAGGGTCGCCGCTCAGGCTTGCGGCGCCGGCCATGCCGATTTCTTCTCCATAGTAAATGAAAGGCGTGCCGGGTTGCAGCAGATAGGTTGCTGCTGCGAGTTTATATCTGGCGATATCGCCACCCACTTGATCCCATAACCGGTCGCCTGCAAACGAATCGTGATTCGAGATCATGGTGGAAACCTCAGTCGTCATCGTTTTAAAATAATTGGCGACGGCATTGATCGCTTCCACCTTGCCTTTGGCGGCATTCACGATATCGTAATTGTGACCAAAACCAAAGGCGCTGCCGCAGACCGTGCTGGCAGAAAATCCGGCGACATCTGCCGGTGCCTCGCACACCATGAAGCGCCGCTGGTAAGCATTGACTGCTTGATGGACATTGCTCATGATGGGATAGTTTTGCGGCTGGTCGTACCAGTCATTCGGCCCGTTTTCCACCAGATGACCGACTGCATCGAAACGGAAGCCATCGACCCCGCGGTTCAGCCAGAATCGCAGATTATCCTGATGGTAGCTGACGACCTTGGGATTAAGCAGGTTGAAGTCCGGCATCTGCGACCAGAAGGCGGCGAAGTAGGCGCCGTTCGCAGTGCTGTACCAGGGATTGGTGCCATAAATACTCCAGCCAGCCGGTGCGCTATCTTTCCACACATACCAGGAGCGGTAATCATTTGATGCGGCTGCCGATGAGTTGATGAACAGCGGATTCTGTGCGGCGCTGTGATTCATCACGTAATCGAGAATAATGCCGATGCCGCGGGCATGCGCCTGTTTCAGCAACTCATCAAAATCGGCCAGATTGCCGTAACCAGTTTCGATGTTGCGATAATCGCTGACGGCATAGCCGTGATCGGCATCCTGGCTACGCGTGACCGGCATCAGCCAGATTCCTTTGATGCCGAGATCGCGCAGGTAATCGAGGCTTTGGGTAAGACCCCGCAAATCGCCGATGCCGTCGCCGTCACTGTCCTTATAGCCGCGCACATAGATTTCGATAAACGCCCCTTTGCTCCATCCTGCGGGCAGGCTGCTGGTGGTATCGCCTGTCGCGATGGCGCTGATATCCACCGGAGGCAGACTGGGCGTTGGCGTAGCCGGTGGTGTGCTTGGGACGGATGGGATAGCGGGTGCGCCAGATCCGCCGCCGCAGGCACTGAGTGCCAGCGCAAGCACCAGACTGCCGGTTGAAATCAAAAGGCGTCTATAGCCCGCAGAGTGAACTGAGGTAGGCATGCTTGTCTCCATCTATGTAGATTAACTACATATTATTTATTGATTTATTTTGAATTGACTCAAATTTTCTTTTAATTCTAAGCTTTAAATTGGCCTATGGCTAATATTATTTGTAGTTATGCTACAATAAAATGCATGGAAATTTGTTCTGTGCTACATGCATTTTGCATGTGCAGGGATATCCTGCATGGTCGGATTGCCCGGACGCCGGCTAATCGTCAGCGATAAAAAATGAGACATGGATAAGGTGTTGTGCATGCGATTAAGTCACATAAAGAATCAGGACATGAACTGGAGTGCCTCCTTCAATCATATGTTGCGCCCGCTGATCATGGTTTCGCTGATGACGGGCATATTGCAGACTGGCCAGGCGTGCGCCGCAGGCCGTACCGGGCATCTGAGCCCAGGCATTGATGCCTGTAATAGCGATCGATTCCAAACCGTTTTGCATGCTTCTGAAGTGGCTGCAGAGGCGCGCGCCATCTGGCTTGACGGTCGTTCAGTCAAGTGGCCGTCAATCGCTGATGCCGGGCAATTCAAACTGTATTACTCGGCTACCGCCCAGATCGTCGCCAAAGCTGGCGAGCATGTGCGCAATGCCGATGGTGCGGTAAAGATGGCGGCCTTTAAAGGAGCTCTGCCAGCATCGCTTGCTACGCGTTTTAAATATCTCGCCGATGGCGTTGTCCTTCAAATCGCAGAGCCGGATGCGGCGCATGCGGCGGAATTGCTGCGTCAACAGCTCGTTCTGGTGCAAGAGAATGCCGCTGGAGTCGTGCTGGCATCCACTCGCTTGCAGCATGCCGGTGCTTTGGATGATTGGTACGATGCGGCGACAAGCTTGTCTGATCTTGGCGTGACGGTGGCGGCCAGAGCAACTAAATTTCGTGTGTGGGCGCCGACGGCGCAGCAGGTCGCCGTGTGCAGCTTCGATACCGGCAGCAGCAGGGCCACCTCCGTTGATGCCATGTTGCGCGATCCTGCGACGGGTGTGTGGTCGCTGGTCAAGCCACAAAATCTGACCGGTAAGTATTATCAATATCTGGTTGATGTCGTGGTCAATGGCGTCGGCGTGGTGCGCAATCGTGTAACCGATCCTTATTCGATCAGCTTGACTACTGACTCCCGGCGCAGTTATATCGCCAGCCTCGATGAGGCGCGGCTCAAGCCGGGCGGATGGGATGCGACGGCAACACCGGTCAAGCTGAAGTCGCAAACCGATATGGTCGTGTATGAGCTCCATGTCAGGGATTTTTCTATCAATGACCCGACCGTGAGTGAGGCACAGCGCGGCAAATATGCGGCATTCACAGAAACGCATTCAAACGGCATGCGGCATTTGCAGGCATTGGCCAAGGCCGGTTTGACCGATATACACTTGCTGCCGATTTTTGACTTTGCCACGGTGCCGGAAAAAGACTGCGTTACACCTGTAATGCATGGCGCTGCCAGCGATGACACGCAGCAGGCTATCGCTACCGCGAATGCGGCGAAAGACTGTTTCAACTGGGGTTACGACCCCTATCATTACAGTGCGCCTGAAGGCAGCTATGCAACTGATCCGGCGGACGGTGCGAAAAGAATCATCGAGCTGCGCCAAATGATCATGGCCTTACACCAAGCCGGATTGCGGGTCGGCATGGATGTGGTCTATAACCACACAGCGGCGGCGGGACAGAAGGAAAAATCCGTGCTGGACAGGATCGTCCCCGGCTATTACCAGCGCCTCAATGCAAGCGGTGCAGTCGAACAATCGACCTGCTGCGATAACACCGCGACTGAACATAAAATGATGGCAAAACTGATGACGGATTCGGTTTTGCTATGGGCCAGGCATTACAAGATTGATTCATTCCGCTTCGATCTGATGGCGCATCAGCCGCGTAATGTAATGGAGTCTCTGCAAGCCAAGCTGAGATTGACGGTCGGGCGCGAGGTTCAATTAATCGGTGAGGGCTGGAATTTCGGCGAGGTGGAAAATGGCGCACGGTTTGTCCAGGCGTCGCAATTGTCGCTGAACGGTTCTGGCATAGGCACATTCAGCGACAGAGCCAGAGATGCGGTGCGGGGCGGCGGGGCGGCTGAGTCGGGTGACAATCTGCTGAAAAAGCAGGGCTATATCAATGGTCTGTTTTATGCGCCCAACGAGCTGGTAAGCCAGTCATCGAGCCGTGCGGATGTGCATCAATTGATGGATGCGGCGGACATGGTGCGGGTCGGCCTGGCAGGATCAATTCGCGACTATCTGTTGACGACGCGGCGCGATATCCGGTTGCCGCTGGCGCAGATCGACTATAGCGGGCAGCCGGCGGGCTATGTCAGCGAACCGGCCGAGGTCGTCAACTATGTTGAAAATCATGATAACCAAACCCTGTTCGACATCAATGCCTACAAGCTGCCCGTCGCTACCAGCAAGGAAGACCGGGTACGGGTCCAGATGCTGGGTGCGGCAATCAATGCATTTAGCCAGGGTGTGGCATATTTTCATGCGGGGATTGATACCCTGCGTTCCAAATCCATGGATAAAAACAGTTTTGATTCCGGGGACTGGTTTAACCGGATCGACTGGTCGTATCAGGATAATTATTTCGGAACCGGTTTGCCGCCGAAGGCCGACAATGCCGCGGAGTATGCGATTCTCCAGCCATTATTGAGTAACCCGGCAATTAAGCCGGGCGCTGCTGACATTGCGATGGCGCGCGACATGTTTCGTGACTTGTTGAGGATACGCGCGAGTTCTTCGCTGTTTCGCCTGAAAACCAGTGCGGATATTCGTCAGCGCCTGCATTTTTACAATACCGGTTCGCAACAAAATCCGGTTGTCATTGCTGCGCATATCGACGGACTTGCTTATCCTGATGCGGTTTTTAAAAGCCTGCTGTATTTCATTAATGTCGCGCCGGCCAGTCAGACCATAACGATCGCCGAACAGGTAGCGAAGAAGTATGTGCTGCATCCGATCCATCTCCAGCCGGGTGCGGCAGACCGGCGGCCTGCGCAGTCGGCAAAATACGATGCGGCGGCAGGGACATTTACGGTGCCAGCCCGAACTGCGCTGGTGTTTGTGGAAGAATAGCCTGCGCAATGCGGCGAGGCGCGAATTGCATCGCCGTATTCCTGTTCAGATCCGCAGAATGAGGATGGATTTTCCTGTGAAAACGAATGGATGATATGGCCTTGGCTCTCTCCGGGTCGCAAGTGAAAGGGGATTATTCCACTTGCTGTTCAATCGCCATCGCGGCACCCGTCAGGGCTGCCAGGGTATCGGTAATCAGGGCAGTCGGGATGTGTTTCAGATAGCCGTCGAAGCGTCCCTTCGCTTCAAAGCGTTCACGAAATCGCGATTTGAAAAAATAGTCGCCTAAACGCGGCACGATGCCGCCGCCGATATACACGCCGCCCCTGGCTCCCAGGATAAGCGCCACGCTGCCCGCAAAACTGCCGAGCAAGGCGCAAAAAACGTCCAGTGTTTTGGCGCAGACCGGATCGGTATTTGCCAGGCCCTGCTCGACGATCGCCTCTGCCGGGAGTTCTGCCGCGTTGATTTGCATGACCTTCGCAACCGCTTTATGCAATACCGGCAAGCCTATGCCGGACAGCAGGCGTTCAGCCGAGACATGCGGATATAGGCTGCGCACATGCGTCAGCAGGGCGCTCTCAAATTCATCGCCTGCTGCCAGGGTTGCATGGCCGCCTTCGCCAGGCAAGGCGATCCAGCCTTTTTGGGTTTCAATCACACCGGCTACGCCCAGGCCGGTGCCCGGACCGATGACGGCGAGCGTTCCGGTTTGTTTGGGCAGCGGGCCGTCCGATTTAAGCTGCGCCGCGCTGAGTCGCGGCAGCGACAGGGCGAGCGCCTCAAAATCATTCAATACGATAAAAGTCTCCAAGTGCAATGCCGATTGCACCGCTGCCTGAGAGAAGCTCCAATGGCTATTGGTGAATACGACCTGATCGCTGGCAACCGCTGTCGCAACTGCAAACGCAGCGCAGCGCGGCGCTTGGTAGTCGCCTTTGAGTTGCTTCGCCAGATCGGCAAGGTAGGCATTTGTCGCTGCCACCGGATCGGTATACCCAATTACAGGGAGCGTGCGTACAAACTGGATTTCAGCATTCTTGCCGGCGATCCAGCCGAAGCGCGCATTGCTACCCCCGATATCGGCGACCAGCCAGGGGAAAGTATTCATGGAAAGTTTACTCATGGAAACGGATGTCATCATCTTGCTTACCCCTGGCTCTCTGACGTAGTTGGATGACGGCAGTCGCGAGTAGCTTGTACGGGGGACTGTGAGCGACAAAACGGGTTTTGCATGGAATTACCGAAATAGTGGATGGTATATTTTATTTTCACAATGTAGCAAAACTACATAATTTATGCAACTAGTAAACACAAGAAAGTGAAAATCGCTGTCATTGCCGGGATTCCCATGGGCATTTCTTGATTTATTCCGCTTTTATGTCAATAGGACCTACGCAAAAAAACCAAAACATCTCGCTACGGAGACAAAGAGAAAAGGCGGTAGGGGCTGATCCCATGAAGTGTGGATAAGCGAACCCGCAAGCCGGGTGCGCCTGTTGACGCAAAATGCCTCTGAAAGGCGCATCCAGCCTGCGGCTTCAATGTGCATGGTTGGAGCCAGCTGACCGTTTTGCGCAAATCCTGGTAAAGCGATGCGATCAGGCTGTCTGCCCATAATTACATTGGATCTCTATGTTGTTCACTTGATTTTTATTCTCATATTGAGTTGTTGTAGTGAAGTTACATGATAAGCCGTATAGTATGTCAGTTGTAGTGGAATAAGCATCTAATTGCTTGTTGGCATTTTTTAACAAAAAAGCACCTGTTTTTGTGAACAACTATCGTTCGTGGAGCGGCGGGTCTACAATAGCGCGGCGAGATTTGATCCTATGTGTGAAGCCTTAAAGCACTCCGGGATGCCCGATCAATATTCACAATAAGAAATGAACGTACATGCTCCCATTTGACAGTCCACGCTTAATTGCCGATATCGGCGGTACCTATGCCCGCTTTGCATTGGAAATGGCGAAAGGCGATTTCCAGCATATTGATTCCCTGCGTTGCGCGGAATTCCCGGATTTCGCGGCGGCGGTGTCTGCCTATCTCGCGTCTGTCCCTTCCCAGCATGTCGAGCACGCCGCTGTCGCTATCGCCAATCCGGTCGATGGTGACCTGGTCAGCATGACGAATTACCACTGGCAATTTTCTATTGAGGAAATGCGTCAGAAGCTAGGCCTGGATACGCTGCTGATTGTCAATGATTTTACGGCGCTGGCGATGGCCTTGCCGCGACTAGGACCGCATGATGTGCGGCAGATCGGTACCGGCGACGCGAGTAAGCAAAGCGTGATTGGCTTGCTGGGGCCGGGCAGCGGTCTCGGCGTATCCGGACTGATTCCGGCCGGAGACGGCTGGATTTCTTTGGGTTCCGAAGGCGGCCATACCAGTTTTTCTCCGCACGATGAACGCGAAATTGCCGTCCTGCGCTATGTCTGGAAACACTATGAACACGTATCGTTTGAGCGGCTGGTTTCGGGCCCCGGGCTGGAGCTGATTTATCGCGCCCTGGCTGAACTGGCGGGCGTTGCCCCGTTGGCATTGAGTGCGCCGGACATTACCCAGCGTGCATTGGATGAAACCGATCCGGTTTGCGTCGATACGTTGGATGTATTTTGCGCATTGCTAGGCACGGCGGCGGCCAATCTGGCGGTGACGCTGGGTGCGCTGGGCGGTATTTATATCGGCGGCGGCATCGTGCCGCGGCTCGGCAGTTATTTTGATGCCTCCCGCTTCCGCTCGCGCTTTGAAGAGAAGGGGCGCTTTAGTCGCTACGTGGCGGCGATTCCTACCTTTGTCATTACGGCGGAGCATGCAACTTTTACCGGCGCTTCTGCGATTCTGGATGCGCAATTGCGTACTTTGAATGCGGATCCGGGCTCGGCCATCCTAGGGCAGATCCGGCGTGCGCGTTCTGAGTTATCGCCGGCAGAGTTGCGTGTTGCCGAGCATGTGCTGGCACATGCCCGCTCTGTCCTGAACGATCCTATCGCCGAGATTGCAAGGGCGGCCGAAGTGAGCCAGCCAACGGTGATCCGTTTTTGCCGCTCTTTGGGGTGCGAAGGTCTGTCCGATTTTAAATTGCGCCTGGCTTCCGGTTTGACCGGTACGGTGCCGGTGACCCATATTCAAGTCACGAATCACGACTCCGCTCTGGAACTGGGCGCCAAGGTGCTGGGTAATACCGCGTCGGCGATTCTGCAGGTGCGCAGCCAGCTCAACCGTGAAATGATAGACCGCGCAATTGACTTAATCGTCCATGCAGACCGGGTCGAATTCTATGCAATAGGTCATTACGGCGTGGTTGCACAAGATGCGCAATTTAAGTTCTTACGTTTGGGCATTCCTAGTGTTGCGCATACGGATTCCCGTTTGCAATTGCTGGCGGCGAGTGTGTTGAAGCCGAAAGATGTGGTCGTCATCATCAGCAGTAGCGGCCGCCTGCCGGAGTTGCTGGAAGTCGCAGAAAAAGCACGCGAACGCGGCGCCACCGTGATCGCCATTGCAGCGAGTCAATCGCCTCTGGTACGCAAGGCGGATGCTGCCCTGATAGTCGATCATGTAGAAGATGTTTCCACCCATCTGCCTATGGTCAGCCGGATTTTGCACTTATTAGTCATTGATATGCTGGCTGTCGGCGTCGCCATGCGGCGTAATCCTGATGGCGGCAGTCTGTTGGGCGGCGAGGCGGATGAACGTTTGGATGAAGCCAGTGTCAGCTCGAAAAAGACCGATTCGGTGAAAGGTGCCCGTAACGAAGCGCCCGGCGTCAGCATCGCGTCCCCATTGGCGCGACTGACTTCGCATAGCCGATAGTTTTCAGCAAAGCGTCATCTCATCTTGAGGTTGGCTGCCAATTGCCAATAATAACGTTCAGCATAACGCGGCACAATTCCAGGCAAACCGTAATTATGTCTGGACGATTAAACGCTCAGCAGCCCAGCAGATCGGCCAGATGTTCCAAGTCCCTGGCGTGATAAGTATTGGCCGGATTGGCTGAAATATCCTTGGCGACGGCTGGCCCATATTCGGCAGGACGTTCAATGTAGGCAGTCTGTAATCCGCATGCCCTGGCCGCTGTCAGATCACTTTGATGGGCGGCCACCAGCATGACTTGATCCGGTCGTACATCAAGTAGATCGGCAACGCCCAGATACGTCGCCGGATCAGGTTTATAGCGCTTGAAAATTTCGGCAGATAAAATACAATCCCAGGGCAGGCCCGCATGTTTCGCCATATTCGTCAGCAAACTCATATTGCCGTTGGACAGGGTGCAAATCGTGAAGCGCGATTTGAGTCTGTGCAATCCCGCAATGCTATCCGGCCAGGCATCAAGCCGGTGCCAGACTTTATTCAGGTGCTGCCGGTCCGTATCGCTCATCTGTTGCAGGCCAAATTGCGGCAATAAGGTATCCAGAATCTGCCGGTGCAGTACATCAATTGTGGTCCAGCCCGTTTGCCCCGACATGACGCGCTGCATCGCCGGGACGTAGGCCTCCCGCCATGCCAGAGCGAAGCGATTGCCATCGATACCCGGTGAGACCTGTTCTATTTCTCTCCTGACGCTGCCATACCAATCGACAACCGTGCCAAATACGTCAAAAGCGAGTACTCTGAGTTGAGCTGATTCTGGATTCATCTTGATTCCTTGTAGTGATGGCAAATCATACTATCGGGTCTGAAACAATCATTTTCTTCAGTACAAAGATGGCGTTGTTTTTGCGCGAAAATTATTAATGTATCCGGATCTGTGCGAGTATCAAAAAAAGCCGCATTTTGATGCATAATTAATGCGAAAAAAAACGAAATTTAGCTGGGAAAATGGGTTAAATGCGCTTTTTTAAGTAGTACTGCGTAGGCACTCGCGTAAGCATGCAAATATTTCATGCGACTATGAATTTCTTTTCACTTGGGAATAAATTTCGCTATGCCAGAATCTTTGTGCTGAGTAACGGGGGATGCTGAGACAGTTTGTAATTTGCCCGGCAAATGTCGACATCCTCATGCCTCGTAACAGAAGTTTTGTAGTAATTTCGTAGTAAATCAGATGGTTCAAAATAATATAAATGGAGGACGACATGTCATACAAATTACAAGCAATGATTGCAGCTGCGTTGGCGACTTTGGCATTATCAGCGGTGGCTGCAGATCCGATTAAGATTGGTGTTACCGGACCATTTACCGGCGGATCAGCGCCTATGGGTGTGTCCATGCGTGACGGCGTCAAACTCGCTGTTGCAGAAATCAATGCAACAGGCGGTGTGCTCGGTCGTCCATTCCAGTTGGTAGAGCGCGATGACGAAGCGAAAAATGAGCGCGGCGTCCAGGTTGCACAAGAGCTCATCAATAAAGAAAAAGTGGTTTCCACCGTGGGCTTCATCAACACCGGTGTCGCACTCGCATCCCAGCGTTTTTATCAGGAAGCAAAGATTCCTGTGATGAACAACGTTGCGACCGGTAGCGTGGTGACCAAGCAATTCGCGGATCAGCCTGAGAACTATATCTTCCGTAACGCAGCATACGATACGATTCAATCCGCAATGATCGTCGATGAAGCTGTGGGCAAACGTAAGCTGAGCAAAGTCGCAATTCTGGCCGACTCGACTAACTACGGTCAACTGGGTCGCGAGGACCTGGAAAAAGCGCTTGATAAAAAAGGCCTGAAGCCAGTCGCAGTTGAAAAATTCAACATCAAAGACGTCGATATGACCGCGCAATTGCTGAAAGCAAAACAGTCAGGCGCGCAAGTCATCCTGACCTATGGCATCGGTCCGGAACTGGCGCAAATCGCCAACGGCATGGAGAAGCTGAACTGGAAAGTGCCGATGATCGGTAGCTGGACACTCTCGATGGGCAACTTCATCGACAATGCCGGTAAAAACGGCGAAGGTGCATCGATGCCGCAAACCTTCATTCAGATTCCGAATACACCAAAACGTAAAGCCTTCATCGATGCGTATTTGAAAGCCTATAACCCACCTGGCGGCCGTATCCCATCCCCGGTCTCTGCAGCGCAGGGCTATGATTCGATCTACCTGTTAGCAGCGGCGATCAAGCAGGCAGGTTCTACAGAAGGACCTAAAGTCCGCGAAGCCTTAGAAAGCCTGCAAACGAAAGTGGAAGGCGTCGTCACTACTTATGACAAACCGTTCTCTAAAGTGGACCATGAGGCAATCAAGGTTGGCGTACCGGTCATGGGTGCAGTCAAAGAAGGTCACGTCACTTTGGCGCAATAATCGCGATTAATCCCGATTTATCACGTTAATTACGTCATACAAATCAAGTAACACAGCAATTCAGCTTCTTCAGTTTTAATTGTAGGTAGCGCTGACATCTCACATTGTGCAGTGAGATGTCAGTCGCCCCTGTGTTCTACACTTGCTCTCAAGGTCATCATGGATATTGTTCTCCAATTAGTGTTCAGCGGTATCGCGCTGGGCATGATTTATGCCGTCATCGCATTCGGCTACCAACTTACTTTTGCGACTTCCGGCACCTTGAATTTCGGCCAAGGCGAAGCCCTGATGCTCGGTGCATTGGTGGGACTTAGCCTGGTCGGTAATATTCACGGCGGCCCCTACATGAGCTACTGGCTCATGATCCCGATCGTGATTGTTTTTGGCGCTTTACAAGGTGCCGTCGTTGAATGGATAGGCGTCCGTCCTGCGATCAAAATCAAATCCGAATTCGGCTGGATCATGTCCACCATCGCGCTCGCGATCATCTTTAAAAACGTCGCCGAAAATATCTGGGGCAAGGACGATCTGACTTTCCCTACGCCTTTGTCGGCTACCCCGTTTCAGATATTTGGCGCGAACGTGCAGCCTATGCAGGTGGTGGTCGTATTGGGTGCTCTGGCGATGATGCTGGCGGTTGAAATGTTCAACCGCAAATCGATTTACGGCAAAGCCGTCGTTGCCACTTCAAACGATCGTGATGCCGCGGGATTGATGGGCATCAATACCAGCATGGTGATCACGTTTTCCTATGCCTTATCGTCCGCAACCGCAGCCTTCGCCGGCGTCCTGGTCGCTCCTCTCACGCTCACCGGCGCCACCATGGGTACCGCGCTGGGGCTGAAAGCTTTTGCAGTTGCCATCATTGGCGGACTGACCTCCGGTATGGGGGCGATTGTCGGTGGCTTGATACTCGGTGTCGCCGAAACCTTGACCGGCTTTTATATCTCTACCGGTTACAAAGAAGTGCCGGGCTTGCTGCTATTGTTGCTGGTGTTAGCGGTCAAGCCGGCTGGTCTGTTCGGTAAAACAGCGATTAAGAAAGTCTGATGATGAATAAGAAAACTTTCATTGTTGCGCTCCTGGGCGTACTCGCACTAGCGGCCTTCCCTGTCATCGTACACAACCCTTACTACATCCATTTGGCGGAGACGATACTGATCTACGCGATCCTGTTGTTCGGACTGGATATCGTGGTCGGTTATACCGGACAGGTGTCTCTCGGTCATGCCGGATTATTTGGCATCGGGTCTTATACGACTGGCGTGTTGTATTTCAAATTCGGTTTGCCATTCCTGATCGCGATGCCTGCCAGTATCGGCGTCACTGCGGTGTTTGGTGCGGTGCTCGCCTTACCTGCCTTGCGCGTGACGGGGCCTTATCTGGCGATGGTGACCCTGGCATTCGGTACGATTATCCAGATCCTGATCAACGAAATGACTTTCCTGACCGAGGGCCCGCTCGGTATCAAGGTCGTCAAGCCGATGTTCTTCGGCGTGAAACTCGGCGAAGTCGGATTTTTTTACCTGGTTGCGGTGATGATGGTGTTGTCACTGATCGTGGTGCACCGTATTTTAAAATCTCATCTGGGCAGGGCATTCCAGGCCTTGCGCGATAGTCCGATTGCCTCCGATTGTATGGGCGTTTCTGTGTATCGCTACAAAGTGTATGCGTTTGTCATCAGCGCTGCATTGGCGGGTTTGGCGGGCAGCCTGTATTCGTATTCAGAAGAATACATTTCGCCGAATACCTACAACTTCGAGCTGACCATCATGTTCCTGCTCGCGATCATCATGGGCGGCCGCAAGACGCGCAGCGGTGCTTTGCTGGGTGCACTGATCATCGTGACCTTACCTAGCTTGCTGGCTGACATCGAGCTGTTCCGCCAGATCGCCACTGTTGCAGCGGTGATCGGTGTCGTGGCAGGTGCTTTCATGCTGCTGAAAAAGCGCCGGACCATCGGGGAGATTATCGTGCCTCTGGTGGCGACGATAGGCATGGCGGTATTCTCGTATCGGCTGGAAAACATCACCGACTGGCGTTTGACGATTTTCGGTTTGATGACTTTGTTTGTGGTGTATTACCTGCAAGACGGCATCATTGGTTTCATGCGCGGCTTATTTGGATCCCGTACCGTGCGATCTGCTCATGCAAGCGTTGTCGCGGACGAGTCAAAAGCCTGGGGACTGGCCGATCCGAGCACACCGATCAGCGGTAGCCTGCTGAAAGCCAAGCAAGTGCTGATGCAATTCGGCGGCCTCAAGGCATTGAACCAGGTTGACTTGCATATCGCGAAAAGCACCGTGCATGGCCTGATCGGACCGAATGGCTCAGGCAAGAGCACGATGATGAATGTACTGACGGGTATTTATCAACCAACCGGCGGTAGTGTTGAATTCAACGGCAAAACGATCTCCGGTTCCACGCCATCCGCAATTGCACTCGGTGGAGTGGCCCGTACTTTCCAGAACGTCCAGTTATTCGGCGAGATGAGCGCGACTGAAAATATTCTGGTCGGTTTGCACCACACATTCAGAAGCAATGTGCTCGATGTGATGCTGCATACGCCGCGCTATCGTCGCGAGGAAAGAGAGGCGAGAGTACGTGCAGCGGCGATTCTGCAATTCATGGGACTGGCTGCATTGACCGAAGA
This sequence comes from Undibacterium sp. Jales W-56, assembly GCF_025548535.1. Lineage (GTDB taxonomy): Bacteria > Pseudomonadota > Gammaproteobacteria > Burkholderiales > Burkholderiaceae_D > Undibacterium. The sequence goes on along the minus strand of NZ_JAJLQW010000004.1, from coordinate 77,089 downwards.
AGAAGCGCGCAATTTACCTTATGGCAAACAACGCATGCTGGAAATCGGCCGCGCGCTCGGACTGAATCCGAAATTGCTGTTGCTCGATGAACCAGCCGCCGGTTTGACCGCACCGGACATCAAGGAACTGATCGCGATTATTCGCAAGATCCGTCAGCACGGCATCACGATTATCCTGATCGAACATCACATGGATGTCGTCATGTCGATTTGCGATACCGTGACCGTACTCGATTTCGGGCAAAAAATTGCGGAAGGCAAACCCGCTGAAGTCCAGGCCGACCCCAAAGTGATCGAAGCCTATCTTGGCGGCTCAGTCAGCGACGACAGCACAGAACCTGCTGTGGCAAGCACATTATCAACACCAGATTTGGCTAGGGGCTGACATGTTAACTATTTCAAATTTACATGCAGCTTATGGCAAAGTCGAAGTCTTGCATGGCATTTCGCTCGATGTACCGAAAGGCAAAGTCGTTACCCTGATCGGCTCCAACGGTGCGGGTAAAACTACGACCATGCGCGCCATCTCCGGTATGTTAAAACCGAAAATGGGCAGCGTGACACTGGCCGGCAAAGATGTTACCGGCCTGGAGTCGCACAAAATAGCCCGCGCGGGTTTGGCACATTCGCCCGAAGGCCGCCGCGTGTTCTCCACCATGAGTGTCACCGATAATTTGCTATTGGGTGCATTTCCACGGTTCACGCGCTCCCGTCCGAAAGGCAATGTCGCTGCCGACCTGGAGCAAGCCCTAGAACTATTCCCGCGCCTGAAAGAAAGGCAGCATCAGTTGGCCGGTACCTTGTCCGGCGGCGAACAGCAGATGCTGGCAATGGCGCGTGCCGTGATGCTGAATCCCGAAGTGATTTTGCTGGACGAACCTTCGATGGGACTGGCGCCGATTCTGGTGGAAGAAGTTTTTCGTATCATCCTGCGCCTGAAAGAGCAGGGCGTCACCATGCTGCTAGTCGAACAGTTTGCAGCGGCGGCATTGAATGTGGCCGATTATGGCTATGTGCTGGAAAACGGTCGCATCTCGGTGCATGGACCCGCCGACAAACTCAAAAATGATCCTGCCGTCAAAGCCGCTTATCTGGGCGGCGACCATGCTCACGAGTAATGCGAGCTGAATCGCTGTTGAGTTGCGCATAAAAAAATCCCTCCGGTTGTTTCAGGAGGGATTTTTTATTGGCGCTCATTTATTCGGGGAAGCGCGTCAGTTTTTTGCTGTCTTTCGGGATTTGGTACTGCGCCATATTCATTTGCATGGCCAGCAAAGAATAATAGGCATTGATGCCGGTCAGATCTACCACGCCTTTTTTACCGAAGCGTTTATCCGCCCTTTGAAAAGTGCGGTCAGAGACGCGTTTGTTTTTATGCAGCTCGGTCGAAAAGTCGTACACAATTTCTTCATCTTCCGTCATGCCAGACGGACGAATACCGTCGGCAATCGCATCTGCCACCGAGGCTTTAATGCCTGCCTTCAAGGCAATCGGATAATGCACGTACCACTCGAAATCCTGCGTCCATTCGCGTGCCGTAATCAAAATGGCGAGTTCACTCAAAGTATTGCCGATTGCCGAGTTATAACGCAGATAGTCGCCCATTGCCCGGGCTTGCGTCATGACTTGCGGGCTATGCATTAAAGGTTCAAAGGGACCGAATACCGGAACTTTACGGGTTGCTAGAAATTCTTCCGCGGCTTTCTTTTGTTCCGCCGTGTACTGGTCCGGCGGAATTGTCGGCAACCGCTCACTTGCATAACTGACCGTGGCGATCAGGCTGGCGGCGAGTCCGGATAGAAGTGCTGTTTTCATGATGTCTCCTGGTGGTGAGTGAAACTACTGAATGTTTATTCAAAATGACGCGATAACCAATGAGTCACCCCGTCAATGCTGCGGAATTCAGAGATAGACCTGCAGGTAATTTGCGGCTGTCGGGCTTGCAGCATTTTGGATAAGGCTGTGCCCGGACCCAGTTCCAGCGCAATACTGATGCCGTTTTCCGCAAATGCATCCATGCAGTCCCGCCAGTAAATCGTCTCAACTAGCTGATGACTTAATTGCGTAAGCGCCGACTGTTTATCGTGGATCTGCGTACCGTCTTTGCCCGAGATCACCGGACAGATACCCGCGTGAAATTGACTGGAATCGAGTCGCTCGTAGAAGGGCGCGAGGGCATTGTTCATCCACGAGGTATGCGAGGCGATATGCACAGGGAGCCGTTGCAGCTTGCCGCCGTGAGCAGTTAACTCGACTTCGAGCGCGATCAGCTGATCCCGCACTCCACCGGCGATAAAGGCATCGTCGCCGTTGACGATCGCGATCTCAAAACCATAGCGCTCAATCATGCTCTTGGCGTGCGACAGATGGATGCCATTGACTGCCAACATGATTTGTTCCTGTTGCGGATCACGGCAAGCGTCCATAAATTGTGCCCGTTGCCTCGCCAGACCAATGACTTGCTCTGCATTCAGCATGCCGGCAATACCATAGGCGCTGAGTTCGCCGATGCTGTAACCCGCGACCAGGCTTGGTTTTGGCACTTTGTTTTTGATGGTTTCCCAGACCGCCATCTGGCTCGCGGCGATCAGTGGCTGGGCGAATTGATTGATAAAGAGATGCTCCGGTTCTGCGCTGACCGCATCCAACTCAGACCGGCACAGATCGCGTATCGCCGCTGCATGTCGGTCGTCACGCAGCATAGTGAACATGCCCGCATGCTGCTGACCCTGACCCGAACATAGCAAGAGCAGGCGAGAATTCATCCAGCGTCACCAGTACAGATTTCATGCACCAGACAAGTTGCCGCCAGCAGATCAGCAGCACCACCCGGCGACAGCCGCTTTGCGACAAACAGGCGGTGACAAGCGAGCGCCCTGCTATACCAGTCGGGATGCGCGGTTCCTCCCATTTGCATGAAGCCTTGCGCGTGCTGCCTCACAATCAAGGCACCTTCAGCGCCACCGCGATGATAGACATTGGTATCGCTGATATGCGCCATCAAAGTGAAAAAAGTATCAATGCGCGCCTCGTGCAGTGAGCGTCCGGCGTCCAGGGTATTACGCAGCACCGGCAAGGCGACATCGAATACCGAGGGTAATCCCAATGCGATTTCTTCACGCGCACCGCTGGCCCCATGCAGTTTCGCGGCGCGAATCCCGTTGGATTGTATGCCGGAACTGTGCATGTGCAAACGCAGATCACTACCCCAGCAATCGATTAGGGCACGACGGATTGTCGCCGGTGAGCAGGCAATACCTTGCGCACCCAGATGAGCAATCGCCGCACACAACATGCCCAGGCTAAAAATAGCGCCGCGATGGGTATTGATGTCCTTGGTCGCTCGCATCATTCTTCGTTCTGCATCGATGCCGAGTTTTTTTAATTGGCTAAATGCGGCCTGCTGATAACCTGCCTGAGAAATGTATTTGAAGTAGTGACGCAGGGCGAACAGACTGCGCATAAACGTCACGGCATTCATATCGGTATGGCTGCCGTTATCGATCAGCGAGACCAGACCGGGTTTGGGATACAGACACAGTTCTGCATACAGGCACCGCACCGCCAGCCTGGCGACTCGGTGATTCAGGATTTTTCCTGGTTGATCATCCGCACAGATCGCCTGCTGTTGAACTCCGAAAGCAGCCTGAGAGGAGATGAATGGCATCATATTGCCAACTCTTTGGTCATGACCAGATCAGGAGAAAAAGACGCAAGCAGTGAAGCCGTTGATACTAAATTTACCGTGCCCATTGCTTTGACCAGCACCCGTGATTGGGGCGATGTGGCCATTTGCCATTCTTTCCAGGATACCGCCTGATCATTGGGAAAGACAATTTCTCCATCGAGCGGCAGATGCGCGCTGAAGGAGGCGAGCAATGGCAGGCCTCGTTCCAGTTCAGCCGGATTTTTTGGGTAAAACAAAAGATCAATATCCGAACTCGCCGTGACATACGATTGTCCGGTCAGGTGTTGCAACGCGACAGAACCAAAGGCGCGCAGGTCTAAGCCTGCCGATGCAAGGGCTAAGGCGCCGAGATGGTGTTGCCACCGCACCGGTGCGGCATGGATGATGTCGGTCAACCGCAAGGCTGGCGTCGACTTCGCAATCAGCTGTCTTGCTACACGCAAGGCGATACGCTGCTTGCGTCCATCAATAGAATCGGGCGGTAATGCCAACCCCAGGCAGATCACATCTGCCGCGGCATCGGCATCATGTCGTCGAACGATCAGCGGCCAGTTCTGCTGCTGCCATAAGTTCAGCGCATGCCGGTGCTCTGGCCGTGCCGTGCTGCGGGCCTGCTGCCATCCGTTATTGGATAGCCAGACCAGATCATGGCGCGAGTACATGTTGATCTGCCAGGATGGCATCAATGATTGCCTGCGCCAATTTGCGCCCGCCGCGCTGCTGACCGGTCGCGCTGCGCAGGTCTGTGTTTTGCGCATGTAGCAAGGCTTGCTCAAGTTGCGCGGATAAGTCGCCTTGCCAGATTGCTTGTACGCCGCCCATGCGTAAATAATTTTCCGGCCCCGGTGCGAATACCGGATTGCTGATCGCCAGTTCGCTGAGTTTTTCTTCCGGCACTTTGGTGATTCTCGCCATCGCTGCCAAGCCCATCACGCGTATGGTCGCATCCGGCAGGGCGTAGCAGGCATCGGCCATCAGGCCGCTGGTAATAAAGCCGCCTGACAGCGCCTGATCATAGACCAGGCTGATCACGCGATGTCCTTTTCTGCGCGCCAGATCCACACATTTGCCCAGATGCGCCATGTAGCTATTAATCCCTAGCATCTCATCGCGATGACGCAGCCGCTGACCCTGGGTATCGACCAGCAGCAGGATGGGACGCAACGGATGCCGGCGTATCGTATCGAGTACAAATGCCGCCTGCGCCAATGCGATTTCCACACCTATCGGTGCGTGATTGGTCGTGCCGGCGACCGCAACAGTCTCATGGCTGGTTTGTCCTGTACCAGACAAGAAATGATCTTTTTCAATGAGGGCATGACCCGATGGGAAGAGGGCGCTCGCCAGTGTTTGCCATTGCATTATGCGGTTCCCAGTCTATGATCTTGCGCTTTGCTGATGAATTCACTGATCTCCAGCATAGGGATGTTATCTGCGTCGCCCATACCCATCGCATGCCAGATCGCCAGCGGGTCAGGCAAGTCGCCGAATGAAGAGATCCGCGCTGTCAATAATTCCTGCTCGCGCTCCAAGGCTTCCATTGTCAACGCGATGCTGTCGCTGTGCTGGCGGCCAATCATCTCGATAGCAGCAATCGCCGCATCCCGAAATGCCGCGACCGAATCGGCCACGATCATCTGGCAATCGCCCAATAAATAGCGATGCTTGCCGCCGGTGGTACGCCACACCAGGGCACGATCACGCGAATCGAATTCTTCGACGCCATTCGCGGTCTCGATGACTTCGGGGCCGGACATGGCGAGGCGGCCTTCCTCCGACATCACAATAAAATTCGCACAACGTGCGACGATGCCCATGCCGCCAAAGCAGCCATTCGAACCGCCGATCAGGACCAGCACAGGAATGCCCGCAGCACGGGTGTCGAGTACCGCCCGCATGACTTCGGATACGGCAATCAGTCCGGCATTCGCTTCATGCAAACGCACACCGCCCGTTTCCAGCAATAACACGACGGCACATGGCCGTTCAATTGCGGCGCGGCGCAGCATGCCGACCAGCTTCGCTCCATGCACTTCGCCGACCGCACCGCCCATGAAGCCGCCTTCTTGCGCGGCGATAAAAACGATCTCGCCGTTCAACCTGGCTTTACCGACGACTACGCCATCGTCAAATGCGACAGGCGCATTCAGTTGCCCCAGATGCGGACTGATGACGCGGGCCGACGGCGGTAAAAATTCATCCAGGCTATCCGTATCAAACAGTTGCTGAATGCGCTCCCGCGCATTGCATTCCAGATAGCTGCTCATGACGGCACTCCGTTTGTATGACCCAGAATCGTCTCCACCGCCTGATCGAGGCGCAGGCTGACCACCGCCGGTGTGGCGCCCATATCGTTGATGGTGATCTTGACATCGGCGAGTAGCCAGCGCGCATTGAAATCCTTCATCACGGCGGCCCAGATCATGCCAAAACCGGTAGCCGCAGTATTGATCTCGATCACGCAGGCATTTGCGAGTTGGCACCACTCAATCAGCACTTCCAGATTGCCCGAGCTGACTACGCCGACCAGCTCCGCCTGTGGCGGCACTTGACGGCTGCCATGTTCGAATCGATAAGTTAATTGTTCCATTATCGCTTTCTTGTATTGAATACCGATGAGTGGATTACCGTCGCACCCATATTGTTTTTTTACCAGTTTCTGAATCGCTTCGGCGGCTTATACAAATTGCCGGACGCACGCACCAGGTCTTTCATCGATTTCGCAGCCAGCAGATTTCTGCTGGCCAGACGCTTGTCGATACCGAGGTCTTCGGCGCGCTGAATGATGCCGCGGTCACGTAAATTTTCGACCATGCGCTGGTCGCGCGCCAGGCCGATTGCGGTATAGCCTGCAACGCCGCGGATTGCCTGCTCGCGCTCTTCATCGCTGCGGCAGAGTAGCAGATTCGCGATCCCTTCTTCGGTCAGGATATGCGTGACGTCGTCGCCATAGATCATGACCGGCGGAATTTCCATCTTTGCCTGTTCGGCCAATTCCCAGGCATCGAGCTTATCGACAAATGCCGGTTGCATATGTTCCCTGAAAGTCTCGACGATCTGCACCACCAGTTTCTGACCGCGTGGGATCATGTTCTTACCCAGACGGGCTTGTTGCCCCGCCTTGATCCAGGCGGGGCTGGCATGGCGGCGGCCGCGGGCATCGGCACCCATATTCGGCGCACCGCCAAAACCCGCGATCCTGCCCAGGGTTGCGGTCGATGAATTTCCTTGCAAATCGATTTGCAGCGTCGAGCCGATAAACATATCGCAGGCATAATGTCCGGCTGCCTGACACAGTCCGCGGTTGCTGCGCATCGAGCCATCCGGGCCGACAAAAAACACATCCGGTCTGGCGCGTATATAGTCTTCCATGCCCAGCTCGGAACCGAATGAATAGACGGACTCGACAAAGCCCGCTTCAATCGCCGGGATCAGGGCAGGGTGGGGATTGAGCGCCCAGTGGCTGGCGATCTTGCCTTTCAATCCCAGCGATTCTGCATAGGTCGGCAGCAATAATTCGATGGCTGCGGTATCAAAGCCGATGCCGTGATTCAGGCACTTCACGCCGTACTCTGCATAGATACCCTTGATCGCCATCATCGCCATCAGCACCTGGATTTCTGAGATCTGTGCCGGATCGCGCGTGAACAGCGGCTCGATGTAATACGGATTCGGCGCTTCAATGACAAAGTCGATCCAATCGCCGGGAATATCCACGCGTGGCAAGACATCCATGATCTGGTTGACCTGCACAATCACGATACCGTTCTTGAATGCGGTTGCCTCGACGATGGCCGGGGTGTCTTCGGTATTCGGGCCGGTATACAGGTTGCCGTGGCGGTCCGCCGCCTCTGCGGCGATCAGCGATACGCGTGGGGTCAGGTCGATGAAGTAACGGCTGAATAATTCGAGATAGGTATGGATCGCTCCGATATTCAATTTGCCCGCACCGACCAGCTTGGCGACCCGACCCGCTTGCGGGCCGGAGAATGAGAAATCGAGGCGCGATGCAATTCCGCGCTCAAAAATATCCAGATGCTCAGGCAAGGCCAGCACCGATTGCAGCATATGCAAATCATGAACCCGGGTCGGATCAAGCCGCGCTAAAGATTGCCCGAGAAAATCGGCTTGCTTCTGGTTATTCCCTTCCAGGCAAACCTTGTCGCCGCATTCCAATACCTGATGCAGCAGATCGACAATGCGCGCCGCCGGAAGAATTTTTCCGGTCAGACTCTGGTCGAGAGTGTCGCGCGCACGCGCCAATCGCTGAAGGCGATTCTCTTGCAGGGTATTCCAGACCTGCGGACGCGCCCCCATTATTTCGCTCCCATGATGATATTCGGCAGGCCGACCGCGATTCCCGGAAACAGGCACAGCAACAGCACCGCCAAGAACATCAGCGCCACGAAAGGCATGACACCCCAGATCACATCTTTGAGCGGAATATCCGGCGCGATATTCTTGATCACAAAAATATTCAGGCCCACCGGTGGATGAATCAAGCCCATCTCCATGACCACGGTCATCACAATCCCGAACCAGATCAGGTCAAAGCCTGCTGCCTTCAGCGGAGGCAGGATGATCGGTGCAGTCATCAAGATGATCGATACCGGCGGCAAGAAAAACCCAAACACAATCACCATCGCCAGGATCACTGCCAGCAATATCCATTTAGATAAATGCATATCGACGACCCATTGCGCGGCCGACTGGCTGATATGCAGGTAGCTCATCACATATGAATACAGCAGCGACATGCCGATGATCAGGAGCAGCATCGTCGATTCTTTGATCGTCGATGTCAGGATAGGCTGCAGATCTTTCGGCCGCCAGACGCCATACACCACGGCGATCAGCGCCATCGCCAGCAAGGCACCCAGACCGGCAGTTTCGGACGGTGTGGCAAAGCCGCCATACAACGCAACCATCACACCGATCAGCAAGATCACAAACGGTAAAACACGCGGCAGCATTTCGACTTTCTGTGCCAGGGTGAAATGCTCCTTTTCCAGATACGCGGATTCTGTGCCCGACTGCTCGTAGGCGGTCAAGGCGAGCCGATATTCTTTGCGAGCGCGGTACACCGCATAGCCAGCAAACAAAACAACCAGCAATACACCGGGGCCGACACCTGCCAGAAACAGCCGTCCTAAAGATTGTTCGGCAGCGACCGCATACAAAATCATGGTGATCGAAGGCGGCAATAAAATACCCAGGGTGCCGCCGGCAGCAATAATTCCCGCAGCAAATCCCGGCGAGTAACCGCGTTTACGCATTTCGGGGATACCTGCCGAACCGATCGCCGAGCAGGTCGCCGGGGATGAACCGGCCATGGCGGCGAACAGCGCACAGGCGACTACGTTGGCAATACCGAGGCCGCCCGGAACCTTGTGCAGCCAGGTGTGGATAGCGGAATACAAATCCTTGCCGGCCGGCGATTTTCCTATTGCCGCCCCTTTTAAAATGAATAAAGGAATAGACAGCAAGGTGATCGACGCCATTTCTTCGTAGACGTTTTGCGTGACGGTATCCAGCGATGAGGCTGGCATGAAGAAGTACATAAAACTGGCGGCAACGAGGCCCAGTGCAAACGCAATCGGCATGCCGGAGAACATCACCACCAGCGTCACCGCGCCATATAAAGCGCCCAAAGTCAGTTCACTCATTTGGCGCCTCGTTGGTTGGTGAGGCGCGCCAATACCTGCACAAAAATTTGTAAGGTCAGCAGCGACATGCCGAACGCCATCATGCCGTAAGGGATCCACAACGGCGGTGCAAAGGTCGATGTCGTGGTTTGCCCGTCGACAAAGGCCTCATGCCAGAGCGTCCAGGATTTCCAGGAAAAAAATGCGCAAAACAGAAATGACAAAACATCCACCAGCAGCATGCGAAAGGCATTCACCTTCGCCGGCAGCAACGAGGCCAGTGCCTCAATCCCGATGTGGCCGCGATACGATTGCACATATGCCGTGCAGAAAAAAGTCACACCGACCAGCATGAACACCGATGCCTCATCTTGCCAGTCTGTCGGCGCCTTAAAAAAGTAGCGGCTGATCACTGAATAGGTCAGTATGCAGGCTGTCAGCACTAAGGCCAGCATCGCCAAATTCATCAATAGTTGATTGAATTTATCGAGGATGCCGGAGAGCAGGGCAATCAACTTCTGGTCAGGGATAGCGGGGCCTTTGGCAGGCTCCATTTCAAATCCGTGACTCATAATGTTTTCTCCGCCAGCTTCAGCAATTTGGCGCAGTTCTCATTTTTTTCGCCGTAGTCTTTCCATGCCGTGGTGCGTGCAATGGCTTGCCATTTTTTGAGTGTGGCCGGATTCAGGTCGGCGATTTTGGCGCCGGTTTTTTGATACACCGCTGCCACCAGCGAGTCATCGAGCTGTGCGGATTTACGCGCAAACGCTTCGAGTTCTGCACCGACGGCCATGATGGTGGCTTGCTGATCTTTGCTGAGTTTGTCGAACACGCTTTTCGACATCATCAATGGCTCGAACATGAACCAGTAGGCGCCGGTGCGTCCGGTGGTCAGGCTTTTCGATACTTCTTCCAGGCGGAAAGAGATCAGCGAAGTGGATGAAGTCAAGGCAGCATCCATCGCACCGGTTTGCATTGCGGCATAAATTTCATTCGATGGCAGCGATACCACGGCTGCTCCGGCGGCCTTGAGGATCAGATCCATCTCACGGGAGCCGCCGCGTATTTTCATGCCTTTTGCATCGTCAGGATCGACGATCGGTTTGCCGCGTGAGGCAACGCCGCCCGCCTGCCAGATCCAGCTCACGACCACGATGCCTTTGTCCAGCAAGATGCGATTGAGTTCTTTGCCCACCTCGGCGTTTTTCCAGCCATAGCCCTGGTCATACGACGTGACCAGACCGGGCATCAGGCCGATATTCACTTCCGGGACTTCGCCGCCCGCATAGGACAACGGCACCAGCGACAGGTCCAGTGCGCCTTTGCGCATTGAGGAGAACTGCGCATTGGTCTTCATCAGGGAAGAGCCGGGATAAATCTCGAACTTCAAACTGCCTTTGGAGCGCTTCTCGACTTCTGTTGCGAACATGCGACACAAGCGGTCGCGGAAGTCGCCTTCAGTAACGGTGCCGCCCGGGAATTGATGCGATATCTTGAGCGTAGCGGTTTGCGCCCAAGAGGATGTCATGGAAAAAAACGGACTGGCGGCAATCGCGCCAAGTACCGCTCTGCGGCTGGATAGTGTGGACATGCTGTCTCCTGTATTGAGGGATAAGTACCTGGCATGCCGTGATTTTCTCATCTTGCATGCATAAATTATTTTTGTGTATACAAGATATCTGTCAAATAAATACAACGCAAGCGTATTAGTACTTATAATGACCAAAATTACACAAAGGATGATTTTTGCTTACCCCAACGATAAAAAATCGCTCACAGAGCCTGCGTGAATCCATCGAGGAAATGATTGCCATCGGCAAGTTGCTGCCCGGGCAACATCTGGATGAGACCGAATTGGCGACTGAGTTTGGCGTCTCGCGCACGCCGATCCGCGAGACTTTGATACAGCTCGCATCTATGGGCGTCGTGGTGATTCGTCCACGCCGTGGCGCCGTCGTGGCAGAACTTGGGCCGCAGCAACTGGTTGAAATGTTCGAGGTGATGGCGGAGTTCGAGGCGATGTGCGGCAGACTGGCGGCGCGGCGCATGACGGCGACCGAGCAGCAGGATTTGCTGGCGGCGCATCAGGCTTGCAAAGATGCCAGCCTGGTACAAAATTCGGATGACTATTTTTACTGCAACGAGACTTTTCACCAGATTATCTACAATGGCAGTCACAATGCCTTTTTGGCGGAGCAGGCGATGGCCTTGCATCGACGCTTGCGCCACTACCGACGCTTGCAACTGCGCGTGCGCGACCGGGTGGCAGCGTCGTTTTCTGAGCATGACGGCGTAGTGCAGGCGATCCTGGCGGGCAACGGGGAGTTGACGGCCGAATTGCTGCGCGGGCATATCATGATCCAGGGCCAGCGATTTGCCGATCTGATGGCATCTTTGCCGAAAGCGCAGGCTGGCGCAAAGTGATTCCCCTACGATTTGTCAGGTTGTTCAAATTCAATATACTCCCAAATAAAATGAATTAAATCGACCTTGATCCGCATACCCTGTATAGGTATTGAAAATATACTATATAGGAGTATATGGATAATTGGCTGTTCCATACGCATCAACTTCGCCCCGCCTGATCCAGGCTATTGTCAAATAGCAGAGCGTCCTTATATGCAAGCGGTATTTGCATGATCAGGGTGGCGCAAGTATCTTCGATGACCTCATTGCATTTCATCTACCCCATTAATTTCAACTGAGCTCAACTGAATGAGTTCAACTGAACCCAATCCAACTGAAAGAAATCCATGTCTGAATTGATCCAAAAATTGAAATGGCGTTACGCCACCAAAAAAATGAACCCGGTAAAAGCGGTTCCGCAAGAAAAAGTTGACCGCATCCTGGAAGCCGCCCGCCTGACCGCGACCTCAAGCGGCCTGCAGCCCTATGAGATTTTCGTCGTCACGAATCCCGAAGTCCGCGAAAAAATCAAGCCGGTGGCCTGGAACCAGGGCCAGGTCACCGATTGCTCCCACCTGCTGGTATTCGCCGCATGGGACAACTACACGACAGAACGCATCAACATGATGTTCGACCTGACCAACGACGAGCGCGGCTTTAAAAACGAAGGCTGGGAAAACTACCGCCAGATGCTGCTTAGTACTTACCCGGCACGCGATGCCGAAGTCAATTACCAGCACGCCGCGCGCCAGGCTTACATCGGCCTCGGCTCGGCACTGATCGCCGCCGCCTACGAAGAAGTCGACAGCACGCCAATGGAAGGTTTTGATCCAGCCGCCGTCGATGCAATCCTGGGCCTGAAGGAACGCGGCCTGCGCAGCGTGGTGATCCTGCCGCTGGGTTACCGCGAAGAAGACAAGGACTGGTTAGTCAAGCTGAAAAAGGTGCGTCGTCCTAATGAGAAGTTTGTGACTGAAGTAAGGTAACGCTGGCTTCCAGAGCAAGGTCCCGGCTATCGGGACCTTGCCAAACTGCATTTCAGTTTTGAATTTTTCGCAATCGGGATAACAGGTCCTAACATGGCGAAGGAAAACAAGGTGCGATACGGGGGAAGTTGCTCAGCCAGATCAAAATAAAAGGCGCACCTGCCTGGCAAGTACGTCTTGACCATATATTCACCGGTGCATGACACCGAGACGTCGATCCGGTCGTTAGTTAAATAATAAATCAGCCCAGCAGTTCTGCCGGAATATTGCCGCCGTTGTCAGCCAGTTTTTGCAAAACCGTTTTGTGCAGCCACATATTCATCTGCGCCGAATCGCCCATTTTATCGGTCGGACAAGCCAGTTCGGTTGCCAGTTCCTTGCGCGCGCCAAAGCTGCTGTCGAGGTCGAGCAACTTCATCAAATCGACGATCGAAGTCTTCCAGTTCAGATTTTCTGGATTTGCGCTAGCCAGAGCCTCAAGATTGGCAACCACATCCACCGCGCTGATGGCGACCGGTGCTGCCGGAACGTCGGTTGCAACAGCGGCGTCCGCAGCGGCTGGGGCTGCAACAGCGTCGTCTTTTTTGTCGCCGCCAAAACCGAGTTTAGAAAGAATATTGCCAAAAATACCCATTTTGTGTCCTTTCGAGGTTGAATAAAAAACGCTATACATCTTTGGTGGTGCTGCCTTTAGCCGAGAAACAACTACAGGGATTGAAAATTTGTAGTTTCAATAATGCTTTCAAAGCATACAATAAAAAAATGACAAGAATATTTAATCTGCTTTCCACAATTCCCATGCAGCTTGATTGCAACTCCACCTGCGCTAGAATAGTCTAAGACTTCATTGGAAAAACAGCAGACGGGAGAGCAGGACATAGTTGGCTTCGGTCGCCATCATGAGCACCAGAACCAGCACAAACACAGGCGGTAACAAAATCGCGTAGATCAGCGCTAAACGCTCCCATGCCAGATGCATGAATATCGCGACGATCAGTCCGGCCTTTAACAGCATGAAGGTCAGGATCAGGCTCCAGCGCAAGTAGCTCTCAAAATGAAAATAATCGACCAGGTAGGAAAATGTGCTGAGCACAAAGAGCAGGCCCCAGATTTTCAGATAGAGGCCGATAGGATGGGTTTTTTCATGTGTATGTGTGTGTTCCATGATCGCCTCACCATAAGTAAAACAAGGCAAAGATGAAGACCCAGACCAGGTCAACAAAATGCCAGTACAAGCCAGCGATTTCTACAATCTGGTAATTTCCGCCGCTGCGGTCGTAATGCCCGCGCAAAACGCGGGTAGCCACCACCAGCAGGTAAATTACCCCGGCAGTCACATGCAGACCGTGAAAGCCGGTGATCATGAAGAAACTGGCGCCAAACTGCGCCGCCCCCAGCGGATTGCCCCAGGGACGCACCCCTTCCTCGACGATCAGTTTGGTCCACTCAAAGGCTTGCATGCCGACAAAGCTGGTGCCGAGCGCGGCAGTCACAAACATCAGGACTGCAGTGCGAACCCGGTCGCGCCGGTAGCCAAAATTGACCGCCATCGCCATGCTGCCGCTGCTGCTGATCAGTATGAAGGTCATGATCGCAATCAGTATCAGAGGAAATTCCGTGCCGTTGATGTTCAGCGAAAACACCTGGCTGGGATTCGGCCAGGCCACGGTGCTGGCCATGCGTGCGGACATATAGCCGGTCAGGAAGCAACTAAAAATGAAGGTATCGCTGAGCAGGAAAAACCACATCATGGCCTTGCCCCAGGATATCTGGAAAGCCTGCTGGTCGGATGACCAATCCATCACCATGCCGCGTAAGCCAGTCGGGCTTTCGCGCTCAGTTTGCGCTGCAGAAATCGGCGTACTCATACAACCTCCAAAAATGTTGCAACACCACTGTCAGCGCGGACCGCAAATGGCCTGCACCAGTTCCGGCGTGAGCCAGTTCAGCGTCGCGAACAGCAACAGCCAGACCGCCAGTAAAAAATGCCAGTAACGCGCGCACAGGGCGATTTGCCATGCAAGCCTGCCGGGATCGCTGGCTATCCAGACCTGGCGCAGGGTGATCGCGTAAATGACCAGGCCGCCGAGTACATGCAAGCCGTGCATGGCTGTCAGCAAATAAAAAAAACTGCCGGATGGATTGCCGGCCAGCGCCACCTGCATCGCTGCCAGCGCCTGCCAGGCCGAGATTTGCGATGCCAGAAAGCCTATGCTGCAAACGCCGCCCAGCAACAAAAACGGACGGCTGCCTTGCCGCCATGCTCCAGATGCAGGATCAGCCAGCGGACTATGCGCTAACTTGCTGGCTACCTGCAAAGCCAGGCTGGCACTGCATAGGAAAAAAGTGCTGAGTCCCAGTTGCCAGGGCATCTGAATTACCGACCAGTCGGCACCGTTCATGCGCATCACATAGGCCGCCAGGAACAGCAAAAACAGCGTCGTCGCCACGCCGATAAAGACCCATAAAGCCACGCTCAGCTCGGCGCGTTTATCCGGATAGGCCGCCATCTTGGCCTGGGGGGGGGAAAATGCTGCGTTGCTCATGGCGCCGCCTGTTGTAGGGTATGCGTTTCGGGATCGATGCCGCCCGCTGCCACTGGGGCATTTTGCGGGATAAAGTCTTGCTCAGCCCCCGGCACGCTATACGCATACGCGCCGCGATAGACGATAGGAAGCTGTTCGCCCCAGTTGCCATGGCCGGGTGGCGTGCGCGGGGTTTGCCATTCGAGTGAGGCGGCGCGCCAGGGATTGCCTGGGGCTTTTTTGCCGTAGAACAGGCTCCAGACCAGGTTGAAGATAAACACCAGTTGGGTCACGCCGACGATCAGCGCCACCACGGTAATGAGGGTATTCAAGGTATGTGCCGAGGGCGGGATGAACTGATAGTCATCGAAGTTGTAGTAACGTCGTGGCATGCCGAGTATGCCCAGATAATGCATGGGGAAAAAGATCGCGTAAGTACCGAGGAAAGTCACCCAGAAATGCAGCCGGCCCAGCGTATCGTTCAGCATGCGGCCGCTGACTTTGGGGTACCAGTGATAGATCCCGCCAAACACCGTCAGGATAGGCGCCACCCCCATCACCATGTGGAAATGCGCCACTACAAAATAGGTATTCGATAAAGGCACATCCACGCTGACATTGCCGAGAAATAGACCAGTCAGGCCGCCGATCAGAAACGTGGTGAAAAAGGCCAGCGCAAACAGCATGGGCACAGAGAAATGGATATCGCCGCGCCACAAGGTGAGCAGCCAGTTGTACACCTTGATGGCCGTCGGCACCGCGATGATCAGGGTACTGGTGGCAAAGAAGAAACCGAAATAGGGATTCATGCCGCTGACAAACATATGATGCGCCCACACCACGAAACTCAGGCCGCCGATAATAACAATCGCCCACACCATCATGCGATAGCCGAAAATCTGCTTGCGCGCATGCACGCTGATCAGATCGGAGACGATACCGAAAGCCGGCAGCGCCACGATATACACTTCCGGATGGCCGAAGAACCAGAACAAGTGCTGGAACAGCAAAGGGCTGCCGCCTTTATAACCAGTCACCTGTCCCATCGATACCAGCGCCGGCATAAAAAAACTGGTGCCCAGGGTTTTATCCAGCAACATCATGATGCCGCTGACAAACAAAGCAGGAAAAGCCAGCAAAGCCAAAATGGTGGCGGTAAAAATTCCCCATACCGACAAGGGCATGCGCATCAGAGTCATGCCCTCGGTACGTGCCTGCAATACGGTGGTGACGTAATTCAGGCCGCCCATGGTGGCGGCTACGATAAAAATAATCAGCGACACCAGCATCAGAATAATGCCCCAGTCGTTACCCGGCGTACCGGCCAGGATCGCTTGCGGCGGATACAGGGTCCAACCGGCACCGGTCGGTCCGCCGACCACAAAAAAACTCGCCATCAGCACCAGTACCGATAAAAAATAGAACCAGAAGCTCAGCATGTTCAGGTAAGGGAACACCATATCGCGCGCGCCTACCATCAGGGGAATCAGGAAATTCCCGAAACCTCCGAGGAACAAGGCAGTCAGCAGATACACCACCATGATCATGCCGTGCATGGTCATGAACTGGTAATAGTGGCTGGCATCTATCCCCACCCTGCCGGGAAAACCCAATTGCAAACGCATCAGATTCGACAGCACCAGGCCCACCATCCCGACCAGGATAGCGATCGTGGTGTATTGAATCGCGATCACCTTGTGATCCTGGCTCCACACGTATTTGGTCCAGAAACTGTGCGGCCCATGCTGGCTTGCATCGATGTCGGCCTTGCCGTAGCTCATGGTATGCCTCGCATATTTGTCCCTTTACTTTTCAGCTTGCGTTGGCGCTGCTGCCGATTTCACCGGCACCGGATCGAGGGTCTGGATATACGCTACCAACGCTGCCAATTCCGTTTCAGTCAATTCTATTTTCGGCATGATGGGGGCGTAGCCTTGTATCACCCTGGCAGTCGGTTCCAGGATAAATTTTTTCAAATAAGCCGCATCAACTAAGGCAGTCGAGCCGTCGCTCATGGTTTCAGTCTTGCCATACAAGCCTTTCCAGCCAGGCCCGACACCTTTGCTGCCATCGACAGAATGGCAGGCGACACAGCCCTTGGATAAATACAGAGCCTTGCCCTGCGCAACCAGTGGATTGCTGGCGTCGGCTTCAGGTTTATTGCGTGTCTGACTCAGTCCGGCGGCAAAAGTCGGCTGCGCTTTCAGCCACTTTTCAAAATCGGCGACCGGCTCAACGATCACGTAAGCGCGCATATTCGAATGACCGATGCCGCACAATTGGGCGCACATCGCCTCATAGCGCCCCGCCTTGGTGGGGGTGAACCAGAAGCTGCTGATCATGCCGGGTACGATATTCATCCTGGCCCGGAATGGCGGCACAAAAAAATCGTGCAACACGTCATTCGAGCGCAGCAGCATTTTTACCGGCCTGCCTAGCGGCAGATGCAACTCGCCGTTGCTGATGATGATATTGTTTTGCCCGCTGGGATCGTTGGCGGCGATGCCGAAAGGATTGCTGGCAGTGGCCAGACGCACATTGCTGGCACCGAACTTGCCGTCGCTACCGGCAAACCGGAAACGCCACTGCCACTGCTGACCCAACACATCGACTACCAGCGCGTTCCTGGGCGTCTGTACGTATTCGGCATACACAAACAGACCCGGCGCCAGCAAAGCAATGATACCGGCCGAGGTAGCGATGATCAGCCAGCGTTCCAGTTTAGGATTGTCTGCTTCATACACAGCGCGGCTATGCTCGCGATGGCGAAAGCGTATCAGCGTGTACACCAGAAACAAGTTGAGTACTACAAAAAACAGGCCAGTAATCAAGACGGTAATCGTCAGCATACTGTCCATCTGATGCCAGTTGGACGCAAGCGGGGTCGCCCACCAAGGACTCAATAAGTGAAATAGCACAGAACCAAAAACGATCACGACGAGTGCTACGATCATGGCCATATCGTTTTCTTCCTTCATGGACAGGCGTTGCCGGCTTCACAGAAGATAGGAGGAGTGCGCTACTCCTCCGCGTCACAAAATCGAATTTTTTTAGCGTCGTTCCAGATACCTGTACATCCCGGCGGCGGTGATCCCGAACAGAATATGACTAGCCAGCGTCACCAGATTGCGCATATCAGCGAACCATGGGAAAAATCGAATCATGCCGTAGAAATTGACCAGATAGAGCGCCAAGCCAAAGACCGCACCAGCCAGCATCACCATGCCCATACTGGAGTCGAGATGGAAAGGCGCAATGATGGACGCCAGTATGACGCTGAAAATGACGCCCAGGACATAATGGATAGCCAGCGCCGCAAATACCACGCCGAAACTGTAGCCTGTCGATTGCAAAGCATCAGGCCCCATCAGGATCGCCGCAACCAGATGCGATGCCGCCCAGGGACTGATATTGAGAATCATGGTCGACCAGAAAAATTCCACCACCATGATCGCCGCGCCCGCGGCAAACCCCGAGACCGCAGCAGCCGACCAGTCCGGTGCACGAGATTCCCAATGATGCGAATGCATATGAAGTTCCATACAACCTCCGGATAAAAACAGCAACGGGCAAGATACGATTACGGCTTGATTGCCAAATAGCAAGAGATAGAACCTTGCAATGGATTCAGTGTAGGATAAATTTTAGACAGTGCAAAGCCGACAATTTTTCTGCTTTGCATCAATCTGACAAAAGTTGGGTGCTGACGGGTATTGGTGTTTACGAGCGGCTTGTCGAAAAAGACACGCAGCCGGATCCGGTGCGCAAGTCCAAGCGAGTGCGAGCGGACGGTTACTGATGCTCGGTTCTTTCTGCCTGATTGATCCCAGTCACATTATCTATAAGCGGAGCGGCTAGTTTTGGCATTATGACGATATGAAAATATACCGTCAAAAATTGTGGATTTCAATGGATGTTAAAATCCCTTGGAAAACACCATTTTGCCCCTGACGCCCTTTAAAGCATGTGGCGTTTGGGGTTTAATCTACGCATGGCAAACAGAATACCTCCCTCCCTAAAATGGCTAATTGTCAAGCGCGCAAGGCTTGATAGTGAAAGTAAGAAGACCGAGGCGGCCTTAAAGCGCAGCCAACGTCTTCTTGAAGATCGCAGCCGGCTGACTGCAACGCATCGCGCTGCAAGTCCAGGTTCTGGTCGTCGGTCGATATTCGGGCGTAGCCGATCAGCATGGCACTTGTCCAATAAATCACGAAAATTCAGTATAGCTGGACTTTGAATATTGGAAAGGGATTGTGGATTGTCGTTGTGCTTGAGCTACCCGCCGCTCGCTGGCAAGACGCGGGAGTGCAACAACCCCTCGTTTTTTGGACCCCGTCTGATGCCGGTACTGCATTACTATTTGCTTCTATCGCAACCTGTTAACTGGGCCTCAATGTTCCGTCATGCAAGGCGCGTAAAGCCATCGGCGCTCCAGTCTTCGCTGCCCACGCCATGGTGGACACAAAACAGTCCTTCTGGATCGTATTTTGATTTGATAGCCCGCAATTTCGAATAATTCTCCCCCCAATATTCCTTTTGCCAGGCGTTGTTAAAGTAGTTGCTCTCTGAAACATACGAACCTGAATTTGGGGCAATCTTGCGCAATTCAGCAGCCGCCGAATCGATGTCACGGGCTTCCCTTCGTGCGGCAGCCAGATCTATGGCCGGCCGCGTAAATCCCGGATAGGCGGGAGGCCTTTCTCCTTCGGCGATGATCACGAGCGTAAAGGCATCGACTACGGCAGGATTTGTAGTGGTCTGTAGTACAGCGGCCCGAACGTCGGATGGTGCGCCTGCCAAACCTTTTCCGATATGGAGTCGGACCATCTGGTGGCGACTTGCAGCAAACAGCGCGTCTGCAAGAGACTGCTGCCTGTCCGCCTGCAGTAACGATGCGGGTAGCCAAAGCGAGTCGTAACCGTGCAGGAAAATACCGACCTCGCCCTGATCACCTTTCCCCCAACCATGATGTTTAGGCGCTCCTTCGCGTGTATCCCGCTCCATTGAAGAGCTTTTGTCGAGGTCCCACCAGGCCCGTGCGTCCCAGGCCCAGGCACCAAGCGGGGACACAACGGCAAAATCATCAGGCGATGCAGTCACCCAATCGAAGAATGGCTGCCATATTGCGAGTACTTGCTTCGGTTCCAGACCCTGACTAATCATGCCGAGTTCCAAGACGTTGTCCGATCCGAAATGAACATGCTCGCCCCAATGCGGATTAAACAAAGTCTCATGATAGAAGGCAATGAAGTGCGCGATCAGGCGCGTGAACGCTGCGTCTGATCGCGCCTTGATTTTCCCCCACGCGGCGCCGAAAAACGGGGGCAGATCGTGGGTCCGCAATGTGACTCTGGTGATTACCCCGAACGTGCCGCCACCTCCCCCCTTGAGCGCCCAAAACAGATCGGAATCGTTGAATTCGTTGACTATGCGCACTTGGCCATCTGCGGTGACGATTTCGGCTTCGAGCAATCCCGCAGATGCTGTGCCGAAACCCTTTGAAAATGAGTTAAAACCGCCACTCTGCACCAGCCCGGCGACACCGACCGTCGTGCAGCTGCCGCCCTGAACGTAACGCCCACCTTCCGTCGTTACGGCTTGGTACAGGTCCATCCACATCGCACCGGCACCGGCACTGACGGCCGGAACGGGCGCGACGTGGCCGGCGCCCCCTTGGACGACGAATGCATCGTGCAACGTGACCTTGTTCATCGCGCGCGTCCAGATCAACAACGAGTCGGGTGCGTTTGACGTGCCCAAGTAGCTGTGCCCGCCACCCTTGACAACGAGGCGTAGCTTGTTCTTCCGGGCGAAGGTGATGCCGGCGGCCACGTCGCTGGAATCTCGCGCCTTGATGGCATACGCGCTCGGTGCCGGTGTCCACGCATCGAGCCATCCTGAATTTTCAGTTCCTGCCGGCTGGTCGCCTATCCAGTACGGATTCCCGACATGCTTGAGCGCGTCGAGACAAGCTACGCCATTTGGTTCGGTCTGGCATGCTTGAAACAGGGACTGGACTTTCATCAAACTGCCGCCGACATCGTCGTTCAGCTTTGCCCACTTTGCAGCGCTTGGCCACGCAACATCAGTGGGGCGCACCCGCCGGTAAGGCAACTTTGCCGACAGGCTGGAACCAAATGCCAGATTTAACGGCGGTAGAGTGGTTGCCGCAGCCATCGCCAACGACGATAGGAAATTTCTTCTTTTCATGGGATAGATTCAAATAATGAATGCTAGCAAACATACTGAATTTTTTCCTTGTCCACAAGATAATTGTGGCGTGCCGGGCGCTGCGCGGGGCGAACCGGAAGGATGTACACGCTAGCCAGCCATGGAAACGCAGCACACGTTCTGTGATACGTCCGGCGGCGGTCAGTTGCAGATAATGCTGGTTCGCGACGATGGAATGCAGGTTCATTTGCTGCTAATGCTGGTTTGATGGGGCAGTCAGTTAACTCTTCAAGAAGACGTTGGCTGCGCTTTAAGGCCGCCTCGGTCTTCTTACTTTCACTATCAAGCCTTGCGCGCTTGACAATTAGCCATTTTAGGGAGGGAGGTATTCTGTTTGCCATGCGTAGATTAAACCCCAAACGCCACATGCTTTAAAGGGCGTCAGGGGCCAAATGGCGTCGGAAAACAAAAAACCCGCATTCTCACAGGAAGTTTGCGGGTTTTTTGTACGCTACAGAAGAATCTGAACGGAATTCTGGTGGTGATAGGTGGACTTGAACCACCGACCCCAGCATTATGAGTGCTGTGCTCTAACCAACTGAGCTATATCACCAAGAAGCCCGAAATTATGCCATTTTGACTTATTGGTGTCAATATCAAAATCGGATTTTGCTTTGCAAAGCTTGGCGATTGCGTTTTTTGTTAGGAATTTTGATAAGAGAGGGCGTGCCTGAGTATGTTTTCTGTCGGGTTTTGTGCCAGGCAATCGATGACGGTGCGCTCCGGGATTGAGCGTAGCCAGGTCAGTTGGCGTTTGGCTAGCTGGCGGGTGGCGATGATGCCGCGTTCGCGCATTTCGTTCAGGTCGTAGGCACCGTCCAGATGTTCCCAGGCCTGGCGATAGCCTACGCAACGCATCGATGGCAGGTCGGGGTGCAGGTCGCCGCGTTCGCGCAAGCGGCGTACTTCGTCCAGAAAACCTTGCTCCAGCATGATGTCGAAACGCTTGGCGATGCGTTGATGCAGGACGGTGCGGTCCGATGGTTCCAGCGACAGCGACAGCATGTCGAACGGCATTTCGCTCTTGGGTTGTTGCGCCAGCAAGTCGGACATCGGCTGACCGGTCAGCGCGATGATTTCCAGCGCCCGCTGGATGCGTTGCGAGTCGTTCGGTTTTAAGCGTGCCGCGGTTACCGGATCCAGCGTGGCCAGGCGCGCATGCAGGGCGGGTGTGCCGTCGCGTGCGGCTTCGGCGTCGAGTCCGGCACGTATTGCCTGATCGGCGGCGGGCAGGTCGTCCAGGCCATTCATCAGGGCTTTGAAATACATCATGGTGCCGCCGACCAGCAACGGCAGTTTGCCGCGTGCGGCAATCTCGTTTACCAGTCGTCTGGTATCGATGAGGAATTGGGCAACCGAGTAGGCATCGGCCGGATCGATGATGTCGATCAGGTGATGTGGTGCCGAGGCGAGTTCGGCGGCGCTCGGTTTGGCCGTGCCTATGTCCATCTCGCGGTACACCAGGGCGGAATCGACCGAGATGATTTCTGCGGGAATATGGCGGGCAATTTCCAGCGCGGCGGCGGTTTTGCCCGATGCGGTCGGCCCCATGATGGCAATGACTTTTTGACGCGTGCTCATGCTGCTTGCCCAATCTGCCTGGATGAAAATAGAGGCATGCTATTGACCACGCAAAAACATTTTATCCAGATCGTTCAATCCCAATTGCACCCAGGTCGGGCGACCGTGATTGCACTGGTCGGCCCGTTCGGTCTGCTCCATCTGGCGCAGCAGGGCGTTCATTTCGAGCATGGTCAGGCTGCGGTTGGCGCGCACCGCAGTGTGGCAGGCCAGGGTGCCTAATAATTCGTTGCGGCGATCGATCAGCACGCGCGAGCCGCCGAATTCCCGGACTTCGCGCAAGACATCGCGTGCCAGCGATTGGGCATCGGCATTTTTTAATAAAGCCGGTACCGAGCGCACTGCCAGCGTGGTCGGGGAGATCGCCGCAATATCGAAACCCAGCGCCTGCAAGGTGGCCTGATGTTCTTCTGCCGTGCCGACTTCCACGCCATCGGCATAAAACGTGATGGGGATCAGCATTGGCTGTACCGGCATGCTATTCGCATCGAGCGCATTTTTTAACTGTTCATACAAGATGCGTTCATGTGCCGCATGCATATCGACCAGCACCAGGCCTTTGCTGTTTTGTGCCAGCACGTAGACGCCGTGCAATTGCGCCAGTGCAAAGCCGAGCGGATGTTCATCGTCCGGCAGTTCAGCGCCGCCTATCGGACTTGAATTGCCTGATTTTCCGTCATCATTCCGCTCCCGCGCAAACAAGGCGCCGTAATTTTGCAGGCTCTGGGCAACGCCAGCCGGATTATTGTTTTGCGCCGCATAACCGTAATTGCTTTGGCCCAGCGGCTGCGGTGAGAAGTGCGCTCCAAACGTGGTTTGCTCGCCGCCGAGCCAGGGCATCCGGCCATTCGATTGTGTGCCGCTCAGCTGCGGCGCCATCGCAGTGGCAGGCGCAGGCACGGTACCAAATGCGGTAGCCGAGGTCTGTGCTAGCGCGCGATTGACCGCGTGAAAAACAAACTGATGCACCGCACGACTATCGCGGAAGCGCACTTCAATTTTTGAGGGATGGACATTCACATCGACCAGTGCCGGATCGAGGTCGAGCGCCAGCACATACGATGGATAGCGGTCGCCGTGCAACACATCCTGATACGCGGCACGAACGGCATGGGTGAGTAATTTATCCCGGACAAAGCGGCCATTCACGTAGAAAAATTGCGCATCGGCGCGGCCTTTGGATGCGGTCGGCAAGCCGATAAAGCCGTGCAGGCGCAACGGTCCTGCGCTCTCATCGAGTGGCAGGCGCGCATTGGCAAAGGCTTCGCCGAGAATATGCGCGCTGCGCTTGTCGATGGCGCTGACGTTCCAGTGATCGACCGCCTTGCCGTTATGCGACAACGAGAAGGTGACATCGGGGCGCGCCAATGCAATGCGGCGTACCACTTCGGCGCAATGGCCGAATTCGGTTTGTTCCGATTTTAAAAATTTACGGCGGGCCGGGGTGTTGTAGTACAGATCCTGCACATCGACCGTAGTGCCTTGCGCGCCGGAGGCGGGAGAGATTTTGCCATTCTCGATCTGCCATGCATGCGGCGCTTCTGCCGTGCGGGTAGTCAGTGTCAGCAAGGCAACCGAAGCGATCGACGCCAAAGCCTCGCCGCGAAAGCCCAGGGTCGCCACGTTCTCCAGTTCCGTCAGCGAGGCGATCTTGGAGGTGGCATGGCGGGCGACCGCCAGCGGTAATTGATCGGCCGGAATGCCGCGCCCATTGTCGCTGATCGCGATGCGTTTGACGCCACCTTCTTCGAGCCGTATTTGAATACTGCTGGAACCTGCATCGAGGGCGTTTTCCAGTAATTCCTTGACCACTGCCGACGGACGCTCAACCACTTCGCCAGCGGCGATTTGGGAGATCAGCTGATCAGACAGGGCTTGGATGGGGCGGTGGGGAGTGGATGGCGCATTCATCCCAGGATTATACCTGTGCTCGTCATCAAATTTGGGCGGTCGTTAGTGTATGATTGCGCCGCTACCGAGGAGAATTATGGATTTCATGCAGTTATTGGACATGATTTTGCATGTCGATAAAACATTAGGATTGGTGATAGAGCAATACGGCACGTTGGTGTATATCGTTTTATTTGCCATTATTTTTTCTGAAACCGCATTTGTGATCCTGCCGTTTTTACCTGGCGACTCGCTGTTGTTTATCGCCGGTACATTTGCCGCACGCGGTGATATGGATCTCTGGCTACTGATTACCTTGCTAATTGCGGCATCGATTTCGGGTAATTCGCTGAACTATTGGATAGGCAGCATGATCGGTCATAAAGTGCTGGAACGCGAGCACAAATGGATAGACCGCAACGCCATCAAAAAGACCCATGAATTTTATGAAAAGCATGGCGGCAAGACCGTCGTGCTGGCGCGCTTCGTACCGCTGGTGCGTACTTTCGCGCCTTTCGTTGCGGGTTTGTCGGACATGACGCACAAGACCTTCCAGATCTACAACGTGGTCGGTGCCTTGTTCTGGGTATTTTCCGTGGTACTGGCCGGCTATTTCTTCGGCAATATCCCTTTTGTGCGCGAACATCTGAATGCCATTGTGCTGGTCGGCGTCGGTGCTGCCGTGTTCCCGATTATCCTCGGCGGATTGTGGAAAATTGGCAGAGGCATGTTGAGAGAGTAATCAAGCCGGTCAGATTCACAACATCTCAGGTCAGGCGATTTTTCGCCAGCGGCGGATTTCTGGAAAAATACTTCTTAATTCCCTTGACCACGGCATCGGCCATCTGATCCTGATAATTGTCGTCCGTGAGTTTGGCCTCTTCTTCGGGATTCGAGATGAAGGCGCTCTCGATCAGGATGCTTGGGATATCCGGTGCTTTGAGTACCGCAAATCCCGCCTGCTCGACCGCGCCTTTGTGCAGGCGGTTGATGCCGCTGATTTCACTGAGTACGACCTTGCCCAGCTTCAGGCTATCGTTGATCTGTGCGGTGGTGGACAGGTCGAGCAAGACGCTGGCGAGTTGTTTGTCGTGAGTTTTGATGTTGACGCCGCCGATCAGGTCGGCCGCGTTTTCTTTATCTGCCAGCCAGCGGGCCGCGCTAGAGCTCGCGCCTTTTTCCGACAGGACAAATACCGACGAACCGCGGGCACTGGAATTGACGAAGGCATCGGCATGCACCGACATGAACAAGTCGGCCTGCACGGCGCGGGCTTTTTGTACGCGCACATTCAGCGGTACAAAATAATCGCCGTCGCGGGTCAGCATCACGCGCATATTCGGAATTAGCTCGATCTTGGCTTTCAGGCGCTTGGCAATCGACAGTACGACGTCTTTTTCGCGACTGCCGCCGCGACCGATTGCTCCCGGATCTTCGCCGCCATGACCGGGATCGATCGCGATGGTGATCATGCGCGTCAGGAGCGGTGTCTTTGCCGGGTTTTTATCGGATTCCGCTACTGCCGGATCGGCTTTGTGGTCCGGTTTGTTGTCGAACTTGGCGTCAGGTTTGCCATCGCTCTTAGGCTGCGTTACATCCTTGGGCAAGTCTTGATGCCAGTCACCCTTTTCTATCATCGCCGCGATCGGGTCGGGCGGGTTGGCGGGGTAGAGATCGAACACCAGCCTGTGCTGATAATTGCCGACCGGTTGCAGCGTGAAGACTTGCGGATTGACTTCTTCTTTCAGGTCGAAAACCAGGCGGACTACATTCGGCCGGTTTTGTCCGACCCGCACTTGTTTGATATAAGGATCGTTCGACTGGATTTTGGCGACCAGTTCTTTGAGCGTGGGATTGAGTTCTATGCCCTCGATATCGACCACCAGCCGCTCGGGATTCTTGACGATGAAATGACTGGTTTTGAGGTCGCTATTATTTTCTAAAGTCACGCGGGTGTAATCTTCGGCAGGCCAGACGCGTACTGCCAGGATCTGTGCCGCCATCGCTGCCAGGGCGACCTCGGGCGCCATGATGGAAATGAGTAGCGTGCTCCCCGCCTTGAGGATGGTGCGGCGTTTTTTTGCAGCGGGTGGCGTGCTTACAGGTTGGGAGCGAAATTCAGTTTTGCTAAACATTCATTACCTTTGTCAGACAAGGCTTGCAATTCTACCTCACGGCCATGACCCGCGATGCGTAAAAAGATATGCAGATCGGCGGGCGGCAAGATGCCTGCGGCTTTTTCCGGCCATTCGATAATACAGACGGTGCGCTCATTGAATTCTTCGCGGAAACCGGCTTCTAAAAATTCTTCTGGGCTAGTCATGCGATACAGATCAAAATGCATGATCTTGACGTCTTGCCCCTGTAGCTGGACTTGATAAATTTCAACCAGGTTATAAGTCGGACTTTTTACATGACCTTGATGACCAGCCGCATGCAGCAGGGCGCGGGCCAGAGCGGTTTTGCCGGCCCCCAGATCGCCATGCAGATAGATGCTGAAACCGGCGCGCAGATGTAAGGCGAGGCGCTTGCCCAGTGCTTGCGTAGCGGCTTCATCCGCCAGGGTCGTTTTATAATGAGACATTTGCCGTAACACGTTAAACATGAAATTTCATCACACATCATACCGCGTCGGAAGTCATTAATGTACGAAGATGCGCACGAACGATCGCGAGAGCAAGCCGATTTGGCGGCGCTGACGCAGGAGATCAAAGCCTGGGGCAAGCAGCTCGGTTTTGCGGAGCTGGGCATTGCCGGCATCGACCTGAGTCACGCCGAGCCGGGTTTGCAAGCCTGGCTCGCTGCCGGTCATCACGGCGAGATGGCGTATATGGCGGCCCACGGCATGAAGCGGGCCCGCCCGGCGGAACTGGTGCCGGGAACGGTACGGGTGATCTCTGCCCGTATGAATTATTTGCCGAAAAGCGGCGACGCCGATTGGCGAGTCAAAGAGCGGGCGCAAATGCAGGTGGCGGATACCGCCGTGATTTCAGTGTATGCGCGCGGCCGCGATTATCACAAGGTATTGCGCAATCGCCTGCAGCAACTCGCTGAAAAAATCGAAGCCAGGATAGGCGCGCTCGGTTATCGGGTGTTTACCGATTCGGCACCGGTGCTGGAAGTCGAACTGGCGGCCAAGGCGGGGATAGGCTGGCGCGGCAAACATACCTTGTTGCTGAATCGCGATGTCGGCTCGATGTTTTTTCTCGGCGAAATTCTGGTCGATATTCCTTTGCCGGTCGATACGCCTGTCAGCGACCATTGCGGACAATGCCGCGCGTGCATCGATGTCTGTCCGACCCGGGCGATCATCGCGCCATATCAGCTCGATGCGCGGCGTTGCATTTCGTATCTCACGATAGAGCTGCACGGCAGTATCCCGGTCGAGCTGCGGCCTTTGATCGGCAATCGCGTGTATGGCTGCGATGATTGCCAGTTATTTTGTCCCTGGAATAAATTCGCGCAGCAAGCCAGCGTCGATGATTTCGACGTACGCAACGGTCTCGACCA
This sequence comes from Undibacterium sp. Jales W-56, assembly GCF_025548535.1. Lineage (GTDB taxonomy): Bacteria > Pseudomonadota > Gammaproteobacteria > Burkholderiales > Burkholderiaceae_D > Undibacterium. The sequence goes on along the minus strand of NZ_JAJLQW010000004.1, from coordinate 48,627 downwards.
TGCCAGTATGGTGAACCTGTTTGCGTGGAGCGAAGCGCAGTTCATGCGCTATCTTGAAGGCAGCCCGATACGTCGCATAGGACATCAGCGCTGGCTGCGCAATCTCGCGGTCGGACTGGGGAATGCCGCAGGCAGCATGCGCGGCGACGCGGCCATCGTGCAGGCACTGCAAGCACAGTTGCAGCATCCGTCCGGGCTGGTCCGCGAGCATGTCATTTGGGCCTTGCAACAGCATGGCGTTGAATCTTAGGCAAAATTATTTAATGCGCCAGAGATAACCAGAACGGCAGCGTCATCGCCGACAGCATGGTGCTGGCCGATATCAGGAAGGCGACAAACGGCGCATTGCCCCCCATGCGTGCCGCCAGCACATAGGCGCTTGAAGCGGTTGGCAGGGCGCAAAAAATCACCACGATTTGCAATTGCAGCACAGGCAGTTGCATCCAGCGACCAAGCAGCAGCGCGATCAGCGGCAGCACGATTAACTTGATGGTCAGGAAATAACTCGCCATTCCCTTGGCCTGATGCAGCGCCGACAAGCGCATGCCAGCGCCGACCGCCAGCAGGCCGAGCGCAATCGAGGCGTTGCCCAGACGCGACAAGGTCGCATTGATCGCCTCGTGTACCGGGATCTGACACAGATTGACGATGACGCCGGACGCAGTGCCGATCACCAGCGGATTCCTGGCGATTTCGAGCAGGAGTTTGCCGCTATTGTGGGCGAGCGCATACACCGCTGCCATATTGCACAAGGGGACCAGAAAGCCGATCAGCAATGCCATCAATGCCGTGCCCTGATCGCCAGCGAGGCGCGATGCCAGCGCCAGCGCGATGTACGAGTTGAAGCGAAATGCGGTTTGCACACCGGACTCAAACACCCTGGGTGCGCTGTTGAAAAAATATTTGGCGAGAGAGCCGAGTCCCATGCCGCAGGCGGTCGCGATGAAGGCGATTTGCAGAAAATGACCGGTGGCCGTGAAGTTGAACGGCGTGCGCGAAGTGGTATAAAACAGCAGTGCCGGGAACATCAGGTAGTACACAATTTTTTCCACGCCGGCCCAAAAATGGCCGCCCCAATTCGCAAAGCGGGCGAGCAAAAAGCCCAGTACGATGAGGGCAAAATCAGGGACGAGGAGGGTGGCTACAGACATGGGTAGATACGCTTACTGGATGGGAGTATATTTTATGTGCGCCGTAAAATAAGCGGAAAAGGCATTGTATTTAACTATACTCCCCATAAAATGAAAAGAGTATGCGTATAACTACGAATGGCCGGCACCCAAGCAAGGACGTATGCAAAAACGAAAACCTCTTAACACAGAGGCACAGAGAAAACCGCGAGAAAATAAAGCAGAACATGACAGAGCGGTATTTCTCCTGCTTTTCCTCTGTGGCCCGGCGTCTTTGTGGTGAACGATTTTATATATGCTCTCGCTATTTATCTAAGTCCTGAAACCTACTTCAGCAAGCCAGCTAATTCGACCGCAGTTTTGACCTGCATCTTGTCGAAGATATGCGCCCTGTGCACTTCGACCGTGCGCATGCTGATGCCGAGTTGATCGGCGATCACCTTGTTCATCTTGCCGAGCAGGATCAGGTCGAGCACTTCACGTTCACGAGCCGACAAAGTCGCGAGGCGCTCATGGATCGCCGCCGAGGCGCCGGCTTCGCGCGATTGCGCCAGCGCTTCCTGAACCCGGTCCATGAGTTTGTTGTCGTTAAACGGCTTTTCAAAAAAATCGAAGGCACCGCGCTTCAATGTGTCGACGGCCATCGGCACATCGCCATGTCCGGTTAAAAAAATCACCGGCAAGCGGCGCGTCAGCTGGCGTGTTGCCAGCATGTCGAACAAGGCGGTGCCGCTGATGCCGGGCATCCGTACATCTAATAGCAGGCAATCGCCTTGCGGGTCGAATTGCAGGGGATGCTCGAGTGCGGATAAAAATTTTTCGGCGGAGCCGTAGCTGGTCGCTGCAATATTTCGCGAGCGCGCCAGCCAGGACAGTGCGTCCCTGACGGCATCTTCATCATCCACAATGTGCAGCATAAGCTCAGTCTCCGAAGGATTTTTGGCGGGAGCGTGACCGCTCTCTTTTGGTTTTTTTAGAATACCGAAATACAAACAGGGATTTAGCAAAACGGAAAACTGTTTACCTAAGCCCATATTGAACCCGCAAGCGAGATGAGGCTTTCAGAGGCATTTCGTGCCAAAAGGCGCACCCAGCTTGCGGGTTCATTTTTAGATCAACGTTCCGTAGAGCTTGTTACTCTTGCCTTTCCTCTGTGTCTCGGTGGTTAGGGGGTTTTTTGCGTAAGCCTTAACCAATTAAACAGGCAGCGAAAACCTGAAGATAGTACCACCAGCGGGATTGTCCTGATGACTGAGCTGGCCGCCGTGGAACTCAATGGCCGTGCGGCAGATGTTCAATCCCATCCCCATGCCCCCCGATTTGGTCGAGAAAAACGGTGAAAATAGTTGCGCTGCGATTTCTGCCGAAATGCCATGACCGCGATCGATTACTTCGACCACGATGCAATGGCTGACAGCCTGCGCAACCGGTTTTTGTTCCGCGCTACAGCCGGACTCCTGCCTGACCACGATGCGCAGCACGCATAGCTCGGGCGGATTATTTTGCATGGATTCGATGGCATTGCGGGTCAGGTTCAGGATCACCTGCTCCAGCAGCAGCCGGTCTGCCTGCACCAGGGGCAGGCGCTCGGCAATCGCATACTGGATTTTGACGTACGTGGTTTGCGCCTGTAATTCAACCAGCGGCATCACGCTTTGCATCAGGACTGCCATATCAACCGGCTCGCGAGTCGCTTCGCGCTTTTTGACGAACTCATGCACGCTGCGAATGATCTGCCCGGCACGCTGCGCTTGTGCATTGGCCTTATCCAAGGCACTCAACAGCAATTGCTTGTCGTCGGGATTGCTGTGATCGGATTGCAGCAGATTGATGGCGCCGGTGGTGTAACTCGAAATCGCCGCCAGCGGTTGATTCAGCTCATGCGCGAGTATCGACGCCATCTCGCCCATGGTCGCGAGGCGGGCGCTGGCATGTAGCATCTCTTGCTGCTGGCGGGCCAGTTCCTGCGCGCGTTTTAATTCCGAGATATCCAGAATCGAACTCATCCAGCCGGTCTGCACGCCGTTGTCGTTGACCAGTGGCGACTCATAAATCAATACCGGAAAACGCTCACCGCTGGCGCGTTGATAAATCGTCTCAAAGCCTTCTGATGGCACCGTACCCGCCAGCAATTGCGTAAACCGCTGGCGATATTCTTCATACGCCTCGGGCGCCCAATACGGCATGGGCGGCAATCGTCCGACGATATTCTCCGCCGGATGCTCGACCATTTTGCAAAACGCCGGATTCACATAGGTGAGCCGGCCTTCCATGTCGCGCGCGCGCAAACCGGTGATCAGCGAATTCTCCATCGCGGTCCTGAACGAGACTTGCTGGCGCAGCGCACCTTCTGCGGCCAGGCGGCGATTGATATCGCGCCATAGCGCGAGCAGGCTCCAGATCAAACCGATCGATAGCAGGATGACCGATAGCACCAGCAAATTGGAGAGCAGTTTCGGCTCGCTCTTATTGCTATTGGTGCGCAGCATCAGTGTGACGTTAGGCAGGTCGAGTGCGCGATTGTGGGTGTAGACATTTTTACCCGGACCGCCGGAGGAACGTTTGGCATAGATTTTTTCATCGAGATCGATAATCGAGATTTCGTTTTCCTGCGCGAACCACCATGGCACCATTTCTTCCAGTATGCCGGACAGATAATACGTGACGACGATGCTGCCGACGCGACGATTGGCGTTGATCAAGGGGATCTGGCAACTCATCAGATAGGTTTTTTTATTTGCCTGGTCTGCCACCGGTGCCAGGCAGCGTAATTTGCGATCGATCTCTGCTGCATTGAATTCTGGCGGTTCTGAAACTGGCTTGCGCTGGCTGGGGTCGGTCGCAGTATCGGCGGTCGACGCGACTACAACATCATGATGGTCGAACCAGACAATGCGCTGTATCTCCCGATTGCTTTTCAATAGCGTCTTAAAGCGCTCACGCACCAGTGGCGGCGATAGTTTTCCCGCGCTGATTTCCGTGCCGATCTGGCGCAACATTTCTTCATCGCGCCCCAATTGAAACTGGATCGCTTGTTCTACCCACAAAGTATCCGCGATCAATTGCTCTTGCCGTTCATTGGCCTCCATCCTTTGCGCTTGCCAGGGGAGCCAGATCAAGGTGGTAACGAATAAGCTGACCAGTAAGATCGGTAATAGCCAGCGCCATCGCTGATTCGGCCAGGCTCGGGATTTTGCGGAGGTTTTCATCATCCTGCTAGTGTAACGTCGTCAAACCTAGTCAGTCATCTGTTGTATTAGCGGATGATTGTGGTTATCCACAGTTGCCTGAACTACCCGGCCAACGAATAATCGCTGCATAAAAGTAAGATCCTTATAATTTTCCGGAGACTAAAATGAAACTCACATCCCTATGGTGTTCCCTGCTGCTGGCATCGGTAGTCAGTGGCGCAGCATTTGCGCAGGCACCGATCGTGATCAAATTCAGCCATGTAGTAGCGAACGATACGCCGAAAGGCAAAGCCGCAGAACGCTTTAAAGAACTCGCTGAAAAAAATACCAAAGGCCGCGTCAAAGTCGAACTGTATCCAAATAGTACGCTGTACAAGGATAAAGAAGAGCTGGAAGCCTTGCAATTGGGCGCAGTGCAAATGCTGGCGCCGTCGCTGGCGAAATTCGGCCCGCTTGGCGTCAAAGAATTCGAAGTATTCGATCTGCCGTATATCTTCCCGTTTAAAGATACCTTGCATCAGGTTACCGAAGGCCCTATCGGTAAAGCGCTGTTAAAAAAACTCGAACCAAAAGGCATCACCGGACTGGCCTTCTGGGATAACGGTTTCAAGATCATGTCAGCCAACAAACCCTTGCGCACGCCGGCCGATTTTAAAGGTTTGAAGATGCGTATCCAGTCATCCAAAGTGTTGGATGCGGAGATGCGTGCGCTCGGCGCCAATCCGCAAGTGCTGGCATTCTCCGAGGTGTATCAGGCGCTGCAAACCGGCGTAGTCGATGGTACGGAAAATCCGCCATCGAATATGTACACGCAAAAAATGCATGAGGTCCAGAAGCATGTCACCGTATCCAATCACGGCTACCTTGGTTATGCCGTCATCGTCAATAAGAAATTCTGGGATAGCCTGCCGGCCGATATCCGTACCGAACTCGAGTCGGCGATGAAGAATGCAACGATTTATGCAAACGCGATTGCCGACCAGGAAAATGGCCGCGCTCTGGACGCGATACGTAAAGCCGGTAAAACCACGATCTACGAATTGACTCCGGCTGAGAAAAATGAATGGCGCAAAGCCTTGTTGCCGGTCCAGACCGAGATGGAAGGCCGCATCGGCAAAGACCTGATTGCGTCGATCCGCAAGCTGTCAGCGTCTTCCGGCGAAAAATAAAATCGTAAAAGGGGGCATGCGCTCCCTTCGTTTCGATTCTTATTTGCTCATCTGATGCAGGGGCTGCGCGTGCCTGCTTTCGGACCTGAGCCTCATTTACACTTACCCGCAGAGGGCTTATGAAATTTCTCGATCACCTGGAAGAGTGGATTATCGCCATGCTCATGGGCGGCGCCACGTTCATCATTTTTGTCTCGGTACTTCATCGTTACGGCACGGGCTTCCGTATTCCGCTGCTCCAGGATTGGCTGCTGTCATTGCATTTTAGCTGGGCACAGGAGCTGTGCATCATCATGTTCGTCTGGATGGCAAAATTCGGCGCAGCGTATGGCGTGCGCGCCGGCGTGCATGTCGGCGTCGATGTGCTGGTCGTCCGCCTGCCCGCCGAGTGGCGTAATGCCACTGTGTACACCGCGCTGACATGCGGGGCAATTTTTACCGGCATCATCGGCACCCTGGGCTTGACCTTTGTATGGGAAAACGGCATGCATTATGCCCTGGTTCATGCACTCGGGATGAATCCCGGCGATCTGTCGGAAGGTCCCACCACGCCGGACCTCGAATGGCCGACCTGGGCTGTGTATTCTGCGGTCTGGATGGGCTCCTACCTGATGTGTTTCCGTTTTCTGCAGGTGGCCTACATCTTTTATCGCACCGGCGAATTGCCGCAACATGATCATGCCCACGTCGAAGGCTTGAGCGATGAAGAAAACGCTGTTCAATTACCTGCTTCGACTGCAATGAAAGGCGGTGTGTAATGAGTGCCACGATGGATACACTCGGCATCAGGCAGATGTCAAAGCAGCGCGCTACCATCGTCCTGATCGGTATTGGCCTGGCACTTGGGTCCTTATGCCTGTTTGGCAAAGTCGGCATCGTATTTGCCTTGCTGATTGCGTTGATGCTGACCGGCATTCCTGTTTCCATTGCGCTCGGCCTGACGGTGCTGATGTTCATGTACCTGCTGACTCAGGTACCGATTGAAGCGGTGGCACTGAAACTGTTCACCGGCATAGAAAAATTCGAGATCATGGCGATCCCGTTTTTTATCCTGGCTGGTAATTTCCTGACGCATGGCGGGGTGGCCAAACGGATGATCAATTTCGCTACCAGCATGGTCGGTCACTGGCATGGCGGACTGGCTCTGGCCGGGATTATTTCCTGTGCGATGTTTGCGCTGGTGTGCGGCTCCAGCGTCGCTACCGTGGTCGCGATCGGCTCCATCATTTTGCCGGCGATGGTCAAGCAAGGTTACCCAAAACAGTTCGGTGCCGGCGTCATTATCACGGCGGGTTCGCTTGGCATCCTGATGTTGCCGTCGATTCCCAAAGTGATCTACGCGATCTCGACCAATACGTCGATTGGCGCCTTGTTCGTCGCCGGTTTGTTCCCGGGCATGCTGCTGACAGCGATGTTATGCACGACTACTTGGTTCCTGGCCAGGAAAAACGGTTACCCCCGCATGAAAAAGGCGACCTGGGGTGAACGTTGGAAAGCGTTTCGCGAGAGCGTCTGGGGATTGCTGCTGGTAGTGATCATCATCGGCGGTATCTACAGCGGTATTTTCACGGCGACCGAAGCGGCAGCGATGAGCGCAGTGTACGCCTTCCTGATTTCGGTTTTTGTGTATAAGGACATGAAGATCGTCAACACCCCCAAGGTCCTGGTCAATTCGGCAGCATTGTCAGCCATGCTGCTGTATATCATTACCAACGCGGTGTTGTTTTCCTTCCTGATGGCGCATGAAAATATCCCGCAGCTGATGGCCGACTGGATACTCGGAAAAGAACTGGGCCGCGCGGGTTTCCTGTTCTTTACCAATATCCTGCTGCTGTTAGCCGGTAACGTGATGGAACCATCCTCGATCATCCTCGTCATGGCGCCGATTCTGCATCCTGCCGCCATTCGTCTTGGCATCGACTCCGTGCATTTCGGTATCCTGATCGACGCCAATATGGAGGTCGGACTCTGTCATCCGCCGGTCGGACTGAATCTCTACGTCGCCAGCGGCATTTCTAAAATGAGCATCACCGAACTGACGGTCGCCGTCATGCCCTGGCTATGTACGATGCTGGTGTTCCTGGTGATTGTCACATATTGGCCGGGACTGTCGTTGTGGCTGCCGCGCGCCATGGGGATGATGTAGGTGGGCTGTCATCCCCACATGATTCACCAAAACAGGGATTGCTGAAGCAGTCGTGGCAGCGATGCCACGACTGCCGGCTACAGCAGGCCCGGCATGTCAATTAATCACGTGCTGCAAATTTTCACCCAATTTCCTCGACTGGATTAAAAATAAAAGTTGGATAAAGCCGTAGTTGCCTTGAGTAAATACGGCTTTGTTGATTTTGGGATTAAAGAAATTTGTCTTGTCCAGCACAATTTTTCGTAAACCACGTATTTATACTTATATGCAACAGCGCCCTTTTTTTGTGCGTAATCAATTTGAAACGCACAAAATTGCATGCTATATTCTTGGCAGATTGAAATTTAGCAGTAAGCTTCTAAAATAAAATAAAATTAAATGTAGTTATATGGATTTATAAGGCGGTAGTGCATAAAAACGGTATCGATACCGTAAGACACTGAGGAGACGCGCGTTTTAATACAAGCTGAGTGCTAAAAAAGTAAGATAGCGCTAAACAGCCCGAAACGCGAAAGAAGTTTTAAAGGCGCATCGTCTGATGCGCCTTTTTTCTTTGTGGTTTTGCTATAGTCAATTATTTCCTCATTTTCTCTTAGGATTACCATGCAAGACAGAGAAACGGGCATCTTTGCTGCGATCGTCCATGCGCCTTTCGGTGCTATTGGCATCCGTACAGAATCTCAGTTGATTACCGAGCTGGTGTATTTGCCGCCGCGTTTTCCTGACAAAGCACCTGCCGACATAGTCGCAGAGAAGGCGGCAAAACAAATCGAGCGTTATCTGGCTGAACCCGATTACCGTTTTAATTTGCCTTTAAAAAAAGTCGGTAGCGTGTTTCAAACCAAAGTCTGGCAAGCGATCGCCTCGATTCCGCGCGGGGAAGTCCTGACGTATGGGCAAATCGCCAGACATATACAATCAGCGCCACGTGCGGTAGGGCAGGCCTGCGGTGCGAATTGGTTCCCCTTAGTGATTCCATGCCATCGAGTGACTGCCGCAGGCGGCCTTGGCGGCTTTGCGCATCATGACGACGAGACCGGCTTTCATCTCGGCGTGAAGCGCTGGTTACTGACACATGAGGGTGTAGCGGGCTACACCCAGGAGTCTTTGTGGCAGTCGAATTAGCTGACGCGGATCGTTCACTCATCCTGCCTGCGCAAATCCAGGAGCAAATCGACCAGTTCTGCGACACACTCTGGCTGGAAGACGGCCTGGCGAAAAATTCTCTGGAAGCGTATCGGCGGGATTTGCGCTTTTTTGCGGAATGGCTGTATTCCCAGCGCCAAAAACACTTGTATCAAGCCGATGACGTTGATATTGCGAGTTATATTGCACACAAACATGTGCTGTCCAAAGCAACTTCTGCGAACCGCAGGATGACCGTGCTGAAACGATTTTACCGGCTGGCGTTTCGTCAAAACCTGATACCGGCCAATCCGTGTACAAAACTCAGATCGGCCAAACAGGCCAGCCGTTTGCCGCATACCCTGAGCGAAGCGCAAGTCGAAGCCTTGCTGCAAGCACCCGACGACAGCACCCCGCATGGCTTGCGCGACCGCACCATGCTGGAGGTCTTATATGCATGCGGCCTAAGGGTCACCGAACTGGTGACGCTGCGCTCACTCGAGGTCAGCCTGAATGATGGCGTATTGCGCATCACCGGCAAAGGCAGCAAGACGCGTCTGGTACCGTTTGGCGAAGTTGCCAGAATGTGGATAGAACGCTATCTGCAAGACGCAAGACCGCAAATTCTGAATGGACAAATCGATGACGCCTTGTTCGTCACCGCCCGCGGCGGTGCCATGACCCGCCAGATGTTCTGGATATTGATTAAAAAATATGCCGAACTGGCAGGTATTAAGGTGCCGCTGTCGCCGCACACCTTGCGCCACGCATTCGCCACGCATTTACTGAACCACGGCGCTGATTTACGCGTAGTCCAGTTGCTGCTCGGCCATTCGGATATTTCGACGACACAGATCTATACCCATGTGGCGAAAGAGCGCTTGAAGAAGCTGCATGCTTTGCATCATCCCAGGGGGTGAAGGATCGGTGCAAACGGTGATGTAGTGGTGACATAGAGATATAATTATTTTTATTATTAAATTTGGTGACGAGACCATCTTGGCTAAAAAAGAACATGTATCGGTCACGCAAGCGACGCAATTTTTGCGTAAGCATAAAGCGGTATTTTCAGAGCATCCGTATGCCTATGAAGAGCACGGCGGGACTTCAGTCTCTGCGCGTGAATTGGGCGTTGATGAGCATTGCGTCGTCAAGACTTTGGTTATGCAAGACGAAGCAGCCAAGCCTTTGATTGTGTTGATGCATGGTGACCGTAAAGTATCGACCAAGAATCTGGCGCGCCAGATTGGGTGTAAAGCGGTGGAGCCGTGCAAGCCTGAGATAGCGCAAAAACATTCGGGTTATCTGGTCGGCGGGACTTCGCCGTTCGGTACAAAAAAACAGATGCCTGTGTATGTAGAAGAAAGCATCCTGGCGTTAGACAAAATGTATATCAATGGCGGTCAACGCGGCTACCTGGTCGGGATCGCGCCAGATTTATTGACTAGCTTGTTGCAGGCGCAGCCAGTGCAATGCGCGCTTGACGATTAAAATTTCACTTGCCTGGCAATTCATTTGCTCATTTCAATCAAAAATTCAAATAAACTGCGGTACGTTTTTACATAATTAAAAGGAATCGAATGACTACTTTGCTTGCGGTAATGGCCGCTTACCTGATTGGATCGATCTCATTTGCTGTCGTGGTCAGTAAAGGTTTTGGTCTGGCTGATCCGCGTACTTATGGATCCAAAAATCCCGGGGCGACCAATGTACTGCGTAGCGGCAACAAGGCGGCAGCTGTTTTGACCTTGTTCGGCGATGGATTTAAAGGCTGGCTGGCAGTCTGGCTGGCGATGACCTATGGGCCGCAATTTGATTTGAGCGATAACGCAGTGGGCCTGGTGGCGATCGCCGTTTTTCTCGGGCATTTGTGGCCGGTCTTTTTTAAATTTGTCGGCGGTAAAGGCGTTGCAACTGCGTTGGGCGTGTTGCTTGGGCTGAATCCCTGGCTGGGGCTTGCTACTTTGGCGACATGGCTGATCATTGCCTTTGCATTCCGCTATTCATCTTTAGCGGCCTTGATGGCGGCTATTTTTGCGCCTTTTTATTATGGCTTCTTGTTTGGGCCGGATATTAAATTGCTGGCGATTTTTGTGATGAGCGGCTTGTTGATTTATCGCCATGGTCAGAACATTACGAATCTGATGAACGGCAAAGAGAGTAAGCTTGGCAGTAAAAAGAAGTAATGACTATGAATGTTTTCCATGTTTTGGAAAGGAAACATTCTGTTTTTATCGTCAGGGAAATAATTGTTTGTCACCTAAGATGAAATCGTTGCTGCATTAAAAATTCCTACCGGAGACTCATCATGTTCAAAAAAATAGCGGCTGCAATTTGTGCGTTCTCCTTTTTCTTGTGCATGCCTGTATTGGCTGCCGAACATGGCACCGCCAACGAAGCAAAAGCCATGGTGCAAAAAACCATAGATGCAATGAAAAAATCCGGTGTGCAGGCAACGATAGCTGAGATCAATAAACATGATGGACAATACTCGGATAAAGATTTGTATGTCGTGGTTTACGATTTAAACGGCAAAAACCTGGCGCATCTGAATCCGCGCATGATCGGTAAGGATATGATAGATCTCAAAGACGAAGACGGTAAATTCTTTATCAAAGAGCGGCTGGACATTGCGAAGAAAAAAGGCAGCGGCTGGCAGGATTATAAATTCCTGAATCCGCTGAGCAAGCAAATTGAACCTAAGTCCATGTATATAGAAAAATATCAGGACGTGATCGTCGGTTGCGGGATTTATAAGTAGCGGCAATAAGTAGCCATAATTAGCGGTTAGCCGCCACTGATTTTGCAAGATGCCGCTGAAGATTCCGGCACTTGAACTTAAAATCTCGACTTAAGCCGCCTCTAATTCATGCAAAGGCCAACGCGGTCTTACATTAAAACTATAGTCCCGTTTTGCCAGGGCGGGATTTTTTTTGAGTCGCATTGCGCCTGCAAAGGCAATCATCGCGCCGTTATCGGTGCAGAATTCCAGCTCAGGATAAAACACCTGAAAACGTCGCTTGGTCGCGGCCGCATTCAGGGCGGCGCGCAATTGACTGTTTGCGCCGACGCCACCCGCAATGACCAGTCGTTTCATACTATGTTCTTTCATTGCCGTGACGCATTTTGCGACCAGCACGTCGACCAGCGCATCGACAAAGCCGCGTGCGATATTCGCCTTATCCTGTTCGCAGATATTCGCGGGATGACTTTTGACGACGGTCAGTACCGCGGTTTTTAAGCCGGAGAAACTGAAATTCAAATCCTTGGAATGCAGCATCGGACGCGGGAATTTATAAGCAAGCGGATCGCCAAATTCCGCCAGGCGCGAGATCGCTGGCCCACCGGGATAGGACAGGCCCAACAGCTTGGCGGATTTATCAAATGCTTCGCCCGCTGCATCATCGAGCGTCTCGCCCAGTAGCTGATATTGACCGACGCCATCGACCCGCATCAATTGTGTATGCCCACCCGATACCAGTAAGGCGATAAACGGGAATGCCGGCGGCTTGCTCGCCAATAATGGCGACAGCAAATGACCTTCGAGGTGGTGGATGCCCAGTACCGGCTTATCTAAGGCCAGTCCCAATCCGCAAGCAACCGAAGCACCGACCAGCAAAGCGCCAGCCAGACCCGGTCCCTGGGTATATGCAATGGCATCAATCTCATTGCGCGATAGCTGTGCTTTGGTCAGCACCTCTTCCAATAAGGGAAGCGCCCGCCGTATATGGTCGCGCGACGCCAGCTCGGGTACCACGCCACCGTATTCCTGGTGCATGGCGATTTGCGAATGCAGTGCATGCGACAACAAACCGCGTTCGGTGTCATACAGCGCGAGACCAGTTTCATCGCAGGAGGATTCAAGACCTAGAACTATCATGATGTTTTCTACAGGCAGATGCCAAAGTGGAGCGATTCTTGCATGCAAATGTAACGATGCAAGTAGTTAAGAGCAGGATTATAGCGATAACGAGTGGACATTGATGAATAAGCCGCATTTTCCAGAGTCAGACGCGCTACCACCGAGTTTGAAGATCGTGGTGGTCAACACCGTGATTTTGTATGAGGATGAGCAAGACCCGCATGCGCAGGCGCAACTCGCGCGTTCGCGGGCGCTACGCATAGGCTTGCTGCAGGCGGGTTACAACATTATCGCGGTGATCCCTGGCGATCTGTATATGAGCGAGCGTATCGCCCAGCTGCAACCGGATATGATCATCATCGATGCCGAATCGGATTCGCGTGACGTGCTTGAACACATGGTCATGGCGACCCGCGATGCGCCCAGGCCGATTGTGCTGTTCACCGAAGACGGCAACCAGTCGGATATGGCCGCTGCGATGGAAGCCGGCGTATCGGCCTATGTGGTCGCCGGTCTGCATAGCGAACGGATCAAGCCTGTATTGGATGTGGCGATGGCCCGCTTTAATGCCGACCAGAAGCTGCGCTCCGAATTGTCCGACACCAAGGCCAAGCTGGCCGAGCGCAAGACCATAGAGCGCGCCAAAGGCTTGCTGATGGAGCGTCATCAATTGTCTGAGAACGAGGCGTATCAAAAATTACGCAAACAGGCGATGGAAAAAAATCTGAAGCTGGTCGATCTGGCGCAGAGGGTGTTGGACGTGGCGGACTTGCTGGGTTGATCGGACTAGTACTGCGCTGTGAGCAAGTGTGGTGCGGCGCACAAAATAAGTGCGAAATCCCTCCCTAAAGCGACGCATCGGCGGCGGTCATTCAGTTCTTGACTGATCCTGACACACGATTCCCTCCGCATATCTTCCTGAAAATAATCTGGCACAGCAATTGCATAACAGGGAATAAGCGCCAACGATGGCGCACTTGTGAATCAGGCCAACGGCGGTCGATTCGCATCAGACAAAGGTGTCTTCCCACGCAAACAACTTGTTTGCTGGTAAGGCGCCTTTTTTTTGTCCACAAATTATCCAGCTGGAGTGCAGACATGTTGAAGCAACAGACATCTACCAAACCTGAAGGCGATCAAGATGAGAAAGCAATTAATCAAAAACGTCGCAGCCTCGTGCAAAGTGCCGGCTTGTTTGCAGGAGCCAGCGCAATGGGATTAGCGACCGGCGGTGTGTGGGCGGCTGGCTCGGACAAGCCGGAGAAGGAGGAAGTCAGGATCGGCTTCATTCCCCTGACCGACTGCGCTTCAGTCGTGATGGCATCGGTGCTTGGCTTCGACAAAAAATACGGCATCAAAATCGTCCCGACGAAAGAATCGTCGTGGGCCAGCGTGCGCGACAAATTAGTCAACGGCGAACTCGACGCAGCGCATTGCCTGTACGGCTTGCTGTATGGCGTACAAATGGGCGTCAGCGGCAGCAGGAAAGACATGAACGTCCTGATGACCCTGAATAACAATGGACAGGCGATCACGCTATCTAAAAAGCTGGCAGAAAAAGGCGCGGTTGATGGCACCGCCCTCGCCAAGCTGATGCAAACCGACAAGCGCGAATACACGTTTGCCCAAACTTTTCCGACCGGCACCCACGCCATGTGGCTGTACTACTGGATGGCGGCACACGGCATCAATCCGATGAAAGACGCCAAAGTCATCACCGTGCCGCCGCCGCAGATGGTGGCGAATATGCGGGTCGGCAACATGGATGGCTATTGCGTCGGTGAGCCGTGGAATCACCGCGCGATTGCCGATGGCATAGGCATCACTGCGGCCACCACGCAAGACATCTGGAAAGACCATCCGGAAAAAGTATTGGGCACCACCGCCGAATTCGTGCAGAAATACCCGAACACCGCCAGAGCCATGACGGCTGCGATTCTCGAGGCCAGTCGCTGGATCGACGCCTCTCTGCTGAACAAAAACAAGATGGCGGAAACCATTGCCGATAAATCCTATGTCAACACCTCGGTCGATGTGATCAATCAGCGGATTCTCGGCCGCTACCAGAACGGCCTGGGCAAGACCTGGGATGATCCTAACTACATGAAGTTCTTCAATGATGGCGCGGTGAATTTCCCTTACCTGTCGGACGGCATGTGGTTCCTGACGCAGCACAAGCGCTGGGGTTTGCTGAAGACCGATCCCGATTATCTGGCGGTAGCCAAGGCCGTGAATCGCATCGATATCTACAAGGATGCGGCGGCGATGGCGAAAGTCAGCGTGCCAAAAGAGGTCATGCGCACCAGCAAACTGATGGACGGCACGGTCTGGGATGGCAAGAATCCGGCGGCCTATGCCGCGTCGTTCAAGATCAAAGCCTGAGGAGTCGTGATGAACACCATGGTACAAGGCGTGATACGTGAAACACGTGAACCTGCCAAGTCAGCGACCGGGCATGCGCCGGAACAAGTCGCAGCAACTCCAGCAGCGGCTGCTGGCAGCACTGCCATCACGCCCATTGCGAAGGAGCATAAGGTGAAACTGAAGCGCTCTATCCGGCCGTTTTTGTTAAGCGTGCTGCCGCCTTTATTCGGTATAGGATTCCTGATACTGGTCTGGGAAATTATCGCGGTTAAAAATTCGGCATTCCCATCGCCCTGGGTGACTTTACAGGAAGCGATCAGGGTGTTCTCCGATCCTTTTTATCAGAAAGGACCAAACGATCAGGGTATAGGATGGAATATTTATGCTTCGCTGAAACGGGTCGCAGTCGGCTTTGGTCTGGCCGCCGCAGCCGGTATTCCGCTGGGCTTTTTGATAGGCCGGTTTCGCTTTTTGTCCGGCATGTTCAATCCGATTATCAGCTTGCTGAAACCGGTGTCGCCGCTGGCATGGTTGCCGATCGGTCTGCTGGTATTTAAATCCGCCCATCCGGCCGCAATCTGGTCGATCTTTATCTGCTCTATCTGGCCGATGATCATCAACACGGCGATCGGCGTACAGCGTGTGCCGCAGGATTATATGAACGTGGCACGCGTACTGAATTTGTCCGAATGGAAAATCGTCACCAAGATTTTATTCCCGTCCGTTTTGCCTTATATGCTGACCGGCGTACGGCTGGCGATCGGTACCGCATGGCTGGTCATTGTCGCGGCCGAGATGCTGACCGGCGGCGTCGGGATAGGATTCTGGGTCTGGGATGAATGGAATAATCTGAACGTACCTCACATCATCATTGCGATTATCGTCATCGGTTTAGTCGGCTTGGTTCTGGAACAAATCCTGGTTGCGATCGCTCGCGCCTTCACTTACGAAGAGGTAGCCTCATGAGCCCATCTGAACATATGGCAGAAACGCTGTCCAAGGATCCGGCAGGCGATCAAAAGTATATCGAGATCAATCAGGTCGAGATGATGTTCAATACCAGGAAGGGCAATTTTCATGCTTTACGCGATATCAATCTCAAGGTGCGTAAAGGTGAATTCATTACCCTGATCGGTCACTCCGGTTGCGGCAAATCGACCTTGTTGAATCTGATCGCCGGACTCACCGAAGCGACTTCCGGGACTTTGCTATGCGCCCATCGCGAAATCGCCGGCCCTTCGCCGGAGCGCGGCGTGGTATTCCAAAATCACTCCTTGCTGCCGTGGTTGACCTGCTACGAAAATATCTATCTGGCAGTGGAGCGGGTTTTCGGCGCTACGGAAAATAAAACCAAACTGCAAAAACGTACGCTACAGGCTTTGTCGCTGGTGGGTCTGATGCATGCAGAAAAAAAACGTCCGAATGAAATTTCAGGCGGGATGAAGCAGCGTGTCGGCATCGCTCGGGCGTTGGCGATTGAACCCAAAGTGCTGCTGATGGACGAACCGTTCGGCGCACTCGATGCACTCACGCGCGCGCATTTGCAAGATGAGTTGTTGAAAATTGTCGCCAAGACGCAATCGACCGTGGTGATGGTCACCCACGATGTCGACGAGGCGGTGTTGCTGTCAGACCGTATCGTGATGATGACGAATGGTCCAGCCGCCACGATCGGTGAGATTCTAAGCGTTAAGCTGGAGAGGCCGCGCGACCGGGTCGCGTTGTCGCAACATCCTCAGTATGCGGAATATCGTAGCGCTGTACTGGAGTTCCTGTACCACCGCCAGTCGCATCCGGCCAGGGATGCGGCTTGATCAAATTTATCCGGCACAAGCAATTCTTCATTGCCAATGAAACTGCTAGGGCGTGTCTGCATAGGCATGTCCTGGCAGTTTCACTCTGACCATCTCCTCGGCGTTACCACAAAGCCTATAATGTGCTCCTTGTCTCTGTCCGTTATTATGTAGTTCGCAAACAAGTGAGGGCAGAGCGCTAAAACCCATTCAGAACACCTGGTCGCCACAGAATCTTGCATGTCTATCCGCCCTCTCAAACCATTTAGTCTGTTTGCCGTCACCTGGCCCATCCTGATAGAGCAGCTCTCGCATATTCTGCCGGGCATGATCGATACCTTTATGGTCAGTCATCTCGGTGATGCCGCCGTCGCCGGACTGGCGGTGGCGAATCAGATCGTGGTGTTTTTTATCGTTTTATTTTCATTTGTCGCCATCGGTTGCAGCGTGGTGATCACCCACTATCTGGGCGCCAGAGATACTGCCGGCGCTGAACGGGTTGCGGCAACCGCAGTCGGGGCGAATTTCTGGTTGGGGACTGTGGTCAGTTTGCTGACTTTCGGTTTTTCTTCCGGGATGCTGGGCTTGCTGCATTTGCCCCCGGGCCTGATGCCGTACGCACAACCGTTCCTGGCATTGATGGGCGGCACCTTGTTTTTAGAGGCGCTGAATATTGCGTTTGGTGCAGTGCTGCGCGCGCATGGCCGCACGCGCGACGTTATGGTCGTGACAGTGGGCATGAATGTACTGAATATCGGGCTGAATTTCGTCCTGATTTTTGGCATGTTGGGTTTTCCCCGACTGGGCGTAGTGGGGGCTGCCTTGTCTACCGTGATCAGTCGCGCACTGGCTTGCCTGGCATTCGGCTGGCTGATGCAAAAACGCACGCAATGGCATTTGCGTTTGACATCGTTCTGGCGTTTTTCCAGCGATGCCTTGAACAAGGTACTGCATATTGGCTTGCCCGCCGCCGGTGAGAATCTGTGCTGGTGGACCAGTTTCATGGTGATTACGTATTTCGTCGGACAAATGGGCGAAACCGCGCTGGCGACATTTTCCTATGCGATGCAATTGTCGATGGTCATGATGATGGTCGGCCTGTCGATCGGGATCGGTACCGAAATCATGATCGGTCATATGATCGGCGCTGGCCAGATCGATGCGGCCTACCGCCAGTTATTGCGCAGCTTGCGGGTCGGGCTGGCGGTGACGGTGGTCTCTACCTGTGTCGTGGTATTTTTTGCGCCGCAATTGCTGGGATTGTTTTCCAGTAATCCGGTCATCGTTGCCGGCGGCGCCTGGCTGTTACGCATCAGCCTGGTTCTGGAGCCTGGCCGCACCTTCAATCTGGTCGTGATCAATTCGCTGCGTGCGACCGGCGATGCACGTTTTCCGGTGCTGATGGGAATCTGCTCCATGTGGGGACTGGCTGTGCCGCTGGCATGGTTCCTTGGCCTGCATATCGGCTGGGGCTTGACCGGTGTATGGATCGCTTTTGCCATCGATGAGTGGGTGCGCGGCAGCAGTATGTATTTACGCTGGAAAAGCCGGGTCTGGGAAAAACACGCGCTAGCGACACGGCACGCTGTGGTCGCGCAAACCGGCTGATGCGCGTCAGCGATGGCGCCGCAGCCGGTAAACGGAGATGCAGGCAGAACGGATCAGCGTACCATCAGCACGTACAGCAATAGCAAATTCAGAATAATCGATGTCGTGGCAATCGCACGCCAGACCCCGGCCGGATCGCGCTTGGCCAATGATTGCGCGGCGGGTGCAGCCAGCGGTCTGCTGGCACCGCGTTCCAGTGCCAGTAAAAATTCTTCGGCCGTCTCAAAACGATCAGGACAATCGCGTGCCACCGCTTTAAGCAGCACGTTTTCCAGCCACAATGGCAGGTCGGGGCGATAGCGGGTCGGCGGTGTAGGCTGCGCAAATTTAGGGCGCTGGAATGGCTCGATTTCGCCGTACGGATAATGCCGGGTGAGCAGGTAGTACAGGGTGACGCCGGTCGCATACAGATCGGTCTGGCGCGATGCCGTCTCGCCCTGAAATTGTTCCGGCGCCAGGAAAGACGGCGTGCCTGCCATGCTGGTACTGGCACTCAGATTTTTGTCTTTGGCATCGAGTCCTGATTGCGCTACCCCTAGATCCAGAATGCGGATTTCATCATCCTCGCCGAGATGGACATTGGCGGGTTTGATATCACGGTGCAGGATGCTGCGGCGATGTAGCGCACCGACCGCGCGCACCAATTTGCTGCCGTAGGCAATCACTTCGGGAATCGTAAAATGCTGACCGGCATCCATGCGACGTTGCAAAGAATCGCCGGCATGCCAGGTAGTCAGGTAGTACAAAAAATTCTTATGTTCGGGACTGATCACTTGCGGGAAAAAACGCGCCACGACTTTTTTTGCCAGCCAGGCTTCATGCGCAAATGCCGAGATTTCCATCGCATCGTTAGCCCGGTCGGGATGCAGCGTCTTGAGCACCAGCGTCCGGTGTTGCACCGGATCGGTGACGCGATATAACAGCGTCGCTGCCGAACTATGAATGATGTCTTCAATCAGATAGCCGTCGAGGCTTTGCCCCGGCTTCATTTTGGGTGGTACTGGCAACGTGCGCAACTGCGACAGGGCATCGCGCAGATCGCCTTCAGGCAAGCTGCTGATCTTGATGATCATGGCGCTGGCATTGTCTTGCGAGCCTGACTTGAGGGCCGCGTCTGTCAGGGTTTGCGCAGCTTGTTCCGGGCTCAGTCCGGCATGCGCGACCTGCTGCATGACGTCGCTCAGATCGTATTCGGTCATGGCTGCCCAGACGCCGTCGCTGGCGAGCAGGAACACGTCGTTGAGCTTGAGCTCACCCATGCCATGATCGAGTGCCAGCCGGCTATCCAGACCGATGGCGCGGGTCAGTACGTGCTGCATTTCCGGCCTGTCCCAGACATGATCCTGCGTCAGTTTTTGCAACTGGGCATCACGGTATAAATAACAGCGGGTATCGCCGACATGCGCGGTGTAATACATGCGGCCGCGCAGCACCAGCGCGGTCAGCGTGCTCGCCATGCCTGCGAGCTCTTTGCGCACCGAGCCTTGCTGTTGCACCCAGCTATTGATGGCGACCAGCACGCGCTCCAGGGCGGTGGTGATTTCCCAGGTGTCGGGCGTCGCGTAATAATCGGTCAGCAAACCGCGCACCGCGTATTCCGATGCTTCGCGCCCGCCTTCATTGCCAGAAACGCCATCGGCAATGGCGGCGATCACGCCCTTGGTTGATAGTTCCGGTTCGTTGGGCGTGACCATGCCGACAAAGTCTTCATTGCGCGGTCTGACCCCCGCAACTGAATGATGGCCGGTGCTGACGGTGAGTGGCATAAATTATTAAAGCCCTTAAAGCCTCTCATCACAGAGACGCAGAGGAAAAGTAAGAGGAAAACCAGAAAGCGCAGAACAGTCGTATTTCTTTACCTACGAAAAAATCTCTCATTACTAGGACTTACGCAAAACGACAAGCTGTTTACCATAGTCCAGATTGAACCCGCATGCTGGATGCAGCTTTCAGAGACATTCCGTGCCAACAGGCGCACCCGGCTTGCGGGTTCATTTGAATAGCAAATCGCTATAGAGTCGGTTGTTCTCCTGTCTTTCTCTGTGTCTCCGTGTCTCTGTGGTGAGAGGTTTTCGTTTTTGCGTAAGTCTTGGTTACAACAGATGCAGAGAAAAATCTTCGCTTTGCTTTTCTCTTTGAATCTCTGTGTTTTTATGTTGAGTGGTTCTCAACTTCAGATCTTCGCCGTAGTCATCGCAGCAGAACCCCAGGTAGTACGCCAGCGCTTTTTCACCAATGATAAACCGATCAGCGCAATGATCGCCAGACTGGCAAAAATCGTCAAACCGAGTTGATAGCTGCCGGTCATTTGACGCGAGTATCCCATGCTCGCCGCCAGGTAAAAGCCGCCGATGCCGCCTGCCATGCCGACCAGGCCGGTCATGACGCCCATCTCTTTACGGAAGCGTTGCGGCACCAGCTGGAACACCGCGCCATTACCGGTACCGAGTGCCAGCATCGCGATGACGAACACCACCACCGCCGTCATGGCTGACTGCAGGCCGGTACTTGCGATGAACAGAAAGGTCGCGGCGATCACATACATCACCGATAAAGTTTTGATGCCGCCGATACGATCGGCGATCCGCCCGCCCATAGGGCGCACCAGGGAACCGGCGAATACGCAGGCGGCGGTAAAGTAGCCGGCCATCACCGGCGTCAAACCGTATTGCGTGTTGAAATAAATCGTCAAGGTCGATGCCAGCCCGGAGAAGCCGCCGAAGGTCACGCTATAAAAAAACATGAACCACCAGGCATCCTTGTCTTTCAATACCGCCAGATATTCCCCCAGCGACTTGGTCGGGATATCGCCCGGGGCGTCTTTGGCAAATACCAGATACACGACCAAAGCGATCAGCAAGGGGATCATCGCCAGGCCAAACACATTTTGCCAGCCGAAGGCAATCGCCAATGCCGGTGCAAACAGGGCAGCGAAAGCGGTGCCGGAATTGCCCGCACCGGCAATCCCCAATGCCGTTCCCTGATGCTCGGGCGGGTACCAGCGCGAGGCCAGCGGCAGCGCCACCGCGAAGGCTGCACCGGCCACGCCGAGGATGATGCCGAGGAACAGCAATTGTTCATAGCTATGTAAATTACCCAGCCAGGCCCAGCTTAATCCGCATAGCACGACGACCTGGCCGATGATGCCGGCCTTCTTGGGTTTCAGGTGATCCACCAGCATTCCCATCACGATGCGCAGCAGCGCACCGGCCAGCAGCGGTGTTGCGACCATCAAGCCTTTCTGTGCGGCGCTCAATCCCAAGTCTTTCGAGATTTGTATACCGAGTGGTCCTAACAGTACCCAGACCATAAAACTCAGGTCGAAATAAAAGAAGGCGGCGAGTAGCGTGGGAGTGTGTCCCGCTTTCCAGAAAGAGGTTTTCTGCATGATTGCTCCAAAAGTGAATGCTAATGCCCCTTGCAAGTGCCATGCCACCTGATCGTGCAAAATCAGGCAAACGATTGCGGGCAAAATTGAAGCAAATCTTATAGGGGCAGGGATATGTTGCGGCGTGGATGTGCTGTATTTGTGCGACGCACCAACATTGGTGATGTCTCGCCTCTTTTAAGTGCGTTGCAGGTTGTTTCGGCTTTGGATTGGTGAGACTGATGAAAATTCCTGTGATCAGATGTGATGCAAGGAAAGGTTTGCGTTGAAACGGAAATTAACCCGGCAGATGTTAGCCGTTCTTTATACAGGCGTACAAAAATACCGGCAGGCAGTTATGTACACAAAGACCTTATTTCGTATAAATCTGTGCAAAAAATCAACTGGCATTGCTCTTGCTTAGTCATCGGTAGAGACAAGTAAAGGAGTTAGCCATGAAGAAATTGAAGTTAGTGATGGTCGGTAACGGTATGGCCGGTGTGCGTACCCTGGAAGAGTTGCTGAAGATTGCCCCCGACCTGTATGACATCACGGTATTCGGTGCCGAGCCGCATGCCAATTACAATCGCATCCTGCTGTCGCCGGTATTGTCGGGTGAGCAGGACTTCAAAGACATCATGCTCAATGACGTCGATTGGTACGAAGAAAATAATATCACCCTGCATCTCGGCAAAAAGATCGTCAAGATTGATCGCGTCAAGCGCCTGGTGATCGCCGCAGACGGCACCCAGACGGAATATGACCGCTTGCTGATCGCGACTGGCTCGGTGCCGTTCATGCTGCCGGTGCCAGGCAAGGATGCCAAAGGCGTCATCGCCTATCGCGACATCTACGACACCAACACCATGATAGAAGCTGCCGAGAAGCACACGCATGCAGTCGTCATCGGCGGCGGCTTGCTGGGGCTGGAAGCGGCGAACGGCCTGATGATGCGCGGCATGAAGGTGTCGGTGGTGCATTTGCCCGGCTGGCTGATGGAGCGCCAGCTCGATCAGGTTGCCGCCAGGATGCTGCAAAAATCGCTGGAAGACCGCGGCCTCTCCTTCTTGCTGGAAAAAAATACCGAAGCGATCTTAAGCGATGACAACGGTCATGTAAAAGGCATCCGCTTTACCGATGGGCTGGAGATTCCCGCGCAGCTGATCGTCATGGCCGTCGGTATCCGTCCGAATACGGCACTGGCAGAATCCGCCGGCCTGTACTGCAATCGCGGTATCGTCGTCAACGACACCATGCAGACTTACGACCCGCGGATTTATTCCGTCGGCGAATGCGTGAACCATCGCGGCACGGTGTACGGCCTGGTCGCGCCTCTGTTCGAAATGGGCAAGGTCTGCGCGAATCACCTGGCGAATTTCGGGATTGGTCGCTATCAAGGTTCGGTCACCTCGACCAAGCTCAAAGTCACGGGGATTGACCTGTTCTCCGCCGGTGAATTCATGGGTGGCAAAGACACCGAAGAAATTATCCTGTCCGACCCTATAGGCGGCGTCTACAAGAAGCTGGTGCTCAAAGACGATAAGCTGATCGGCGCCTGTTTGTACGGCGATACCGCCGACGGTAGCTGGTACTTCAAGTTACTGCGCGAAGGTAAGAACATTGCCGAGATCCGCGATAGCCTGATGTTCGGCGAATCGAATACCGGCGACGTCGGTCACGAAGGCTTCACCAAAGCCGCTGCCATGCCGGACACCGCGGAAGTCTGCGGCTGTAACGGTGTCTGCAAAGGCAAGATCGTCAGCACGATTAAAGAAAAAGGCTTATTGACACTCGATGAAGTGCGCAAGCACACCAAGGCATCCGCCTCTTGCGGCTCCTGCACCGGTTTGGTGGAACAGATTCTGATGTTCACGGTCGGTAGCGATTACAGCGACAGGGCTAAAGTCAAAGCCATGTGCAGCTGTACCGATCACTCGCATCAGGAAGTCCGCGACGCGATCAGGGAACATAAATTATTGACCGTTGCCGCGACCCAGAAATTCATGGAATGGCGCACGCCGGACGGTTGTTCGAGCTGCCGCCCTGCGATCAATTACTACCTGATTTCGACCTGGCCGCGCGAAGCCAAGGACGATCCGCAATCGCGTTTCATCAATGAACGCTCGCATGCGAACATCCAGAAGGACGGCACTTACTCCGTGATTCCGCGCATGTGGGGTGGCGAGACCAATGCCTCTGAACTGCGCAGGATTGCCGACGTCGTCGATAAATTTAAAATCCCGACAGTCAAAGTCACCGGCGGTCAGCGTATCGATTTGCTGGGCGTTAAAAAAGAAGATCTGCGTGCAGTCTGGCACGATCTCGGCATGCCCTCGGGCCTGGCCTATGCCAAGGGTTTGCGCACCGTCAAAACTTGCGTAGGCAGCGAATGGTGCCGCATGGGCACGCAAAATTCGACCTTGATGGGACAGCAGCTAGAACGTGAACTGGCGCGCATGTATTCGCCGCATAAGGTCAAGCTGGCCGTATCGGGTTGTCCGCGTAATTGCGCCGAAGCCGGCATCAAAGACGTCGGTGTGATCGGGGTCGAGTCGGGCTGGGAAGTGTATGTCGGCGGTAACGGCGGGATTAAAACCGAAGTCGCACAGTTCTTCGTCAAGCTCAAAACCCACCAGGAAGTCATGGAATATACCGGCGCTTTCCTGCAACTGTATCGGGAAGAAGGCTGGTACCTGGAACGCACTGTGCACTACCTCGAACGCGTTGGTCTCGATCATGTGAAGAAGATCGTGCTCGAAGACGAGGAGCGTCGCAAAGAGTTGTATCAACGCCTGCTGTTCGCGCTGGAAGGCGAGAGCGATCCATGGCACGAGCCAGAGAAAGCGCACGTCGATACCCGCCAGTTTGAGATGCTGTCCGCGTCTTGATCCGCCCTGATAAAAATTCGTAGGGTGCGCCGTGCGCACCGGAACACCGCAACGGGTGCGCAAGCCGCACTCTACGCGAGAGATGAAAAGGAAACGCCATGTCCGAACAATGGAAACCTATCTGCAAAGTCGATGACATCCCGGTGCTCGGCGCACGGGTAGTCACACGCAGCGCCAAGCCCGATGTGGCGATTTTTCGTAATAGTGAAAACAAGGTCTTCGCCCTGTTAGACAAATGTCCGCACAAAGGCGGCCCGCTGTCGCAAGGCATCGTGTTCGGTGAAAAAGTCGCTTGTCCGCTGCATAACTGGAACATCGAATTACCCACCGGTTGCGCGGTTGCCCCGGATGAAGGCTGCGCACAAAAATTTGCGCTGAAAATCGAGAACGATCAGGTATTCCTGGATGCAGAAGAGTTGAGAAGCCTGGCACTCGATACCGTGAGCGCCTGATGCATGGCGGGCTTGTGCATGCATCAACGGCGCTTGTAGCGACAGACAAGCGCCTGCGCAAATCTGTCACGATGAATCACAACCAGCCGCGATATCGCAATAAGCACTCGATTTAATATACTCCCATTATTTTTAATAAAACCATGCAGATTCCGCATATTTTTACTGGTTTTATAAAAAATACTAGATCGGAGTATATTGTTTTTGTCTTCTCAAGAAGGGTAAGCACATGACCGAAACACTAGCCACCTGTTGTTATTGCGGGGTAGGTTGCGGTGTCATTATCCAGACCGATGGCCAGCAAGTGACCGGCGTGCGCGGCGATCCGGATCATCCTGCGAATTTCGGCCGTTTATGCAGCAAAGGCAGCACCTTGCATCTGTCGGCGCAACCGGCGGTCAGGCTGCAAACGCGCGCCCTGTATCCGGAGCTGCGTGCCAACCGCGGGCAAGCGCGTGCCAGAGTCGATTGGGACAGCGCGCTGAACAGCATGGCGCAGCAATTCGCCGACACGATCAAGACGCACGGCCCTGACAGCGTGGCATTTTATATTTCCGGTCAACTGCTGACCGAGGATTACTACGTTTTTAACAAGCTCGCCAAAGGCTTGATCGGCACCAACAACATCGACAGCAATTCGCGCCTGTGCATGTCGAGTGCGGTTGCCGGCTATAAGCAGACGCTGGGCGCCGATGCGCCGCCGGCCTGCTATGAAGATCTGGATCTGGCAGAAGTCATTTTTATCGTAGGCTCGAATACCGCTTACGCCCATCCGATTCTGTATCGCCGCATAGAAGAAGCGCGCAAGAATAATCCTGCGCTTAAAGTCATCGTCGCCGATCCGCGCCGCACCGATACAGCGCGCGAAGCCGACTTGTTCCTGCCTATCTTGCCCGGTACCGATGTCGCCTTATTCAACGGCATGCTGCATCTGTGCCTGTGGGAAGATCTGATCGATAACGAGTACATCGTTGCGCATACCGAAGGCTTTGCAGAACTCAAGCAAACCGTGCGTGACTACACGCCGACATTTGTGGCCCAGACCTGCGGCATCAGCGAAACCGACCTGGTGCAAGCGGCCCGCTGGTTTGGTCAGTCGAAAGCCGCACTGTCGCTGTATTGCCAGGGCTTGAATCAATCGGCCTCGGGTACTGCAAAAAATGCCGCGCTGATCAACCTGCATCTCGCTACCCATCAAATCGGCAAACCGGGCGCAGGACCCTTCTCGCTGACCGGGCAACCGAATGCCATGGGCGGTCGTGAAGTCGGCGGCATGGCGAACCTGATGTCGGCTCACAGAGATTTAGCCAACCCCGCGCATCGCGCCGAAATCGCCGCGCTGTGGGGCGTCTCCGAGGTGCCGGCAACGCCGGGAAAAACTGCAGTAGAAATGTTCGAGGCAGTGCGTACCGGCGAGATCAAAATTATCTGGATCGTCTGCACCAATCCGGCCCAATCGATGCCCGAGCAAAATTTGATACGCGCGGCACTGAACAAGGCCGAACTGGTGATTGTGCAAGAAGCCTATAGCACCACCGCGACCGTGCCTTATGCCGATATCTTATTGCCGGCCACCACCTGGTCGGAGAAATCCGGCACGGTCACCAATTCCGAACGCCGCATTACCCGCGTTAATCCGGCATTGGATAAGCCGGGCGAGACCAGGCACGATTGGGAAATTGCCACCGCGTTTGCGCGCAAACTGGAAGCCCTGTTAGGTAAAACCAGCTCGATTTTTCCTTACGAAACACCGGAGCAGGTCTGGAATGAACACCGCGAAAGCACCCGCGGGCGCGACCTCGATATCACCGGATTATCGTATGCAATTCTGGAACAGGCCGGCGCACAGCAGTGGCCTTATCCCGAAGGCGCCAACACCGGCAAGCAACGCTTGTATGAAGACGGCATCTTCCCGACGGCGAATGGACGTGCCCGCTTCGTCAATACGGTGTACCAGCCCGTCAAAGACACGGTCGATGCGCGTCATCCTTTCCAGCTTAATACCGGACGTTTGCGCGATCAATGGCATGGCATGAGCCGCACCGGTACCGTCGCCCAATTGTTTGCGCATGCGGCAGAGCCCGGCATTGCGATGTCTAAACAAGACATGGAGCGGCGCTTTTTGAATCAAGGCGACCTGGTGCATGTGACCAGCCGCCGCGGTTCGCAGATTTTTGCCGTACAAGAAAGCGATGAGATGCGTGCCGGCCAGGTGTTTGTCGCCATGCATTGGGGCGAAGAATATGTGTCCGGTCGCGGGCATGGCGAGAACGCCGGCTACGGCGTCAATGCCCTGACCTCACCGGCGATTGATCCCAGTTCCAAACAGCCGGAGCTGAAAGCGGCTGCCGTCAAAATCCTGAAAGCGGAATTACCCTGGCGCTTCCTGGTATTTGCCTGGGTCGATACCGGACAAGCCCTGACTTTGCAAAAAGCCTTGCGTCCTTACATGCGGCAGTTTGCCTACGCAACTTGCACCCTATTCGGTCGTGAAAAAACCGGCATCTTGTTCCGCGCTGCCGACGACTATGCGGCAACGCCGGAAGTGCAGCAGCAGATAGAGCAGCTGTTCGGTATCGCCGGTGCAGAAGTCCTGCGTTACGACGACAGCAAACGCGGTAATGCCAGACACATCATGGTCAAGGACGGCAAGCTGGCTGCGGTCTCGCTGGCGGGCGACGTTTCGGCAGAAAGCTGGCTGAAAGCTTACCTGGTGGACGAGGAACCCGTCGCCAAACTCGGTCGCCTGCTGCTGATGCCCAGCACCAGCGCTCCGCAAGGCTTTAAAGCCCGCGGTAAAGTCGTCTGCAGTTGCCTGAACGTCGCCGATACCGAAATCAATGGAGCGCTGACCGAGATGAGCGGCGCCGCCGATGAGTTACTGGCAGGCCTGCAATCGCGTCTGAAATGCGGCACGAATTGCGGTTCTTGCGTGCCGGAGCTGAAGAAGATGATCGTGATGCGGACTGCGGCGGTGGCGGCTTGATTGCTACGCACGCAGTTTGTCCACTGCACGGCGAATGGATTTGCTCTCTTATATCCGTTCGGTGTAACCTAGGGCCATGACACCTACCGATATTTCTCCGAATAAAGAAGCCTTTCCCGCCGCCCGGTTTATCAAAGAAATCGGGCGGGGCAAAGAAGGCGCCCGCAGCATGTCGCAAGACGATGCGCAATTGCTGTACAGCGCCATGCTGGATGCCCGTGTATCCGACCTGGAGATGGGCGGCATCTTGCTGGCGATGCGTATCAAGGGCGAATCGGTGCACGAGATCGCCGGTTTCATGGCGGCAGCGCAAGGACATGTGCTGGCACTGAATGCCCCATCAAATGCGCGGCATGCACCGGTGATCATCCCCAGTTATAACGGTGCCCGTAAGAAGGCGAATCTGACCCCCTTGCTGGCCTTGTTATTGGCGCGCCGAGGCGTTCCTGTGCTGGTGCATGGGGTGTTGACAGATGCCGGCCGGGTTGCGACTGCAGAAATTTTTGAGGCACTTGGCCACCCCTTGGCGCACTCCGCTGCCGAGGCTGAAACGCAAATGGCGCAACAGCAGCCGGCTTTTATATCGATTGATGCCTTGTCGCCTGCGATGACCCGCATCCTGGCGATGCGCAGGATATTGGGTGTGCGCAATTCCACGCATACCCTGGTCAAGATGCTGCAACCCTTTACCGGCGCGGCGTTGAGACTGACCTCGTATACGCATCCTGAATATCAGACGATGTTGCGGCATTATTTTTCCGAGGTCGCGCCGCATGAGCGTGGCGATGCTTTTTTAATGCGCGGTACCGAGGGCGAGACGGTTGCCAGCACAGGACGCGCACAGCAGATCGACTGGTTTCATGAAGGCCAATGTACCACGCTGGTGCAAACGCATCAGAGCTTGTCCGGCGAATTGCCGGATACGCCCGAGACTTGCGATGCCGCAACTACGGCGCGCTGGATACAGTCCGTGTTGGCGGGCGAGGTAGCGGTGCCCCCCAATATTGCAGATCAGGTCGAGCATTGCGTGCTGGTGGCAAAAATGCTGTGGGAAAGATCGGTATCCCGATAATTATCAGGACTTATGCAAGAACCAAAGCCTCTCACCACAGAGGCAGACACAGAGAAAAGGCGGGAGGGAAACCGGCTTCATAGGATTTCGACATTCAAGGGAACTTCTAAAAACCCTTGAATCGAGATGCAACGCTAGGCGCAAAACGCAGCAATACGTCGGTATTGCGAGGCTTTGTAACGACGCGATGCGCTCGAGTATGGGGTTTTTAGAAGTTACCTCAAATGAACCCGCAGGCTGGATGCGGCTTGCAGAGGCATTTCGTGCCAACAGGCACAGCCGGCTTGCGGATCCGTTTTAGGTTTTGCATAAGCCCCGTAGATGAAGGTTGAATGCTTACACCGCCCGCTAATACCGAGAATCGAATCCGCTAAGCAGGTGTATTGAATCGGCATAAAAAAAGCGCCGGGGGTAGTAAATAACCCCCGGCGCTTTTTGTTGCGATCCGCTGTTGCGTTCAGCTTAACTCAATCAGAAGTTGGCTTTGAACTGTACGCCGTAGCTACGCGGTTCGTTCAGAATACCTGTCAGATTGTTGAAGTCGATCGCCGCGATGACTTGTTGCTTATTGGTGATGTTGCGGCCATAAGCAGCCAGTTCATATTTGCCATCGGCCCATTTGTAACCAACGCGCAAGCCACCTTCCAGCAGCGATTTGGCTTTGTATTCTTTGGCTTCATATAAGAACATGTTGTAAGTGTCCTTGTATGCCCAGTCAGTGAATACATACAGATCGCCATTCGCGATAGGTGTGCTGTATTTCAGCGTGAAGTTGCCTACCCACTTCGGTGCGCGTGGCAATGAATTACCACCGATCAGAACCGTACCGGCGACAGGGCCTGCCGGATTCGTGACGGTACAGCCATTACCGCAAGGCGAGACGAACAGTTTGGAATCCTTGATTTCGGTATCGTTGTAGCTGACGCCGACAGTTGATTTCCAGTTGCGGCTCAAGTTAGCCTGCAGATCGACTTCAAAACCTTGGCCGGTTGCCTTGTCCGCATTGACCAGTTTGTTTTGATTGACGGCACCGCTGCCAGCGGTCAGTTGCAAGTCTTTGACGGTGTACTGGAATACTGTCGCCGTAATGCGCGCTGTATTACCTAGAATATCTTTTTTCACACCGGCTTCAAACGAAAGGGCTTTTTCGGAATTGGCAACGGAGATGTTGTCACCGAATAAGACGCGACCCTGGACACTCGGTGCGCGATAGCCGGTTGCGATACGGCCAAAGAAATTAGTGGTATTGTCAGCCGCAAAGTTGGCTCCCAGATCCCAACTAATGTTGGTGGAACTTGGATTGGCAGTCAGCACGGGCGTGTTTTTGCCGCCAAAAGGTGTCCAGGTACGTTGTGCATCAAAGTCTTTTTTGTCGCTGGTGTAACGTACGCCGCCACGCAATTTGAGTTGATCGCTGACGGCATAGTTGATCGAGCCAAAAGTTGCCCAGGATTTCGCATGCTGATGTTGTACCGCATAACCATCCTGCACATTGCCACCCAAAGAGTTGAAATCGAAACTATCGACTTGCAGATCTTCTTTGAAGTAGTAGACACCGGCGATCCATTGCAGCGGATCTTTGGTATTGGATTGCACGCGGAATTCTTGGGTAATCTGTTTCAGGTCAGGGATGCCGTCGGCGGTCTCTGCCGGGAAGGGAATAAAACCCGGTCCCATAGGTTGGGCAAATGAGGCGCCGTAGCCGCCATCCACGTCAGCGCGACTGTAGAACTTGGCCTTGTCGTAGGCGGTGATCGAATACAAAGTCATGCCGTCCAGATCCCAGCGCAGACGCATGCTGGCGCCGCTGGATGTCAGGGTCTGAACGTTGATGCCATCCGTTGGGTAGTTGCTGTAGTTGAAGCCTGGCACCAGTTCGTTCGTGCCTTTCTGGATAATGTTGGCACGGAACAGTGTGGCATTGCCGGACATGTCGCGACCATGCACATTGAACAGGGCACTGAATCCGCTATTCTTGTAAGCGAGCTGGAGACGACCTGCTTTGTCCTGATAACCTTCAAAATTCTTGGTGCCGG
This sequence comes from Undibacterium sp. Jales W-56, assembly GCF_025548535.1. Classification (GTDB taxonomy): domain Bacteria; phylum Pseudomonadota; class Gammaproteobacteria; order Burkholderiales; family Burkholderiaceae_D; genus Undibacterium. The sequence continues at coordinate 17,438 of NZ_JAJLQW010000004.1, read as the reverse complement.
TACTGCGTGGATTCGTTACGCGGTCATCGCGTGATTGTGATTGACCGGAAAAACGCATTGCCCAGTCGCTGTTCAGAGGTACGTTAACGGCACCTTCGAGGTTAACCGCTTTGTCGTTGCCAAAGCCGACGTTGGCATAGCCTTCGAATACATTGGTTGGCTTGGTCGATTCGAATTTGATCACGCCAGCCGGAGAGTTGCGGCCAAACAGCGTGCCTTGCGGGCCGCGCAATACTTCAACCTGGTCGACGTCAAAAATCGGGAAGCCTTTCAAGATCGGGCTTTCCTGCACGACGTCGTCGTAGATCAGGCCAACCGGTTGCGATGCATTCAGGTCGAAGTCGGTATTGCCGAGGCCACGGATATAGAAACGTGGGAAAGAGCGGCCGAAATCGGATTCAATATTCAAGCTTGGCACGCGTGACGCCAGGAAGCGAATATCCTGGCCGCTGGCATTGTAGGTATCCAATGCCTCGCCCTTAATGGCAGAAATCGACATCGGCACATCTTTGATATTTTCTGAGCGGCGGTTGGCCGTGACGATCACGGTTTCTAATTGGGTGGAATCACTTTTTGCGTCGCCAGACTTGGCCTGGGCGAACGCGGCTTGCATAGGGAAGGCAGTCGCTACCGCAAGTGCCAGCAAGCTGAGCTTGATTGTTGGTTGTTGCATCTGATTCATCCTCTCGGTTAATTGAAACGACATCCGGTCAGGGAATTGGCGGGACTGATACTCGCCAATTGACTGACCAAAAACAGTGCGTGCAGCTATCAATGCACGGCAATAGAGCTAAAAACTGAGCGCTCTATGATTACGCAATCGTTTGCGCTCTCAATAATCTAGTTATCTCTTCTTGCGCCAGGCAAGTCAAGAATTAGTTTGCTGGAGGCTTAATTTTGAGAAATGTGGCCTGTTTTCGTTGCGAAATTAAAACAGACTATTGAATGTAAGGAAATTTTATAAATGATTTCAACGAATGCCAGTCGGGAGGAGGGCGCCACCTTCGGGTGCGTTGAGATCGTTGATTGCACATGGTTGGTGCAATTCTGGTGTGGAAACTGTTGAAACGCGGGTAAAAGCTCGTGGAACGTGACTTGCATAGTAAGGAGTGTGTTTATCCAAGCGAGAGGAGTGATCCATGCAAACCACTGGAAAGGTATGTCTGGTCGGTGCCGGCCCCGGCGACCCTGACCTACTGACATTGAAAGCGGTCAAGGCGATCGCGGGGGCAGATGTGATCCTGATTGATGACCTGGTCAACCCTGAAGTATTGCAGCATGCAACATCCGCAACCCGCGTCATACAGGTCGGCAAGCGCGGCGGTTGCCAGTCGACGCCGCAGGCGTTTATAGAAAAACTCATGCTGGCCGAAGCGCGGGCCGGTCATTCTGTGGTGCGGTTGAAGGGCGGCGATCCTTTTATCTTCGGGCGCGGCGGCGAGGAGCGTCAGCATCTGATGCAGCACGGGATTGAAGTCGAAGTGATTAATGGCATCAGCAGCGGACTTGCTGCGCCGGCCAGCCTGGGGATACCGCTGACGCATAGGGATTGGGCGCAGGGAGCGATTTTTGTGACCGGTCACGGAAAAACGCCGGAGCATCAGCCTGACTGGTCGGCTTTGGCGAAAACCGGCTTGACGCTGGTGATTTATATGGGCGTCGCGCATAGTCGGCAAATCCAGGATGAGTTGATGACCGGCGGTTTGCCGGCACAGACTCCGGTTGCGGTCATCCAGTCGGCAACCCGTGACCAGCAGAATCAACTGATCACGACTTTGCAGTATCTGGCCAGCGATCTGGCCGCCTCCCCATTGGCGAGTCCTAGCGTGATTGTGATCGGCGAGGTGGTGCGCTGCGCTGATGCGCAATACCGGTCAGCCACGCCGTGGCCCGCTTCGGTAGGGACTTATTGACAAAAACAGATTCTCTGCAATCGTCTTTCCGGGTATCCGCTGTAAATAGCATCGGCTACAATCACGCCTCAACGCTGCTGTATGGAAATTCAGGGCGGGCAATAAAGCGTGAAAAAATACGAAAGACAGGTAATGAGTCAACACTACGATGCAATCGTGATCGGTGCGGGTGCTGCCGGCATGATGTGCGCCAGCATTGCGGGTCAGCGTGGCAAGCGCGTCTTGCTGATCGACCATGCCAGCAAGCTGGCGGAAAAAATCCGTATTTCCGGCGGCGGCCGCTGTAATTTCACTAATCTGCAGGCCGGTCCGGCTAATTTTCTCTCTGAAAATCCGCATTTCTGCAAAAGCGCCCTGGCGCGGTATACGGTGCAGGATTTTTTAAGTTTGATTAAAAAATACCGGATCGCCTATCACGAAAAGCACAAGGGGCAATTGTTTTGCGATGACAGCGCAGAAGACGTGATCCGCATGCTGAAGTCCGAATGCGATATCGGCAAAGTGCAATGGCGCATGCCTTGTCAGGTGACGGATATTCAGCGCACGGAAGCCGGATATCGGGTTCATACCGATCAGGGCGAGTTTGCTGCCGCGCAGCTTGTGATCGCGACCGGCGGCTTGTCGATTCCCAAAATCGGCGCGACCGATTTTTCGTACAAAATTGCGCGTCAGTTTGATTTGAAGATCGTCGAACCCAGGCCCGGCCTGGTGCCGCTGACCTTTGATCCTCTGGCCTGGGAGCCTTTCGTGCCGATGTCAGGGATTTCGCTGGAAGTGGATATCGCGACTGGCGATAAAAAGAATAAGACCGTATTCAGGGAAGATCTTTTGTTTACCCATCGCGGTTTGTCCGGTCCTGCGGTTTTGCAGATATCGAGTTTTTGGCAGCCCGGCCAGGCGATCACGGTCAATTTGCTGCCCGAAATCGATTTGGCGGAAGAGTTGATTGCTGGCAAAGGGAGCATTAAGAAAAATCTGGCGAACCACCTCGCAGGCTATTTACCTGCGCGCCTGGCGGACGGGTTGCTGGCGGCGAACGGTTTTGCCGGCGACGCGAAAATTGCCGACATGACGGACAAGCGCTTACGCCAGTTGGGCGACAATATCAATCGCTGGCAATTGATCCCGAACGGCTCGGAAGGCTATCGCAAAGCCGAGGTCACGCGAGGCGGCGTCGATACGCGCGAACTTTCCCAGCAAAGCATGATGGCGAAGAATGTTGCCGGATTGTACTTTATCGGGGAGGCGGTCGACGTGACCGGCTGGCTGGGCGGTTATAACTTCCAGTGGGCCTGGGCATCGGGATTCGCTGCGGGTAGTGCAATTTGATGTTGTTTTTTTATCTGATGTAGATACTGCCCTATGTATTTTTAAATATCGCCGCAGATATTGCGGATTTTGGTATAAAAATAGAGATACTCCCCGCATAGTGTGATTTTCAAGGATGAATCCAGCGAGCGTTACCGCGTGAATCTGGTGTCCTTGCGTATTTTGCGTAAGATTTAATCAGTTCGGCTTCCAATCTTGCCAAAGTTCTGCTACTATCTCGTTCTTCCTATAAATTTTTCATTGGTTCCGAACTTAAATGACCACAATTCGCCTTAAAGAAAACGAGCCGTTCGAAGTCGCTATGCGTCGCTTCAAGCGCACCATCGAAAAGACCGGTCTGTTGACCGAATTGCGCGCACGCGAGTTTTACGAGAAGCCAACTGCAGAGCGCAAGCGCAAGCTGGCTGCCGCAGTAAAGCGCCACTACAAACGCATTCGTAGTCAGCAATTGCCTAAGAAAATGTACTAATCTGGACTGATGCTGCTACGCAGTATCGTTCATCGTTGTTGCATCTGATGGCTAGCATGCCCGCTCCGGTAGTCCGCAGCGGGCTTTGTGTTTTTAATCAATTACATTGCCAGGAAAATCCATGAGCTTAAAAGATCAAATCACCGAAGACATGAAAGCAGCGATGCGCGCCAAAGAAACCGCGAAACTCGGCACGATTCGTCTGATCACTGCGGCGATGAAGCAAAAAGAAGTGGACGAGCGGGTCGAGTTGACGGACGCCATGGTGCAAACCATCATCGACAAGATGATCAAGCAACGCAAAGACTCGATCAGCCAGTTCGAGGCGGGCGGTCGTCAGGATCTGGCGGATATCGAAAAAGCGGAATTGGCAATTTTGTCTGCTTATATGCCGGCCGGTATGTCAGATGCCGAGGTGCAGGCTGAAGTTGCTGCTGCGGTTGCCGAATCCGCTGCGGCAGGTCCGCAGGATATGGGTAAAGTCATGGCGATCTTGAAGCCGAAACTGGCTGGCCGCGCAGATATGACGGCGGTCTCCGCATTGGTGAAGGCTGCATTGACGTCACGCTGATTGCTGCAATTTTGAGCTGACGATCTTGATTCCACAAACCTTCATCCAGGATTTACTGGCCCGCGTCGATATCGTCGATGTGGTGGGTAAGTATGTCCAGCTCAAAAAAGGCGGCGCAAACTACATGGGTTTGTGCCCCTTTCATAATGAAAAATCCCCGAGTTTTACGGTCAGTCCGACCAAGCAGTTTTATCACTGCTTCGGTTGCGGTGCGCATGGTACGTCCATCGGGTTTTTGATGGAATATTCCGGCATGAGTTTTGTCGATGCGGTCAAGGATCTGGCGCAAAACAACGGCATGATCGTGCCTGAGGACGATAAATTGCTCCCCGCCCAGCGTGCTGAAGTGCAGGCAAAAAGCCTGGCGCTGACGGATGTGATGAGCAAGGCTTGCGACCATTATCGTCAGCAATTGCGCGGCGCAGAGGCAGCGATTGCCTACCTGAAAAAACGTGGATTGACCGGCGAAATTGCCGCCAGATTCGGACTGGGCTATGCGCCGGATGGCTGGGACGGCTTGCGGGCGGTTTTTCCGGATTATGCTGCGCCAGCCTTGGTCGAGGCGGGCCTGGTAATCGATAAAAGCGAGGAAGAGGGTGGTGGACGTAAGCGCTACGATCGTTTTCGCGAGCGCATCATGTTCCCGATCCGCAATACCAAAGGGCAGGTCATTGGATTCGGCGGCCGGATTTTAGAGCAGGGCGAGCCCAAGTACTTGAATTCACCGGAAACGCCGCTATTTCAAAAGGGCTTAGAGTTGTACGGCCTGTTCGAGGCGCGCCAGGCGATCCGCGAAGCGGGTTATGTGCTGGTGACCGAGGGTTATATGGACGTGGTGGCGTTAGCACAGATGGGCTTTCCACAAGCGGTCGCGACGCTCGGTACGGCGTGTACGCCGACCCATGTGCAAAAACTATTGCGCCAGACTGATCATGTGATTTTCAGCTTTGATGGCGATAGCGCGGGACGCCGTGCCGCCCGCCGTGCGCTGGATGCATGCTTGCCGCATGCGAACGATAACAAGGTCATCAAGTTTTTGTTTCTGCCGACCGAACATGATCCGGATAGCTATATCCGCGCACTTGGCAATGAGGCTTTTGCGCAGCAGGTGCAGGATGCGATGCCGCTGTCGCAGTTTTTTATGAAAGAAGTGACCGGCGATAGCGACCTGTCAACGGCGGAAGGGCGGGCCAAGGTGCAATTCGACGCCAAGCCTTTATTGCAGCAAATGCCTGCCTCCGGCCTGCGCTTGCAAATGGTGCGCAGCCTCGCTCAGATTACCAAAACAACACCGGCCGAAATCGAGGCATTGTTTGAACTAAGCCAGCCTGTTGCGCGAGCCAGAATTGCGCCGCCCAAAAGCAGGCGTAGCGCACCGGTAGGGCTGGAGCGGCAAATTATGCGCATTCTGGTCGCGCATCCTTCGCTGGCTATCGCCTTGGATCAAAATGCCTTGGCAGATGCGGCTAATTTAGCGCCGGACGGCGCGGAAATGCTGATGCACCTGGTTTCTTCTGCCCAAGCCATGGGTGAGCAGGCGAATTTCGCGGCGCTCGCCGAGCATTTGCGAGCGTCCGGCTCCGACTACGATGCGCTGATCGCGGAAATCGCCGGGCAGACCGAGACGGAAATTGATGTGGTTCGAGTGGAGTTGACCGGCGCCATCCGGCAAATGCGTTTTCAGGTGCTAAAGTCGGAAATGGAAGCCTTGGCGGCGTCAGGTTTGCGCGAGCCCGCGGATATCGCACGGTATCGGGAAATTATGCAGATGCAAGAGGTATTGCGCCGGCAAGCAGAGGCGGAAGTGGTGGCAAGATAGCAATTGAACATGGCGCATGAGGTAGTGATGCGGCAAAACTTGCCTATTTTTTGTTCAGTAAACGCCTTGTGTAGGGCTGCGAGGGCTAGAGTTAAGTCGGTGCTCGTGATATAATTAAAAGCTTTCGATTCAAGGTCTTAGGTTGTTTCATTCTGTGAGAAGCGGATTTTTGCTGATTCAGAATGTGTTGTTTAGGTGAGCATAATGCTCCTCCGAGTAACCCAAAACACTGGCGCTGAGACTCGGGTGGTCTGACATAGAAAAGGATAATACTCGTCGCGGCGAATCCAATGATTCGGCGCTTAAGTATTGTCTTTTTGTATGAGACAGGCCGCCATCTCTGTTCCGGTAGGTTTGATTCAATGGCTAATGCAATGAAGAAACCCGCGAAAACTCCGACATCCTCAGCAGCAAAAAAAGTGGTCGCCAAAGTGGCGCCAGCGAAACTTATTGCTAAAGCTTCGCCCAAAAAAGATGCCGTCAGTACCATTAAAGCCAAGGTGCCTGCAAGCAAAGTAGTGGCAAAAGTGCCTGCCAAAAAAGAGGTTGCGAAAGACATTAAAGCGCCTAAAGTGATAAAGCCCGTCTCAAAACAGAGTCCGGCCAAAGCTCCGGCGGCTAAGCCTAAAGCCAGGGCTAGTGTAAAAAACGAAACCAGGTCAGGTGTAAAAGCGCCTGGCAAGGACGTGATAATCAGCAAGAATGCAAAGCCGGTAGCCGCGGCTGATCGTAAGTCCAAAGACGCTGTCAAACGTACCACCGATGGTGCGGTAGGCAAAAAAGCGGACAAGCCACAATCTGCACCATTGAAAGCTTCTGTGACAATTAACAAAACCGATTCAAAGACAGTGATAAAGCCAACCAAGAATTCAGCCAAGTCTGACAAAGCGCCGGAGGTCCAGGAAATTAAATCGGGATCGGCGCCTGCCGTTAGCCAAACCACTGATGCTGCCGTATTGGCTGCAATCGATACATCCGGCTATATTTTGCCGGGTGTGAAAGTCCCTGGTCGTCGCGGTCGCAAACCAAAAGAATATCAGCCGGAAAACGAAGAAATCGCTGCCTTGAATGCCGTCGAACGCGCTGAAATGAAAGCCATCGACAAGGCCAAGGCGAAGGACCGTAAAGCAAAAGAAAAAGCCTTGTTGAAAGATGCCTTCTCTGCCGATCCGGAAGCGACTGCGGAAGAGTTGGAGCGCCGCCGCCAAAAACTGAAAACCTTGATCAAACTGGGTAAGGATCGCGGTTACCTGACATTTGCCGAGATCAACGATCATTTGCCTGAGAACGTGGTTGATCCGGAAGCTATCGAAGGCATTATCGGTACATTCAATGACATGGGTGTCGCGGTCTATGAGCGCGCTCCAGATGCCGAGACTTTGCTGTTGTCCGACAATGTCGTGACCGTCACCAATGACGACGACGAAGTGGAGGCGGCTGCCGAGGCGGCACTATCAACCGTCGATTCCGATTTTGGCCGCACTACCGATCCGGTCCGCATGTATATGCGTGAGATGGGTTCGGTTGAATTGCTGACGCGCGAAGGCGAAATCGTCATTGCGAAGAAAATCGAAGAAGGCCTGAAGGACATGATTCAGGCGATCTCGGCTTGCCCGACCACAATTGCAGAAATCCTCGTCGCCGCAGAACGTATCCGTAACGATGAAATCAAGATTGATGAATTAGTCGATGGCTTGGTTGACCCTAACGCGGCTGAAGAAGAAGAGAAGCCTGCGCCTGTGGTTGTAGCCGAAGAGGAGGACGACGAAGAGGCAGAGGAAGAAGAGGAAGAAGAGGAGGATGAAGAGGCGAGCGCCGCCGGTGCTGCCGCCATCTCCGCTGAACAACTCGAACAACTCAAGCGCGATTCTTTGGCGAAATTCGACATCATTTCGAGCAACTTTGACAAAATGCGTAAAGCTTTTGAAAAAGAAGGCTATAACTCCAAGTCGTATGTGAAAGCGCAAGAAGCGATTTCCAACGAATTGCTGGGTATGCGCTTTACTGCAAAAGTTGTGGAGAAATTGTGCGACACCTTGCGCGGTCAGGTCGATGAAGTTCGTCACGTAGAAAAGCAGATTCTGGAAGTGGTCGTCAATCGTTGCAACATGCCACGCAGCCATTTCATTAAAGTTTTTCCAGGTAATGAAATTAATTTGAAATGGGTAGAAGGCGAAGTTAACGCCGGACATTCTTACAGTGCCATATTGGGTCGGAATATTCCGGCCGTGCAGCAGTTGCAGCAAAAGCTAATCGATCTGCAAGCGCGCGTGGTATTGCCTTTACCCGATCTGCGCGGCATCAATAAAAAGATGTCGGCCGGTGAAATGAAGGCACGTAAAGCGAAACGTGAAATGACCGAGGCGAACTTGCGTCTGGTGATTTCCATCGCGAAGAAATACACCAATCGCGGTCTGCAATTCCTGGATCTGATCCAGGAAGGAAATATCGGACTGATGAAGGCGGTGGATAAGTTTGAATACCGCCGCGGTTATAAATTCTCAACCTATGCAACATGGTGGATTCGCCAGGCGATTACCCGTTCTATCGCTGATCAGGCGCGCACCATCCGTATCCCTGTGCATATGATCGAGACCATCAATAAGATGAATCGTATCTCGCGTCAGATTTTGCAAGAGACCGGCGTCGAGCCGGATCCGGCCACGCTGGCAATCAAGATGGAAATGCCGGAAGATAAAATCCGCAAGATCATGAAGATTGCGAAAGAGCCGATCTCGATGGAAACGCCGATCGGTGACGACGATGATTCGCATCTGGGCGATTTCATCGAAGATAACCATACGCTTGCTCCGGCCGATGCGGCCTTGCATGCCTCAATGCGCAATGTGGTCAAGGATGTGTTGGATTCACTGACGCCGCGCGAAGCAAAAGTATTGCGCATGCGTTTCGGCGTGGAAATGTCGACAGACCACACCTTGGAAGAGGTTGGTAAACAGTTCGATGTGACACGTGAACGTATTCGCCAGATAGAAGCAAAAGCGTTACGTAAATTGCGCCATCCATCACGTTCAGATAAGCTGAAAAGCTTCCTAGAAGGTAATTAATGTAATACAATGGCGTCGGTTTTTTCGACGCCTGTTTTTTTAGTGTTTGATAAGATTGGGCCTCTAGCTCATGTTGGTTAGAGCAGCGGACTCATAATCCGTTGGTACCGTGTTCGACTCACGGGAGGCCCACCAAAGATTCTAAGGCTAGCTTTCGCTAGCCTTTTTTTGTGTCACGTTGTGCTGCAATACATCGATTGAATCCGAATTCTATTTATATGCATTCACCAAATTATCAAATCCCTTGCTCATCCCTGTTGATCGCTTTATTGGCGTCATTCGCATCGGCACAGGCGCAGGAGATCAATGCTCCATCGATACAAAATGTCGGTGCATTGCAATATACAGGCGCCAGTTCTCGATTGGGAATCGGCTACCAAAATAGCGGGACCTGGCAGGCAGAAGTGTCCGGTGTTTTGATTGAAAAAGATAATGTGAGTTGGTTGGGTGAGGCGTGGTTCGCAAAGTCTTCCGGTGGTGCTGCGATCAGCTACCATCAATTATCAAATGACGTTGTCACAAAATATTTTATTGGTTTCGATCAGAATGCAATGCGCGACCGTAAAATCAGCCTGGGTTATGGACAGGAAACAGAAAATCTATTTGGACATATTTATCTCAGTCATAGTCCAGGCTCACAACGATTGGTGGCTAGCAATCTGGCAGTCGTAGATTCACAGGTCAACGGCGTGGAAGCGGGGCGAAGCTATATCGATACGATTTCAACTACGACAACGACGCGCACCTATGAGCGTGCATACGATAACGGCCTGGGTATGCGACTGGGTCATTATTATTCATCGCAAGACATTCGCCTGGCCGCGGGCCTGGATTATGAATGGGGCGGGAATTCAGCAAAGCAGGTAGGCATATCGTTAACAGCGGAGAAATTTTTCCTCGGCACTCCCCATAGCGTTGCGGTGCAAGTAGGGCAGTTTAGAAAAACTGGCGACGTCGAAGCGAAGCAAAGCGACAATCGTGTTTCTGTCATGTACCGCTACAATTTTGGAAAAAATACCACGCAGCCTGCGCACCAATACCGCATGGTTGCCGAGCCGGCAGTGAAAGCAGATCCCATCATTATTCCGGCAAGAACTGAAACCCGATTGATTAAAACTTCCACTAGTATGAGTGGGGATGCTTTCTTTGTTCTTGCGAGTGCAAAATTAACAGATGCCGCTAAAACGGAATTAGACCGAATTGCTGACATCCTAAAAAAACATCCTCGCGATGGCAAAGTCCGTATAGTGGGCCATACTTGCGATCTCGGTTCAACCAGTCTCAATGAGCGCTTATCTTTGCAACGCGCCACCGCAGTAAGAGATTATTTCATTGCTCAAGGTATTCTTGGTATTGAGGATGTGATTCTGGAGGCTAAAGGCAAGTCGCAGCCCAAATACCCGCAGTCGGAGCGAGAGCGAAATCGCCGGGTAGATATGGAGTTTGTAAGTATTGTCGATAAGGAGGAGTTGATCGAGATACCTGAGCAAATACAGCAGGCTCCCGAGCCGATTGTCACTTATAAACGTGAAGAAATTACGCAAGAGCCGGCCTGGATTAAGCGTGCGATGCGTACTTCCTTTGAGCATAAGCGCACGGTAGATACTTATCGTAGTCAACAGCAAACACAAAGCGAATCCCGGACAAGGGCATGGAAAAATAGAGCGCCGCAAGCTAATGCAGATACGTATGAAGTACTGGCCGGCAGTGTGACAAGTTTTGCCGTATTAAGCAACGATAGCGATCCTGATCCTGGCGATAGCATCAGTCTTGTTTCGGTCAGTTCTGCACCTCTGGGGCAGGTTCGGATTGAGGGGGCGCAATTAGTCTATACCGCACCTTCGAACTTTAAGGGACAAGTCGCTTTTAGTTATGTCATTAAGGATAGTCAAGGTTTGACATCGTCCGCGAACGTAACGGTCAATGTGGTTTTGCCAAATCAGGCGCCGATCGCCAAAGATGATTGGTTCAGATTGAGCGGGGTGAAAGAGTCTTTGCTGGATCCGCTCGCAAACGACAGTGATCCTGATGGAGATGAATTAAGTCTTCTCTCTGTCACGCAGCCATCTAAGGGTACCGGGACTGTGCGCATCGTGGGCAAACAAGTATTATTTACCCCTTTCAAACCATTTTTTCAGGATAGTTTCACCTATACGATTAGCGATGGACGCGGCGGACAGGCAACGGCAACGGCGGTTCTGTTTGATCCTTAGCAGTCGAATAGATGGAAAATCATGCGAAATTGGATGGGGATTGCGTAGTGTTATAATGTGCCGATTCTCATATTCAACCACGCCTAAACCTGCTAGGTATTTATTTTTACCTAAAATGACGCAACATCATCGATTTTCCGTTGGTGCCGTGTTCTGTCCACGGAAGGCTCACCATTCATAACATGACCGAAATTAAGGCTCCAATAGAGCAAATCCCCTCCGACCTGCGTTTCGCTGACTTTGGACTTTGTCCCGAGATACTGCGCGCCTTGACTGATCAGGGTTATATCCATCCTACGCCGATTCAGGCGCAGGCTATTCCCGTGGTACTGCAAGGCCGCGATGTGATGGGGGCAGCGCAGACCGGTACCGGTAAGACGGCTGGTTTTTCACTGCCGATTATCCAACTGCTGATGGCGCATGCGAGCAGCAGTGCGTCGCCGGCGCGGCATCCGGTGCGGGCTTTGATTTTGACGCCGACTCGCGAGCTGGCCGATCAGGTTGCCGAAAATGTGCAAGCGTATTCGCGTCATACGCCACTCCGTTCTACGGTCGTATTTGGCGGCATGGATATGGCGCCGCAGACTGCCGCCTTGCGTTCCGGTGTGGAGATCGTGATTGCAACGCCTGGCCGCCTGCTTGACCATGTTCAGCAAAAAACCATCAATTTATCGCAGACCCAGATCCTGATTATGGATGAGGCGGATCGCATGCTGGACATGGGCTTTTTGCCGGATCTGCAGCGCATCATCAATTTACTGCCTAAGCAGCGTCAGAGCCTGATGTTCTCTGCTACTTTTTCACCGGAAATCAAGAAACTCGCGGCGAGTTTCTTGACGAACCCGGTCACGATCGAAGTCGCGCGGAGCAATGCGACCGCCGATAATGTCACGCAAATTTTGTATAAGGTGGCGGAAGAAGAGAAACGCGATGCCGTGTCGTTCATCATTCGTGAGCGCGGATTAAAGCAGGTCATCGTCTTTTCCAATACCAAGATCGGCGCCTCTCGCCTGGCATTGCACCTGGTCAAGCAAGGCGTAAAAGCCTCTGCGATTCATGGCGACAAATCGCAGAGCGAACGTATGGCTGCCCTGGAAGCCTTTAAGCGTGGCGAAGTTGAAGTATTGGTTGCTACCGACGTCGCGGCGCGTGGCCTGGATATCGCTGAATTGCCCTGCGTGATCAATTACGACCTGCCTTATAACGCAGAAGATTATGTGCACCGTATCGGTCGTACTGGTCGTGCCGGCGCGACTGGCGATGCAATTTCTCTGCATACCGACAAAGACGAGCGCTTGCTGATTGATATCGAAAAGCTCATCAAGCAAAAAATCGTCAAATTGCAGCTGGCAGGTTTTGTCGCGCAAACTGCGGTGCACGCCGAGCGCAAGCCGCGTTCTTTTGATGGTGAAAAGCCCGCTGCAAAGGCATTTGAGCGTCCTGCCCGTACTTTTAACCAGCCTAGAGAAAAAGTCGATCCCTGGTTTTTAAAACCTTACGAACCTAGCGCTTCGACCATACAAACCATGCCTGCATCGACTACCCCGACGTCTGCAACTGCTGCAGCAAAGCCGCAAAAAAGAGCGGCCTTGCTCGGTGGTTTCTCTAAATCCTGATTGGTTCTGTTTCAAGCTAGTCGGCCGATTTGGCAGATGCGGTAGCGGTGTTGGAATGTTCTTCCAGCAGCTGCTGCCAGGCAGAGATAGCTTGTTGCCAGAATGAGGAAATAGTCGGGTAGTCAGTGCCGGCGAGATGGTGTAATCCCAAAAAATGCGCGGCGGGCAGTAAGGCATGCTGAAGTACATCCTTTTCTGAGCCGCCAACATCAATCGCCTGCGCCCCCGTTTGCTTGGACAATTTCTCCCCATTGGCATTGGCTACAACGGGAATATGCAGATAACGCGGATACGGCAATCCCAGTAACTCCTGCAGATACATTTGCCGCGCTGTTGAGTCGAGTAAATCGGCGCCACGCACTACATCGGTAACTCCCTGTGCCGCATCATCAACGACCACCGCAAGCTGGTAAGCCCAGAATCCATCGGCACGTTTTAAAACGAAATCGCCGACTTCCGTCGCCAGATCCTGGCTGAGTCGTCCCATCCAGCGATCATCGAAAGATCTCCTGCTTTGCGCACCGGCGGGTACCTTGAGCCGCCATGAGCGCGGCTGTCTTCCCGCAGGCAGGCCGTTACGGCAAGTGCCGGGATACACGGTAATCGACGTCGCCTGGCTATTTAAGCGTGAATCGGCAATCTCCCTACGCGAGCAGGCGCAAGGATAAATCGCATCGCCTAATTGTTGCAGCGCTGCTTCATATAAGGCGCTGCGCTGGCTCTGCCATGCAATCGCGCCGTCCCATTGCATCTGGCAGCGCCGCAGGGTGTCGATGATCATCTGATCCGCGTCTTTGGCATTGCGGTCAAAATCGAGATCTTCTATTCTCAGCAACCATTGCCCCCGATGCGCTTTGGCGTCCAGATAACTCGCCATCGCCGCCACCAGCGAACCCATGTGCAGGGGGCCGGTTGGCGACGGGGCAAAGCGACCGATATAGTGGCGGGGCCGGGATAGGATCATACGACGCCGCCCAGCAACATGCGCTGCACGACCGGATCCGCGAGCCTTTGTAAAAACCAGTGTAAGGCCTTGCCTTTGTCGTTGCTGCGCCAGGCGATCCGGTTATTGCCCGACAGGCGAGTTTCTTCCAGGGTTTTTTCAACCAGGGCGCCGGACTTTAAATAAGGCAGCGCCAGCGCGCGCGGCAGATTGCCGCAGCCAAGACCGGCGACCTGCGCCAATAATTTGGCATGTAAGGACGGTACGGTCAGCGTATCCTGGCCGTTCAAGATGCCTGCCGTGATCGAGGGCAACTGACGGCCGGTATCGCCGACCACGATGGCGCGGTAATTTTGTATGACGCCGGCAGTCAGCGGCTCTGCTGCTTGGGCCAGCGGATGCTGGGCGGCGACCGCAAAGACCCAATCGATATTGCCCATCAAACGGGTCTGGTATTCGCCATGCATGCGCAAGGTGTCGGGACCGTCGTAAGCGGCGCCAATCGCTAGATCAGCGCGACCGTTTAATAAGGTTTCCCAGACGCCTGACAATACTTCTTGTGAAATCCTCAGTCGCGTGCCGCAAGCTTGTTGTTCGAATTCTTGTAGTAGCGGGAGTAGGTTCTCGAATTGAATGATGCCGTCGACCACGATACGTAATTCGGATTCCCAGCCAGTCGCGGTGCGCTTGACCCTCTGTTCCAGTTCTTCCGCAGCCTGGAGCAAGTGGCGGCCTTGGGTCAGCAGCTCTTGTCCCGCTATCGTCAGCTTGGCGCGATGGCCGCGCCGGTCGTACAGCAAGACATCGAGATCCTCTTCCAGCTTGCGGATGCTATAGGTGATGGCGGACGGTACTTTGTCGAGCACATTGGCGGCAGCGGCGAAACTGCCTTTGCGGTCAATCGCATCGAGAATTTGCAACGCTTCCAGCGTGATATTCATGACATTAGAATTTTTATACAAAAAAACTGAACAAGAGATAGAAAAAAAGCCCCTGTTATTAATGATAGACCAGCTATATATTGGTACACATCATATCAATTATTTGAATAAGAACACAATGCTGACACTACATAAATCCGAACAGCGCGGTTATGCCGACCATGGCTGGCTGCAGTCCTTCCATAGTTTTTCCTTCGCCGATTACTACGATCCGGCGCATATGGGCTTCGGCCCGTTGCGCGTGATCAATGACGACCGGATTGCCGCCGGCATGGGTTTTGGCATGCACGGCCATAAGGATATGGAAATCATCACCTATGTGCTCGAAGGTGCGATTGCGCACAAAGATAGCATGGGCAACGGCAGTACGATTTATCCGGGAAATGTGCAATACATGAGTGCAGGCACGGGCGTGCGCCATTCGGAATTCAATCCTTCGCCGGTGCAGCCTACGCATTTGCTGCAGATCTGGATCCAGCCTGATCGCATCAATGCAGTACCGGCGTATCAGGAAAAAGATTTTAGTCGCGAAGAAAAGCTCGGGCGTTTGCGGCTGGTTGCCTCGCCCGATGGTGCAGATGGCTCCATTCCGATTCGTCAGGATGCGCGCTTGTACATAGGTTTGTTCGATGGCGAGCAGGCGGCTAGCCTGGTTTTGTCCGCCGACCGTCTGACCTACGTCCATCTGGCACGCGGTACCTTGACCGTGAATGGACAAGCCTTGTCGGCAGGCGACGCAGTGAAATTGCAGCAGGAAGAATTGTTGACATTAGAAGCAGGTCAGCAAGCGGAAGTGTTGGTGTTCGATTTGCCGCACTAAGCGGCAAGTCTGACAGTGTCAATGGCATCAAAAAATCTCATCAAATCTAATCAATAAAGGAATTTTCATGAAAAAAATAGCGATTGTGTATCACTCAGGTTACGGCCATACCAAAAAAGCGGCGGAAGCTGTCCATGCCGGCGCGGCAGTAGCGGACGCAGCAGCCGAATTGATTGAGATTGACGCCGAGGGCAATATTACCGAGGCAAACTGGGCGAGCCTGGCTGCGGCCGATGCGATCATCTTCGGTTCGCCTACCTATATGGGCACGGTCTCCTGGCAATTTAAAAAATTCGCCGATACCTCATCCAAACCCTGGTATTCCCAGGTCTGGAAAGACAAAATCGCCGCCGCTTTCACGAATTCGGCCACCATGAATGGCGACAAACTCTCGACCCTGCATTATTTGTTCACGCTGTCGCAACAGCATTCGATGATCTGGGTAGGCACAGGCCTGATGCCGGCCAACAGCAAAGCGGCGCAGCGCAACGATATCAATTACGTCGGCAGCTTCTCAGGCTTGATGACGCAATCGCCATCCGATTCTTCGCCGGAAGAAGGTCCTTTGCCAGGCGACCTGGAAACCGCGAAATTGTTCGGCAAGCGGGTTGCTGAGACGGCTGCGAAATTCGCTTAAACGCATTTAAGCGCCTTAGTGGTAGTAACCGGTGGTATTAACATAATCAAAAAAGCTTGCTCGTTACCGGGCGGGCTTTTTTTGCGTTTGCTTATTGATTTTTAATATACTGGGGGATGTATATTTTAATATTGTCATGAAGCCGACGTATAAAGCTTGATTTTTTTAAAATAATAGGGAGTATCTGATTTTTTATAAAATTCTATCAGGACATCTTAACCACTCATCAAATAAGACGTATTAGTAGCCGCAAACGAATGCTTGATACATCCGTTGTGCAGGCTCTCTGTCGTGATAAATACAGTGGTTTACTTGATCGTCTAAATTCCTATAATATCGCCAAGAAATTTTATTTCGAGATGGCGGTGAATGCGATGATTGCCGATTTGATGCATGATTTATCGATAGTACACAGACTCAGGTAGCAGAGGCTGCATGCGGTGATCCAGGGGTAATGCAGAACAGGGTTTTAAGTTTGTGTTTAGCAAAATACCGAAAGGCCAGAGTATTTTTAGGCGCATCTGACATTGAGGTTTGCTCGGTGATGAATATTCGCCTGGGCATCAGGCCGATAGGAATGAAGCCTCTTAGTATCGTTATAAATGAGCGAATATTTTTTGCGGACGTGGTATTCTTGCGGATAACTTGATGGCTGCGCATTGAAATTTATGTAATGAAACTACAATTTCATTGTATTTTTTAATCGAACAGGCAATTCATAAAGTAAAAAACGATGATGCTTGTGTTTGTCGTGTAACTTTGTTACATTTTTGAATTTGGAAGACTACCGTTTTTCATCGTAAGTTCCCCCGAAATATATGACGGGCTCTAAGCGAACTCCATTTAGAGAGGGAAGAGCTTGTAATTTTGAGGCCGGCACTTGCTAATTTCAAAAAAATGAAGGATCCTCATCAATCTTTTGCTTGATTGACGTATTAAATCGCAAAATTAGCGCCAAGCTTTTTTCGCGTACAGGTTTTAAGAATTCGTGACGTTGTCTTATCTTTGATATAGCTGCGGTTTTACGCTAATCAAGGGTGAGGAACAGATTTTTGTAAATTAATGGTTGTAAATGGAGGAGACGTAGGTATGGATTTTTCAG
>NZ_JAJLQW010000003.1 GCF_025548535.1 Undibacterium sp. Jales W-56 | reverse complement strand
CCTGCATTTCTCTTCCTGCCCCCGCCGCTTCTTGCGGCCCTCTCGGACCGCTTCCGCTGCGGGAGCCGAACTATAGCAAAGTCTCCCTCTTCATGACAAGCCTTTTCTCGCCCTGCATATCATTTAGTCTGTTTCGCTGGTTGCGACCTGCTTAAGAAGCCGGTATGTTGTCAGCTTGTTTATTACTCTCCAACTTACCTTATGTCCTCTCATTCCGATGGCTCTACCAAGGCTATTTTTTACGCGTTAGGTGCTAACGGCGGCATTGCAATTTCAAAATTTGCCGCTGCCGCCTTTACCGGGTCCGGCGCCATGCTGGCAGAGGCAATTCACTCTCTGGCGGATTGTGTAAATCAGATATTTCTTTTGCTTGGGCTAAAAGAAGCTCAACGCCCCGTCGATGCATCCCATCCCATGGGCTATGGTCGTGTCGTGTATTTCTGGGCCATGATGGTGGCTTTGCTGTTGTTTTTTATGGGGGGCGCATTTTCAGTTCTTGAAGGCATCAAGCATCTGGACCATCCCGAACCCATCAAGAATCCGCTGGTTGCGATCGCCGTATTAGGCATTTCTGTTTTGCTTGAGGGATTTTCCCTGTATGGCGCGATGAAAGAAATCCGCAAAATCTCCGGGGGAAAATCCTTCTTCACATGGTTCCGCGAAACGCGTCAATCTGAATTGATGGTCGTTGCGGGTGAAGACATCGCTGCACTTGCCGGCTTGGCGATCGCGTTCTTTGCAGTGTCATTAAGTGTTGTGACAGGCAATCCGTTTTGGGATGCGGCAGGCTCTATCTTGGTGGGGATTTTATTAATGATCATCGCCTTTTTTGTCATCAGAGAAGTCAAGGCCATGATCACCGGTGAATCGGCAGCGCCCGAAGTCAACGCCGCGATCAAAGCGCATATAGAAAATCATCCGCAGGTCGACCATGTCATCAACCTGATTACCCTGCAATGGGGTGATCAATTAATGATTGCGGTGCAGGCCAAAATGCAGGCTCAGGCATCCGACGTGGCATTGATCGCCGCCATTAACGAAGTCGAAGAAAGTCTGCAAGAACAGTGGCCGCACGCGAAGTGGTGTTTTTTTGAACCCGACATTGACTCAAGTAAAGAGTAAAAATTACTGGCGCAATGATTGAATAGGACTTACGCAAAGACCAAAATCTCTCACCACAGAGACGCAGAAAAAAGGCAAGAGAGGAAAGGCATCATGGTGTTTGACATTAAAACTAACCCGCAGGCTGGATGCGCCTGTTGGCACGAAATGCCTCTGAAAGCCGCCTCCGGCCTGCGGGTTCAATGTAGGGAATCAGGCGCTCAGGGATTTATCCATCTGGTCTGCAGATAACAGCAAGGATTGCACAGCCCGCTCAAATAAAGGCTCTTTTTCCATAAAACGGACATGGCCATGGTTCATCATGCGCTGGAACATGCGTACGCTCACCATCGATGGCTCGTCTTGCCCTTCCAGGCTCAAAACCAGATTGCTCAAATTCGGGTTGACCCAATTTAAGCGTCCCAAGCTCGGCTTGCCGCCCACATTAATTTCCAAAGCAATGCCGCTGCGCAAACGCTCTTGAATAAGCGCCGGGGTTAGTTCTATCTGGCTGTCGCGCAGCAAAATATCCTTGCTCTCGTGCGGTAATTCCTGATCGAATACCTGATCCAGCATCTGCACTTTGAGATCAAGTTCTTTAATTGCCTGATCCAGGTACTGCTGATTTTTTGCCAGATCCTTGTACTCGTTTACCTCTTCCTCGGTTGCCTCAGGATTACTGACAAAATTATCAAAATGCTGGTGAATTGCAGACAAAGTCGGGACTTGCGCAACAGTCTGTGAATGAGAAGCTCTCAAGGCGCTGGTATGCGCATCGACTAACCAGTTCAACAATGTTTGCTGGGCGGCAGGATCCCATTTGATCAAGGCCAAACCCTCTCGCAAGGTAGTGAGGATGACGGGCAACAGGGCGAACAACTGGGTTTTGTCATCCTCTTTAAGTTTAGGAATAATGCTCCACAGCAGATCGGGAACCAGCAGGCGATAGCGACGGGCGCGCTTGGCATCCTTACGTTCCGCTTGTTCTATCGCATGCACCCAAGTGTTTTCTAAAAACGCCTTGAGGTAGCCATCAATCGTCAAACCCAGCAGCGCTTCCGCTAATTGTGCCGCTGTATGTACAAATCTCAATGTCCGGTTTTGCACCTGTTCGACGGCATCGATCGTGCGCTCAATATTTTTATCGCTCGCCCTCAATTCTTGCGCGATAAAAACATCAAATTCATCCAGCATTTTTGCGAACAGAACCACGCTCTCGCTCTCATCGTGCAATAGGACTTCAACGATGCGGCAGATCTCGGCAGTAATATGCGCGCCGGTAGGATCGAGCTGCTTCAAACCCAAGGAAATGGATCCAATACGGTTCACCAGCATGCGTGCCGGGTGCCCCTTTTGCGTCAGCAGGGAAGTGTCGCGTAACGCCAGCTTCAGCACCAAAAACTGCAAGCGCCCCAATTGCGCGCGAATTTCAGCAGGAACCTGGCTGTCGCGAAGAATGAACTCAAACAACATCGCCACGATGTCGATCGTCATCTGCTCATCGACATCTTTAGTCATCTCATTTAATGCCGATCTTTGCTCCAAGATCAGGTTGCGAACTTCGCCCCGTCCGTCCAGCATCTCCGTTGTGGCGGGAGTTTGCGCTCTTTGCATGCCTTGCAAGGACCGGGTAAGAGCAGAGCTATTCGTGGCGTCTCCGCTATCAGGGATGGCTTGGCCATTGTGAAGAGCGCTTTGATCAGCGGCTTGATTAGCAGGATGCGCCGCGTGGCCGGTGGAAGAATAATGACCCGATTGCGCAAAGTGATTGGCGGAAACGGACGTATCAGGCGCATGGCCGCTGGCGCTAGTTGGCTGCGGCCCATGCGTACCGCTATGACGAAATCCCGCCGCTGCGGCACGCTCCTCCGGTGAAGCTGATCCATTGGAAAAGAATTTTCTCAATACGCTGCCGACCGCCTGACCGCCGGAGAGCCAGCCAAATTTACTCTGCGACGTCGGTTCGGATGCAGACTCATGGTCGTGAGCATATCCCGCAGATCGTGGAACTGAGGATCCCTGGGTTGCCGCTGCATTACCGCCTGACAAACCCGATGCCATGCCGCGCACCGAATCAAACAGCTGTTCCATTCTGCGTTTGGGCGTATCCACCGACAACGCCCTTGCATCGACATTGTATTGTTTCCCGCCGATGTCATAAGTAGCCGCATTCATTCTTGCGCGGCCATGTTGAAAAATTTGCTCTTCGCTTTCCTCGCCTGAAGTCTCTTCGGGCAAAGCGTCTCCGGCAACCGAGGTTGGGGATTTTTTTATTTTAAACTGCAATTGCGCAGCAACACCGTTTTGCGCCAGATGGGTATTCACATCCTTGTAAATCCCGGCAACAAAGCTCGCAAAATTTGCTGCCAGTTGCTCCAGCAAGACCGCAGATAACTCCGGGCTTAAACCAAAACTTTCAATCGACGTTGCCGTACAACGCGAGAACAGGTAGGGGCGAAATGGGTTTTCTCTCTCTTTGATGGTGTCCTGCTCAAACAATAACGCGACCCGGATATTCAAATCACGCAACTGCTCTTCAGCCTCGCTGCGGAAACGCTTGGTAATATCATTGATCCTCAACTCGTCCTCAAACGCGGATGAGTCAATTAAAGACAGGTTATCCGCGTTGCCGTCTAAAGCAGACGAGGGCCGGAATGTGTTGTAAGTAGTCTGGAAGCTGCGATTGAGCAGATGTTCCATGCTATTGCCCATTTGCTGCACAAAAACTTCACCTTTGTCCTGCAGCACACTACGGGCGTTCAGGTAGCGGCCTTGTTCAGATGAGGAATGACTAAGATCTGCCTTACCGAATAGCTCTTCTATGCTACGCGGCAAAGTCTTTTGAACTGCGGCAATAAAGGCGCGCATGAATTCTGCGCGCGTCGTCGCCAATAAATCATTTGGATCCATATTCTTCCTTGGGTCTCAGCCAGGCGGCTTGCATGGAGAACAGTCCAAACTATAAACCAGATACTTGTCTTATGTATATGGCAATACGATATGCGAACAATAATTTTTGTTAAATATGCGTTAAGCAGCTTTTTTCTTGCTCGCTGTCGTTTTTTTAACGGCCTTTGCAACCGTCTTTACAGGTTTCGCCGCGACCTCGTCAGAGGCGGTGGCCGTCTTTGCTTTTGCCGGCGCTTTTGCTTTGCGCTCTTCAAACTCAAAACTCACTTTGCCATCTTTGCCGCGGACTAAAAACGCCTTGAACGGACGACGGGTACGTTGTGAGATAAAGCCTGGCAACAAATCGGTTTTACCTTCATTGAGCAATTTGCTCATTTGTTCAGGCAAGATTTCTTGTTGCAGGATAATGCGGCCGCTACGGAAATCACATGCCTTAGGCCTGGCAACGGTTTTTTCGCAGACATAGGTCAAACCCATTTCGTAGACGCCGTTGCCGCATTTCGGACATGGCCCCAATGAAGTGTGTTCCGTAAAATCCACCGGCTCGGCATCTTCATCATCCTGGTTCTGACCGAAATCGAACTCCAGCTTGAAATTATTATGCTCTTCATCGCGCACGATTTTAAGGATCGCCGCAAAAGGGCGGCCCATTTTTGAACGGAAGCCTTGTAGCGGGCCGATCTCGCGCTTGCTCAACACCTCTTCGACTTCGGCCACCTCAAATTGACGGCTGCCTGGTGTTTTGCTCATCGAAAACTCGCACTTGGTGCAGGCAAAACGACGATAGTTCTCTTTCACGACACCGCCGCAATTCGGGCAAGGCGTATGCAAGGTCGCATAATCGCCTGGTATCGTATCGTTATCGTATTCTTTGGCGCGCTTGACGATGATTTGCGTCATTTGGGCGATTTCGCGCATGAACTCTTCGCGACTGATCTTGCCGCGTTCCATTTGCGACAGCTTGTATTCCCATTCGCCGGTTAATTCCGGCGAAGTCAGTTCATCCACGCCGAGGCCGCGCAACAGTGTCATCAGCTGAAACGCTTTCGCGGTCGGCAATAACTCGCGGCCTTCACGCAACAGGTATTTTTCGTTGAGCAAGCCCTCGATGATGGCGGCCCGGGTCGCTGGCGTACCGAGACCTTTGCCAGCCATGGCTTCGCGTAAATCCTCATCATCCACCAACTTGCCCGCCCCTTCCATCGCAGACAATAAGGTGGCTTCAGAATAGCGTGCCGGTGGCTTGGTGACTAAAGCATTGGCGATAATTTTTTCCGTCTTGACTTTCTCACCCTTGGCGACGGCGACCAGATTACCCTTGTTTTCCGGATCATTGTCGTCCAGGATTTCTTTGCCATAAATCGCCAGCCAACCGGGATTGGTCATGACCTTGCCTTCGGTCTTGAACTGATGGCCGGAGACTTCGGTGATGCGGGTCGTGACCTGAAATTCCGCCGCCGGGAAAAACACCGACATGAAGCGACGCGTCACCAGGTCATACAGTTTTTGCTCGGGCTCGGACAAATTCTTTGGTGCCTGACCGGTAGGAATGATCGCAAAGTGATCGCTGATCTTGGCGTTGTCAAAAATCCGTTTATTCGGCTTGACCCAGTTATTGTTTAAAATCTGGGCGGCGAACTGGTAGTAATTATTGTTTTCCGAGACCGTTTCCAAGGTCTGCTTGACCGTTGCCAGATAATCTTCCGGCAGGTGGCGCGAATCGGTACGCGGGTAAGTCAGCACCTTGTGTTTCTCATACAAAGCCTGCGCCAGACCCAGGGTATTTTTGGCAGAAAAGCCGAAACGGGAATTGGCCTCGCGCTGCAAGCTCGTTAAATCGAACAAAGCCGGCGCCATCTGCGTCGCCGGTTTGGATTCTTCGCTGACATTACCCTGCTTGCCGCGGCAGGCCGCCACGATAGACTCCGCCGCCGCTTTGCTCCACAGGCGCTCGGCTTTTCTCTCGGTATCGTGCTCGTCTTTTTTGAACTGATGGTCTAACCAGCGACCTTCGTAAATCCCGGCGGCGCAGACGAATTCGGCGCGTACTTCCCAGAAATCGCGGGACACGAATTTTTTAATCTTCTCTTCGCGCTCGACCACGATCGACAGTGTTGGCGTCTGCACCCGACCTACCGTGGTCAGGTAAAAACCGCCTTCTTTGGAGTTGAAGGCCGTCATGGCGCGGGTGCCATTGATGCCGATCAGCCAGTCGGCCTCGGAACGGCAACGGGCGGCATCCGCCAGCGGCAGCATCGATTCATCGCTGCGCAATTTAGTGAAGCCTTCGCGGATTGCGGCGGGCGTCATTGACTGCAACCACAGGCGACTGACCGGCTGCTTGGCTTTCGCATGCTGCGCAATCAGGCGAAAAATCAATTCCCCTTCGCGGCCCGCGTCACAGGCGTTGATCAGGGCGGTCACGTCTTTACGTTTGATCAGCTTGTTCAGCACCTTCAAGCGCGATTCTGTCTTGGCAATCGGATTCAGCGCGAAATGCGGCGGGATCATCGGCAAATGCGTGAAGCTCCATTTGCCGCGTTTGACGTCGTATTCTTCGGGGACGGTGATTTCCAGCAGATGACCCACTGCGGAGGACAGCACATACTCGTCAGATTCAAAATAATCATCATGTTTAGTGAAGCCGCCCAGCGTTTTCGCTATGTCGTTCGCGACGGAAGGCTTCTCGGCAATGATGAGGGTTTTGGTCATGGTGTTGTTTCTCAGTCGTTTCTGTGTTGACTCTATATGGGAGGCGGACTCGATCGGGGCGAATAAGGCCAAACCAAGCAAGACTTGCCTAAATCAGGACTGCAGCAGGCGCACCAAGCATGTGCGTCAGCAGGTATATTAAAGGCGAATGATAAACGTGAACTACAAAAAACTGCAATCAGATGTTTTTTTTGCCACAAAACAGCGAATGGCGATCATTTTGTCTCTAATGCAGCAAACGGGGCTCGCTTTCTTCGTCCGACAACAAGAGTTCGTCGAACATCAGCATGTCGGGTTCCTTGCCCTGGCTCCACAGCATCATCAGCACGATGACCTTGAGTTTATCCAAAGGAACCGGGGAATCATGGATCGCGACAGCACGTTCAATCACAATCTCGCGCTGTTGTGAATTAATCAGCCCGGCAGATTCAAGGAAATGCAAGAAACCCATCGCGGGCGTGCCCAGCGCAGCAATTTCACGGGCGGCATAGACACGGAAACCCTTGGAAGCAAGGGCGTCTGGTTCCGGCAACTTGTCTAATTCATTGGTGGTGTCGGCCAGCACCGTGAGCCAATCCAGCGCTTCGGAAATTTCATCATCCTCAAAGCCGACGGCGGAGAGTTTTTTAGCTAACACCGCCGTATCCGGACAGGCATCTGGACGGTAATAGGTTTCGTAGAGGTATACAAGAATATCGAACATGTCGTTACTGTAGCCTCAAGGAGAATTCTAAACAAGCCCCGTTTGAACGGATTTCAGACAGAACTTGCTTGTTTATCGATACTACATCCCAGTATTTTAACAGCCGCTTACAAACCGTGCGGCTCAAGCCATTTTTTACCTATACTCCTGAAATATCAAACTTAGATAGCAGAATTACATGGCTCTGGGAAGATCTGGCTCAGTTGGCCTAGCCAAGACGCTTTACCATTGCCCCCGGCAATTGCTCTATATGGCCATCGAGCTCCAGCGTCAATAATAAGGCACTCAAGCCGGCAACCTCGATTCCCAGGCGCTCGACCAGATGATCAACATGCACCGGGTCATATCCTATCGCGTCCAGCAAACTTTGATCGGCACCAGTGATTGCAGGAGATGCGGCCTCACTCGATGCCATATCAGGTGGCTGGATCGCGGCTGGACTCATTGGCGGCAAAAACCGCAATTCATCCAAAATATCCTGCGCCGTATCGACCAGCTTGGCACCTTGCTTAATCAACTGGTGACACCCTTTGGCAAGGGGCGAATGGATGGATCCGGGGATTGCAAACACGTCGCGCCCCTGTTCCGCTGCCATCCGTGCCGTAATCAGCGACCCCGACTGCGCTGCCGCCTCGATCACCAACACCCCTTTTGCCAGGCCGGAAATCAAGCGATTGCGACGCGGGAAGTTAGATGCGATGGCCGGCATGCCTAGCGGGTACTCACTGACAATGCAACCGCCGTCAGCAATCAGGTGTGCCAGCGTCCGATTGCGGGCCGGATACACGATATCGGCACCGGTACCGATCACCGCCACGGTCGAACCGGCACCGCGCAAGGCACCGTAATGGGCGGCCGCATCAATGCCCGCCGCCATCCCGGAACTGATCGTCAGGCCGGCCTTGCTTAAGGCTTCCGAAAATTGCTCGGCATTACGGATACCCTGCGCAGTCGCGTTCCTGCTGCCGACCACGGCGACGGTCGGTGCATCAAGCAAAGCCAGGCGACCTTTAACATACAGCAGGACGGGAGGATCGGGAATATCGAGCAAGGCGCGCGGATAGTGCGCATCCGCCAAGGTCAACAGCTGGTTGCCCGCCTGGCCGCTCCAGGCTTGGGTCAACTCGATTTGCTGCTGCAGTTGCCCGGATACAGGCTGTAACAGGGCTCTAGCGATTTTGGCAGAGACGACCTGGCTGATAGCAGTAAATTCGGCCGCAAAAATGCGGGAAGGCAGGCCAAACGCCGCCAGCAGCTGGCGCGCCGTTTCGGGTCCGACCCCGGGCGTCTGTTCCAGCCGGAGCCAGTCCACCCAGTCGCTGTGTGGAATCACAGACACGCTGATTTCAGACTATTTATCGGGAGAGGTCGCCAGATCGCCGACGGCAACCGTATCATTCACCGTCATAATCAGACCGTAAGAAATATTCTCGAAAACGCGGAAAACAAACAAGTTACCGTAATGCTCATCCGGCAAACGAATCGGTTTTTTCCCATCCGTCTTGTCCTGAACAATCTTTCCGTAGCGTGACAATTCAAGCACCGTCCCGATGTTCAGACCGGCATTCGTACCTTTGTTGATGCTGACGACCTGATTCTGTCCAGCCTGGCTGACGCCGCCGTAAATCGACACGATGCGCGCCCGCACCTCCTGCTCCGGAGCATGCGGCACATAGTTCTGGATGGGGGTCGGAGGAACAGGCATCAGGCGATCGCCGACTGCCATCTCCTCTTTGGCGCTGGCCACAACAAAACTATCCACGCCGTCGACCGTTTTAGCGGTGCGCTCTAGTTTCAAGGTACCTAGATATACCGCCTCATAGCCAATCACTGCATTGTTTTCAGGATCTTTGAGCGGCACGCCAGGGCGGAATACCTGGAACGAGGTCCCGCCTTTCAGGTCCCCGCGCACATAGGCTTTGTCGTTCTTAGCCAGAATCACCCTGCCCTCCTGAGTCGCGACAATCCGCGGCGCAGTCAGCAAGGTATCTTTTTCTATGACCAGGGGTTGCGATAAAAACGGCTCAATCAGGTTGGACGGTATCGCTGTTATCGCGTTTCTTCCGGTATTTTCGGTACGAATCTGCGGCTGCAATCGGCCCGAATCGGTAATTGAGCCATCCCCCACATTGTTACCCAAACGCAAGCGGCCATTGATGCGGTCAAAGTAAACGATCTGATTAGGATAAATCCAGTGCGGGTTACGGATTTCATCGCGGTTCATGCCCCACACTTCAGGCCAGCACCATGGATTGCTCAGGAATTTCCCGGAAATTCCCCATAAAGTGTCGCCCTTTACGACCACATGCTTATCCGGTGCATCCGGTAAAAACGTGCATTTGCCGGCCTTGGCTGCACGAGCTGCTTCTTGCGCGGACGCCTGCGAACTCGCCACTACCGGGAAGGCGACAGCGATAAGTAAGGCGATTGTGCTAAACTTTTTCATGAATGTTGTCCGATGCATGCTGCTGGATGATGAAGCGAATGGGCAGGCACTAACTTGCCAAAGTGAATCAAATTTTGCCCATAAATCATTGAACTAGCAAGAAAAACCGCATCGCAACACCCTTTCGTTGTTGTGAAAAGCCTTATGTCTATACTAAATATCCTGCGTTACCCCGATCCACGTTTGCATAAAGTGGCTAAACCCGTCGCCGCTTTTGATGAACGCATCAAGAAACTTGCCGCCGATATGGCCGAAACCATGTACGACGCGCCCGGCGTCGGCCTGGCCGCTTCGCAGGTCGATGTGCACGAGCAACTGGTGGTCATTGATACCTCAGAAACCAATACCGAATTACGCGTGTTCATCAACCCGGAAATCACCTGGGCCAGTGAAGAAAAGAAAATCTATGACGAGGGCTGCCTGTCCGTTCCCGGCGTGTACGACGGAGTAGAACGTCCTGCCGAAGTCAAAGTGCGCGCCTTTGATGTCGATGGCCAGCCGTTCGAACTCCACGCCGACGGCTTGCTGGCGGTCTGTATCCAGCATGAAATGGATCATCTGAAAGGCAAGGTCTTCGTCGAATACCTGTCGCCCCTGAAGCGCAACCGCATCAAAACCAAGATGCTCAAAGAAGAACGCGAAGAGCAGCGCAGCAAGATGAAGGTGCGCTGATGCGCGTGATCTTCGCCGGCACCCCTGAATTCGCCGCGGTCGCTTTGCACGCGATCCATGCCGCGGGTTTCGAGATTCCGCTGGTGCTGACGCAGCCGGACCGGCCGGCCGGCCGGGGGATGCAATTGCACGCTTCGGCAGTCAAGCAATTCGCCTTGCAACACGGCATTCCGGTTGCGCAACCCGTCTCTTTAAAGCTGGACGGAAAATATCCTGAGATCGCACAAGAAGCGCATGAGGTGCTGCGCAGCACGCCGCATGATGTGATGGTGGTCGCGGCTTACGGACTGATCTTGCCGCGCTCGGCACTCGATATTCCGCCACTCGGCTGCATCAATATTCACGGCTCTCTGCTGCCACGCTGGCGTGGCGCTGCG
Organism: Undibacterium sp. Jales W-56; assembly: GCF_025548535.1. GTDB lineage: Bacteria > Pseudomonadota > Gammaproteobacteria > Burkholderiales > Burkholderiaceae_D > Undibacterium. Next base: position 558,478 of record NZ_JAJLQW010000003.1, on the reverse strand, counting down.
CCTATCCATCGGGCGATCGAAAATGGCGACCGGCAGACCGGCATCACCATCATGCAAATGGAAGAAGGTCTGGACACCGGCCCTATGCTGCAGATGCAAAGCATCGCGATTGCCGGTGACGACACCACCGGCAGTCTGCACGACAAGCTGGCGCAACTCGGCGGCGCCATGATCGTGCAGACTTTGCGCCAGATGCAGCAGGGTCCGGTACCTGCCACGGTACAGCCAGAGCAAGGCGTTAGCTATGCCGCCAAAATCAGCAAAGACGAGGCGGCTCTGGATTTCAATGCAAGCGCCGAACAGCTCGCCAGAAAAATCCGCGCCTTCAATCCTTTCCCCGGCGCGCATGCGAATGTCGGCGGCACTACCGTCAAAATCTGGCATGCCCAGGCCCTCGACCTCAGCTCTGGCAAAGCACCCGGCAGCGTACTCAGCGCCAATGCGCAGGATGGCATCATCGTCGCCTGCGGCACTCACAGCCTGCGCCTGACGGAACTGCAAAAGCCAGGCGGCAAGCGTTTAGCCGTCGCCGAATTCCTCAAAGGCTTTGCGATAGAAGCCGGCCAAAACTTTAGCTGACATTAACTGCTTTTTGATTCATCCACTTGCATGAAAAATATACTACCTGGCAGTATATTTATCATCCGCTTATAGAATCTGCGGATAAAGCATGGTTTTTAAGCATACTCCCCAAGATACTCTTACTGCCTAAAATTCATCGAGCGCTGCATCCTGGCCATTCGAGCAGGACTTACGCTGCGCCCTCGTCCCATTGGCAAAAAACCGGCGATACAGGTATTTCTACTGTATTGTTTTTGCCAGTTGCCAAATATAGTATCGAAAACTACAAAACAAGCTAAGGAAATTCTGCGGCGCCTTTAGTGATTGGCAGAGTCTTCTTACAGATAAGAGCAACAGGAGACCGGGGATAAGCATCATCCCCCGCAACACGCGCTCATGACTGAACTGCGTCCAACCGCTACCCAGTCATGAGCGCGGAGTCTCCAGGTCGCCGTCGATGGTGATAACCACAAAAATTACTAGCCAAACAGGAGACTCCATGAAACGTTTTGCCCTTAGCGCGCTCACCCTGCTCACCCTGAGCGCCTCCGGCCTCCATGCACACGCCAAAGATATCAAGATTGCCCATGTGTATGACAAAACCGGTCCGCTCGAAGCCTATGCCAAACAAACCCAGATCGGCTTGATGATGGGCCTGGATTACGCGACCAAGGGCAGCATGATGGTCAATGGCAATAAGATCGTCGTGATTGAAAAAGACAGCCAGGGCAAACCCGACATGGGTAAATCGTTGCTGGCGCAGGCCTATGGCGATGACAAGGTCGATCTGGCGATCGGCCCCACCTCATCGGGCGTCGCACTGGCGATGCTGCCGATCGCCGAAGAGTACAAAAAATTGCTGATCGTCGAACCCGCCGTGGCCGACTCGATCACCGGCGACAAGTGGAATCGCTACATCTTCCGCACCGGTCGCAATTCATCGCAGGATGCGATTTCGAATGCGGTCGCGCTGGACAAGCCGGGCGTGGTGATTGCCACCTTGGCGCAGGATTATGCGTTTGGCCGCGATGGCGTCAAAGCCTTCAAACAATCGCTGTCAGGCAAAGGCGCAAAACTGGTACATGAAGAATACCTGCCGACCACCACCACCGATTTCACTGCGGGTGCGCAACGCCTGATCGATAAACTCAAAGACCAGCCGGGTCGCAAAGTCATTTTTGTACTCTGGGCAGGCGCAGGCAATCCTTTCAAAATCGCCGATCTGGATCTGAAGCGTTACGGCATAGAGATCGCTACCGGCGGCAATATCCTGCCAGCCATGGCGGCCTATAAAAACTTCCCCGGCATGGAAGGCGCGACGTATTACTACTTCGGCATTCCGAAAAATCCGGTCAACGAATGGCTGGTGGCGAATCACTACAAGCAGTACAAAACACCGCCTGATTTTTTCACCGCGGGCGGCATGACGGCAGGAATTGCAGCGGTGGAAGCCTTGACCAGAGCGGGCAAAGACACCGGCACCGAGAATCTGATCAAGACCATGGAAGGCATGGAATTCCAGACGCCGAAAGGCAAAATGATCTTCCGCAAAGAAGATCATCAGGCGCTGCAATCGATGTATCACTTCAAGATCAAAGTCGATCCTGCGTTTGCCTGGGGCGTGCCGGAACTGGTGCGTGAACTGAAGATAGAAGAGATGGCTGTTCCGATCAAGAACAAGCGTTGATCCATCGGCGAGCTGAACACACCGCGCTGCGCAGAGACCATCCGACGGCAATCTGGCAGCGCGTCATGTGGTACATCTGCAGCAGCCAGGCTTTCGCCAAGACGGTCAATTCGAGCCGATGTTGAATCCATCAAAAGGTCTCCATGAGCATTTCGCTAGAAACGCGCGCGCTGACGGTCAATTTCGGCGGGCATATCGCGGTCAACCAGGTATCCTGTGCCTTCTCGCCCGGCACCCTGACAGCCATCGTCGGACCGAACGGCGCCGGCAAAACTACCTATTTCAATCTGATCTCGGGCCAGTTGCCGATCACCGGTGGCCAGGTGCTGCTGCACGGTCAGGATCTGAGCAGACAAAATGCCGCCAGCCGCGCCCAGCGCGGCCTGGGGCGCGCCTTCCAGCTGACCAATTTATTCCCCCGGTTAACGGTCATGGAAAATGTCCGGCTGGCGATACAGGCACGCGTGCAAAGCCGAGAAAAATACGGACTGCAATTGCTCTCGACCTGGTTCTCGCACGCCGGCTGGATCCGGGAAGCCGACGAGATTCTGACCCGCATCGCACTGATTCAACGACGCGATATGCGTGCCGCCGAATTGCCCCACGGCGATCAGCGCAAACTGGAAGTCGGCCTGCTGCTGGCAATGCAACCCAGCGTATTCATGTTCGATGAACCGACCGCAGGCATGAGCCATGACGAAGCACCCGTGATCCTCGATCTGATCGCCGCTATCCAGCAACAACGCGATAAAACCATACTCCTGGTAGAACACAAAATGGACGTGGTAGAACGCCTGGCAGATCGCATCATCGTGCTGAACCAGGGACAACTGGTCGCTGACGGCAAACCTGCCGAGGTCATGCAATCGAAAGTAGTACAGGAAGCCTATCTCGGGGTAGCCGCCGAATCTGCGGAGGTCGCAGCATGAGCGATATCCTGTTGCAATTGAGCGGCGTGCACACCCATATCGGCCCGTATCACATTCTGCAAGGGGTTGATCTATCGGTACCGCGCGCTCAACTGACCATGCTGCTCGGACGCAACGGCGCGGGCAAGAGTACGACTTTGCGCACCATCATGGGCTTGTGGCGTGCCAGCGCCGGCAGCATCACCCTGGAGCAGACTGCGCTCACGCAACTTGCTACCGCCGACATCGCGCTGCGCGGGATAGCCTATGTGCCCGAGAATATGGGCATCTTCAGCGACCTGAGCGTGCGCGAAAACATGCTGCTGGCCGCCCGCTCCGGCCCCATCAATCAGCAGCGTCTCGACTGGATCTTTTCCCTGTTCCCGGCACTCCAGCAATTCTGGCAAAAACCTGCCGGCAAACTCTCCGGCGGCCAAAAACAAATGGTCGCCATCAGCCGCGCCATCATCGAGAAGCGCAAGCTCTATATGTTCGACGAACCATCGAAAGGATTGGCACCCGTGATGGTCAACAGCATGATCAGCGCTTTGCGCGAACTCAAGAAAGAAGGCGCGACGATTTTGCTGGTGGAACAAAATCTGGCGGTAGCGCAAGCGCTCGGCGACCGCGTCGCCGTGATGGATTCCGGCAAGATTATTCATCAGGGCAGCATGCAGGAATTCAGCGGCAACGCAGCACTGCAGCAGCAATTGCTGGGCCTGAATGTGGGAGCGCATGCATGAATTCGATGAATCAGAATTTACCTAAACTCCTGATCCCGGCAGTCATGCTCGGCTCGCTGGCATTACTGCCGAGCCTGCCGACCTGGATCACCTTGACGGTTGCGGGTCTCGCCATGGGCATGATGATCTTCATCATGGCCAGCGGCCTGACCCTGGTATTCGGCCTGATGGATGTGATGAACTTCGGGCATGGCGTATTCATCGCGATCGGGGCCTTTGTCGCTAGCAGCGTGCTGTTGCCGCTGGCGGGATGGATGCAGGCCGATAACGTCGCGCTGAACCTGCTGGCGATCGGCATGGCAATGGCAGCGGCGGCGATCGTTGCGGGCTTGCTGGGCTGGGGTTTTGAGCGCGTCATCATCCGTCCGGTGTACGGCATGCACCTGACCCAGATCCTGATCACGACGGGCGGCCTGATCATTGCAGAGCAATTGATTCATGTGATCTGGGGACCCGAGCAAATCCCGCTGACGCGTCCGGCGAGTTTGCGCGGCTCATGGATTTTCGGCGATGTCGCGATTGAAAAATTCCGCGTGATCGCGGTGCTGCTCGGCCTGCTGATTTTTATCTCGATGTGGCTGATCCTGAATCGCACCAAGCTCGGCCTGTTAATCCGCGCCGGGGTGGAAAATCCCGACATGGTGGAGACGCTGGGCTACAAGATCCGCCGCCTGTTTGTCGGTGTCTTTGTCGCCGGTTCGGCCTTGGCCGGCATCGGCGGCGTGTTATGGGGCTTGTATCAGGAGACCGTCACCGCCACCATGGGCGCGCAACTGATGGTGCTGATCTTCATCGTGATCATCATCGGCGGCCTGGGCTCGGTTGGCGGCTGTTTCGCGGGCGCTTTGCTGGTCGGTTTGCTGGCGAACTATGTCGGCTTCCTGGCACCTAAAGTTGCGCTGGGTGCGAATATTTTGCTGATGGTCTTGATCTTGTTATGGCGGCCCCAGGGTCTTTTTCCGGTGGCATCGCGATGAAATTGAATACTGCTTCCCTGCTGTCCGGCGATACCCCGAGAAGCCGCATCCTGGCGATCCTGATGCTCCTGCTGTTGCTGGGACTGTTGCTGGCACCGGCGATTTTTTCCGGAACCAGGGCGCTGAATGTGGCCGCCAAAATCTGCGTGTTTATTGTGCTCGCGAGCAGCTACGATTTATTGCTGGGCTATACCGGCATCGTGTCCTTTGCGCATACGATGTTTTTTGGCATCGGCGTGTACGGTGTCGGGATTGCCATGTCGCGCTTTGAAGTCAGCTGGCTGGCGTTATTCGCAGGCGCAGCCTGCGCCTTATTGTTGACCCTGGTATTGGCGCTGCTGCTGGGCATGTTATCGCTGCGCGTGAGGACGATATTTTTCGCCATGATGTCGCTGGCGCTGGCAAATTTCTTCGCGATTCTGGCCTCGCAGTTTTCGGATTTTACCGGCGGCGAAGATGGCCTGAATTTTAAGTTGCCGGAGCTGTTATCGCCCGCTACCCAGTTCTTTGACAACCCCATTTTCGGCATAGACTGGAATGGCAAAACCCTAAGCTATTACCTGGTGTATTTTTGCGCGTTGCTGCTATTTTTGTTTTGCCTGCGCATTGTCAATTCGCCTTTTGGCCGTGTGTTGCAGGCCGTGCGCGAAAATGATTTTCGGGTTGCTGCGATAGGATTTAATCCGGTGACATACCGGACTGTCGGCAATTGCCTGTCGGCGATGCTGGCGTGCTGTGCCGGCATCTTGTATGCGATCTGGCTGCGCTATGTCGGTCCGGATACCGCGTTGAGTTTCGACATCATGATCGATATTTTATTAATGGTGGTCATCGGCGGTATGGGCTCGATGTATGGTGCTGCCTTGGGCGCGGCGATCCTGGTGATCTCGCAAAATTATCTGCAGGATGGGATGAAGCTGCTGCACGACAGCCTGGAAAGCGCGCCGTTCATTGCCAATTTTTTCCATCCCGACCGCTGGCTGCTGTGGCTGGGCGTGCTGTTTGTGCTCTCGGTGTATTACCTGCCGCTGGGGATAGTGGGCAAGCTCAGGCAATCCTGAATTTCCGCTTGATTGCATAGAGCCATGACGCCAAATTCACGTTACCTCAGCTGCTACAAGCGCGAACTCCACGTCATGGAATGGAGAAGCGCTGGCTCGGCACCGAATGTTGCTGGGCAAATCGAGATCGTGACGCATTTCTTGCGATGATTTTCGCTCGAAACATCACCCAAGCCTGGCGCTGCCAAACAAATCCTGCTGTGCCGCGCGGCTGATTGCCAGCACCGCAGGATGCGTGAGTTTTCTCTGCACCGAGATCGCGTAAAACTGTTCTTGAATCTCATCGGTCTGCCCGACCTGCACCAGCTCATACTGGCGCATCAGCATATCGGCGATCGCCGATGGTGCCGCAAAAAATCCCGCTCCCGCCTGAGCGAATGCACTCATCAAGGCGCTATCGTCAAATTCGCCGGCAATCCGTGGATGCAGTTGCTGCGCATCGAGCCAATGCATGAGCTTGGATCGCAACGCGGCATCTTCACCGGGCAAGAGCAAAGGCGCGCCTTCCAGGCAGGCCGGAAAAGCCGCCGGATATTGCTGCTGCAAGGCGGCGGTTGCAAAGAAGCTGATACCGCATTGGCCCAGCAAATGATTGAAGCCGCGCACATTCACCGTGGGCGGCATAGGACTGTCGGACATGACCACGTCAATCTTGTGCATGGCCAGATCTGCCAGCAAGGAGTCGAGTTTGCCTTCGCGGCAATTGATGCGTAAAGTCTGCGGCAGCTTTAAAGCCGGTTCCAGCAAGCGATAGGCCAGGGCTTTTGGCAAGGCATCGGACACGCCCACCCGCAATTGCACCGTCCGTTCAGTCGGCCGGTGATGCAGCACTTCTTCGAGCTCTTGTCCCAGCGAAAAAATTTCTTCGGCATAACCCAAGACCAGCCGGCCGGCTTCGGTCAGCTCCAGATTGCGGCCATGTTTTTTGAACAGCTGCTCACCCTGCACTTGTTCGAACAAACTGATCTGGCCGCTGATGGTTTGCGGCGTCAGATGCAATTGCTCGCTGGCCCGCGCAATGCTGCCGGCCTTGGCGACGCTCCAGAAATAGTGCAAATGCTTGTAATTGAGATTGCTCATCGGGAAGAAAACGCCTATTCATCAGCAGAAACGATCAATACATCGCATAAATCGATTAATTTATCAATTATATTCGACTTTTATTGTGCATTAATCGACACTACACTATTGCTACCTTCTGTTGAGAAGGTGAAGGTTTGATCGCTGTCTTTCAGATCATCAACATTTCAGGAGAAAAGTATGAAAATTCTAGATCGTTCCGCCTTGCGCAATGCGCAGACCGTCGATTACATCGATACCAGCGCCGGTGCTGGCAACAAAGTGTTGCGCAACACCTATATGTTGCTGGCGATGACGCTGTTATTCAGCGCACTGACCGCAGCCGCCAGTGTCGCCTTCGTCTTGCCTGGCCCGGGCATTCTGATCACTCTGGTCGGTTACTTTGGCTTGCTGTTCCTGACCACTAAATTCCGCAACAGCGGACTCGGCCTGTTGTTCGTGTTTGCCCTGACCGGCTTCATGGGCCTGACCATCGGTCCGGTGATCAGCCATTATCTGGGTATGCCAGGCGGCAGCGCCATCGTGATGGGCGCAATGGGTCTGACCGGCCTGATTTTCCTGGCGTTGTCGGCTTACGTGTTAGTCAGCAAACGGGATTTCAGCTTCATGGGCGGTTTCCTGATGGTCGGTATGCTGGTGGCCTTGGTGGCGAGCCTGGGTGCGATTTTCTTCCAGATCCCTGCGCTCTCGTTAACCATCTCCGCGGTCATGGTACTGCTGATGTCCGGCATGATTTTGTTCGAAACCAGCAACATCATCCGCGGCGGCGAGACCAACTACATCATGGCCACAGTCAGCTTGTACATCACCATTTTTAACTTGTTCATGAGCCTGTTGCAATTGCTGGGTTTTGTGAACGAAGAATAAGTCAGGCTGGCAAACCAGAGCCTGTGATTGAGGATTCAATGCGCAATCACAGGCTTCTCATAAAAAATAATAGGATTTATGTATGTTACACAGCATCGCCCAGCCCTGGATGTGGGCGGTCTTCATTGCGTTTGTCCTCGGCATGCTGGCACTCGATGTGTTCGCCCTGGGCGGTTCACGTTCGCATAAAGTCAGCATCAAAGAAGCCGCCATCTGGTCCGGCACCTGGGTCAGCCTTGCCCTGCTGTTCGATTTCGGTCTGTGGAAGTATCTGAGCGACACCGCAGGTCGCACGGTGGCGGATGCAAAAGCGATGGAATTCCTGGCCGGCTATGTGATAGAAAAATCGCTGTCTGTCGATAATGTATTCGTCTTTTTACTGATCTTTGGCCATTTCTCGGTACCTTTGCAGTACCAGCGTAAAGTATTGCTGTACGGCGTGCTGGGCGCGATTGTCATGCGGATTGCGATGATATTGGCAGGTACCTGGGTCGTAACGCAATTCGCCTGGGTCTTGTATCTGTTCGGCATCTTCTTGTTGATTACAGGTTTTCGTATGCTGGTCGCAGCCGAGAAAGAACCAGATCTCGACGCTAATCCGGTTTTACGCTTTGCAAAAAAATGGCTGCCGTTCAGCAAAGAATTTCATGGCGAAAAATTCAGCGTCATGGAGCACGGCAAGCGTATCTATACACCGCTGCTGCTGGTATTAATTTTGATCGAACTATCCGACGTGATTTTTGCGGTCGATTCGATTCCGGCAATCTTTGCCGTGACGACCGATCCCTTCATCGTGTTTACCTCGAATATCTTCGCCATCATGGGATTGCGTGCGCTGTACTTCTTGCTGGCAGATATGGCGAACCGCTTCCATTTGCTCAAATTCGGCCTGGCCCTGGTGCTGATGTTCGTCGGCATCAAAATGCTGATCGTCGAATGGATGCATATCCCGACCGCCGTATCGCTGGCAGTTATCGGCAGCATCCTGCTTAGCGCTGTCATCGCGAGTCTGATCGCAACGCGCCAGAAAAAATAAGTTTAGTTTTTCTTTAGCAGGACTTACGCAGAAATTAACACCTCTCACCAACGAGACACAGAGAAAACGCAAAAGGAACGGGTTCGATGGCGTGTGAATATCAAAACGAACCCGCAAGCTGGGTGCGCCTGTTGGCACACAATGCCTCTGAAAGCCGCAGCCAGCCTGCGGGTTCAATATACATGGTAGCAAGCGGCTCTCTGTTTTGCATAAATCCTATTTAGTTCCCTTTTGGGCATGTGATCGAGGTTGATAGCATGCCCTTTTTTATTGTTTTTTGACTACTCACTGAACGTATCCGTATAAACAAATATGCATTAAGCTTATCAAGCGAACATCAAGAGCAAACTTGACCTCCTGGTAACGCGCCCGGCACGGCAGAAACGGTGGGCAAACTGGTATAATCCCGCTTCGACAGCGCCGATTTGAGATTCAGATTGCGGGCGCGTAATAAGTGCTGCTAAAAGGACGTCGCCCGATCCGCCAGCATGCATGAGCCGATCGGGTTTTTCGTTTTTGCGAGTAATCATCATGACCACCACCCCTGCCGTTTCCGCCACCGAAACCCGCCTGCGCGAGCTGTTGCAACAACGCATCCTGATCCTCGATGGCGCGATGGGTACCATGATCCAGCGTTATAAACTCAGCGAAGAAGATTATCGCGGCGAACGCTTCAAGAATTTTACCGGTCCCGAAGGTGTGCGCGAACTGTTCGTCAAAGGCAATAACGAATTGCTGTCATTGACGCAGCCGCAGGTAATTCAAGAGATTCATGAGCAATATCTGGCCGCCGGTGCCGACCTGATCGAAACCAATACCTTCGGCGCCACCACCGTAGCGCAGGACGATTACCACATGGCGCATCTGGCGTATGAGATGAACCTCGCCTCGGCCAGAATTGCGCGCGCCGCCTGCGATAAATATTCGACCGCCGCCAAGCCGCGCTATGTGGCCGGCGCACTGGGACCGACACCGAAGACCGCCTCGATTTCGCCCGATGTCAACGATCCGGCGGCACGTAACGTCACTTTCGATCAACTGGTCGCGGCTTACCATGAGCAGACCCGTGGCCTGGTCGAGGGCGGTGCCGATGTGCTGCTGGTCGAAACGATTTTCGACACGCTCAATTGCAAAGCGGCGTTATTCGCGATCGATCAGTATTTTGAAGCAACCGGAACGCGCTTGCCGATCATGATTTCCGGCACGGTCACCGATGCGTCCGGTCGTATCCTGTCCGGCCAGACCGTGCCTGCCTTCTGGAATTCGGTGCGTCATGCCAAACCCCTGACCGTCGGCCTCAACTGCGCACTCGGTGCCGCCTTGATGCGTCCGTATGCCGAAGAATTGTCGAAGATCGCAGATACCTTCGTCTGCATCTATCCGAATGCCGGCTTGCCTAATCCCATGAGCGACACCGGCTTCGATGAATTGCCTGCCGATACCTCGGCCTTGCTCAAGGAATTTGCCGAGGCCGGCTTCATCAATATCGCCGGCGGCTGCTGCGGCACCACGCCGGCGCATATCAAGGCGATTGCCGATATCTTGCAAACCCAGACGCCACGCGTGGTGCCGACAGTGGCACCGGCGATGCGCCTGTCCGGCCTGGAGCCTTTCACGATTGACGACAGCTCCTTGTTCGTGAATGTCGGCGAACGCACCAACGTCACCGGCTCCAAAGCCTTTGCCCGCCTGATCCTGAACGAGCAATACGACGAGGCCCTGGCAGTCGCGCGTCAGCAAGTCGAAAACGGTGCGCAAGTCATCGACATCAATATGGATGAAGCGATGCTGGATTCATTGGCCGCGATGACGCGCTTCCTGAACCTGATCGCCTCGGAACCCGATATCGCCCGCGTGCCTATCATGATCGACTCTTCCAAATGGAGCGTGATCGAAGCGGGCTTGAAATGCGTGCAAGGCAAAGCCATCGTCAACTCGATTTCGATGAAAGAAGGCGAAGCACAGTTTATCCAACAGGCCAAACTCTGCAAGCGTTACGGCGCTGCGGTCATCGTCATGGCCTTCGATGAAAAAGGCCAGGCCGACACCTACGAACGCAAGATAGAAATCTGCCAGCGCGCCTATAATTTGCTGGTGCATGAATGCGCGTTCGATCCTTACGACATCATCTTCGACCCGAATATTTTTGCGGTCGCCACCGGCATCGAAGAACACAATAACTACGCGGTCGATTTCATCGAAGCGACGCGCTGGATCCATCAACATCTGCCCGGCGCAAAAATCAGCGGCGGCGTATCGAACGTCAGCTTCTCCTTCCGCGGCAACGATCCTGCGCGCGAAGCGATTCACACCGTCTTCCTGTACCACGCGATCCAGGCCGGCATGACCATGGGTATCGTCAACGCCGGCATGGTCGGCGTGTACAGCGAACTCGATGCCGAATTGCGCGAACGCGTGGAAGACGTGGTCTTGAACCGCCGAGAAGACGCCACCGAGCGCATGATCGAATTCGCCGCCACGCTCAAAGCCGGTGGCAAGCGCGAAGAAGCGACTTTGGAATGGCGCAATGAATCGGTAGAAAAACGCCTGTCGCATGCGATGGTGCACGGCATCACCAACTGGATCGTCGAAGACACCGAAGAAGCCCGCCTGCAGGTATTGCGCAGCGGCGGTCGTCCGATCCATGTGATCGAAGGTCCGCTGATGGCCGGCATGAATATCGTCGGCGACCTGTTCGGCCAAGGCAAAATGTTCTTGCCGCAAGTCGTCAAATCAGCGCGCGTCATGAAGCAGGCCGTTGCCCACCTGGTACCGTATATCGAAGAAGAAAAACGTCTCAGCGGCGACAATAAACCCAAAGGCAAGATCGTCATCGCCACCGTCAAAGGCGACGTGCACGACATCGGTAAAAACATCGTCACCGTGGTCCTGCAATGTAATAATTTTGAAGTCGTCAACATGGGCGTGATGGTGCCCTGCTCCGAAATTCTGGCGAAAGCCAAAGCCGAGAATGCCGACATCATCGGCCTGTCCGGCCTGATCACACCGTCGCTGGAAGAGATGGCCTACGTCGCCAAAGAAATGCAGCGCGACCCGCATTTCCGCATGCTGAAGATTCCGCTGCTGATCGGCGGCGCGACCACCAGCCGCGCCCATACCGCGGTCAAGATTGCGCCGAATTACGAAGGTCCGGTGGTCTACGTCGCCGACGCCTCGCGCTCGGTATCGGTCGCGCAATCGCTGCTGACCCCAGAGAGCCGCGAGCAATATATCGATGAGCTGGCGACCGACTACGACCGCATCCGAACCCAGCATGCGAATAAAAAAGCCGTGCCTATGGTGACGCTGGCGCAAGCACGCGCCAACAAAATGCGCGTCGATTTCAGCGGAAAAAATACGCCGGTCAAACCGAAATTCATCGGCCGCCGCGTCTTTAAAAACGTCGACCTGGCAACCATCGCGCACTACATCGACTGGAGCCCATTCTTCCAGACCTGGGATCTGGCCGGTCCCTTCCCCGCGATTTTGACTGATGAAGTGGTCGGCGAGGCCGCCAGCAAAGTATTTGAAGAAGGCCAGGCGATGCTGAAAAAAATCATCGAAGGCCGCTGGCTGACCGCGAACGGCGTGGTCTCGCTGTTACCGGCGAATACCGTCAACCATGACGACATCGAGATCTACACCGACGACAGCCGCAGCGAAGTCGCCTTCACCTACTACGGCACACGCCAGCAAACCGAGAAACCTGTCATCGACGGTGTGCAAAGACCGAACCAATGCCTGAGCGACTTCATCGCGCCGAAAGACAGCGGCATCGCTGATTACATCGGCATGTTCGCCGTGACCGCCGGTCTGGGCATAGAAAAGCACGAAAAACGCTTCGAAGATGCGCACGACGACTACAGCAGCATCATGCTCAAATCGCTGGCCGACCGGCTGGCCGAAGCCTTCGCCGAATACCTGCACGAACGCATCCGCAAAGACCTGTGGGGCTATGCCGCGGATGAAGCGCTCAGCAACGAAGAATTGATCAAGGAATCCTACAAAGGCATACGCCCCGCCCCCGGCTACCCGGCCTGCCCGGAACATACGGTCAAGACCGACATGTTCCGGCAAATGCAATGCGAAGAAATCGATATGTACATCACCGAATCATGGGCCATGATACCGGGCGCGGCAGTATCGGGTTTCTACTTCGCGCATCCTGAGTCCAAGTATTTTAGCGTCGGAAAAATTGCGGATGATCAGGTGGTGGATATGGCGGCACGGCGTGGGGTGGCCAAGGATGAAGTTGAGCGGTGGTTGGCGCCGAATTTGTGATTGCTATATTCATGAAGAATTGTTGGATTTGTGGCGATTTAGCTGATTCCGCCGAACATATGATCAAAGCATCCAACATAAAAGCTATGTTTGGTAAGATTGATAACGGTCATCCTTTATTTCGTCGTATCGATGATGAAAAACATGAACGAATTGCGGGTATCAAATCCGAGAAGCTTAAATTTGAGAAAAGCTTGTGTTCTGGTTGCAATAATGCCCGGACTCAAAAGCATGATAAAGCTTGGGAAAAATTATCCAATTATTTGTTAGTGCGTAGTCCCAAAATTGACGTTGGCGAAAGAATCAGATTACGCCCTGTTTTTAACGATGGATTGCGTAAAGGAATGCTCGGAGTTCATCTCTATTTTCTAAAGCTATTTGGATGCCTAATTATTGAGAATGAGATCCCGTTAGATAGCCAAGAATTTGCAAATTGCATTTTGAATGATTATGCGCATCCCAATGTTTATTTATCTTTTCTCGTCGTAAAAAATCAGAATATTAAAAAGCAAGCTGCCATTTCACAAGTGACTTACATTCAAAAGGGTGAATTCGTATCTGCTCAATGGATGTATATAGTTGGCTCAATCGCAGTAAACGTGACTCTTGCTAGCTCTGTTCGACCAAATAAGCGCGAGGTACACCTTTGGCACCCAACCAGTTTTGATAAGCATATCGTTTTGGATCAATTGGGGAAGAGAGCCTATTAGCATTCGTATCAAGCACAGCTTGAGCATTTTTACTTTCGTAAGGTAATGAAATAACAAGCGTAGCGTGCATATTTCATAGCTTTGTAGGGTGCGCCATGCGCACCGATTGCTGGCGTTCAATAAGTCCTCATTTCCCTACCATCAAAATGGTATGCGAGAGCGCTGGGGATCAAACAATGCTCTGGCTATATTCCTTAGACTTCGGATCATCGACCGCCCTCACCCTCGGTCCCTCTCCCGCACGCGGGAGAGGGAGGAAATCCCAAACAACGCCCGCACATTCTCCCTAACCTCAGCAACCCAAAGCGCTACAATCCGATAAAACCGCCCCAGCGCAACAAAAAAACTCAACATCGGAGATTCCATGAGCACTCACAGCACACTCTATCTCTGGCTAAGTCGCCACGCGCTGCTCACCTTCATCCTGATGACCGTCAGCTTTTTACTGTTTGGTATTTTGACGCTGGATCTGGCGCGCGTCGTTACGCTCAATGCCGACTATATCGTCAGCAATGGCTGGATGGGTCTGATCGACGGCGGATTACGGCAATTCATCGAGTTGTGTCTGAGTGCAGCGGCGGCGATGGTTTTTTATTTGCTGTTCAAATTGTGTGAACAGGTGCTCACCCACCGGCTGGCACAGTCGCGCAGCTGAACGAAAGTCAACAGCAGCGAGACGATGATGCTGCGTTCAGATACGCATTGAATTATTAAATGGCTTAGCCTGCCCGCAATCTCCACGCGCCTTACCGGCCAAAATCATCTGAAAACTCGCATAAACATTAGGCGACCGTTTTCAAAAAAAACTCAAATGACTTTTTCAATTCGGGCTACCAACCGCATTCGGGTGCAGCGTCGTTTGCTTTCTCATTATTTCCCGACTGAAACGTTGAAATAGATGGATTTTTCAGAAGTGCCGTGTTAATAGTACAACTTGTCCAAAACAGCTCTTGAATCAAGGCATTCAGCGGCGAGCTCCATGACTGACATCTACACACAATTTATCGATATTTCGCAGCTCCGGATAGGGATGTTTATTTATCTCGATATGGGTTGGATGGACCATCCTTTTCCGGTAAACAGCTTTGAAATTCGCAATCAGGATCAGATTGCGACCATACATTCTCTGGGTCTGGAACGCATACGCTATGCGCCGGACAAAAGCTCGCCAGATCCCGGCGCAGCAGCCAGTGCCGCGCCGGATAGCGCATCGACCGCTGCAACGGCACGCCTGGCCGAATCGCCGAAAACCGTCGAGGCGCGCAAGCATCGCGAAATGCTGGCGAACCAGCAAGCCAGTTTGCTGGCCTGCGAACGCCAATTCAGCCAGGCCTCACAAACCTTCAAACATGTGACCGAGATGGTGCATGCGCAACCGCAAGTCGCGCGCGAGCAAGCCGAGAATTTGATACGCGGCTTTTTGGCCGACATGCTGGGCGAAGACGAGGCGGCGATCCGCCTGCTGTCCGAAAAAGCCGGCGAACGTACCTCGCTGCACTCGATCAATGTGACCGTCATCTCGCTGCTGCTGGGCAAGGCGATGGAGCTGAGCAAGATCGATATGCTGGAACTCGGTATCGGGGCTTTACTGCACGATATCGGCAAGATGGAATTACCTGACCGCTTGCGCTGGCTGGAGGATCATTTCACGCATGCCGAGCGGCAGCTGTATCAAAGTCATGTGATGCATGGCGTGACGCTGGCGCGCAAACTCGGTTTGTCGCCGAATGCGACCCTGCTGATCGCGCAACATCATGAGCACATCGATGGTTCCGGTTACCCGACGCATATCTTCGCGGACAAAATATCGCCGCTCGCCAGAATTGTGTCGCTGGTCAATCAATACGATAATTTATGCAACCCCGGCAATCCGGCGCTGGCGATCACACCACATGAAGCTTTGTCCCAATTGTTCACCCACTATAAAACCCAATTCCATGCACCGACCATGACGGCGTTTATCCGCATGATGGGAATTTACCCGCCGGGATCGGTGGTGCAGCTCACCGACGAACGGTATGCGCTGGTAGTGTCGGTCAATTCTTCCCGCCCGATCAAACCTCGCGTCATGATCCACAATCCCGAGGTGCCGCGCGACGATGCGCTGGTCATCAACCTGGAACACGAACAAAGTCTGGGCATCCACCGCAGCCTGAAACCCTTGCAATTGCCCAAGGCAGCCTACGACTATTTGTCACCGCGCAAACGCTTATGCTACTTCTTCGAACGCGGCCGCGAGATTGAGACCATCGGCGGTGCCGCATGAAGGCCCCACAATGGCAGGCACTGATCGAGGGCATGCTGGAAGCGGTATTGCTGGTCGATCCGATTCAGCTGATGGTGCTCGCGGCGAACCGTTCTGCGCATCAGTTGCTGCAACTGCCCAACGGCGCGCTGATTGGCAAGCCGGTGATTGAACTGGCCGCGGCGCCTGAAGATGTGTTTTTCTGGGAAGATGCGGCGGCGGGCTTATCCGATCATATTTTTTCAGAAACCGTCTTGCAACTCGCCGATGGCAGCCGGATCCAGGTTGAACGACGCGTCACGCTGGTGCGCATCGGCATGGATAGCACGATGTATGTGGTAGCGATCCGCGACCATACCAATCAGCGGCATGTCGAGAATGAACTCGAAAAACTCATCGCTGAATTACGTGCGACACTAGAATCGACCGCCGACGGCATTCTGGTCACGGACCTGGAAGGCGGCATACGCAGCTACAATCATCTGTTCGCTAAATTGTGGACCTTGCCGGACGAATTGCTGACCCAAAGAGATGACCCGGCGATCTATGCCTGGATGGACAAGTGCATGGTGGATGCCAGTCATTACAGCGAACGGCTAGGCGCGATCAACCGTTCGCCTTTGATGGAAGCCACCGATGTGCTGGTGCTGCGTTCCGGCAAAATTCTGGAGCGCGTGACCTTGCCGCAATATGCGCGCGGCCGTGCCATCGGCCGAGTCTATTCGTATCGCGACATCACGCAGCGACTGGCGGACGAAGCGCGCCTGCAACTGGCCGCCAAGGTATTTGAATCGAGCACCGATGCGATCTTCATCACCGATGCCGAGCAAAAAATCATCACCACCAATCCCAGCTTTGAAAAACTGACCAGCTATACCGAGCAGGAAATGATCGGCAAGTCGCCCAGCGATTTTTTTTCTGAAGAAAGCAATACGCTCTTGGTGCAGCAACTGCTAGAGAATCTGGACATCAAAGGCTTTTGGGAAGGCGAACTCTGGAATCGCCGTAAAAATGGCCATGCCTATCTATGCATGATTTCGCTGGTCAGGGTCCAGGATGAAGCTGGCAAGACCATCCATTACATCGGCTTCTTCAAGGACAGAACCGAGACCCATGCCGCCAAACAAAAGATAGAAGAGCTGGCATTCTCCGACATATTGACGGGACTGCCGAATCGCTTGCTGCTGGCGGAACGGATCAAGCAATCGATCACGGTCGCCAGCCGCAACAACGGCGGCTTCGCGCTGTTATTCCTAGATCTCGATCACTTTAAGCAGATCAATGATTCGCTCGGCCATCCGTTCGGCGACCGGGTCCTGGTCGATGTGACCGAACGGCTGAAAAAATGCATACGCCAGGTCGATACCGCATCGCGCCTGGGCGGCGATGAATTTGTGCTGCTCTTGCATCAGGCAGATGCCAACGGCGCTGAAATTTGTGCGCGGCGGGTGTTGGAAGAACTCAGTGCGCCGTTCACGCTCGACGGCATGAGCTTCTCCGTCAGTTGCAGCATTGGTGTCGCGCTGTATCCGGCCGACGGCAACAATATGGACGACCTGATCAAAAACGCCGACAGCGCGATGTACCACGTCAAGGAAAGAGGCCGCTCGGATTTCCGTTTTTATCAACGCCAGATGAATGTCGGCCTGCTGTCTCGCATGAAGCTCGATCATGCGATGCGCCAGGCCCTTGAGCATGATGGCTTCCGTCTGCATTATCAGCCGCTGGTGAACATCGATAGCGGTGAGGTGTTCGGTGCCGAAGCCTTGATACGCTGGTATGACAAGGATCTGGGCGAAGTCAGTCCGGCCCAGTTTATTCCTATCGCGGAAGAAACCGGCGTGATTGTCGCGATCGGCAACTGGGTCATGAACACCGCCATCAGACAGGCGGCTTTGTGGAACCTGGATAGGAAATTACGCATCTCCGTGAATGTCTCGGCGCTGCAATTCCAGCAAAGCGATTTTGTGGAAAACGTCGCGAAAGCACTGGCCGCAGCCGATTTGCCGGCCGATTGCATAGAACTGGAACTGACCGAATCGATCCTGATCCGCGATGTCGATGAAGCGCTGCTGAAACTCGAATCACTAGCCGCACTCGGCGTCAAATTAGCGATTGACGATTTCGGCACGGGCTATTCCAGCCTCAGTTACCTGAAACGCTTCCCTATCGATAAACTGAAAATCGACCGTTCGTTTGTCATGCATCTGCCGGATGACGACAGCGATGTGGCGATCGTGACAGCCATCATCAGCCTGGCGCACGCGCTGAAACTCGGCGTGATTGCAGAAGGGGTAGAGACCGAGGCGCAGCGCGCCTTGCTGAAAACCCTGGGCTGCGATGAATTGCAGGGCTATCTGTATTCACCGGCCTTGTCGGTCCATGATTTTGAAGCGTGGTACCGTAACGCCACGCCCGCGCTGCCGGTACGGCAACAGCATTGATCTGGCAGTCTGACGCCGATCAAATTGCGTCAAACTGCATCAATCAAATAAGGGCCAAACAAAATAAAAATGGCGCTGTCTCGATATCGAAAGGCAGCGCCATTTTTTAATCATCGAAGTTCATTGGGATTTCAAATCAGGATTTGACCAATTCCACCCGGCGGTTCTTGGCGCGGCCGTTTTCTGTTGAATTATCTGTCAAAGGATGCTCTGCTCCCATTCCGGCAGCAGTCAGGCGGGATTCTTCTATTTTTTGTGCGGTGATTGCCTTGACCACAGATTGCGCTCGTGCCAGCGACAAAGTCTTGTTATGCGCTGCATCGCCCACGTTATCGGTGTGGCCTTGGACTTTCAGTTTCAATGTACTGTCTGCGCGTAGCAATTTCACGATTTCGTCAACAACCGGCGCACTGTCTGGGCGGATCACGTCGCTGTCCGTATCGAATGACAGATACAGGGCGATATGGCCTTGCTGTTGCAGGCTAGATGCCATCGTATCAGCCTTGATCAGACCGACATTTTGCTCCAGTGCTTTTTCTTCTATCACCAGCAGACTAGTGTTGATGCCATCGTCAAACGTCGCAACGGCAATCCAGATGCTGGTTTTATCTGTGCGTATCAGATAAACGTCATACGAGGTAACGCCACCGCCCTGGAAATTGGTACCGGCATAACCCAGCCGCAATTTTTTAAAGACAGCTTCGATATCACCCCCCTGCTGTTTCACAAACGCATCGTCAGACGGTTGGAATTTGTTCACCTTTACCCCACCGATCGATTTGATCATGTCTTCGTAGTTGCGTTGCGATGCCAAAGCAGACATGTTCAAGGTGTTGTGAGGAAATGTGCGGAGAGAAACCCTGCCTTCAACCGCACGCATTTCATTCCCCGCAATGATGTATGCCTTATCGAATTGCGTATCGGTAACGTTATGGTGATAACTTTCGTCAAGCTTGGCCGGGTAATCCACATAAGGAAAAGCCGGTAAAGCAGCGGTCGTGCGCGGAACGGATTGCAGATCAAAAGAATTATTGGCTGCGGTGGATACTGTTGAATTGGTATTTTTTTCCACCATGTCCTGGGTGGGAATGCTGGCTTTGGCGGGTGCTTCAGCATTTTTTGCTTTGCAAGCATTTAGTGCCAGCACAACACAAAAGAACGTTCCGTACAGCAATTTTTTAGAGGTAATCATAAATAAGCGTTAGTAATTAAAAACATGGGTAATAAGGCTTGTCTTATTAGACAAATCTGGAAGTCAAGGCAAGAAGATCAAAGTAGCTTCAGTTCAATTTTGTTGCATAACAGCAAAATATTAATGAATGAATTCAATAGTTTATAATTTTACAATGAATCAAATCCATTTAAGGGATAAAAATTTACCGGTAAAAAATCGGCTTTTGAGTTAACAGAACAATCAGTTCTAGAATAAAAAAATGAAAACGTCGCAAAACGTTTTCATTTTTTTATTTGTGCTTCTGCCTATAACACGAAAATTTACAACGTCAGCACTGCAAGGTCATCAAGCTGTTGAGCGGGCGCGCCAATCGACCTGCGTCATCTCATACACCGCAGTGTCCATGTCGTACCAGCGCTCGATGCCGCGATACTGCATGCCCAGCTTCTTCATCACATGGGCCGAGCCTTGATTGTCCTGATGACAGACGGCGCAGAGCAGCTCGCCTTGTAGGGTATCGAATGCAAAGCCCGCCATTGCCTGCGCCGCCTCCGAGGCAAAACCCTGGCCCCATTTGTCCCGGCGCAGGCGCCAGCCGATTTCCAGAGGATTGGCCGGATCTCTGCCCAGATGCTGAATGCAGCCGGCACCGATGATCTGGTTGGTCTCCGATTCAAAAAAACTCCACCACGAAAATCCGAATTCTATCCAGCGCGCCTTGACGCGTTCTATCATGGCGAACGTGTCATCGCGCGTATCTGCCTTGCCGGTGATATAGCGCATCACTTCGGGGTCGCTGTTCATCGCGTACAGTCCGTCGAAATGTGTATCCGTGATCGGTTCCAGCCGTAGTCTTGGGGTGGTGAGTATGCTCATGTCAAGTCGATTCTGTTGAATTATTGGGATTTACGGAAAAACCAAAACCTCTCACCGCAGAGACTCAGAGAAAAGGCGAGGGGCACCGGTTCTAAGGAATGCCAATATCAAAAATGAACCCGCAAGCTGGGCGCGCCTGTTGGCACGAAATGCCTCTGAAAGCCGCATCCAGTCTACGGGTTCAATGTACATTGTGGTAAGCAGCTTGTCATTTTGCGTAAGTCCTGATTATTTTAAGTCAGCGATAAGATGCCGCTGCGCAAAACATGGACGAACGCGGGGATATTTATTCTGCGGCAGGACTGTCGCCCGGGTTCAGCACCCCTTCGGCAGACTTGGCGCTTTGTTGCCTGGCAAGCCGGATGATGGTGTTGCGGATCGAGGCCAGCACCGCCACCGAATTGAACGGTTTCACGATGAATCCCTGCACGCCGCGCTGCTTGGCCGCTGCCAGCGTTTCAGCATCGATTTTTGCGGACACCAGGAAGATCAGGGCCTTGGGTATTTCTGCGCGGATCGTCTCGAGCACGCCCAGGCCGTCCTGATCGGTTTCGCCGATATCCACGCAAATCACCTGCGGCCTGAGTTTGACCATGCGCGCCAGCGAAGCCGGACTGACATTGCCGTCACCCACGACTTCATGGCCGCCATTGGTCAATACCGAACTCAGCAGATTACGCGCAACGGCTTGGTTATCGAGTATGACCGCTTTCAGCATGGCAGATAGAAGTTGGTGGTGTCAGAAACATCATAAAGGAAAAGCGCCTGCTTGTGCCAAGCGCGTGGCTTTTCCACATACTGGCGTAGTGTATCTGCAATAATATACCGGTTTCGCTTATCAATATTGCGGAAACGCTTGAAAAATCAGGATACTCCCCTAGTTCCCTGTTTGCAGCGGCGTTGCTTGGTGCGCTCAACCCGGCCTTGCGTATCTATTCCGTATCTATCCCGTATCTATTTTGCGCCCTCAGCTTGCGGTGCCGGGTTTTTCAGATGCTGTTCCAGCCACTGATCCTGCTCCCACAGCATCTGCAAAATCGATTCGCGGGCGCGATAGGCATGGCTCTCATTGGGCAGCATGACCAGCCTGGCCACCGCGCCCAAACCTTGCAAGGCCTGATACATGCGCTCGCTCTGGATGGGGAAAGTGCCGGGATTATTGTCCTGTTCGCCGTGGATAAACAAGATCGGATCCTTGATCTGATGCGCAAAATTGAATGGCGCCATGACTTGATACACGTCTTTGGCTTCCCAAAAATTGCGGTCCTCGGATTGGAAACCGAATGGCGTCAGGCTGCGGTTATAGGCCCCCGAGCGCGCAATCCCGGCGCGGAACAGCCGTGTATGCGCCAGCAGATTCGCGGTCATAAATGCGCCATAGCTATGGCCGCCGATTGCGATCCTGTTACGCTCCGCCACGCCCAGCCGCACCACCTCGTCGACGGCCGCTTCGGCATCCATTTTCAGCTGCGGCAGATAGCTGTCGTTCGGTTCCTGTTTGCCCTCGCCGACGATCGGCATGGCCGGATGGTCCAGCACCGTATACCCGCGCGCCAGCATGACCTGCGGCCCCCAATAACTGATGCGATTGAATTTGTACGGCGAATCCTTGACCTGGCCTGCTGCCTCAGCGGATTTGAATTCTTCAGGATAAGCCCACATCAGCATCGGTCTGGGACCATCGCGCCTGGGCTCGTAATCCGGCGGCAGGTATAAGGTTGCCGACAGCGCGACACCGTCAGCACGGTGGTAATTGATCTGCTGTTTTTGGACGCCCTTGAATTGCGGTGTCGGGTGCGGGAATTGCGTCAGGGCACGCGGCGCGGCCTGGCCGCTCAGATCGCGCAGGTAAAAATTAGGCCGTTCATCGCTGGCTTCGCGGCTGGTGATGACTTGCCGGCCGGCGTCATCCAAGAGCGCCACTACCTGTTCGTAGTACGGCGCAGCCGAGCGCCACAAACGCGTGCTTTGCCTGGACCTGGTATTGAAAGCATCGAAGAAAGGCCGATCGCCTTCGGCACTCGCGCCATCGCCGGTCAGGAACAAGGTGCTGCCGTCGGCAGCGGTCCGCAGCACCGCGCGGCCGAATTCATTGATGCGCTTGGACGGACTGCCCGGATTGGCATAGCGATCTTCGGATTTATACGAGAACAAAAGTTCAGGCGCAACCGGCGGTTTAGCTGACGGTCCTGGCGGCCCCGGCTGTATCAGCCAGGTGCGTACCTCGCGGGTCTTCCACCAGTATTCGGTCACGAGGGCAAGATCGTCGCGCCCCCATTCAACATCGGCAAAGCGCGTTGCCAGGTCTTGTAATTTTTGTGCAGCGGCATCGAACGGTGCGGCTTGCTGGAACAGGCTGTCGCGTACTTTGGCGTCGACATTCGGATCGCCGCCGTCCTGCGCCTCGACCCAATACAAGGTCGCCGGCTGATCGCTGCGCCAGCCGTAATTGCGCGGTCCGGTCTGCACCGCATCATTGCCCGGCGGCAGGCGATCGCGCAAGGGACGCTCGGTCATGGTCTTGAGTTTTTTGCCTTGCATATCCCACATCTCCACCAGCTGCGGAAAGCGCGCAATCGGCAACATGTTCGAATACGGACGGCGCAAATGCGTCGCCAGGATGTATTGGCCGTCCGGCGAAGCCTGCGCTGCCAATAGGGTCGCGGCCTGGCCTATGCGCTGCACCTCGCCCCTGGTCGTCACGACTGCCAGCTGGCTTTGCAATTGCCAGTCCAGCAGGTCGGCATCGGCCGGTGATTTCAGCATGTCGGGGTAGGTCCGGTTTTGCGTGACTTTACCGCCCAGGCTCTGCTGGATGTTTGGCCCTGCCGGTGCGGCCGGCGTCACCGGTGCCGCAGCCTGTCTGAGCGGCTTCAGACGCACCAGCAATTTTTTCGGCGCATCCTTTGCAGAACCGTCGCTCAAGCCGCTCAGCCAGTTAAAACCGGTACCGGCAACCGCATTCAAAGGCTCCTTGATGAGACGCCGGGCGCTGGCTTGCTCGACGTCCAGCAACCACAGTTCAACACCGGTAGCGCTCCAGCGGCTAAAGGCAATCCAGCGCTCGTCGGCCGACCAGGCGGTGTCGGCAATGCGCGGATTGGCGGGCAGGCCGGTGACCTTGCGGATCTGGCCCGACGCGATATCCAGCAAAGACATGCCGTCGCCGAACTCAAAACGGCTGGCGGCGCGTAATTTGCTATTAATACGCAAACCCGCCAGCTTCAACTCCGGTTGCGCCACATCGGCAATCGCCGGCAAACCGGGCAAATTCACCAGCAAAGCCTGCCTGCGTTGCGGGCCGATCTGGAAAATAGGGCCACGCGGCGCATCGACCACGGCTTGCAATTCGGCGGCGGGGATTTGATAACTTGTATTCACGGCAGGACTTTCGGCAAAGCTGAGCACCGCGGATAAAGCCAGGCTCACGCCGGTCAACAACGGTGTAAATATTTTGAGGGATGTGGGATACATGATGCCTTGAAAAGAAAAAATTTGTCACCGCAAAAACGCCAATGACGCAAAGAAAACCCTCGTTTATTTATTCATAAGACTGACGCATAACGGAAACTGTCTATCAATTCTCACATTGAACCCGCAGGCTGGCTGCGGCTTTCGGAGACATTTCCTGCCAGCAGGCCCGCCCAGCTTGCGGGTTCGTACCACATGTCATGGCGCTGGTCCTGTCGATTTTCTCCATGTCTCGGTGGCGAAGAGTTTTAGTTTTCACGGAAGTCTTAATTTTGTATCCGCTTCGTTGACGGACCCTAATCTTCGGTCATCCAAAAAAATACCGTCGTCAAGCGTTTGCTTTGTTCGTCGTGACCAAAATAGCGGGTCGCGCTGTGCACCAGATTGGCTTTGTAAACGATTAACCGGTTGTAAACATTCCTGACGCGCAAATCCTCTTTCCAGGCTTGCGGCGGCAGGAAACGCAGCTTGAGGGCGTCGACTAAATTCCGGTGCGGCGCCGGGCACAGATTGCCGCTCAGCGTGCCATCGGGATAGCGCAACCGGAAAATGCTGGTGCCGGCATCTGCCGGTGCATCGGGGTTGAGGTAGATGACCGCGGCATAGCGGCAAAAGACCCGGCTATCGGTATGCGGTCGCGCGACACTCTCGGTCTCGCCAACCATCTGGGCGACATTGTGATCGAGCTTGACGCCGTTCGGGGCGGTGGTAACCCACAGCTTCTGTTTACCGATCGCGGCTTTGACCCAGTCTTCCAGCGGTGCGATCTCGTCGGGAGTCAGTGCTTCATGCACGCGTTTTCCCGGCCAGGTCTCTTGCGCGTACGGCAAACCCAGTTGCCAGTCCGTGCGCCCCAGAATACGGGCCCTGACTGCATCGGGATCGGTCAGGGCATTGTCCAATATCCAGTAATCCGTCCCCTCTTGTAGCTGGACATAGGGTAAGGAGGGGCGTGGGGGCAAAGAACTCATGTGCAGCTGCCTTGCAGGTTAAAAGTGAAACGAGGTTAAGTCGACGATTATTTCAGAGCAGTAATTAAATGGCAATGCTTATCTTTATTCCCTTGGTGGCGGTTGAGCCACGTTACCTGCATTTTGGCAACAATTCGCCACTTTTATTCGCCATATTTGTTGCGACGCAACACATCTAGTTTCAGCGGCTTTTACCGGCATGTTAAGCTACGCGCCGAATTGACTCAATTCATATCATTTAACAGCTTTTATTGAAAATAATTTTGCGAACAACGCAATTTTTATCCAAAAATACATCACGGAGAGCACTTTGAACAAAATTCAAACGCCAGGTGCACATACTATCCTGGGGCATCCAGATAGTCTGTTTGTGCTGTTTTTCACAGAAATGTGGGAACGGTTTTCTTATTACGGTATGCGCGCTTTGCTCGTATTGTTTCTGATCACGGAAGCGGTAAAAGGCGGCTGGGGCTGGACACGCGCCGATGCCACGGCTTTATACGGCTGGTATACCGGTCTGGTCTATCTGACCCCGATCCTGGGCGGCTATATTGCCGATAGAATCCTCGGTAGCCGCAGGGCCGTGGTGTTGGGCGGCTTCGTGATCGCGGCCGGTCATGCGTGTTTATTGTTCGATACGCCGGCCATGTTTTATACGGGCCTGGGTCTGGTGGTGGCCGGCACCGGATTGTTTAAACCGAATATCTCGGCGATAGTCGGTCAGCTGTACACCAAGGACAACGAAGGCGGTCGTGACGGCGGCTACACCCTGTTCTACATGGGCGTGAACTCGGGTGCTTTCTTCGGCATCTTGTTGTGCGGCTACATTGGCGAAAAAATTTCCTGGCCGTTCGGCTTTGCCTTGGCCGGTGCTTTCATGTTGCTGGGCGCGGTGCAATTCTATTTTGCCCAAGGTATTTTTGGTCAGATCGGCTTAGCCAAATCCCAAAAAACGGTTGAAGTCGTGCATGAAGAAGCCGAACCGCATATCGTTGCGGATCGCCTGAAAGCCATTTGCGTGTTCTCTTTCTTCACGATTTTCTTCTGGTTTGCGTTTGAGCAATCCGGCGGTTCCATGACGATTTTCGCAGCGGACTATACCGACCGCGCCCTGGTCGGCACCAGCGGCATGAGCTTCAAAATCATCAATAGCCTGATCACCGTTATCCCGACCATGATCCTGTCCTGGTTGCTGGTGAAATTGTTCGGCGGTACGGCGAAGAAATATCTGATGTCGAATATGCTGCTGGTGGTCTGCATGGGCCTGATCTGGTCACTGGTGATCTGGATGCTGTCGCGCGAATTCTCACTCGATCAATCGAGCGTGCCGGCGACCTGGTTCGGCGTCCTGAACTCGTTCTTCATCGTGATTCTGGCACCGATGTTTTCCAAGATCTGGGAAAAATACTGGAGTCCTAGCGGCCCGGTGAAATTCGGTACCGGCCTGATTTTGCTGGGACTGGGTTTCGCGGCCTTGTCTTACGGCTCCGCCAGCATCCCGGCGGGTGCGAAAACCGCGTCTGTCAGCATGGTTTTCCTGATTGTTGCCTACCTGTTCCATACCATGGGCGAATTGTGCATCTCACCGGTCGGTCTGTCCTACATCAGCAAGCTGGCGCCGCCGCGCTTGCTCGGTCTGATGTTCGGCGTCTGGTATGTGAACACCGCGATTGCCAACAAACTCGCGGGCTTTACCGGTAGCTACATCGATCACATCTCTGAAACCTATTCCTTGTCGACGTTCTTCCTGATTTTTACCATCATCCCGATTACCGCGGGTCTGGTATTCATGATGTTGAATAAGTGGATGCAGAAAAAAATGCACGGCATCCATTAAACATTGCGCCAGTTTCAGCAAAAAAATCCCCGTCACAAAAACGGGGATTTTTTTTTGCTCAATTCAAACTAAACGACACTAAGCGACACCGAAGATCAACGTTCAATCGCCAGCGCCACGCCCATGCCGCCGCCGATACACAGGCTTGCCAGACCTTTTTTGGCATCGCGACGTATCATTTCGTGGATCAGGCTGACCAGAATACGGGCACCCGATGCGCCGATAGGATGACCGATTGCAATCGCGCCGCCGTTCACGTTGATCTTGCCGGTGTCCCAGCCCATTTCTTTATTCACACCGATCGCTTGTGCGGCAAAGGCTTCGTTGATTTCCATCAAGTCGAGGTCCTGATGGTTCCAGCCGGCTTTACGCAAACACAGTTGCGCCGCAGGCACCGGGCCCATGCCCATGATGGTCGGGTCCACACCGGCGGAGGAATACGCCTTGATGCGCGCCAATACCGGCAAACCTAATTCTTCGGCCTTGCGGGCGCTCATCATGATGACTGCCGCCGCACCATCGTTCAGGCCGGAGGCATTCCCCGCTGTAACTGTGCCGTCTTTAGTGAAAGCCGGACGCAGGCTGGCGAGCGAATCGAGTGTGGTGCCATGCTTGATGAACTCATCGCTGTCGAATACGGTCGTGCCTTTTTTGCCGGCGATTTCCAGCGGAATAATTTCATCGACAAACTTGCCGGCCTTTTGCGCGGCTTCGGCTTTATTTTGCGATGCCACGGCAAACAGATCTTGTTCTTCACGGGTGACGCCATATTTCTTGGCGACGTTCTCTGCCGTGATGCCCATGTGATATTGATTGTATACATCCCACAAGCCGTCGACGATCATGGTATCCACCAACTTGGCGTCGCCCATGCGGAAACCGTCGCGCGAGCCGTTCAGCACATGCGGTGATGCGCTCATGTTTTCCTGGCCGCCGGCGATGATGATGTCGGCGTCACCGACCTTGATCGACTGTGCCGCCAGATGGGTCGCTTTGAGGCCGCTGCCGCAGACTTTGTTGAGCGTGAATGCCGGCACCATGTTCGGCAGACCGGCTTTGATGACGGCCTGGCGGGCGGCATTTTGTCCTACGCCTGCGGTCAGAACCTGACCCAGGATCACTTCATTAATCAGATCAGCGCTCAAACCCGTCCTGGCCAGCAAGCCTTTGATGACGTGCGCGCCCAAATCGGACGCGGCGATTTTTGCCAGTGAACCACCAAATTTGCCTACTGCGGTGCGGCCTGCCGCAACGATGACGACGTCTTGCATTTGATTCTCCTAGTTGAAATGCTCTGTATAGAGCCTGATGTGTGACGGTATTTTAATACCAGCGCGTGTCAAGCGCCCATGACAGCGGAATTTTGGGCAAAAAAACAGGCCCGACGTTGCCGTGGGCCTGTTTTTTACGATGACGATGCAGGATGTCTAGACAGCTGCGCTGATGGACTCAGCGCGCGACATCCAGTATCTGCAGCGAATTACTTCTTGCTGCGAGTGGTTTTTTCAGCAGCCTGGGTAAATTGCTGAGTTGCTTTCGCCAGGTTGTCTTCCAGAGTCTGTACCGCTTGCTTGCTGGTTTTTGACAATTGCTCGTAGCCTGCATTGATGTTGCCTACGACGGCTTTCAATGCGGTGACTGCCTGCTCGGAACCGGCTGGTGCATTTTTAGTCACTTCATCGATCAACGCCACGACTTTGGTGTTGGTTTCAGCGATGTGCGCTTCCACTGCTTTGGTGAACTCAGCTTGGGTAGCCGATGTGATCGATGCCAGGTGACGGCCGTAAGCCAAGGCTTTTTCTGCACTTGGTTGGGCTTGCGCTGCGGTCAAAGAAAAGAATTCTTTTGGATCTTTCGCGTTGACCAGTTGCTTGGCAGCGGCAGTACCCTCTTCGATACTCGCTTTTGCGGCACTAACGTTCAAAGCAACGAGTTGCTCCAGACCTTCGAATGCTTTTTTGTTTAATGCGGTCAAAGAAGCGAATTGTGCTTCCAGGCTGGATTTAGTAGCCGCGATAAATTGTTCAGGTGTTGTAAACATGGTGTTCTCCTAGAGAGGAATGAAAAAAATGAGGATTTTGACAGCGCTTTCCATCTCATTTATCCAAATGGTGCACCGCAACAATTGTTATTCTACACGCTTATTTTTGACGGTCAAGTATTTTTTTGTGCGCTGCACCAAAATAATTGTAACAAGGTCTTTTTGGCATAAGATCCAGGGTCTATGAGAAAATATTGTATGAATACAAATACCTTAACTTACTCCGTTCACTCCGGGCAAAACACCTCCGCCCCAGCCAGCACCTTATTCTCCGCCCACTGTGCCGACTTGCCCTGGGTACGCTGGGCGATGCCCGGCGCGCAATTCAAATTACTCAGCGCCGACCCGCAGAGCGGTCGTTTTTCACTGATGATCAAAGTCGAAAAAGACAGCCTGGCACCGTTGCACCGCCATGTCGGCGCGGTCGAAGGCTATATTCTCGAAGGCGGTTTCCATTACCATGATGAGCCGGCAAGTCGCTTTGTCGCCGGTGATTATTTGCTGGAAAAAGACGGTGCGCTACATAGGCCGATCAGTCCTGAAGGCGCAGTCATGTTTGCGGTTTTTCATGGACCGGTAGAAGGCATCGACGAGGCGGGACAGGTCACCGGCAGAATTGATTGCCAGTGGCACATCCGCGCATGGCAAGCGGCTCTCGGCAAAATCAAATGAACTTGCCATGCCGTCGGTTCACCCCGCATCCAAGGCCTGATAAGCCAGACGTTTGAACTCGAATGAAAACGGATGCCAGAAACTCATCTGGCGCTGCGTCATCAGCAAACCGGCAATCTGATGACGCGGCGAGATCCACCAATGCGTGCCCGCGATGCCGCCCCACTCGAATTCTCCAACAGAGCCAGCCGGATCTATCGAAGACGATACCAGGGTCACTGCACCGCCAAGGCCGAAGCCCTTTCCCGGCACATTGCCGACGCCGGGAAAAGCGATGCCGCTGCCTTGCGGCAAATGATTCTGCATCATCAGGACGATCGTATCTTCCCGCAAAACGCGCTTGCCGCCGTTCAGCAAGCTGCGCATCAGGGCGACCATATCGTGCAGGCTGGAGACCAGCCCGCCGCCACCCGACAGACGCGGCACAGGCGTCACGAAGGCACCGGGATACGGGGATTTGTCGAGACGTTTTAAACCGCGCTGTAAAATGTTGCCGGGATCGCTGCCGGCGTAATACGCGGCCAGCCGGTCCAGCTTATCCGCGGGCACCACAAAGCCGGTATCCTGCATGCCCAGCGGATCGAAGATATGCGCTTGCAGATAGGCATCAAAGCGCATCCCGCTAACCACCTCGACCAGACGCGACAAGACATCGGTGGCAATCGAATATTCCCAACGGCTACCGGGATGGAAAGTCAGCGGCAATTCTTCCAGCACATCGATCATCGAAGACAGCGGTGTCATCGCGTTCATGACCTTGCGTTCGATATAGGCTTTATAGATCGTGCTGCCATGGTCGAGCAGGCCATAGCTCAGGCCGGACGTATGGCTTAACAGCTGATGTATCGTGATCGACGATCTGGCTGCTTCGGTATCGTCAATCCGGGTGGCGCCCGGACGCAAGACCTGGCGTTGAGCTAATTGCGGCAGGTAATGTTCGATAGCATCGTCGAGTTGCAGTTTTCCCGCTTCCATCAATTGCAGTACCGCTATCGATGTCACCAGTTTGCTGTTTGAAAATACCCTGAATAAATGATCGTCGCGCAGGGCAATCCGGTTTTCTTTATCGGCCCATCCTGCGCAGTGCACATCGACCAGCTCTTGCCCGGCCAATAGTGCGGTAGAAACGCCGGCCAGTATGTCTTTATCGACATAACGCTGCATCGCCTGGTGC
Source organism: Undibacterium sp. Jales W-56 (assembly GCF_025548535.1). Classification (GTDB taxonomy): domain Bacteria; phylum Pseudomonadota; class Gammaproteobacteria; order Burkholderiales; family Burkholderiaceae_D; genus Undibacterium. Next base: position 527,662 of record NZ_JAJLQW010000003.1, on the reverse strand, counting down.
ACAGTACTAAAATCATGCTTAGTTTGGTTTATCATGTTTTGCCTTAATCTCACTCTTAAGTCCACTCTTAATCCCGCTATCCTACCCTGACCAAAGCCCGCGATGACCATTCCCGACCCAGAATCCTTTCTACGTTCTTTGTACAAAACCGCGGTAGATGCCGTCAGTGCAGAAAAATGCCTGCCGGCTTTTTTGCCTGCCGCCCCGAGCAAAGGACGCACACTGGTAATCGGCGCCGGCAAAGGCGCTGCCGCCATGGCGCAGGTAGTCGAGCAGCATTGGCAAGGCCCGCGATCGCATCTGTCGGGCCTGGTCGTCACGCGCTATGGACATGGCGCGGATTGCCAGTTGATCGAAGTCATCGAGGCAGCGCATCCGGTCCCGGACGCCGCAGGCCAGCAGGCGGCGGCGCGTATTTTACAACTGGTCCAGGGCTTGACGGCAGACGATCTGGTGCTGTGCCTGATCTCGGGCGGCGGCTCCGCCCTGCTGGCTCTGCCCGCCGCAGGGATCACCCTGGAGCAGAAGCAGCAGATCAACAAGGCCTTGCTGAAAAGCGGTGCCAGCATCGGTGAAATGAATTGTGTGCGCAAGCATCTGTCGGCCATCAAAGGCGGCAAGCTGGCACTGGCATGCGGCGCCGCCAGAGTCGTGACCTTGCTGATCTCCGATGTGCCGGGTGACGAGGCCGGTGTGATCGCGAGTGGCCCGACCCTGCCGGATGCGACGACTTGCGCGCAGGCGCTGGCGATCTTGCACAAATATGCGATCGCTATCCCCGCAGCGGTGGAGCAGCATTTGCGCTCCGGTGCAGGCGAAACGCCCAAGCCCGATCACCCGCTATTCGCACAACATCAGCACCACATCATCGCCACCGCACAGGACGCACTCGATGCGGCGGCATCGGCAGCGCGGGCTGCCGGGATCCAGGCGTATATATTGTCGGACGGGATCGAGGGCGAGGCGCGCGATGTCGGCATGCTACATGCTGCGCTGGCGAAACAAATTGCCGATAAAAACCAGCCCTTCAGCAAACCCTGCGTGGTCTTATCCGGCGGCGAAACGACGGTCACCGTGCGCGGCAAAGGGCGCGGCGGCCGCAATGCCGAATTTTTACTGAGCCTGGCAAAAACCCTGGGCGGTCATCCAGGTATTTATGCGCTGGCCTGCGACACGGATGGCATCGATGGTTCGGAAGACAATGCCGGCGCAATCTGCGCGCCGGATACGCTGGAGCGCGCAGCCAGCCTGGGTTTGCTACCTGCGGCCATGCTCGACAATAATGACGGCTACAGTTTTTTTGCCGCGCTTGACGATCTGATCGTCAGCGGGCCGACGCTGACCAATGTGAATGACTTCCGGGCGATGCTGATTGTTTGATCATGCCGGCTCGGATTGACCGTATTGACCGTCTCAGGGCACGATGGTGGTGAACAGATACACCGCAAAGATCACCAGGTGGATCGTACCCTGCATGATGGTCGTTCGGCCGGTCCCGAGTGAAATCGTGGTAATCATCAGCGACAACAACAACAGCACCGTCGATTTCGCATCGATCCCGAGAGACAGCGACCAGCCGGTCACCAGTGAAATCACCGCCACCACGGGTATCGTCAAACCGATACTGGCCAGGGCGGAACCCAGCGCCAGGTTAATACTGGTCTGCAAGCGATTGGCGCGCGCCGCCCGGAACGCCGCAACCGCTTCCGGCAGCAAAACCACCATGGCGATGATGATACCGACCAGTGCTTTCGGTGCGCCGGCGACGGCTACCGCATGCTCCAGCGTAGGCGCCAACGCCTTTGCCAATAAGACTACCGCACCGAGACACAATAACAAAAGAACCGTGCTCATCCACGCCATCTTGTCCGATGGCAAAGGCGCATGAACATCCTCATCGCTGACGGCAATTTCCGGTAAAAAATAATCGCGGTGGCGTACCGTTTGCACCAGCACAAACGTGCCGTACAAGACCAGCGAAATCACCGCAATAAAACCTAACTGGCTAGCGCTGTAATACGGACCGACCACCGTCGATGTAAAGTTCGGCAACACCAGCGTCAGGATAGCCAGCGCCGCCAACGTCGCCAGCGAGGTGCTGGCCCCTTGCAAACCGAAACTCTGCTCCTTGTGCAGACTGGCTCCCGCTAACAGGCACAGGCCGATAATGCCGTTCAATATCACCATGATCGCGGCGAATACCGTATCGCGCGCCAGACCCGCCGTCACCTCGCCGCCGGCCAGCATCAGCGAAACGATCAAGGCCACCTCGATCAGGGTCACCGCCAATGCCAGCAATAATGTGCCGAACGGTTCGCCGATTCTATGGGCGACAATCTCGGCATGATAGACCGCAGTCAGCACTCCGCCGAGCAAGGCCAGCGTTAAAAAGATCGCATAAAATGCGCCAGGATCCAGCAGGCTGCCCGCTAAAAATAACCAGGCAGCGATCGGTGTGGCGATCGACCAGAGCGGCAAATTGGGAGGAATTTTCATGCGTGATCCTTAAGTGATTTCATGGCATAGCGCTTGACAGGGCGGGGGGTAGTCAGGCAGAGGCATACAATTCCAGCGGCAAGCCATCGGGGTCGGCAAAAAATACAAACTGCCGCTGGGTATATTCATCGATCCTGATGGCTTCGACCGCGATCCCGAGATGTTCCAGTCTGGCCTTCCAGTCCTGCACGCTATCGACTTCAAAAGCCAGGTGCCGTAATCCCTGCGCCTCAGGATATGACGGTCGCGGCGGCGCCTCGGGGAAAGAAAACAATTCGAGTTGCGCGCCGTCCGGCAAGGCCAGATCGAGTTTATAAGAATCGCGTTCAATCCGGTAATGCTCGGCCAGCACGGTCAAGCCAAGAATCTCGGTATAAAAATACTTCGACCTTTGATAATCGGCGCAAATGATGGCGACGTGGTGTATGCGTTTCAGGATCATCGTATCAACCGGTTTCTCAGAACTTATGCAAATTTATTTTCAGACGCAAACACCTTCTTGATTTTAACTTAACCTCCCCGGAAACAAAAACGCCAGTCAAATCGACTGGCGTTCTATCAATTCAGCAAGGTACTTTAATTATTTAGCAGAAGCCTCGGCAGAAGCGGCTGCCGGAGCCGCCTTGACTTCCGGTTCTTTAAACTTGGCACCGCCGGCATTGGCCATATGCACTACCGCACGTGCGACTTCGATATCGTCGAGATCAGGGTTGCCGCCTTTAGCTGGCATGGCGCGCAAGCCGCCGATTGCATGCTCAACCACTTTGTCGTAACCTTGTGCGATCCGTGCCGACCAGGCACCCGCATCGCCGAATTTAGGAGCGCCAGCCGCGCCGGTATCATGGCAAGCGGCGCAAATCGCTTTGTACACGGCTTCGCCGGATTGCAATTGCTTAGGACCGCTAGCGTCTTTGAAGGTAAAGCCGTCGTCCGCTACCGGATGGATACGCGCGGCAATCGCTTCTGGTGTCAATGCATCAGAACCGGCACCGACTTTACTGTCACTGGAAACAAATTTCACCAGCAATACGATGATAATGATCGGTACGATAAAGCCGGCCGCAATCGCAAGGATGAGTTGTTTCGGCGTTTTAATCGGCGTATCGTGATCGTCGTGTGAATCGTGTGCGTTGCTCATGGAGTCCTCGTGTAGCAATTTATAGTAACTGGCTGCGGGCTGAAGCAGTGCTGGTCAGCCGATAAAGCTTGCAATTATAGTGGCAAAAGCTGCCGTTTGGAATGAAAAACCCGCGCTTTCACCACAAGAATGCCGTGACAATCGTCGAAATCCCGACAATTTTCATGCAATTGCAGAAAAGCCGGGCATCATTATGAGGTAAAATGCAGCCCTGCTTGCGGTGCCCTATCCCGGTCACTGCCAGACATCGCCATATATTCATGGCGCCAGTAGCTCAGATGGATAGAGTACAGCCCTCCGAAGGCTGGGGTCGCACGTTCGAATCGTGTCTGGCGCACCAAATTTTTCTGCAACACGTCCCCCCGTCCTGAAGTTATCCCGTCTTCCGCTGCTGTCACGTTCTGTGCACTGGATCGGCGTCGCCGCAACAAATTGTTTTTGTCTCTCTGCTAATATCTAGGCTTAATTCCTTACCGACCGTCCACATAGGCCAGATCATCATATGACACCGTCACGCTTGCAGTTATCCGCCCTGAGTTTTTCCATTGCTGTGGCATTCATGAGTGCCGGTCCGGCGGTCATGGCCGTTGAGTCTGCGGCTCCGGCAGTTGCCAAGTCCGCCAATGTGCCTGCGGGTCTGAGCCTGGTGCACGAGGTCGAAGGTATCAAGGAATACCTGATGCCTAACGGTCTGCGTGTATTGCTGGTACCGGACGCCAGCAAGCCGACCACCACGGTGAACATCACTTATCGGGTCGGCTCGCGGCATGAGAATTACGGCGAAACCGGCATGGCGCATCTGCTGGAGCATCTGATGTTCAAGGGCAGCAAGGCGCATCCGCGCTTGTGGGAGGAACTGGCGCAGCGCGGTGTGAATTTTAACGGCACGACCTGGCTGGACCGCACCAATTATTACGAAACTTTTGCCGCCAAACCCGAAACGCTGGCCTGGGCGATTGCGATGGAAGCCGACCGCATGGTGAATTCGCGGATCTCCGGTGCTGATCTGAAAACCGAATTCTCGGTGGTGCGCAATGAGATGGAAAAAAACGAAAACTCGCCGACCTCGGTACTGATGCAAAGAGTCCTGTCCGCTGCCCATCAATGGCATAACTACGGTAAAGATACGATAGGCGCACGCAGCGATGTCGAGAATGTCAGCATCCCGCATTTGCAAGCCTTCTGGCGCAAATACTATCAGCCGGACAATGCGGTCCTGATCGTCGCAGGCGCATTTGATCATCAGGCTACCCTCAAATTGATCAGCCAGCATTTTGGCAAAATCCCGAAACCTACGCGCGTGATCGAGCCGACCTACACGCTGGATCCGGCGCAAGACGGCGAACGCGACGTGGTGGTGCGCCGGACCGGCGAATCGCCGTCCGTGATCGCCTTGTATCACACCATGCCGGCAGCCCATCCCGATTATGCCGCGACCGAGGCGCTGGCCGTGATCCTGGGCGACTCGCCGAATGGCCGTCTGTATAAAACCCTGGTGGAGAGCAAAAAAGCCGCGGAAGTGTTCCCCTGGGCAGCCAATCTGGAAGAGCCCGGATTCATGCTGCTGGGTGCGAATTTACGCAGCGAACAAAATCTCGATGAAGCCAAGAAAATTTTGATCGAGACCATAGAAGGCGTCGCTCAAGATCCGGTGACGGCGGATGAATTAAAACGTGCCAAAGCGAATCTGGAAAACAATCTGGCGCAAGTCTTCAACGATCCCGAAAAATTCGCCGTGTCATTGTCGGACAGCATAGGCAATGGCGACTGGCGTCTATTCTTTTTGTACCGCGACCGCATGCGCGCGCTGACGCTGGACGATGTGCAGCGCGTTGCCACGACCTGGCTCAAGCCCAGCAACCGCACCACCGGCCGCTTCATCCCGGAAGCGCAAGCGGTGCGGGCACCGGCGCCGGCCAAGGTCGTATTGGCGGAGCAGATCAACACCTTCAAACCCGGCGTCGCCATGGCACAGGCAGAGAATTTTGTCAGCACGCCGGACAACATCGACAAACGCACCCAGAACGGTGCATTGAGCAACGGCTTGAAGTACGCATTGCTGCCAAAAACCACGCGCGGCAATACCGTGGTGCTGAATATGGAAATCAACCTGGGCGATGAAAGCAGCTTGCAAGGCAAGGCCAATGATGCCAGTCTGGCGTGTGCCATGCTGAGCCGCGGCACCGAGACTTTAAGCCACCGGCAATTCTCCGAGCAACTCGACCAGCTGAAAGCCAAGCTGCAAATTTCCGGCACGGTAAGCGCCGCGACCATCACTTTAGAAACCACCCGGGAGAACCTGGCACGGGCACTCGAACTGGTGCGCGATGCCCTGCGCAAACCCGCATTTGGCGAAGCGGAATTTACCCAATTGATCACGGCACAGTTAGCGCAGCTCGAAGAATCGCGCAAAGATCCGCAGGCGATTGCGATTGACATGGCGCGCAAAGCGACCAATACCTGGCCTGCCGGGGATGCCCGTTATTACCGTAGTATCGAAGAAAAAATCGCCCAGCTCAAGGCAGCGAAACTGGCCGATGCCAAAGCCTTCTGGCAGGCATTTTATGGCGCAAACCATGCGCAGCTCGCGATCGTCGGCGACTTCGATGCGACCGCGATCAAGGCGCAGTTGCAGCGTGATTTCGGCGACTGGCAAGCAAAGCAACCATTCACCCGGCTGACAAAACCGTTTGTCGCAGTGCAACCTGCGGCCCTGAGCCAGATTACGCCGGACAAGGCGAATGCGTTTTTCTTCGGTACCCTGAATCTGCCGGTCAGCGATCGGCATCCTGATTATGCGGCGCTGACTTTGGGCAATTATCTGCTCGGCGGCAGCGCGAACTCACGCATCCTCGAGCGCATCCGTCAAAAAGACGGGATCAGTTATGGCGGCGGTTCCTTCATCGATGTCTCGCCTATCGATGAAGCGGGCAGCTTCGCCGTCGGTGCCATCTTTGCGCCGCAAAACCGGGCCAAGCTCGAGACCGGCTTGCGCGAAGAAATCGCCCGTGTCCTGAAAGACGGATTCAGCACAGCGGAATTAGCAGAAGGTAAAAAGAGCCTGATCCAGCAAGCACAATTGAATCGCAGTCAGGATGCAGGATTGGCGCAGACACTGGCATACAACCTGTACCTGGGACGCACTATGCAATTCGACGCCACGCTGGAGAAAAAAATCATGGCGCTGACCAATGCCGACGTCAAAGCCGTGCTGAATAAGTATCTGGGGTACGACAAAATGCTGACCGTAGTTGCCGGTGATTTTAAGTAATCCGCTATACAGTAGAACCGTGACAACCGGCTAATCTGTATCGGGCCATAACAGATACTCCCCCGTACACCAATAAAAATCAGGCTTGATCCGCTTTATTTACTTGCGGATTAAAAATATACTAGATTGGAGTATCAATAATCGGTCGTTGCAAATAAAGACATCTGCTCAGCGCGGGGATCCGCAGAAACGGTCCCTAAACCGATTCCCAGACCGAGCAAACGTACCGGCAAATTGCGACGACAATATCCGGTTTCCATGAGCTGACAAAATAGCTTCTCATCGAGATGCGCGCTGCGGCATTCGACCGTCGTCTGCCGAAAATCGCTGAAGCGAATTTTGATGTTGAGTTTTTGTACTGCCTCTTCCGGCTGGACCCGCTGCACCCGGGCCACCAGCGCTGCGTACAGCGCCGGCAGCTCCGCCATACATGCCGCCAGATCGGGCAAATCGGTCGCATAGGTTTCTTCCACGCTGATCGATTTACGTTCGGAATGCGCCACCACGGCGCGCCGGTCTATGCCGCGACACAGCAGGTACAGGCTGTTGCCGAGTTTGCCGAATTGCTGCATCAACTCCGGCAAAGACCAGGCACGCAAATCGCGGCACTCCTGGATGCCGAGCGCATGCAATTTGGCCGCCGTGACTTTACCGACGCCGAACAGGCGCGCCACCGGCAAGGCGGCGACGAAATCCTCGACCTGCTCCGGCAGAATCACAAACAAGCCATCGGGCTTGTTCCAGTCGCTGGCGACTTTAGCGAGGAATTTATTATTCGCGACCCCCGCCGAGGCTGTGATGCCGACCGTTGCGGCAATGCGCGCCCGGATCTCTTGCGCGATCAGGGTGGCGCTGCCTTTGTGCTGGCGACAGTCGCTGACATCGAGATAAGCTTCGTCGAGCGACAAAGGTTCGACCAGATCGGTGTAATCACGATAAATCGACAAAATGGCTTTGGAGGCGACCCGGTATTTTTCCATGGTCGGCGGCATCACGACCAGATCGGGACAGCGGCGCAGTGCCAGCGAAGTCGGCATGGCAGAGCGCACGCCATAGCGTCTGGCTTCGTAATTGCAGGTCGCCACCACGCCGCGCTGGTCGGCGCGACCACCGACTGCCAGCGGCTTATCGCGCAAACGCGGATCGTCCCGCATCTCGATGGCTGCGTAAAAGCAATCACAATCGCAGTGAATAATTTTTCGGGAAACAAGAGGCACGGTATTGGCACGCTAAACGATGCGGGACAAATCGTATTTTACCTCATCAACTGTATATATAATCAGTTAATGCGCAAGCCAGGCATCCGGTCTCGCGTCTTCCCTCTATCTGTTAAAGCGGTGCCGCACTTGCCGGTTTCGGTTTGAAATGCTGCGGACTGATACGGAATTTGGTGCGCCGGTCGCCCATAAACGCGCGTAAATCTTTGATGCTGTATTCCGATATCTCATGCATACGGATCAGCAACGAGGCGCCAACCGATAAGCGACGATGACGGATTTTGCTGATCACCGGCGGCGCCACTTCTAATGCCCTGGATAGTGCCGCATCGTTCTTGAAATGCAAGTGATGAATTAAGGTATCCAGTAAATTATCCGGATCGTATTGAAATTCTCTGGTTTGAAGTTCTAGCAAATTTGCCATGATTTCCTCTGATTCAATTGTTTGCTTGCGCAAGTACATCGTTAAGCTGTGTCATGCCACAGGAGGTAGTGGTTCTGCCGGAGCATAGAGGTGACCGGCTTGGTCGCGTTATCTCAAGCCATTATTGCTAAAAAAATACTTGACCATAAGTCACTTTATAAACCGCAATTCAGTCACGCTCTGTGCGGTTAACCACATAAGGCATCGAAGCAAGATGAAATAGTCAGTTGCTCAAATCGATACCCGTCAGAAAGTCAGCAGGCCAGAGTACAGCGTGCTCTGCAGGTCACGACACCTCATGACAAATCAGTGCATTTGCGTCATCATGTAAAAACCGGAGAACGTCATCGCTCCGATATTTTTCCACCTATGCGGCTGCCGGATCAGACGGGCGGCCAGCCAATCACCCGAAGAGAACTTTCATGAAAAAATTAATCGCTATTTGCCTCAGTCTTTTTTTCAGCGCGGCACTCGCCAATCCGCCCCAGCCGTATGATGAAACTGCCGATGCCCAGGCAGAACTGAATAAAGCGCTGGCAGCAGCACAGGCTGCCAACAAAAAAGTCCTGGTGATCTTCGGTGCCAACTGGTGCAAAGATTGCCTGGAACTCGATAAATCGATCAAAGGCCAGAGCGCTGCGCTGATTGCCAGCAAATTCGTGGTGGTCAAAATCGATGTCGGCCAATTCGACCGCAATCTCGGTATCGCGAACCGCTATGAGAACCCGATCAAAAAGGGCATTCCGGCCGCCGTCGTATTGAAGCCGGACAACACCTTGCTGTATGCCACCAAGGCCGGTGAATTGTCGAATGCGCGCAAGATGAGCGATCAGGGTATTTATGATTTTTTCAGCCAGGTAGCTAGCCAGCATCCTTAAATTTTTTAACAGTACTCTCCAACGCCACGGCCTCGACGGCACCAACACCGCATTGGCCTCGGGTGCAGATTGCCGGAAACGATCGGAAACAGCCTGTGGCGCTGGACTTGGCGATGTTTGTCTCTCAGCTTCTTTCTTTTACTATGTCCTCTCGGTATGAGGGACATCCGCGTAAAAATGTCTTGCTCCCTGTCATTTCAGGTTTTTTACAATTGTCGATTCTATTTACAATAAGTTATCTATATTTTTATAAGTATATGATAAATAACAAAGTATTTTCTGGTATGGGATGTGCTTATGATAAGCATCGTTGATGATTGTCTGTATAAAACGACATCGAAATCAGCGAAGCTTTTTTGCCAATGGTGCATTGATTCACATCCAGGAGTGTCAATATGAATATCAAAAAATTAATTACTATCATGGCCGCCGCCGCAGTGATGCTGCCGGTAGCCTCCCATGCAGCGCCTGTTGTTTATGATTTGGCGCTGCCCAATATCAGTACTTTCGATAATACAATTACCGGCACCGGCTCGACAGTCCAAGTGGTGCAAGTGGTTGACGGCTCGGCTATTTATAATTATCTGGACAGCAATAACGTCATGCAAACATTGACCGTCACTCGTGCTAATGGCAGCCCAGCCATTGCATCTGGTGGTTACACGAGCGGCAGTCACTCTTTGAGCGGCTCTGTGTATAACATTAATCCAAGCAATAATGGTACTGACGCCATCCCCGGTCAAAGCAGCGGTTTGCACTTTGCGTTCTCCAGCGCCGTCAACGCGTTTGGTTTCGAAATTGGCGACTGGGCAACATGCTGCACTAGCAGCGGACCACGTCCTACACCGGGCGTGCCTTTATATGGTTCGGGTCTGTGGATTGCATTTAACGGCGGCGCTGCAACCTTGCCGGCAAATGCTTTATCTGCCAACGACAATCCTGGCTATGCACTGGATGGCAGCTTCACCAACTTCATCGGTGCAATTGACTCCTCCGGCACGTTTAATTCACTCGATTTCTGGGGCGACGGTTTTGGAGAGTTTTTGGTAGCAGGCGGTTCATTCCGTTTTGCATCAGTACCACTGGGTTCAGTTGGAGTTCCAGAACCAGGCAGCCTGGCATTACTGGGCCTGGGCATCGCTGGTCTGGCATCGTTGCGCAAACGCAAAAACGCTGCATAAACAAAACCGGATTACTCTCGACAGGAAGAACCCGGCATCGCAAGATGTCGGGTTTTTTCTTTGTGCCCCACCGATTGTTACCGGCTGAACCTGAACTCTGAGGGGGTAAGCGTAGTCCAGCGCTTGAAGGCCCGGCGGAAGCTGCGCGCATCCGAATAACCGAGCTCTTCCGCGATGTCCTCGACACTCAGCGCGGTACTGAGCAAGCGCTTTGCACGCTCGATCCTGACGCTCTCGGTAATGTGCTGATACGAAGTGCCCTCGCGCGCTAACAGGCGGTGTAAAGAGCGCGGACTCAGTTCCAGGGCCGCTGCCATATCCTGCACATTAAAAAATTCACACTGCATGGCAACCAGCTTGCGCACCAGGCTTTGCTTGCCCAGTACACCGATAGCCGCCAATTCCGTGTCGCACGCCGCGCGAGCTGTCTGCGCACTGGCGCCGGTACCGGATAAGGGCATCTCCAGCAGGGAATGCGCAAACAGCATGCGACTGGCATCGGCGCCCAGGATTACCGGGCAGGCGAAAAAATCCTCCAGCATAGAGCGGCTCGCCTGCAGATTGCCGCGCAATTCGATACGGGCTATGGGCAGCTCATTACAAGGCAATTGACGCGCGGCGTTGAGCGCTGTCGCCAGGTGATCGACATCCAGAAAATCCTGCAATTCCTGATCCTCAAACAAGGCATGCGATACCAAAGCCGCTTGCTGGCTATCCGTCTCCAGGCTGAGTTGCAACATGGAGCCGGCGATCAATTGGTATTCCAGGCCGAAAGCCAGTGCACGTCCCAGAGTCGGCTGAGCCAGCATGCCCGCGCTCATCCCGCCTAAATCAGCCAACGATTTACGACTGCCGGATAGCAGCGCGACATCCGCTCCGCCGCGCTGCCTTGCCTGCAACAAGCCTGCGCGTGCCTGTACATAACTGATTCTGGCAGCGGCTTGCAGCGGTCCGTCGCCATCGGCAAAAAACGCGGGAAACATGTCGTGCAAACGCCACTGTTGTTCGCGGCCAATCGCAAACAGGCCGGCAAAAGGATGCGCGGGGAAAATCGCATCCTGCACGGACAACAGCGGTGACGCAGTGAGCAAAGACAAACTGTCTCCCCCGGAATATCGATGAATATTGTAGAAATTGGCAGTAAATGTCCTTACTCCCAACAGCGCTAAAGGCTAAGATCAGTTGCAACGTACACGGGTTTGCCTGAATCATCAATACTGCGATGCAGCAAGCCCATTGCCGAAAAATGCGCCGTAGACGCCATCAATTTATAGACACCGATCCAGAGGACGAGACCATATGAGTACAGCAACAGCGGATTACATCGTAGTCGGTGGGGGCGCGGGCGGTTGCGCCGTCGCGGGCAGACTCACGGAAGATCCCGATACCTCGGTCACGGTGCTGGAGGCCGGCGGCGACGGCGATAGCTGGGTCGTGAAAACGCCATTCGCGGTAGTCGCCATGCTGCCGACCAAACTGAATAACTGGGCATTTGAAACCGTCCCTCAGCCCGGCCTGAATCATCGGCGCGGCTATCAACCACGTGGCAAAGCCCTCGGCGGCTCGTCCGCCATCAACGCCATGGTGTATATCCGCGGACATCGCTGGGACTACGATCACTGGGCATCGCTGGGCAATACCGGCTGGTCGTTCGATGAGGTGCTGCCTTACTTCAAGCGTTCCGAAAACAATGCGAGTTTAGGCGGCGCATTGCACGGTCAATCAGGCCCGCTGCACGTCAGCGATCTGCGTTCGGATAATCCGTTTCAACAACGCTATCTGGAAGCGGCAAGACAGGCCGGCTTCAACATCAATCACGATTTCAACGGAGAAGATCAGGAAGGCATCGGGATTTATCAGGTCACTCAACATCAGGGCGAACGCTGGAGCGCCGCCCGCGGCTATCTGCATCCGCACATCGGTAAACGTCCCAACCTGAGCGTGCAAACCGGCTGCCATGTAACGCGTATTCTGTTTGAAGGAAAACGTGCCGTCGGCGTCGAATTTATTCAACATGGCCAGCAGCGCAGCCTGCGCGCCAGGCGCGAGATTTTGCTGGCGGCAGGCGCTTTGCAAACCCCGCAAATCCTGCTGTTGTCCGGTATCGGCGACGGCCAGGCCTTGCAGGCGCTGGGGATTCCCGTGGTGCATCACCTGCCCGGAGTCGGACGCAACCTGCAGGACCATCCTGATTTTGTATTTAAGTATCGCTCCAAGAGCACGGACCTGGTCGGCATTTCACTCGGCGGTTCGGCGCATCTAGCCAAACAAGCCTGGCGCTATAAGAATGAACGGCGCGGCATGATTACCTCGAACGCGGCCGAAGGCGGCGGCTTTCTGAAAACAGATCCCGGCCTGCCCGCACCCGATGTGCAATTGCATTTTGTGATGGCGATGATTGATGACCATGCGCGCAAACTGCATCTGGGGCATGGCTATTCATGCCACGTCTGCCTGTTACGTCCCAAGAGCGTAGGGGAACTGACTCTTGCCAATGCCGATCCCTTGGCAGCGCCGTTGATCAACCCGCGCTTCCTGGAGCACCCGGACGATATCGAGACCTTGCTGAAGGGCTTTAAACTCACGCGCAAACTCATGGATGCACCGGCACTTGCCAGCATGCGCAGCAGCGACTATCAGACCGCCAATGTCAAAACCGATGACGACATCCGCGCCGCGTTGCGCCAATATAGCGACACCGTCTATCATCCGGTCGGCACCTGCAAAATGGGGATAGATGAGATGGCCGTGGTCGATCCCGAATTGCGGGTGCATGGACTGCTGGGCCTGCGCGTAGTCGATGCGTCCATCATGCCGACGCTGATTGGCGGGAATACCAATGCCCCGACCATGATGATAGGTGAAAAAGCCGCCGACTTTTTACGCAAGCAAGTTCAACAGGGCTGACGCAAAAACCGCAATCTCTCACCGCCGAAACTTGGAGACCCGCAGGCCAGGTGCGCCTGTTAGCACGAAATGTCTCTGGAAACCGCATCCAGCCTGCGGCTTCAATGTGATGCATTGATGTCATGAATTGCGTTTAGAGTTGCGTTCTTTCTATACGCGGACTAAAGTGTTTCTATCCATCCTCTCCCGACTATCGTCCCGGAGCAAGTATGTTGCGTCACCTCACGCTGGTCTGCCTGCTGTCAGTCGCGTCGATCTGCTTTGCTGCAGAGCCTGTGCGCAGTCCCACCTTAAACCTGACTACCGAAGACTACCCGCCCTTCAATATGATCGCCCCGAAGACAGGGGTAATCAGCGGCATCTCAACGGAAAAAGTCGTCGAATTAATGCGCCGTGCCGGGGAAACATATGTGATCGCCGGCTATCCCTGGGCGCGCGCGTTTCAGATGGGACTAAAGGAAGAAAATACCTGTGTTTTTTCGACCACCAGAACACCGGAAAGAGAAGCCAAATTCAAATGGGTCGGCCCCTTAGTCAAAAATAATTGGTTTATCTTTGCCAGGGCAAACGATCCGAGAGCACCCAAAACGCTGGAAGAATTGCGCCCTTATATTGTAGGCGGTTATCGTAATGATGCGGTGGCCGAATTCCTGGCGGCCCGTGGATTTAAAATCGAACTGGCGAATAAAGATAGCGATAATCCGCGCAAGCTATTGCATAACCGTTTCGACTTTTGGGCAACCGGTGAATTACTGGGGATCGCGATCTTAAAACAACAGGGTCTGTCAGAACAAATCGTTCCCTTATTTGAATTTCATCAAACGGAACTGTACCTTGCCTGCAATCTAGGCATGGAGCAAAGCCGTATCGATCGCTTCAGCCAGATCTTGCGTGAAATGGAAAAAGACGGCACCGCCGCAGCGATAGAGCATAAGTATAAGTAAACGGGATTGCTTAAAAGCGATCAAAGAAAGAAATTTACGAGACACGGAGAAATTACGCCGTCAATTTTTCGCCCAACGAGTCGATCAACATCAGTTTAAACAGATGTGGCTTCCAATACGAACAACTTCATACAAACAAAAAGAGGGTCGCAGACGATACCGGGACACTCTTTTTGATTAGCCATTACCTCACCGGTGCGGCTCGTTTTATGTACGCTTAACGGTCAGCGATTGATTTCCGGACCAGGATGCGCCGGGTGCCAGTACCACGGGCTGCATAATCGCCGCCGCCTCGATACACAGCATGCGCTCATAACCGCCAGGCTCCAGATCGGCCAGCGTGGCGGCCTTCTCAGGACCGGGATTCCAGACGACTGCATCGGCAAATCCGCTCTGCTGTATCAAGGTGGTTTGTCTGGGCTGGCACAACAGCAGGCGCGGGGCATTGGCATAGATGCGGTCGATTTCACCGCTAATCCGCAACATCGGATCATGATCTATGCAGCCGCTGACGCCGCTGACCGAGTCGCGATAAGGCAAACCCGCCAGGCCATGCACGGTCACATCAGCAATCTGCCCGACGGCAAAATACGTATGCAGTGCTGCGGTAAAACTCAATCCGGTGTCTCCGGTATTTTGTACCGACAGGCGAATATCCAGGCTGGAGCCGACCACGGTCACCGTCAGTTCGGCATGGAATACATAAGGCCAGACCTGCAGGCTGGCGATGTTCTCGTTTAATTCAAACTCGGCCCGTGCTGCACCGCTGGCGGTCTGGCCGGCGCGCAGCAGACGCCACATCGCAGTACGCGCGAAACCATGCTTGGGCAAAGCGCCCAGGCCAGCGAATTGCGGAAAGATCACCGGCACGCCGCCACGCATTGCCACGCCCTCGCGGATCTCCGAGGTCTTGCTGAAGAACAGCTGCTCGTCACCACCGGCCGGTATCCAGGAACAGATGTGCGCACCATACGCGGTGATGGCAGCTTGGGCGCCATCCTGGGCTTGCAAGATTATTGGGTTCATCGGACTCAACGCGACTCGGTTAACTAACTTACGAAAAAACGTCTAGCAGTATAGGGGATTGTGCAATAGCCGGTAAAAATTTCATACCAGGACTTACAAAAAACCAAAACCTCTCACCACCGAGACACCGAGAAAAACAAGAGGAAAGGCTCCATGAGGTGTGGATATCAAAACGCCTCCGCAGGCTGGATGCGGCTTTCAGCGACATTTCGTGCCAACTGGCGCACCTGGCTTGCGGGTTCAATGTGAACGGTAGTAAGCAGCTTGCTGTTTTGCGTAAGTCCTCACCATATATCGCGATGATCCGCGTTTTAGTCCCCGCGTTTTGCGGTCTGTCGCATCAGGGTTCCATTTGACAGAATGCTAACGTATGCTGGCGGCATGCTTCAAATTCGAATTTGAAAAAGGAAAATCATGTTAAAACACAGCAGCCTTATTCTGTTACTTGCTCTCGCTGCCTGCAACGTCGAATTCCATGACGGCGATGCCACAGCAAATTTCGGTCCGCTGATCCAGGAAAAACGCGAGGTCGCCGAATTTACTGAAATCGACATGACCGGTCCCTACGACGTGGTGGTGACCGGCGAAGGCGGCCCGGCGCTGGAGGTGGTCGGTAATGAAAAACTGGTCAAGGAAGTCGAGACCGTGGTCACCGGCAATACCCTGCATATACGTTCAAAAAGCAAGACGATTATCCATCTCTCCACCAATTTCAATGCGCGCCAGCTCACGGTCAAAGTCGCTGCCAGCATGCTCAATCGCATCAATATCAACGGTTCCGGCGATCTGGAACTGAATAAGTTCAAAGGCGACCGGCTCGAATTGTCGGTCAACGGTTCCGGCGATGTGCATGCGAATGGCGTGACCAAAGAACTGCAAACCAATGTCAATGGCAGCGGCGACATGGACCTGAGCCAATGGCAAACCGCCAAAGCCACGGTCCAGATTAACGGATCAGGCAATCTGAATCTGGGCAGTGTCAGCGACAGCCTGGATAGCGATATCAACGGCTCCGGCGATCTGAGCGTCAAAGAACTCAAAGCAGCGCAAGTCAAAACCACGATACGCGGCTCTGGCAATGTCAAA
Source organism: Undibacterium sp. Jales W-56 (assembly GCF_025548535.1). GTDB lineage: Bacteria > Pseudomonadota > Gammaproteobacteria > Burkholderiales > Burkholderiaceae_D > Undibacterium. The sequence continues at coordinate 511,094 of NZ_JAJLQW010000003.1, read as the reverse complement.
CTGGCCGGCGAGATCAGACAGTTGACCGCACAACTCGATGCCTCCGGCGACATGCAGGTACGCGGCCTGAAAGCCAGCAGCACCAGCGTGCGCATGAACGGCAGCGGCGACCTGAGCCTGACCGGCGAGACCGCCGAACTCGATGTCCAGGTCAATGGTTCCGGCGACTTTGATGGCAAGAGCTTGCAAGCAGGCAAGGCGCAATTTAAAACACATGGCACGGGCGTGATCAACAGCCCCACGATCCGCGACAAACTCAGCATAGAGTTGCATGGCTCCGGCGACATGCAAGCGAACGATATCCAAAGCCCGCAAATCGATGTGCTGATCACCGGCACAGCCAATCTGGACCTGTCAGGCAAAGGTCAATTGCTGGTCGCCAAGCTCAGCGGCAGCGGCGACCTGAATGCCAGCGGACTGTTAGTGGAGCGCGCCAAAGTCAATGCGACCGGCACCGGAGTGGCAGAAGTCAATGTCAAACAAAATCCCGGTGCCGGCAGCAAGACCGCCGACGGCGGTTCGCGTATCGTCAAGATCGACAGGAATGGTTTACTCAATTAAACCGAGAATTCCCATGAAGATTTAAGATGATGACGGCTGCATTGGTCGAGGTAGTTTTGACCTGAACGAGGCTTCTGGAGAGCCATGAGCAACGAAGAACGTCAAAAATGACCGGCAATGCGCCGTCCGTACGCAACCATCACTACTTCATCCTGAAGCGATGTCCCAACACCAGCCAACTCGATGCGATCAGGCTATTCAAACCCAAAATCAATTGCGTCAGGACATGCGCAGGCAAGATCCAGACTTGCCCACGCGGCACATCAGCCTGCGTCACCGCGCTGATCACAGGAATCGCCCAGGCAGCCTCCGGCGTCACATCCAGCAAGACCTCGCCATCCGAATTGGTATGTATAAATAATTCGCCGCCCAAGGCCAGACGAAATGCGATGCCCTGCCCTAAGCTTTGTCCGTATTGCTGGCTATTGCCGGGCAATTTGGTGATGGCTTCCTGCAACTCACGGTTTTGCAAATCCATCCAGCCTTCGACATCTTGCGGGGTTTCCAGCGAAACCCAGGGATGGTCGGGGAAATCGGGGATTGAGTCGGTAGTCATTTTAGCTATTTTGATTATTCTTTAGGTCGGCTTAACAAGGCCTTCAAATTCGCCAGTCGATTCTGTGGCGTGATGGCTTCTTCTTCGGTCGGCAGCGCCGTCCCTTCATCGAGTTTCATCTCTTTGATAAAGCGCGAGACATCGCAATGCACCGGTGCGCCGGCGCGTTTGCGTTTTTTGCACCAGGTGATGTGCAGGCTGCGTTGGGCGCGGGTGATGCCGACGTACATCAGGCGGCGCTCTTCCTCAATCCGGGCAGCGATGGTCTCGACCGGGGCATCGGGATCGCCTTTGTGCGGCAGGATGCCCTCTTCCACCCCGACCAGAAATACGTGGGGAAATTCCAGTCCTTTGGACGCGTGCAAAGTCGACATGCGGACCGCATCGGGTTCTTCGTCCTTGCCCTCCATCATGGTCATCAGCGCGACCATCTGGGTCAGATCGAGCAGGCTGCGATGATCGTCGGTGCCTTCTTTACCGCCGCTGCCTTTTTCTTTCAGCCAGTTGGTAAAGTCCAGCACGTTTTGCCATTTGGCCTGTGCCGCACGATCGTCGAAACTGTCGTACAGATAACCTTCGTAATTGATCTCTTTCATCAGATCGTCGAGCAGGGAACTGGCATGACCTTCGCGGTGCGCATGCGCCTCGACCTGGTTGATGAAGTTGCAGAAACCGCGCAAAGGCGTGAGCTGGCGATCGGTGAGTTTGGCTTCGATGCCGCCTTTGAACACCGCTTCAAACAAGGAACACTGCCATTGTCCGGCGAAGGCGCCCAGCACTTCGAGCGTGGCCTGGCCGACCCCGCGCTTGGGCGTGGTGATCGCGCGGATGAACGCCGGGTCGTCGTCTTCATTGGCAATCAGGCGCAGATACGAAATGATGTCCTTGATCTCGGCCTTATCGAAAAAACTCTGGCCGCCGGAAATCGTATAAGGGATGCGTTCTTTGCGCAGCGCCTTTTCGATCACCCGGGCCTGATGGTTGCCGCGATACAGGATCGCGTAATCCGACCACTTGGCGCGGCGCTCGAAGCGATGCGCCGAGATCATGATCGCGACCTGATCGGCCTCTTGCTCATCGTCCTGCATGCCCAGCACCTTGACCGGATCGCCGAGTCCATGCTCTGACCACAGTAATTTTTCAAACAACTTGGGGTTGTTGCCGATCACCGCATTGGCGGCCTGCAGGATGCGGGTGCTGGAACGGTAATTCTGTTCCAGCTTGATCAGCTTTAAATCGGGAAAATCGATGCCGAGGGTTTTCAGGTTCTCGATGGTCGCGCCGCGCCAGGCGTAGATCGCCTGATCGTCGTCGCCCACCGCAGTAAACATCGGTTTCTTGCCGATCCCCGTGACCAGCAGCTTCACCAGTTCGTACTGGCAGGTATTGGTGTCCTGATATTCGTCGACCAGCAAATAGCGCAGACGGCGCTGCCACTTGTCGCGCACCGCTTCGTTGCTGCGAAACAGTTCGACCGGCAAGCGGATCAAGTCGTCGAAATCGACCGCCTGATAGGCCGACAAGGTCGCTACATAGCTGCGATAAATGCGCGCTGCCGTCGCCTCTTCTTCATCGCCGGCTTGCTGGATCGCAGTCTCTGGATCGATCAGGCCGTTCTTCCACAAGGACATGGCGGTCTGGATGCGCCGTATCAATTGCTTGTCGGTGGTGATCGCCAGATCCTGCACCAGCGAAAAACAATCGTCGCTGTCCATGATGGAAAAGCGATCCTTCAAGCCTAGCGCCTGCGCTTCCTGGCGCAGGATTTTGACGCCGAGCGAATGAAAGGTCGAGACCGTCAACTGCTTGGCTTTTTTAGGTTCTTGCAAGAGTTTGGCAATCCGCTCCTGCATCTCCAGCGCCGCCTTGTTGGTAAAAGTCAGCGCAGCGATATGCTTGGCGTCGTAGCCGTGCTTCTCGATCAGATTCGCAATCTTTTGGGTAATCACCCGCGTCTTGCCCGACCCCGCACCGGCCAGCACCAGACAAGGGCCGTCCATGTAATTCACTGCATCGCGTTGAGGTTGGTTCAGACCGTGGGACATGATTGAAGCGTAAGGGGATAAAAAGCGGAGGAGCAGAAGTATCAGCAGGCGCTATTGTAGCCGCAATCGGTCTGGCAACCGCTTTTGTCGCCGTTCTCTGCTAAGAATGGGGAAGACCGATGCCAGCGCGCACTATCCATGGGGCTTTTCAGACCATGGCCTGGAGAACCGCATCAATGCTGGCGTGCAGAGACGATGTTTTTTAAGTTCTCTGCCGCGGCTTGGTAATTGCGTCAGAAGCGGAGTAAACTAAGCGCCATCTGATAGGAATTAACGTATGAAATTTGAACACTTGATTGAAATCAACGACCTGACCAATCCATTGAATGACTTCATCACGCGCGAGCAACTCTGGCGCGGCTTGGTGATGCGGGCCGAATTGCCGAAACTCTTCGTGCCCTATCTGGATGAATGCAGCATCACTGAACGCACCGAGGCGAGCATGGCGCGCACTTTGCGTTATGGCGATCTGGTGATTAATGATCAGGTAAATTTTGTACACCTTCAACAAATTCATTACGATGTGGCGGCGCAAAAAGATATTCCGCAATCCTCATTGCGCATGACGATAGAAGAACCCGTGCCGGATGCATTTTTTGTGCGCTTTGTGTACGACGACGGTCATAGTGCGGCGGAAGATGCGGAAAACGAGATGTATAACGAATATCGCCGTTCGGCGTATCAGGAATCGGATATCGACACCATCCGCATCATCCGCGAGATGGCCGAAGCAGGCCGGCTGAATGCCTTGCCTTCGTAACAATACGCGTCGCTTTTTATCCCTATTGATTACAACTCAAGCCAAGGATTTGCGGCCCAGCACGATGTGCAATATCAGCAATAGCGGCAACGCCAGGCCAAGACTCCAGTGCGCGACGGACCAGATCATCCGGTTCTCGTCACTGGCCAGGTAGTACAAGGCATAACCGCTCAGCGTCAGCCAGGCGAGTGCGGCGATCATGCTCCAGCCGCTCCAGCGATTGCGCTGCGCCCGGTGCGCACGGCGTATATGCAAATGCAACAGCGTACCGATGGCAAAGCAGCTCAGCATGGCGAGCGCACCATGGACTTGCATGGCGGGATGCTCAAGCGGATGCACACTGTCGCCGAACTCGCTGCGGTGTTGCAATAGAAAATGCGCGATCAGCCAGACCAGGCCCGAAGCCGTCAACACGCTTCCCAGAACATACAGGGCAATGCGATGCCAGCGCTCCAGCCGAAAATACTGGTGGCGATTTTTTGGCAATGCGGGATGGTGCAGGCTGTGTTTGTGGGTGCGCATAGAAGAAGATCGTCGGATTTAATTGCGACGAATTAAATGTCAATTATAAAAGCATTCGCGGCAAATTCGGCTAAACACGGATGCTGCGCATTGCCGCTCGCGGCGACCACCTTGGTCAGACCGTCAGCCCAAAGGCATTCGGCAGCCCTAACCGATACGCTGCCCAGATCCGTTAAGGCGGCACCGCTGATGCCGTGGACTAAGGCGCTGACGGTCTGGTCGCGGGCGATACTTGCTGGCGCGCCAGTGTACTCAATCGCTTGTTCCCTTGTTGGCATCTTTAGCTGGCGTTGGGAAAAATAAGTCGCCGAAGTTGCCATCGCGGCATTCTGCAAACTCACGGTATGAGCGCTGCGCGTCGGGTCAGCAGGATGGCGCAGACCGATCGCCACAGGACGATCACCGATCACGCGCAAGTCGCCGCCGGCATTGACGCAGGCGTCACGAATTCCGCATTCTTGCAGCGCGGCGATGGCCTGATCCACCGCATAACCCTTGGCAACGCCGCCCAGGTCCAGCCAATCCTGGCGTAATTTTTTCAACCTGTGGTCTGGCAATAGCTCATACGCCACGGCTTGCGGCTGATAAGGCAACAGCGACCGTGCTGCCTCATCCATGCGCGGTAACAAATCCCATGCCATCAAGCGGCTGGCGATGCGGATATCAAACAAGCCTTTGCTGGCCTGCGTTAAACGCTGCGCCGCACTTAACACCGTATAGGTATGCGGATGGATGCTGAGCAGGCTGCCTGGCTCTGCGCGATTGATGCGTGTCAGTTCGCTGTCCGGCGCATGAAAGCTCATCAACTGGTGGATCAGGGCGATACGCTGAAAAGCGGCGCCAAAAGCGGCCTGCAAACGCATCTCGTCCAGAGTATCCGCGATGCCGATATCGACCAGCGTCCCCAACCAGGGTTGGGCGCGGCGTTTCATTTTTTTGCGGGAAGAATGGCGACTTGCGCGATCGCTGCGATGCGCCGCACACCGTCGGTGACGTGACTGCAAGACAAGGTGGCGCCGCTGATATTGGCAATCCCGTCGCCCGGGGCAAGATTGCTGCTAGCGGTCTTGCCGACGAATTGCTTGCGCCAATTGGCGTTCTTGATTTCCATGCCATGGCTTTCGCGGTAAGTCATGATCTCGACCTGGCGGATGCTGGCATCAAGGTGCAAGCCCACCGCATACGAGATCAGCTCAAACTTGCCGATCACCTCATCGAAAACGATATGGCCCAGCAATTTATCGTCCTTATACGCAGCGACCACCCGCCATGCGACAGAACGTGCCGGCAAACCGGATAGCTTCTCGACCTGGCGCATTTGCTCCAGGCTGAGTTGCAGATTGACCGGCTTAAAACTATTCGCTTCGGGGAAGATCGTTTGTTGCGCCTGCTCGGCTGTCAGGTATTGTGTGGCGAATGCCGTGCTGCTGACGCCGGCAAGCGCGCTCAGGATGAGTGGGGCAAAGGTGTTCTGGTTCATAGCGTGATTTTATCCTAGCCCCTTCCTGCTTTCTTATCAGAACGAATAACCGACGCCGAGGTTCAGGCGGTCGCGATTGTTATCGAGCTTGAATTTCTGGTAATCCGCCTTCAATACTACGCCTTCACCGATCTTGAAGCTGGTACCCAGGGTCGTGACTTTCTCGGTACCTGCGGCGGCGACGCCCAGACCTTGCGGTATCGGTGCATAGCTATTTGCTGTATTGAATTGCTCGTAGCGCAGGAAAGGCGTGAGGCTGTAGTCATTCGATTTCCACAATTGATAGGCGGCCTGGGTATACCAGCCGAAGAACGAAGACGGTACCGGTGTCGGCTGGCCGACAAAGGTCAGGTTAAGCGCTTCGGTATTGCTGATGGTGCCGCGGCTGTACAGCGCGGATAGATCCCAGCGACCAGGCGTGAAGCGGGTATGCACGTCCCACAACGTGACACGCGCATCATTGCCGGCGAAATTAGTCGTGCCATGACCGGCCTTGCCAGTGAAGACCGAACCGCCCACCAGCAGACCCGGGATGCCGCGCCAGTTCAGGGCGGCATGCAAACTCAGGTCACGCGACTTGGCGAGCTGGCCTTCCTGATGGATGCTGCGTAAAGGTGAGTCGCTACCGTCGCTGCTGGTCGCACTCCATTTGCTCAGATCAAAACCGGTGGTCAGGCCTGCATCCCAGCTCACGCCATTGTCATAGGAACCGGACAAGCCGGCACCGACTTCGCGCCAGGTAGTCGGAATGATCGCCGTCTCGACAAAATTGCGCTGTACACCGTAGTAGGCGGTCGGTTCATGCGTGGTGTTCAGCAAACCCACCGGCATCAGGAACAAACCTGCCTTGGCGCGCAGGTTATTGTTCAACTCGTGCTCGACATACAATTGCTCGACTTCGGTCTCGCCCTTGTCGCCGGAAGAAGCAATCGCATGCTCCCATTCAAACTCAGCCACCATTTTGGTTTTTTCATCGAAGCGATGGGTGATGCCGATCACCGCACGGCCGACATCCGTCTGCGCCTGGTTGGTGGCCTTGGTCGGACGTGAATAGCTGATTTCTCCGTAGCTGCTGATCACGGTCTTTTGCATCATGTTGCTGGCTGCGGACGCCATGCTGGCATTGCCTGCACTGACGGTTGTTGCATTGTTGGCGACCGTGGTGTTGACGGTATTTGCCAGCACCTCCTGTTTTTTCTCGACGATCGCTGCCTGCTTACGCGTAGCGACCAGTTCCGCTTTGATGGCGTCGAGTTCGGCCGCCAGTTTTTCTATCTTTTGCAATAATTCAGCTTCGCTTGCATGTACAGGCAGCGCAACCGCACTGCTGACAAATGCGATGCACAGCGCTTGGGCTAACAGGGTCTTTTTCATCTTGGTCTTTCGTTTTAATTAATGTTGGTATTCTTTAAAATCGGCTGGGTCATAGGCAGTAATCTGATGCTGATCAGGGTTTGTAGCCATCGTTCAAGGTGCCGAGGAATTTGACCACGTCGTCGATTTCGGCAGAGGTCAGTGCGGCAGGCATGCCGCGCTTGCGGTTGTAAGGAACTTCGGTGATATTCACATTGCCGACATACGCCGCAGGTAAATCGTCAAATTTCAACACGCTGCCATCGGCTGCCGTTGGGTACCATTCTTCCGGATTGGTATCGCGACGCACATAGAAGCCGAGCGCATCGCGTAAATTTTTAAAACGGCCGTTGTGGAAAAATACCTTGCGGGTGGCGACATTGCGTAATGTCGGAACCTTGAAGGCACCGCACAGATTGCTGCGTTCGGTTAAGTCGCTGCGATCCGGTCCGCACAGGCCGAGGTCAAAATAGCTTGCGTCGGCGCTGGCCGGAATCGCGTAATTGCGCGGCACACCGATATTGTCGTAACTAAAATCCGTGAACAAAGGCGAAGCGCCGTTCGACCCTTTGCTGCTGATATGGCAGGCCGCACAATTGCCCTTGGTCGGATTGTTGAACAAGGCCAATCCGCGCAACTCGGCAGCGTCGAGTTTTACACGGCCCGCCAGAAACTGATCGTATTTGGAATCATACGGATGAAACTCCTCATCTTCCTTTTGATACTGTTGCAAGGCGAACTGGATGCGGTCAAACGCCAGGTCGGCATTATCGAAAATGCCAGCGCCAAAAGCCTGTTTAAATTCGGAAGCGTACGCGGCACGTTGCAGCTTGGCGACGACATCGGCCTTGCTGGCATTGGCCATTTCATGCGGCGCCAGGAAAGGGCGCTCCGCCTGGGCAGACAAGCTTGCAGCGCGGCCATCGCGGTCAAAACCACCGCTTGGCTTACCATCCGCACCAAAGGAAAAAGCCGGTGTCAGGTTCAGGTAACGCAAGGAAGGCACGGCCCGAAAACCCGGCACATCCATATTCGGGCCGCCCAATTGCACGCTGAGATCATTGCTCTGTGCATGGGCGTTATCTGGATTATGGCAAGTCGCGCAAGACTGTTTGCCAGATGCCGACAGGCTGACGTCCTTAAAAATCTTTTCCCCCATAGTGGCAGGCGCACTCATGCCTGCACCGGCAGCTGGTGCAGACGAAGATGGATTGCCAGCAGAACCGCCACCGCAAGCGCTCAAACTCAATACCGTGCCGACCACGATGCTGAACAGACTCGTCTTGATGAAAAAATGGGAAGATGGATGTACTGCACTGAGCGCCGTTTGTTGTGCAATATCTTGCCGGCCTGTCGCAAACTTGCTGGAATTGAACTGCATTATTGTTTCCGTTGGATCGATACGGTAAGGCTACACTCGAAATCGATAATGTAAATGAGAATGATTCCAATTATAACTATATCGATGCCCAAGCACAAGGATGCGAGATCAGAAGTTCTCTGCCTCTGTAGTTTTATTAAGAAAAATCCATCCTTAAAAATCCATCCAGCCATAAGAATGGCATGTCGCCCCGTCAGAAGCAGGTCGCCAAGACTGTGTTTTCCGCACCACTCTCCCTGGTGCAGACCGAACTTACCGGTTGGTCTCGCACGGCATAGTTGTCAAGCATCGGGGCGTACCTGAGCGGCACGGCGATCCCTGTTCGAGGCCGATTTGATTGTAGGAGGATAAGAATGGAGGTGGAATTCGACCAGGCTGAAACAAAAATGGACACCTCGGTGTCCATTTTTGAGCATCAGGAAACGGGTTTATTCGACATGCATTTCTTTCAGCAAGTTGTTTGCTTTGTCGACATTCGTCATTTCCCACAAGATGTAACGCAGATCAACCTGGATGTCGCGCGTATTTGCATCATTGAAATCCCAATCGGAGATGATGGAATCGAGCGTGCCGTCAAATGCCAGCCCCACCAGTTCGCCTTTGGCGTTCAATGCTGCAGAACCTGAATTACCGCCCGTGATATCCAAGGTCGCCAGGAAATTCACCGGTACCGATTTCAGCTTGGCATCGTAGTACTTGCTGTCAGCACCGAAGTTGCTGATTTTGATCGCATCGAGTTGGTTTTGCGGTGCATTGAACTCACCGCTACCGGTGGCTTTCTTGGCGATGCCATGCAAGGAGGTGAAGGCAGTCCAGCTGGTACCGTCAGCACCGTTTGGACGACCGGCAATTTTGCCGAAAGTCACGCGCAGCGTGCTGTTCGCATCGGGGTATACCGCCTGGCCTTTACTATTCATGAAGGCGATTTTTGCTTTCATGTAGTTGGCATAGGCTTGCTGGATTTTACCGCCCATCTCTTCGTCACGCGCTTCGCGCTTCAGGCTCTCGTCATACATTGCCACTGCGGCTTTGATGAAACTGTCGTTGCTGGCTTTGAAGTCCTCAGGCTTGCGTTCCAGCCAGGGTGCGCGCTCTTCTTTGTTACCGAGCTTGCTGCCTGCATACAGCGTATCGAGCAGTGCTTTGATATCGGCTTCTTTCATACCGTCCTTGATACCCATCGCCGCATCGAAATTCGCATTGCGTTCTTTACTTGCCTGCGCCGCATACTTGGTCATGAAGTTCAGCACCAGAGCCTTATCGACGGCTTCGTCATAGCTACGCTCAACCGCAGCAATGCCGGCTTTAAAGCGCGGCAAGTCACGTGTCTGGTAACCGGATTTGCGCTCGGCGTCCGGCTTGGTCGATTCGTTCGCCAGACGATACAAGCTACGCGCTGAATTCAGCAAACGCGGCGAAGAGTAAGTCAGCAAGAAATCGCGGCGATTTTCTGCATCGCGCTCGGCGATCAGTTTTTCGATCGCGTCGATGTCGGCCGCATACATCTGTTTACGGCCTGCATCGGCATTCACCCAGGATTTCAGCTCAGCGTGTTCTTTTTGCTTACGCGCCAGGAAGTCGCTGCCGGCATAGCTGTCCAGCATGCCTTGACGGTTTTTGTAGTAGTTGTTGACGCCCGCGACCATGCCTGCGTACTTGAGTTTTTTGTCTTCATTGCCTTTGGTCTCACGCTCGATGATCGCAAGTTGTTCGCCTGCGGCTTTGACATACGCCGGATAATTCCAGTCGAAGGTATTTGATACTTCGGACGGCAAACGGTGACGGTTGGTGCGGCCTGGATAACCGGTCACCATCACGAAATCACCTTCTTTGACGCCGTCTTTCGCCAGACGCAGGTAATGCTTTGGCTTATAAGGCACATTGTCCTTGCTGAAGTCGGCGGACTTGCCATCCTTGCTGACATAGGCGCGCAAGAAGCTGTAGTCGCCGGTGTGGCGCGGCCACATCCAGTTATCGGTGTCGCCGCCAAATTTGCCTACGCCTTCAGCAGGCGCATGTACCAGGCGCACGTCCTTGATCTCCAATTGCTTGATCAGGTAATACTCCAGACCGCCGTAGTAAGGATAGACATTACAGCGGTGGCCGGCGTCTTTTTCGCATTCGGCGACCAGCGTTTTTTCATTTTTTTCGATGGCATCGACGCGCGCTTTGCCTGCCAGTTTGGCGACATCGGCTGTGATGATCTGGCCGCTGACATTATTCACATCGGTGGTGACAAACACACGGCTGCCTGGTGAGGCGGGCAATTCTTCTGCCATCGTCTTGGCGAGGAAGCCATTGGCCAGGTAATTTTTTTCCGGCGTTGAATTATGCGCAATGCTGCCATACGCGCAATGATGATTGGTGATGACCAGACCCTGATCCGACACGAAGGACGCGGAGCAACCGCCCAGACTGACAATTGCGCCCATAGGGAATTCAGTCAATTTCGTCAGCGTTTTTGGATCAAGCTTCAAGCCGGCGGCTTTCAATTGCGCAGCGACTGCCGGCAACTGTTGCGGCATCCACATGCCTTCGTTCGCGTAAGCGACGCTCATGGCGCTGCTTAATGCGGTCAGCGTAGTAACCGCGGTCATTAATACGAGTGATTTTTTCATCGGGGTCTCGAAATCTTTATGGGATTTATTGTTAAACAGGAGATGTGAAAATGAAGGTCTCAAATTCATAACATCGCAGTATCAGTTCGCCAAACCATGAAGTCAATACAATTGCTGACATATGATTTACCCGATTTTCCATGCCGAAGCGGGACAAAAAGCGGGACAAGCAGGGGACTGCTTTGGAATAGTCGGCGGCGTCGCGAAAAAATCGGTTTTTTTCGGGTTTTTCAACAAACTTTTTGAACTATTTAAAAAATACCTGCTCTCAGGCGCTCGCCGCATATCGGGGTCAAAGCGAGCAGATCGCGCTCAGTGGCATCCCGGCGTTTTTTGTCGACTCACCGCGGATCATGCGCAACTGGCGTTTGATTTACGCAACAGTCGCTGGCCGGTTTTTAGCTGCCGGCATCGTTTACATGATGTCTTTCATCCGCTCATAGCCGGTCCGGCTGATCGGAATCTGCTTGCCGGAACGCATCAGCGCGACATGGCTGTCCTTGCTGTAGCGTTCTACGCTTTGTAGGCGTTCGATATTGATCAGGTACGAGCGATGCACGCGCACGAATTTTTTGGGGTCGAGCTGCGCTTCGAGTTCGGATAAGGACTGGGTTTTCAGGTAAGACTTGCCCTCACTGACGATGCTGATGTAATCGTCCTGTGCTTCGACATAATCCAGCTTGTCGACCGGGATCACATGGACCTGGCCGCGGTCGCGGATCAAGATGCGCTCCAGTTGCTTGCTGGTATCCGTCAGCAATTGCTGGATCGCGATGCTTTGCGGAGTCGCGGTCTGGCCGAGCGACTTGCGCGCCTGTGCCAGCGCTTCGTCAAAGCGGCTTTGCGAAAATGGTTTCAGCAAATAATCAATCGCATGCAGATCGAATGCCTTCAACGCATATTGATCGTAGGCCGTGGTGAAAATCACGCCCGACCGGCGACCCGTCAGCTCCAGCACCTCTAGTCCTGTCAGCTTGGGCATCTGGATATCTAAAAACACCAGATCCGGATTCAACGCATTGATCTGTTTTACCGCATCGAGGCCATGCTCCGCCTCGCCAACAATCACGAGGTCCGTGTGCGTGCCCAGGTACTCGCGCACAAGGCGGCGCGCCAGCTCTTCGTCATCGACAATCATTACTTGTATAGGCTGCATATTTTTTGTCTCGATCAGATCGCAGAATCTTGCGGTATTGCGATCTCTACCAGGAAAGTGTCGCTGCTGCGGGTCCAGCTAATGCGGGCTTTGTCGCCGTACATCGACTGTAAACGCAGGCGGCTGTTTTTTAGTCCATGCCCATTGCCGACGGTATCGCCGGGCGCGGGATCGATGGGATTTTGTATCGTGATATGCAACCAGTCGCCCCTGCTCAGAGCGCGTACCACGATGGTGCCGCCTTCGGTCAAATCGCGGATCCCATGCTTGATCGCGTTCTCTATGCAAGGCTGCAATAGCATCGGCGGAAGCAAGGCGGTTTGCGCCGTATCGGCAATCTGGATATCGCTTTGCAGCTTGTGGCCGAAGCGGATTTTTTCTATGGCTAAAAAATGTTCGCACAAACGTATTTCTTCGGCGAGGGGAATCCGCTCTTTCTCGGAGGAAGCCAGGGTCTGGCGAAAGAACTGCGCCAGCTCCAGCGTCATACTGCGTGCCGCTGCCGGATCGATCGAGGTCAAGGCGCTAATGGAATTGAGGCTATTGAATAAAAAATGCGGATTGATCTGGGTGCGCAAGACCTGCAACTCAGCGTCTCTGGCCTGGACCCGCGATTCTGCAGCGCGACGATCTGCCAGACGCACATTCTCAAACGCGATCAACACATCATGCGCAAATATCGACAACAAATATAAACAGCTGCCGGCAGCAAACAACATCACCGACATCTGTGGCGTGATCGCAATCAAACTACCCGGCAGCGTGGTACCGCCTACCGTACCGCCAACGGCGCCAAAGCCGATGAGCTGACGTAAGGTGTAGGCCAGATAATTCCAGGCATAGCACAGCGCTAGCCACATCAGGCCGGAGATCAGGGATGCGCCGCCGAAGATCGCCAGCGTCAAAAAAAACTGCCGCTTCGCCATCGGCAATGAGCGGCAGACATAGTAAGCAGAAGCAGCCACAAAGCCGTAAATCAAACTCACCGGTATCGCAAACCCGAGGCCGGCTTGCCAACTGGTGCCGGCAGTCGTCACCAACAGCGCTGCGATCACCACACCCGCCAATAGCCATGCCATCAGATACCACATCAGCTTACGCATATTGGAAGTCATCGGTTTCATCGCTTGAGTGCTCTAAGAGTTACGTCATCAACACCGGGGCGTAGATAGCACAATGTATCCTTTGCGCTATCTACGCCTCTGCGGCTAATTTTTTGTGTGCATCCCAAATTAATTCTTGATTTCAACCCCGCCCATAATCACGTAACCTTCGATCACCAAGCGTTTGACCGGTGCCATCGGCGGTACGGTTTTATCGTCAATCCCGCCCATGATAGGGATGCCATTGCTGACCACGGTCCAATCCGCTGGGACTTTTAGCACGATCCCGCCCCACATCGCAAACACCTGCAATACCGCTTCGGATTGTATCGATGCCTGGCGCAAGTCGATCTCGATGCCACCCATCACTGCAGTCGCTTCGCCGCCGCGAAAATCTTGCGATACCACGCTCATGTTGTTGCCGCTCATGAAGGCCACTGCATCGATGGTGGTATCGGCCATTGCGCTCATGCCGGACAAACCGGGGCTCTTGCTGGCATTTTCCTTCTCCCTACGCACCCCTTTGAAGACGACCGCCAGTCCCGCCATGATGATGAACATCGGCCACCAGTCCCGCATGCGGAAATACACGATGCCCATGTTCGATAAAGTCATCAGCACGCCTGCCGCAACCAATGCGCCGCCGATGATGTAGCCAGAACCATGGCGGGTTTGCGCCATTTTTAAACCGCCGAAAGCGATGAATACCATGGGCCAGAACTGGAGGTAGTCGCGGGCATTAAACCAGTGCAGATTATCGACCAGCGCCAGTACCCCGAAGATCACGACGATGGCGCCGAACAGGACGCGACGCTGATTATGTGAGTGATTCATGATTGAGACTCCTTGTCAGAATTTTTATTCGATTTGCTGGTCAGGTTATAGGCACCTCTGATCAAGGTGGCGGCACCAAAAGCGATCAGGATGACCGGCCAACTGGTTCTGAATGTCCAGCCCCATAATTCGGTCAGGCATACATACAGCCACAAACCGATGATCACTTGCATCGTCCCTTTGATCATTTGCTCAAAGACGGTGGCGCTCAAGGCCTTGACCAGGCCGATCAGGGCGATGAGCAAAGGCCAGCAATACCACCAGCGAATTTTTTCGCCGATGTAGGGGCGTAAATCGACAAAGCCCCATTGTTCCAAAAGAAATATGCAGCCGACCGCGATCAGCACAATCCCCCAGAGCACCGACTCGCGTTGCCGCTCTTTTCTGGCGTCGCTTACCGCTTGTTGCAGCTTGTCTTGCGTTATATCAGAACACATCATGATTCCTTCCTTTATTCATTTGCGGATCGCGGTTGGCAACTGTCCGCAGAATTTAGCCGATTACCGGGCTGACGTCCGTCATTAATTTTGAGTCACTCATTGCGTCGACAGGCTCAAGATAATCGCTCCGTCATCCAATGTCTCGCGGATTTCGGCGAACGCCGGCCTGGCTTCGGTAAGCGGCGAAAAACCGGTGAATGACGCGCCGCGACAGGCCAATACCCGGCGCATCACGCTTCTGCTCCATTGACAGTAATGGACAGCAATGGATAGCAACGGATAGACAAGCAAATCATCTTTACGTAAGCTATGGACACTCCGGCTTCCACCCTCACGCCCCATGATAGAAAACATCCTGCCATTTTTAAATGTGATCTCGACCGCGGCGAAAGCCATGCAATGGTTTCGCGACGTCAGCGCCAAGAACAAAGGCGACGTGCGCGCCTTGATCGAAGAGATCAAAGAAAACTCGCGCTTATGTTTTCGCGTGGTGCAGGACAAGGTAGCGCCTGCCGATGTGATCCCGGCATTTTCTACGGCGGTATTTGATCGCCTGAATGCGAGCGGCTTTGATTTTGATTCAGTCCGGCGCGACACCATTCCCGGCTACGAAGGAATAGAAAAAAGCGATCTGGCGAGCTGGGCGGGCAAACCCACCGGCAAACTGATTGAAAACATCTACGACAAGATCAAGGACCTGCGTTCCCTGCATGCGTTTAAAACGCCGGAAAATTATTTATGGAACCGCCGCATCGAGAATATCCATAAACGGATTTTGCTCTTGCTGCGTCATGTCCGTACCTGATGCCGTACTGACTGCATTAAGTGATCCAGGCCCCGTCGCGATAGACCACTTCATCGTCGAGCAATACCGCCTCGGTCACGGCAAATACATCGACATGGAAACGGCAATCCTTGCGCTTGAGCTGCGGCTTGGTATACACGCCATGCTTGGCGCCCAGCGAGAGATGGATGCCGCACATGCGCTCATAAGTTCCGATGTCGCACACGGTGCGCTGCGCCGAGAAGGCGCGGTTCAGACCGAATCCTAATTCACGCAACCAGACTTCGCCTTCCACGGCACGGATATTGGTCAGCACCTGATCGAATTCCGGCGTGGAATCGACGACGCCGCTGACGCGGCCTTTTTCCACGATCAGGGTAATCGGCCTGGCAGGTTGATTGACTAAGAAGCTGGTATCGCCGAACACAAAAATCCGCACACGTCCGCTGACCGCTTCCAGATCCTGCGCCTCGGTGAACACTTCGCCAATCGGGAACTGGCCGCCGACATTCGTCATGCCGGTGTAATCGCCGATGTTCAGCTTGGCGGATTCCAGGGGTGAAGCAAACACCAGGCGCGCGCCCTCGCCGCTCTCCACTACGGCGCTCTGCGCGCGATCGATCTTGTGCTTGAGGGCGCGACCGACGCCGCGATAATACGCAGGATCGTAAGCCAGGCTATCGATATAAATCAGCGCCTCTGTCTGGGTCAGGCGCGACAGGTGCAAATGCTCAATCACTTTCAGGCCGCGCTTGAACAGCTCTACCCTTACCCGGTAGGCATCGAGGCGGAAACTGGTGGTCTGCACCAGCACCACCAGGTCGGATGCTGCCATGACGTCAAAAATCGCATGGATTTCATCCGGGCTGACCTGATCGAAATCGACATATTGCGCGTCCGGCAGGCAGCGGCGATAGGCTGCGCTCAATGCCAGCGTCAGACCGCAGCCGGTATCCGCCACGATCAGCGCCTTATGGGAGGGCCCATGCTCGATCGCCAATGCCAGAATGTCGGCAATATGGCGGGTCGCGGTCGCAATTGCCTGTTCTGGCAAGCTGCCGTGGATATCGGCGGGAAGGTCTGGAAGGTGCATGGTCATGATGAAATTCGTTACAAAATTCGCTAGCGCATTGTAATCGACAATCGGAACTGCAGCGCTCCGGCCTGCTGACTAACTCTAGCAAAATCGCCGGTTTTTGTTAGAAAAACCAGCTAATTTCGGGCTTATTTGGGTATTTCTACTAAAAGCCAATTCAAGTTACGGCTAAATCTGCCGTTACCGATTGATGCATCTTTAAGCAAACCAGCATGAAACTTTTTCCCTTCACCCGTGTTACCCAGGTTCTGCCAGCGGATCAGCGCACCGCCGGCGGTGCAGCTGCGTCGCCGCAATCAGGCGAAGCACAGAGCAAAACTGCCGAGGCCAATGAAGTCGTGCGCAGCTTACGCAGCGGCGACGATCGGCGTCAGGGCGGGGACCGCCGTCGCAACGACAGAGCGCCGTCATCGGTGGCGGTGATGTTCGACACCCGCGCAAAAACCGCCCGGCGCAGAGCCGCAAGGCGCAGCGAAGATGACGAGCAGCTGCGCCATTTTTCGATCAAGATTTAATCGCTCACGCTAAAACACCCGCCGCATTACTGCGCTACGGCCCATTTAGCCGTAGCATCGATCCCGAACCATCACGAAACTTCCCAAGTTCTGCACGCTGCGGGGATAATAGCGACTTCATTGCCTTTCGAAAGCCGCTATGTCCAAGCTGATCGCCCCTATCCCTTTCCAATCCAAACGCCTGAAGCGCAAGCAATTCGCCAGCACCGGCGACGTGCACATCCAGGGCGACCTGACGATCGCTACCCAATTGCTGGTCGGCGGCGACTTGCTGGTCGATGGCGATCTGGCAGCAGAAGAAGTCTTTTGCCTCGGCAAACTCACCGTCACTGGCGACATCCGCGTGCAATCGCTGTACGTCGGTCAGGCGCTCGATTGCGGCGGCGATATCGAAGTCGAGTTTTTATTGAAAACCGGCTGCAGCGCCGAGTGGATGGCACGCATGCTGGAACTCGATCAGGCCAAAACCGCTAAAGACGGCAGCAGCTACCTGGATCAATTTGTGCATCCGGCGATCCTGCAACGCGACGCGCATCAAGAGATGTTTGGCGGCTTCGGCGACATCCAGGCGCTCGGCTACCTGGCCTGCGATGTGCTCGACTGTCACGGCAGCGTGCAGCTCGACGACGTGTTCGATGTGATCGAAGTCCAATACATCGGCGGTCATCTGAGTGCCAGCGAAATCCTGATTGCCGGCGACGGCAATTGCAAAGGCGAAGTCTTTAGCGAAACCGATATCACCGTCACCGGCAGCCTGTTCGCCGGCAGCCTGACCTGCCAGGGCAATCTGGAAACCGGCGCGCTGATCAGCCAGAGCGACATCAGCACCTGGGGCAGCTTGCGCGCCACCGGCGAGATCAGCAGCCTGAATGGCGAAATCCACGTCGGTCGCTGGATCGCCACCAAAGCAACGATCTACGCAGCACGCTACATCAAGGCCGGCGAATCGGTGGTCGCGGAACAAGGCGTCAGCAGCGGCGACGATTTCGGCATTCTGGCAGGCACGACACTGCGCCGCTCGCTATGGGCAAGCAACGGCTTCGTCTCGGCACCAAGCAAGCCGCGTCATATTTTGTCCGGCAAATTTATCGAAGACAAAAAACTCAAGCACATCGACGCTTTAGAAAAAAAACGCGAGGTCGAACTGGATTGGGAAGTGGTACGCCGGCTCAAGCGCGAATCCGAACTCGCGTGATCGATCCTCGCTATCCAGCCGCCTACTGTGCGGCGGGTCGGTATCGCTGACCGCGATTGATATTTTCGGGGGGTGCTTTCGCAGGCTATGCCGCCAGTCGCCTGATCAAAGATGACAAGGCCAGGCGACATCGGCAAAACCATATACTCCCCACAATGCACCAATAAATATGCCTTAATCCGCATTGTTTTAAGCGCATTTAAAAAAATACATGGTAGGAGTATATGTTTACCTTGCGCTAATCATACCTGCGCAGGCTGATCCGATGTCGACCCTGTTCAAGGTCGGAATCCCTAGGACTTCGCTTTCTTCGCAGGCTTGGCCTTGCCGGCACTGTTGAGGGCAACCGCTGCGCGAATCAGCGCCTTGAAGGCGGACTCGTCCACTTCTTCTCCTTCATGGATGTCGATCGCGCGGCGTGCGTTGCCGTCGAGGCTGGCGTTGAACAACCCCGCCGGATCTTTCAGGGACGCCCCCTTGAGGAAGGTCAGCTTGATCTTGTCTTTGTAGGATTCGCCGGTACAAATAATGCCGTGGTGCGACCAGACCGGCGTGCCCATCCACTTCCACTCCTCGACCACATCAGGGTCCGCTGCCTGGATCAGCTGACGCATTTTGCTGAGGGTTTCCCCGCGCCAGCCCCCGAGTTCGGCGATTCTGTTCGAGATCAGCTCCGATGCCGGCTGACCCTGGTTCGCTTCTGATTTTTTCATGTTTGCATCCTGGAAGTTTCAGATGGTTTTTATTTACAAGACGGTCAAGTTATATCGGGCTTTGGAATGGCGCCGCCTAACGTTTGACATGAGGGGCGGCCGACAGCAGGCGAAGCCTGATGTTGGACGTCCCCTCGATGGAAGGGTTAGGTTTCTCGCTCAATCCCACAGAACCTCGTATACGTTCTGACTTCTGGTGAGATTCGGAATCTTGCACCTAGTAGCTTCTTCTGCTTCGACTACTCCATCAGCGCCCATGCGTTCGGCGAATGGAGCAAATGCCTCTGTGCCGGCACTGGATACGATGACAACAGACGCAACGGCAAGCTCCTCGTCTTCAGTTCCGGAGCGGACTAGCAGGACGTGTGTGACATGGGGCATGGCGCGCAACGCAAATAGTTCCCGGCTAATTCTGTGAGAGTTATGCGTACTTCGAGGTTCGGCGCAAATGCACCCTCGGCGTCGGGGTGGGCAAGAAACTCCTCAATGGTCATTGGTGGCGTACCTAGCGTTCCTGGCGTACCCCACCGGTCAATCATGCCGTGAATGAGCTGCGAAATTCGACCCGACCAACCTTTAGCGAGGTCGGTCATGTCGAGGACGAAAGACTCACCTTGAACTGTTGAGATCTTGGATTTCCTGTTGCCGTCTCCGTGCTTGGTTGAACAAGCAGAGACTTCACTCCACACGATGCGAAAGTGACCTGTGGGGCTGGAAACGTACAGGGCGTCTTTGGTGAAGTAGTACTTGAACTTGTAGATGGCATACACCAACTCGCCAGACCCCAAATTGAAGGGGACGGACGAGGTTCCCTCTGGGAAGATCTGACAATGCGCACCTCGCCCTTCGTTCACCTCCATTTGAAACATCCGGGCGATGAAGGCCTTGGGATCGTCAACGAGCGCCATAGAGAAACCTAACGTGATTTAATTTTCACTTTGCAAAATTAACCGGGTAAGAAAATCGCTCAAAACCCAGTATTGATGCGGCTTGGCAGCCATTAAGCAAAACCTGAAATGAGGCAGAATTTCAACCATGCCAGCTTACGGAAAAATGGCATTCTTGTCCACCCGGCAAATGTGCAAACCGGTTATGTGCAGCGAACTGGATTCCCGTCTGCAAAAAACCGCAGGCAGAGGCTGGGCCATTACGTAGGTGCGATTAGCGCAGCGTAATCGCACGCATGTCAATCGTCACCAGGCGCCCCGGTCGATTCATCTCCACACCAATCCACAGGATAAATCCCCGCCGCTACCGCCCGATGAAAAGTCGAATACGGCCAGTCCGCAACACGCTGCACCAGGCCATGTTTCAGCGGATTGACATGCACGTAATCCACATGGCGCTGATAATCCTCTTCGTCGCGAATCAGGTGTTCCCAATAATGCCGTTGCCACATACCCCGCTCACCCGCCGCCTGTCGCACGGCGGACAAGGATTCGGTTTTGGGTAAGGCGCGCGAAAAGCCGCTCTTGATTAAACGCCAGCGTAAGCTGAAGTCGCTGTCGCCGGGCGGTAGGGTGAAAACGCAATGCATATGCTCAGGCAATACCACCCAGGCATCAATGTGAAACGGGTAGCGCTGACGGACACGCTTTACCACCTGCCGCAACAATGCGATCTCGCGTACCAGTAAATCATTGCGGTGTCGCTCAAGTAAATTCACAGTAAAGAACCAGGTGCCTCCGGGTAGGAATGCGCGGCGATAATTGGACATGGGTCAGGTGGTCGTTTAAGTGATTCGGACTTTCAACCTACGTACGATTACGCTGCGCTAATCGTACCTACGCGGGCTGAGACTCTATCTCTGCAGAATCCATATTAATCATCTGACATCCAATTGCGACAAATACACATGCAATCACGATTGGCAGTAGGACTTTGATCTTGCTTAGTTCAATTATTTTTTCTTCAGTGACGATCATTCATCTCCCCTTATGCCTAACGTAGAGGTCTCGGGATCGCCGCCACCAGAAAGTTAAAAAAAAGAGGAATCGTCATTGGCGATTCCCCGACGACCGTCTTGTTATGTGTTTTTTGCTTCTGGCGATTCATACCAAATACCATATTTATCCCCTTGCCAAACCAGAAGATAAAATAAATAGGCGTTTGTAAGCATAATTAAACCACCAGCCAACGCGACCTGATTTACTAGGCCTAGAGCACAAAATAAAAACCCACTAATATGCGACAAAATTTCCACCCTTTTAGCAATGCTTCTGGTGGGTTGAGCAATTAGAAGGTTCATGGAAAAGCAACATTTAAGCCAAAATGGAAGGTTTTGCCAATTAGCTGTGTTTTTGTCAATCATAAATATCTCCTGGTTTAAGGTTGAAACATCAACTTCAAGCACAGACGCAAGACATTTAAGAGACTCTAAACTAGGTTTTTGACCGCTTTCTATTCTCTGAATAGTTCTAACATTTAAACCAGACATCAAAGCTAATTGCTCTTGAGAGAGTTGGCGGCTGATACGTAACTGTTTAAGAATCATTTAAATACTCCAACGTAAGTGAACCATGAGTATTCATAGATTCTTACTTTGTCGGTTACGAATTTCGCCCGACAATTAGCCGACAGAGCCATTTTTCGAGCTATATTCACATAACGCCGCGCTAACAGGCGAGCAACATGGGCCGCGAAGCGGCAAGCTCTCTGTTGCTTGTCCTGGTTCAGCAACGAGTTATACGACATATGTCCCCAGCTCCTTCCGCGAAATTTGAATCACGTACTCAAGTAACTCCAGAGGCAAATCTGAAACGAACTGAGTCACAAGATACTGCTGCAGAGCATCGCTGCGAAAAACCTCTAATACCAATTATTTATTGCCATCACTGTGGCGATAACACTCCAAGCCAAGACCATCTCTTTGGACGTCGCTAGCAGCTAAAAAACTGTAGTCAATGCCTGCAATGTTCATGAGGTATAACGTGATTTAATTTTCATTTTGCAAAATTAACCGGGTAAGAAAATCGCTCAAAACCCAGTATTGATGCGGCTTGGCAGTCATTAAGCAAAACATGGAATGAGGCAAAATTTCAACCATGCCAGCTTACGGAAAAATGGCATTCTTGTCCATCCGGCAAATGTGCAAACCGGTTATGTGCAGCGAACTGGATTCCCGTCTGCAAAAAACCGCAGGCAGAGGCTGGGCCATTACGTAGGTGCGATTAGCGCAGCGTAATCGCACGCATGTCAATCGTCGCCAGACACCTCCGGGTAGGAATGCGCGGCGATAATTGGACATGGGTCAGGTGGTCGTTTAAGTGATTCGGACTTTCAACCTACGTACGATTACGCTGCGCTAATCGTACCTACGCGGATTAAGGCCTCGGGTTCGTGGCAAACCGCTTCGATGTTGTGCCCGTCCGGTCCTATGACGAAAGCGGCATAGTAGTTCGCGTGGTAGCGCGGGCGCAGACCAGGCGCACCATTGTCTTCGCCACCCGCCTCCAGCGCCGCGCGATAGAAAGCGTCGACTTGCCGGCGATTCTCAGCCACGAATGCGAGGTGAAGGTGGGCCGGCTTCTCCTCGGTTTGGTGCAGGCACAATGAGACCTTGCCCTGTGGCTGGCTAAGCTCGACGCCGTTCGGCGGCCACTCCGTGACAACCGTTACGCCGAGCGGTTCGAGTGCCTTGAGGAAAAACGTTTTGCTCGCTGCATAGTCGCTGACGCCGAATTTGACGTGATCAAACATGAATTCTCCTAAAGTGTGTGGTCTGTGCGAGACCTAACGTAGAAGTGAGCGGCCTGCGCGGCTTTTCGCGCAGGCCGCTCGATTGCCGGATTAGACGCCACTTCTTTAGTTCTCAACGGTTACGTCCTATGGGATTCTCTCGGGAAGTCTGCTGCCCGAGCTGTTCGGCGAGCCCGATGAGAATTCCTTCGGGACCACGGATATAGCAGAGCCGATACATGTTTTCATACTGGACCACTTCCCCGACGAGCTTCGCGCCGCGTTTGCCGAGCCGGACGAGCGTATCGTCGATGTCCTCCACGGTGAACATGACGCGTAGGTAACCAAGAGCGTTCACTGGGGCGACGCGGTGATCGGCGACAACGGGCGGCACGAGGAAGCGGGACAACTCGAGCCGGCTGTGGCCGTCCGGAGTACGCATCATGGCAATCTCGACGCGCATGCCGTGCAATCCGGTGACGCCATCTGCCCAGTCTCCTTCAACTGGGGCACGCCCCTCGAGATCGAGACCAAGTTCGGTGAAGAACTCAATGGCGGCATTAATGTCTTCCACCACGATGCCGACGTTGTCCATACGCTTAACTGTCATGATGTCTCCTTGGCGTCTAACGTGATTTAATTTTCATTTTGCAAAATTAACCGGGGTTGAAAATCGCTCAAAACCCAGTAACGAGGATTAGTTCCCTCACTCCAGCGGGTCGAGAAACGGCGTGCCCGGCTCACTGACGTAGAAAATCACCAGGCGCAATGCCTCCGTGGCGCTCTTGTTGTATCCGGTCATTCTGACATTGGCCGGTTCTACAAACGCTTGCCCGGCCTTCACCACAACCGGTGCGCGACCTTCAAGCTCCAGAGTGAATGTGCCTTCCAGGATATACACGGTCACCGGCGAGCGGTGCGTGTGAAAGACCGTCTTGTCGCCCGGTTTGAAGCTTGCCGTGAAGACCCGCACCGCCTGGTTCTCTCCACGCGGCATGCCTGCGACAAGCTCGCTAAAAACGAGATCCGGCTTGGCGGTGCCGTGCGCTTGGACTGCCAGCGGCGAGCCTAGCAACAGAGCCGTCAGGCCGTGGGCGATCAGCTTCAGTGTTTTCAAGGCGTTCTCCCTAAATTATTGTTTCATCGCTGCGCCGCATTTTGAGCAAAACTTAGGTAAAGAAAAGGGACTTTGACTGCGCTCTGTCCGGCCGCAAGCGTCGCAAAAGCGGATGGTGCGTATATTAAGAAAGGTGATGAGGGTGACCATGGGAACTGCGAGG
The DNA here is from genome assembly GCF_025548535.1 of Undibacterium sp. Jales W-56. Taxonomy (GTDB): domain Bacteria; phylum Pseudomonadota; class Gammaproteobacteria; order Burkholderiales; family Burkholderiaceae_D; genus Undibacterium. Next base: position 487,024 of record NZ_JAJLQW010000003.1, on the reverse strand, counting down.
TATAGAGACTCCGTTGACGCGTCTGTATAGAATATGAAGCCAAGAAAGAGTAGCCCGGCCAGCACCACGAAAAATGGAAGCACCTTCCGTTTCAATGCGGCGTTTCGGTTGAAGAAAAAAAATGCCGCACCGCTGCCGCCAAGAAGCGCCCAAATTACAAGGAACACGGGAAATACTTGCTGTACGCTATTTTGGTTCATCATTTTAAGGCTAAGGCTTTTTAATTTGCGAAATCCGAAGTTAACAGAAAAATGCAATTTCAGCAACGCATTCTGTTAACCCGAAAGCGATGCGGACTCAGTTGTTGTCGATACGGACCAGCTTCATGCGGCCCGAAGCGCCGCTCTTGATGGACACCGCAGACTTGCGGCAGGCGAAGCGTCTGGCGACCAGTGCAATGAGTTCTTCGTTGGCCTTGCCATCTACCGGCGGCGACTTGAGTTGGGCCAGCCACACGCCCGTGCCGGTTTCTTCCAGGGTGCTGACGCGGGCGTTCGGCTTGACTTTGACCTGGATGACGGTGACTGCGTTCGCCGCTGTGTTCAATATATCCTCTGCTGAAAAATGGGTAATACAGCGATTTTATGCACCCTGATTAGACAGATCCGTCGCCGTGACGGCGTAAACGGATTGTGACATGTTTCTATTCACGCCATTGCTAGCCGGATCCGCCCTATCCATGCGCTTCTTCAGGCACATGCCGCAAGACCCGCATGGATAGGGCGGGTCCGGCTAGGTGTTTTTGATCGCCTTAAATATCAACGGGATCAATCTCGACCGACCACTTGACCCGCGACTTCAGGGCGCGCAGATCGCTGATCCAGTTTTTGACGAAGTATTGCAAGGCTGGCCGGGAGGTGGATTCGACCAATAGCTGGGCGCGGTCGACGTTGGCGACGCGGGTCATGGTCATGGGAATCGGGTCGTTGACCGTGATGCCGGGATCGGTGGCGAGGGCGGCGGCCTGGTGCAGGAAGTCGAGCGCGATTTGCAGCTGTTTGGCTTCGGCACGCAACAGGGCCTGGTAGATAAAGGGCGGCATGCCGGCCTGTTCGCGCTCTTCCAGTAGGTCGTTGGCGAAGCTGTCGTAGTCGTGCGCCATCAGGGCGTGGTACAGCGGGTGGTCGGGGTAGCGGGTCTGGATCAGGACTTCGCTGAGGTTGCCGTCTTCTTTGCGGGCGGCCCGGCCGGCGCGGCCGGCGACTTGCATCAGCTGGGCGAACAGGCGTTCGCTGGCGCGGTAGTCTTGCGAGAACAGGGCAGAGTCGGGATTGAGCGCGGCGACCAGCGTGAGGTTTTTAAAGTCGTGGCCTTTGGCGACCATCTGGGTGCCGATCAGGATGTCGACTTCGCCGCGATGCACGGTATCGAAGGCGGCTTCGGCACTGCCTTTAAGCCGCGTCGAATCGGCATCGATGCGGAATACCCTTGCCCCGGGGAAAATCTGGGCCAGGCTTTCTTCGATTCTTTGGGTGCCGCGGCCTAGCGGTTGTAGGTCGATATTGCCGCAAGTCGGGCACGATCTTGGGATACGCTGCTCTAAGCCGCAGTGATGGCAGCGCAGTTTGCGGTCGAGTTTGTGCATGACCAGATGGGCGGTGCAGCGGGTGCAGTTGCTGATCCAGCCGCAGGCGTCGCAGGCGATCACGGGCGAATAGCCACGCCGGTTGAGGAACAGTAGTGATTGCTCACCTTTCTCTAAACGTAGGCGGATGGCGGTGACTAATCGCTGGGTCAAGCCTTCGCTGGGTTTTTCATGCTCGGTATTGATGATCTTGACGACCGGTAACACGGCGTCTTTGACTGCCCGCTCAGCCAGGCTGAGCTTGCGATAGCGCAATGTTTTGGCGTGCAGCCAGCTTTCTAAAGACGGGGTGGCGGAGCCGAGCACGACCGGAATATCGAGCTGGCGCGCCCGCCAGACGGCCAGGTCGCGCGCCGAATAACGCAAGCCTTCTTGTTGCTTGTAGGAAGGATCGTGTTCTTCGTCGATCACGATCATTTTTAAATTCGGCAGCGACGCCAGGATCGCCAGACGCGTCCCGAGGACGATGCGGGCCTGCCCCAGATGCGCGGACAACCAGTGGCGCACCCGTTCGCCTTCGGCCATGCCGCTGTGCAAGGTGGCGATCTGGATACCGGAGAAGCGCTGACGCAGATGCTTCTCTAGTTGCGGCGTGAGGTTGATCTCGGGCACCAGAATCAGAACCTGCGCATCGGGACTTTGCGCCAGCACTTTGGCAGCGGCCTGCAAATACACTTCGGTCTTGCCGCTGCCGGTAACGCCGTACAGCAAATGCGGCGAAAATTTTTGCGCACTGGCGATGGCATCAACCGCTTGTTGCTGCCCGGCATTCAGCGCCGGTTCGGGATTGGGGTTGCTGTCTTGCGCTACGGCGTCTTTGGCGACTTTCTTGAGATTGCGTTCCAGCGAGCTGACTTTGGCAGTACGCAGATTCTTCGGCAATGCCGGTAAGGCGACCTCGCCCAAGGGACGCTGGTAATAGTCGGCGGCGAAACGGCAGAGCTCCAGCCAGGCTTCGGGCAACGCGGTCAGCTGGCTGCGCACTTCTAGGGCATCTTTGAGCTTGTCCGCGGGAACCTCGGTGCGATCGCTGATGCCGACGATCAGTCCCATGACCTGTTGACGGCCAAATGGCACCAAGGCGAGCTGTCCAATCTGGGGCAGGCCGGGTGCGGCGGGGGCGCCCGCCTCCGCCCCGGTTTCGCGCAACGGCCATCGATAATCGAAGCTGCTGTCCAGGGGCGTGTCAAGCACGATTTGGAGGATGCAATGTTCCACGAACTTAATGTAACTCGTGAGGATATGCGCTAACTAACGGTTTCATAAGTGCTTTTTGACATATCCACAGTTTCTGTGGATAACTTTGTGGACAAAGGTGTATTGACATGGCTTTGCGCTAGGTTTTATGCGGGTTTCCATAAACTGCCCATTCTAAAAGCAAAAATAAATTCTTTTAAAATCAATGACTTGCAAAATTGAATAAAGTCTTGAAAATAAATTTTCGCGATTTTTTTATTCTCCTCATATTTGTGCATAACTAACAGAAAGTGTGCATGTAAATGAGGATTTTGTTGCGCCTATTTCATTGATTCTGCCAATCATTCTGGCTTGGCAGGCGCATGGATAGTCAGTGTTGCACAGCACCATGACGAAATATCAAGCGCTGCCAAGACTTATCATTTTGTGATGGCGAATTCACCATCACCTAGACAAGTCTTAAATAGGGTTTATGCCATATTTTGGCGCTGCTGGCGGCTAAATTCATGCACCGTATCCACCAGCACGCTGACCGCATCCGGCGGGGTAAATTGCGAGATGCCATGTCCCAGATTAAACACGTGACCGTGACCCGCGCCAGGGGTGCCGTAGGCTTGCAGGGTATTGATGACTTGCTGGCGGATCTGCTCATGGCCGGCGAACAGGACTGCCGGATCGAGATTGCCTTGCAAGGCGACTTTGTCACCGACGCGGGCCCGTGCTTGCCCCAGGTTCACCGTCCAGTCGAGACCGACCGCATCCGCACCGATGCCGGCGATCTGTTCCAGCCATAAGCCGCCGCCTTTGGTGAAGACGATGGCGGGAATGCGCTGACCGTCTTTTTCGCGCTGTAGCTGATTAACGACGTCTTGCATATACTTGAGCGAGAAACGCTGATAGGCGCCATCGGCGAGCGCGCCTCCCCAACTGTCGAAAATCATGACGGCTTGCGCACCGGCATCGATCTGCGCATTCAGGTAGCTGGCAACGGCGCTCGCATTGGTTCTGAGTATGTGATCCATCAAGTCGGGACGCTTGTACATCATGCTCTTGACGGTATGAAACTCGCGTGAGCCCTGCCCTTCCACCATGTAGCAAGCCAGTGTCCACGGGCTGCCAGAAAAGCCGATCAGCGGCACGCGGCCGTCCAGGGTGCGGCGGATCTGGGTCACGGCATCGAACACGTATTGCAGGCTGCCGGGCTCTGGGACTTTCAGCGCGAGGACATCTTTTTCGTCTTTCAGCGGGCGCTCGAATTTCGGTCCCTCGCCTTCTTCAAAATACAGCCCCAGGCCCATCGCGTCAGGCACGGTCAGGATATCGGAGAACAAAATCGCCGCATCGAGCGCAAAACGATCGAGCGGTTGTATAGTGACTTCGGTCGCAAAATCCGGGTTCTTGGCCAGACTCATGAACGACCCGGCGTCTTTGCGCGTGGCGCGATACTCGGGCAGGTAGCGACCGGCCTGGCGCATCAGCCATAAAGGGGTGTAATCGGTCGGCTGGCGTAATAGGGCTTTCAGAAAAGTGTCGTTCTTGAGTGCGGCAAAAGGTGAGGACATAAATACTTTCGATAAAACGGATACGGGAATGCTGGCCGGAACTGAGAAAAACCGCTACTGAGCGTCGAATGCTGGTAGTCGGTTGGCAGTTTTTTTGCAATAAGCCGACATTATCGCCTATGCACAGGATGTAGGCATCTGATCTGAGTCAATCTAAACAAATCCACAGAATTTTTTAGCAAAATTTCCGTGGAAAAACTGTGGATAACTTTGTGGATAGAATTACTGACGACGACTTGCAAATACCACTAATAAAGTAAGCACTGAATATTGGCTTTTAACTCTATGTTTTTATTCACTATTTCTTTTCAGCTATGGTGATAGTTTCTGTTTATGTAAATAAATTACTTATTCAGATTGTGTATAAGTTTCTTCAGATAAGGATTTCAGAGAGTAATTAATTGCGCTTGCAGGCAAGCGCCGGTCAATTGCGCAGCCCAGGCTTGGGCGCCTTTGGCGGACGGATGATAGCCGTCATGCGCCATCAGGGCCGCATCCTGAATATCGAACCCGGTAGCGACATACAGCAGCCTGGGACGCGCACTGGCAAGTTGGCGGGCCACGTTGTCCAGCGACCTGGCTTTGATGCCCAGCACCATCCTCAAAGGTTGCGGCAAAGCCGGAAAAGCATGCAAAGGCGGTACACCCGAAATGACGATCAGTTTGGGCGAAAAATGCTGTTCTACTGCATCGATGAGCTGGGTCAAATCGGCGCGATAACGCCGGTTCGATTTGAATGCAGTGGTGTCGTTGACGCCAAATGCGATCAACAGGATATCGGCTCTCGGGCTGGCCTCAGGTAGCAGGGGTAACAAGGTTGCGATCGCTTCGGCAATATCTGCACCGTTTTTGCCCAAGGCCTGCCAGGCGACATCGGCTTGCAATTGACCCGATAAGGCAAGGGCAAATTGTGCGGTGATGGACTGTTCGTAGCGGTCCACTCCGACACCGGCAATCGTTGATTCACCCAGGCCGATCAGTCTCAGCGTTTTGCCGCCGGGATTATCGGCAACCGGCGACGTGGTTGAATAAGTGGCTGAATACGCACAAACACCGGATGGCAAGCCACTGGCTTCCGGCAAGCGTGGCGTGTTTGCCCTGACTCGTTTGCCTTGCCAGCTTAATAGCGGCAACAGGGGTAGTGCGACTAATTCAGCCCAATATGCGCACAACATGTTCAGCTCACTTTGATTTTGCTTAACTCCGGGTTGCCGGGCGGGTAGCTCAATTTCAGGCTGATTAGTTTTTCCTGCACGATGCTTGCGATGGCCAGATTGCGCTGGGTTTTGGAGTCGGACGGGATCACGTACCAAGGCGCATGATCGGCATCGGTTGCCATGATGACTTTTTCGTACTGGCGCTGGTAGCTGTTCCAGAATTCGCGTTCAACCAGATCCTGCGGATCGAATTTCCAATTTTTGGCAGGATCTGCCAGACGTTCTTCTAGTCTTTCCTTTTGCTCTTTGGCTGAAATATGCAGAAAAAACTTCAGCATCACGGTACCGGTTTCTGCCAGCATCTTTTCGAAATCGCGGATGTGTCCGAGCCGTCTTTTGCACTCGGCCTCATCGATCCAGTCATGCACCCGGGTAATCAGGACGTCTTCGTAATGGCTGCGATTGAAAATCACGATTTCCCCGCTAGCTGGAAGCTGCTGGTGAATGCGCCATAAATAGTCGTGTTCCTTTTCAATCGCGGTCGGCGCTTTGAAGGCGACGGCGCGCGCGCCCAGCGGATTGATGGCGCCGAACACGCCGCGCGCTGTGCCGTCTTTGCCCGAAGTATCCATGCCTTGTAAAACGATCAGCAGCTTATGCTTTTTCTCGGCGTAGAGTATCTCTTGCATTACAGCGAGCTCTTCTGCAATCCGTAGCGTGCTGAGCTTATCGGCGGCTTTGCTGTCGGCCTTCGAGTCTTTGCTTGCAGGAATCAGTTTGAGCGAGGCGTTTTCGTCTTGCAGGACTAATTTTTCTTTGCTGCGAAATAGCTGGCTAATACTCATAGAGACTCCAGGGGTTTGACCTGCCGATTTACGATAACTGTAGGTGATCGATTTTAATGCAACGATTCATGATGACCGCAAGACCGGCATCACGCGCAATTTTGGCGGCGTCATGGTTGATCACACCCTGCTGCATCCAGACGGCTCCGGCATGCAGCGCAATGGCTTCCGCAACGACCTCAGGAATGGCTTCCGAGCGGCGGAAACAATCGACGATATCAATCCGCTTGCCGGTTTTTTCCGCGGCCTCTGTCAGGCTGGCATAACATGGCAAACCTAAGATAGTGTGACCTGCCTCAAGCGGATTGACCAACAATAAAATGTAGGCATGTCTTTGCAAATAAGCCGCCACTTCATGACTGGGGCGGGACGGATTCGCCGAGATACCGACGACCGCGATCACTTTGCTGCTGTGTAAAAGTTCTTTGGCGCGGATTTGCTCTGACATATTTTAGGCAGTACAAAATTGACGGTATCGGTGCGATGAAAAGATGAAAAACAAAAAGGCAGCCTGAGCTGCCTTTCCATTGTACTGCGTGCTGATTGATTACGACGACGGTGTCATGCATCAATCATGTTGCCTTAACGCTTGGAACGCAATTTTTGAATTGCGGCCAACTGCGCTATTGCGACTGCCAGTTCTGCCTGTGCCTGCGCATAGTCAATCTTGGATTCTTTATTGACCAGGGCTTCTTCTGCCAGTTTTTTCGCTTCGTTCGCTTTTGCTTCGTCCAGATCTTTACCGCGAATCGCCGTATCGGCCAAAACGGTAACCGCATCCGGTTGCACCTCAAGCAAGCCGCCGGCGACGAAGACGAACTCATCTTCTGCCTGGCCTGTAATCTTGATGCGCACCGCACCTGGCTTGATGCGGGTGATCAATGGCGTGTGCTTTGGATAGATACCCAATTCACCCGCCTCACCCGGCAACGCGACGAACTCGGCCTCACCGGAGAAGATCAACTCTTCTGCGGAAACCACGTCAACGTGAATAGTGTGTGCCATATCGGACCTTTTCATTCGATCAAAAAACGAAGGGTGTAACTCGTGCTTATGTAACTCCCAGCCTGCTACACCCTAAGGCTTATATTACGCAGCCATTTTCTTCGCTTTTTCGATGGCTTCGTCGATAGTGCCTACCATGTAGAACGCTTGTTCCGGCAGGTGATCGAGTTCACCGGAAGCGATCATTTTGAAGCCCTTGATCGTGTCTTTCAGTGACACGTATTTACCTGGAGAACCGGTAAATACTTCAGCAACGTGGAAAGGTTGAGACAGGAAACGTTGCATCTTACGTGCACGTGCCACCAGCAACTTATCTTCCGGCGCCAACTCGTCCATACCCAGAATCGCAATAATGTCGCGCAATTCTTTGTAGCGTTGCAGAGTACCCTGCACAGCGCGCGCTGTTTCATAGTGCTCTTGACCCACCACTTGCGGGTCCAGCTGACGCGATGTCGAATCCAGTGGATCAACCGCAGGGTAAATACCCAGGGAAGCGATGTCACGCGACAGAACAACGGTGGAATCCAAGTGAGCAAACGTGGTTGCAGGAGATGGATCGGTCAAGTCATCCGCTGGCACATACACGGCCTGGATGGACGTAATGGAACCAGTTTTGGTCGAGGTAATACGTTCTTGCAGACGGCCCATTTCTTCAGCCAGAGTCGGCTGGTAACCCACGGCGGAAGGCATACGGCCCAGCAAAGCGGAAACTTCGGTACCGGCCAGTGTGTAACGATAGATGTTATCGACGAAGAACAACACGTCTTTACCTTCGTCACGGAAACCTTCAGCAATCGTCAAACCAGTCAGCGCAACGCGCAGACGGTTACCTGGCGGTTCATTCATCTGACCGTACACCATCGCCACTTTGGAGTTTTCCGGGTTTTCCAGATCAACTACTTTTGCGTCCGCCATTTCGTGGTAGAAGTCATTACCCTCACGAGTACGCTCACCAACGCCGGCAAACACCGACAAGCCGCTATGCGCTTTAGCGATGTTATTGATCAGTTCCATCATGTTGACGGTCTTGCCCACACCCGCACCGCCGAACAGACCAACTTTACCGCCTTTGGCAAACGGGCAAACCAGATCAATCACCTTGATACCGGTTTCCAGCAATTCTTGCGAAGGGGACAGTTCGTCGTAAGCAGGTGCTTTACGGTGGATCGATGCAGTAGTTTCACGGCTGACCGGACCACATTCATCAATTGGATTACCCAATACGTCCATAATACGACCCAGCGTTGCTTTGCCGGTTGGTACCATGATAGGTTTGCCCGTATTCGAAATCATCATGCCGCGACGCAGACCGTCGGAAGTACCCAGCGCAATCGTACGGACAATGCCGTCACCCAATTGCTGCTGAACTTCCAGAGTCAGTTCGGAGCCTTCCATTTTCAAGGCATCGTAAATCTTAGGCATCGCGTCACGTGGAAATTCAACGTCCACAACAGCGCCGATACACTGAACGATTTTGCCATTAGCCATGTTCGTTCCTTCAATAATATTAAAATTCGTTTAGACCGCTGCCGCGCCGGCGACGATCTCGGAAAGCTCTTTGGTAATCGCAGCTTGACGGGTTTTGTTGTAAACCAGTTTCAGTTCACCAATCACATTACCTGCATTATCACTGGCTGATTTCATCGCTACCATACGAGCCGATTGTTCAGACGCCATGTTTTCTGCCACTGCTTGAAAAATCAGCGCTTCTACATAACGCACCAGCAACTCATCAATCACCGTGTTGGCATCCGGTTCGTAGATATAATCCCAGGTATGGGTATGTTTATCTGCCGCCAGTTTGTCGGCCGTCAGGGGCAATAACTGCTCCAGTACCGGCTCTTGCTTCATGGTGTTAATGAACTTGGTGTAAGACAGGTAGACTGCATCCAACTTACCGTCCTGATAGGCATCCAGCAACAACTTTACCGGGCCTATCAGTTTATCCAGATGCGGTGTATCGCCGAGTTGCACTGCGTGCGACACGACCTTTGCACCGATCCGGTTCAGGAAGCCGAGACCTTTATTACCAATTGCGACCGCTTCAATTTTTGAACCCTTCGCTTCGAGTTCACGCAACTTGCTGGTGACCAAACGCAATACGTTCGTATTCAGGCCACCGCATAAACCTTTATCGGTCGTCACAACGATCAGTCCGACTTTTTTGGACTGATCTTGCACGACCATGAAAGGATGCGTGTACTCAGGATTCGCCTGCGACAAGTTCGAAGTGATATTACGAATCTTCTCACTGTATGGACGGGCTGCACGCATCCGGTCTTGCGCTTTACGCATTTTGGATGCGGCGACCATTTCCATCGCCTTAGTGATCTTCTTCGTGTTTTCTACACTTTTGATCTTGCCGCGTATCTCTTTGCCTGAGGCCATCTTTAGCTCCAGTTAAGATCAGTACGCGCCGGATTTTTTGAAATCAGCAACAGCAGCGGCTAAAACGGCTTCGCCATCTTTGTCGAGTTGCTTGGTTTCTTCAATCTTGGCGAGCAATGCTGCGTGGCTAGTTTTCAGGTAGTTATGCAGGCCAGCTTCGAAAGCCAATACTTTCTTCACTTCGACGTTATCCAGGTAACCTTTATTCACTGCGAACAGCGAAGCGGCCATCAGGGAAATCGACAAAGGAGCGTATTGCGCTTGTTTCAGCAATTCCGTCACGCGTGCACCGCGATCCAGCTGCTTACGTGTGGACTCGTCCAGATCGGAAGCGAACTGCGCAAACGCCGCCAATTCACGGTACTGCGCCAAGTCGGTACGGATACCACCGGACAGGTTTTTGATGACCTTAGTCTGAGCGGCACCACCAACGCGCGATACCGAAATACCGGCGTTGATCGCAGGACGGATACCGGCGTTGAACAAGGAAGTTTCCAGGAAGATCTGACCATCGGTAATCGAAATTACGTTGGTTGGAACGAAAGCGGAAACGTCACCCGCTTGGGTTTCAATGATAGGCAATGCCGTCAATGAACCTGTTTTACCTTTGACTTCACCTTTAGTAAAGGCTTCCACGTAGTCAGGGTTCACGCGAGCGGCGCGTTCCAACAGACGTGAGTGCAGGTAGAACACGTCACCTGGATATGCTTCACGGCCTGGCGGGCGGCGCAGCAGCAGGGACACTTGACGGTAAGCCACCGCTTGCTTGGACAGATCATCATAAATGATCAGTGCATCTTCGCCGCGGTCACGGAAATATTCGCCCATCGCGCAACCGGAGTAAGCGGAGACGAATTGCATCGCGGCCGATTCCGCTGCTGTCGCAGCCACCACGATGGTGTATTCCATCGCGCCGTGCGCTTCGAGAGCACGCACCACGTTTTTCACGGAAGACGCTTTTTGACCAATCGCTACATAGATACAAGTAACGTTCTGACCTTTTTGGTTGATCACGGCATCAATCGCTACCGCTGTCTTACCAGTCTGGCGATCGCCAATGATCAATTCGCGCTGACCACGACCGACCGGCACCATCGCATCAATCGATTTGATACCCGTTTGCATAGGCTCGGAAACCGATTGACGGGCAATAACGCCAGGCGCGATCTTTTCGATCGGTGCTGTCATTTTTGCGTTGATCGGACCTTTGCCGTCGATAGGCTGACCCAGTGCGTTGACTACGCGACCGCGCAGTTCCGGACCGATAGGCACTTCCAGAATACGACCGGTACATTTGACGGTATCGCCTTCGGAAATATGCTCGTAGTCACCGAGAATAACGGCGCCGACGGAATCACGTTCCAGGTTCAATGCCAGACCGAATGTATTGCCTGGGAATTCCAGCATCTCGCCTTGCATCGCGTCAGACAGACCGTGGATGCGGCAGATACCGTCGGTAACGGAAATAACCGTACCTTGATTACGAATTTCAGCGTTGGTGCCAAGGCCTTGAATCCGGCTCTTGATCAGCTCGCTGATTTCTGATGGGTTGAGTTGCATACTAACTCCTAAAATTGTTTCAGTACTTACGCCGCAATTTACGCGGTGAATGTCACGCAGCGCTTTACGCTGTTAATGCGACTTGCATCTGTTGCAGCTTGGCACGAACCGAGGTATCCAGCACTTGATCACCGACCACGATACGCACGCCACCGATCAGGGAGTTATCCACTGTCACGGTCGGGTGCAATTTGCGGCCGAATTTCTTTTCCAGCGTGGTCGCCAGATCGCTTACCTGGGCTGCCGATAATTCAAATGCGCTGATAATTTGCGCATCTGCTGCGCCTTCTTGCGCATTTTTCAGCGCTTGAAATTGTGCAGCGATTTCAGGCAACAAGGTTAAACGATCGTATTCAGTGAGCGCACCGACGAAATTTTTCGCCTCGTCGTTCACCGGGGATTTCAACACGGACAAGAAAGCCTCAGCTGTTTGACTAGCGGAGACTTTTGGGTTGTGAGCAAGAGCCACTACATCGGGATGTGCTGCAGCTTGCGCCATCTCGGCAACCAGTTCCGACCAGGCGGACAGGTTGCCGGACTGGGCAACACGGAACAATGCTTCTGCGTAAGGACGAGCGATCGTTGCGAGTTCGGCCATGATTACAGCTCGATTTTCAGTTGAGTCAACAGATCAGCGTGAGCTGATGCATTGACTTCACGCTTCAGAATTTGCTCTGCGCCTTTGACTGCCAATGTGGCAACCTGGTCGCGCAACTCTTCACGTGCTTTAGTCACTTGATTATCGGCTTCTGCTTTGGCTGCAGCAAGGATGCGTGCGGCTTCTGCGGAGGCTGTATTTTTAGCTTCGTCGATGATCAGTTGAGCGCGTTTTTCTGCGTCAACGATACGCTTTTGACCTTCATCACGGGCACCGGCCAATTCGGCTTGCACACGTTTTTCGGCTGCTTGCATCTCGGCACGACCGCGATCGGCTGCTGCTAATCCGTCCGCGATTTTTTTCATGCGCTCATCGATGGCGCCGATCACTGGCGGCCAGATGAATTTTGCAGTCACCAGAGCAAGGATGAAAAACACCCCGGCCTGGTACCACATTGATAGATTAAGATTCATAGTTGTTTCCTTATCAGATCGATCGTTCCGCAGACAAAGTCTGCGGTAGGAAAAGGAAAATCAATTAGCCTTTGAACGGATTTGCAGTCGCGAAGAACATAGCAATACCAACACCGATAATGAACGCAGCGTCGATCAGACCAGCCAACAACAACATTTTACCTTGCAGTTTTTCCATCAATTCTGGTTGACGGGCAGATGCTTCCAGATATTTACCACCCATCATAGCGATACCGATACATGCACCCAAAGCGCCCAAACCGATAATCAAGCCACAAGCCAAAGCAACGAAAGCGACGTTAGTCATGAGAAAACTCCTTAAAAGTTAAAAATTAAAATACCAAACCAAATAACAAAACCAAAAACGATAGAAACCTGAAACTGTAATTAATGCGCTTCGTGAGCCTGACCCATGTACACCAAAGTCAGCATCATGAAAATAAAGGCTTGCAAAGGTACGATCAAGATATGGAAGACCGACCAGGCAGTACCAAGAACCAGATGACCAATACCACCAGCGATAGAATCCGAAGCGCCAAGTAAAGCTGCAATCAACAAAAACAACAATTCACCCGCGAACATATTGCCGAACAGCCGCATGCCGAGCGAGAAAGTCTTCGCCGCGTATTCAACCAGGTTCAGTGCCAGGTTAAAAGGGAAGAGCATGGGACCGAACGGTGCGCTGAACAATTCTTTGATGAAACCGCCGGCACCTTTAATCTTGAAGCTGTAAAACATCATCAAAGCAAATACGCCGATCGAGATCCCCAAGGTACCGTTCAGATCGGCGGTTGGAACAACGCGGTGATGTGTTTCCGCACTGATGCCAAGCGCTGGGAACAGCCATTGAGAGAACAAATCCACAGGCAAGAAGTCCAGTGAGTTCATCAACACTACCCAGACAAATACCGACAGGGCCATAGGCGCGATGAAACTGGTGTTGCCGTGAACGATGCTTTTTGCGTTGTTATCGACCATTTCGAATAACATTTCAACCGCGCACTGGAAGCGGCCAGGTACGCCGGATGTGGCTTTGCGCGCTGCCATGTACATGATCAGCGTGCCGATCAAGCCGCAAACCACGGACCAGATCACAGTGTCGATATTGATGTAGGACATGTCCCACAAAGATTCTTGAGGAATATGCGAATTGGATAAATGTCCCAAATGATGGGATATATATTCTGACGCGGTTGGGGCGTTCTCAGTTGCGCTCATGATCAATGCCTAAAGAGTAAGATGAAATAACTTTTCAAGACCAGGATGAAGGCAGCGACGAACGCCAGCCAGTTCACATCGTGGTACAAGTAAACAGTTGCCGCCATAAGCGCAACTGTCGACGCAATTTTGACAAATTCACCGATGAAGAATGTCATCGGATTCGCGCCTCCGGGCTTTTTGGCACTGGCATAAAGCCGTGCAGCAAACAAAGCATTGGGAACTGCGCAACACAAGCCGCCTAATAATGCGGATATTCCGGAGGAAGTGCCAGCGATTAACGCTGCCAACACAGCAACCACAATCGTTGCCAGTAGTTGCAGCAAGACGATACGCGCCATGCTATTTCCTCTTTATTTTGCCGATGGTTACTTGGTCATAATTAAAAAACCATCATCTGTTCCGGCTGACGCAAATGCGCGCCAACCAAAACCACGGAATTATACGTGGTAGTGCGTCTCATCGTCAAACGTTTGATGCGACGCATCAAAATGAGACATGCCGGCTTTTCAGGGCTTGCCAAGCAACCCGGCAAGCCAATGCTGGCCTTGCTCCCAGCCGCCCAGACCGGAGTCGCCGTTGATATGTCCTTTTGCACCAATACAGTGAAATTCAGCACCCCATGACGATGCCCATTCCCTGCTAACTGCCAGATCGCACCAGGGATCGTTGTCGGATGCGACCACTAAGGTATTGATGCCTAAACGCGTTTTTGGCATTGGCGCAAAGCTTTTTGCCGGAAATTCCGCACGCTCCACATCCGGCGGTGCAACTAACAGCGCCGCCTTAATTTTGTCTTTGTGTTCAACGCCCGGCATTCCCAGACTGAGCCACCAGGCAGCCAGAGCGCAGCCCAGGCTATGGGCCACCAGCACCGCCGAGCCATCGACCTGATTCACCGCCTCGCTCAAAGCGGCCAGCCAGGCATGCCGCTCCGGCTGATCCCAGTCTTGCTGCTGGACTCGTAAAGCCTGCGGATATTTTTTCTCCCATAGACTTTGCCAATGAGACGGACCTGAATTGTTCAAGCCCGGAAGCAACAGAATATTCATCGTTAAAAACCTTATTGACCGCGAATTTTTAAAATAATACCGTCCAGACTATCCAGATCCGCAAAATCGATGCTCATTTGCCCCCGGCCTTTGCTGCCCATTTTCAGGGTCACCTGGGTAGCAAGCAAGTCTGACAACTCTTCTTCCAGACGCGTGATATCGCGCGACTTCTCTGCCTTGTCGCGTGTTTTAGCCGGTGCGCTCAGCTCCGCCGTGCTGCGGGTGACCAGTTTTTCGGCCTCTCTCACCGACATACGCTTGGCAACCACCTGATTCGCGAGTTGTATCTGTGTGGCCGCATCCGTTGCCAGCAAGGCCCGCGCATGTCCCATATCGATGTCGCCGGCCATCAACATCGTTTGTACCGGCTTGGCCAAATTCAACAGGCGCAGCAAATTAGAGACGGCGCTGCGCGAGCGCCCTACTGCATTGGCAGCCTGCTCATGGGTAAAACTGAAATCGGTAATCAGGCGGTGTATGCCCTGTGCCTCTTCCAGCGGATTCAGGTCTTCGCGTTGAATGTTCTCAATCAAGGCCATTGCGGCAGCGGTCTGGTCATCCACATCTTTGACCAGCACCGGCACCTGCTCCAGGCCCGCCATTTGCGAGGCCCGGTAACGGCGCTCACCGGCAATGATTTCATAGCGGGTAATGCCGTTAGTCTGGCCGATTGGCCGTACCAGAATCGGCTGCATCAAGCCTTGCGCCTTGATCGAACTGGCCAGCTCGGCCAGGGCGCCCTCGTCCATGCGCGTTCTCGGCTGGTACTTGCCGGCCTGCATCTGATTGACAGGCAGACTGCTGGGCGCTCCGGCTATCGTGGGAGCCGCCTCGCTAAAATCGCCCGCGCCATCGAACAGAGCGTCCAGCCCGCGTCCCAAACCTTTTTGCTTTTTCGTTGCCATTACTTTGTATCCGACTTGGTTTCTAACAATTTAATTCTTTCGACCATCTCTGCGCCAAAGGCGATATAGGCTTGAGCGCCTTTCGAGGATGGGTCAAATACGACACCCGGGATGCCATACGACGGCGCCTCGGCCAGCCTGACATTGCGCGGGATCACGGTCTTGAATACCTTGTCGCCAAAATGTTGCTCGAGCTGATCAGAAACCTGCTGCGACAAGGTCATGCGCGGATCAAACATCACGCGCAACAGACCGACGATTTTCAGGTCGGGATTCAAATTCACCGAGACCTTTTTGATCGTGTTCGCCAGATCGGACAGTCCCTCCAATGCGTAGTATTCGCACTGCATAGGAATAATCACGCCATGCGCAGCGCACAATCCATTCAAAGTCAGCATCGATAAAGCCGGTGGACAATCGATCAAAATGAAATCGTAGTCAGTGCTTACTTTTGCCAATGCATCGCGCAGGCGCTTGTCTCTATTTTCCAGCTCGACCATTTCAACTTCCGCACCGGCTAACTCACGGTTCGCGGGCAGTACATCGAATTGACCGGCTTCCGAGCGCTGGCGTGCGCTGGCGACGTCCGACATGCCCAGCAGCACTTCGTAAATCGATGCGGTCAGTTTCGCCTTATTGATCCCGGCACCCATGGTGGCATTGCCCTGCGGATCCAGGTCCACCAGCAAGACGCGCTGATCGAGTTTGGCGAGTCCTGCAGCAAGATTCACGGTCGTGGTGGTTTTACCCACACCGCCTTTTTGATTTGCGACACAAAAAATTTTGGCCATAGTTACTTTAAGTAAGCTTCCGGGAGAAAAAATCAAAACTCAGACATGCGTTCTTTGAATAAAAACCAGGTGCCGCTCCGCCGCCATGCCAGGAACGGATAAAGGCTGCAATGCTTGTACCTGCCAGCCTTGCGGCAGCCGTTCAATCTCTTGATCGGGCGAGACGCCTTTCATGGCGATGTAGATACCGCCATCCGCCAGCAGATGCTCAGACCAGTTAATAAAATTATGTAATTCTGAAAAAGCACGCGAGGTAATCACGTCGAACTTGTCGACGACTTGCAAGGATTCAACGTGATTGGTATAGACTGTGACATTTCTCAGGCCCAATTCGGTTTTGGCCTGATTCAGAAAAGCGGTCTTTTTGCTGACCGTATCGATCATGGAGATACGGATATCCGGATACGCTATGGCCAGGATCATACCCGGCAAACCGCCGCCGGCACCAACGTCGAGGACGTTACGGGCATTTTTAAAAGCCGGGGCAGCGGACAAAGAATCCAGCACATGCTGCCTGACCATTTCCCTGGGATCACGAATAGATGTCAGATTATAAACACTATTCCACTTGGACAACAATGCCAGATAAGCAATCATCTGGTCAAGCTGTGCATCACGTAGTGTGAGGGGTAATGCCTGAACACCTTCTGCTAATAAAGCTCTCAATGCAACTGCATCAAATCCGCTCATACGTCCTCGCCTGCAACCGTCAGTTCTGGGGCAGACGCGAATCCTTTAAAGCCGCGTTTTTTCAAATGTACCAAGAGCAGTGAAATTGCAGCCGGCGTCACACCGGAAATACGGCCACACTGGCCCAAGGTTTCCGGCTGGTGCTGATTGAGTTTTTGCTTGACCTCGATAGAGAGGCCGCTGACTTCAAGATAATCAAACCCGGCCGGCATCTTTAAATTTTCGAAATGCGCATGACGCTCGACTTCTTTTGCCTGCCTGTCGATATAGCCGGAATATTTGACCTGGATTTCGACCTGTTCTTTGACCGCCTCATCCGTCACGCCCGGACCAGCCAAAGCCTGCCCTTCACTGCCTTGCATACTCATGAGATTTTCGTAAGTCACGTGCGGACGACGCAACAAGTCAGCCAAGGAGTATTCACGCTCCAGCGCTTTACCGACAATCCGCTCCGCCTCGGCATCGGCCAGGATGCGTGGATTGACCCAGGTCGAACGTAGTCTTTCCATTTCACGTGAAACAGCCTCGCGTTTTTTCTCGAACATCTGCCACTGCGCATCGCTGACACAACCAAGCTGGCGACCGATTTCAGTCAAGCGCATATCGGCATTGTCCTCACGCAAACTCAGACGGAATTCGGCACGGCTGGTGAACATACGATACGGCTCTTGCACGCCTTTGGTAATCAAGTCATCAACCAATACACCGAGATAAGCTTCATCGCGACGCGGCACCCATGCATCACGGCCTTGCGTCATCAAGGCGGCATTCAGTCCGGCCAGCATGCCCTGCGCTGCGGCTTCTTCGTAACCGGTAGTGCCGTTGATTTGCCCGGCGAAAAACAAGCCCTGAATTTGCCGCGTCTCTAATGAGGTCTTTAAACCGCGCGGATCAAAATAGTCGTATTCAATGGCATAACCCGGGCGCAAAATATAAGCGTTTTCCATGCCGCGCATAGACCGCACCAGATCCAGCTGGACATCGAATGGCAAGCTGGTTGAAATTCCGTTGGGATAAAATTCGTTGGTCGTCAGGCCTTCCGGCTCCAGGAATATCTGGTGCGATTCTTTGCTGGCGAAGCGATGAATCTTGTCTTCGATCGAAGGACAATAACGTGGTCCCACACCCTCAATCACCCCGGTGTACATAGGACTACGATCGAGACCGCCGCGAATAATGTCGTGGGTACGTTCATTGGTATGCGTAATCCAGCATGGCAACTGACGCGGATGCATCGCCACATTGCCCATGACCGAGAACACAGGAATCGGATCCAGATCGCCCGGCTGTTCCTGCATCACTGAAAAATCGATGCTACGCCCATCAATACGGGGTGGCGTACCGGTCTTCAAACGGCCTTGCGGCAAGGCTAATTCTTTTAATCTTGTGGATAATGAGACAGCCGGCGGGTCGCCAGCACGGCCAGCCGCATAGTTATTCAAGCCAACGTGAATTTTTCCATCCAGGAAAGTCCCCGCAGTCAGCACCACCGAGCGGCTACGGAAGCGAATCCCCACCTGCGTCACAGCCCCGACCACCCGGTCACCTTCCACCAGCAAGTCATCCACCGCCTGCTGGAATAGCCAGAGATTGGGCTGATTCTCCAGGCGACTGCGTATCGCCTGCTTATACAAAATCCGGTCGGCCTGTGCGCGGGTGGCGCGCACCGCCGGACCTTTGGATGAATTCAAAATACGAAACTGGATACCGGCCTCGTCCGTGGCAATTGCCATCGCACCGCCCATGGCATCCACTTCTTTTACCAGATGCCCTTTTCCTATGCCGCCGATCGATGGATTGCAGGACATTTGACCCAAGGTCTCGATGTTATGGGTCAACAATAGGGTTTTTTGCCCCATGCGGGCGGAGGCCAAAGCCGCCTCGGTCCCAGCATGACCGCCGCCAACCACAATGACATCGAATTCTTTTGGATAATACATAGGAAATATCTGCTTTTTTGGATTTCTCAGGGAGGCACGATTATAGAGGTTTTTTGCTTAAATTCTTCGCCGATCAACAATTTCAATCAAATCGGGCATTGAATGTTCCACGTGAAACATGTAATTTAATTCCGGCGATTGCATCAATCCATTTTATTTCAGTAGTCTCACCAAAGTCGGCATTAAGGCAAGACATACGCCAAGCAGCATTAGTAGCAAAGAATAACGGTGATCCAGATAATCGCTCAGAGACACCCTCTTCTTTTCTTGCATTTGCTCCGGCGGCTTGGGTTCGGGGAATTTCTGTATGACTCGCGGCGCTTCTTTTGCCGGCGACGCCGGCAATTTCGCCTCCTCCGCTACTTTGCCTGGCGACCCGGCAATAGATTTGACAGCTTCTTCTGGTGCTACAACGGGCCCTTCGGGCGCAGACAAAGGCAGATAATAGTCTACCTCAGTGTATCGAGTCGCCGGCTCAGGTTCAGGCTCAAGCGCAGCTTCGTCTCTTGCTGATATTTTTTCCTGAGCGGCAATTACCGGCTCGCCTAAGCCGTCAAGCGCACTTTCTGCCAGATCGGGGGATGATGGGTCAGGCTCACCGGACTTCAGCTCCGCTGCCTGATCCACCGACAACACCCCCTCGGCTGGCAAGTCAATATCGCCAAATTCTTCTTCAGGCTGAAAAGAGATGACCGACACGGGATCGGAATCTTCCTGGCGCAGGAAGCGATCCATCGCCTCGGCCTCGACAATATCAGGCACCTGATTATCCAAGGGGAACATCACCTCATACAGCAGACCTTTCTCGGACAAGCTGCGCAAGGTCCGGTCAAATCGTTCCTTTACCAGACTTTTTAATTTAACTCTCAGCTCTGCATAGGAACTGACGCCGTCAGCAATAATCAGTACCAGGCGCTCGCTTTGGGTCAAGCCATGCTGTTTATTTTGAATTTCTGCCTTGCCCAAATCCGTACGCTGAAATATGACTGCATCTGAATATGCCACGTCCGTCCCTTTTCTCATTGTTTCACGTGAAACAATTCCTTATCGAATAAAGCCATCGTAAGTTGTTTTACAAATCAGCGCCAGCACGACCAGTAAGAACATCTTTCTGACAAATCCGCTGCCATATTGAATGGCCATCCGACTGCCAGACAACGATCCTAACACTCCGCAAACCGCCATGGCTAAACCTGTTTGCCAAATAATATGTCCGCTGTAACCAAACCACAACAAAGCCGCAGCATTGCAAGCAACATTGATTATTTTGGCCACCGCCGACGCGCTGAGGAAGTCATAGCCAAACAAGCGCACAAACAAAAACATCAAAAAACTACCCGTGCCAGGACCAAAAAATCCGTCATAAAAACCGATGCCGCCACCCACCAGCATCGCCATCCAGCGCTCTTTGTCGGCAGTAAAAAGCGGCGTGTGGGAAGTCCCGAAATCCTTTTTCTTGAAGGTATACAGCGCTACCGCAACCAGGATAAACGGCAAGGCTTTACGTAAGTAAGTAGGCGGCAGATGGGTTACCGTGAATGCGCCGGCAAACGACAGGATGAACGCCACCAATGCCGCAGGCAAGACCATGGCCCATCGCACCCTGACGATTTTCACATAATTACGTGCCGCAACCGTGGTGCCCCAGATGCCTGCGAGCTTGCTGGTTCCCAATAAAGTCGCCGGGGCCACATTCGGCAATGCCACAAACAAGGCGGGGAGTTGTATCAAGCCGCCGCCACCGACCACTGCATCAACTAATCCGGCGAAAAAAGCTGCACAAGCAAGCAATAAGATATCTGTCATTTTTATTGGTAATTACACAAAGCGTTGCGCCTGGCAGCAAATAGGTGAC
The DNA here is from genome assembly GCF_025548535.1 of Undibacterium sp. Jales W-56. Taxonomy (GTDB): domain Bacteria; phylum Pseudomonadota; class Gammaproteobacteria; order Burkholderiales; family Burkholderiaceae_D; genus Undibacterium. The sequence goes on along the minus strand of NZ_JAJLQW010000003.1, from coordinate 466,203 downwards.
TAGTGCATACGCAACCATGTTCCGGCAAAGCCACAGCATAACAAGTCTTGCTACAATAAGATTCAAGAGGAGAAGCCTGACCATGAATAATTTTGATTTCCGTACCGTCCCCCATCTGATCAGCCAGATTGGCGCCGCCAAGCAATTGGGCGATATCGTCACCCAGCATTATCCCGGGGTAAAGCGGGTATTGATAGTCACAGATGGCGGCTTTTTAAAGACCGGTCTGATTGCCCCGGCGATTGCCAATCTTGAACGGTGCGGTCTGCATGTCAGCGTATTCTCCGAGGTCATCGCGGATCCGCCGGAAGCGGTCGTGCATCAAGCCGTCGGCAATGCCGAAAAACTGCAGGTTGAATTGGTGATCGGCTTTGGCGGCGGCAGCTCTATGGATGTGGCCAAGCTGATTGCCGTACTCACGGGCAGCACTCAGGCGCTCAGCAGCATGTACGGCATCGGCAATGTCAAAGGTCAGCGCCTGCCATTGATCCAGATCCCGACCACGGCCGGCACCGGCTCTGAAGTCACGCCGATATCCATCGTGACCACCGGCGCCACCACAAAGATGGGCGTGGTCGCGCCACAACTGTATGCCGACATCGCGATTCTGGATGCCGAACTCACCATCGGCCTGCCTGCCAAAGTCACTGCCGCGACCGGCATCGATGCGATGGTGCATGCGATTGAAGCCTATACCACCAAACACAAGAAGAATCCCCTATCCGATATGCTGGCGCGCCAGGCCTTGACTTTGCTTTGGGGCAATATCGATGAAGCCTGCAGCAACGGCGCCAATCTTGCCGCACGACAAGCCATGTTGCTCGGAGCCATGCTGGCCGGGCAATGCTTTGCGAATGCGCCTTGCGCCGCCGTGCATGCGCTGGCTTACCCGATCGGCGGCATCTTCCATGTACCGCATGGTTTATCCAACTCATTGGTCTTGCCGCATGTCTTGCGCTTCAACGCACCCAGCGCCGCCGGGCAATATGCTGAGTTGGCCAGCATCATCGCACCGAGCGCCCAAGGCAGCGCCGAAGCCCGCAGCACGGCCTTGATCACCGCGATGGAAGCACTGGCGCAGCGGGTTGGTATCGAAACCCAACTCAGGCAAGTCGGCATCGCTGAAAAGGATTTAGACCAATTGGCAAGCGACGCCATGCTGCAGACCCGGCTGCTGGGGAATAACCCGAGAGAAGTAACGCGGGACGATGCCAGAGCGATTTACGCGGCGGCTTTATAGATATTCAAACGAGTTATAGCTGGCAGGATTTATCCGGAAATAAGTGCGGAGACGCTAAGTAAGCTCAGTAAAAGTAGGCTTTCTTTGCACTCTGTTCCTCCGGGATCGGCACTTTTCCCGATGTCAGCGCTGTAATTGCGACAGGCGCTGATTGATAGTCACATTACGTCAACCACAACTGCCAGCTAAAAAATACCAGTAAGCCGATGAAAATCGTCGGTAGCTGGCGACGGGTCGCCACGCACACCGCTACGGCAGCAAGCGCGCCGATCAGTTGTGGATTACGCCAATGCATCTCCAGGCCCTGCCCGTGCGGCGACAGCACCATCGGTACGATAATCGCCGTGAGTACCGTGACCGGGACAAAACTCAGGGCTTTTTTCAGTATGGGGGGAAACACCAGCCTGTCTCCCATCACAAAAATGATCGCTTTGATGAGGCAGGTAATCACCGCCATACCGATGATGGTCAAGGTGATATTCATAGCTTCTCCGTGCCGGTATTTTTATCGCTGATTTTGCTAGCGTACAGATGGGCTGACAACAAACCGATGACAACGCCAATGGCAATCGCGACCAGCAAACCCAGTTTATACGGCAAATCTTGCAGCAGGTAGGCAACCGTACCCGCAGCAAGCGCCGCTATGAGATGCGGTAGCAGTACCAGTTGCGGAACAATGATCGCAATAAACGTCGCCACCATCGCAAAGTCCAGGCCCAGCGTTTGCAATTGCGGAAAAATCGCACCGAACAGCAAACCGACCAAGGTCCAGCATTGCCAATTGCCGTACATCGCCAGGCCCGAACCCAGAAAATACCAATGACCCAATTGCGTATCCGGATGTTCGCGGTAATAACGATCCACCACCGCAAAAGTTTCATCCGTCAGCAAGCAACCCAACAACCAGCGCCAGCGCTGCGGCAGATGACGCACATGCGGCAACAGCGTTGCGGCATACAACATGTGCCGCAAGTTGACGATAAAGGTCGCCAGCCAGATCACCAGCAAGCCGGTATGACTGGCGATCAAACCAACGGCAATGAACTGACTGGATCCGGCAAACACGCTGAGCGACATCAATTGCCCTTGCCAGGCATGCATCTGCGCGGTCGCCACCAGCGCACCGAAAATAATGCCGAACGGTGCCGCGCCAAGCAGCATCGGCAAGGTATCGCGTATGCCAGCAATAAAACTGGTGAAAGGGGTGGGATGTGGCATGAGAAATTTCTTTTTTGGTGGGATCAGAATCTTAAACTTTTAGCGCCTGCCACGCTGGCCAGTTGACTGTGGAGCACATCAGCGCCAGACAAAAAAGCCCCGAACGGTGCCGGGGCTTTTGAACGCATTGCATCGCAATCAGTTTAACTGGTTTTAGCCTTACCGGAACGCGCCAGCCAGGCCCCCAGCTCGCCGACGATCCCCTTACGAAACGCCAGTACGCAGACGATAAAAATCAGGCCGGTCACGATGGTCACGGAATCGCCCAGAGTACGGAACCAGTCAACCGAAGTCAGATCCGCCAGCAGATTGCCGAGGTCGCCGAGCTTGTTTTCTAGAGCGATGATGATGATAGCGCCAACGATAGGGCCCGCCAGGGTGCCTAAACCGCCCACCAGTGTCATCAGGACGACCAGGCCGGACATCGTCCAGTGCACGTCGGTCAGCGTCTCAAAACCGAGCACCAAGGTCTTGGTCGCGCCGGCCAGGCCTGCCAGTGCGGCCGACAGCACGAAGGCCAGCAATTTGTATTTATCGACGTCGTAACCGAGCGAGATCGCGCGCGGTTCGTTTTCTTTGACCGCTTTCAAGACCTGGCCGAACGGCGAATGAATCGTGCGCACCACCAGTGCGAAACCGGCAATCGCAATCGCCAGCACCACATAATACAAAGTCAGGTCGGAACTCAGATCCAGGCTGCCGAGCAGCTTACCGCGCGGCACCCCTTGCAAGCCGTCTTCGCCCCCCGTGAACTTCGCTTGCAGGAACACGAAATACAGCATCTGCGCCAACGCCAGCGTGATCATGGTGAAGTAAATCCCCTGCCGGCGGATCGCCAGCAGGCCCATCACCAGGCCGATCAAGGCCGCCGCCGCTACGCCTGACAAAATACCCAGCTCCATCGGCAGGCCCGCATCGCGGATGAGCCAGCCGGCGACATAACCGGCACCGCCGAAAAAAGCCGCATGACCAAACGACAGCAAACCGGTAAAACCAATCAGCAAGTTAAACGCGCAGGCAAACAGGGCGAAGCACAGCAGCTTCATCAGGAACACCGGGTAGATCAATAACGGCGCTGCCAGCAGAACGGCCAACGCGATGCCGTAGCCAATTTTTTTATTCATAGGAGCTCCGATTATTTTTCTTTGCCGAACAGACCGGCAGGCCGGATCATCAAGACGATCGCCATCACGATGAACACCACCGTGGCCGACAGTTCAGGATAAAACACGCGGGTCAGGCCTTCGATAATCCCCAGACCCAGACCGGTCAGGATGGAACCCAGGATCGAGCCCATGCCGCCGATCACCACCACCGCAAATACCGTGATAATCAGGTTCGATCCCATCAGGGGCGACACTTGTATCACCGGTGCCGCCAGCACCCCTGCAAAGGCCGCTAACGCCACGCCAAAGCCATAAGTCAGGGTCACCATCAGCGGCACATTGACGCCGAAGGCTTCGACCAATTTGGGGTTCTCGGTACCGGCCCGCAGATACGCGCCGAGCTTGGTTTTTTCGATCACGAACCAGGTCGCGAAACAGACTATCAGCGATGCGGCCACCACCCAGGCACGATAGTTAGGCAGGATCATAAAACCCAGGTTGGTCGCGCCCGTCAAGGCATCCGGTACCGAGTAGGGTTGACCCGAGACGCCGTAGAAAGAACGGAACACACCTTCCAGCAATAAGGTCAGACCAAAGGTCAGCAACAGACCATACAGATGATCGAGTTTATACAACCAGCGCAACATGGTTTTTTCGATGACGATGCCGAAGATTCCGACCAGCAGCGGCGCCGCGACCAGCATGACCCAGTAATTGATACCGAAGTAATTCATGCCCATCCATGCCAGGAAAGCGCCCATCATGTACAGCGCACCATGCGCAAAGTTGATCACATTCAGCAGGCCGAAAATGACCGCCAGTCCGAGTGACAACATGGCATAAAAAGAGCCATTAACCAATCCCAGCAGTAACTGGCTGAGCATCGCTTGAAGCGGGATACCAAATATTTCCATGGCACTCTAAAGAAAAATACCTCGGGCAACCGGGATAGATAGCTGAATCAAAGACCTGATCTGAGCAAGTCGTCCTGACGCAGATGTATACGCGACTTACAACATGATCACCATTATTGCTGCGACGTTCTCGACTTCCGATATCAGACGTTTTGCCAAATGTTGCGCTGATAAAAAGCAGCTTCGTTTCAGCGTCGCCGTTTGCCTGTGCCCTCACCCCAACCCTCTCCCGCTTGCGGGAGAGGGAGCGTGATCCTGAACAAATATCGGAGAACGATACCGCCTGCGAACAGGCAGGGGGAAAGAAGCATCTAGCGCCCGTTTATATCCAATTACTTCCAGGCAGCGCACTTACTTTCCGCTTTGGTCGTGAATGCCTGATCGCCGGGAATCGTCTGTACCACTTTGTAATAATCCCATGGGTACTTGGATTCAGCCTGGGTTTTGACCTGCATCAGGTACATGTCATGGATCATGCTGCCGTCGCCACGGATCATGCCGTTCTTGGCGTACATGTCGTTGATCTTCATGCTGCGCAATTTCGCCAATACTTTGTCGGTATCATCGCTGCCGGCCGCTTTGACCGCGTTCAGGTATTGCAAGGTGGCGGAGTAATCGGCTGCCTGCAGACTCGATGGCATCTTTTTCATTTTGCCGAAATAACGACGCGACCAGGCGCGGGTTTCTTCGTTCGCATCCCAGTACCAGCTATCGGTCAGGTACATGCCCTGGGTCAGGTTCAGGGTCAATGAATGCACATCGTTGATAAACATCAGCAGACCGGCCAGCTTCATGGTTTTGGTCACGCCGAATTCATTCGCGGCCTTGATCGCATTGATGGTGTCGCCACCGGCATTCGCCAGACCCAGAATCTGGGCTTTGGATGCTTGTGCCTGCAACAGGAAAGAAGAGAAATCCGATGCCGACAATGGATGACGCACAGCACCTGCCACCGTGCCGCCGGCGGCTTTGACCACTGCCGTAGTATCGCCTTCCAGCGACGCGCCGAACGCATAATCGGCGGTCAGGAAATACCAGCTTTTGCCGCCCTGTTTGACCACCGCAGAACCTGTGCCTTTGGCCAGCGCCACTGTGTCGTACGCATAGTGAATCGTGTAGGGTGTGCATTCTTCATTAGTCAAACGCGCCGTTCCGGCACCGATGGAAATGAAGGGCTTTTTCTTTTCCAGGGCGACCTTGGACATCGCCAGACCGGTACCGGAATTGGTACCGCCGATCAGCATGTCGACGCCGTCGCGGTCGAACCATTCGCGCGCTCTGCTGGCGGCGATATCGGCTTTGTTTTGATGATCGGCGGTCACCAGTTCGATTTTTTTGCCCAGGACCGTGCCGCCGAAATCGGCGATCGCCATCTTGATCGCTTCCGCCCCGCCCTGACCGTCGATATCGGAATACAGGCCAGAAACGTCCGTGATAAAACCGATCTTCACGACATCGCCGGATACCTGTGCCGAGGCTGAACCGGACAAAGCTGCCAAGGCGGCAGATACGGCCAGTGCTGCTACTTTGTATTGTGTTTTCATGCGTCTTCTCCAATCATTTTTTTCATATGAATAAAAGGAACTCTGCGGTAAGCCGACCATTGAGGTCCAAAGTTTCCTGCACTGCTTTACACGTAACGACTTTCAGACACCTAATAATTCATTCAATACCGACATCTTGTCCTGCAACTCTGCTGCCGCAAAGGTCTCGACAATTTGTCCATGCTCCATCACATAAAAGCGGTCCGCCAGCGGCGCGGCGAAGCGGAAATTCTGTTCCACCATGATGATGGTGTAGCCCTTGGCCTTGAGCGTGGTAATCATGCGCGCCAGCGCCTGCACGATCACCGGTGCCAGGCCTTCGGAAATTTCATCCAGCAGCAGCAGGCGGGCGCCGGTACGCAGGATGCGGGCTACTGCCAGCATCTGCTGCTCACCGCCGGACAAGCGGGTGCCCTGGCTGTTCTTGCGCTCGGCCAGGTTCGGGAACATCGCGTAGATTTCGTCGATCGACATGCCCTGATCCTTGCTAGATACCGACGGCGGCAGCATCAGGTTTTCTTCGGTCGATAAGGATGAAAAAATCCCGCGCTCTTCGGGGCAATAACCGACACCCAGATGGGCCACCTTGTAGGTCGGCAGGCCGATGGCTTCGACGCCATTGATCTTGATCGAGCCTTTGCGTGCCCCGGTCAGCCCCATGATGGCGCGCATCGTGGTGGTGCGGCCGGCGCCATTGCGACCCAGCAGGGTCACGACTTCGCCGGGATTCACCACCAGATTCACATCATGCAAAATATGCGACTCGCCGTACCAGGCTTGCAGATTCGTGATCTGTAGCGCTGGCGCGGTGGTGGTGGCGGTTGCTCGATTAGTGGCTTGATTACTTGCTTGACTAGTGGCTGACGCCGTTGCGTACACGTTTGCGGAACTCATGCATGCGCTCCTTCGAGTTCGCCGGCGGTGCTGCCCATATACGCTTCCATGACTTTCGGATTTTTAGAAACTTCTTCGTAGCGACCTTCGGCCAGCATGGCACCGCGCTGCAAGACCGAAATCTTGTCGCAGATGCCAGACACCACGCTCATATTATGTTCGACCATCAGAATAGTGCGCCCTGCCGACACTTTCTTGATCAGCTCGGTCACGCGGTGCACATCTTCATGTCCCATTCCCTGGGTCGGTTCATCGAGCAGCATCATTTCAGGCTCCATCGCCAGGGTGGTGGCGATCTCCAGCGCGCGTTTGCGTCCATACGGCAAATCAACCGTGATGGTGTCGGCAAATTCGGTCAGATCGACCTGCGCCAGCAGCGCCATGGCCTGGTCGTTTAAACGCCCAAGGCTGGCACCGTTTTTCCAGAAATGGAAGGAAGTACCGAGCTGGCGTTGCAGACCAATACGCACATTTTCCATCACGCTCAGGTGCGGGAACACTGCCGAAATCTGGAACGAGCGAATGATGCCCTGACGCGCAATCTGCGCCGGTTTGGCCGCCGTGATGTCGCGACCGTTAAACAGGATCTGCCCTGAGGTCGGCACCAGGAATTTAGTGAGTAAATTGAAGCAGGTAGTTTTACCGGCACCGTTAGGGCCGATCAATGCATGAATATGTCCGCGCTGCACTTGCAGGTTAACATCGCTCACCGCGGTAAAGCCCTTGAACTCTTTGGTCAAATGCTTCGTCTCTAGGATGACATCGGTCATCTGGTCTCCTTATTGCCTGCGTAGTTTCATTACGAACTGCACTATGACAACCCTGTTGGATTTTATATTTTTAATTACCAAAAGGGACTTTTTATTCTATTTTTAGCGATTTTTATCGCCTTTTTATATTACACATCGCCGTAAGTTTTCAACAATACGGTATAACTACTGTAAGTAGTAACCACAGGATTTTGCCGCATGATCACGGAGTATTAAAACATATTATCTTCTCCGATGAGGTGTAAATGACGCCGTCCTCAAGGCTATATTTAACGCCGCGCCGCCAGCAACATCTGCGCGGCTTTTTCTGCAATCATCAGGGTCGGTGAATTGGTATTGCCGGAGGTGATGGTCGGCATGATCGAGGCATCCGCCACCCGCAAACCGCGTATCCCAATCACCCGCAATGCGCTATCGACCACGGCCAGCTTATCGGTCGTCGCACCCATCTTGCAAGTCCCGACCGGATGAAAAATCGTGGTACCGATATCGCCGGCAGCACGGGCTAATTCTTCCTCGGTGCGGAACTGCGCGCCCGGCTTCATTTCTTCGGGCGCATATTTTTGCAGCGCCGGTGCGGCGACGATCTTGCGCGTCAGGGTCAGCGAATCGGCGGCGATCTTTCTGTCCTCAGCCGTGCTCAGATAATTCGGCGTGATCTTGGGTGCTGCCAGCGGATCCCTGCTGGCAATCCGCACATGGCCGCGCGAGGTCGGACGCAAGTTGCAGACGCTGGCGGTAAACGCCGGAAAAGGATGCAGAGGATCGCCAAACTTCTCCAGCGACAGCGGCTGCACATGGTATTGCAGGTTAGGCGTGGCCTGACTCGCATCGGAACGGGTGAAGGCACCCAGCTGCGACGGCGCCATCGACATCGGACCGCTCTGTTTCAGCAGATATTCGAGGCCGATACGGGCTTTGCCCAGCCAATTATTCGCCATCATGTTCAGGGTCCTGGCGCCGCTGATTTTAAACGCAGAACGGATTTGCAAATGGTCCTGCAGGTTCTCGCCGACACCCCGCAAGTCGTGCAGCACCGGCACACCGAGCTGATGCAAATGCGCGCCATTGCCGATGCCCGATTGCTGCAGGATCGCCGGAGAGCCGATTGCACCGGCGGCCAATACGATTTCCCCTGCCGATTCTGCCGACCATTCCTTGCCGCCGCCAGTGAATTCTACGCCCGTACAGACCTTGCCTTGCTCACTGTCCGTGAATTGCAGACGCTTGACCTGGCAACCTGTCATGATGGTCAGGTTGCTGCGTCCGGCTGCCGGCCTTAAAAACGCCTTCGAGGCATTCCAGCGTATGCCGCGTTTTTGGTTCACATCAAAGTAACCGCAACCCTCATTGTCGCCGCGATTGAAATCATCGGTCTTGGGGATGCCGACCTGGGATGCCGCTTCGCGAAAAGCATCCAGGATTTCCCACGACAACCTTTGCTGTTCGACCCGCCATTCGCCGCCTGTCCCATGCATCGCACTCGCACCGCCGTAATGGTCTTCGCTCTTTTTAAACAGCGGCAAGACCTGGTCCCAGCGCCAGCTGGCGTCGCCGCTCTGCTCGGCCCACTGCCGGTAATCCTGTTCCTGACCGCGCATATAAATCATGCCGTTGATCGAGGAACAGCCGCCCAGCACTTTACCGCGCGGATAGATCAGGCTGCGACCGTTCAGGCCAGGCTCGTTTTCGGTGCGAAACATCCAGTCGGTGCGCGGATTATTGATGCAGTACAGATAGCCGACCGGGATATGAATCCAGACATAATCATCCTTGCCGCCTGCCTCCAGCAGCAAGACTTCGTGCTGGGGATTTTGCGATAAACGATTCGCCAGCACGCAGCCCGCGGTGCCTGCGCCGATGATGATGTAGTCGTATTTGCCTGCTGATTGCATAGTGTTTTAGTGTGATTGGTGTTGCTGTAATTCAGCGACCAGCGTTGCGATTAAAGCCGCGGCCGTCATCTGGCGCACCCGGTGTGCGCCTTGCCCGGCCCACATCGACATCAATTCGGTGTCGTTGGTCTTGGCGGCATGCGCGCGCAGGCTGCCGGTCAGGGCGTTTTGTATCGGATAAGCTGGGACTTGTCCGGCGACCGCCTGCATCGTTTGCATAAAGCGATTGCGCACGCCGCGCGCGATGCGGCCGGAGAAGGCGCGGGTCTGCATGGTTGCATCCTGGGCGTCCGGTTCGTCCTGGCTGGCCAGTTCCAGCAATTTCGCTTTGTACGCAGGATGGATCGCCGCCTCATCGGTGGTCAAAAATGCGGTGCCCATCTGCACCATCTGCGCACCGGCTTGCAAGACTTGCGCGATATCGCGGCCATGCATGATGCCGCCCGCCGCGATCAGGGGCAGCCGGCTATGCGGCTGCACTTGCCGCAATAAATCCATGATGCCCAGGGTGGCATCTTCCTGCCGGCCGATGAAGGTGCCGCGATGTCCGCCGGCTTCGACCCCTTGCAAACAGATCGCATCGGCCCCCATGGCTTGCCAGACCTGCGCCTCCGCCAGGTTGGTGGCGGTGCCGACCACCAGGATGCCGGCCTCATGCAGACGCTGGATCTGGCTCGCATGCAAGATGTCGAAAGTAAAACTGGCGACTGCCGGACGCGCGATCAGCAGGGCATCGAGCTGCGCATCGAAATCCTCGCACCAGCGCGTCGGTGTCGGCAAGCCATCCCACCCCAGCGACTGCCAGACCGGCTGCAATAATTGTTTGGCCGATTCCAGCACCGCATCATCAATCTGCGGACGCGTCTGGACGAATAGATTGATCGCAAACGGCTTGTCGGTCAGGCGACGGATATGCTCGGCCTGTTCGATGATCGCCAGCGGCGTCAGCAAAGGCGCCGCGAGCGAACCCAGCGCACCGGCATTCGACACCGCCGCCACCAGTTCGGGCGTGGTGGCGCCACCCGCCATCGGCGCCTGGATAATCGGGTGGGAACAAAGCTGCGTGATCTTCATGGGAGTTGGCTCCAGGTTGCGTGCCCCGCACGATTTAACATACTAAGGGAGAGTATTGGCATCAATCGACCCATCCCGCATATAAACAAAGCGGGATAAAGTTTTATTTACCTATACTCCCCTAAAATAACTTATTTCGCAACCGGCATGGTGAACTCGGCACCCTTGCCTATGCTGTCCGGCCAGCGCTGCATGATCGATTTGTAGCGGGTATAAAAACGGATGCCTTCTTCGCCATACGCATGCTGGTCGCCGAACAGCGAGCGCTTCCAGCCGCCGAAAGAATGCCAGGCCATCGGCACCGGAATCGGCACGTTGATGCCGACCATGCCGACCTGGATCCGGCGTGAGAATTCACGCGCGGTATTACCATCCGAGGTGAACAGCGAGACGCCGTTGCCGAATTCATGCCGGTTGATCAGCTCGACCGCACTGGCAAAATCCGGCACCCGCACCACGCACAACACCGGGCCGAAAATTTCTTCGCGGTGGATTTTCATGCCCTCTCTGACATGATCAAACAGCGTGCCGCCGAGGAAGAATCCGCCCTCGTGTCCCGGCACGTTCAGGCCGCGGCCATCGACCAACATCGTCGCGCCTTCGGCGATCCCGTCGGCGATATAGGCTTCGATTTTCGCCTTGTGGACTGCGGTCACTACCGGGCCCATTTCGGCATCGGCTTCCATGCCGTTTTTGATGATCAAGGCTTTCACACGGGGCACCAAAGCCTCGACCAGTTTATCCGCCACATTGCCCACCGCCACCGCCACCGAGATCGCCATGCAGCGCTCGCCCGCCGAGCCGTAGGCCGCGCCCATCAAGGCATCCACGGCTTGATCGAGATTCGCGTCCGGCATCACCACCAGATGATTTTTCGCCCCGCCCAACGCTTGCACGCGCTTGCCCATGCGGGTGCCTTCGCTATAAATGTACTCGGCAATCGGGGTCGAGCCGACGAAAGAAATCGCCGACACATCGGGATGCTGCAGCAAGCCGTCGACCGCCAGCTTATCGCCCTGCAAGACGTTGAATACGCCGTCCGGCAAACCCGCCTGCTTGAGCAAATCGGCAATCAGCAAAGAACACGATGGATCGCGTTCCGACGGCTTCAGGATAAAGGTATTGCCGGTCGCAATCGCCAGCGGCGCCATCCACATCGGCACCATGAAGGGGAAATTAAACGGCGTAATCCCGGCAGTCACGCCGAGCGGCTGGCGCAGGTTGTAATTGTCGATGCCGCCGCCGATATTGTCGGAGAACTGCGTCTTCAGCAATTGCGGCATGCCGCAGGCGAATTCCACGATCTCGATCCCGCGCGTGACTTCACCCATCGCATCTGACAAAACCTTGCCGTGTTCCTGCGTGATCAGGGTGGCGATCTGCTTATGATGCTGGTCGAGCAGCTCTTTGAACTTGAACATCACCCGCGCACGCTTGAGTGGCGCAGTCTCTGCCCAGGCCGGTGCGGCGGCTTTGGCGGCAGCCACGGCGGCGTTCACATCATCCATGCTTGCCAATACGACTCTGCCGCTCACCGCGCCGGTCGCCGGATTAAACACATCTTGCTGACGCTCACCCGAGGAGGCGTGGCGCTTGCCATTGATGACATGCTGGAGCAAGGCAGGAGAGGAAGAAGTCGAGGACATAAGCAAACCTTTTGGGTAATTTTTAAATGTTCATAGAGACTAAACCAGTGTGCATGCTAAATCCAATGAGTTATTATCAAACCAAATATAAGAAATACTTATAAAGCCCCAGGAAAAAATTCTGGGTTGAGAGGTTTTAATCAAATTCAAATGGACATCACTCAACTCAAAGCCTTCGTCACCGTCGCCAGGGAAGGCAACCTGACACGCGCCGCCGAGCGCCTGCATGTGACGCAGCCGGCGGTCAGCCTGCAAATCAAATCCCTGCAACACAGCCTGGGCCTGCAACTGCTTAACCGTTCTGCCGGCGGCATGACGCTCAGCAATGATGGCGCCAAACTCTTGCCGCATGCCGAACGGGTGCTGGCCAGCATGGCCGATTTTCAGCAAGCCGCCGCCAGCCTGCATTCGACCCTGTCCGGCGAACTGGCGATTGGCACCATCCTCGATCCCGAGTTCACAAGACTCGGGGTGTTTTTAAAGCGTCTGGTGGAAACCTATCCGCAACTCTCGACCAAGCTGCAGCACGGCATGTCGGGTTCGGTCCTGCAGCAAATCCGGGCCGGCACTATCGACGTCGGTTTTTATCTCGGCCAGCCGCCCACTGACGGCAAAACCCAGTATCACACCCTGACACTGACCCGTTTCACCTACCGGGTAGTCGCACCCAGCGGCTGGAAAAACCGGGTCGCCGGCAAGGATTGGGCGGCGCTGGCGCAACTGCCGTGGATCTGGACGCCGCCCGAATCGACCCATAACCGCCTGTTGAGCAAGGTCTTTGCCGAACACCAGGTCACGCCGAATAAGGTCGCGCTGGTCGATCAGGAACCATCGATGCTGGATCTGGTGAAATCCGGGGTCGGCCTGAGTTTGCTGCGCGATGCGATTGCCATACGCGAAGCCCATGCGCACGGACTGGTGATTGCCGATGCGGTCAGCCTGTCGACCGAACTAAGTTTTATCTGTTTAGAAAAACGCCAGCATGAAGCCACCATCGCCGCGGTGTTTGCCTTGCTGAAACTGTGCTGGGGTCTGGAATAGCGCAGCGCCATCGCTGCCCGTGCGAACACAGACAAGGCCGCGTTTCTGCCCTATAATCCTTCACCGATTTGGCGCTCTGGGAGCTGCTGGGCAGGCTTGCCCGATCAATGCAATCGACTGAATCAAGAACTGGAACGAGGTGCCGGTATGGGAAAAATGATGCACGACGACGGAGTCCAATAATGGCCAGCCTACGCTCGACTCGCGCCAGCACGGCGGTCATGCGACTCAAGGACCGAAGCAATAACTTGCCGTATTCCCTGGTCAACACGGCCGATGGACGCTTCTATCTGGTGCTGACGAATGCCGCCGGCGACAACGATAAACTCAATGAACCGCTGGAACTCGATGCCTTCGTTGCCTTCGTCAATAGCATCGGCAAGCAGGCACCGAAAAAAGCCAGCAAACTCGATATCGCCTTCGAAGCAAAATTACGCAACAAACTATAAGAGTACCGGCAGCACTTTTTTACTTTACCTAAGGAATCGCCTAATGAACCGCCATTTCATCGCCAGCCTGGCATTCGGTTTTGCCAGCATCATCGCCCTCGGCCCGGTCAGCGCGCAAACGGCACCCGCCGCCGATGCCGCACCGAAAAAACTGGAATTGCAAAAGATCGACAGCAAGCTCGGCAGCGGCAAAGAAGCTGTCGCAGGCAGCACTGTCACGGTACATTACAGCGGCTGGTTATTCGATCCTAAAAGCGATAAGCAACACGGCATGATGTTCGACAGCTCAGCCGGCGATAAGCCATTTACCTTCCTGCTCGGTACCGGTCGCGTCATCAAAGGCTGGGATCAGGGTGTTGCCGGCATGAAGGTCGGCGGCAAGCGCACCCTCATTATTCCGCAAGAGCTGGGCTATGGCGCCCGCGGCGCCGGCGGTCGCATTCCACCGTATGCGAATTTGATTTTTGACGTCGAATTGCTGGACGTTAAATAAGCCCAAAAAGAAATCGGGCCAGCGAATGCAAAAACGGGAACTCAATTATCTGACCGCCTATCCTGCTGCGATCCAGCAGCAGGTACAGGACCTGATCGCGCATGAACAGCTAGCCGGTTTGCTGCGCAAAAAATATGCGAACGCACATCAAGTCCGCACCGACAAGGCGCTGTACCAGTATGTCCAGGATCTGAAAAATACCCATTTACGCAATGGCGACCAGATCAGCAAGGTCCATTTTGACAGCAAGATCAAAGTCATCCAGCACGCGCTGGGACAGCACACCTTCATCTCCAGAGTGCAGGGCAATAAGCTCAAATCCAAGCACGAGATCCGCGTCGCCACCCTGTTTAAACAAGTGCCGGAAGAATTTCTGAAAATGATCGTGGTGCATGAACTCGCGCACCTGAAAGAGAAAGAGCACAACAAAGCGTTTTATCAGCTTTGCAGTTATATGGAACCGCAATACCATCAATACGAACTCGATTTGCGGCTGTATCTGACGCAATGCGAACTGAGTAACGAGCCGGTCTGGACTTAACGAGGATTTGCTAATCGCTAGCGCTGCTTTTGCCAGATGATTTCGTTCGAATAAATCGCATAGAAAAAGCCGCAGATCGCTGCCACCGTCACGCTGGTGCCGGCGAAAAACCAGAAGCTCAATCCAGCCGGAAATACCGCCTGATACCAGCCGATGAGGCTCATCGCCATCATCCCGCCGTAAGAAAAATTCAGCATGCGCTGTTTTTTCTGTGATACCCCGACCGCCAGACAGCCGAGCACCATCACAGACAAGGTAAAACTGATCGCTTCTAACATGATCCCCCTCCTTTCTTTCACTGTCATGTTTACTGTAATTAAGCAGGCATAAAACAAACCTACAGCACTGTTTGTTAAAACTCTTGATAATTCACTATAACAAACTTGCTTGTTTTTACTAGTTTTTTTACTATGCTTTGTGTTGTTATCCGATAACAACCGATTCTGCGGTGCAGCATGTGAAGCGCTTCATAAGACTTACACTAGGGCGCATTCATACAACCAATTCACAACGGCAAACGACTCGACATGACCTATCTGCTCGCTCTCGACCAAGGTACTTCCAGCTCGCGCAGCATCTTGTTTGATCGCGGCGGCAATATCGTCGCGAGCGCGCAGCAGGAGTTCCGGCAGTTGTTCCCGCAACCCGGCTGGGTCGAGCATGATGCACTGGAGATCTGGCAAAGCCAGCTGGCGACCTGCCAAGAAGTGCTCCAGAAAAGCGCTATCAGCGCCAGCCAGATTGCCGGACTCGGCATCGCCAATCAGCGCGAAACCAGCATCCTGTGGCACCGCCGGACCGGCATCCCTGTTGCGAATGCCATCGTCTGGCAAGATCGCCGCACCGCCGCTTATTGCGATGAGTTGCGCAGCCAGGGTTGGGCCGAACGTATCCAGCAAAAAACCGGCCTGATCCTCGATCCGTATTTTTCGGCAACCAAGATCAAATGGCTACTCGATCATGTACCGGATGCGCGTCAGCAGGCCGAACGCGGCGAACTCGCATTCGGCACCGTCGATACCTGGCTGGCCTGGCAACTCAGCGAAGGGCAATTGCATGTCAGCGACGTCAGCAATGCCGCCCGCACCATGCTGTGGAATATCCATACCGGCTGCTGGGATGAAGAATTGCTCGCCTGTTTTGACATTCCGCGCGCGATCTTGCCGCAGGTTCATGCCTCCAGCCATCGCTACGGCCAGGCGACGATTTTTGACCCGGCGATACCGATTGCCGGTATGGCCGGCGACCAGCAAGCGGCGTTATTTGGCCAGGCCTGCTTTAAACCCGGCATGGCCAAAAATACCTATGGCACGGGCTGTTTTATGTTGCTGCATACCGGCGCCGTCTGCGCCACCTCGCATAATGGCCTGATCAGTACTGCGGCCTGCCAGACCGATGAGCGGCGCCAATACGCGCTGGAAGGCAGCGTGTTTATCGGCGGTGCCGTGGTGCAATGGCTGCGCGACGGCTTGAAAGCGATAGCGCATTCGACCGACGTCGAGGACCTGGCAACCACGGTGCCGGATTCCGGCGGCGTCGTGTTCGTGCCGTCGTTCACCGGCTTGGGTGCGCCGTACTGGGTGCCGTCGGCCAAGGGCGCGATCCTCGGCCTGACCCGCGGCACCACGGTCGCGCATATCGCCCGGGCAGCGCTGGAATCGATCGCGTTCCAGAGCACCGCATTGCTGCAGGCGATGACCAAAGATGCGGTTGCACCGATCAGCGAATTACGGGTCGACGGCGGTGCCGCAGCGAATAATCTGCTGCTGCAATTTCAGGCGAATTTATTGGGAATACCGGTAATTCGACCCAAGGTCACCGAGACTACCGCGCTGGGTGCCGCGTATCTGGCCGGTCTTGGCGTGGGCGTGTATGACAGCGTGGAAGAATGCGCGGCGCAGTGGCAAACCGAACGTACTTTTTTACCGGTCATGGGCCGCGAACAGGCCGCTGACTTGATGCAGCAGTGGGAGCTTGCAGTGGGGCGGGTGCGCTAATTTTTAGCGCACCCCGGACCGATGTCAATCAGCCAATGCACATCGGCAATTAACCTAAAGATTCCAGCGTGCCATTGACCGCTTTGACACGGTCGCCGACCCGCCAGCCGTTTTGCGGATAGGTATGCAAGCTGCCGTCATCCATGCGGACTTTGACCTGGTACACGGTATTGGTATTGGAGCGTTTTTCAACTTCATTACCCGCATAACCACCGCCTACCGCACCGGCCACGGTCGCCAGGGTACGGCCATTACCGTTGCCGACCTGATTGCCTAAAATACCGCCCAAAACCGCACCTGCGGCAACGCCCAGACCGCTAGGCTTGGCTTGTTGCTGAATCGCCTGTATCGATTCAACCCGGCCGCAATTCGCACATAACGGGGCCGGATTAGCGCCATTGCCGGCGAGCTGATTCGAGTTTGCCACATGGTGGGTGCTGCTTGCGCTGTGGCGCGGCGCATCGACCGGATAGGGTGAACGCTCCACGACTCCGGCGCGTCGGCCATCCTCAGTTGCCATCTGGGATGGGGGATTGCCAGGATTACCGTTATTCTGTGTCATGGCAGTACCCGCTGCCAAGGATTCCTGAGGGTTGCTATGACCTTGTGAAGTTGGGATCACGCCGGTGATCGCAGCCACGCCGACCAGAGAAACCAGCATGACCGAGACCGCAGCGCCAGCGACCAGGGGATGAATACGGCGAGTAGATTGATTGTTTTCCATGCTTGACCTTTTGTAGTTTTAATGGATTTTAGTATAGAAGCGCGGTTCTGCAAAAAAAAGGCGCTAAGTGTGTCATCTGTAATCGTTTGTAAAACTGCATGACACTTGTTATTTAGACTAAATATGCGCAGAATGAATTCGTTTTAGCTTTCTCCTGTTTTACCTTCCAGCGTCAATAATTCCACCAGAGAGATTACGATGAAAATATTAAAACGCGTTTTGGGTAGCTTGCTGGCACTGATTGTGATTATCCTGGCGATTGCCTTTGCGCTGCCAAACGAGTACGCCGTATCGCGCAGCATGGTGATGAAGGCGCCCGCCGAAAAAATCTATCCACTGATCGTCACGACCAAAGAATGGCAAAAATGGTCGGTCTGGAATCAACGCGATCCTGCCATGCAAATGACGTTCACCGGTCCTGAAGCGGGCAAAGACGCGGCCTGGGACTGGCAAAGTAAAACCCAGGGTAATGGCGGCATGAAATTCACCAATGTCGTGGCGAATCAGCAAATCGATTACGAGCTGCACTTTGAAGGCATGGCCAAGCCGTCGACCGGCAGTTTTACTTTTGAACCGCAAGGCAGTGCGACCAAAATTACCTGGACCATGAAAGGCACTAGCGAAGGCAGCGTATCGACCAAATTATTCGCGCCTTTTATGGACAAACTTGTGGGGCCGGATTTTGAGGCTGGATTAAATAACCTGAAGAAACTGGTTGAATAGGCTGGCAAGTTTTGTTGCAAACAGCGGATGGTTTCAGGGGCATATAAACATACTGGATACCAGTATAATTAAAAATCCGCCATAGAATAGCGGGAATAAGCCTGTTTTTATAAAAATATGGGGGAGTATTTTTACTCCCGTTTTTTTGTTTGCACTCACGACCTTGTCATGGTTCGCCAGCCAAGTTTTGCCGCCAAGCCGATCGTGCGTCCGGTTAAGTCGTCGCTTCCGTTCTGCTTCAGGAGCTGGCGCAAGTCTGGCTGCGCTGTCATCGTATGTCTCTTTTTATTTTTTAAATGCAAAAACTGCTGCTCACGACAGACGCTGAATTTGATGGCTTAGCACCGTCCTGGCGCGCACTTGAGCAGCAGCTTACGCAGGTATTGCCGTTTCAGACCTATGACTGGAACCGCTGCTGGTGGCGCACCTTTGCGGTACGCTCGCTGCTGCGCCGCGATCAGCTAGCGATTATCGCCTTGTACGATCAGGACCGGCTGGTGGCGCTCGCACCGCTGCTGATCTCGCGTATCGGTATTGCGGGCGTCACGCTGTATCGCTATATCCGGCCGTTCGGGTCCGACCCCAACCTGACTGAAATCCGTATTCCGCTGGCGCTGCCCGGCTACCAGGCAGCGCTGATGCAAGCCGTGCTGGATCTGCAGCAACAGCATTCCACAGGCATGAGCGAATGCCAGTTGATCGCGGATCAGGCACAAGCCGAAGCCGCCTTGGCACAGCGACCGTTTTTACAGGCGCTCGATCAGCGTACTATTCCGAATTTCATCTTGCCGCTGGCCGGCGACTGGGAGCATTTTCGGATTGGCTTGAAACGCAATATCAAGGAGTCGATACGCCGTTGCTATAACTCGCTGGCGCGCGCGCAATTGTCGCCCCGTCTGCAAGTGCTGCAAGGTCGCATCGCGATCAGCGCGCAACTCGATTTGTTTTATACGCTGCATGGCGTCAGGGCCGCAGCCGAAACGACGGTAAAACATCCCGATTATTTTTTACATCCACAACACAAGCAGTTTATCGGCGCTTTGCTGGACAGCCCTTTCGCCGAGCGCATGCAATTATTTTGCCTGCATGTAGGCCAGAACATTGTCGCCGTGCGTCTGGGCTTTTTGATGGGGGATGAGCTGTATCTGTATTACTCCGGCTACGATCTGGCATTTGCCAAATACAGTGTGATGACGACGCTGCTGGTCGAAGTGATTCGCTGGTCGATGGAGCAAAAGCTGCAGCGTATCAATTTGTCGGTCGGCGAAGATGTCTCGAAAACCCGCTGGGGTCCCGAGCTGACCGAGTATGTAGAAATCCAGTTTGTCAAAGACGGCTGGTGGCGCAACCGCGTCATCAAAACCATCATCGATTTTCGCAAACGGCGTCAGTCCTTGATTGCAGACTAGGGCCTAGTTGCCGCGATCGGTCGCGCGGTTAAATCTGCGCGATCGGGTGTCTGCATTGGTCCATTTTTTGAGCAGCGCCGGGACGATTTTTTTATGCGCCGGTACCACAAAAAACAAATACATCTTGCCGGTCAGATTATGGATATGCGCCACGGTTGATACCACCGCCGTACCGTTCTCGTCCGACTTGAATACCGAGACCCTGACATCCAGATGCCGGTCGCAATCGCCCAGGATAACTTCTTGTTCAGACATCGCCAGGATAGAGAACATACCGAGTTTGTCGCCTACCTTGTAGATCTTGCGACGCCGCTCTATGCCGCGGAAGTTACCCAGGTTCTTCGAGCCGGACAGCCGCAACATTTTATTCCGCAGGGTAATTAAAACATCGATCCACGCCGGCGTTTTGGCGATCAGATCCAGATACAAGTCGAGTGCTGACTTTTTGTAGGCCCCTACGCTCATCGCAAACGCATGCTGAAAATCGGAATCAATTGCATAGTCCGCAATATTACTCGCCTCTGGCACGGTGGTTTGACTAATCATGCTAATCCTGCTGTTTGCCTAACATTTCATCAAATCTTCATCAAGTTGTCACTGGCCTGTCACCTTAATTACCTACAGTTCTCCGAATACTATCCATATGCGGAGATGGCATGAACACCAAGACCCTGATCGATACTGCAATTATCAACTCTACCACGTCGGGTAGCAAAGGTTTAGCTGATCGTTTGTTCACACATTGGTTTAGCCGTCTGGTGTATGCGCAGATCTGGGAAGATCCGAAATCGGATCTTGATGCATTGCAACTCAAGCCCGGCGCCAATATCCTGACCATCTCCTCCGGCGGCTGCAATGCGCTCGCGTATCTGTCCGCCAATCCGGCCGCGGTGCATGCCGTCGATTTAAATGCCGCCCATCTGGCAATGCTGGAGATGAAGAAAAAAGCCATCAAGCATTTACCCGATTATGATTCGGTGCTGACGTATTTAGGCAACGCGGCGCATAGCGATAACCTGAAACGCTATCAGCGCCACATCCGCCCGCATTTAAGCGAAGAAGCCAGTACTTTCTGGGAAAGCCGCTCATTGCTCGGTCAACCGCGCTATCGTTATTTCAGCAAAAACGCGTATCAATACGGTCTGTTGGGCGACTTCATCGGTTTCGCCCATATGTTCGTTCGCATGATGGGCGGCAACATGAAAAAACTCCTGGAAGCACGTACCCCCGAGGAACAAAGCCGCCTGTTCGATCGCTATCTGGCGCCGGTATTCGATACCGCGATCTTCCGCTTCATTGCCCGCCAGCCGGTTGCCTTGTACAGCCTGGGGATTCCGCCATCGCAATTCGCCGCGCTGAAACACGATGCCAAACAAGGTTTGCATCTGTTATTCAAGGAAAGGATGCGCCACCTGGCCTGCGATTTTCCGATTGAAGAAAATTGCTTCGCCCAGCAAGCGTTCGGCCGCCGCCACGACACCAGTAAACAAGCGGCTTTGCCCATGTATTTGCAAAAACAGTATTTCACCAGTCTGCGCCTGAATATTGACCGGGTTCACGCCCATCACATCACGCTGACCGAGTTTTTGCGCAAGCAGGCAAATGCCTCGATGGATGCGTATCTGTTCCTGGATGCGCAAGACTGGATGGATCAGCAGCAATTAACGGAGCTGTGGGAAGAAGTCACCCGTACTGCAGCAGCGGGGGCCAAGGTTGTGTTCCGTACCGGTGGCGAAGAGTCGCCGCTGGAAGGCAAGTTACCGGCCCATCTGATCTCCGCATGGCAGACCGATGTTGCGCACAATCGTGCCTTGTATGCGACTGATCGCTCGGCAATTTATGGCGGTATGCATTTATACAAAAAAGTTTGAAGAGAACTTACGCAAAAACCGCACTCCCTGCAGAGATGCCGAGAACACGCAGTAGTCATTCTCTTCCCTTACATTCTTCCTGCCTCTGCGGCGAAGATTTTGTTGTTGTGCGTTGCGCTAAATAACATCTAAAACTCTTTACTTTGACACTCCCACCCCATATCCGCGCCGACGCACTGTGGTTGCTGGCGGCCAAAGCCCGCGGTGGTGCGCATTGGCTAAGCAATGTTGATTGCCGGATTGAATGCGTCAGCATTGCCGACAGCACTCAACCGGTCAGTTTATTGGACGCTAGCCATCGCCACACCAGTTATGTGGCAAGTCCTCGTTCAGCCTGGCTGCGCTATGCCCAGGATGAAGTCATCCGCCATGCCCCGCTGCATACGCAAAGTCTGAGCGGCATTGGCAGCACCCTGGTTTTAAGTCCGCTGGCTGCCATGATCAGTGCCTGCGGTATCGATCGCGCGGCGATTGTCGGCAATCACCTGATGTCCACCAATCTCTATCCTGACTGGCAAGCGAACGACATCAAGGATCTGACCGGAAATTTACGCGAGCTGTACCCGGACCGTCCTTTCATGATGCGTAATATTTGTCCCGCAATCACGCCGCAACTGAGCAGCGCTTTGCAAGGGCAGGCATGGAAATTGATCCCGGCGCGCATGATTTACACCTGCGATCCGGCGGATGACAGCGTGTGGAAACATAATCACATCAAAAAAGATGCCAGATTATTAGCCGACCCCAGCATACAAATTATCCCGCCTGAGCAAGTAAGGACTAGCGATCTGGCTAGGATGCGGGCCTTGTTCCGGCAATTATTTATCGAGAAACATTCGAGGCTGAACCCGGATTTCACCCCGGCTTTTTTTGAACTGTGCCTGGAAACCGGATTTCTCGATCTGTACGGCCTGCGCTGGCAAGAGCGTTTGGTCGGGGTCATCGGTATCTATCAGCATCCGGAAGCAGGCTGGCTCACCACACCCCTGATCGGCTATGACACCAGCCTGCCGCAAGAGCTGGGTATTTACCGCCGGCTCATGGCGCTGCTATTGCAACAAGCCAGAGAAAGACAGGCAAAACTCCACTACAGCTCCGGCGCCAGCCAATTCAAGCGCGCCCGCGGCGGCCAGGCACATCTCGAATACACCGCCGTATTTACCGGCCATTTACCCAAATACCGGCAACTTGCGCTGCAAGTGTTTGCAAAGACGCTGCAAAAACTGGCGCCCGCAATCCTGAGCAAAGCAGACCAGCGTTAAATTGATTGTAACTTGCCAAGCCAGCAAATTTCTCACTGTGGATAAGTCACTGCATATCCACAGGACAGTCTGTGCAAAACTGCTTAGTTCTGCGTGAGCGCATTATTTATCCCAAATCTATTCTTTTCCAGTACAGGGCTTATCAGGGTATTTATCTTTTCTGTAAAAGATTGATTCTGTTGATAAAAACCGACTTATCCACAGAAAACGCCTGACGTTAACTATTACTACTATGTATATATACCTTAAGGTAAACAACAAAGGCTTTCGTACTTTCTGTTTTTAAAAGGCCAAACCCTCAAACTATTTAAAATCCAGCAGCTACTCAAGCGCCTGCCTAAATGTGATTACTCGCAAAAATTTTAATCATTAAATCAAAAAAGCTTCGCATAAAAACTCAGGGCAAATACAAAGCCTGGTTTTATGCTGAACCAGCTGATTGCGAGAACCCGAGTGCGGGTCTGTAAGTAAAACCAATGGGGGAGGATCAAGAACAGGCGAAAACAGCGTACCGAGAGTCCTGAGCGACTTTTTAGGAAAGTCTTGGATTAAGAAACCGCATGCCGGATGCGGCTTTCAGAGGCATTTCGTGCTAGCAGGCGCATCCGGCTTGCGGTTTCATTTACATATACAACTTCTTGTAGCCAGTTATTACTCTATCTCTGGGTGTCTCGACGGTAAGAGGTTTTGCTTTTTGCGTAAATCCTCTTGATAATAAAATCGGTTGTGGATAAGTCTAAGGATATCCACTGCACAGCATGTGTGAAACGCCGATTTATTCAAGGACTGAAAAAATTATCCAATAACTGTCCTGTGGTAATACCAGACTTTTTTATCTGCTTATCTTTTTTCCAGTGCATTGATTCTGTTGATAAAAGCCGGCTTATCCACAGAAAGCGCCTGACGTTAACTATTACTACTATGTATATATATATACCTTTATTGTTTTAAACAAAGAAAAGCCATGGCGCAAAAATTTTGCCTAAGTCCTGATATCAATCAAACTGCGATTCAAATGAAAAAAGGTGAAAATGCCAATCCGCATTTTCACCTTTTGATATCTATTTTGAATCAACAAAAATAGGGCTGCATCAGCAGCAGATCAACTCTGTAAGGTCATCAGGCTTGCATTACCGCCAGCTGCCGTGGTGTTGACACATAAAGCGCGCTCGGCTACCAGGCGCCATAACGGCGCTTCGGTCTCTTCATGCACCTCGATTACAGACACGATAGCGCCGCTCAGGGCTGCAAACGCGGGTTTGTAGTCCCTCAGCAGTTCACCTTCAATCAAAGCGAACTGGAGCTCTTCCTGGCCTACCTCTGCCTGCATGATCAAATCACGTACCGCTGCCGGTAAGCCGGATGGCAGGATTGCCATGGTTTGCTTTGGCAAGACAGGGGTATTGCCGGTTGCCAGCAAGGCGGCGATTTGATTCAACAGGCAATTCACGCTGCTTGCTGCGCAAAATACTTTACCGCGCGGGGCGAATGACAAAGTGTTGCGCTCGCCGGTCGGTCCTGGCAATACCAGAGTCATTTTGTAAGGGCTGGCATGGGCGTAGTGATCCGCCAGTTCAGCGATTTTTTCATGGCCGTGGGTTTTGGCCCAGACTAACAAGGCTTCCAGCGCGGGTGGCGATTGCCGTTCATATACGGTATGACCGCCGAGACTGCCGGAAGGATTTTTTTGCAGACGCTTCAGATACAGAGGGCCGCCTGCTTTCGGACCGGTACCGGATTTGCCTTCGCCGCCAAACGGCTGTACGCCGACCACCGCACCGACAATATTGCGGTTCACATAGATATTGCCGACATGCGCGCGTGACGTGATGAAGTCGATGGTTTCATCGATACGGGAATGAATCCCCAGCGTCAGTCCGAATCCTGTCGCATTGATGCTGTCTATCAGTTGCGGCAAATGGTCGCGCTGATAGCGCAAGATATGCAGTACCGGACCGAATACTTCTTTCGTCAGCTCGGACAAGGAGTGAATCTCGACCACGGTCGGAGCGATGAAGGTCCCCTTATTGCAGGCTTCCGCGAGTTGCAGCGAATAGCTGGCGCTGGCTTTTTGTTTGATCTGGTCGATATGCGTTTGCAGGACTTTTTGCGCATCGGCGTCAATCACCGGGCCGATATCAATCGCGAGCTGATCAGGCTTACCGATACGCAGTTCCTGCATCGCGCCTTTCAGCATCTCTATGGTTTTGTCGGCGATATCTTCTTGCAGGCAGAGTACCCGCAAGGCCGAGCAACGCTGGCCTGCGCTGTCGAAGGCCGACGACAGCACGTCATTCACGACTTGTTCCGGCAAGGCGCTGCTGTCAACGATCATGGCATTCTGGCCGCCGGTTTCTGCGATCAATGGAATGTCGATATGCTCTGCCAGCGAGCGCTTGCTCAAGGTGCGATTGATGATTTGCGCGACTTCGGTAGAGCCGGTAAAAATGATGCCTTTCACCCGGCTGTCGGCAACCAGTTGCGCACCGACCACTTCACCCGTCCCCGGCAAGAATTGCAAAGCGCCGCGCGGCACACCGGCCTCATGCAAAAGCTGGATTGCACGGTAGGCGATGATAGGCGTTTGTTCCGCAGGTTTTGCCAGCACCACGTTACCGGCAGCCAAGGCAGCGCTGACTTCACCGATAAAAATCGCCAGCGGAAAATTCCATGGACTGATACAAACCACAGGACCGAGTGCCAGGGTATTCGGCAAATGTTCAACTTGCGCAGCGTAGTAGCGCAGGAAGTCGACCGCTTCGCGCACCTCTGCCAGGGCATTCGGTAAAGATTTGCCGGCTTCGCGAATCGCCAATGCCATGAAATCCAGGGTTTGCGCTTCGAGCAAATCCGCGGCTTTTTTCAGGATTGCTGCACGTTCCGATGGTGCCGTGGTTTGCCAGTCGATCGCATAAGCTTCTGCCTGTGCCAAGGCGGTTTGCACATCTTGCGCGTCGGCTTCAATCACGCTACCGACGATATCCTGATGATCGGCGGGATTGCGCACGGCTCGCGCATTGCTGGCAGATACCTGAGCTTGCAGCAAGGGTCGCGCCTGAATTTGTTGCTGGCCTGCTTCGACAAAATGCCGGCTGATTTTTTGCAGTTCAATCTCATTGCTGAAATCCAGGCCGGAAGAATTTTTGCGTTCTAAACCAAACAAATCTTTAGGCAAGCTAATGCCGGGATGCGGCACGCCGCCAAGTTGTCTTGCGACTTCAACCGGATCTGCGATCAGGGAATCAATCGATACGGATTCATCGACGATCTGATTCACGAACGACGAATTCGCACCATTTTCCAGTAAGCGGCGCACCAGATAGGCCAGCAAAGTCTGATGCGAACCGACCGGGGCATAAATGCGGCAAGGCTTATTCAGCTTGTCTTTGCCGACCACCTGGTCGTACAAGGTTTCGCCCATGCCGTGCAGGCATTGGAATTCATAATCGGTGATGCCGGCTTTTTGCGCCCAGGTATAAATGGCCGACAGCGTCAAGGCATTATGGGTGGCGAATTGCGGATAAATTACATCGGTCGCAGCCAGTAACTTTTGCGCGCAGAACAGATACGACAGATCGGTGTACACCTTGCGGGTATACACCGGGAAGCCGCTCATGCCGTCGACCTGGGCGCGCTTGATTTCGGCATCCCAATACGCGCCTTTGACCAGGCGCACCATGAATTTACGACCGCTGCGATGCGCCAGGTCAACCAGATAATCGATCACATACGGACAGCGTTTTTGATAGCCCTGCACCACAAAGCCGATCCCATCAAAACCTGCCAATTCAGGATCGAATGCCAGCGCTTCCATTAAATCCAGGGACAGTTCGAGACGATCGGTTTCTTCCGCGTCGATATTCAGGCCGATGTTGTAGTGCTTGGCGAGCAGCACCAGATTTTTGAGAATCGGTAACAGTTCATTCAAGGTACGGGATTTTTGCGCCCGTGAATAACGTGGGTGCAAAGCCGACAACTTGACCGAAATACCCGGACCGTCCTTGATCCCGCGTCCGTTCGATGCCTTGCCGATGGCGTGGATCGCGGTTTCGTAGGATTTCAGATAGAACTCGGCATCATGCGCAGTCAATGCCGCTTCGCCCAGCATGTCGTAGGAATAGCGGTAGCCGCGCTTTTCGTTATCCTGGCTGTTCTTGATCGCTTCTTGGATGGTTTGACCGGTCACGAATTGATTGCCCAGCATACGCATTGCCAGATCGACGCCTTTACGTATCAGCGGTTCGCCGCCTTTGGCGATCAGGCGGGTCAACGCAGAACCCAGACCTTGTTCACTATTGGTGCTGACCAATTTACCGGTGACCAGCAAGCCCCAGGTGGCGGCATTCACAAACAGGGACGGTGATTCACCCAGGTGTTTCGCCCAATCGCCTTTGCTGATTTTGTCAGCGATCAGGCGATCTGCGGTTTGATGGTCGGGAATACGCAGCAAGGCTTCGGCCAGGCACATCAGGGCCACACCCTCTTCGGACGATAAAGAAAATTCATGCATCAGCGCATCGACCCCCGACGCGCGGGTGCGCTGTTGTCGCACCGAACTCACAAGTTGATGCGCTAATTGATGGACCGTCGGTTGTGAGTCAGAATGTGGATTAATATGTGCGAGTAGCCATTGCACGGCATCAACCTCATCGCGGCGGTAGACTTCGGTAATCGCCGTTCTCAACGCGGTTTGTTCGGGGAGAATTTCAGCTTGCAGGTGTTGGAAAGGTGTCTGGGCAGGCATAGGAGTCTGAGTGGGAGCCATATAATTATTATCAAAACAAATTTGATTTGATTGTATAGATGAACGAAGATGATTAATTCTGGAAATATCAAGGTATATCGGAATTTTCTATTTTATGAGAAAATTACACCGAATTTTATTAACCACTACTCTGACTTCTTATGCTCGACAAAATCAGTAAAAGAATTCTGGCCGAATTACAAAATGATGGCCGCATCAGTAACGTAGAACTAGCGACCCGGGTCAACCTGTCCCCCGCCGCTTGTCTCGAGCGTGTACGTAAATTGCAAGAGTCCGGCTACATCCTGGGCTACACCGCGCAACTGAACCCGCATTTGCTGGATGTTGCGCTGCTGGTGTTCATCGAAGTGGTGCTCGACAGGACGACGCCCGACGTGTTCGATGCCTTCAAGCGCGGCGTACAGGCGATCCCTGAAGTGCTCGAATGCCATATGGTTGCCGGCGGTTTTGATTACCTGGTCAAGGCCCGCGTCAAGGACATGAACGCTTATCGCGACTTCCTCGGCAAATCCCTGCTGCAATTGAACGGGGTGCGCGAGACGCATACTTATGCCGTGATGGAAGAAGTCAAAAATACCACGAATCTGCCTATCCGCTAATATTCGCTAATGACGGTCTTGCCGGTCGTGGGTCATGTGATGAAAAAGAACTCCTGACGCTTGTTCAGTGAGTTCTTTTTATTTGAGCCCGGTTTTTGTTGATACAACTTCGCGATCGGGAGCCAAGCAGGTGTCATAAAAATTTAATCAACCCGTCACGAACCCGTCACACAGTGTTGTTACAGTCTCGGTTTTTCATACTAGCCGGATAGACGACATGACACGCAGACCTTTCTACGCCGCTGGACTCAGCGTTGCAATCAGCACTTTGATCGCCGCCTGTAGCAGCACGACTCCCGTTACAGATTCCGTCGCAGACGCGCCTAAAAATGTCATCTTCTTCCTCGGCGATGGCATGGGCATGACGACCATGACGGCAGCGCGTATCTACGCCGTCGGTGAAGACGGCGAGTTGACGATGGATACCTTGCCTGAGACGGCCTTCGTCAAGACTTTTTCCAACGACGCTCAAGTTACCGATAGCGCCCCGTCGATGTCCGCCTACATGACAGGCGTGAAGATGAATAATGAAGTGCTGTCGATGTCGCCTGACACGCTGGCAATCGATCCGCTGGCTGACGCCAACGGCAATAAACTGGCGAGCAACTGCGGTGCCAAGAACGGCACGCCGGCAACGACCTTGCTGGAACTCGCCAAGGCTAAAGGTTTATCTGCCGGTGTCGTCACGACCACGCGCGTAACCCATGCGACACCCGCCGCCACCTACGCGCATATCTGCCATCGCGATCTGGAGAACGATATCGCAGCGGCGGCAGTGCCAGGCGGCGCCGGTTACAACAGCGCCTTAGGCAGCACCGGCCTGGATGTATTGCTGGGTGGCGGACGTCAATTTTTCACCCAGTTTAAGGATGGTGGCAAACGTTCCGACGGGCGTGACCTGATCGCTGAAATGAAGGCGAAAAACTATGCTTACGCCAGCAACAGCACAGAGTTCAACGCAATTGACGGCACCAAGACCGATCGACTGCTCGGCCTGTTCACGTCTAGCCATATGAGCTACGACCTCGACCGCGATCCGGCCAAAGAACCTAGCCTGGCCGAGATGACGACCAAGGCCATGGATGTGTTGGCAAAAAATTCCAAAGGCTATTTCCTGATGGTCGAAGGCGGTCGTATCGATCACGCGCTGCATGAAACCACCGCGAAAAAAGCCTTGCAGGACACCGTCGCTTTCGACAACGCGATTAAAGCCGCAATCGCCAAAGCCAAGCTTGCCGACCCTGATCTGAAAAACACCCTGATCGTGGTTACCGCCGACCATGACCACACGCTGGTGCTGAACGGTTACGCCAAACGTACCGGCAAAACAGCCGCCGGCAATCCTGGCGTACTCGGCGTGGTGAAAAACTATGTGACCGGGGTACCGGACAAGGATCTGGATGGCGCACCTTACTCCATCATCGGCTTCGGCAATGGTGAAAACCGCACGCAGGGTAGCCGTTCCACGATGGCCAGTCTGGATGAAACCGTGACCAGCGCGAATACCTATCATCAGGAAGCCGTGGTCCGGGTGGCCGCCGGTAGCGAAACCCACGGCGGCACCGACGTCTTCCTCGGCGCGATCGGCAAAGGTGCGGACACCTTCCTCGGCACGATCGATAACACCAAGGTTTTCAGCCTGGTGAAAACTGCCTCTGGTCTGTAACCGGTCCGTACATATTAAGAATTGGAAAACATCATGAAACACACACTCAAGTTCTCCTTGCTGGGACTGGCTTTAGCTTCCGCATTCGCCAACCCATCTGCGTATGCCGCAGGTGAAGCCAAGAACATTATTTTCTTCCTCGGCGATGGCATGGGTCCATCCACCGTCACGGCTTCGCGCATCTACAAATACGGTGAAGACGGCAGTCTGAACATGGATAAGCTGGAACGCACAGCGCGCATCAAAACGTATTCGAATGATGCGCAAACCACCGACAGCGCACCGTCGATGGCCGCGTATATGACCGGCGTCAAGATGAATAACGAAGTGATCTCCATGTCGCCGGAAACCGTAGCGACCTCGCCGTCCAAAGATGCGAATGGCAATCTAGGCATCAACAACTGCGCGGCAAGCGGTAATGGCGTAGCGGTGCCGACCATCCTGGAACTGGCGAAAGCCAAAGGCAAGGCGGTCGGTTCCATCACGACGACCGAATTGACGCATGCCACGCCGGCCGCGACCTACGCCCACATTTGCAATCGCAATGCGCAATACACGATTGCAACGCAAGCGGTCCCGGGCGGCGCCGGCTACAACGCCGCGCTCGGCGATGGCGTGGATGTCTTGATGGGCGGCGGCCGCAACCATTTCACCCCATTCGATGCAAGCACCAATCCTAAGGGCCGCGCCGACGGACGCAATCTGTTGAACGAACTCGCTGCCAAAGGCTATACCGTGGCAGCGACTAAAGCGGATATGGCGGCGGCCCCGAATAATAAAAAATTCATCGGTCTGTACAGCAGCAAGAGCCACCTCGAGTACGAACTCGATCGCGCTGCCACGCCACCGGTCGGCGAAGGTGCAACACAACCGAGCCTGGCCGAAATGACTACCAAGGCGATGGATCTGTTGTCGCAAAACGCCAACGGCTATTTCCTGATGGTGGAAGGCGGCCGTATCGATCACGCCCTGCACGGCACCAACGCCAAGCGCGCGCTGGTCGATACGATTGCATTTGACGATGCAATCAAAGCGGCGCTGGACAAAGCCAAATTGACCGATCCGACTTTGGCGAATACCCTGATCGTCGTTACCGCGGATCATGACCATACGCTGGCATTCAACGGCTACGGCAAACGCGGCAATCCGATTCTGGATATCAATCGCAACTATAAAAACGGTAATCCAACGCTCGATGCGGACGGCAATACCTACACGACCCTGGTATTTGGCAACGGTCCAAATCGTCCCGACCTGCGTACCAATCTGGACAGCACAAGCGTGTTGGCCGACAACTACCTGCAAGAAAGCGGTGTGCGTTTAGCCAGTGAAACGCATGGCGGCGGCGACGTAAAACTGTTCGCCACCGGTGCCGGTGCCAAGATATTTAAAGGCACATTGGATAACACCAAGGTCTTCGGTTTACTGAAGTCGGCGTTTGGCTTCTAAGTTGGATTAAGTCACGCGAAGTTGTACCAAGTTGCACGGGTAGCGTGAATAACAAGGTGAGCCACAGGCTCACCTTTGCTTTTGGAAAGATAAGTATGAAACCGGTTTCGAATTTATTGGCCGTGCTGTTGACCAGCGCCATGGCATTCCCGGCGCAGGCGGCGCCAGCTGTACCAGTTGCACCTGGAAATAATCCACCTGATCTCGACCTCAACATTCAGTATTACAGCAAAGTATTGACTGCCGAAGGCGTGACGCGCGAAGCGCGCTATGAAGAAAAAATGCTGCGTCGTCCGGGCCATGTCTGGGTCACCCGCGTGTTGCCGAAAAATGCCGTGGAAGCGCATGACGACGACAGCAAAATCGTGAGCAAAAACAAAGCCGCGTTGCCAGTCAATGCGACAGAACACAAGCACTTTAACCATGTCGTGATTCCGCGTCACGTGATCCTCGAGAACAACAAGGCCAGGGTCGAATACGTTGATGCGCATAGCAAGGATATCGTCGCGATTCCTCCATCGGAATACGAAAATGTGAATTTCGACGGCTCTTGGGATAACGCGTTTTATTTACTGGATCCAAAGTTAGTGAAGACGATGCCGTATTCCGCGCAAGTCTCCCCTGTGCCTGGTGCCCGCTGGCGTGAACGCGAGAAGAACGGCGTTTATCAACGGGTTTTATGGGATGAGCAAAAGCAGATTCCCCTGGTCATAGAAAGCGGCGACAAGGCCGCGACTTTTTATCGTCGTGTGGATGTCAAGCCACTCGCCGGCTTGACGCGCGAATTGCCCTGGTTGAATTTGAAGGGATATGCGCAAAAAGAGTATTCGGATTTTCTGGATTAAGCCGGCCCTAAGCCTTACATCGCTCAACTCTTACTCTGCCTGCATCCACTGGAAATACAAATCCTTGGCGCGCGTGGCAATCGGGCCTATCGCTAGCTCGCGGTCTTCATAACGGATGCACGGCGTGACTTTGCCATAATTGCCGGTGTTGAAAATCTCGGTCGCGTTGCCTAATTCTGCGGGTGTCACGCTGCGTTCTGTCACCGTAATCCCATCGGCCGTCAACAGCTCAATCACGCGGGCACGGGTGATGCCGGACAAGAAGCTGCCGTTGGGCACCGGTGTCACGACCTCGCCGGATGCGGACACGAAAAAAATATTGGCAGTCGCAAACTCGGCGACATTGCCCTGACTGTCGCACACCACGGCGTTATCAAAGCCGCGCTCCTTGGCTTCGCGCAATGCCTTGGTCGAATTGGGATACAGGCAGGATGCTTTCGCATCGGTTGGCGCCATACTCGGATCAGGACGGCGCAATACCGACAGGCAGGCCGAGAAGCCAGAGAACGGCGGCAAAGGCGCATCAAATAAGGTCAGCGCAAAACTCGATTGATCGGGATCCGGGATCAGCAAACCGTCGGTGCCGAATACCAGCGGACGGATGTACAGCTCAGCATCCGCGGGAAATTGCCTGATCCCCTCGCGGCATAAGGCTTCTATCTCATCGACGGTATACGGACATTGCAGACCCAGGCGCTGTGCCGATTGCACTACGCGCGCCAGATGCAAGCGCAGATCCGGCGTCTTGCCGCGGATGGCGCGGGCACCGTCAAACACGCTGGAACCCAGCCAGACCGCATGATCCATCGCGCCAAACAAGGGCGTATTCCCTTCGCTCCAACTGCCTTTGAAATAGGTGAGGTACATCGATCTGTCCTTTATGCTCTGAGGTTGATAATTTGGCTGCACGAGTCGTATGCCTGATTTACTTTAGCATGAGAGCATGGCGATTTATAGCGGATAAAGAAATTTTGCAGATCCAATTAGAATTTACCGATATCGTATCCGCACTATCCATGCGCCTTTCTGAGCAAAAGTCTTCGATAAACCGCATGGATAGTGCGGATACGATTTCAGGAATGCGGCGTCAGTCGGCCAATCGCTTGCACAAAGCGCCGCACTCTGCGGGCATTGGTGTATATTCCGCTGCCACACCATTTTTACCCTGACAGGACAAGTTCATGCTGATCATCACCATTAAACAAGGCAAGGAAAAAAGTCTGCTGCAAGGCGAACCCTGGATCTATGTCTCCATGGTAGCGCGTGTCGATGGCAAATATGATGAAAAGATGAAGTCAGGCACTACCGCTTTAGTGCGCTCGTCATCGGGACAGTTTCTGGCGCGCGCCAGCTGGAGTCCAAAATCGCAAATACAGGCCAGAGTCTGGAGCTTCGATGAAAAACAAGCGATTGACCATGCATTTATCAAGCGCCGGGTGCAGACGGCGCTCGCCAAACAACCTATGCCGATCAAGCCGGATGGCAGGCAACGCCGCCTGATCAATGCCGAGCAAGACGGCTTGCCCGGTTTGCTGGTCGATCATTACGGCGCCGCACCCGGCTATCTGGTCTGCCAGTTTCAGGCCGCAGGTGTGGATGCCTGGAAAGTCACGATCGTCCAGACCCTGATCGCGCTGACCGGCTGCCCGAATGTGTTTGAGTATGCCGATGAACTGGTGCGCAAGGGCGAGGGTTTGCCGGTAACAGGCGGGGTATTGGCGGGCGAAGAGCCGCCGCAGGCATACCAGCCTTAGGGTTCAAAATGAGTCAAAAATAAAAAAGGCATGCCTGAGCATGCCTTGCTTCCCATCATCGATTGCCTGAGGCAATCAACAATTAGAATGTGTATTGAACGCCAAACGAGAGGTTGGAGATCGTCGTTTTTGCATTATCAAAGTCGGCAACTTTAGCATCGCGACGTTCGTATTCAGCGCGCACACTCACATTGTCCGCAACTTGGTAGGTAGCGCCAAGGCCGGCCACGGCTTGAGTGGAATTTTTGGATGTGGAACCGCTCATGTTACCGACGTAGCCGGTGGTTTCGCCTTTGACGTAAGCAACGCCCAATTTTGCAAAACCTACCCAGCCGTTCATTGGCGTGCTTTTCAATACGCCCACAATATCAACGCCACTTGCTTTGAATTCGCCCCTGATGTTGCCAGCGCTTGCTGTCGCTTTACCCAAAGAGAAATAGCCTGCTTCGGCAGCCAGATTTTGTGTGAAGTTATAGCCACCCACTAATTTGAATGCCGTATCGGATGTGCTGCAAGTTGCCGCGCCTGAACAATCAACATTCCATTTAGCCTGACCAACGGTAGCTGCAACATAGGTTTGTGCAGAAGCACCGGCGCTCACAGCGATGCCAGCGACCATCAGAGCAGCAACAAGGATATTTTTCTTGGACATTAGAATCTCAAATCAATTAAAAAGTAAAAAAATATACCTGCATCAAGCAGGTACATCGTGATTCGACAGAATTACATCAAATTTCATGTCAATTTACTATTTTACCTGTTTGTATTGTCTTTGTCGAAACTATTTCCAGATGAAAACCGTTAAACCGGCTTACCCATGCTAGCTGCGCAAACCAAAGCGCTGCCGGTATTCCCTGGGTGTTACCTGCGTCCATTGTTTGAATACCTTGCTCAGGCTCGATACATCCTGGTAGCCGCAGCGTCCGGCCAGTTCTTCCAGCGACAGTCTGGTGGTTTCCAGCAAGGCTTTGGCGCGTTCTATCCGCAATTGCTGGACATATTGGGCCGGACTCAGATGCAAGGTCTCTTGAAAGCGCCGCAACAGGGTGCGCTGGCTGGTGTGGCAGTGCCCGGCCAGCTCGGCCATTGCCCACGGCTGGTCGAGTCGCTTATTCAGCCAGCGACGTGCCCGCTCGACGATCGCATGCCCCTGATTTTGTATCATGGCGCTGGCAATATACGGCGCCTGGCTATTGCGGTTGGCATCGACGACCAGCATCTTGGCGCACAGTTGCCGCAAGCTTTCGCCACAAAAATGCGCGACCAGCCACAAGGCCAGATCGATATACGAGGTCAGCCCGCCGGAGGACACCAGATGGCCATCCTGCACGATCAGTTCTTCGGCTTCCAGCATCACTTGCGGATACTGCTGCCGAAAATAGCCGGCTAGCCACCAGCTGGTGGTGGCGCGCTTGCCATCCAGCACCCCGATGTTTGCCAGCAGGCAGGTCGCGGAACAACTCGCGATCAGCAAGCGATCCCCGGACAGGTAGTCACGCAGCGCCGCCTGCTCCGCTTGCAGCAAAGCCAGGCGCCCGGTGATGTCGTAGGCGCTTTGGTGATCGATCCCGGGCAGCATCAGCGCATCGAGGTGTTGTCCGACCAGCGGCTGTGTTGCAAAACTTAATCCGTTGATGCTCGCGGCGCTCTGCTCTCGTGCGCTAAGCCAGAGCGTTTCCAGCGAGAGTTGCTGCGCCGCCGGGCGCAACCCGAGCAGCGTATTGGCAATCGAGAACACGTCGCGCGGCACCACCGTGCCGCTGAGCAAGCAGCCGGGATAAACCAGTATGCCTATCCGTATGGTTTTTTTGGGAGGATTCATTTGGCGAATTAAACCATAAATATGTCATTTCAGCCAATGGTAGTCCTCAGTCCGCTTGCCGATAATGGGAACTCCATACACCCACAGCAGGAGTTTGCCATGCCTTACGTCAACGTCACCACCATCCGTGGTTTGCTCAGTCCCGGGCAAAAACAAATTTTGATTAACAAGTTGAGCGATGTGCTGGTTGAAGTGGAAGGCGCAGGCAACCCTGATTTCAGGAAAATGGTCTGGATCAGCATCGAAGAGCGTGCCCCGGAGTCATTCGGTCTGGGCGAATTGCGTCCTTCCAGCGCATCGATTGCACAGTTTGTTGCCGTGCGCGATGCCGCAGTCAACACCAGATAAGCCGGACTATTTCTTCGATTTTTTCACAGGAGCCACTGATGTCCCACTATCCCGCTTTGCATGTTTTTGTGTTCAGTTTGCTGGCCTTATTTGCCAAAACAAGTTTGACCAGCGTGATTCAAATCCTCAGCCGTTTTCGCAGCAGGCGGTTTTTATTGCCGGAAGACGCGGCTTTGGCCAGAGCTGCGCCGGTAGCAAGCGAGTCGCCTTTTGTACAGCGCTGCGCGAACGTCTGGCGTAACGATGTCGAGAATTTGCCTTTGTTTTTAATGCTGGCGCTGACCTATGTCTTGCTGGGCGCGGAGCCGGAACCGGCATCCAAATTATTTGCGACTTATGTGCTGATACGCTATGCGCACACCATCGTGTATCTGCGCGGCTTGCAGCCCTGGCGGGCGATGTTGTATCTGTCCGGCATGGCAGTATGCTGGACATTGGTTGTCGCAATTGTGCTCAGAATCGGTGTTTAATTCAGCCTTTAATTCATCGCCTTAAAAGCGTCGACCTTGACCCCGGCCACCCCGCTGGCTACCATGCATGATGGAAAATCAATACCGGTCAGGGATGCAGCATGGATCAACAGTTTGAAGACGGTTTGCGGATGCGCAAACAAGTGATGGGCGACGCCTTTGTCGAGAAGGCATTTGTCAATGTCGACGCGTTCACCGCGCCGCTGCAAGAGTTCGTCACCCGCAACGCCTGGGGTACGGTCTGGTGCCGCGATGGACTCGATTTAAAGACCCGCAGCCTGATCACACTCTCCATGCTGACGGCCCTTGGCCGCGCGCATGAGATTCGCGGCCATGTCCGCGGTGCCGTCAATAACGGCGCAACCATGCAAGACATCCAGGAAGTCCTGCTGCACGCCAGCGTGTATTGCGGCATGCCGCTGGCGATCGATGCCTTCCGTTCAGCGCAAGAAGTATTAGCAGAAATGGGCTTGATAATCGCGGAGAACCAGGCATGAGCGACAGCAAGACAAAAGCCATCTCTGGAAGAAGAACAATTGATGGTAACGGAGGGCAGCCTGACTTTGCATTTTTAACCATACCGATACGGTTTGCCGTTATCTGGTCATCGGCGAGCGCAATCTGCACGATGTGATTGTGTATCTGGACAGCAACCGCGTCAGCGTACGCTTGACCGGCGAAGGTTATAACAAGGCTGCGGTGATGGCGTATTGGGAAGGGGAGAAAGAGTAGAGATCAGAAATAAAAAACGCCCAGACTGGCTAGGCGTTTTTTTGAACTCTTCAATTCTTGATTATTGCTTACGGCGACGAATTGCAGCAAGACCAATCAAACCTAATCCTAACAAGCCAATGCTGGCCGGTTCAGGAACATTGTTGGTCGTTGCATTTTTTACGTACAGTAATTCGTTGACCAACAAACGGTTTGCATCCGCATTGGGAGAATGGAAATTTGTGGTTGTCTGCCCGCCAAATGCCGCAAAACCACTACCGTACTGGAGGCCGCCAAAAATAATGCCGCCGGTGCCAGACACTAAGTTGCTCAGACCAGCGCCGCTGACTGAAGAATGGGAAAAATAAGTACCAGTATAGGCGCTGGCAATACCGCCGGCAGTCAAGCCGTCGGCGATACCCAGTGCCGTTACCGTTGCTGTTGAACAGGCGTTGGCATAACCGTTCCAATTCATCGTCATGCCAAAACCAAGGCTGGCACTAGCCGGACCGGTGTTTGGCGCATCGTTCAAAAATAAACGACCGCCGCCGCTGACATAACTTTCTAATACTGCCGTGTTGGCAGCAATAAATTAATTAACTTGTTTCACATCAACGGACTTCGCTAAATCTTCCACCGCCACACCCTGCTGCTTCAATAAAGCTTCCAGCGCCGGCAACAGCGGCCCCAAGGTTTCTGCCAGCATCATGCGCACGGTATCGACCACCACCTGGGTGGCGCGCTCTATCTCGATGTTCAAGGCCGCCCCGGCTTTTTTCTCGGCGAACACTGTCATGCGCAGGGTTTCGGGGATCAGCCAGACTTCGAACCAGCCTTGTTCTCGATTGACTTCGGCGACGGTCAGGCTGGCGCCGTTGACGGCGATATAGCCTTTGGCGAAGATGTAGCGCAGCCATTCTGGCGGAACGGCGATACGGATGACGTAATTGTTTTCGAGTTCGCGGATGGCGGCGATGCTGGCGGTGAAATCGATGTGGCCGGACAAGGGGTGACCACCGATTTCTGCGCCATCTCTGGCAGCTCTTTCTACATTGACTCGACTATCTTGCTGATAAGCGCCGAGCGTGGTGATCGCCAGACTTTGCTGCATGACGTCGAACTCGGCGCTGTGATCGTCGGGCAGCGCTGTGACTGTCAGGCAGACGCCATCGACCGCGACGCTGGCACCGATTTCCAGATCCTGGCAAAAACCGGGCGGGAAATCGAGTTTAAAAGTACGCAAGCCGGGTTTGTCGGAGAGAGTCGCAATGCGTGCGATGCCTTGTACGATGCCAGTGAACATAATTTTTAATGAGAAAATTGAAAAAACGTATTTATGGATGACATTGCGCGGCCGGTTACGTCCCTTTTGAGCGGCGTTCGGGTTCTGACGCATGCAAGAATTTTGTGTACAGGTCGCGCGGCGGCGCAATTGAGAGTTGTGCCAGAATACGTCCGACTGCGCCACGATGATATGTTCCATGCGCAATCACGTGCATCAGCATTTCTTCCCCTGACATCCGACCGCTATCACCGTCGGTGAATGTGAACGAGATGCGCTCCTCCAGTGCTTGCGCATTGGTATTCGCCAGAAAATGACTGAATTGCGCGTCCATTGCTGTTACTGCCTGAAGTAACTCATTGAGTAGCGGCGTTTCCGGGGTATTGGTCGCCGTGTAGGCGTGCCGCTCTTGCCTTAGGTTGGCGAAAAAAATACAGTCCACCACATACATGTGATTCAGCAGGCGGATTGCTGCATGTCGTTCGGCTGGATGAGCGGACTCATCCACAGTGGCAACAGAGCCAAACAATTCCTGATTAGCCCAGGCTTTGTAGTCGAATAAGGATTTCAAAAGCGTCGCGCTACTCATATTTTCCTTTTCTTAATTATCTACTGGGACTCAGGTATCTAGCTGGACATCGTGTCCCACGCTGGTAATCAGATTTGATTGTGTCATTGTGATCAGATTATCGCGCAACCATTTGTGTGCCGGATTGCGGCCATCGCGTTCGTGCCACAACATATCAATGTGTACGTCAGGTAAATCAAATGGCAGTTCTTTCCAGATCAGCGCATCGGTCATGCCGGTCGACTCAATCAGATGACGCGGCAATACGGTCAGCAGATCCGAATTAGCGACTACTTTACCACCGGTAAAGAATTGATTCACCGTCAGCAAGATACGGCGCTCACGGCCCATATGTGCCAGGGCCTCATCCACCAGACCATGGGCGCGGCCGGAAAAGCTGACCAGCAAATGATTCGCGCTGCAATAGTCGTCCAGGGCCAGATCCTTGTCGGCCAGCGGATGTCCCTTGCGCATCACGCAGACATAGTGGCCGGAATACAGACGCTCATGGCGGATCGGACTGCTGGACGCATTTTGTCCGCCAGCGAGCTGCGCCACCACGCCGGGAAAAAAGCCGACTGCAATATCGATGTCGCCGCGTATCAGCATGGGACGAGGCTCGCGGGTGGTCAGCGGCACCATGCGGGCGTTCAGTCCCGGCGCATCGCTCTCGATGGCGCGCACCAGGGTCGGCATCCAGAGCGCTGCAGTTGCGTCGGCCATTGCCATGCGGAAAGTTGCTTGCGCTTTGGAGACATCAAAACTGGTTGGGGCAATCGCGGCTTCCAGGTTCGATAAGGCGAGCCGGATTGCCGGCCACAGGGTTTCGGCACGGGGTGTCGGCTTGACGCCATAGGCGGTGCGTATCAGCAGTTCGTCGCCAAGCGAATGACGCAGGCGTTTCAACGCATTCGACACCGCAGGCTGGGTCATTGCCAGCTTATCGGCGGCCCGCGTCAGGTTTTGTTCAATCATCACGGCATCAAAAACCCGTAATAAATTCAAATCAAGTGTCAGAAAATTCATGGTCAGTGCTCCGGCAAACTGAATCGGTCGGTAAAGCTAATCTTTGCACAATTATTCACAAACTGCATAGTGGATATGGAAAATCAAAATTAGATTTATATATTGCAGTGCAATATAGTGTAATCATCGCAAAAATACACAGACAAGTGGAGAATATTATGACTTTCCTCAATATCGCTTTCCCAGCTACCAGTGCCATCCCTGTTGCAGAAATGGCCATCAGCAGCGTGATCGCTGCCGCACGTCCTTTGTTGGGCGTAGGTATCCTGGCAACTATGCTGGTGGTGTTCAAGCCTATGATCACCGGCATGCTGCGCGCTGCCCTGGTCGTCATGAAGCCGAGAATGACCCGTGAACAAAAAAACGCCAGCCGCAATTTACGCAATATCCTGACGATCCGTCGTATTGCCAGCGACCTGGATGCGACCTCGCCAAACATGGCAGCGGAACTGCGCGCTTTAGCTGCACGCGCTTAATACGTTCTCAGTTGCCATAAACAATAGGCAATAAGTTGCAACAAGGTATTTAAAACGGGAGCAATCATGGAATCTGCCTACACCTCGGATGCCTTGCCGGATTATCGCAAAAATCGGCCCGTACGCGCAGTCGCCGGATCCAAGAGCCTGGCATCGATGCTGCCAACCATAGTGACCACAGGTGTGATCACCCTGGTGGCTACGGCCGTGATGCGCTTGCTGTGGCTGGGTTTTAACAATGATTTCTTTGGTGCCTGGATGGAAGCATGGCTGACCACCTGGCCTATCGCCTTCCCGATTGCCTATATGCTTAAACCAGTCGTATATCGTCTGAGTCATGGCGTCAGCCGGGACGCTGCGACTGCGGCACCGGCTGGTAAAGTCAAAGGTTTATCGCTCGGCGACGTGACTGCGGCTTCTGTACATGCGACGCGGACAGCACCACTGAAATTGCTACAGAGTCCGTATATTCACCGTTAATCCCGAACGCAAGTAATCCTGCTCCCGGCAGGATCAAGCCGCACATCAGGTGCGGCTTTTTTATTTCAACATGACGTTAGCACCGAATTTGGCTGAGGCTCGCCACAGCGAGTTTCCTTAGGGAACAAGCGGGTTGCTAAGTCCGCAGTCGATGCGGCACAACCCCAGGCGCAGCCTGTCGAGTTGCCCGATGATGCGTCAAGCGCGTACCATCAGGTCATGGTCGCTCGTTCTTCATCGTGTTTTTACGCATCTACCTAAAGCTGGATGCGTTTTTCTGCGTTTCTGTGGATTCGTTGACTTCCCTCTGTACGCTTTTACGATCTTCCGCAAATCCTTATCAGAGGTGGGCTGCGTAATATCAGCCCCTAATTGTTGCGCCTTGGGTTTAACTATGGCATGATGTTCGTCATGCGAAAATCACCAACCAATATCCGAACCGCTGCCAAAGAAGCCTCGCACGAACGCATCGTCGATGTCGCTGCTCGCGCTATCCGACGTAGCGGCTATGACGGCACGGGTGTCGCCGACATCATGAAAGAAGCCGGCCTGACGCATGGTGCCTTTTATGCCCATTTCTCCTCCCGCGAAGCCATGCTGGTTGAGGCAGTAGAGCGCGCTGGGGCGCAAGCCAACGCTGTGGCAGCAAGTGTCGTCGCGGCCGTTCCGCCGGCGCAGTCTTTGCAAGCTTTGCTGTGTGCGTATCTCTCAAAAGAGCATCTTGATGGTATCGAAACCGGATGCCCGATCTCAGCTCTAGGTTCCGAAATGCCGCGCCAATCGCCGGAGGTGCGCCGTGCAGCCACGCGCCGCATCAAAGAGATGATTGACCTTATCGCACGTCAGATGCCGGACTGGGGGCAGCCCAGCGCGCACGAACGTGCGCTGGTGACCGTGGCCACGATGGTTGGCACATTGATGCTGGCCCGTGCGGTCGATGATAATGCGTTGTCTGACGCGCTATGCAACGCGACATTGAAGAGCCTGGACCAGGTTGACGGTTAAATCATGTACCTATTCTTTTTCGCTTGCTTAAAAATATGATGATCATCATACCAAATTATTTAATCAGCTAGTCCTTAAGTTTTAACCCCACACTTTTTGAAAAGAGCAAATACCATGAAAGCATACATCCTTGATGGTTATGGAAAAAAAGCGCAGTTACGGGCAGGCGAAGTGCCGGAGCCAGAGTTGCGCGAGGACGAGGTATTGGTCCAGGTTCATGCTAGCGGCGTGAACCTTTTGGATTCCAAGATCCGCGACGGCGAGTTCAAACTGATACTGCCATATCGTCTACCCTTAGTCCTCGGCCACGACGTCGCCGGGATAGTGACTAAGCTTGGATCACGCGTGCGGCAATTCAAAGTTGGCGATGAGGTCTACGCCAGGCCAGATGATTTCCGCATCGGCACGTTTGCGGAATTCGTTGCGGTCAAAGAAGATTCGCTGGCGCTAAAGCCCAATAACATCAGCATGGAAGAAGCCGCATCCCTCCCTCTGGTTGGCTTGACGGCTTGGCAGGCGCTGGTCGAAAAGGCAGGACTGAAAAAAGGGCAGAAGGTTTTCATCCAAGCAGGCTCCGGTGGTGTCGGCACATTTGCCATTCAATTGGCCAAGCATCTAGGAGCAACTGTGGCAACCACCACCAGCACAGCAAATATTGCTTTGGTGAAGAGCCTCGGTGCAGATATCGTCATCGACTACAAGAAAGAGGATTTCGAAACAATCCTGAGCGGCTACGACGTAGTGTTAAATAGCCAGGATGCCAAGACGCTAGAGAAGTCCTTGAATGTGCTGAAACCCGGTGGAAAACTCATCTCCATCTCAGGACCGCCTGATCCCGAATTTGCGTATGAAATCAAGGCTCCGTGGTTGGTGAAACAAGTCATACGCCTTCTGAGTTTTGGCACCAGAAGAAAAGCCAAACGCCTTAACGTTAGATACTCGTTCCTCTTCATGAAAGCCAGCGGTAGCCAATTGCGCCAGATCACAGCTCTGATCGAATCTGGTGCCATACGCCCGGTAGTCGATAAGGTCTTTCCATTCGCCTCAACTAACGACGCGTTGGCTTACGTCGAAAGCGGGCGCGCTAAAGGAAAGGTCGTTATCAAACTTCTATGAATCATCACTTGAATCATCGCCATAAACACAATCGGTAATTGCACGTCCATTCATATGACGATCATCATATTTTGATCGCTATTTAACCCAGGAGTCTCAAATGAAAATTGAAAATGCTGTCGTCCTCATCACTGGTGCCAACCGCGGAATCGGCTTGGCGTTTGCCCGCGCATTGCTCGCTCGTGGTGCCCGCAAGGTCTACGCCGCCGCGCGTAACCCTGCTACGGTTACTTTGCCAGGTGTTCAGGCTTTGCAGCTTGACGTGACTAAGCCCGAGGAGATCGCCGCCGCCGTTAAGCTGGCTGCAGATGTGAACATTGTGATTAATAACGCGGGCATTGCCGAGCCCGGCGGGTTTCTGGCACTGGGCAGCGAAGCAGTTGCGCGGCGCATTTTTGAGACCAATTTTTTTGGCATGCTGAACATCAGCAAGGCTTTTGCGCCAGTGCTGAAAACCAATGGCGGGGGTGCGCTGCTGAATGTGTTGTCGGTCGCGGCGTGGCTCAACGGCGCTGAATTGGCCGCCTATTCGGCCAGCAAATCGGCCGCGTGGTCGCTGACCAACGCACTGCGTCACGAGCTGGCGGGGCAGAAGACACAGGTACTCGGCTTGCACATGGCCTATGTCGACACCGATCTCACCCGGGGTTTCGATGTCCAGAAGAGCAGTGCTGAAGAGATCGTCCAGCGCGCGCTTGATGGACTTGAGGCGGGCGTCGATGAAGTGTTGGCCGATGCGCTGACCCAGCAGGTCAGGCAAGGATTGGCGGCGCCGCGCCCGGTCTATCTTCCCCAAGCCAACTGAGCCCACAACATCTGCTAAGCAAGCGACTCCCCCAACTGGTTTTGCACTATGCAAGCCGGTCAGCGTCGCAAAAAACGCAAAAATTACAAGCATGGGGATCACAGTTTTCCGTTCTGCAAATAAAAAAGCGCGACTCGATCGTCGCGCTTTTTAGTAAGGCAAACAGCCTGAATCGCCAAATTAAGTCGACAGACGCTGCGCCAAAGCCGCTTTAGTCGCAGCCAGTTCCGCCGGCAAATGGTAATTCAGCTTGTCGAACAATTCCGTGTGCAGAGCCAGCTCGGCTTGCCACGCGGCTTTGTCGATCGAGGTGATGGTATCGAACTGGGCTGGCGTGAAATCGAGGCCGTCCCACGTCAGATCCTTGAAAGTCGGCGTGATACCGAAAATATTTTCGACGCCATTGGCCTTGCCTTCGATCCGTTCCAGCATCCATTTCAAGACGCGCATATTGTCGCCGAAACCGGGCCAGACGAATTTGCCGTTGGCATCGGTACGGAACCAGTTCACGCAGAAAATCGCCGGTGGTCTGGCACCGGTCGCCGCGATTTTTTTACCCATATCCAGCCAGTGCTGGAAATAGTCGCTCATGTTGTAGCCCATGAAAGGCAGCATCGCGAACGGATCGCGCCGCACCACGCCCTGTTGGCCCACGGCGGCGGCGGTGGTTTCCGAGCCCATGGTGGCGGCCATGTACACGCCTTCGACCCAGTTGCGCGCTTCGGTCACCAGCGGCACGGTAGTCGAACGGCGACCGCCGAAAATGAAGGCGGAGATCGGCACCCCGGCCGGATCATCCCA
Source organism: Undibacterium sp. Jales W-56 (assembly GCF_025548535.1). Lineage (GTDB taxonomy): Bacteria > Pseudomonadota > Gammaproteobacteria > Burkholderiales > Burkholderiaceae_D > Undibacterium. The sequence goes on along the minus strand of NZ_JAJLQW010000003.1, from coordinate 421,404 downwards.
GGCGGCATCGATCACCGGATTCTGGGTGGCGGCGACGGTAAAGCGGGCATTCGGATGCGCTGCCTTACGTCCGGTTTCCCTGGCGATTTCCGGAGTCCAGTCCTGGCCTTGCCAGTCGATGACATGCGCCGGCGCTTCTTTCGTCATGCCTTCCCACCAGACATCGCCATCGTCAGTCAACGCGACATTCGTGAAGATGGTGTTATGCGTCAGCGAGGACATGCAGTTGGAATTGGTCGAGGTGTTGGTACCCGGCGCCACACCGAAGTAACCGGCTTCCGGATTGATCGCATATAAGCGACCGTCGGCACCCGGCTTGATCCAGGCGATATCGTCGCCGATGGTGGTGACTTTCCAGCCTTTGATGGCCGGGATCAGCATCGCGAAGTTGGTCTTGCCGCAGGCTGACGGAAACGCCGCTGCCACATAATGCTTTTTGCCAGGTTGACCATTTACTGCGGGAGACTCAACACCCAGAATCAGCATGTGTTCAGCCAGCCAGCCTTGATCGCGGCCCATGGTCGATGCGATGCGCAAGGCGAAGCATTTTTTGCCGAGCAAAGCATTGCCGCCGTAACCGGAACCGTAGGACCAGATTTCACGGGTCTCTGGATAATGCACGATGTATTTTGTCGCGTTGCAAGGCCATGCGACATCGGCCTGACCCTCTGCGAGCGGCGCACCAACCGTGTGTACGCAAGGAACGAAATCGCCATCGGTACCGAGCACATCGAACACCGCTTTGCCCATGCGGGTCATGATGCGCATGTTCACGGCGACGTAAGGCGAGTCGGACAATTCGACGCCGATGTGGGCAATCGGCGAGCCCAGCGGACCCATCGAGAACGGCACCACGTACATGGTACGGCCATGCATGCAGCCGTCGAACAAGGGATTCAGGGTGGTACGCATCTCGGCTGGCGCCATCCAGTTATTGGTCGGGCCGGCATCTTCCTGCCTGGCGGAACAGATGTAAGTACGGTCCTCGACGCGCGCCACGTCGGACGGGTCGGAGCAAGCCAGATAGCTGTTCGGACGCTTGGCTTCGTTGAGTTTTTTCATGGTGCCGGCGGCCACCATCTGGGCGCACAGGCGGTCGTATTCTTCTTCGGAACCGTCGCACCAGTAGATGCTGTCCGGTTTGGTCAGTGCCGCCATGTCGGCGACCCAGTTGATGAGCTTTTGCTGCTTGACGTAAGCGGGGACATTCAATGTCGCCACGCCACGCATGATAGGTTGATTCACGATACTACCTCCAATGCCATTTAATAGAAATCTGTGTAGCGGCACGGCAGGATCGTCGTTAGGGGTGTCGGGCGGTGCGAGCAACGGCCTAAAGCGGGCTCAAGCACAACGCGGACAGGCTCGATGACGGCGGTTCTGTCGGATGAAGAATTGGTCTGGCGGATCGTTTTTGACGCCGGACCTACTCTTACGAAAGCAACAATGTAATATTGCATTCAGACTTACGCCCGGCATGATATTGCAGGCGGAAGAATCAAAAAGCTACGTGGGCAGTAATTGTACACTCGCAACCCGTTCAGAGCGAATTTTGCTTCAAAAATGTTATTAGTGATACATGCTATTTGAAAGCGAAATGCAAGCTAAGGCTGAACTAATGAAAAAAAATAAACCGAAACCCCAAGGAATTCACATGAAAATAGCGATCCTCGACGATTATCAGGATGCCGTGCGACAACTCGCCTGCTTCGATTTATTGCAAGGCCACGAGGTCAAAGTCTTTAATAATACGGCCGTCGGGCTGGGGCAATTGGCGATCCGGCTGGCTCCTTTCGATGTTTTGGTCTTGATTCGCGAGCGCAGCAGTTTCCCGCGTGCCTTGCTGAGCAAATTGCCGAATCTTAAATTGATTTCACAAACCGGCAAACTGGCCGGTCACGTCGATGTCGCCGCTGCCACCGAATACGGCATCAAGATCGCCGAGGGCCTTGGCGATCCGACCGCACCGGCCGAACTGACCTGGGCGCTGATCATGGCGGCCTCGCGCAAGATCCCGCTGTACGCCGGCAATTTGCAGCAAGGTTTATGGCAAACCGCCTCGATCCATCCCGCTGCAAATTCGCTGGGACGCGTCTTAAAACGCCGCACCCTGGGCATCTGGGGTTACGGCAAGATCGGCAAAATGATCGCCGCCTATGGCAAGGCATTCGGCATGCATGTGCTGATCTGGGGGCGGGAAGCCAGTCGCGCGCAGGCGCTACAAGATGGTTATCAGGCTGCCAATTCAAAAGAAGCGTTTTTTGCTGCTTGCGACATTCTCAGCTTGCATCTGCGCCTGAACGATGCAACGCGCGGCAGCGTGACCGCGGACGATCTGGCGCGCATGAAACCGGATGCCTTGTTCGTCAATACCAGCCGTGCCGAGCTGGTCGTGAGCGGTGCGCTGGAAGCGGCTCTGGGTGCGCCTGAACCGCGTCCGGGCTGTGCCGCACTCGATGTGTTTGAAAGCGAACCTGTCGCCGCCCAACATCCGCTGCTGCGGATGGAGAATGTACTGGCAACGCCGCATCTCGGCTATGTCGAGCGCGACAGTTATGAGTTGTACTTCCGTGCCGCGTTTCAGAACGTGCTGGATTTTGCGAACGGCACGCCATGCAATCTGGTCAATCCCTGACAGGTCCTAGGGCGCGCTTGACGTGCCCAGCCGCACCACTTCCATCGGCGGGGTCTCGCCTGGCAGCCATTTTTTATAGATTTTTGCGTAGCCGCCGCTTTTCTTCAGCCAGCGGAATGCCTCTTCCCAGGCCTTGATCGTGCTGGCGGGCGTCTTGCGGGAAAAAGCCAGATACAACTCCAGACTGTCCAGCACCATGACTTGCTCTACCTCGTCGGGCGCATGGCCAATTTCCTTGATGATCGAAGGCACCACCAGGCTGCCTTCTACCCATAGATCGAAGCGGCCGCGCAGCAGCATGGTGGCGATGGTCTGCGGCTTGGATGCCTCGCTGATATTGGTATATCCCTTCTTGCGCGCGGTATCGGCAAAGATGCTGGAATGATAGGCGCCAACCGGTAGTTTTCGCATCCCCTCGCCCATTGCCAGCAAGCGGGCGGCATTGCCTTTGCGGGTGTACAACGCGGTGTTCGAGATCACGACGGGACCGAGCAGCACCACCAGTTTTTCGCGTTCTTCCGAACGTCCCATCGTGAAGAGCATGACATTCGGCTCTTCCAGAACCGCGTTATATCCCCGGGCCCAGGGCACCACCTGAACGACATTCGTGCTCCCCAGTCGTTCTTGCAAAGCCTGGACGACCTCCACAGCCATACCCTCGGCTTTTTTATCGGCGTTGGCGTAGGAGATCGGCGGCCAGTCTTCGGTGTAGATGTCCAGGTTCTGAGCACTGACAAGGACATGCTGGCAAAGCAGGCCGAGCAGCAGCCAGCAGGAGGGGGCGCTAAGCGCGCGCAAGCGACGAAAAAGCGATATCTGGTTCATGATGGATCACGCCACTTTCAAGTAGAGATGATGGTCAGTAAAACGGATGCTTGTTTCTAAAACGCCCAACGGTACTCATCGTGCAAATCAGGTGATTGACGGTGTTGCGAATGCGCTATGACGGATCATGCGCCGATTGCCGGCACTAAGCCAGTCCTGGTATGAAAAAATTCAGTAGGTTTTACAACTCGAGTGACAAAATAGACCTAGGCCAGGCAACCTTCGCAGAAGGAGCTTGAGTACCGATGACCCTTGCGCCCAAGCCTAAGTAGAAATTTTTTGCCGGAGGATGAGATACGATTTTGACCGCGCCAACTTTAAAGGATGTAGCTAATGTTCTCATATGATCAAATAGATGTGCACCGACACCCCGCCCCTGCGCTTCGTCGCGGACAAACATGAGATCGAGTTCGGCTTGATTCGGAGTAATGACCAAAGAATAGAAGCCTAAGACGGTCTCGCCTTCTTCGGCGATATATACATTGTCAGAAGTAATTTGCTCAGGTGATACAGTGTAGCCATCAAGGATTGCTGAATAAGAGCCTTGATATGCAGCAGAGGCATGCATGAGTTCAGTGAGAGTATTGCAATCACCTGTTTTGGCGCGACGAATGCTGATGCTCATTTTTCAATCTTACGTAAATAGATTAGCGCTGATGATGACAAAATCTGATAAAGCATGCGCAACGCCCAGATTTTTACACACATTATCCATCGGCATATTCAGCGCAAGGGCAGCGGATACGTAGCGACGCTGACGTTGCCGTTTTTATCCACGGCTTGCAGCGCAAAAAAGACATTGTCCTTGGAGACATTTTTTACCGTGTAGCTTGTGACATTGCCGACCTCCAGGCTGTGTTGCCAGGTCGCCGCCGTGGTATCGCGCCAGACGATGCGGTAACCCGCCAGATTGGCTTCGGCATTCGCCTGCCAGACCAGGCTGGTGCTGTTTTCGAGTTGGGCGGTCTGTATTTTGACTTGCGCTGGCGCGGCAGGGGCGCTTGCCAGCGAGGCCAGCGCTGCGGCGTTAATCCGCGCCACCTGGGCGGTGTAATTGACATCTACAAATTCCGGCAAATCGCCGAGCTTCACATCGTTTTCCGTGCGCACATTCTGGTGCTGGTGATTGAAATCTTCATTCGGTTCAGTGAAGCGTAAAGCCGCATAGCCTTGCTCCAGAAACGGGATATGGTCGCCGCCGCGCAGGTAACGGTCGCGCCGGTTGACGATGGTGACCTTGAAGTTCGGCACATAGGCTTCGCCAACCTGTTTAACATAGCGCGCCAGTTGTCGCGACGGGGAATCGTTCTCGCCGCCGGTGCTGATCAGGGTGCGCAAGGCTTCCGGCATCTCGGCCAGGGCAGGTATGCCTTCGGCGAACAAGCGCACTTGCGTGTTATCGATATGACCGTCATCAGCGCGTGAACTGCCGATGATGTCGTTGGTGAACATGCCGGCGATATGCATCTTGTTGGCACGCGCTGTCCTGGCGAAATGCGCCGCGCCAAACAAACCCTGCTCTTCGCCCGCGACCGCCATAAAAATCAGGTTTGCATTGAGCGGGTATTGCGCCTGCGCCATCACGCAGGCCATTTCCATCACGGCAGCGGTGCCGGAGGCATCGTCATTGGCACCGGGGGCGGACGACGTCGCATCCATCACATCGCTTGCGCGCGAATCGTAATGACCGCTGACCACGTAATAACGCTCACTGGGCACGGCACTTTTCAGCTCGGCGACCACATTCACGATCTCGGTAGGCCGGGTCAGGCGGCGGCTCACGGGTTCGGTGTAACTGTCAAACCGGACGGCGAGTCTGGCGACCCCTTGCACCGTACCGCAACGCTCCAGTTCGGCTTTGATCCAGCGTCTTGCGGCACCGATGCCGCGGGTTTCGGAGGCGGTATCCGACATGGTATGACGGGTGTCGAAGCTGACCAGCTTGTTGATGTAGGTTTCGATACGCGCCGCAGAAATTTCCTTGACGATTTGTTCAATCGCAGGCTGGCGCTGGATCGCTTTGACCGGTGGCCAGTTTTCGGCAGGGCTTTCCACGCTTTGGGCATGAACCTGCAGCGTGGCGCTCAGGCACAGGCTTGTTGCCAGCAAACAGGCGTAACAATGATTCTTCAAGGTTTTCTTCATAATTTTAATATACCCTACCTAAGTATATTTTAATCACCGCATTAAAATAGCCGGAATCAAGCCTGTTTGTATAAAAAATCGGGGGAGTATCTGTTTAAGGCGATAAAGACAGATTCAGTCCCGCAGGCAGCACGTCATGCCGCACCACCGGATAGCGGGACAGTTGAGCGGACCAGGCAGCCGGTCCCCAGATGCGCTCCCATCCCGGCGGCCACGCCAATGGCTGGCCTGCATAAGCCGGCGTACGCAGGCGCACGGCAAAGACCGGTAAGCTGGCGGGCAACGGCGCATCCGGCGTATCGGCCCCCAGGCTGTAGGCATAATGCGGCAGCAAGGCATCGCAGACCTGGGCGAACCATTGCGTATGATCTTCGTCATGTCCCAGGGCTTGCGCCAGACCGGCCGGGTCGAATTTCGCCAGCGCCGCGATCAGCTCAGCCGTACTGGCACCCGGCGCATCGCCCCAACCCATCACCGGATTGAAATTGTAATCGGCCCCCGAGCCATACCAGCCTTCGCGCCACGGTCTTTGCATCCAGTGCCGCGGTCCGCTGAACAATTGCCAGCGCCAGTGCAGGCCCGACGGTTTGGGCCAGCTATACAGATACAGTTTTTGATAACCGGCGCTATGCAATTCGCGCACCATCGCCATCAGGCGCGCATGCGGCATGCGTTCCGGCGGCTGGCGGCGGAACAGGATCGCCTCGCCATCGGCATGCTGAATCTCATCGGTCGATAAATTCAGATCCAGCGTGCGCGATTCATTGCCAAAACGCGCAGCCACCCAGCCCGTCAGCAGATTAACGGCGGTCAAGACGCCATAGCCGCGATGACGGTGAAAGATAACGGTGCCGGGAGCGATCGGTTTCATGAGGCTGCAAAGGATGAAAATTAAACGGTCATAACGATATCAAGCGCTTAGTCTAATCCAAATCCAAGTCGCCGATAATAAAGTTCACGGCTACAATACAGATATCGTACGCTGATCGTCGCTTGATTGGCACCATCGTTGACCACACTTTTTTTTATTCCATCATGACACTACGCATCATCGCCACCGGCGGCACTTTCGATAAACATTACGATGAACTGGCGGGCAAACTCGGCTTTGCCGAAAGCCATTTGCCCGAAGTGCTGAAGCGCGCCCGCATCACCGTGCCCGTGGCTTTGGAAGCCGAGTATTTGATGGATTCGCTCGACATGCTGGACGCGGATCGCCAGCGTATTCTGGCGTCCTGCCAGCAAGCCGCCGAGCGCGCCATCGTGATCATTCACGGCACCGACACCATGCGCGAAACCGCCGAGGTACTGGGTGCGGCCGGGCTGGACAAGGCGATCGTCTTCACCGGTGCGATGATCCCCTACGAGATCGCGAATTCCGACGCTTTGTTCAATCTCGGTTTCGCTTGCGGCGTTGCCCAGTTGTTGCCCGCCGGCGTGTACGTTGCCATGAACGGCCAGGTGTTCAACTGGAATAATGTGCAAAAGAATCGCACGGCCGGTGTGTTCGTCAGCAACCCGGTCTGATCCGGCTGAAACAAACTACTGACGCTCATTTCAATCGCCATGAAACTACTGCTCGCCTCGCTATTGCTAACCTGCGCTGCGCTGGTGCAGGCGGCCGAAGTTCGTTTCGGTCAACTGTATTTTTTTCAATCGGAACAGGCGCTGCAAGCTAAGCAAATCAAGCCCGATGAAATGGCCCGTTACTCGAATAAAGTACAGGCCTGGGTCTGGAAGGCATTGAAAAAAGCCCAGGTCGAAACCAGCAGCGGTTATCTGGTCATGGCGGTACGCGACGACGGCAAAACGGCCGCCTGGCTGGATATGGATCCGGCAGTCAGCGACTATGTCGAACAGGAAGTGATCGACGCCGCCAAAAAAATCCAGGCGTTTTCGATTGCACGCGGCACCGGCACCGTGGTGTTTGCCATCAAGATGACGCTGGAGTCGCCGAAATGGTATGACCTCAACTTCAACAGAGTAGCGCCGCAACAGACCATCCGTAACAAGCCCACCCCCAAAGCCTGGGATCAGGCAATCAAAAAAATCGGCAATACCGATAACATCGAAGACATCGTCAATGCCGCCTGGCCAAAAGAGTGACGCAGCATGTTGGAATTGATTGCCGCCAGCGCAAACGACTTCGAAGAATTGCTCGCCTTGCGCATCCGCGCGATGCAACCGAGTCTGGAACGTCTGGGCCGCTTTGACCCGCAACGCGCCCGCGAGCGGCTGCGGGCAAGCTACGATCCCGCTGTAACACGGCATATCATGTGCGGTGGACGACGCATCGGTTTTGTCGCACTGAAACCCTGCGAAGGCGGTATCTTGCTCGATCATCTGTACCTTGATCCGGCTTTCCACGGGCAAGGTTTTGGCAGTCAGGTACTACAGCAAATTTTCAAAGAAACCGATCAGCAAGGCGCGATATTGCACGTCGGTGCCCTGCGCGCCAGCCGGGCCAATCGGTTTTATCGCAAACACGGTTTTATCTATAGCCATGAGACCGAATGGGACATCTGCTACCGGCGCCCACCGGCTATTTTACGGAATGAAACGATGCAAACAGGCATACTGCAAACACTACCGGCGCATGCGTCTTACCTGACCTTCAATGCGAAAGCGAATACTGATGCGCCGGCTTTACGCAGTGCATTAACTGCACTGGCAAAACTCGTGGACGGCGAAAAAATCGTCCTCGGCATCGGCGCCAATCTGGCCAGCAAACTCGGTGCCCAGGTCAATGGTCTACGCAACTTCGACGGCATCGCCGACAGTCGGGTCCGACTGCCAGCCACACCGGCGGATCTCTGGTGCTGGTTGCGCGCCGATGAGCGCGGTGCCCTGGTCCATCATGCACAGCAGATCCAGACGGCATTGCAAGAGGCCTTCGAATTGCAGCATCAGCTAGACGCCTTCAAATACGATACCGGGCGCGACCTGACCGGCTATGAAGACGGCACGGAAAATCCGCAAGATGAAGCCGCCTTCGCCGCCGCCATCGTGCAGGCGCAAGGCCCGGGATTAGACGGCAGCAGCATGGTCGCAGTGCAGCAATGGCGGCATCAGTTCGAAAAATTTGACGCCATGTCCAGTACCGATCAGGACAACGCGATCGGTCGCCGCAAAAGCGATAATGAAGAACTCGAAGACGCACCGGAATCCGCCCACGTCAAACGCACAGCGCAAGAAGATTTCACGCCCGAAGCCTTTTCGCTGCGCCGTTCCATGCCATGGACAGAACAAGGCAAAGCGGGTTTGCACTTTGTCTCATTCGGCAATTCGTTCTACGCGTTTGAAGCGCAACTGCGCCGCATGTCCGGTGCCGAGGACGGCATCGTCGATGCCTTGTTTAAATTCAGCCATCCGGTAAGCGGCAGTTATTTCTGGTGCCCGCCGATGAAGGATGGCCAGATTGATCTGTGCTTGTTGCATATCGATTAAAAATCAATGGGCGCATAGGCAGCACTGCGTTTTTTCAAAGCCCGCAAACAACGCCTGGCACTGACCGATAAACTGTCGTTGACCCGTGCATCATCGTCTTTCAGGAGGCCGGATTTTTGCAGCAGGCAGATCTGGCTGAGTTGGTCGGCATCGCGTAACACTGGCCCAAGACCGTTGCGTTGTTGCTCACCGGAGTCTGTGTGCTGATCGCTAATCGCGGCGATGACGGATTCTGGAAACCCCCAGTATTGCCCTATCATGCCGGACAAGCTGTGTGCTTGGTTTAGCAGCCTGTGGTGGAATTGCGCATCGTTCGGCAGCGTTTGCTGGCGACCCGAGCGGTCGGCGACGCGCAGTGCGACGATCAGGCCGACGTTTTGCAATAGCCCCGCCAGAAAAGCCGGAAAAGGATCCTGGCCGTGTTCTATCGCAAACAGGCGGGCGGCGTTCGCGCACAGTTCGGATTGTTCCCAGATCACCGGTGCCAACAGTTTGGTCAGCGTTCCGGTCTGCACCTGAATGACGGGGCGGAATGAGACCTTGGCTAACAACATGCGCAGGCCGTTCTGACCCAGCAGCATGACGGCGCTTTCCAGATTATTGATTTTGCTGGCCGGATTGTAGTAGGAGCTGTTGACCTCTTGCAGGACTTCGGCAACCAGCATGATGTCTTTGGCGATGGTATCGGCCAGATATTTGCCGGAGGTATTTTCGTCGCGCAGACTTTTAAACAGTTCCGGCAATACGGCGGGAACCCGCGGGATCAAATCCTGGCCGGCAAATTTACTACGCCCCAGCTCCTGCAGGTGTTCCAGCAATTCTTCTTGCTGAAAGCGTATTTTTAGCACACTGAGGTTGGCCGACGGGCCACGGATGCCGGAGGCGACAGGTAAGTCAAACAGCAGCCAGCGCAGATACAGCGCCTGCCAGTCTTGTTCAGATACCGGCGCTGCTTCAGGCACAGGCGGATTGACGGCGCGCGGGACTTTGGTGGAGGCGGCGGGCGCCTCTTTGCCAAATAACTTCTTGATCCAGTTGGTCAGACTCACCAAGATGCCGTCCTCTCTATTCCATGTTGTCCGGGCGATTCAGCAGTTTCAGAAAACCTTCCATCGGCACCGGTTTGGAGAACAGGTAACCCTGGAAGGCATAGCAATTGTGCTCGATCAGGAAGCTGCGCTGGGCCTGGGTTTCTACGCCTTCGGCAATCACGCTCAATCCTAAATTGGTGGCGAGCGAGATGATGGCGCGCACGATCGTCGCGTCATTTTCATCATCGTTTAAATCGCGTACAAACGACTGATCGATCTTGAGCTGATTCAGCGGTAAGCGCTGCAGATAAGCGAGCGACGAATAGCCGGTACCAAAGTCATCCATAGAAAACGAGATGCCGAGCTTTTTAAGCTGGTGCATTTTTTCGGTGGTGGCATCGACGTTATCGAGCACGGTACTTTCGGTCAGTTCGATTTTCAGGCGGGTGGGATCGATGCCGTGCCTTTGCACGATTTCACTAAAGGATTCTACAAAATCGACCTGCTTGAATTGTTTCGCGCTGACGTTGACTGCCAGGCTCAGGTCGCGCGTATCCGCATTTTCTTCCCATTGTTTTAACTGGGCACAGGCGGTTTCCAGCACCCATAGACCAATCGGAATGATCAGGCCGGTTTCTTCTGCCATGGGAATAAAGTCGGCCGGTGAGATGAAGCCGCGATCAGGATGGATCCAGCGCAGCAGCGCTTCGGCACCGATCAGCTTGTCATCCGCATTCACCTGCACCTGGTAATACAATTGAAATTGATTATTGCTCAGGGCCAGACGCAGATTCGATTCCAGCATCATGCGCACCACCAGCACCGCCTGCATCGCCGGATCGAAGAAGCGCACTGCATTGCGTCCGGAAGTTTTCGCTTCGTACATGGCGGTATCGGCGCGCTTGAACAGGTCTTTGACGGTGATGTCGTTGCCCTGGAACAGGCAGACCCCGATACTGCTGGAGCCATGATGTTCAAAGTCCATGATCCGATAGGGCTGGTTCAGCAACTGGCGAATTTTTTCGGCAATGCGATCCGTTTGCTGGATCGCCTCATCGCGTACACTGCTGAGTTCTTCCAGCACCACCACAAACTCATCGCCGCCCAGGCGCGCCACCGTGTCGCTCTCGCGCATGCAGGTTTGCAGGCGACTGGCAGTTTCAACCAGCAGGATGTCGCCGGCATCGTGACCGCGCGTGTCATTCAGGGTTTTAAAATTATCCAGATCGATAAACAGAATCGCATTATGCGTGTCGCTACGGTTGCTGCGTGAGATCAGATGCTGCAGCCGGTCCATCAGCAGACGCCGGTTCGGTAATTGCGTCAGCGGATCGTAAAAAGCCAGATTCCGGATTTCGGCTTCGTAGTTTTTGTGGCGGCTGATGTCGGTAAAAGAGCCGATGTAATTGCTGACGTCGCCACGGCTATCGGTAATTGCAGTGAGCGTGATCATTTGCGGATAGATTTCGCCATTCTTGCGTTTATTCCACAGCTCGCCTTGCCAGAAATGATCTTGCGCCAGTGAGCGCTCGATGCTGTCATAGAAAGCATCATCCTGTTGCCTGGTATGGTAGTGGGTCAGGATCTGGTCGATTAATTCATTGCTATCGTAACCCGTGATATGGGTGAAGGCATGATTGACGCGCAGGATGGTCCAGTCGGCATCGGTCACGAAAATACCTTCTTGTGATTCAAAGGTAAAAGCCGCGATGCGCAAGTCTTTTTCGGCCTGTTTGCGTTCGGTGATGTCGGTCACAAAGCAATGCCACAGCACCGCGCCGTCGGGTTCCGGTTCCGGTAAGCCGTCGATATACAACCAGCGGATCGACCCATCCAGACGATGAAAACGGAATTCGCTCTGCCATGCAGATTGCGTCCTGGTAGCCTCACGGATGGCATTCGTACCGCTCTCCATATCGCGCTGGTCGATGCGCTCAAACAGGAACAAGGCATCCTGCGCGACTTGTTCCTGTGTGACTTCAAAGATAGTCATGATCGCATCCGTGGCATACGGAATACAGGCACTGCGATCGGGCCGGATCCGGTATTGCATGACCAGACCGGGCAAGCGGGAAGCGACTTTGTTGATGCGGTCAAACGCTTCCTTGACCTTGTGCGTGGCTCTGGCGCTTTCGGCTTGCAAGGAGGTGATCAACAATGCCACCACGACCATGGTGATCATGTATATCCACAAGATCAGCAGATTACCCTGCAGTTCAGCCTGGGTAAAAGGGCCGCGACCGGTCGAGGTGGCCCAGGCCGCAAACGTAGCCGATGCCAGCGCGGCCAGCGAGGCGCCAGTCACGCCGAAGCGCAGCGCCGGCCAGACAATCGCGGCAACCGGGACAAAGGTTAGCTGCAACTGATGGTAAGGCATCAAAAAGATAGACCAGTTGATCGCGCATAGAATGAGGATGAACGCCAGCGCTTCTTTGCCGCGCTCGTGCAATAAGGCGATTGAGTGCATGGATACGGAAAGCAATAAGGGCGCAATCAGCAAAGTACCGACCACATCGCCGGTCCACCAGGTCAGCCATATGCTTGGTATGTCCTCAACTAAACCGTGCAGCCAGAGCGTAAGACTGCCGCCGGTTGCGGAAATCATCATGCCGGTCATGGCAGCGAGCGTGAACCAGACCGCGTCCTTGCGACGTACAAATTGGCGGTTGAATTTCAAATGATGCAAGATCAGCGCGCACAGCAAGGGGCCCAGGGTATTCCCTATCGACAGGCTGAGTGCGACGGCGCTACTGTAACCTGCGCTGAGTTCCAGGCAGACAGAAGCGAGATAGATCGCGAACAACATCCGGTTGCCATAACGGATCAGGCCGGCGACAGCGATACCCGCCGGTAACCACAACAGGCTGATATTCGGATTGACATAGTGAATCAGCAAGCCAAGCCGTCCTGCGACAAAATAGCTGACAACCAATAACAAAAAACGCGCCATGAACACATGGCGTTTTTGGTGAGCCGTCTGTTGAAAATCTGAGGTTTTTATCATGAAATGAGCTGGCTGTATGCGATACGAATGCCTACTCATTATGCGACATAGTCAGCTCAAACGACCAGATTTCGGCATTTCACCGGCGTCTGCCGGAGCGGAAGCTGGCCCAGCGTTGCGCCAATACAAACAAGGGACCTATGCCTAATACCAGAACCACCATCCGCGTGACATGAAAGGCCGTCACAATCGGCACACCCAGCTGTAAGGTTTTAGCCGTCAGTGACATTTCAGCAATGCCACCGGGTGCGGTCGCCAGGATCGCCGTCGCTGTATGCATGCCCGACCAGGCGGCCAATGCCATGCCGCTGGTCGCCGCCAGCACTATGGCCAGAACGCTGCATGCAGCGACGCTGGCAAGATAACGCGGGGCCGTTTTTAAAAAGCCGGGACTGAAGCGGTTGCCGAGCGAAACGCCGATCAATAGCTGTCCCGTATTGATGACGGCTTGCGGCAGAGTGGACAGATTGATCTCTGCATAAGTGAATCCGGTCGCGACCAGCAAAGGGCCGATCACCCAGGCATTCGGCACATCGAGTCTGCGCATCAGTAAAGCAGCGCAGACCGTCGCAGCGGTCAGTATCAGCAGACCACCGAGCATCACCGTTTTGGCGCCCTGCACATACGGATCTTGCCCGTGCACATCCCATAAGCGCAAGCCAAACGGAATCACCAGCACCACCAGCATGATCCGCAGGCTGTGCGCCGCAGCGACTTTGTCCACCAGGGCGCCGTGGCGTTCGCCCTGATTCGCCATCTCCGATGCGCCGCCCACGGCCATCGCAAAAAAGCAGGTGCAAGGGTCGACGCCGCTGAGCCGGTGCAGCAGCCAGCCGGACAGCGCCCCAGTCATGATTGCCGCCAAAACGGCGAGCAAAATAGACGGTGCAAATGAAGCAACGATATGCATCACCGCTGGCGTGAAATACAGGCCGAGCGCAGTACCGATCACCCACTGCCCGGCCTCGCGCGCTTGTTGCGGGCTGCGCAAATCTGCACCAGCCATGCGGGCCATCGCGGTGGCCAGCAGCGGACCTATCATCCACGGTAAAGGTGTGGTTAACCAGACGCAGATCAGGGCGGCGGTAAGGCCCAGGAGTAGGGTTTTGCTGAAGGCTAGTAGCATTACGTGCAGATCTTTAAACAACGTAGTACGTTTTTGAGATTGCCGGCCGGTGGTAGACCGGCGGCTACTCACTTTTCTTGCTTCGCCAAGAAAAGTAAGCAAAAGAAGGCGACCGCACAGTCGCTGCCCCTGCGGGGTTCCCGTTTATGCAGGTCAAAAAATGGGAAGTGTCCACAACTCGCTACGCTCAGACATGGACACTTCTTTTTCCATTTTCTGCTCTGCACAAACGGCAGCGCCACAGCGGATTAAGGTCAACAGCAACTTCAAAACCAGCAACGTTTGCAGTGCTTTGGTCAGCCTGAGGGTTCAGATTATTGAGGTGAAGCAAAAACTCAATACACCCACAACTTATCCGCATCCAACTGCAACCAATACTCACCCTGTTCCAGCTTATACGGCGAATACGCCCGCAAACTACCTTCGCTGCCAGCGTGACCGAACAGGCACTCCCAGCGATCGCCGAGATACATGCAGGTGGTCAGCGGCAGCTTGATCGCATTGTCGGTCTGGGTAGTCGACAGACGTACTTTTTCCAGACGGATGATCGCTGTTGCCGCGTCGCCGACGTTCTTGCCGCGCAGGCTGGCTTTGAGTCTGCTGCCGTTCACATCCAGCGTGACGAATTTGCCGTCGCGGCTGAGGATCTTGCCGCGCAGCTTGTTGTTGCTGCCCATGAATTCGGCCGTAAACAAGGTGTCCGGCGTTTCGTACATGCTTTGCGGGGTGCCTTGCTGCTCGATCACGCCGTTGTTGAGCAACAGGATGCGGTCGGAGATCGCCATCGCTTCGCCTTGGTCATGCGTGACCATCAGTGCCGACAGGTTCAGGCGTACGATCAGTTCGCGTAAAAAAGCACGCGCTTCTTCGCGCAGTTTGGCATCCAGATTCGACAGCGGTTCATCGAGCAAAATCACCGGCGGGTTGTATACCAGTGCACGGGCAATCGCGACGCGTTGCTGCTGGCCGCCGGACAATTGATGCGGAAAGCGTTCGCCGAGATGACCCAGACCGAGCTGCGACAGCACATCCTTGACCTTGGCGGCGATATCGCCGGCATTCATTTTGCGCAGTTTCAGTCCGTAGCCAACGTTGTCGGTCACGGTCTTGTGCGGCCACAGCGCATACGATTGAAAGACCAGTCCCAGATTGCGCTGCTCGGCCGGCATTTCCCAATTTTTACTGCCGTCAAATACATTGCGGTCGCCGATATGGATAGTGCCGGTTTTTGGCGATTCCAAGCCGGCCACGGCGCGCAGCAAAGTCGTTTTTCCGCTGCCTGACGGACCCAGCAGTGCCACGACTTCACCGCGCTTCAATTCCATCGATACACCCTTGAGAATCGGGTTCGCAGTCGCGCCTGAGCCGTATTCCAGGGTTAATTCTTTTACGCTTAATTCGGACATAGTGTTCTCTCAGTAATCTCAGTATTTTTCTAAATAATTTTTACTATCGGTTGTCGGGATCAGTGACTTAGCTTCACGCCAAAGCGCAGCGCCAGACCCAGACCGAGCGCCACCAGCGCAATATTGATGAACGACAAAGCCGCCACCAGATCAACCGAACCGCCGGCCCACAGTGACACGATCAGGGCACCGATCACCTCGGTCCCCGGCGAGAGCAAATACACACCGGTCGAATATTCCCGTTCAAAAATCAAAAACACCATCAGCCATGCGCCCAGCAGGCCGAACTTGACCAGCGGCAGCGTAACGTCGCGGGTGACCTGACCGCGATTCGCGCCGACCGCACGCGCCGCTTCTTCCAGCTCAGGACCAACTTGCAGCAAGGCCGTGGAGATCAGGCGCAGACCATATGCCAGCCAGACCACGGAGTAAGCCAGCCAGACCGAAAAGATGGTCGAGCGCACGGCACGTAATTGCGGAATCAGGTTTTCAATCAGCCAGGTAGCGACAGCATTGTCGACATGCTGCAAACCGCCTTCCAGCCACGACGGTACAAATAAAAATACCCAGAGGAAGGACAGGCCGGCCAGCAAGCCGGGAATCGCCCGCGGAACCAGCACGCTGTAATCGAGCAGGCGGGTAACGCCATCGGGTTTGCGGTGCATCGCCAGAGCAATCGCCGCGTAGCAAATCACCGCCAGAGCACCGCCGATGATGCCGATCAATACCGTGTTCAGGATGCCGCGCATCAGTGACGGCTGTTCTAGAATATCGCGGAAATGCTGGAGCGTAATCACGTCGGCAAGTTTGACTCCTTCGCCCCAATACGACACGAATGCCCGCAACACGATGCCGGATAAAGGAATCACCACGGTGAAGATCAGCCATGCTGCCAATACCGCAAATGCCAGCCACTTCCATTTACCCAGAGGCAAGGGTTTTTGACGCGAACCTTTGCCCTTAATCGACACATATTTGTTCGCTGACTTCAACATCCAGCGCTGCACCATGACCAGCGGCATGGTGACCGCAACCAGGCAGACTGCGGCGGCGGCCATCAGGTGATACGACGGCGTGCCGAGCTTGTTGGTCAGTTTATACAGGTAAGTGGCCAGCACCAGATGGCCTTCAGGATCGCCGAGCACCAGCACCAGGCCGAACACTTCAAAACCAAGGAAAAATACCAGTACGGCAGCGAACGCCAGCGCCGGCATGATCATCGGCAAGGACACATGCAAGGCGACCTGAAACGGCGAGGCACCGGCAACCCGCGCCGCTTCTTCGACATCCGAGCCCAGGCTCTTCAGCGCTGCCGACGAATACAAATATACATGCGGCACATGGGTCAGCCCCGCGATGATGACGATGCTGATAAACGAATAGATATTCCAGGGTTCGGTGCCGGTCAATTGCCTGATCCACAGGGTATAAAATCCCACCGGACCCATCGATACCACATAGCCAAACGCCATCACCATCGGCGACACAAAAATCGGTACCAGCAGCAAAGGCTCGATCCAGCCGCGACCCGGCAAATCGGTACGTATCATCAGAAAAGCCAGCAAGCCGCCCAGCGGTACCGCGATCGCAGCCAGGCCCGTCGCCAGGATCAGGCCGTTCCAGAATGCATCGCGGAAATCGGGATCATCGAAAATAAAACGATACGAATCGAGTCCCAGGGTTTTGACCGGCGCGAAGAAAGGCGCCGATAAAAAACTCTGAAACAAGATCAAAGACAATGGCGTAAAAATTGCCAGCAAAGTCAGCACGACTACCACGCCGCGTGGCCAGTTAAATTGCGACCACTTACCGTGGCGGGGGAGGGACAGGGTTTGCATAAATTACCTTATGGATGACAGGTATCCTGCGCATCACACCGGCACCGGATACGCCATGCTCAAAGGCGAGAATGTCACTTTGAGCAGGCTGGCCGGTGAGGAGAAATACGGTAGAGATGCACAGTGGCGCTGATCTATGACAAGCGGACAGATCAGCGCCGCTGTGAGGATGAAACAGGATTATTTTTTGCCTGCAGTTTCTTTCCATTGCTTCAGGAAAGCCAGTCGTTTGGCCTGATCCAGATATTGCAGCAGCATAGGATTGACCGGCAGCGGTTTCAGGCCGACCCCAATTTGTTTCGCCAGATCGGATGAGGTGGTTTCGCCTTTGACATCGGCGCGGATCGCATATAGTTTCGATTCATTCGCGATCAACGTCTGGCCACGCTTCGACAGGACGTAATCGAGCCAGAGTTTGGCGGCGTTCGCATGCCTGGAGGTTTTGCTGATGAACATGACGCGCGACAATACCAGCGTGTAATCCTTGGGCAATTGCACGCCGATCGACGGGTCTTTAGCGGCACGCACCAAAGCGTAGGAACCGAGGACGTTATAGCCAATCAGATTCTCGCCGGAAGAGATACGTTCCAGCATCGTGCCTGTGGACGATTGCACGCGGACGCTGGCGCTGCCGAAGGCTTTGGCGAGTTCCCAGAAATCCTTGTTTTCACGGCTGTCCTGCGTGATGAACATGAAGCCGACACCGGATTTTTCGATGTCGTAAGTCGTGACTTTGTTTTTAAATTTGTCGAGTTTGGACGTAATCAGTTTGGCAAATTCGGCATGGGTTTTTGGCACTTCGTCGGCACTGACCAGGCGCTTGTTGTACACAAACACGGCCGGTTCAAAGGTGGTGCCGTAGGCAGCATCGTTCCAGACGGCCCAGGCAGGGATGCCGTTGATTTCTGGCGACTTATAGGTCAAGCCGTAACCGTCGGAAACCAGCTTGGTCTGCAAATCCATGGCGGATGACCACATCACGTCGGCGCTATTGCCGCCTGCCGCTATTTCGGAAATAAAACGGTTGTAGACCTCGGTCGAGTTCATATCGTTGTACTCGACCTGGACCTCTGGATAGATGCTTTTGAAGTCCTTGAGCAGCGGCTCCACTGCCTTGGTGTCAGTAGCGCTGTAAATGACGATTTTGCCTTCTTTTTTTGCGGCATCGATGATCTTGCTGTAATCGGCAGGATAGCCCGCCGGTATCTGTGCAAAACTCAAGCCTGCCATGCCCAGGCTGATGCTGGCGATGCTCGTGACTATCCATTTTTTTGACATCATTTGTCTTCTCCAATGTTGTTTTTTATAAAAACCGATGAAACAAAATACTGATCTTTAAGACTTACGCAAGCTTAAGCAGATCATTCGAGCGCAAAGACGCTCTTGGTTTCTGCGTTTATTTTTTGCGTCAGTCCTATCAACGTACTAATCCAAATTCTTTGGCCTGCTGGCGATAATGATTGACGGCCTTGTCAATATAATTTGTCAGATCCTGGCCGGTCATCGCGAACGGATACAGGCCGTGTAATTTTCGTTCTTCGTCGAAGCCGGGTTGTGCCATCGCATGCTGGAACACGCCTACCCATTTTTTGTAATCGGCATCGCTGACCTGCGGCCCCATGTACACACCGCGAATGATAGGCCAGGTCACGTCATAGCCTTGTTCGCGCGCAGTCGGCACATTTGCCAGCGCGCCGGGCAGGCGCGCATCGGAGAGCACGGCCAGCACGCGGATTTTGTTGCCGATCGCATGCAGGCTGGCCTCAGACGCATCACCGGATACGGCTTGCACATATCCGGCCAGCAAGGCGGTAAAGGATTCGCCGCCGCCTTCAAACGCGACCAGACGCAGGGACTTGGGATCCACATTCGACTGCCTGGCAATTTGCGCCATTTTTAGCCAGTCCTGGCTGCCGATGGTGCCACCGGTGCCGATCGGAACTTGCGATGGCTTGTCTTTGATGGCGCTCATCAAGTCACGCAGATTTTTGTAAGGGGAATCGCTGCGTACTGCGATCATGCCGTAATCCGTGCCTATGCCAGCCACCCAGCGCACATTGCCGCTGGTCGATTGGCCGAACTTGCCCTCAGCCAGATTCAGCAGGGAACCGCCGGAGTAGGCGACCAGTGTATTTGGCTCCGCGCTACGCTGGGTAATGATCGAGGTCCATGCCACTGCGCCGACGCCGCCCGGCATATAGCTGATCTGCAAGGCCTGCGCGCCCAATGCTTTTTGTGCGAGCTTGCAGGTCTGGTCCATGCCGCCGCCCGGTTTCGCCGGGACGATGCATAGTGCCGGCGGACTCGCAAGCGCTGCTGCCGCCCATAGGCCAAGCAGGCAGCCGGTCAGTGCTAGTGCAGGTGTCGACGTTAATAGACGCATGTTGGGAGACGCAGGTTGGATCAAGGTAAATACAATTTTAAAGCTTGGAACAAAGTGTACGCGTTCCAGTCTTTCAGTAAGCTTTCAGCAGCGTATCTATTGCAATGGCGTGCAATGCAACATGCATAGGACCGACGCAAAAACCAAAACCGCTCACCACGGAGACACAGAGGAAAGGCAAGAGAGGAAAGGCTTCATGGCGTTTGATCTGTATTAAAGGTAACTTCTAAAAACCCCCTACTCGAGCGCATCGCGTCGTTACAAAGCCTCGCAATACCGACGTATTACTGCGTTTTGCGCCTAGCGTTGCATCTCGATTAAAGGGTTTTTAGAAGTTCCCTCAAATGAACCCGCAAGCTGGGTGCGCCCGCTGGCACGAAACGCCTCGGAAAACCGCATCCAGCTTACGGGTTCAATCTGAATTTTGCTAAGCAGCTTGTCATTTTGCGGAAGTTCTAATGAACAAAGCGTAACGGCGATCAATTTCAGTGGAACCTAGGCTGCCGAAGTTCTGTATCATAAAAAAGACGCACGCTACTCCCTTACACCCATTTACGACCATTCAACATGCGCATCCTGCTCGTCGAAGATCACGTAGAACTGTCCCGCTGGCTTTCCAAAGCGCTACGCGATGCGCATCTGACTGTCGAATGCGCGATGAACGGCGCCGATGCGGATGCCTTGCTGCACACCCAGGAATATGCGCTGGTGATACTCGATCTGACCTTGCCCAAAATGGATGGACTGGACGTGCTCAAGCGCATGCGCGCGCGCGGCAGCAAGGCGCCGGTCCTGATACTCACGGCGCGCGGCGGTTTGCATGAGCGGGTGCAGGGACTTAACCTGGGGGCCGACGACTATCTGGCAAAACCGTTTGAACTTGAAGAGCTGGAAGCCCGCGTCAAAGCCTTGCTGCGCCGCTCGCAGGGGAATGAAGCTGTCACCCTGAGCTGCGGCGCATTGAGTTTTGATACCGTCACCCGCTTATTCTCGTATGATGCAGCCGCGCTGTCGCTGACCCCGCGAGAGCATGCGGTACTGGAAGCCCTGATCACGCGCCGCGGGCAAGCGGTCTCCAAAGAAAAATTATTCGATGAAGTATTCGCCCTGGATGATGAGGCGAATCTGGATGCCATAGAAATTTACATCCATCGCCTACGTAAAAAATTAGAAGCCGTCAGCGCCGGTAGCGTGGCAATCACCACCTTGCGGGGAATCGGGTACCTGCTCGAGGTGCGTTGAATATCCGCTTCCTTTACTCTCAACAATACATCAATGAAATACAGCCTGATCCACGCTAAAGAACTCGATGCCTCGCTGATCGCTCGATGGAATCTGCTTCGAGTCTCATCCGCGCAATATCAGAGCCCTTACTATCATCCAACTTTCACCCAGATCGCTGCGCGCCTCCGGGACGACACCCGGATGGTGGTGTGTGAAGATGCCGGACAAGTGGTGGGATTCTTGCCGTTCCATCGCGTCGATTCGATGCAGGCGCGTCCGGTCGGTTTGTTCCTGTCCGATTATCAGGGACCGGTGACTGCGCCGGAGGTGCAATTGCCGTCTCAGCCTTTGCTGCGGGCGATGGGCGTGCGTTATCTGGGGTTTGACCATATGCCGCAAGCGCGCCAGGACTTCGCCCCGTATGCCTGGCAACATAGCCGTTCGCAGGTGCTGGATCTGGATGGCGGTTTTGAGGCGTATGCCGGCAGGCTGGCTGCGCTGCACAAGGTCAAACAGGCTGGCGTGTTGAAAACCATCAGGCAGATGGAGAGAAAACTTTCGCGCGAGCGCGGCGAATTACGTTTCACGATGCAAAGTGTCAGCGATCAGGATTATGAGCAGCTTTTGCAAGGCAAATCGGCACAATATATCCGCACCCTCGGCGCGGCACGCGACACCTTTGCAATTCCCTGGGTCAGGCAGATGCTGGAGCAGATACGTGCGCATAATACGGCGGATTTTGGCGGCTTGCTATCGACCCTGCATGTCGGCGATGAGTTAATCGCCGCGCATTTTGGCATGCGTGCCGGTAAGGTGCTGCATTTTTGGTTCCCCTGGTACCGGCTGGATTACGCGGTGTATTCGGCCGGCCTGATTTTGCTGAAAGAGTGCGCCAGCCATGCACAGGAATTAGGGTTGAGCCTGATCGACCTGGGGCGCGGCGAACAAGCGTACAAGACGCGTTTTGCCACCAGCACGGTGGCTTTATGCGAGGGTGCGATCAGCAATCCCGCCCTGCTAAGGCAAGCGCAACATGCGTATCTGCGCACGCGCCGGGCTTTGCGCGATTCCAGTCTGGGTCAGAAGATCAGAGCCTATAAAAATAAATCCGATCACCACCAATCCTGAACCGGGAGTATCCATTTTCATGCGCTGGCCCTTCTCAGGAAAGATCGATACCGTAGGCAGTTTGCGCGGCCAGTTTTTACGCTGGCTGCTGATTCCGCTGGTCATCCTGGTCGCGTTGAATGCGTTTTCTGTCTACCGCAATGCACTGGATGCGGCAGATCTTGCGTATGACCGCTCGCTGCTGTCTTCGGCCCGGGCGCTGGCTGAGCGGGTCGCTATCGTCGACGGCAAAGTGGTGGCCAACGTGCCGTATGTCGCGCTCGATAGCTTTGAAACCGATACGCTGGGGCGGCTCTACTACAAGGTAACTGGAGTGAATGGCGAATTCGTCTCGGGCTACGAGGATTTGCCGGGCTTGCCGAAGAATGTGCCGCGCTCAGATATTTATCCTGCGCTGGTGCATTTTTTTCATGCCGATTATCAGGGGCAGCCGATTCGTATCGCCGCATTATTGCAGCCCGTATATGACGACCAGATGCGCGGCATCACTTTAATCGAAGTCGGCGAAACCCTGGATGCGCGACGCGGTTTGTCACGTACCATACTGATCGACACCTTGCTGCGGCAAGCGGCGCTGGTGTTGGCGGTCGCGCTGATGGTCTGGGTCGCGGTGCGCTTTGTCCTGCATCCCCTGATGCAATTGAAAGAGCAAGTAGAAACCCGCGAGCCTACCGATTTATCCGGCTTTGATGCAAATCTGGTGCATAAAGAAATACGCCCGCTGATCAATGCCATGAACGGCTATATGGCACGCTTGCAAACCCTGATCAGCGGGCAAAAGCGCTTCATCGCCGACGCCTCTCACCAGCTGCGCACCCCGCTGACCGTGCTGAAAACCCAGGCGGAACTGGCGCTGCGTGAAAATGACGCGGCCGCCATGCGGCACATCGTGCAAAGCATCGCCGACACTACCGATGCCACCGTGCATCTGGCGAACCGCCTGTTGAGCCTGGCGCGCACGGGGTATGGCGCGGCAGAAGCGGCGATGGATCCGGTCGCCTTGAACCAAGTGGCACGTCAGGTCTGCGTGGAACTGGCCTTGCCCGCAGTAAAAAAGCAGATCGATATGTCGCTCGATGCGGATCAGGATGTCGTCATCCTTGGACATGAATTGCTGCTGCATGAAATGATTAGCAACCTGCTCGACAATGCCATCCGGTATACGCCGGAACATGGCCGGATTGCGATGCAAGTGAGGATGGAGGGCACAGCGCAATTGCGATGCGCAGTGCTGGAAATTGAAGACAGCGGGCCGGGAATCGCCCTCAGCGAGCGTGATAAAGTATTTGAACCGTTTCACCGCGCCGCCTCGTCTAGCCAGATGAATCCCGGCGGTGCCGGTCTGGGCCTGAGTATCGTGCGCGATATCGTGGAACTCCACCGCGGGCAATTGCAGCTGGATGCTGCTGCCCGGGGATCGGGCTTGAAACTCAGTGTGTCCATTCCGCTGCTGCCGTCGTCAGTGCACCAGACGGCTTAGTAATTTGACGGGATTTTTTGCCGCCCCGCTTTTAAATGCGGTACGATACTCAGTAGAGTATGATTTAAATCAAATTTTTCCCCATATCAACTAACCGCAGGAGCACCAGCATGGCAGATACTCCCCCACTCAAGATCGTTCAAGGCAGCGCATTAACCGAGCAACAGAAGAAAGATTTGCTGCACCGCCTGGCGCGGGTAGAGGGTCAGTTGCGCGGCATCCAGAAACTGATCGCCAAGGCCGCCGAACCGGCCGATTGCGATGGCATCGCCCAGCAGATGTCGGCAGCGCGCAAAGCCCTGGACCGTTCTTTCGTCACCTTGCTGACCAGTTCCATGGTCACGCATGCGGAAAAAGCCGGCAGCGTAGAAGAAGCGCTGGAGCGTGCCAAACATCTGTCTGCGTTTTTGGATAAATTCGCCTAAACCTGTTGCATGCCTTTTCTGGCTCGTATGTTTCTTAACTGCGCCTGGACAGGTCTGAATTTACCTGACACGACTAGCTGCGTCTTAATGCACCGGTATCCTGGTGCAGGCGCTGCTATTTTTGCTAATACTCTCTAATGCCATGAGGCCATGAGCTTACTATGATGAAGCTGACAATTCCCGTAAGCGTATTGCGCACCACGATTGCCGTTCCCTTTTGTGCTGCGGCGTTCTGCCTGATGTCGCTTGCCGCGCATGCACAGACGGTCAAAGAAGCGCCCTTGCGTGCCCATCTGGCGTTTCTCGCTGACGATTTACTCGAAGGTCGCGGCACCGGCCAGCGCGGCGGCGAGCTGGCGGTGCGTTATCTGGAGACGCAGGCTGCCGCGATCGGCCTGAAGCCCTTGAACGGCAATAGCTATCGTCAAGCCGTTATGCTGACCGGCGTCCAGACTTTGCCGGCCAGCAGCCTGCAATTTAATGTCGGCGGTAAAAGCATCGGCACCGAATTCGGCACGCAAGCCGTGTATGGCACCGGCGGCAATCAAACCGGGATCGCTTTCAACGCGCCCGTCATGTTTGTCGGCTACGGCATTCGCGCCGACGAAGAACGCTGGAATGATTATAAAAATGCCGATGTCAAAGGCAAGCTGCTGATCATGATGGTCAACGACCCGCAACCGACCGCCGCTGAGCCGCATCGCTTTGGCGGCAAGGCGCTGACCTACTACGGTCGCTGGACCTATAAATACGAACAAGCCTTGCGCGAGGGCGCGGCCGGCGTGTTGCTGATCCACACCACGCCATCGGCCTCATACGGCTGGAGCGTGCCGGTGAACAGCTTCAGCCACGAACGCTTCCATCTCGACGGTGCCGGCAATGCGCTGGAAGGCTGGTTGCATGAGAACACCGCCAAAGCCTTGTTCGCCGCTGCCGGCCAAGATCTGGACGCTTTGCGCGCCCAGGCGGAAAGCCGCGATTTTCAACCCGTGTTATTGAACGCGACAGCGCAAGTCGACCTGAAAGTCGCGGTGCGCCAGGTCGAGCAATTCAATGTGGTCGGCATCGTGCCGGGCAGCGATCCCAAGCTGAAAGACGAGGCCGTGATCTATTCCGCGCACTGGGATCATCTCGGAAAAATCGCCGCAGCGAACGGTGAAAAAGCCGATCACATCTGGAACGGCGCGATTGACAATGCCTCCGGCAGCGCATCGCTGATGGCGATGGCGCAAGCGGCGGTCGGACATCCGGCACGCCGCAGCCTGATATTTTTATGGCCTTGCGCGGAAGAGCAATATCTGCTCGGCAGTGCCGCGTATGTCAAGAATCCGCTCTGGCCCCTGGCAAAAACCAGCGCCGACCTGAATCTCGACAGCATGAATTTCGTCGGCAAGACACGCGACATCGGTGTGGCGGGCAGCGAACGCAGCAGCCTGCATGCAACGGCCGCTATCGTCGCAAAGCGGATGGGCATGCACCTGGCACCGCAAGTGCCGGATTTGTCCGGCAGCTATTTCCGTGCCGATCATTTCAATTTTGCCCGTGCCGGGATTCCGGCATTCAATGTCGGCTCTGCGGTGTTCTCAGGCGACGGACATTTTGAATTTGCCAGGGATGATCAAGCCGCGAACGCGATCATGCGCGATTTCACCAGGCACTATCATCAGGAAACCGATCGCTACGACCCAAAGTGGGATTTATCCGGCATGGTGCAGCAAGCGCAATTTACCCTGAATCTCGGTTATGCCGTGGCAAATGCGCCGCGCATGGCAACCTGGAAAGCCGGCGATGCGTTTGGCAAGGTTCAGCGCTGATGTGAGTTAGACGATCAGGCCGCCAGATGCCTGGCCTGTCTTTGCGGCAGAGATTTGGCTTCGGTTTTTTTCTCTGCGCTTTTTTGTGTGCTTTTGTCCAATTTTGCGGCGGATTTATCGCTGACATTTTTGCGGTTTGCTTGTCCGGCGTAATCGCTGCCCAAGATTTGTTCGACCAGCATATCGTCCATCCGGCGTTCCGTGCGCAGCCATTCGCCGACCAGCGCGGCCAGGCGTTCGAGCGCGATTCTGTGGGTTGCATCGGTGCGCTGATACAGCCAGTCGGATAAGTCCATGAAATTCTCAAACGGCGTCGCGCCCAGCAGATGCGGCAGGGTATGGCCGAAGCGACCGGAGTTCGCCACCAGGTCCCAGTAGCGGGCAAACCGCACCAGACGCTGCATGGTGCTGAAATCGATCGTGCTGTTCGCCAGTATGGTGTAAGGCGGATACGGGTCGAACACCATGCCCCATTCTTCGGTATGGCGGATGATAGGCGTGCCGCGCAGGCGTTTCAGGATGCCGAACTGGATTTCGTGTGGGCGGAGCGCGTACAGCTTGTTAAAGCCCGCAGCGAAACTCTCTACGGTTTCGCCGGGCAAGCCGGCGATCAGATCGACATGCAAATGGGCGTGCGAGTTTTCGCACAGCCAGCGGATGTTGTCGGCGGCTTTTTGGTTATCCTGTTTGCGGCTGATGCGCGCCTGTACTTCGGGATTGAAGCTCTGGATTCCGAGTTCAAATTGCAGCGTGCCCGGCGGGAATTTTTTGATGCCTTCTTTCAAGGCATCGGGCAGGTGATCCGGCACGACCTCGAAATGCGCGAACACCGGATCAGCGGGATTAGCTTCCAGTTTATCGAGGAAGAACTGCATGATCTTCAGGCTGGTCTTGATATTCAGATTGAAGGTGCGATCGACAAACTTGAACAAGCGGGCGCCGCGCGCATGCAGGCTTTCCATCTCGGCCAGGAAGAGCTCGATCTCAAACGGCCAGGCGGTTTTATCCAGCGCCGATAAACAGAACTCACATTTGAACGGACAGCCGCGTGAGGCTTCGACATACAAGGTGCGGTGCTGGATGTCCTCATCGCTGTAGAGCGTGTACGGCAAGGCGATGTCGGCCATCGGCGGCTGCACGCCGGCATGGATTTTCATCAATGGCTTCGGGCCGTTCAATACCTGACGACAAATCTCCGGGAAGCTCACATCGCCCCAGCCCGTGATGACGTAATCCGCCAATTTGACGATCTCCTGTTCGGCGGTTTCGTACGACACTTCCGGTCCGCCAAGGATCACGACGACCTCAGGCGCTACGCGTTTCAGCAAGGCAACGACCTTGGTGATTTCTTCGATATTCCAGATATACACGCCGAAGCCGACGATGAGTTTTTCTCCGGCATGACGGTGCGACAAGAGTTTTTCTACGATCTCGGTAGTTTTTGCGCCGGTCACAAATTCCTGCAAGCGGGTCTGCTGCTGCAAGGCGCCCATATTCGCGAGCAGATAACGCAGACCCAATGAGGCATGGGCGTAGCGGGCGTTGAGGGTAGAAAGCAATATGGTCATGAGGCAGGGCGTATGGCGACAAAGCGGCGATAAATTAAGGGGGAAGTCCGTATTGTACGCTGCTAGACCGCGCAAGCTGGGCGATATCCGATTGTTGTCAAAACGGTTGGATCTTTGATTCGCGACGTTCATCCTGCACTTTTTGCGTTTCGTCGCATCGCCATCGCAGGCGATAAACACATTGTCTACAGTGCTTACATCGACAGAGCAAATACCGATTCGGACAACGCACTGTTGAACCTAACTAACCTTCAATGAAAGAGGCACAGCAAATGAAAACAACGTTTACAACATCCGCAATTCTGGGTAGCGCTTTGGTTGCCGGCATCTTCGCCGTCGGCGCAGCGTTCCAGCCTGTTGCAGTCAGCGCCCCCGTTTCAGCAGCGCAAGTACAGACCGTGACGATCATCGCAACACGCATGAGCGCAGCGCAAAAACTAGCTTTCGATGCAGAAGCATCTGGCGTACAAACAGTCGTGATCAGTGCCAAACGTTTGACTGAAGAACAAAAAATCGCGATGGCTCAGGAAGACCGGGTTTTGCAGCTTGGGATTGCGGCTAAAGCGATCCGTACTTCACAAAAAAATGGCTAAGTGCTGAGCACGCAAGAGTCATGCAATACAGAAAAATGTGGACGATGCAGTCACCAGCCGCAGGACGGTAAAGCCAGATCAGTTCGTATCCAAGTCAAAACCATTTTGCAGATAGATGATTTTGCTTTGGACATGAACCAAGGGCGTCCTGAGGTAATCTTTAGCGAAACAATGCCACACGAGGACTTAGGCGCCCGGTGTGGCATTGTTCTTTTGCAGCGCCGCCGTAGTGTCGTATAGCTGGACATGATTCAGGTTAGTGAAACAATCGATCGCTTCTGCCGAGAGTCCGGCGCAGAGTCGCTGATCATTGGATTTCAGTTGGGCGTGATTGACCAATACGCGCATTTTGGCCAGCAGGTCGGCGTTATGCAGCAAATGTCCCAGCGGCGTCCAGACCGGCGCCTTGCTCCCGCCGGCCTGTTGCTGCAAGGCTTGCACCACGGTGGCCGGAAATTCCCAGCGTTGCGCGACCCGATACGACAGGGTGGCGGCGACCGAGGTAAACGCATGGTAAAAACTCGCCGAGTATTTAAACCGCGCTTCCTCGCATTGCTGGTCCAGCAGGCGGAACGCAATGATCAAACCGACGTTTTTCATCAAGCCCGTCAGAAAAGCCTGGAAAGGATCGAGCCCGGTCGCCAGCTGATAGCAGGCCAAGGCGCATTTTTCAGACTGGTTCCAGATATGCGGCGCGGCTCTGCGGGTGAAGTTGCCCGCATTCAGGTTGATGATGGGGCGGAAAGCGACTTTCGCAATCAACAGGCGCAAGCCATCTTCCCCCAAGACCATCACGGCTTTTTCCAGGCTATTGATGCGATCTGCCGGATTGTAGAGCGCGCTATTCACGGCGTTGATGACTTCGCCGACCAGCACGACGTCTTTGACGATATGCGACGACAGTTCAGCGGCCGAGACGGTTTTATTGCGCAGGCTGCCAAGCAATTGCGGAATCACGGTCGGCACGCGGGGCACCACCACCGCATCGTTTAAATCGGATGCCAGCAGTCCGTACAAAGCATGCAGGATTTTCTGTTCTATCTCCATGCTGCTGCCTTCGCCGGGACTGCCCATCAGCCAGTAAAAAAATAGCGGATCGATGGCAATCTGCGGACGCCACGCCTGCAATGCCGGTGGCGCGGTTGCGGCTACTTCAGCCGGTATTTTCGATTCAGCCGTCACAGGTGTAATCGTGCTGACAGGTGGACTTGGCTGCGGCGGGCTTGGCGCTATCACAGGGGTTTGCAGCGGTGCCGCTACCGGACTCTGTGCAGGCGGGGTTTTGCTGAATACTTGATTGAATAACTTGGACAGGAAATTCTGCACGATATTCCTTTCGGTTTATTATCTGAGCCGACTTTGATTCACATTCCAGATTCTCACGCAGTGTAACTTTAATTTCTCAAGCTGCGCGCGTCTGTTGCGGGCATCGGGCCAATTTGTCGTTTCATTGCAAATCCGCCAGGAGCTTCGATGTGCGGAGCAGGATAAGCCCGTTGAGCCGGGCTGGCGCGCTGAGTAACCGGGCCGCGCGGAACAGGCGCTAGTAATGTATGCCGCCAGAGAGGTCGACATGAGGGGGTGTGGGCTGGCTCAAGCCGCGATGCAGCGTGCGTAACAGGCTACCTTGCTGGTCGTCTTGCCCAAGGTGCCAGAACATCGCACCCGCCAGACCTTGCTGCTTCAGATAGGCGGTCTTGTATTCCAGCGACACTTCGTCGTCATAGCTGACGAAGATATGTTTTTCAGGATGCCAGAGCCAGGGGACTTTGCTTTCGCGACTGAAATAACGCACATAGCCCAGATCGGCTTTCAGCATGGCCTGGATTTCTGCATAGCTTGCCATGCGCGGCTCTTTGCGCTGAGTACAGGCGTCGCAGCCGATTAACAGGCTTGGATCGCCCTGATAATTTTCTGCCGATTCAGTCACAAAGCTTTGATACAGGCCGCGATTTTTTGGTGTGACCTGAAAAAATGCCCGACCATAAAATGGCATGCCCAGCACCATTTTGCTGGCCGGAACACCGGCGCGCAAATACTGCTTTACTGCTGCATCGACGGTATTCGCGAGAGGCGATGGGAAGAGTTTTTCCATGTTAACCTGATCCATGCCCGCCGATGTTGCCAGGTTGCGCAAAGGATTGGCGATCAGCGGTTCGCCCGGATCGCCGAATAAATGCGCATTGTGATTGCTGAGCTTTTGCCAGACCCCGTTCAGGTCGTAACTCATTAAATTGATGTAATCGAGTTGCTCGACGATGGCTAGCAATTGCGGGTAATAGCGCGCCATATTCGCCGTATCACCCGGACCTGCGATGGTGAGCTGATACGGTTTTTTAGCGCGATGCAGGTTCTCTTGAGTGAGTTGGCGACGGATTTCCGTTAACAACGCGACAAAGTGACCGGCGTCTTGCGGACGCGGATATTCCCAGTCAATATCGATGCCATCGAAAGCGTAATGGCGCATGAATGCGATGCACGAAGTCGCGAGTCTTCGCCGACTTTCCGGCGTGCTGACCGCGTCGCGATAGCGGTTTACGGTCGGACTGCTGTCGTTGCTGTAAGCCCAGCCGCCGACGGAAAATAAAATCCGCAGCCGGGGATTATATTTTTTCAGCGCCATTAATTCGCGGAACACGAGAGCGGCTTTGTCCGCTGCGACACCCTCCGGTAAATCGCACTCACCTGCCGGATTAATGTTGATGAAGGAAAAGTTGATATGCGTCAGCATCGCCGCCTTGGCCGGCGTAATGCGCACTACCGGGAATTCGGCCGCCTCGGGATAATGATTGATCTGTTCTTTTTCAAGCAGGTAATAGCCGATCACCACGTGCGAGTCGGCATTTTTGTTGGCGAAGCTGGCTAGCGGTAGTAACACGGCCGATATGAATGTTGCCGATATCAATGCGGCGCTGAGCAGAAATTGTTGCATTGTTCGTTTCATCGGATTGATCGACATTGATCCGGCAGGGTTGGCGAGTGCCTCGAGCATGCGATACCAGTGGATGCGGGTCAACAGATTTTTGAATGACAGGCTGGGCAAACATACCAGTAGCGTTTTCTCCCCGACAGAATGTCATCAAGGACAATACCAGAGCGGCTGTCCACTGATCTGGTATCTGGCTTCGCATGATGGTGTCCGTTTGCGTTGACCGCATTTACCTTATACTGCGTGCTTTGCAATACCGGAGGGCAGGATCATGAATGGCAAGGCGATCGATCATCGTTTGGAAGAGTTGGAAATCAAAATATCGCGCCAGGAAGATGTCGTGGATACCTTGAATCTGCTGGTTTATCAGCAGCAGAAAAAAATTTCCGAGTTAGAGGCGCTGTGTACCGCATTGGTCGGGCGTATGAAAGAGATGGCGATCAATGCCAGCCAGCAGAGGATTGTCGATGAGCGACCGCCGCATTATTAGGGCGATTGGATGAGGTAAAAAAAAAGGAACCGCAAGGGTTCCTTTTTTGCTTCAGCAATAATCGCCGGTTACGGTGTCGGCACGTAATTCAACGGTGTCCATGCATACGCCTTGCCTTCGCTACGTAGATAGCCTAGGCCAGGGAAAGACAAATGTGCCGCGCCGACCAGATAGCCTTGTTTGGCTGCATCGGCATAGGCTTTTTTGCGTTCGGCGGCGGCTGATTTGCTGTCAGTATCGAACTGTATCGTGATTTCGGGATGATCGAACTGGACTGCGGCGACGTGCATCAGATCGCCCCATAACATCAGCTTTTGCCCCTTGCTTTCGACCAGATAAATGCTGTGGCCTGCAGTGTGGCCGTGGCTGGCAATCGCTTTGATGCCCGGCACCAGCTCGGTATTGCCTTCAAAGGCCTTGAATTTGTCTGCCTTGACATACGGATTCAAGGATGCCATCGCACCCTGGAAAAAACCTTTAGAGTCAGCCGGTGCTTTATCCAGATTCGCCTGGCTCAGCCAGAAATCGGCATCTTTTTTATCGGCACGCACGATCGCATTCGGGAACGCCAGCTTATCGCCGTCAACCAGACCGCCTACATGGTCGGGATGCATGTGGGTGATATAGATTTCATCGACTTGTTCAGGCTGATAACCGGAGGCTTTCAAGTTGCCGGCGAGTTTGCCTAGGGTAGGACCGAACAAGCCGGCCGCACCGGTGTCGATCAGCACCAATTTGGTGCCGGTATTGATCAGGTAGCCGTTGACGGAGGTTTCCAGCGGGCTCTTTTGATGGAACTTATTCAAGCCTTTGGCAATGTTTTCCGGCGTCGTATTGGTCAGCAGCTTATCGACGGGCAGTTGTACGGTGCCATCAGATAAGGCGGTCACTTCAAAATCACCCAGCATGACGCGGTAGTAGCCAGGTGCCGGGGTTTTCACCATCGGTGCCGCCGCATGTGCGGCACCGATGAACGCGAACGAGGTGGTGGCAGCGATCAGCGCCAGACTACTGGCGCGCATAAAACGGTATAGGGAGCGGGTTGTGAAGTGGGTAGTGGTCACGTTGAATCTCCTGATGTGCGCAAAATAGCGTGGCGCCATTATGCCGAAATTCCCCGATTGCTGCTTCCGGCCTGAACGGAGAAACTAGGTCATTAGCGAGACAGTCAGTGCTTTGACTTCGTTGTCGGACTCTTCAAGGATGTGATGTACCGTACCGTCGCCGACCAGGAAATCAATTTCAGACGCAGCTTGTCGTATCGTTTCGGGCGAACGCGGATCAAGCGGTGAAGCAACCGGTGCCAGGTCATTCGCCAGCACCAGGGTGTCGCCCAGCGTTTCGGGCGGCATCACACGTATGCCCGACCAGAGCGCTTCGACGGCGGTCACGATACGTTTTGGCAGCAGCAGTTTTTTTAATACGGCGCGCCCGATCACGACTTCCGCAGGTTCGGTGATCTCGCCCAGACAGTCTTGATTGCCATCGCTGTCCTCATCCATTAAGGCGGGTAGCTGGTCGGCCCGCGACAACAAATAGAAACCGCTGACTTCATGCACGATTCCTGCAAACATGGCGGTTTCCGGATCGGTATTGCTGACTTTGATTGCCAGCGTATGTGCCAGCGCCGCGACGTGGGCGGAGTGTTCCCATAATTGATAGGCTTTCTGGCGCAGGGCCGGATTGCCGATGGCGTAGCTAAGCTGCCTGACCACCACGGATGCGACAATAGAGCGCAGCGTGCTGAATCCCAGAATCGTGACCGCGGTCCTGACATTGGTGACGCCGCCGCCGAACCGTGCATAGGCGACAGAATTGGCAATCGCCACCACACGCGAGGCCAGCAGCGGCTCGGTGAGAGTGAGCTTGGCGGCGGCTTCCAGGCTACAGTCAGGGTCATCCAGTAATTGCTGGATCTTCAGGGATGCATTGACGTTGGTGGGGAAAACCAATTCGCCCTGGTTTGCTTCCAGAACAATATTTTTGAGCGCTTCTGACTTTTTCATACGTGAAATTATACTCTCGCACAGACACGCTCAGCGTAGTGAAAACGCTGAAATGACGAGAAAGTTATCAGGTATTCTTGTCAAATTTCAATACTTTAATCAGCTTGTTTGCGGTACTGGCAATCAACGATGGCTCGTTCTTTGTCATGGCAACAGCGCTCGCCGCCACCGGCGTTTTACGCACAGGCGCGGCATTCTGATCCAGTTTGAAAGTGGATACGGTTTTGGCAAGCGCTTCCGCCTGTTCTTCCATGCTTTCCGCTGCCGCTGCCGCCTGCTCGACCAGCGCCGCATTTTGCTGGGTCATTTCGTCCATCTGATTAATGGCACGATTGACCTCTTCGATACCGGAACTTTGTTCCTGGCCCGCTGCCGTAATTTCGGCCATGATGTCGGCCACCTGTTTCACCGAGTTGACGATATCCCCCATGGTCTTGCCCGCGGCATCGACGAGCTTGCCGCCGGCATCGACTTTTTCGACCGAGTCGCCGATCAGGGTTTTGATCTCTTTGGCCGCGCTGGCGCTGCGCTGCGCCAGATTGCGCACTTCGGACGCGACTACCGCAAAACCACGGCCCTGTTCACCGGCGCGCGCTGCTTCGACTGCGGCGTTCAGCGCCAGGATATTGGTCTGGAAAGCGATGCCATCAATCACGCCGATGATGTCCACGATCTTGCGTGAGCTTTCTTTGATCGAGTTCATGGTGTTGACCACCTGGCCGACTTCCTTGCCGCCCTTTAAGGCAAAATTGGATGCCGAGACCACCAGCGTATTGGCTTGCCTGGCGTTGTCGGCATTGTGCCGCACGGTGGCGGTAATCTCTTCCATCGAGCTGGCGGTTTCTTCGAGTGCCCCGGCCTGCGTCTCGGTACGCGAGGACAGGTCGGCGTTACCGGTAGAAATTTCCGCCGAGGCAATCGCAATCGCATCGGTGCCGTTACGTACTTCGCCAACGATGTGATGCAGGTTATCGTTCATCTCTTTCAGCGCATTCAGCAATTCACTGATCTCATCCGAACCGCTGGTCGTTTCACGGAAAGACAATTCGCCGGCCGCCACCCGTTTGGCAATTTCGACCGCGTCTTGCAAAGGCGTGGTAATGCTGCGGGTCATCAGCACGGAGAAGGCCGCCCCCATCAACACCATCACCGCACCAATCCCGAACAAGAGCGTGGACAGACGTTTTCCTTTGCTATCCATGTCGCCAGCGACTTCTTGCGCTGCCTTGTTTTGCAAGTCGACCAGTTTATTGATCTCTACTAAAGCCTGTTGCTGCAATGGATCGATCTTGGTCGCGATGACTTTCACCGCTTCTTCGCTATTGAAGTTCAGGATCATCTTGTAAGCCTCTTTATTCGGCTCGTCGATCTGTTGATCCAGTTGATTGATGGTGTCGATGATCTTCTTTTCGTCGCCGCTCAGACCGAGTGCAATGAGTTTGTCGCGGGCTTCCAGAAAGCGGGTACGGTGGGTTTTGACGATGGCTTTTTGCTTATCGATTTCGGCGACATCCGTTTGCAAGCCGATATTCCGCAAGGCCAGGCCGCCTTCGAGCAGGCCGCTTTTCATGGCGGCAGCGAGAGCGGTTTTGTTATTCGAGTATTCGAGGCCGGCAATCATTTGACGACGGTTGCTTGCACTGAAAAAACTGTCGGTAATAAGCAACAATATCAACATCGCCAGGATTGCGCCAAAGCCGACGGCGAGGCGGGTTCCTATGCGTAGATTACGCAGATTCATAGCAGCTCCCAAATGTAAGAATGACGCTTCACCGCAGTCGAGGCGATGTGTATTACAACAAGGTAACAGAGTTTACAGCGTAGAAAATCCCGAATCAGGCAATGATCAGCAAACAAGCTCTGGTGTGCCGGATTAGCTCGTCGAAATTGCTGCCGTGTTCATGTTACGACAAATATTACTGCGGTGCACTAGGGCCTGTTTAGATATCTGATGTCTGTGGCATTATGCTGCATGTCATCATGATCATGGGCGGGAATTTGTTGACGCTTTTCATGAATTAAGTTAGTGGCCCCGGCCTGTTTTCATTCAATCATTTATTTATTCCACCATTCAACTTTGACGCGTATGGTTTTTTTCATTATTTTGCTGGCGGTGCTGTCGATGCTGCTGATGGTGGTCTGGTTGAAGTGGCGCGCTGCAGCCAGAGCCGATTACATACGCAGCTATATGTTTCCGGCCGGACTGTTGGAGCGCATGGCGAAACTCAGGCCGGAGCTGTCGCTGAAAGACCGGCAACTGGTCGCGCGGGCGCTGCGGCAATATTTTCTGGTGTATCTGAAGAGCGGCTATAAGCATGTGTCCATGCCTTCGCAGGTGGTTGATGATCTGTGGCATGAATTTATCCTGTACACCAAGAATTATCAGCAGTTTTGTCATAAGGCATTTGGCCGCTACATGCATCACACCCCGGCCGCGGTATTGGGCGTCAGCCAGCGCAATAACGATGGCCTGCGCCGTACCTGGTGGTTTGCCTGCCTCGAAGAAAACATCAATCCGCGGCGCGCCACGCGCCTGCCTTTGCTGTTTGCGCTGGACGCCAAATGGGATATTGCCGATGGATTCCGTTATGAACCGGATTGCAGCGCCTTGCGTAAAAATGGCAATGGCACGGTGTATTGCGGCGGCGATTTTTCCGATCTCGGATCCGGTGGCAGCCCGGACAATAGCGACAGCGTTTACAGCTTCAGCGACAGCAGTGACTTCGGCGGCAGTGCCGATAGCGGCGGAGACAGCGCTTCTTCAGGTTGCAGCGGCGGTTGTAGTGGCGGCTGCGGCGGCGACTGATTTTTGCGGCTTGAACTGTGCGCGATAGGCGACCGGCGATAAGCTGGTATGCCGTTTGAATAAACGCCGGAATGAGCTGGGATCGGCATAGCCGGTGCGCTCCGCGACTTGTTCCAGGGTAAGCGTGGTAGTTTCCATCAGGCGCTTGGCCAGGTCGATTTTCAGCAATTGCGCATAGCTGGCCGGAGTGGTGCCGAGCGCTTGATGAAAATGCCGGATCACGGTGCGTTCGCTGACCGCCAGATAATCGGCCAGCGCCGCTAGGCGGAAGCTGACATGGCGGTGCTGACGCAGCCATTTTTGCGCCCGCATCACCAGCCCGTCGGCATGCGATTGGCTCTCTTGCTGGGTCATGCCGGACAAATTCATATACGGCGTCTGGGTCGCCCGGTTGGCGTCGATCAGCATGGTTTTAGCCACGCTGGCCGCGAGCTCGGGACCGGCAAAACGGCGCACCATATCGAGCGCCAGATTCATATACGAGCTGGCGGCGCCGCTGGTCACAATGCCGCGGTATTCATCCAGCACTTCGCCCAGACGCAATTCGATTTGCGGATAGCGCGCTTTAAAGACGCGTTCCAGCCACCAGGCGGTCGTCGCATGGCCGTGTTCCAGCAAACCGGCTTCGGCCAACACAAAGCTCGCGCTGCAATTACTGACCAGCAAGCTCCCTTGCGCATGTTTTGCCCTGAGTAGCGCAAAGTAGGGCCGCAAGTCATCCAGCGTGCGCCACAAATCCTGCATGCCGTTACCCAGAAAAATACCCGGCAACATCAGCACATCTGCCTGCACGTCGCTGGCAAAGTCGCCGTTCACTTGCAATACCACGCCGGTAGGGGTCGTGACAGGTGCGCCATCGGCGGAATGGATAGACCAGCTAAACAAGGGCTGACGCTGCTCTTTCGCCTGCCCTTGAGCCATCCAGATGGCATTCGCAATCGCGAAGACATCAAGCGGCGCCGTCACCGGCGAAGCCATGCATTGCGGATAGATCCAGACGGCGATATGGGTCATGAGAAATAGCGTATAAGAAACGGGTCACGAAAGATTTCGGAATGAAAATATGGCAGTATTCGCACTAATTGCGTCAATATTGACACTATGCGATCCTTTGCGCAATACCTATAATGACTTTCAACCACATTTTCGCCAGGAACCCCATGGATACAGCGCACACCAAACGCAGCCTCACACCGGAAGGCTTAAACCAATTCGGCAGCCAATTCTTGCCCGGCCATCTGGGCATACGCATCACTGCGCTGGAGGGCAATACCGTCAGCGCCGAATTGACGGTCACACCGCAACTGCTGGCGCCCAACGGTTTCTTGCATGCGGGTAGCGTGGTGACGCTGGCCGATACGGCTTGCGGCTATGGTTGCATCAGCAATCTGCCGGCAGGTGCCAGCAGTTTCACCACGATCGAACTCAAATCCAATCACCTCGGCACCGCGCGCGAAGGTCTGGTCGAAGTCAAAGCGCAGGCCCTGCACCTGGGACGCACTACCCAGGTCTGGGATGCAACCGTCAGTCACCAGGGCAAGACCATTGCCCTGTTCCGATGCACGCAAATGGTTTTATTTCCCAAGGAGGCAAAATGAGCGAAGCGCAGACCACCGTCCTGCAGCAATGGCTGGCCAAAGAAGCCGAAGTTCGCGCCCGGATGCAAGAACCCGGCGTGATCCCGATGGAAAAAATGAAACAGCTCAGCGGCCTGGAATTTTTGCAAGGCATCCTGAACGGCGATTTCCCGATTGCGCACATAGGCAAGACGCTGGACTTTTTCCCGGTCGAGGGCGAAGCCGGCCGTATCGTGTTTCAGGGTACGCCGGGACGCCAGCATTACAATCCGCTGGGCAGCGTGCATGGCGGTTATTTTTGCACCCTGCTCGATTCCGCCGTGGGTTGCGCGGTGCAATCGATGCTGCCGAAAGGGATCGGCTACACCACGCTGGAAATCAAGGTCAACCTGATCCGCGCACTGACCGACAAAACCGGACCGGTACGTGCCGAGGGCAAGGTGATCCAGGTCGGCCGGCAAGTCGGCACCGCCGAGGGTCGCATCGTCGATGCCGGCGGCAAGGTGTATGCGCACGCGACCACCACCTGCCTGGTGTTTCCATTGCCATAAAGCGGGGGGTGCTTTTCAGCTTTGTCACTGCCCGCATCTGGTGGAGCTGACCCGCCTAAGATCCAGGTTGGCTGACTCAGGCCAGCAATTAGTCAGGTCGCTGCAGGCCAACCCGCCCGCGCCGCCCGGCGCAAACAGGACTGCACGATGGCGCGGTGAAACGGGGCGATCAATCTGATGTACACACGTCCCAACATATTGTGGCAATGCACGACGGTCGACAGTGTCAGGTGACGTTGCGTGTCTTGGCCGAGCGTCGCGCTGTGCAGCATGACGGATAGTCTGAAATCCAGATGCATGTCGTTCTCGCCCAGCACGATTTCCGTCGCGCTTTTTTCAATGATTCTGAAGATCTGGATATGTTGACTGTCGGCGGCGGCGCTGGCTTCCAGCTGGCGCGCAGTCTTGATGCCGAAACCCGCCACCAATATGTCGCGTAAGCGCATTAATTGTTGAGTCCAGGGTGCTTGTTGCGCGAAGATAAATCGGGCCAGCACTTCAGGATCATGGCTGGCCTCTGCTGGCAGGCGCACCGTATAGGCGTCGGCCAGATCGGGTTTGTCATACAAGCGGGTAATGCGGGAATGCTCCGGTAAATCACTGGCAACGGCATGGTGGTAGGCGTACTGCATGATGAACTCCTGTGATGGTCGTTTTAATGATCAGGATGACGAGGTGTTGCAAATTCATATGTATTGCTCAGGACTTCCGGCGCAATAAGCCGATTGCCGGTGGAAACGCCAGCCAGAATCCCGACACAGGCATCAGCACCACGCCCAAGATCGTCAACATCAGCGTACCCAGCCCGATTGAGCGTGCCGACGGGAAATTGCCGGCCTGCTCCAAGGTATGTATTGCCATTCCCAGCAACGCCAGCACGGCACCGAAGAGTAGAAACCAAATCGCAGCGGCAATCAGCGGATCATTGCCGACGCTATTAAAAACGCCGCGTTGTACTACCTGTATAAAAATTTTTCCAAAAACCAGGCAGGCGAACATGGTATGCAGTGCCGCGACCCAACAAAACCATTTGCCTATCCAGGGGCGTTTTGAGCTGGTAGTTAGTGACATGAGAATTTCCTTTTTATTTATCAGGACTTACCCATAATGGTAAGCCAGCGTTCACATTGAATCCGCAGGCCGGATGCAGCTTTCAAAGGCGTTTCGTGCCAGCAGGCGCACCCAGCTTGCGACTTCGTTTTAATATCAATACGCCATGGAGTTTTTCCTCTGGCTTTTCTCGGTGTCTCCGTGTCTCTGGGGTGAGTGGTTTCGGTTTTTGCGTAAGTCTTGTTTAGGATAGATCGGTGCCGTAGAGAAGCTATTTTTCTGACCTCATGCGACCTGAGTCAGCGCTGGCCGAAACAACTCAGGATTGAGCCAGGGATTGCCGGTATCGACGACCGCACCGATTTTTTTCAGCATGTGCATCATGCCCATATAGGCGCGATCAAAATAAGGCATGTCTTCGTGATAGGTTTGCGCCAGCCTGACCAGGGTTTTGCCGTGACTGGTATCCGGTGCCGGATAAGCCGTTTTATGCCGGAAATCAAACCGCCGCATGGTGAAAGGCTGCAACTGCCAATCGATCAGTGCCGCCGCCGCAGGTAGTAATTGCGTTTCAAAATCCTGCAAGCTCAACTCCGGCCGGATCAAACCCAGTTCGATATACGCCAGCCGTACAGGGGCAAAGGATTTCGTCAGCTTGCCGTCCAGCAGGCCGTGCCAGGCTTTGGCCATCGACGCACAAAAGCCATGAGAGATCGATTTGGTGCAGCCAAAGTCGAGCACACCCAATTGCCTGTCCGCCATAAATAAAAAATTGCCGGGATGCGGATCGGCATGCAAGCGACCGAGTTCACAGACGCTATGCCAGAACCAGTCGAACAGCAATTGCCCGTAATGATCGCGCGTTGCCTGATCGGGACCGGTTGCCAGCCATTCGTCCAGATGCAGGCCGTCGAGTCGTTGCATGCTCAATATGCGTTGGCTGGAGTGGCTCGTCAGCACTGCCGGGATCACGATACCCGGCAAGCGCACCCGCTCGGCGAACCAGCGCAGTTGCGCGGCTTCATGTCCATAATCGAGTTCTTCTGCGAGCTTGTGTTCAAGTTCGCTCATGATGCGGTCCACCAGTTCCCTGCGGGGAATCAGATCGGAGCCAAGCGCCATGGTGTGCAGCAGGCCGCGCAGCATGCGGATGTCGCTGCTGATCGATGCGGCGATGCCCGGATATTGGATTTTTACGGCGAGTTGCGTGCCGTCGGCCAGGCTCGCATGATGCACTTGTCCCAGACTCGCGGCGGCAAACGAGACCGCATCAAACTGGGCAAACACCTGCTCGGGCGCTTGTCCGAATTCGCGGCTGAACACTTTATGCACCAGCGCCCGGTTCAGCGGCGTGACCTGATAACAGCCTTTCGCTAATTCACGGCGGATGCCGACAGGTAAAAAGTCGGTTTCCATGCTCAACATCTGAGAAAGTTTGAGCGCCGTGCCTTTCAATTGATTTAAAGCGCGAAATAAGATGCGTCCCAGCTCGGCTTCATGCTGATCCTGCGCCGTGATTTTGGCATCGTCCTTGCGTGTCAACTGCCGCGCCTTATGCCCGACATGGCTGATGCCCACATGCGCGAGCGCCAGGCCGCTGATGGCGCTGCGGCCGAGTTTGCTCGACGGAGGATTTTTGCTCATATAATCTGATCCTTAATCCGACCTGCGCTCAGGCAGCCAGGCCGCGTTTGGCCAGCTTCAATATATCCAGCAAGCCGGAACCGTTTTGCATCAGGCGCGACAATTGATTGCGGATTAAAAAGCTGGCGAGTTCCGACAGTTTATTCACCACGCCGCTCTTCAAGGCCAGTACCAGCACTGCCAGCGTCAGATCCACCAGTTGCGTGGTGTCGGAAAATTCTTCAGATTCATCCTTGAGCCAATACGCAATCACGGCAAACAAGTAGTCGGCGAATAAACCTCCCAGCAGGTTTTTAAAATCGCAGGCAGCGATTTCGCTGCTCTGCTCCGCCGCGGCTATAAACGCAATAACCTGCGCTTTCAAGGCCTGTTGACCCGGCATCTGATCGCGCATCATCAACAGCGGCGATTTACCGACGACGCTGCGGGTCATCTCGACAAACTCACGATCTGCCAGCAGCAATTCCAGTAAGGCGTCGACTAGCCTTTGCAGCCGTTCTTGCAGGCCGAATTGCTCTAGACCCGGCGTCTCCAGCGTGACTTCCAGCACGATTTCTATGCACAGCTCGTAGTAGGCGAGCAGCAGCTTTTCTTTGGTCGGGAAGTATTTATAAATCGTCGCATCACCGATCCCCGCAGCCCGCGCAATCTGCTTCATGGTGCTTGCCTCATAACCTTGTTCGGTCATCATATCGACCGCAGTGCGGATCAGATGGCGCCGGGTTTGCTCTTGCTGGGATTTGGAAGTTTTCATTTTGGATACTTACTATCTTTAAAATTCGAAATTATTGACATCAATGTATATTAAGTATTTTAAAAGTGCAAGTAAATACCATTTTAACGATGGTAAGTATGGATTGATCGTCAGATTGGATAGAGTCGTGAAAGTGCTGGCGGTCAGTTCAAAGAACCAGCGTGGCATGGCGAATTGATGCTGTCCATGTGGGTGGTGTTCTTGCTAGGGCGCTGGATCGCCTTGTTTTTATGCCGATAGCCTTGCTTAGCGTATCAGGGCTGAATGCTGCGTCCTGTTTATCGCAAGACGCACATCAACTGGGGATGAATAGTCGGTTTCCAAAAAATAAAAGCCTCTTTTCCTTACGAAAAAGAGGCTGATCGGCGATCTCAGACAGGTCACCCGGCCTGAGATTGCCGCTTACAAATAGTCTTACAAGCCGCAGCTTACCAATTATTTGGAAGCTGCTGGCGCAGCTGCGGATGCTGAAGCAGATGCCATTTTTTTAGCATGTTTTTTCTTCATAGCTTTTTTCGGTGCGGATGCGTCTGTTGCAGCAGACGCTGCTGGTGCAGATGCCATTGCAGAAGCAGAAGCGGATGGCGCAGCAGTGTGTGCAGCAGCGAAAGCAGAAGCGGCGAACAAGCTAGTAACCAAAGCAGCGATGAGTTTTTTCATTTTTATACCCCTGAAATTAAACGATTAAGTTAAACATCTACGATTCATATGAACCTGTACCTATAACGCAGAATAATTATAAGTGGTTGACCATCTATTTTTTAAAATAAAATCAGATTTATCTGCAGAACTAGAATTGACCTGGAAATAGTCAGGCGAATAGTTGAAGCCTGCCGTCGATTTGTTTCACACTAGCGGCTGCTTAACGTTGTCATCCGGCCAGCGCGACTTGCGCGCTATGGCGCATGTTGTATGATGCCCGGTCGATAGCACCCTGCGATCGCACTCGTTTTTGGAACTCCCAATGCCTTCTTTTGCTCAGGTTCTGTCGCGACATTTTCTCATTTTCGGCCTTTTATTTTGCAGTGCGACAACCAGTTTTGGCGCTGCTCATATCCCGGCGTCGGACGCGACGGTACTCGAACGATTGCCGTTTAAGCCGAACGATCCGGTGGCGCGTGAGCTGGCGCAAATGCGTGCCGAGTTGCAGCGCAACCCAACCAGTCTCGAGGTCGCGGTCAAGCTGGCGCATCGCTATTATGGGATGGTGGGCGAAGAGGGCGATCCGCGTTACCTTGGTTATGCGCAAGCGGCTCTGGCACCCTGGTGGGAGATGCCGCGGCCGCCGGTGGAAGTCCAGGTGTTGCGCGCCGGGTTGTTGCAGTTCCGCCACGATTTTTCCGGCGCTATCGCTGATTTAGACAGCATACTGGCGCGCAATCCTCGCCATCCGCAAGCACGGGTATTGCGTGCCGTGATCGAAATTGTGCAAGCCAGCTACGATCAGGCCAGAACGGATTGCCGTGCATTGCAGGGTCTTACCAGCGATCTCATCGCGATCGGATGCGAGGCGATGGTGGATGGCCTGACAGGTAAAGTGGCCGATGCTTATACGACTTTATTGGGCGCTTATAGCAGCGCAAAGAATGTCGCCCCCGACGTGCAATTATGGGTACTCACCCGCCTTGCCGAATTAAGCCAGCGCCAGGGGAAAATCGCACTTACCGAAACGCATTTCAAACAAGCGCTGGCACTCGGCATCTCCGATACTTTTTTATTCGCGGCTTACGCTGATTTTTTGCTGGACCAACAACGTCCGGCAGAAGTCGTGGCACTGTTAAAAGATAAAACCCGTTCCGACACTTTGCTGCTGCGCCTGGTATTTGCCGAGCGCCGCCTGAATTTGCCGGCGGCCAAAGAGCGTGAAGCAACGCTGGCGGCACGTTATGTGGCCGCTCAACTGAGAGGCGACACCGTGCATCAGCAAGAGGAAGCCCGTTTTGCGTTGCAGGTACAAAACAATCCGAAAAAAGCACTGGCACTGGCCCAGGAAAACTGGAAAGTGCAACTGGAGCCACGCGATGCGCGTATTTTTCTGGAGGCGGCATTGACCCTGAAAGACCCGCATGCAGCCCAGCCCGTGCTGCACTGGCTGGCAAATAGCCGGATTGAGGATGCATATTTAATACGCCTTGGCCAACAATTAACAGCGCTGCAGGCGGCACCTCAATGAAACGTTTATTCCTGATACTCGCTGGATTTTTTTGCGCGCTGAATGCCTGGGCGCATAAGCCAAGCGATAGCTACCTCAGCCTGGTCGTCAAAGACAGCGTGATCAGCGGGCAATGGGATATTGCGTTACGCGACCTGGATTTTGCGATCGGCCTGGATGCGAATGGCGATGCCGAGATTACTTGGGGCGAGGTGCGCGCCAAACATGCGGAGATCGACGCCTATGCGATGTCGCGTCTGCATTTGGCTACCCAGGATAAAGTTTGTCCGATCCAGGTCACAGAGCGCTTAATTGATGATCATACCGACGGTGCTTATGCGGTATTGCGGTTTAAGGCGCAATGCAGCGCAGCAGTTAGCGTATTGCAGGCGCGCTATACCCTGTTTTTTGATATCGATCCCCAGCATAAAGGTCTCTTGCGGCTGGAATATCAGGGCCAGTCCAGCACCGCCATTTTCAGTCCCGACAAGGCCAGCCAGGAATTCCGTTTAAACCAGGTGAGCCGGTTGCAGCAGTTCGTCGATTACGCTCGCGAAGGCGTCTGGCACATCTGGATAGGTTTCGACCATATCCTGTTTTTGCTGGCTTTATTGCTGCCGGCCGTTGTAGTGCGGCAAGATAAGAAATGGCAGGCAGTCAGTGCCTTTAAGCCCGCGTTCTGGTCTGTCCTGAAGATCGTCACGGCATTCACCCTGGCACATTCAATCACGCTGACCTTGGCAACCCTGGGCGTCATCAGCCTGCCGTCGCGCTGGGTGGAATCGACCATCGCGGCTTCCGTAGTGATCGCCGCATTGAATAATATTTTTCCCTTGTTCCGCGAGAGACGTTGGATCATGGCGTTTTTATTCGGCCTGATACATGGGTTTGGGTTCGCCAGCGTGCTGACCGA
The DNA here is from genome assembly GCF_025548535.1 of Undibacterium sp. Jales W-56. Lineage (GTDB taxonomy): Bacteria > Pseudomonadota > Gammaproteobacteria > Burkholderiales > Burkholderiaceae_D > Undibacterium. The sequence continues at coordinate 376,460 of NZ_JAJLQW010000003.1, read as the reverse complement.
TCTTGGTTTGCCGCAAGGCGCCCTGGTACTGGCGCTCGTTGGTTTTAATCTGGGGGTAGAGGCGGGGCAGCTGGCGATTGTTGCAGGCTTCCTGCCGCTGGCGTTTGGCTTACGGTTTAGCTGGTTCTACCGGCGTCTGGTGTTATTGGGCGGCTCAGCCATCATCGCGCTTCTGGCGGCGATCTGGTTAGTCGAGCGGGTATTCGATATGAAGCTCATGCCGTTTTAAAAACCAGTCGGCATATCAGCTTATTGCTGGTATCTCGCATGAGTTTTGATTGCCTTGCAGCATAAATTCAAGATCCTTTTTCAAAAAAGGGCTATGCATTCCTTCATTGCCATTTGATTAATTAATTTGCATTGTCATTTTTATCACCTAATGTGAAGCTCGCCGGCAGGCATTTGTGCCGGCGGGTGTTTTTAAAAATTTTTCACAAGGAGATTGCAATGACAAACGACATATCGAACCAAAAATTACGTGGCTCGGAAAAACTGTTAAGTGCCTGGAAAAACCGGACACTGACCGAAGAATCGGTACGCGAAATTGCCCGCGCCCTGGATGAATCACCGGCCCAGGTATTGGGTGCCCGCGTAGTCGGCGGCAGCAGCGCAACCGGCGTGCAATTATCGCTTAGCTATGAGGGAGACGATACGCCACGTTGCGGCAACGATATCCTGTTCTGGCTGAAATGGCATCGCGTACATGGCGGCGAAATGCATCCGCCAAGGATCATTATCGACGGCACCCCTTTCCCTGACCTGGTCCGGATGGAGTTGAACTTCGGCGATGTCACACCGGGACTGCCAGACATCCAAGGTTTCGATGGGCAACTGGTTCGCGGCGGCAGTTTTGGCGGCTGATGGTATGACTGAGATCGACGCACATCTTTTCCAAAGCCCGACCGGTATCGCGCCGGTGTTGCAAGTGCACCCGACCCGCCGCTGCAATCTGGCATGCCTGCATTGCTACACCTCGTCTGCGCCTTCGGTGAGCGAACAATTGGACTGGAATTTGTTGTCGACGTGTGTACAAGATGCGGCGCTGCTGGGCTACCGGCAGCTCGCCGTATCGGGCGGCGAGCCGCTGTTGTATAAACAATTACCCGAGCTGTTGTCACAGGCGCGCGCACTGGGCATGCTGACCAGCATCACCACCAACGGCATGCTGGCGACACCGCAGCGCTGGGCGCAGATCAGCGATTTTTTAGATGTGGTCGCCGTCTCGATCGACGGCAGCGAAGCAGAACATGATGCCATGCGCGGGCAGCCAGGCGCTTATGCTAAAACGCTCGCGCACCTGGCTGTGATACGCGCATCCGGTGTGCCTTTCGGCCTGATCTTTACACTGACCCAGCACAATGTCGACAGTCTGGAATTTGTCGTGCAGCTCGCCGCACAACAAGGCGCCCGTAGTGTGCAGGTACATCCGCTGACGCTGTATGGCCGTGCCGCAGAGACCTTAGCCGATGCCAGACCCGATGGACTGGAATTATTGGTCGCGCTGGCTGAAGCCAAAAGATTGGGACAGCAACTTGGTGTGACAGTGCATGTCGATGCCATCAGTTTGCAGCAGCTCCATACCTATCATCGGCACCTGGTGCCCAGTCTTCCGGTTACCCGTTTACCAGAAGTAGCGCCGATCCTCATCGTGCAAGCCGATGGCGCGGTGGTTCCTTTAACTCACGATGTGAATCATCAACTCTGGCTGGGCAGTTTGCATGATGCCCCGCTACACTTGCTGGCACCTGCCTGGATGCAGCAAGGCCGTGCTGATCTGCTGGCGCAGGCCTGCGCGCAAACCTGGGATGAACTTAGCCAGCACTATCATGCCGGCCAGCCAGTGGCGATTCAAAATGCCGCCGTGTATTGGTATGACGAAGTCGCCGCCAGCACGCGCCGTCATCTTGGAATGCCGGTGATGCGATGCGTGCAGGCGGCTTAGGATGCTTTCTCTAAACAGCAGATTCTGGGCAAATAAAAAACAGCAGCTATCAATCAGATAGCTGCTGTTTTTATGTGTGATAGCCCGTTACTGAAGCAATGCAACAGAGTTTAAGTCTGAGTTACTTTGCTGGTGCTGCTTTCACTTCGTCTGCTTTTGGCGCTGTTTTTGCAGCGTGTTTTGCCTTAGCGCGTTTCGTGTGTTTCGCGGCTTTTTTCTCTGCAGCAGGTGTCGTTGCTGCAGCAGGCTTGGTTTCAGGTTTGGCTTCTGCTTTGACATCGGCTACTGGAGCGATGGCAGTCGGCATTGCAGTCTTTGTACCGGCGACAGCTGGCGTTGCCGGCGTTTTTGCCACACTCGCTGCCGGTGCTGCCTGCGCTACCGCTGCGGTAGCTGTTGGCGCTGCTGGCTTAGCAGGTGTTGCTGGTGTTTGTGCGAACGCTGTACCCATGGCGAAGGTAGCAGCAACGAGGGAGGCGGCGATCAGCTTGTTCATGATTAATCCTGTTCTATGTTTGTTTGTATTACGTAGTCAATCTACGTATGCCAAGAACGCGGCCCGATGCCAATGTGTTGACAATGAATGTGTTGCGAATTGTTACTTCGATTTTTTGGGTAGTTGCGCAAGAAAAATTTTCAAGCGCCGTCAACATGGCCTTGATCATCAATTTGAGTGACAATACAGATCACTCAATAAAGAATGTATTCGCTCATGACGACCGAAAAAAAGCTGGCGATCTTGTTTGTATGCATGGGGAATATCTGCCGGTCGCCGACGGCTGAAGGCGTATTTCGTGCACGCGCCAGTGCTGCCGGCCTGGAACAGAGCTTGTTGCTCGACTCGGCGGGAACCCATGCTTATCACGTTGGCGAACCGCCCGATGCGCGCTCGCAAGAATTCGCCGCAAAACGCGGCATTGATTTATCGAAGCAAAGAGCGCGCAAAGTCGTTGCCGGCGATTTCGCGCGTTTTGATTTGCTGCTTGCCATGGATAAACATAATCTCGCCATGCTCGAAACGATTTGTCCCGCCGCGCATCGACATAAACTCGCGCTGATGATGAGCTATGCCAGACACAGCGATGCCGACGAAGTACCCGATCCCTATTATGGAGGAACACGCGGCTTTGATCTGGTACTTGACTACATTGAAGATGCGTCAGATGGTTTGATTGAGGCCATCAAAGGCAGACTCTAGTTTATTCGCCTGTGCAGATCATCACCGCTTGGAGTAGCATCCCTCATCTATATTCATGATGAGGGGCTGGGCCAACGTATGGAAGAGCAACAATTACACTCCCTGCTGGAGGCATTAATGCCGACCCCGGCTTATCTGGCAGGCGCACTCTTGTTCGGCATCCTCGGTTTCGCCGCCTATCGCTATGGCAAAAAAACCGGGCGCAGCAAAACCAAGTGGACGGGCGTGGCCTTGATGTTTTACCCGTATCTGATCGGCAGCGATACCCGCCTGCTCTATGCGGTTGGCGCTGTGTTATGCGCTGTGCTGTACTTCTATCGCGACTGAGTCCGCCTACCCTGCAATGGCAGGAAGCGCGGGCAGGATTTTTTCCATCTCTTCAAATTGCAGATGCTCGACCAGCATTATTTCTTTGCCGTTGTCTGAGGGAAAAGGCTTGAAGCGGCCAGTGCGGACATAGCCTCTGCGTTCGTAATAGGCGATCAACTCTTGCCGGACGCTGATCACGGTCATCCAGATTTTATCGACTCCCCAGCAGCGCTGTGCGCGGACTTCGGCAGTGTGCATGAAATGCTTGCCGATGCCATTGCCTTGCAGGCCCGGCTGCACCACGAACATACCGAGATACGCTGCATCCCCGGTTTTTTGTAAATGCACGCAACCGATGATTTCTTCACCTTGCAAGCACAGCAGTATCAAGGAATCGTCTGCCTGGATCAGTTCACGCACCTCTACCGCGTGAATCCGGTTGCCCTGCAGTAAATCCGCTTCGGTAGTCCAGCCTTGCCGGCTACTGTCGCCGCGATAGGCGCTGTTGACCAGAGCGGCAATCTGGTCGGCATCGGCAATGACAGCATCGCGGAACTGGATGCCGTCTCGGGCAGGCTGGTTATCACGGTGCATGGTTGTCCGGTTATTTTCTTTAAAGCCACAGGATAGTACAAGATGCATTCCCCATCCAGTCCCGATGCTGCGCTAAAGCAATCACCTCATGAGGTCATGGCAGCTCTTTGCCAGATCGGGGCTTTGCATTTCAGGTCGCAAAAACCGCATTTCATCCATCCAAAACCGCAATTCGAAACTTAAGTGATTGAAGCTGGTCTGATACAGGCCGATACTGCGCCATCTGTATAAGCTAGCCCATTCCTCCTCATTCACCTGCACAGGGATTTATCATGTTACGTAAAACACTACTGGTCCTCGCCATTGCATCTGCCCTGGCGGCCTGCAGCAAAGATCATAAAGACGCCGACAAGGCCAGTGCCAGCTCTGCAGCCAGCGCGAGCGCTTCCGCGGACAACAAGCCGGCGCCACCGGTCGCCAAACTGACGATCGCGCCGGAAGACATCATGACGGTGCAAAGCAATGCCCTGGCATCCGGGCCGGTGATCACCGGATCGATCCAGCCGGAACGTAAAGCTGACCTGCGCGCCGAAGTCTCGGCCGTCGTGCTGCAGGTGCTGAAAGAGAATGGCGACGTCGTGAAGCGCGGCGACATCCTGGTCAAGATCGATGAGACCTCGATCCGCGACAATCTCAGTTCTGCCGAAGACAATGCCCGCAATGCCGCCTCAGCGCTTGATCAGGCAGATCGTGCGCTGCAGCGGCTCAAGACGCTGCGCGCCTCCGGCATGACCTCGATGCAGGCGCTCGATGATGCCGAAGTCCGTCGTAATAGCGCCCAAAGCGAACTGTCGGCATCCAAAGCCCGCGCCGTACTGGCCCGCCAGCAATTGCAGCGCACTCTGGTGCGCGCCCCGTTTGACGGCGTGGTCAGCGAGCGCAAGGTGTCGGCCGGCGACACCGCGTCTATCGGCAAGGAATTGGTCAAAGTCATTGATCCGACCAGCATGCGTTTTGCGGGGCGCGTATCGACCGACAAGATTGCGATGGTCAAAGTCGGTCAGCCGGTCGGCTTCCGCATCAACGGGTATGCCGGACAGGAATTCCGCGGCAAGGTCACCCGAGTCGATCCCGCCGCCAATGATGTAACCCGCCAGGTGGAGGTGCTGGTCGGCTTTGCCGATAGCAACCAGCCACGCGTCTCTGGCTTGTATGCCGAAGGCAATATCGAAGCGGCGACCATCAGCGCCCTGATGCTACCCGAGGCCGCAGTAGTCAAAGCGGGCGACAAATCCTATGCATGGAAAGTCAATGGCAAAACCCTGAGCCGCGTCGACCTGCAAATCGGCAAACGCGATCAGCGCACCGGCAATTACGAAATCCGCAGCGGCCTGACAGCAGGCGACATCATCATGCGCAGCCCGAGTTCCGGCTTCAAGGACGGTCAGGCCATCGAGATGGCCGCCGCTAAAGTCACACTGGCCGCCGCCACCTCAGCGCAAGGGAAATAATCATGTTCTTATCCGACTTCAGTATTAAAAGGCCGACAGCGACCATCGTCCTGATCGTCGCCCTGATGGCTCTGGGACTACTGGCGCTGACCAAATTGCGCGTGAATCAGAATCCCGATGTCGAAGTGCCAGGCCTGTCCGTGATCATCGCCTACCCCGGCGCCTCGCCAGACACGGTCGAGCGCGAGATCATCAACCGTATCGAAAAATCCCTGCAAAGTATCTCGGGTGCCACTGAAGTGTATGCCAGTGCCCGTGAAGGCAATGCGCAATTTGACGTGATGTTCTCGTTCAAGAAAAACATGATCGAAGCAACGGATGAAGTCCGCAATGTGATTTCCAGTGTGCGCTATAAATTGCCTAGCGAAATGCGGGAGCCCATCATCCAGCGCTGGGATCCGTCGGCACAGCCCATCATCAACATGGCGCTTTCGTCCAGCAAACAAACGCATGCCGAAATCTCGCGCCTGGCAGAAGATAAACTCGCCGACCGTTTGCGCGGCATCAGCGGCGTCGCTACAGTGGTCGTGAATGGTTCCCTGAAACGTGAATTGTCGGTCTTGCTGCGCGCAGAAAAATTGCGTGAATTCAATGTCTCAGTCAGCGATGTAGTCGGCGCCTTGCGTGCGCAAAATACCAATGCACCGGTCGGTAAAATACGCGGTACGTTGGACGAAGAAAGCATTCGCCTGGTCGGCCGGATTGAATCACCGGAAGAATTCCAGGGCATCGTGGTTAAACGCAATGGCGACCAGATTGTACGGCTGGCCCAAGTAGCCAGCATCGAAGATGGTTTTGCCGACGTCAATGGGATGAGTATCCGTAGCGGCAAACCGAATGTCGGTATCCAGATTACCCGCTCCCGTGATGCCAGCACGGTCAGCGTCGCCAAATCGGTACGCGAAGCCGTGAAAGAGATCAACAAGGATCTCGATAAAGAACAACTGGGTACAAAACTCGAAATTACCCGTGACGGCGGCAAAGATGCGCAGAATAGCCTGAACAATGTGATCGAATCGCTGATCCTCGGCGCCGGTTTAACCATCTTTGTGGTGTATGCCTTCCTGAATTCCTGGCGCTCCACCCTGATCACGGCGCTGAGCCTGCCGACCTCGGTGATCGCCGCCTTCATCGCCGTCTGGTTGTGCGGTTTTACCCTGAACTTCATGACCTTGCTCGGCTTGTCACTGGCGATTGGCGTACTGATCGACGATGCGATCGTGGTCAGGGAAAATATCGTGCGTCATATGCAACGCGGCTCCGACCGCCGCACGGCAGCGCTCGAAGGTACCGCTGAAATCGGTCTGGCAGTGGCAGCGACAACGTTTTCTATCATTGCAGTATTTATCCCGGTTGCCTTCATGCCGGGTATGCCAGGCGAGTGGTTCCGCCCTTTCGCCTTGACGGTGACTTGCTCGGTATTAGTCAGCCTGGGAATTTCATTCACGCTCGACCCCATGCTGTCCGCCTATTGGGGCGATCCTGCCGATCATCACACTGCGCCGAAAAAAGGCATCAGCAAGGTACTTGCACGTTTCAACGACTGGTTTGATCACCAATCCGATCGCTATGGCCGTGTCATTGCCTGGGCCTTGCATCATCGACGCTGGATGGGGGCGATCGCCCTGATCAGCCTGGTCGTTGCTTTGGGTCTGCAAGTGAAGTGGGGCGGCACCAGCTTCTTGCCGACTGCCGACTCCGGCAACCTGATGATAGAAGTGCGCACACCGGCCTCCTCTTCACTGGAATATGCGCGTCTGAAAATGGAACGTGCCGCCGCCATCGCCCGCACACTGCCGGAAACCAAGGACACCAACAGCAATATCAACCCGGCCGGTGGCCGTATCTATGTCGATATCGGCAAGCGTACCGAACGCAAGCGCAGCGCCAAAGAAATCGCGGTTGAACTCCGTGAAAAAGTACGTACGCTGGTCGGTGCTGAATATGTGGTGCTGGATGACCTGAACAACGGTGCGCGTAAGCCGGTGCAAATTGATTTTACCGGTCCGGATTCACGTAAGCTGTTAGAAATCACCAGCGCTTATATGGATAAACTGCGCCAGGTGCCGGGTGCGGTGGATATCGGCCTGTCCGAACAAGACCCGAAAAAAGAACTGAAGATAGAGCTCAATCGCGGCCTGGCGAATTCCATGGGGATTTCATCAAATGATGCGGCCCAGGCTTTGCGCGTTGCCTTCGCCGGTATCGAAGTCGGCGACTGGGTTGATCCTACCGGCGAGACCCGCGACGTTGCCGTGCGCCTGCATCCGGATGACCGTGTCAGCAAAGAAAATATCGAACGTTTGCCGATTGCTGTCACCGGTACCAATCAAATGATCCCGCTCGATCAGATCGCCTCGATCAGCATGGGCAAGGGACCGTCCGGTATCGAGCATGCCAATGGCAAACGCACCATCACGGTGTCCGCCAATGCCCAGGGCCGCTCGAACGGGGAAGTGATTGAAGACGCCATGAAGCTGGCCAAATCCTTTGACTACCCGCCCGGCTACGGCCTGTCACTCGGTGGTTCCGGCCAGGATCAGGAAGAAGTTTTTGGCGCGATGCTGATCGCCCTGATCTCCGGTATCGGCCTGATGTACCTGATCCTGGTGATCCAGTTCGGCTCCTTCACCGCACCTTTGGGCGTCATGCTGTCCCTGCCGCTATCCCTGATCGGGGTGGTGCTGGCCTTGCTGATCACGGGCAGCACGCTGAACCTGATGAGCTTCATCGGCATCATCATGCTGATGGGACTGGTCGCCAAAAATGCCATCCTGCTATTGGATGCCGCACGTAAAAATGAAGCCGACGGCATGAATCGCGAAGACGCTCTGATGCAAGCGGGTCGCATCCGTTTGCGCCCTATCCTGATGACGACCTTCGCGCTGATTGCCGGCATGACGCCCGTGGCTTTGGGCCTGGGTGAAGGCGGTGAATTCTATCGTCCGCTGGCCATCGCGATTATCGGCGGCACCATCACTTCGACGATTTTGACACTGCTGGTGGTACCGACCTTCTACGACAGCATCGAAATTGCCCGCGATCGCATGATGCTCAAGATGCATGTCCGCATGGAGCGCTATAACGCCGCATGGGGATTCATCATGACGATGCTGGAAGCGCTGTTCACACTGACTTTCTTACGCCTGGTTTATCGCAGTCTGAAAAAATTAGTACAGTTGATTTCCGGTCGCGGTCGCAAACCAGCCGATGCGTTGACGCTTAACCCGGTTCCTGAGCGGATGAATTGATCCTTGGTATCGGTAGGCGCGGCTTCGAATGATAAATAGATGGCAAAATAGCAAAAAATATAGTATTTTAAAAAATATTTTAGGATAAATGTGTTTATCCGAAATAACCCAGTATCCGATCTCACCAGCGATATGAGCCAAGCTGTGGGATAAATTCTCTCGTTTATATAAATATGAGGAGTATTGATGAAAGCAATTTTATTAACTGTAGTGGCAAGTCTACCTTTATTAGCATGTTCTACCAATGAACTGGCATCCAATGAAACCGTCAAGGAAGAAGCGGTTTATATGACGGGTAGCAATATTCCTAAAAAGAAAAGCGCTGCCGCCGGGGTTAGAACAATGGATGCTGAATCTATTGAGGACGCTCGCCGTCTTGCCAATCCTGCAGCCAACAAAGGTGGTTAAATCTAATTGCAACAATTATTTACCCGGATATATCAAGATCGGATAGCTCACGTTGACGTGAATCTTTTTTGTTATTCGATTAAAAGCCTGTTGTCAGTCAGTTTGATTGACAGCAGGCTTTTTCAATTGAAGTGCGATTGAAATCACGACGATCTCGGAGCTGGTCGAAGGCATCGATCTTCAAAGGAGCGAATTCAAAAAGCTGCTAGGTCTTCACAAAATGATCCTCGCTATCCTTCCAGCGATGCCTTGTCAGCGCGCGGTGCATAGAGCGGCTTGCCCGGAATAATCGGCACCCGCATGTCGAATCACGCCTGAATCAGGCGGAAATGACTTGATGACGGCTGATTAAGCGCGTTTTCGATGCCGAAAGCCAGATTCTCAGCCCGCTAACAGCGCAAGAGAGTAAACTACGCGCCATATTGTTTCGCATTTGCGATACGAGCCCTAAATGAAATGCTGAGAACGCCATGTCCGATACCCCCCTCCCGCTGTTTGCCGATCTACACCTGAGCGAGCCTTTATTGCGCGCCTTGAAAGAAGTCGGCTATGAATTGCCGTCTCCGATCCAGGCCGCGACCATCCCGCCTTTGCTGGCCAATCGCGATGTGCTGGGCCAGGCGCAAACCGGCACAGGTAAGACGGCCGCCTTTGCGTTGCCGATTTTATCGCGCATCGATATCAGGCAGACCACGCCGCAAGCACTGGTGCTGGCGCCGACCCGCGAACTGGCGATCCAGGTGGCGGAGGCTTTTCAGCGTTATGCGACGCATATCCCGGGTTTTCACGTACTGCCTATTTATGGCGGCCAGAGCTACGGTCCGCAGTTATCGGCCTTGCGCCGCGGGGTGCATGTGGTGGTCGGTACGCCAGGCCGAGTGATTGATCATCTGGATAAGGGCTCGCTCGATTTATCCAAGCTCAAGACTCTGGTACTGGACGAAGCCGATGAAATGCTGCGCATGGGCTTTATCGATGATGTCGAGCGCATTCTGCAAGAGACGCCTGAGACGCGCCAGACCGCCTTGTTCTCGGCCACCATGCCGTCGGTCATCAAGCGTATTGCCCAGACTTATCTGAACAAGCCGGCCGAAATTACCGTCGCCGCCAAAACCGGTACTGCCGATAATATCCGCCAGCGCTATTGGCTGGTCAGCGGCATGCATAAACTCGATGCGCTGACACGGATCCTGGAAGCCGAAACTTTCGACGGCATGATTATTTTTTCGCGTACCAAACTCGGCACCGAAGAACTCGCCAGCAAACTCGAAGCAAGAGGCTTCTCGGTGGCGGCGATCAACGGCGACGTCCAGCAACAGCAACGCGAGCGCACCATACAGCAGCTCAAAGACGGCAAAATCGATATCCTGGTAGCGACCGATGTCGCCGCCCGCGGCCTGGATGTGGAACGCATCAGCCACGTGGTGAATTACGATGTACCGCACGATCCGGAGAGCTATACGCACCGTATCGGCCGTACTGGCCGCGCCGGTCGCAGCGGGGAAGCGATTTTGTTCATCACGCCGCGTGAAAAGAATTTGCTGAAGGCGATAGAACGCTCAACCCGCCAGCCGATTTCTCCGCTGGAGTTGCCGACTATCCAGGCCGTCAACGACGTGCGGATTGCGCGTTTTAAAGAGCAAATCACGGCAACGATTGCACTCGGCGAATTGGAATTGTTCCAATCCGTGATCGAAGATTACGAGCGCGAAAACAATATCCCGGCGATCGAGATCGCTGCCGCCCTGGCCAAAATGGCGCGCGGTAATGAGCCGCTGCTACTCGACAAAAACAAGAAAATGGCGAGCGACGATAGCTGGGATAAAGAACGCGCTGCACGCAATAAATTCGACCGTCCTGAACGTAGTGAGCGCAACGACAGGGGCGATCGTGGCGACAGATTCGAGCGTAGCGAACGCGGCCCGCGTCCGGGCTATGAGCCGAAAGAGCGCATCATCCGCGAAGCCGATCCCGGCATGCGCACCTTCCGTATCGAAGTCGGGTATGCGCACGGCGTCAAGCCAGGCAATATCGTCGGTGCGATCGCCAATGAAGCGAATCTCGACTCGAAAAATATCGGCCGCATCGAAATCTACGACGATTACAGCGTGCTCGATTTGCCGCAGGACTTGCCGCAGTCCACGTTGGATCAATTGCAATCCGTGCGGGTTGCCGGACAAGCATTGCGCATCCATGCCGATGGCGCTGCCGGCAAATCGCCAGCCGCAAACCGCGCCCCATCATCAAGCCCAGCAGTACCGGATCGCGCAGCGAAACCGCGCGCCAGCGCCAGCAAACTCAATGCCACCGTCGAGCGCGCCGTGCATGCCGACCCGCGTGAAGAAGCCTTCACAGAAAAACATGGCGACGCCGCAGAGCGTCCGGCCAAATCGAAAAAAGACCGCCCGGCTAAAGCCATCGCTCCCACGCAAAGTTACCGCATCGAAGTCGGCCGTGCGCATGCCGTCACGCCGTCCAACATCGTCGGTGCGATTGCCAATGAGGCAGGGCTGGAAGCCAAACATATCGGTCGCATCGAGATTTTCGATAACTACAGCTTGCTCGATCTGCCGCAAGGCATGCCGAAAGAATTGCTGAAACAATTGAAAACTGTCTGGGTCGCCGGCAAGCAACTGGATATCAGCGAATCCTTCGAGAAACCGGCCGAGTTCATCAAACCGGCGCTCAAAAAATCCGCATTCGCGGCAGAGAAACCGCGCAGTAAAGCTGCGCCAAAAATTAAAACAGACCGCAAACCGGACGCCGCCAAACCGCATCGCAAAGGCGCGAAATAATCAGTACAGCAGGGAGCCGGTAAGGCTAGTACCGGCGTTTGAAATCTTCTGTATCGGAGTCACACTTCGAGCGGCAAATCCAGATAGAAACTGGTGCCTTCCCCCGGCACGCTCTTGACCGTGATTTGTCCGTGCAAGATCGAGTTGACGATGTTGTAGCAAATATTCAGGCCGAGTCCGCTGCCGCCTTGCCCGAGTTTGGTCGTGAAGAAGGGATCAAAGATGCGCTTCAGGTTTTCTTCGGGAATCCCGGCGCCGTTATCGGCAAACTGGATTACTACCCGCTGGGGATCGGGGCGGGTCGCACTGATCCTGAGTTTCCCCGGCCCCCTCAGATCGAATGCATGCAGTAGCGCATTCTCGACCAGATTGGTAATCACCTGTCCCAGAGCACCGGGGTAACTGTCCATGCGGATGCCCATCGGCACATCTTGCATCACCATATGCCCTGCATGGGCAATCCGTATATTCAGGGTCGCAATGATGTCATGTATCACTTGGTGCAGCTCAAATGGACGCCGATGTTCTGAGGTGCGATCGACCGCCACCTGTTTAAAACTGCTGACCAGCGTCGCGGCACTGCTCAAGCCGCGCATCATGATGTCGGCGGAGAGCCTGGCTTCTTCGCAAAACTGGCTTAAATCCGAACGGCGCAGGCTTTGCTGCGCCAGTTTTTGTATCAGGGTATTGGTGCTGTCTTGCAAGGTCGAGGCCACCAGCAGGCAGTTGCCTATCGGGGTATTCAGTTCATGGGCGACACCGGCCACCAGCGAACCTAAGGCCGCGAGTTTTTCCTGCGCGATCAGATGCTCCTGCGTCTGGGTTAAGCGTTGGTAGGCATTGGCATTCGCCAGCGCAATCGCGCCATAAGCGCACAGCGTGCGAAAAATCATCCTTTCCCGCTCGCCATACGCATGCTCCCTGGAGGATTGTATGGTCATGACGCCGAGCACCGTGCCAGCACTCATCAGCGGGCCGAACAAGGTGCTCAGTACCGGTTCGGTGCCGGGAATCAATCCCGGGATGTCATCGCCGGCCGAAAGCTCGACCAGGATATCGCGGCGCTGTTTAATGCAGCGTACCGAGTTCGATACCATGCTCGACATGTAGATCGTATCCGGTGCAATCGGCTCGCCGTTTTCGACTCCGTAAGCCGAAGTCATGCTTTGCTGATCGGGATCCATCAGATAGATCACAAATGCCGTCACATGCAGCAAGCCATGCACATGGCGATTGAGTGCCTGGAAGACGGCATTCGCATCCAGGCTGCCGGTAATATCCTGGCCAACCTGGCCGAGCCGCTCCAGAATATCGCTCGATTGCTGCAAGACTTCAGCCCGCCGCGCTTCGGCGTTGGCCAGTTGGCGCAGGTATTCGCTTTCGGCGCGCATGCGCTCGGTTTGCAGGCTGATTTGCATGGCGGTGGCACGATTGGCGGCTTCTTGCGTATGGATTTTTTCTCGTGCAGTAATCGCCATACGGCTGAACTGGAACGCCTCTTGATAATGGCCGAGTGCCGCCTGCGCATCGGCAACCTCGTCCAATAATTCTCCGGTGACTGCGTAGCCGCTGATACCGGCGGCCAGATCCAGGGCCTGCTGCAGATAATGCAGCGCCGCGCTGGTTTCTTGCATAACGCCGGGCGCCGGCAATGACTCCCGCATATGGATCGCTGCCAGTACCCGCAACACATCGATACGGCGATAATTATCTTTACTGTACTGAGCGAGCAACAAGGCCTGTTCTGCAATAGACAGAGCGTCTTTTGCCTGTCCCAGCAAAGACAAGGCCCGCGCCTGCCCGCGCCGGGAACCGATCCTGAAATCAAGCTGGTCGCGCGCATCGGCTTTCTCTTGCAATAAGCGGAAAGATACCAATGCCTGCTGGTGGTCGCCCAGATCCAGCAATAAGTCACCCTGGTAACGCAAGGCCAATAAATAAATCCTGGCTTCCGACATCGGCGCCAGGGTCTCAAGTGCATCGGCCAATAATTCTTTTGCCACATCAAAGCGACCCAGGCGGCGCATGGTTTCCGCCATTTGCACCAGGGTACCGCCTGTCGTCGCAGGCCAGTTTTTTGGACCAGCCAGATCATGGGCGGTCTGCAGCCATTGCAGGGCGGTCTGATGGTCGTTGAGGCTATTAAAACCGTCACCGATATTACTCAGCACAGTCACGGCACGTCTGAGCTCGCCATACTTCAGGCAAAATTCATAGGCCTGGATCGCATGCGAAATCACACTGCCAAAATCACTCGACATCGTGCCCGCATAAAAGAAATATTCATGGGCGCAGGCGACCACGACGGGACGCGGATCAGCCAGTTCGCGTTGATAGCGATCGTTCCAACGCTCGATCGCTTTCGGTAAATCGCGAAAAATCATTTGTGTCGCCAAAAAAGCATTCGCCATTGCCTCGCGTTCGGCATCGCGGCAGAGCAGCGCATCGCGGATCGCCAATTCCAGCTGCTCAACCAGAGCGTTGATCTGTCCCCGGTTATGCGCAATTGCCGCCAGCAGATAATGGGCATCGCTCGATCCCTGCTTAGCTTGATCGCCATCCATCTGCGCAAATGCCTGCAAGGCCTGTTCTGCCAGGCGTTCGGCATCCTCGAATTGTGCATGCAACCAACATGCTTCTGCCCGCACCAGGAGTAAACGCGCCCGCGCCCATTCCTGGGCCGCAGTCAGGCTATCCTTAGGCAATACATAGTCGATTAGGGCATCGGCTTCATTGGCTAACAAGATGGCACGTTGGGTATCACGCTGTCGCAAGTGCCAGGCCAATGCCACCATCTTGTCCAGACGTTGCGCGCCCTGCAACGAAGAGAGTTCTTCCTCCCAGCAAGCGATATCGTCATTCGTAACAAGAAAATCCATAGCAGTCTGGTCTTGGAAAATGGTCGTGGTAATCGGGGGTGCTTATCAATGGGAGAAAACAACCGAGCCACGCAATAAAAAATGCTGTGGTGACTGAATAGTACCGTGATTATTGCGCTACGGCTATGTCCGCAACGCAGCGTGAATTGTGCCGGGATCAGCGCTGCAAGCGGCACTCAGACCGATGCGAGACTGAGGGCGGTTTTCAGCGCGGGTAAAGCATAATTTGCAGTCAGAACACGCTTGATCCATGCGCGTCGCCGGGTCAAATCAGGCTGTAACACGCATGGATCATGCGCCTTCTATTTTGGGTAGTTATCAACCTATGCCTCGGCGCAATGCGCTCGCCATGTTTTGAATATGACAGTCGCCCGGTCAGCGTCGTCAAACCCGGCACCAGCGCCACCTAAGGGACGGTCAATACGCTGCGCGCGCCGAGGGGAATCCGGATGCGATGGGCATCCGTTTGCGCAACCAAGAAACGATTGAAGAAACTGTTCTTTAGATTTATTTTGCCGTCGGCAATACCGTCACGCTGATCGTCTTGCTCATGCCGGGGCCGTAAGATTGATGCGCGCCATTACCGAATTGCAGCGTCAGCGTGTGCTTACCCGGCGGTAAAGACAATTCCACTTCCGTCTGGCCTTTGCCAAAATGCATGTGCTTTTCATCAAACGGGACAGGGTTGCCAGATGCCAGCGCCGCACCGTCAATGATCAGGTGGTGATGGCCGGTTTTTTCGGTCATATCGCCGAGGGGGGCGATTTTCATGCCTTCCAGGCCGAATTTC
This sequence comes from Undibacterium sp. Jales W-56, assembly GCF_025548535.1. Lineage (GTDB taxonomy): Bacteria > Pseudomonadota > Gammaproteobacteria > Burkholderiales > Burkholderiaceae_D > Undibacterium. The sequence goes on along the minus strand of NZ_JAJLQW010000003.1, from coordinate 360,843 downwards.
ACTTTAAACGGGGAACTCACTTCGGCATTATCGGCGGGCGCTTCAAAAAAAGTCCGTTCGGCCGCCTGCGCCGACAGCATGGACAAGCCGCTGATCAGCAAGGCGGCTGCGGACTGACGAAACGTATGACGACACTGTTGAGAGAGCAAGGACGCGGTCATGATGATTCTCCATAATTGTTGTGGCAAACAGGAACGGGCAAACTCAAGACCCTGGCTTTGCTCAAGTTTTGCACGCGAACTATTTTGCGCTATTTTTTTATAAAATTCCTAACAAAACTCTCAATTTTGCCAAATTTTGTAATTGCGCACTGTATCCTTGCTGTACTACCTCTATTTCGCCTTGAATGAAAAATCCCATGAACAAATCCGAAGCCATCCAGATTGCCAATGACTCATTGCAAATGAATTTGCTGAATGAAGGCAATACGCAATTTTCCAAAGTGGTCCGCTACGCCAGCGATGAAGGCTGGTGGCTGAATATTCCCCTGGCGAATTTTCGTAAAGAATGTCATTTCCTGATCTGCAACGAAAAAGCCAGAACCATCCGCCACCTGTGCATCAAGGCGAACAACATCCTGAGTCCGGCGACCAAGTTCCGCGTCAAGGATGGGATCGCCGATATTTTTATCTCGGCGGCCAATCCCAAGAAAATGGTCGATGTGTTACAGGGCGGCACCAAGTACAGTTTTACCAAGCATCTGGTGGATGAGCATCGTTACTAAGTTGCCAAGCACGCTTTTATTCCGCTGCCGGTAAGGCCCCGTCGACCGCGGCTAACCGGTTTTTTTCCGCAATCCACTGCGACATATATTGGGTGCTCCGGTGCTGGTGATGGTGCAACATCAATCCGACGAAATTCGCTTGCCGCCGTTCTGCGCAATGCTGTTCGGCTTGTTGCAAGGCCATGATTAATTCAGCGGCGATGCGCGGGCGCTCAAAGCGTTGCTGCAAAATCTGATCGCCCTGTATTTGCGCCTGCTGCCATAGCGCACGGTCCTGATACAGATCGAACGCCGCCTCAACAAAACCATCGGGATCATCGGCCACCGCCCCGCCCCAGGGCAAAGCGCCGTGCATGCCCTCGCTGCCTATCGTGGTGGTCACGCTAGGCGTGCCGCAGGCCATCGCGTCGGCCAGCTTGCCTTTGATCCCGGCACCGAAGCGCAGCGGAGCCAGGCAGACCCGCGCCTGCCGCATGGCGGCATGGGCATCGGCGACCCAGCCGATTACATGAAAACCCTGTGCCGGATTGTGCAAGGCCATGGCCTTGGGCGGCGGGTAGGCACCGGCGACATGCAGTTGCGCCTGCGGCAAGCGTTGCCGCAGCTTGGGCCAGAGTGCGTGTTTCAGCCATAGCACCGAATCCCAGTTCGGTGCGTGCCGGAAGTTACCGATACTCAAAAAATGCGTACGCTGCCCGAATGCTGGCCGCGGTATTTCGCTAGCGCCGGGCGACGGCATCAGCATCAAGGCGCAGTGATGCAGCAGCGCGGCGGGCACGCCGAATTCTTTTTGCAGCAATGCGATCTCGGTATCCGAGATCATCAGTGTCAGGTCGCAGCGATAGATCGCCGCGATCTCGCGCTGGCTCATTTCCTCGTTCACCATGACGGCACGCAATGCAGCAGGACTGGCAGCGACCGGCGGCACGCTGTGACGTGCCGTCTCGTTGCTGCAGTGCTGCTGGGCGCGTTTTAACAAGAGCTGGCGCGCCTGGCGCAAGCTGTGCAGATCCTGGGTATCCAGGACTCGTAAAGCCTGCGGGCAAGTGCGCGCGACCCGCCAGCCGAACTGCTCTTCGGTAAAGAAGCGGTCGAACAACACGATGTCCGGCCGGTATTCAGCCAGCATCGCATCAAAACTATCGCAATTTAAGGCGATGCTTTTTTCTTCGACGCCCAGCGCAGACAAATCGGCACGGTGGCCGGATAACGCGGCGGCCGAAGCGAATCGTACTTGCCAGCCCTGGGCGCGAAACAGCGTGATGAATTCCATGCTGCGGCTACCCGCCGCCGATGAGGCTGGCTCGGCCCAGACAAAACCGAGGATCAGGATTTTTTTATTCTGTTGCATGGATTTTGATGTAAATAGGGGAGTATTTTTTGTTTACCAGGTAAAACAAGCGGGTTAAACCTCATTTTTAAGCATACTCCTACCCGGTATACGGCTTATGCAAAGCCGCGTGCGCCTTGCAGTCCGCCGGTATGCAGCACCAGCACCCGCTGGCCGCCGCGCCATTGCCCGTTCTGGCATAGCTGCATCAGCGCATATAAGAGTTTGCCGGTATACACCGGTTCGACCGGTATCCCGGTCTCTGCCGCAAACGCCTGACAGAACTGGCGCAGAAGCGGCGGCGCTTTGCCATAGCCGCCGTGATGATAGTCGGTCAGCAACTGATAATTATCGTAGCCAGGATAACCGGCTTGCGCCAGTAAATGCGCAATCTCGCCATGCAGATAGCCGGCATTTTTTAAAGCCGCAATTCCCACGACCCGGGAGCGGCCGCGCAAGCCTGCCAGGACACCGGCCAGTGTGGCGCCGGTGCCGCAAGCCAGCGCAATGCTGTCGGGTACAAAACCGATTTGCGCAATCGCCTCGTCGACCAGTTCCGCTACGCCGCGCAGTGCCCCGGCAGTGCTGCCGCCTTCCGGCAACCAGACATAATCTGCCTGCGGCGCATAGTCATTCAAGTGTTCCGCCAGTTGCGAGCGCCACGCATCCGGCTGTTCGCGCAAGTGGCGATAGGCATCACGCGTCAGCGGAATGATCTGCATCCCCAAGGCGCGGCAATCATCGAGCGTCGCTGTTTGCATCTGCGGTGCCGCCCGCACCAGGCCGATCGAGCGCCAGCCGGACAGCGCCGCCGCATGCGCCGTTGCATGCAAATGATTCGACCATGCGCCACCCATCGTCACCAGGTCAGGCGAACGCCCCGCCAATTGTTGCAAAGGATATTTGAGTTTGCGAAATTTATTGCCCGACACCTGAGGGTGCAGCAAATCGTCGCGTTTCACCCAAAGCTCAAGGCCCGGGAAAAAATCGGAGAGCAAATGCTGACAGGGTGAGACAGAAAAAGAAAAAAGTGTTTGGGATTGCATGGAAAATTGCCGACGGCAAACTTCAAAATGGTAGAGTAAGCGTATTATCGCCTGACATCTGCGGTGGAGCCGCGATACAAGGGCGATAAATCCGCAAATTCTAGCGTCTGACAATCAAGGTATTGGGAGAATCCGATGTCCAGCGACAAAACCCCACTGAACCGGAAGGCGGAGCTGCAGTTGTCTCAGGCAATTCATCAGCTCAAAACCGGCGCAGAAAAAGCAGAGGTACTACCCTTGCTGGAAACCGTCATGGCGCATCTCGAGCGCATGACCAGGCACGATCCGCTGACCGGCGCACTGAACCGGAATGCGCTGATCGACAGTCTGAATACGGAACTGAACCGCTCGCACCGTACCGGCCACACTTTTTCAGTCGCGATTATCCGGGTCGATCGCTTTCAGGACATGATGGATCAATACGGCCGGGCAGCCGTTGTACAGATTTTGCGCAAACTCACCGAAGAGACCCAGCAACTGCTGCGCACCCTCGACTCCTTTGGCCGCAACAATGCCGACGAATTCGTGATCGTGATGCCCACCACCTGGATCGACCAAAGCATCAAAGCCATCGATCGCCTTAAGCAAACCTATGCAGCGATTGACTGGACCGGCGTCGCCGACGGTGTCCAGATTTCCTTTTGCACCGGACTTACCACCAATGCGCGCGGCGATACTGCCGAAGCCATGCTGGAACGCGCCCGTCAGGCGCTGGCAGCGGCCCAAGCCAAAGGTCCGGATAGCGTCAGTCAGATCGAAGCTGACCTGCCCGGGTTTTGACGCGGCAGCACCTTGTATGGTATCGGCCCAATTTTTTATGCCCGGGAACTTGCGGGCGGGTAAGCCACACTAAGCCGATACAAAAAACCATCAGAGGGAGAACTGCATGAGCAAAGCATTACGCTTGGCATGGATAGTAGTGGGCGTCGTCATGAGCGCTGCCGCGCCGCAGATCTATGCCACCGGCGCAGCTGGCAGTATCGTCGGTAAAAGCGAACAAAATGCTGAGCAAGTGCTGGATGAAAAAGCCGAGCAGCTCAAACTGCGCAGCGACTATATACGCAAAAATTACAGCAAGTTTGAATACCGTATTCCCATGCGCGACGGCAAACGCCTGTTCACCGCAGTGTATATCCCGAACGATGCCAGCGCCGGCAAGCGCTACCCGATGCTGATGCAGCGCACCCCGTATTCGGTCGGCCCTTACGGCAGCGCGCAGTACAAACACCTTTTGGGCGCCACCGCCGACTACGAGAAAGACGGTTTTATCTTCGTATTCCAGGATGTGCGCGGCACCCATATGTCGGAGGGCGACTATGTGAATATGCGTCCGCAGATCGAGAAAAAATCGAAAACCGATTTCGATGAAAGCACCGACACCTACGACACCATAGACTGGCTGATCAGGAACGTCCCGCATAACAATGGCAAGCTCGGACAATGGGGTATTTCGTATCCCGGTTTTTATACGTCGACCGGCGCGATTGATTCGCATCCGGCCTTGAAAGCCGTCTCGCCGCAAGCGCCGATTGCCGACTGGTTCCGCGGCGACGACATGCATCGCAATGGCGCCTTTAATCTGCAAATGGCGTTTGGTTTTTTCAGCGGCTTTGCCAAACCCAGACCAATGCCGACCGATATCGATACCGATAAAGCTTTTCATTACGGGACGCCGGACGGCTATCAATTTTTTATCGATCTCGGTGCCTTATCGAATGCTAATCCCCGGTATTTTAAAAATGCGATTCCGTACTGGAATGAGATCGCCCAGCATCCGAATTACGATAGCTACTGGCAAAGCCGTAATCTGCTGCCGCATTTAAAAAATATCAAAGCCGCAGTGTTGACCGTAGGCGGCTGGTACGACACCGAAGATTTATACGGTCCTTTGCAAACCTACAAGGCGATAGAAAAACAAAATCCCGGCATCAGCAATACGCTGGTGATCGGCCCCTGGACGCACGGCGGCTGGACCCGCAGCGATGGCGATAAAGTCGGCGATACCAATTTCGGTTTTAAAACGGCGCTGAGTTATCAGCCTGTCGAATTTGCCTTTTTCAAGCATCACCTGAAAGGCGGCGCCAAACCGGACCTGCCGCAAGCCTGGATGTTTGAAACCGGCGCCAACCGCTGGCGCAGTTTTGACGCCTGGCCACCCAGGAATGTCGCGCCGAAATCGCTGTATTTCCATGCCGATGGAAAACTGGATTTTAGCGCGCCGGACGACACCACAGACACGGCAGCGTTCGACGAGTATCTCAGTGATCCGGCTAAGCCGGTGCCGTATACCACCGAGATTTCAACCCGCTGGAGCAATCAATATGTGGCAGCCGATCAGCGCTTTGCATCGCGTCGCCCGGATGTCGTCACTTACCAGACCGATGTGCTGGAACGCGATGTCACGCTGGCCGGACCGTTGACCGCGAACCTGTTTGTCAGCACCACCGGCAGCGATGCCGACTTCGTGGTGAAACTGATCGACGTCAATCCGGCCGAGATGAAGGCAGCGGACGGTGAAGTGAATCGCGGTGCGCAACAAACCCTGGTGCGGGGCGAACCTTTCCGTGCGCGCTTCCGCGAGAGTTTTTCTGTACCCAAACCGCTTGTGCCGAATGAAGTAAGCAAAGTGAATTTCAACATCAATGATGTGCTGCATACCTTCCAGCGCGGCCACAGGATCATGGTGCAGGTACAGTCGAGCTGGTTCCCATTCATCGACCGAAATCCGCAAAGCTTTGTACCGAATATTTTTGAAGCGAAGGACAGCGATTTCATCAAGGCGACCCACAGGATTTATCACGTCAAAGCGCAGGCCAGCGCTTTGCAAGTGCAGGTCCTGCCGGCCATTGATGAGTGAGAGAAATGAGTGAACGGAATTGAATAAGGGAAGCGGGATGACAGTGATTCGCCAGGTCGTCCCCCTCCGCTTGCGCATTCGTGCCGATATGTTTACACGACTGGCGGCATTGGATTTGCCTTGATTAAAAACACCCCAGAAAATATTATTAGGTGATTCAGCAGTAAACGTGTATATTGCGTCCTGTACTTGCATCAAGTTGTTATATTGTTGGTCCCAAATCTGCATGGCTGTTCTTCTAGTCGTTCTGTTTTACTTCCTCCGGTTTCATCTCTTGGTTACAAGTGCCTCTCAGGCAAGCTAGCCTATATTTAAAATTTAAAGGAAATAACATGAGCACGCAAACAGGCATAGTCAAATGGTTCAACGATGCTAAGGGCTTCGGCTTTATCACACCAGATGCAGGTGGTCCGGATTTATTCGCCCACTTTCAAGACATCCAGTCTTCCGGCTTCAAGAGCCTGTCGGAAAACCAGCGCGTTTCTTACGAAGCCGCTGTTGGTCCTAAAGGCGACAAAGCTGGCAATATCCAGATTCTTTCTTAATCGATGGCATCGACCATCTCTGGTCGTCGATACCCGACTAAGTAGTCGTCCTGCCGTTGCTTTTTCTGATCAGTCATACCGGTCGCTGGCACCACGCAGATAGCATGGGTTGGCGGTGAAAAGAAATTGCAGCAGCAAGACAAAGATTTCACAAGTTAGAACAAGGCCGCAAGGTTTTTTCTAATGCGCAGATGAATTCTTACCGGCCAGCGGCACCACGCAGATAGCATGGGTTGCTGGGAAATGGTTTAGTTCTTCAGTGAGTTGTCACCGCAGCGAAAAATAGTGCAGGCATGATGCCGGCACATTGTTCAAACGCGCATCAATTCCAACCGGCCGTGTCATTAAGGTATCAGTGGCGTCGGAAAATGGTTTAGTTGATTTGTGAAATAAAAACATTCGTTCTACCGTAAAACATCTTCGCAAGAACATGGATAAGCAGTACAGGCGACTCAAACCGTCAGGGGCACCGCGCAGATAGCACGGGTTCTTGACCTGGCCAGCGGCACCACGCAGATAGCATGGGTTGCTGGTGAGTCGTTGCAATGAATGGTAAGCCCGCTTTTGGCGGGCTTTTTGCGTTGTGGGACGCGAACGATGCGTGAATCGATGGCGCTATTTTGCCGCTTCTTTTTCTTGCAGCGAACGCCACATGACCTTGCCGGTACCCGACTTGGGCAGGCTATCGACGAATTCGACGAATTTCGGCACTTTGTAGGCCGCCATTTTTTCGTGCGCCCAGCTCATGATGTCCTCGGCACTGACATCGCTGCCGGGCTTTTTGACGATCACGGCTTTCACGGTTTCGCCGCGATACGCATCGCGGGCGGCGATAATGCAGCATTCCTGAATACCCGGATGCTGGTACATCATGGATTCGACTTCGGCGGGCCAGACTTTAAAGCCGCTGGCATTGATCATGCGCTTGAGCCGGTCGGTGAAAAAGAAGAAACCTTCCTCATCCATATACCCCAGGTCGCCGCTGCGGAAGAAGCGCTTGCCATCGAGTTCGGCAAACGATTCCCTGGTTTTTTGCGGATCGTTCCAATAACCCTGGAATACATGCGGGCCGTTGATCCAGATCTCGCCAGTCTCGCCTTGTTTGACTTCTTGCAAGGTGGTCGGATCGACGATGCGCGAGTCGGTGCTGAAATGCGGAATGCCGAGGCATTGCTGCTTCATGCGTTGCGGTGGATTCAGGTGCGATGGCGCCATGGTTTCGGACAGGCCGTAGCCTTCCATATAGGTCTGGCCCGATAGTTCCAGGAGTTTTTGCGCGATTGCCGCCGGCATCGCAGCGCCGCCGCCGGAGACCCGGTTCAAACCGGAGATATCGTATTCTGCGAGTCGCGGATTCGACAGGAAATCAATCATCATCGACGGCACCAGCGTCCAGTTCGTGACCTTATAACGGGTGATGAGCTGCCCCGCCACATCCTTGTCCCAGCGCGGCAGCACCACCAGTGCGCCGCCACAAAAGATCATGCTGTTCATCACCGATTGCATGCCGGTGACGTGGAAGAAAGGCAGTACCGCCAAGGCCACATGGTTCGGTACGATAGAGCCAGACCATGCCGGGCTGGCGGCAATATTGAACATCACCGAACGGTGGTTGTGGATGCAGCCTTTCGGCTTGCCCGTGGTGCCTGAGGTGTAGGGCATGCAGGCCAGATCATCGGGGGTAGCCAGGTGCGGGCCGACTTGATAAGCGGCCTGACTACCCTGGGCAATCGCGTCTTTCCAGGCGATGATGCCCGCCTGCACAGGCACATCGCGCGGCGCACGCACAAAGTCCGGCACCGTCAGTGTAGTGTCTTTAGTCAGATGGTCGGAATAGGTCGCCACAATCGCATGCTTTAATCCGCTACTGCCGACCAGCGCTTGCATGCGCGAGAAAATTTCTTGCGAAGCGAGCGCGACGTTGGCTCCGCTGTCCTCTATGTAGTGGGCAAGTTCATCGGTCATCAGCATAGGATTGACCGGCACCACCATCGCATCGGCACGCATGATCGCGTAATACGCAATGATGAATTGCGGCGAATTCTGCATGTCCAGCAAGACGCGGTCACCGCGCTGCACGCCGCACGCTTTTTGCAGATAGCCCGCCAGCGCCAGCACTTCTGCATGCAATTCGGCATACGTCAGTATGCTGTCATAAAAAATAATCGCAGGCTTGCTGGGATAACGCAGGGCGGCGATTTGCAGATTGGTATAGACGCTGGTTTCCGGCGCGATCAGATGATGCGGCAGACCGGGCGGCCAATGCGGGTAGTGGCTGGTATTCATGTCTTGTCTCCGTTGTTGGCTGAAAGTGCGGTCGGTTGACGTTTCTATGCGAGACAGCTTCAGTCATTTTGCATGGCGCATCAATGCGGCTATGCCATGCGGTGTTGCGCTTGCTGATTTTCACTGCGCTGGCGTCAATTGCGTCAATCCGGAATTTGCTTTTAGAGTATTGCACCTAAGTCTTATTTTGGCACGATCGTTCGCAAATTACAACGATCTATTTTTGTGCCAGCCGATTCGGGCAGACAAGGTAAAAAAATCCCGATATAGCGAGGATTGAAGTTAATTGAAGGTAGATTGCCGATTGTAATCAGGCCGGTCCAGCTAGCGCGGCGACCGCTTTCAGCTCACCCATCATGGTGAGCCGGTGGGAGGCCAATGTGAGACTTTATCAGTTCTTTCGGACTGCATCAGGATGATTTTTCAAGCCCATTTCGCGTTGCCTGGTCAGCGTGGTGGTAGCCACAAAAATTTCGCGCAGGAAGTACACAAAACTGCCGATCAAGGCGAGGATGCCGCCCACGAATAGTCCCGCAATCAGCTTGTCCAGGCGCAGATCGGTCGCATCGCCCATGAACAAGGCAGCGATCACCAGGCAGATCAGCAAGCCGCAGGCAGTGCTGAGTGTGATGGCGCGGTTGATCAGGTGCGAGCGCTCATAAAGTTCGTTCAATTCCTCACGCAAACCGGGTTTGTCGATCGCGCTAACATCGCTTTGAAATAGATCTTCCAGGCGACGTGAGCGATCGATGATACGGGCCAGACGATTGGTCAGAACGGTCAGATTGGTGCCGACACCAGTGAGTAAGAAGACCGGTGCAATCGCGAGCTGGATAATATGGCTGACATCGCCTAGTTGTAAGTTGATCACAGTGATTCCGTGTATTGTTGAGGACGATGCACAATTTTAGCAGCCTTGAACTAATTCAGTTACTTGCGTTAATAAGTTAAGGCGCGCTGCCACATGATGAAACAGGAGAAATGACTATGTCTGAGTTTACCCGCATGCCGGCGATCTTTTTTGGTCACGGCAGCCCGATGAATGCGCTGGAAGATAATCGCTATACCCAAGCCTGGCGCGGTTTTGCCGAACGTTTTGCGCGACCGCAAGCGATCCTGGCGGTCTCGGCGCACTGGACCACCTACGGCATAGGCGTGACCGCGATGGCGGCACCGGCGACGATCCATGACTTTGGCGGATTTCCGCAGGCTCTGTTCGATATCCAGTATCCGGCGCCCGGTGATCCTGCCCTGGCGGCTAAAATTGCCGCCCAGCTGGCGCCTTTAGCGGTACAGCTCGATCAGCAATGGGGCCTGGATCACGGGACCTGGTCGGTGCTGGCCAAGGCGTATCCGGCGGCCGATATTCCGGTAGTGCAACTGAGCCTGGATATGAACCAGCCGGCGGCTTTTCATTTTGAGTTGGGGAAAAAATTGGCCGCCTTGCGCAACCAGGGCGTCATGATTATCGGCAGCGGCAATGTGGTGCACAATTTACGCCGCATGGATCCGCGCTCTTCCGGCTATGACTGGGCGATACGGTTTAACCAGGCGATGCGCCAGGCCATGCTGGACGGGGATTTTGAGCAGGTGGTGAATTATCAGACGCTGGGTCAGGATGCCATGCTGTCGGTGCCGACCTCCGAGCATTTTTTACCGTTGCTGTATGTACTGGGCGCTAAAACGGCGCAAGACAAACTCGAGATTGCGACCGAAGGCATGGAACTCGGCGCGATCAGCATGATGTCGGTGCTGGTGTCGCAGGACGGATGAGCAAAGATGTGTGCATCCGATTCATCCCGCAATCGCGCTACGTTGCTTTAAGGATGAAAAGTTTTAAAACCTCTCAACAAGAGACGCGGAGACACAGAGAAAAAGCAAGAAACATGTGGAGTTCTTTGGAGAATCTAGCATCTCACAGGATCTGGATATTTACCCGCCTGAGCCAGTCTGTAACGCCGGTCGTCAGGCCGGTTTGGCTGGCAAAATCAGTTGCACTTCCAGGCCGCCTTCATGCAGGTTTTTTAACTGTACGCTGCCGCCATGTTGTTGCGCGATGTTTTGCGCGATCGTCAGACCCAGGCCGGTACCGCCGGTATCGCGCGAGCGCGAAGTCTCGGTGCGGTAAAACGGTTCAAACACTTTTTGCAATTGGTCTTCCGGTATACCGCTGCCGCCGTCGCGGATCCGTATGTGCATGAATTTGCTGCCGGCGTCGCTGCTGGTTTCCAGGCTGACTTTCGCGAATTGGCCGTATTTGACCGCATTATCGATCAGGTTGGTCAGGCAACGGCGCAGCGCTTGCGGCCTGGCCATGACCGTGATGCCTGACTTGCCGGAGAACACCACATCCTGCCCGGCATCGGCAGCATCGGCACAGACGCTGTCGAGCAGCGAATCCAGATCCATCGGGCGTAGCGCTTCATTGCTATCCATGCTGCGCGCCAGATCCAGGCCTTCTTTGACCATGGTTTGCATGGCCGACAAATCGCCGATCAGCTTATCGCGCAATTCGGTATCGCCGACTTTTTCCAGACGCAGGCGCAAACGCGTCAGCGGGGTTTGCAAGTCATGGGTAATCGCTGCCAGCATGTGGGTGCGTTGCTGGATGTGCTGGCGGATCCGCGATTGCATTGCATTAAACGCCTTGGTCGCTTGCAAAATTTCAGTCGATCCACGTTCCGGTAAGGCCGGGCGATTGATATCATTGCCCAGATCCGTTGCGGCCTGAGCAAGCTGTCTTAAAGGCCGTGTCGTCATGCGCGCCACCAGGTAAGCGAGCACCGCAATGCTGCACAGGAAAGCCAGCAGATACAAGATAAAATCCGGACGGAAAGGCGGTAGCGGACCGCGCGGCGGTAATGAGGTCAAGCGCAATTCTGTCCCATCGCGCAAGGTGATGCCCAGTTCCTCGCAGGGACCGCGTAGCGAACGTGCTTCCGCCGGAAGGCTATTGCAGCCCTCGGAATCCGGTGGCAGGGACTGTACCCGAAACCTCTTGCCGAGTCGGTCGCTCAGCGCCGCTGCATACACCGAGCGCGGTGCTTCGCTCGAGCTCGCTACCGGCAAGGTCGTGACGCGCAAACCCAGTCGCGGTGCGGTCGCCAGGAAAGCTTGTCGGCTGGGGGCCGGCAAGGCATCCAGCGCCAGCACCAATTGCTCGGCGCGTTCTACCGCCCGCGATTCGCGAAATTGCTCGAAGGTTTTTTGCCGCTCGCCGAATGCCAGCCACCAGGTGAGTACGGTAGAGCTGACCACGCCCAACAGCAGGATGCCGAAGATGCGGCCCGACATCGATTGCATGAGCTTCATGTAGCGTGTTCCGCGGTGACGGTGACGGACAAGACGTAGCCGCCGTTGCGCACCGTTTTAATGATCTGCGGCGAACGCGCATCCTCGCGCAGCTTTTGCCGTAAGCGGCTGATCTGGATATCGATGGAACGATCAAACGGATCGGCATCGCGTCCGTGCGTCATATTCAGCAACTGATCGCGATTCAGGATGCGGTTTGGATGATCCAGGAAAATAGTCAGCATGCGGAACTCCGCACCCGATAAGGCGATCACCATATCGTCAGGACTGATCAGGTGACGGGCGGTCAGATCCAGCGTCCAGCCAGCAAACTTGAGGCGTTGAATTTGCTCGCCATCGCTAGCGAGTGCCGCCGACTGGGTACGCCGTAAGACGCTGCGTATGCGCGCCAATAATTCTCGCGGCTCAAATGGTTTCGGCAAGTAATCGTCGGCACCCATTTCCAAACCCAGAATCCGGTCCAGCGGTTCGCTGCGCGCGGTCAGCATGATCACCGGCATGCTCGACTTGGCGCGCAGGTTGCGACACAGAGTGAGGCCGTCATCGCCGGGCAGGTTCAGGTCGAGCACCACCAGATCGACTTGATGTGCGTCGAGTGCCGCCCACATGGCATTCCCGTCGGCCGCCATCATGGTGCTGTAACCATGTCCATCCAGATAATCCGCCAGCAGGCTGCGGATGTCGCGATCGTCATCAACGATCAAAATTTTGCTTGAAGTATCCATGACTCTCATTATGACGATCTGACGCTGGCGCAGAAAATGGTTTTTGTATCGGCTTGTTATGATAAACCCATGTGGAAACAATGCGAAACACGCAGGTCGCTTATTCCGGCCGCTTGTTACAGTGCGATACAAAGCAGTGTAACGCCGACACTTGCCGGTTACATCATTGGACCAAGATACCTCCCATGTGCAAGGCACATAAAGTTCGCAGTGGCTATGGTAATGACAAACTCAGTTCACAAAATTCACGAACAAATTTGTCTATCCATGTATCCAATACCCCATGAGGAAATAATGAACACGATAAACAAACCATTGATATTCGCTTTGACAGCGATCTCCCTGAGTATGAGCGGCGCGGTGTTGGCGCAATCAACACCGCCAGCCCCACCGCCGCCAGCCATGCACGATAAAGACGATATGGACCATGCAAAATGGGCTGAAAAAATGCAAGAGCGCATGCTCAGGCATCAGGTCGAGCTGCATGACAAGCTGAAGCTGACGACAGCGCAAGAGCCCGCCTGGAAAACTTTTATTGAAGCCGTCAAAGCGCCGCCAGGTGCCCAGCCAATGCGGGCAGATCCCAAGGAAATGGACAAACTCAGCACGCCGGAACGCATGGAAAAAATGTTGGGGATGATGAAAGATCGCCAGGCAAAAGCGGAAGCGCATCTGGCTGCATTGAAAACCTTTTACGGCGTACTGACAGCTGAGCAGAAAAAAACCTTCGATGACAGTCATCGTCACATGCAGCATCGCATGGGTGATGAGATGGAACGCGGCATGCCTCGCCCAAAGGGGCACGACGGCAAGCCTGAGCAGCCTGGGATGGACAAAAAATAAGCGGGAGGTAGCGGACGGCAATCCACATCACTACCCTGGCCAGTAAACACCGGTAACAGAAGAAAAGCACTCCATCACGGCACTGCACACTGCTTTGATGGAGTTTTATTTAGGACTTGCGCAAAACGCCAAGTTGCTTACCACAACGTACAGGGAACTTCTAAAAACCCTTTAATCGAGGTGCAACGCTAGGCACAAAACGCAGCAATACGTCGGTATTGCGAGGCTTTGTAACGACGCGATGCGCTCGAGTATGGGGTTTTTAGAAGTTACCTACATTAAACCCGCAGGCTGGATGCGGCTCGCAGAGGCATTTCGTGCCAGCAGGCGCACCCGGCTTGCGGTTTCGTTTTTTAATTTCTATTAATCTGGCAATTAAACAGGTGAATCAATTCAACTTAGTTCTCACTTCGTCACTCCTGCGAAGACAGGAGTGACGCAACCCCTGCATGGCGTAAGTCGAAGCAGGGGTTGCGCTGACAGATCGCTAAGGATCTCAGAGCGCCGTTCAGGCCAGGTCGAAACGATCAAGGTTCATCACCTTGGTCCAGGCTGCGGCGAAGTCGTCGACAAACTTTTGCTGAGAATCGCTACATGCATAGACTTCGGCCAAAGAGCGCAGCTGCGAGTTTGAACCGAAGATAAGATCAACCACCGTACCGGTCCACTTCACTTCACCCGTTGCCCGGTCACGTCCCTCCAGTACCCCGGCCGAGGTAGCGGACTTCTGCCACTTGGTACCCATGTCCAGCAGGTTCACGAAGAAATCATTGGTCAGAGTTTCGGGGCGCTTGGTAAGCACACCGTGCCTGGCATGTCCGGCGTTGGCATCCAGAACGCGCATACCGCCGATCAGCACGGTCATCTCGGGCGCCGTCAATCTCATCAACTGGGCTTTATCCACCAGCAGCTCGGCCGCGTATGCTTCCAGGCCGGAGCGGATGTAGTTGCGGAAACCATCTGCGACCGGTTCCAATACGGCAAAGGACTCAACATCGGTTTGCTCTTGCGACGCATCCATACGTCCCGGCGTGAAAGGAATCTGCATATAGTTACCCGCCTTTTTCGCCGCAGCCTCGACCGCCGCAGAGCCGCCCAGCACGATCAGATCAGCAAGAGAAATCTTTTTGCCGTTGGATTGCGCCGCATTGAACTCGTGCCGGATCGCTTCCAGCTTCGCCAGTACCGTTGCCAGTTCGGCCGGCTGATTCGCTTCCCAATCTTTCTGTGGTGCCAGACGAATCCGCGCGCCGTTAGCACCGCCGCGTTTGTCGCTGCCGCGGAATGTTGCGGCAGAGGCCCAGGCGGTATTCACCAGCTGGGAAATCGACAGGCCGGATGCAAGCAGCTTCGCTTTCAGGGCGACGATGTCCTGCTCATCGACTAATTTGTGATCAACGGCGGGAATCGGGTCTTGCCAGATCAACTCTTCCTTCGGCACCAGCGGGCCGAGGTAGCGAGCGATCGGACCCATGTCGCGGTGCGTCAGCTTGAACCAGGCGCGGGCGAATGCATCGGCGAACTCGTGAGGATTTTGCATGAAACGGCGCGAGATTTTTTCATACGCCGGATCCATGCGCATGGCCATGTCGGCAGTGGACATCATCGGCGCATGACGCAGGTTGGGATCGTGGGCATCCGGCACGCTGCCAGCACCCGCATCGCCCTTCGGTTTCCATTGCTGGGCGCCTGCAGGGCTCTTGGTCAATTCCCATTCGTAGCCGAACAGCGTTTCAAAATAACCGTTATCCCACTTAATTGGATTCGGGGTCCAGGCGCCTTCAAGGCCGCTGGTGATCGCGTGCAGACCCTTGCCGCTGCCGAAACTATTCTTCCAGCCCAGACCTTGTTGCTCGATGTCCGCGCCTTCTGGCTCGGGGCCGACGTACTTGCCCGGATCAGCGGCGCCGTGGGTCTTGCCGAAGGTGTGGCCGCCGGCGGTGAGCGCTACGGTTTCCTCGTCGTTCATTGCCATGCGGGCGAAGGTTTCGCGGATATCCCGTGCCGAGCCGAGAGGGTCGGGATTGCCGTTCGGACCTTCCGGATTGACGTAAATCAGGCCCATCTGCACGGCAGCGAGCGGATTTTCCAGCTCGCGCTCACCGGTGTAGCGCTGGTCGCCCAGCCACTTGCCCTCAGATCCCCAGTAGATGTCTTCTTCCGGTTCCCAGATATCGGGACGGCCGCCGGCGAAACCGAAAGTCTTGAAACCCATCGACTCCAGCGCCACATTGCCAGTCAGGACGAACAGGTCGGCCCAGGACAGGTTACGGCCGTATTTCTGCTTGATCGGCCAGAGCAGGCGACGCGCCTTATCCAGGTTGCCGTTGTCAGGCCAGCTATTCAATGGCGCGAAACGCTGCGAACCGGAGCCGGCACCGCCGCGTCCATCGGCGATACGGTAGGTGCCCGCAGCATGCCAGGCCATGCGGATGAAGAAGGGGCCGTAGTGACCATAGTCCGCTGGCCACCAGTCCTGCGAATCGGTCATCAGCGCAGTCAAATCCTTAATAACGGCATGCAAATCGAGGCTTTTAAATGCCTCTGCGTAATTAAACTCTTCGTCCATAGGATTGGACTTGGCGGAGTGCTGGTGCAAGATATTGAGTTTCAATTGATTCGGCCACCAGTCGGCATTGGCTGGCGCACCTCTGGCCACCGTATTTTTAGCGGCGCCACTCGAGAACGGGCATTTTGCTTCGTTTGACATGCTTATCTCCTTTGATTGATTAAAAATTTACTACTTTATTGATTCTAGATATCGAATGACGATAGATCAATTTAATTTAAATTATGTAATCAATTAATATTTGCTATTGAAATTGAAGACACAGGCAAATT
The DNA here is from genome assembly GCF_025548535.1 of Undibacterium sp. Jales W-56. Lineage (GTDB taxonomy): Bacteria > Pseudomonadota > Gammaproteobacteria > Burkholderiales > Burkholderiaceae_D > Undibacterium. Next base: position 344,334 of record NZ_JAJLQW010000003.1, on the reverse strand, counting down.
TTTCACACTGCCATGCGCTTTATCACGGCTATTGTTCTGTCGCAGATAAAGCGGTACCTCCATCAAAGAAATAATTCGTAAACGCTTATCGCCAGTGGCTGATCCAGTTTTTCACATCCTCTTCTACCATTGGATGCGCGATAAAGAATCCCTGTCCCTCATGGCAACCCATGTTACGCAGCACTTCCCAATGGTGTTCGGTTTCTATGCCTTCGGCGATCACCTGCAGCTTCAGTTTTTTACCTAACTGCGTGATCAGCTCGGCGATTCTCGGTCCTTCCGGCGTATCGATCTGATTGACAAAAGCCCGGTCAATTTTCAAGCGGTCGACCGGCAATTTATCGAGATAACTCAGCGAAGAAAAACCCGTGCCGAAATCATCGATCGCAATTTGCACGCCGATTTTTTTGAGTTTGGCGAGCGATTCTTCGAACACATTGACCCCCGCCATCGTGACCGACTCGGTGATTTCCAGTTCCAGCCTGGCGGGACTGAGACCGCTGTCACGCAAGGCGGTTTCTACGATCGATATAAAATCGGGCTGGCGAAACTGGATGACCGACACATTCACCCCGATTTTACCCGGCGCTACGCCTGCATTTTGCCAGCGCATCATGGTAAAGCAAGCGGTACGCAATACCCAGGCGCCCAGGCTGATAATCAGGCCGGAATGTTCTGCCAGCGGAATAAAATCGCCGGGCGGAATCATATGACCCTCGTCGGTACGCCAGCGTATCAAGGTTTCCAGTCCGGTGAGCTGGCGGGTATGCAGATCGACTTGCGGCTGATACATCAGGAATAAGCGTTCGGCATCGAATGCCTTGTGCAAATGCTGCATCAGACGTGCGCGTTCGCGGATTTCGACCCCCATTTCGCGGGTAAACAGGGTGTAGCTGCCGCGTTGATGCATCTTGGTGCGCTTGAGCGCAATGCTGGCGTCTTTCAAGACATCGGCACCGTCACTTTCATAGCCTTGCAAGGCCACCATGCCGATCGACATCGACACCGCATGCGCGGTATCTTCGATGATGAAGGGTTCGGCAAATACCTGTTTGAGCTTGTCCGGCTGCAGCACGCTTTCCAAGCCCAGCAAACCAAATACATCGCCGGAGATGCGGGCTAAAAAATTCGCGCCGCCAAGGTCGATCCGCAGGCGGTCAGCCACGGCTTTTAATAATAAATCGCCGTAGCGATGACCCAGCACGTCGTTGATCTCAGCGAACTCGTCAATATCAATCAAGGCCACCAGAGCGCGATTCGATTGCGCCTGCCGAAGCGCCAGATCAATTTGCTCGATGAACTTGAGCCGGTTCGGCAGCATCAGCAATTGATCGCGATACGCATGGACCTTGAGCTGGTTGATCAGATTTAAATTGTCCAGACAGACGCCGAGATTGGAGCAAAATACTTCAAGTAATTGCTGGTCAATCTCGGACAGTGCATACGGCAAATCGATATAGGCCGCCAATGGCCGATTGCCATGTCCGGAAAAATACAAAGTCATATCGTGCTCGTCAAACAGGGGAGCACGGTGGGTCAGTACATAGTGCAGGGATTCGCGGATTTTTTTATCGGCAATGGCATCGATAGAGCAATTCATCAATCCACTGTAATGGCCTGCGGAAGCAATCACGCTGTAGCGCGGCGTATTGTCCGTATCACCGGGTTCATCGGCTTGCGCGCACAGCAGGCCCTCGGGCGGCACGCCGCATAAGGCGGCGATCTGGGTAATGACTCCCGCGGCAAAGGCCTGTATCCCATGCTCTACCGTGAAAGAGGCGCTCGATGCAATGATCTGGTGCAGGCCGCGACGACTCGCATCAATGGTGCGGATCTGGTCGTAGGAGCGGATGGCCGCGGTCAGCGTGGTCAATAATTTTTTACGCGTCAGCTCGCTTTTGGTTTTGTAGTCGTTGATGTCGTAATCGCGGATCGCCTGTTCTTCCGGCGCATATCCGGGTTGCCCGGTGCGCAGGATGATCCGGGTGTCACGCCATTGCAATTCATCCCGGATGAAGCTGACTAATTCCAGGCCGGCGTGCTCGGTCTCCATCACGACATCGAGCAGGACCACGGCAATGTCATGATGGTGGGCAAATACTTCGCGGGTTTGCTGTTTGGAATAGGTGTGGATAAATTCCAGCGGGCGATTCAGGATTTTGGTATCGAGCAGGGCAAATTTGGTGGTGTGATGAACATCCTCATCATCGTCAACGATCGCGATTTTCCAGGTCCGCAGGTTGGGAGGCGTGGTCTCGTGGTGATCTTCCAGGATGAACAGCTTATCATCCTGATCATCCGGATTCGTTGACATGCTTCCCCCGCTTAAAGAATTAGGAAATGACTCGTGGATAACAGGATTGACGCAAAAAAATAAGCACAGAGAGGCTAAGACGTTCAATGTGGGAAAGGTGCTGGATCCCTGCCTTCGCAGGGATGACGAATCAGGATTCCCGTACTGCACTGCAGCGTATTACTGCAGACCCAGAGTACACGGAACCGCAGAAATTTTCTTTGCCTTCTCCGTACTCCGCACCTCCGCAGCGTGCGCTTTTTTTATTCTGTCTCAGTCTTAGATAAATTGCTTTAAGTATACCTGAAACGACCAGCGCAACGATACCACAAACCGTTTTCAGGCATAACGGCGATACGCATCCAGGCCGAGTCCTGTCCCGATACTGCCGAACAAATCGCCTTCGACTTTTTTGGCATCCGGCACGATGGCGCTGATGCGATCGCGCAAGCCGCGTACGCCGCTCGATCCGCCCGTAAAAAACACGGTATCCACTTCATCCGCACTGACGTCGGCTAAAGCCAGGACCTGGCTGACCGTGCTGCCGATCTGCTCGGTCAGATGCTGTATCGATTGCAGAAAACCCGGCTGCCCCAACGTCAACACACAAGACGCCGTCTGCGGCACTTTGCCGCGCAAACGTTCCAGTACCAGATCGATGGTGGCGTGGTCGGATAACTGTATCTTGGCGTCTTCCGCTTTGATCGCCAGCCAGTGGCCGTCGCGCTGCTCGACCAGGTGCAACAGGCGCTCGAAGCGCAGCCTGATGTCGGTTTCGCCGATATCGCGATACACATCTTGTAATTCGCGCCAGACTTTTTGGGTGTAGGTCAGGTTGATGGTATGCCAGGTCGCCAGGTTGAAATAATAACTCGACGGGACGTCGCTGCTGCTGGCCAGCTGTCCGCCCAGACCGAGCAGCGGCATGATGTGCGCCAGACTCAGGTATTTATCAAAATCGGTACCGCCTATATGGACGCCGCCGTTGCCCAGTATGTCGTCATAGCGATCGGTCCGGTGGGCCCGTTCCGGTGCCAGCCTGACCAGGGAAAAATCCGAAGTGCCGCCGCCGATATCGGCGATTAAGACCAGTTCTTCTTTGCGGATACGGGATTCGTAATCAAACGCCGCGGCGATAGGCTCATACTGGAATTGAATTTCTTTGAAGCCCGCAGCCAGTGCGATTTCTTCCAGCGTGTCTTGCGCGAGCCGGTCGGCGACCTGATTATCATCGATGAAATGCACCGGGCGACCCATCACGGCGCGCTCGAAATGCTGTCCTGCCGAGCGTTCGGCGCGCTGTTTCAGTTCGCTGATGAACTGGCTCAATAATTGGCGGAACGGCAGCGAGCGGCCTTGCACTTCGGTCTGCCCTTCCATCAGGCTGGTGCCGAGCAAGCTCTTCATGGAGCGCATCAGTCGTCCTTCATATCCGGCCAGATAGGTTGCCAGGGCGGCCCGTCCGTAGCTGACTTCATCTTCATCGGCGTTGAAAAACACCACCGATGGCAGCGTCGGTTTTTCATCCTCGAGTGCCAGCAAGCCGGGTGTGTGTTCAGGCTGATCCGGCTGGTGCCAGGCAACCGTTGAATTTGAGGTGCCGAAATCTACTCCACATGCATGCGACATGAAACTTCCTGATGAAAAACGCGGGGAGCGATTATAGCGTATTGGGGTTTAGGGACTGACGCACAGCGGAAAACCGTTTGCCGCTTCAGTATCAATCCCGCAGGCTGGGTGCGGCTTCCAGAGGCATTTCGTGCCAGGAGGCGCATCCACATTGCGGGTTCGTTTTTGGTAATGCAACAACAAGGCAGCGTTGATGTTCTTGCCCCATTCTGAGGGAATTATTCCGATGGCTTATCCGCCCCATTGGTTCTGACCACCAGCAACTGATCGATACGGTAATGATCGATATCCACCACCTCGAACTTGTAATTGGCAACCATCACGCAATCGGTGCGTTTCGGGATCTTCTTGAGCATGGTCATCATGAAGCCAGCAATAGTCTCATAGCTACCCTGTTCCGGTAAAGCATCGATTTCCAATGCACGGCATACGTCCTCGATGGTAGTGGCGCCGTCAATCAGCCAGGAGTTCGCATCGCGCTGGACGATCTGGTCTTCCATGAACGGATGCACCAGATTGCCCATCAGCGTGCTCAACACGTCGTTTAAGGTAATCACGCCGACCACCAGCGCATATTCGTTCAGGATCACCGCAAAGTCTTCCCGCGTGCCTTTAAATTGCTCCAGCATATCGGATAAGGTCAGTGAATCCGGCACCACCAGCGCGGTGCGCAAAGACAGTTCCTGAACTTTGGAAAAAGCCTGATTGGTCAGCACCCGTTTCAGAATATCCTTGGATTCGACATAGCCGACCACATTGTCGATCTGGCCGTCGCAGACCAGGAACTTGGTATGCGGATGTTCGGCGATTTTTTGCCGGATCACGATGTCGCTGTCCTGCAAGCTGAAATACACAATACTGTCGCGCTGGGTCATCGCCGACGGCACGGTGCGGCTCTCCAGTTCAAACACATTGCCTATCATATGATGCTCGCGTTCCTGCAAGACGCCGGCCTCGGCGCCGGCATCGAACATCGCATAGATTTCGTCCGAAGTGATCTGCTCATTGCGCGTGGTCGATACATTGAATAACTTGAAGATCAGATTCGACAAGCCATTGAATACCCAGACCAGGGGTTTGAACAGGCGCACACACCATAACATCGGTTCGACCACGGTCATCGCCACGGTTTCCGGCGCGGTCATCGCGATTTTTTTCGGCATCAGGTCGGCAAACAAAATGAACAGGGAGGTAACGAAGATGAAGGAGGTCACAAAACTCGCGGTATCGACCCAGCTGGTGGAACCAAACACGGAATGAAACACATTGGAAAAATACGGCGTCAGCGCTTGCTCTCCCAGAATACCGCCGAGTATCGCCACCCCATTCAGGCCAATCTGCACCACGGTAAAAAAATGGCCGGGCTGGGTTTGCAACTCCAGTACCCGCGCCGCGCGGGCCTCGCCCTCGGCTTCCAGCACTTGCAACTTGACTTTGCGCGCCGCCGCCAGCGATATTTCGGACATGGAAAAAAACGCGCTGATCGCGACCAGAAGCGCGATAATTAAAAAATGGTCGAATAAAGCCATACCTACTCCGTTACAAAATGCATTGTTTGAATCATATACTATTGAGCTTCCCCCAATTGCCTGAAAGTCCGATTGCATGACTGCGACATCATCCCCAGCAACGCCAACCACTCTCCCTACCAATATCCGCTTCGTCCTGATCACGGTGTTCCTGGACATTCTCGGGATCGGTTTGATTATCCCGGTGTTGCCCAGACTGGTCGGCGCTTACCTGCCGCAGGCCGATATGCAGGCCTATTGGTACGGTGCGATTGTGGCGATCTACGGTGTGATGCAATTTTTCTGCGCGCCGATTATCGGGGCCTTGAGCGACCGCTTTGGCCGGCGTCCGGTGTTGCTGGTCTGCGTGTTTGGCCTGGGCATGAATTTCCTGATGATGACGGCAGTCACCTCGATCTATTGGTTGCTGCTGGTCAGGGCGATCGGCGGCGTCACGGCAGGGAATATCTCGGTTGCCAGTGCGTATATTGCCGACGTATCGGCACCCAGCGAGCGCAGCAAATCGCTGGGTAAAATCGGTGCCATGTTCGGCCTGGGATTTATTTGCGGCCCGGTGCTGGGTGGCCTGCTAGGTGAGGCGAATATCCTGTACCCGTTTTATCTGGCGGCGACGGTGTCGATGGCGAACGTGATTTACGGTTATTTTTCTCTGCCGGAATCCTTGTCGATGGCTAACCGCAAGCATTTTTCTTTGGCATCGGCGAATCCCTTTGCCGGCTTATCGGGCTTAGGTCATTTGCGCGGCGTCGGCGCCCTGGTTTGGGTGTATGCGTTCACCATGTTTGCGCAATTTACCTTGCAGACGACCTGGGTCTTGTCGACCGAATTGCGCTTTGGCTGGACCCCAATGCAGAACGGTTTTTCCTTATTCTGCGTCGGTGTATCGAGCGTGGTCATGCAGGGCGTATTTTTAGGCCGCTATATCAAACGGGTCGGCGATGCGAATGCGATCCTGATCGGCCTGGCTTCATCTGCGACCGCCTTAACCCTGTATGGATTGGCGAACCAGGGCTGGATGATGTATGCCCTGATCTTGTGTAATGTGCTGGCCTTCGCTACCGGACCTGCTTTGCAAGCGATGTTTTCGCGTGCGGTGGATGCGCGTTCGCAGGGTGTGGCGATGGGCTCGCTGACGGCGCTGGCAAGTATCATGAGTGTGGCCGCAACGCTGGCTGGCACTTCTTTGCTGGGTCAGGTCAGCCATCAGCCGCGCGGCAGCATGCTATTGGGCGCACCGTTTTTCATGGCGGCGACAGTCCAGCTGATAGCGCTGACTCTGGCCTTGCGGTATTTATACAAGCCGAAGATCGCGACCTGATGCCCGCTATTGAGGCGCTGCACACCATTGCGGCATAAAAAAGGGCAGATGGAATTTCATCTGCCCTTGGTATTTCTGAAACAGGAACTTAACACATCAACTCAATACATGGACTTAACTAAGTCCTGTCGTCAGATGTAAATTCTGTTCTGATTGCTCGGCGAGGTTTTCGCTCTCGCCGTTCAGGCGCTGATGCAGTTTCAGTTCATCCACATCATTGCCCCATTTGCCGACCACGATGGTCGCAACGCCGTTACCTACCAGATTGGTCAGGGCCCGTGCTTCGGACATGAAACGGTCGATGCCCAGGATCAAAGCCAGGCCTGCGACCGGAATGCCGCCGACCGCCGATAAGGTCGCCGCCAGCACGATAAAACCGCTGCCGGTGATCCCTGCCGCCCCTTTCGAGGTCAGCAACAAGACCGCCAGCAAAGTCACTTGCTGCATCAGGCTCATCGGCGTATCGGTGGCTTGCGCAATAAACACGGCCGCCATGGTCAGATAGATTGAGGTGCCGTCGAGGTTGAATGAATATCCGGTTGGAATCACCAGGCCGACCACCGATTTTTTGACGCCGAGATTTTCCAGCTTGGCGATCATGCCTGGCAATGCCGATTCGGACGACGAGGTGCCGAGTACGATCAGCAATTCTTCTTTAATGTATTTGACGAATTTCCAGATGCTGAAGCCGTGTACCCTGGCAATCGTGCCCAGGACCACAAACACAAAGATCAGGCAAGTCGTGTAGAAGGCCGCCATCAGCTGCGCCAGCGGCAGCAGGGAGGCGATGCCAAATTTACCTATCGTATAGGCCATCGCGCCGAAGGCACCGATAGGCGCGACTTTCATGATGTAGCCGACGATCACGAACAGCACCTGAGAGAATTTTTCAATCACGTCGAACACCAGTGTGCCGCGGCCGCCGAAGCGATGCAAGGCAAAACCGAATAACACGGCGATCAGCAACACCTGCAAAATCTCGCCTTTGGCAAAGGCATCGACCAGCGTGCCCGGAATAATCGCCATCAGGAAATCGGTGGTGGTCTGCATCTTGCCCGGCGCAGTGTAGTTGGCAATTTCCTTGGTGCTCAGCGCATTCGGATCGATATGCATGCCGGCGCCCGGTTGCCAGAGATTGACCACGATCAGGCCGACGATCAGGGCCAGCGTGCTGACCACTTCAAAATACAGCAGCGCCATGCCGCCGGTCTTGCCGACTTTTTTCATGTCTTCCATGCCGGCGATGCCGACTACCACGGTGCAGAAAATGATCGGTGCAATCATCATCTTGATGAGCTTGATGAAGCCATCGCCGATCGGCTTCATGGCGGCACCGGATTCAGGATAAAAATGGCCCAGCAACACGCCAATGATGATGGCGGAAATGACCTGAAAATACAGGGAACGGTACAGCGGCGGCTTCTTCATCTGGTGTCTCCAGTGTTGTTATCGGTTGCCGCTGACAGTGGTTTTGTTGCAAGCTGATCGCGGCAGTGTGGTCGGGAAGGATCCCAGAACTGGCGCCATTATGAAAACTTCGCACCGCTGTGCCTATTGTGGGTTTCCACACGTGTTGCTTTCCCTGCGCTTGAGCTGCTTGATAAAGCGTCAAGCCGCAAGCATCGCCAAGCGCTGCAATTCAGGCCGCGATATGCAGGCTTTGCCGGGCTAGCCCCGTGATAATCTGTCCGAGTGTACGCAAGGCGCTGTCGAGTTCATCGGTAAAATGCATGCCGCAATTCAAACGTAAAAAATGGTTAAAACGATTTGAATTCGAGTACAGCAAGCCCGGCGATACCAGGATTCCCTGTTCCAGAGCCGCCTCGAATACCGCTTTAGAGGAAAGTTTATGCGGCATTTCCACCCATACCGAGATCCCGCCATCGGGCACGGTCAGTCGCGTCCCTTCCGGGAAATACGCCGCAATCGCTTCTGCGGTGCGCTCGCGTTGCAGCGTCAGGGCGTGCCGCAGGCGGCGCAAATGGCGGTCGTAGGCGCTGGAATTGATGAACTCTGCCAGGACGATCTGCGACCATTCTTCGTTGTAACGGGTTTGTGCATATTTCAGCATGCTGACGCGCGCATGCCAGCGCCCTGCAACCATCCAGCCTATGCGCAAGCCGGGCGCCAGGATTTTATGCAGCGATGCGCAGTAAATCACGTTGCCGCTCTGGTCCCAGTGTTTGGCGCTGGTCAAGGCGTTATCGGCGTTTGCCAGGGCGCTATACGAATCATCCTCGATCAGCGGAATCTGCTGCGCTTCGCAGAGCTCGACCAGCCGTTGCTTATGGCTGTCCGGCATGATGCTGCCCAGCGGATTTTGCAGATGCGGCACCACCACCACGGCTTTGATATTGGCGTAGGTCTGCATTGCCAGTTCCAGCGCTTCGATCGAGATACCGGTTTGCGGACTGGTCGGAATTTCCAATGCCTTCATGCCCAGGCTCTCCAGCACCTGCAGCAAGCCGTAGAAAGTCGGCGACTCGACCGCGATGATGTCGCCCGCCTGCGCCACGGCGCGCAGCGCCAGATTCAGCGCCTCGATACAACCCAGGGTCACCACCACATCGTCGGGCGCAATGCTGATACCCATGCCGAGTGCGCGTTTGGCGAGCGCGGTTTTGAGTTCCTTATTACCGCCCGGAGAAATCGCCTTGGTCAGCAATTGCGGGCGCTGGCGCAAGGTGCGGATCGCCAGGTTCTTGAGTTCTTCCTGCGGGTACAAATCCGGTGCGCCAGTGGCTCTGGCCAGATTCACTTTGATTGGACGCTGCCCTTGCGCAATGATGGCCGAGACCCGTTCGTGTATCCCGACAAACTGCGCCGGATCGATCGCTGCATTCACCACCGGCTCGGCCACCGGCACCAGGCTGACACGACGCGGCTGGCGTACAAAATAGCCGGACCGCGGACGCGCCTCCAGCCAGCCGTCGGTTTCTAACTGGCGGCACATTTGCAAGGCCGTGGACAGGCTGACATCGTGCAATTGCATCAGCTTGCGCACCGAGGGCATGCGTTCGCCGGTGGCCAGCGTGCCGGCCTTGATCGCGGACAGATAATGCGCCGCCAGCCGCCGGTATAGCGGCAGATCCTGACCTGATGTTTGAAATGTGCGGTGTTTGTTCATCGGGGGAATCATGCGCTCGGCCACTTGGGCTGAACAGATACAGTTAACCTAAATGCATACAATAACAGATGTGAAAATCCCTGTTTGCACCGATGCAGTTGCTGCTTTCCTGTGCCTGTTATGCCTGCGCCTGTTGGCCTATTCTGATCAGCATCCGTTTCCCCAGCGCAAGTTGAATCTCAACCAGAGCGACCATCACCACAGGAGCATCGCATGCACATCACTACCCTGCAATCCGCACAGTGTTATCAGACTTACCTGTCCCGCAGCGCCAAATTGCACCTGACTGTCGGCAGCGTGCTGATTAAAGAAGCCGCGATCAGTATCGATGCCTGTGCCTACCTGCCGCAGGTTCCGCTCGCCGAGGGCGCAACTTATACGGTGCAGCGTAGCGGCTGGTTCCAGGTCTGCGCCCAAAAACGCTGTGAATTTTTAATCGAATTGCCGGCGCCGACTCTGACAGAATTGCTCTGGGCACGTGTTAGGCGGGCGCTTGCCAAACCCGTCCATGCGCTTACGCGTCGTCTTCGTCTGGACTGATTCGATGCCGCTGATTTTTTATCGCGCATGCTGAATTGCTTGCTGAATCCCAAGGCGCGATAGCGCTACCGCAAAGCCCCAAAGCTGGTTGCTGGCCCGCTTTTGTTTTTGGGTCTCTCTTTATGCCTGTGATTGTTGGAATCGCCCATGCGATAATCCGCATCGCTAATGCGACATGCAGGCGATATTCACCTGCCCGTTTATGATTAAGATTACCAAGGAGAACGATGTACTCTGCCTCATTCATCTATGAAGCAAAAGGTTTTGATGATGAATATCATCGTCTGGATCAATTGATCGAAGAAGTCGCGCAGTCCCTGCCCGGCTTTCTCGGTGCCGAAGTCTGGCGTTCGCCCGATGGCAAGAAAAATAATGCGATTTATTATTGGGCAGATCTGGATACGCTCAAAGCGTTTTCAGCGCATCCACGACACATGGAAGCCAAGCGCCAGTATGCACGCTGGTATGCCGGCTTCCATATCGTGATTTCCGAGGTGATACGTTCTTACGGTGATGCCGCGTTCGGCCATATCACACCGGATGAGCGGAGTCGCTGAGTCAGGCGGCGACAGGTATCGCTTACATGGCCCTGACGGGTATGCATAATTCGCAATCAAATACGCCCGTCACCGGATCCACTCTGGAGCCGACCGGATAGCGCTCAAAGCAAGGGCGGTCATCGCATAGCATGCCGCTTGCGGGCAGCCATCCTTTGAATAGCTCTACCCATGCGTCGCCGATCTCCTGTGAAGTGCCGATAAATTTGGCTACCGCATAGCGCCCGCCGGGTAGGGTGGTGAGCATCGCCTTGCCCGTCGCAACAAACTCCTGACGCACCTCAATCGCCGCATCGTAGCGGCATTTCTCCGGCGGCGTAATGCTGGGGTCGTCATGACTCAGGCCGTACATAGGGCTTGCGGGGATACCCTGGGCCTGCAGCCAGGGATGAAAAACCTGGCTCCAGAACTGGCCTATCGTCGCTCCGTAAGGGCCGATTTGTCTCAGGTAAGCGATTCTTGCAGGGGCGAATTCTACGAGTTCGACTTTCATACGGATCTCCATGATGGGGTGATTGAAGACCTCATCATGGTCTAAGCCGCAGCCGATGGCCTGACTTGGCTTGCTAATCAACTGATCCAGATTGCTATCTTGTGCTGACTGGCGCAGTTTGGCCTGCGCCAACTGCGTTGCCCAGCGTTGCTTGGTATCCCTTCGCCAGCTGCTGGGCGAGTAAGAAAAGTGCTGCTTGAAAGCACGGGAAAATGCCTCGCCAGAACCGAAGCCTACCGAGAATGCGACTGCCAGGATCGACATGTCCGGCTGTGCGGCGAGCCTGAGCGCCGCCACTTCGAGCCGCCGCCGTCGCAGATAATCGCCCAGGGTTTCGCCCATCCAGGCGGCAAATAAGCGATGAAAATGAAACGGCGAAAAATGCGCGACTTGCGCCAGTTGCGTCAGATCCAATGGAGCGTCCAGATGCGCATCAATGTGATTGAGCACCGTGTTCATGCGCCTGGAATATTCATTCAGGCTGTGTTTTGCGGCAGGTGCCGGAGTCGAAGTGGGCATGGCGGATCAGTAGCTCGGCCGGGGAAAAAGCACATTCTACTTAATAGTTGACCCGCATCGGCGATTCAACGGTCGTTCGGATTGCCGAAAAATTCTTTCATCATGAAGGTTTCCAGCTCTGCCGTGTCTTGCGGACGGGCCGACAGGTTGATGACGCGACCCAGGCGGCGCGAGTCCCAGCTGAAATCGCCCTGATATTCTTCGCGGATCAGGACGATCATGCGGCGGATGATCGCCAGTTCGATATTGCCGCCCAGGCCGGCATCGACTTCGATGACTTTTTTGAAGCTGTTTTGCCGGCTCGGTTTCCAGCCGCGGAAAGAGAAGGTCGCCATGCGCGTGCTCTTGCTGAGGATCTGGAACACCCCGCTGGTGCCTTCGCGGTTATTCGCTTGCTGCATGCTGCGACGGACATTCGCCTCGGCGACTTCTTGCGGACTCATGCCGCGCGCACCCTGACGGGCGGCTTCGTTTTCTTGCGCGGCGGCCTCTTCGGCGGCACGGCGACGTTCACGCGCTGCGGTCAGCATGCTCATCATGTCAGGCTGCTGGATCGCATCGGGCTGCGGGGCTGGCGTTGGCGGCGTTTCGGCCACGGCTTCCTGCGGCGGCTGTGGTCTGGTAATCGATTTCGGTTTGACGGCGGGATGCAGCTTGGGCTTGGGCGGTTCTTTTTTCTTTTCGATATCCGCCATCTTGCTCATCGTGTCCTTGTCCAGCAGCAACACGATGGCGCTTTCGGGCTGCAGGCTGTCGCCTTCTTTTTTGAGCGGCTTGTGGGTCAGGATAAAGTACAGCAACAGCGCATGAATCAGCAGCGCGAGCAGAACCGCCAGGCCGTTGGCTGGGCGGAAGCGGATGTGCAGATGGACTTCGCCCGGTTCAGCTACTTCCTGTTGATTGCTCTCGATGTAAAACTTCATGTAGTGATAATGCCAGACCTGAGATATGCCAAATTCCGAAGCGGCAAGGATAACCGATTGCCGCTTAAATACATGTAACAAAATTTATCGGCAAGGGCAGGCCAACCCAGCCCTTAGTCAGCCTAAACCAGCCCGAACCAGCCGAGAATCGCCCCCAGCGCCAGCAGCCACAGCAAATGCAGACGGGTGCGCCAGACCAGCAGGCCGCAGACCGCTGTCAGCAGCCATAACGGCCAGTCTTTGCTGGCGACATGGTGCGCGGCGGCCATGATCCAGCCGGTTGCCAGCAACAGGCCCACCACAATCGGCGCCATGCCGAGTTTAAAGGCTCTCACACTGCGTAACTCGCGGTTCCGGTGGCCCCAGTTCGCGGCCACATAAGTCAGCGTGGTGCTCGGTATCAGGATGCCGCACATCGCCACCGACATGCCGAGCAGGGCGTTCCAGCTGCTGCCGGTATTCATGCCGATATTCCAGCCCATCAAGGCGACGAACAAGATGTTCGGACCCGGGGCCGCCTGCGCCAAGGCGATCGAGGCATTGAATTGCGCATCGCTCAGCCAGTGCTGCCGGGTGACCAGGTAGCGGTGCATGTCGGGCAAAGTAGAAATGGCGCCGCCGACCGACAGCAGCGACAGCATCATGTAATGCAGCAGCAGATTCAGCCAGTCGCTCGCCTGCATGCTGACATGCAGGGCTGGCGTGCCGTGTAGCAGTTCGCTGATGAGAGTATTGCTCATTTACTTTCCCAGCCGCTGATAAGCCAGCGTGCAGGCGATACTGCCCAGCCCCAGCAGCACATAGGCCAGCGGCAGGTGCAATAAGGCGACGCCGGCGAAGCACAGCGCGCACAACAGCCCGCAGATCGCCAGCCCGATCGGATTTGATTTCAGAGCGGGGAATAAGCGCAAGCCGGATGCGATAATCATGCCGGCGGTCACCGCACTCATGCCGCGCAAGGCACCGGCGACCCCCGGATGATTGGCGAATTGCCCATACACCATGGCCAGCAACAAGATGATCAGCAGGGGTAGCGCGAGCATCCCCGCCAGTGCCGCCATCGCACCCGCCAGGCCGAAATAGCGGTTGCCTATCATCATCGACAGATTCACCACATTCGGCCCCGGCATGATCTGCGCGACCGCCCAGTCTTCGATGAATTCTTCGTGGGTCAGCCAGCGCTTGCGCTCAACCAGCTCCATTTGCACGATGGCCTGCACCCCGCCAAAGCCTTGCAGCGCCAGTAAGGTGAAGGAAATAAATAAATCTCGGACGGATTTCGGTTGCGGGCGGGGTACTGCGGGATCTGGACTCATAAACTGGCGGATTGAGGCTTACATTCAGGATGCAATCAATTTCATTTATATACTCCCCTACATACGCATGCAAAATCTGGCTGATGCGCTTATTTAGTATGCGGTCTTAAAATATACTAAGGTAGAGTATATGAAATTTAAAAGAAAAGGCAGGGATTTCATGCCCATTGTAAAGCACGTCCGTCCAGCCTGTCAGGCCCTTATTTCTTATTCTCTGCGCGGTGATGGTGAGCGCGGATGCGGGCGCGCCATTCGCCCAGCGCGGTCAAGGCACCCTGGAATTCGCGCTCAATCAGATCGGCTTCCGCTGCCGTAATCACACCGTCCAGCAGGGCATCGGATACCACTGCGGCGACGCTGCCGACCTGGCTCACCACGCGGCACACGGTTTGCGATAAATCATCACCGCTGATCTGATCCGGTTCCGGCACCACAAACGCCGCCATGCCGTGCCGCCTCAGCAGCGCATGTAAAGGCAGCAACGCATCCTTGACGCCGGCCTGGCTGCATAACTCGACAATCTGCGACAACTCTTCAAACGAGGGGTAATGCGATTCGATGCCCGGCGCGAGTTTATTCCGCAACACGTTCACCGACACTTCCATGCGTACTGCCAGTGCCTCCAGCCCGCCGGGGTAAGCACGCGCCACCTTATACAGAGCGTCATGCTGATTCATATCCGAGTACTTGCGCGTCATGGTGATTTTCCCTTTTTATTACCGATGCTATTTGTCTTTTTGCTCACTATGCTTCGTTCTAACTCCTCTTCACACCGTGTGTCGAGTGAGCAGATCGGGACTGACGCAATCCTGGTTCAGCAAGCAGGTGTAACGCGGCTGGGGCAGTTTTTCGTCAGTCTCAGGATTGTACAGAGTTGCAGATAAATAACTACGGATACCCGCAATGAACTTACTGAAAACCCGGCTCAGCAAAACGATGGTCGCCAGCCTGATGGTGCTGATGCCGCTGCTCTCGATCAGCGATCTCGCCTGCGCTGGCACCGCAGGCCGTTCTGGCGGTTCATCGTCTAGTTTTAAAGGCGGCTTCTCCTCGCAAAAAAATACGGTCAGCCGCACTAGCAGCCCTGCTGCCGGGCACAATGGCAACAGCAGCTTCGGCAGTTTCGGCACGTCCTCATCCGCTGCACCGGCTAAATCGACCCCGGCTTCGGTCTCGGTTTTAAATCGCGATATGGACAACAGCCGCTCGCAAGCCAATGCCATCAAAAACCTCGATGCGCGCACTGGCAAAACCCCGGACGCTGAACGTAATCTCAGCGTTACCGGCAAGCCGCTCGATCCGGCACGCAGCAGCTTCGGCAACGCGACTCCGGCATCGGGTACGAATCCCAGTTGGGCGGGCAATACCAATAGCGCGGCACAGCCAGTGCCACAACCGCTGCCGCAGACCATCATCGTCCAGCGTGAACACAGCTCGATGGGCGGCATGTTCATGGGCTTCATGCTGGGTCAGGCCCTGAGCCGTCCGCATACCACGGTGAATGTAGACGGTCGTCCGCGTGACATGCTGCCTATGGATAACAACACGACGAACGGCAGCAGCTCGGCAAGCGGCGCGACCGGCAATGGCAGCGCAGACGGCTCGTCGGGCTTCAAAGCTAAACCGGAAGAGCCGGAATCCCTGGGCTGGCCGCTGTTACGTATCGCGCTGTGGGCCGCATTATCAGGCGCTCTGGGTTGGGGAATTTACAAATGGATGCAGGTCAACAAGCGTCGTCAGGAAGTCCGCAGCAACTACACTTTAGGAAAGGTATAAACCGCATCATGGCCTGGAAAGACGCCTACCAATATGCCGGCAAACTATTCGGCAAATACAGCAACAACGATCTTGTCAACTCTGCCAGCGAGCACCGGCAAGCCCGGCGTGAAGATGTGGATCTGCCTTTACGTGCCCGCATCGGCGGTGTCGTGCAACTGCAAAAGTCGCCGTTCATCCGCGCACTGAGCCAAGGCTCGCTGATCAGCATGCCGGAAGAGAAAGACTCCTTGATTCGCGCCATCAGCCGGGTGCGACTGGAGATTGCAGGCAGTTTGTACCGCTATTACCTGTTGACCGGCGACCAGGATGACAAGGAATGTTTTATCCAGTTGTATCAAAACGAAGCCGGCGATATTTCCGAAGTCATGTATTACAGCCGGCTGACCCGCCTGATCCCGGAGAGTAGCGCAGATCAGGAGGCGTATTCCGGTTCGGCAGGTTACGGCCTGGGCGATCGCAGCTACACCTTATGGCGCGAGCAGCTCAGCAGCCTGGCATGGGATGAGGCGAGTCTGAACAGCATATTCGGTGATGCCGGTCATCTGGAATTCAGCCGCGATGCCGGTGATCCGCTGAGTGATTTCGTCGCGCCGTTTCAGGCGCAGGAAAGCCGGATCGATGATGCCGGTGGGCAGCACGGCCTGATGCAAGACCTGATCTTTATGCCGTATAGCCGTGCATTGGATGGGCAACGCGAGAGCCTGTTAATCAGTACCGAGATCGTCACAAGTCAGGATGGTGACAGCAGTCGCCGCCGGATTCATGTCGATTTCATGATAGGGATTCCAGTGGAACTGGATCGATTGCTGATTCAATAAATCGGCAAAACAGCAGCACAGCAAAAAAGAGTAGCGCAGTCAATTTTCACTACACAACGCCGTACTTTTAATTCCTTGAGAGGACACAAAATGAGCAATTTGAATGGTTGGGGCCTGACAGCACGCTTGATCTCCAAGCACTTTGGCGTATTGGGCGACAAAGTCTCCGAAGCGATTGCCAATTTCGACCCGGAGACCGCAACCGAGGCAGACCGTGATCGTCTGGCCGACACACTCAGAGAAAGCGCCCAAAAACTTGCCACCGCACGGGCGTCTTTCGACAAAGAACACAATGATGTCGTCAAACTGCGCGAACTGATTGCCAACGACGAAAAAGCGTCAGGCACACTGGCGGAACGGCTTGCCTCCGGCCAGATATCGGAGGCGACCGTCAGTCTGTTTTGCGATGAACTCGAAGCGAACAAATCGCGCCTGCCGCTCGAGTTGCAAGAAGAAATCGATGCGCAAGAGTATATGAACGAATTGCAAAAAATCGTCGATGCCTTGTCAAAACAATTGGCCGATTTCGATGCGGCAGCGAAAAAAGCCTTGCAAAATCTCGCCAGTGCCAATGCCCAAAAAGATTTGCAGGAGCTGCGCGTCGAGCGGCAAAGCCAGTTGGCGAATTTGTCCGGCATGCAGGGGCAATCGACCGCACTCAATGCCCTGACCCGCCGCGCGCAAAGCGTCAGCAACCAAGCCGCAGGCATGCGCATCGTCGCCGACATCGGTCAAAAGCCGCTCGATCAGGCAGCAGAGATCGAGGCGATCCGTAAATCGGTGAGCCAGGCGGATACGGCCGGTGAGACGACCCTGCAACGCTTGCAGCGTTTGTCGGCTAAGCCTGCCGAGGTCAGCGCTGCGGCGTAATTTCTCCGGGCATGCGGTAGTACTGAACTGGGCAATGCTTAAAACGGGGGCAATACGCCAAGGCGGATTGCCCCCGGTTTTTTATTGGTCGTGATTGAGTTTTACCTCAGATGCACCTATGCTGCTTGTCAATGACAATCGAATCAAACAAGGCATAGCTGATGAAACTTCCTCTTGTAATCCGTGCGCTGTTATGCGGACTGGCGATCTTCAGCAGTCTTCCTGGCGATGCCGCACAAAGCGCACTCCAGCAAGAAGTCGCCGATACCGAACGTGCCTTCGCCAAATCGATGGCCGACAGAGACCTGAAGGCATTCTCATCGTTTTTATCGGCGGAAGCGATTTTCTTTTCCGGCCCGACCCCGCTGCATGGCAAGCAGCAAGTCACCGATTGGTGGGCGCGGTTTTTTCAACAAGCGGATGCGCCGTTTTCCTGGGAACCTGAACAAGTTGAGGTCATCGAGTCCGGTCAGCTGGCGCTTTCGACCGGCCCGGTGAAAGACCGGCAAGGCAAATTGATCGGCAGCTTTACCTCGATCTGGCGGCAAGAAAAACCCGGCGTCTGGCGCATCATTTTCGACAAGGGCAATGAGGTGTGCCGATGCGAGGCCGAGCAAAAATAAATTCAAAAACGATGCGTCTGCTTGAAGTCCGCAGCACGGCGGCGCGACATGTCAATCTGCCTGCCATCGGTTAACAGTAGATTCAAACCGCCCGTATCATTGCTCGTCATGCGGCTCACAAAATCGAGATTGACGATGTGCTGGCGACTGCTGCGGATAAATTTCCTGGCATCCAGTTTTTGCTCCAGCTGATTCAGCGAACGCAGCATCAGCGGACGATGCTGGTCGAAGTAGACGCGGGTGTAATTGCCCTCGGATTCAAACAGGACGATCTTCGCGATCTCGACAAACCAGCAACGTTCACCGTCTTTGATGAATAATTTTTCTTCCTGTGTTGCCGCCGCATCTTGCGAACGTTCTATCGGCGCTGCTGGCTGCACTCTTTGCAGGGCATGTGCGAGCCGCGCAGTTTCTATGGGCTTTAATAAATAATCGAGTGCATTGACTGCAAAAGCGCGCAGGGCGTAGGCATCGAAGGCCGTCGTGAAAATGATTTTCGGTACACGATCGAGATTGCTTAACAGGTCAAAGCCGCTGCCGCCGGGCATCTGTATATCCAGAAAAACCAGTTCAGGCACCAGCCCGGCAATCATTTGTTGCGCCTCGACGATATTGCTGGCCTCGCCGATCAAGTCAATCTGCGGATGCGCGTTCAGCAAGCGCCTCAGCTCGGCGCGGGCCAGTCTTTCGTCATCAACAATCAGGGCTTTCATCGTTTATCCTGTCCTATTTGTCGCGGTAAGCTCAGTGTCGCATGCACCCAGCTTTGCTGGTCGGCCTGATGTTCGGTCAGGCGCACGCTGGCACGATCGCCAAATAAAATCTGCAAACGTTGTGCCGTATTTTGCAAACCTAGCTTGGTCGAGGCGCGTGAAGATGCCGGCCTGCCGATGCTGCCTTGATTCGCCACGGTGATAAGCACGCTTGCCTGTTCAGCCGGATTCGTCTGTACGCTGAGACGTATGGCGCACGGCGCCATACTTGATTCGACGCCGTATTTGATGGCGTTCTCGATCAGGGTTTGCAAGAGCATTACCGGAACCGCGATGTCTTCCAGGTCCGCCGGTATCTCCTCGCTATAGACCAGTCGTTCCTCGAAGCGAATTTTTTCGATGGCGAGGTAGTTGTGCACGGCTTCCAGTTCCTGTGCCAGCGGCACGGTGTCTTGCTGCCCGGTGCCCAGACTGTAGCGCATCATGCCTGCCAGTTTATCCAGCATTTGCGCGGCAGCGACCTGGTCTTCATAAATCAAGCCGCGCAGACTGTTCAGGCTGTTGAAGAAAAAATGCGGATTCACCTGTGCTTGCAGCGCGCGTAATTCAGCGTCTTTGACATTGACTTCGAGGCGTAATTTTTCCAACTCAAAGCGGCGTGCGCGACGGCCGGATTGCACCGCGACATACAGCGCGGTCCAGATTAAAAACACGGTGATCCAGACCGGCAGATAATTCGGCAACAGACGCCAGTCCCTGACAGTGCCCGCCGGATTCAGAATCATAAAAGCAGAAAATACCAGTAAGACTTCGGCACCGCCGAGCACGATGATGCCGCCTGTCAAACGCAGCAAGGGCAATTTACTCAGTTGACCCAATTGCAGACGATTTTTCAGATACTGGCGCCATGCATGCGACAGGGCTAGTCCGGTCAATGAACCGAACAGCCAGATCAGCGTCAGACTCGTCATATCCTGACTGCCGCTCTGGCGGGTGAAGTTCCAGTTAATCAGGAACAGCAGGCCCCAGCCGCTGAGCTGGCACAGCCAATATAAGAAGCTCGTTTTACGCGTGCCTGAATGGGAAATGCCGGAGGCAGGCTCCGGCAAAGATAGCGGTTTGCGCATTATTTTAGAAAGCTATCCATCTGTTCAAACATCCAGCCCGGATCATCGACCATGATGAAATGGCGGGCATGATCGGCCAGGGTAATTTTGGCGTTTGGCAGTTTGGCAAACTGGGTCTTGAAAACAGACTCAATCGTAGTGCGTGGTACATATTCCTTATATGCGATCCAGGTGCCCATGACCAGGGTCGGCGCGGCAATCTTACTGATGTCCTGACGCATATCCTGGGCCAGCAATTCGTACATGGCATTGGCGACCGTGTTTGAATCGGATTTATCTCCCCAGACTGCGATACGTTCTATGTCTTCCGGCTTGCTGACCATCGTGGCAATGGTTGCACGGCGACGCGCGTTCTGTTGGGCCGGATCGCTTTGCAGCATGCGGTCACGCACAGTGCGCGCCATTTCTTCTAACTGCACTGCCGTGACGCTCGGCATTTGCTGTGCTCCCAGGGCAGGCAGTGCATCGACGATCACCACTTTACCGACTTTATCGGGATAATCGCTGGCGAGTTTCATCGCTAAAAAACCGCCCAGGCTATGGCCGACGATGACCGGATGATCGAGTTTGTTGTCGCTGATGTAGCGCGCCAATGCATCCTCGACTTGTTGTAAGTAGGGGCCGCTGATCGCTGGCGCACCGGCGAAACCGGCCAGCGTCAGGACGGCGCAACGATATTGGCTTGAATAATGTGCAACGGTATCGTTCCAGACCTCGCCCGAAGACGCGAGTCCGGGGATCAGTATCATTGGTTTGCCCTGCCCGCTGACTTTGACCTGGAATGCCTGGGTGCCTGCATTGCTGTCGATCGACGCGGTGGTCGCTGCGGCCGCTGCGACCGTTGCGGAAGCGAGGGTGAGCAGTGTCGTCAATGCGATGGCGGTGCTCAAGATCTGGGTTAATTTCGTCAAAGTGGTTTTCATATTTGTTTCCTCCTGTGACGTCATCCTAATTTTTGAGCGTTGAGTTTTCCAGCGCTTTGGGATGAGTGGTCAGCTGCGGGGATGAGCGGCACGTTGTGCCAGCAAACTCAGCCAGCGGTCGCTGCCGTCGGCATCGCTGATCACGGTGGAATACCCGGTAACGGTACGCGCAGCGCGTTCGAGCAATTGAATGTCAGCCTCGTGTTGACGCGCGACATGCGGATCTTCGAGGAACAGGATGCGGCGTATCTGCTTGTCCAGCACCAGTTCGGCGATCTGCGCATCACCGCCGAGAGGGCCGGACAAAAAGGGTTTCACCCAATCTCTGCCCGCTTCCTGGCCTTTGATTTTTTGCGCGAGCTGGTTCAGCAGGCCGCCCGTGGTGCCGGTTGCGTAGCGGTGCGCGAATTGATCGAGTAGCGCAAAATGTTTTTCCGCCAGCGCCAGCATGCGGTTCTTCATCGCATCGTGGGCGATCAGGGCGATCCCTTCATGAGCGAATTCGAAGCTGGAATTTAAGGAGATATCCACCGGCGCCTGCCGCGCATAGGCTTCCAGTTCCAGCCATTCGCGCGCTGCGGCCAGCGTGGATAAAAACGGTTTGCCATGGATCACGCATTGGCGCTTTAAGGCCAGGGCTTCCGGGAAAATCGAAGATGGATCCACCGGATCGATCAGGTAAATCACCGCATCCACACTGCGCGCCGGATCGCTGTCGACGACACGCGAGACCAGTTTCATCAAACCGCCTTCACGACCGTAGGGGAAGCGTTCATGCGCAGGACAGTACTCCAATAAACCATGCGAGATAATCGCGTCCAGGGTGCGACCCACTACGATCAGTTCCGGCTGCAAGGTATGCAAAGCCGCCTGAGCGCCGCGTAGCAACTGGACTAAAGCAGAGTCGGCAGCGTCCTGGTGGCCGCGATTGGCAATCAGTCCGATGCGGAGGCGGCGTGCGGAGGCGGTAAGATTTGCGGTCATAGAGTGCTCAAAATAATAGATGGAATCAGTCGTTTGCAGGCTTGCTATGAAAGTCATGCCGCCATGCGAGTATTTGTTCGGCTGTCATCGGCCTGGCGAAGAAATAGCCTTGTACCTGATCGCAACCGAGGGCTTCCAGCTCCGCCAGCGTCTCGGCAGTTTCTACGCCTTCCGCGATGACAGGTAAGCCGAAGTTGTGTCCCAGGTCGATGATACTTTGCACGATTTGTTTATCCTGTATCGAACTGCTCATCCCTTGCACGAACATGCAATCGATCTTCAGTTCATCGATCGGGAAGCGGCGTAAATACGCGAGCGACGAATAGCCGGTGCCGAAGTCATCGATCGACAGATGAAAGCCGAGTTTTTTTAACTCAAACAGCAGATCGGTGCTGTGACCGATGTCATGGATGAAGGCGCTTTCGGTAATCTCCAAACCGATCGCCGAAGTCGGTACATCCCAGACATGCAGCACGCGTTGCAGGATTTTTGGCAGCTGCTCGAGTTCCAGCAGGCGAGTCGATAAATTAACCCAGATCAGGATGTCTTCTCCGCCCGCTTTCCAGTTGCAGTAATCACGCATGACGTTGTTCAACACTCTGAGCGTGAGCGACTCTATCAGGCCGGTACGCTCTGCCACATCGATCAAAATATTCGTAGGTACCGCTTGCGGATGATCGCTCGGCCAACGCACCAGCGCCTCCACAGAGACCATGCGGCGTGACGCCAGATCGACTTTCGGTTGATACATCATCACCAGGCTATTCGCATCCAGTACCTCGCCCAGCAACTCCGGCAAATCGGCGGCGATGACCTGATTGCTTTCTTCGGTTGCTGCCATCAGGAATTTCAGATTCGCGGCATGCGCATGTTTTTGCGCGGTATCGGCGATGCGCAATAAGGCAAACGCCGATTGCGTATGCATGGGGGCGCAGGCGATGCCGATACTCGGAGTTAAAAATATCGTGCGGTCATTGACTTTGATCGGGATATGCAGTTCGTTGAGTAAGCGATGCACGGCCAGTACGGATAAAGCTTCAGACGACAGTTGCGGCAGGATGAACCAGCACTCATTTTCATTCACGAAGACGAATTTATCTTTGCTGCGCAAGATCGGGTGTACCCGCAATAAAAATTGCTGTTTGACCTCTTCCGCATATTCATCGAGCAAGAGTGCGGCAATACGGTCAGAGCGTTGTAGCGACATCACCAGCACGGCAAGCGATGAGGCTTCGCTCGCTGCCGTGATTTCTTTTTGCAATTCGGAAAAAAATGCGCTGACTGAAGCGAGTTCAGTCAGCGATGCTGCCGGCGTAGTTACTGAATTAGACATGCATGGCACCCGATGACATCTGAATTAGCCTGACTAAAGATAATATTCAGCTTGGTAATTAAGCCTGATAATAATCGTGACAGGCCAGGCCGTAAGCACCGTCAGGCAAGCCGCGTAATATTCTCATTCTCTCATTTTCGTCTCTATTGTCCTGCAACATCAAGTCGAACAGCTTGGGTTTTGGCAATAAACTTTTATCCGCTGCGGTGAGCAAGAGTATTTTTGGTTCCAGCCGGCGGATTTTATTATGCTCCAGGACGATGCCGACTTCGCCCGATGACAGTTCTATCATGCTGCCAACCGGAAAAATTCCTACCGCCTGGACAAACTCTTCTACCAGCGGCGCGTGCAGTTGCGTACCGGCCTGTTTGAACAATTCCTTCATCGCATCGAAGGCCGAGCGGGTAATGTCATAAGGCCGGGCCGAGGTCATCGCGGCAAAGCTGTCGGCAATTGCGGCCATACGGCCAAAGATGCTGATGGCATTGCCTGCCAGTCCATTGGGATAGCCGCTACCGTCCAGGCGCTCATGATGCTCACTGATGCCGAGCAGGACATTTTTCGCCAGAGGTTCCTTGCTTTCCAGAATATCGATACTCGCGCTGACATGGGTTTTCATCAGCGAATGCTCGTCTCCCGACAGTTTGTCAGGTTTTTCCAGCAACCTATCCGGCAACTCGAGTTTGCCGATGTCGAGCAGCAGGCCGATGAAGCCCAACTCGGCCAATTGCTGACGCGAAAACCCCAGGTGGCGACCCAGTGCCATCATGTAAATCGCCACTTTCAGGCTATGTGCATAGGCATTCGCGTTGCCGGATTTCATGCGTACCAGCCACATCAGGGCGGAGGGATTCGAGATCACGCTCTCGGTCAATAACTGCACCGCGGGCTGTATTTCTTCCAGAACGATACTGCGGTCATTGTTGAGATCGGTTGACAGTTTTTTCAGCATGGCATCGGCTTGCGTGATGCTGCTACGGGCATACTTTAATTCTTCGTGAAACGGCATACCGTCCTGATATTTAACCAGGGGAATCGAGTCCGGCAGGTAGTCGCGCTTACGTTTCCTGGCCGGTAATTTGCGGAAATTGCTGCCGCGTTTATGAATCTTGCGCTGGCTGCGTTGCTGCTGCCAGTTTTGCCAGCGCTCGATCCAGTTCAGCGGGGCAAACATGGTATCGCGCGGATACAGGCTCGCGATCAGGGCGCTGAATTGCGGACTGGAACCGGGCGTCAGTTTGCTGGCCCTGTCGGCGCGTACCGTTTTGCTGCTGGATTTATTCACGCTATGACGTTCGGTGCTGGCATAGCGCAGGTAGTACGGTTTAGGTTGTCTGGGGAGCTGATTGCTGTACCTGGCCGGTTTAGCCGAACCGCTGAACAGATTACTGATCCACGCGACCAAGGCATTGGTTGCATGTTGGTTTTTTTGTTTTTCGTGAAGCGGTTCAACGGCTTTGCGCGACGGCGGGTGCCCTTTTAGCGCGGTTTTTGGCAGCGCCGCTGCAAGCGGTTCGGGCGTTTCTGCTGCCTCGTGCAGCGCATCCCATGGCAAATGCAGCAAAGACGCAGGATCGCTGCGTCGCGGATCGATCACGACTTCGCGCACCAGCGACTGCAGGGTTTGCCAATCGAGCGTCTCGGTGAGTAAAAAACCTTGCATCATGAAAGGTGAATTTACCCAGGGCCGGTCCAGCTCCGAGATAAACATGCCCAAACGCAAATCTTCAATACTGACACGCAATGACTGAGATAATTTTCTTTGCTGTTGGATCACGAAGCCGTATGAGTTAGGTGATGAAATATCGAAACTCTGGTAGACCGGATTGGTCTATTCACCTGCTTATGATAACGGTAGTTGTTAAAAAAGACTATCTTTGCCAGGCATTATTAAAAACCATGCAGACGCACAAAAGCCCAAAACTCCCCGGGAGCTTTGGGCTTTTGCCGGAATGGGATTGATACCGGCTGGCTTACATTTTACGACGACGTAATACTAGGATTGCCAATGCGGTGCCTAGCAATAGCACACTGGCTGGCTCCGGTATCGGATGGCCGCCGTTCTGCTGCAAAAAGCTGAAGGTGTTAAGCGCATAGATGCCATTGTCATTCAGCGGTGCGTAGCTGGCACCGCATAAGGGTAAGCCGCAGGCAGTCGTGGTAGCGATCATATCGATATCGGCGATGATGAACAGGGAGCCGGATCCCGGTGCATATTCTCCTGCATGCCAGAAGGCTGAGGTGACCTGGTTTTCGACATTGCGACCGCCAACGTGGCCGTTGTGTGCGAGGATCGCCGCTTCATTCAATTGACCGACCAGATAAAACTGCTTCACATTGTTGGCAACGCCAAACGGACCGTTGAACAGCGGCGCGCCGCCATTCGAGACTGAGCCCGTGCTGGCGGTGGTGCTGATGCCCAGCGTCGTGCCCAAGATGTCGTGATTGGAGTCATCCTGCAGCAAGAACAAATCGCCGCCGCCGAGAAAATAATTCATGATCGCGGCCGAAAAACCTGCGCCTTCACTGTTGGCGATCCAGGTGCCGACGAACATATCGACACCTGCCAGTGTGCCGCTATTTACCGCAGCGAGGTTGGTCGTGGTAATGCTGCGATTGACGATGCCGCCTGGGCCAAAGTTGGCGGGATTCTCTAGTGCGCCGCGAAAACCGGCCAGATAAGAACCGTCCCAGGCCCATTGGCCGCTGGCGGGAATTAAGGAGCCTGAAGCACCGCCGACGACATAAGCGTTGGCTGCAAGGCAGGTGATTGCCAGCGCCAGGCCGGCAACAAATTTAGATAGTGCGTTGGACATAAGTATCTCCGTTGGGAATTAAAAGGATCTACGCCTGTCAAAACGGCTGGCGCCCAACACGCAGTGCATAATTCATACCACTTTCTCTAAGGGTTTGATTTTATTCATTTAAATGGATAGTTAATTGGCGACAACAGCACGTTTGTAAAAGTCGCCGACGTTACAAATTGCCGGAAATAAATTTATATTCGAAACTGGAGTCCATCACAATGTCATCTGCTCCGATCGCTTCACCGCTCATGGCGGCGCATGTGCGCGAATTGAAGATAAGACTGAGCAGCATTCGCCTGAGAAAGTTTTTTTGTGGCCCTGTGCGGTACGCTAAATTTTTGACGATATTGAACGATGACGCTTGATCCATGCCAGTAATCTTTTATCTGTTTTGCGCCACCAGCATGATCTGGCTATGCCTGCCGCGACCTCGCGCATGGCTGGGCATGTTCATCCTGACGATGACCTGGGCGATGTATGCCGCACATATCGCGCCCGTCGGCTTGGCGATGATTATTCTGATGGCTGCCGTCGGCTGGGGCGCGGCGCGTGCCAATGGAATTGATCGAAAAATCTTGCTGCTATTGACCGGTCTGAGCGGTTTGCTGTTGGCATCCCATAGACTGCCCGGATTTGCGGAGATCGTCTTAACCGGATTGCCACCGTTCACAGTCTCGCCGGCGACTACTTTTTATCTGCATCTGGATAAAGCGATTGCCGGACTTTTGATGCTGGCCGTATTTTGTCGCAGCGATCGCAGTCAACATCTTGCGACCTGGCGCGATCGCGGTTTGTGGCGCCTGATGGCGATAAGTCTGCCGCTCATATTTGTCGTTGCCCTGGCGCTTGGCCTGACTGCGCCGCAATGGAAATGGCCCGCCAGTACCTATTTATTTTTTAGCGTGAATTTGTTCTTTACTTGCCTGGCGGAAGAGGCATTTTTTCGTGCCGGCGTGCAGCAGGCTTTGCTGGCGCTGATGCCGCGCCGGCCTTGGTTCGGCATAGGGCTGGCGGCATTGCTGTTTGGATTGGCGCATGCCGCGGGCGGGTGGCGTTTGATTGTGGTGGCTACGCTGGCAGGCGTTTGCTATGGACTTGCGTATCACAGAACACGCGCAATCGCGGCGGCGATCCTGCTGCATTTTTTAGTCAATGCGATTCATTTTGTCGGCTTCGTCTATCCGGCGATCCTGCATTAAACATCCTACGATGTCCTGCATACCTAGGCAGTCTGAGGACATAGTTCGACCATGCGTCGTCTGGATCAACTGCTGGAACAGAATCCGCAATCCCCATGCGCCTGCTGGCACGATAATGGCTGGTAAGCCGCGCCAGGATTGCGGGTTCGTTTTTGGTAAGCTTTTAAAGACATTCGTCCGGCGGCTAAGCTCGCTTCACCATGTAGATCACTCGTGGGCAAGGGGTTTTACCATTCTTCTGCGGGCACCAGAACGACACCGTGATCGACCAGCGACGGCAAGACACTTCGATCAGATCCGGCGCATCGCCCATGCCCATATTGCAGGTCGACTCCAGCGCATCATCGAGCAAGTTCGCCTGGAAGTAACCGTAGCGACTGATTTTTTGCAAGGTCTCATACGCCAGAGTCGGCTCCACTGTGCCCGGCCTCATCACCAGCTCGCGTTCCCTGAGCGTCACCAGGGTCTCCAGCTCGGCACGACTGCAAGCCCACTGCGCCTGATCGCGCACGCATTGGGCAACGTAATACAGCGGCTTGCCTTTGAGCTGCGCATGTGGCTGGCATTTGACGTCGGCGAAATTGGCCTTGGCCGCATTTGCCTCGAAAGCCCGCGCATCAATATCGGCCACCCCGACTCCCAGCTTTTGCCAGCACACGACCTGTTCTAGCAAGACCCGCTCATTGCGACTAAGCTTGACGGGAAAAGTCCGGTCGCTTGCCTGCGCGGTCCGCATCGGAGCCATCGATACGATCAACCACAGTATGGCCCAGGCTACCTGCCTCATACGCAGATAGGGCGATTTCAATCGCGCAGTCTCAGTGTCATGTTTAGTCATAGGTGAAGCCAGTCGTATCGGTTTGATCAAATAAGCGCAGGATAGCAGAGCAGATTTTATAATGGCATCGATGACAACAGAATTCGAGGGTGGAGAATGTGAAGGAATGCGAGGGATATTTTGCTTGTCATGCGAGAATGCAGAGTACAAGGTGAAGAGAAGTTGTTCTCGGCATTTCCATCGTGAGCGATTCGCCTGATTTTGCACAAGCTCCGGTAAAGAATCGATCATAAGACGAGAGTTTGCGATATCCTTAGAATTAAATGCCACATGGCAACACTGATTTTACGCAGGCATATCATGCGCCAAGGTTTTTTGATTAAAATTTGAGACGAAGTTTGCGGTCAAAACAGGAGCGGTTGCGCCGACTGGCATGGATAAGCACATCGTTTATACAAAAACGGCAAAAGGATTGACGGAAGCGATTGGTAAAACCAAGCAGCTTTCCCGCGGCCTGCGCACTCTGCTCAAAGAGATCGATGGCAATGCGTCGGTGGCCGCGATCCAGATCAGTCTCGACAATCTATCCGACAAAAAATTAGAGCAGGCTCTTGAGCAATTATTCAAAGAGAATTACATCCGCATATTCGACGCGCCGCGCCGCCCGCTTAAAGACACTTCAGCGCAAACCTTAACGAAAAGCCCGACACCCGAGGACATCGATTTTTCCACCATAGGCACTTTTCAAGAATCGCTGCTACAGCTCACCATGAGCGCTTTTTACGACGCGGTGGAGGCGCAGAATGCCGCCGATGTCACGCCGTCAAAAGAAGAGTCAGCGGCCAAGCCGGATCCGGCGACACTGAGCCGGGTCCCCAAGGCGATTGCCGATATTGATCCGAAGATTCAGGAGCTGGCCGAGTTTGTGGCACGGCTGGAGAACGAGGCTCGTGCCAAGCAGGAAGTCAAAGAAAAAGCCCATAGAAAAGCAGAAGAAGCGCGCATAGCCAAACAAAACGCGCTGCAGGCAGAGCAGGAGCGCGCCGTTCAGGCCGCCAAGGAATTAGAAAACAAAAAAGCCAAAGAACGCGCCGGGCAAGAAGCTCAGGAACAGACCAAACAGCAAGCCGACGCCTTGGCGCGCAAACAGGCAGAAGAGGCCGCGCAAACAGAAGCCCGGAGGCAAGCTGAAACACAGGCCAAAATACAAGCTGAGCGGGAAGCGCAAGAAAGAAGCCAGCGCGAAGCACAAGCATACGCTCGCCAGCAGGAGCAGGAAAAAACCAAAGCTGAAGAATATGCGCGGAAAGAAGCGCTCGCTAAGGCGGAAGAATCTGCCAAGGCAGAGGAACGTACCAGAAAAGAAACTGAATTAATGGCCAGGCAAGCGGCAGAAGAGTTGCAGCGCAAAGTCGCCCAAGGCCGCGCTCGCATGGAAGCCGAGAAGCAAGCCCGGCGAGAAGACGAAAAAAGAAAAGCGCAGGAATTTGCCGACAAAGCAGCACGGCACCTGGAAGAAAAACGGGCTCAGCAAGCCGTCATAGAATCAGCCCGTCTGGCCAAAGAACAAGAAGAACAAGCTCAACGTGAGGCAGAGGAGCAGGCAGTCCGTCTGGCGGAGGCGCAAAAACAGCGCGAAGCAGAAGCCCATCAAGCCGCAGAGTACGCCAGAGCGGAGCAAGAGCGCATCGAGGCAGAAACCAGAGAGCGCCAGGCCAGAGACATCGCCGAAACAGCAAGACTCGCGCAGGAACAGCAAGCTCGTCTGGTCGCAGAAGCCAAAGCAAAACAGGCAGCCTTGCAACGTACTAAAGCCGAAGAAGAACGCCAGTTCAGGGAACAGCAAGCCCGCCTCAAGGCAGAAGCCAAAGCCAGGCGAGAAGCCCTGGAGCGCGCCAAAGCCGAAGAACTACGTCTGGCTCGCGAAGAGCAAACTCGTCTTGACACCGAGGCCAGGGAAAAGCAAGAGCGTGAAGCCGCTGAGCAAGCGAGACTCGCTCAAGAAGAGCAAGCCCGCATCGAAGCTGCGGCCAAAGCTGAACAAGAAGCATTAAAGCATGCCAAGGCCGAAGAAGAACGCTTGGCAAGAGAAGAGCAAGAACGTATCGAAGCAGAAGCGAAGGCGCAGCAGGAAGCCTTGGAACGCGCCAAAGCAGAGGAAGAGCGACGTGCTGAAGAAGAACAAGCCCGTATCGAGGCCGCAGCCCAAGCCGAACAAGAAGCCTTAGAGCGCGCCAAAGCCGAAGAACTACGTCTGGCCCGCGAAGAGCAAATCCGCCTTGACACCGAGGCCAGGGAAAAGCAAGAACGAGAAGCCGCTGAGCAAGCAAGGCTCGCTCAGGAAAAAGCGCGTGTCGAAGCAGAAGCGCAAGCGCGGCAGGAAGCCCTGGAACGCGCCAGAGCAGAGGAGGAGCGACGTGCTGAAGAAGAGCAGGCCCGCATCGAAGCCGCCGCCCAAGCCGAGCAAGAAGCCTTAGAGCGCGCCAAAGCGGAGGAAGAGCGACAAGCTAAAGAGCAGCAAGTCCAGATTGAAGCCGCAGCCAAAGCCCAGCAAGAAGCATTGCTGCGCCAGCCAGAAGAAGAGCGCGCCGTGAATGAAGCGGCCGAGCGCTTTCGTCTCGAGGCGAGTGAAAGAGAACAGGCGCATCAACTGACCGTCTCCAGGCAGGCAGAAGTAGAGCGTGTTCGTAAAGAAAAAGATCGGGACGTCCTCGAAGGAATCGCCGCATTGACCAGGCAGGACGAAATTGAGCAAGACCTGCGAGCACAAGAGCATATTGCACAACAGGCCGAAGAGCAGCGACTGCAGCAAGAAGCCGAACAAGCCGAACTGCGCAAAGCCGAAGCGCTCAAGGTAATGCACGCCCAGATCGAAGCGCGCCAGCTCGCCAAACAACTGAAAGCCCAAGCCCGCGCAGAAAGAAAAGCCCAGGCCGCCAGCCTATGGTCGGCCAGATTGTCGCGCGCCAAAGACCTGGTCGTGAATAAAGTGGTCGACACCTTCATCAAAAAATTGAGCATCATTTTTGTGGCAGGCATCATCGCGGCTATTGCGATGCTGCATCTCAGCTCGTTTGATCGTCAAGCCGCTGCATTTGAAAAATCGATCACCAGCGTGATGGCGCAACCGGCTAAAATTACCGGCCTCTATTTTGCGCTCTTACCCCGTCCGCATTGGCGTGCCAAAGACGTGACGATCGGCGCTCAACAACAGATCAAGATAGCAGAACTGTCCGTCGCAATCGATCTCACTACCCTGTTCAGTGACAAAGTATTGCTGGGGCGGATTGACCTCAGCTCCCCTCAGATCAATGAGCAAGCGGCGGGCTGGCTCCTGTTCCAGTCCCGATTACCAGATCATCAGCAATTTGGCCCGGTGTATGTTGAAGGCCTGAAGTTAGTCTCATCCGACTTCCCCTTAGACGCACTCGACGGGCATGCCGAATTCGATCGCCATGGACGCTGGACCAAGATCGTGCTCGATACGTCTGAACGTCAATTCCACGCGACGCTGCTGCCCGATGCAAACGCGGTCAAATTGGATGTCAACGCGGATGCTTTCGCTGTGCCTTTCGGTGCCGGCGTCACGCTGAAACAATTTCACAGCACCGGCACGATGTACCAGGACCGCCTAGAAATAAAGGAATTTGGCGGCGCTCTGTACGACGGCATCGTCAGCGGTAACGGCACTCTGAAATGGGATCCGCGCTGGAGCTTCGCCGGCAGTTTTAACGCCATAGAGATCAATCTCCCGGGCATCGCCCCGCGTCTGTTTGATAGCGGAAAAATGAAGGCCAAGGGTCGCTACAACATGCAGGCCAAGAGCAGCGACAAATTATTTTCCTCGGCAAGAATTGATGGCAGCTTTAGCGTCGGCACGGGAGCGATAAAGGGTGTCGATATCATGAATGCATTTAAAAATACCCAAATGGGCGGCCGTTCCAGCTTCACGGATATGAACGGCAATTTCACTTACTCGGGCAACCTGATCCAGGTACGGGTCGCCCGCATGAATGCCGGCGTGGTCTCCGCCGCAGGCTACGCTACGGTCGAACCTAGCACCTTGCTCAACGGCCGCTTCGCCATCGACTTGCAGTCGCCATCGGGTAAAGAGCATGCGGATATTGCGCTGGGCGGGAAGCTGAGTGAGCCGAAGTTTGGCGAGTGAGAGGCAATGTCCGTTAATCCAGTGATGTGCGTTAAATGGGATTTAGCGATTAACCAGATTTGGTGCACTTTTGCGTAATCACTGCAATTTATATCGAGATGATTGTATTGAATTCACTGTTCGCGAATGGCGAACAGTGAATGGTTGTCACTTTAAAAAATATCTTGTTGTACCCGTAAAGCTTGCGAGTCGATGCCGCCATCAACTGCCGGAACGTTACGTTTTGGCAGGAGTATTTTCAGCTTCTTCACCGCTCAATTTCCCAGCTTTTTTTTCGCACTTTCAATTTGTTTAATACTGACCTCAGGTGTGGACAGCGCCTCTGGCATTGTGCCGCCTAATTCAACGATGGTTTGACGCACTTTTTGACCCACTTCAAAATGCGTTTGATTCGCTTTGACTTTCACACTGATCTGATCGCGCTTGAGTTTTTCTTCGGCTTGAGTAGCTCGGAACAAATTGGCCGCAAGCTCAGTGCTACCCATATGATCGAGAATTTTTTGATTCTTCTTTAAACCTTTACGGGTATGGATGTCTTTTGCCGCTAGTCCACCATACAGCCCACGATAGCCATGATCCTGAAATATCGCATAATCGAGCGGCGTCTCAACACCAGCCTCCTTTGCTGCAGCTGCCAGTTGCTTATTATGTAAAGCGAGTTCGTTACGGATAGCGAGGCGTTTATCGTTTTCATTTAACTGCGCAAATTGCGCCTTATCGGTCAGCTCCTGACGACGGGTCTGCATTGCGAAATAAGCCTGCCCATTTGCAATTACGGTCTTGCTTGGGTCACCGTTTTGTACAATCAGGTAGCAGGCATAACGAGATAGATGTAAGTCCTCAATCTGTCGTTTTGCACCGGAACCAATTTCGACCATAGTGAGGACATCCTCAATATGGTTTTCAATGTCTTGACCACTGTTACGACAGGCTTCTTTTGCCTTATCAATTACGGGTAAGAAGTGACGGTATTGAGAATATTCCAGGACGGCTGCCAATTCACGTGCCGACCAAAATTCATTGCCATTTTCATCCAAATGGCGAATGTTTTCAAACGTCGCATGATGTTGATGTATGATTTTTTTGTTAGTCATTATTGGCTCGCAGAGTTGCTCAATAGGCATTAAGATAATTTAAATGATACCTCAAAATCTCTCAATACACTGATTAAATAATCAGTGTATTTAACTTTGACGATTATGGAATTTTTAACTCCATCGCTTCCTTGCTGCAATCGCAATTTGCTCGACCCGTCTCGGGTTTTTGTAGGCCTCTTAGCAGGATATTGGCCGGTAAGCCGTAATGGGTTTGCGTGAACGTTTTGCAGTAATGTGAAATGATCTGGACTCCAATTGAAGCTGTCTAATCTCCAATGGCTCATTTGAAGCTTAATGTAGATAGATCAGGGGCAACGAACTGGCAATTGTACTGATCGGCTTTCTAGTGGATAATTCTGGCCTATGAACGATACTACGACACCCCCCAATTTGCCCGATCGCCTCTCCATCGATCCGCGCAGCCCCTACCATATTGCCGCCGTGTTTGAACACGAAGTCGGAATCAAATTCAACGACAAAGAGCGCCTTGACGTCGAAGAGTATTGCATCAGCGAAGGCTGGATCAAAGTCGCTGCCGGCAAAGCCCTGGATCGCAAAGGCAAGCCGCTGATGATCAAAGTCAAAGGCAAGGTTGAAGCGTTTTATCGCTAGTGCTGACACTGGCAGTAAAAAAACGGTTCTAATCAAGACAAAGTACATTACAAGAACGGGTCCGCATCGAGCACATCGATGCGGACCCGTTTGCTTTAAGCGTAATCAGCTCGTGTTACCAGACCAATCGCTTTATGCAGACAAACGCAAGTCGCGCAGGCGCTGGTGCAATTCATCATCCCAGTCCAGCTTTTGCTGCAGCTTGGCGCGCAGGTAGTGCTCGGTGAACACATCCAGATATGCCTCTAAGGTTTGCGCAGCCAAGGTCTCGCCAGCCAGCTGCAGGCACAATGCCGTGACTTCCGATGTGCACAAATTCTCCTCGCGCTTGGAGCGGCGCAGGCGGTAGCGTGACAATTGTTCCGGCATCAGGCTCAGCACCGGCAGGTGATTCAGGTAAGGGCTTTTTTTAAAGATCTTGCGCGCTTCTGGCCAGGTCGCATCCAGCAAGATAAACAGCGGACGCCTGCTCTCCGTATCCACCACTGCATCGGCACTGCAATGTGCAGGCAGCAATTGCGTGACTACCCGCTCCGGTGCGACAAATTCCCCAGGGAACACCACATACGGCTGCCACTGCGGATCGGCCAGCACCGCCAGCAGCGCGGGATCGACCTCGGTGCGCGCCCAGCCAAACGCCATCGTATCCGGCACCACATCGGCAATCAGCCAGCCCGTGTTGCTGGGCTTCAGCGTCTCATGCTCCGCCATGATCAGGCACACCCCGGCACGCGTAGGCACCACCGGACGCAAGGCGCACAGACAGTGACTCAGGATCAGGCGACAGCCGCTACAACGCTCGCCATGCGGTCCGCCGCGTGCCAGAAACGGACGGGTGCTGCGCTCCAGACGGGCAGAGCGAAGGCGGGAGACAGCATGGGGTAAATGGGTTTTTGTCATGTAAAAATGAACATCAATGCCGGAATCAAGAGCCGAACCAATCTGGCACATTAAGTACAACGATTAAAGCCCAGCATTCTAGAGCAATCAAGTCTGCACGCATACCGATGATCGGTAGCGGAAATTTTTTGGATCGATCGCTGCGCCGTATCAATCAAAAATCACGCAGAAATCATGTAGAAATAACATACGAAGTCGCACAGCTTCACCTGCAAATCCAACAGATCAACACCGTGCCCGGACAGCATCCCAACATGTGGTCGCAACAAGATAGGGTGAAATGTGGGGGACACAACGGAAAATAGAACGATCCAAAAGCACGTCATTCCTGCACGCTTTTAGCAGGAATCCAGTGGCGTTGATCGATCAACCAAAGACACCAGACTCCTGCTATCCCTATCCTCATTGGGCAGGCGGGCAGCATGCTGTTCGAATTCCTTGTGTCGCCCTTCTCTGGAGTGACGAAGTGAGAGCAAAATTAAATTGACCAACATATTTAATTGCCGGATCAATAGAAGTTTCCTGACACGGGTGTTGAATCATTGCAGGTTCCCACCAATAGTGAAACAGACGTCGCTATGGTATTTCGCAACCAACTTACCCTAGACTACCTTTAGTGGCTATACGTCCCGAAAAATAATCCCCTGAAGCGCTTGCGAAAGATCACGACGGTGCCGGCCAGCAGTATCATCACCAAATTAAAGCCGAGAATTTTGGTACCGCCAAGGTCGACAAACGGCACCGCGTTGGAGTGCATGGTGGCGGCATTCAGGCCGCGATCATAGGTCGCGCCGATCACTTGTCCTGCGTTGTTGATGGCATTGGTCAGGTACAAGCCCTTGCCGCTGGGGTGCAGCAGCATTTTGTTGTCCCGCCAGACGAAGGAGAGGCGACGGTCGCCAAAGCGCTCGTTGGTCAGCTCTACCGTCCCGACGACATGGCCGGCATTGTTGATGCCGGTAGCGAAGCTGTTGCCACGGCCGATGATGGTGCCCAGATCGCTCATGCGCGTGCCGTCGTAGACAAAGGCATGCCAGCTGCGGTCTTTCATCTCCGATGCGCCGACGACCACCCCCTTGTCATTGATCGCTGTCGCCGTACTGAAGCGACCGCCAAGGGTACCAAGATCGATCATGCCGCGCCCGGCATCATAAAGAAAAGCATGGCGGGAGCCGTCTGGCGTCGTCGCCGTGCCGACCACTTGGCCCACATTATTGATGCCGCTGGCGTAGCTGACTTTGCCGCCGAAGGTACCCAGATCCTTGAGTGGCTCGCCGGGCTGATACAGGAACGCATGCCATTCGCCATTCGCGGTATCGGCAAAGCCCACCGCAGCACCGGCGTTGTTCAGCGCCATGCCATGGCTGTTGACGCCACCCAAGGTACCCAGCTCTTGCATGCCGCTGGCGCGGCTGTAGAGGAAGGCCGTCCAGCTACCGTCTTTTTTATTCGACGAACCGACAAGCTCGCCTTTGTCATTGATGCGTTTGGCTTCGCTCTCCGTCCCGCCCAGCGAATCGAGTCTGATCAGCTTGCCCTTTTCAAAAAACGCCGCATGCGGCCCGCCTTTCTCATCCTCGATCACCACGGCGACCTGGCCAGCCGTGTTCATATCATTGGCAATCGACCCGCCCTGCCTGGGCGCCACGATCCCAAGCGACTGAGTAATTGCGGCGGCCTCACCACCTGCCAGAGCCAGCAGAAAAAAACAGCTACGCAGAACATAACGCATACAAGAATCCTTTCAGATGGAATTTTGCAAACAGGAAAGCCGTAGATAAATATACATCACTAATGTGCGCTGCCAGTGCTAATTTGTTATGTGGTGTGGCGAAACTGAGAATCGGAGTTGAACATATTTGGACTGTGCACCACGTAGAAAACCTTTCCACCAAATTGGATATCCAAGGCTTAGAAATAGATTGGCGTCTCATTGGCCTGGCTGAGAAGTAACGCTATCTCTAACACCTCGTATCTTCCTAATTCAGATAGCAATAATTGTGACTTATAGTCCGTAGACTCATAAGTCACATAACAGCATGATTGCCCGTCGATATAGCAAAACAGTGTGGGTAATGATGGCGAATCAAGATCTGGTGGAATTTGGGCTGCATTTGAAGAAATTGCGGCAAGAAAAAGGATTGAGTCAAGAGCAGCTTGGTTTGATTGCTGAACTGGATCGCACCTACATCAGTGGCATAGAGCGTGGCGTGCGTAATGTGAGTTTGGCGAATATCTTTCGGATCGCTAAGGCGCTCGATGTGCCTGCTGCTGCATTATTTGCTGACCTCGATGGTGTGCAATGAGTCGGCGGGCTTTGTATGGCGCGGATGTGCCAGTTTTTTTGTTAGACACGCCAGAGAATATAGCAGGCGCACTTTCACTCAATCTAGGGCCAAGTGCCACACAAGAACAAAAGAGTGCATGGATAGAACAAGCGAAAATCTTGCACGAAGTGCTGGTCGATTTTACTGATGGCTACATCTTGTTTGAAGTCTTGATCCCGCGTATGGGCCGACGCGTCGATGCGGTGCTGATCGTCAAGAATATTTTGTTTGTATTGGAATTTAAGATAGGTGCCAAGGTCTATTTTCCGCAAGATTTGCGTCAGGCACATGGCTATGCACTCGATCTGCATCACTTCCATGAAGGCAGCCATAATAAATGCATCGTACCGATTTTGATTGCGACCCAGGCTGCATCCAAAGCCTTACCGAATGTCGCATCCACACCGCAACAAGATGACGTGCACGCGCCTTTGCGCGCCAATCGCAGTAATCTCACTGAATTACTGCGGCATTGCCTGCAAGAGATACCGCAAGCACCAGCGATCAATTTGCAGCATTGGCTTAATTCTTCTTACAAACCAACGCCCACCATTATTGAAGCGGCGCAAGCACTGTATGCCAATCACGATGTCAGCGATATCGCGCGCAACGATGCGCGAGAGAACCTGTATATCACCAGCAATGCACTTCAAGACATCATTCATCAAGCGCGCTTACATCATCGCAAAACGATCTGCTTTGTCACAGGTGTGCCGGGTGCGGGTAAAACCTTGATTGGTCTGAATATCGCCACCAGTATGGATTTAAATTCAGACGAAAAAGCTGTGTTTTTATCCGGCAATGATCCTTTAGTGCTAGTACTGAGAGAAGCGCTCGCCCGTGACGCGAAGACGCGTGGGTCGAAAAGAAGTAAAGAAATAGAACTGAAAAGTGCAGAGGCAGTAATTCAAAATATACATAAATTTCGCGACACGTATGTAGAACATAAAGACGCACCGCCAGAACGCGTCGTCATTTTTGATGAAGCGCAACGCGCATGGGACGCAGAAAACACTTCCAAGTTCATGTCCACCAAACGCGGGCAAAGTGGCTTCTCGCAATCTGAGCCAGAGTTTCTCATCAGCGTGATGGATAGGCACAGCGACTGGTGCGTGATCGTCGCCCTGATCGGCGGCGGGCAAGAGATCAATACGGGCGAGGCGGGTTTGCAAGGCTGGGTGGATGCGCTGGCAAAACAGTTTGCCGATTGGGATGTGCACTACTCAGACAAACTCACGCAGATCGAATACGCTGGTCGCGATGTGAGCTTCAACGCCATCGCATTCGCCAGCGCGCAAGCAAGCCTGCATCTGGCCACATCAATGCGATCCTTCCGCGCAGAAAAGCTCTCGCACATGGTGCACTACTTGATCCACAATCAACCAACCAAAGCGCAGGCGTGCTACCAAGAATTCAAACACAATTTCCCCATTAAAATCACGCGTGATCTCGCCAGGGCTAAGGCATGGATCAAGGCGCAAGCGCGCGCCAACGAAACCAAAGGCATGATCGCCTCATCCGGCGCAATACGCTTGAAAGCCGAAGGCATCTTCGTCAAAAATAGATTGACCACCGCTGACTGGTTTCTCAACTCGCAAGACGACATACGCTCTTGCCATTTTTTAGAAGACGTCGCCACCGAATTCGATATCCAAGGCCTAGAACTAGATTGGTGCCTGGTAGGCTGGGACGCCGACTACCGCTACCAGAAAACGCACAGCAAGCAAGACGGCCAATTCGAACACTGGAAATTCACTGGCACCAACTGGAAGCGCAGGCTGCAAGAAGAACAACAGCGCTACCTAGAAAACGCCTACCGCGTACTCCTCACCAGAGCACGCCAAGGCATGGTGATCTTTGTACCGCAAGGCGAGGCAGAAGACGCGACGCGCTTGCCGGAATATTTGAATGGGACTTTTGAGTATTTGGTGGGTTGTGGGGTTGAGGTTTTGGCTTGATGGGAATGGAATGTACATTTCCATAGGATCGCGGCACGATATTTGCCTTTGTGCCGCGTGAGGATTGAGTGATTGTGTCTACAATCAAATGAAAGCCAGCACTGTAAAACAATTTTATCCTGCGCTTTTAAGCGAAATACCAAAACTTTTCTAGCAGAATAATTTTTTGAGAGAATCTATATGGAATTGTCGAAAAAATTAGCAGCAATCCAAAGGTCTCCAAGAAATCTAATGGGTCGTAAGAGGTCAAATAATTCGCACTCTGCAGCTTTCAATAATCCCGCGAAACGCCGGACTAATCGCAGCCCAATCCACCACATCGACTTTAAACGGCAAATCCGATTCCGAGAAATCATGTTCGATTGCGGCGAGCAGGCTGAGCGTTAAACCTGCGTCGCTGATGATGGCGAGATCGAGGTCTGAATAGGGTTTTTCTGTGTGAGTAGCGCGTGAGCCGAAGGCCCAGACTTCTTTATCTGGCACATGCTTTTGCAGGATGGCGGCGACGATCTGCCATTGCTCTGGCGTGATGGCGATGTCTGGTAATTTATACGCTGGTTTTGTCATCACTAGTTTCACGCCGTTAGGGTGCCGCGCTTCTTCAGTTCGGCCAGCAAGGCTAGTCCTTCCAGTAGAAAATCCGGCACGATCTGCATGACTTCGATGGCCTTGCTTTCGTCGTAAGTGTGGCCGGTGATGCTGCGTGCTTTGCGGTAGTCTTTCCACTTGTCCCAGCCGTTGCGCAACAGGCCTTGCTCGCTTGCTGTTCTGATTAAATCGGGGAAGGCCAGTTCATCGATTTCCACCGGGTTGGGCGCGGCTAATTCCAGATAGCGTTTGAGCATCTTGTGCGATAGCTCGTAGCAGAATTCAAAGCGTTGAATGCAGGCGTCGCGGTACAGTGAATTCACGTGTCGGCGGCGTAGGCTTGTAGTGCTTCACTCAGACGTTGCAAGGCATTGTCTAGTGAGCTTAGATCGAGTTGAATGGCCATGACCCCTCCGCGGACGTTCTTCGCTAAAGAAGGAAATCTTAAAACAATACTGCTCTGTTGCGCAATGTCTATGCGCCTTACAGGGCCGAATGGCTGGAGAGCCGCATTGGCAATGCGTATCTGGTCTGCCTGTTTTTAAATTTCACATCCAATAAAAAAGCCCAACCAAGTGGCGGGGCTTTTTGCTTTGTCGTTTTACATCAAACGTCAATATTCCCTGCCCTAAGCGCATTTGATTCAATAAACGCCCGGCGCGGCTCAACATCATCCCCCATCAGCGTCGTAAAGATCTGATCCGCGGCAATCGCGTCTTCGATCTGTACTTTGAGCAGGCGGCGCACGGTTGGGTCCATCGTGGTTTCCCACAGTTGGCTTGGGTTCATTTCGCCCAGACCTTTGTAGCGCTGTTTGCTGACGCCGCGTTCGGCTTCTTCGCGTAGCCAGAGCATGGCGTGGTGGAAATCTTGTACGGCGATTTCTTTCATGCGTTCGCCTTCGCCACGGCGGATGAAGGCGCCTTCGCCTAACAGGCCTTTGAAGGTTTGTGCGGCGGCTTCCAGCACTTTGTAATCGGTGCTGTTGACGAAGTCGGCGTCGATGCTGCTGACTTTGATGTTGCCGTGGTACAGGCGTTCTATGCGCAGGCTGAGCATGCCTGAGAGTTCATCGCTGCGGACCACGGCTTTAACGGCGGGGTCGTTGATGGCGGCGGTGAGTTCCTGGGCGGATTGCTGGGCGTGCTCTGCGCTGTCCATCTTGAGCGTGACGCCGGTCATGATTGCGGTGAGGGCGGCACGGTCGATCACGCGGGTCAGGCGCATCATGATGGCATTGGCCAGATTGTATTGGCGTACCAGTTCGCCGAGCGCTTCGCCGCTGATCGGGTCTGCACCGGTGCTTGGGATCAGTGCTGCGCCGGTCAGGGCGACGGTCATCATGTAGCTGGCTTCTTCGGCGTCGTCTTTGAGGTAGCGTTCATCGCGGCCGGCTTTGACTTTGTACAGCGGCGGCTGGGCGATGTAAATGTGGCCGCGCTCGACCAGTTGCGGCATCTGGCGGTAGAACAGGGTCAGCAGCAGGGTGCGGATGTGGGCACCGTCGACGTCGGCATCGGTCATGATGATGATACGGTGGTAGCGCAGCTTGTCGACGTTGAATTCGTCCGGGCCTATGCTGGTGCCGAGCGTGGCGATCAGGGTGGTGATCTGTTCGCTGGAGAGCATTTTTTCGAAGCGGGCTTTTTCGACGTTCAGCACTTTACCGCGCAGTGGCAGAATCGCCTGGAACTTGCGGTCGCGGCCTTGCTTGGCCGAGCCGCCCGCGGAGTCACCTTCGACGATGTACAGTTCGCACAGGGCCGGGTCTTTTTCCTGGCAATCGGCGAGTTTGGAGGACAGGCCGAGGCCGTCCATCACGCCTTTGCGACGGGTCAGTTCACGCGCCTTGCGGGCAGCTTCGCGCGCGCGCGAGGCTTCCACGATCTTGCCGCAGATGATTTTGGCGTCGTTCGGTTTTTCGGCCAGATAGTCGGTCAGGGTCTTGGCGACGATCTCTTCGACCGGGCCGCGTACTTCGCTCGACACCAGTTTGTCCTTGGTTTGCGAGCTGAATTTCGGTTCCGGCACTTTGACCGACAGCACGCAGGTCAGCCCTTCGCGCATGTCGTCGCCGGTGACTTCGACCTTGGCTTTTTTGGCGTAGTCGTGTTCTTCTATGTATTTGTTGATGACACGCGTCATGGCGGCGCGCAGGCCGGTCAGATGGGTGCCGCCGTCGCGTTGCGGGATGTTATTGGTGAAGCACAACACCTGCTCGTTATAGGCATCGTTCCATTGCATCGAGACGTCCACGGTGATGTTGGTGCCCTGGTCGGAGACCTTTTCTCCGGTCGCCTGGAAAATCGTCGGATGCAACACGCTCTTGCTCTTGTTGATGTATTCGACGAAGCCGCGGGTGCCGCCTTCGAAGGCAAACAATTCTTCCTTGCCGGTGCGCTGGTCGTTGAGCTTGATGCGCACGCCGTTGTTCAGGAAGGACAATTCGCGGATGCGTTTGGCCAGGATTTCGTAATGGAATTCGACATGCGTGAAGATTTCTTCATCGGCCCAGAAGTGCACTTCGGTACCGCGCTTGTCGGTGTCGCCGATGACTTTGATCGGTGAGGTGACGACGCCGTCCACGGTTTCGAGTTCGCGGTTTTGCGGTACGCCGCGCACGAATTCCATGGCGTGGACTTTGCCGTCGCGACGGATCGTCAGCTTCAGTAATTTGGACAGGCCATTTACGCAGGACACGCCGACGCCGTGCAAACCGCCGGAAACCTTATACGAGTTCTGGTCGAACTTGCCGCCGGCATGCAACTCGGTCATGACGATCTCAGCCGCGCTGCGTTTCGGGTCGTGCTTGTCGTCCCACTTGATGCCGGTCGGGATGCCGCGACCGTTATCGGTGATCGAGATCGAATTGTCGGAGTGGATGGTGACGTTGATCTCGGTACAGTGACCGGCCAGCGATTCATCGATCGAGTTATCCAGCACTTCAAATACCAGGTGGTGCAGTCCGGTACCGTCCGAGGTGTCGCCAATATACATGCCGGGGCGCTTACGCACGGCTTCCAGTCCCTCCAGAATCTGGATCGAGGATGCGCCATAGGATTGATTCGCAGGACTGGCAGCGGCTGGTGTGTTGTCTTGGGTGTTCTCGGACATGGTTACCTTCTGTATAGGGTGTTACTTGTTCTGACTGGTATGTGGTTTTAGCCCCCTCTCCCGCGAACGGGCGAGGGTTGGGGTGAGGGTGCTTGCAGATCGAATTATTTGAATACCTTGGATCAGATGGTTCATAGAAAATCGTCTGTGGAATTTGCGGATGTTCAATTTTTCAACCGCCCTCACCCTTGCCCCTCCCTCAAGCGGGCCAGGGGTTCTTAGAATTAAATCCGCATTGGCATCACGACGTATTTAAAGTCGGTGTTGTCTGGGATGGTGATCAAGGCCGATGAATTGGAGTCACCCAGGGCGATGTTGATTTGATCGACTTTGAGGTTGTTCAATACATCGAGCAGGTAGGTCACGTTGAAGCCGATATCGACGCTGTCGCCGCCGTAATCGATTTCGATTTCTTCGACCGCTTCTTCCTGGTCGGCGTTGGTGGACATGATCTGCATGACGCCGGGTGTGACCACGCAGCGCACGCCTTTGAACTTGTCGCTGGTCATGATCGCGGCGCGTTGCAGCGAGCGCAGCAGTTGTTCGCGGCCCAAGGTGAAATTGTTTTTGTAACCCTTGGGGATCACGCGGTTGAAGTCAGGGAACTTGCCTTCGACCAGCTTGGAGATCAGCTCGATGTCGGCGAAGCTCAGCTTGACCTGATTGTTGGCGATATCGAGCTGCACCAGATCGTCTTTGTCTTCCAGCAGGCGCTGCAATTCGATAATCGTTTTGCGCGGGATGATGACTTCCTGACGCGCGAATTCCTGCTCGACTTCGACCTGGCAAAACGCCAGCCGGTGACCGTCGGTCGCGACCGCAATCACGTTCTTGCCGTCGACCACCAGCAGCAGGCCGTTCAGGTAATAACGGATGTCCTGCTGCGCCATCGAAAAGTGCACCATGTTGAACAGGTGCTTCAGGGTTTTTTGCGGCAGGCTGACGCTGGCGTTGAAATGCTCGGCTTGCGCCACGGTCGGGAATTCTTCTGCCGCCAGGGTTTGCAAAGAGAAGCGCGATTTGCCGGCCTGCACCGTCATTTTTTTGTTGTCGAGCTTGAGCACGACATCGTTGTCGTCCGGCAGCGCACGCAGGATGTCGAGCAGCTTGCGGGCGGCAACCGTGGTGGCCGTGACGTCACCGCCCGAGCCGATTTCGGCGTGCGTCGTGATCTGGACTTCGATGTCGGTCGACAGGAAGGAGACTTTTTCGCCGTCTTTGCGGATGAGGATATTGGCCAGAATCGGCAATGTGTGCCGACGCTCGACAATACCGCTCACGATTTGCAGTGGCCGGAGTATGGTGTCCCGGTGGGTTTTAACCAATTGCATGTGTATATCCTCGCTAAATTTGTAATTAATAAAGGATGCTGAACTTCTTATCGCTACTGCTTTTTATCTGAAATTACAGTCCGCTGTATTGATGCGGCTTCCAGAGCATTTTTGGCC
The DNA here is from genome assembly GCF_025548535.1 of Undibacterium sp. Jales W-56. Classification (GTDB taxonomy): domain Bacteria; phylum Pseudomonadota; class Gammaproteobacteria; order Burkholderiales; family Burkholderiaceae_D; genus Undibacterium. The sequence goes on along the minus strand of NZ_JAJLQW010000003.1, from coordinate 299,924 downwards.
TGGAAGCCGCATCAATATTGCGTGCTGCAATTTAGTTTTTACTAATTCGTTTCTACCAACTCATTGCGCTACTTCAGTCGATTGCCCATTGACGGGCTGTTCGGTTTTCGTAGGGTGCGCCGTGCGCACCTGATGTGCCGCAGTTTGCCGGTGCGCATGGCGCACCCTACGTATTTAATTAACCCTTCAGGGTTTGTTCCAGTACGTGCAGCTCATGGTTGCATTCCGGATTCTTGCCGCGATCTGCCGCGATCTTGCGTACAGCGTGCAAGACCGTGGTGTGATCGCGTCCGCCGAACAGTTCGCCGATCTCGGGCAAACTTTTTTGCGTGAGCTCCTTGGCCAGATACATCGCGATCTGGCGCGGTCTGGCGATATTCGCCGGACGTTTTTTCGAATACATATCGGCGACCTTGATGTTGAAAAAGTCGGCCACGGTCTTCTGGATGTTTTCTACCGAAATCTGGCGGTTCTGCACCGACAGCAAATCCTTCAGCGCTTCCTTGACCACGTCGATGGTGATTTCCTTGCCGTGGAAACGCGAGTAGGCCAGGATCTTGCGCAAGGCCCCTTCGAGTTCGCGCACGTTCGAGCGCAGATGCTTGGCGACGAAGAAGGCCACGTCGTCGGAAAAATGCACGCCTTCGGAATGGGCTTTTTTCAGCAGGATCGCGACCCGCATTTCGAGTTCCGGCGGTTCGATCGCGACCGTCAGGCCGGAATCGAAACGCGAAATCAGGCGGTCGTCCATGCCGGTGATTTCTTTCGGATAGGTATCGCTGGTGATGATGATCTGCTTCTTGGCGGCGATCAGGGCTTCAAACGCATAGAAGAATTCTTCCTGGGTACGGCTCTTGCCGCCAAAGAATTGAATATCATCGATCAGCAACAGATCGAGCGAATGGTAATAGCGTTTAAATTCGTCGAAGCCCTTGCGCTGGTAAGCGGTCACTACGTCGCGCACATATTGCTCGGCGTGGATGTAGCGAATCCGCGCGTTCGGGTTATCGACCAGAATCTGGTTGCCGATCGCGTGGATCAAATGCGTTTTACCCAGGCCGACACCACCATATAAGAACAGCGGGTTGTAGGATACGCCGGGATTGTTCGCGACCTGGATCGCGGCGGCGCGGGCCAGTTGATTCGCCTTGCCGGTCACAAAACTATCGAAGGTCAGCTCGACATTGATACGGCTCTGATCGCGGCGCGGCGTTGGCTCCGCCGCGGGTTCCGGCATGTGCTGCGGTAGGTCGTCGTGATGCAGATGCTCACGCGATCCATTGCTGATCGAGGTGGAAGTATTGCCCGCTGCTGCGGGTGCAGTTTTTTTGTTGATGCGCGGGTCAAGCACGAACTGCACGTCGATGGTTTCGTCCCAGAACTGTGCTGCGAGTTCGGTGATGCGGCTGGCGAACTGGGTTTTGACCCAATCCAGTTTAAAACGATTGGGCGCGGCAATACGTAGCCGGCCGTCTTCATAATCGAGCGGGGCCAGCGGTTTGATCCAGGCGCTATACTGCTGCGGCGTTAACTCCTGCTCTAATTGGGACGAGCAGGCTTGCCAGAAATTTTCCATGTATTCACTTAGGTTGATGCTGATGTGAGACTGCTATGCGGACTGGAATGACAACAAGTTTCACCTTCACCAGCGCGCTCGCTAGCGAGACGCTTGAGCTACTTATACTGGTAAGGTGAATCAACAACGCCTAGTACGCCATTTAAAATGTTGCCACTAGAGCAAATCAGTCATGTCACACTAATCCGCTATTCTACCCTTGCCAGCCGGAGTTATCCACAGGCTGATCACGAAATTTATGTGACCGGCGTAAAACCGCACCGGCGCTCCGACATCTCCTCGCCGTACGGGATTTGTACAGTCTGGGCCGACGCGTTTTGCCGGAACAATTTTGTGCAATCCTCCGAATTTTGCCTTGAGTAGCCACCATGACATGATGAAAAAATGTGCTAAGTGATTGACACGTAAGTCAAAAATGGTGTCTAATTCAGGGTTCCCTACCCTCTTTTATTGGATGTTGTGTTGTGTTGTACTGTTATAACAACATGCAACGCCCATGAGCAGCGGTTTTGGGGCAGTAAAGGTGAAAAGCCTGACGTAGGAATTAACTTAAGCCTTTACCCGTAATTCCGATTTTTTATTTGCTCAAATAGCGAGACCAACATGAAACGTACTTACCAACCTTCCGTCGTTCGCCGCAAGCGCACTCACGGTTTCCGCGCACGCATGGCAACCCGTGGCGGCCGCGCTGTATTGAACGCACGTCGTGCCAAAGGCCGCAAGCGTTTGGCAGCTTGATCCATCAAGCCATAATCAGCGGCAGCGTTGGTTGGTGGCATGAATTGGCATGACTCTATTATGCTCAATGCAATGACATCAAACAATGCAAGCGATGATTTTGCACGCGCTCGGCGCATCGTTAAAACGGATGAATTTTCATCCGTTTTTCGTTTGCGCCCGGTGCAAAGAACTGCGCACTTTGTATTGTATGCAAGACCCAACGATCTGCCGAATGCCAGATTGGGTGTGGTCGCAGCCAAGCGTTTTGCGCCGCGTGCAGTGACGCGCAATACCATCAAACGTGTCACCAGAGAAATTTTTCGTTGTTCCTCGCTGATCAGTGTCGATTGCATCGTGCGCTTATCCAAGCCGGTCAATAGCAAGTCTGGCCCCGCCACCACGAGCCGCCTCAAGCAAGAGTTGCGGGCTGAAATTGTGCGCCTGTTTGCTTCGCAGCAACTGACTGCGGTGCAATCGGCAGCTCCGTCTGCCCAGTCCGTCATAAAGCAGTCGGCATCATGATCAATCCCGTGCAATCTATTTTGCTGCTTTTGCTGCGCGTGTATAAAGTCGCCATCAGCCCCATGCTGGGACAAAATTGCCGCTTTTATCCTAGTTGCTCAGAGTACGCGGCGGAGGCGATCCGCGCACACGGTGCGGTCAAAGGCTGTGCGCTGGCCGGCCGGCGCCTGTGTAAATGTCACCCCTGGCATCCGGGTGGTGTGGACCCGGTGCCACAAAAAACGCCGCAAGTTTCAGAAAAATCTGAAAAATACAGATTCATCCCCACATCCGACGGACGTTCCGCTTACGGTCGCAGTTTGCTGCGCTGGCCAAAACGTTCCGGTTCTTCTTTTAAATCTCTCTGTTAAACACAATATGGATATCAAACGTACCGTCCTGTGGGTTGTTTTTTCGATGTCGCTGTTGATCCTGTGGGACAACTGGATGCGTCATAACGGCAAACAATCATTTTTATTCCCTACGCCAGCAACGCAACAGAGCAAGAACGCCAGCGCCAGTGCGGCAACGTCTGCTGCCAGCGCATCTAGTCCCGTGGTTGCCACTGCCAGCGCTGCCGTGGCAGGCGCCACGCCGGATGCCGCAGCCAAGCGTGAAGTCATTACCGTGACTACCGATGTGTTCAAGGCTGACATCGATAGCCAGGGCGGTGAGCTGAAACGCCTGGAACTCCTGCAATACAAAGAAACCGTGCATCGCGAGCATTGGTATGACGCCTTCCTGGAATTAACCGGTAAAAAAGAAGTCCCGGTGGCGACGCAAAATATCGTCTTGTTCACCGAAAGCGCGCAACGTACCTATCTGGCGCAAACCGGTTTGCTCGGCGGCGCATTTCCTAACCACAAAACGAATTTCGTGGCGAAGCCGGGTCCGCGCAACCTGGATGGCGGCAACCAGGTGCAACTGGTGCTGGAGTCCGAATTAAACGGCGTCAAACTGACCAAGACCTACACCTTCAAAAAAGGTGATTACGTGATTGATGTCAAACATGACGTGACCAACAACACCGGCGCACCGATTAACCCTTCGCTGTATCTGCAACTGATCCATGACGGCACCAAGCCGCAGGGCGGCGGCATGCTGAGCGGCTCGACCGAGTTCTATGCGCCAGCGGTGTACACCGATGATGCGCATTTCCAGAAGCTCGATTTCGAAAAAATCGAAAAAGGTTCGGATAGCCACGCGACCAAATCGGACAATGGCTGGGTCTCCGTGATCCAACATTTCTTCGTCTCGGCCTTCATTCCGCAAGACAAAACGCCACGTGAAATTTTCACCAAAAAAGTCGATACCAATTTGTACGCGGTCGGCAACATCCTGCCGCTGGGCAGCATTGCCCCTGGCGCGACCAGCAGTCTGAACGCCCGCCTGTATTCAGGTCCGCAAGAATCAAACAAGCTGGAAAAAATTGCGCCCGGCCTGGACCTGGTTAAAGACTACTGGTACTTCGCGATTATCGCTAAGCCGATGTTTGCCTTGATGGAGCTGATCCACAAGCTCCTGGGCAACTGGGGTTGGACCATCATCGTGTTCACGCTCACCATCAAACTCGCTTTGTTCCCCTTGTCTGCTGCGGGTTATCGCAGCATGGCGAAGATGAAAGTGGTCACGCCGAAGATGACGGCCGTGCGCGAACGCTTTAAAAACGATCCGCAAAAAATGAACCAGGCCATGATGGAATTGTATAAAACCGAGAAGATCAATCCGCTCGGCGGTTGCTTCCCTGTGCTGATCCAGATGCCGATTTTCTTGTCCCTGTACTGGGTTTTGCAAGCCAGCGTAGAGATGCGCGGTGCGCCGTGGATGGGATGGATTACCGATCTGACTTCGCCTGACCCTTGGTTCATCTTGCCGGTGATCTATGCGATTTCGATGTTCATCACGGCGAAACTGAATCCGGCACCTGCCGATCCTATGCAAGCCAAGATGATGATGTTCATGCCTTTGATGTTCTCGGTGATGTTCTTCTTTTTCCCATCGGGTCTGGTGCTGTACTGGGTTGTGAATAACATCTTGTCGATCGCGCAGCAATGGGTGATCAACAATAAGCTGATCCCGCCGGAGCACAAGGTAGCGGCGGCGAAGTAAATGTCAGCAGCGAGATAAACAACAATACGCAGCAAGCCAGAGTTTAAAAAGCCCATGCCGATCATGGGCTTTTTTTTCGACGCCGCCAGCTCACGTTCTTTATGTGGCATTTGCGTCACAAGCCTGACAATTTTTCTGCGCCATTTGCGTGCAGGGTTAGAATTTCAACATGAACCAACACAGTACATCGCTTAGCAGCTACGACAGCACGCCGATCACCGCGATTGCTACCGCCCCCGGACGCGGCGGTATCGGCGTGGTGCGTATTTCCGGCAAGGATTTAACGCCGATTATCGACGCCTTGTTTGCCGGGGTGCTGAAGGCCAAGCCGCTCACGCCGCGCCACGCGACTTATCTGCCGTTTACGCAAGCCGATGGCAGCGTGATCGATCAGGGCATCGTGATTTACTTCAAAGGACCGCATTCCTACACCGGCGAGGATGTGCTGGAGTTGCAGGGACATGGCGGTCCGGTCGTCATGCAGATGTTGCTGACCCGTTGCCTGGAAGCAGGTCAGGCAGCGGGCCTGCGGCTGGCGCAGCCCGGCGAGTTTACCCAGCGCGCATTCCTGAACGACAAGCTCGATCTGGCGCAGGCAGAAGCGGTATCGGATTTGATCGAGGCATCGACCGAAGCCGCTGCAAAATCCGCTTCACAATCCTTGTCCGGCGTGTTTTCCAAAGTCATTCATGCCCTGGTTGAGAAAGTCGTCCACTTGCGCATGCTGGTCGAAGCGACCCTGGATTTTCCGGAAGAGGAAATCGACTTTCTGGAAAAGTCCGATGCGCGTGGCCAGCTCAGCGCCATACAAGCGGCGCTGCAGGCGGTGTTCCAGCAAGCGGCGCAAGGCGCCTTGTTGCGCGCCGGTCTGAACGTGGTGTTGGCCGGCCAGCCGAATGTCGGCAAATCCTCGTTGTTGAATGCGCTGGCCGGCGACGATGTTGCCATCGTCACGGCGATCGCCGGTACCACCCGCGACAAGGTGACCGAGACCATACATATCGAAGGTATTCCGCTGAATATTATCGACACGGCCGGTATCCGTCACGATGACGATGAATTGCATCCCGACGAACATCGCAGCACGATTGATACGGTAGAGCGTATCGGCATTGAGCGCACCTGGGCCGAGGTAAATAAGGCCGATGTGATCTTGCACTTGCTCGATGCAAGTCGCGGCCCGACCCGCGCCGACGAAGGCATCGTCGCACGCTTTCCCGACGATGTGCCGGTGATCCGTATCTGGAACAAGATTGATTTGTCCGGTCATCATCCTAGCGTCGATGAGATGGACGATGCGACCCATGTGTACCTGTCGGCACAGGATCATCTCGGGATTGATTTGCTGCGCAAAGAACTGCTGCGCATCGCCGGCTGGCAACAGACCGGTGAATCGCTGTACCTCGCGCGCGAACGCCATCTGATTGCGTTGAAACATGCACATGAGCATCTGCAAAATGCCGCCGACTATGCTGCGCAAAACGATCAGTCGCTCGATCTGTTTGCCGAAGAGCTGCGACTGACCCAAGATCGCCTGAACAGCATTACGGGTGAGTTCACATCCGATGATTTACTCGGTGTGATTTTTTCGCGCTTTTGTATCGGCAAATAAATCGCACGCTCTTTACTTATGTTGAGTCCAGGTCGTAGCGATTAACCGGTTCCATATCCTCATTTTAAAAAGCTATCCGCAATACTGGAGCGCCTTTCCAGGCATTTTTGCCCGGGAAGACGCGCCCATATTGCGGATAGATTTTTCTATGCATTATTTCCATTCAGCAAGTCAATAATTATCAATTGCATAAAACATATTACTTGTTAATAATATGTTTCAATAATTTCAACTCTACGAAATGGCGGATGGCTGTTTCATGCGATCCGCTGTTTTGTGCCGTTTCTTCACGCTACCACCAAGGAGTCAAGATGAGCTTACGCCGGATGAAGTTGGGATTAACCATGATGCCCGTGCTGTGCCTGATATCGTTGGCACCGCCGCTGATGGCGCAGGGCGTGATCGACGATGATCTCGATGCCATGAGCTCTCGCAATTATCAGGCCGATATTCGTCGTACCAGTCTTGGCGTGCCGCATATCAAGGCCGCGAATTGGGGCGATCTTGGCTATGGCTATGGTTATGCGCAGGCCGAAGACAATCTCTGCACCATGGCCGATGCGTTCCTGACTTATCGCGGCGAACGCTCCAGATACCTGGGGGCCGATGCGCTCCCGGTTGCGGCATCCACGCTGGAGCCGGCACGCAATCTGGATTCGGATTTTTTCCATAAACAAGTTATCAGCAGCGACGCCTTGAGCCGCATGGTCGCGGCGCAAACGCAAGAGCTGCGCAGTCTGGTACGGGGTTTTGCCGCCGGCTATAACCGCTATCTGCGCACGCTGAGGGCAAGCAGCAATACCGCCCATAGCGCCTGTCGTTATGCCGACTGGGTGCAGCCGATACGGCCCGCCGATGTGTACCGGCGCATGTATGCGGCCAATCTGGCGGGCGGTTATAGCAATTTTGTGAACGGCATCGCCAGCGCCGTACCGCCCGATGCAGCCAGTAAAACTGTCGCAGCCTTGCCATTCGATCCAGCCCAAACCAGCGCGCCGCAAATGCAGGTCGGCGGTAGCCAGGGCATAGGCAGCAATATGATTGCCTACGGCAGCGCGGCGACCACGACCGCCAGTCCTTTATTGTTCGGTAATCCGCACTGGTACTGGCGCGGCGGCGATCGTTTTTATCAGGCCCAATTGACGATCCCGGGTCAGCTGAATGTCAGCGGCGCCTCCTTTCTCGGCGTGCCGGTGATCCTGATCGGCTTTAACGAGAATGTCGCCTGGACGCATACGGTTTCGACTGCACGCCGCTTCGGTATAGTTGAATTGACGCTAGCCAACGGCGACACCACGAGTTATGTCAAGGACGGCAAAAAAGTGCGCATGACAGCCAATACTATCGCGGTCAGCGTCCGGCAAGCCGATGGCCGTCTTGGCGTGGCGAAGCGCACTTTATATCGTTCTGAATACGGCCCGCTGCTGAATCTGGGTTTGCTGAATCCGGCACTGAGCTGGAATACCGCCACAGCCTTTGCGATCCGCGATATCAATGCGACCAACTATCATAGCTTCCGCAACTGGATGCGCTGGAACCAGGCCCAATCGCTGGATGAATTTATCCGCATCCAAAAGGAAGAACTCGCCACCCCCTGGGTGAATACCGCAGCGATCGGTCGCGCCTCAGGCCAGGCATGGTATGCCGACATGGGAGCGGTGCCGAACGTGACCAACGCCCAGGCCGCAAGCTGCACCACGCCGACCGGACAGGCGCTGGCGGCGTATTTGCCGCGCGTCCCCTTTCTCGACGGCGCCCGCAGTGCCTGCGATTGGAGCACCGATAGCGACTCCGCACAGCGAGGCGCATTCGGGGTGGCCCGATTGCCAAGTCTGTTGCGCAGCGACTATGTCGCGAACATGAATGACAGCTACTGGAGCAGCAACCCTAAAGCGCTGTTAACCGGATTTGCCGACATCATCGGCAGCGCCGGAACAGAAGCGCTGAGCATGCGCACCCGCCTCGGCCACAGCATGGCGCAAGGCCGGCTCGACGGAACGGATGGCTATGCAGGGACTAAAGCCAGCGTCGATATCGTCAAACAAATGGTGTTGAACAGTCGCGTGCTGACGGCTGAATTATTCAAGACCCAGGTCTTGCCTTTGATCTGTGCGAGTGCCAGCGTCACGATTACCGGCGACCCGGAAACCGGCGTGAGCCTGCCGGCGACCTCGGTCAATCTGAGCAGTGCCTGTGCGGCGCTGGCGGTCTGGGACAATAGCGGCAACCCGAACGCACGCGGCGCCCACGTCTGGGACGAGTTCTGGCGTCGTGCCTCGTTGCTGCCAGCTACGCAGCTCTACCAAGTCCAGTTCAATCCGGCTGATCCGCTTCACACGCCGCGCGACATCAATCCTGCGAACGCACTGACCCTGCAGCAAGCCTTGGGTGCCGCTGTATTGCGGGTACAGAACAGCGGCTACACCATGAATGCATTGCGCGGCGACACGCTGTTTGTGACGCGCCATCAACGCAAGATAGGTTTATTTGGCGGCTGTGAAAATGCCGGCTACTTCACCGTCGCCTGCTCAGAAAATCGCCTGGATCAGGGCGGTTACAGCATGGATGGCAACCCGAACGGCAATAGCTATATGCAAATCGTGTCTTTCACCGGCAGCGGGGTCGAGGCGCATACCTTCCTGACCTTCTCGCTGTCGGATGATGCGGCATCTATCCGCTCCGGCAATTACACCGATCGTTACGCAGCCAAGAACTGGCTGAAACTGCCATTTATTGAAAGTGAAATACGTAATGATGCGGCGTACAGCAATACCACCATCCGCGAGTGGTAAAGGGCGCCAGGCGTTGCTCAGTCGCACCGACGTAGTCGGCACGCCGCAATGGTGCTAAGCTTGAACATTATGCAAAGCCGCATTGCGCCCAACTGTGTGCCCGACTATGTGTCAACTATTAGGAATGAATTGCAATACCCCGACCGATATCGTGTTCAGCTTCACGGGCTTTGCCACACGCGGCGGCCGCACCGATGAACACAAGGACGGCTGGGGCATCGCTTTTTTTGAAGGCAATGGCGTGCGCCATTTTGTCGATCACCAGGCCGCAGTCGCGTCGCCGATTGCCGAGCTGATCAAGCGTTATCCGATCAAGTCAAAAAACGTCATTGCGCATATCCGCAAGGCCACCCAAGGTCAGGTCACGCTGGAGAATTGCCATCCGTTTGTGCGCGAATGCTGGGGACGTTATTGGGTGTTTGCGCATAACGGCGACCTGAAAGATTTTGCGCCAAAACTCGACAGCGCCTATCGCCCGGTAGGCAGTACCGACAGCGAACAGGCGTTTTGCTATGTGCTGCAAGAGATGCGCCGCCAGTTTGGCGCTACCCTGCCGTCGATGGCGGAGCTGACCAATTTCCTGCGCCTGATTACCACCGAAATCGCCCGCTACGGCACCTTCAATATGATGCTGTCGAATGGCGAAGCGCTGTTCGTGCATTGCTCGACCAAGTTGCATTACATCGTCAGAAAATACCCGTTTGCCACCGCCAGCCTGGCGGATGAAGAAGTCGCGGTGGATTTTTCCGAGGTCACCACACCGCAAGACCGGGTTGCCGTGATCGTCACCGAGCCGCTCACCAATAATGAAGTCTGGACGCAGTTCGCCCCGGGTGAGTTATTGGTTTTTGTCGATGGCGCTGTCGCACCAGCCTATTAAAAGTTTTCCATTGATCCCATCATGAGTCACCGTCCCAGCGATCATCTCGACACTAATTTATTGCGCGTCTTGCATACCCTGCTGACCGAGCGTAGCGTCACCCGCACCGCGATGAAACTGGGGCAGTCACAGCCGGCGATCAGCAATATGCTCAAGCGGCTGCGCGAGATCACCGGCGATGCGATCCTGGTACGCGGCAAAAACGGCATGACGGCGACCGAACGCGGCGAAGAATTATTGCTGCTGGCAAAGCAGGGCCTGAGCGTGCTGGAAAGCATCGCGCATCCGGCGCCGAGTTTTGTACCGGCGCAAACGCAAAGGGTGTTTCATCTCGGCGCACCGGATTATCTGAGCGTCCTGCTGATTCCCATGATCATGGAAAAAATCCGTGAGCAGGCCCCGCATGCGGGGCTGGTGATCCATTCCCTGAACGCCGGATTCGATTATGCGTCGGCACTGGAAACGGGTGAATTGGACTGCGTGATCGGCAACTGGCCGGAGCAGCCGCCGCATCTGCATCTCGCCCATTTGTTTGAAGACGAGCTGGTCTGCATGGTCAATCACAAACATCCGATTGTGAAAAAAGGACTCTCGCTCAAATACTATTTAGAGATGCCGCACCTGGCGCCGACGCCTTACATGATGGGCCACCGCAGCATCATCGACAGCGCGCTGGCCGAGCAGGGACTGAAGCGCAATATTCAAATGACGATCCCGTATTTCGGCATGGTGCCGGATGTATTGGCGCGCACCGATTTGATTTTCACCACGAGCCGCAGCTTTGCCATGCATTTTGTCGGGCAATATCCGATTGCGGTATTGCCTATGCCGGTTGCGATGCCGAAGATGCGTTTCTTCATGCTCTGGCATGAGCGTTCGCATGCGGCGACTGAGGTGCAGTGGCTGCGGCGGATTGTGGCGGATGCTTCGCGGGAGGTGATGACGGAAACTATTTAATAATAAACTTATATGTCAATTGATATTGCCATGCTGGATTGATATTGAGAGGTTGAGTGTAACGTTTTAGCGCCCTGTCACTAATGGCGTAGGCGTTTGTAATCAAGCTATCTTTAACTGAACTGCTTTTTTTATTTCTTACAGCATTGCCCGAGACTACACCTTTAAAACCCATGTCTCTTTCTTCGCCCTTTTCCCAATTAACGCTGCCTTTTGAAGGCATAAAAGTCATCAGTAGATCTCCTGCAATTCCATAAAACGAGGCATCGGTAGGAAAATCAAGTTCACCTAAAATGGTAAATGCGACACCTAGAGTATAAGCGCATGCTTCCAGAGTCTCTTTTGACCATGTATTCATTTCAGCAATAAATTTATCAGTTTCCGTTATTGGATCTGCTTTAGGTTTACATTCTGGGAAAAAGTATTTGTCACTCTGCGCAGCCCACCAAATAGAAGTTGCTGGTTCTCTGCCTGCAACTGCGTATCCTGAAACGAGTCGCGCTAACCCCGATTTATTTCCAGCGCTAAGCGCGCTCTGATACAGTAATGATGCTTGCGCCCAATTTTTCTTTAAACATATTCCCTCCTCATACATCGTGCCTGCCATTAAGAGAATGTCTTTATGTTTATTTGCAATTCCCTCATTTAAGACTTTGACCGCCCCCTTGCAGTCGTTATGTTCGATGTAAATCCACACATTATGCAAAGCGTTAGCGTCAGGGGCGGTATCATCTGCTCGAGCATTCAAACCGACGCCGAGAAATAAAATAAAAACAAACAAAAAAATCGAGCTAATGAAATTAGCACAACAATGAGAACCAACAGGTATAGGTTTCCATTTAGGAAAAATTATGTTTTTCAATTTTCAGAGACTTTCAATTTACACGGATTAAGGGCCGAAACATTAGAAAAGACAGACAATAATCACAAGCTCGCCGCCAACTCAGCCCCTTCTTTAATCGCCCGCTTCGCATCCAGTTCCGACGCCAGTGCCGCGCCGCCGATTTTATGAAAACGCGGTCCGTGTTCTGCGAGGTTTTCCGGCATCAGTTCTGTCAATGATTCCTGGCCCGCGCATAGGATCACATGGTCGACTTCGAGCAAGCGGGCTGCGCCGCCGACCGTGATATGCAAGCCCTGATCGTCGACTTTGACATATTCAACGCCCGCCAGCATTTCTACACCGTTGCGTTGCAAAGTTGCGCGATGCACCCAGCCGGAAGTCTTGCCTAAACCGGCGCCTACTTTGCTGACTTTGCGTTGTAGCAGATAAATCTGGCGATACGGATGTGCCGGTTCCGGGGTGATCAGGCCGCCGTTGTTTTGCGCTTGCGGATCGACGCCCCATTCGGTGAACCAGTGCGTGAGCGGCACCGGTAATGCGACCGCCGGATCGTGCAGCAGGTATTCTCCGACGTCGAAGCCGATGCCGCCTGCGCCGATGATGGCGACGCGTTTGCCTACCGGTTTTTTGTGCAGCAAGACGTCGAGGTAGGACAGGACTTTCGGATGATTCACGCCTTCTAATTTGGGGGTGCGCGGTACGATGCCGGTGGCGACGATGATGTCGTCGAAGCCTTGAGCCAGCAATTGCTCGCGATTGACGCGTTGATTCAATGCGAGTTTGACGCCGGTCGATGCCAGTTTCTTGCCGAAGTAGCGCAGGGTTTCGGCGAATTCTTCTTTGCCCGGTACCTGCATGGCGATTTTAAATTGGCCGCCGATGCTGTCACTGCTGTCGAACAGGGTCACGTCGTGGCCGCATTCTGCGGCGACGGTGGAGGCGGACAAACCTGCGGGGCCGGCGCCGATCACCGCGACCCGTTTGCGTCTGGTGGTTTTGAGATAGCGCAATTCGGTCTCATGTCCGGCGCGCGGGTTGACCAGGCAGGAGGCGCGCTTATTTGAGAAGGTGTGGTCGAGGCAGGCCTGGTTGCAGGCGATGCAGGTGTTGATTTCATCGGCGCGCCCGGCGGCGGCTTTGTTGACGAATTCCGGGTCGGCCAGAAACGGTCGTGCCATCGACACCATGTCGGCATCGCCACGCGCAATAATCGCTTCACCCTGGTCCGGCATATTGATGCGGTTCGAGGCGACGACCGGAATCGACACGGCTTTTTTCAGGCGGCCTGCGACGCTGGCAAAAGCCGCACGCGGCACCGAGGTCACGATGGTCGGTACCCGTGCCTCATGCCAGCCGATGCCGGTGTTGAGTATCGTGACGCCGGCTTGTTGTAAAGCCTGGGCGACTTCAATCACTTCTTGCCAGCTATTGCCGCCTTCGACCAGATCGAGTATCGAATGGCGATACATGATGATGAAATTCTTGCCGACGGCAGCACGCACCCGGCGCACGATCTCGACCGGCAGGCGCATGCGGTTCGCTATGCTGCCGCCCCAGCGATCCTGGCGCAGGTTGGTGCGGGCGCACAGGAATTGGTTCAGCAGATAGCCTTCGCTGCCCATGATTTCAACGCCGTCATAGCCGGATTTTTGCGCCAGCCTGGCGCAGCGGACATACGAGCGTATGGTGCTTTCGATGCCGCTTTCGCTCAGCGCTTTCGGTTTGAACATCGAGATCGGCGATTTTTTGGCCGAGGCTGACACCACGAAAGGCTGGTAGCCGTAGCGACCCGAGTGCAGGATTTGCATGACGATCTTGCCGCCTTCCTCATGTACGGCGCGGGTGACTTTTTTATGGTTCCAGATATCGCCCAGGCTGTTCATGGTGCCGCCAAACGGCAGCAGCCAGCCGCGCCGGTTCGGCGAAATGCCGCCGGTTACGATCAGGCCGGCACCGCCACGCGCTCTTTCGCGAAAATATTCCGCCAGCTTGTGGTAGTTGTAGAAACGATCTTCCAGTCCCGTATGCATCGACCCCATGATGGTGCGGTTACGCAGCGTGGTGAAGCCGAGATCCAGCGGGGCGAGCAAGTTGGGGTAGTGTTGGTTTGGCATCGTATCGCTCAGAGATGATTGTGTGTGCGGCAAGAATACACAAGAGCGGCGGGCTGCGGATAGTTTGTGCACTCTAATCCGCTAAGCGATGCTGCTCAGGATGGGTTGATTTTGGGCAGATAGGCTACTTTCGCAAAGAGGATTATTTATATACTCCCCATAAATAGCCATTAAATATTCCTGATACATATTATTTATAAGCGGTATAAAAATATACTTATACCAGTATCAATAATATAGCCTCCAAGGGGCAATCGCGGCATCTGCCGAATTCCCTCATCGGGTTTGTATGGCATATTGGCGGTTCCCTGCCACGATACTTTTTTCCTTTCCCATGAAAATCACTTCCCGCACTGCGTTGTTATTGACCTTGCCGCCGCTGCTGTGGGCGGGAAATGCGGTGGTCGGGCGTTTGGCGGTCGGCAGTATGCCGCCTTTGTTATTGAATGCCTGTCGCTGGAGCCTGGCTTTGCTGCTGCTGTTGCCGCTGGGTTGGCGTGCCTTGCGGCGTCCGCGCGACTTGCTGTTGCGCTGGCCGTATTTGCTGCTCTTGGGTTTGCTCGGCGTCGGTTGTTATAACGCTTTTCAATATCTGGCATTGCGCACTTCGACGCCGCTCAATGTGACGCTGATTGCGGCCAGTCTGCCGGTGTGGATGCTCTTGCTCGGTGCGGCGCTGTATCGCGAAAAGCCCAGGCCCAATCAAATCCTTGGCGCACTGTTTTCTTTGCTGGGCGTTGCCCTGGTGCTGTCGCGCGGGGAATTGTCGGCATTGGCGCAGGTGCAGTTTGTGCCGGGCGATTTGTATATGCTGTTGGCGGTGATGGCGTGGGCCGGTTATAGCTGGCTGCTGGCGCGCCCGCCGGCATCGATGCAGGGCGCTGCCCGCCCGGTCTGGGGCTGGGCAGAATTCTTATTGGTGCAGACGGTCTGCGGTTTAGTGTTCGCAGGCAGTGCGGCGGGGATCGAGCATTTGTCCGCAGCGCCCGTGCAGTGGACGCCCTGGCTGGTCCTGGCCTTGCTGTATGTCGCCATCGGCCCGTCGGTCATCGCTTATCGCTGCTGGGGTTTGGGGGTGGCGCAGGTCGGGCCGACGCTGGCAGCGTTTTTCGGCAATCTGACGCCGGTGTTTGCCGCGATTCTGTCGGCGCTGATGCTGGGCATCTGGCCGCAATGGTTTCATGCGGCGGCGTTTATCTTGATTGCGGCGGGTATTGTGGTGTCGTCCCGGCTACGCTGATTTATCCGTAAGAACTGGTTGATCGCGCGATTCAATGTGCCTGGACATACGCATCCAGTTCGTCCAGCCATTGCTGCTTCTGCTCTGCTGCGGCAAACGAGGCACAAAAACTGTTCTTCGCCAGTTGGATCAATTCTTCACGGGTCAACGCCAGTGCGTCGGCAGTGGCGATGAAATTGGTCGTCATGTAACCGCCGAAATATGCCGGGTCGTCGGAATTGATCGTCACGCACAGACCGGCACGCAGCATGCGCGCCAGATTATGCTGGCGTAAATCCGTGACCACGCACAGCTTCAGATTCGAGAGCGGACAGACCGTCAGCGGCATTTGGGTTTGCACAAGTTTTTGCATCAATGCCGGGTCTTCTTCAGCGCGCACGCCGTGATCGATGCGCTCGATTTGCAGTACCTCCAGCGCGCTGTGAATATACGCTGGCGGCCCTTCTTCGCCGGCATGGGCGACCAGGCGGAAACCCAGCTCCTGGCATTGTTGAAAGACGCCGGCAAATTTTTCCGGCGGATTGCCGACCTCGGCGGAATCGAGTCCTATGCCATTCCACAGATCAGCATACTGGTCGCGCAGGGGGAGTGCCGCTGCCAGCGCGGCAAAGGCATCTTCTTCGCTCAGATGGCGCAAGAAACACAAGATCATGCTGCCGGAAAAATCGTGTGCCGCCCTGGCTTCGCGCAAGGCGCGGGCAATCCCGGCGAATACGATCTCAGTGCGGATGCCGCGCGCAGTATGGGTTTGCGGATCGAAAAACAATTCGACATGGCGCACATTGTCCGCCAGCGCCCGCTCGATATAGGCCATGGTCAGTTCATAAAAATCCTGCTCGGTCTGCAGCACGGCCGCACCGGCATAATACAAATCCAAAAACGATTGCAGGTCGCTGAAGTTATACGCGGCCCGCACTTCTTCTACCGAGGCATACGGCAATTTGACGGCATTGCGCTGCGCCAGTGCGAACATCAGTTCGGGCTCCAGCGAGCCTTCGATATGCAGATGGAGTTCGGCTTTTGGCAAGCCGCGAATGAAATCGTGTAAGTCGTTGGTCATCATGGGCACTCTTGGCTGATAGCGGTTGTTGAGGTGGCTGCGCTGCTTAATTTAGCTGGCAGGTGATCCGACCATAATTGCAATAATTGTGCCGCCACGGCGACGGCGATCACGCCGGGTTCTTTGCCCGTGATGCCGGTCAGGCCGATCGGGCATACCATCTCCTGTAGGTCTGCGCTACTGCATCCGCGTTCACGCAGGCGGTGTTCAAAACTTGCACGCTTGGTTTGCGAACCGATCAGGCCGAACCAGGCTGCATCATGACGTTGCAAGATGTGTTCGCTCAAGCGCAAATCCAGCCCGTGATGGTGCGTCATCACCAAAAAATAACTGCCGGCAGGCGCCTGCGCAATCACCGCCTCGGGTGTGTCAGTCGCTTCGCACAGTACATTGACACCGGCATCGCCCGGAAATAAATGATCGCGTTCATCGACCCAGTGAATCTGGCACGGCGTGGCAGACAATACCTTGACCAAGGCAGCACCGACATGGCCGGCACCGAACAGGTAGAGTTGCGGCACGGCCGCTTGCTGTTGCCGGTAGTCGTTGAGATGGCGGGCGAATTCCGCGTCATTCCATTGATCCAGCCGGTCGAACTGCAATTCCAGAGCGCCGCCGCAGCATTGACCCAGACTAGGGCCGAGTGCCAGCCGCTCATGACGTGGCGACCTGCTTTGTCCAGGCGCTTCCTTCAGCCATACGCGGGCGATGGCCAGCGCTTTCCATTCCAGATGGCCGCCGCCTATGGTGCCGTATTGGGTGGTTGCAGTGACCAGCATGCGGGTGCCCTTGCCGCGCGGCGTCGAGCCGCGTGATGCAGCTATCGTGACCAGCACCGCCTGCCGTGCCGGTGGCAAGTGCTGTAGTGCGCTGAGCCAGTCTTGGGAAGAGATGGTGGACATGACAATAGGAGCGAATAGTGTTTTATCAAGATAACACTGTTCGCTCAAGCCGTCATAAATACCAGATGATGTCGCGTATCGATGGGGTTGATGTTGTAGGAATAAACCGCACGGAATCAATGCGACCAGACGCGCTGACCCATGTAGTCATCGAACTGCGCCAGAAATTCGTCGATTTCCTCAATGCTGGGTTCGCTGGCGATCAGCTCGTGCACGTCTTTGCGGAAGTTGATGACTTGCGGTCCGCCGATGAACAATTCCTTGTGTACGGATTTATCGGTGATTTCATAGCCGCCAAAACGCAGCGCCTCATGGTTGGTGTCTGCACCATACTCCACCACGCTGTACTGCTCGCTGTTATAGATGAGGTTCATTGTGTATCCTTTCAAAAAACGAAATCGCTGATTTCTGTTGTTAAGGACATGGTGCTGGATTGGCCGGATTTCAAGTCTGCTGCGCTGACATGAATGCGATCACAATACGATGGGTGCGCAATCAGCCTGTTACTGATGATTACGGCGGTGAACAGAGTGAGCTTTAATTTTATTTCAGGTAATCTGCAGGTCTGGATTGAGTTGCAGTAAATCTGCATACGGTGCCTGTGACAAAAATGCATGAATCTGCTCCAGGTGTTCACTGCTGGCAATGCCGATAAATAGTTGCGCGGGTTGCTGGCGTAGCAAGCGATTCAGGGTGACCCGCAGCGCCAGATTACCGATGCAGCACATGCAGCCGGGGGCGATGCGCTGTAGCAGCAGGTTGGGGAGATCGTTGAGCAGCGGATCGCCGCCCGGTAAGCCTTCGAGTATCACGGCAATGCGGGTATCGGAGGCGGGGGTTTGCCTGGCGGCAGCGGCTGAATTAGCCAGGGAAGTTTTGATCGAGGCCGCAATCAAGGCTTCTCTTTGCTGATAACTGCCACCGCTGACCAGTGTCAGTAAGCTTGGTTGCGGCATGTGTGTGGAGTGGCAAACCCGAGACGGTCCGGTCTGCGCCGGTTTATTCGCCGCGCTTGGCGTATTTCACTGATTCCACACCGAGTTGTTTGAGTTTGCGATACAGATGAGTGCGTTCCAGGCCGGTTTTTTCCGCCACGCGTGTCATGCTGCCGCCTTCACGGTGCAGGTGATATTCAAAGTAGATACGCTCAAACGCATCGCGTGCTTCCCTGAGCGGCAGATCAAATGACAGATTGGCAAATTGATTATTCGGCACCGGCGCGGGATTTTGTGGCGCGACAAAATTGCGCGATTCAAAAGTGCTGACACCGGACGGGAAGTTGCTGCTGATATTGGCCGGTACATTGCCCAGCGATTCGCCGGTGATCACGCGCAGCGCCGGTGCGGCGGGACGGGGGGCTTCCGGTGTCCTGGTCAGACCTTGCTGAACCGCTTTCAGCAATTTTTGCAGGGCGATCGGTTTTTCCAGGAAATTCAGTGCGCCGATACGGGTGGCTTCAACAGCGGTATCAATTGTGGCATGACCAGACATCATGATGACCGGCATGCTCAGCATGCCATCGCGTTGCCATTCTTTAAGCAAGGTCACGCCATCGGTGTCCGGCATCCAGATATCCAGCAAGACCAGATCCGGGCGTGCTGCCGCTCTGGCTTCGCGCGCCTGTTGTGCATTCTCTGCCAGTTGTACGACGTGTCCCTCATCGCCCAAAATCTCCGAGAGCAATTCCCGGATACCCATTTCGTCATCAACGACCAATATGTTTGCCATAAATCTACCCTATTAAATTCTTGCCATTACCATGTTGTGTTCCTCTGCTGGGTTCCATCAAACATGGCAACAGTTAGACTCAAATTAAGTGACATTTGAATCCGGTGCTAACTTTAACAGCAAAATCGATATTTTTGCACCGTTTGTATCGCTACGATTTTGAATATCGATTCTACCGCCGTGTTCATCAATGATTTTTTTGACCATTGCCAGTCCTAAACCGGTGCCGCGCGGTTTGGAAGTGGCATAAGGTTCAAACGCGCGCGCCATAATTTTGCTGGAAAAACCCGGTCCGTTATCGACGATAGACAGCCTGACCGCAGCCCGCTCGCCTTTGTCGGCACTGGTATAACGCACAAGTTCCGTGACGACATCGATTTGCGGCAGCACCTCGGGCCTGGCGTTATCGGCGACTGCGTCCTGCGCATTTTGCAGCAGATTATGGATCACCTGGCGTAGCTGGGTGGCATCGCCCATGACGGCGGGCAAGTCGCTGGCGAGCCGGAGTTTGATTGCGTCGCGGCCGTCACCGGCGATGTACAGATGCAAGACTTCGTCAATCAGGGCGGACAAATTCAACGGCGTTAACACCGCCGGCGGGGTCTTGGCATAATCGCGGAAATCATCGACCATGCGTTTCATCGAGGTAACCTGATTGACGATGGTGGTGGTGCTCTTGTTCAGGATGGCGACATCGGTTTCGCCGAGCTTGTCGCGTAATTTCATTTGCAGACGCTCGGCGGACAGTTGTATCGGTGTCAGCGGATTTTTAATTTCGTGGGCGAGGCGGCGGGCGACTTCGCCCCAGGCAATCGAGCGTTGCGCCGAAATAATACTGCTGATGTCATCGAACACCACGACGTAGCCATTGCCCGATGCCACCGGCAGATGCGAGCCGCGTGCCAGCAGGGTAATGCCTTGCTCTTCGGTATTGTTCGGCGCCGTGCTTTCGGTCATATTGGTTTGCAGGCGCGGGATCTCGATTTGCTGTTGCCAGTGCTGCGCATTCTGGTCCTCGCCGCCCGCTGCTGATTGCGCATGCTGTTCGGAAAACGCTTTATCGACGGCCGCCGCGAAGGCGCTCATGCCTTCGATCTCGGCTATCGGCTTGCCTATTTCTTGTTCCAGACTGCGTTGCAGGATGCGTTCGACGGATTCATTGCAGGTCACCAGATGCGAATGCTGGTCCAGCACCATCACCCCTGCCGACATATTTGCGAGTACCGATTCCAGATAGGCTTTGGCGTTTTCGAGTTCGCTACGGTTTTTTTCAACCGCGGCACGGGCATCGAATAACTGGCGCGTCATCGTGTTGAAGGATTGCGTCAGGCTGCCCAACTCATCCGAGGTCGTGATGATAGGGCGCGGCGAGAGATTGCCCTCCGCGACCGCCTTGGTGCCTTCGGCCAGCAACAGCAAGGGGCGCGCCAGTTCGCCCGAGATCAGGAAGGCGCTGGTGATCGCCGCAAAAATCGCCAGCAACAAGGTCAATGTCAGCGTGAAGATATACATGGTCTTCAAACTGCCGCGACCCAGTGAGCGCACTTGGTATTCACCCCAGGCGCTGCGCAAGGCTTCGGCATGGGTTGCCAGTGACGCCGGAACCGGATGAATTAGTTGCAAATACACCGATTCGTTTTGCAGCGACAGACCGCCCGCCGAGGTTTGCAGCGCAACCACCACGCGGGAGCGCAGGATATTCCTTGGCTCTGCCGCCAGCACCGGGCGACTGGCACCGGCTTTGGCCGCTGCCTCATCGGTCTGCAGGCTCGGTTCGGTATTGCCTTCGGTGGCGGCATAGGCACGCGATACCCGGGCTTGCCGGATCATCGCCGGGGTCGGCAGTTCTGGCACCAGACTCCCCATATTGCCGCTGGCCGTCGCGATCAGGCGTCCTTTGCCGTTGACGATCGTGGCTTCCTGCACTTCCATCTGTTCGCGCAAACGACCGAGCTTGATGGACAATGAAGTTTCCGAGGATTCGGATAGCTGGCTGGCCATGCTCTGGGCCTTGGATTGCAGGTCGGCCAGCGAGAATTCGAGTGCGCTATGTCCCAGGGTCAGGCCGGACTCCAGCGCCGATTCGACCTTGACGTCAAACCAGGATTCAATCGAGCGCGACACGAATTGCACCGAGACTACATAGATGACCGCACCCGGCAAGATGCCGACCATCGCAAACAGCAAGACCAGACGCGTCATCAGGCGCGAGCCGAACTCTCTGGTGCGGTAGCGGCTGAACAGGCGCCACAGCAGCGTCAATACCAAGAACAGCAGCGCTACGGCGACAACCGCGTTGGCACCCAGCAGCCAACCGTAAAAATGCTCAAAGCTGGCGGAATTTTCGGATGCCGTGGTCAGGAAGAATAGCAGGATGCTCATCAGAGCACCGCCGATAATCAGGGCATACCGGAGAAAACGCGTCACTTCTCTTCCGCCTTGAAGGTAAATCTTTTCCAGTCTGACGACAGACGCCAGTCGCTGTTATTCAGAGCGTTAATTAAAAAAGGCTTGGGTAGCTGATTCAGGTCCAGACGCAAGCGCACCGCCACGTTGTACACCGCGCCATTGGTCAGCACGCCATGTTCAGCGACCAGCCAGCGGCGCGGACGTAATACCAGCGCCAGTGCGTCATCAAGAGAATTGAAATTCTGCTGCAAACTGCCATTGATCGCTGCCGTGTATTGCCGGGTCCACAGGTTGTAGGCGATTTTGACGGTTTGCGAGGAACGGATGGTTTTTTCATCGAACCAGTACCAGCGCGGTCGGCTGAGTTCGACTTCGGTGGTGAATACCATGGGGATGCCGCGGGTAATCGCGTCTTCCAGTCCATGCCCCAATTCAAAGGCAAAGCTGGTCACGATCCGGTAGCCTTCTTCCGTACTCTCCAGCCGGGCGGAGGTGACTTCCGCCTCCGCTGCACTCGCCAATGGCAAGGCGAACAAACTCAACAAGATGAACCACGCGACCAGCAACGCATTACGTAGCGGATGGCAAAAGCGTCTGATCATAAGAGTATGAAAAGGCGAAGCGAGGATCATGGTTATCTAAGGGCTAAAGAGGCTATTTGCTGCATCATAGCTTGAAAGTCCCTTGAAATCGCATGAACTTGGATCAGACTGCCGGTTTTTGGAATAAAGCATAGAACAAACCGTCATGATCGTTGTTGTCATCCGACGCTGTCGGTAGCAACTGACCCGGCGCATCCAGGCGGATTGCGTTGTGGCGCTGGGCAAACGCGGCAGCCTGCAATTCCGACTCCATAGGCCAGATCGAGCAGGTGACCAGCAGCAACTTGCCCCCGGGTTTAAGCATAGTCCAGAGATTGTCGAGTATCCTGGCTGACAATACCGATAGCTGGACCGCATCGGCTTTACGGCGCAGCCAGCGGATATCCGGATGACGGCGCACGATGCCGGAGGCGGTACAAGGCACGTCAGCCAGAATCCGGTCAAATGCCTGACCATCCCACCAGCCACTGCGGCTCGCATCGCCGGTTTTGATATCGGCAGACAATTTCAGGCGGAACAAATTTTCACGAATACGGGTCAGGCGCTGCGGATCGGAATCCAGCGCCAGCACATGCACATTCGCCGTCTCAAGGATGTGACATGTCTTGCCGCCCGGTGCGGCGCAGGCATCGAGTACCCGCATGCCGTCCTGCAAATCCAGTAATTCCGCCGCCAATTGCGCACCCGCATCCTGCACCGACACCACGCCTTGTTCAAAGCCGGGAATATGCGCGACCGGTACGGGTTTGGCCAGACGTACTGCGTGAGCGCCCACTTGTGTGGCATCGATGTGCTGGCTTTGCAGGCTCGCCAGATACGCTTCAGTGGTGCTGAGCCGCTGATTGACGCGCAAGGTCAGCGGCGGCGCTTGATTGCCGGTGCGCAGGATGTCCTGCCACTGCGCCGGATACGCGGCTTTGCATTGATCTACCCACCATTGCGGATAATTCCAGAGCGCTGCTGGTTGCTTCATAACACTTGGCAATAGGCTATCCTGCTCACGCAAAAAACGGCGCAGGATCGCATTGACCATGCCTTTGGCATGCGCCATGTGCGGGTTTGAGGCGGCGGCATTGACCGCCTGATCGACCACCACGAACGCTTCGTAAGGCAGTTCCTGTTCATCGCTGGCATCGCTCTTGACCAGCAAAGTCAGGGCGCAACACAGCAAGCCATACAGCAACGCAGGCTCAGGCGCTTTGGTCGTCATCGCGGTCAGCAAGGCATCGACCCGGCCGACCTGACGCATGGTCCGGTACGAAATATCCTGTATCGCGCCACGTATTTGCGGTACCGCTTTGGTCTGCGCAAAGACTTTGGCCAGCGCTTGCGGCAACGCAGTTCCTTCCAGCACATAAGCGACGGCCTGCGCTGCGCCGACCAGGCTAAATGCCAGGGAATCTGCCTTGATCTCGACATAGGTGGCGTCCGGCTGCGGCGCCGGCTCGCTCTCCCTGAGGTTGCCGGGGCGGCTCGCGACAGTTTTTGCCGGCGCAGCTTTACGCGTTGTTGTCGCGGTCTTGCTGCCAGGGCGGGTAATCGTTTTTCTTGGGGG
Organism: Undibacterium sp. Jales W-56; assembly: GCF_025548535.1. GTDB lineage: Bacteria > Pseudomonadota > Gammaproteobacteria > Burkholderiales > Burkholderiaceae_D > Undibacterium. The sequence goes on along the minus strand of NZ_JAJLQW010000003.1, from coordinate 276,323 downwards.
TGGAAGCATATTAATTCTTGGTTAAAGCCAGTTTGAGTCCTAATGCCACAAAGGCGGCGCCGACGGTACGTTCCAGCCAGACCTTGATCTGCGGGTTGCGCCCGGCGCGGCGCGCTAGTGTACCAGCCAGAAAGGCGGTGCCGCTATTCCAGGCGGTACTCATCAATACAAAGGTCGTGCCAAGAATTAAAAATGCCGTGGTTTTATGGTCGGAATCGACTTGCACAAACTGCGGGAAGAAGGACAGGAAAAACAGCACGACTTTAGGATTCAGGATATTCGTCACGACTGCTTGCCAGAAGATTTTTTGCAAGGGACGGATATCTTGCGGTACCGGCGCATCTGCCGGATGGGCGGATTTTGCCAGCATCATGCGGATGCCGAGATAGATCAGGTACGCGCCGCCCGCCAGTTTGACGATGCCGAAAGCGGTCGCCGACGTCGCTAACAAGGCAGTCAAGCCAAACGCCGATGCGATGGAATGAAATAAACAACCGACCGAAATGCCGAGCGCCGACACCAGGCCCGCCGCCCGTCCCTGCGCCACGCTGCGCCCGATGATGTAGGCCGTATCGGGCCCGGGAGTGGCATTCAGCAGCATGACCGCCAGGCAGAACAAACCAAAATTGACAATGCCGAAACTAGACATAATGCACATCCGGAAAATGGTGGGAAAATCGATTCAACGACATCGGCACGGTATGGAAATTACGGCATCAGATGTTGCTGAGCCGGCGTGAAATGCTGTTGTTCAAGCCAGGTGCGCAAGTCGTCAAACACCCTGGTCGCTTCGAGCTCGTTAAAGATTTCATGATAAAAACCTTCATAGAAAAAAGCCTGGGCGGTCTCTTGCGGCAGCCTGGCAAAAAAGCGCTGGCTGCCTTCGGGATCCACCAGATGATCGTCTGCCGCAACCTGCATCAGGACCGGGATTTTTAAATGCGTCGCATGGTCGTGCGCATACACCATCGCCGCCAGCATACTGTTGAGTAAGCGGGCACTGATCTTGGCATGGACCAGCGGATCGTCTTCATAGGCTTTGACGACTTCCGCATCGTGCGACAGGTATTTGGTTTTTAAGCCATTCGGAATACCGACGCCGGGAATCGCCACACTAGCGGCTTTCAGTAAAAGCGATTGAAAGCCTGACATCGGAATTGCCAGTGCCGGCGACGACAGGATCAGGGCGCGGACCGGTGCCAGCCCCTCGGTTGCAAAACGGGCAGCGAACAGGCCGCCCATGCTATGACCAAACAATAAAGGCGGCGCATTCAGATGTTTGCTGAAATCATTGATCACCAGCCGCGCATCGCGCAACAATGCCTGTTCATCGGGACAGTCGCCGGCAGCGCCACCGGATCTGCCGTGACCGCGATGGTCATAGGTACGCACGGTAAAACCGAGTGCATTGAAAAACCGTGCGATATGCGCATATCGTCCACAGTGTTCGCCCAGCCCATGCATGATGACTATCCCGCTATGCACAGGCTCGCTGTCGTCTTGCGCAGGCAATGGCCAGTCACGCACGAACAAGGGCGTGCCATCGGTGGCCAGCAAGTCGAACTCGACCGTTTTATCGATATGCGAAGTCATGGGCTCAGATGCCCCACATCACTTCGCGTTGCATTTTGTGAGCCGCATGCAGCATTTCTAATAAAGGATAAACACGGGTCGAGAAACTGACGGTTTCCACTTTTTCATGATCATTGTCATCGCGGTCATCATTATGATGCGCATCAATGTCACGCTTCACTTCTTCTGACACCGGATGTGCCTTGCTCTCGGCAACGGCGGCTTCAATCAGCGCAATTGCATGGGCCGTTTCGGCAGGCGTGATGATGCCCTGATCGACATTTTTGTCGAGCATTTCCAGGACACGACGTGCATGTTCCTTATACATAGTGACTTCAGTTGATGCTTTGGATTTAAAAGTGATTAACATGAACTACTCCTCTTCTGGGTTGTTTCAATGGGTCACTAAAACGGGAATTGATCATTCAATAACTTAAATGGGATCACAGCTCCACGGCTTAGTTTCAATCATAATCCTAAAAACCGAACTAGGAAATTTAGCAATGCAGCAAATTGTAAAAAACGGACAGATACGCTACGAGAATACCCTGCGCCACAAAACCAGGCTACCCATGCCACGCAAATGCGGATACGCGGGCCGCGCGCAACCTTGCAACGGGAAAATTTTCAAATGCAGCAGGCTTAATTAATTTTGAACGAAGTCATGAAGGTATCGATGACATCGCGTGTCACGGCTTTTTCACGACCCATGATAATTACCTGATAGACCCAGGGGCCGCGCGTGACAAATTTCGCTGCCAGCACGACGGGCTGGCCGTTCTGCAGATTGCCGCGCGCCTCCAGCTCATTGCCCTGCATGGTGCTGCCGGCTTTTTCGCTAGTGATACTGCCGTGGATATTGTTGAGCATGCCGCTCTTCATCGCTGCCAGTACCGCCGGGATTTTGCTCGCATCATCGACTCTGGCGCTGCCGACAGCGAAGCTGATGCCCTCGGCATCTGCTCCCGTCATTTGCATCGTCAGCCGGACCTCTTCCAATTGCATGCTACGCGAATGACTCGATGGCTTGGCTGGCATCAGCACACTGTAAGGCGCATCGCTGCCACGCACTTCGCGCCAGTCGAATTTGGGAGAACAGGCGCACAACAGAAGCGCACAGCCCAGTGTGGCGAAGGGACGAATGACTGAAGAGCGGAATGTGAAAAAAGACATAGGCACGGTAAACTGATCGCCTGTCGGCAGGCAGTTTGCTGGGGAAGATAGGCGTATTGTATGCCAGGCAGAGCGTGCCGGCATGCGGCTCGGTATTTTGATGGTATAAAAATACGCTAACCGGCGCGTCAATTTTTTCACCGCTTATCTGATGCAATAACTGCTGGTTACCCTTACTCTGCCATTGGTCGCATGGCGATGGATTGTGATTTTCGTTTTGAATATAGTGCGTTCATCGGCAGGACAATGCCGCCACAGCGAAGGATATGGATCATGAACGGCCAATCAAATAAGCAGCACACTGAGCAAACCACGATGCAGGCGATCACCGCTTTATTGCGCGAGTTGCTGACAGCATTCGTCGACCTGGCACGTACGGGTTTGCGCCGGATGGCTCGCCTGCCTATGCCTCAGTTACTTACCCTGGCGATAGGCCTGGCCTTGTTGCTGACGATCTTGCCGCTGGCATTGACTTTATTCATGGTTTTTTTACTCATCAAAGTACTCATATTGTGCAGTGTGCTGGTCATCCGCAAAGCGCGTCGGCGCGGCAGCAGGCTGGAATTTCCCCGCCCTGCCGAGCCTGATAAAGAGGACGGCGCACCATGAATCGCAATGAAGATAACCGCATCCTGACCGTGGTTCTGGATATTTTTGAGACGGCGACGGTATTGTGGTGGCGCTTCTTCGACTGGGTTGCCGTGATGTCGTGGCGCACGCTCGGCATAGTCGCCTTTGTCGTGTTCCTGATCGCTGCACCGGCATTGCGATTGCCGGGGCTGGGATTGTTGTTTGTGGTGGTTTCGGTTGCGATTAAAGTACTGGCAGGCGGTAAACGCAGCGCCGATTTAAAAGCTGCAGAGGCCACCAGTAAAGCCAATGTCGAAGCGCTGGAGCGTCGCTTGATGGAGGCGCAAATGGCTGCCTTGCAGGCGCAGATAGAGCCGCATTTTTTATTCAACACCCTGGCGTTGATCGGACAGTTGATTGAGACCGATCCGCTGCAGGCGGCGCAAATTCACGCCCACCTGATCCAGTATTTACGCTCGGCGATGCCGCAAATGCGTGAGAAAAATACCGGCAGGCTAGGTCAGCAGGTCGCTTTGTCGAGCGCCTATCTGAACATTATGCAGGCACGGATGCGCGAGCGCCTGACGGTGCATGTGGATGTGCCGGTGTACCTGGCGGATGCCGCGTTTCCATCCATGATGTTGCAGACCCTGGTCGAGAATTCGATTAAGCACGGGCTGGAGCCAAAAACCGAGGGCGGTCATATCGATATCAGTGCCGCTCTGGTGGGCACGCATCTGCAGGTCACGGTCAAAGACAACGGCGTCGGTTTTGATGTGCATGCCGATGACGGTGTAGGCTTGACGAATATCCGCGAACGACTGAAAGTCTTGTACGGTAAAGAAGCACAGTTATTGATCGAGGCGCCGCCGCATGGTGGCGCGCAAGTGAGTATTTCGGTTCCGTACTCGCCCAACTGAACAGGTCTGAATACTATGAGAACAGAGCAATTGAGCAGTGCCCTGATTGTCGATGATGAACCGCCCATGCGCGATCAACTGCGTGCGCGTTTGCATGAGGTGTGGCCGGAATTAAATATTATTGCGGAAGCGGGCAATGGCGTCGCCGCCGTTGAACTGACGGCGCTGCATCATCCGCAGATTATTTTCCTGGATATTCGCATGCCGGGCCAGAGCGGTATCGAGGCAGCGCGGCAGTTATTGGGGCAAGTACACATTGTGTTCGTGACCGCCTACGATGAATATGCGGTGCAGGCGTTTGAGCAAGGTGCCGTCGACTATCTGTTGAAGCCGGTAGATCCAGATCGTCTGCGGGCTACCTGCGAACGGCTGCGGCAGCGCATTGCCTTACCGCTTAAACTCAGCGGCGCTGCGGCCCAGTCTACGCCGCAGAACGAACAAATCATGCAATTGCTAAGCCAGCTCAGCCAGCGTCAACAGCCCAAGCGCGAGTATCTGCGCTGGATACAGGCGAGTGTCGGCAGCAGCTTGCGAATGATCAGCACCCGCGAGATTTTGTTTTTTCAATCCGATGAAAAATACACACGGGTGCAAACCGACAGCACCGAAGTCTTGATACGCAAAACCCTGAAAGAACTCGAAGACGAACTCGATCCCGCCGAATTCTGGCGCATCCATCGCTCAACGCTGGTGCGGGTTGACGCCATCACGGAAGTTACGCGCGATTTTCGCGGGCGGCAATTAGTTCAGCTTAAAAATCATCCGGAAAAACTCGAAGTCAGTCGCAATCATGCGCACTTATTTCAACAGATGTAAGTGGCTCAATGCCCCCAATCAATGCGGTACCGGCTGAAACGCCCGTACCGCCAGCGTCACACCCGCGCAAAGCAGCACCACGCCGATCAGGATCTGCGGCGCCGGCAGGCTGCCGCGCAGGATGAAGGCGTACAGCAGCGCGGACAAAGTCTCGAACACAATCAATTGTCCGGCCAGACTGGTCGGCAATTTTTGACTTGCCAGATTCCATAATAATGTCCCCAGCCAGGATGCCAGCAAGCCCAGTACGGCCATCGCGACGATGAATTTGAGCGGTGTGCTGCCCAAGGGGAAATGGAACGCAACAACGCTGCCAGCGTCCGCAGAACCCCGCTTTAACTGCGCAAACAAACCGTATCCAAGATAACCGATCAGTGCCAAAGGCAGGGTGGCCAGGCCTTGCGCAGTTGCCCAGGTGCTGGAGCTGATATGGGTGTAGACCTTCATATAGCGGCTATTCATGATCGGGTACCAGGTCCAGGCAGCGACCGCAACTAGGGCGATCAGGCCGCCTTTGACATACTCAGCGATGCTGCGCTGGCCGCTGGAATTATCCTTGGTGAAATGCGCCATTTCAGATGCATTCACCAACAGTAATCCGGCCAGAATAATCAATAAAGGCAGTGCAAGTTTGTTCCAGGCGATGCTGTCGCCGGGATACAGTGGCGACCAGTTCGAGCAAATCGCGATCACCACCGGCAGGGTGCCGATCAGCATGGTCGGCAAAGGCGCATCGGCCAGTTGTATCGCGCTGGCAAGTGCCGAGTAATAAATGAGATTGCCGACCAGTGCGAGCTTACCCGCCGCCAGCCAATCCTGACGGCGTAATTGGGCAATCCGCTGGCGATCAAACCAGGCCGGGATCAGCGCGATGACGCCAAATGCAACATAGCGGCCAAACGACAAAATCACGCCCGGATAATCCGGCAATATGAGCGGTGTGATGAATACCAGGCCCCACAGCAGACCCGCACCCAGTGCGGCGAGGACGCCGCTTAACATGCGATGTTTCTAAAAGAAAATGTGGGAGCGAACTTAGGTAACAGCATCATGACGACCAGTGAGCAGTGAAATAAAATACTCGAACCAAACTGAGCAACCCCACATCATAGCGAATCCGCGCCCGCTCCGCCGTGCGCCTTCTTCTTTTCGCCGGGCTCCTCCCCTAGATGATACAAATCACTGCAGAAAGATGAAATGCCGCGCAGGATTTGTTACCATCACACATCACCCTATTTGATCGGTCCTGCGATGTCACTTCGTTCCTCTTTGTGCTTATGCGTTTGCGCCATCACCTTGCTCTCGGCTTGTGAGCGTCTTGGCTTACCCGATCCGGCTAAAGAAGCTGCCCAAAAAGAAGCCGATGCGCGGGCTACCGGTAGCGCCTGTCGCCATTCAGGGCGGGCCATTGAAGATTGTTACGCGATGAATCCGGATGCATCGCGCGCGGCGGTGTATTCGGGCTGGAAAGAGATGAACGACTACATGCGCGAAAATAAGATCGACACCGTCAAGCCGGAAAAAGAGATGGAGGCGCGGGCCAAGATGGACGACAGCGCCAGCGCATCGGCCAGCTCTGCCAGCGCCTCCGCATCTTCATCGGCCAGCGCGAGTTCAAAACCCTCTAAAAAATAGCCGCTGGCTTTGTTATTGCCGTTCACAAAGGATGATGTATGCACCCGAATGCCCAGTTGATAGAGCGGTTTTATGCTGCCTTCCAGCGCCTGGATGCTGAGACGATGGCGGCTTGCTACGCTGCCGATGTTGAATTCTCCGATCCGGTTTTTCCAAGCCTGCAAGGAGCCGAAGCCGGTGATATGTGGCGCATGCTGGCGTCGAAGGCGCAAAATTTTTCTGTCGTATTTGACAGCGTCAGCGCCGATGACCAGCGTGGTCAGGCGCATTGGGTGGCGACTTACACGTTTTCTCAAACCGGTCGCACGGTGGTCAACGATATTCAAGCCAGCTTTGCCTTTCGCGACGGTAAGATCGTGAATCACCGGGATCGTTTCGATTTGTGGAAATGGTCGCGTCAGGCGCTGGGTCTGAAAGGCTGGTTATTGGGCTGGACGCCGCTGGTCAGAAATGCGATTCAGGCGCAGGCGGCAAAAGGTCTGGCGATGTATCGCAGCAAGAAATAACGCAGCCAAAAAACGGCCGAAAACAAAACAGCGACCAATCATTCGGTCGCTGTTTTGTTTTCGGCTTTACTGCATCGCACGGGGCATCAGATTACGATATTCGCTTTATACCTGATTGAGCGCTTTGCCGGATTTCGTTTTGGTATAGATGATTTTTTTCTTGCCGCCTTCGCAGACCCCGACCACCCGATTGTTTGTTGGCACATCTTTGTCAACCACTTCCAGGCTATAGTTTTTGACGCCTTTGCCTTCGAGTTTTTTTTCGACTTTTTCTTGCATATCCACACAGGGCGTAATGGCTGCCATGCTGCTGGTGGACATCAAAATCAGGCTGCTTGCTAAAATAAGTGCTTTCATTGAACATGCTCCTTGGTTTTGATGAGTATTCTCAGTGAATTTTTTCTTGCTCTGCAAACATCGCATATAAATCAGCACTCGGCAATCACTTGCTTGAATTCAGCAATAGTTGATGGTAAAAACGTATCATTTCTACATAATTCTGCACAGAAATCCGCTCATTCGTTCCATGAAAACGCGCCAGATCTTCAGACTTCGCCCGTACTGGCGAGAATTTAAAAATATGATGACTCAAGACTGAGAAGTGCCTGGAGTCGGTCGCGCCCAGCATCAGACCCGGCGCCACGATGGTATTGGGGAAAACTTCGCGTATAGTTTTATGCAAATTTTGATAGGCCGCTGAAGTCGTCGGGGACACCGGGGATGGTTCCGAATTGCCGGGCATGGCGCTGACTTTAATCGTGTCATTGGCGATGACGGTCCGGATATGCTGCGCTACGGTCGTTTGCGTGTCGCCCGGCAAGGTGCGGAAATTGACTGTCGCATCGGCTGTGCCAGGCAAGACATTGTCCTTGTCGCCGCCATGCACCATGGTCAGCGCAGTGGTAGTGCGCAGCGTGGCATTGACACTCTGGCTTTTTGCCAGTTGCTGCTGGACTACAGGTCGGAATAACCAGAGATTAGACAGCAAGACGCGATTTAATCCATGCATTTCCGGCGCGATGGTCTCGAACATATCGAGTGCTACGCCGCGGATTTGCGCTGGAAATTGCTGCTCTTCCAAACGCGCGAGTGCCGCGCCCAGCATGCCGATAGCGGTTTTTTCCGGCGGCATCGAGGAATGACCGGGTGTCGCGGTCGCATTCAGGGTAAAGCTGGCATAACCTTTTTCCGCAACGCCTATCAATGCCGCCGGTTGATCCAGGCCTTTTAAAATGCCTTCGGTAATCAGCATGCCTTCATCCAGCACATAGTCCAATTTCACCGCCCTGCTTTGCAGCAGGCTCGCAATGGCTTTGGCACCCTGGATGCCATTGACCTCTTCATCATGACCAAAGGCAAGGTAGATCGTCTGGCGCGGCTGGAAACCGCTGGCCAGCAGTTTTTCAACGGCCTCCAGAACGGCAAACAAATTGCCCTTGTCGTCCCACGAGCCACGCCCCCAGATAAAGCCATCCCTGATCACGCCGTCAAACGGCGGCTGTTGCCAGTTTTGTTCGGTATCCGGTGCCACCGGCACCACGTCCTGATGCGCCATGAGCATGACAGGCAAGGCTTGCGGATCGCTGCCTTGCCAGGTGTACAGCAAGCTCGCTGCGCCAACGGTTTCGCGTGTTAGCTTGGCGTGGATGAGGGGGAATGCCTGATCAATATGCTGATGCAGTTTTTTAAACTCCCCGGCGCTTGGCTCAGGCAAATCCGTCTGTCCTTGTCGCGAGATCGTTTTAAAGCGCAAAGCCGTTGCCAGGCGCTGGGCCGCAGCATTTTCATCGATTGCCAATGGCGCGGCTGGTGTAACTTGCAGTTGACGCGAACCGGTGCTGACGGTTTTAATGACGACTGTCGCGGTCAGGCAGATCAAGGCGACGAGCAAAAAAAGAAACAGGCGTTTTATCATGAAATTGGGTCTCAAATTATCGACAGGTGTACGATAGTATAAACATAGCCCCGTATAGACCCGCGTTGTACCCGCCGTGGAAACAGAACCGGACGAAAATGCATGAAAAGTAAGGAAAAACAGGCGATTCGTTTGGCCACCGCACTAGGTATTCTTTTGGTGCTGACGATAGTCCTTTCCGCTGCTGTATCAATTTGGGCATTGCGTCAACAAGAAATAGATAAATGGCAGGAGCAAAGCGAGGCTTTCAGCCTGATGCTGGCAGAAAACACGGCACAGCAGCTAGGTACGGCCTATCTTGCACTAGACAATGTGGTCGAGCGCATTCAGGATCGCTACACGGTAGATGCAGATTATCTGCGTTCGCTTTCCAGGAATGCGGACCTGCATCAGATGCTGGCGGAAAAACAGGCTTTGTCAGAGCAACTTGATGTAATTTTTGTGCTGGACTCCAAAGGCAGCCTGATCGTCAGTTCGCGTCGTTTTCCCAGCCCGGATTTGAACTTCGAAGACCGTGACTATTTTCGCATGCAGCGAGATGACCCCAGTGTGAAAACCAATATCAGTACTTCTTTATTAAGTAAATCGACAGGAAAATGGACTTTTATCATCAGTCGTAGGCTGACCGGCAGCGACGGTGAATTTATCGGGGTGGCAGGGATCGGGGTAGCGCCCTCGTTTTATTCCCGTTTCTACGAAAAAATCAACATGAAGGGGCAGGCCACGATTACCCTTTTGAGGGACGATTTCAGTATTCTGGCGCGCTGGCCTGAGCGTGATGAGCTGATGGGCAAGCAGAATTTAAGCGATAGCACTTATGCCTTCGTACACGACCAAAAGAAAAAATCGGGGGTATTCATTACCGATGCAAAACGGGCCCGTGGTGGGGATAGTTCTTCCGTCAGCATGGCCGCGATCCAGGTACTGGATAAATACCCTGTCATTGTCAATTTTACGATAGGCGAAGCAATTTATCTCGCCGACTGGCGACGCATCAGCCGCATTATTGTGATTGTCGCGATGGGTAGCGTCATTGCCGTGATCATGGCTTTCTCGCTTCTGCTGGCGCTGTTGAAAAGAAGGGAAGCGGATCTTAGGACCACCAATGAGCTTAAGCAGCAAGCCGAGATAATTAACCGCAATCAATCCTATTTATTGCAGAACCTGACCCATCAACAAAGAGAATTGAAAGAAGCCGCCGATCGTTTTCAGGCAGTGTTCCAGAATGCTGCGGACGGTATTGTCATGATCGATCAGCATGGCAATCTTGAGGTAACCAATCCGGCCTGGCGACGTATTTATGGCTACAAAGAAAGTGAAGTTGCGGGTAAGAGCGGCAGCCTCTTTTGTCCGCCAAACGGGCAGGACATGTTAGCCCTGGCAGCCAACCATGCCGAATTTGTTCAGCAAGGGAATGTGCATCTGGAAGATGTCAGGATGCGTAAAGACGGCTCCTTGTTTCCGGCTGAATTATCCATCAGTGAGTATTATTTTTCCGGCGAGAAAAAATACGTGGTGATTGTGCGCGATATCAGTGAGCGCCGCCAGATAGAGCGCATGAAGAGCGAGTTTATTTCTACCGTGAGTCACGAGCTGCGTACGCCGCTGACGGCGATCCGCGGCGCTTTGGGATTGGTGCTTGGCGGCGCAGCAGGTGATTTGCCAGTGAAGATTCAGGAGCTTATTAGCATTTCCCACAAAAATAGCGAAAGCCTGACCCGCCTGATCAATGATTTATTGGATAGTCAAAAAATTGAAGCTGGCAAAATGGATTTTCATTATGAAGTTTTACCGCTGGATGAGTTGCTGAAAACGGCAGTACAGGCGAATCAGGCATTTGCGGCTAATTTAGGCGTCGGCATTCGCTTGTCGGGCGCTCCGGTGATGGACATGGTTAAAGTGGATGCCGGGCGTTTTCAGCAAGTCATGGCGAATCTTTTGTCGAATGCCTGTAAATATTCTCCGCGAGGAGAAGATGTCGTGGTGCTGGCGATGCAGCTATCGTCAGAGCGCGTGCGGGTGGAGGTGATTGATCAGGGCAGCGGTATTCCTGTGCATTTTCAGCAAAAGATTTTCCAGAAATTTTCCCAGGCGGATGCGTCTGATAGCCGCGCCAAAGGCGGCACCGGCTTGGGACTGGCAATCTCACAGGCTATCATGCAGCAAATGTACGGCGAGATCGGCTGTCATCCGAGCAACAGCATGGCGGGAACCTGTTTTTATATTGAACTGCCGATTGCGCAAATGGCACCTGGCCCGGCGATCTCAGATCAATCCGAGATCGCGTGAGCTCACTCCGGCAAATACCTGGTCCAGTTGCTTCGCGCTCAAGCCGTAGATACCCGCAAATAAGCCGCCAAGAACAGCGCGATATTCGTTCAGAACCGGGTAGTCGCGGTTCTGGAATAACTTGGATGCCTCCAGTCTGACCTGCTCTCCGGCCACTTGCCCGCCTTTAATGCCGCCACCAAGAACCCAATACACGCTGCCATGCCCATGATCGGTACCGCGCTTGCCGTTCTCACGGAAAGTACGGCCGAATTCACTAATCACGACCACCGTCGTATTGCGCCAGGTATCGCCCATTTCCTGTTGATAGGCGATCAGGCCACGGCCTAATTCATCGAATTTGGTTGCCAGGGCACCGCTGGCGCCGCCCTGATTGACATGGGTATCCCAGCCGCCGACATCGACAAAGCCCAGCGCATATTTATCGCGCATGAGTTTGGCGATGCGACGTGCTTCCTGTTCAAAACCCTTGGTCGAAATTGCATTGCGGTTGGCGACATTCATTTCGTCCTGCATCTCACGCACCACCTCTTCGCGCACCGCAAAGCCTTCGCTGACTTGTTGCCCCAGTCCGGTCTTGCTATACATCTGCGCGATGATTTTGCTTTGCCGGGAATCGACATTCCCCTTGCTCAAAGAGCGCAGGCTGGTGTTGGCGATCTGCGCATTGCCTTGCATGGCGAGCGGTAGCTGGTCGGTGAAGGACATCGCCGAATTGCTATTCAAGACCTCGGCTAGCCGGTTTAAAAAACCGGAGTGAAAATTCCGGGTGCTATTGAGGGCCTGCCCCAGCTCTATGCTGTCCTGCGTTTCAAAATGACTGCGCGACACATCGTCGGTGCCGGCAAAGGGGATGAAGGCGGCTTCGCCTTTCTTATACAGCGGATAAATACTGTCGCGTAAAGCCGGATGCAAACCCCAGTCGGCATTGAGTTCCAGCGCGCTATTGGCATCGCTGCCTGGCCGGGCAATCGCAATATTCGGCCGCGCTTCGTAGTAGAAATTGCTGGAAGTTGGAATCAGTAAATTACTCGCATCGTAACCGCCGCGCAAGAACACCAGCAGCAGCCGGTTCTGGGTCGCTGGCGCAGCAAACACGCTGCTGCTGATGCTGGCGCCGGTAAGGGCAGCCAAAGCTTTAAGTAGGTCGCGGCGGTTCATGGTCGGCTTTCTGTCAGTGGTTGAGTAGGGAACAACGATCGCTATTGGATGAGCCTTGAGGGCAGTTGATGGATGTCGGTCGATTCCGTTTAACGTCGCATCATTTCCGGCGCAGCGAGGAAGAAGGCATTCCATTCCTGCGCCGAACTCGCCTGGCTTAATGCCTGCTGCGTTCCCTGGCTAAAATTCCTTGCCCAGTTTTTGACATAAGCAGAGCTGGCCAATGCCGGCTGCGGCGGCCGTTCTTGCAGAGCTTGATTGTCTATTTTAAATAAGCCTGGACTACCGTTGCCGATCGCTTTCGCCACATCAAAGCGCACCGTCATCTGACCGGGACTGGCCCAGGCACTCTCACTCATTGAGTAACCATCCGGTGTCTGGCGGCCATTCGGTTGTTGTCCCAGCATAGTCAGCCAGTTCAGCATAGGGCCGGCATTGACGATGGTATTGCCGTCATAGGCCAGGCGCACTGATGAGATCACGTAATGCACAGGATCTTTAAATTTGTTGCCGAGCGAGGCGATAAATTCAGAGGACTCAAACATGCTGCGCAATACCGCGGGGATGTTGCCGTCGGTTTGTAAAAAGCGCTGTGCCATTTGATTGATCAAGGCATCCGACGGCGTATCGGAGACGAAATAGGTAGCGAGCTCGCGGCTGATGAATTGTGCCGTTGCCGGCTGGCGACTCAGAATGGTAATGATGTCTTCCACCTCAGCCAGGCCGCGGCCGTGTACGGTTTTTCCCAGGATTTTTTTATCGCCGAAGTCGTGACGATTCGGATTGAATTCAAAGATGCCACGGCGCACATACAGACGTTGCAGCTCGCCTTTGACGCGAGGCGAATCCAGGCTCTGGTTGACTCCGACACCGGTCAGCACCCTGGCCAGCTCTTGCACATCGCCTTGCGTGTAGCCGCTGCCAACGCCCATGGTGTGCAGTTCCATCAGTTCGCGGGCATAGTTTTCGTTGATATGGTTGACGGCATTGTGTTCATTGTCCAGATAGCGCAGCATGGCTGGGTGGAATACCGTGGCACGCAATAACTCCCTAAAATTACCGAGGGCGTTCGGACGTATCGCTTGCTCTTCAAAATCACCTAACATGGCACGCACATTATGTTTGCCGTTATGGATGTTGAAATGGTTCATCCAGAACCAGGTCATTTGTTCTTGCAACTGGTTGGGTGAGTACACGGCACGCAGTAGCGAGCGGCTTGCCGCTTCGCGCGCCAGTCGGGTCAGCTCCTGTTGGTATTCTTTGCGCAGGGTATCGTCTACGCCTTTTTGCTGTTCTGCGCTGAGGCGACGCGCTTCCATATCGATCATTAATTTGTCCAGAGGCCGCTGGGCGATGGTCATGCCATCGATTTGCGCCTGGATTGCGGCTGGCAGCGGTGTGCTCTGACCGCGTAGCTGTTGATCGAGATAGCGATCCATGCCCATGATCTGCAATTGTTGCGACGAGCTGGGATTGGCACCCCAGGTAATGCGGTTCAAGAATTTCTCCGGATCGACATGCGCGGCCTCAAGCACACGACTGAGCGGTGCCGCTGGCGCAGCGATCTGCGCCGATTGGCGCGGCGCATTGCTACAGCTTGCCAGTATCAAGACCGCCCCCAACGGTAAAGTCCAGCGTAGTGTCTGTGTGAACTTCAGCCTGGGCTGGGCACGGAGCCGATGGGCAAACTTGGAAATCATAATAAGCCTTGAATGTAGTCGATACTGGCTGAGGTAGGAGAATAAGGGTGCTGTCTGCATACAACGCAATACTGCCAAAAAAGTTATCCCAGCTTGTGTAGGAATCTGCAAGTTTGGTAACAGCCTGTAACGCGTGCGCAGTCAGTTTCAAGGTAGGGAATAATCCATGTTTTTAACCGGGCGCTGTCCACGCTGCTTGTATTGAGGCGAGTTCTTTCTGGTCTGATTTATCCAGCCAGGGTAAGCTGCCTCAGTCCCCTATGCCGTGTAATAAAACCTCAGGTGCTTCGCTGGAAGGAATAAGCGGGGTGAGTTTTATGCAATTCTCGAGGAAATTTTTTTGCATTGTCGCAGATGAAAACGACAGGTATCTACGGCATGCTTTTCATTGCAATGTGCGTGACACCAGAGGCATTAATTGTGCTGCATAGGCGGTGTTAATTTTGCGGGTACGCGCGGCGGGAGCGGTCTTCGCCCTTTTTCTGGCCGCTCACGATGCGTTTAAGCCTCATCTAGGTCGCTGGAACTGGCATCATCGACAATGTTGTCAGTGTCGTCCGTACTGGCAAGTTCGGTTGTATCAGTCAGTGCGGGAGTCTGTTCAGGTTCAGTATGCGTCTGGTCGCCGTCAAAATAGTTAGGAATAAAACCGCCGTCCGCATTATTCAAACTCGCAGCCCCATCGGCGACAGAGGCATGATGGCTAGCGCCGAGCAAATTACCTATACCTTGATAGAGAAATGCACCGGCCGCGACGCCGGCCGCCGTTGCGGCAACGGTGCCCAGGATATTTCCCGTATTTGCGCCGAAGAAGCCGGTATTGGAAACGGGCATTGGACTGGTAGCAGTAGCGGGGATATTCGCGGATGTCGTAGCCGTGTTGAGTGCTGCCCCAGTCACCGATGTTGATGTTAGAGAAGACGTATTCAGCGGCGGGCTGCTGGCGCTATTGCCCCAGGCATTGCTGGCTGGCTGCAAAAAAACGCTGGGCTTGCTTGCACTGCTATTTTTCAGTTCGGCATTTTCTGATTGCAACTGGCGGATCTGATGTTGCGCGTTGCCGACCGCCTGTTCCAACAGCAGACTGCGCTGTACCAGCAGATAGGCAGCATCAGGTTGTTGGCTGACCGCATCGGCAATCATCGCCTGTGCCTGCGCATCCTTACCCTGCGCCTGGGTTGCTACCAATTGGGCTAAAAAGGTTTGCAGCAATTGAATTTCGTTAGGTGACATGAGGTTCTCCTTGATTGAACGATCCTGGGCTTCTATCTGGCTGCGTTTGCGCCCAATTCAAGGCGTGCTCGCTACTGTTCTCGCAAAGCGCGCCGGTATTGAATCGCCTCGGCGATGTGCGCTGGCGCGATCTGTGGAGCGCTGGCGAGGTCGGCAATGGTGCGCGCCACCTTGAGTACGCGATGATAAGCGCGCGCAGACCAGTTCAGCTTGATCATGGCATTTCTTAACAACTGCTCTGCGGCTTGATCGGGCTGGCAATACTGATCGATCTCTGAGGTAGATAAATGATGGTTGGTTTTGCCTTGCCGGCTGATCTGACGCGCGAATGCCGCTTCTACCCGGGCATGTATGACTTCAGTCGCCTCGCCATCTGCCTGCTTGAGTAAATCTTGGTGCGCCAATGCACCAACTTGGATTTGCATATCAATACGATCAAGCAGCGGGCCTGAAATTTTGTCCTGATAGCGGGCAATATTATCTGGCGTACAACGGCATTTGCCATTGCTATGACCGAAGTAACCGCAAGGACAGGGATTCATTGCCGCAATGAGTTGAAATTTGGCCGGGAAGTCCGCCTGCCGGGCGGCTCTGGAGATGGTGATATGCCCGGATTCCAGAGGTTCGCGCAGAACTTCTAATACCTTGCGGTCGAACTCGGGCAGTTCATCTAAAAATAACACGCCGCGATGCGCCAATGAAATTTCACCCGGCCGCGGAGTACCTCCGCCGCCAACCAGTGCAACCCCGGAGGCTGTGTGGTGAGGTGCACGAAAAGGACGATTTTTCCATTTATTCACGGAAAATCCGCTAGTCAAGGATTGCACCGCCGCCGACTCAAGTGCCTCCTGATCGGTCATGCCTGGCAAAATACCGGGAAAGCGGCTGGCCAGCATGGATTTGCCGGTACCCGGAGGACCGACCATAATCACACTATGACCTCCAGTTGCGGCGACTTCCAGCGCCCGCTTGGCCTGGGTTTGACCTTTCACTTCCTTGAAGTCCGGGTACACAGGTCGCTGCGCAGGTGCGGATACCTGGTGCGCTTGTAATTTTGCCGCTGCATCAAAGCCTGCAAAATGCGCACAAACTTGCAGCAGTGAGTCCGCCGGGTAAATGGTCGCATCTTTAACCAGGGCGGCTTCATCTGCATTGGCGCGCGGCAAAATGAAAGCACGCGGATTTTGCGTATTTTTGCAGATGGCAAATGTCATTGCCAGGGCACCGCGGATGGGACGCAGCTCACCGGATAAGGACAGTTCCCCGGCAAATTCATACTGGTCTAAGGCGTCGCCAGGGATTTGTCCGGAAGCCGCCAGGATGCCGAGTGCGATTGGCAAGTCAAAACGGCCGGATTCTTTAGGTAAATCCGCCGGCGCCAAATTGACGGTAATTCTTTTCGCCGGAAAATCGAAGCGCGCATTTTGCAGCGCGGCCCGCACCCTGTCCTTGGATTCTTTGACTTCTGTTTCAGGTAAGCCCACGATCGTAAAAGCAGGCAAGCCGTTGGCTAAATGCACTTCGACGGTGACCTCCGGTGCTTCCATGCCAGTCAGGGCGCGGCTTTTCAGGACGGCTAGGGACATCAGTGGTTCTTCGTTGCGGTCGCTTCTAATTCAGCAATCCGCGCTTCCAGCGCATCCAGCTTGGCACGCGTTTTTGCCAATACCTGTGCCTGAATATCAAACTCTTCACGGGTGACCAGGTCCAGCTTGGAAAAGCCCTGGCTCATCATCGCCTTGACGTTTTTTTCTATATCTTTGGCAGGCGAGTTTTCTAAAACCTGGTTGATTTTAGATTGCAGCTCATTGAAAAAATCAGGCTTGTTCATAGGAGTCCTTGTAAGTATTAAAATTTGCACGATACTGGTGCAGTGCATTCGAAGTCTCGATTTTGGTGTGCATTAAATCGGTGCACTGCTTTAATGTGCGCCAAAACAGGTTGTTTGTTTTATATTTTCAGCCATTTCATCTTCTTTGGAATCATAGCGCATCCTATCGCGCAAATGCGCATTCGACGCTGTTTTGTCGGGTGTCGCCAGTGTTTGCTGCGGAAGTATCGAGATTGCGGCAAATTTTATTTCGTCTTTTTGAATCCTTGGCACGACTCCTGCTAATACCAGCTTGGAATAATGTTTTCTAATCTGTTTATTAACCAAAAGAGGGACGCGCAATGAAAAAACTATTACTCGCCGCTGCAGTTGCCGCATCGTTAGTGGGTAGTTTGGCTCATGCAGAAGACGCTAAGCCAGACAACGAAGTAAGTTTCAATATTGGTGCTGTGAGTGACTATCGCTATCGCGGTATTTCTCAAACACGTCTGCAACCCGCATTACAAGGCGGTGCGGACTATACCCATAACCCAACAGGTTTTTATGCAGGTACTTGGTTGTCTACCATTAAGTGGACTAAAGATGCCGGTGGTGGCGGTAATGTCGAGTGGGATTTATATGCCGGAAAACGCGGAGAGATCATTAAGGATGTCTCATACGACGTCGGCTTTCTTTCCTATGTCTATCCATCCAATGGTTTGAGTCGCGTTCCAGGATACGCGAATGCGAATACCACGGAGATTTACGGTCAAATTGGGTATGGTCCGGTCTACGCGAAATACTCGCACTCCGTCACCAATTTATTCGGCTTTGTTAATAGCAAGAACAGCGGTTATCTGGATATCGGTGCCAATGTTGAATTCACTCCCGGCTACACGCTGAATCTGCATGCCGGCCACCAAACGGTGAAAAATAATAATGGCTATGCCTATACCGATTGGAAAGTCGGTGTTACAAAGGAATATGTCGGCGTGACCTTTAGCCTCGCAGCCGTTGCAACCAATGCCGATGAAGCTTTGTATGTAACACCCGCGGGTAAATTCACGGGAAAAACCAGTCTGGTTTTATCCGCCGTGAAATCTTTTTAAAAAACGCATTACTTATTACTTAATCGAGGTCAGCATGAAACTGATTACTGCCATTATTAAACCGTTTAAGCTCGATGAAGTGCGTGAAGCACTGTCGGCAATCGGTGTACAGGGGATCACCGTGACCGAAGTAAAAGGCTTCGGGCGGCAGAAAGGGCACACAGAGTTGTATCGTGGCGCTGAATATGTGGTCGACTTTTTACCCAAGACAAAAATTGAAGCAGCGGTTGATGATGCCATCGTTGATCGTGCTATCGAGGCAATCGAAGCTGCTGCACGCACCGGTAAAATCGGTGACGGTAAAATTTTTGTCTACGACCTGCAACAAGTTGTGCGTATTCGTACCGGTGAAACCGGCAACGACGCACTCTGACCGATATTCTAAGATCCACAGGGAGATCACACATGAAGAAAATATTTTGCAAAGCCTTGGTTAGCAGTGCCTTGCTTTTGTCGGTCGGCTTTGCTTCATCCGCTATTGCAGCAGATGAGACGGCTAAAGTAGAAGCAGTCGCGGCATCCGCTGCCGTAGTTGCGCCGGCCTCAGCACCCGCCGAACTGGCTCCCGCCGCAGCGTCTGCCGCATCTACTCCGGCCCCCGCGGCTACCGCGAACGCCGCAGCATCCGCCCCGGCAGTCCCTGCACCAGTACCAAATAAAGGGGATACAGCCTGGATGATAGTAGCGACCTTACTGGTTATTTTGATGACGATCCCGGGCCTGGCATTGTTCTACGGCGGTTTGGTCCGTTCCAAAAACATGCTATCCATCCTGATGCAGGTATTCATGATTTTTGCCATCATCATTGTATTGTGGTGTGTGTATGGCTACTCATTGGCCTTTACCGAAGGCGGACGCTTCATCGGTTCATTCGATCGGGTGTTCCTGAACGGTATTTGGGATCCGGCAAAAGCGAGTTTCGCGACTGCTGCAACCTTTAGCAAAGGTGTCGTCATACCCGAGTTTATCTATGTCGCATTCCAGGCAACTTTTGCAGCAATCACTTGCGGCCTGATCATCGGCGCATTTGCTGAGCGCGCCAAGTTCACCGCCGTATTGTTATTCGTGGTGTTGTGGTTCACATTCAGCTACCTGCCTGTCGCTCACATGGTCTGGTTCTGGACTGGCCCTGATGCAATCAAAGATGCAGCAACTGCCGTAACAGAAGGCGCTAAAGCCGGTTTCTTGTTCCAAAAAGGCGCGATGGACTTCGCGGGCGGTACGGTTGTGCATATCAATGCGGCTGTCGCGGGTCTGGTCGGTGCGTACTTGATCGGCAAACGTGTCGGCTATGGCAAAGAATCCATGGCACCGCATTCCCTGACAATGACGATGATCGGTGCTTCATTGCTGTGGGTGGGCTGGTTCGGTTTCAATGCCGGATCTGCTTTGGAAGCGGGTGATGTTGCGGCGCTGGCATTCGTCAACACCTTGCTGGCAACTGCTGCGGCGACGGTCTCCTGGGTCTTTGGTGAGTGGATGTCTAAGGGGAAACCTTCCATGTTGGGCGGTGCGTCCGGTGCGGTCGCAGGTCTGGTCGCCATCACGCCGGCTTGTGGATTCGTCGGACCTATGGGCGCACTGATCATCGGTTTGCTGGCAGGCATTATCTGCTTGTGGGGCGTCAATGGTTTGAAGCGCATGTTGGGTGCAGATGACTCTCTGGACGTGTTTGGCGTACATGGTGTTGGCGGTATCCTGGGCGCTTTGCTGACCGGTGTGTTTGCTGCGCCGTCACTGGGCGGACAAGGCGTATTCGACTATGTCACTAACAAGATGTCTGCCGATCCATACTCGATCATCGGACAGGTAACGACACAGGCTACCGCTGTCGGCACCACGATTCTGTGGTCTGCAGTGGTGTCGGTGGTCGCTTATAAATTGGTTGATCTGGTAGTCGGTCTGCGTGTTCCCGAAGATGAAGAGCGCGAAGGCCTGGACATCACCAGCCACGGTGAGTCTGCTTATCACGCGTAACAGCTTGGCGAGGGTCAGCGATGGCTCTCCAGTTTTTCAAGGGTAGTATCTCAGTGCATGTTTAGAGCGCATGTGACTGATTTTAATAGGCACCTTTCATAGGTGCCTTTTTTTGCTTGTTTTTTTGAGCTATCTCGCGGCTAAGCGATGTTCGCATTCGCGGTGCCATGCGTATTCGCGATGCCGGCAGTGCTAGGACCATTATGCTCTGCTAAGGCGATATGCATGCTTATCGCCAGTGTGCCGCAAACAAAAAAATAGGGCATGCCGTCGCATGCCCTATTTTTATCTGCCGTCGGACTAATGCAATTAGTCCGGTTGAATTTGAATGACGATTAACGAACCAATAACCACAATCTACCGAGATCACCTGTTCCATCGTTACCTTGGATGGTCTTAAACGTTTCTGCTGCTTTTGCCTTATTCCCGGCTTGCAAATAGGCCATACCCAGATGCAGCTTCGCTTCTTCAGGTGCTTTCAATCCCCCCTTGGCAATGCCTTGCTCGATTAAGGCAATACCTTTGTCGGCCTGGCCCTGGATTACATAGTTGTAGCCCATATTGACCATGCCCGTTCCATTTTTGGAGGCTTTGGCGGCCGCTTCGCCCGCGTCAAGGGATTTCGCATCATCTGCCGCTTGCTTGTTCACTTGATCGCGCAGCTGCTTATGTTTGGCGGCTTCTTTGCCGGTGCCTAGCATGTTGTTAGCAAAACCCAAATCGACAACTTTTTTCGCTTCTGCCGGCAAACCCGCTAATTGCGCTAGTTGCGCCATTTCATAATATTGGGCGCCTTCTTCCAAATTGTCGGTGGCCAATAATAAGCGGTACAAATCCAGACGCAGACGCTCTGAAAATCCTGGTTTGTGCTCGATGCGATAAATCAAATCACCCCAATATTCTTTTTTCGGGTAATGCGTGACCAGCCGCTCTAGAACCGCAGTGTATCCGGCGGTGTCTTTCAATTGCTGGTAGCAGCTACCTAATAAGCGCAAATTATCGTTGCTGGGAACACGTTTGGCTTCGTCATCGGCTTTCAGCACGAGGTTCAATTCTTTTACTGCACCGGTGAAATCGTTTTGCAGGTACATCGCACGGATCACCAGATTATGGACGGATTCGCTGGCGTTATCCTTCTCAAGATAACGTCGTGCCCATTGCATAGCCTCGGGATATTTTTTTTCGTTGAAGTACGTGCCTGCCATCGCTTCCATCAAGCGCAGTTGTTCCGGCAACTTCAAGAATGGTGAGCTGAGCATGCCTTCGAATGAGGCCGCTAGCAAAGGCGTATCGTTCGTACCGGAAGCCACCACGGCCCGCAGGCGATGCATGGCAAATTGCTCGTATGGCGTTTTATTTTCTATGGCGTCGAGCACGCTAATTTTTTGCATGGCTTCTGCATATTGCTTTTTGTTAAGCAGATCCTGGATTTCAGTCAGCGGCTTACCCATCTCTGCGCGCACAGTCTCTGCTTTTGCTGGCTCAGCCGCTGCGGTTTGCGCCTGAGCGCTGGAGATAGTCAATGGCAATGTTGTTGAGCCAATAGCCAGCATCAAAGCGGCTAACAAAAATGATGAATTCTTTTTCATGAACGTGATCTTGAAATGAGTTGTGACAGGAATCAACCGGATACTGAACAGAGTCTTTTCCGTTGCAAAAAAACGATGATGCTGTTTGGCACGGCTTTTACTCGTGCCGCACATTATATCTGAGCAATTTGGGTCTGCCTGATTCGTTTCATATTTCTTACGAAAGAGGGGCGCATCATGACTTTAAGCGCAAACTTGAACCAAAATCCAGGGTTTTACCACGACGGCCCATAGTTGCGTATCGGTTTCCAACCAGGCTTTCGCTTGTTCGTCACTGACTTTGGCAATGCTTTGTTCATGCAGCCATTCTTGTACCAGGCTTATATTGTCGTTAGATATTTGTACGGCGACCTCGACCAGATCAAGTTGCGGTGCTATCGAAATGACCGTACCTGAGGCGAAGTGTTTTAATAATTCCGTCCAGGGTAGTCTGGATGTTTCTTGATTGATTTTGGTACGCAATAATTGGTCGGAATTCATACAAGCGGCGGAGAAAGGTAAAGCAGTCATTGTAACCTCGGCGCTACTAGCGGCGATCCATTCACCAGCTGTTCAGCCAGTCGGTGCTCCAACTTGCCACCTGATCTCGCCAATTTTTTTGAGAGAAGGTATGATCGGCTCCTTTCAGATGACGCAGGTAGTTTTGAGATGACGTGGTGATTTTTTTCCATTCTTTGGAACTGTATAAAACGTCGGCAAACTCTCTGGCAGTCAGGTCATTTTCACTAAGAATAAACAAGGATTTGCCTTTGAATTGTTGCATCCCTGCGAGTATCTGGCCGGGTAAATCAGGCTGATGATCGCGCTCCTTTGAGCCCTTTGAAGCAGCGCGAATTTTAAGCACCTGTTTGAGCTGGTTTAGCAGAGAGTTTACCGCTGTCCGGTAATTGAATTGACCGTGCAGGATTTTTTCCCACACTTGCGGGTCAATCAGGCGATCTTTGTAATAGTGCTTTAAATAGGCCTTCGCATTGCCAGCTTCCGTCCTTACCCAGGGATTGATCAGAATCATGCCTTTGACTCGCCGATCCCGTGCTGCATACAGCACTGCGGCGGATGCGCCGTCGCACAAGCCCCATAACACTATCTCAGATAAGTGCGGATTGCTCATGCAGAAATAATCAATTGCGGCCCGGATATCATCATGTATTGTTAAGAAATCGCGCACCTCACCTTCACTGTCCCCCATGCCGCGATAATCAAAGCGCATGGCGCTGACGCCATTCAAGGCCAAATCGCGTGCCAGCAACGTGAACTGACGGTGACTGCCGGCCCGGTATTGCGGTCCGCCAACGATGAATAAGACGCCGCGCTGGCTAGCAATCAGTGGCTGACTAATGACGCCATACAGCATGTCATGAGCAACCCTGAAACCTACGGCTTTCTCTCGTATTGCGGTGTCCTGGCTCATATGGAGGTAGGCGGGAAGATGTGTGCCGTGGCATTGACTAAATCAGCGTTGACGCTTGTTTCCTGCGTCATCCAAAATTGCACTCCAGCAATGGTCTGCGCTGTGATCTGAACGCCGTTTTCTTTCCAGCGTTCGATGATTTTTTGCCTGGCAGGCGGAAACCCTACTACCTGATCTGGAACGCATTCAAGCCAATGCAGGACATTCGTTCCGAATTGCCAGTCCGAGGCATCCAGGGCATCGATACTTGCCGTCAGTCGGGGCGTTATGCCGTATCCGGCAATTTCTACCGTGTGCCCTTGACTTAATAGTGTTCTTGCGGGCTGGAGTTGATTCGAGTTGGTGGTTTGATTCAGCATGTCATTGGCCAGGCGTAAGCGAAAAAACTGGTTCATGAAGCTGGCTCCCTGCAGTATCGGTTGCCAGAGAACGATTTTTTCAAATACGTATTCAGGGTAGCGTGCCAGATCCAGAGCGAGCAATGCGCCTAGCCTTAATCCCCAAAGGCTGACGGGCGCATTTATTTTGTCACGCATCAATTTGATGGCATCCTGAATATCTTGTTTCCAGTTCGACCAATCGGCGTCTTTCAATTCACCGCTGCTATCGCCGCAGCCTAACAAATCAATGAGTAAAACGCCATAGCCATTGACTGCCAGACGGCGCGCTTGCATGGCCGCCATTTTTCTTGCTTTATTCATTTCCTCAGCAAATGGCGCAATATAAACGATGCCGCCAAGGCACCGTGTTCCTGCTGCCGGTGGAAAGTACAGGCAAAATCGATATCCCGATGAGGTATCGAGAAAAAAACTTTCAGCAGGTAATGTCCCTATGCTTTGCATTAATCCAGCTTACTGTTGACATAAGAAGTCAGACTTCCTAGCGTCTCAAAAGTCTTGCCATTAATTTCGTCATCGTCGATCTGGATGCCGAAATGCTCTTCAAGTGCCGCAATCACATGAACGACAGCCATCGAATCCAATTCTGCCAAACCGCCCAGTAAAATCGATTCGGCATCTAAGCTATTTTTTTGCGAGCCAAGCTGCAAAACATCTGAGAGTATATTTTTGACTTCTTCTAATAAGTGCATGTGAAATCCGAAGGTGACTAAGTGACGATGATGATGACAGTCCGTTAACAATTAAACCACTGTTTATTATTTGGTACTGGATTTTATCTAATAAATCAGCGAAACTTATGAGTGTTTTCAA
Source organism: Undibacterium sp. Jales W-56 (assembly GCF_025548535.1). GTDB lineage: Bacteria > Pseudomonadota > Gammaproteobacteria > Burkholderiales > Burkholderiaceae_D > Undibacterium. The sequence goes on along the minus strand of NZ_JAJLQW010000003.1, from coordinate 251,726 downwards.
AATAACAAGCTAAAAGTATTGGTCAGTGTTCGCTGAAATTGTAGAAATGAGTAAAATATTTTTATTCAAATTGCTTGTCGAGAATTTTTACGAAATTTTTAAAAAAATAGAAAACGCATAAATTAATACCGCGCTCTATTTTCAAGCTATTGAATATAAAAGAAAATTTAATTTAATTCCAATATGGAATAAAATTTGCTTATATCGATGGTAAATACGTATTGCTGAAAATAAAACTACACCAAATGCTGCTTAACGTAAATCAAAATGCAGGACGGAGAGCGTCATGACCATACAGGATCAACAGACAGAAAACGATGGGCGATCACTTTCGGAACTGAAGAGTGAGCTTGCACCCCAGTTTCCGGGGGAGGCGCGTCGTCGTTTTACAAAAGCTGGCCTGGCTACAACGGGTGTTTTGGTGACCATGGCGAGCCGCCCGGTTCTGGGTTGTACTACGCAATCTCCGTCTGGATTTCAGTCGGGTAATCAAAGTCATCGTGGTGTTCCGCAACGCAGCAATGCATGTCCGCCAGCTTATTGGGCTGGAACGACACACTGGCCTTCTGGCTTGAAGCAAGACAATCCCAATAAGAAAAATAATGGCACTAAGTTTCAGGAAATCTTTACCGATTGCGCCAAGTCTTCCAAGTATTACGGCGTCACTTGCTCAGATTTAGTCGCCGGTCAGTCTTTCGACAGCAGCAATTACTATATTGGCATGCATCTGATGGCAGCCTACCTGAATTCGCTGAATCATTGGACGCCATTTCTCACAACGCAAAAAATTCGTGACATGTTTACTCAATGGCAGAGTAAAGGTAAGTTTTCCCCTTCCTCCGGAGTGTATTGGAACGCAGCGCAAATCGTTACCTATTTAAAAGCAACCTGGACCTGATATGTATAAAGCAAGGTAATATTCGCTTTGTGCAAGTAATTTAATGACGAATTCTTAGTCTTCTGGGTGGGTAACTCGTATGCAATGGAGAGTGCTTGCAAGCACTGCTGGCAATTCTCATGATTGGGGCGATGAGGTCGTTCTATTTAACAGCCTGTCAGGCGCCACTCATCTATTGGAGCGTGCGGCGGGACAAATTCTGGATCAATTGACTATCTCGCCTGGAGATGCAGAATCAATTGCATTGAAGATGGCGGATATCTGGCATGTTGAGATGGATGAAAATTTAGTCAGCTATGTTCGCGACGTCCTGATGAGTTTGCACGCTCTTGTTTTGATCGAGCGTGTTTAATTTGAAAGTAGCCGATCTTTCTTACCGCGAACTATGTAGCGAACTGAAACACGGTTTGTACATACAAATGGGGGCATTCGTCCTCGATATCCAAACACAAATTCCGGCAGCGATCCATGGTTTTGCAACAATTTACGCCGACTATTCTTTAGCCAGTCGTGAATTTGCTGATTTTCACGTTCGACTGAAGTCATCGCAAGGTGTGCGTCGCTGGATCCGCAAACAAGTGCTTTTCGAGTGCGACGGCGCCTTACCGTTTAAGCCGCTTCCTTATACGCAAGCTTTCCCTATGCTGGAGTGGGGAATGAATTGGTGCGTTTCCAGTCATGCGCACGGTTATCTGATGATACACGCCGCTGTGCTGGAGCGCGACGGCCGAGCCGTGATACTGCCCGCGCCACCAGGGTCGGGTAAAAGCACTTTATGCGCCGCCTTGACGCATCATGGCTGGCGGCTATTGTCGGATGAACTAACCCTGATCAATGTAAAAGATGGACTCATTACGCCGCTGCCACGTCCTGTCAGCTTGAAGAACGATTCGATCGGCGTCATTGAAAATTTTGTTCCGGATGCCGTATTCAGTATTCCGGTTACAGACACCATCAAAGGTACCGTCGCACACCTGAAGCCGCCGCCGGACAGTGTCATGCGCGGACATGAGCTGGCGCGCGCTGCCTGGATTGTGTTCCCTCAGTTCAAAGCAGATTCAGAAACGATGATTGAGGCGATCCCTAAGGCCCGTGCTTTTATCCGGGTCGCAGACAACGCCTTTAACTACAGTTTGCTAGGCAGTGCCGGCTTCCATGCCTTGGCTAAGGTGCTGGATAACGCAGATGCGTTTGAGCTCAGCTACAGTGCGCTTGATCAGGCCATGCAGTTTTTCGATTCTTTGGCAAAGGCTGAGGAATGAGACCGGATTTGATCGATAAACCCGACGATGAAATTGATCGGCGCCGGCTGTTATTGTTGATCCTGCGTCAGCCTGAACTGATCCATTCTTTGAGATTGCCGCAATGGGATTTATTGATTCGCCAGGCGCGTGCTGCGAATATCCTGGGCAGCTTGTATGGCTTGTTTCAAGAGCGCGCGCTGCTCCCGTCAATTCCGGCGCAACCTCTGCGGCATTTAGACTGGGCCGATAAAGTCGCGCAAAAACACCGGCAGGCCATTCAGTGGGAAGTGCATATGATAGAGAGTGCGCTGAAGGAAACAGGCGTGCCACTGGTCTTACTCAAAGGTGCCGCCTACGTTATGGCGGAATTGCCGGCAGCACAGGGGCGTCTGTTTTCCGATATTGATGTGATGGTGCCAAAAACCAAATTGAATATGGTCGAAGCCGCCTTGATGTTGCACGGTTGGGAATCCACTCATCATGATGAGTACGATCAACGCTACTACCGCCAATGGATGCATGAGCTGCCGCCGATGCAGCATGTGAAAAGAATGACGGTAATCGATCTGCATCATGCCATTCTGCCGGAAACCGCCGCCGTGCATCCTGACTCAAAGAAGCTGCTTGATGCGGCAATTAACTTGGGTAACAACCCGCAGACGCAAATTCTGGCACCGGTTGATATGGTCTTGCATAGCATGGTGCATTTATTTTATGAGGGTGAATTCCATCACGGCCTGCGAGATTTATTCGACATCCATCGCTTGTTCGCACATTTTGCTAACGACCCGGATTTCTGGACGCAATTAGTTCCGCGGGCAAAAGAATTGGAATTGGGCCGGCCATTGTTTTATGCACTTCGGTATATGCGCTTGATGTTGCAGACCAATATCCCTGAGTTTGTCATCGAGCAGGCGAAGGCATGCGCACCCAATACCTTGCTTCTTGCGTTGATGGATCACTTGTTCAAGCGTGCTCTGTTGCCAATGCATCGCAGTTGTGATGATGCCCTGACTCAAATGGCGCGAGGCCTCTTGTACATACGCGCAAACTGGCTGCGTATGCCGCCGTTATTACTGATGCGCCATTTATTCCATAAGGCATTTATCTCGCCGCGAGAACGCTGATTCGGCGTTAGCTTTCCACAGAATGTTGCGTGCGATCAATGTAATGCACTGCAGAATTAGGATTTACGCAAACCGGCAAGCTGCTTACTACCGTTCACATTGAATCCGCAGGCTGGATGCGGCTCGCAGAAGCATTTCACGCCAGCAGGCGCACCCGGCTTGCGGTTTCGTTTTAATCTCCCTGCCTCATGGAAGCAATTCCTCTTGTTTTTCTACGTGTCCCCCGCGTCCTGATGGTGGGAGGTTTCAGTTTGTGCGTCAGCCGTAAGAATCAGACAGATTGGAATTATATTAATATAGTTATCTTTTTTGCACTGCTTTATCTTGTTTTAGCTGTAGTATATAAAACAATAACATTCAACTTCAACATTTTGATATTCAAAGAAACGACTAATTCCATCATCGCGGCAGATTGTGTTGAGGTACTCAATCGGTAGAAATAGCTTATGCTCGCTCGCTTAATTTTATTTTTCTTTGTTTTGCTGTCGATGGCTTGCATCGCCTCGGCAGCAGAGAGCTTGCCCGAGACCGCATCTGCAAGCGCTGTGGATGCAACGGATGGACCTGCATTGACGGCGATGGCTGCCAGATATGAGCATGCAGAAGGTGTGCCCAGAGATTATCAATACGCATTAAGCTTGTATTGTGCCGCTGCCAGAATGGGCGATGCTGATGCGCAATATGCGATGGGTTGGATGTATGCGAACGGTCGCGGGGTCGCGCGAAACGATGCCACCGCCGCGCAGTTATTTCAAGTCGCGGCAGAACAGGGGCATGAATTGGCACGCAGGATGCTCAACAATATGTCAGGGCAGGATGTCTCTGCGTTGCCAGCGTGTCTCAATCTTGAAAGTCTCAATCCTGAAATAGCCCATACTGACGAAAAAAAAGCGCCGCTTTTCTTACCTAAATATCCTAAAGGCAGGGTTTCTCAATTAGTGGAAAAGTGGGCTCCCAGATATTCCATCGATGCGGATCTTGCGCTCGCCGTCATTTCAGTTGAGTCCGGTTTTAATGAGCAGGCCCTGTCGCCCAAAAACGCTCAAGGTCTCATGCAACTGACTCCCGATACTGCACAGCGCTTTAGTGTAAAAAATGCTTTTGATGCAGAGGACAATATTAAAGGAGGTCTTTCTTACTTGCGCTGGCTATTGGCCCTCTTTAGGGGTAATGTCACACTGGTCGCCGCTGCATATAACGCCGGAGAGCGTGCCGTAGAAAAATACCATGGTGTGCCGCCTTACCTTGAAACCATCGATTATGTGCAAAGAATCAATCGCCTGTATCAAAAATCGACACACCCATTTCAACGCAATATCGTTGATGCATCTTCTGTAGTGATGCGCCCCACCCGCAACGGTAAACCTTAAACCGGAAGGCACATGCTGATTAAGAGATTACTTGGCAAGCGGGATATTCTGGTCCCTTACTTTAATTTCCGTAAGGAATTAAGCGGGAATATTGAATCGGTCCTCCTGAAAGAAATATTTCAACTGCGCTATGAAGTGTATTGCCTGGAATGTCATTTTCTGCCGACTGAAGAATTTCAAGACGGGCTGGAGAGCGATGAATTTGACGACTGCTCTACGCATTTTGCAGCGTTTACGATGGATAACCACATCGTTGGCACGGTTCGTCTGGTGCAACCAACTGCCGATTTAAATTATCCGTTCGAGGGACACTGCAGTGTTTTTGACGACTACGTCATGCCGGCAAGAGCGAGCGCCGGGGAAATATCGCGTTTAGTGGTACGTAAGTCGCATCGTCGTCGTAGAGGCGATTCGATGGAAGGCGTATCCAAAGACTTCCTGGAAAAAGGGAGTCCCGCATCCATCCAACCCCATCCGGCCGGTAAAAAACGTGATGGCAATAGTCCTTTATTGCTATTGGGTCTGTATCGGGAGATGTATCGTTATAGCCGTAAAAATGGCATCCGTTATTGGTATGCCGCAATGGAGCGTTCATTGGCAAGGTCGCTCGATAAAATGGGATTTCGCTTTGTCCCGATTGGACCGCAAACCGACTATTACGGCCCGGTTACGCCCTTTGTCGTGGATTTGGATGAATTAAACGAAAGACTGCGTAAAGAAAATAAATTTCTGGCAGCCTGGTTTAATGACGAAAAAATACCCTATAGCGTGATTTTGAGGACGATGGCCGAAACTCTTTTGCAGCAAATGAAGAAAAAATAAACAGATTCAATGGCGAATTCAAACTTCTTGAAAAGTAAAAAAGATGAATGCAATTTTTGCCAAATTAAGCCGGAGGATAATCCGCTACCAATTAACCAGGATAACGCCTGACCGGCTGATTCAGTTAAGCAAGAAAAAACTGATACGGGCGTTTCGCCGCGCTGCCCTATCCTCACCCGCCTATCAAATCTTGCTACAAGAAAATGCCGTTTTAAGTAATGCTATCAACACGGTCGACGATTTTGTTCAGCGCTGTCCAATTCTTGAGAAGTCCAATACATTTCGTCGATTTCCAATCAATCAATTAATCGCAACTGATGTCGATAAGTCGCAACTGGCTTCCATACTCACGAGCTCGGGTCATGGCAGCAATGGTTTTGCCATCGGGCTCAGTACCAGAACGCAATTGAAATCGACAGCATCTTTGATCGATATGGGGCTGGAGCTAGCTTTTGATATCGATAGCCACAAGACTTTATTGATCAATTGCCTGCCGATGGGAGTGACATTCCAATCGAACACCGTGTGCGTGGCCAACGTCAGCGTCAGAGAAGATATGGCTTGCGCGATTGTTGAACAGGCCGGCGCATCATTTGAGCAAATCATTCTTTGCGGCGACCCGATTTTTTTGAAAAAGCTATGCGATTTTTCCATAAAAAAGGGCATCGATTGGCGTTCTTACCGGATCAATTTGATTGTGGGAGAGGAAACATTTAGCGAATCTTTCCGAGACTATGTAGCCGCCATATTGAACGTCGATATAGACAGCCAGAACGCCGGCTTGATAGGCAGCTCGATGGGTGTGGGAGAATTAGGACTGAATTTGTTTAACGAGACCAGAGAAACGATTGCACTACGCCGGGCCTGCATGCGTCAGCCTGATTTGCTCATCGATCTGTTTGGTGAAAACGCCGCAAGCGCACCGATACCTTCGTTCCTGGTATTTAATCCTCTGCGTACCTTCGTTGAAGTCATCAATGCGGATGAGTATGGCAACGGTGATTTACTGGTCACGATGCTCGATACCGATATTCCAATTCCCTTGATGCGCTATAAGACAGGCGACCGGGCAAAATTGATCAGCGTCGCCGAGTTAACAAAAATCCGTCAAAAACTGAAGAATAATGTGGTGCCGCCGTCTTTGCCTGTGATCGCTTTGCATGGACGCGCCAAGGATTATTTACCGAACGGTATGCATCTGGATCACTTTAAACAAGCGCTCTATGCCGATACCGCCATCGCGGCACACATCAGCGGAGCCTTTCGCCTGTCGCTGGTTGACGAGGGTTTGCTTTGGGAAGTTCAGTTGCAGTTTGGAAATGACATTTCGGCTCAGACAATTTCATCCAGCCTTCAAAAGACATTGGCCCCAACAAAAATAAAAATTAACACGACATGCTATTCCTACAGTGATTTTCCGTATGGAAAAGTATTGGATTACGAGCGCAAGTTCGTTTATTGGCCGGGGTAAATATTTTATGTCGACCATTTTTACATAGGCAGATTTTGATTGTCTTTTGGGCAAATAAAAAATTAGTTTTTACTATTAAAATCAATTGCTTAGGTTTTGTAGAAACATCTGGCACGCCTCATGCTTATAGGTACACGTCGAGAAGTAATTTGTACCTAATTAAAGGGGAGTTCAAATGAACATGAAAAAAATTTCAAAGGCTGTTGTTGCTTTAGCTTTGGCTGCCGGCGCAGTTGGCTCAGCAAGCGCGCTCAGTTTGACCGCAGGTGATTTAAAATTCACCTTAAATAATTATGATTCTGGCACTGTCGGCTATGGCAGCACTCCAGGTTTGGTATGCTCAACGGTCATTGCTTGTGACGCAAAAGGCGCTATTCCTGCAGTGAATAGTTATGGGGATGATACTTGGGGTATTTTTTCTGTAACGAACATCACCAAGCTTTCAACTGGCACGACAATTTGGACTGCGGGTCCAGGTGATTATCTGACGGGGCTTTTCGGCGGCTTGCAGGATTATGCGGTCAATGTCAGTTCGGTGGATCCATTTACCGGCTTGCAAAATACCACTACCTTTTCTCATGGCGGTTGGGTGAACTTATATTCCAATGCCACCGACTGGAATCCTGCGTTAGGACCTGGTGGTCGCACTGGCATACAAACATATACCGGGATTACCGGTGGTTCACTGGTGGTGTCTGCTAAGTTTAATCCGGCTGTCAACGGCACGCCATATGGCGCTTCCGGAACTTATCAATCGAAATACGACAACACCAGTTTGGCGGGTAATGGTCAGGGGTTTCTCGATGTAACCGGTGGTGCATGGATGGCGCAGCTTGACACCAACACATTCGCTGATCCTTTTGGAGGTATGCACGATTTATTTTTATCAACTACTTTTGACGACGCCAATGGTGCGGCTTCGAAACTGGGTTGGACGGTATCGTCAGTCTCTCAGGTAAAAGCCAATGCGATCCCAGAGCCCGCATCACTCGGTTTGCTGGGTTTAGGTCTGGCTGGTTTGGCTAGCCTTCGTCGTAGAAGAAAATAAGCCAAGTCGATCTTGGTAAAAGCTGCCTGGTGCAAACCAGGCAGCTTTTTTGTTTATATCGGTCTGATGTCTGTTGTGAAATAGCTATTTTCCGGCGGTTAAAACAAGTCGAATTAAGCACTGTGAAAATTATCAAAAATATAGTATTCTGTCATACAAAGAATGTTATTTTTACAATAAAAATTATTTGCCTGGTCGTGGAGTGCCGATGTTCAGGATTGCCAATCATCATGTATCGCTGATCACATCAATTCTTCTATTGATTGAGTTCAGTATTGCGCTCGCTTCTGTTTACCTGGGTGCCATGATCCGCGCATTAGACAGTGCGTTCCCTTTTTCCGAAAAATTTGAAAATTTCTTCGGTACGGCCTTGGTATTAGCATCGATCGTTATTTTTAGTATGAGCGCCTTGGGGATGTATCAGATTAATTTCCGTGAGGGGATTAGAAATACTTTTTTACGGCTCATGCCGTCCTTGGCGCTGGCGCTCATTTTAATTACCCTCACTTTTTATGTGTTGCCTAGCTTATTTCTCGGTCGAGGCGTCCTGGGTATTGTTCTGGTGATCACCGCCATAGGAATTTTAACGGCCAGGGCGCTTATTTTTAAAACTTCTGAATCAGGTCTATTGCGGTCAAGAATTATTTTCTTGGGCTCGGGTTCTTTGGCCAAAGAATGTTACGAGCTGGCATTGACTAATACGGCTCACCATGAATATGAGATATTGGGATTTGTTTCAGTAAAAGATGAAATATGCCAAGTACCGGCCACCCATCTTTTATCATCGGAATTGAGCCTCAGTTCAGTCGCGGAAAAATATCATGCGGATGAGATCGTAGTGGCGGTGCAAAATCGTCGCGGTGCGCAGTTTCCGATTGATGATTTATTAGACTGCAAATTAAATGGTGTGAAAGTGATTGATGCATCAGCATTTTTTGAGCGTGAAGCGTGCCAGATTCGTGTTGAATCCTTGCAGCCAGGCTGGCTGGTTTTTGGCGATGGATTCAATCAAAGTTTTTTAAGACGATTCGGTAAGCAAATATTTGACCTGACGGTCAGCGCCATCATTTTTTTGCTGTCTTCCCCCATTATGCTGGTGACCGCGATGTTGATTTACATAGAGGATCGCGGGCCGATCTTTTATAAACAAGAGCGGGTTGGGAAAAACGGCAAAACCTACATGGTGCTGAAATTCCGGAGTATGGGCATCAACGCAGAAAAAGCGGGGAGTCCGCAATGGGCGGCCAATAATGATCCGCGCACGACCCGCGTTGGAAAAGTAATACGCAATCTCCGCATCGATGAACTGCCGCAAATACTCAATGTATTAAGCGGAGAAATGAGTTTTGTAGGGCCGCGCCCGGAGCGGCCGTTTTTCGTCGATCAGTTATGTAAAGAAGTTCCTTTTTATAATATGCGTCATAGTATCAAGCCGGGCATCACAGGGATGGCGCAAGTGCGCTACGCCTACGGCGCTTCGGTGGAAGATTCTGTGCAGAAGCTCCAATACGATTTGTATTACGTGAAAAATAACAGCTTATTTTTAGATGCTTTAATTTTGCTGGAAACAGTGCAGGTTGTTTTATTGGGTAAGGGAGCTAGATAATGCTCGCTTGCAGAAAGTAGAAGAGATGCTGATTAGCGTTGTTTCACTGAGCTATCTTGTTGCAGCGTTAGCGTTTCTTTTTTTGTCTGTCGTTTTGATGACAAAATGGCGAGGGCGACTTCATTGGAAAGCGCTCGTCGCAGCTTGTATCATTACCACCTCATGGGCGGCAACGCTCGCATTTCACATAGTGTTTGGCCTGCCATTATCCACCTTCGCGAATGCGTTGGAAATTGCACGCAGCGCCGTGTGGATTATTTTCTTATTAATACTTCTTAATCCTCAAACTTCCGGTAGCGTATTCGCCTGGATTAAGGTCAAGCCCTATAAACAAGCAATCCTGATGTTTTTGATGGGATTGTTTTTTGCTACCGTCTATGCGCACTCCACCGCGAATAATCCAGCTAGTGCAAAAATCAGCTTGATCACCGACACATTTGGCCGGGTCGCATTAGCCGTCATAGGCCTGCTCCTGGTAGAGCAGTTCTTTAGAAACATGTCGGATCAAGGGCGGTGGGGAATCAAGTTCGCGTGCCTCGGTATCGGCGGCCTGTTCGCTTACGATTTTTATCTGTACAGCGACGCCATGTTATTTCGCACGATTAATCCTGAGATCTGGGCGGCACGCGGATTAGTTGATGCAATCAGTGTCCCATTGATTGCCATTTCCGTCGCACGTAATCCAAAATGGTCTCTGGGCATTCTCGTCTCCCGCCGTATGCTGTTCCATTCGGCCACCTTATTTGGCGCTGCATTTTATTTATTGGCGATGGCCGCAGCCGGATATTACTTGCGGTTCTTCGGCGGAAATTGGGGGACTGTCATGCAAGTGGCATTCCTATTTGGCGCGGTGATCTTATTAGTCGTGCTGTTATTTTCCGGTTCGGTGCGTGCATGGCTGAAAGTTTTTATAAGTAAGCATTTTTACAACTATAATTACGATTACAGAGAAGAATGGATGCGATTTACCCGGACGCTGTCTATCGGCGGTGACGATTTGGGCGAGCGGGTTATCCGCGCCTTGGCGAGTCTGGTTGAGAGCCCTGCGGGTGTTTTGTTCATCAAGCGTGATTCCGGGCTGTGTGAGCCGGCGAATAACTGGAATATGCCTTTAGGTCATTCGGCTGAACCGGTTAATAGTGCTTTCAGTAAGTTGCTTGAAGAAAAACAATGGGTCGTTGACTTGTCTGAGGCCAACGATCAAACCAATCCTTACGCGGAAGTTGCCATTCCAGAATGGCTGCAAAATTATGTAAGAGCCTGGCTAGTATTGCCATTAATTTTAAATGGCAAGTTATTCGGATTTATTTTGTTGGCGGAAGCCCGCAGCAAAATCAAATTGAACTGGGAAGTGCTGGACTTGCTGAAAATCGCCGGGGTACAAGCGGCTAGCTATCTGGCGCAAGAGCAGTCGGCGAATGCATTGATGGTGGCAAGACAGTTTGAATCGTTTAATCGTATGTCGACATTCATGGTGCACGATTTGAAAAATCTGGTAGCGCAATTATCTTTGTTGTTATCGAATGCAGAAAAGCATAAAGACAATCCAGAGTTTCAAAAAGATATGGTCGATACCATCGATCATTCGGTACAAAAGATGAAGGTGTTGCTACAAAAATTAAGCAGAGGCGCATCGGTTGATAAGTTGGTGGCGATTTCACTGGCGGAATTATTGAGACATGCGGTGGACTCCAAATCTCCTTACGAGCCGACGCCAGGATTAGAGATCGATAGCCCTGATGTAAAAGTTTTTGCCAATTGGGAGCGACTGGAGCGGGTGATTGGACATCTGATTCAAAATGCCATTGAGGCGACGCCTAAGCATGGTGAAGTCAACGTCAAACTCTCGCAGCAAAACCATCAGGCAGTGATAGAAATAAAAGATACGGGCATTGGCATGTCCGAAGAATTCATTCGCGACAAACTCTTCAGCCCTTTTGTTTCAACCAAAGTCGCCGGCATGGGTATCGGGGTTTTCGAAACTAAAGAATATATAGATGAATTGGGCGGGCGGTTGGAAATCATGAGCCGTGTTTCTGTTGGCACGAGTTTCAAGATTATTTTGCCCTGCTATGTTTTAGATGCAATACCTGCATTGCATGATGCTCAAACACAAAAGGTAACATCGTGAGCCAAGAAAAGAAAAAGTTGCTCATTATTGAAGATGACCTTGGGCTGCAAAAACAATTGCGTTGGAGTTTTGACGCATATGAAGTCCTGGTTGCCGGAGATAGAGAGAGCGCGTTAGCGCTGGTGCGTCGCCATGAGCCAGCCGTCGTTACGATGGATCTTGGCTTACCGCCGGATCCCGACGGTGCGACCGAGGGGCTGGCGATTTTGCAGCAAATCCTGTCGCTGGCACCGGACACCAAGGTGATTGTACTTTCCGGTAATCAGGATAGAGAAAACGCCGTAAAAGCGATTGGTCTGGGGGCTTATGATTTCCATCAAAAGCCGTTCGAACCTGAGATGCTGGGTTTAGTCATAGAGCGGGCGTTTTATTTACATGCGCTGCAACAAGATAATCGACGCATGCTGCAAATGCAGGCAGCTTCACCGATGTCGGGCGTCATCAGCCGTGACCCTGGCATGCTCAAGGTGTGCCGGAATATTGAAAAAGTGGCGCCGTCTTCGGCCTCCGTCATGTTATTGGGCGACAGCGGCACAGGCAAGGAGGTATTGGCGCGCGCGCTTCATCAATTGAGTCCGCGGCAAGACAAGCGCTTCATGGCAATCAATTGCGCAGCGATCCCGGAAAACTTATTGGAGAGCGAATTATTCGGTTACGAAAAAGGCGCCTTTACCGGAGCGGTGAAACAGAATTTAGGCAAAATTGAATTGGCTAACGAGGGGACATTTTTCCTCGATGAGGTGGGTGATTTGCCGATGCCTTTGCAAGCCAAACTGCTGCGCTTTTTGCAGGAACGGGTTGTCGAGCGTATCGGCGGACATAAAGAGATTCCAGTCGATGTGCGCATCGTCTGCGCGACGCATCAAAATCTCAAGGAGTTAACCACAAGCGGTCGGTTCCGCGAGGATCTGTATTATCGCCTCAGCGAAATCGTCATCAATATACCGCCGCTCGCCGCACGTGACGGCGACGCAGCCTTGCTGGCGCATCATTTCAAAAATAAATTCAATGCCAAAGAAGGTCGTCCCGGTTTGAATTTCAGCCAGGATGCCTTGGCAGTGATTGAAAGCCATACCTGGCCCGGCAATGTACGCGAAATGGAAAACTGCATCAAGCGTGCAGTGATTATGGCGGATGGTCCGCAGATTACCGCCGACGATCTGGGTTTGTCGTCCGAACCGGTAGAAGAAGCACCGATTAATCTGCGTCAGATACGTGAAGAGGCCGAGCATAAGGCTGTGGTGAAAGCGCTTGCCAGGATGGATGGAAATATTGCTAAAGCCGCAGAGCTCTTGGGTATCAGCCGCCCTACCCTATACGATTTGATGAATCGTCACGCGATTAAATAGGCGCGGGCGCACATCAAATGCCTTCCTTTTTGTGGCTGATCAATTGAGCTTATGAGTCATCTTGTCCATGAACTGATCTTGCACGCAGCACAGCGCACGCCGCATGCTGAAGCCTTGTGTTATCAGGGACAAAGGCTCAGCTATGCGGATCTTGCACAACAGGTCAATACGGTAGCCGAGGCCTTGCCAGGCTTAGATCTGGTGCGGCACGACCGGCTCGCTGTTTTCCTCGAAAAACGTATTGAGAACGTGGTGGCGCTGTTCGCTACGGCTGCCGCGAGTGCCGTCTTCGTCCCGGTCAATCCTTTATTAAAGGCCGATCAGGTCGCCTATATCTTGCAAGATTGCAATGTCAAAATTCTGGTGACCTCGTCCGAGCGTTGTGCCGCGCTGGCACCCGTTTTGAATGATTGCCATGAACTGAAAACCTTGATTATCGTTGGTGCGACCAAACCCGATACCAGTACATTCCATTGCCATGTCGTGTATTGGCAGGATTTGCTGAAGGTAAAATCTTTGCCTGTCGCGCCAAGATGCCGCAGTATCGATAGCGACATGGCAGCGATCCTGTACACATCGGGCAGTACGGGCAAACCCAAAGGGGTGGTCTTATCCCACCGCAATCTGCTTGCGGGAGCGCAAAGCGTTGCAGAGTATTTGCAGAACACCGCTTCCGACCGGATATTGTCGGTCTTGCCCCTGAGTTTCGATTATGGACTGAGTCAACTGACGACTGCTTTTTTGGTCGGTGCGAGCGTCGTGTTGATGAACTATTTAATGCCGCGGGATATTCTCAACGCGCTTGCGGAAGAACGGATTACCGGACTCGCGGCCGTTCCCCCATTATGGCTGCAGCTCGCGCAGCAGCGCTGGCCAGACAGGTCGAGCTTGCGGTATATCACGAATTCTGGCGGCGCCATGCCGGGCGCAACCTTGAGCCGTTTGCGGCAAATTTTGCCTGAGACGGACATCTTCCTTATGTATGGGCTGACCGAGGCATTCCGCTCAACTTTCCTGGCGCCGGATCAGCTCGATAGCAGGCCGGATTCGATCGGTAAAGCGATCCCCAATGCGGAAATCCTGGTACTCAGACCTGACGGCAGCGAATGCGCCGCTGATGAAGCAGGCGAGCTGGTACATCGGGGGGTCTTAGTGGCGCAAGCTTATTGGAACGATGAAGAAAAAACGCGAGAGCGTTTCCGGCCGATTCCCGGCGCTGTTTCTGGTCTGGTTTTTCCGGAAATAGCCGTGTGGTCAGGCGACACAGTGCGGCGCGATGCGGAGGGCTATCTGTATTTCATCGGGCGAACAGACGATATGATCAAAGTGTCGGGTTATCGCATCAGTCCGACTGAGGTCGAAGAAGTCATCTCCGGTTTCAACCATGTGAGCGAAGTGGCAGCGATCGGTGTCCCACACCCAGAGTTAGGGCAGGCCATCGTGCTGGTGATTCAAGCGGATGAGCCAGGAGCCCTCGATATAGAGGCATTGCGTAAAGAAGCGCAGCGTTGCTTGCCAGCTTATATGATGCCATCGCATATCGCCGTTATTGACGACAATTTGCCGCGGAATCCGAATGGTAAGATAGACCGTAAGCTGTTGCAGTCACGCTTTCACGACCTTTTCGTATCGGTATCTAAATGAAGCCAGCCAAGCCTGTACACGCGACGCAAACCCAATTCGCAGTAATCGATGGCGAATTGCAACTGGGCGGCATGTCGATCCGTCGATTGGCGCAGCGGGTTGGCAGCACCCCTTTCTTTGTTTACGACAGGCAGGCGCTGACTGCCAGAGTCGCGCATGTGCGAGCGCATTTGCCGCAACAGGTATTGCTGCATTATTCGCTCAAAGCCAATCCTATGCCTGCCGTGGTGCAGCACATGGCGGGCCTGGTCGATGGGCTGGATGTGGCGTCTGGCGGCGAGTTAAAAATCGCCCTGGATACGCCGACAGCCGCTGCAAAGATCAACTTTACCGGACCCGGTAAGACGGACGCCGAATTGGCCCAGGCTATCGCCGCGGGCATCGTCATCAATCTGGAATCTTCGGGTGAACTACGCCGGATCGATCGTTTGGCACAGGCCTGCGGTATTCAGGCTAGTGTGATGGTCAGGGTCAACCCGGATTTTGAGTTGAAGTCCTCGGGCATGAAAATGGCTGGCGGCGCTAAACAGTTTGGCGTTGATGCAGAGCTGGTTCCGGCTTTGTTGAAAGAACTGGCTACGGCGCATGTGCATTTTCATGGTTTTCAGATTTATAGCGGTTCGCAAAATTTAAAAGCTGAAGCGATCATAGAGGCGCAGGCCAAGACCTTTGAACTGGCGCTGCAGTTGTCCGGACACGCACCGCACGCGCCGCAATTGATCAATATCGGTGGCGGATTTGGCATTCCGTATTTCCCTGGCGAGTTGCCCTTGGATATTGCCCCCATCGGCCAGCATTTGCATCACTGGGTTGCTCAACTGGCGACGCGCATGCCCGGCACGCGTATAGCGACCGAAATGGGGCGCTATCTGGTAGGCGAGGCGGGTGTGTATATTACGCGGGTCGTGGACCGCAAAATATCGCGCGGACAAGTTTTTTTAATCACCGACGGCGGCATGAATCACCATCTGGCGGCATCCGGCAATCTGGGGCAAGTGATACGTAAAAATTATCCTGTCGTTATTGCCACGAAAATGTATCCGGATGTAACAGAAGTTACTTCCATCACCGGTCCTTTGTGTACGCCGCTTGATTTGCTGGCGGATCAAATGGCGCTTGCGCAAGCCGATAGGGATGATCTGGTCGCGGTATTTCAGTCTGGCGCCTACGGATTAACGGCAAGTCCTAATGATTTTTTGGGTCATGCACGACCGCTAGAAATATTGGTCTAAGCCAACTATTTTGTAACTCTGCTGCAATATTCTTGAACCGGACCGTTAACTATTCCTATCGCACAAAAGTTACTCCAGATGTTTCCCGCCGTGGAGATCAATCTCTTGTTTTGCCGCTATCGATCGACTGGGACAAGAAGCCATTGACATCAATCCGGCGCCAACTATGCTAACTAGGTGTTAATGTTTCCTTCTCGTAAAGCAGCTCCTATGAAGACGCCAGAATATCTTGTCGCCCTAAAACGAATCAACGCATCTCGGATGTTATGTCTGTTCATGATGTCGGCCCTGGTTGCCTGCGGTGGCGCGGGCACGGCCGTTTCTGGTTCTGCACCGCAGAGTCCGGCACCACCTATCTCCTCTATTCCTCCGATTACCGGCACGCCACCCGATGTGCCGACAACGCCCGCTCCTCCGGTCACGACTCCTGATGCCACAGTCGGTTTGATTACCTCGGTCAAGGTGCAGAGCATCGGCGGCGCCGCTCAAAGCAATGTCCCTGTGACTTTTGGCCAGGTATTTGCCAAAGGCGACGTGCCGGCGTCAACCGGTATCAGCGCCAGGCTCAGCGATGGCAGCGTGCTGCCGCTACAGGTGGATCTGAAGGCGAATAATGAGGATGGCTCATGGCGGCACGCGGTGGTTTCCGGCGTACTACCCAAATTGGGGATAGACCAGATTGAGACGATCAGTTTGCTGAAAAGTACCGCACCCAATGCGATACCCGTTGCCGGCACGCCATCGGCCTTGCTGGCAGCAGGTTTCAGCGCTTCCGCTAATGTAACGATTGCGGGGTTAAGCTATTCGGCATCGGCTGACGAACTGCTTAAAGCGGGCAAATATACTCATTGGCTGGCTGGCCCTGTCGTCAATGAATGGCTGGTCTCTGCGCCACTGAAGACGGCGCAAGGGGTTGAGCACCCGCATCTGACTGCGCGCTTTGCGATTCGCTCTTACACCGGGCAAAATAAGGCCAGGGTCGATCTTACCCTGGAAAATAACTGGGCCTATGAGCCGGCTCCGCAAAATCTAACGTATGACGCCCAAATTAAGATCGCCGGTCAAACCGTGTATACCAAGCCGGCATTAACGCATTATCATCATGCCCGCTGGCGCAAAATATTCTGGTGGGGGGGCGAGCCGTCAACGCATATTCGTCACAATACCGCCTACCTGATCGGATCAAAAGCAGTACCGAATTACGATCAGAGCATCGTATTTTCATACTCGTCGTTTACCGCAATCAGAACGCGATTCGCTGGCGCGGCAATAGAGCCTATGGGTAATGGCATGGCTTTGCCCTCGATGCCAAGTCCTGGCGGGCGACCTGACATTGGCCTGATGCCGGGATGGGCTGCCAGCTATTTATTGAGTATGGATAAAGAGGCCAAATTGGCGACCTTGGGCACGGCGGACCTGGCAGGTAGCTGGTCCATGCACTACCGCGATAAGAATACCGACAGGCCAATCAGTTTGCTGGATTATCCGTATATGACGATCTTGGGTAATTCCGGCGATACCTTCAATCCTGCGACCAAAAAGCTCGAAGCCTTCCCGGCCTGCGGCGGCGTATGTACGAATCCGAATATCGCCGATTCCAATCATGAGCCCTCGTTTTCTTATTTGCCTTACCTGGTGACGGGCGATTATTTCCATCTGGAAGAACTCCAGTTCTGGGCCATGTGGAACCTGTTCCAGAGCAATCCCGGCTACCGCGATAACATCAAGGGTTTATTTAACCGTACGCCGGTACGCGGACAAGCCTGGATTTTGCGTACCTTGGCCGAAGCAACATTTATCACGCCTGATAAAGATGCATTGAAGAGCCAGTTCGCCACTTTTCTGGCGACCAATTTAGATTGGTATAACAACGCCTACACCAACAATCCCAAACCCGATAATACCTTAGGCGCTATCTTCGATTTGTATTCGACCGAATACAATCAAAAACGAGGCATCGCGCCCTGGATGGATGATTTCTTCACCTCGGCGGCGGGACGCGCAGCCGAGCTTGGCTTCACGCAAGCATTGCCGCTGCTGAAATGGAAGGCGAAGTTCCCCGTCAGTCGCATGAACGACCCAGCGTATTGCTGGATACTGGGGGCGATTTATTCCATGAACGTCAGGGATTCGTCCACCAGCAGTTACTACACCAATTTAGGACAAGCTTACCTCGCGAGTAGCCCGGCAACCCTCACCGCACTGGCCTGCAACAGTCCGGCGATGGCGGCCAATCTGGGATTGAAGGTCGGTGAAATGACCGGTTATGCTTACGGCACCGAGGGCTTCCCGTCGAATATGCAACCGGCGCTTGCTTATAGCGTGGATGCCGGGGTAGCAGGCAGCGTGGACGCCTGGAAAGTATTCATGAACCGGACCGTCAAGCCGGATTATTCAACCAATCCACAGTTCGCCGTCGTTCCGCGTTAATTTCAAGGCTCCCACCTCGGATGGCATGCAAGCACAGTGTGCTTGCATGCCATTATTTTATTCACGATCGCATTCATTAGAACTTACGCAAAACGATAAATTTCTTGCCATCATCTACATTGAAACCGCATGCTGGATGCGGCTTTCAGAGGCATTTCGTGCCAACAGGCGCACCCAGCTTGCGGATCCGTTTAATATCAATGCCCCATGAAGTCTTTCCTCTTTCTTTTTCTCTGTGCCTCCGTGTCTCTATGGCGTGAGGTTTTGCTTTTTGCGTAAGCCCTATTCATAATTTTGTTTATGATTTTGCTCATGAAACGCCTCGTATATAAATTCACCGGACCAGATCATATTTGTTTATAATTTAATACTAAAATAATATGTCGGTGAACGCACGAATTACCGTTTCTTCCTGGCAATAAACCACTAGACCACTAAAAGTGGACGCCACCGCTTTAGCAAGACAGAGAACCGATGCGTTTATTAACTTTTAGTACCTTATTTCCCAATGCGCAGCGACCAGGCCACGGCATCTTTGTCGAGACCCGATTGCGCCATTTACTGGCGAGCGGGCTGGCGACATCGCGGGTGGTAGCGCCGGTGCCGTGGTTCCCCGGTACGCATCGTATGTTCGGTCAGTATGCGAGTTTTGCCCAAGTGCCTGAGCGTGAAAATCGCTTTGGTATCCGCGTCGAGCATCCGCGTTATTTGTTACCGCCCAAAGTGGGCATGCATATCGCACCGCAGATGCTGGCGCTGGCCGCCAGACCTTGTATTGCCCGCATGCTCGATGAAGGCGACGATTTTGATCTGATCGACGCGCATTATTTTTATCCCGACGGTGTCGCTGCGACCAGATTGGGGCAATACTTCAATAAACCCGTCGTGATTACGGCACGCGGCTCTGACATTACTCTATTGCCGGCTTATCCGCGCCCCAGAAAACTGATACTCCAGGCGGCTGCCGATGCCAGCGGCGTAATCACTGTGTGCGATGCCTTAAAAGACGAGCTGATCCGTCTGGGGGTAAGTGCTGAAAAAATTGTTTCTCTACGCAACGGCGTTGATTTGCAGTTGTTTCGTCCCGTGGATAGAGCGCTCACGCGCCAGGCGCTCGGCTTGACGTCGTTTACCCTGCTGACGGTCGGTCATCTGGTGCCTGTGAAAGGGCATGAATTGATCATCCGCTCGTTGCCGCTATTGCCGGAAATGAGATTGCTGATTGCGGGTGACGGCCCATTGAGAGCGTCTCTGGAAAGTCTGGCGCGCGGGCTGAATGTCAGCGCCCGAGTCAGCTTTCTAGGTGCTCTGCGGCAAGATGAATTAAGAACGTATTACGCTGCTGCCGATGCTATGATTCTTGCTTCTGAGCGCGAGGGTTGGGCCAACGTTTTATTGGAGTCGATGGCCTGCGGCACGCCAGTGGTGGCGAGTACCGTGTGGGGTACGCCGGAAGTGGTTGCGGCACCAGAAGCCGGAGTGCTGATGGCAGAGCGCACGCCTGCCAGTCTGGTGCAGGCGGTGCGCCGCTTGCAGGAGCATTACCCGGATCGTGCAGCAACGCGTCGCTATGCCGAAAATTTCAGTTGGGACGCAACCACGCAAGGGCAACTGAGCTTGTTCAGACAGATTCTGCAGCGTTGCTAAGCGCTCTCAAGCAATGCAGCTTATGTGCATATACTGGGTTAAGTATATTTTTGATGCGTATATAAATAGTGCGGATACGGCAATTTAATTTAAAAATAAAGGGGAGTATATATGTCAGTCGTATTTCCCCAGCCTGTCTGCAACGAATAAGGCAATGGCAGCTATCTGAGGAAGGAGGCACCGTGGAAAGCGCACTTTGGAGCATCAACCTGTTAGCCCTGGTGTATTTGTGTTTTTGGGCCATTCGTCAGGATAAAGCCGAGCAGGAGGCGGATCAGGTTGATCAGGCCGACGATCAAGCCATCAATCGGATTGAATAGAGAGCTGCATGCGTGATATTTTTTTACTGGCGATCTTGCCGCTCCTGGTATATGCCATCTTCCAGCGCCCGTTCATCGGCCTGGGTTTATGGATCTGGACTGCGTTGTTCAATCCGAATGGCTGGGTGTATGGCATGGCTACCGGCATTCGCTACAACTTATTATTCGCAGCCCTCACGATCGCGATTTTCTTCCTGTCGAAAAACAAGCCCAAGGTAAAACTCACTGGCGTCGCCGGCCTGGTTCTTTTATTTTTTATCTGGACCACGCTGAGCAGCATTTTTTGTGTTGGTATCGCCGAAGTCACCTGGGATTTTTGGGGCCGCCTAGCCAAGGTGCTGGCGCTGTTCTTATTCGTCCTGCTGATCATGGAAAAGAAATTGCACATTGATTTCTTTATGTGGTGCCTGATCTTTTCCGTCGGCTTTTATGCCGGAGTTGAAGGACTGAAATATATTGCAAGCGGCGGCGCGCACAATATTGAAGGCATGGCAGGGCATGTATTGGGCGACCGTAACGAACTGTCGCTGGCGATGGCGATGTTGCTGCCGATCTGCTTCTACCTGCTAGCTGAGTATGGAGAAAAATCCTGGATACTTAAAGTCGGCTTGCTTGGCCTGATTGTGCTGGTGGTGACCGCGATTATCGGTACCAGCTCGCGCGGCGGCATGATTGCGCTGGCGTCGGTGGGCGGCTACTTGTTTATCAAGAGTAAAAGAAAGCTGTTATTCGCTTTCCTGTTCGTTTGTATCGGCAGCGCGATGGTGGGATTGATTCCTGCCGAATGGTTTTCGCGTATGGATACGATCAGCAATGCCAGTGAGGACGGGTCGTTCATGGGACGGGTGATTGCCTGGAAATTGTCGTTTATCCTGGCGGCTAAAAATCCCTTGTTCGGCGGCGGCTTCAAAGCCCTGGAAAACGGTCAGATCTGGTATGCCCTGTCCCAGGATTTCGGTTTGTATTCGTTTTTCTACACCGGCTCGGCGGTTCCCAATCCTTTCTTGTCGCGGGCTGCCCACAGTATCTATTTCCAGGTGCTCGGCGATCATGGCTTCGGTGGTTTGATTATTTTTACGTCTATCCTTGGGCTGTCATTTTTAAACGCCGGTCGCGTCGCCAAAAAAACCAGGGAAGCCAACGGACCCGAATGGCTGTTCAATCTCGCCACCATGCTAAGGCTATCCATCTTTGCGTATGCGATCGGCGGCGCGGCGCTGAGTTTCGCCTACTTCGACATGATCTACGCCTTGTTTGCGGTGGTGATCGTTCTCGAATACAAAATCTTGCCTGCAGTCATCAAGGATGAAGAACTGCGGCAGCAGAATGTATCTTTGCCGTCAGAAACGATACCGATTGCAGCCCCGGTCGCATACTGAGTGTATGAATTTTCGTGCATTTATTGTAACATTACGTCACCATATCATTTTGCAAATAAATCTGTTATCCAGGGTGTGAATACCGTCAGGTTTCGCCAAAATACTCTCCATGCTTGACTAGCGGGGCTGCACTTACATGACTGCGCGTACCAAGAACGGCCTCCTTACCTCTGTATTCATTCGAAGTATCGGAGACAGCATTGCTCGCCTCAGCAAGCAGGGACGAGTCTGCATCATCACTTATCACCGTATCCTCGCCTGCGCCGATCCCTTGCTGGAGACCGAGCCGGACGTCACCACTTTCTATTGGCAGATGAAGGTATTGGCTGAGCACTTCAATGTATTGCCTTTGCATGACGCGGTGCTCGCCATGAAAGAAGACCGGCTGCCGCCGCGTGCCGTGTGCATTACGTTCGATGACGGTTATAGGTCTACGCATGACCTGGCCTTGCCCATCTTGAAGGAATTCAATTTACCCGCCACCGTATTTGTGACGACCGCGTATCTGGGCGAAGGCAATATGTGGAATGACCGCATTATCGAGGCGATCCGCCGCGTACCTGACGGCGCGCTGGATTTGCAGGAAATCGGTATGGGCATGCATCCCCTGCATAGCCTGTCCGACCGCCGGCAATTGATCAAGAAGATTAATGACGGCTCCAAATACCTGTCTTCAGAAGACCGCTTAAACGTCATTCTGCAACTGGAAAAACTGACGGGCGATAAATCCAGTCCAGGCCTGATGCTGACGCGCGACATGCTCGTTAACCTGTCGCAAGCCGGGATCGAAATCGGCGGACACACGATTACCCATCCTATCCTGACCAAGCTGGATGACGACGTGGCCCGCCATGAGATTGCCGGCTGCAAAAAAGTATTGGAAGATATCGTCGGCAAACCGTTGCGACTATTCGCTTATCCGAACGGCAAAGTGGGTAAGGATTTCGACGCGCGTCATCTGGCGATGGCGCAGGATGCCGGTTATGTTGCCGCCTTCACGACCGCGCTTGGTTCCGCGTCGAAGAGCGATGATTTTTATCAAATTCCCCGTAGCCGTCCATGGGATGTGACGCCCTTCCTGTTCCAGCTGCGTTTACTGCGCTGGCTCGCAGGCTTTGGGTCTTACGGTGATCGCGACATTCACCGCGTGAAAAAACGTGCCCTGCTGGTCGCCTTTCATTTTCCGCCGCAATCGGCGAGCAGCGGCATACAACGCACTCTGAGTTTCACCAGGAATTTGCCTGATTGCGGCTGGGAGCCGATGGTCTTATCCGCCGATCCGATGGCTTATGAGCAGAAAAATTCTTCCCAGCTGAATCAGCTGCCAGCCGATACCATCGTCAAGCGGGCTTATGCTCTCGATGCCAAACGCCATCTCGGTATTGCCGGACGCTACCCCGAAATCATCGCCTTGCCGGATCGCTGGATTTCATGGCTGTTCTCGGCGGTGCCGGTTGGTCTCTACCTGATCCGTCGCTACCGGCCTAAAGTGATCTGGTCGACCTTCCCTATCTCGACTGCGCATCTGATCGGACTGTGTTTGCAACGCTTGACGGGCTTGCCCTGGATTGCGGATTTTCGTGATCCTATGCTGCAATCCGATTATCCCAAGAGTCCATTGCAAAGAAAAATATATGCCTGGATAGAACGCCAGACCATGTATCACTGCACCAAAGTGATGTTCACCACACACAGTGCATTAAGTTCGTATCAAAAACGCTTTCCCGAAGTCGCGCAGGAAAAATTCATGGTCATCGAAAATGGCTATGATGAAGATGGCTTTGCCGCGGCAGAGGCCGCTGCGGCACTAAAACCGACAAGCAACAGCCGCGGCAAAATCACCCTGCTGCATAGCGGCGTGCTTTACACGGAAGGCCGCGATCCCAGTGCGTTTTTTGCCGGGATTGCCGCCTTGAAAGCCAGGGGTTTGCTGAATCAACATAATTTCGAAGTGATTTTGCGCGCACCCGGCGACGATGCCCATTTCCAGGCGCTGATACAGCAGCACGAGCTGGTGGGAATAGTGCGTGTCGCCAATCCTGTGCCTTATCGCGAAGCGCTTGCCGAAATGCTGGAGGTGGATGGCTTGCTGCTGTTCCAGGGCACGCCTTTCAATCGCCAGATCCCGGCAAAAATTTATGAGTATTTCCGCGCACGCAAGCCGATTTTCGGTTTGCTGGATCCGGCGGGCGATACCGCAAGCGTATTGAATGCGGCAGGTTTTCAGGATCTGGCGGCGATGAATTCGGTAGAAGCAATTACCGAGGCATTACAAAGCTTCATCGGAAAAATTTATTCCGGACAAGCGCATGTTGCCAGCGATGCCGTGGTATCCGCATCGTCCCGCAAACATCGGGCACGCCAGCTTTCGCAGCTTTTTGAAGAAGCGAGTGAAAGTATCAGCGACGCTGTTTTGATGATGTCGCATCATCACTAAGCGATGAGCCAAGCGATGCAATCAAGCACAGTCATCATCATGAAAAGCCGCGTCCATGAGTAGCGAATTACGTTCGAAAACCATCCGGGCAATGGGACATCTGGGACTAGGCAGTGCGATGGGCAAAATCATCTCGCTAGCGACCACCCTGATTTTGGCGCGGATCCTGAGTCCGGCTGATTATGGCTTGATCGCGATTGCGATGATTGTGATTGGTTTTATCGGATTTTTCAATGAAGTCGGTATAGGCTCAGCCATCGTCCAAAAATCTGAATTGACGACCACGGAGGTAAATGGCTGCTTCGTGATCGCGCTCATGGTCAGCAGCATTCTGGTGTGCATCACGGTGGCATCGAGCGGTGTGATTGCGGATTTTTACGAGCATCCCCAGCTACAAAAGATGATTTCGGTGTTAGCCAGCGGTTTCATCTTCGGCGCGTTCAGTACGGTGCCGATGGCGTTCTTACGCAAAGAGATGCAGTTTAAAGCGATCGCCGGCGTGAATATTCTGGCGACCCTGATACAAAGTATTGTCAGCCTGGTGCTGGCATTACTGGGTCATGGGGTCTGGTCCCTGGTATGGGGCTTCGTGGCGGCAAGTGTGGTGACCAGCGCGGGTTTCTTTTTGCTGTCATCCTGGCGTCCGCGCGGTGCCTATGGAATACGTGAAGCCAGCAATCTGGTGATGTATGGCCTGCATGTGACGAGCACGCGGATTTTTTGGTACCTGTACACCAATGCCGATAAAGCGATCGTCGGAAAGATGCTGGGTGCGAAATCGCTGGGGATCTATGATATGGCTTTTTCTTTGGCAACCTTGCCCAGCGCGCAAATTACGACTCTGGTGATTAATGTCGCTTCGCCCTTGTTTTCCAAGTTGCAGCATAATCTTGCGGAACTTTCTTCGGTCATGCTGAAGCTGACGCGTGGCGTGGCCTATGTCACTTATCCGGTGCTCATCGGGATGCTGGTTTGTGCGCATGAATTAATTACAGTGCTGCTCGGTCCGGACTGGATCGATGTACTGATACCGTTTCGCGCGCTGTGCCTGATGGGCTTGATTAAATCGGTGGATCCTCTGTTGTCACAAGTGCTGACCAGCACCGGGAATGCGAAAAAACTTTCTGCCTACACTGCGATCTGCAGTGTCGTGATGCTGCTGGGCGTGGTCGCCGGTGCGCTGCTGGATGGATTGCGGGGCGTGTCCATCGTCTGGGTGCTGATCTATCCCTTACTGTCGATCAAACTGCTGAGCGACGTCAGCAAAATTATCGGTCTGCCCATGCTGACTTATTACCGCACCCTGTGGCCAGTATTATCGGGTACCGTCGCAATGGGCGCTATCGTGCTGGCGGTGCGCGAACTGGCGATCTCTTCCATCCCGTCGGTACCTGCGTTGCTTGCCCTGGAGATCGCCAGTGGCGTGCTCAGTTATTTTTTCTGGATTGTGTATCTGGATAAAAAAGGCTTAGAACAAATCCGTCAAACCTTAATCGATTTAGGTATTGCAGAAACGCGACTCAACCGCTGGCCTTTCATTCGCCACACAGAACCTACATAAAATGATGCCACACTACAAATCGGACCAGCCAGCAGTCGTTCTCGGCGGCGGCGTCAATGCCCTCGGGATTGTGCGCAGCCTGGGTAGCGCTGGCGTTGCTGTGCTTGTCATGGATAGCGATATCAAGTCGCCGGCGATGCTGTCCCGTTATGGCAGGAAAATCCACATAGCGACACTGGAAGGCCAGGCCCTGGTCGATCGTTTGCTGGCATTTGCCCGTGATTACTCCGTGCCATTGATGCTGTTCGCCACCGAGGAAAAAACCGTCCGGACGATATCCGGATATCGCGATCAGTTGAGTGCCGCCTTCCGGCTGCGTTTGCCGCAACATGAGCGCTTGATGGCACTGATGCACAAGCAAGGATTTCAAGAATTGGCCGAGGCGAACCATGCGCCTATTCCCAAGACCATCAGACTGCAAAGCCCGGATGATCTGGCGCAGGCTGCGCAATTGAAGTTTCCCTGCGTCTTAAAGCCCAGTGAAAAAAATTATGCATACGGCGCGCGCTTTAAGAAGGCATATAAGGTGCTTTCTGCCGAGGAGTTGCGGACCTTATATTTAGAGATACATCCGGTCCTGGCAGATATGGTGGTACAGGAGTGGATAGAGGGTAAAGATTCCGAGATTTATTTTTGCCTGCAGTATTTGGGGAAGCAAGGCGAACTGGTGGCCTCTTTCACCGGCAGAAAAATCCGCTCATGGCCAATCCGGATTGGCGGTACGGCGAGTTGCACCGCCGCCTGGGAATACGATCAGGAGTTGACTGAGAAAACCAAGAGGTTCTTCGACCAGGTCGAATTCACCGGCATGGGCAGCATGGAGTACAAGCGCGATGAGCGTGACGGTCAGTTTTATATGATAGAGCCTACGGTGGCGCGCACCGATTTTCAGGAGGAAGTCGCGACGCTGAACGGCGTCAATATACCGCTGGCTGCGTATTTGTATGAAAACGGCTTGCCGCCTGTTTCGGCGCAACAAGCGGAACCGGCGCAACAAGCGATGGTCTGGCGCGATCCGCAATCGGATCGCTGGGCATTTGAAGAGGGCGGCCACGTCGTCGATGAGCGCTCACAGTCGCTGCCGGTAGCTGATGCGTATTGGCGCTGGAGCGACCCTCTGCCTTGGGTCTATTTCATGTGGGACAGGGTCATGCAACGATTTTCGCCATGATCGGCGACAAGTAGCCAGCGGCATTGGGATATGGCAGAGATGAGTGATACGACCAGATATAAGAATCAGGAACGAGAGAATGAATCATATTAAGCAATTGGTGAAAGATAAGTTGGGCATGAGCGTCTTCCCTCCCCAATCGATAGAGACCCATTTAAAGGCCGCCGCAGATTGGTTATTGCAGGCGCAAAGGGGTACTGCTGACGATGGCGTTGCGCATAGCTACGATATCCGCGCCAACAAATGGCTGGCCTCTTATCCGGAAACAACGGGTTATGTGATTCCCACGCTGTACGATTATGCCCGGCACTACAACGCACCTGAGTATGCAGAAGCCGCCCGCAAAATGACCGAGTGGGAATGCGATATACAGCTACCCGATGGCGGCGTGCGCGCAGGTACGATGGATGCAGAGATCGTGGCACCGACTATTTTCAATACAGGGCAAGCCTTGTTTGGCTGGGCGAAGGCCTACCTGGAAACCGGTGAGGAGCGCTTCCGTATTGCGCTGGCACGGGCTGCCGATTGGCTGGTTGCGGCGCAGGATGAAGATGGCGCCTGGCGTCGTTTTCCATCGCCATTTACGACATCCAAACTCAATAGTTACAACACCCGTTCGGCATTCGGTTTAGTCCGGGCATATGAGGCGATAGGCAATGTACGTTATCTGGAAGCGGCGATTGCGAATGTCGAATGGACGCTGGCGCGTGCGCATGCGAATGACTGGTTGCCAGATAACTGCTTGTCCGACAACCAGGATCAGACTGCATTGACGCATACGATCGCCTATTCGATTCGCGGCATTCTGGAGGTAGGTGAAGCCGCCGGACGACAAGACTATATCGAACGCGCAGTGCGTATGGCCAAAGCGGTCGCGGCCCGGCAACGCGAGGATGGTGCGCTGAACGCGTTTTATACGCCGCAATGGCAGACTGCTGTGAGTTGGAGCTGTGTGACGGGGAATTCGCAAATGGCGATTAACTGGTTGCGCTTGGCGCAGTTGACGGGCGAAACTGCATTAATCGCGTATGCAAAAAAAGCCAACCGGTTCAATATGAGCATTCAAAATCTGGGCACAGACGATATGCATGTGCGCGGTGCGATGAAAGGTTCACACCCGATCAATGGCGGCTATATGACTTACCGTTATCCGAATTGGGCGACCAAATTCTTTATGGATGGATTGATGTTGGAACAGTTGTTCAATAAAGTGGACAACATAGGATAAATGCGGACAGGCCCTAGGGACGTTGAATCGAATCGGCTGTTCATGTGATTGAACTATCGTATTTTTTTGAGCTTATTGCTACCTGCTTATGTTAGATGTGTTTTTCACTGTTGACGTTGAAATCTGGTGCGGAGGTTGGAAAAACCTCGATGCCAGGTTTCCGCAGGCTTTCCAGCAATATGTGTATGGCCGCACGCCGAAAGGCGAGTACGGTCTGCGCTATCAATTGAAAGAATTACGTGATCACGGTTTATATGGCGTGTTTTTCATTGAGTCGTTGTTTGCCACGCGGTTTGGGATAGAGCCTTTAGCTGAAATTGTCGGGCTGGTGCAAGAATATGGACATGAGGTTCAGTTGCATATGCATCCGGAATGGGTGGATGAAGCGCGCGAACCCTTATTCAAAAATAGCCAGCATAAACGGCAATTTATGCGTCAGTTCTCACTCGAAGAACAAACCATATTGATTGCCAAAGGGATGCAATTGCTGGAACAGGCGAATGGCGGCCGCGTGCATGCGTTTCGTGCCGGTAGTTTCGGATTTAACCGCGATACCTTGCATGCCTTGGCTGCCAATCACATACCTTTCGATAGCAGCTATAACGCCAGCATGATGGGACTGGAGAGCGGCGTACTGCCGGGTCAAGTCCTGCATAGCCCTGTCGCATGCGATGGCGTGATCGAGTACCCGATGACGATATTTGATGACGGTACCGGCAGCTACAGGCATGCTCAACTGGGGGCCTGTACTAACCTCGAGCTAGAGGGCTTGATGAAGCAGGCGCTAGAACAGCAGCGTCAGGCTTTTGTGATTTTGTCGCATAATTTTGAGCTGATGAACCCGCAACGCGATAACGCCGATCTGATCATGATCAAGCGTTTCAGGCGATTCTGCGAATTTATGGCTGAGCATAAAACGGCATTCCAGATGCGTGGATTTCATCAATTGTCGCCCGCCACGATGACCAGTGATTCGTCCATGCTGACTTCTCCTTTGTGGAAAACCATGCACAGGATGGCCGAGCAAGTCTTGCGCCGCCGCTATTGAACCACCGAGATAAGGCGCTAGCCATGAACGATCAGCACTTTGACTATCTGGATGGCTGGCGAGGTTTGGCTATCCTGTTTTTATTGATAGGCCATTTTTTTCCTGTGCCTGGGATTAACTTCGGTCGGGTCGGCGTCGATTTTTTCTTTGTCCTGTCCGGTTTTTTAATGTGCCGGCTGCTGTTTATCAAAGAAGTCCCGGTTAAGACATTTTATCAACGCCGCATATCGCGGATATTCCCGGCTTTTTTCAGCTTTATCATTTTTATGTTGGCGTATTTTTTTCTTACCGGTCAGGCCATCGATTGGGCAGAAACCAGTATGGCGGGCTTATTCCTCAATAATTATTTCCCCGGCACGGTGGGTCATGCTGTCATGCCTTTTGGTCATATCTGGTCGTTGTCGGTAGAGGAGCATACCTATGTTTTCCTGACGTTGATTGCGGTCACTGTCAGAGGGAATTATGTCAATGCGAAGTGGGCATTGGCTGTTTCCAGCTTGATTTCTATCGTGCTTGGACTTGCCTATTGGCGGTTATTTCCAACCCAGAAATTAGAGTTCGAGCTATGGGCGCATTCTGAAATTTCTGCTTACGGTATCCTGTTTTCAGGCTGTCTGTTGCTGTGTCTGCAGCGAGTAAAAATTCCTACCCTGCCAGTTCCTGTTTATCCTATTCTGATTCTGCTTGGCCTGGCATGTTACTGGTGGTCCATGCCTATTCCCTTGCGGGGTTTTGTCGGCGTCGGCTTGTTCGCGCTGACTCTGAATATCCTCCCGACTGCTCCGGCAATGCTGAAGAGGTGCCTGTCTTTCGGCCCTTTAAAGAAATTGGGATTGTGGTCGTTTTCTATTTATTTATGGCAGCAAGTTTTTTATCTGGCACATCACAGAGAGGGTTTACCGACCATGGCGGCCATCACCTTAGCGGTTATTTGCGGTACCGCTTCTTATTATCTGATTGAAAATCCGACTCGTCGATGGCTGAATGATCGATGGGCTAAAACTGTTGAGTGATTGAGGCAAGGTGAAATTATTCCGAATCATCTTGATAGCCAGTCGCGTGCGCGGCTAGCATACTGGTAAGGCTGGAGGAACAGAAATGTCTATGCAAAATAAGAAAATAAATAAATATATCGCGATCTTTGCGCACAATGAGTCACAGAATATTATGGCGTGTTTGCATAGCGTAAAGCGTGCGATCTCGGAGGGTGACCAGTGCATTGTACTCAACAACGGCAGCACCGATAACACGGATGACTTAGTTGCGCGGTTCGCGTCGGAAAACAGTTTTTGCACACTAAAAAATATTCAGCTGGGCGATAAGGCAAATGCCTGGAATGCCTTCATCCATGATTTCGATGTCGAGGCTGGACATTATTATTTTTTGGATGGCGATTGCGCGTTATTGCCCGATTCATTGACCGCACTTGAAGACGCTTTGAACCAACATCCAGAGGCGCATGTGGCGGCGGCCTTACCTGCCGATGGTGTCGGCGATAAAGATAAAGAGATGCTATTGAGAGAGGGCGGTCTTTGCGGCAATCTTTATGCTTTGTCCGGACAGTTTGTGGCGCAGTTGCGCTCATCTAAAGTGCGGCTGCCGGTGGGCTTGATCGGCGATGATTCATTGATTGGCGCTCTAGCTTATTGGGATTTAAAGCCGCAGCAAAATTGGGATATGCGCAGGATTTTTATTTGCGAACGCGCCCGATTTACCTATGATCCGCTGTCGGTTCTGTCACTGCATGATTTACGTTTGTATTACCGCAGAAAGATCCGTTACAGTTTGCGGTATTTTCAAAATAAAATGCTCAAGGCTCCGCTCAAGGCGAAAGGTCTTGACGGCATTCCAAGCCATGTAAACCAACTCTATCATGAACACATGGGGCCGCTGGCATTGACCTGGCGAGGATTAAACACCTGGTTCGATTGGCTTGCTTTGAAACGTATCAGGCAAGTTTCCAGCCATTCAGGAAAGTCGTAGCGGGCAACAAGGATGGGAACCCACTGCACGGTCATGGCTGGCTGAATTAACCTCACTTAACTGCTCGACGACGCCTTATACCCAAAGCCGCCAATCCCAAACCGAGTAAGGCAATCGATGTGGGTTCTGGCACGTTGGCGGTCCCAGGCGGATTGTTGGCACTGGCATCCAGAACCAGATTGTCGAACTGGTGATAAGGGAAACCCTGACCCCAAGTTACAGAATCAAGATTTGTGAATCCACTGAACAGGAAGGTATTGAAACTGAGGTTGGTAGTCAGCTGGAAAGACTGGCTGACCGTGCCACCACCATGGACATTCCCTGTAAAGATAATGTCTTTACCGGCTTGAAAAGTGTAGTAATCGTTCAGCGATGCCAGATCAATGGCATCCAGTTCAAACGTATCGCCATTGGCCTTGGTCAAGGTAGTAATGCCATTACCCAATCCGTCGTTAAACAAACTCGTAG
Source organism: Undibacterium sp. Jales W-56 (assembly GCF_025548535.1). Classification (GTDB taxonomy): domain Bacteria; phylum Pseudomonadota; class Gammaproteobacteria; order Burkholderiales; family Burkholderiaceae_D; genus Undibacterium. The sequence continues at coordinate 220,112 of NZ_JAJLQW010000003.1, read as the reverse complement.
ATCCATAATACCAAGTCATAATATGGCCGTTGTACAGGAAATTCACATCGCCGGTACGGGCTGAACCAAAGCCCGCATTCGATGTAAATAAGAAGCCGCTCTCGCTGTAATTAACCGGACTTACGAAACCGGTGCCGGCCGTTGTCAGCGGGTCAAAACCTATGGTTGTGGCGCTGGTGTTTATGGATAGCGCTACCAAAGCGCTAAGTAAGGCTAATTTAATTAAATTCTTCTTCATGATATTTCCTTGCAAAAACAATGATGAAAAAAGCAATAATCAAGCCTGATTTTTAAGTGATTGAAATAGAAGGCTATTTTTTAAATTCTTGGAATATTTACCGGATGCATGTAAAAAAAATCGACAACTATTTCTGTTTGAGCTCTTTGTTAGCCAGCTGCTCGACTTGCCGGAAGAGCGCTGGATAGGCATTGGCACAAACAGTTTTTTCTTGTCTGATTCTGGCCTGGTTTTCAAGAAAATTCTGTTCATTGAGTTGGATGCCGATAGTGCTGGCCGCTGTTTGTTTGGTTCGCTGCTCGAGCATGCGAGCCAGCATCAAATCGCCCAGACTTTGCTTAAAATGTCCGGCCTCCCAATACCATTTCGTGACGCTCTTGGTGTCGCCTTTGTCCGGAATGACTTCACATTGAGCTGCGCCATAAGCACTGAAATCCCATAGCCTTATAGTGGCGTCGGGATGGGATTTGTTGGCTACGCTGACTTCGCCGAGCAATATCTTTTTCCAGACCTCAAAGGCAGGCCATAAACCGGCCTGATCGAATAAGGCCAGAATTTGCGCGTGATACGGATAAATGACGATATGCGCTTCAGAGGCATCCGAGGCGATCATGGCCAGCGTTGCTCGCAAACCATCGAGTTCGGGCGTGCTGCCAGTCGCTGGATACGCCAGGTCGTGCGGCTTACCGCTGAAGGTTTTGGCGTATTCCAAAGCACGCTGCTGGAAGATCGCGTAATAGCCTTGTTCGCGGGCAAATTTTTTGTACTCTTGCAGCGGATTGAGTCCGCGCGGACTGATGGTTTCGGCTTCCGTATCGTTTTGAATCCGCAAAGTCTTGACGGCGTCCGCGACCGAGCTTAACGAAAACAGGACATCGAATTGCCATTTGATATCGCTGACATCATGTGGATTGCTGCCAGGACTGGCTGTCGGGATGGGGGGCTTCGATGCATCGACCAGATAGTCTAAAAAATCTACCCCAAGGATGACGAAATCGGGCGTTTGTCCAATACTGCGCAAATACGCCAGATCGCGCCTGGTAGTCGCTATTTTTGTGCCGGACAAGGCCAGGTTATAGCCCGATAATCCGGCTTTGGCAAACCCGGCATAGTCGGGGTTCAAGCCATATTCGGCTCTGGAATTGCCGAAGATCAGTGCATTCGCTTTTAGCTGTCGCGCGTTGCTCAGCTTGATCTCTTCCTGATAGCGATCTGGTTGCGGTTTGACTTGATTGACTCCGGCTATTTCTACCAGTCGATAGAGACGGTAGGGATCAATCATGACGACTAGCGACATTGCGGCGATGACGCCAAGCGCAATAGTGATGGCGGTTAAACGAAGAAAACGGACGAAGTCGGTATGAGTCGGCATGTCGTTTCCTTAAAACTGAAAATACAAAAATTCGGCCGGCCGATTAATCAGCAGCAGGCTGGCTAGCAAAATCAATCCTATCCATATCGCCCATTTCAAGCTTGGCATCCAGGTCAGGTGGCGAGCCACAAAAGTACTGCGGAGTTCATCAGATCTGTGATCCAGCGCCGGATCGAATTTTTCCATGATCTGCTGCGTATTCGGTAAGCAGAATGCAATGAAACCCGCGACCAACACCCAGCTATAGGTTTGCACAAACCGCGTACCGCCACCCAGATAAAAAGTGATTCCCCAATGCTCTAGAATTACCTTGAGTCCGCCCAGATGCGAACCGATATTTTCCGGAATGCCGATACCGTTCATGTTGACCATGCCCTGGATAATCGCGCTTGCCCGGTTGAAATCAGCGGCACGGAAAAATACCCAGGCAAAACACACGGCGGCGAAAGTGATGCAGATACTAAGCCGTCGCCATAACGGCGATGTCAGAGGTAAGCGCAAGGCGCTTGCCAGACTTGTCCATGCATGGTTCGCTATCAGATAAACGCCATGCAGTGTGCCCCAGATCACAAAATTCCAGCCGGCACCGTGCCATAAGCCGCCTAGCACCATGGTAGTCATTAAATTCGCATAACGGCGCACGGTGCCTTTCTGGTTGCCGCCAAGTGCGATGTACAGGTAATCGCGCAAGAAGCGCGATAAGGTCATGTGCCAGCGGCGCCAGAATTCAATGATATTGACCGCCTTGTAGGGAGAATTAAAATTCAGCGGCAGCCTGATGCCAAACAGGCGGGACAAGCCAATCGCCATATCTGAATAGCCAGAGAAATCAAAATACAGCTGGAAGCTATACGCCAGCACGCCACCCCAGGCGACTAGCAAGGAAGGACTATCCGTTTTCTCGAAGAAAAATGTTGCATGCACCGCGAGACTATCGGCGATCAAGACTTTTTTTGCTAAACCCATCGCAAAGATGGAGATGCCGATCGCGATATTTTCAGGCAGCCAGGTATAAGTCTTGGCATCGCCGAATTGCGGCATCATTTCTTTATGATGCAAGACAGGACCGGCAATCAGATGCGGAAAATAAGTGACGAAAAGCAGGTAATGTACGAAGCGATATTCTTTGACTTTGCCCTGGTAGGTATCGACTAAAAATGCAATTTGGGTAAACGTAAAAAAAGAAATACCTATAGGCAGGATCACGTGCAATACAGGGAATGTCGTTCCGGCCAGAGCATTGACGCTGGTGATATAAAAATCGGCGTATTTAAAGTAGGCAAGCAACCCTAGATTAAGCGTAATGGCACAGATCAGCCAAAACCTGGCTTTGCTGCGTGGCGTATGTGCAATGCGCCAGCCCAGCGAATAATTGCATACGATGGATGCCAGCAATAATGGCAGGTAACGGTAATCCCACCAGCTGTAAAAGAATAGGGATGCCAGTCCCAGCCAGCCGGCCGCAAGTTGATGACTGCGTTTTGCCACAGCAAAAAATACCATGACAGTTACCGGCAGAAACAGCAGTAAAAAGCTAAAGGAATTAAATAGCATGGCCTAAAATAAATTCACAACAATTCTGTAAAAAGAAGAAATCCTGTTGCCCAATGTTGATTGGGACTGACACAAAACGGCAAATTGCTTACCTCAGCATATTGAACCCGCAGGCTGGATGCGGCTTTCAGAGGCATTTCGTGCCAGCAGGCGCACCCGGATTGCGGGTTCATTTTTAATATCGCCATTCCATGGCGCTGTTTATTCTTGCTTTTCCTCCGTGTCTCGGTGGTGAGAGGCGGTGTTTTTTTGTAAGTCCTATTTATAAGCTTCTCGACAGCATATCGGCTCAGAAGCCGCATGGATAGTGTGGATGAAGCCCTGATGTCTGGAGAGTCGGTATAAAAACAAATACGGTACGACAAACCGCATCGATCTTTATGGCTTCTGCCGGTCAGGCAGGGCTGGCTTGCTGAATACGGATGCCAGCTGCCCCCACAGGCTATCGAAGCCATGCGCAAACCACGATTTTTTATGTTCCGTCACAGAGCCAATCAGATAGGTGAACAGTCCAATCAATACGGACACGCTGATGATGTCGATCATATTGTTGGCATCATGCCGATAAAAGCGCAGCCACATTGAAATCACCAGCATGTGGGCCAGATACAGCGTGAAGGTATACGATGAAATTGCCCTTATGCTAGCCGAGAATTTTTCCAGAACGGCGAACTGGGCATAGCGGGCGCACCAGAAATTACTCAACACCATGATGCAGACGACATAATCAGCCAGATAGCGGCTGGCACTGCCAAGCATCAAGGATTTGAAGGGCCAAATTGTCTCACCCAGCGTAATCAAAGGTTTATCCAGATCGAAATATTCAAAGATGCCGAAGATCACCAAGGTAGTCATCCAGCCTAGCCTTGCCGAGAACACACTGAGCGGGAATTTATCTTGCCGGTGATACAGAAAAACACCGCTCATCCATACAGGGAGCAATAGCCACAGCTTGTGCCCCAGTACCAAAAAAACCAGCGCACTCAGGCACAGGCGTTTATATGAAGAAAAATAATAGAGCGTCGCGAAGAAAATGTAATACCACACCTCATAGCTGAGCGACCAATAGGGAATGAGCCAGGGCGGTACCTCGGAGAGATTCCATAGCTCGCCCAAAAAAAGCATATGGAACGGAATATAAAGATAGGCTTTTGAAACTTCGTAATAGGCGCTCGTTGAATTGCTGAAGTAAGTGCTGCAAACATAGTTCAATAAAAACGCCGTCAACAAAAGCGGCAATGCCACCGAGTAAATGCGAGCGCAACGTGCTACCGCATAGTCGCGTAAGCTTTGCTGTTTCGTTTCAGTAGTGTAGGCGATCACGTAACCAGACAGCACAAAGAAAATAATCACGGCCTCGCGTCCGAACTCAGGAATAAAGCGACCAACCGCATGGTTGACAATTTGCTGTCCGTTAAAATGGTCGAGCACAACAAAGACGGACGCCAGGAACCTGACAATGTCGAGATAAAGCGAATATTGTTTATTCATGATTGCTGTTCGTCGCGAAGCAAATCGAAGATGTCATTCACCTGTCTTGACAGGTCGGAGCTGCCTTACTTTGCGGCAATCAGCGCCGGATAAATCGTTTGATATCTTGCGACACTGACTTTCCAGTTCCTTTCGGTTTCTACAAATTCTCTCGCTGCGCTACGTAGTGCCGCCCAGCGTTCCGGCTTTGCAATCAGATCCAAGACTTTGTCGGCCAGATCCTGGGGATTATCCGCCTGAAAAAGGATGCCGGTGACGCCGTCCTCGATCAGTTCCAGGTGACCGCCGACATCAGAGGCGGCCAGCAAGCGGCCTTGCGCCATCGCTTCTAAAGGTTTTAATGGAGTGACCAATTCGGTCAGGCGCATGCGCAGCCGGGGATAGATCAGGACATCCACCAGGTTGTAATATTTTTGTACCTGATCATGCGGCACGCGACCGGTGAAGATGATCTTGTCGGCGATATGCAGTTGCGCTGCCAGTGCCCGCAATGTCGCTTCTTGCTGCCCTCCGCCGACCAGCAGAATACGGATATCCGGGTTTTTACTCAACATCAGCGGCAAGGCCTGCAATAAAACGAGCAACCCTTCATACGCATAGAAAGAACCGATAAAGCCCAGCGTAATTTTCCCTTCCAGCCCCAATTCTTTTGATAGCTGCAGATCTGGCGTTTCCCCCACACGGAAATTCTCGATATTCACGGCATTGGGTATCACCGTCACTTTATTTGCGGCTATTCCACGCTGCACAATATCGCTGCGCAAGCCTTCGCAAATAGTCGTGACCGCATTGACATTGCGGATCGCATAGGTTTCCATGGCGCGCGTGAGCCGGTACCTCAAGCCCCATTCGGTACTGGTGCCATGATCGACTGCCGCATCTTCCCAAAATGCGCGTATCTCATACACCACAGGAATCCCTAACTGACGTCCTACCCTGAGTGCCGCTATCGCATTCAGTGCGGGTGAATGGGCATGCAGGATATCCGGCTTGATTTGCCTGGCGACTTCCAGCAAGCGCTGGGCAAGATGATTGATGACAAGCAATTGGTTCAGCACCGGCAGCTTGGCCAGCGTGCCTGAGCCGCGCTGGGTGCGAAAAAAATGCCAGCCATCGACCTCTTCTTCCGGCTTGCTATAGCCGGTTTGTTTGGGGCTGGTCAGGTGAAAGGTGTCCCACCCCAGCGCGCGCTGTTCTTTCAGAATAGAGATCGTTCTGAAGGTATAGCCGCTGTGCAGCGGTATCGAATGGTCGAGGATATGCAGGATACGCATGGGTGTCGTCAGCCCTGGTGATTCAATGAATGTAATTGCGGATTGAGCAAGTCGCGATTGCTTGCATCTTCCGGTAAAACGTTTTTCAGGAAGGCGGCAAACATCAGCAGCGTCCACAATGGCGCGGTGTAATCGCGTGCGCCAGACTGGTGTTGCTCTACCATTTCCTTCAAGAACGGCATATTGAAAATGCCGGTATCGGCCATCATCGGGCCGAGTACCGCCGTACGGGTGCTTTCTTTCAATGGTCCGCGCAACCAGCTTGCAAGCGGAATCGAGAACCCCATTTTGGGACGATACAAAATATCATCCGGCAGGTAGGGTTCCAGCGCTTTCTTGAAAATATATTTGCCCTCGCCATGATGCAATTTGAGCGAGGACGGCAATCCCGAGATCCATTCCACCAGCTGGTGATCCAGCAAGGGCACGCGCACTTCCAGCGAATGCGCCATGCTGGCACGATCGACCTTGGTCAGGATATCGCCTGGCAGATAGGTCTTAAAATCCAGATACTGAATCAGCGACAGCGGATCGTCGGTAGGTGAATTGGCGGCATGAGTCCGCATCACCTCTATCGCCTGATAGCCTTGCAAATCCTGGCGGAAATGCGGACTGAATAACTGATCGCGCACCCGGTCCGGCATGATGGAAACGCCGTGGAAATATCCTTCGACCAGGTCGCGTGCCAGCGCTTCAAAGGTGGTCTTGGCGCGGAACATGCGCGGTGCCCAATCGGCTTTGGGATAGATTTTCCCGAGTGCGCCAAAGACCGGCTGGCGCACTGAGAGCGGCAGCAGGGAGCGCACTTTTTGCTCGGCCATCGCATAACGGTAGCGACGATAGCCAGCAAAATTTTCATCGCCGCCGTCACCCGACAAGGCCACGGTGACGCGCTTCCTGGCGAGCTGGCAGACCCGGTAGGTCGGGATCGCCGAGCTGTCTGCATAGGGTTCGTCATACAGAGCGGCCAGCGTGTCGATGAGGCCATAATCATTGGTGTCGACGGTTTCGCTGTGATGCCGGGTCTGATAACGTTGTGCGACCTGATTGGCAAAGCTTGATTCGTCGTAATTCGGATCATTAAAAGCGATAGAGCAGGTATTGACCATGTCCTTATTCCGCTCTGCCATCATGGCGACCACGGCACTGGAATCGACACCACCTGAGAGGAACGCGCCCAGCGGCACTTCGGCCTCCATCTGGCTGTGTACCGACTCGCGCAAGCGGTCTGTTAGCTCATTGATCGCTTCCTGTTCGCTCAGTGGTGCCAAGGGTTTGAAGGGCACATCCCAGAAACGTTTTTGCTGAGCTTGCTTGTCGCCGACCTTGAGTGTGATGGTATGTCCCGGGCTGAGTTTGAACGCATCATGGAAAATCGTTTTTGGCTCAGGAATATAGGCGTAAGCAAAAAAATCTTCGACCGCTTGCGGATTCAGTTTGCGCGACAAGGCGGGGAAGGTCATCAGCGATTTCAGTTCAGAGCCAAACACAAAATGACCATCCGGCAGCAATGCATAGAACATCGGTTTTACACCAATGTGGTCGCGCCCGAGAAACAAGGTTTTTTGATTTCTGTCCCACAGGCCAAACGCAAACATGCCGCGGAAGCGCGAGACGCAATTTTCACCCCATTGCTCCCAGGCATGCACGATGACTTCAGTATCGCAACGCGTGCGGAACACATGGCCGAGCTGGATCAGCTCGGCCATTAACTCATGATAGTTATAAATTTCGCCGTTGAAGACCACCACGACGCTACGATCTTCATTAAACAGCGGTTGTAAACCTGATGCAAGATCAATCACGGATAGACGACGATGACCGAAACCAATGCCGGGTTCGCGGTGCAGCGAGCCTTCGTCAGGGCCGCGGTGTAGCTGGCTTTCATTCATGCGCGCCAGCACTTGCGCATCGATCTCGCGCACGCCCAGCGTATCAAAAATGCCTACGATTCCACACATGGTTTACTGCTTTCTTTGAATTTGTTTTTGCATAAGGCGTCGTACAAGTTTGTATACGAATTTACCATTGCAGTAATGCTGAATTTTTGTCTGACATATTGGCTGGCGGCAGCGCCGTGTTGCCTGAGCATTGCCGGCCGTTGACAGTATTCAGCGAACGCCTGAGCGAATGCCGCATCGTCTGCAGCAGCCACCAGAGCGCCATGCACACCCTCCTGAACGACTTCGGGGATGCCGCCCACCCGCGAGACAACGACAGGCAAGCCGGAGCTCATGGCCTCAAGTAAAGTGACCGGCGTACCTTCGGCCAATGACGGCAAGGCGAAGAGATTGAAGCCGCGCATGATGGCGGCAATATCCGACCGCGCACCAGGTAGCCAGACTACATCGCTGATCCCTGCAGCGGCGACTTGCTGTTTGAGCGTAGCGAGTAAAGGGCCGTCACCAATAATACTGAGGCGCAATTTGTCCTGATGCGCCGGCAGCGCCTCACGTAGCAATACGAAAGCGCGTATCAAGCCCTGCTGGTTTTTTATATCCTGTAACCGGCCGACGGTGCCGATGACGAAACATTCCGCAGGCCAGGGCGTCGTGACGGCGCTGTCCGCCTCAGGGGAAAAACGCCGGGTATCGACGCCGTTATTGATCAAACGGTTTTTTGTGTCGGGTACATGAATGCTTGTTTTTAGCCAGCCATGTAAATCGTTTGACACCGCAACATAGGTATCGATAAACGGCGTCATGAGGCGGCGCAACAGATTGTGTTTGCGGTTTCGCCCCAGGGGATCGCTGATATCGCGTCCATGCTCTGCATGAATACGCACCGGCACACCAGCCAGGCTCGCGGTGAAGGTGTACTCGATGGCAGATAAGTTATAGGTATGCAAAATAGCCGGACGCAGTTGCCGCAGAAGCTTCCAGAGCGCGACATGCGTACCCAAGCCTAATCCGGGCGCCTTATTCAGATCGACAATCTGAACATCTTGTCGGGTAATTTTTTCTGAGAAGGCGGTGTGATTGGTCAGACAAACGATCGCGTGCCGGTACTTGTGTTCCGGCATGTGGTTAATGCAATCCACCAATAAGGTTTCCAAACCGCCGAAATCAAGCCGGTAGATCAGGTGTACCACGAGCGGAATCGTATGCTCAGTCATCGCTTCTTATTCGCTTGTAGGGTCTGTGTGATTGCTGCCAGATGCGCTTGCATAAAGCGCTGCATGACTGTGCGCGCTTCATCCGGATTTTCGGCATAAGGGGCATAGATCAGCACAGATGCGGCGTCGTCGCCATGTAAAAAGAATTTGGCTTTGGTCTGCAAAACTTTGCCGACATACTTGTTGGCAGTGAATTGACCGTCTATCCAATACCAATCCCAGGCAAGCAATGTTTCGGCCGATCCTTTGATGAAGGTTTCGCGCACTGTCAGGTTTTGCCCATCGATATTAAGGCTACGAGTTTCGCTATGGGTTTTGAGCCAGTTGCGATCATGGTCCTGCACCATTTCATTGAGCGTACTGATGACGGCGGAATCGCGATTTTGGTTCCGATAATAGTTGATCAGCATCCCCGCAGCTTGTGTGCCATCCAGATAAGATTGGTCGAGCACCGCGCTGCCGGGTAAAAAGCGCGGGCGCCATGTCGTGAAGGACGATGATTCTTTCCATGTAACCGGCAGACGATCAATATGAATTGCGGTTTGATTCATATTCAGTTGCGAGACATAAGCTGCATACGCTGGCCACAGCGCCAGACACAAGACCGTGGCGAGTGAGGCCCAGCCAAGGCGACTCGTTGCTACAGTTGTGTTGATGGACTGTGTTGTGGGAACGTAATCGGAGGCAGCCTTATCGTCGCGCCAAAAACTGCCGAGCCAGAACATAAAGAACATGACGATGCCAAAAAATATCCAACCATAAATCAGATGATCGACGCCGACAGCGAGTGTCATGCCGCTCAGATGTCCCAGCATGACGATCATATAGGCGCGCAAACCATTGGCGATAATCGGCACGATGATCGAGGCCAGAATGAACCACACCCGTTTCCAGGTCGAGCGGTAGGTCAGGTATGCGTATAGACAACCCAAGGTAACGGAGGAGATCAAATACCTGACACCGCTGCAGGCCTCAACAACGGACCAGTTGCCGGATGGAATAGTGAAACTGCTGCCGTCGCGCAACACAGGGATGCCGGTAAATTGCAGCGCGATCACCGTAAAGTCGGCAGTAAAATCAATCAGCGGAGCGATAAATATTTCACCGAATGGCACCGCCAGCAATAAGAAAAATAAGGGAAAGGCCAAAGTCCATGCAATCTGCCAGCCCAGCATGATGATCACAATCGCCGGGAGCATCGCCACAAACATATATTGCCTGACGACCTGCACATCGCCCAGCTCGGCCAGCAACCAGCCAAATCCGCATGCCGCCAGCGCAATCAAGCCTGGCCAATAGGGCTGTGGCGCCATGTGTTTCAGCAGCTTTTTGCGCTGCCAGATGAGCCAGAGACTGATCGGTAAAATTACATAGCCATGCGCGAAGGTTTCCGATTGATTCCAGACGGAGACGATCGACTGTGCGGTACTGAAGTAGATGGCGAATGGCGCTAGCAATGCGATCAGTATCGCTAGCATGGCCGGATAGGGCAAAGGTGTTATGTGAGTCGCAGTCAAGGAAGATCCTTTGCCGTGAAGAAGGAGGTGCGTCAATTATATTGCATTTTTGTTATTAAATCGACTCCAATGCGGTATCTACCTTTTGCAGATTCGCATCCCAGTTGTATCTCGCTATGACCCTGAGCCGCGCTGCTTTTTCCAGGGCAATGTCGGGTTTGTCTAAAGCGATGCAGACCGCATTGGCAAACGCGTTTTCATCATCCGCCAGAATTAATTCTTTAGCGATGGCGGCATCGATTCCCTCCAGAGCCTGCGGCGATACCACCACGGTTTTGGCCATTGCCATTGCCTCCAGCACTTTGTTCTGGATGCCGCGCGCGATGCGTAGCGGTGCGACTGCAAGCCTGGCATGGGCCAGATAAGGCCGTACATCGGGCACTGAGCCGGTCACCTGCACCCCCGGCAATTGCGCCAGGGCTCTCACTTGCTCGGCCGGCCGGCTACCGACGATGCAGAACACAGCCTCAGGATGCCGGCTCAGGATGGCAGGAAAAATCGACTGCGCGAACCACGTCACCGCATCGATATTCGGCCAGTAATCCATCGCGCCGGTAAATACGATGACCAGTTCTTGCGGCTGGTAAGGATTGTCCAGCGTGTGCCCGGGAGAAAAATAATCGGTGTCTACCCCGTTATTGAAGAAGCCGATTTTATTCATGCTTTCAGGAGCCAATTGCTGGAACAGGCCGGCTTCCGCCTCTGAGACAAACAGCGAGGCGTCGCATTCGTGCGCGATGCGGCGTTCATAGCGCAACAGGCAGCGAGCTTCGCGTTGGTACAGCCAGCTCATCGGAAAACGCTTCTTGTCGGCGTATTGCCGCCATTTATCCGAATCGATATCGACGAAATCAATCACGCGCGTCAGGTCCGGCATACGCTCGATAAACTGGGCCATGACAGAAGAAAACACCACCGCCTTTTTGATCCGGTGTTGATTGACGGTGACATTCACCCAGTCTTGCATGGCGGCGCTGCGATAATAATCGAGTGATAAGGGGCGCTTGCCGAGAAAAGCGGTCAGGCTGGCGATTTTTGCCGTCATCGGATTCAGGCTCGCAAAATGCGTATCGCCGCACCATTGCCTGACGGTCTCGATGTACTGGGCATCGTTGGCATCATCGATGAAACAGCCCAGGTGAACTTGATAATCCTTCGCCAGATGTCTGAGCAAATGATAAGAGCGGATCTTGTCGCCCTTGTTTGGCGGAAAGGGAATCCGGTGCACCAGCAACAGCAAAGCTTGTTTGGGTAGTTGCGTCATGTAAAGATCTCAGCCCAGATTCTTGACGATGTGCGGACCGATCAGATTGGCCAGTACAATCGGCATCTTTTGCCACATCTTGATAAACAACTGGTATTTTGGGTTCAGCGGATTGTTATCCGGCAGCGCTTCTGCGCCGTGCAATTGATATTCGTAATGCAGCGCTTGCGGTTCAAAGCCCCAGTTCTTTTTGAAATCGAAGGCGCCGGTCCCCAATTTGCTGCGACCGAAATCAAATACCTTGTATGACCTGGCGCAAGCCCGCCGCATCAATTCCCAATACATGAAATCATTGCCTGCCACATCGCGCGCTTCGTGCGTACCGCCGCCGTAGTAAGGCAAGACTTCATCGCGGAAATAAAAGCTCATGACGCTGGCGACGGTTGTTGCTTGCGGACTGACGATGGTCATGATTTCACAGTCGTCGGCAAAGGTTTCTTTCAGCAGCCGGAAAAATTTCCTGGAAAAAACCGGCGTACCGAGTCGATGCACACTGGTCGAATAGGCGTAGAAAAAACGATCGGTGTTATCGTCAATTTCGCTGGTCAAGCCGGCTTTTATGCCTTTGCGCACCATGGCGCGCTGCTTGCGCGGAATTGCCAGCATATTGGTTTCTTCGTCGGGATCGATCGCCTTGCGGAAGGTGACATACAAGGCTTTGGTATGCCAGTCTTTTTCTTGCGGCGTGATGCTGCGGTATTCCAGGTGACCGACTTTCAAGGTCTTGGCCAAGGCTTGCGCTGCCTGGCTCAAGACGGTTTTTGCTTCAGCCGATATCGCTGCCACGCCGCCGTATACGCAAAACGGCAGAGCCACCAGCGAATGGCCGAACAGCCGACTCTTGATTTCCGCCAACGGCAAGACACCGAGAATGTCGCCATGCGCCTCAGCATAATAAAACCAGGTGCGATGGCCGAAAGCCTTTTCGATCACCGTCTGCCAACCGGCGCGATGGAAAAACGTCGCATCAGGACACTGCGCTACAAACGCATCCCAGCGAGCATAATCCTCTGGCTGAAGCAGTTTGAGGGAAATCTGGGCAGGTGCGGGGCTAGGCAAGAATATGGCAGACGCATGGGCTGTCAATGTGTCGGTCATGGAATTCATGTGTTCGGCAAAAAAATACGATCCATGCGATCCCAGTGAAAATCCTGAGTCAGGGCTTTGAGTCGGTTTTCGGTGCGGTGTAAGTTCACGTAATGGCGGAAGCGGGTTTTCCAGCCGATATTCTGCTGGCGCGGCTGCTCCGGGTCGATTTCCCAAGGATGAAAATAGAAAATGCCCGATTGCTTATCTTGCTGGTTCACGCGTTGTAGCAGCCAGCGCGAAAGCTGGTAAGGGAATAAGCGGAAATATCCGCCGCCGCCCGCCGGAAAATTCTTTTGCATGAAGCGCACGGTAGTAATCGGCAATTCCAGCAGACCGTCTTGCCCGTTCGGATAAAAGCTGAAGCGCGGCGCGCTCGGCATGCCGTAGTGATCGTGCTGGATAGGGTAGATGCTGGAACTATAGCGGTAGCCCGCATTCAACAAGATATCGAGTGCCCACAAATTTTTTGTGCCAATAGAAAAACTCGGTGCGCGATAGCCCAGTACAGCTTGCCCACCGAGATCTTCCAGAATTTTTTTACTGCTGCTGATGTCTTCCAGGAATTCGCCCGGTGTCTGATCCGAAGCGCGCAAATGTCCATAGCCGTGACTGGCCAGTTCATGTCCCTCTGCCACAATGCGCCTGACCAGCGCGGGATAACGTTCTGCGATCCAACCCAGGGTAAAAAACGTGGCTTTGACTTGCGAGGTACTCAGCAGGGCAAGAATGCAATCGATATTTCTCTCCACCCGGCACGGCAGGCTGGTCCAGCTATCGCGTGAAATATGTGGTGCAAATGCCGAAACCTGGAAGTAGTCTTCCACATCGATGGTCATGGCATTGCGGATAGGCGGGATACTTGCCTGTGTACTGGTAATGATGGACATGGTTAGTCTGCGTACTCCCTGTTTGGCGCAGGAGTGGCGATACCGAGCTGCGCAGCGATCACGGCTGCTATGCGGTCAGAGGCGTGGCCATCCCAGAATTGCGGGATACGTCCGCCTTTGCCACCGGTGTGCATGACATCCTGGAAAATTGCCATGATCTTGTTGGGATCTTGTCCGGCAATGGTGTTGCTGCCTTCTTCCACGGTAATCGGTCGCTCGGTATTGTTGCGTAGCGTGATACAAGGTACACCCAGCGCGGTCGTTTCTTCCTGAATGCCGCCGGAATCCGTCAGCACTAATTTGGCGTCTTTCATCAAGCCCAGCATTTCCAGATAGCCCATGGGTGGTAGCAACAGGATATTCGGTGTATTTAGTTTTTTGTCCAGTCCAAACTTTTCCAGCATGGATTTAGTGCGGGGATGCAGGGGGAAAATCACTGGCACCTGCGCGCTGATGCGAATAATCGTCGTGATGAGTTCGGTCAAAATAGCCTGGTCATCGACATTCGATGGACGATGCATCGTGACCGTCACAAAGCCTTTACCGCCCGCCAGGAAGTCCGGATGGCCTGCCTCGGCGGCAATCTGGGCCGGTGCGATAGCGCGGCTCAGGTTATTGCGCAAGGTGTCGATCATGACATTGCCGACAAAGTGAATCCGGCTGTCCGCCACGCCTTCACGTAGTAAATTATCTTTGGCGCTAGGCTCGGTCGTGAATAATAGATCTGAAATCTGGTCAGTCAATACACGGTTAATTTCTTCCGGCATGGTCCTGTCCCAGCTGCGCAAACCGGCTTCCACATGGATCACCGGCACGCCTTTTTTGCTGGCGACCAAAGCACAGGCGATCGTCGAATTCACGTCACCCACCACCAATACCGCCGCAGGTAAGTTGTCACCCATTGCCGTTTCAAAGCGGCACATGACCTCCGCTGTCTGCACGGCGTGACTACCGGAGCCTACCTCCAGATTGATATCTGGCGATGGAATGCCTAAAGCGTCGAAATATTGCGCATTCATCGCAACATCGTAGTGCTGCCCCGTGTGCAGCAAGGTCACTTTAAGATGCGGTTTCAATGCGTTCAGCGCGACCATAATCGGCGCGATTTTCATGAAATTCGGACGCGCGCCCACCACGCAGATAATCTCGCTTGGACCATGTTGATTCTGGCTTAACACCTGCATTAATTTTCCTTCTCGGAGTAGTTATTTGCTTTATTGCTAGGAAGCATTTTTTTCAGGGCATCAATCACGGACAAAATAGAGCGCTCCATTTTTGCCATCCGGTCGTCCATATGTTCCAGATTTATATTCGGTAAATCTTTCAAGCCGGTGACTTGATTCGCTATGTCGAAATTCGTGGCAGGTAGTTGAAACTCTTGCCGGATGTCGGTAATGACCTGATTCACTTCCACTTCGCCAAAAGTATGTAACTCTTCCAGATAACCCATTAAGAACAGGCGATCACAGAGCGCATTTATTTTCCGCGGTATGCCATTGGTGTAGGCATAGATCGCGGCAAACGCTTCTGCATTGATGAGCGGATCATCCTTCCATCCTACCGTATGCAGTCTGTGTTCAATATAGGCGCGGGTGTCGATCAGGTCGAGTGGGCCTAGGTGATAGCTGGCAATCACCCGTTGCAGCAATTGCTGCATATCTTCGCTCAGCATGGTACGGCGGAATTCAGGCTGACCTAACAAAAACGTCTGGAGTAATGATTTATCCGCAGTCTGGAAATTCGATAGCATGCGCAATTCTTCTACCGCCCTTGGGGTGAGATTTTGCGCTTCATCGACGACCAGCAGAGCGCGTTTACCCTGCGCATCACAATGCCGTAAATACTGCTCCAGGCGCGTCAATAAAGTCGCTTTATTGGCGTTCTCGTATTCAACGCCGAAGGCCGCAGCGACCAGACGCAAAATATCGTCCGAGCCTACATGGGTATTGACGATTTGTGCCGCCTGGATTTTGTCTGACTCTAATTCGTTAAACAAATTCCGCATCAATGTCGTCTTGCCTGCCCCGACTTCACCGGTAATGACGATGAAACCCTCACCTTGCGATATCCCGTATTCGAGATAGGCCATCGCGCGTTTGTGGCCTTTGCTGCCAAAGAAAAACCGTGGATCCGGCTTTAGTTGAAATGGTTTCGCGCTGAAACCGTAATAGGACTCGTACATCTTTTCATGAACTCCGCTAGAACCCTAGCAACAAGAATAGCGTGATGGCATTTTCATTAAAATTGCCAGTGCCATTGGCGAGATTGGATTTTTTCTCTACTCGCCGCACTTCAACCGTTGCTCTTAATTTGCTTTGTAATTGGCGCGAGACCGATGCTCTCGCCGTCTTGGTGTTGTCTTTGATCCCTGTGTTGGCCGAGGCTGTCTGGGTATAAGCTGTGCTGATGTTGGCACTGGTTCTCGGAGACAATTGCCAATTCCACAGGGCATTGACGCCAGTCTGTCTGATTTTTTCCAGCAAAGCCGGATTGGAAATACCTAACAGCAGAATATCGGCCTGGCTTGCTGATTGCGCTTCTCTCTTGACGTTAAATGCATTTAGCAGGACAGTATTTTGCGCACCAGTAAAGGCAACGGAGGCTTGCAGATTTTTTTGCAGAAAAACTCTATTGGTGACGGTATTAAACGGCTGCGCGAGTGCCGAAGGTAAATTCGTATCGCGAATAAAATTATCGACCAGTTGTTGTCGGGTGTTGCTGTCCGGAACGCTGGCTTTCCACAATTGATTCAAAAAGGCAGAAGTGCTGGTGGTTGCCGGAATCAGGTATTGCCCGCGAGTAGTCGTGATATCTTCGTTGTAGCCGAGGCTCCAGACACTGGCGCGCGCGCGTTCGTTGATCAGTGCAGAATACGTAGAGCCATAGAAGCGCTTACCTGCACTGAATGCAAAGCGTGTTCTTTCCGTCGGCGTCCATGAAAATCCGCCAGTCCAAAATGTGCCGGAGGGCTTTTCACCTATTGAGACGTAGGTATTGTTCTCATAACCGGTCGTTGCAGTAAGGCTAAATAGAGGCGAAACAGCATAGCTGCCATTGAGGGTTGATGTTTGAAGCTCAACGTCGGCCTGGTTAGGATAATGAATTTTTTGATCAACGAATTGAAGTCCCCAACTGATTGTCTTATAAGTCGAGCCGCTCTTGAGGTCGAATAAAATTCTATCTCCAGTACTGTCAAATACGTTCTTGGTACTGGTTTTTACTGAGTCGCGCGTATAACGCAA
This sequence comes from Undibacterium sp. Jales W-56, assembly GCF_025548535.1. Classification (GTDB taxonomy): domain Bacteria; phylum Pseudomonadota; class Gammaproteobacteria; order Burkholderiales; family Burkholderiaceae_D; genus Undibacterium. The sequence goes on along the minus strand of NZ_JAJLQW010000003.1, from coordinate 203,069 downwards.
TTCAGCTGTAAATTCAGGTGAGAAATTTTTTCGGAAATACGGCGATACGCTGTAAGTTCTGACTTCGGTTCTGTTATTGGATAGGTTCAAGTTGTTGGTTGGCTGGTCCGTGAACGGATTTAAATTTTGTTGACTAATATTCGCGCTGCCGTCTAAAAAAAAAAGCTCTTTGACTAACTCGCTATTGGCGCTGGCATTCAGTAAATGACTGGTTTTAAAACCATTATGATTGCTCGAATAACGCAGGTTTTGCATGACATAGTCGGCACGGAAGCGTAATTGCGCGCCTGTCGCCGTGAGATTGATCCCGGGAGCTACTTGGGTGATGTAAGAGCTTTCAGCGTTTTGCGTCAGTCTGATATTATCGGTATAGCTCTCGCTCACATTGATTGTCGGCGTTACTTTCCATTCCGCTGCTGACACGCTGACGGTTGCGCCGATACCCAGCAAAGGAATGATCGATGTCAATCCTAGCGTGAGAGAGTTTGCCTGCCAGCGCCGCATTTTTTTAGCCGTAATAATTGCCATAGTAATCCCCGTTTGAGAATGCTCTAGCTTTGTTATAAATTAAATTGACATTGGCTTTTGATTTTAGCTGGCGCAAGACTTCTTTGACGGCATGTTGCGTCGTCGCTTCAGCTTCGACAACTAAAATGATTTGTCCCATTTGATTCGCCAGGACCCTGGCTTCCGTGGTCAAGAGTAGCGGCGGGGAATCAAAAATCACAAGGCGATCGGGGTAGCGGTTCGCAATTTCGCTCAACAGGCTGCTCATACTCTGGCTAGCCAATAATTCAGTGGCACGCTTGTGACTACTGCCGGCACGCAACAGGGTCAAGGTATCGATGTTCGTCCTTAGCATGGCATCTGCCAGGTCGAGCTTATCGTCCAGCAATACGTCCATCAGGCCAATTTCAGAGTTGGTACCTTCTGGCATGAGATTCAGATATCGCGGTACCGACGGACGGGCAACATCGGCGTCAACTAAGAGCACGGTGTGATCCAGCTCCATCGCTATGCTGATCGCGAGGTTAACGGCGCAAAAGGTTTTACCTTCACCAGGTAATGAGCTGGTTACCATGATCAGATTGCCGTGGTGCAGCGGTCCTTTTTTCTGATTGAAGGCTTTCTCAATCAAAGGGCGTTTTATCAAGCGGAATTCTTCTGCGATGGCGGTGCGCTCTGCATCCGGCGTCACCATACCCAGGCGATGTAGTTGGGCAATGTCAATTTCTACTTTGCGTTGGCTATTTTTTCCTGGGATTTCCGCTGTGACCGATGGTGCAGGTGCTGCGACAGGTGCAAGTTTAGGAGCTAATTCTTGCGCCACTATAGGCGCAACTGGCGCAACGATGACTGGTGGAATTGCAGGCTCTGCGCTGACTTCTGCGGAGTGCGTTGCAATGCCTTTGCCCTGCTCTAGTCTGCCAACCGCTTTTTCAATAATGCTCACGCTAACTCCAGGTAGATTCGTATGTCCGACTGCCAGACGATCAACAAATATTTTTTTATGTTAATTAATTCTATTGCTTGATATACATGAAGGACATCACTCCGGCGTAAAACACCAGCAATACAAAGGAAGAAGCTGCGAAGCCATACAAACTTTGTTTTTGACGTCTTTTTTCACTTTCAGTCCAGTTCATTGATACGGTGCCGAGGATCGGTAGTCCGGTAATTTCAAGCAGATCGATATGGGTCAGGAAGGTTGGGCGAATTTTACTCATCAATACAGCACCGGCCAAACCCATCGCGATTGCCGCTGCAAATACCAGAGAGAACAAGCGTATGCGATGCGGACCTACCGGTGTCAGCGGCGCTGTTGGCGGATCGACTACCCTGAACGTCATCATTTCTGTGGTGGTGCTCAGATCGCCGGATAATTTTGCAGATTCGCGGCTGGCGACTAATTTTTCATAATTTTCTTTGTTAATCTGGTAGTCGCGATTCAACTGAGATAACTGGGATTCTATCTCCGGCGCTGCAATACTCAGCGTCTTCAATTTTGAACTGCGGTTGGCATATTCATCGACCCGTGCGCGCATTGATGCGACGCGAGCTTCTGCGGCTGACAAGGAAATTTTTAATTGTTGCAGGAGAGGATTTGCCGCCACCATTTCAGATTCAGGTTTGCGGACTTTCGCCTCTTCATTCTTTTTTGCTTCAAGCTGAGCGATCAGTCTTTTCGTCGAAACGATGTCGGGATGCTGATCCGTGAATTGCAAGCGCAATGCATCCAGATTCTTGTTCAGAGTTTGAATCCGTGAGTCAATTTCCGGATTGGAGACTGTTGCCGTCGCCTGGTCAGGTTTCATTGAATTTTCAGTACTGGCAATTTGTCGTTTGATCGCGTCTCTTGCCTGCTCAGATTCAACTAACTCTAATCTCGCCTGATTCAGGCTCTCGGTCATTTCGGATAATTTTGTTCCTGAATCGCTACCCTGGCGCGGCAATAAATTCATATTTTTAAGCTTGAATTCTTTCAGCGCATTCTCTGCAGCGATCAGTTTTTCTTCGTAAATCTTGATCTGCCCATCGATGAACACGACCGCCTTTGTGGAGTCTTGTTTTTTATCACCGAAGCTACCCTCGACAAAAATGGTCAGCAACGCCTGGACTACATCTTTCGCCAGCTTGGGACTCTCGTCGTTATAGGTAATAGTGTAAATATCGTTTTGTACGGTGCCGCCAATTTTAATTTTTGAGATTAAATTTTCGATCAGCAATTCACGGTCTTTGCCCGTGTTTGCCTTGATGTCGAGGTCGACCATACGCATTACGCGTTCGACATTTGGCCGGCTTAACAGCGTCCGGCTCATGATGGAAACTTGCTGCTCGACGTTAGGTACGCTGGTCATGCCAGCCAGCAAAGGTTTCAACATGCTCTGGGTATCGACAAATACGCGTGCCGAGGATTGATAATTGTCAGGCAGTGTATAGACGACGGCAAATCCCAATACCGAAACCAGCCATGCGATCATGACCGCATACCAGCGATATTTCCATCCCCCCCTTAGCAGGGATTGCAACTGCGTTAACAGCTCCTCCATCTTGTTGACTTCTCCATATGTGGTGATTTTAGTGGTAATTCGCAATATGACTAACTTACCAGCTTATCCTTTGGAAAGGGACGTATATTTTGTGAATCATAGTATTATGTAAATGTAAAAAAAACAAGTAAATTCGAAGTTTCCCAAGCTTTTCAGCGATACTTTTTCATCATATTCGGGTACAGAGAGGAAATCAGCAAAATTATCGAATTGCAAGAAATAAGTGTATGATTTAAAACAATTAATTTCCATTGGGGAATAAAATTTATTCCAGGAAATGAACTGGAATTACGCAGAAAATCAGCCAAAAGTCGTTCTGTCATCGTTGTCTGTACTATACTTTCCCAAGCAAGGTGATTGTTGAAAAGTATGTAAAAATAATTATGTAAAAAAAACAATAAAATCAGCTTGTTTTATGATTCGATGGTGGTAATATCGTGCTTTCATGTTAACTTCTGTTGAATGCTGATTGCAGTGAGAAGACATTCAACCATCTCACATAGGGGACTCACGTGAACAAGCTCCAGACAAAAATTTCAAGATGGCTTTCGTGTATTTCAGCGACATTGTTCGTATTGATCATCAGCGGTTGCGCGACGAATCTCACGCCGGCGCCGACGGCCGAATCTCAGGCTCCTAATCATGATTACCTTATCGGTGCCGGTGACTCAGTCAATGTGATCGTATGGCGCAATCCGGAAGTCTCCATGGTGGTATCGGTTCGTCCCGATGGCAAAATTACGACACCTCTGGTTGAAGATGTCGTCGCCATCGGCAAAACCTCGACTGAATTGGCGCGAGATATTGAAAAGGCTTTGGCTAAATTCATTCAACAACCGGTCGTTACTGTTATCGTGACCGCATTCTCAGGTCCCTACAGCGAACAGATTCGGGTTATAGGACAAGCAGCAAAACCGCAGGCGCTGGCATATCGCAAAGGAATGTCATTAATGGATGTGGTGATTGCGGTGGGCGGCATTACCGAATTTGCGTCGGGTAATAAGGCGAATATTATCCGTACTGTCGACGGTAAGCAGCAGACGCTGAACGTACGTCTGAATGATCTGATAAAGGACGGCGATATTTCTGCGAACGTTCCAGTTCGCCCCGGCGATGTTCTGGTGATCCCGCAAAGCTTCTTCTAAGTCTGCGCAAATAAATCAAAAAGCCACTTCATTGAAGTGGCTTTTTGTTGTAGCTGAGCTTGTCGCATCGCGTCAAGCTTTGTCTTTTAACTTGATTGTAGTGCCGTTATTGCTGGTCAATACGTCGCAGACCTATCGTTGCGTGACTCCTATCATTAATAACCAGTATCAGGAAACGCGATGGGGAAGGCTAAGAATAGAAGCGACGCGAGTTATTTACTGAGTTACTCGATAGAGATCAATACGCAGATAAGATAGGGATCAGTATGGCGTCGAGCTGATTTACCCGACACCATACGAATACTTAGAGTTGTTTTAAAAGCGTCTTAGCTTCGTCTAGTTTGGCAAAACTTTTTCCCGGCGTCGTAATATTTTCCAACTCTTTCCTGGCTTTCGCTTTGTCGCCGGTTTTTACCAGTGCGACAGCGAAGTGATAACGTATTTCAAGTGCATCTGGCTGGAGATTGCTGGCTTTTTCAAGCAGAGGTAAAGCACGGGCAGTATCGCCTTGATCCAGTAAGATCCAGGCTAGCGTGTCCATGATGGCAGGGCTATCACCGGAAAGTTTGTAGGCACGTTCAGCATATTCGATGGCTTTTTTATCTTTTTGCTCGGAATAGGCCCAGGCGATATTGTTGAGTGCAGGAATATTATTGGGCTCATTTTTCAAAACGAGCTGGAACTGTTCAATCGCTGCCGTACGATTTTTTTGCGTATTAAGTTGATAGGTTCCCCAATACAAATGGACCGCACCGTCATCCGGGTGATCCTTGAGCCATTGCCCGATACGGGCATCAGCTTCTTTCGTTTTGGCGTCGGCAATCAGGGCATTATGCAATTTGATTAAAATGGGGCCGTTAGCGCTAAGCTTCATTGCCTGTTCATAGGATTTGACTGCCAGGGATGGTTTTTTCTGCAGGAGTTGCGTATCCCCTTCAATTAAAAAACCTGCGGGTGATTTTTCTTGTTGCTTTTGAAGCTGTTTAGCGATAGTCAGGGCTTCGTCGAATTTTCCATTTTTGAGATCCAGACTTGCCATCGCCAATTGGGCATCGAGAAATTTTTCATCAAGGCGCAAGGTTTTTTTCAGTGCTTCAAGCGCGGCGGTTTCATTACCCATCGTCATGTACGCAGTGGCGACTTGATATTGTGCGGCCGGCGATTCTGGCAGTAAAGCGGCGAGTTTGGTATAGCTATCCAATGCGGCCGCTTTATCCCCGGTTACTGTCTGGATTTTCGCCAAAAGATTTAATAGATCAGGATTTTTTTGATTGGTTACCGACGCCTTTTTTACGAAGGTCAGTGCTTTCGCGTTTTCTCCCATGCGAAGATATTGCGTTGTCAGCATTTGGATAATTGACAGATTGTCTGGACTCTCTGTATTCGCGCGCTCCAGCCATACCTTGCCGCCCTCATTATCTCCATTCGAAACAGCCAGATTTGCTAATGCTGTCATGGCAGGAAGCGATTTTTTATCTTTTTCCAAGACAGCTTCAAAGCGTTTCTTTGCAGCTTCTGGCTTTTTCTCCAGTACATCCAGGCGGGCGAGATTGGCAATCGCAGGGAAGAAATTGGCTTGCAGGGAAACGGCTTTCTCAAAACTCAGGCGCGCGTTTGGAATATCCTTTTTGTTCAGATAAATACCGCCCTTGAGATTTTGTATTAGTGGGTTTTCAGGCTGTTCTTTTTCGGTCACCTTTGCAGCAGCCAATGCTTTATCATATTCTTTGAGTTTGAGGTGCGTCATGATCAACAAAACGCCGGCTTTGACTGATTTTTCATCAAGATTGACGGCTTTTTCTAATTCTGCAATGGCCTGACTGCCATCACCCTGGCCTAGCTTGCTCATGCCCAGAGCGGTATGGTAGTCGCTTTGTTGCGGCGCTAAAGCGCTGGCCTTGTCAAAATACTCGGCGGCCTTAGTGAATTCTCTGGTCATCATGTACGACTCACCGGCCATCGCCATTAATTGACTATCTTCCGGAGTAATTTTCAAGGCAGTTTCGATGATGGGAATAGCTTCTTTCGGTTGATTGCTCTTCAGTAAAATCGCCGCGAGTAGTTTTTGCGCATAGACGCTATTCGGTACTTTGCTGAGGTATTTCCTTAAATCTTGTTCTGCCAGTTTGGTCGAGCCGGCAGCGTACTGAACTGCACCGGATAATAGTACGGCGGGCATATAGTCTGGTGCTACCCGAATGACTTGTTGCAGGGATTCTTGTGCCGCAGTGTTTTTGTTTTGGCTAAAGTCGAACAAAGCTTGCGTATAGTTAACCAATATGTTGCCGCTCGCGATTTTTTTTGCGGCATCAATATCTTTCTTTGCCTCATCGAATTTCTTTAAACTTATTTCCAGATTCGCTCTGACTAACAAAGCTTGTATATTGTCCGGTTGAAGTTTCAGTGTTTCACCGTAGGCAGTCAATGCCTCATCAAGCTTACCTTGCACGCGCATCAGGTCGCCTTTAAATAACCAGGCAGCAGTATTTTTAGGATTTTTTGTGACGGCTTGATCAGAAAAACTATTGGCGCCAGCCAGATCTTTATTGGCAAATGCCTGTTTTGCTAATCCTATCAAGGCGTCTGGATCACTTTCTTTATCTTTGAGCGCCTGTTCAAATGCAGTCTTGGCTTCCGTTGTTTTACCCAGGGCCAAATAGGCATTTCCTCGTAAGCTCAGGAGCGTTGCATCGGTTTTGGATTTTGGATCTTTGTCGGTTTCGTCCAGTACTTTTTGGTATTGCCCTTGTGCCAGCAAGGACTTCGCCAGGTCCATCACAACTAAGTTTTGATTGACGCCAAGACTGATCGCTTTGCGGATTTCTTTTTCAGCAGAGACGGCGTCGCCAGTTTCGTTATAAATTGATCCTAGCAAGAAGCGCGCATCTTTATTATCGGGATCTTTTTGTAACGCATTCTTCAATTGAATGATGGCCGCTTTGCTGTCACCTTTTTGCTGGTATTGCTTTGCTTCAGCGAGTAATTTTTCTGTACTTTGCGTTTTGCTGCATGCCCCCAAGCTCGCCAAAAGAACCGCTGATGCGGAGAGCATGGCGATGGATGTACGTTTGCTGTTTTTGTGCGACATGTTGTTATCCCTTTTAATTCAGAAAGCTGCTCATGACGAGATGTGCGTGGAATCCGCGAAATTTATTTTATTATTTAAAAGTCATTATTTTTTTGAGCTTACACCATTTTTGAATTGATTCCCATAGCGCTACTTGAAATACCTGTAGATCGGTGCCGGATGTGTTTTTTAATGCGATTACAGATCAAATTCAATGATCTGAGTAAGGGATGAAATCAGTTGCCAGACCGAAATATATTTCTCATAAGCCGAATGTTGGATTGGATAAAATGGCCGGCCAGATGTCTGATTGCGGCAAGTAAGCCCACGCATGTCCGCAAATTGAATGCCATGATTCCCCATCGTTCACGCCGGTCGGACATCCAGTCTTGTTTATATGCATCGTCGCCAGTCAGATAATCCACCTCTGTGACTTGATCGATATCAATCACATGTTGCATTACACGAGCGGTCAAAATGGACCCGATCGAAAATTGCGCATAACGTTCATCATAAGCAAGCTTATATATGGATGCAGTTTTGTTGTGCACGATCCATATTTGTGCTGCTACCGCTTGTTGATTGATGTAGGCAATACCTAGACGCAAGCAACCCTGCTGCGCGCAGCTCGTAACCAATCCGGGAATAAACGCTGGAAAACCTTCTGCTGCTTTCCAGCTTGCCTGATATACCTGCTCATAAGCACTTAGCGCTTCCCCCAGATCAGTTTCTTTTTGAATGATCTTGATGGTGAGCTGCTGCTGTTTTTCAAGCTGTTTTGTTTTTCTGGCAAGGGTATTTTTTAACTTGGATGGGAGCCCATCAAAATAATTTTCGAACGATCTGCCATTCACCTTGAGATACCAATTACCAAAGCAGAAATAGGCCTGCGTTGCCATACCCGCTTGACTAAGTGCTGACCGGATTGCATTAAAACTTGCATGCTCCGGGTCCATAGGATGGAAATCGATGATATCCCAGCGCGACTCTGCAATCGTCATTGCGGCAATCAGATCGGGTATGTCCTGAGTTATCTCACGTGGCGAACTCGTCGCGAACGGCCGGTATAGCGAGGTATAAAAACTTGCCATAGAAAGCAGGCGACGAACAGGCCATCCGAATACGCTCGAATAGTGTGCCCACATCGGGCATATGACATAGTTTGCCGCACTGGTATTCGTCCTTTGGAGAGAATAGATGCGTTCACTATAGTTTTCAGGTGACGCGGTTTTCGCTAAATTGCTGAACCAGGGAAGGGTAAAGAAAAAATCGGTATCGTCCTGCTTATCCAGGATTTCCGGGTTGGATTGAATTAATTCGTCAAACCCGGTGTAGACGGAGATTTTTTTCATTAAGGCGCCCTCTTCATGAAGGCCAATAATTTTTTAGATGCGTTCAGGTTCGTAAGTTCGCTTTATACCAATCCATCGCTTCTTTGAGGCCGGCATCGACGCTATGTGTCGGCGCATAGCCTAACAAGGTCTTGGCTTTATTGATGTCGGCTTGCGAATGCCTGATGTCGCCCACCCGGAACGGCTCATAGGTGGGCTGATGCGCCTGAACGTGGGTAAAGCTATTCAATAATAACTGCTGCATCATCTTATACAGTTGATTCAGACTGGTTGTGTCGTTGAGCGCCACATTATAAATTTGATTGACGGCCTCAGGATTTTGGCTCAGTGCCGCCAGTAGATTCGCCTGTACGACATTGTCGACATAGCAGAAATCGCGTGTGGTCTCACCATCGCCATTGATGTTCAGCGTCGAGTTCTTGATCAGCGCTGCGATCCATTGCGGAATGACTGCGGCATAAGCGCCGTCCGGATCCTGGCGAGGACCGAACACATTGAAATATCGCAGCCCGATCGACTCAACACCATAGCAACGCGCGTAAACATCGGCATATAATTCATTGACATATTTGGTCACGGCATAAGGCGAAAGCGGCTTGCCGATGACGTCTTCGATTTTTGGTAAATTCGGATGGTCGCCGTAGGTGGAGCTGGATGCGGCATAAATGAAGCGTTTGACTTTAGCATCCCGGGATGCTGTCAGCATATTCAAAAATCCTGTGACATTATTTTCATTCGCCAGCAAGGGATCTTCAATCGAGCGCGGCACAGACCCTAGCGCCGCATGATGCAAAACATAATCAATGCCGGCGCAGGCTTTTTGGCAGTCCGCTAATTGGCGGATATCCCCTTGAATAAACTGAAAATTTGACCAGGCCGAGGGACTGACGCGTTCTTTTACCTGATCCAGGTTGTGCTGATATCCGGTAGCAAAATTATCGAGGCCAACCACTTTTTGATTCAGCTTCAGTAAAGTTTCCAGCAGATTGGAGCCTATGAATCCTGCGACGCCCGTAATCAGCCAGGTCGACTGATGAGTCCGTAATTGCTGTTGTATGGCTTGGTAGCTTGTCATGTTCATGATGCCGATTTATTTTAGAGACGCCAGATGCTGAAACCTGCTTCACGCAGCGCTGCCCGGTCGAACTTCGATTTGATATCGACGAAGCAGCCGTTCGGGATCGATTTTGCCTGATAATCTGACAGTGGGCGTTGCATTAATTCCTTGTGTGATACGGCTGCGATGGTCACGGTAGCAAGTGGCAGTTGTTCCCAGGTCTCTAGCGTCAGACCGTATTCATGTTTTGCTTCAGCGGCATCTGCCAGCGGATCATGAATATGCACGTCAACGCCATAGGATTGCAATTCGAAAATCATATCCGCGACTTTAGAGTTACGCAGATCCGGGCAATTTTCTTTGAACGTCAAGCCCAGCACATTAACCACGCAGCCTTTCACATGATGTCCTGATTTGATGATTTCTTTAACGACTTTTTCGGCAATGAATTTAGCCATGCCGTCGTTGATGCGACGTCCTGCCAAAATGACTTGCGGATGATAACCCAGCATATCTGCCTTGTGCGTCAGGTAATAGGGATCAACGCCGATGCAGTGTCCGCCAACCAGTCCGGGGCGGAAATTCAGGAAATTCCATTTAGTGCCGGCAGCTTCCAGTACCTCGAGAGTATCGATGCCTATCATGTCAAAAATAATGGATAGCTCATTCATCAATGCGATATTTAAATCGCGCTGGGTATTCTCGATTACCTTCGCCGCCTCTGCGACTTTAATGCTTGTCGCCCTATGCACACCGGCACGAACGATTCTTTCGTACAGCTTGGCTACCTTGTCTAAAGTATCGGCGTCGTCGCCGGAAACAATCTTTAAAATCGTTGTCAGCGTGTGTTCCTTGTCGCCGGGATTAATCCGTTCCGGTGAAAAGCCCACATGGAAATCTTCTTTCCATTTCAGTCCTGAGTATTTTTCCAATACCGGGATGCACACTTCTTCGGTCGCGCCCGGGTACACGGTCGATTCATAGACCACGATTGTCCCTTTTTTCAGATGCTTGCCGACGGTCTGGCTGGCGCCGATCAATGGACCAAAATCCGGGTTGTGCGCCAGATCTACCGGGGTAGGTACGGCAATCACGATGTAGTTCGCTTTTGATAGTTCGGCAGGATCTGTGCTCACGCTCAGATGCACGGAAGCGCGCAGCTCCTCAGTAGAGAGTTCGCCGGTTGGATCGATATATTGCTGGTAGCTTGCAACCTTAGTCGCTGACAGGTCGAAGCCTATTGTGTGCATTTTTTTGCCAAATTCAACGGCTAAAGGCAATCCAACATAACCCAAGCCTACGACGCCGACAATATCCATAAGATTTCCATTTTGATAATGATATTCATGCAATATAACAGATGCCACGAAAAGCCACAATATCGCTGCCGGGTTTTAGTTAAGTCCTTGCTTTGTATTAATAATTCTCATTGCCTGCAATGTTTCCGATGAGAATTTTCCAGTGTCATGAGCATGAATTCTGACATCAGAAATTCGCTCAGTTAGTTCTTTTTCTTCAGCAAATCGCTGACGTAGTTAACCGGAATTGCGTATGAAATCCCGCTGGGATTAGTAATTGCAGTTTCTTTCAAGCCTTTAACGAATACCATATTGATGACGCCAATGACGGCGCCTGTTTCCGGCTCATATACTGGACTGCCGCTATTGCCTGGATAGGCGGTTGCATCGAGCTGGAACACTGAATAAGCGGCCTTCCTCAGTTGGGCAATGACTTTAGGATCCAGTCTGCGAGAATCTTGTGCAGGTCTGGCAACCGGGGTAATCGATGACACAATCCCGCGATGCGTTGCATGATGAAATCCCAGGGCTGCACCCAACGGGAAGCCGGTAAATGCAATTGGTTGGCCTTCTGTAACCTTATCCGGATTGCCAAGCGCTAACGCGGGCAAAGGGTTGCCAGAAATTTTCAGGCGTGCCAGATCGTGTTCCTCATCGACGGCAAGCACAACGGCGGGACGAAACTCTGCGGTATCGTCCTTGCCGGTCAGAATGCCGATGGTTTCGTCCACTTCAAGACTACTATTGCCATTCACAACATGGGCATTGGTAATGACCGTCAGTCCATCGCCAACAATAAATCCTGTACCGGTAAAGCTGACGGCAGGACTGCGCGTTTTTTTAAACGTGCCGATTGCCACCACTGAGGGCTTGACAGCTTTTACCGTATTGATGAACTCCTCAGCATAGCAGTAACTGAATGTGAAAAGGCCGCTCAAAATTGCGACGAAAGAGGCGTTGCGGAAAATATTTTTCATGGTGATCATCGTGAGGGAATCAACCAACTGGAAGAGCATTCACCGTAGCGGATTCGCATTCAAAGCGCAATGGGATTTATCGTTCTGTCGCAGTTTACGTACATAGGATCCTGGATTTGATGCATCTGCAACGAACATAAAAAAAGCGACCCAGGTCAGGTCGCTTTTTTTCAGATCAGGAGAATTATACGTTCGAGCGACGGCGAATCATCAGCAACATACCCAGACCCAGTCCCAAGATTGCAATACTGCCTGGTTCCGGAACAATTTGTATTGCGCCACCAGTCGCTGCGGTCAGATAGTCGGTATAGCTGGCCAGCAAGATGCCGCCGAAGTAAGTGCCGAAAGTACCTGGAGTCTGGCCTGTAAAGGTCCCGCTGAAGGTATTGTTCGCAACCAAGATGTATTCGCCGGTATTTGGATCGATCACAAAAGAAGGTCCGCCGGAATCACCACCACCGATACCAGACTCTCTATTGTTGGGCAGTATGGGTGAGCACACGCCATATAGCTTGCAAAAAGTATCCTGCAGTACACCCTTTGCATCTACGCCGTCAAAGTCCGCATAATACACTTCGTTTGGCCCCGCAAAGCCTTGCTCGTCATCGCCATCAAACAAGTCCATGTAGTTTTCGCCGCTACGTTTTTTGGTGAAACTAGGCGATACCGTGTAGCCATTGATACCGTCGCCAGAGGTGCCGTAACCAGCCATCACGATGTGCGTGCCGGAAGTCACGGGGTTTGAGCTCATGCGATAGATTTTTGCGCTGGCAGGTGCGTCTTGAGAAAGCGTAATTACGGAAATATCATCGTTGACGCAGAACGCACTGACGCCTGCCGGACAATTACCGAAACCGTCATAATGAGGATTCATAGAGACTGCGGATGCCGTGACCAATGCATTCACATTGCCATTGCTGTTGAAAACCACGCGGACGTCATTGCCCGGTTTGGTGAGATCAACGATATGGCCATTGCCATCGGTATCCACGCAGTGACCGGCGGACACGACAGAACGTTTGCCAACCAAGGCACCGGAGCAAATGTAAGATTTTCCGTCATAACGGATATTGATGCTGACCACACCGGAAAACGGTGAGCTCGGTGTGTTGGCATCAATGTGCGCTGCCGGTGTGTCAGGCAATGCCCCGGCAGTAATTGCCGGTGTCAAGATGCCTCCAACGATTGGAGATGCTTGGGTTTGTGACGCGAAAAAAGCGCTCGCGATCAGTGTCACTCCCACTACTTTATTAAAAAAATTCTTCTGACGTAACATTGCCTCTCCCTGAGATTGGTCGTTCGATATGGTCGATATTTAAGACTAGCTTGTTATCTGTATAATTTGCGTTGTACGCGAAAATGCTTAATGCAAAAACAATGCCCGAGATGAAAAGATGTTTTCTTTCAGGCACTTATCTTGATTGCGGGTAAATAATAAATGTGAAGTGTAAATTTTTCCGACAACTTGACATGATTTTAATTGCCAATCAGGAAACTTAGCGGATATTGGTGACACTGCTTGGTCGCCTTGAAATAATCCGGCAGACCCATCAATCGATGGTTTACAAGGCAAACAAGGTCGATAGATTCACTGGGGGGGTAGCCAGTGACACGATGGAATCTGGTGCCTGGATGAAGTCAAAGAAAGTGATTTCAAACGCGAGTACCGGCTGTGTCGACTGGCATTGAGTGGCATGACGGACCAGCGCCGTGCCTTGGTGACAGCTTAGGAAGCGAGGATGATAACTATGCTCAAAATTACGGGTACAGACGCGATTTACCGAGGTCGATCAAGCCTATGAAGGACCACAAAAAAACCAATCTTAAGCATGGTTCTTGTTGAGCGATCTGATGCTATGGTTAATGGATCGTGCGCATTGCTATAGAAATCGCAAAACTTTTTGTGGAAAATTTGCAAGATTCGGCAGAACGGCGGGCAGGTCAATGTCCGCCACCCCCATCCATGAGGCAATGGTTGCGGCATATTGGTCGACTGAGGTGGTTGGTATCCAGCGTCCCTCATCGCTGATATCGTCAGGACCGGCCAAGGTTAATTGCGGGAAAGTACCGTAAATATCCTTTCCCTTGACTGCACCGCCTAAAATCATACTATGCCCTCCCCACGCATGGTCAGTGCCTGCGCTATTGTCACCGGCGGGTTTGAATGTACGGGAAAATTCGGAGTGCGTGAAGGTCACCACATTCTGAGCTAATCCCAGCTCAGTGGTCGCGGCATAAAATGCGGTCAAGGCTTGCGACAGATCGGAGAGTAAATTTTGCTGCGTTTCCAACTGACCGGCGTGTGTATCGAATCCTCCCATTTCTACATAAAATACTTGCCGCGATAAGCCGAAAGTATTGCGGCTGGCAATCAGTTGCGCGATTCGATACAACTGTTGGCCTATATCGGTCTGGGGAAATGGTGTGCTCAAGCTGACGTTAAACGCGCTGCCGACGATATCGGCTTGCGCGATGGTCGAAGACAGCGTTCCGGCATACGCGGTTTCTAATTGTAAGTCTGCATTGTCCTTGAGGATTTGGGTAAGTGCGGTCAGGCGTATATTGTCAGCAGCAGAATTCGTGACTCCGGTAAATCCATTGGCTCCTGTGGGATCGACGGCCGTCGATGCTGATATCGCACCGTCACAAAACAGATTGCTACCCGCCGCAGAGACTACTGTGGGGAAGCGTGCCCCAGTATTTTTTGACTGTAAAACATCTGCCATGCGCCCGCCCCATCCTGTCAAGACGGACGGTAAGGCGGGATTTAACATGGACCATTGATTTTGCTGGTCGATATGAGACAACAGATTGTCGGGTAATGGCCAACTACCTAAATTTGCCTGTGCTTTGGTAGTCGGACGAATCAAGGTACCGACATTAGCAAGCAAGGCCAGCTTGCCTTGATTGAATAGTCCTTGCAACCCGGTCATTGCGGGGTGAAAGCCGTAGGCTCCGCCTGAAATGGGCAACACCGGCAGCAACTGTGGCCGCGGTATTGCGATCCTCTGACGTGCCGATAAATAGCTTGCATAACCGCTGTCATCGTTGGGTATCAGCAGATTATTAGAATCACAGCCGCCTGCGAGAAAGACGCATACTGCCGCCTTGTAATCGGTGCCGGCCGCGCGCGCCATTAAAGAGCCGAAACCCGCTCCCGCAAGAGCGGAGAAGGCACCTAATTTCAGAAAATTCCGGCGATCCATAATTACCTCTGAATAGTGAATGCAGGGCTGGCGGCAAACAGGTACAAGGCCAGCATGGCACGTTGATTAGCATCGTTACCAACGGATGACAGGGCTTGCGTCACAGACGCCTTCAGCGATCGCGGCGCGGTTCCATGCATTAGCCTGGTATCGAGTAAGTTGATTAAGGCATTGCTATCGTTGGCAACGGCAATCAAATCGCTGAAATCAGGCTGGGTGGTCGTCGGCAAGCCGCGATTCGTCAAATCAAACAAAAAATTAAGGCGCGCCGAGATCGTCGGGGCATTCACAATTTTGAATTCCGGTCCACCGATGGCGTAGCCTTGCGGCTTATACGACGGCGGGTAGAAGTTAAAGACGGAGGGCGCATTGAAGACGTCCTGTCGCATCAACTGGGAATAATTTTGTATGCCTATGCCATCGCTGCGGGTATTAAAAGCACGCAGCAAACGGGTCATATACAGTACCGGTTCACGTAATTTTCCATCGGTCGATACCGCGGCTTGAGCATCCCCGGCGCGCGCCTCGGGATCTAAAAGTATGGCACGTACAACGGCTTTCATGTCGCCCCGGATTCCTTGCCCGTTGTTGGCAAATGCCGCCGATACGCGTTGTACGTAAGCTGGACTTGGATTGCTTTTTACCAATGATTGAATGAGGCGCGTACCGATAAATGGTCCAACATTGTTATGCCGCGCAATACTGTCAATCCCGGCATCCAGATCCTTTGGCGCACCCTGACCCGCAGGCTGCAAAGCGTCGAGCAGTTGTTTGGTTCCCGTCTCGTGGAAATCTTCATGCGATTCCATCATGCCGACATAGTAGCTGTCATTAAATAATTGCGACACCTTGCCCGCCTTGGTGGGATAGGTCCAGCCGGTGAATACGCGGGCCATGCCCTCGATATTGTCCTGGGTATAGGTCGGCACCAATTTACCGTTGGCATCCAGGAGCGGCGTGCCATCAGCTTGTAGCTTGATCACACCAATTGAAAAAAGCTGCATAATTTCGCGTGCGTAATTTTCGTTGGGGCTGGAGCCGAGCGCGGCATCCGCCTTGGTATTATTGACCATATCGAGGTATGTCCCCATCGCCGGCGACAGGGTAACGTCCTTTAGGAGTTGGCTATAGCCGCCAAACGCGTCCGATAATAGTATTCGCTGAAAATTGACAATGCCGACGCGACTGTCGACTTTTTGATCGCTGACCACAAAAATTTGCCCTAGCGCGAAGGCCAAGCGTTGCCGCAGCTGATCGGGTGCCGTCAGCGCATTCCGAAAGAAAATCGATTGGACAAAATCAAGCCTGGTGGCGTCAGTCGCATCAGGATAATTGCTGGGTGTCGCTGCAAATTGTTCGGTCAGCCAGGCGTCATATCCTATCGATTTTAAGTGGGCAATATCATCGGGTTTCGGACCGAATGTCGCCTGTTCCAGAAAACGAATTGCTGCGGCGTCGGTAATTTGTACGCTGACGGGCGGCGGAGGCGGTGGCGGTAAAGCAGGGGTGGGCGTTGTACCGGAATTGCCGCCGCCGCAGGCCGACAACATAGCCACGAACAGGACGGGTAAACCTTTGGAAAAAGAAGACATATATGCAGCCTTTCACCTATCAAGCGGACGCTTCCAACGATACTGGCACTTGAATGAAAATTAGGAGGTACAACAATTTTTCTACTTCATTATGGCACACACTCACTTGCCATTCGGCAATAATGAAGCGAGATCTGCAAAGTGTATGTTGACCTTAATAGGACTTACGCAAAACGGCAAGCTGTTTACCACCGCTCACATTGAACCCGCAATCTGGATGCGGCTTTCCGAGGCATTTCGTGCCAACAGCCGCACCCGGATTGCGGCTTCGTTCTGATAGCCACATGCCATGCAAGCAGTTCCCCTTGCTTTTCTCGGTGTCCCGTGTCTCGGCGGTGAGGTTTTTGCGTAAGTCCTCCTTCAATGTTTCGCCAAAGCGACGATAGCAATCTCTTACCGTCGATACTTAATCGGCGCTGGTCAATGTAAAAGCCCCTTCAAACCCTGTATGTCAGTTAATATTCTATCTACTTAATGTGCATAAATTTTTAACTAAATAAGGTGCTGTACCATGACAGAAGATGAAATTCGTCGTAACGCATTCGCCATGCCCTATGTTAATTCTGCGTATCCGCAAGGACCTTATCGATTTACCGATCGCGAATTTCTAATCATTACCTATCGTACCGATCCCGAATTACTGGAAAAGATTATTCCGGCACCGCTAAAAATGACAGAGGCGGTGGTGAAATTTGAATTTATCAACATGCCCGACTCCACCGGATTCGGGCATTATTGCGAATCCGGGCAAGTGATACCTGTCACTTTGGATGGTGTCGCCGGTGCGTATGTACACACGATGTACCTCAACGATCATCCGCCAATTGCTGCCGGGCGCGAGTTGTGGGGTTTTCCCAAAAAATTAGGCGAACCCGAATTAAGAGTGCATAAGGACACGCTGGTTGGCACACTCGATTACAGCGATGTCCGGGTAGCGACGGGTACCATGGGTTTCAAACATACCAAGCTCGATGCCGAGGCGGTCAAAAAATCCATGGCGGCCCCCAACTTTTTGCTTAAAATCATTCCTCACGTTGACGGCACTTCACGCATCTGTGAACTGGTGCAATACAGCCTGACCGACATCGTCATCAAAGGTGCCTGGGGCGGCCCCGGCGCTCTGGAGCTGAGTCCGCACGCATTGGCGCCAGTGGCAGCGTTGCCAGTGTTGGAAGTACTATCCGCTGTCCACATTCTGGCCGACCTGACGCTGCCTTACGGCACTGTCGCATACGACTATTTGCAACCATCTAAATAAGGGAAATCTCATGTTACTGAAAGACAAAGTCGCTCTCATCACTGGTGCTGCCAGCGGTATCGGTAAAGAAATCGCGATGGAATACGCCAAGCAAGGCGCGAAGATTGTGATCGCCGATATGGCCTTGGAAGCAGCGAGCGCGACCGCCAAAGAAATCGAACAGGCTGGCGGCACGGCAATGGCCGTCGCCATGAACGTCACGGATGAAGCGCAAGTCGATCAAGGTGTGGCCGATGCGGTGGCCGCCTATGGCAGCGTGGATGTATTGATCAGCAATGCCGGCATACAGATCATCAGTCCTATCGTCGACCTGAGTTTGGATAACTGGAAAAAACTGATCGCCATCCATCTCGATGGTGCCTTCCTGACGACCCGTGCCTGCATGCGTGCGATGATCGCCAGCGGCAAAGGCGGGTCGGTCATTTATATGGGTTCAGTTCATTCGCACGAAGCATCGCCATTGAAAGCGCCTTATGTAGCGGCAAAACATGGCTTGGTTGGGCTGGCAAAAGTCGTCGCGAAAGAAGGCGCGAAAAATAATATCCGTGCCAATGTAATTTGCCCGGGATTTGTGCGCACTCCATTGGTGGATAAACAGATTCCGGAGCAAGCCAAAGAATTAGGCATCAGTGAAGCAGATGTCATCAAAAACGTGATGCTCAAAGAAACCGTCGACGGTGAATTTACGACCGTTCAGGATGTCGCACAAACTGCGATATTCTTGGCCGCTTTTGCGACCAATGCATTGACTGGCCAATCAATTACGGTCAGCCACGGCTGGCATATGCAATAAAGGGCGTTCGATGACGGAATATGGCGACTTCGGAAGATGATCCCGTAGAGCGCCAGGACACATAAAAAAGCACAAAATAAAACAGCCTTGATCGGCTGTTTTATTTTGCTGATCGTCCGCTGCAAAGTATATTGCAGCGAACCGAAACTAATGACGCTAATCAGGTCGTTAAAGGCTTATAACGTATGCGTTTAGGTTTCGCCCCTTCTTCACCCAGGCGTTTTTTCTTGTCTGCCTCATACTCCTGGTAGTTGCCGTCAAAGAAGCTGACTTGCGAATTACCTTCAAATGCCAGAATGTGCGTCGCAATCCGATCGAGGAACCAGCGATCGTGCGAGATCACCATCACGCTGCCGGCGAATTCGAGTAAGGCATCTTCCAGCGCGCGCAAGGTCTCTACGTCCAGATCGTTCGATGGTTCATCCAGCAGCAAGACATTGCCGCCTTGCAGCAGGGTCTTGGCCAGATGCAGGCGGCCACGCTCACCGCCGGACAAATTGCCGACGATCTTCTGCTGGTCGCCGCCTTTGAAGTTGAAGCGCCCGAGGTAGGCGCGCGACGGCATTTCAAAACGTCCTACGCTCAAAATATCAGCGCCATTGGCGACATCTTCAAAGACGGTTTTGGTATTGCCCAAGTCTTCGCGCGATTGATCGACCAGCGATATCTTCGCGGTCTGCCCCAGCACGACTTCGCCGCTATCCGGTTGTTCCAGGCCCTTGATCATTTTGAACAAAGTCGATTTGCCGGCGCCGTTAGGGCCGATGATGCCGACGATTGCGCCCGGGGGAATCTTGAAGCTCAGGTTGTCGATCAGCAGGCGATCGCCAAAGGCTTTGGAGACATTTTTAAATTCGATGACCTCATTACCCAGGCGCTCGGCGACCGGGATGAAAATCTCTTGCGTTTCATTGCGTTTCTGGTATTCGTGCTCGCTCATTTCATTGAAGCGCGCCAGACGCGCCTTGCTCTTGGCCTGACGCGCCTTGGGATTCTGGCGCGACCATTCGAGTTCTTTTTGCAGCGCTTTCTGGCGCGCGGATTCGGTCGCTTCTTCCTGTTTCAAGCGTGCTTGTTTTTGCTCCAGCCAGGAGGAGTAATTGCCTTTCCACGGAATACCTGCGCCGCGGTCCAGTTCCAGTATCCACTCCGCCGCATTATCCAGGAAGTAGCGATCATGCGTGATCGCTACTACCGTGCCGGGGAAGCGCAGCAGGAATTGTTCCAGCCAATCGACGGATTCTGCATCCAGATGGTTGGTAGGCTCATCGAGCAACAGCATATCGGGTTTGGATAGCAGCAATTTACACAGTGCGACGCGACGTTTTTCACCGCCCGATAATACGGCGATCCTGGCATCCCAAGGCGGCAGACGTAGGGCATCGGCCGCCATCTCTAATTGCAATTCAACATTGTCACCGGCGGAGGTGGAGATGATGGCTTCGAGTCGCGCCTGCTCATTCGCCAGCGCATCGAAATCGGCGTCCGGCTCGGCGTAGGCGGCATACACCTGTTCTAACTTGGCTTTGGCTTCGAACACTTCGCCAAGCGCGGATTCCACCGCTTCGCGCACGGTTTGTTCAGGATCGAGCTGCGGCTCCTGCGGCAGGTAGCCGATGTTCAGATTCGGCATCGGCACCGCTTCGCCCTGGATATCTTTATCGATACCTGCCATGATTTTAAGCAGCGACGATTTGCCGGAACCGTTCAAACCGAGTACGCCGATTTTGGCGCCTGGAAAAAACGAGAGAGAAATATCTTTCAGAATCTGGCGTTTAGGCGGCACGATTTTGCCGACGCGATTCATGGTGTAGACGTAATTGGCCATTGTTTGAATTATTTAATGAGTGAGATCGATGCCCGCAAGGATACCTCAATGCAGCGGTGAAGACGAGCTTAGAGGTGAAATTTGTACAGCGCGCTCATCTTGATTTAGCGCAAATACTGGATACTGTACAAAGCGTACTAATACCCGGCATGCTGCTTTGCTACTTGCGCAGGCTTTCTCGGGATCGGTACAAAGTCAAATTGAAATTTCAACGGGGCAGACTGGCTGTTGATGGTCACGGTTTGTGCCAGCGGCGGCTTGATGCTGCCCATATTCGGGTGCCAGGCTTTAATTTCATATTGACCGTCAGGCAAATTTTCTATCTTGGCGACACCGCTCGCATCAGTCTTCGCAAAGTAAGGCGTTTCCAGCACCAGTACATAGGCTCGCATCCAGTTGTGCAGCAAGCAGTAGACCACCACGATGCCGGTTTTATCAAACAAGACCGGCGGCGGCGTTACGCCTTTTTCATACGTTTTGATTTCAAATTCTTTGGCTGGCGAGAACGATTTAACGTGATGCTCCATCTTGTCGTAATTCGGGAACTTGACTTGCGAACCAACCCGGACCGGCATGACATAGGGCGTGAATTGCATATCGCTTTGCGCCACGATCGCGGCGTCGGTTTTTGCCGTCGTCGGCATCGGCGCACCTATCGGGGTCGCATACATGACGACATCTGACATCACGGCGCTGTTTTTATCGATAGCCAGTCCAAACACGGTTGCCGCCCAAGCCCGGGAACATGTACCCGTACCCAAGGTAGCGAGTGCGCACGCCAGCAAGCCCGCTTTGGAGAGCTTAAGCCAGGAGGGTAGGTGCGTTGAAGGCATGGAGGGCGTTCCGATAAAAAGGTAAGTGGTGGATGAGTCCGTCGCGCTCAACGGCAGCGCATGGATTTTGACGTACCCTCCACTGTACAGCAATTATTTAGTGACGATAGGACGCTGCATTGGTGCCAGTTTCGCGACTAATTTATTCGATACCGATGAGGGGATATGGTTTTTTTCCATGGCGATTTGCAAGTCCTCTGCCAGCGCATTGAATTGGGCATTGGTGACATTCAATTCCTTGTGTGCTTCGGTCATGCTCTTGCCGCTGTATTTGCAAGGGCCGCCGCTGACTTCGCAAAACTGTTCGGTCAACATTAAGGCCAGACGTTCCATATCGGTGTCTTTAAACGCGGCATTAATACGTGTGTCGGCCAACACGATGGGTAAAAAGTCCTCAACGATTTTGCTGATACCGGTTTTGGCACCGAGTTCCTGATACATGGCGTCTGGCGCGCTTTGGGCAAAAGCGCTGAGGCTGAGGCTGACAGCGAATATGCCTGCAATTTGTTGGCTAAGGCGGATGAAATTAGTACGCATGGTGAGGTCCTTCTGCAATTGGAGTAGGTAGATTCATATCGATGAGCGAATGCGCGTCATCGCAAGTGCGATTGAATTAGAAACCGGCTTGTAGCGATAGATACCAGCCACGTTGATTGGCCGGGTTGAATACGGTGATGTCGCCCAGCGTCGCGTAAGCTGCGGTCAGTGATAAGTTCTTGCTTGGGAAATATGCGACAAAGACGTCGTAATAATCTTTTTCATTATCGACGCCGAGATTGCGCGGCTTCATCCGGTATTCGGCACCGATCACCAGTTTGCGATTGAGCAGATACGCTGCAGAAGCCTCCAGCATCGGTTCATATTTATTTTTCTTGTCGCCGCCAAAACCGAGGATACCCATTTGATTCGCCTTAGTCATGCGCAGGGTGCCGTTGAGGAGCAGGCTTTGTTCCAGATAAATTTTGGTTGCAGACGCATAGTAGTCAATACCGCGATCATCGTTGGCGCCGAGTTGTTTGACGTTGGTCACGCCCAAGGCACCGAGTCCGCCGATACCGTTATTGCGCTTGATCATGGCGCCGACCGCGATTTGCGGCATCCAGCTATCCTGATCGTAGACAGCGTCGCCAGCGGCTTTGACTTTGACGCCGAGAATATCCTGCTGAATATTCAGCGCATTCAAAGGCGCCAGGCTGCCAGTGAATTCTTGCTTCGCCAGCGACAGTTCCACCCGGTCTGCGATGCCGACCGCAACGCCGTAGGTTTTCAGACCATAGTCTTGCGTCTTCACCTGGGTGTAATGCACATTGGCACCATAGCTGTCGCGTGAGCCATAGCCGCTGATCAGTGCCCAAGGCGTCAGACCGCCGCCACCTGCGCCTTCCAGCTGACTGACCCCGCCAGTGGCAGTCAGTTTGCCCATGTCCGGCTTCAATTCTTGCGCAATGGCAATATGGCAACAAAGTAGGCCACTGCCGAGCAGCAGGGTTGGCAACAGATGTTTTTTGAGAAGCATGTCGATTTCCTTGTTGGTTTTTTTAGTCAAGACAACGCCCTATTCGCGTTTTCTCAATAAGGATACGTAAGGAACAAGGGATCGGATGCAAGGATGTAGAGAATTTTTGCAGAAGACAGTGAATGACCCGAAAACGGGGACGATAGGGCTGCTCGTTGATGTTCTGATGCAACAAGCTGCGAACAAATTCCAGGAGTTTTCGATTCGAATGGTAACAGGCCCTACCTTCCTGAAAAAACTTAACGCAACAAGCCAACTACAGCGAGCAGCAGCAGGCTTAAGGATGCCGTCATTGCCAGTACAAAACCCGTGGCGCGCTTGCTGGCATCGCGATAATACGTTAGCGCATACCAGATCCGGCCCAGCACCCATATCGCACCGCCAATACCAGCGGTATGATCACTGAACCATAATGTACACAACCATAAACACGGTAGAAACAGGATGATTTGCTCCGACGTATTGATCTGCACCCGCATGGCTCGCAAGAACTCGGGCGGACCATCGACGGCAGGCGCGATGACCTTATAACGGGCGCGCGCTCTGCTGACATTGGCCGCAGTCCATACATACACGGCCAGAGCCGCAATCGTTGCCCAGCTAGTCCATTGCATTTGCATCATCGATCCGATCAGAAACAGGTTGTGGGGAAATTTTCTATAACTTTACTGCCAATGCGGCAAGTATCATATTGCACATCAGAAAATACTTGATACAGTTTTTTACATTTTGCCTGTCTTCTTTTTTGCTCGTGGCTCGTTATATGAGCACTGTGACTAATACAACGAGGTACAAAATGCGCATCACTCTGACAAAAACAGCCATTCTCTCCGCTGCCACAGCTTTACTCGGTCTGGCCGGCATGTCCGCAGCAAGTGCGGCAGATTTTGAAGATTTTGCCCGGGTAATCAATGTCGTACCGCAAGTAGAGCAGATCAATATGCCGCATCAGGAATGCCGTACTGAATATGAAAACGTGCAACGTCAGCAACCGCAACGCGAACGCAGCACTGGCGGCTCTATCATCGGCGGTATCGCCGGTGGTTTGCTGGGTAGCCAGGTCGGTGGCGGCAATGGTCGTATTGCGGCCGCCGCCGCCGGTGCCTTGACCGGCGCGATCGTGGGTGACCGCGTTGACAACAACGGCAATAATGACTATGGCCGTCCGCAAACCACTTACGAAAGCCAGCCGGTGCGTCGTTGCGCGAACATCGATCGCTGGGAAACCCGCAACAACGGCTATGCAGTAACCTATGAATATCACAATCGGACTTACACCAGCATCATGCCTTACGATCCAGGTTCACGCTTGCGATTGCATGTTTCGCTGACTCCGCGTCCTTAACAAGTCAGATAATGTGAAAAAAATGCCGCAAATTGCGGCATTTTTTTCATCTCAAATATTTCCATGTGGCATCAAATTTCTCGCAATTCAGCGAGAAAACAGCGATGTTTATAGTATGATCTTGCCGCAACACTGCAAACAGTGATCCGTGTCCTGCGACCGCACGGCATCAAAAATTGACCGCGTTTTGATCACCATCACATGCGAAAAATATTAAAACAATACAGTTTGTTGATCTGGCTATCGCTGATTCTGATCGCTGGTTTCGGTTTCATTCATTTGGCTGGATTGCTGGTGTCGCGCGATGCGATACGCCAGAGTTTGTCGGAGCAAATCCTGCCGATCACCGGCGACAATGCGTATGCCGAAATCCAAAAAGATCTCTTGCGTCCCGTCTTGGTATCCTCGCAAATGGCGCACGACACCTTTGTGCGCGACTGGATTATCAATGGCGAGCAAGAGCCGGAACAAATCGCCCGCTACCTGAAAGACATCAAAACCAGGAATAATGCGATTTCCAGTTTTCTGGTATCTAATCTCACCCACCAGCATTACCATGCGAACGGCATCATCAAAGCGGTAAGTCCGGGCGAGCCGCGCGATCAATGGTTTTATCGGGTCGCAGCCATGAAATCGGCTTACGAAACCAATGTCGATGTCGATACGGCGAACCGCGACAGCATGACGATCAACATCAATTACCGTATCCTCGATGACAGCGGCAAATTGATTGGCGCTGCCGGTATCGGCATACCAATGGATGGCATCAAGCGTTTGATCGACAGCTATCAGGCGCGCTTTCATCGCAATATCTATTTCGCCGACCAAAAAGGTAGTATCGTCCTGGCCGGCAATACCATCAAAAAATCCCGCAACACATTGCAAAGCACACCTGGTCTGAGCGATATTGCCGTACAAATTCTGGCGAATAGAAAGAGTGATTCCCTGCATCTGGAATACCAGCTCGATAATGACAATATCCTGCTCAACTCACGCTATATTCCCGAGCTGGGCTGGCATCTGCTGGTTGAGCAGGAACTCACTAATGACCTGAAACCGTTCCAGGACATTACCCTCATCAACATCGCGATCAGCGCCGTCATTAGCTTGCTCATATTGATCTTGCTGGCGTTGTCGATACGACGTTATCAGGCGCGCATAGACAAATCGGCGGCAACTGATCAATTGACCTCGCTGCTGAATCGTCAGGCATTTGATTTCGTATTTCAACAAGCCTTGCTGGACAGTGAACGCTCGCGCCAGCCTTTGTGCGTGGTACTGGTCGATATCGATTTTTTCAAAAAAATGAATGATAAACACGGTCGCCTGGTCGGCGATCATGTACTCAAAGAAATTGCCTTGATCGCGAAACGTTCGTTGCGCGAGAGCGACGTGATCTGTCGCTGGGGCGGTGAAGAATTCTTGATCCTGCTGAAAAACTGCACCCTGGAAAAAGCAACCTCGATCGCCGAAAATTTACGCAGCATGATCGCTGCGAATGATTTTTCACGTACCACCGATCTGGCGAAAAATCGTCTCAGCATCAGTGTCAGCATGGGGGTTGCCCAATGCAAGGATGATGAGACCGAAGACAGCGTGTTTGACCGGGCCGATGTGGCGCTATCCCAGGCTAAAGAAAACGGCAGAAACAGCGTGTATTTTTCTGAATAACATCAGCAAAACTGTCAGATTTTTTTCGCAGCCAGATCGATGGTCGGCGCAATAAACGCCTGATATAGCGCGCCGGCCTGCGCATTCCACTGCGTTACCACCTGCTGCTGTTGTATCACGGTAGCCATGTCGCCGCGTGCAATCGGGCCAGTCAGGGCTTGCGCAGGTCCTAGCTGAAATACATTGCTTAAACTTTGTTGCGCCAGCGGTTGCGCCATCGCCATCGCCAGCTCAGGCGCAATACCGGCGGCCTGATACGCTTGCAAAGCAAGCTCCAGCAGGCTCACCAGATAATTACTCGCAAACACAGAGCCAGCGTGATACAGCAATTTATTCGCAGCGCTGATCTGGACTGTACGGGCGCCGATGCCCTGCATTGCGGGCAATAAACTTGCCAGCGCCATCTCATCGCCCTCAAGGCTGCAAACCGTGCCGGAAAAATTCCGGGCGAGATGCGCGACATTGGCAAAGCTGCATACCGGATGCACGCTCGCCA
This sequence comes from Undibacterium sp. Jales W-56, assembly GCF_025548535.1. GTDB lineage: Bacteria > Pseudomonadota > Gammaproteobacteria > Burkholderiales > Burkholderiaceae_D > Undibacterium. Next base: position 176,585 of record NZ_JAJLQW010000003.1, on the reverse strand, counting down.
CTGCAGCGCCGATAGCGCTGGCCGCACTGAGTGCTGTCGAGGCTTTGGCGCCGCTGCAATGAAAGAGGATATTGCCGGCCTGAATCATCCCGGCATCGACCAGCGCCTGGCAAGTCGTCGCAATCTGATCGTCCGGCACACTCAACATCCACACCTCGGCAGCACGCAACTGAGCGGCTCCGTTCACGGCGCGTCCCGCGCCTATCAGCGCGACGGCACGTTCGGCGCTGGTTGCAGAGCGATTGCACACATCGAGCATAGAAAACACCTGATGCTGTGCAAACAAGTGTCCAAGCACTTGCCCGACCTTGCCCGCGCCGATAATGTTGAGGTTTTTTTTATCCGGCATATTCATTTGCCCGGCTCCCCCGGAAATTTACGCAAGCCTTCCAGATCCAGTATCGTGATGCCGCCATAATCGACGCTGAGTAGTTTTTTCTTTTCCAGCACCTGCAAAGCCTGATTCGCGCGTTGCCGCGAGACGCTGGAGATATAACCGATCTCTTCCTGCGAAATTTGCAATTGCATGCTGCTGCCGGGATTCAGATACGGATGGAACATCGCTGCCAGGCAGCGCGCCACGCGCGTGTCAATATCCAGCATACGGTCATACTCGACCAGTGAAATAAAAAAACCGAGGCGCTCATTCAATTGCTGCAGTAAAAAACGGTTAAACGGAATACTGTTATCCAGCAACCAGTTAAAGGTGCTGCGCGGCATGTAGGCAACCCGTGTGTCGCGCAAAGCGACGACGTCGTATTTGCGCGACTCGGTCTTGAGCAAGGAACCCTCGCCGAACCAGCCGCCTGCCAGCATGCAGCTAAAAGTGATTGTCTTGCCTTCCGGCGAGATACTGCTCATCTTTAAAAAACCTTCAATCACGCCCATCCAGTAATCGACGGTATCGCCTTTGCGGCAGACATAAGCACCGGCAGGGATAAACCGCTCCATGACTTCTGCCTCGACCTTTTGCATGTGCTCGGGCGCCAGCATGCTTGCCCAGATGGTCCGCGCAAATTTGTTATCTAGAGAGTGAATAGGCGTCGTGGTTGCCAACTGATTTTCCGGCATGGCTGTTTTTATGATTCCTGTTTGAGCTGGGGTGCGAGTATGCACGCGGTATTGTCGGGCAGCGCCACGGATGGTGCGCTGCACCAACGATAGTCTGTCGTTTAAATGAGATTGTCGGGCAAATGACAACCTGGCGCATTTGATCTGTCTACTATCCTGATAACACATAAAAAATGAGAAAGCCTCGGGGACATTGTATAAGCGAAAGCGGCCACAAGGAACATCTTGTGCACTGATGCAACATCCACGCCATTACAAGATGCCTGCTCCCGAAATGACATGGCGCATGCTGGCACATAGACCAGTAAGCATGTCGTAAGGGAGCGTGAGGAAACTCACCTACATCGTCAGGACTTATGCAAAATTGCCGCCGGTGAGGCCTGCCCGACCGGTTTTGCGCAAGTCCAAATAATCAGCAGTTGGCGGAGACAATGAGCTACACGAACACAGCGAACCCGAGTGATGCGACCTTCCCCAGGCTCTTGCTGCGCAATGCGCAAGTGCATGCGCAACGTCCCGCATTCCGCGAAAAAGATTTAGGCATCTGGCAAACCTGGAATTGGGCGGAGGTCAGCGCCGAAGTCCGTGCACTTGCCTGCGGACTGGCAGCGCAAGGTTTTCAGCGCGGCATGAATCTCGCGATCGTCGGCGACAACCGCCCGCGCCTTTACTGGGCGATGGCGGCGGCGCAGTGTCTGGGCGGGATCGCAGTGCCGCTGTATCAGGATGCCCCGGCCGCCGACATGGCGTATGTGCTGGAAAATGCCGAGATCGAGTTCGCCATCGTCGAAGATCAGGAGCAGGTCGATAAGCTGCTGGAGATCGGACAGCACTACGCAGGCATCCGGCATATCGCCTTCGATGATGAGCGCGGCATGCGCCACTACCGTCAGCCGGAACTCACCTCCTACGCCAGCTTGCAGGAAATCGGTCGCGCCTATGACCAGGCGCATCCCGGCTTTTTCATGCAACAGGTCGAACTGGGGCAAACCGACGACACTGCCGTGATGTTGTACACCTCAGGTACCACGGGCAAACCCAAAGGCGTCTGCCAGACCCATCGCTCATTCATCCATGCCGCCAATGGCGGCGCGAGTTTTGATCACCTGAGTGAACGGGAAGAGATCTTGTCTTACCTGCCGATGGCATGGGTCGGCGATCATTTGTTTTCCTACGCCCAAGCGATGGCGGCGGGCTTTACCGTGAATTGCCCCGAATCGAGCGAAACCGTCTTGACCGATCTGCGCGAAGTCGGCCCGACCTATTATTTTGCGCCTCCGCGGGTATTTGAAAACATGCTGACCACGGTCATGATACGCATGGAAGATGCGGGCGCCATCAAGCGCAGATTATTCCATCACTACATGGAAGTCGCACGTAAAATCGGTTCTGATATCCTCGATCGCAAACCCGTATCCCTGCTGGATAAACTCAATTACGCGCTCGGCAATTTCTTTGTGTATGGCCCGCTGAAAAATGTACTCGGCCTGTCGCGCGTGCGGGTTGCCTACACTGCGGGCGCCGCGATTGGCCCAGACCTGTTCCGTTTTTACCGTTCTATCGGCATCAACCTGAAACAACTGTACGGATCGACCGAGACCTGCGCCTATGTCTGTCTGCAACCCGATGGCCAGATTAAATTCGATAGCGTCGGACTGGCCGCGCCAGGAGTGGAAGTCAAGCTGGCCGGCAATGGCGAAGTGCTGGTGAAATCGGCATCGATGCTGAAAGGGTATTACAAGCGCCCCGACGCCACCGCGGAAGTCATCGATGCCGATGGCTACTTCCATACCGGCGATGCCGGCATCTTCGATAGCGACGGCCATCTGAAAATCATCGACCGGGCGGCCGACGTCGGCAAACTCAGCAACGGCGATATCTTTGCGCCTAATTATATCGAGAACAAACTCAAGTTCTTCCCGTTCATCAAAGAAGCGGTCGCGTTCGGACACGGCCGCGACACCGTCTGCGCCTTCATCAATATCGATATGGACGCAGTCGGCAACTGGTCGGAGCGCCGCGGGATTGCCTATGCCGGCTACACCGATCTGGCGGGCAAGGCCGAAACCTACCAGTTGATCTTGTCCTGCGTGGAAAAAGTCAATGCCGATCTGGCCAGCGAAGCCTTGATGGCGAATACGCAAATCCATCGTTTTCTGGTCCTGCATAAAGAGCTCGATCCCGACGACGACGAACTGACCCGCACACGCAAAGTGCGGCGCGGTTTTGTCGCGCAAAAATATGCCGTGCTGATCGATGCCCTGTATTCGGGAAAGCGTTCGCAGCATATCGAAACGCAAGTCAAGTTTGAAGACGGCCGTCAGGGTACGGTCAGTGCCGACCTGCATATCAGCGATGTCAAAGTCGTCGCTGCCGGTCAGCCAGTACAGCAACAGGCAGCGTGAGGATCGCATGACAGAGATGAACAACATGGGCAGGAAAATCGGCGAGGTGATCCTGGATTTGCAAGGCATTTCGCTATCGTTCGGCGGGGTCAAGGCATTGACGAATATTTCCTTCAACGTCAAGGAGCATGAAATCCGCGCCATCATAGGGCCGAACGGCGCAGGTAAAAGCTCGATGTTGAACGTCATCAATGGCGTATATCATCCGCAAGAAGGCGATATTACTTATCGCGGCCAGCATCGGCGCGGCATGAATACCCATGCAGCAGCCAAAAGCGGGATTGCCCGCACCTTCCAGAACATCGCCTTGTTTAAAGGCATGAGCGTGCTCGACAATATCATGACGGGACGCAACCTGAAGATGAAAAGTAATTTTCTGATGCAGGCTTTGTATTGGGGACCGGCGCAAAAAGAAGAAATCGCCCATCGCCAAAAGGCCGAAGAGATCATCGACTTCCTGGAAATCCAGCACATCCGTAAAACGCCGGTCGGCCGCCTGTCGTATGGCTTGCAAAAGCGCGTGGAATTGGGTCGGGCGCTGGCAGCAGAGCCGGAAATCCTCTTGCTGGATGAACCGATGGCCGGCATGAACGTGGAAGAGAAGCAGGACATGAGCCGCTTCATTCTCGATGTGAATGATCAACTCGGTACCACGATCGTCTTGATCGAACACGACATGGGGGTGGTGATGGATATCTCGGACCGTGTAGTGGTGCTCGATTACGGTAAAAAAATTGGCGACGGCACGCCGGCAGAAGTGCTGGCGAATCAGGATGTGATTAATGCCTATCTGGGTGTGGCGCATTAATGAACAATCTTAAGACCCTTCACCACAGAGGCACAGAGAAAGGCAGGAGAAGAGCCAAATTTTCTGATGTTTTTCCTCTGTGTCTCTGTGCCTTTGTGTTGCGGGGTCTTGGTTAACAATTCATGTTTGCTTAACGTAAGCTGAAAGCTAGAAATGAATATCAATTTTTTCTTTGAAGTGCTGATCGGCGGCTTGCTGTCAGGCGTGATGTACGCGCTGGTGGCACTGGGTTTCGTGCTGATTTATAAGGCTTCGGGCGTGTTCAATTTTGCCCAGGGCGCGATGGTGTTTTTTGCGGCGCTGACTTGTGTCGGCCTGACCGAACAATTCCATCTCTCGCTATGGCTGGCGATCCCGCTGACGATGGTCGTGATGGTCGCGCTGGGTCTGGCGATTGAACGTATCGTCTTGCGCCCGCTGGTCAATCAGCCTGAGATCACGCTGTTCATGGCGACGATTGGCCTGACGTTTTTCATCGAAGGTCTGGCGCAATTATTATGGGGCTCGCAACCGCATCGCCTGAGCCTGCCGATTGACGATGTGCCTATCGAATTCCTGATGGAAAAATTCAATATCATCGTTTCGCAATTTGATGTGATCGCCGCCCTGATTTGCGCCTTATTGGTCACGGGCCTGGCCTTGTTATTCTCAAAGACCAAAATCGGCCGGGCGCTGCGTGCCGTCGCAGACGATCATCAGGCCGCACTCGCGGTCGGCATTCCTTTGCAACAGATCTGGGGCGTAGTGTGGGCCGTTGCCGGTTTTGTTGCGCTGGTCGCCGGTTTGCTGTGGGGCGCGCGCAATGGCGTGCAGTTTGCGCTTACCTTTGTCGCCCTGAAAGCCTTGCCGGTGCTGATCCTCGGCGGTTTTACCTCGGTCCCCGGTGCAATTGTCGGCGGCCTGATTATCGGTGCATCGGAAAAACTCGCCGAAGTGTATATCGGGCCGATGGTCGGGGGTGGCATCGAAGGCTGGTTCCCTTATGTGCTGGCGCTGCTGTTCTTGCTGGTGCGGCCTGAGGGATTGTTCGGGGAAAAAATTATCCGGCGTATTTAATCTTTGAGATTTTGTGCGAGCCCCTCGCCTGCCGGCGGTAGAGGGAGTGCAACGAAGTGTGCAGTGGATAGCGCAACAGGAATGCGCCTTCCAGGCTGAAAATGGCTCAAAACCCGCATGGATAGTGCGGGATCAATCTAGAGGAAGCCCATGTTTTATCGTGAAGCAGGTCAGTTCAAGCCCAGCTATGCTGCCGACAACCAGATTTTTCCTATAAGGCAGGACAGGATAGGCATTGCCATTATTCTGGCGCTGGCGTTTTTGGTGGTGCCGCTGATCGCCTCGCCCTATACGTTTTCGGCGATCCTGATCCCGTTCCTGATTTTTTCTCTGGCGGCCTTGGGACTGAATATTCTGACCGGTTATGCGGGACAACTGTCTTTGGGTTCGGCCGCGTTTATGGCGGTCGGCGCCTTTGCTTCGTACAACTTTGTATTGCGCATCCCCGGCATCCCGGTGTTGCTGGCGTTTGTGCTCGGCGGCCTGTGCGCTGCGCTGGTCGGGATTGCGTTCGGGCTGCCTTCGCTGCGTATCCGCGGCTTCTATCTGGCAGCGGCGACGCTGGCAACCCAGTTCTTCGTGGTCTGGTGTCTGACCAAAATACAGTGGTTCACCAATTACAGCTCGTCCGGCGTGATCACGGCGCAAGAGATGGTGATCTTGGGCATGAGCTTTAACACCCCGGTCAAAAAATATCTGCTGACGCTGTGCATCGTCTGCCTGCTGGCGCTGTTAGCAAAAAACATGGTGCGCTCGAATGTCGGGCGCTCGTGGATGGCGGTGCGCGACATGGACGTGGCGGCAGAGGTGATCGGTTTTCGTCTGATGCGCACCAAGTTGCTGGCGTTTGCGGTGTCCTCGTTTTACTGCGGCGTCGCCGGTGCTTTGTATGCGTATGCGTATCTCGGCACGGTCGAGCCGGAAGCCTACAACCTCGACTTATCGTTCAGGATCCTGTTCATGATCATCATTGGCGGCGTTGGCTCCATCCTCGGTTCTTTCCTGGGTTCGGCCTTCATCATCCTGTTGCCTATCATGTTGAACCTGATGGCGCACGCCTTGTCGCTGCCGACCAATGTGGCGTCGAATCTGGAGCTGATGGTGTTCGGCGCACTGATCATTTTTTTCCTGATTGTGGAGCCGCATGGCCTGGCGAGACTGTGGCAAATCGCGAAAGAGAAATTACGTTTGTGGCCGTTCCCATATTGATACGGCGATCCGCAAAACCTTCAAGCTCTCAACCCCGAGGCACAGGGACGCGGAGAGAAACAGGAGTCATTCTTATGATGCATGGCTGTTCTTGCACGAAGTCAGTTATTTGAGTTGTAAACCGGGAAAACATGGTTATTCCCTGATTCAAGAAGATGCGATGGCACTGTTGCGGTGTTCAGCAAGCATCCGGTAACACCTTTATCCAACCACGAAGGAGATATCATGAAATTACTCAAGTCAGTATTGCTGGGCGCTGCCTTTGCCGGTGCCGTCGGCATCGCCCAGGCGGATGAACAATTCATTCCTCTGCTGTCATATCGGGTCGGCCCGTATGCGGCTGGCGGGTCAGGCTTTTATGGCGGCGCGATCGATTACTTCAACCTGATCAATGCCAAAGGCGGCTTGAACGGCGTCAAGATTGCGTGGGAAGAATGCGAAACCGAATACAACGCGTCGCGCGGCATCGAATGCTATGAGCGCCTGAAAAAATCGAATGGCGGCGCCTCGCTGGTTGAGCCGCTGTCCACCGGGATCGCCTACGGTATTTTAGATCGCCTGGCGGAAGACAAAATCCCGATGACCACCCTCGGCTATGGCCGCTCTGATGCCGCGAACGGCAAGGTATTTCCGTATGTTTTTCCGCTGATTACCAGTTACTGGAATCAGGCCGCCGCGATGACCAAGTACCTCGGCGACAAGTCGGGCGGCATGGATAAGCTCAAAGGTAAAAAAATCGTGCATCTGTACCACGATTCTGCGTTTGGCAAAGAGCCTCTGCCGGTACTCGAAGCGCAAGCCAAGCAATACGGTTTTGAACTGATCAAGATCCCGGTCGCGCATCCGGGCAATGAACAGCAATCGCAGTGGCTGCAAATCCGCCAGGCCAATCCCGACTATGTGATTCTGTGGGGCTGGGGTGTGATGAATGCCGTCGCGATCAAGACCGCGCAGCGTAATGGCTTCCCGCGTGAAAAGATGCTGGGCGTGTGGTGGGCCGGTTCCGAGGAAGACACCATCCCGGCAGGCGACGCGGCCAAGGGTTATAGCACCATGACCTTCAATACCCCGGGCAATTATCCGGTGCTCGATGAAATCCGCAGCAAGATCTATGCGGCAGGCAAAGGCAATCTGGGCGACAAGAACCGGGTCGGCTCGGTGTATCACATGCGTGGCGTGACAGCTGCCATGTTGTGGGCAGAAGCGATCCTGAAAGCGCAAGAGAAATACGGCAAGGGAAAAGCCGTGAGCTCGGAACAAATCCGTTGGGGTTTTGAAAACCTGAACGTCGATGAGGCACGGCAAAAAGCCCTGGGTGCCTTGGGGATGTTTCCCCCGGTGAAGACCTCGTGCGAAGACCATGAAGGTTCCGGCGCCGTCAAAGTACAGCAATGGACTGGCGATAAATGGCACGCCATCACACCGAACTGGGTCACGGGCGACAAGGCTTTGACACGCGCCATGCTGGAAGAGTCGTCGAATAAATATGCGGTAGAGAAAAAAATCACGCCTGCCTGTCTGAAATAAGCAGGGCGTAACGCGGGAGTTTCCTTAGTGGATTTCCCGCTCCTGCGTCTTCATGCACACCGGATGAAGCACGGGAGCGGGTTCTTTTGCAGCGACGCAAGCAAGATGATGTCAGCAAGACGATGGTAACAATACCTGGCCAATGCAATTGCGGGTGCGCCGTTCGCACCCGCCTGAGATGAATGAGAACACCATGACGATGCCCACGACCAGCAATGCGAGCAACACAACCGCGATGGAACACAATCCGGCCTATCTGAGCGTCAACAATATCGAGGTTATTTACGATCATGTGATACTGGTGCTCAAAGGAATTTCGCTGCAAGTCCCGCAAGGCAAGATCGTGGCTTTGCTGGGCGCTAACGGGGCCGGCAAATCAACCACGCTGAAGGCGATTTCCACGCTGTTGCGCAATGAACGCGGCGATATTACCAAAGGCGATATTTGCTTTAAAGGCCAGCGGGTCGATCACCTGACCCCGAATGAACTGGTCAAGCGCGGCTTGTCGCAAGTGATGGAAGGACGCCATTGTTTTGCGCACCTGAGCATAGAAGAAAATCTGCTGACCGGCGCCTACACACGCAGTATTTCGCGGTCAGAATTAAAAGACTCGCTGGACATGGTGTACCGCTATTTTCCGCGCTTGCGGCAGCGTCGTAGTTCGCTGGCGGGTTACACCTCCGGCGGCGAGCAACAGATGTGCGCGATCGGACGCGCCTTGATGGCAAAGCCGTCGATGATTTTGCTGGACGAGCCATCGATGGGGATCGCACCGCAACTGGTCGAGGAAATTTTTGACATTGTGAAGAGCCTCAACACCGTGGAAAACGTCTCCTTCCTGCTGGCCGAACAAAATACCAATGTCGCTTTACGCTATGCCGACTTCGGCTACATCCTGGAAAACGGCCGGGTCGTGATGGAAGGTGATGCCAAAGATTTAGCGACCAATGAAGACGTCAAAGAATTCTATCTCGGGGTCTCCGGTGCCGGCCGCAAGAGCTTTCGCGATATGAAGTTCTATCGTCGCCGTAAGCGCTGGCTGGCGTAAGCATCACAGCGTCACTAATGGCTACCCCGATTTTTACCGATCAACTTAATCTCTACTCACCATGAGCGCATATCTGGACGCATTGGAAACCCGCCATCCGCAAAGCCGCGAACAGGCATTGATGACGCGGCTGCCGCAATTGATCGCGCAGGCACAGACAGCGGCGGGCTGGGCCGCCATTCTGCATGGTGTGCAAGCCGCTGATATCCAGAGTCGCGTAGCCTTGGCGCAGCTACCAGTGACACGAAAATCGGATCTGAAAAACATCCAGAGAGCAGCGCTGCCGTTTGGCGCTCTGACCACCACCGCAGCGCGCCAGATGAGCCGTATCTTTATGTCGCCTGGCCCGATCTTTGATCCCGAAGGCCGGGCCCAGGACTGGTGGCGTTTTGCGCGGCCATTGCATGCGGTCGGCTTGCGCGCCGGACATATTATCCAAAACTGTTTTTCGTATCACTTCACGCCTGCCGCCTTTATGGTCGAGGGCGGCGCTGCCAAAATCGGTTGCGCCGTGATCCCGGCAGGCACCGGGCAAACCGAGATGCAGGTCCAGGCGATCGTCGAGTTGCGTCCCGATGCGTATGTCGGCACCCCGAGCTTTTTAAAAATCATTATTGAAAAAGCGGCAGAGATGAACGCGGATATCTCCAGTCTGCAATATGCGATCGTTGGCGCCGAAGCCTTGCCGCCGAGTCTGCGGCAATGGCTGCAAGATCAGGGCATACCGCATGTCGTGCAAATGTATGCGACTGCCGACATCGGCAATATCGCCTATGAAACGGTCAGCGACGGAACCTTAAATCCCGGCATGATTCTCGATGAAGACCTGATTCTGGAAATCGTCCGGCCGGGCACCGGCGATCTGGTCGATGCCGGGGAGGTCGGTGAAGTCGTGGTCACCTCATTTAATCCCGACTATCCCTTGATCCGTTTTGGCACCGGGGATATGTCGGCGATCCTGCCGGGCATGTCGCCTTGCGGCCGCACCAATACGCGCATCAAGGGCTGGTTGGGGCGGGCCGATCAGACCACCAAGGTTAAAGGCATGTTTGTCCATCCGTCGCAAGTCGCCGAAGTCGTCAAGCGTCATCCGGAAATCCGCAAAGCGCGGCTGGTGGTCAGCGGTGAAATGGCGAATGATGTGATGACCCTGCAATGCGAGAGCGAGGTACGCGACGCGGCCTTGAAGGCAGCGATTATCGGCAGCTTGCGTGAGGTCACCAAATTACGTGGTGAAGTGATTTTTGTCGATTATCAGCAGTTGCCGAATGACGGCAAAGTGATAGACGATGCGCGCAAATACGAATGATATGTAGTAACTCAGACTTGGTCTGACGGTTCATGTCATGATCGGCGGCACCCGTGCCGAACCGGCGGTCGCTTACTTGCAGTCGGGCAGTCGATCACTCTACAAGGTAGCTGAATTTAGCGGAATTGCTGGGCTTTTCCACCGCCAGCGCACTAGGCTTCTGGCGCTGTCCAGACCAGGTTCCACAGGTGGCCATCGATATCCTCGAAGCCCTGGTCATACATAAAGCCATGGTCCTCGGGCGGATGCGGTGTGCGGCCACCAGCGGCAACGGCCTTGGCGATCAGGCTGTCTACCTCTTCCCGGCTTTCGCAACTAAGGCAAATGACGACTTCATTGGCTTCCTTTGCATTCGCGAGGGGCTTGTCGATCAGTGACTTGAAGAAAGGTTCGGTCGTCAGCATAGCCTGGATGGTGCCGTCGACGATATTCATGAACGCCGCGTTCTCTCCGCTAAATCGGGGATTGAAGGTAAAGCCAAGAGCGGAAAAGAAGGCCTTGGATTTGTCGAGGTCCTTCACGGGCAGATTGAGGATGATCTGTTTGTTCATAGCGTTTCCTTGGTTAAGGTGGAATGGACAACCGGTGCTTCATTCCTACGACGGATGACGGCACACAAAATCGACACGCTTGCAAAAAATATTTTTCTCTAGGATGGCAATAGATCAAAGCTCAGAAAGTGATGGGAAAAACGACGTGAACGATGCGCCACATCGTTCATATTCAGGTGAGCCCAATATTCTTTCCATATATTTCCAATCGAGATGTACGCTGCTGGCCGACAAATCATCTGACAGAGACTGTCAGCGCAAGTCTGAGCTACTACAAATGATATGGCCCAGACCAGCGTTGAGTGATGGGCTGAAATTGCCATCGTAAAAATCGCCATGGGGATTTTTACGATGAATGTTTAGTTGGATTCTTTAATCAGGCGACCCGAGAGTTTTTGGATCGGTCGCGCGTTCATGGGATATAAACGGTTAAAAATCGCCAGTTGTTCGGGTGAAATTTCGATCGGTTCTTTCATCACCAGCCACAACACGCCTTCGCTGCACGGCGGCGTCGTCAGCGATCCCATATAGGTGTAGTAGTCGCGCTTGGTGGGCAAAATCTGGTTCATGTCTATCGTGCTCAGGGCTTTGACCGGATCGTCTTTTTCTAAAGGTAAATTGTTCCAGATCATCTGCACCAGCGGCTGCGGTTTGCCGCGTTCGATCAGCACGGCGACCACGGCGAGTTTGCCGTTGCTGTCTTTATGCACCAGATGCGCGACCATCTCAAAACTCTTGCCATTCACGCGTTCTTCCGATGGTTTATGGAAATGGAATTGCACCAGTTCGTAGCTGCGCCCGCCGACCGTGATGTAATTGCCGGCGCCCAGATTGACCTGGATGGTGTGACCGTTATCGACTACGCTGAAGCTCGCCGCCTTGTAATCAAACCCGATCGGATCTAGCTCTACCCTGATGCCGTCGCGAATATCGATCGGCGACTGGCGTTCACCGGTGTCGCATTTGGCGTTGGCGGGATTCAGCTTGCCCCAGCTTAAAGGCCCGCCTTCACCTTCATAGCTCCAATGCTCGGCGCTGTGGGCGGCGATTGTGCTGACGCCATTGGCATTGCCCATCGCGGCGGGCTTTCGGACCGGCGCAATGAAGGAATTTCTGAGCAGCGGACGTGGATTCGGATTGGAGCGGGCCTTGGCTTCTTCTTTTTCCTTGCGAATGATCGCCAGTTTGTCGGCAATTTTTGCCGCTATATCATCGGCCGCCTGCTCTTCTTTCGCGCGTGCCAAGGCGGCCGCCTTACTCTCTTTGCTTGGCTTTTCCTTGGATTCTTTATCTTTGGATTCTTTGCCGGGCGGCTTGCTGTCCTCTTTGACAGAGGCATCTTCTTTCGCCGACGCTTGCTTGATCGGCTTGGACGGCGTGGCATCGTCACGCGCCTGCACCTGAGCACATAGCAATGACACAAACAGCACAAGCGGGAGACGATGCATCATAGGATTCTTCGGGGGAAAAGGCGGGAGATAGTTTGGTTACGGCAAACTATCGTAGAAACTTGAATGACGGCCGGTCGTTCCGGCTGATTTTTATTCGATTCTTCACGAAGTAGTCTGTATGTGCGGCTTGGTCTTTCTCATCGACATGCTGATTGCAGCAAGGATCCGAACTGCTGCCTCCATCTGCTCGTTGCTGAATCCACCTAAACCGAGGACGAGTCCTGAGCGACCATTGCCCTCCGAATACATTGGAGACACTGCACGCACAGCGACTCCAGCCTCCACCGCGCGTGACGCCAGCAAAACGTCGTCGATACCGTCCGCTAGCCAGAGGACCAGATGCATGCCTTGATCGCTAGGCTGCAGCCATCCAAGATCCTTGGGAATCCATCGCTCGAGCATGCCTAACAGCTGGCTGCGCCGGTCAGCGTACACACCGCGAATGCGTCGGATATGCCGATCCAGATAACCTTCGGTGATGAAAGCGGCGAGGACGTGTTGGTCGGCGCTTGGCGTATGTCTGTCCATCAGTACACGCGCACCGCAGAAGGCGGGTACCAAGGCGTCAGGAACGATGGCATAGCCAAGGCGCAGCGATGGAAACAGGATCTTGCTGAAGGTGCCAAGGTAGACGACGCGATCCGGTGCAAGCCCCTGCAGTGAAGGAAACGGATGGCCGGCATAGCGCAGTTCGCTGTCGTAGTCGTCCTCTACGATCCAGGCGCCGTTCTTCCGTGCCCAAGCCAGCAATGCATTCCTGCGCCCCATGCTCATCGGCATTCCCAACGGATATTGATGCGAAGGCGTGACGAATGCAGCACGCGCATCCTTTGCCATTGCCACGCCTGCGTCGACGTCGATGCCGGCATCGTCAACTGGAACGCGCACCATGCGATCCTGCCGCCCTGTGCTTTCGAGAATTCCGGTAATGCCCCGATAGGCGGGGTCTTCCACCCACGCGATGTCGGTGGCGCCCAGCAGCACTTGGCAGGCGACGTACAACCCTTGCTGGGTTCCCGTCGTGATGATGACTTGTTCAGCACTGCACTGCACCGAGCGCGACCTCCGCACGTACTCAGCCACGGCTTCCCGGAGGGCCTTGACACCTTGAGGATCGTCATACCCCGAGGGCGCGCCTGGTCCTCGGGCGCGGATGCGGTTGCCGAGTCGTCGCCACGCTTCATCGGGCGCTGCCGGGCCTGTGGGAACGGAAACGGCAAAGGGTACCGGCGGCAGCGGCTTGAATTGCTCCGCGACTTTAGCGAAGGCGGCTGCAGGCGCCGGCAGTGAAGCGGACGTCGCCTTTGCCGCCGGCTTTTGCGAACTGCTGGCAGCGGACCGCGATTGGGTCAACGCGGCAGCGACTCGCGTGCCCGCCCTTGGTTGTGCGTCGAGAAATCCCTCGGCGATCAGTTGTTCGTACGCCTCCGTGACGGTGCCGCGCGCGATATCGAGCGCGCTGGCTAGCTGACGGCTCGAAGGCAGAAGATCGCCAGGCTTCAAGTTGCCGCTACGTATTGCCTCGCGCAGAGCGTACGTCAATTGCCGGCCAAGATGCCCGCTGCTACGGTCCAGGCCGCTAATGGGCGGCAAATCCACAGCTTGGGGACGTCGTGGCATACGATTCTGGCCTGCTGAAATTGTTCAATTGTGGACCTACATAGTAATCCAGAAAATGGCGATAATCCACGTCGGATAACTGCCTCCAAAGGCATAAGCGTTTCAATCAGGGTTAACACCGGGAGAACTGAGATGTATGTACCCAACCATTTCGATGAGTCTCGTACAGAAGTGCTGCATGACCTCATCAAGCAACATCCTTTTGGAATGCTGGTCACGCATGGCGCAAGTGGACTGGATGCCAACCATATTCCTTTTGAACTCAATCCCCAGCAGGGTGAGATGGGTGTGCTGAATGCCCATGTGGCGCGCGCCAACCCGGTGTGGAAGGACGTATCCGATGGCGATGAGGTACTGGTGGTCTTTCGGGCCGCCGATGCGTATATTTCGCCCAATTGGTATCCGTCCAAGCATGAGTTCCACAAGCAGGTACCCACCTGGAATTACATGCTGGCCCATGCCTACGGACGCATCACCATCCGCGACGACGAGCGCTTCGTGCGCGGCGTGGTTGCCCGTCTGACCCGAACCCATGAAGCGTCACAGCCGGCACCATGGAAGATGACGGACAGCTCCAAGGAGGACATTGACACGATGCTCAAGGCCATCGTGGGTCTGGAGATTGAAATCACGCGCCTTGTCGGCAAGTCAAAACTGAGCCAGAACAAGGAAGTTCGCGACATACGCGGCGCCGGCGAAACGCTCAAGGCCCAAGGTGATCGCATGATTGGCGATGCCATGCTGGCTTGTGCTGACGCCAAGTCGGCATAAATTTTCTACCTATTTGTAATTAGAGCTCACAGGTCAGCCGACGCTGACCCTCACCTGAAAGACACCAACACCATGTCATTCCTTGCCTTCGTACTCGCCGCCGTGGTCCTTGCCATCACCCCTGGTCCGGGCATTGCTTACGTCGTCGCCCGTACGGTCGCTGGCGGTCGCGCAGAAGGCTTGGCCTCATGCTTCGGCACCGGAATCGGCGGAATGCTCCACGTTTTTGCGGCGGCGCTCGGCCTGTCCCTGATAATTGCCCAGTCCGCCGTGGCCTACAACCTGGTCAAGTACCTTGGTGCTGCCTATCTCGTCTACATGGGCATTCGCCTGCTTCTGCGCAAGGACCAGGCGCTCACGGTGGAGCCCGTTACTTCTCAGGGGGCGCGCCGATCACTGTACGAGGGAATCATTGTTGAGGCGTTAAACGTCAAGACAGCGCTTTTTTTTCTGGCGTTTCTGCCTCAGTTTGTCTCGCCAGGCGAACCCTTGGCCCCACAGTTGGTGATACTTGGAAGTATTTGCGTCACCCTTAACACGACGGTCGATGTCATAGCGGTTTTCGCAGCTGATCGCTTACTCAAGTCAGGCGTCGCGCGCGCCGCTCGCGCACGACTACTCACCAAGGTGTCAGGCGTCACAATGCTGGGGCTGGGCGCCTCCTTGGCGCTGGCAGGGCGTGAGGCCTAGCCCCCCGTTGCATCGATCTGCTACAGCGGGCTTCGTCCACTTCGGGGCGTTTGCGGACGGTGAAGCCTGACATGTATGTCAGGTCTAGTTTAAGCCGGTACAACTTATACGCAGTCGGGAAAACTATTTTCCGCAAAGACGCAGAGAACGCAAAAAAACCTCTTTTCTTACTCTGCGACCGTCCTTGCGGATATCTTTTCAAACGGCGTCCATTGATGATTCAGCTCGCCAATACGCGCTGCTTGGCCGCGTCGTATTCCGCCTTCAGGCGCGCTACCACTTCGGCCACGCTAGGCGCATCCTCCATCAAGCCTACGCCCTGACCTGCGCCCCAGATATCGCGCCAGGCTTTGGCTTTGCTGCCGCTGCCGGAACCGAAGTTCATCGCGGTCTTGTCGGCGACCGGCAGGTTTTCTGGATCGAGTCCGGCCGCGACTATCGATTTTTTCAGGTAATTGCCATGCACGCCGGTGAACAGGTTGGTGTAGACGATGTCGGCGGCGCTCGATTCGATAATCGCCTGGCGGTATGCCTCATCGACATTCGATTCTTGCGTGGCCAGCCAGCGTGAGCCGATATACGCAAAGTCGGCCCCCATGGCTTGCGCTGCCAGCACCGCATCGCCGGAGGCAATCGAACCGGACAAGGCGACCGGGCCTTTAAAAAATTTACGCACCTCGCCGACCAGTGCGAAAGGCGACAAACCGCCGGCATGGCCGCCCGCACCGGCAGCGACCAGGATCAGGCCGTCGACACCGGCTTCCAGCGCTTTCTTGGCGTGACGGATCGAGATCACGTCATGCAAAACGATGCCGCCGTAGCTATGGATCGCATCCAGCATCTCTTTGGGCGGCGCACGCAGCGAGGAGATGATGATGGGGATCTGGTGCTTGACGCAGACTTCGACGTCATGCGCCAGCCTGTCATTCGATTGATGCACGATCTGGTTGACGGCGATCGGCCCCACCTTGGCAGCAGGATTGGCGGCCTGAAACGCTGCCAGCTCGGCCTGCAACTCGGTCAGCCAGGTATCCAGCAATTCTGCCGGGCGGGCGTTCAAGGCCGGGAAGGAGCCGACGATACCGGCTTTGCACTGCGCCGCGACCAGTTTGGGACCGCTGGCGATAAACAAAGGGGAGCCGATCACCGGCAAGGAAAGATTCTGTAACGCTTTGGGCAAATGAGAAGTCGTCATAAGGGGATCCGGTCTCGTAATTAAAATGGTTCTCACTGGACTGCGCTGACGCTGGGTGTCGCAAGCGCCGGTAAAAACACATGGAAACGATGTTTTTGCTGGCGTTTTTTAGTGAGGCTGATATGATGTTATCAGAAAAAACGTTGTTTTTCACAAGAATTTTGCGGACCCTCCATGTCAACACCAAAAACCAAAGTCATCGATTTCAAACAAGGTCAGGAAGAGCTGCGCAATACCCTGCGTCAAGGCATGCTGGATGCCGCCACCCGCTTGCTGGTGGAACAAGGAGCAGCGGCGCTGACCGTGCGCAAGGTCGCCGATGCGGTGAATTGCTCCACCACCTTGCTGTATTCGCTATTCGGCGGCAAGGACGGTTTATCGAATGCCCTGTACCTGGAAGGTTTCAGCCGCCTGATCCGGGATTTCGCGAGTTACGAAGCGAGTTTGCCCGCCATGCAAAAGACCCACGGACTCGATCGCATTTGGATGTATGCGACCAATTACCATGAGTACGCCAGACGCAATCCCAGCTATTACATGGTGATGTTCGGCGATGCGATTGCCGGCTTTGTGCCGCCGCTCGAATCGCGGGTGGCCGCCTGGGAATCCTTCACCCCGCTGATCAATGAGTTCGAACACTGCATGCAAGAAGGCAGCTTACCCAAGTCGAGTCCGAGCGCTGCGGCCCGCTTGCTATGGGCCGCGATGCACGGCGTGATCAGCCTGGAACTCAAAGGGTATTACCTGAAAAAAGAACATTCGGACGAACTGTATCGCGCTGCCGTCAGGGCAGTATTGCATTCGCTGAAAAACCCCGAACCCGATGCAGGAAATTGAATTTGCCTCACGGCGCTTGCATCAATAATGACAATCACTGGAGACTGTATGACCTATCACTGTTTCGATTTCAGCATCAAGGATAAAGTCGCTCATTTGCAATTCAATCGTCCGGACAGCATGAATACCATGCAGCCGGTATTTTTCCGTGAGCTGGTCAGTATTCTGAGCGATCTGCAACGCGACGCTCCGGCCCGCGCCCTGGTGATCTCATCGAGCGGCAAGCACTTCACCGCCGGTATGGCGCTCGATGTCTTCGCCGGCGGCGGGGTCAGCCTGGACGATGCCAGCGCGGCCGGGCGCGCCAACATCGCCCTGGTGCTGCAAGAGATGCATCGTTCGTTTAACCTGATCGAGCAACTACGCATGCCGGTGATCAGTGCGATTCATGGCGGCTGCATCGGCGGCGGCGTCGATCTGATCTGCGCCAGCGACATCCGCCTGGCCAGCGCAGACGCTTTTTTCTGCATCCAGGAAATCAACATCGGCATGACCGCCGATCTCGGCACTTTGCAACGCCTGCCAAAACTGATCCCCGAAGGCATCGTGCATGAAATGGCCTACACTGGACGCCGCCTGCCAGCCCGACGCGCGCTCGCGGTCGGCTTGGTAAACGAGCTATTCGACAGCCGAGAATTAATGATAGAAGCCGCGCTGCAAATGGCCGCCGAAATCGCCACGAAGCCACCGGTCGCCATCTGGGGCAGCAAACAAGCCATCCACTACGCACGCGACCACTCGACTCACGACGCCTTGCAACAAATGGGCTGGCTGCAATCCGGTATCTGGCAAAGCAGCAACCTGATGGAAGCCTTTATGGCGAAACAGCAAGGCCGGGCAACGCACTATGCGGATCTGGCGCCCGTGAGTTCGTTTGACGACGCAGCATATCAACTGAAATAAGCGAAGGCAGCGATCAGTCCAGGCTCATGGATTGCTGGCCGCCATCACGAAGTCTTCGAAGAGGCAAGCTGGAGTTGATCACCGCACAAACGCGGCCGGTCTTCGAAGTGCGACGATAGTACGATGGAGGTCGTCGTTTTGCCGATCGCACCTAGCGATTTGATCAGTGCCTGCAGATGCTCGGGCGCCGTCACCGCGAGACGGATCAAGGCACAATGAGTCCCCGTGGTTGCATGCAGCGCCAACACCTCCTGATGCGAAGCCGCCCACGCATCGAGCGCATCGTGCGAATCCACCGTAATGTTGACAAACGCCTCGAAGCTGTAACCCAGTGCCCGCAAATTTAAGCGCGTCGTGAATCCTTCGATCACCTGCGCCTCTTCAAGCCGGTGTACCCGTTCGGCGACGGCGGGTGAAGTGAGATGAATCCTGCGCCCGATTTCTGAATAACTGAGTCGTGCATCGCCTTGTAAAAGAGCGAGAATTTTGCGGTCGTAAGCGTCCAGTACAAAGCTCAAAGAAAACCTTTCAAAAAACCTTAAAATTTGCCGTAGTCTGGTTGCAAAAACCGTTGATCCTACGTTGTTTCTGGCACTTGGCGACTATATCATGAGTTCTTTTTGTCAAGAAAGCAAAGCACGTGAAACAGCTCATTGAAATAAGAACGTATACCCTCAATGCGGGCATGTCAGAACAATTCCAACAGGTCATGGGGGAGCGATCTGTGCCCATGCTGCTGGCGGCAGGCACCGATGTCGTTGCCGCCCGCCCGTCACTGCATACACCGGATGTCTATTTGCTGATTCGAGCCTATTCCAGCCTGGCGCAACGCAGCCAGAGCCAGGATGAATTTTATGCTAGTGCTGAGTGGATACACGGTCCGCGTGACGCTGTCATGGCCTGCATCGATACTTATACAACTGTCGTGATCGAGGCCGATCCATTCATCATCGACGGTTTGAGGTACCTGCCACAGTCGGCATGAAGCAGCATCATTTCGAAAAAACCGGCAACCCAGCGAGACGGCGTACGCTGAAAGCAATCGTTGTTTCAGCGCATCCCTCATGCTTACTGGCGGTCTGTAAATCAATGAATCTCCAGCAGTCTAACCAAATAGAAATGAGCGCCATGCAAACCAATCACCATAACCACGACGGCATCCACGATTTCGATTTCCTGATCGGCCACTGGAGGGTTGAAAATCGGCGTCTGGTCAAACGCCTGCAAGATAACCACGAGTGGGAAACTTTTGAGGCCACCCAGTACAACCAGTCGCTGCCCGCAGGGATAGGTAATTATGATGACTTCGTCGCCGCCAGCTGGCGTCCCGGCTTTGTCGGTATGTCGTTACGGCTATTCAATCCACAAACCAGGCTATGGAGTATCTATTGGCTCGACAATCAGAGCGCGGGTCTGAATGCAGCGGGCGTATTGCTGCCGCCCGTGGTCGGCAAATTCGAGAATGGGATCGGCGTCTTTGAATGCGACGATGAACTGGACGGCAAGCCGATTCGGGTTCGCTATACCTGGTCGGATATCCAGCGCGATAGCGCCTGCTGGGAACAGGCCATGTCGCCAGATCAAGGCAAGACCTGGGAAATGAACTGGCAAATGCGGTTCCAAAGAATCGCCTGATGTGGTCGCGCGATGGTGATCCGGTCGGCACAATTGGCATCTCTTATCGGACTTGCGCAGAACGACCAGCTGTTTAAACACTTTGGATCGCCACCGCAAGCTGGATGCGGCTTTCAGAGGCTTTTCGCGCCAACAGGCGCATCCAGATTGCGGGTTCGTTTAATAGCAAACGCCATGTATCCAGTCCCTCTCTTGCCTTTTCTCTGTGTCTCCGTGTCTCTGTGGTGAGAGGTTTTGGTTTGTGCCTGAGTCGTATCTGATTGTTTAGATGGTCATCGATCAACATCGTCCTTGCTGCGCTACCGGGCGGATGGAATGGATCGCCACAGCCAGCTTAAAAATTGCAAGACATTTACATTGTCCTCAGATTTATGCATTATCTGCGGGGCAAGCCATTCTGGTCTGTCCTGACAAGAATCGCACTGAGCAACAGAATGGTTCTTTTAAGATGTCAACATTTTTAAGCTATCTTTCCCATCGCCTCAACATCAGGAGTACCGCAGAATGACCAGTTCCAGCAGTTGGTTTTATTGGGCAATGTTGTCCGCTGTCTTTGCTGCAATGACGGCGATTTTTGCCAAAATCGGTATCCAGGGTGTCGATTCTGATCTGGCCACGCTGGTCAGAACGGCGATTGTCATGATCGTTCTATCGGTCTTTATCTGGTTTGCCGGTAAATGGAGCAATCCTTTCGCCTTGTCGCCAAAAACCTGGTTATTCCTTGCGCTGTCGGCACTGGCGACGGGCGCTTCATGGGTTTGCTATTTCCGCGCACTCCAATTGGGAGAAGCGTCGAAAGTTGCTCCGGTGGATAAACTGAGCCTGGTATTGGTAGCGATCTTCGCATTTAGCTTTCTGGGTGAACGGCCATCCCTGCGCGAATGGACAGGCATCGCGATGGTCGCTGGCGGCGTGCTGGTGCTGGCTTTTAAACGTTAAACTTTAGCTACACTGCACCTACCATCAGACATTATTGCCGACGCATTGCTCGCTTTAATACCCGACTTATCCCTCTTAAGAAATAACAAGGCATTCAACCTGTAATGACCCGAGCGCCCGAACTATCCGGTAAATTCCGTCCCCGTATCAGCCTACAGACTCTGCATCGCGGCGATGGTTTGTTGGGCATGAAGCCGACCGGTACTTTTGGCCCGCGCGGCGGTAGCGTGACCGTAGTGCAGATCGACTGGCTGTACACGACAGAGCGCGGCGTCCACTGGCAGACTCCGGCACCGACTACCTTACTCAATCGCCGGCCGCAGTCCAGCCATACACTGACCGATGCGCAAGGGCAGTCTGTGGTCTTGTTACGCGATCTCGGTGCCGAGGCGGATGCCCTGGATAAGGTTTGGGACCTGAATTTGCAGCCGGTGCCGGCGGCGAGTCTGCAATGGCGTAGCGAAGACGCGGCGCTTGCGTTCGGTCCCTTATGGAGTTTGCAGCAGGAAGATTTTTTTGCCGACTTTTGGGCCGAGCAATTACCAGCGTTACAGGCGCTCGGCTGGTCGGTGCTGGTCCATCCCGGCTTTGCTCATGAGAGTGTGCCGGTCGATGCCTGGCACCTGATCGTCGATCAGCAGACTGGCGAAATAACGGGTAAGGAAGTCGCGTCGCGCCTGCGCGGATATGCCCCGGCGATCGTGCCGCTCGGCCTGCCTGCACGCGAGGGATCGTGGCTGCTCAGTTTAGGGGTGGAAATCGAAGGGCAGGTACTTGACCTGGTGCCCATGCTCGCGAATTTGATACAACGCGATGCACGCTGGCTTAGCGCGGCGCAAGTTGCCGCGATTGACGATCTGGCGGTGATACAGCTGCGTGCGCCGGGCGGCAAGCGGATCGATGCACTGGCTGCCCCGCTCAAAGCGATTGTCATGCACATGCTGGAACTGCTGACCGATGAAAAACGTTTGCACGATAAGCGGCAAAGTCCCTTGCAATTGTCTGCCTGGGATGCCCACAGGCTGGAAGCATTGCGTCTGAGCTTGGCAAACAGCCAGGCTGCGCGCGCCGGTGCGCATGGCGGCTGGCAATTGCAGGGTGAATTGGGGTTACGCGCACTGGCGAAACGCTTGCAGCTTGCCGGCAGTCCGCGGGACATCGTTGCGCCTGAAGGTTTGGGCGTCACGCTGCGCCCGTACCAATTGCATGGCGTGGCATGGCTGCAATATTTACGGGAAAATCATCTGGCCGGCATTCTGGCTGATGATATGGGGCTGGGTAAAACCGCCCAGGCACTCGCGCATATCCTGCTTGAAAAGCAGGCCGGACGGCTCGATTATCCCGCGCTGGTGGTGCTGCCGACCTCGCTGGTGTTTAACTGGCAGGCTGAAGCCCGCCGCATGGCGCCAGGCTTGCGTGTGCTGGCGCTGCAGGGATCGCAACGCGCCGATGAATTCGCCAGCATGGCAGACGCCGATATTGTGCTGACCACCTATCCGCTGCTGTGGCGCGATCTGGCGACGCTGGAAGCGCAGCCCTTCCATTTGCTGATACTCGATGAAGCGCAAACCGTTAAAAACGCGGCCAGCCGCAGTGCCGATGCGGTACGGCGCTTGCGTGCCCGGCACCGGCTATGCATCACCGGCACCCCGCTGGAAAATAACCTGGGCGAACTGTGGACGCAGTTCGATTTTTTGATGCCGGGCTTTCTCGGCGACATGCGCAACTTCACGCGGCTCTGGCGCAAACCGATCGAAGTGAATGGCGAAACCCTGCGCGCGCAATTGCTGGCGCAGCGGGTCCGGCCGTTTATTTTGCGACGACGCAAACAAGACGTCGCCAGCGAATTGCCGCCCAAGACCGAGGTCATCAAACGCCTCAAGCTGACTGGTCAGCAGCGCGATCTGTACGAGAGCGTGCGGGTCGCCGCCGATGAGCAGGTACGCCGCATCCTGCAGCGCAAAGGCTTTGCCGGCGCGCAGATCAGCATCCTCGATGCCTTGCTGAAGTTGCGCCAGGTCTGTTGCGATCCGTATCTTCTGAAGGGGACAAAAACACCGGACAGCATGGAACGCGCCAAACTCGGAATGCTCAGCGACATGCTGCCTAACCTGGTGGCCGAAGGCCGCCGTGTGCTGGTGTTTTCGCAGTTCACCGAAATGCTGGATCTGATCGCCGTCCAACTGACGATCTTGGAATTGCCCTACCTGGCATTGACCGGAAAAACGCCACCGGCGCAGCGTGGCACGGTGGTCGCACAGTTCCAGAGCAAGACCGTTCCCGTCATGCTGATCAGCCTGAAAGCCGGCGGCGTCGGCCTCAACCTGACCGCCGCCGATACCGTAATCCACATGGATCCGTGGTGGAATCCGGCCGTTGAAGAACAGGCCACAGCACGCGCCCATCGCATCGGCCAGCAGCAGGCCGTGTTTGTGTACAAGCTGGTGGTGGAGGGCAGCATAGAAGAACGCATCCTCGACCTGCAAGCGCGCAAGGCAGCGCTGGCAGAAGGCGTGCTGGGCAGCGATGCGGCTCTGGCACCGAAGTTTAATGCGGCGGATTTACAGGCTTTGCTGGCACCGTTGAGCGGGTAGAAACTGTGCCTCTGCGGCGACAGGTTTTACACAATGAGAGCACTATCTGCAGAGGGCATCCGCAATATCCATGCGCTTTTCCAAGGCTTATCGCTCCAGAAGGCGCATGGAATAAGCGGATAGGTTTTGCATTTTGTACATTTAGAAAAATCATATTCCAGAAGCGCCGCCGTAAAATTGACTTAAATTTACTTGCATCAATGTCGTAATCGTTCAATACCTTGCCCTTTCATCCGGATACTATTTCTTCCATGTCAGAGACCAATCTCAAAAATAGTCCGCAAACCAGCATGTGGCCGGCCAGCACGCGCTGGACTGAGCATGTCCTGATGTACGTGGTACGGGACACGCGCGGCTGCGGATTGAGCGAGACCGAGCGCATGAATCGTTTTCCTGCAACGCCGTTTTGCTGCATCTCCTGGATGCTGGAAGGTGAAGTGCATTTGCTGCAGCAAGGTGAACAAGTGCGTGATCAGCGCTTGCCGCGTATTGCTCTGGTTGGTTGCCAGAGTCACTACGGCAACTCGATCAATATCGGTGATCGACATAGCTTTATGGCGGTATTTTTTTCAGATGCGTTTCATCGCTTGTTTGAGGTTGACCTGTCGCTGCTGCAAGATCGGTTTGTCGATGCGTGCGACTACCTGAATGCAGCGGGACGGGATTTATTACAGGCAGTCGCGGCGGCATCGGATCATACGCAAAGACGTGTTTTGATTGAAGAGTTTGTCGCGGCGCACGCACATCGTTTGGAGAGCAATCCCTGGCTCAAACTCAGACGTCTGGGCAGCAATCTTAGTCTGCGTGTGACCAGTATCTTGCTCGGAGTCGGTGCGCGGCAGGCGCAACGTCGGGTGCGCCGTGAAACTGGCTTGCCTTTGCTCGGTTTATCTAAATTATGGCGTGCTAAACGTAGTCATCACAAATTGAAAGAAACCCTGGATCAGGGTAAGCCTTTGAATTGGGCAGAGCATGCCAGCGCTCAGGGTTATGCGGATCAATCGCATATGGTCAGGGACTGTAAAGAAATTACCGGGCGCAGCCCTCAGCAGATTTTGAACGACATCCAGAAGAATGAAAACGATTGGATGTATCGCCTGTAGAATTTTTTTGGATAGCCTGACTGGTATTTGGATTTGAAGCCGGTATTCATCATAGAAAGTATTTCATGAGCCAAGGACAACGCCTGCATTCACTCGACAACCTGCGCGCAATCATGATGTGGCTGGGCATCGTGTTGCATGTTTCTGTCAATTACACGGCAGGGCCGAGGATATTGCCGTGGCATGATAATCAAAGCACCTTGCTGGCTGATTTGCTGGTGGTCGTGATTCATGTATTTCGTATGCCGGTATTTTTTATATTAGCGGGGTTTTTTGTTACGCTGCAGATACATCAACGCGGTGTTGAAGGGATGCTGCACAATCGCATGCGTCGCCTTGCTTTGCCTTTTATGTTGTTCTGGCCTGTGCTCTTTCTCGCATCGGGTTTGCTGGTGAGTTTGTACGCGCATCTGAACCTCTATGGCACAGTCGGATTGGATGCATCGATTGTTCCAAAGATACCGGACAAGCCCTTGGTGAATACCGCACATCTGTGGTTTATCTATTACCTGATCTTATTTTGCCTGACTACTGCCGTAACGCATCACCTGAGCAAGTACCTGACCGAAGCACATAAAACACGCATTGCCAGCATTTGGAAAACATTATCAGAAAAATGGTGGGGTTTCACTGTATTGGCATTGCCATTGGCCCTGACCGGTTTTTTATATCGCGGCGGCGTGGTGATGCCAGGCGGGTCATTTATTCCGAATCCGGCCGAGTTCATTCATAACGGGATGTTTTTTCTATTCGGCTGTTACCTGTATCGACATCAGTCCGACTTGCTGGCTTTATATGTGCGCTATCGCTGGCGTTATATGCTGGCGGGTTTCCTTGTCCTATTCGTCTATCTGGCGCTCTTCAAACGCCTTGAATCTTTGCAAGACACACTGCTGCCGCTCAAGGCAGGAATGGCTCTCTTGTATAACTGCGTCAGTTGGCTGTGGTGCTTTGGATTGATAGGACTTTTTTTACATTACCTGCCAAAGCAGAATCGTGGTTTAGCGTATATCGCCGACAGTTCTTACTGGGTGTATCTGGTACATCTGCTGGCGACCATCGGTTTTGGGGCTTTGCTATACGACAGTCCGCTCAATGCCATTGGAAGGATGGGCTGTAATATTGTGCTGACCACAGCCACGTGCCTGCTCAGTTATCAATTGCTGGTACGTCATACCTGGCTAGGCCGGTTTTTAAACGGACAAATCGGGCTGAAGAAATTAAACCCTGTCACCAATCCATCTTAATGACTAAATCGGATTAGTGCGATACCAGCGGTGCTGGATTTCTGCCTGCGTCGCTTAGCACAAACTGGCTGACCGTATCCAGGGTCGGTGCCAGGCTGCGCAAAGGCCAGGCCATGCTGCCGATGAGACTGACGTGACTGGTTTTGTCGAAATGAAATTCCTGTACCGGCACACCGGCGGCACGCAGCTTGTTCGCCAGGCCGGTCGTATTGCGCACCGGGTTGACCAACTTGTCTTCCAGCGGCGCGATCAGCAAACTCGACGGCGCGCCGCTGCTGACATGGTTGATCGGCTGTGAATCAGCTGGTGTGTCCGGATAAAAAAATACCGGACGCGCTTCGACATTGGTAATCGGAATAAAGTCATACGGTCCGGCCAGGCCTATCCAGCCGCGCAACGCCGATGGCTGCATGCCGACCTCTGCCAGCCAGCGCGGATCGAGCGCCAGCATCGCCGCATTGTAAGCACCGGCACTGTGTCCCATCACGAACAGGCGCTTGGGGTCGCCGCCGTAATGCTGGATTTCTTTGCTGACATAAGCCATGGCTAAGGCGCCATCCTGTAAAAATGCCGGGTAGCGGACTTGTGGATACAGCCGGTAATCGGCAAGCACGCAAAGAATGCCGCGCGATGCCAGCGCCTCGGCCACAAACAGATAGTCCGCGCGCTGGCCCGAGTTCCAGGTACCGCCGTAGAAAAAAACCACCACCGGCCAGCTACCGGTGGGCGAGGTTTTGCTAGGTGTGTAGATATCCAGTTTTTGTCTGGGATCCAGGCCATAGGCGACGTCAGCCGTCTTGACATAGGCCGAACCCGGGGTCAGCGCATTAATCGTCCGCACTGGTGAGCACGCCGCAACCAGCCCGAACAGGATCAGCAATGCGCTAAAGGAAAGTAATATTTTGAGCCAGACTGTCACGCCACCTCCGAAATGAGTTCTATATCTTATTCGCTGGGAGAGTCTTTTCGGTTTCAACAAAATGCGTCAGCGCGTACTAACTAAACTACCGCCTTGCAGACGGGCGACGCCGGATTTGACCAGATCAGCAGTCAGTGATTCCAGCAATGGATCCAGCGGTTCATCCAACAGACTTGCCGATGCTTGCATCAGGCGATTGCGATTGAATGCCTGTCTGATCTGCGGCAGCGGTAGTTGCTGCGATTCCAGCAATTGAAACGCGATCATGACCTTGAGGGCATTGCGTGCATTGCGCCTGGGATCAGCCGACAGATAATCGAGCCGGCTGCGGGCACGTTCCAATGCGTCGGCAACATCGCTAAACGGCGCGCCATGCCCAGGGATCACGATGCGTACATCCAGCGCTTCAATCAGGTTCAATACGGCGGCTTGCTCGGCGAAACCCGACTCGCCTTCCAGCTCAGGAAAAATCACGCCGAAACCGTTTTGCCACAGCGCGTCGGCAGAGATCAGGATGGCTTCGCTGGCGCAATACAGCATGAACGAGTGGGGATCATGCCCCGGCGCCGCCAGCGCCTGCCATGTCAGCCCGCCCAGATGAAGTTGCTGGCCTGGGGATAAGCTGTCATCAAAAGTAAAGCGCTGACAGCGTTGTCCGGTCGCCTTGAACGTCAGCAGGTCTTCATCCCAGGCAGCCACCGCTAGCACATCGGCGACCGGAATCAAGGTGCGGCATCGATAGGCCTGCTGCAATACCGCGTTGCCGCCGCAATGGTCGGAATGCAGATGGGTATTGATCAGCAGCTCAAGTGGACGGCCTTGCAGCGCATGCTGTACCAGCGCCAGCGTTTGAGCGGCATGCGTCATGTAGCCGCTGTCGACCAAGGCAGTCGAGTTGGCATCGATGAATAAAATATTGTTCGACGACAGCCAGCCACGCTCGAATACCTGTAAGCCGGCGGGCAGTTCTGTTCGTGGCATTTCAGCGTGGGACATGAATGTGATCGCTTGTATTGAGGACTTACTAGGACTTACGCAAAACGGCAAGCTGCTTACCACCATGTACATTGAAGCCGCAGGCTGGATGCGGCTTTCAGAGGCATTTCGTGCCAACAGGCGCATCCAGCTTGCGGCTTCGTTTTGATATCAACACCGCATGAAGCCGGTTCCTCTTGCCTTTTCTCTGTGTCTCCGTGTCTCTGTAGTGAGCGGTTTTGGGTTTTGCCTCAGTCCTAATATGGTTAAACTAGCCCGGTTCAAACATGCGCTGTTTGATCTCTATCCAGATGCGGCGCTTGGCGTCGTTGGTGGCGCGGCTCCATAGTGTGATCTCATCAATGGTGCGGAAGCAGCCGACGCACCATTGCTGCGAACTGTTCATCCTGCAGATTCCTATGCACGGTGACGGCACATCGTTCAGCGGCGCATGCGCGGCGGCAGGATCATAGTCGTACAGGATGCTCATCAGGCCGCCCTCAACGCGATATCGACGACCGGTGCCTCGGTCATGCTGACTAACTGCGTCGGTGTGAGTTTAAACACGGCATGCGGGTGGCCGGCAGCGGCCCAGACTGCGGGATATTGCAGCAAGTCCCGGTCGATCAGCATGACGGTTTTTTCGATATGGCCAATCGGACAAACGCCGCCGATGGCATAGCCGATTTTTTCTTTGACGAACTTCGCATCGGCCTTGCCCAAGGGACCAACAATGGCAGCGACTTTGGCTTCGTCGACGCGATTGCTGCCGCTGGCAACCACCATCACGGCGGCATTATCGGACAAGCGGCGGAACACGATGGATTTGGCGATTTCGGCGACGCTGCAACCGAGACCTGCGGCGGCTTCGGCGGAAGTTTTACCGGTAGCCGGCAGCATCACGATGCTTTGGTCGTGTGCCAGTTGTTGCAACAGCCGGGCGACGCGTTGCGCCGTTTCCGGAAGAACGGAATGGGTAGATTCGGATAGAGACATGAGCTGGCGATTAAAACGGAACAGCTCATTTATAACACAGCATAAAGCGCCATGCTCGTGAAAGCTTTGCAGACAATGATTCCATGCCGACTGCAGCAGCGGCCAACTTTGCAGTAGGTCCTGACATAAGATGATTTATTCTTGCCGTGCCAGCCATTCGATCGCGCCGGATCCCGCTCGTTTGCCGGTTGCAAAACATCCGGTCAGCAGATAGCCGCCCGTCGGCGCTTCCCAGTCCAGCATTTCACCGGCACAAAAAACGCCGGGCGCATTACGCAGCATGAGCCCGGCATCCAGCGCGTCGAAACGCACCCCGCCTGCGCTGCTGATCGCTTCATCAATCGGCCGGGCCGCGTGTAAAACTAAGGGCAGGGCTTTGATCGCCGCCGCCAGCAAAGCCGGTTGTTGAAATTGCTCAGGCGCTAAACATTCCCGCAGCAAAGCCGTCTTCAATGCATCGAGCCCGACTTTACTTTGCAGATGACTGGAGAGCGAGCGCGATCCGCGTGGCTGCAGGACTTCTTGCGTGACGCGTTCGGCACTCTTGCCCGGCGCCAGATCGAGATGCAGAAGCGTTGTTCCGCGACTCGCAATACGATTGCGCAACAAGGCGGACAAGGCGTAAATCAGGCTGCCTTCAACGCCGTTCTGCGTGATCACAAATTGTCCCTGGCGCACCAGCGGCGTACCGTCGTCCTGTTCAAACCGGGCGGCCACCGTCATCAATGCCTGTCCGGCAAAACGCTGTCGCAAGTAATCCGACCAGGCCACATCGAAACCGCAATTGGACGGCATTAAAGGCGCAACCGCGATGCCGCGTTGCTGCAAAGGCGCCACCCATGCGCCGTCCGACCCCAGGCGCGCCCAACTGCCGCCGCCCAGTGCCAATACCGCGGCAGCGGCCGCTACGCTTTGTTCGCCGTCCGGGGTGACAAACACATAATCGTCGCCATCCCAGCCCAGCCAGCGATGGCGCATATGAAATCGCACCCCCGCTTGTCGCAAGCGATGCAGCCAGGCGCGCAGCAAGGGCGCGGCTTTCATATCGACCGGAAATACCCGTCCCGAACTGCCGATAAAGGTGGCAATTCCCAAACCATCAGCCCATGCCCGTAACTCCTGTGCGCCAAACTCGGCGAGCATCGGCGCCAACTCGCTCTGGCGTTCGCGATAGCGTGCCCGGAAGGCGTCTGCAGGCTCGGAATGCGTGAGATTCATGCCGCCTTTCCCTGCCAATAAAAACTTGCGGCCGACCGAAGGCATCGCGTCGTAGAGGTCGACCTGGATGCCTGCATCAGCCATGGTTTCGGCTGCCATCAAGCCGGCCGGACCGCCGCCGATCACGATGGCCCGGGGCGTTTCGGCAGTTCTATTTTTTCCGTCTTTTTTCATGCGCGCATTGTAATTCTATTTCACCGGCAAACCTAGATGTTGTTATGACCGGCGGCCCGTACCAACGCAAGAAGGGCGACCAGTTGCCTGATCGCCCTTCGTGAATTACTGGCTTTACGGATTAAGCGCTTCGCTTATTTGGCCCAGATTCTTTGGTATTGGCTGCGATAGTCGTTACCCGGATCAAACACATTTTTCGGTCCGCCGTCATACGCGATATTTTGTGCGGTGACCAAATGCACGGGGGTCACGTAACCGCTAGGCGCAACATCGGAGAAGGCGCGATTGAGTTCATCGACTAGTTGCCAGCCATGCATCAGCAAAGGCTCAGGCACCGTACCGATTTGCAATGAGCTGGCACGAATCCGTTTAAAGGCGCCGCTCGAGCCATCACCGGCCGACAAGCCGGATACCTTGTTGGTCGAGATCAGGGCGGCAATTGCCGGACGCTCCATCAAATCAAAATACACGTCATTGACGCCAATCGCGTGCGTCCATTTAGCGCCAAATTTTTTGGTCAGATTCTCCACCACATGCAGCATCTTGGTGTTGGCTTCCGCTACTGGGACATCTTCCACGCTTAACAAACGGCAGCTTTCGCATTGCTTGATGACTTCCACAATCGCATTCGATTTAGCCACGGAATAAGGATTCGAGGTATCTGAAAAAACCACGATACCCGCTTTGCTATTCGATTCGACGACGCCATACAAAGCGGCGATCTGCGCGGCTTCTTTCGGATTCGAAGTGATATTCGTGAACAGGCCATCGGCAGGGCCGCTCTTTATCGAGGCATGCCAGCCGACCACCGGGACTTTGGCGTGTGCGGCGGCGGCCAGTCCTTTTGCCTGCCCCGCGGCATCAACACCTGCCAGGATAATACCGTTCGGCGACATATCCAGAGCCTGGCTCACAATCGCGGCGCCCTGATTGCATCGACCGCGGCAATCGATATACAGGATTTCCCAGCCGGCACCGTTAATCGCTTCTTTGACGCCATTAAACAAGCCGGAGATACTTGGATCGCTCAGGTCGGAGGCGATGAAGACGATTTTTTTCTTCTTGAGTAACTTAGGTCCATCGACCGGACCTTCCCAGCGCGTCTTCAATGCGGCGGCCTTGGCTACTTTGGCATTCGCCCGGCTCAGGAATTGCATCGGGTTTTCCTGGGCTACGGCATCGGTAATCAGACAAAAAGCGACAAGCAACACGGTCAGGCACTTACTTTGGATAGCAGTCATGATTCTGGGTCGGTCAAGTTAAGAGGGAAAACCGGCATGTCGCTATGTTGTTGCAGACATCCGCACCACGTATGTAACTTTTTTTACAAATGCGGAACGATTATTGCAGAAAATTGTCCCAAGTAAATAGAGTTTCACTACCAAGTCATGCTCATCGAATTTTATTTCATTTTACTGAAACATTACTACATTATATTTGGTGCGAAGCAATATTTTCCAATGTAAATGCCAAAATCAGTGGTTGTAGCGCGACACCATTTCCCGGCCGCCATGCATTGATTTGCCGCTCATTCGGGTAGCGCCCAGCGCCACTCTCTGCCCTGCGATCTGGTAGCGAGATCCTTTCAATTTTCCCGACTTTTACTGCCAGTAAATATTCCCGGATCCGCTTTTGCTGAGCTGGCGTTTAGCCGGATTTCCGTAAATTCTGAGGTCGCCGCTGCCGCTCAATTGGCCTTTGATTTCTTGTGTGACCGTTACTTTGGCATTGGATGAGCCGCTGGCATGGATGCTCGCCAGACTGGTCTTTAAACCTGAGGCATCCAAATTGCCGGAACCGGTTAATCTGGCATTCAATGATCGGGCCTGCCCCTTGATCACGACATCGCCGGAACCCGTCATGCTGATGTCCACGTTTTCGCTGGCCGCCAGATTCATCTTCATATCGCCGCTGCCGGTTACACTGGCCTGTACTTCCTGGAAATCACTATCGAATTGCAGGTCGCCGGAACCGTGGATCGAGATATCCATTTTTTTACCGCGAAAACCTTTAATGCCGGCATCGCCGCTACCCTGCATCTGCAATTTTTCCAATGCCGGTAAAGCGATTTCCACGATCAAGGGCTGACGTATCAGCACAAACATGCCACGCGTGCCGATGTACAAGGTATGGCCTTCAATTCGGGTCGTCACGCGTGACAGCATATTGGTTTCGCCGTGCACCGTCAGCTCCGGTGCAGCCGCTTGTTTGAGCAGCAGATCGATGGGGCCGTTCATCACGATATTGACGACACCTGCCTCGATCGTGCGTGTTTCCCTGGAGACGGAAGCACTGGCAGAAGCTGGCGCGCCGGTTTCTGCATGAGCGCGCATGACGGCGGTGCTGAGCGCAATTAAGACGATCGCCAGCACCAACATGCCGAGACCGGTTTTAATTAATTTTTTCATGATGTTCTCCTGTTCCAGATGGATGGCTTAAGCATTGACCGGCAAGCGCAGCAAAGAAATATTCCATTGCAAATAGTTTTTAAAACCGACGAACGTGTATCTGGTCATCAGCAAACTCAGCAGGAACAAGGCAATGCCGCCCAGCAAAATACCGATGCCTTGCAGTGCGTTGTAATGCCGCAATTTATTCTCTACATTGACCTCAACCCGGCCGGGAGCGGCGGTCGTTATGCTGGCCGACGCGACCTTCACGCCCGCCATCGTGGCGACCGCAACAGGCTCGGCAGAGCTTGTTGCACTGGCGGCAGATGCGCTCGCAGCGGCATTTGCGGGACTATTTGCAGAGGCGCTTTCCTGATCCTCGACAACGATGCCTGACGATGAAATATCGACTTTGAAGCCATCGCGGGAACGCGACCGAATAGATAAATCTTCGTCTTCGTCATTCATGGTGGCGTGGTAATGATGCGATGGCAGATTGACTTTGAAGTGCTCAATGCCCGACAAGCTGCCTGCGGTAATGACAATGCCCATGACATAGAAAGTCATCGATGCGATGAAGGCGGTGAATAACATGCTGGCATACACCATCGCAGGGATGATCATAAAGAAGTTAAAGACCATCACGCCGATCAGGGATACGAACAGGCCAGCCAGATTGGCCGGACTGGCTTGCTGTTTAAATGCCTCCAGACGGAGTTTGTTGCGCTTTTGCGCCGCAACCAATTGTGGCGCTGGCAAGCTGGCTGCGACTTGTTCTTCGGTACGTCCTGCCACCAGGGCATTGACGAATTGCGCTTCGTAATCCCACATGGTTTCTTCCATCACCGATGCAGGCAAACCCTGCAGAGCTTGCTTGAGTGAGTTCATGTAGTCGGCTTTGTTCATGGCTTGTCTCCCTGATCAGGTAATGATGGATGCCGTAGCTGAATGAGGCGATACGGCTTGCTTATCTTGACTTTAAGCAAATCCAAAAGACAAGACCAGCGGGATGCGACAGTGCGCAGAAATCAGGGAATAGATGGTCGTGAACCTTGATGGGCGGATAAATATCAGATAAGCATCAGTCCAGCATTTTGTGCCCGCTGAAGCAGGTGATCGTCATTCGATCCGGGCATGGATGCGCCGGGCTTGCGTGCTTACTGTCGTTTTTTTTGCGCAATGTGCGCCAGCCAACAGATCAAGCGGCCGAATCGGCGAATAGTTCGTCTGTAGTCTCTTTGCCGAATTCTGTTTCGATCAATCATTTTGAATCTATCAAGATCTGTGCACGACCCGGTAGGTGATGTGAAGCCGCCACGAAGTCAATGATGCGTCAAGAAAAAGTACCGCCAACAAATCATTCACCCGCCAGTTCTACGCATAGCGCAATTTGCTCATCGCTCTTAAATAGAACCATCTGACATAGATCACAAAAGAAAAACACGATTTCGTTATGAGTGTTAATGAGTGTTAACCACCTGAAGGAAATAATATGAACGGCCTTAAACGTTACAGTAGTAACCTCTTCTATTCTGCAGGATTCCTGCTGGCAGCCCTCCTCGCAGGATGCGGCGGTGGCGATCAGGGACGGGATCCGATACTGGGATTGCCCGCTGCAGATTTAACCAGCGTCGCCGTAACTCCGGCGACTAGCTCAGTTGCCATTGGCAACACCCAGCAATTAGTAGCGACGGCAACGTTTGCAGACGGATCAACCCGCGATATCACCGCGGTGTCGGTATGGACTTCGGCGGCACCGGGCATTGCCACTGTCAATGGTATGACGGGTCTTGCTACCGGCGTCGCCAGCGGCACTGCGGCAATGACGGCCAGCTTCCGTAGCAAAACGGGATCGGCTAACGTCACCGTGCTGCCACCCGCCTTAGTCTCGATTGCTCTGACACCGGTTAACCCCACCGTCAATATCGGGGCATCGCTTCAACTGGTGGTGACCGGAACCTATTCGGATAAGACTACCGCCGATCTGACTAACGTCAGCACCTACGTTTCTGCCAGTCCGGCTATCGCGAGCGTCAATAGCACCACCGGAATGAGCAAGGGATTGTCCGGCGGTAGCGCAGTTATTACGGCAAGCTATGCAACGCAATCGGCCACCACGATTATCACGGTTCCGGCAGCGCCCGTTACGCCTCCAGCGACCCTGTCCTCCATTACAGTCACACCAGCCAATGCTTCTATTTTGGTCGGCGCTACCCAGGCTTACACGGCAACCGCCACTTATTCGGATAACTCGACGGTCAACATCACACAGTCGGCTATCTGGGCATCGGGCAATACAGCTGTTGCATCGGTGAACTCAACCGGACTGGCAACCGGCGTATCGGCTGGCGCAACCATGATTTCGGCGACTTCCGGCACTAAATCGGGCAGCGCAAACCTGATCGTGACTGTGCCCGTCAATCCACCGGCAAGCGGCATTAATCTCGGCACTGCTACCACCTTTGGCGTACTCGCCGGCACCTCCATTACCAATAACGCCGGCGGCACCACGCTGGTCACAGGTGATGTGGGATCGCCATCGCAGACCACCGACCCAGTCCAGGCTGCCGGTTTCACCAACTATAAATCAGGTGCGGTGTTGACTAATGCGCTGGCAGATCTGCAAACCGCCATCACGGACGCTAATAGCCGTACTTGCGACGTCAATTCGGCAGCCGGTATCGACCTGGGCGGCTTGACTCTCACTCCCGGCGTGTACTGCTACGCAGGTGCCATCAGCATTACCGGTACCTTTACCATGAGCGGACCTGGTTTGTATTTATTCAGAAGCAGCTCAACCCTGAATACTACTGCCAACTCGATCGTTGCCTTAACCAATGGCGCAACTTATGACAGCGTGTTTTGGGTGCCGGTTGGAGCGACAACCTTAGGCGCGAATAGTGTATTCAAAGGCACCATCATGGGCAAAGCCGCAGCGATCACTTTAGGTGATGGGGCATCGCTACTAAACGGTCGCGTATTGACCGGCGCAGCAGCAACTCTGCGCAATAACAAGATAACAAAATAAGTAGCTAACCACCCAAATGGACAAGCCTGACGGCTTGTCCTGTTCAAACAAAAAAAGCGACTGTTGACCTTTAACTGTTAGCAGGTTTCTTTGAATGGAGAAAATGATGAAATTACTCAAACAATTCGGCACTCTCGGCCTTGTCGGCTGCACTATGTTGACCAGTCAGATCGCACTCGGCGATGATGAGTTTAACAACCCAGAGTGGGCAAATTCAGCATGGTATATCGGTGCCGGCATCGGTAAATCACGCGCCACCATTGACGATAAAAGAATCATACGCAGCCTGATGGATAACGGCGCCAGCAGCGTCGATTTTCGTTCCAATGACCGCGATACCGCGTATAAACTTTTTATGGGCAAGCAACTGAACCAAAATTTTGCGCTGGAAGCCAGTTATTTTGATCTGGGGAAATTTGGTTTTAACGCCGCCACGACCCCTCCGGGAACCCTCAACGGTCAAGTCGGTTTTAAGGGCGTCAGCCTTGATTTACTAGGTCAGATTCCGCTCTCGGAACGCCTGTCCGCGTATGCCCGCGCCGGTGTGAATTACGCCAGAGCCGATGCTCATTTTAGGGGCGATCGCTTATTTGCCGTGACCAATCCCAATCCCTCCGAGCGTAAGCTCAATCCCAAACTAGGTATCGGACTTGAATATAAATTGTCTGAAGCCCTGGCGGTGCGCGGAGAAGTAGAACGTTATCGACTCAATGATGCGGTCGGCAATCGCGGAGACGCCGATTTTTATTCTGTGAATCTGGTCTACAAACTGGGGCGACCTGCGACGCGCGCACCCGTTGCCTACGCACCGCAAGCCGCACCGACACCAGCGCCCGTCGTGATGGAACCGGCACCGCCAGCAGCGCCGATGCCAGCACCGGTACCAAGTTCGGAAAAAGTCACATTTGCCGCAGAAGCCTTATTTGATTTTGACCGCTCGCTGGTGAAGCCCGAGGGCAAAGCCAGTCTGGATGACATGCTGAATAAACTGCAGGGGATGAATACCGAAGTCATGGTAACGGTCGGCCATACCGATTCCGTGGGTACCGACGCGTACAACCAGAAATTATCCCTGCGCCGTGCCGAAGCGGTTAAAGCTTACCTGGTGTCCAAAGGGATCGATGCCACCCGTATTTACACAGAAGGAAAAGGCAAAACCCAACCTATCGCCGACAACGGCAGCAAAGAAGGACGCGCCAAAAATCGCCGCGTCACAATCGAAGTTGTGGGTACGCGTACGGTAATGAAGTAATACTGAAGCAAGCGATAACAAAAACACGCCCGGGTATGTTGTACCGGGCGTGTTTTGCTATTGATTGAGAAACTCATCATCGTAAGCTCACATGGTTCGATCACTGCGGCCAATAAGCACTTGATGGGGAAACCTTGAGAAAAACACCTTGATGTGCCGTGATTTTTAAAACAAAACCCGCAATGCTGGCGCGCTTTCTGGCGGCTTTTTGCGCCAGAAAGCGCATGGAGCCTATGTAAATAGCTACCAGTTGCAATCTGACCTGACATGGTGTGTCAGATCAAGAGCGGCTGAAATCGGCACATTGCTGTCGCTCGCGGTTGTCGAACGTAGGTCTAGTTGGGACTGAAAAGAGATGGTCACGACTCGAAAATTTGATGTTTTAACGTTTGACTTGACCGGCGCACACGAAGCGCATGCGCGTCGAAGAACCTGTTATGTCGGATGCCTGAACTGGGCCACAACGCCCTCCTCGAAGATCTCAAGAAGCGTATCCATTGATAGTGAGGTCATGGTTATCGCGTTCTTGTGCTGCGACATTACCGGCAAGCTGGCGAGGTCGAGAACGAACTCGCCCTCGTGTACGAACTTGCTTCGCAGGTTATAAAGGAACTGAGCAACGTGCTTGATCGATTTCGCCGGCTGCTGATTAAAGGTGACGACCTTTAGCAGTTCCGCCTGACGAGAAGGCGCGAGGCGCTCGAAGAAGGCGACACAGCGGCGAATTGAGCCAAACGTGCTCTTGTATTGTTCATGAAGTACCTCCAGCGCGGCCCGGTCCGGGATCGGAAATACCTTGTCGGGATGGCATTGCAGCCAGTCATAGAAGTCCTGATGTCGCTCACCCGACATGGATTCAATGAGTGAGAAGAGCGAAACCAGCTTGAATGAGTTTGTGATGTAATCGACAACGGGATTTGAATTATCGACGTCAACATGCCAATCTCCCTGCTTGACGAGAAAGAGGTAATAGGACCCGACGCGCAGAAGCTCGTCTTTCTGTTCGTCGGTAAGCAGCGAGTAAAAGGCGTCGAACTGTTCGCGCGTGGGAAACTGGCGCGCCAATGCAGCCGCAGCGTATTCCTTCATATACGACTCTCGTGCTAGGTTCGGCAGACGACGGTCTTCGGGCGGTTGATTAGATTCTTGCAACATAACGTTTGACATGAGGGGCGGCCGACAACTGGCGAAGCCAGATGTTGGACGTCCCATCGATTGATGGGGTTAGCCCTTACTCTGCAAGAAGGGCTTGAGTGAAAGGACTCTATAGCCGCCGGCGCTGCTAGTGGTCATAGGGAAAGTTCCGACCACGAATATTCCTGCGAAGTTGGTGTCGGGCAGAACCTGTGTCGACAGAAGTTCTTCGAGTCGCTCCGCCGAGGTGACGCCGGGCGGCACTTCGATGAGAAGAGCCGTGTTCGCACCGTAGGCCTTCTTTGCCTTCTCTGCAACTCGCGTGGAGACGGCTGAGGCAAGCGACTTGTCAGGATTCTCTCCCCACCAACTAGCAGGAGCATCTGGCGCATTCTTCGCGCCTTTCCAAAGGAACTTCGCGTGTCTTCCGTCGTAGTAGGCAGCCGTGATCTCGATGAACAACTCGCGCCCTCGATAGGAATAGACGAGATCAGGGGCACGATCGGCTCTTCGCAAGAATATGCATGGATCGCCATAGGCGGCACTGATCCACGAAGCGAACCGATCGCCGACGCCTTGCTCGAATTGCTCTTGGAGTAGATCCATGCTCTGAGGGCTAACTTCAAATAGGGTGAAAAAAATTCCGCCTAACCTGGCGGTCCGTCCGTCTATCCTGGCTAGGCAGTTACTTCATAACCTTTGCCCGGCAATGCTTTCAACAATATACTGCAAATATACGCAGTACTAAATAACCGGGAAAGGCGGACAGCTTCCATGAAAGCCTCGCAGTTCACTTGCGCGGCATTTTCCAAACAAGCCAAGGTGTTCAGTCGCCTCAAAAATTGTCTGTGTGACAAGCGCCATAGCTTACGCACGGTTTAAGCCTATGTCTACTGGATTCGATGGTATGGCCACTTTGCTCCTATGCGGACGCTCAACAAATTCATGTGTCCGTCCGAATTGGGCACAACTGCGGACTTTCACGATCTGGCACATCCTGTAAGATCGAGTCACAACTTGTACACAAAGAATAGTGCGCCTTACGATAAGACATCCACTGCAGGTCACGCATCGAAGTTACGGTGACGGATTGGGTTTGCTTATCATCTACCTGAGCGAAAGATGTTTCTGCCTGCATTAGAAGGAGTGAAGCAAGGAGCAGGCAATTTTTGATATTGAACATTTGTAAATTTTAAGTAACACACCATCTCAATTGCCAAATATTACTCACTATGGCGATCTTCATTTTTAGATGGAGTTAAAAACAAAAGCTAAGCGGCCAGAGCCAATTTTTGCTTTGGGTGTGATGCCCGTCCAGAAACAAGCTGGATGCTCAGGCTTGTTGTATCCATTGGTCGAGAATAGCTAAAGCCTCCGGGCCATTATGCAAACCGAGTTTAGTACGGCGCCACAGTATGTCTTGCGCCGTACGCGCCCATTCATGCGACAACAGATATTCGGCTTCGGCTTCGTATAAGCCTGCAACGATCTGCTGTCCCATGGCAGCCAGAGAATGGCGTCCCTCCAGCAGCCGGTGGATACGCGTGCCGTAAGCGCGGGCGTAGCGCGCCAGCAGTGTCGCAGGCAACCAGGGATAGTCAGCGGCCAGGGCGCGCATGAACACATCGAATTCCAGTACAGCACGATTCTCTGGCTTACTGCTAAAGATATCGCCGCCCGGCAGGCAGGCATCCGCAGTCCAGGCTGTTTTGCGCGATTTTTCGCCTGCGATCACCGGTGCCAGCATATCGACCGCCTCTTCCGCGAGTTTGCGGAAGGTGGTTATCTTGCCGCCGAAGACGGTCAGCATAGGAGCGCCGCCGCCCGATAATTCGAGACGGTAATCGCGTGTAATCGCCTTGGCATCGACACTGCCGTCATCGACCAGCGGACGCACGCCCGCGTAGGACCACAGCACCTCGTCCGGCTTGATCGGCTGCTTGAAATACAGGCTGCTGAGCTGGCACAGATAATCTATCTCGGACGGTTCAATCGCGACCTGGTTGATATCGCCGTGATAGTCAATGTCCGTGGTGCCGATCAGGGTAAATTGATCCTCATAAGGAATCGCAAACACGATGCGGCCATCGGGATGCTGGAAGATGTAGGCATAGGGGTGTTCAAACAAGCGCTTGACCACGATATGGCTGCCCTTGATCAGGCGTAGCGTCTTGCCGGCCTGCTCAGGCGCGACCATTTGCTGGAATTGGGCGGCCCAGGAACCGCTGGCGTTGACTAAGGAGGCTGCGCGCACTTCCGTGAGTTGGCCATCCGCGCTGCGCAATTGCGCATGCCATTTGCCGTCTTGCTCGCGTGCCGATTCGCAGGCGGTACGTGTCAGTATCGTCGCCCCGCGTTCTGCCGCATCCATCGCATTCAATACGACCAGACGCGCATCGTCCACCCAGCCGTCGGAATATTCGAATCCCCTGAGCAGATGCGGTTGCAGCGGAACGCCGGCCGGATGCTGCCTGAGCTGGATGGCGCATGACGACGGCAATAGTTCGCGTGGTGCCAGGTAGTCATATAGAAATAGCCCAACGCGCAGTATCCATGCGGGTCTCAGCCCTGTCATATGGGGCATGACAAAGCGCAGCGGGGTGATGATATGCGGTGCCGAGCGCAGCAACACTTCGCGTTCGATCAGGGATTTTCTGACTAATCCGAATTCGTAATACTCAAGATAGCGCAAGCCGCCGTGGATCAGCTTGGAAGATGCCGATGAAGTATGCGAGGCGAGATCATCCTTCTCGCACAAGACCACCGATAAGCCGCGTCCGGCCGCATCGCGTGCAATTCCGGCGCCATTGATGCCGCCGCCGATCACCAGCACATCGCAGGTCATTGTGGTGGTGGGGGCAGGCTGAAAATTCGTTGAAGCTGACAAGTAACTAGACCTTCTCTACGCGATTACGTCCATTGTGCTTAGCACGATACAGTGCGCCGTCAGCACGACCCATCATCGCTTTGAGGTCGTCCCCTTGTTGAATATCCGTGACACCAAAACTCATCGTGATATGCAAACCGGCCGCGATACGTTGCCAGTCATTCGCCTCGATCGCTTTACGGATACGTTCGCAAGCTTCCATTGCCTTGGCCGTTCTATCCAGCACCAGCGCGAACTCTTCACCGCCAATGCGGGCCGCCAGATCGCCGGAGCGCAGGCAGGATTGTATCAAATGACCGACTTCGCGCAATACTTCGTCGCCGATCAGATGCGAATAATCATCGTTGACCTTTTTAAAGAAATCGATATCGCACATGGCGAACGCAATATTACTCACCCTGCCGGTCAGGTGTTGATGCATTTTTTCTTCGAGGGCGCGGCGATTCGGTAATCCGGTCAAGGTGTCTTCATGTACCTGGACCCGCAGGGTGCGGTTAAAGTCTTCCAGCTGATCGACCCGCGTTTTATGTACATTCGCTTCTTTTTGCGCGCGCTCCAAATCCATTTTGGCAGCAAAAATCTGTGCACTGATCTGGGCGCGCTGATCGCGCGATTTCAGCGTTACGCTATGAAATTCCTTATACGCTTTGAGCGCCGCGGCAAATTCCTGATTGGCTTCATAAGCGGTCGATAAAATCTTTAGCAGATCGCCCATGTAAGAGTAATTGCCGATACGCAAAGCCGAGTCGCGTGCTTCCAGCATGCACTGAATCGCCTCGGCGATCTGCCCCATATGCAATAGCAAGGCACCGATCCGGACTTTGATATCCAGTTCTTCTTTGGCAAAACCATGTCCAGAGGCGCTGGCCAGGCCGACTGCCAGCTCTTCCAGGGCGACGCTATAGAAACCGCGCGCCTCCAAAGCATGGGCGAGCGTCTCGGTCGCCAGCAACTGCGTCCTGAGCAAGGAGCCGCTCTGCGCATGCACCAGGGATTCGCGGGCAAAGCGGATCGAATCGTCCAGCATCTCCACTTTGGGCGAGGCATTGGCTTCGTGCAGCGCCTCAAAATACATGACCAGATTATCGGCCCAATTATTTTTAACCCTTGCCATCGCATCCTGATCGTTATGCAGCTGGCATAACTCCAGCGCCTCCGCATACAT
The DNA here is from genome assembly GCF_025548535.1 of Undibacterium sp. Jales W-56. GTDB lineage: Bacteria > Pseudomonadota > Gammaproteobacteria > Burkholderiales > Burkholderiaceae_D > Undibacterium. The sequence goes on along the minus strand of NZ_JAJLQW010000003.1, from coordinate 134,478 downwards.
GGCGATTCCGCGGTCAAACTGCTGGGTATAAGTAAAAATCAGGCCGAGCGTGATCAGGATCTGGGCAAATTTTTTGGGATTATTGACTTCGCGCCCGATCAGCAAGGCTTTTTCACCATATTGCAGGGCGCTGTTGGTATCGCCGAAGGTGACAAAAGTCCGCGCCAGGCCATGAAACACGTCGGCTTTTAACGATGCATTGTTGCTGATTTCAGCGAATTCGAGCGCGGCCTCAAAGTCGCGCACGGCGACCGGGTCGTTGAGCATGATGCGGCAATTGCCGACTTTGCAGTACAAATCCCCCAGCAGCTTGGGGTCGGCGTCCCGATCCGCCGTCCGGATCGCCTCCATTAAGACCTCGATCGTCCTGGCGGGCTGGCTCTCAATCATGGCATCGGTCTGCTGATGCAACATAGCCAAGGCGTTATTGAACTGAGTTTGAGGCAAATCGGCAGAGTGAGACAAAATGTGTACTCCAGTTTGTCAACAAGCGGAAGGCGTTTTACCACATAGTAAGCCAATCTCATCTGAGTGCTAAGGATTTTACAATTGTTTGCTATACCATCATTTTGTCCAATGCCTGTACGCGCCCTAAGCTGCCGCGTTCAGCAAATCCATCATCGCCTGATCGATTTTCATCGCTCTGGCAGGCGGAATCACCAGGGTCGTGATCTGCTTCAGATTGGCTTGCGGCAAGTCGCCCAGGCGCAAGCGATCCATGCGGGTTTGTTCCAGCGGATGCGTGGCCGCCTCATACAAAATCACTTCGTGATCCAGCGGATAATCGCGTGCCAGCTTATTTACCAATAATTGCAAACGTTCGGCATTGGTATCAAAACGCTTCAGGCTCAAGTCCCCGGCGATACCCGGCTGCCACAGGATCAGCAAGGCGCTAGGATCGATGCTGCGCTGGTAGATCATGAACTGCGTCGTCTCCATCGATTGCATGCCGTGTTTGCCCGGATCGATTCCCAGGTCGGCGACCAGGCAATCTTCCGCAGAAATCCCCGGCTCCATCTCGGCACTGAAGCCCTCAGCCCGCGCGTCGGCAATCGCCATGTGCGAGATACAGGCAAAAATACCGGGATGCCCATAAAATGCCGCACACACGTTTTTACCCGCGCGCAGCTCGGCCAGAATGGTGTCCGCCATACGGCGATAAGTATCGCGCCGGTCTTTACCCGCCTCATCGCAATCGGCGTAATAGCCGAGCAGGCACACATATTCTTTAGCGATATCCTGCAACCATTTGCGCGTGAAAATATTCGGCACCGCCGCTACCACGACATCCGAGGTTTCGATATAACTCTGGGCGATAGGCGTCAATTGTCCAGCCATGCGCATGCCGGTGCCGACGCAGACTAATTTTCCTTTTTTTGTATTTGGCATTGATTACTTTGATGTGGGTGTTATTGAAAAGCCGAAACGCGATTGCGTCCATCTGTTTTTGATACGTACAGCGCTTTATCAGCGGCTGCCAGCATATCTTCAAAACTGGTAGAGGCATGTGCGGCGCGGGTGGCGACACCGAAGCTTGCAGAAATCGGGAAGCGATAGCCGCTGGGATTGGTATCGATCTCCATGATGGCGACACGGCAGCGCTCTGCCAGCGCTACCGTCTCTGCTTCACTAGCGCCCGGTGCGCAGATCACGAATTCTTCGCCGCCGAGACGGCCGAACAAGTCTTTTTTTCCCAGCAGCGTTTTGATTTTCTCTGCCACAGTGCGCAACACCCAATCACCGACCGCATGGCCGAAGCTGTCGTTGATACGTTTAAAAAAATCCATATCGAACAAGATCACACTAACCGCCGCATGATTCGACTGCATCGCCTGCACACCGCCGGCAATAAAGTGAGCGCGATTGCTGATCTGCGTCAGTCCATCAATTTGCGCGGTCTCACGGAATTGATTTTTTTGCTGCCAGATGCGGATCAGCCATGCAGTCAGGATCAGTAACATGACCGAGATCAGCGTCACCAGCAAAATCAGGTTTTGATTATTGCGCTTCTCCAGCTGACGCGCAATTGCCAGGGTTTTGTTTTTTTGTTCGAGCAAACTCAGCTGGTTTGCCTTGTCCTGGCTATCGTATTTGACGCGCTGATAAGCGAGATTTTTATGCAATTGATCGTCGAGAATTTTGTCTTTCAGCGCGAGGCTGGTGTCGTAGTATTCGAGTGCGCTGGAGAATTGACCTTGTGCGCGTTTGATTGCTGCCATGGTTCTGCTAGTTTTTTCTAATAATTGAACAAGATTTCTTGATTTCGCCTGTTGATAAGCTTGATCAGCAAAATGTTCTGCTTGATTTAGATTGCTCAATTTCAGATATGCGCGGGCAATACCTTCCTTTAACTGAATTACATAATCAGAATTTTCGTTTGTTTTTGCAAATTCAGTTAATACTGTCAATCCTGTTTTCAAACCTTGCTCAGTTAATCCAGAATTTACTGAGTCGACGGCATCTAGTGCTTTCAACATAAGGGCAATTGCTGCAATTCCATTTTCCTGACAAACTTGAATCGCCATAGGTAAAGCAGCTTTCGCTAAATTACGGGATCCCCTCAAAAAGTTAATTTCAATTTCATTACTACTCCCTAAACATGTCGCCAATTTGTTAGATCTATTTGGATCTATTAGATACATACGTTGAGCATACAAAATAGCATCATCATAGGCATGCAAAGACTTAAACAAAGTAGCTGCAGATTGCAACATACTTAGCTTTGCTTGCATATCCGATATTTGGGGTAACAGAGATATACTTTGATTCATTGCACTCAAAGCGTTCTCATACTCACCTTGATTTGTATATGCGTCAGATAACTCATATAAAAATTTGACTTTGCTATCTATATCAGAAACTTGTGCAATATAAGATTGAATCAATTCGATTCGATCTCTATGCATACCACTAAAGCCCAGCCATGAAGCTTTGAGAAGATAGTACCTATCAGTTTGCTTGGGAGTAAAGGTAGGTCGCAGTTTTTCAAGTCTAGCAAAAGTATCAAATGCTTTTTCTGGAGCTGAACCTAAATATTGAGTAGCTAAATTAAGTAGCTCATTATTTGAATTTGGTTCGTCGGAAGCAGCAATTGATGAAAAAAGGAGGGCAATCAAAAAAATTAAATTAGTAAATATAGAATTAGCATTTAACTTTAAGTTCGCCACGAGATTTTGCTTTCTTTAAGCAGCAAATTGAGGCATTTGAATAGCAGGAAGAGTATCTTCGTGAACACCAATCAACTTTGCAACTCTCTTTTTATCTCCAGAAATAAACGCTTCTTGTTCATGATCACTTAACCCAAATTTTTTCATCGCGCCTTTCGGATCTTTTTTGTGCGCTTCACGCGCTGCTGCATCTTTATCCAGAATATTCAGGTAATCCAATAATTTAGACATAATGACTCACTTTAGTTGTGGAAGAATGAATGTGTTACAGCAGAGAATTTTATAGCGTTTTGATATAGTCAAGCCAAGTATTTTTGACAAGTTTTGCTTTGCATCAAGTTAAATACCACTGCCTCGCGTTTTGGCAATGCATTTGTCTCGACAATGCAGATGAAAGTGTTCTCTTAAGGCAATCTGCGCTTTAGAAAATTCCGTGATGCCTGTTGTTCTGCCGCGTCATTTTTTTGCCAGCCAGGCGATGCTGCGGGCGCGCAGGCTCTGGAGATACAGGCGATCGGCGGTTTCGGTGACGCCGGAGGTTTCTGGATAGGCGCCGCTGGGGTCTTGCATATCCTTGAGTACTTTGCCGGTTTCATCGAAGGCAATCACGTGGCCGTAATCTTGCGGCACTTTCCACATTGAGCGCGGCAGCCGCAGGACCAGCGAGCGCAACCACGGCTTGACCGACATTTTGTCGAAATCAGCGCTGCGCGGTTTGACGATGCCGACCCACAATTTGCCATCGGTGCCGCGCATCAGGTTGTCCGGGAAACCCGGCAAATTATCCAGCACCACTGAGGCCAGTTGCGGATTCGGAGGATTCTGGAGTTGCAACTTATCCGCCAGTATTGAAAGCTTCCATACGCGATAACCGGCGGTCTCGCTGACGAACAGATGCTGTTCATCCTGGCTGAGCGCGATGCCATTGGAAAAACAGAATCCATCGGCTAATACGCGGGTACCCGCCGATGCCGGATCGTATTCAAGCACGCGTCCGGTACAGGAATGTTCTAAAAAATCGAGCATGCTGGCATTCAGCACGCCGCCAAATGCATTGACGCCAAAACGCTGTGTCGCATCGGTGAAATAGATTTTGCCATTTTGGGCCACCACTACGGCATCCACAAACTGCACTGGGACTTGATTAACCTGCGTGACCAGATCACTGACTTTTTTGTCCTGATCAATCATGAGCAAGCCGCGTGACGGCATGGCGACGATCATGCGCCCCCTGGCGTCAAACGCAAATCCTAATACGCGTTCGCCCATCGACATCCAGGTGTCAAGTTGTGAACCGTCGGGCTGCATACGCAAGATCGCACCGGACGCCACTGCCGCGTACAGCTTGCCGTCAGGACCGGGCAAAATATGCTCGGGGCCGGATTCGTTGCCGAGGGATATGACCTGTAAGCCAGACAGTTCGTGGTTGCGGGCATGGGCTCCGGTATAACCGGTATAGGGCGGCGCTTGCCAAGCGACAGGCTGGATCGCCACGGGGGCAAACAGCAGGTAGGCAAGCACTGCGAGCAGCAGTAGGAAGAGACCGATGGTGCCACGTGTAAGTATTTTTTTGAGCATGATTTGTCTGAGAGTGTGTAGTCAGGGTGTCTTGGTAGATGCAATGAGAATGACTGGTTTGTCGCTAATCACAATGGTTGTGCTAAACCGATAGCGGTTCTGGCATGCCCGGCGCGCATGTGCGACCTGGAATTACTGCGTTCTGCAGTCGTCAACATCCAGTTGGGAGTCAAAGGTGCGCAACCAGGTTAACTGCAGGATGCGGGCGTCGCTGCTGGCACGATGGCGTGAGACGTGCAGCTCTTCCTGAACGCGATCTTTGGTGGCATGCCAGCGCGTCTCTTGCTCATTCGAGATGATTTCACGCAGATCGGCCAATTTAAAGCGCGGTACTTTTTGAGCGGCATCGAACAGGCGTGCCATCCAGACGTAGTCTTGCGTCCAGCCATCCGTGTAAACGGTATAGCCGCTTAAAAAATAGTTCAGCTGGTCAGCGACGTAGATGGCAGAGCGGCCACGCTCAACCAGAATTTCACGCGGTATATGGTGCACCTTGGCGGCATCAAGGTCCCAGTGATTCCAGTCATCCTCGGGACGGATCAAGGTGCACCAGCCCTCACCATGCCGGCCGGAGAAGCCGACCTCGATGGGATAACTGCCCTTACCAAATCCTGATGCTTCAAAATCAATAATGATGGGCACGGTCATCATTACAAGCTCCTGTCTGGTAGCTGGTGCTTTAGCTTCGCTGTTAAAAAGCAAAACCGGCGAATGCCTGATGGGCGCTGCCGGAGGTATTTTGTTGTTGCCCGTTTTACTTGGAATATAGACCTGCTATCGTCAAATAACAGGCCAAAACCGCAGATGCGGCTTCATTTTGCGCTATTTACATTGCTTTGCAAGCCATATTCATCGTTTTTGCCGACACAACAACAGTCGACGTTGATGTTTGTATCGTGACAAGCAATAGCTCGCTGTATTGTCGTCGGACTGCTTAAGGTGGGTTCGGGTTCGGATGCGCCTTGATTCACTCCTTTGCAACTCTCGGCGCCACAATGTCTCTCTTCATCGGCGCCAATTTGGCGAGCAATTTATTTTGCACCGATGATGGAATCTGGTGCTTTTCCATCGCGATTTGTAAATCCTCGACCAGGGCATTGAATTGACTCACTGTGATGCCCAATTTGTCGTGCACCAATTTCATATCGTCGCCGGTGTAGTTGCACGGACCACCGCCGATGACACAAAACTGCTCTTTAAGTAATTTGCTCAGGCGCTTGATATTGGTTTCTTTGAACGAATCTTTGATGCGCGCATCGGCCAGTATCAAGACCATCAGGTCGTCCACGATCAGGTTGATGCCAGTCTCGCTGCCGAGCGCCCGATACAGGGCATCGGTACCGGTTTGCGCGGAATTATCCGGCGCCGCTACGAGCAAGGGCAGGCTGATCAATAATGCCTGCAAGGTTTTGTATAGAGGCGTATTGCGCATAACATGATCCGTGTACTTACTTAGTTATCAACTTAATTGCCGACTTGCAGTGACATATACCAAACCGCGTTTCTTGGGATTAAAAATCGTCATGTCAGCCTAGACTGATATGCGTTGCGGTGCTATCAATCAGATACGGAGTCGGAAAATTGCCTGCGACCGCATTCAATGCGGCACCCGGACAGCCGTACTCAATAAGCAATTTAAGAATAAGAGTAATCTGGGATGAGTCATCGCTTGTTTTGTAATTTTCTCAACGTACGGGTACATGAATTTAGTTTAAGCAAATAAAGGATGAGATTTCAATAAAAAATTTTAAATGAATCTCCGCCATCTGGTATTTACTTTAACAACGCTCTGCCAAAAAATACTGGATATGCTGATGGTATTTCCTACCATGTTTAAGCAAGCCTCTTTATATTGTTAAGTGCGCATACATTTGACGCTATTCAGATACTATCTCAGGTTGGCGCATCAAGTCAGGTATATCAAATGAGGCTGTTGCCGAACTGGGTCATGTTGAAGCAATTCACGACCGAAGCGATGCTAATTCAATTTTTGGGCAATAGAAAAAAAGTGAAAGACCTTTACCGATAGCGGCAGGGTAATTCAACGCACTTGTCGGATCGTCGCCAGGAACCTAAGGAAATGAGCAAGTCCTCATTACGCCGAGAGCTGGTCGTACCAATTACCGTGCTGGTGATAGGCGTATCTGTAGCTATTGCCTGGGTATCGATGAAGGCAGGTACTGATGCGGTTCATACCTTGACTCAAAGAATATTGATTGATATGGTCAACCGTATCAGTAGTGCAACTGAACGGCACCTCGATAGTGCATTGATTGTGCTCGAATCGGTTGCGCCGGATCCGAAGAAACAACCGCAGACGCAAAACTTCTCAGACGATCTGCATAACCTGGAAGACAAATTATGGGCTGCCAGCGGCTTGTTCATGGATGTGAACAATTATGTTTATTACGGCGGTGCAGATGGCCGCATGATTGGCGTGTTCAGGATCAGAAACGATTTTGTCGAATTGTATTGGCATGAGCCGAACGCTCCCTTGCGTCAGGTGTACAAAGTAAAAGCGCCTGGCGATCGCTCCGACAAGCTCCGTACGGATCAATATGATCCTCGCCAGCGTCCTTGGTATCAATCTGCTGTGCAGGCAACTCAACCCATATGGTCAAAAATTTACAATGACTTTACGTCTGCTGAACCCACGATCACTCTGGCAAAAGCGATCCATCGGCAAGACCGCTCCTTGGCTGGCGTGGTAGCGACTGATGTGACTTTAAAAGTCTTATCCGATTTTTTGCGCACTTTGGACATCAGTAAAAACAGCGTTGCTTATATTATCGACAGCGAAGGTTATATCGTCGCTACGTCTGGTGAAGAATCGGCGGTGAGGCGGGTAAATGGCGTACCTGAACGCTTGTTGGCGTCTGAGATGAAGTCGCCATTGATTAGCGAAACTTATAAAAAAAGCGATTACTGGCAGAGAAAGATTTTGCAGGACAACAACGCCATTTCTTCTACTCAGCAGTTGCAGCTGGCGATCGGCACGGTAGATGTAGCGGTTTCATCTTTGGGAGTCCGGCAGGGATTGAATTGGTTGACGGTAGTCGCGGTACCGCGCTCTGATTTTATGAGCAGTATTAATCAGGGATTTTTCCAGAGTCTGGTGATTGCGGTTGCTTGTGTCGTATTTGCCCTGACCATAGGTTTGACGATAGTCGACCGGGTGATTCGCGATATCCGTAAATTGACCAGCGCTGCAGAAAAGTTTGGCGATGGGCAGGCTTTGCCAGAGCTGCATATACGACGCGATGATGAAATCGGTATCCTGGCGCAAACCTTGATTGAAATGGAAAACAAGCTGCGTTTCGATAAATTGACCCAGGTCGCGAACCGCGAGTCTTTGTTTGCGCAAATCAATTATCTGCAAAAGAATGCGATCAATAAGGCCTATGGTTTAGAGGTATTTACCTTATTGTTTGTTGATCTCGACCGCTTTAAAGACATCAACGATAATCATGGTCACGATGCCGGCGACCGCGCCCTGGTGATTATCGCAGCGCGTCTGAAAGCGGCAATCCGCGACACCGATACCGTGGCTCGCTACGGTGGCGATGAGTTTGTTTTGTTATTGAAAGATACCAAGAACTCCATTGACATTCATAACATGGTCGAGAAAATTTCCAGTCTGGTAGAGGAGCCGATTGCGCTAGACGACGTGATCGTCAGCGTCGGGGTGTCGATAGGCTGGGCCAGTTATCCCGAGGATGGCGAAGATTATGTGCGACTGATTAAGATCGCTGACAGCCGTATGTATAAGCGCAAGCAGGATCGTAAAACCACGCAGATACATTTAGTCTGAGATCCTTTATCTTCGATTGCCCATTGCGCTACCGTGTATGTATCTGCGCATACTTTGTCACCAGCGGCGCTCAGCTTTGCGCAGATTCCCAGATGTGCAACCATGTCAGGAACTGATCCGATGGCATAGGTTTACTGATGTAGTAGCCTTGTGCCTGATCGCAGCCCATCTCCTTGAGTAAACTCATTACCTCCTTGTTTTCTACCCCTTCGGCGACGACCCGTAGTCCCATATTGTGACCAAGATCAATGGTCGATTTGACGATCTTGGTGTCGTCAATATCCTGCTCCATTTTCAGGACAAATGATTTGTCAATTTTGAGTTCGTCAACCGGCAGACTTTTCAGATAGGCCAGCGATGAATAGCCGGTGCCGAAATCATCGATCGATAAATCTGTCCCCATCGCATGCAGCCGTTCCAGGGTATTTTGTGCACGCACCGGATCATCCATAATCGCGCTCTCGGTAATTTCCAGACAAAATGCGGCAGGTGTGATGTGATGGCGTTCCAGGATATCGGCAAACTTATTCGGTAAATCCTGGTCCATCAAATCGCGGGTAGAGAGATTGACCGACATCTTCAATTGGTGACCATCGGCAATCCAGCTGCTGCAAACCCGGGCAGCTTCGTTCAATACCCAGCGCGTCAATTGCCGGATGAAGCCGGTTTGTTCGGCAAAAGGAATAAACTGGTCCGGGTAAATAAAGCCGCGCTCAGGATGGATCCAGCGTATCAGCGCTTCGACTGCAATCACCTTGCCACTGTCGAGCGCTACTTTAGGCTGTACATACAGGCGAAAATTTTCCTGTTCTAAAGCTGTTCGTAACTCACTCAGCAGCGACAAACTTTGCTGGCTGGTTTTGTCAATCTCCGGCATATATGTGACTGCGCCGCTGTTCGCATGCTTGGCGGCGTACATCGCGACTTCAGCGCGGCTCAGCAAAGACTCTGCGTCATTGGCGTTGTCCGGGAAACCGGCAATACCGATGCCAGCGCCCAAGTCAACGGTTTGATCTTCAATCGATATCGGTTTTTCCAATGATTGTAAAATTCTTGTAGCAAGCTCTTGAGCTTCTTTCAGCGAAGAATTCGGTAATAAAACAGCGAATTCGTCGCCGCCCAGTCGTGCCGGCTTGGTGGCACCCTGACCAAGTTCGTTGCTGAGCCTGAGGGCTACCTGTTTGAGTAATTGGTCGCCGAAACTATGGCCCATCACGTCATTCACATGCTTAAAACGATCCAGATCCATCATCAATACAAAACAGGCCTGTTCTTTTGCCTGTGCCTGCTTGATCGCATCTTGCAGCATGCTGACAAACAAAGCGCGATTCGGCAAATTGGTCAGTGTGTCCCAGTAGGCCAGCCGTCGGATTTCTTTTTCGCGATTGGCAATGCCGTCGCGCATCGTTGCGAAGGTTTGTGCCAGATCCCCGATTTCATCGTTCCGCTTTACCGTGATCGCGGCGGTATAGTCGCCAGCGCCCAACCGTTTGGCGGTATCGGCTAATTGACGCATAGGCCCGGTGATTCTTTTTGTCGTGAGTACGCTGATGACGCTGGCGATAAACACACCCAATACCGTGAGTATCAAGAGATTTCTTTGTAATTTTTTATACGGTGCAATCGCTTCACTGACCGAAATCTGCAGCACCGCCACGGTCATCAGCTCGGCATTTTGAGCGAGCTTTAAGACGCGCGCACTGTAATCTTCATCGCCGATTTTCAGATCGGCGATGAGTTGACTTTTATCGCTGATTCTCGGAACTATTTGCGCCAGTTGTTCAACTTGCTCGCGGTTCAGGGTCGATACGCCGGGTTTCCAGTTGCCGTCGCTTTTGCTGGTGAGTAAGCTCACTTGCATTGCCGATAGCTCGCGCATATCGGCAACAATTTTTTGATCAATGGGAATTGCCATGACAACCCAGGCAATTCTGACTGGCGCTTTGACAGAAATCATCACCAGTTGGTAAGGATGTCCCTCAACGATGGCGGTACTGGACGCACTGCCGTTGTCTGATTGTTCAGCTTGAACAAATAGCGGTAATAGCGCTGACGCGGTATTGTCTGTCAGGGAATTATTAGTTGAGGCCGCCGTTGTTCTATCTAATCTGAGCAACATAGAAAAGCTGGCGCCAAACCGATTGCCCAAATTATCCAGTGCAGAGACAATGGTCTCAGTATCATTGGTTGCGATTGCTTCCCGGAAGGCGAATTCGGATGCGAGTACGCGCGCGCCCTCAGTCAGTTTTTGTTTATTTTGTTCGAGTAAGTGGCCAAAAATTTTTTCACTTATTTTGAGTTCTTCCCGGATCGCCGCACGTGCATTACTATCGATAGCATTACGAATAGCAAAAAAACCCGCCAGCTGCACTGCGAGAATGAGAACAATAAATAAGGTAACGACACGGCTTTGAAGGCTATGCAAACGCATGAATTTCCTTACAGGTGCATTGGATGTATTCGTGGAGTTCGCCATTTGATGAGCGAATTTCCGGTTAGAAATAGCCTATTATTTTAATGCCTTGGATAGCAAGATGACGGGTCAATTTAATTTGAAACCTAATTTGACATTGAAAGTGCCGTTATCTTCTTTAATATTGACGATTTGTTCGCTCAACGCACCGCCACCCATTTGTTTGTAATGCCAGGTTTTTAGTGTGTATTTGCCATTCGGGATAGAAAGGATGCTCGCTTTGCCGTTCGCATCTGTTTTTGCAAAATAGGGTGTATCGACCACTTGAATATACGCCAACATCTGGTCGTGAATATTACATCCGACAACGATGGTACCCGACTTGTCGAACAAAATCGGCGCTTCAGGTTTGCCTGCATAGAGTTTCAGCTCAAACGATTTCGCCGGGGAGAATGAGTAGGCGTGATGTCTGACCGTATCGTTGTTGGGAAAATTGATCGCGGTTCCGGTTTGCACCACGGTGACCAGGGGCATGAATTTTTTATCTTTTTGCTGGATCTCGGCGCTGGCAGATTTGGTTTTTTCTGCATTGCCATTCTCAAAATACACTACCGCATCAGGAACCGCTTGTCCCGCACTATCCACCACTTGAACCAATTGACTTGCCTGCGCCGACAATATGAACGTCGAGAGGATTACAGTGACTATAAATTGCTGGAATTTTTTGTTATGAGGCATGGTGGCCCTCCTTGTGGGCGCCGAGCGGCATCGCTCTCTGGCAATCGAGAATAGGAATAAATGACGTTATCAGCGATCAACTTTACTAGTTTCTCTGCTTTCTTGCCGAGACTAAGGGCCTACTTGTTATAATGGTGTAAAAATTACCATAAAATAGTCTGTGTTTTCCTGTTTTTATATGGATAATGAGTAAAATCGTAAGATTTTTGAGCAAGTGCAGGCTTGCTGCAAAAATTGCCGCTCAAGGGTAAATGCACTGCAATTGTGGTAAATGTTTTCGCGCTTCTTGTGTCATGGCTGCAGCTAAGGTATTGTCGTTCGACTTTATTTGCTTTTTACGAACCTCTCTTAGATAGAGTATGGATTCCATCATTAAACACCTTGTGGAAATCACCGGTCACCGCGACCATGATCTCCTCAACATTTCCGTGATTTCTGCGCTGTGCGAGCTGACGAACGCAGAGTACGCGCGCGTGCTTGATATTGCGACGGTCGGTTTGCAGATCTTCGTGCAACCGCAAATTACGATTAAAGATGGCAAGGTAGTGGCGTTGGCAGAACATGCCGTTGCCAGCAAAGGTGGCGATGTGATCGGTCAATATCCGGCTTTGGAAGAAGGGGTTAAGCAGCATTTGAACTTGATCGAAGGCCGCTCCGACGAGGGGAAGCGCCTGATCTGGTTGCCTATATGGGTGAATGAGAAACTCAATACCTGTCTTGAAATCGCCAATCCGGCTTCGTATTCAGACAATACCATGCAGGTCATGGAGGGGATACTGATTGTCTATCGGAACTTCCAAAATCTGCTCGATTACAGCGAGCGCGATTCGCTCACGGGCTTATTGAACCGTAAAACCTTCGATGATAATTTCTCAAAAATTTTGCGCACCAGTTCTCAGCAATCCAGCGGGCTGGATCCTGAAGATGTGCAACAAGATCGGCGCGCCAATGAACCTGAAAAGCAAAACTGGTTAGCGGTGCTGGATATTGATCACTTCAAACGTGTGAATGATCAATTCGGTCATCTGTATGGCGACGAAGTATTGATTTTGATCGCGAATCTGTTGCGCTCTTCATTCCGGCCGACCGATCGCCTGTTCCGGTTTGGCGGGGAAGAGTTTGTGATTCTGTTACGTTCCACTTCGCAAGAAGATGCTCAGCATATTTTTGACCGTTTCCGCGAAAATGTAGAGCAATATAATTTCCCGCAGGTGGGTAGAGTGACGGTGAGTATTGGCTTCGCCCGGATCGATACATATGAACCGGCAGTGGCGATCATGGGCCGTGCCGATCAAGCTTTGTATTTTGCCAAGAGCAATGGCCGCAATCGCACCTGTTACTACGACACACTCGTTATCAGCGGCGACCTGCACGCAGAGCAGTCGAACGATACGGCTGAATTTTTCTAAAACCTGGCTCGCTGTCCGCTTATCCAGCTTATCAATTCATCGTTTTTGCTTATTACGTGCCGTTGTCAGCATAAACACGCTGGCTAAAATAATCGTCATCGCCAGCATTTCGCGCGCTGCGATTTGTTCGCCTCCGAGCATCACACCCAAAGCGACGGCAATTACCGGATTCACATACGCATAGCTGCCTGCCAGGGCTGGCGGTACTGCCGATAACAAATACATATACGCGGTAAATGCCAGCAAGGATCCTGCCACCACCAGGTAGGACCAGGCGAGCATCGCGTTGACCGTGATGGGTGTAATGAATTTTTCACCAGCAAAAAAACCGATCGCGGTTAAAAATACGCCGCCCAGCAACATCTCGCTGGCAAATCCCATCGCACCCGGTGCCATCTTCAATTTACGCTGCGACAGGACAGAACCAATATCCCAGCAAAGAATAGCGCCGAGCAAGCTGATGACGCCGATAGGACGCGCCGAAAATTCTCCGCCCAGCGAAAGCAGTACGGCACCGGCAAATCCTGCCACGATGCCTATCCACTCGCGCCGGTTCGGCCAGTCGCCAAACAGGCCGACGCAGAACGATAAAATCATCGGCGAACAAGCGATAAATACCGCGGTCAATCCCGAGGAAATGCTTTGTTGCGCGACCGCAGTCAACCCCATACCGCCACCCAACATCAGCACGCCGACCACACCGGCATCCCGCCATTCACGCCAGCTCGGATTGACGGCGCCACGCGATTTTTGCCATGCAAACAGCAAGCCGCCCGCCATCAGGAATCGCGTACCCATCAGTAAAAATGGCGGAAACGAGCTCAATGCGACATGAATGGCAAAATAAGTTGATCCCCACACGATATACACCGTGAGCAAAGCGATCAGAACAGGACGTGGCAGGCGCGACATGACAATCTTTCGATAAAACGAGCTTGAATATGAGCAGTTTAGGCGACTGAAACCAGTTTTTGAATGGATAAGCCAAGGTAAATCAGTTACATTACTTTGGAATTAATTGAAAAACAGGTGATTTTCCATGAAGTTGGATTTAGATCAGATGGATGCAAAAATTCTCGATATTTTGCAGGCCGATGCCAGGGTGACGCTGGCTGAAATCGGACGGCGCATCCACATGAGCCAGCCCGCAGTCGCGGAGCGGGTCAAGCGCATGGAGGCCGCGCACGTAATCACGGGCTATCATGCGCGCGTCAATCCCGAGGCGCTCGGATATGGCATCACGGCCTTTGTCCGTATTGCCAGCCGCTCCAGCGATATTCCGGTGACGAAGATTGCCGAGCAGGTTCCCGAGGTCATCGAGTGTCATGCGATTACCGGCGAAGACTGCGTGATTGTGAAAGTGGTCGCGCCATCCGTCAAAGAACTTGAGCGCGTGATCGTCAGCCTGGCGCGTTGCGGTGTGACATCGACTTCCCTGATCTTGTCCTCGTCCATAGAACGACGTGCCATCTCACCTGTTACAGCTATCGTGTAAGCCGGTATTAAGCCAGCAGCCAGTAAAATAAATTCTATGGAACTACGCCAACTCCGTTATTTCGTCGCCATCGTTGATCACGGCTCCTTGTCGCGTGCGGCGCGCGTGCTGCACATCGTGCAACCTGCATTGACCCAGCAATTACAGCAACTCGAAGAAGAATTGGGCACGATGTTGCTGCACCGTTCTGCGCAAGGCATGCAGGCGACCGATGCCGGCAAGCTGTTTTACGAACACGCGCAAGCGATCCTCAAGCAAGTCAGCGATGCCAAATCGGCAGTCGCACAATCCACGGATAAGCCCACCGGCACAGTCGTACTTGGGATACCGCAAAGCGTATCCGGAGCACTGGCTTTTCCTTTGCTCAAGGCCGTACGTGCTACCTATCCCGATATTGTGTTTCAGTTGACCGAAGAGCTGACCGGCAATCTGACGGAGCAGCTGCGTTCGGGGCGATTGAATTTAGCGATCCTGTTCGACGATGGTCAGTTGGGTAATTTCGCCGGCAAGCCGCTGGTTGAAGAAGAACTCATGTATATCACCCGCAGTGATTCCCAGTTTGCCTGCAAGCGCAAAACAATCACTTTAGAAAAGGCCTTGCAAGCGACCCTGATACTACCCAGCATTCAGCACGGCGTCAGGCCAAGGATAGAGCAAGTGGTGCGGCAACAAGGCAAGCAGATCGATCATGTCATCGACATTACGTCGATCGCTATTTTGAAGTCGGCTTTAATGGCGGATATGGGCGCGACGATTTTGCCGGTATCACCGCTGCTGGCAGAGATAGAACGCGGCGAGATGCGCGCCTCGTCTATCAGCGATGTACCGCTGTCGCGCACCGTGACCTTGTGCGCCTCAAAAAACATCCCCCTGACGAATGCGGCGATGGCGGTCGAGAATCTGGTGTTGACCGTCACCCGCGAGCTTTGTATCAGCGGCAAATGGCTGGGGACAACTAATTTAATGCCTTAGCCATGGTGATGTCGCTGTCATGACAGGTGTTCTTCATCAACACTGAATAGTGATGCAAGAACGCGCTGCATTCCCAAAGGGAACTTCTAAAGACCCCATGCTCGAGCGCATCGCGTCGTTACAAAGCCTCGCAATACCGACGTATTGCTGCGTTTGTACCTAGCGCTGCATCTTGATTAAAGGGTTTTTAGAAGTTCCCCAAAGCGAATCCGCAGACTGGATAAGCCTTCCGGCACGAAATGCCCCTGAAAGCCGCATCCAGGCTGCGGATTCAATTTTAGAAATTCCCTTTAGAAATCCCCATTATTTATCGCAATCCGAATCTCATGTTCTAGCTTCAAGCCAGTCGCTGCTCGCTCACTGCGTCAAAAAATACCGCTTTAGAAAGATCAAACGCCAGCCGCATGGCCTGTCCAGGCATCGCAGCGGCGCGTGGATGGGTGCGGCAGGTCGTACGCGCACCATTGAAACTCGAGAACACCAGGGTATCCGGGCCGGTCGGCTCGGTCAGTTCAATCACGCAATCGACTTCGGTAGGATGATAAGCGTCTGCCGTTTCTGAGCGGCGGGCGCTGGCGGCATCTGTGACATGCTCGGGACGTATGCCCAATATGATGTCCGTTTGCGTCTGGCCGGCGAGATTTTGTTTCAGGGATTGCGCTAATTTTTCCGGCAAGGGTAGCAGGGTCGTCTTGCCGGCATGTGTCAGCGTGAACGAGATACGCTCTGCATCGGTGACTAACTTTCCGCGTAAAAAATTCATCGATGGCGAACCGATAAATCCGGCGACGAACATATTCGATGGCTGATCATAAATCTCTTGCGGGCTGCCGAATTGCTGCACCACGCCGTCTTTCATGACGGCGATGCGATCACCCAGAGTCATCGCTTCCACCTGGTCATGTGTGACATACACGGTCGTGGTGCCGAGACGCTGGTGCATCAATTTGATTTCGGCGCGCATTTCTACCCGCAACTTGGCGTCCAGATTCGACAGCGGCTCATCAAACAAAAACAGGGAGGGATTACGCGCAATCGCCCGTCCCATCGCGACACGCTGGCGCTGGCCGCCCGATAAGTGGGCAGGCTTGCGATCTAACAGATGAGTCATCTGCAAGGTCTCGGCGACACGCTCAACGATGCGCTTCTGCTCATCCTTAGGGACTTTGCGGATGCCGAGTCCGAACGAAATATTTTCCCTGACGGTCATCGTCGGATACAAGGCATACGACTGGAATACCATCGCGATATCACGCGACTTCGGCGGCACATTATTTACGCAACGGTCACCGATACGGATTTCTCCTTCGGTCACGGTTTCTAAACCGGCAATCATATTCAGCAAGGTGGATTTTCCGCAACCGGAACCACCGACCAGGATCAGAAATTCCCCTTCTTTGATCTCCAGATTAATGCCTTTTAAAATCTCTGCACCGTTCGGATATACCTTGCGTATGTTGCGTATCGATAAACTTGCCATTGCTGCTGTCTCCTGAAACTTTATCTCGTCTATGACTTTATATGGTCTATATTGCTGACGAATTTACTTTGATGGTTATGCCAGATTCTTGTTTTGTATGGATCTCGACTTCCGCCTCATCCCTTCACCGCACCGGCGGTCAAGCCCCGCACAAAATATTTACCTGCGATCAGATACAACACTAATGTCGGCAGCGCGGCGATGATCGCAGCCGCCATATTCACGTTGTATTCCGTCACTCCTGTAGACGTATTCACCAGATTGTTTAAAGCGACCGTGACCGGTTGCGCATCGGACCCGCCAAACACCACGCCGAACAAAAAATCATTCCAGATCTGTGTGAATTGCCAGATAAAGCAGACCATGAAAATCGGCAAGGAAAGCGGCAGGATGATGCGCCAGTAAATCATGCTAAACCCCGCGCCATCAATGCGCGCCGCCTTGACCAGTTCATCGGGTACCGACACGTAGTAATTACGGAAAAACAAGGTCGTGAAGGCGATGCCATAAATGATATGCACCAGGATCAAGCCGTATGTCGTGTTCGCCAGATGCATCAAACCGAGCAAGCGCGCCATCGGCAATATCACGACCTGGAAAGGGATAAAGCAACCCACCATCAAAGCGGTAAACACGATCTCAGAACCGCGAAAACGCCAGTGCGCCAGCACATAGCCATTCACCGAACCGATGAAGGTTGAGATCAGAACCGCGGGAATCACCATCTTTACCGAGTTCCAGAAATACGGCGCCAGGCCTTCGCATTGCACGCCGGTACAGGCACCGCTCCAGGCCTTCGCCCATGCAACCGTATTCGGATGCAAAGGAATATCGAGCAGATTCCCGCTGCGAATTTCATCGAGCGATTTCAATGAGGTTGTGATCATTACATACAGCGGCGCCAGATAGTACAGGGCACAAAAAACCAGCAGCAGATAAATGGCGATGCGACCCAGGCGCACCCCTGACGATGTCGATGACTCAGCGTGCATGTCGCGCCTCTTTTGCTTCGAGATAAATCAATGGCACCAGCACGGCTAATACGGTTGCCAGCATCATCATTGCGGATGCCGCGCCCAGGCCGAGTTGTCCACGGGTGAAGGAAAACTGATACATGAAAATGGCAGGCACATCGGACGAGGTGCCGGGACCGCCTGCGGTCAGCGCCATGACCAAGTCAAAGCTCTTGATCGCGATATGCGACAAGACCAATAGCACGCTGAAGAACACGGGACGCAAGGACGGAATCACAATCCGGCGATAGATGGTTGGCAGGCTGGCTCCGTCGACCATGGCGGCTTTGATAATGCTGTCGTCGATGCCGCGTAAACCTGCAAGAAACAAGGCCATGACAAAGCCCGATGATTGCCAGACGCCGGCAATCACAACGGTATAAATCGCCATATCCGGATCGACCAGCCAGTCGAGCGTAAAGTTGGGGAAGCCCCAGTCCCGCACCATTTTTTCCAGGCCAAGACCGGGATTGAGTATCCATTTCCAGGCCGCCCCGGTGACGATGAAGGACAGTGCCATCGGATACAGGTAGATCGCCCGCAAAGCGCCTTCGGCACGGATGCGCTGATCGAGAAAAACCGCCAGCAGCAAGCCGACTACCAGGCATATCAGGATGAACAGTCCGCCGAAGATACCGAGATTGCTGGCGGATACCCACCAGCGATCGATATCGAACAAGGCGACGTATTGCGAAAAGCCGGACAAAGTGTAGTTCGGCATCAGGCGGGATTCGGTCAGCGACAGATATGCGGTGAGGCCGATAAAACCATACACAAAAATCAGGGAAGCGATGACGGTCGGCGATAACACGAGCCGGGGTAACCATACATCGGCAAAGCCGGCAAAACCATACGGCGTTTTGCGCGAGACGCTGGCGGGTGAAACACCCGGTGACGCGGGGGAAGACGTTGACATCAAAAATCTCCGGATCGATCAGATGGACAAACATCGCCTGACCGATTTTATACACATTTAAGTTGAACGTCAGCACGCCGACGTTCAACTTTGCACATTACTCTGCTGGATAATTTGGCGTAATTACCTCAGGTAATTACTTTACACAGTTACTTCGCCTTGGCGGCTTTAGCCAGGGCTTGAACCGCAGCCTGAGACGTCATGCTGGAGTTCATGAACTTGGCAATCACGTCCTGGATCGCACCTGCCTTGGCAGAATCGATCGCCATGCCGTGGGCAAAACTGGGCACCAGGCCGCCGCTCTTGCTGGTGGCTTCCATGTCGTCCATGGACTTAATGGCACAGCTATCGAACTTGGCGCGCGAGACGCCGGCTCGCGCCGGGATCGAGCCTTTATTCAGGTTGAATACTTCCTGAAACTCTGGGCTCATCACGGCACTCGCTAAAGTGAGCTGGGATTTTTGCTGCTCATCCTTGACCTTGAACATGGTCAGGGAATCGATATTGAAGGTAAAGGCTTTGTCGGTTCCCGGTGCCGATAGGCATAAGAAATCTTTGCCCGCGACCTTGCCAGCCGCAGTAAATTCGCCTTTGGCCCAATCGCCCATGAACTGCATGCCTGCTTTGCCGTTGATGACCATTGCCGTTGCCAGATTCCAGTCACGGCCTGCGGCATCTTTATCGATGTAGGTTTTGATCTTCGCCAAGGTATCAAACGTCTTGATCATGGTCGGACCTGTCAAACTTGCCGGATCCAGCTGGACAATCGCCTTTTTGTAAAAATCGGCGCCGCCTACACCCAGCGCAACGGATTCAAATACCGTCGCATCTTGCCAGGGTTGACCACCATGGGCGATCGCGATCATGCCGGCTTTTTTGATCTTGTCTGCAGCGTCAAAAAACTCCTCCCAATTGCCCGGCGTTTTAGCACCGGCTTTTTTCAGGACATCCGGATTGACCCATAACCAGTTGACGCGATGCACATTGACCGGTGCCGCGACATAATGCCCCTGGTATTTCATGATGTTGGAAACCACCTTGGGCAGGTTGGCATCCCATTTTCCCTCAAGCGCTGCGGCATCGATATTCGCCAATACGCCTTCTTTGCCCCATTCCTGTATCGATGGACCTTTGATCTGTGCCGCAGTCGGCGCGCTGCCGGCGATGACGCGGGCTTTTAACGCGGTCATCGCGTTCTCACCGCCGCCGCCTGCGACTGCGAAGTCTTTCCAGGCAACACCTTTGGCTTCCATCATTTTTTTCAGTTCCGCGACCGATTTTGCCTCACCGCCGGAAGTCCAGTAATGCAGCACTTCGACTTCGGCTGCCTGAACCTGTGTACCGACTGCCATCAGTGCAGTCATTGCCATTGTTGCCTGGACGATTTGTTTCAATTTCATGATGGTCTTCTCCATTACTTGCGAATCTGGTGATGTGTCCGCAATTAGATTGATTTGAGTTTGAGAGCAGGACGCGTATAAACTGCGCTTCCTGTTCTTCTATCTTGTTATTTTCTGCTATTCGACTTGCTATGTTCTTGAATCAGAACCAGGTTTCAAGGTGTATGCCTACCGATGTGCCGCTGGTGTTGTTGCCATAGACCGGGCCTGAATTATTGCTGGCATTAACCGCTGCGGTTGCTGCATTATTCCATTTGCCGTAGGTGACGAAGGCACGTAATTCAGGGCGCGACCAGTAACCTTGTCCAACGGTGATGGTCGGTGCAATCGTCAGCTTGGTCAGGCGCAGCGCATCGCCGCCATTGGCTTGCGTCACTCGGCTGGTACCGAGTTCAGCCTGGATTTTCAGATTTTTGGTCAAGGCATACACCGGCCGTGCTCCCAATGTAGTCCATGTAGACGAACCTTGCGCATTTGATTTGTCGCGTTGCATCAGGGCGATAAATTCCATGCTGAATTGCTCCGTTGGCTGGATCACCAGATCATCGAAAATGCGCAGGCGGGTGACATCGGAACCGAGCGTGGTGCTGCCCGAGCTGCCAATGCGATCGCAGCATGGCCCGCCGACGCCGGTACCCGGACCTACGCCATACTGGAAGCCCAGCGTATTGCTGCCGCCCATGAACTTGTCTTGTTTGTGGAAGATAGAAAATTGCCAGCCGTTATGCTTATTCTCACCCTGCGCACTGATCAGTGAGATGGCGGCATCTAAAGTGCCGCCTGCATTGACCGGCAAGCCTTCGTAGATGAAATTCTGGCGTAGCGCGGCATTGGTGCTGGTCACCTTACCCGTGACCGGATCGATGACATTGGTGTCATTGTCTTTGAACAGGGCATAGCTGAATTTGCCCGGGCCTGCGCCTATCTTGTCGAAACCGCCGCCGGTGCCGTTCAGGTTGATGTATTGCAGATCCAGCATATGGATATCGGGACGGAAGTAGTAACGCTTACCGATCCAGGCGACGCCGCCGTTCAGGAAATCGAGATTTTTGGCTTCCACATAGGCCTTGGCGATTTCCGGTTTCGCGTTACCGAAGTCAGAGCCGTTTTTATAGGCATCCAGCCATACGGTGCCGACAAAGCTGACGCCGTTATCGGCTTTGGCGAGTTCTTTGGTGTAACCGCCCTCAAAATAACTGTCGCACTCATTGCCGAGGCGATAGTTCATGGTATTGCCACCCAGTCCGAAACAGCTTTGCGGGCCATGGGTAGAGCTTGATCCTACACCGGCGCGGAAGTAACCATGGAATTCGCCTTCAGCTTCGCTGGCGTGCGCCAGGCCTGCTGCAAAAGTCAGGGAAAGTGCGAGAGGTAATGCTTTGAGGGCAGCACGAAATACGGTCTTGCTCATAATGTCTCCTTTGTTATTAATTGTTCGCTCGCTAGCAAGCTGACGCTGCTTTTGAGCATGCTGTCATTTCCGGTGTATCCCGGTTATTTATTCATTTGTTGCAGATGGTTGCCTGAATTTTCTGACCATCGTTTGCGCAAAACTCGTGCTGGAACTGCTCACGGCATTACTGCATTGTGTTGCGGCCAGCAGACATTAACATCGCAGAATATGTGTCGCCACCTGCCTGTGGTGCGACCTGTTATCTGATGTTAAGTGATTGATTTTTATGGAGAAGTGGAAAGTTGGGATGACGCGGCTTGTTACATAACTTTACGTTGGAGCTTTTGGGTTTTGCTTTTATGCTGTCAACTCTGCGGGGCGCTCTCATAGGGGAATTGCACCTATTTCCGGCAATTTTTAAGGCTGCAATAAATTGCAATGTAAGCTCACACTTCATTACAAATATCGATGCTTATTTACCTTCGCAACAACATTCACTTGGGCTATAGTCTGTACCGAGACAAAGAAGACCCGGAAAGATTCCGGAAGGACCCTCAGGTGCAAACAACAAATATAAGATTGTTGCCCTACACAAAATACCTATCCCCTCACTCCCCGCGATGGAGACATGCGCTGCGTGTGGTGATGGGGCTCATTTTGCTGATGGTGGCGAGCTCATCGACATGGGCGGATTCGTTACAGGTATTGCATTGGTGGAAATCCACCAGTGAGCATAAGGCCGTCGATTTTTTGGCAGGCAAATTAACGCAAGAAAATATCTTATGGCGCGATGCCGTGATCCCCAGCGGATCCGGTATCGGTGCCGGCATCGTGCTGAAAAGCCGGGTCTTGTCCGGCAATGCGCCGGAAGTCGCACAACTCAATGGCGTGCTGATCGGTGAGTGGGCGGAACTGGGCTTGTTGCTAGAATTTGATGCGGTGGGCAGCGTCGGTAAGTGGGACAAAATTCTGTTTCCCAGCGTCTGGTCCCTGACCCAATCCAAAGGGCATGTGGTCGCCGCGCCGCTTGGCATTCACCGCATCAATACCTTATTCGTCAATCGCAAGCTATTCAAAAAATACGACTTAGCCTTACCCGAAAGCTGGGACGACTTTGAACTCGCCGCCAAAAAATTACAACAGGCCGGCATCATTCCGCTGGCCCAAAGTAGCGAGCCGTGGCAGTTAGCGACTTTGTTTGAAACCCTGGTGTTATCGGAAGCGGGCGCCGGTTTTTATAACGATATTTTTGTAAAAAAAGAACAGTCGGCATTTTTTGATGCCCGCTTCGGTCAGGCCTTGAAGCGTTTCCGCTCGCTCAAGAAATGGATGCCGACGCCGCTTCAAGATCGCTCCTGGGATGAACTGGCACGCCAGTTTGCCGATGGCGGCGCGGCGATGATGGTGATGGGGGATTGGGTCAAGGCCGAGTTGAATGCCTGGGGGTTGGCAACCGATGTCGGCTTTGCCTGCATGGCGGTGCCGCAAACAGAAAATTATCATCTCTACGATATCGATACCCTGGTCATGCTGGCAGGAGACGGCTCGCACAGAGCCGCGCAGGAAAGGCTCGCGCAGCTGGTTCTATCGCCTGCGGTGCAGGTTGAGTACAACCAGATCAAAGGCTCGGTCCCGGTGTTGCGCAATCCCGATATGAGCAAAATGGATAGCTGTGCCCGGACTTCCTGGAAATTGTTTGCCCGCGGAGGTAGTACCCAGGTGCCTAGTCTGGCCCATCGCATGGCAACCGACGAAACGTCTAAAGATGCGATCATCGCTGAGATTTATCGTTTTTTTATGGATGACCAGGTCACGGTAAACGACACGCAACGCCGCCTCGGTGCGATCGCCCGTTCACTGAAAAAAATTTAGGCGACCAACAATGACGCGCAAGATACTCGTGGTCGATGACGACCAAAAAACCAGGACCCTGTTGAAGGCGTATCTGGAAAAGAACCAATATGAAGTCAAGCTCGCGCATAACGGCGAATCGTTTTTGACCGAATTTCAACGTTATGCCGATGAGTTATCGCTGGTGATTCTCGACGTCATGCTGCCTGATACCGATGGGTTTGCCTTGTGCAAAGTGGTGCGTAACCGCTCGAATGTGCCCATCATCATGCTGACCGCCAGCTCTGACGAAACCGACCGCATCGTCGGTCTGGAACTGGGCGCCGACGATTACATCGCCAAGCCGTATAGCCCGCGCGAATTGCTCGCCAGGATCAAGGCGATTCTACGCCGCACCGCTAATGAAAATCCTGCGGCTCCGCGCTATTACCGCTTCGTCGGATTTACCCTCGATACGGTGGAGCGTACCGTCAGTGATAGTCAGGGTGAAGTGATCGCATTGACGGGCCTGGATTTTCAGTTACTGAAATATTTTGTCGAGCATCCGGGCGACATCCTGGATCGCAATGTCTTATGCGAAGAGACCCGCGGTCGCGATGCCGGGCCGCTGGATCGCTCGCTCGATGTACAGATCAGCCGCCTGCGCTTGCGTCTGCACGACGATGGCAAGCAGCCGGCCTTGATCAAAACGGTGCGCGGTGCGGGTTATGTATTTTCCGCCGATGTCGTCAGCGCCCATGTCTAGCCTGTCTTTTTCGCAAGCTTTGCTGCAAAGAATCCTGCCGCAATCCTTGCTCGGACGTTTGACGGTCGTGATGGTGGCAGGCGTGATGCTGACCCAGGTGGTCGGCAATGCGTTCTGGACCTCGCAGGTACGCAAAGAATCCGAAGCGGAAACCAAGGCATCCTCGCAGCATGTGGCGCGCAGTGCGGCATCGACCATGCGCTATTTCTTTGGCCTGCCATCGAATTACCGCCCGCTGACCATACAATTGTTTCGTGAAATGGGCGGCACGCGTTTTTTCGTCAATATCAATCAGCAGCCGGTCAAGCTGCGCGAGATGACGGACAACCGGCTGACTACGCTTGCGGTGCAACAGATACAGACTTCACTTAAAGAAGAGTTGCCGAAATTATCCAAGTTGCGCGTAGGCTTCGCCTGGCCGGCGGATCTGGTGGTCTCCGACGATGGCTCCTTGATCAGCGAAGTGCCTGAAAAATGGGTGCAGCATATTCTGATCACAGAGCCGAATCCTGCGCCGATACTGGTGTTGCAAACCGAAATGGACGATGGTCGCTGGCTTTACATGGCAACCTTGATGCCGAATCCGTATTTTTTTAAAAGCGGCGATCCATTCTCCTCGGATCGGGTGCTGTTGCAGGCAATGTCGCTCGCCGCCGTATTGGTGCTGTCGATTCTGGTGGTGCGCTGGACGACCCGGCCGCTGGCGGCCTTATCGGATGCCGCCCAAGCCTTCGGCAAAGGCGAACACGCGCCGCCGTTGCCGGAGACCGGGAGCCGGGAATTCGTCAAAACCGCTCGGGCTTTCGGCGAAATGCGTGAGCGCATACAAAAATATATCGATGACAGGGAACGACTGTTCGTCTCGATTTCACATGATTTGCGCACGCCCATCGTGCGGCTCAAATTGCGCACTGAATTGCTGGACGACGATGCGGTGCGGGCCGAATTTCATGATGACCTGGATGAACTGGACATGATGGTCAAGGGCGCGCTGCAATGCGTGAAGGACAGCGATATCTATGAAAATCCTACCGAGATACGCCTGGACGCTTTGCTGGGACGCATGGTGAAAGGGGCGCATCTGGCCGGACATGAAATTTCTTTTAAGGAATCGGGTTTGACGGTATTTGCCAAACCGCTGGCCTTGAAACGGGCGGTCGGTAATTTGCTGGATAACGCGATCCATTATGGCAAGCAAGTCGAGATCAGCGTATCCGAGCAAGCCGAGCGGATCGCGATCGAAATCCGCGACCACGGTCCCGGCGTGCCGGAGGACGCGTTTGCCAGCCTGTTTGAGCCTTATGTCAGGCTCGAATACGGTCGCCATCAAAACGCCGCTGGCATGGGGCTGGGATTGGGAATTACGCGCAGTATCGTGCAGGCGCATGAAGGTGAGCTACATTTAAAAAATCATCCCGAAGGCGGATTGATCGCCAGCATCTTGCTACCGAAACGCCAGGATCCCTTAACGTCACATACGATACAACCAGACGCAGCTGGGGGATTAAGCTGAAACAACCGGATCCTGGAGATTCTTGCTCCGGATATTGCCTTGGTGATCTACCGCCAAATATCCCATGCCGGAATTTTCCAGGAAAGCTACACCATCTTCTTGTTTGAGCATCGCAATCGTTGCACAACTGCCTGCCACTATCGCCAATGGGCCGAGCACGCTGATGGAGCGCCAATGCGTAACGGGCATGCCGTCACGGGGATCGAGGATATGGCAATATCTTTGTCCGTTGACTTCGAAGAAGCGTTCATAGTCGCCGCTGGTGGCTAAGGCCCCGCGACTTACCGGGATGTGGGCAATCATACGCCCGGCGTGACGCGGATGCTGAATGCCAATTGACCATGCTTGCCCATCCGGCTGCGGCCCGATAAACCGCATATCACCGCCTAAATTGACATAACCATGCTCAATCCCAGCTTCCGCGAGTATCGCGGCAGCACGATCGGCAGCGTACTCTTTGCCAAAACCACCGAAGTCGATTTCCATTCCCGACCGGGGCAGATGGATATATGGCACATCGCGCTTCACCTGAGACCAGCCTACCAGCGACAATAAAGACTGCAATGTCTCATCGGCTGGGATAAGCGGCTGACGAAAATCCCAGGCCTGCCGTAATACGCCGGAGGTAATGTCAAACAGGCCGTCACTGCTCAGGTACAGGGCATGGGCATAATCGAGCAAGGCGAAGGTCTCCTGGTCGCACTCGATCCAGTCCTTGCTGGCGGCAGCGTTAATGCGAGCAACGATGCTATCCGGTCGATAGCGCGAATAGCTAATTTCGATACGCCTGACTTCGTTGATTGCCGACGACGCCAGTGTTTCGGCAATCTTTTTATCCGGCGCGGCTAATCGTATTTCACATTGGCTGGCCATCGCAATAAATGGAAACTGGAATACGGACACTACCACTTTCGTGTAATCCCCACTTGTACGCTGCGGGCACGCAATGGATCCAGTGCCAGCCCCCGTTTATCGAAGAACTGCCAATTGCTGCGCTGCTCATAGGTTTCTAGCTTGATATCGGCAGTCCAATCTGGTGTTATCTGTTTTATCAATTTTATACCCAGCGTTACTGCACCGAATCCTGATAGTCGCTGGTCTGCAGAAAGATACTGATTGCCGCCAAAGATATACCCCGGCGGAAACGGTGCGCCGTAGTCTTTGTCATAGACCGGATCAAAATAAAAGCTGGCAGCGTTTTGTGTATATAACCTGAATGAAGGGACGATAGTCCATCCATGCCCAAGCCGATCAAGGTATTCGCCCGTGAACGTATGCGCTTTGATGTGATAGGTATCCGTGTAGTAGCGATAACTGAGTCTGCTGGTTCCTTCAGTGCCTGAAAAATGATGATTCCACCTGACGAGTGCCGTGCTTTGATTGCGTGTGCGCGGCCGGTTGTCGAGGGTTTTATAGGGATCAGAAAAATAACCATCCCCCCTGGCATACGTCAGCGTGAATTGCCCTATATCCTGAGTCGATAGTATTTGCGTCAAGCCGAGCAAGAGATTCACCGTAGTTTTCTTTTCGTCCACGACAATTTGATTGACTGGATTAATCTTATCCTTGCTAACGCCGAAGCCTAAAGACCAGGTAGTATTTTTGTCTTCACCGGAGAAATCCCCCAGCATAGAAACCGCGCGCGACACATAATCGTGCTCGGTCGAATACGCGACGCCCATCGCAAGAGAGCCGCGGGGAAAATATTTAGTCACGGTTACATCTCCGGCATTGCGCTGGTCATTCATTTTCGATGCGCCTGAAATCGCCGTATGATAGCGGGGGGACGCGCCAGATACCGCATCTGAAGTCAAGGTACCCTCCAGGCTCCATTCACCGGCAATCGGCGCCAATACCGAAACGGATGGGGCATCGACCGAGATCCGCGTTAAGCCTGGCTGACTGTCCTGATATTTCAAATACTTTAAACTGATCAGGGCATGCTCCGGCATCGGCTCTGCACTGGCAATCCTGATCCCGGGCAGAATCAAGGCAGCAGACAGCAATGCCGTGCTTAATGTAGATTGAGTGAGTTGAACAGGTTCTGTCTTGCTTGCTAATTGCGCTGGCAATCCAGTTGGCAAATGAGCTGGAAAATGAGGAGGTAATCGAGGTGGCATAAGTGGTCTATTTGTCGGAAGAAGGATTTTTAACGCATCAATTGCAACCGCAGCCACCGCCACCCACGCTGGCACCACCTGAAGCAGCTTCACGGCTGGTATAGATATGTTCGGAAATCCGGTTATCCAGTTTGTCGCCGGTCAAGCTCATTTCCTGACGCGCCAATGTCCCTTTTTCCCATGCTTGCACCGGTCGAATTAAAGTACAGGCGCTGCTCAGGCAAATCAGAAAAAAACAGGGGAGCAGGCGTAATACTTGCGTAGTAAATAGTCTCATTTTTTTGCATCCAAAAAAGTATGGATCTGGTTTTCCAGATGAACCCGGTCGGTTTCCTTAAATCCAATATGCTCAAATAAAATCTTCCCCTCCGGATCAATTAAAAAACTGCTAGGCATGCCTTTTACTCCGTAGCTACGCGGCGTCGCCCCAACCGGGTCAAACGCAATGATAAAGCGGGCTGGCGTCACCGTTAAAAATTGACGGGCGTCTTCGGCGTTGACGTCGAGATTGATACCAATGACCTGCAGGCCCTGCGCGCCATATTTCGCTTGCATTTCATTCATCCAGGGGAATGACTGACGGCAGGGGCCACACCAGGATGCCCAAAAATCGAGATAAATCAGCTTCCCCTGATACCGGGCCAGTTTCACAGAACCGTCCAGACCATGCAACTCAAATCCGGGTGCCGCATGATTCTTTTCCAAGGCGCTGACCTGAGGCGAAAAAAAACAAACCGAAAGCAGGCCCCAGGACAGATAGCGAATGGCTTTTTCCATGCAAAATCGATGTGTCATATTAAGATCCCAGATGATATGCATGTAAGTCCAGTGATTTGCCGGATCGCAGGCACAAATTCGCCAGCTAAAAGCTAAAGCGCTGTATTGAAATCTGCCGGCCGTCAGGCAGCGTCAAGACAGCCGTCGTGGTAGTGCTGAATTGGATGGTGATACTGCCTACGTTGGGATTGACAATGGATGCCGGTTTATACAAGCCAGTCAAGGTTTGACCGTTGCCGTATTGTAGCCATTGCCCTTGATACGTCATGGTATTGGTCATCGCGGTAGGGCCGGAGACGTACCAGATAGGATTACCCCCGGTGTCGTACATATACCCTGCGAGGAACATAGTGCCATTTTGAATTTCAATGGAAAATCCCCGTCCTCCTTCATTGGGATTCCACCACCAGCCGGCCTGTGGCGTGCCGGCAGGCGGCACGGCGCTGGCACCGCCAGGCACAATGTCAAAGCGCTCAATCGGAACTATGCCTCCCGGCCAGGTAATCGTGCCGTGGCTCGGATCGGTAAAAGTCACACTGATATCGCCGCTGCTCATCGTACCCGTCGTCGGGTGAAACGTACCGGTCAGGGTTTGACCGCCTAAATAGGTCGTCAATACGGAATTGAAAGTAGAGCCTGTCGTTGCCGTGGGCCCTGCCGCGTGCCAGCTGGCACGCCCTGAAGGATCATACAAATAGTCGGCCATGAAGATATTATTGCCCTGTTTTTCTATGGTAAACCCCCGCCCGCCTTCTGCCGGATTCCACCACCAGCCTGTTTGCGGCGTGATCGCCGCTGGCGGTGGTGTTACAGGCCCCAGGTAAGCGGCTATATCGCTGATATCGGTGGCGCTAAGCCTGCGCAGCGAGGCCATTGAGGATACGCTATTGATGGCACTGGTAATTTGCGCGGCAGTGCGGTCGGCAAGACCGCTTGATGTATGGCAGGCGAAACAACGTCCTTGCGGACCATTGAAAAGCGTTCCGCCCCTGACGGCATCCGCCGCCATTACTGTGCCAGACGAAAACAATGCATACACACACAACAACGCCATGAGCATGATTTGGCGCAGGTAAGCAATTCCGGTTGTTTTTAAGCTTTGCATCATTTCCTCATCAATACAAGAATCCGAAAAAAGAAAACGTCCCCGATTCAGGCCCCGGCGCTTCTGGGTATCCTGCTCATGGAAAACCGCTTCAAGCTCATGGTTCGCAATTCAGTTGCAGCTTTACTGTCAATACGGAATTATCCTGAAAAGGTTCAAATTTAACCGACACTATTTTTTTCTATCGCCATGCTGAATCTCATCAAGTATCCTTTTCAGGTAATGGCTTATTTTAGGATTAACCTGAACTTTATTGGCGGGGGCCGGTATTAACAGCAAGTGACGGGGAAAACAATGTTGATACACGCGGATACTGAGGTGCCGGATTGCTACTACTGTCGAAGATAGGTGTGAATGGAAGAACATGAGGTGCAACTCCTTGGACTGATTGCTAGAGGAGATCGTCAAGCGTTTGAGGTTTTATATCGCGCTTATTTTCCGCGCTTGGCGAGATTTCTCGACAAGATGTCCCGTAACGCGTTTCTCATTGAAGAAATCGTGAATGACACCATGCTGGTGGTCTGGCAAAAGGCGCACACCTTCAATCATAGCTGCAAAGTCTCGACATGGATTTTCTCGATTGCCTATCGACAAGCGCTAAAAGCCATTAACAAGTCGGATGATCCCATTGAGTCCGATTTTGAGCTTTACCATGGCGCAATCAGGAATGAACCGGAACAAGTAATCACTCGACAGCAATTACAAATGGCAATTCACAAAGCACTTAACGAATTACCCATGGAGCAAAGGGTCGTGGTCAGCCTTACGTATTTTCATGACATGGATTACAAAGAAATTGCAGTGACCATGGATTGCCCGGTCAATACCGTCAAAACCCGGATGTTCCACGCTCGTCAAAAGTTAAAAAACATACTTTCCAGCCACCATGAGGAAATATTGTGAACACGCAGATACATCAAATAGATCCCGATACGCATGAATTGGTGCAAGCGCTGTTGCCGTGGTTCGTTGCGCAGACATTGGATGCAAGAGAGTTTGATCAGGTACAGCGTCATTTAAGCGTTTGCCCGCAATGCAGAGCAGAGTCAGAAGCGCTTGCTGTGCTGAAAGGTTCAGGACAAATAATGCATTCACAACCGGATGTCGACCAGGCATTGGCGCGGCTCTTGCCCCGATTGAATCAACCGGCTTCGCCGTTACCTCGTATCAGGCAATTGTTACAGGCCGGATGGGATTGGCTATGTAGCCAGCAACGACAATGGAGGCCAGCGGTTCTGGCCTTGCAATCGGTAGTTATCGCTGGCTTGATTGCCTACATCGCTATCCCACAAAAAGACTCGCCGCAATTTCATGCATTAAGCAGCCCCAATGCGCCTTCAATCGGTAATATTGTCGTGGTCTTTAAGCCAGATGCAAAGATCAGCGACATTCAAAACATCATGCATAGGACTGACGCAAGGATAGTCGATGGACCGACTGTGGCGGATGCCTACCTGCTGAGTGTGGATCCTAAGGAGCAAAATCACATCATCGAACAACTCAGGGCGGAATCCAGTATGCAGTTAGTCGAGTCACTCGATGCCAAGAGTGCGCCATGAGCAGATATTGGCCAGGTATAGTATTGAGCTTGGTTTTGGGGATGGCCTGTGCGCAGGATGAAAGCAGATCAAGGGATCAGGTGCAAAATAATGCTGTCGCTAGCGCAGTCACCAGCGCTGCCACTACCTCGCATCAAATTTTGGTGATGCTGCATTTGCCGCTATCGCACTTTCGCCCTGACGCAAGCTATGGTGGACGCTATAAAAATACTATGACACGTTTATCGCGTCGTCGTCTGGCGGAAGAGCTGGCGCAACTACATGGCTTAAAGCTGGTCGATGATTGGCCCATGCCCGCGTTAAACATCGACTGCTATGTGATGGAAGAATCCGCCAACGAACCCTTGGATAAAATCATCGAATCCCTATCCAGGGACCCGCGCGTAGAGTGGGCGCAAGCTGTTCATCAATTTGATGTCCAGGCGAATAATGATCCCCTGTATCCGGTACAGCCCGCCGCTAAATCCTGGCAATTATCCGACGTTCATAAAGTAGCAACCGGCCGCAACGTTGTGGTTGCCGTGATTGACAGCGGCATCGAAAGCAAACATCCCGATCTGATCGGGCAGATTACAATCCAGGAAAATTTTGTCAGCGCCAATCCCTATATTGCAGAAAATCATGGCACCGGCATCGCAGGCGTGATAGCGGCACGCGCGGGAAATGGCGGCGGCATCATGGGGGTCGCGCCGGATGCGCACTTAATGGCCTTGCGAGCGTGCTGGCAAGAAAACGACCTGAGCACAAAATGCAATAGCTTTACCCTGGGTAAGGCACTGCATTTCGCCATCATGCGGGATCCCCAGGTAATCAACCTGAGCTTAAGCGGCCCTGACGATCAATTATTATTGCGCCTGCTGGAGCTTGCTCACAAGCGCGGGATCAAGCTCGTCGGCGCAGTCGATCCTGGAAAGTCGGACGGCGGCTTCCCCGCATCGCATCCAGCGGTCTTTGCCGTGTCGAATCAGGATACGGGCAAGCTTGGCGATCGTGTTTTAATCGCGCCGGGACGCGATATACCCACCACGCTGCCGGGTTCGCGCTGGAATTTTGTGTCGGGATCGTCGTATTCGGCCGCGCATATTTCCGGAATGATGGCATTATTGAGCGAATTGAAACCCTCGGTCAGCGCATTGGAAATTCGCCAAAATATCATCATGAAATCATCCGGCCATACTGAAAAACAGTCTGATAGAAATATCGACTTGTGCGCCACGATCACGAAAATAAGCGGCAAATGCGCGTGTACTTGCGAACAGGCGCATGCCGTTGCCAATCGCCACTAACCATCATCGGGCATTCATTTGAACAGGTTAGCGCTCCTCCTGATATTGCTGTTCCCTTTGGTGATGGCAGAAGTACGCGCTCAAATCAGCGGAAGTGTTGCCGTCACCTCTGACTACGTCTATCGCGGCGTTTCGCTGAATAACGAAAAACCTGCCTTGCAACTCAATCTAACCTTTGATGGCAAGGACGGATGGTATCTAGGGGGCTTTGCCTCACAAGTCGCACTGGGTAAGCAAAACAGATCGGGGGAGCAATTGATCGGGTACGCAGGTTATGCCAGGCAGCTGCCTTCGGGGTTGATCTGGGAGTTAGGGGCGACACAATCGGTTTTCCCAAAAGAAGCCAGTCTCAATTACAAAGAAGTTTTTGCTACGGTGAGTTTTAAAAATATCAGTGGCAGGCTGTATTACTCGCCGGATTATTTAGGATATGGCCTCAGAACGGCCTATCTTGATATCAGTGCCAGCTATCCTATGAGTAGTGAACTCTATTTTTTTAGTCATATCGGCTTACTCAAATATCTCTCCGAGCAAGCATCTGTTTCCTATCCCTATGAGAAAACCTATGTCTCGCTACCTGATAAATACGACACCAGACTTGGTGTGGGATGGAATTATCTGAATTGCGAATTTCAACTGGCCTGGCATCATCTCTCAGGCGACCACAGCACCGATTCTCAATATAAGAACAACTCGCGCAACAGCCTGGTTTTTAAAGTAGTTCGCGCATTTTGACACTAAGAGCGTTTTACCGGATCGATGAAAAATCAATGGTATCAATTTTTGTGATACCTCTATTTTAATTCCATATTTTCCTAACAGCAGTCACTCGCCTACACTGTGTACACAGCAGATTTCAAAGGAAGTCGAGGAAGCGCTGCAGCGAAATTCATGAAGCTTCCTTTGATGTCTCTTTGATTCGATGAATTCTTGTGCAGGCACCATCTGGCCTCGTTATGAGCAAGGCCGATGGTGCCCGATTGACATCGAATTTTTCATCGAATTGGAATAAAATGGTTGATATCTCAGCCAACGCAAACAAACCTATATCCGATACCTCGCTATAGGTGACGAGCAAACTTGTGTCTTACCGGATGCAACTCATGTTCTTTGCGATCTAAATCACAAATTTTGGAGCTACTATGTCATCCGACCCGACCGTGGAGTCTGCTGGACTCACGTCCGCCTCATCTTCTGCGCCAAGCCGCGCAATACCGCTTACTCCTCCTGTTCCAAGCGAGGCCGAACTCAGTGATGTCAGGCTCGACGATAAATATACGTCGACCAGCGGCACGATATTTTTATCCGGCATCCAGGCCTTGGTCCGTTTGCCGATGATACAGCGCCAGCGCGACCTGGCCGCAGGCTTGAATACCGCAGGCTTTATCTCCGGCTATCGCGGGTCGCCGTTGGGCGGTCTCGACGAAACCTTGTGGAAAGCCCAGCAATTACTCGACGATAGTCATATCAAATTTGTGCCCGGCGTGAATGAAGATTTAGCCGCAACCGCGGTTTGGGGCACGCAAACCGTCGACCTGATCGGCCCTGCCAGATACGATGGCGTATTTGCCATGTGGTACGGCAAGGGTCCGGGCGTGGATCGCTGCGGCGATGTGTTCAAGCACATGAACCATGCGGGTACCGCCAAACACGGCGGCGTCTTGCTGGTGGCCGGCGATGATCACGGTGCGTATTCCTCTACCTTGCCGCATCAGTCCGATCATATTTTTTCCGCCTGCATGATCCCTGTGCTGTATCCCTGCAATGTGCAGGAATACCTGGATCTGGGTTTGCATGCCTGGGCCATGTCGCGTTACTCGGGTTGCGCGATCGGCTTCAAGGCGCTGGCTGATACGGTAGAGTCAAGTTCCTCCGTCGATGCGGATCCCTTCCGCTTGAAGATCGTCTATCCAGCCGATTTCGTGATGCCGGAAGGCGGCCTGAACACCCGCTTGTCGCTCGATACCCTGGGAATTCAGGCGCGCAAGCAAGAAGCGCTGATGCAGGATTATAAGATCTATGCAGCGCTGGCCTACGCCCGGGCGAATCAGTTGAATCACACCACCATTGACAGTCCGAATGCCAAGCTCGGCATCGTGGCATCCGGCAAATCGTATCTGGACGTACTGGAGGCCATGGAAGAGCTCGGTATCGATGAAAAATTCGCTGCCGAGATCGGCATCCGTTTGTATAAAGTCGCCATGCCCTGGCCGCTGGAGCCGGACGGCGTGCGCGAGTTCGCGCAAGGTCTGGACGAGATTCTGGTGGTCGAAGAAAAACGTCAGATGGTCGAATACCAACTCAAAGAGCAACTCTACAACTGGCGCGATGATGTGCGGCCACGCGTGATCGGCAAGTTCGACGAAAAAGGCGAATGGGTGCATCCACGCGGCGACTGGCTGCTGACCTCGAAGGCAGATTTCTCGGTGGCACAAATCGCCCGCGTGATCGCGGCAAGGATTGCGCGCTTATTTCCGTCACCCTACACCAGCGATCTGATCAAGGCGCGCCTGGCTTTTCTGGAAGCCAAGGACGTGGTGCTGAGCAAGGATGTGAATACGCCGCCGCGTCCTGCCTATTACTGTTCAGGCTGTCCGCACAATACCTCGACCAAAGTACCGGAAGGCAGCCTGGCGCTGGCCGGTATCGGTTGCCATGTGATGGCCACCGCGATCTATCCCGAGTTCAATAAACTGACTACCCACATGGGGGGCGAAGGAGCGCCGTGGATAGGTCAGGCGGCCTTCTCGACTTTGCCGCATGTGTTCCAGAATCTCGGCGACGGCACTTATTTCCATTCGGGCTACCTGGCAATTCGCGCGGCCATTGCCGCCAAGGTGAATATCACTTACAAGATTTTGTACAACGACGCCGTCGCGATGACCGGCGGGCAGCCAATCGACGGTATCATTTCCGTGCCGATGATGGCACAGCAAATGGCGGCCGAAGGTGTCAAGCGCATTGCGCTTGTTACTGAGGACTTATCCCGCTATGCCGATCGCTCCGCTTTGCCGGATTTTGTGACGCTGCATGACCGCAAGGAGATGGATGCCGTCCAGCGCGAATTGCGTGAAATCGCAGGTGCCACGGTGCTGATCTACGACCAGACCTGCGCCGCAGAAAAACGTCGGCGCCGCAAAAAGAAAGAATTCCCCGACCCGAATCAGCGCATGTTCATCAACGAAGCGGTATGCGAAGGCTGCGGCGACTGCGGTGTGCAATCGAACTGTACCTCGATCATGCCGCTGGAAACCGAATTCGGCCGCAAGCGCACGATTGATCAATCGTCTTGCAACAAGGATTATTCCTGCGCCAAAGGTTTTTGCCCCAGCTTTGTCACGGTCGAGGGCGGCAGCTTGCGCAAATCCAAAACCGGCACTGCAAAAATCGACGACTTCGGCGGATTGCCAGAACCCGTGTTGCCGACCTGCGCGGTACCGTACAACATTTTGCTCAACGGCATCGGCGGTACCGGCGTCATTACCATCGGCGCCTTGATCGGCATGGCCGCGCATCTGGAAGGCAAGGGCGTCTCGGTGCTGGATATGACCGGGATGTCGCAGAAAAACGGTTCCGTCACCTCGCATATCCGTATCGCGCACAATGTCGCCCGTTTGCGCGCGCAGCGTATTGCGACCGGGGAAGCGGATCTGATCCTCGGCTGCGATATGCTGACCACCGGTGCACATGACGCGATTTCCAAGATGCGCGCTGGCCGCACCCGCGCAGTCGTGAATACGCATGAGCAACCGACCGGTCCTTTCGCTAAAAATCCCGACTGGCAATTCCCGGCAGAATCGGTAGAGCAATTGATTGCCGAATCGGTGGATCACAAGGTCGACTTTATCAATGCGACCAGACTCGCGACGGCCTTGATGGGCGACTCGATTGCGACGAATTTATTCATGCTCGGTTTTGCCTACCAAAAAGGCGCGATCCCGGTATCCGAGGCCGCCCTGATGCGTGCAGTCGAGCTGAACGGCGTCGCCATTGAATCGAATAAAAAAGCCTTCCTGTGGGGCCGCCGGGCCGCCGTCGATCTGGCCCGCGTAGAAAAAATCGCGATCCCGTCCGCGCCTGTCATCGTGCAGATGCCGCAAAGTCTGGAGCATCTTATCAAGCGCCGCGTCGACTACCTGACGGCCTATCAGAACTCTGCGTACGCACAGCAATATCAGGACCTGGTCGCCCAGGTCCGCGCTGCCGAAGCCGTGCTCGGCGCCGGCAATAAACTGGCAACCGCCGTGGCGAAGTATGCATTCAAGCTGATGGCGTATAAGGACGAATATGAAGTTGCGCGCCTGTACACCGACGGCCAATTTACCGACCAGCTTAAACAACAGTTTGAAGGCGATTTCTCCCTGAAATTCAATCTGGCTCCGCCGCTGTTCTCGAAGAAGGACGGTCAAGGCCATTTGATCAAAGCCGAATACGGCTCCTGGGTCTGGCATGCCTTCAAGTTACTGGCGAAATGCAAGGGCCTGCGCGGCAGTAAGTTCGATATCTTTGGCTACACCGAGGAACGCAAGTCCGAGCGCGCCCTGATCGCCAATTATCGTGAAACCGTATTGAGCCAGATCGCAAGATTGACCAAGGATAATCTGGACAAAGCGGTGGCGCTGGCTAATTTGCCTGAACATGTCCGTGGTTTTGGGCATGTCAAAGAAAAAGCCATGGAAAACTACTATGCTGAACAAGCGCGTCTGTTGCAAAAGCCCAAGGCGCCAGTGATAGGCGAGATCACCCGCGCTGCTTAAGACTCGCCCCCTCTCGCGCTCGCTCCTGCGAACGGGAGAGGGGGATTACAACAAACGAATTGAAAAACTTACCGCAATATCCATAAGGGTTCCCAGCCGATTCTGGCCGATAAGCCGCATATATATTGCGTGTTCACTTAAAACTATTTAGATTGACGTTTACGTTAACGTCATATAACTTAGCTTACAACCATTAGAAAACCCAGATTGTTGAGGAAGACATGACTGACCTGTCCGTAGCCCAAAAACTGACCGAATACAAACCTGCCAACAAAGTCCGCTTCGTCACCGCGGCGTCCCTGTTCGACGGCCATGACGCCTCGATCAACATCATGCGCCGCATCCTGATGGCGAATGGCGCCGAAGTCATTCACCTCGGCCATAACCGCTCGGTGGAAGAGATCGTGACGGCGGCATTGCAGGAAGACGCGCAGGGGATTGCGATTTCGAGTTACCAGGGCGGTCATGTCGAATACTTCAAATACATGATCGACTTGCTCAAGCAGCGTGGCGGCGAGCACATCAAGGTGTTCGGCGGCGGCGGCGGCGTCATCGTGCCGGACGAAATCGCCGATCTGCATGCCTATGGCGTGACCCGTATTTTCAGCCCGGAAGACGGTCAGCGCCTCGGTCTGGTCGGCATGATCCTGTCGATGATACAAGCCTGCGACGTCGATCTGTCGAGCTATGCGCCGACCGCGATAGACAGTTTGCAAAGTGACGACATCGTCGCCATCCATCGTCCCCTGGCGCAACTGATTACCGCTTTGGAGAACGACCGCGTTGCGCCGGAATTGCGCAATGCCTTGCATCAGGCGGCAGACAAGATCAGTACGCCGGCCTTCGGTATCACCGGCACCGGCGGCGCCGGTAAGTCATCGCTCACCGATGAGCTGATACGCCGTATACGTCTGGATCAGGACGATCAGCTGAATATCGCCCTGATTTCGATCGATCCGTCGCGTCGTAAATCGGGCGGCGCTTTACTGGGCGACCGGATTCGTATGAATGCAATCAATCCCTGGGGCGGCAAACTCAAGGTATTCATGCGTTCCCTGGCCACGCGCGAAGCGGGTTCCGAGATTTCCCAGGCCTTGCCGGACGTGATCGCCGCCTGCAAAGTTGCCGGGTTTGATCTGGTGATCGTCGAGACTTCGGGTATCGGCCAGGGCGATGCGGCGATCGTACCGCATGTCGATTTGTCGATGTATGTCATGACGCCAGAGTTCGGCGCAGCCTCGCAACTGGAAAAAATCGACATGCTGGATTTTGCCGATTTCGTCGCCATCAATAAATTCGACCGCAAAGGCGCACAGGACGCGCTGCGCGATGTCGCCAAGCAGTATCAGCGCAACCGTGAAATGTGGAGCAAAAAGCCCGATCAGATGCCGGTCTACGGCACCCAGGCTTCGCGCTTTAACGACGACGGCGTGACGGCGTTGTACCAGGGCATCTTGCCGGCACTGGCCGAGCGCGGTTTAAAAAGTATTCCAAGTAAGCTGGCACCCGTCAGCGCCAAATTCTCGAGCGGCAAGAACGTGATCGTACCGGCAGCGCGGTCGCGCTATCTGGCCGAGATCGCCGACACGGTGCGGCAATACCACAAACACACAGGCAGGCAAGTGGTGTTCGCCCGCGAGCGCCAGCAGTTGCAGGAGTCGTCCCGCATGCTGCGCGAGTCTTTGGATAAAGCCGCTCGCGGCGCTGTCATGCCGGGCGATAAAACCCCGGGCTCGCCGCTGGAATCGCGTTTGCGCGAGAACGATATTCTGTTTGAACTGAATACCCTGGCAGAAGAAAAAGACGCATACCTCGACGCCGAATCCAAAAAACTCATCGCCATGTGGCCCGACATGCAGGCAGCGTATGCCGGCGACGAATACGTGGTCAAAATCCGCGACAAGGAAATCCGCACTCAACTGGTCAGCAGCACCCTATCCGGCACCAAGATACGCAAAGTCGCGCTGCCGCGCTTCGTCGATCACGGCGAAATCCTGCGCTGGCTGTTGCTGGAAAACGTCCCGGGCTCTTTCCCGTTCACCGCCGGTGTATTCGCCTTCAAACGCGAAGGCGAAGACCCGACCCGCATGTTCGCCGGCGAAGGCGATCCTTTCCGTACCAACCGCCGTTTCAAGCTGGTGTCGCAAGGGATGGATGCCAAGCGTCTGTCGACCGCATTCGACTCTGTGACCTTGTACGGCGCCGACCCGGCAATCCGTCCGGACATCTACGGCAAGGTCGGCAACTCCGGCGTCTCGGTCGCCACCCTGGACGACATGAAAGTCCTGTATGACGGCTTCGACCTGTGCGACCCGGCCACCTCGGTCTCGATGACCATCAACGGCCCGGCCCCGACGATTTTGGCGTTCTTCATGAACACCGCGATCGACCAGCAAATGGAGAAATTCCGCGTCGATAACAAGCGCGAAGCTACCGCCGACGAAGCCGCCAAGATCAAAGCCTGGGTGCTGATGAACGTGCGCGGCACGGTGCAGGCCGACATCCTGAAAGAAGACCAGGGCCAGAACACCTGCATTTTCTCGACCGAGTTCAGCCTGAAAGTCATGGGCGATATCCAGGAATATTTCGTGCATCACCAGGTGCGCAATTTCTACTCGGTGTCGATCTCCGGCTACCACATCGCCGAAGCCGGCGCCAACCCGATTTCGCAACTCGCGTTCACCATGTCGAACGGCTTTACCTTTGTCGAAGCCTACCTGGCGCGCGGCATGCACATCGACGATTTCGCCGCCAACCTGAGCTTCTTCTTCAGCAACGGCATGGACCCGGAATACACCGTGCTGGGCCGCGTGGCGCGCCGCATCTGGGCCGTGGCCATGCGCGACAAATACGGCGCGAACGACCGCAGCCAGAAGCTGAAATACCATATCCAGACCAGCGGCCGCAGCCTGCATGCGCAAGAGATCGACTTCAACGATATCCGCACCACGCTGCAGGCGCTGATCGCGATCTACGACAACTGCAACAGCCTGCACACCAACGCCTACGACGAAGCGATCACCACGCCGACCGACGAATCAGTCAGACGTGCGCTGGCGATCCAGTTGATCATCAACCGCGAGTGGGGTCTGGCCAAAAATGAAAACCCGATCCAGGGCAGCTTCATCATCGAAGAGCTGACCGACCTGGTCGAAGAAGCCGTGATGCAAGAATTCGAGCGCATCGCCGAACGCGGCGGCGTCTTAGGCGCGATGGAAACCGGCTACCAGCGCGGCAAAATCCAGGAAGAATCGATGCACTACGAACACCTGAAACACGATGGCACGCTACCGATCATCGGCGTCAACACCTTCCGCAACCCGAAGGCCAGCGACACCCCGCAAAAAATAGAACTGGCGCGCTCGACCGACGAAGAGAAGCAATCGCAACTATCCCGCCTGGCCGACTTCCACCAACGCCATGCCCACGTCGCCCCCAAGGCGCTGGCCGCCTTGCAGCAAGCGGCGATCAATGACGAGAACGTGTTCGAGAAATTGATGGATGCGGCACGGGTCTGCTCGCTCGGGCAGATCACCACGGCGCTGTTTGAGGTGGGCGGGCAGTATCGGCGCAATATGTAATTTGCCGCGCCGATAAATCCAATTAGCGGCACGTCATTAGCGTACGGTAGGGTGCGCCATGCGCACCAATGAAAATCCCGGACCGGCTCCGGGATTTTTTATTGCAATTGGCGTAGATGCGATTAGCGCAGCGTAATTGCAAGCATGTCTGGCTAACGTGATTGAAAGCATACGATTACGCTACGCTAATCGTACCTACGCGGGCTGATGGCACGAAGGCTTGAAAAGCATTGTTAAATTCTTATCGACCTGATAGATTGCCTCTTTGTACTTTTAAACAAAATAGACTCTGCAATGAAACTTTCGAACATCTGGTGTGTACACGTTGCTGCGCTAATAGCGTTCGCAGGTGTAATCATCCACGTGGGCGCCGTCTTTGTCGGTCCATCGTGGTTCGAGTTCTTCAACGCCCCACCTCGCGTTGTCACCTCGGCACGCGAGGGTACTTGGCTTGCCCCAGTCAGTGCCTTGGTCATCGCTGGCCTAATGGCCATGTGCACCATGTATGCGGTCTCGGTGATCGGGCTGGTTCGGCGGCCGCCTTTGCAGCGCTTGGGCCTGGTTAGTATTGCTGCTGTATGCCTCCTGCGCGCTCTCATCCTTCCTCTCTTGGCGATAAACCACCCCGAGCTGCGCAATACCTTTGAGGTTGTTGCCGCTATTGTCTGGTTTGTCGCAGGTGTCGGATTCGTGGTTGGCTTCCGCATTGCCAAGGTGGGGCCTAACGATTCGTCCAAGCCGACCCCGCTTTGCGGTGCTGCTTAACTCCTCCGTTAGCCTATTCTGAAAAAACACAAAGGATTACGACATGAGCAAATGGACAAAGTGGGTCTGGGGATTAATCGCGGCAGTTCCGTTCGCAGCGCAGGCGCAGGTCGATCTGAGGGCGCTCGATCGCGACATGGCTGGACCGCGAGCGCAGGTATTGGTGCTGGGCACCGTGCACCTGAGCGGCATGCCGGCAGACTTCAATCCTGCATCGCTGGATGGCGTGCTCAACCGGCTGGCGGCGTTTCGGCCCGACATCATCACCATTGAGACTGAGTCCGGCGAGGAATGTGATCTGGCGGCGCGTCATCCTGCAAAGTACGGCCCCGATTACTGCGTTCCGACTGACGCGGCGATGGCGGCCACCGGATTGGACGTGCCCGTCGCCATCGCTGAAGTGGACAGGATGCTCAAGACCTGGCCTGCGCAACCGGCACCGGCGCAGCGGCGGCGCCTGGCCGCGTTGTTGCTGGCGGCGAATGACCGCGCCTCGGCCTATGTGCAGTGGCTGCAACTGCCCGAAGCCGAGCGCCGCACTGGCGACAGCTTGAACGCTGCGCTGGTGGAGTTGCTCGGTCAGATAGAGAAACGCAACAACGAGAACTACCAGTTGGCTGCGCGCCTGGCGGCACGGCTGGGCCTGCAGCGGGTTCACGCCGTCGACAACCATACCGGCGACCACATCGATGTGCCGGACATCAAGGCCTTCGTCCGGGGGATCGAGGCGGCCTGGGCCGCAGGCGGTACGGCCTTGAAAGAGCGCGAGAAACGGGAGGAAGTTTTATCGCTGGCCCCCGACCTATTGCCGTTGTACCGCGTCATCAACGACCCGGAAGGCCTGAGGATACGCGCCGATGTCAACGTTGGCGCGGCCATGCGCGCAAAGTCAGCGGAAGGCTATCCGCAGATGTGGGTCGCCGGCTGGGAAATCCGCAACCTGCGCATGGTTGCCAACATCCGCGAAACCTTCCGCGAACGCCCCGGTGTCCGCGTCCTTTCCATTGTCGGCGTCACACACAAGCCGTGGTTCGACCACTGGCTCGGCCAACTGCAGGGTGTGGATATCGTCGACGTGGCAGGGGTGCTGAAGTGACGCGATGACAGAGGCTGCACTGGGCACAAATCCGCAGCATTCCTCACCATCACCTTAGTTGCCGTTGCCATGAAGGGCTACCAGCCATGAAATTGATGATCCCTATTACCTTTTTTCTGATGGCTATCGTTGCATGCATTACTGTTTGGTTCGTGAGCACACTTAAGCCAGCCAGCGTTGGTGGCTTCGTATTTTTCGCGATCTGGCTAGTTTCCCCTTACGCAATGATGAGCGCGGCATTGATGTTTTTACGCCCCAAAGACAAGCCTTCTTTTCATTGGTATATTGTCGCAGTCATCGTATCCATTGGCGGCATTCTCTTTTTGGCGGACGTCATTTTCTGGCATCCAGATGCGCAGGGAGCGATGGCAGTATTAATGACCCCAATACTGCAGGGCGGCGCATGGATTCTTTTGTTACCAGTTGTCTGGTGGGTGTCGCGGAATGCACGCACCTAAGCCATCATTTATTTAAGCGGGACACTTGACGGCACAATTTAATTCAAACCTCAGGCGTCACGAACCATTTAACTTAAAGGTCTCTACCATGTCCGACAAAGCTGCTTCCCTTGCCGCGGCCCTGATCCGCAACTTCAATGAAATGCCGTTGACGCGGACGCAGCGGGAGCCGCACTACGATGCACAGGGCGTGCGTTTGGCGCGCGGAACTGCTGCACAGAAACTGGGCGCTTCGTTCGATATCCTGGCGCCGGGAAAGCGAGTGTGTCCATACCATCTGCATCATGCCCAGGAAGAGATGTTCATCGTACTCGAGGGCAACGGAACCCTCCGTGTAGCCGATGAGATGCTGCCGCTCAAGGCTGGCGATGTCGTGTTCATTCCACCCGGCCCAGAGTACCCGCACCAGATAATCAACACGTCGGAGGCACCGCTGAAGTATCTCTCGATCAGCACCATGGAAGCGCCGGAGATCTGCGAATATCCGGACTCTGGCAAGTTCCTGGCTGAGGGCAGCCTCGACAAGAGCGAGCCGTTTGAGGTGATCGCACGCAAGGGACAAAGCCTGGACTACTGGGACGGAGAGCCTTGACCGCAGTGATGCCTCACCTCCTGTATTACCCTCCAAAATTCAAGAAATTGATATTTAAAATGTTAACAAGCCCTAATGTGCCATCGGAATTTTTTTGCAACCGGTGGCGAATGATAGGTTTGATTTAATGATTGACTGAGAGTCCCTATGTCCGCTTATGAATTAGCTCAACTGAATATCGCTGTAATGAAAGAGCCGCTTGATTCGCCAGTGATGGCCGATTTTGTCGCCAATCTTGATCGCATCAATGCGCTCGCTGAAGCGTCCGACGGATTTGTCTGGCGCCTGCAAACAGAAGAGGGCGATGCGACCACAGTGCGCCCATTGGGCGACGAGACGCTGATCAATATGTCGGTGTGGCGCGATGTCGAGTCCTTGAATAATTATGTATACGGATCCGCGCATGTGGACATCATGCGCCGTCGCAAGGAATGGTTTGAGCGTATGCAAGAGTCCTACATTGTGCTCTGGTGGGTCAGCAAAGGACATCGTCCCAGTCTGGATGAGGCAATCGCTAAATTGGCTTTATTACGATCGGATGGCCCTGGCGAAGCCGCCTTCACTTTCCGTCATGCCTATGCGCCGCCGGACGCGATTCAGAGGCGTTCTCCGGCCGCGTTTGATGATGCCTGTCCGGCCAATTGATTAGGTGTGACGACGCCGGT
Source organism: Undibacterium sp. Jales W-56 (assembly GCF_025548535.1). GTDB lineage: Bacteria > Pseudomonadota > Gammaproteobacteria > Burkholderiales > Burkholderiaceae_D > Undibacterium. The sequence continues at coordinate 89,823 of NZ_JAJLQW010000003.1, read as the reverse complement.
TCGCCATACCGGCTGATTTATTTCAAAGTAACAGTGCAAATCTGATAGCTAGAAAAGTTGCTGGGTTATACTGCAGCCCTTGGATTTAACGCATTTTGAAAGAATGTATGTCGACACCACCCGCTTGCCCGCAATGCGCGATGGAAAACACCTACCCGGATGGCGATAACTATGTTTGCGCTGATTGCGGGCATGAATGGCCACTACTTGCTGTCGCCGCTTCCGATGATAGTGATGACAGAATCGTGAAAGATTCTAACGGCAATGTGTTGAGCGATGGCGATGCGGTAGTGCTGATCAAAGATTTGAAAGTCAAAGGCTCTTCGACCACCTTGAAAATGGGAACCAAGGTCAAAAGCATTCGTTTAGTCGGTGGTGACCATGAAGTGGATTGCAAAATGGATGCAGGCAGCTTTATGTTGAAGGCTTGCTATCTGAAAAAAGTCTAAGCCGTACAAAACCGGCGGATTCCAATCAGAACTCAGGATGCTCTAAATTGAATTAGATGATAGATGAAAAAATACCTCACCAAGGTGAGGTATTTTTGGTCATTTACTTCTGAATCGCAGATAGCGCGCGCAGCTGTTTGGACAGCACATCCTGTATTTGAGGCTGCACAGGCGTACCTCCTTTGCTTACATCAGCAAGAGATTTGTCACGCGCCAGTCTTGCTTCTGAGGCAGTTTGCAATACATTTGGATCAACCATCATCTCAGATTTCTCGGTTGCTGGCGCTATCAGGCCTAGTACAAAGCTTTTTGATGCAGTTCGGAATGCTACCCAGTTCTCACCGCTTCCTGCTATCGTGCCACCTTTCAGGAAAGTCCAATGTGTACCTTCCATGCGGTTAAAACCAGTGAATTTGAATTGAAAAAACTGGTAGTAAGAGGTTGATGAATCAAGAATCATGGACCAATATCCGGAGTTTGCATCGTATGAACATAAAGCGATGTTAGCGGTCGATCCTGTCCTGTAACCTTTCAGGTAGTTGGTGCCATCGGTGGCGATATATGTGCTATTGAATTTTATTCTTTCACCATTGTAGACTGGGAAACTGGGGCTGCCATAAACACCCGACCATTCGCCGTAGCACGCATTCGGATATCGCGTGTTGTCCCCGTTCGCGAAATCAAAACGGGTGATTTGTGTCGTATATCCCATGATTGTCAATGTTGCGTCTTTAGCGCCATTAAATTTGATCGTTATGGCTCCGGAATCAAGGCTTTGAGGAGTGCCTTGTGAGCATCCAAAACAAGAGCCGTTAACTGCTTTGACAACTCGCCCGGAGTAGGATGAGTCACCGCTTAATGTCCCGGAACTGTAATACCAGACGGGTTGTTTATTTGCATCATATGTATAAGCCGCAACAAAGATTTGATTATCTTGAATTTCAATTGAGTAGCCACGGCCAGCTTCAGAGGCATTCCACCACCAGCCGGATTCAGGCATATTTGCTTGCGCTGCACCAGTCAAAGAGCAAAAAAGCAGGAAAAATATTGTTAAACGCTTGATAAACATTGAGTTGATTCACTGAAATTAATATTGTCGGAATGTATCATATTGTCTAAAAATAAGTAATGCTTTGTTAGCATTTTTGGTCGAACGACAATTTATAAAATGCAATAAATACTTTTCTATTGATCTGTAAAATGCGTCATTCCTGCCTTCGCAGGAGTGACAAAGTGAAAACTAAATAGAATTTATTTATTTAATTGCCCGATCAATAAAATTGATAATTTCAATGTGCCGAGCCATTATTTTTATGTAAAAAGTACTATTAATTCTGCAATTTGATCCGATGACATCCTACAAACCAATTTCAGATCTGCCAACTCTGCTCAGTTCAATGGAACCTGTGTTGAACGAGGGTAGGTATGCCTATGTCTGCGTGCCGATGGCATTTGATTGGCGCGACATTCACATCATCGCTGCAATACGCGAAATCGAAGGTATGACTTTGGTGGTGCCTGAGGCCGAGGCCGAACGCCTTGGTTTGACAATATTGTTCCGCGCGGCCTGGATTACGCTGAATGTGCATTCCGATTTACAGGCGGTTGGTTTGACTGCTGCGTTTGCGCAGGCTTTGGGTGCTGCGAATATCAGCTGCAATGTGATTGCAGGCGCTTGTCATGACCATATTTTCATCCCGGTTGAACAGGCTTCTGCGGCGATGATGGCCTTGCAGAAATTACAGATGACATCCGCCAAATAAGCTTGTTATGCATCCGGAAACCTTGCAGCTTCTCGTCACCCGCACTATGCCTTATGGCAAATATCAAGGGCGCTTGCTCGCCGATTTGCCTGGGCATTATCTCGGCTGGTTTGCGCGCGAAGGTTTCCCTAAAGGTGAACTGGGTAGTCTGATTGCCCTGATGTATGAGCTGGATCACAATAACTTGCGATCTTTGCTTGATCCGCTGCGAGCAGCATGAAACAGACTAGGGCCTGTTAACATATAAATCGGGAGTGCGAATGAGTCTAAACGGGTACAGGCTAGGCAAGGGTTTCAACTAAACGCGCCGTAGTGCGAGCACTATAAGCGATTTGCGCCTAGCCCTGTACCCGTTTAGGTCATTCCCGGAGGGGCGCCTTGCCATCCTGCGTTTGGGAGTGAACGCATCTTCTGATTTACATGTTAACAGGTCCTAATAGACGTCGCGTCTATATCTGCCCTTTTCCAGCAACTTGTGCTGGACACAGATACGCTCTGCCTGATCGCATGAAAGTGCCAGATCGAGTGGTTGAATCACGCCTTGGTTTTGCCATACACGAATCTCTTCCCGATAGAAAAAAATCCTGATTTTCATTACGCTCACTAAAAAAAATAACCAGTTATGCCGTACTTACTTCGCTTTGCAGGAATAGCAAAGCAAAGCAACAAAAAATGCATACCTACCACTTTGGCCTGCGTTTTTTTACTTAAAGAAATTATACCGAGCGAGCGGGCAATAATGTCCCCGCAACTTCGCCAAAGCCGATGCGCGGCAAGCCGGGTTTTTGTGTCCAGCCGCGCATGATGATGGTGTCGCCATCTTCGATGAAGACGCGTTGCTCGCCATTCGCCAGAGTCAACGCCTGTTTGCCGCCGGCAGTCAGTTCCAGCAGGGATCCGGCTTCTTCCGGTGTCGGCCCCGATTGGGTGCCGGACCCCAGCAAATCACCTGCGCGTAAATTGCAGCCGTTCACCGTATGATGCGCGACCAGTTGCGAGACACTCCAATACGAATGACGGAAATTCGACAGCGACAGGCGCTGCGCTGCCAGGCCTTGTTCTCGCATCGTCTTGGTTTGCAATAAGACTTCGAGCTCGACATCGAAAGCCCCATGCTGGCGTAATTCGGGTGATTCCAGGTAAGCCAAAGGCTGGGGATCGGTCGTCTCGCGTTGCCATGGATGACGGTACGGCGCAAGGGCTTCCAGCGTGACGATCCAGGGTGAAATCGTCGAAGCAAAATTCTTCGCCAGGAAAGGGCCGAGCGGTTGATATTCCCAGGCTTGCATGTCGCGCGCCGACCAATCGTTCAGCAGACACAAGCCGAACACATGCGATTCTGCCTCCTCGATATTGATCGCATCACCTGGCGCATTACCATTGCCGATGAAGATACCGATTTCCAATTCATAATCCATGCGTTTGGCGGGGCCGAACACCGGTGTCGCGGCATTTGGCGGCATGGTCTGTCCGAGCGGACGACGGAAGCGCTGGCCCGACACCCCGATGGACGATGAGCGGCCGTGATAACCGATCGGTACCCATTTGTAATTCGGCAGCAGAGGATTATCCGGCCTGAATAATTTGCCTACGGCGGTCGCATGATGAATCGAGGTATAAAAATCGGTGTAGTCACCGATCTGCGCAGGCAAGGCATATTCAGCGTCTGCTTGCGCGATCAATGCGGCTTGCAAACTCGTCTGTTGAGGGCTACCTTCGCGCAAGGCGCGCGATAACAACAGGCGCAAGATGCCCCAGGTGGTATTGCCCAGATCCATTAAAGCGTTCAGGCTGGCGCTGGCGATGGCCTGGTCAAATTGCGGCGACTTCAGTGTCGCAAAAATACCGGCGGCATGCGCTGCTTTCAGATCGAGAATCTGGTCGCCGATCGCTACCCCGATACGGAACGCCTCAGCGCTGCCTGAGCTACGGAACACGCCGTAAGGCAAATTCTGAATCGGAAAATCGCATTGCGCATCGTTGGCCGAGCCGACCCAGCTGCGCAAGCCGGCGTCATGGGTTTCGTTGAGTTGGATCGTCATTTTATGCTTGCTCCGGATTAAAATTTTTCTTGATGCCCATCCAGCATTGGAAATAATCCGGCTGGAGCTGTGGCGAGTTCATCGCGGCCCGGGTCGGCTTGATGATCGTGCGGGTTTCTATCATGAAGGCCATGGTGTCGGCGACTTTATGCGGTACGCTGGTGTCGCTGTTGCTGGCCTTCTCGAAGGTCGATGCATCCGGCCCATGACCGCTCATGCAGTTATGCAGGCTCGCGCCGCCAGGTCGGAAACCGGTCGATTTCGCATCATACTGGCCGTGAATCAGTCCCATGAATTCGCTCGCGACATTCCGGTGGAACCAGGGTGGCCGGAAAGTATTCTCGGCTGCCAGCCAGCGCGGCGGAAAAATCACAAAATCGATCGTATCCACACCCGGTGTATCACTAGGGGATTGCAGCACCAGAAAGATCGACGGATCAGGATGGTCGTAGCTGATCGAACCTATCGTATTGAAGTGGCGCAGATCATATTTATACGGCGCAAGATTACCGTGCCAGGCGACCACATCGAGCGGCGAATGGCCAATCTTGGCCGCCCACAAATTGCCGCTGAATTTAGCGACCAGCTCAAAGTCGCCTTCCTTGTCTTCGTAACTCGCATGCGGCGTCAAAAAGTCGCGCGGATTCGCCAGACCGTTGGAGCCGATTACGCCGAGATCGGGCAACTTCAGCATTGCGCCGAAATTTTCGCATAAATAGCCGCGCGCCACGCCATCGGGCAAGCTGACTTCAAAGCGGATGCCGCGCGGGATCACGGCAATTTCTTGCGGTTCAATATCCAGGACGCCGAGTTCGGTGCGGATGTGCAAGCGGCCCTGTTGCGGAATGATCAGCATCTCGGCATCGGCGTTATAGAAATACCGACCCGTCATATCGCGGTTCGCCGCATACATATGAATTGCGCAGCCGCTTTGCGCATCGGCCGAACCATTGCCTGCTATGCTGACCCAGCCGTCAATGAAGTCGGTCGCGATCTCGGGCATTGGCAGCGGATCCCAGCGCAATTGATTTGGCGTCGACGGCACCTGATCGAATTGATTGGTCATAGCGCCGCTATCGATTTTTGTGAAAGGCTGATGCATTGCCGCCGGGCGGATGCGATACAGCCAGGAGCGGCGATTCGCATGGCGCGGTGCGGTGAAGGCGGTGCCCGACATTTGTTCGGCATACAAGCCGTACGCACATTGTTGCGGCGAATTTTGATTTTTCGGCAATGCACCGGGCAAAGCCTCGGTGGCAAATTCATTGGCGAAGCCGGTTTGATAAGCGCGACCGGCGCTGGCGGGCTTGGACAGCTTGCTCATAGGAACCTCATTGCAAAGCATAAACTCAAACTAAAAATTTTGAGAAGATAGATTAAGACGCTAATGTAGTGGAGTCTAGTAAAATACGCGATAGAAATACAAAAATGTACTACATTGATTTTGTGAATAGTGGTCGGCATTGATCTGACCTGACCGAGCTGCAGCTTTCCGATAAGAGCATGATAGAACCCAAAGACATTGACCTGAACTTGCTGGTGATATTTCAGGAAGTTTTTCAGGATAAGCAGATCTCTTCCGTTGCCAAAAAACTCGGTTTGTCGCAACCGGCGGTGAGTAATGCACTGGCGCGCTTGCGCCGGACTTTTGCTGATGAGCTGTTTGTCAGGACGGCACAGGGGATGCAGGCCACGCCGTTTGCTGAATCATTGGCGGAACCGATTGCGAATGCGCTGGGCAGCATCGCGCGTGCGCTGAATCAGCATGACAGTTTTGATCCGGCATCCAGCAAGCGCCAGTTCACGATTGCGATGAGCGATGTCGGTGAAGTGTATTTCATGCCGGTGCTGGTCGAGTCATGCCGGCAATTTGCGCCTTCGGTACAGCTGTCGACGGTGCGGGCCAGCAGCATGGATTTAAAGTCGGAGATGGAAGCAGGACGGGTTGATCTGGCGATCGGCGCGTTTGATACGATCTCCGGCGCGCTGTATCAACGGCGTTTGTTCAAGCAAAATTATGTCTGCATGTTGCGCAATGAACATCCGCTGGCGAACAAAAAGATCGAGTTGAAAGAATTTCTCGCGGCCCGCCATCTCATCGTCGCTTCGCAAGAAAGCCCTTACGATAAAATTAATCAATTGCTGGAAAAGGCCGGCATCATTGCAGAAGCGCAGTTCCGGGTGCCGCATTTTGTGGCGGTGCCGTACATCGTCAGCAGTACCGATCTGTTGGTGACTGTGCCGCAAAAACTCGCGGAGCGGGCGGCAACGCCATTTAATTTGCGCTACATCAAATCGCCGCTGCGCTTACCTGCATTGCAGACCAATATGTTCTGGCACCGGCGTTACAATCAGGATGAAGGCAATCAGTGGCTAAGGCATTTTATCGCTGAACAATTTGCCGAATAAACGCATTTCGCTATGAAACAGAAGGCTGGCGTGAAAATACTTCACCCTCGTCTTGAATGCTTTTCCGCCATGGCTCAGCGCTTTTGCCCTACACTTTGCGCATTCTATTCGTCTCTCTGGGAGTATCAGCATGCCCGTCATTACCTGCGTAGAAGATTTACGCTTGCTCGCCAAAAAACGCGTTCCTAAAGCGTTCTATGATTATGCCGACAGCGGCTCTTATACCGAGAGCACTTACCGGGCAAATACCGATGACCTGGCGGCCTTGAAATTGCGTCAGCGGGTGGCGATCAATGTCGATCATCGCTCCACCCGCACTACCATGATAGGACAGGATGTGACGATGCCGGTGGCGATTGCACCGACCGGACTGACTGGCATGCAATGGGCCAATGGCGAAATGCTAGGCGCGATCGCCGCGGAAAAATTCGGTATTCCATTTACGCTATCGACCATGAGTATCTGCTCTATCGAAGATGTCGCCAGCGTGACGACGAAACCGTTCTGGTTCCAACTGTACGTGATGCGCGATCGCGGCTTCGTGAAAGAGATGATACAGCGCGCCAAAAATGCCGGATGTTCGGCGTTGGTCCTGACGCTGGATTTGCAAATTCTCGGCCAGCGCCACAAAGATATCCGCAACGGCATGTCGGTACCGCCGAAACTCACACTCGCCAATATCCTCGATCTGGCGACCAAGCCGGCATGGGCCTTACGCGCGCTGACCGGACGTAAAACCTTCGGCAATCTGGTCGGGCATGTCAAGGGCGGCGACGGAATTTTGACTTTAAGCCAATGGACTGCCAGCCAGTTTGATCCGACCTTGAATTGGGACGACGTTGCCTGGATTAAGCAAGAATGGGGCGGCAAATTAATCCTCAAAGGCATTCTCGATGTGGAAGATGCCAAGCTGGCGGTTGCCGCCGGTGCCGATGCGATTGTGGTCAGCAATCACGGCGGTCGTCAGCTCGACGGTGCGATCTCATCGATACAGGCGCTGCCAGCGATTGTCGAGGCGGTCGGCCATCAGACCGAAGTCTGGTTCGATGGCGGGATACGCACCGGACAAGATATCTTGAAGGCGACGGCACTGGGCGCGAAAGGCAGCATGATAGGTCGCGCCTTCTTGTATGGACTGGGTGCCATGGGCGAACAGGGTGTGACCAAAATGCTGGAGATTTTGCACAAGGAATTAGATGTCAGCATGGCTTTGACGGGAACCAAAGATATCCGTGAAGTCGGTCGCCATACTCTGGTCGGACTGAAATAAGTTGACTAAAATTCGCTCTGACAGCAGCTGAAAAAAACGCAAAAAGAATCGCAGCAGATGCAAATTCGACGGAGCCGCTTGCAAACGGCTTCGCTTGAAAAATAAACAGGGCGACATCATGTATCGATGCCGCCCTGTTTTATTTATGCTGCCTGTAATTCAGCGGCTTGAACGACGTTTAGATTATCGCCGTCAATCGCAATTTTTCGTGGTTTGTACACTTCCGGTACTTCACGGATTAATTCAATGTTCAGCAAGCCATTATCGAGTTTCGCACCGACCACTTTGACATGATCCGCCAGACGGAAGCGATGTTCAAAATCACGCGCTGCGATACCGCGATGCAAGAAGGTGCCCTGGTTTTCGGCAGCGGCTTTACGACCGACGATTTTGAGTGTGTCGTTTTCACTTTCGAGATCGAGTTCAGAGCGATCGAAACCGGCGACCGCCATCGTGATGCGGTACTTGTCTTCGGCGATCAATTCGATGTTGTAAGGTGGGTAGCTAGGGGTCGCATCGGTGCGCTGCGCTTCGTTAAATAAGTGGGCGAGACGGTCAAAACCAATGGCAGAACGGTATAGTGGAGCAAAGTCAAAATTACGCATGATATATCCTTTATAAAAGTAAGCGATATGCAATTGGCAGGCCTCTCCTGAGCGCCTGCTGGTACGGATATGGGCATAGCTATTTTGGATTTCAAGAGCTTTTTTTGCAGAATATAACTACAATCTCGGACGCATTATTTTTGCTCTTATTTAATCTAAATTCATCAGGGAAGCACAGTGGCAAAACTCTATTTCAGATATTCCGCAATGAATGCAGGCAAATCGACGGCCCTGCTGCAAGTCGCGCATAACTATGAAGAGCAAGGCCAGGTCGTACGTTTATATACGGCGGCGATCGATCATCGGTATGGACCAGGCAAGGTCACCTCGCGCCTGGGACCGCAGCGCGAGGCCGAGGTATTTGACAGCGAATTCAATTTTTTAGAAGCGGCGCCGCAGGTCAGCTGCGTGCTGATCGACGAGGCGCAATTTCTAACGGCGCAGCAGGTCAGGCAATTACATCAACTTGCGCAAGTCAAAGGCGTGCCCGTGATTTGTTACGGTTTGCGCAGTGATTTTTTGGGCGAGCCGTTTCCGGGGGCCGCCTATTTATTGACGCTCGCCGACGATATCGAAGAATTAAAAAATATCTGTGCATGCGGAAAAAAAGCCACTATGAATATTCGTCTGGATGCCGATGGCAAGCGGGTGAAACAAGGCGAGCAGGTAGCGATCGGCGGCAATGAGCGCTATCTGCATGTGTGTGGCCGCTGTTTTTATTCCTAACATTAATTTCAATGTGTTCGGTTGTTTTTGCTGATGTCGCATCGTAACAATTGGCAACAATTTGTGTGTCAACAGGATCTCGTCGGCTGGCGTTCTTGGCATACGTAGATTGACTACGTAACACCAACTAAATATAGAACAGGATTAATCATGAACAAGCTGATCGCCGCCTCCCTCGTTGCTGCTACCTTCGCCATGGGTACAGCGTTCGCACAAACTCCGGCCGCTACGCCAGCAAAAGTCGCTGCGCCAGCAGCACCGGTTGCCGCAGTTGCTGCCAGCGCTGCCGCTAGCGTGCCTGCAACGCCAGCGCCTGCTGCCAAAGCATCTGCTTCCGCCCATGCCGCAAGCGCCGCCTCGGTCGCCGCTGCGATGCCAGCAACACCGGCAGCCTCAGTCACTCCAGCCGTAGAGGCCAAGCCAGCAATGCCAGGTGACGAGCATAAAGCAGTCAAGCATATAAAGCATGCCAAAGTAAAAGCAGAAGTGAAAACTGAAGAAGCGAAGGCGGCTCCAGCGAAGTAATTGATTTGCCAAAAGTCTGACTTCTACAAAGAAAAATCCGGTGCGATAAGCGCCGGATTTTTTTATGCAGAGTTATCGATCATCAAAACAAGCCATGTTTTGCCAGAAATCCGCTGTTTGTTTGTAAAAAAATAAATTATTTATCTTAAAAATTAGATAATGAAATTAACAATAGAAATATTCCGTTACCAAAAAAATCTTGAATTTATTAATTTAATTTCATCAAAAAACATATAAAACACAGTTTTTTTGAAAAAAATCGAAAAAAATTCCAATTTTTTGTCAACCAAGCGGCGGGGATAAACGCTTTTAGTTGCGAGGGTAAGACATTTCTGAGAAAGGAATGCTCCGATAAAAAAAGGAGTACAACACATGATTTACGAATTATTAATCCGCTCTTCTGGTAAAAACACCATGACATCCGACAATCTGGTCTGGATCGATGCCAATTTAACGACACGTGGTTTTGAAAAGTGGATGATGGATCGTTCCCTGTTGAACAAATCCGGCAGTGCGCCTGTAGCGCGCTGGAGCATCATGCAAACGGTATTGCCGGCCCAGTTCATGCTGGAGACAGATACCGCCGCGCTGGAACATCACATCTCCGATCTGATGAACGGCACGCTGGAAATCAACGCCGTACCGGATGCCGTGAAAGCATTGCGCATTTTCCAATTACCGGCAGAAAAGAAAGAACTGGCTGAGGCTTGCTAATGTGAGCTAAGGCGGTAACCATAAAAAACGCATTTCATGCTGAATGAAATGCGTTTTTTTATGGCGATGCGGAAAACGACACAGTAATGATCGCCTGATCTGAATCAGGTTTTACGTCGGGTTTCCACCGCGTCCCTGGAGGGCCTTTTCGCTGAATGGCGACGGTCAGACTGGCCCAGCACATGCTCCGGGTCGCCATTCGGAATATCTGAAATCAGGCGGTCAAACTCGGCTTTCACTACGGCATAACATTCGCACACGGCTTTTTCCAGGCCTTTCCTGTCGATCACCTCGATGTGACCGCGGCTGTACTTGATCAGATGCTGTCGCTGTAATTTGCCAGCGGCCTCGGTGACTCCCTCGCGCCTGACGCCAAGCATATTGGCGATCAACTCCTGGGTCATAATGACCGAATCCGAGGAGAGCCGATCCAGACTCAACAATAACCAGCGGCAGAGTTGTTGCTCTATCGTATGGTGCCGGTTGCAGACGGCGGTCTGGCTCATCTGGGTGATCAGCGCCTGGGTGTAGCGCAGCAACAGACGCAGCACCGGTCCGGCGCGGTTGAATTCATCCTTGAGTAATTGCGATTTGAGGCGATAACCGAAACCGGCGCTCTGTACCACGGCGCGGCTAGGCGTGGTTTCACCGCCCATGAATAAAGACACACCCAATATGCCTTCGTTACCGACGATGGCTATTTCGGCGGAGGAGCCGTTCTCCAGCACGTAAAGCATCGATATGATCGCCGTCGTCGGAAAATACACGTAATTTAATTTGCCGCCAGCTTCATACATAGCCTCACCCAATTGCAAGGGAATTAATTCCAGGTGCGGTAACAGGCGCTCATATTCCGCAGCCGGAAGCGCCGCCAGCAGATGATTTTGGGTAGGGGAATGAAGAGTGGACATGGGTGAATTCGGGTGAAGAGTCCCAGCGGCAGACTGGTATTGAGATATAGCGATCAGACGATCTTGATGCAGGATAGCAGAACCAACACACTTGTATGTGCGTTATCGCGCTTATAGCTATTATTATGTCTATCAGACAATAATTAAGCGGTGATTTGAATAAATGATGAGGAGTATCGGTATTTATTGCTTATCAACCGCAATAAACACGTGGATATATAAATATACTTGGTGGAGTATATTTATTGAATAGATAAGATTAATTTCTTATTTCTAAGCCAATAAACCAGAATGAATGATATTAAGAGGCGAAAACGACTTATCTGGCGAAGCCATTTTGAGTATGGCTGGCGAAAAATGGCTATTCACGAATAAATGAGTAAGTCTTTAACGCAAAGGACAAATAAGCTCTTTGCATTTAACGAGAGGTATCATTGCCCGGCATGTCCCACAGCAGGCGATCGAATTCGGTTTTAATCACGCCATAACATTCGCATACGGTATTTTCCAGGCCCGGGCGATCGAGCACGACAATTGCGCCGCGGCTATAGCTGATCATCTCGGCGCGTTGTAAATTCCCGGCGGCCTCAGTGACCCTCTCCCGACGCACACCCAGCATATTGGCGATCATCTGCTGCGTCATATGCACCGAGTCGGATGACAGGCGATCCAGGCTCGACAATAGCCAGCGGCAGAGTTGCTGTTCCACCGAGTGATGGCGATTACAGACGGCAGTCTGGGTCATTTGCGTGATGAGCGCCTGGGTGTAGCGCAGCAATAAGCGCAATACCGAACCCGCCCGGTCAAATTCTTCTTTCAGAAACTGGCCTCGCAGTCGATAGGCATACCCTTCGCTTTGCACTATCGCGCGGTTAGGCGTGGTTTCGCCGCCCATGAACATCGAGACGCCGACGATGCCTTCATTCCCGACCACGGCGATCTCCGCACTAGCGCCATCTTCCAGCACATACATCAGCGATACGATGCAGGTAGTCGGAAAATACACATGCTGCAAACGCACGCCCGCCTCATATACCGCAGAGTTATGCGGCAGGTGAACGAGTTCTAAATCATTCGAGATGCGATCAAATTCAGCCGCCGGCAAAGCAGCCAGAAGATGATTTTGCATTGGACTATTTGTGATCGGCATCAACGATTTCTCAGGTGAAATCTCTGCCAAGAACTAGCAATAACAATTTAGGCAAGCAAAGAAAATAATTTTCCTTAAGCGTAGCACGAAGGCAAATTTTTCTATGCGCGATAGCGCACACATGATGCAATGAATGCTTTAAATTTCTTTGGGAAACCTAAAAAAAACAGTTTGCCGGGAGCAATGGATCAAAAAATACGCGACATATGGCCTATATGTTGTGTATCGCACAGATTGATAGCAGTATCTCCCCTATTTTTGGTGTTCGTCGAGAATTTACAGGAGAAATCGCATGACATCATCAAGCCTCCCCAGTAACGAAAAAATGATTCATGACATTAAAGAGGTCATGGCGGATGCGGAATTTTTTTTGCGCATCACGAGTGATCAGGCGAATGGTGATGTGGTTAAGCTACATGATCTGATCTCGGCGCGCTTGGCAGATGCCAGATGCAGGCTCAATCTGTTGGAGCAAAACGCAGTCTCTCCGGAATTCGATCACAGCGAGCTTTCTCGCCGGGTATAGCTAGTCTCATTTAACCATCATCTTTATGTCATCGTTGCAACGAGCAAAAAATGAATTTGAAATGAATGCCTGTCTTTAATAAATCAGTTCCGTCTGAAAAAACACATCGCTTTTTAAAGGATTAGATGGATCATGATGAATCGAATTTTAATTATCACCAATGTAGCAGCCGACGCCGATATTTTAGAAAATGTATTGCAAAAAGCCACTGACGGACCGTTCGAGATTGAACGCGCCACGCGGCTGGCGGAAGGTCTGACGCTATTAAAAACCCAGCATATCGACGCGATTCTAGTCGACCTGTCACTCCCTGACAGCCGGGGCATGGACAGCTTCCATCGCCTCTTTTCTGCGGTGCCTTATGTACCGATCCTGACGCTGAATTCAGAAGACGATGAAGTCTTGGGACGGGAAGCGGTACAGCATGGCTCGCAAGGTTATCTGTCGAAGGGGCATTTCGGCAGTTATCTGGTGCCGCAATCCTTGCGTAATGTGATTCAGCGCAAAGCGGTGGAAGAGCGCCTGTATATCCATAAAGCCAGAGCAGAAATTACCCTTAACTCCATCAGCGACGCCGTCATCGGTACCGATCTGGCCGGCAATGTGGATTATATGAACGGCGCTGCGGAGCGTATGACCTTATGGTCGCGCGCCGAGGCGCGCGGACATCCGATCAGCGAAGTGATGACCTTGCTGAACGGCGACTCTCAAAAAACCGAAACCAATCCGGTGAAGGTCGTGTTAACGCAGGGTAAGCCGACCTCCCTGGTATCCGGAACTGTATTGCTCAGGCGCGACGGCAGCGAGGTCGCTATCGAAGATTCTACCGCCCCTATCCATGATTCGGCAGGTCGCATGGTCGGTGCGGTGATCGTGTTCCATGACATCACTGCCTCGCAAGCGATGGCGGTCAAGATGGCGCATCTGGCCCAGCATGATTTCCTGACCAACTTACCGAACCGGGTATTGCTGACCGATCGCATTGAACAGGCGATTGGCCTGGCCAAGCGCCGCAACAGCCAGATCGCTTTACTGTTTTTGGACCTGGATCATTTTAAACATATCAATGACTCGCTCGGTCATGCTGCCGGCGATAAGTTATTGCAATCCGTTGCCAAGCGTTTAACCAGTTGTGTCCGCAGTTCCGACACGGTGAGCCGGCAAGGCGGCGATGAGTTCGTCATCCTGTTGACCGAGGATCAGGGCGGCGCTTATGCCTCACTCACGGCGGAAAAAATTCTCGCTGCAATGGGCGCGGCTCATTCGATCGCAAAAAACGAATTACATGTCACAACGAGTATCGGTATCAGTATCTATCCGGCAGATGGACTGGATGCAGAGACGCTCATCAAAAACGCCGATACCGCAATGTACCAGGCCAAGGAGAAGGGGCGAAATAATTTCCAGTTCTTTAAAAACGAGATGAATATCCGGGCCGTAGAGCGGCAGGTGATCGAGGCCAATTTGCGTTTTGCCCTGGAGCGACGGGAATTTATATTGCATTATCAGGCCAAGATCAACCTGATCACGGGCGCCATCACCGGGTCCGAAGCCTTGTTGCGCTGGATCCATCCCAAGTGGGGCATCGTGCCGCCGGGTCGCTTCATTGCCATCGCCGAAGAGTCTGGGTTGATTGTCCCCATAGGCCGGTGGGTATTGCGGGAAGCCTGTCTGCAAAACAAGCACTGGGAAGAGGCTGGCTTGCAGCCCGGATCGATTGCGGTCAATATTTCTGCCCTCGAATTCCGGCGTCATGATTTTATCGAAGAAGTCCGCGCTATCTTGCTGGAAACCGGGCTGAAACCCGAGAGTCTGCAATTAGAAATTACCGAAAGTGTCTTGATGCGCGAGGCCGAATCGAGTGTCGCCATCTTGAAGCAACTCAAGCAGATGGGCGTGCTGCTGGCGATCGATGATTTTGGCACCGGCTATTCCAGCCTGAGCTATCTGAATCAATTTCCGATCGATGTCCTCAAAATTGATAAATCCTTTGTGCAGGATATCGGCTCGGTAAAAGGCAATGGGATCATTGCCAGCGCCGTGATTGCCATGGGGAATAGTCTCAAACAAAAAGTCATTGCCGAGGGGGTGGAAGAGCAGGCGCAATTACAATTTTTAAAAGAGCAGCATTGCGAAGAGGGGCAAGGCTATATATTTAGTTACCCATTGGCCGCCGATCAATTTACTGCGCTACTTGATCAAGGTATTGTCGGCACTGCGATCCATTGAGCTGGCCGGCTGCTTTGCGTTTTGATTTCTTATTGCGTACTTAGTTCGTCATCGTACATACATATCAATCCACAGTAAGTATCCTGAATTTATATTGAGTGAGCCTCAACGAAAATCGTTGTGCGCAACTTATCAGGAGAATTTGATGAACAGGCTGGTCCGACCACCGTCCTCCAATACGCTATTTGCCCGCTTGTCGCAGTTGGGCCTGAATGAACTGATCTTCGATCAGGACCGGATCGCCCTGATAGCCGGGCAGGTACTTCATGATGCCGGGGAAGAAATTACCACGGTCTATTTTCCGGAAGACAGCCTGGTTTGTTTGTCTGACCAGTCGAATCCCAACTCAAGCCATGAATTAGGATTGGTGGGCAGAGACGGCCTGGTGGGCGTGACGGCAATGCCAGGCAACAACGGCAGCCACCATACCAGTCACCTGAGAGCGATCGTACAAAAATCGGGTAACGCGATCAAAATCAGCGCAGTGCTTCTACAGCTAGAAATTCAGAAGAATCCGAAAATCCAATTAGCGCTGTTTGAATACATCAATCAATTTTTAGCCCAGACCATACAGATCGCGGCCTGTAGCAAATTCCATCTGCTGGAAGCCCGCCTGGCAAGATATTTATTGACGACCAGGGATCATTTGAATTCAACGCAATTCCATCTAACGCATGAGTTTATTGCCAGCTCCCTCGGGGTACGCCGGGTCGGCGTCACCAAAGCGGCAGTCGCTTTGCAGCGCCAAGGCCTGATCAGGTATTCGAGGGGTGAGATCCAGATTCTGGATGAACCGGGATTAGAGGCGGTGTCTTGCGAATGCTACCGGATTCTGCGCGAGATCAGCGGTGTTCGCTGTCACCAGCATTGAGACGGGATTCACGCACAACGATCAGTTGTTAGTCGCAGTGCGAATTGAATTCGTAGGCTGGATGCGGCTTCCAAAGGCATTTCCGGCCAGCAGGCGCACCCGGCGTGCGGTTTCGTTTTGGAAGCTGTTTTATGCATCGACAACCGTAGCGCGGATTACGCTGGAATTTTTCCGCTGTGTCGATTTTACTGCGGTGAGATGTACTGGTTTTCGGCAGGGTATTGCGTCCACCAGGATTAGGTGCGAAAAAATAAGGTCTGCCAAAATTCAAGTCGAGAGGTTTGGATCTTGGCAGACCCTAAGGTGCTAATGTTTCTTAATCGCATCCTTGATGATTTCTTTCGCGTCCCCTATTTTTTTCTCTGCTTTCCCATGCGCCTGTTTTAACTGGCCTTTCACTTCCTGTTCACGATTGCCGACCAGTTTGCCGGCACGTTCTTGAATCTTACCGGACATATCTTTAGCAACACCTTTGATTTGGTCTTTGTTCATAATCTTTTCCTTAGATGAAAGACAGATTGCAAATACCACCTTCAAGATCAGCCGAATCACACCACATCCTACTTAAACAATATTCGGTGTGTATCAACTGGCACCAATGCAAACAATCTTGCATTGCGGCACCGAAGATGAACTGCGCTAAGCGTCAGCACAGTGAGATTATGAGCACTGCAAAATATGGTCTGTACGATAACGTACGTTATCAAAATAAGTTGTGGTCAGCGCATTTCATTTGATTGTGGCTACAGACGATACGGATGGCTTTTTCTCGCCTGCATCGGTCATGCTGTGTGCGTTGACGCACCGAGTAATTACTGTCTCTCGTCTATAACAGGGTATCGCCGGATTACTCGCCTGATCAGGTCAAAGAGTGCGCGTGAATTCAGCAGAACAGCACCGGATACCCTATCAATGTCGACCTTGCGCGGCTGATCGTAGGCAGTCGCTTACGGTTCCCGATTTATTCGGGTAGTTACGCAGAGTCCTTCAACGTTAAAGCGCCATGATAAAAATAAGCAGTGCATCCCGATCTTATTCAGATGATGAGCAGCAGCTACCGCCACTAAAATCCGAATTATTTAGTGTGGCGCAAATGGAGATGCACGGCCGGGTGCTGGCGGGCCGGCATAAGATTGGTATCGATAAATCAGCCGATCAGTTGTTGCCCCGGCTGGCGGCAAATGAAGTCGCATTGATCGATGCGTGTGCCGCGCTGACCGCCGCCTTGCGGGAGAATCGTCAGATTACGCCGGCAGCCGAATGGCTGCTCGATAATTTCTATTTAATCGAAGAACAGATCCGTATTGCAAAACAACATTTGCCGAAAGGCTATAGCAAGGAATTGCCGCGCCTGACAAACGGTCCGTCAACCGGCAAGCCGCGAGTATATGACATCGCCTTAGAAACCATCTCGCATGGCGATGGCCGGGTAGATCCGGAGGGCCTGAGCCGTTTTGTGACTGCCTACCAGCAAATCACCGTGCTGCGCCTGGGTGAGTTGTGGGCCATTCCTATCATGCTGCGCCTGGCCCTGATCGAAAACTTGCGGCGCGTCGCGACGCGGATTGCAACCGGTCGTATACACCGCAATCTGGCGAATGCCTGGGCTGACGAATTAATTGATGCTGCCGATAAAGAGCCGGGAAACCTGATTTTGCTGGTAGCAGATATGGCACGCGCCGAGCCACTATTGGATAGCTCGTTCGTCGCCGAAGTGGCCCGTCGCCTGCAAGGACAAAGTCCGGCGTTGACGTTGCCGCTGACCTGGGTCGCGCAACGCCTGTCCGAAACCGGTGTGACAATTGAGCAGTTAGTGCAGCTAGAGACCCAGCAGCAGGCGGCGGACCAGGTTTCTATCAGCAATAGCATCGGTAGTCTTCGATTTTTAGGCGCGATGGATTGGCGTGATTTTGTCGAGACCATGAGTTATGTCGAGCAGGTATTACGACGCGACCATACCGCCATCTACAGCAATATGGATTTTGCTACCAGAGATCGCTACCGTCATGTCATAGAAAATCTGGCGAAACATGCGGCGCTCACCGAAGTCGAGGTGGCGGAGCAGGCATTGTTGCTGTCAACACCGCACCGCGAAACTATTGAAGCTGACCGGCAAACCGATGCTGCGGGCGGCTTATTTACTGGGCCGCCCAGCGCTGATGCCGCTGCGCCTGTTCAGCCCAGGACAGCGCATATCGGGTATTTCCTGATCGGCCAGGGATTGCCCGCATTGGAGCAAGCGATCGATGTCCGGTACGGGTTTTTTAAAAAAATAATCAAAAAAAACAAACACGCCTTACCCGATTTTTATCTGAGCGCGATTTTTGCGTTGACCGCTTTATTCACTCTTGTTGTGCTTAAAAAATCGTACGACGACGGATTGCGCGATCTGCTTTTGGCGGTGTCCGGCATCTTGGCTTTTTTTGCCGGCAGTCAGCTGGCGCTGGCCCTGGTCAATTGGTTTGCCACCTTAATGGCCACACCGAATCCCTTGCCGCGCATGGATTTTTCATCGGGTATTCCGGCTACGGCTCGCAGCATCGTGGTCGTGCCGACCATGTTGCTGCATGAGCAGACCATAGACAGCCTGATTGAGGCATTGGAAGTAAGATTTTTAGCGAATCGCGACCCCAATTTATTTTTTTGTTTGCTCACCGATTTTGCCGATGCGGCGACCGAGACCACTCCCGCGGATCGGGCCCTGATCGATTTAGCCGCAGCGGCGATTACCCAACTGAACCGGACTTACGGCAATGATGCCCATAGTCCGTTCTTTCTGATGCATCGTCCGCGACGCTGGAATCCGCAAGAAAAATCCTGGATGGGTTATGAACGCAAACGCGGCAAATTATCCGATTTGAATGCTTTTTTGCGCGGCAGCACGCAGCCCTTATTTTCCCATATTGTCGGCAACATCGCCTTGCTGTCGGACATTAAATATGTCATCACCCTGGATTCTGACACCCAATTACCGCGCGATTCTGCCCGGCTGTTCATTGCGACGATTGCGCATCCCCTGAACCAGGCTGTGTACGATGAAAACAGGCAGCGGGTGATTGAAGGCTATGGCATTTTACAACCGCGTGTTGTGTCCAGCCTGCCGACTGCCAATGCCTCATGGTATGAAAAACTCTGCGGCGGAGAAGCGGGCATCGATCCCTATACACGCTCCGTTTCCGATGTGTATCAGGATCTGTTTCAGGAGGGGTCATTTATCGGTAAAGGCATCTATGATATTGATGCTTTTGAGCTGGCATTAAATGCGCAGCTACCGGAAAACCGTATCCTGAGTCACGATTTACTTGAGGGATGCTATGCACGCTCCGGTTTGATCAGCGATATCCAGTTGCATGAGGAATATCCGTCACGCTATAGCGCAGATGTCAGTCGCCGCCACCGCTGGATCCGTGGGGACTGGCAGATCCTCAGCTGGTTGTTGCCAAAGATTCCCGCGGTAGAAAAAAGTGCGGCGGGTTCAATGCCTGTTTCAGGCAGCAGTCCATCGACCAGGACGCGCCCGCGTAAGCGCATTAACCCCTTATCGATGCTGTCGCGCTGGAAAATTCTAGATAATTTACGGCGCAGCCTGATCTCCCCTGTATTGATCCTGTTACTGCTGTTTGCGTGGTTTTGCTTGCCTTCGGCCTGGGTCGGCAGCGCCGCCGTTCTGATTATCCTGTTTCTTCCTTCGCTGGCAGCGTCTTTGTGGGGACTCGCGAATAAATCGCGGGAGGTACTGGTCAGTCAACATCTGCTGGTCGCGCTACGCAGCACCGAGCGACACCTGATGCAGGTGGTGCTGAATTTAGCGTTTCTTCCGTATGAAGCCTGGTATAGCCTGGATGCGATCGTCCGCACGCTGTGGCGCATGACGATTTCTCATCAGCGCATGCTGGAGTGGAAACCGTCCAGCGAAGCGAATCAACAAATGGATAGCGGCCTGATGCAGTCCGTGCGCAGTATGTGGCGTGCGCCGTTTTTTGCGCTGGGTTTGCTGGCCGCCCTGTTTTTTATTCGTCCCTCTGCATTGCCGGTCGCCTTCCCGTTCTTATTGCTGTGGCTGGTTTCGCCGGTCATTGCATGGTGGGTCAGTCGGCCTGTGGATAAAAAAACCTCGGAGCTGCGCCCCGAGCATCTGGTTTTTTTACATCGTTTGGCGCGTAAAACCTGGGCCTTCTTCGATACCTATGTTGGTCCGCAAGATCATTGGCTGCCGCCCGATAATATGCAGGAACATCCGGTCGCGGTGGTGGCGCACCGAACCTCCCCGACCAACATCGGCCTGGCATTATTGGCCAATTTATCTGCCTATGATTTTGCCTATATCCCGATGAGTCAATTGCTGTACCGTACCGACAAAACCTTGGCGAGCATGGCCTTGCTTGAGCGTTATCAAGGGCATTTCTATAACTGGTACGACACGACCACGCTGCAGCCCTTGCATCCCATGTATGTGTCGACGGTAGATAGCGGCAATCTGGCCGGGCATCTGATGACCTTGAAGGTAGGTCTGCTGCAGCTAGCGGATCAGCCCATCGTATCGCCCGCGGTATTTCAGGGACTTGCGCATACTTTTCAGGTATTGCTGGACGCTGCGGACGTGCATCCTTCCAAAGAAATGCAGGCTTTCCACCAGTATTTAGACGATGCTTGTACCGGTTCGCCAAATAGCCTGTATGCCGCTATTGCGAATCTCGATTTATTGGAGCGTAAGGCCCTCGATCTTCTGGATCAGATCGAGCGGCAGAGCGGGTTGGCCGCCGATAGCGCGATAGCGCCGGAGAAAAAACAGCAGCAGGTAAGGTGGGCCCATGCACTGGTGCGCCAGTGTGCCGACACACGGGATGATTTGCTGTTTCTGGCGCCTTGGCTCACTGAGCCGCAATTGATGCCGGTGTGTAGCGACATTGCGGCATTGACGAGGATCCCGACCTTGAGCGAGTTAGCCAGATTCGATGTAGAGATACCGCCCGTGATCGCCCGCATGACGGGCTACGGTACGACGCAAGCTGGTGATCCGGCGGTATGGGCGCGACTCGCAGAGGTGGTGGCAAAAGCCAGCTTGCGCGCTACCGAGCGTATCGCCCAGATTCAGCAACTGGCACTCCGGTCGGTTGAGTTCGCCCGCATGGAATACGGCTTTCTTTATGAGCCAACCACGCACTTGTTAGCCATCGGCTATAACGTGACGGATCGTCGGCTGGACACGGGTTGTTACGATTTGCTGGCATCTGAGGCGCGCTTGTGCAGCTTTGTCGCCATCGCGCAGGGACAATTGCCGCAGGAGACCTGGTTTGCTCTGGGACGTCAACTGACTCTGGCGGGCGGCGAGCCTATTTTATTGTCATGGAGCGGCTCCATGTTTGAGTATCTGATGCCGTTATTGGTGATGCCGAATTATGACGATACCTTGCTTGACCAAACCTATAAATCGGTGGTGCAGCGTCAGATCGAATACGGTGCGCAACGCGCTGTGCCATGGGGCATTTCCGAATCCGGCTATCACGCATTCGATGCCAGCCTGAATTATCAATACCGCGCCTTCGGGGTTCCCGGGCTTGGCTTGAAACGTGGCCTGGGAGACGATCTGGTGGTGGCGCCTTATGCCTCCATGCTGGCCTTGATGGTGGCGCCGGAGCAGGCCTGCGAGAACTTGCAACGCCTGGCGAACGAAGGTGTTGAAGGCGACTTCGGTATGTATGAGGCGATTGATTACACCCCATCGCGGCTGCCGCGCGGACAGACCCAGGCCTTGATCCGGTCATATATGGCACATCATCAGGGCATGAGCTTATTGTCGCTCGCCTATGTGTTGTCAGACCGTCCTATGCAAAGGCGCTTCGAGTCCGATCCCTTGTTCCAGGCGACGCTGCTACTGCTCAAAGAGCGGATTCCAAAACCGAGCGCGTTTTATTCGAATACCACCGAGCTGGCGGATATCCGCTCTGCCGCCGGTGAGCAGGAGATGCCGATGCGCATCATCACCAAAACGGATCTGCGGATACCGGAAGTTCAACTGCTATCCAACGGCCGCTATCATATGATGGTGACCAATAATGGCGGCAGCTACAGCCGCTGGCGCGATCTGGCGATCACACGCTGGCGCGAGGATAGCACCTGCGATAACTGGGGCAGTTTTTGCTACGTACGCGATTTGTTGGACGGCAGCTTCTGGTCTGCTGCCCATCAACCTACTTTAAAACCATCCAAAGCGTACGAAGTCATTTTTTCTGAAGGGCGGGCAGAATTCCGGCGGCGCGATAACGGCCTTGATACCTACACCACGATCGTCGTCTCGCCGGAAGACGATATCGAGTTGCGGCGCACGCGCATCACGAATCGCTCACGGATTGCCAAGACCATCGATGTGACCAGCTATGCCGAGGTCGTCCTGGCACCGGCGGCGGCAGATACCATGCATCCGGCATTTAGCAATCTGTTCGTACAAACCGAAATCTTGCCGCAGGAGAGTGCGATTCTCTGCAGTCGTCGTCCGCGCTCTGAGAATGACTTTACGCCGTCGATGTTCCATCTGATGGTGGTGCATGGCGCGCAGAGCCAGGCCAGTTCTTATGAAACCGACCGCATGGCGTTTATCGGCCGCGGCAATACAGCCCGAGCGCCGCTGGCAATGACGGATAAAACCCTGTCCGGCAATCAGGGGTCGGTGCTGGATCCTATCGTGGCGATCCGCCATCAGATCACGCTGGCGCCGGAACAGACCGTCATCATCGATATGGTGACGGGGGTAGCGGAAACCCGGGCCCAGGTGCTTGGCCTGATTGATAAATACCAGGATATGCATTTGGCGGACCGGGTATTTGAGCTGGCATGGACGCACAGCCATGTGGTGTTGCGCCAGTTGAATGCCAGTGAGGCCGACGCGCAGTTATATGGCCGGCTGGCCAATTCCGTGATTTATTCGAATGCCTTGCTACGGGCCGAGGCCAGCATCCTGGTTAAAAATCGGCGCGGTCAATCGGGTCTGTGGAGTTATGCAATTTCCGGCGACTTGCCGATAGTCTTGCTACAGATCAGCGCCGCCGAGAATATTGAATTGGTCCGTCAGATGGTACAGGCGCACGCGTATTGGCGCATGAAAGGCCTGGCGGTTGATCTGGTGATCTGGAATGAGGACAGGGCGGGTTACCGGCAAATTTTGCAAGAACAGATCATGGGCCTGGTTGCCTCCGGGATTGAGGCGCACGCAATGGAGCGACCCGGCGGGATTTTTGTCCGGCTGGCAGACCAGATACCGAATGAGGACAGGATCCTGCTGCAATCCGTGGCAAGGGCTATTTTGTCCGATGCCCGGGGTACTTTGGCTGAACAGATTAACCGCCGCGGACAGGTCGAAGTGCGTATGCCCTTGCTGACACTCAGCAAACAGCCGGCAGCGCTTTTCGCTCCTTTTGCATCGTCGATTGCCCGCAACGACCTGCTCTTGTTTAACGGTATCGGCGGATTTTCGCCGGATGGACGCGAGTATGTGATCAACACGTCGGCAGAAAAGACCACCCCGGCACCGTGGGTCAATGTGCTGGCCAATGCGCATTTTGGCACGGTGATTTCTGAAAGCGGACAATCCTATACCTGGGGTGAAAATGCGCATGAATTCCGTTTAACGCCATGGTCTAACGATCCGGTATCGGATGCGGGCGGCGAGGTATTTTATTTGCGCGATGAAGAAAGCGGTCATTTCTGGTCGCCGACGCCCTTGCCCAGTTGCGGTCAGGGCGCCTATGTCACCCGTCACGGCTTTGGCTACAGCGTGTTCGAACATATAGAAGATGGCATCAAGTCGGAACTCACGGTGTATGTCGCGCTGGATGATGCCATTAAATTTTCCGTGCTCAAAGTGCGGAATGATTCCGGCGCTACCCGCCTGTTATCGGCGACCGGCTACGTCGAGTGGGTGTTAGGCGATGTACGGCAAAAATCAGTCATGCATATCGTGACCGAAGCCGATCCGGCGACCGGCGCGATCTTTGCCAGAAATTCCTATAACGCCGAATTTTGCGACCGCACCGCTTTCTTTTATTCCGATGGAATGGCGCTGAGCATGAGCGGCGATCGTACCGAATTTATCGGCCGTAACGGTAGCCTGCAACATCCCGCCGCGATGAGCCGTACCCGCTTGTCCGGCAAGCTGGGCGCGGGTTTAGATCCCTGCGCTGCGATCCAGATTCCATTTGACCTGGCCGACGGCGAACAGCGTGAAATGATCTTTATGCTGGGTACCGCCGGGCAACGCAGCGCCGATGTCAGCAACCTGATACGGCGCTACCGCGGAACGATGGCAGCAGGCGAGGCGCTCGCAGCCGTCAAGCAATACTGGAATACCGCCTTGGGTGCGGTGCAGGTAGAAACCCCCGATATCTCTCTCAACATCCTCAGCAATGGCTGGCTGATGTACCAGACGCTTGCTTGCCGCTTATGGGGACGCAGCGGCTTTTATCAATCGGGCGGCGCTTTCGGATTCCGTGATCAATTGCAGGATGTGATGGCGCTGATCCATACGCAACCGCAGCTCGCGCGTGAACATCTGGTGTTGTGTGCGGCTCATCAATTTGTGGAGGGCGATGTGCAGCACTGGTGGCATCCGCCGACCAATCGCGGCGTACGCACGCATTGTTCGGATGATTATTTATGGCTACCGCTGGCGACTTGCCGATATGTGACGAGCACACACGACTACCAGATCCTGGATGAAAAAATCACGTTTCTTGAGGGACGCCAGGTTAATTTCGACGAAGATTCCTATTACGATTTGCCCGGTCAATCGAACGAAACCGCAACCCTGTACCAGCATTGTGCGCGCGCCATAGCGCATGGCTTGCGCTATGGCGTACACGGCCTGCCCTTGATCGGTTCCTGCGACTGGAACGATGGCATGGATAAAGTCGGCTCTGAAGGCAAGGGTGAAAGTGTCTGGCTGGCTTTCTTCTTGTACCAGGTGCTGATGCGTTTCTCAGAACTGGCGGCGCAGCGCGATGATCCGGTATTTTCAGAACGTTGCCGGCTCGAAGCGACGACCCTACAGCGCAATATCGAGCAGCATGCCTGGGATGGCGGCTGGTACCGGCGCGCCTATTTCGATGACGGCACGCCTTTGGGCTCCGCCAGCAATGAAGAATGTCAGATCGATTCAATTTCGCAAAGCTGGGCGGTGTTGTCAGGGGCCGGTGATGCTGTCCGTGCACGCACGGCGATGCTGGCAGTCGATCAGCGCCTGGTGCGCCGTAAGGACGCGCTGGTACAGTTGCTCGATCCACCGTTTGATCATTCCGACCAGAATCCCGGTTACATCCGGGGCTATGTACCAGGGGTGAGGGAAAACGGCGGGCAATATACGCATGCGGCGATCTGGACTGCCATGGCATTTGCAAAATTAGGCGACAGCCAGCGCGCCTGGGAATTATTCGACATGATTAATCCGCTCAATCATGCGCGCACGCCAGTCGAAGTGGCCCGCTATAAGGTCGAGCCTTATGTCGTGGCGGCGGATGTGTACGGTGTCAGTCCGCATATCGGGCGCGGCGGCTGGACCTGGTACACCGGATCGTCCGGCTGGATGTATCGCTTCATTCTGGAATCTTTATTGGGACTCACGCTGGAAGGCGATCAGCTGCGGATCCAGCCTTGCCTGTCGGCAGACTGGAATCAATTCACACTGCATTATCGTTACCGCGATACCACTTATCATATTCATGTCACGCAGACCTACGGTGAGCGGAAAGCGGTTGCGATATCGATAGACGGCGTGATACAGGCATCGCCATTACTCCAGATGGCGAACGATCTGCATGATCATCAGGTCGAGGTAGCGGTCACTGAGTTGCGGAGCTAAATGCAATCCGACATTATCGCAATGCCGGGGCCGTTAATCGTCAGAATTGTTGGCATTGACGGAGAGTTTTCGCGTCGATTTCAGCGCATGCGGTCACGGCAAGTTGCAGGTGGCTTGCCGGGTCGTGTCTTGCAAACTGCCAAACACCAGGGCATATTGGCGCGTGAATTCTGCACCCAGCAAGAAAATTTGTGCAGAGTAATACACCCATAATAAAAGAGCGATCATCGATCCTGCCGCACCGAAACTATTCGCTACGCCACTGTTGCCGATGTACAGGCCGATACCATATTTGCCGATGGAGAACAGCGCTGCCGTCCCCAGCGCGCCTACCCAGACATCGCGCCACGACAAACGTATTTGCGGCAGCATTTTAAAAATCACTGCAAACAGGGAGGCGATTACCACGAAGCTGATGAGCGACGAGATCGGTATCAGGATCAGCGCGACATTGATCTGAATGCCGCTCCAATAATGTTCCAGAAACACCAGCGCGGCACTGACGATCAAAGACACCAGCATCAGAAAAGCCAGCACCAGTATCAAGCCGAACGACAGCAATCGCGTGCGGATCAACCTCCAGATGCCCGGTTGTCGTAGTTTTGGGACTTGCCAGATTTCGTCCAGGCTCTTTTTTAATTCTGCAAATACGCTAGTGGCGCCGACCAGCAGCAATAGCGTGGCCAGCATGGTCGCCATCCGGCCTTCTTCCGGATTGCGCGCGCCGGCCAATAAAAGTTGAATCGCTTCGGCGCCGCTGCGTCCTACCAATCCTTGCAGTTGATTGAAAATTTCGCCTTGAGCCGCTTGCTGCCCATAAAAAAAACCGGCAATCGCCAGCACCAGCACCAGGATTGGCGCCATCGAAAACAAGGTGTAAAAGGCCAGCGCCGCCCCTTTGCTGGCAGCGCGGTGATGTATCCATTCCTGCACCGCCCGACCAATCACGATGCACATCAGTTTGATCGAAAACGGCAACAGAAAGACCAGGTCGCGCAGTGCGCGTGTCGCGGAGTTTAACTGCTGCAGAGGTCGTAGAAAATAGCGCGTCATAGAAAATGGGCTTGCGCATAGCGCTTGTTGTACCCGCTGGAGAAGCGGTCATGGTGGTTCGGTCAGTTGAGCATGCCTTAACTATTTTTGCCAGTAAGTACGTTAGCGCACAGAGTGCCATAGTTAAAGCGGCGATCATTACTGCAAGCTCAATCCTGGGGGGCGTTACTGACGCTCATCGCGGCGATCTGCGATCGATTGCCTGCGAAGAGGTTTAAATGTACCCGGTTTGCCTCAGTTACTTACCTAATCAAGAATGGACACACTGCGATGAGAAAATTAAATACGGGAATCTTTTTCGGTGCCGCTGGCGCCTTATTGGTGCTGCTGGCTGGCTGCAACAAGCCGACCGATATTGCAGGGCCTTCCGCGCCATCGATTACGGTCGGCACTCAGATTGACGACACGGTGGTCAGTGCCAAGGTATCGTCCGCATTGATGTCCAATGAGGATATCAAAGGTTACGACATCAAGGTGGCAGTGCGTAAAGGCGAAGTCATGTTGAGCGGCTTCGTCGATAACCAGGCGCAGATCGACAAGAGCATTGCGGTCACTCGCGCAGTCGAGGGCGTCACCAATGTCGATAACAAGTTGGTGCTCAAACCCAGTTCCAGAACCATCGGCAACAAAATTGACGATGGCGTGATCACCGCAAAAGTGAAATCGGCCCTGCTCGCCGATTCTGCCGTGAAAAGCTTTGACATCGGCGTGGTCACCAGCAAAGGCGATGTGCAGCTCAGCGGCTTTGCCGATAGCGAGACGCAGATCGTACGCGCGACTGAAGTCACCAAGGGTATTGAGGGTGTGCAAAAGGTCACTAACCAGATGAGCGTTAAAAAATAAATACGCCCGGCCTTTGCAAAAGGGCCAGGGTATTTGCCATCAGCCGGTGCCGACTTAGATGCATAGATCGGCCGGGCGGTTGATCTATGCGGCACCTGAGATTCAGGACGCTACCGCTTTACCAGGGCAAAGACTCACCATGATGGTTGAAGAATCCCCCAGAATGCGCCGGTAGCAACTGCTCAACCACGGCTAGCAAGCGTGCTGCAGCGATTTCCGGGGTTTGTACTTCCAGCCCGGATTTACTGAATGCGGACGATAGACGTGTCTGTACCGTACCCGGATGCAGCGCCACGCAAATCGCGTCGGGCTGGCGACGGCGCAGTTCAATTGCGGCAGTGTGAATCAGCTGGTTCAGGGCGGCTTTCGATGCTCTATAGCTATACCATCCACCCAGCTGATTGTCGCCAATACTGCCGACTTTGGCGGACAGGCTGGCAAATACCGCTTTGCCTTCGCGTGGCAGGCGCGGCAAAAAATATTTCATCAAAAGAGCCGGGCCAATTGCATTTACTGCAAACGATTCCCTCATTTGCGCGGCATCGATTTGCTGCAAACTTTTTTCTGGCTGCAGGCGTTCATTGTGCAGCACGCCGGTGGCATCGATAATCAGGCGAGGCGTACCCAGCTGAGCAATATACTCGGCGCAGTGTTTAATCTGCGATTCGTCCAGCAAATCGAGCGCCGGGATGCTGTGGCGACTCAGTCCGATTACCTGCTCAAATGCAGCCGAGTCCTTCAGTGCGGCCAGTAAAGCCTGGCCGATGCCGCCGCTTGCGCCGATGACGACCGCGACGCCACCGGCTTCAAAAGAGGGTAAGCTGATCGGAACTGATCCCATCTCAGGCTTTTTTATTCCAGGCACTGCACCAGCCTTTGGCATTCACTTGCTTGCCGCCGACTGCGCCGCAGACACCCCAGGCATCAGCGGGTTTACCTTGGAAAAGCTGGCAATTGGCGCAATTATGCCCGGCAGCAAATGCCGCATATTTTTTTGTATCCACCTTGCCTGCATCATGTTTGTAACCCAAGGCAACGGCGATCGGGTCGCTTTCTTCCAGCCTGGCAGCTTGGGCGGTCGCGATGGATGCACCGCTTAGTAGCACGGCGGCGGAGGGAAGGCTGGTGAGTATAAATTGTCTACGGGAAGTCATGATGTTTCCTTGGTTAGCTGATGGATAGTGGCGGGAGCCGGAAATTTTGCTGTCGATAACACTTCAGTCAAAACAATTTTTGTTTTGGCTTTGAACCGCTAAATTTAAAAAAATCAAATTGTGCTTATAATTTAGGCGGATTAATTGAATGTGTCCAGTCAATGAATCGTAAAATATGATATAAAGCGGTTCAAACGTATTTCATTTTGATGGTTTGAACAGCTTAAACTTAAAGAGGAATGATGATGTCCACGACAAATCTTGCAAGTGACCCGCATACACCAACTTACCGCAGCGGTGTCGCCGCCCGGCTCGCAGGCGTACCGGTAGAGACTTTAAGGGTCTGGGAACGGCGCTACAAAGTCGTCGGGCCGAGCATGAGCTCAAGCGGACAGCGTCTGTATTCCTCTGCCGAGATACGGCGTTTAGCCTTGATCAAGCAATTGGTCGATATGGGGCATCCGATCGGTTCCATCGCCACCATGTCAACCGATGCCCTGATTGCGATGCGCAGCGCCACTAAAACGCTGGAAGCGCCGCGTGATGCCAGTGTGGTCGCGGCCCGCGCCTCGCGCGTTGTGCTGGTCGGCCCTTTGTTGTCCTCGCGCCAGTTTGAGAATACCTTGCATGACAGCGCCCTGATCGTAGTGGAGCGTTACGTGAATCTGACCGATGCGACCAACCCGGCGCGGCGGGTCGATGCGGATATTCTGGTGACTGAATTTCCGATTCTGAACGAGGCATCGCAGGAGGCGATTGCCAGTGTCAAAAATGCCTGTGGCGCGACCCAGGTCATCGTCCTGTATCGATTTGCGCCCAGCGCGGTGATACGGCGCTTGCGTCTGGCTGGCTATGAAGTTGCCCGGGCGCCCTCGGATTCGGTTGAAACCGAAGCCCTGTGCCGTGCACTGCTGCGCATTCCTTCGATTGAGTCGAAGCTGGCGGCCTCGATCCCTGTATCTTTGGCGGGTAATCCAGCGCCGCCGCGTTTCGCCGAACAAGAACTGATTGCGCTGACCAACGCATCCAACACGGTGTATTGCGAATGTCCGCGCCATCTGGTCGAGTTGCTCTTGAGTATGAGCGCCTTTGAACGCTACAGCGCCGAATGTGCGAACCGCGGTCCCGACGATGCGGCACTTCACCTGGATCTGCAGCATGCTGCCGGGCATGCCAGAGTCATACTGGAAGACGCTTTTCTGCGGGTGGCGATTGCAGAAGGTTTAACTGTGCCCAAATCACCGGATGAACAAGCCGCGTAGGCCAATCTGTGTTTTAATTCAGGCTTACGTCAAGCAATAAAACCAAGCGCCTCGATGCAAACATATTGAGCAAGATCCATTTTTTAGATTGTTTGCAGCCGTGCGCCAAGGCTTTGCGTTATTGTGCGTAAGTCCTGTTGATTGAACTCATAGCCAAAAAATAGACATATTGTGGTGAAACTCAAGCGCCGATCCAGATTGATCGCTGTATGCCTCGCACTCGTCAGCATGTTATTCATGCAGTTTGCGCTGGCGTCCTACGTCTGTCCTGGAATGGCCGGTGTCAAGCATGAATTAGCCGATGCATCCAGCGCATCCGCCAGCACCAGCATGATGGCGATGGTCGATTGCGCCGCCAAGGATATGGCGCAACCGGCACTCTGTCACACCCATGCGCACGATCCTTTGAGCAAGCAGTCGCCCGACCAGCCTCAATGGCCCGATGTACCGCCTTTTATCAGTGCCGGCATATCGCTGACGATCGACCTCATTGAGCCAGCCAATTTGACTGAATCGCTGCAAGACCGGGCGCTGTCATTGACGCGTACCACTTCGCCTCCGATCGCAATCCGCCACTGTTGTTTCCGTATTTAAGCTTCTGATGACCTGCTTGTCACCGTCGCGCCTTGCAGGCGACGATGCCGTTTCTTGTTATCCGGAGGTTCTATGTTCTTCTCATTCAACGCGTCCATCGCTGCGCGCCGCTGTATTTACCTTATTTCTCGCCTTATTTCTCACCCTATTATGAATTGTGTCGGCACGGCAGTCGTTGCGAGTGTCGTCGGCACTCATTTTTTCAATGCGCAGGCAGCAGATAAGCCGCTGACTTTGGCTGAGGCGCAGCGACTGGCCGTGGCACGCTCGCGCCAATTGCATGCCCAGGACCTGTCGATAATCGCGTCGCGCGAGATGGCCATCGCGGCAGGACAGTTGCCTGATCCCGTACTCAAACTGGGGATCGACAATTTACCTGTCAATGGCCCGGATCGCGGTAGTCTCACCAGTGATTTCATGACCATGCGCCGGATCGGCATCATGCAAGAATTTACCAGAGGCGATAAACGTCGGTTGCGCGCCGAACGCTACGACCGTGCCGCCGATAAATCGCTGGCAGAAAAAGCCGTCGTCATTGCGGCGATTCAGCGTGACACAGCCATTGCCTGGTTAGCCCGCCTGTATGCAGAGCGCATGGCGGCGGTCATAGCGGAACAGGCGCTCCAGGCCAGACTGGAAATAGAAGCCGCTGAAGGCAGCTACCGCGCCGGTCGCGGCAGTCAGGCCGACATCTTCGCGGCACGCAGTGTCTTAGCGATGGTGGACGACCGCAACAGCGATATGCAGCGCAAAGTCCGTAGTGCGAAAACCATGCTGGCGCGCTGGAGCGGCGACGTGGCGGAGCTGCCGCTGGCGGAGCCCCCGCGCATGGATGGCGTCCGTCTGGATTCGACCGCACTGGATGCATCGCTAGTTCATCATCCGCAGATTGAGGCATTGAGCAGACAAGCCGAGATGGCAGAAGCCGATGTCAAACTCGCCGATGCCAACAAAAAATCCGACTGGACGCTGGAGCTCAGTTATCAGCAGCGCGGTCCCGCTTATTCCAACATGCTATCGATAGGACTGTCGTTGCCGTTCCAATGGGATCAAAAGAATCGCCAGGAGCGCGAACTCTCCGCCAGGTTGGCCACCGCAGAACAAGCCAAAGCGGAGCGCGACGATGCCTTGAGAGCGCATATCGCCGAAACCCGCGTGATGATGGAGGAATGGCAGAATGGTCTGGAACGCATCGCCCGCTACGAACGTGAATTGATTCCCTTCGCAATGGAGCGCACTCAGGCCAGCCTGGGCGCCTATCGCGGCGGCAAATCCAGTCTGACGGATTTGCTGAGCGCCCGTCGCAATGAGATAGAGCTGCGTTTGCAAACCCTGCAACTGCAAGCCGATACGGCCCGCTTATGGGCGCAACTTAACTTCTTAATTCCGGATGACGGGGCTGGCAGGCTGGCTACTCACTCCGCCCACCAGGACATGCCATGAAAAATCAACACATTATTCTTGCCATCGCCGTGGCCGGATTAGTCGGGATCAGCGGCTACGGACTTTACCGGCTCGGTATCAGCCAGGGAATGCAGGGCAGCGGCGTCAAAGATGCCAGCGCTCAGGCCGCAGCAGGTGCAGGAGACGACAGGAAGGTGCTGTACTGGCATGACCCTATGGTCCCGGCGCAAAAGTTCGACAAGCCGGGCAAGTCGCCTTTCATGGATATGCAACTGGTGCCGGTCTATGCGGACGGTGCCGATCAGGGTGCGGTCAGTATCAGTCCCCGGGTGCAACAGAACCTCGGCATACGCACCGCAGAGGTGATCCGCGGCCAGCTTGTCGCCGCGGTGGCGGCAGTGGGCAGCGTCGCCTACGATGAACGCGACCTGGTGCTGGTGCAGGCGCGCAGCAATGCTTTCGTCGAAAAACTCTATGTCCGCGCAGCGCTGGATCGGGTCAACAAAGGACAAGCCCTGGCCGAGCTGTATGTGCCGGAGTGGGTGGCTGCGCAAGAGGAATTCCTGACCGTCAAACGTATGCAGGCAAGCGGTATCGATCGCTTGCTCGACGGTGCCAGACAGCGCATGCGGCTGGCCGGTATGACGGATGCGCAAATCGCTGCGGTGGAAAGCAGCGGCAAGCTGCATCCGCGTATCACGATTAACGCACCGGCTGGCGGCGTGGTTGCCGAGCTGGCGGTGCGCGAAGGCATGAGCCTGCTCGCCGGTGCTCCGATGTTTCGTATCAACGGCTTGAGCCGTATCTGGGTGAATGCCGATATTCCAGAAAATCTGGCGGCTCAGCTGCGCATAGGGAATGCGGTCGAGGCACGCAGCCCGTCTTTGCCTGGCACGGTATTCAAGGGCAAGATCAACGCCATCCTGCCGCAGGTCGACATGACGACCCGTACGCTGAGAGCGCGGATCGAGCTGGCCAATCCTGCCGGTCAACTGGTGCCGGGCATGTTT
Organism: Undibacterium sp. Jales W-56; assembly: GCF_025548535.1. Lineage (GTDB taxonomy): Bacteria > Pseudomonadota > Gammaproteobacteria > Burkholderiales > Burkholderiaceae_D > Undibacterium. The sequence goes on along the minus strand of NZ_JAJLQW010000003.1, from coordinate 56,463 downwards.
GCCACCTTGAATTTCAGCACCGATGCGCGCCCGGACATCTTGCTGGTGCCGAGCGAAGCCGTGATTCAGACCGGCACCCGCACGGTGGTGATGGTGGCGCAAAGCGCAGGACACTTCCTGCCTGTGGAGGTCGAGACTGGCACCGAGAGCAACGGTCAAACCGAAATCCGCAAGGGACTGCAAGCTGGTCAGAAAGTGGTGATTTCCGGTCAATTCCTGATTGACTCAGAAGCCAGCCTGAAAGCGACTGCGACCCGGATGGACGACACCCCTGCCGCTGGCGCCGACCAGGCTGGCGGAATGACACATCACGCTAGCGGCAAGGTCGAAAAAATCGAACAGGAGGACATAACGCTGTCGCACGGTCCGATCGCCTCGCTGCAGTGGGGAGCGATGACCATGGCATTCAAACTGCCGCTCGGCGGCTTGCCGCGTAATGTCGAAGTCGGCGATATGGTGATATTCGATTTCCGCCAATCCAAGGACGGTAGCTACCAGCTTACCTCGATCTCACCGCTCGCCGGCACCGGGGTAGCAAAGACATCCGCGCTGCCCGCAGGAGCAAAGAAATGATGGCCCGGCTGATACGCTGGTCGATTGCGAACCGCCTGCTGGTGCTGCTGGCAAGCTTCATGATGAGCGCCTGGGGAATCTGGTCCCTGGCCCGCACGCCGCTGGACGCGATTCCCGATTTGTCGGATGTGCAGGTCATCATACGTACCAGCTACCCGGGCCAGGCGCCGCAGATCGTCGAAAACCAGATTACTTATCCCCTGACCACCACCATGCTCTCGGTGCCCGGCGCGAAGACGGTACGCGGCTATTCTTTCTTCGGCGACTCCTTCGTGTATGTCTTGTTTGAGGACGGTACTGATCTGTATTGGGCGCGTTCGCGCGTTTTGGAATACTTAAACCAAGTGCAGTCGCGGCTGCCGCCGCAAGCCAAAGCCTCGCTCGGTCCTGACGCCACGGGCGTCGGATGGGTGTATGAATATGCGCTGGTGGATCGCAGCGGCAAGATGGATTTATCCCAGTTGCGCGCCTATCAGGATTGGTTCCTGAAATACGAACTGAAATCGGTGCCCGATGTTGCCGAGGTCGCCAGCATCGGCGGCATGGTGCGCCAGTACCAGATTCAGCTCGATCCAGACAAAATGCGCGCCTATAACATCCCGCATGGGAAAATCATCGAGGCGGTGCAAAAAGCGAATCAGGAAACCGGCGGCTCGGTACTCGAATTGGGTGAAGCGGAATACATGGTGCGCGCCTCTGGGTACCTGAAGTCGCTCGACGATTTCCGCAAGATCCCATTGACGAGCACCGATGCCGGCGTATCGGTGCGGCTAGGGGATGTCGCGCGCGTCCAGACCGGTCCCGAAATGCGGCGCGGTATTGCCGACCTGAATGGCGAGGGAGAAGTTGCCGGCGGCGTGATCGTGATGCGCTCCGGTAAAAATGCGCTGGAGACCATCGCTGCAGTCACAGCCAAATTGGAAAAACTCAAAAACGGCCTGCCGCCCGGAGTCGAGATCGTCACGACTTACGACCGCTCGAACCTGATCAAGCGTGCAGTCAAGAACCTGCAAGAAAAATTGATCGAGGAATTCATTGCCGTCGCCGTGGTATGCGCGATTTTTTTGTTTCATTTACGCTCAGCCCTGGTCGCCATCATCACCTTACCGATCGGTATCCTGATGGCTTTTACCGTCATGCATTACCAGGGGCAGGGCGGAATCGGTGCCAATATCATGTCGCTGGGCGGCATTGCGATTGCCGTCGGTGCGATGGTCGATGCGGCGGTCGTGATGATAGAAAATGCGCACAAGCATATGGAAGCCTGGAGGCACGCTCATCCGGGCGAGCGGCTGGACGGCGCAACCCACTGGCAGGTGATTGGCGATGCTGCGGCAGAAGTCGGGCCTGCCCTGTTCTTCTCGTTGCTGATCATCGTTTTATCCTTTATTCCGGTCTTTACGCTGGAAGCGCAGGAAGGCCGATTATTTGCACCGCTGGCGTTTACCAAGACGTATGCCATGGCAGCGGCGGCCGGCCTGGCGGTGACCCTGATTCCAGTGCTGATGGGTTATCTGATACGCGGCAAGATTCCGGATGAACACAAGAATCCCTTGAACCGCTTTTTGATTGCCTTGTATCGTCCTTTGCTTGATCTGGTATTACGCTTCCCCAAAGGCACACTGGTGCTGGCAGCCTTGATCGCTGTCGTCTCGGTATGGCCGATATCGCGCCTCGGTGCTGAATTTATGCCGCCGCTTGATGAAGGTGATTTGCTGTATATGCCGTCGGCGCTGCCAGGGATCGCTGCGGGTAAGGTGGCCGAATTGTTGCAGCAAACCGATCGCCTGATCAAGACTGTGCCGGAGGTGCAAAGCGTCTTCGGTAAAGCGGGTCGTGCCGAATCGGCGACTGATCCGGCGCCTCTGGAAATGTTTGAAACCACGATCCAGTTTAAACCGCGTGAGCAATGGCGCGCAGGTATGACTACCGACAAAATGATAGAGGAGCTGGACCGCATCGTTCAGGTGCCCGGCTTATCGAATATCTGGGTGCCGCCGATCAGGAACCGGATCGACATGCTGGCAACCGGGATCAAGAGCCCGGTGGGCATCAAGGTGGCCGGCCCCAGTCTGAAGGAAATTGACCGCATCACAGGTGCAATTGAGCGGGTCGTCAAGAACGTGCCGGGCGTATCGTCGGCACTGGCAGAGCGGCTCAATGGCGGGCGCTATATCGACGTGGATATTCAGCGCGACGCTGCGGCCAGGTATGGCCTGAATATCGCCGATGTACAAAGCATCGTCTCGGCAGCCATAGGCGGCGACAATATCGGTGAAACAGTGGAAGGCTTGCAGCGCTTCCCGATCAATGTACGGTACCCGAGAGAGCTGCGCGATTCAGTTGAAAAATTGCGCCAGTTGCCGGTATTGACGGAACGTGGCGCACAAATCCGTCTGGGTGATGTCGCCGGTATCCGCATCAATGACGGCCCACCTATGTTGAAGAGTGAGAATGCGCGTCTGTCAGGTTGGGTATATGTCGATATTCGCGACCGCGATCTGAGTTCAGCGGTACATGAGATGCAGCAGGTCGTCGCCAGGGAAGTGAAATTACCGGCAGGTTATTCGCTTGCCTGGTCCGGCCAGTTCGAATACCTGGAGCGCGCCAGCGCCAAGCTGAAAGTCGTGGTGCCGGCGACCTTGCTCATCATCTTTGTCTTGCTCTACCTGACCTTTAAGCGCATCGATGAAGCCATATTGATCATGGCGACCTTGCCCTTTGCCTTGGCTGGCGGTATCTGGCTGCTGTGGGCGCTCGGCCATCACCTGTCGGTCGCCAGCGGTGTGGGTTTCATTGCACTTGCGGGTGTGTCTGCCGAATTTGGCGTCATCATGCTGCTATACCTGAAACACGCATGGGAAGACCGCCTTAAAGCCGGGAAAAACACGGAACAGGATTTGCTGGAGGCGATACGCGAGGGGGCTGTCTTAAGGGTCCGGCCAAAAGCCATGACCGTGGCCGTCATCATTGCCGGTCTGGTGCCCATCATGTATGGCGCGGGTACCGGTTCGGAAGTGATGAAGCGCATCGCCGCACCGATGGTCGGCGGTATGATTACGGCGCCTTTGCTGTCCATGTTCGTGGTGCCTGCGGTCTATCTGCTGTTGCGCCGCAGGCAGTCAGGCTTGTAGTTGGCCTGAAGAAAATCTCCAGTCCATCCTAACGGTTAAATAAATTACCGATGCGGATGGACGTGGGTATGGCCAATCTGAATATATTTTTCTTTTTTGATTTCTACCGGCACCAGATGCACGTTGCCGTAGCGGACCCCGGTCTGGGAAATAATGGCATCGGCACAGGCGCGCACCTCCGCAATTTTCCCTTTCAAAATGACAGTCTCAAGACAATTGTCGTGGTCGAGATGAATATGCTGGGACGCCACCGCGATATCGTGATGCTCATGCTGCATTTGGGTCAGCCGGTTGGATAGCTGGCGTTCGTGGTGATCGTAGACATAACTGACCGTCGCGACACACCATTTTCCTTTGCCCGGACTGAGTTCCGCCTCGCCCAATTCTTTACGGACCAGATCGCGAAATGCTTCTGAGCGGTTTAAATAGCCCTTGCGCTCGACCAGTTGGTCAAACGCATCTGCCAGTGCCTCATCAACAGAAATTGTTAAACGTCGCATGTCTCACCTTGGCAAAATAGTTAAAATAGATGTCTCATGATGACACGGGAAATGTCTGGTAGCTACAAACTTATCACATGCTGCGTACCCGTTCTTTTTACCCAAAGGCTCTAAAAAATCAGGCAGCGTGGGCCAAGGCTATTCATGCCGGAATCAATATGCCACTTAAAAATTGGCGATCAGATTGATCCGGAACGAACGTGACTCGATAGGATGAAAATGCTTGTCAAAGACGCCGTCCGCAGGCTCGCCCGGCAGTCGCGATACATACGCATAATCGATAGCCGCATCCTTGCGGTTGCTCAGGTTGTATCCCTCAAGTTCCACTCGCATGGCAGGATTGATTTTATAGCCGATGCGGCCATTCAGAGTGATCGTGCTGTTGGATCGTACCGAATTATCTTCGATTAAAGGACGAGGTCCGAAGTAACGTAATTGCAGGCCGCCAAAATACCGGCCCAGATGATCGATGGCCAGAGCCAGTGAAGCAACACCCTCAATGGCACCGGGAATATGCGCACCTACAGGATCGAAATTTCGATATCGCGCCTGTGCAAAAGCAAGATCGGCATCGATGGTTAACCAATTCGCCGGTTTGTAGTAGTTGGAAAATTCGAAGCCGATGCGGCGGCTAGGGCGTCCGGAATCTTGTGTTGTACCAGCGTCGCCCTGGAATAATAATTCTGAATCGAGGTCAAGACGATACAACGACAAGCTGGTTTGCAAGCCGGGAATGGCTTCGGTTCTGACGCCGACTTCCAGGCCGCGCGACAATACCAACGCCGATTCGCGGGTAGCCCTGGCAGCCGGATCGCGAGGATTGACCGCGATGGTTGCTCCGCGTGCGTCATTGCTATGAAATCCACGGCCCAGGTTGACGTAGTATTCCGTTTTTTGCCACGGCCCAAAAACCAAACTCAACTTGGGACTCGGTACATGTGCTGAAACGGTATTGGAATTTTCCGCCAGATTACTAGTGACTTGATCGCGATAGAAATCTTCCCTGATGCCCGCCACGCTCCTGAATTTATCATTCCACTGCGTTACATTTTCTGCGTAAAAGCCCAAACTGCTCTCTACGATATGATCTGCCCTGGTGGTCGATAGCCGCTGACGGCTTTTTGTCGAGTACAGTCCATTCCGGATATTGTCGTTCTGAATTTGCATTCCGATGGTGTTCTCGGATGGTCGTCCCATCAGCGGCGTTTTCCAGCTATGACTTGCATTGATGGCAGTCGTGATGCGCTTGTCTGGCTGATTAAATTGATCGCCGTTTACTGGATTATCTAAAAAATAGGTGAAGTTCGAATACAGATCGAGCTGACTGCTGACCAGGTAGGCATTGATTTTTGTCGCAGTCGTATCGGTAGTTTTTTGCCAGGCGCCGGAAAGACTGTAGCGATGCGCGCTACCGCCATCGGTGGGGTCGATAGCGTCGAAACGGTTCGCCAGCAGGCCTGTATCGATCGCCCGTTGAGGAATTTGATCGGTCGCATTCCAGCGCGCTTTATATGCCATCAAACTGAGGTTGAAGCCGTCGGTGTCGTTGCCCTCGCTGTAACGCAACACGCCGTTGACTTTCCGGTAGTCATCGCCATGCACGAAGGGACCATCATTATGGAATAACTCCAGCGCATAGAGCAGATTGCCGTTGCCCAGCTTAGGAGAGTCAGCGAGCAAGGTGCGAACGTAGCCATTCTGCCCGATGCCGGCGCTGACAATTCCCTGAGTCAGGCGATTTGCATACAAGACGTTGACCGATCCGGCCGAAGCAAAGTCTCCCTGTTTGGCCTCGAATGGCCCCTTGCTATATTCCAGGCGAGTTGCCAGCTCGGGAATTAAAAAATTCACGTCGGTCCAACCCTGACCGTGCGCATGCGTGCGTTGATTCACCAGCATACCGTCAATCGTCGTACGTAAATCAGTACCGTGATCCAAATTGATGCCGCGCAGATAAAACTGATTGGCTTTGCCCTCACCGCTATGCTGACTAACGATCAGTCCCGGTGTGGCTTCCAGTAACTCGCCTGGACGATACACCGTGCGCGCCTCTAATTGCTGCTGGGTGACTACTCCGGCACTGGCGGCATCCGCGATGCCGATCTGGCTATTACGCGAGCCCAGGATGATGACCGCCTCTACCGGCTCTGCTACCTCAGCGCTCCAGGCAGGCTGCGCTAATGCTGAAAGAATGGCGAGTGCCATCGGCATCCTCTTTAATCGAAAAGGAGTGAAATTTTTATTTGCATCGGTACTCATCGGGAAATCCTTTATTACCAGTGATTGACAGCGAGCGCAGTTTTTTTGAAATAGAGTCAAGCTAAGAGACTATCGCAACGTTCCTTTGATGAGACGCGACGACAATACGCACGGTACGGCTAGCAAGAGTAATGCCAGAGTCATTTTCAACCGATTTTAAGTCTCGATTCTGTTCATAAGAAGTTAGCTTCGATTTAGAGTGTATGAATAATATATTATTGTTCACACGTTATAGCTATACGTTAATCAATCGAGTTCGGATTCAGATTTTTGAGAAATAAATGGAATGTTGTTCGATGCGGCTTATTTTTTCTGCCTGGAAAATGTGCTGTGATAAGCGGGTCAAACACGATATTTGGATCGGAGTGGCGTAAACAATGGGATCGATACCGTGTACTGCCAAAATAAATAAAAGCGCTGCCGGATGTGCCTCCGGCAGCGCTTTTATGTCGGTTGGGTACTGCTGACTACCTTTATCGTCTGCCCACTGATATCCGGTGAGCAGACGATGTCAATTAAGGATTTCTTTTCGCAATCTCGTTGCCCACGTAGCCGCCGCCCGCTGCACCAACGATCGTTGCCAGGGTGCGGCCATTACCACCGCCTACCTGACTACCCAGCAAACCGCCGATAACCGCGCCGACGCCAATGCCGATGGGACTATTGCGCGCGACCGGTGCCGGTTGTTGATATTCCTGATTTGCATATTCTGTGCGTGCTTGTTGCGCTGGGGGATTCACGGCCGCGTAATGCACAGGACGATGATGCTGTACGACGTGAGTCGGTGGCGAGTAACGCTGCGCTTCGTACTGAGGAGCCATAGGCTGAGGCGCCAGCGAGGCCGGTTGCTGTGTCGCCATAGCAACCGGTGCGACTGAAGCAGGTGCGGCTGATCCATGTGAGTTTGGCAGCAAGCCAGTGATTGCCGCGACCCCCAATAAACTGACCAGAATCACTGATCCAGCAGCACCGGCAACCAAGGGGTGAATGCGGTTTGATGTTTGAGTCTGTTCCATGTTTTTCTCCATTTGAAGGCGTGTTAAACGCTTGTACCCAGATAACGCGTACCGCCATCCAAATAGGGACACCGAAATTGTTTCAGACGTAAGTAAATGTAAGTTGCAGCCAAAGAAGATATTTAGCGCATCTGTTATAAAATGTATCTTTTGTAAAAGACTATTTCCACAAAAGAATGAAGAATATGCAAAGACTGACTCGAACAAAGAGTTTTTTATTGAATTCTTTGATTTTTATTTTATTCGCCCAGGTATCGCATCATGCTGTATCCGAGGAAAAAATTATTGAACCGGTTGACAAAGTCAGTATGGGCAGGGAGCCGATCGGCATTGAAGCTGGCTATGTCTATACCAAGGGAACATATGGGGAGATGGTTGAAAGTACCACCCATATAAAAAGTCTGACATTATTTTGGACGGCATTCGACATCGATTTTCAGCTGAGTACGGCTCACTTAGAGCGAACTGCGCCTGCCGGAACCATCATAGCGAGAGTGAAGAAACGCGTCACTGTCACACCGCGGGTGGTTTCCACTTCTGGTGCAGGGGATATCATCTTATCAGCCAATAAAGAGATATTTACCGATCCCGCAACCGCAATCGCGGTGAATGCCAGTGGAGAAATAAAAATCGCGGCAGCAGATAGTTCGAAGGGACTAGGCACCGGAAAAAATGATTATGCCATCGGATTTTCCGCCAGCTATCCTCTGGAAACCGCATTAATCAGTGGCGGCGCAAAATATTCCGTGCTGGGCAATCCAGGACGGATAAAAGTTAACGACATCGTTGAAGACATTCATTTTAAAAACGTTTGGTCCGGTTATCTGGCGCTTTCTACCGAACTGACATCCAAAAACAGTGCCTCGCTTAGTCTTAATGTGGCGCAGCCATCGGGATCAGGTACCTCTTATTACCAGACGGTAGAACTGGCGACTTCGTATAGATTCGGTGGATCCGGCAGCCTGCGTATATTCGCCTTAAAAGGCACCAATCAAAATAGCCCGGACTGGAGCGCAGGCGTCCTGTTATCAGGCAGTTTTTGAGTCTGAGAGGCCGCGTAAAAATCCGGTAAAAATTCTCTTTGGAAAAATCATACCGGGTATCCGGCTTACTATATGAGAAATTTCTTTTGTATCAGTTCAGGAATAAGCTCTGCCGGCAATGGCCGGGAGATCAGGTATCCTTGAAGTTCATCGCATGACAACTCGCGTAAAGTATGGAGTTGTTCTCTGGTTTCCACTCCCTCTGCAACAACCGTCATATTTAAAGCATGCGCCATCGATACGATGGCCTTAAAAAAAATCCCGCCCTCGCTCGATTGGGTTAATTCGCTGGTAAATACCCGGTCTATTTTCAGGACATCCATGTCCAGCCGCTGCAACTGAGAAAGTGACGAATAGCCGGTTCCAAAATCATCCACCAGCAGCTGGATTCCAAGCGACCGGATAGCGACCAGTTCCGACATAATATTTTTATCTTCCCCCATCATTGCCGACTCAGTAATTTCGACTTCGAGAAGATTCGCGCTCAAATTATATTTTTCCAAATAATGTACGAGTCGTTTTTGTAATCCGCCGGCATGAAACTGTTTTGCAGATACATTGATTGACACCGGAATAGGCGGCAGATTCTGCGACTTCCATTGAGCAATTTGCGCGCACGCCTTGTCCATGACCATTTCACCCAGCTTTAAAATCAGTCCGGTTTCTTCGGCGATGGGAATAAATTCAACGGGAGAAACCATTCCTCGAGTCGGATGCATCCAGCGCACTAATGCTTCCATGCTGGTGAGTTCTCCCGAAATAGCATTCACTCTCGGCTGATAGTGTAAAACGAAATGATCCAGCTCCAAAGATTGAACAAAGGCTTGTTCCATTTCGAAGCGTGCTTTGATCTTGGTATAAAGTTCGGGTTTATAAAAATTGTAGTTGCCTTTTCCAGTCGCTTTGACTGAGTACATCGCGATGTCTGCATTTTTCAGCAAAGTTTCGGTATCTTCTCCATCATTGGGATAAAGGCTGATGCCGATGGATGCGCCGACCAGATGTTTTTGCCCGTCCCACCAGAATGGCTGCTGAAAAGCTTCAGCAATTCTTTCGGCTACTCTAGCCGGTTTATTTTCCCGTTCAACCGGTTCTAAGGCCACCACAAACTCATCGCCACCCAGTCTGACCACATTATCGCTAGGCCTTACTACCGACTGCAATCGGGACGCAACCGATTTTAAAAGATGATCTCCGGCGGCATGCCCTTGGGTGTCATTAACGTTTTTAAAACCATCTAAATCGATGAACAAAAGTGCCATCATTGACTGCTTGGATTTAGCGCGCTGGATCGCCTTGGGAAGATAGCTTAAAAACCAGTTTCGATTATATAAACCGGTCAGGCTGTCTTGATTTACCAGCAAAGACAGTTTTTTTTCCGCTTCTTTCTTTGCGCTGATATCTTTGATGGTGACGGCGAGCCCCGACCCTGAACGGGCTAGACGACGGCGTGCCCAGGCCATCTTCATAGGGCTGGCATCCGACAGCTCATATTCATCTTCATAAAAACCTGTTTCCATTGCCTTGGAATAGATTTCCAATAAGGTATTGAAATAGCCCTCCCCTTGTAAGGACGACATATTCACGCCGATGAGTTCTTCCCGGTTCAATCCAAAAAAATTAGCGCCCCGCGCGTTGCAATCGGCAAACTGGAAATCAATGATCTTTCCCCGCACGTCTCTGATGGCATTCAAAATATAAAAACCTTCATCGGTTCCTTCTGTCGCTAGACGGTAGGTGTCGCTAACGCCGCTTGCTTCGTGCTTGCGCCAGGCGAGCCGGATTGCCATCGTTGTCGACACAAGTCCGAACAACAGGAGAAAGACGCTGCCCTCAATCGCGGAAATCCTGTGTTTTCTGAAAATATCAAAATGGGACTTCATCAATTCGGTTTCAGATAAGCCGACAACGGCATAGAAAGGATATGAGCCCAGCTTTTGCCAACCTAAAAACCGCGCTTCCTGATCGTTGAACATCTCTTTGTTTTCAAAAAACTGCGACCCCTCAAAAGTTTTGAAGGAAAGCTCCTGATTGACCGCCTGAGCCAGTCCGAAAGGAATTTTATTTCCTATCCTGGATGCACCAATTTTTCCGTCAGTGCCAAGAATTGCCAATAGTCCGTTTGAACCCAGACTTTGGAAATCGTAAAAAGAAGAAAAGTAATCAGGTGAGATAGAAATCACAACGATGCCGGCAAACGACTCATCTCGATTATCTAAACGGCGCGTGAAATGAATCACGGGTTTGCCCGAGCTGTTAATCACTGCGGGAAGACTGATTTGCATAGCGCTGGAATTATTATTTTTATGGTAATAAAATTGACCGCGCAACGTGGTGTCTTGCCATTTCTCCATCGGTATCGTTGAGGTATTTGGTCTTCCTGATTTGTCTAAAATGGCAACAAGAGCAAATTGAGATGCCGTGAATAGACCTTGACTCCTTAATTTCTCAAGGCTAAAACTCTTATTCGAGTTTTCCCAGTCGTACTTGACGTGCATGCTAATCTGATCGATTTGCTCAAAAGTGCGATTGAGATATTGGGAATAGGCACGCGATAATGAAGCAACATCTTTAAGGGCGTCAGTATGAAGTTGTTTACTGTCTTGCGAAATTTGAGAATTCGTTAATGCCCAAATAATCGAAATCAAGATTAAACTTATCATCGGCCAGACGAAAATAAACGAATAGCTTTTTTTCAAAAGCAGAAATTCCGTAGACCATTTTGACAATAAAGACGTAAATTTTGTTGGTTGCACAATTAGCTTAATAATTTTTTGAAAGATATACCTAAATGGACGAAGATCGTTTTGGAGTTCCAAGTTCAAATATACGTGCTGCAGAAAAATGGTTAAAAAGAACGAGCAATAAAGATTTTAAATGTTACGTTCCAACACGCAAGGAAGTCTCCAGCTTAAACACTGAAAAACTTGCGAAAATATTAATCGACTGGATGTGCAAAAGCCCCACCGAAATAATTCCGAGTAAAAATCAAATTGTTGAGGTAAGAAATATTTTGCTTCAAAGAGATGACGCGCAAAAACTCAGCGGGATAATTACCATGTGCAACCATTATATTAATGGTGATTGACTCACGTTATTGTATGTATCAATACTGATCACGCATTTACACATGCCGTGTATCTGCATCTAAGATTGGTAAGGCAGGATATGCAGTAATTATGACTTGCCGATTACTTTCTCCTTTTGGCTTGGCTATCGATTTTGATACTAACGCGAGACATTTCCATACTGCGTAAAAAATATTAATGGCTGAAGAGTGTGGCTGCAATGTGCGCGAAGATACGCTTGCATAGGGCCGTAACCACGGGCAAGGCCTTGGTCGCTGGCTCAACTTGATTGAGATCAAATTGAGGATGAAAATCTTTAATATCTGATATGAGAAAAGCGAAATGCATGATGTCTTACTCCGTATTGCCTAATGATGGATCTAATTTCCGGAGCTGCTGCTTATCATCATGTCGAGATCGCCGGATCAGGGTGTCAACAAGATGGAATAACGCAGTATCCGGATTCAATTTCAACAAATAAAATAGGTGTTGAAGGGCTACAACTATTGTCTTCAGCCATGATGGCTCCCGGTGCGTTGATCAAAAGCTGTGCAATATGCACAGCGTACTTCCAATGAATGTGTCTGTTTCACATATCTGCGTGCAGGCGCAATCCAAACAAAGAAACCGGACCGCGGTCTTTGTTGTAGGCAGGGTTTGTCACGCGCTGGTAGTCGACGCTCAATGAAACATGCGGATGTAATTTGAATGAATAATAGGATTCAAATATTTTCTCATTGCCATAGTTCAAGTCGCCATCGCCGATCAAGACGCCCAGGCCTCCCGCCTTAAAATATCTTTTTGCATCGCTAGATAAACCATTGACGGCAAACGCAATGCCGACGGTATCGTCGTGACGATTCCAGCGGTCGCCTTTTATGGATAAGCCCATTGCCAGAGATCGATTAATGTCCGTGAACTCATACGCCTCTTTGTCGCCAGCATTCATGCTGAACCGAGCAAATGCGCCGACATCCGAGGTTATTTCTTGTTCTGCATTGAAAGCGAAGCCCGTGTTTGATCCGAAGCGGCGAGTCAGAGATGCATCCGGGATAGCATTGCTTGCGATGCCCAATTGCACCGCATCTTTATAGCGGCTCATTTTGGCGCGGTTAACGAAACCCAGTAATTTGATTTTTCCCGGATGATTCTGCCATTCATGGCGTCGTTCAAATTCAGCTATGACCGAGTACTGGCTTGTGTGGATGCCTGCAATTTTGCTATTCGGCTCCGGCGATAATTGAAACACCGCGCCGCGCAAGCTCCAGTTATCCTGATTCCATTCTATCGTTGCCCCATTGGTATAGCCCCAGACATCGGCCGCATAGTCAAACGCTCCAGATTCTATGATTGACCAATTTAAAAAATCTGCGCGCGGATCATGTGCGTAAGTGTTGGTATCAAAAATATCAACCACCGCATATCTGCCGACCGTTAACACGACATTATTTTGCGTCCGGGTACCGCTCAATTGGTTCACGCCCGACGGCACTGCTTCATCGGTGCCACCTAATGACAAAGTCTGACGAATAAATGCGCGGGGCAAACGAATATACGGTTTATTCTGACCTAGCTTATACGCGCCTCCGCTAGGGTAGCCTGCGACACCAAGCGTGTTGCTCAAGCCGAAGCCCTGATCAATTTCCGGGTTCAGCCAAAATTCTGCACCGCGCCATAAGCGCACACCGGCAAATAAGGTAATGTCTGTCGTTTCTTCGGTGCGGCCGTTCGCGATCAGGCTATTCGCTCCGGCATAGGGCGAGGCAAATTTAGAATGCCCTTGCGTGATATTCGTTAATTGCGCCGACCAGGCCCACGATTCATTATCCGGGGTAATCTGTTCAACAGATTGGGCTGCCGAGACACCCTTATTCACGCTTACCTGATCGTCTGCGCTGGCGTGCATAGCCAATAATATGCTGCTTCCAGCCATCATCGACAAGACTGTCGAGAGATGCGGAAAGGCTGGTTTTACAAAAGTAGAAATGATTTTTTTCATGCTAAATTTTTTAGTTAAATGTGATGAGAGTAGCACCATTTAAGCGCTACTTTTTCCATTACGCCTGAGCACAGACGCATCAAGCCATTGCGATCAATTTTCGCAATCAAATCACGCATAAAAGAATTTCTTTATGCGGGCACAGGTTTGTCAAAGCAAAGTCGCAGAATATGACTATGCCTTGTAAAGGGTATTTCGAATGGGGTATTGATGAGATGGCGAAAGAACTGCCAGACAACTATAGCCTGCACTATGCAAGCTATAGCAGAGAGAATCTACTTGGCGCTTGCGGATAATGCCGGGCTGAGAACCCATCCACTGGTAGGTTGAAAACTACAAATACTACAGTCCAAGATTGAACTCCTATTTAACTCGACGGGCGGATTGTAAACGCCTTAAAAATGATATGTCAAGAAAATACTTGACTTTGCGAATGCTGCGTATTTTGCGGCCCTTGTCTGTCAAAAATCATTTATTACTGCAGAAAAGAAGCGATCTCATGATTGCGTCTTTCCTTAAAAATACCTCTTTTGAGGTTGCAACGCACATTCATAGTCCCTCGATTACTGTTGAGTGGACTACCTCAAGCCAAGAATTTTACGCAGAATCGCCTGCTCAATAATACATCACAATGTGATATATTATTGTTTTATGTGACCGCACATCAAGCGTTGCCTGGATCGAAACTATGCTGTCTTTGGAGAACTGAGCAGCCGCAAACCGGGCGGTACGAGATGGCCGACCCTAACCGGCCGTAGTGAATCCGCACTTCTGAAAAAAATGCCGGGAGAACACGACGAGCGTCATTTCCTTAACGCTGTTTCCCCGATGCTATTGATTAACTTCTAGAGATAAATGTGAACAAGGACAATACCCGACACGACGCAAGACGCGACTTTGCAACCGATTCCAGGCTGCTACGCATCGCTGCGATTGCGGCAGTTATAGGTTTGCTCAGCACGATCGCTGCCTACATCTTGCTGCATTTGATTAGTTTTTTCACCAACCTGTTTTTCTTCCAAAGCATTTCCGATCTCAGCCGTTCTCCGGCAAGCAACACGCTAGGAGCCTGGGTCATCGCGGTTCCGGCGCTCGGCGGTTTGATCATCGGTTTGATAGCACGCTTCGGTTCGGAAAAAATACGGGGGCACGGCATCCCTGAGGCGATCGAGGCGATCTTGTTCGGCAACAGCAAGATGTCGCCGAAAGTAGCGATTTTGAAGCCACTGTCGTCTGGCATTGCCATCGGCAGCGGCGGTCCGTTTGGCGCGGAGGGTCCCATCATTATGACGGGCGGTGCACTGGGATCGCTGATCGGACAATATTTCCATATTACCGGCGCAGAGCGAAAAACCTTATTGGTGGCGGGTGCCGTGGCGGGAATGACGGCAGTTTTCGGTACACCGATTGCCGCGGTCATGCTAGCCGTCGAGTTATTGCTATTCGAATTGCGTCCGCGCAGCTTGCTGCCGGTCGCCATCGCCTGTGCGATGGCGGGATTCGCCCGCCCGTTTTTCCTCGATGCCGGAGCCTTGTTTCCATTGCAGACTGCACCGGTCGTGCTGGTCGATCTTGTCTCCTGCGTAATCGCCGGACTGGCTTGCGGCGCCTTATCGTGGATATTGTCCAGCTCTCTATACAAAGTCGAAGATTTGTTCGGCAAGTTGCCGATCCACTGGATGTGGTGGCCCGCCTTGGGTGGACTGGCGGTCGGGATCGGCGGCTATCTGCAGCCGCGCGCACTGGGCGTCGGTTATGACGTGATCGGTGATTTGCTGCAAAACCATCTGGCTCTCGGGGTCGTGATTACGCTCCTGACTTGCAAGGCCTTGATGTGGGTCATTGCACTCGGCTCAGGTACTTCAGGCGGTGTACTGGCTCCGCTCTTGATGATGGGTGCCGGGCTTGGCGTGGTGATCGGGCCGTACTTGCCCGGTGCCCAGCCTGCCTTGTGGCCGCTGGTGTTCATGGCGGCGACTTTGGGTGGCATGATGCGTGCTCCGGTCATGTCCGTGATATTTGCGTTTGAGCTGACGCATGATATCAACGCATTACTTCCGTTGCTGGCAGCATCTGCGGTGGCCTACGGTTTTACTGTGCTGACCATGCCGCGTTCCATTCTTACCGAAAAAATTGCCAGACGGGGGCATCACATTTATCGTGAATATGGAATCGATCCGCTGGAACGTCAGAATGTTGCAGAGGTAATGACGCGCAAAATGCAGACGATAGAAAGCGATACCCTAATAGATGAGGCATTGCATACGCACTTCGGACAACTGCAGGTGCACAGGGCTTTCCCCGTGGTGCGGGACGGCTGTTTTGTCGGCATGGTAGATCGTGAAATTCTGCTTACCGGGCAGGCCAGTGCGTCGGACAGACGCGTCGCCGATTTATTCGGTGCCAATGTACCAATTATGGCGTTGCCTGAAGAAACCTGCCGCACCATCTCGACCCGGCTAGCGGTACATGGAATGGAGCGTTTGCCAGTGGTAACGGATCCGCAGTCGCGACGTCTGATCGGCATCGTCAGCCGCAGTGATTTGGTCAAGCCCTCTTTCACTCTGTTTGCCGAGGAGCATCAGCATGAACGGTTCCGGAAAATACCATTTGGAACGCTGAAACGGCGCAAGACGACTGCGGCGGAAAAGATTGACTCGTCTATTTAATATTTTGTATATCGGCAAGACGTCCACGATATAACCCCGCCACCAAATCCGAATTGCTGATGATGCCCACCAGCCGCCGTTCGTGATCGACAATCGGAATGTGGTGGTGGCCAAATTCGGATAGCAAGGGAACAAGCTCGACGATGTGCATGCTGTCTGTTGCCGTATGCACTTTGCGCGACATGATTTGGCCGATCACTTCCGGCTTGTCGGAATGGCTGCGCATCAACGGACGCAGGAACTGACGCAGCTTGAAAGCAAAATTGTCGTACGCATCAAGATCCTCATGGCGCATAAAGTCGAGCAGCGTGACGATGCCGATGACCCGCCGGCAACGATCAATTACCGGCAACGCTTTGACCTTGTGGCGGTGGATCAATTCCCAGCCTTCTTGTAAGCCGGTGCCGAACTCGACTGTCACGACGTCGCGCGACATGATATCGCCGCAGGTAATTTCACCAAGCCGGCGGCGGTAGGCATGCATTTCAGTCTGCAGCAACAGCGATTCCAGATCATCGCGGCTGATATCCAGAATTTCATTGTGATGCTGCACCACATATTCTAAGTCGGCGGGCGTAAATCCTAAGCGGTCCCACGGCGGCGCATCCGCAGTTTGATGGGTGTTTTCGCGCACCGGATGATTGCTATGCGGATATCGATGTCGCGTGAGGTTGTTGAATAGCAGGGCAACACCGAGTAGCAGCAGCGAGTTGATGCCTATCGGCGCCAATAAAAAATGATATCCCTGCGCATGAATCGCCGGACCACCCAACACGGCAGTGAGTGCGACTGCGCCGCTAGGTGGATGCACGCAACGCAGGGTGAACATGGCGGCGATCGCCAACGCGATCGCCAGCGAGGCCGCCAATATCGGATCCGGTATCCACATTGCGCAGGTGACTCC
Source organism: Undibacterium sp. Jales W-56 (assembly GCF_025548535.1). Classification (GTDB taxonomy): domain Bacteria; phylum Pseudomonadota; class Gammaproteobacteria; order Burkholderiales; family Burkholderiaceae_D; genus Undibacterium. Next base: position 39,298 of record NZ_JAJLQW010000003.1, on the reverse strand, counting down.
GGCGGCAGCGGAAATAAAATTGCCACCTATAATGGACCAGGGTTGCGCCAGAGGGCTTGAAGGCAAGGCGAATAACAGTACCGCTGATGCACCCATGGGCGCAACCAATAGCGGCCAGGAGACTGATTCGCCCAATATCCAGCGCGTCGTAAGGCCGGTCAGCAGAATGCCGACCAGCGCTCCGCTACAGGCCCGTACACGCTCAAGCTGATTAACTGTCGTCGGGACGGGTATAAAGCTTTGCAGCCAATGCAATATTCTTCTCATGCATCCTCATGCTTTGGTCGGATCGTTTTGCCGAGCGAATTCAGTTGTGCCATTGCGGGTTCTTTAGATCGGCAGAATTATGTTGAATACTCGATTGACGGGATTGAAAAAACGCCGCTCAACGATCTCAGTTCGGCGCGATGCAGATGGGCCAGATGAGTCAGCAGTCGCTCGCCTTCCTTGAGCAGGTGTACCTCAACAACGCGCCTGTCGGTAGCGCTTTGATGTCGTTGTACCAGGCCACGCGCCTCGCAGCGCGAAACCAAGGCGACCACTCCATGCGGCTTTGCCTGCAGACGTTCGGCCAGTTCGCTGACGGTGGCGTAGCTGCGACCTGGATAGCCTTTGATGTGCAACAGCAAAAGATATTGAAGCGACGTAATGCCCTGCGCCTGGACAATATCTTCCGAAAAACGCTCGAATCGCCGTATCTGGAATCGAAATTCGGAGAGTGCTTCGAAATCGGTTTTTTTTAGTGGCTCCTGAGCGGATCGTTTCATGGGATTGACGCTTGATGGATTGATTTGAGTACGACTGTGTCAGCGCCACAATATATCACGTCATGATATTTATTGTATTGTGAGAAAGTGCAAGAACTGACCATTTTCCGGTTTTGGATTTACTATCTGAATGGCTTTCACATGTTCTAAAATCAACTGAGCGAATACCTTATAAATGCGCACCATTTTCTGCATCGTCGCGTTGTTGACCACGGTCTTGGCGCCAAGCGCTGGCAGGGCGCAAGAATTTCAGAACTGGTTCAACGATCCTTTCTTTCAGGTGACGAACGCCGATCCAGCTTGCCCCGAGCCCGCCGGACCGTTCGTGGATGAGCGGAGTCGTCTGGAGCAAGCCCATCACCGGGCTGAGAAAGGCGCCAGCTGCTGGCTCGCCCGCGAGTGCGATAGACCAAAAGCCTATTTATACGATCCAGACATTGCTGTCGGCATCAGGCAAGCGTTCGAACGAACTGACGCGTTTGCCGCAAGTACGCTTTGGGTCACGGTTCAGGGGCGGGTGGTCTACATTGAAGGCTGCGTCAGCGAACCGTCCGCCGGAACGCAATTGGAATCGCTTATCCGCGCTTTGCCCTACGTCCAGCAAGCCATCGCCATCGTGCGTACGGATCCCAGTGTTGCACCGCCATACCGGCTCCGCCAGCACAAATAGTTCGGAGCAGTGCAAGCGACAGGTCGGGTCAGATTTGTGCCTGGCGCTGCATTTCGATTAAAGGGTTTTTAGAAGCCACCTAAAAACCAACCCGCAAGCCGGGTGCGCCTGTTGGCCCGAAATGCCCCTGAAAGCCGCATCCAGCCTGCGGTCATGATGTAAATGGCGGTCAGCAGCTTGCTGCTTTGCGTAAGTCCTATTTCAACAGTGTTGCACGACGCGGAGGGTGTCCGCCGGACTGATGCTGATCCAGCTTAAAAGCGCTGACTGTCTGCGCCAGATGGCTGGCCTGTTCTTGCAGGGATTGCGCGGCGGCGGCGGCCTCTTCCACCAGCGCGGCATTTTGCTGGGTTACCTGGTCCATTTGACCTATCGCCTGGTTCACTTGCCCTATGCCGCTGCTCTGCTCTTTGGTCGCCAGCATGATCTCCGACATGATGTCGGTCACACGTTTGACGCTGGTGACGATTTCATCCATCGTGCCGCCTGCCTGAGCGACCAGTTTGCTGCCCGACTCCACCTGGGCAACAGAATCGACGATCAGCGCCTTGATCTCTTTCGCCGCAGATGCCGCGCGTTGCGCCAGGTTGCGCACTTCAGACGCGACCACGGCAAAGCCCCGGCCTTGCTCGCCCGCCCGCGCAGCCTCGACTGCCGCATTCAGCGCCAGGATATTGGTCTGGAACGCGATGCCGTCTATCACGCCGATGATATCGACGATTTTCTTCGACGAGGCGTTGATCGATTCCATGGTGTCGACCACCTGATCCACCACGTTGCCGCCTTTTGCCGCATAGTTAGACGCGGTCAATGCCAACTGATTGGCCTGGCCGGCATTCTCGGCGTTTTGTGTGACGGTAGAGGTCAGTTCCTCCATGGAGGCGGCGGTTTCTTCCAATGAACTCGCCTGGCCTTCGGTGCGGCTGGACAGGTCCAGGTTGCCGGAGGCGATTTCCTGTGCGGACACCTTTACCGATTCGCTGGAAGTACGGATTTCTATCAATACCGTGGCAATTTTGTCGACGAAGCGGTTGAAGGCAGAGGCGATATGCGCCAGCTCGTCTTCCCCATTATTGTCCAGGCGGCGGGTCAGGTCGCCTTCGCCCGAGGCGATATCCTCCATCGCGTCCCTGACCGTGCTCAGGCGCTGCAGCGCCTTGGCTACCAGCACGGTGGAAATGGCGGCAGCCACGACAATGGCGAGGATTGCCGTGATGACCGAGGTCGTCAGCATGGTACTCAAATTTTTGGTCGATTCCGCGCTGTCCAGCACGATGGCCAGCATCCAGTCCGTGCCTTCAATGCGGGTAACGTAGAGTGAATTGTCGCGGCCGTTCAGCTTGACGGCGCTGCTTTGCTTGGAGCGTTCAATTTCCACCAGTTTTTGCGCCGACAAGGAGGCATCGGTTTCGGCAATCGGCTTGAGCGTCAGCTTCTGGTCAGGATGGGCAATGATCTTGCCGCTACCGTCGACCAGGAAGGAAAAACTGCTCGGCGTCGGCTTGATCGCAATCACGCTGTTGACGACGGTATCGAGCAGGATATCCGCTGCAATCACCGCCGACACATTGCCCTTGGGGCCGACCGGTTCGGCAAATGTCACCAGCAGCTTGCCGTTGCTGGCGCCTATGTAGGGCGCGGTGACCACCGGTGCGCCGGCTTCCGACGCCTTGATATACCAGGGACGCGCCGTCGGGTCGTAATCAGGCTTGCGCGTACGCTCCTGCGAAAAAACCGCATGCTTGTCTGCAAAACCTATGTAGGCCAGATCAAAGGCACCGGCCTGTTCTGCCGCTTTCAATGCCGGAATAGGTTCCGCCACGCTCACCGCCTGCCCGATCGAGGACACCACCGCTTTCTTGGCGCGCACCCATTCCGCGATACCGGCCGCATGGCTCTGGGACAGCTGGAACATCTGGATATTCAAGGACTCCAGCGTGTGGGAACGGGTACCGATAAAATTGGCGATCGACAGCGCCAGCATGGAAAAAACGACGATGGCGACGCAGATCGCCGTCAGTCGTACGCGCAGTGAGGAGAACATGAATGGCATCCTTCAAAAAATAGTACGTCGACGGCAAGAGGTTTATGTCAATACACCTTCGCAGATCATACGTTTATTGTTATTAATTTACAGCCGTGACTGGGGAAAAAACGACATTTTTAGAATTTGTTGCGCAAATGCGGCAAGGTTCCGGCAGTGCGCAGCATGACAGACCGCCATTATGAGGCATGACAATACCGGAAGACGTCATCCTGTCTGATAAAATGCCGGCCTATGGAATTGAGGCGCATATCTAACAGGACCAACAGGAAATTCATCACCTGGCTCACCGTGTTTGCCCTGCTGATGCAGGCATTCATGCCGTCGCTGTCGCACGCCTATATGGGTACATCCATTGGCAAATCAGCGCCTGGCATGGCAGAGATTTGCCGCTCTTCTGGCCTGCAATCCCTTGCACCTGATCAAGGTAGCACGCCCACAGTACCAGCCAAAACCGATCACGGAGAGCATTGTCCCTACTGCTTTGTTGGCGGAAGCATGGCCTTTCCCGTTGCGCTGGAGGCGGCTGATTTTACCATCGGCAATACGAATGAAATTGCGATAGCAACACCGGCGTCCAACAAAAAATCTGCCTTGATCCTGGCCGCCGCGCCGCGCGGCCCGCCATACCCTCTTAGCTGATCCAATCCAATACCGGTGGCTCTGTAGCCGCCGGACACTTTATTTCGCCAGGCGACATCCAGCTTGGCAGAACCCCCTATGCTTCAGGATTTCCATGAATACCATTACCCGTAATGCGCTGGTCAGCGCCTTGATTTTGTCGCCCGCTTATGCGATGGCTTGTGCCAGTTGTGGCTGCACCCTGAGTTCCGACTGGGATAGTCAGGGATTCGTGACCGAACCCGGACTGCGTCTTGATCTACGTTACGACTATCTGAACCAATCCCAATTACGCAGCGGCACCGGCAGCGTCAATCGCAGCAATTATCCGGCACCGCAAGAACGAGAAATTGAACAGGGAACAAAGAATAATTACCTTAGCTTGGGACTGGATTACAGCCCGAACGCCGATTGGGGCGTGAACCTGCAATTACCCTATATTGATCGCTCGCACAGCACAATCGCTCCAGGCGATACGGAGATATCTTCCTCGCATACCAAGGGCATAGGCGACCTCCGCGTTGTCGGCCGCTATCAAGGTTTGACGGATGCCAAGAATATGGGACTGCAATTCGGTCTCAAGCTGGCCACCGGCGGCTATCACAACAGCTTCAATGGCGGTCCTCAAGCAGCGCAGGCGCTGGACCGCGGCTTGCAGCCGGGATCAGGAACTACCGATCTGCTGCTTGGCGCGTATACCTTCGGTCCGATTGACCAGCGCTGGGATTACTTCGCGCAAGGCCTGGTCCAGGTCGCGCTCAACTCCAAAGAAGAATACCGGCAGGGTTCGTCGCTCAACGTGAATTTCGGCGTGCGCTATACGGCCATCGATCATCTGTCGCCGCAATTGCAGATCAATGCACGCAGCGCTAAGCGCGACGCCGGATTGAACGCCGATGCGGACAATAGCGGCGGAACGCTGGTATATCTCAGCCCAGGCTTGACGGTGTCGATGACGAAACAAGCCAAGATATTCGGCTTCCTGCAGCTACCGGTCTATCAAAAAGTGAATGGCTTTCAACTGGCGCCACGCTGGACCGCCTCCGTGGGAGTTCGTTACGAGCTTTAGTCACTAGAATGCGTCGCTTGACTAAGGCCGTTCACGACTGAAGAACCAGTCACCTTTGTTTCGCGTTACTGCGATAAGGAGGTCACGACGGTCATTGTCCCGTGATAATTGAGAATGCCAGCGCTGCGCTTACCTGGTTTCTTGGTCGCACCGGCATTGAGAAGCCAAAATGGAGTAAGAGTGACATTGGCAATCTCGTCTGTGGTGGCGGATGGTTGGACGTTCTCGAACGATTTATTCGGGGAAGTGATCTTGTTCATTTTGCTCCCCAGTTGTTAGGTGTAGTTGCTACGAATAGGAAAAGGCCCATGACATGGGAATGTCATGGGCCTTCGCGGGTGCAGGGTGAGTGTCGTCGGTGTGGCACCTTCAGCGGTGGTGTGTGACGCTCGGTTAGATCAGTGCCGATATTTCAGAGAAAATTTCAGATCAAGGCTGCGCGGGAGTAGGGCTCGTTTGAGTGCCGAAGCGCTCGCCGAACGAGTTTGTTGGCGTGTTCTTGCGCGTCCACTGTCAGGTCGGTTTTGCCGTGGCGTTCATTATTGATGGGATTTCTTTTTTCTGCGTCGGAATGAAAAAAGCCCAAAGCCTTGTGAGGAGCTGTGAGCTGCGGTTGCGTTCAACCATCGAAATAATATATCACTACTGTCCTGTTAAATTGCTTTAAAAGCTGAAGAATCCGTATAACGACGCGGGTTCCTGGGCGATTTTGTTTGGTGCCAATTTAAAATTGGAAATTGCATTTTTATGTCATTTTTTAAGTTTTTCTAACCGAGGAGATGAAACACGAATGTTGGCAAGACGTTGTTTTCCCAAGTAATGGAGTTCATTCCTTGGACGAGTTTTAAGCGGATTGTTGATCGCTATGCGGGTAATGCAGGCGTCCGTCGATTGAGTTGTGCCGAGCAATTTCGAGTGATGGCGTTTGCGCAATTGACCTGGCGTGAATCGCTACGAGACATTGAAGTGACGTTCGGTGCCAACAGTCGTAAGTTGTATGCAAACCGGCCAAACGTAGGTGTTCTTGACGAACAATACTACGCTGCCAGCAACGACGATTGCGGCGTTGTACAAAAGTCGCTGGCAGGTTGAATTATTTTTCAAATGGATTAAGCAGCATTTGCGCATTAAACATTTTTTGGGTAACAGCGAGAACGCCGTGAAGACGCAAATTTGGTGTGCTATCTCGACTTATGTATTGATCGCCTCGCCCTACACTTTATTACAGATTTTATCGGTCTCCGTTTTTGAGAAAACTGAGATTTCACGCGCCTTTCAGACCGATGACTACATTTGTGAAATGGCAACCATTGCTAACCAATTGAATTTATTCGATTTTTAACCGGACACTACTAGTGATAATATATGTAAGAAATTGCAGTCAACATCAGGGATATGCCGTCGATTGGTTTGGGCATCCGACTGCCGCTTTGCTGTTCGTCCTGATTGGCTAGTGAGAGCAGATCCCGACTTGGCATAAAGCATCATCGCGTAAGCTGTCAGTCCGTGCTCGCCTTGGACGTCTTTTGCTGGGCCGTGACGACTGCAATCAGGTCGTAGTTGCGCAGACAAGAAAATGCCGAAATGAATTTTTATGATTGTTGGTTGGTTTCAATTAGTATTTACCGCGTACACTAGAAAAAATTGTTGATTTGCCAATCAAAAAGCGTGACTGGAGCGACGTATTTGCTTGACCTGGCAATCAGACGCTCGCCGATGGCGTGGTAGTGATTGTAGGCGTTGTCAACAATGGAACCTATCGCCGGTGCTCGGCAATTTTTCGAAATCTATTGTAGGAGTAAAAATGAACAAAGTCGCTGGTCTAATTTTGGTTTCCTTGGCCCTTGCAGGCTGCGCCACGCCACCAACCGTTAATCGATACTTTGCGAAGGCCGAAGTCGTAATTTTGCCTGCCATTGACGTTGATGCCGAAGCGGAAATCGGTCAGAACATTGTTTCAAAAGCTTACAGGAGAGTTTACCCTGCGATTCGCATTGATCAAGACCTTAGCGATCCCAAAGCATCGGCTTCAGGGACGCTGCGTGTCCGCGCTGGCGTTTTTAGGTTGGACTCAGAAAATGAAAGCGGCAAGTTTTTTATTGCTGAGAAAGCTGAAACTATATTTTTGGGCAAAGAACATCCCAATGGTGGCGGGGTTTTTGTGCCTAGCGATACATCGAAGCCTGCTGTAGTCTACGGTACCAATGGCGTTGCCGGCAGCATGACGTACATGATCATGCTGGGAGCTATTCCTGTGACCAATTTTAAACATACGACCTACGAGAAATGGGATGGAGACAGTTTTAAGCGTGAATTGGTTTACACGGGAATTTCACAAAATACGATCTCAGTACTTTATCGAGAATTCAGCGACGGCACTGCGCGGCCAGCATTTTCGCAAGACCTGAAATATGATCTTTCTCAGGGAGACACGATTGGCTACCGAGGGGCAAGATTTCAGGTGATTAAGGCAAGCAATACTAACATTCGCTACAAAGTAATTAAAACGTTTGATTGATCTAGTTTATTTTTCAGGGCGGGAGTATCTCATTTCAACCAAGTTGTCCTTTATATGACCGCTCTATTTTCTGATTTCTATCAAAGCCTCGATTCCGACACCGCGAAACGGGGTAAGCAGTTTGAACATTTCGTCAAATGGTTTCTAACGGCTGATCCAGAATGGTCCACCCAAATTGACCAGATTTGGTTATGGGACGACTGGCCTGGACGCTGGGGAGCGGACTGCGGAATTGACTTGGTTTTCCGCCATAAGAATGGGGAAAATTGGGCCGTTCAGGCCAAGTGCTACTCGCCCGATTACCACATCACCAAACACGATGTCGATAAATTCCTCAGTGAATCCAACCGCAAGGGCATCGACCATCGCCTGCTTGTCGCCACGACCGATTTGATCGGCGGTAACGCCCGGCAGGTCTGCGAAGCACAGGAAAAACCTGTTATCCGCTTTCTGCTGTCCGACTTCGGGCGCGCCGAACTCGAATACCCGGCGAATATGGCCAGCCTGGCGCTAGGTAAGCGCCGAGCGCCACCCCAGCCACGGGAACACCAGATTGAGGCCATTGACGCCGCAGTGCAGGGACTGCACAGCGCCGAACGAGGCCAACTCATCATGGCCTGTGGCACCGGCAAGACCTACGTTACCTTATGGGTGAAGGAGCGCCTCTCTGCGCATAGCACGCTGGTACTGGTGCCGTCCCTTGGCCTGCTGTCACAGACTCTGCGGGAATGGACGTTTGCCGCAACCTCGCCATTTGAAGTGCTGTGCGTTTGTTCCGATCAGACCGTCGGGAAAAAAGGTGACGATGAATCTATCCACACCGTGGCCGACCTGGCTTTTCCCGTCACCTCCGATGCCGACGCAATAAAGCGTTTTCTTGCGGGGGCTGGCAATCGGGTGGTTTTCTCCACCTACCAATCGTCCGCCATCGTCGCTTTAGCTCAAGCTGATGCAACTATTCCCGCCTTTGATTTGGTCGTTGCCGACGAAGCCCACCGTTGCGCAGGCAAAGTCGATAGCGCCTTCAGTACCGTCCTCGATGGCGCGCAGATACGCAGCCATAAGCGATTATTTGCTACCGCTACGCCGCGCACCTACGCCAGCAATATCAAGAAAGCCGCTGAGGAGCGAGGCGTCGAAGTTGTTGGCATGGACAACGTGAGCTTGTTTGGCGAAGTCCTGTATGCCCTACCGTTCGGGCAAGCGATCGCCAGAAAGCTACTCACTGATTATCGCGTCGTCGTCATTGGTGTGGATGACCCCACCATCGCTGCTTGGATTGCCAACCGTGATCTGGTTGCAACTGATACAGGCATTGAAACCGATACTGAATCGCTCGCCGCGCAGATCGGGCTGCTCAAGGCGATCAAAGACTATGACCTCAAGCGGGTGATCAGTTTCCATAGTCGCGTCAAGCGCGCCGAAGCCTTCACCACGGAAGTTCAGCAGGTGATCGGCTGGATCGGTGAGGAGCACCGGCCCAGTGGTAGCCTGCGTACTGATTTTGTTTCCGGCGACATGCCCGCCAGCAAACGCAAGGTAAAGCTCGATCAGCTCAAATCTTTGAACGCAGATGAGCGTGGCGTGCTGAGCAATGCACGTTGCCTATCTGAAGGCGTGGATGTGCCTTCGCTCGATGGTGTGGCCTTTATTGACCCACGAAGTAGTCAGGTGGACATCATTCAGGCGGTAGGTCGCGCTATTCGCCTGAGTCCAGACAAAAAGGTCGGCACCATTATCCTACCGGTGTTTATCGCGACAGGGAATGATGCCGAAGAGGCCATAGAGGCGAGTAACTTCAAGCCGATTTGGGATGTGTTGAACGCGCTGAAGGCGCATGACGATGAACTGGCGGCGGAACTTGATCAAGTCAGAACCGGGTTGGGCAAAAGGCCAGGCTCCGTTGTCAGGTCGGATAGTCTTCGGAAAATCAGTTTTGATTTGCCTGCATCAGTAGATGCGGCATTTGGCTCCGCCTTGCGCACTCACTTGGTTGAGCAAGTTACGGCGTCATGGAATTTCTGGTTTGGCTTGCTTCAAGCATTTGTTGAACGAGAACAGCATTGCCAAATTCCTCAGGATTACCGTGCGGAGGAAAGGTACCGTTTGGGTTGGTGGATCGGCACGCAACGTCAAGCGAAAGAGGCATTGCCGCCTTCGCGCAAAGCCATGCTTGAAGCTACCCCAGGGTGGACGTGGAATGTTTTTTCGGATAAATGGGATTTGGGACTGCGATATTTGAGCGATTTCGCAGATCGTGAAGGGCATTGCCGAGTTCCCCGGAAATTCAGTACTCCAGATAGATTTCGCTTGGGACTATGGGTATCCGTTCAGCGAATGGCCAAGGATGATTTGCTACCTGGAAGAAAAGAGCGACTTGAAGCCGTCGTTGGTTGGGTATGGGATGCTATTGAAGATCAGTGGGAGATGGGGGTTCGCCACTTAGAAGAATTTGTAGGCCGTGAAGGGCATAGCAAAGTCGAAAGAGACTATCGGACTCCGACCGGATTCCCATTAGGCACATGGGTCAAGAACCAACGAGTAATTCATGATGATTTGTCAGATTCGCGGAAAGAACGGCTCGAAGCAATGCCAGGCTGGGCGTGGAATTTGCTTGATGAGCAATGGGAAATCGGGCTGCGCTATTTGACGGAATTTGCAGATCGCGAAGGACATTGCCAAGTTCCTGTTAAGTATGAAACGAGCGATGGGTTTCGCCTCGGACAGTGGCTGACTGTGCAAAGAAAGAAAAGAGACGTTCTGCCACGTGAGCGGAGGAGCCGACTCGAAGCAATACCTGGCTGGGGATTGGACGTCCTTTCTGAACAGTGGGAAAAAGGCTATAGGGAACTCGTCGACTTTGCAGCGAGAGAGGGGAGGAGCGATGTTCCTCAACGATTCAAGACGACCAATGGATACAGTTTGGGGTGGTGGGTTAGTACGCAACGACAGAAAAAAGACAGCTTATCTCCGGATCGTAGAGCCCGGCTTGAGGCAATCGCTGGTTGGGTATGGGCCGTGGTGTCCGATGAGTGGGAGTTGGGATTTCGTCATCTTGCGGAGTTTGTGGCCCGCGAAGGACATTGCCAAGTCAGTGGAGATCATCTAACGGCAGATGGCTATCGACTTGGGCAATGGGTAACGGTGCAGAGAGCAAAAAAAGAAAGTCTATCGACGGAACGAAAAGCGCTGCTGGAATCGACGGGCAGTTGGATTTGGAGCGTCCGAGCAGAGCAATGGGAGCTTGGATATCGTCATCTCACTGAGTTCGTGGCTCGTGAGGGACATTGCCGAGTTGCGGCAAAACATCAAACAACAGACGGTTTCCGATTGGGCTTGTGGATTAGTAACTTGCGGAAAACCGCTAGTAGTCTGCCAGCCGAGCGGATAGAGAGGCTAGAAGCTTTACCCGGCTGGCTTTGGCGTGCCAGAAACGGCACCAACGATGAGGACTTGAATGCAAATGGCTGAGTTCAGTTCGCAACAAGCAAAGTTCCTTAGGAAATTATTCTCAATTGCACCATCCTCGAAGGGGCTTGCGGAGCCTGAGGCATTCCTCCTGCAGTTTGTTCTCTTCGAAGCATCGGTGCGGCTTGTCGGACGATACTACCGCGAACGTTCCGGGCAGAAGAAAAAATCGACGGCACACGAATCACTGAATATTGAGGTTGTTAAGCGTTCATTGGCCTATTTTTCCATCCCTGTTTCGGACGAGCGACTTGTCCAGTTGGTAAGCTCCGAGCTTCGCAAACGAAACCAGAAATCAGCGCGCAAGCTGCGCGATGGATTGGCGCACCAATGGAACGTTGAGGATAGACGCGAAGTTACTGATCGATTCAAGGACTTGACTAACGGCCTTGCTGGCGTAGTCGATGCGATTCGAATGCGAGCCGGATAATTACGAGCGAATTCAAAAAAATGGACTCACCGATCATCATAGGCCTAACTCGGTAGCACCATCCAATCCGGCGTTCGTAAGTGTTGATACGGGAAAATCGGCAGTCTAGCCCGGAAATGGACCGGAGCCGAGGACTGCGAAGTCCAGAAACGACAACGCCCACTTGCATGAGTGGGCGTTGCGTGAACGATGTTCTTGGTGGTCCGGGGCGGAATCGAACCACCGACACAAGGATTCAATCCTCGCATCCAAGGTTTCACTGTTTTATACCTGTTCTATGGGACGGGGTTCTCGAAACACGCGACCAACTTTATTCGCTCTAGTCAGTAACCAGCCCAACAACTATTCCACTGTCACGCTCTTAGCCAAATTCCGAGGCTTATCTACATCCGTACCGCGTGCCAACGCCGTGTGATATGCCAGCAATTGCAGCGGCACCGTATGCAAGATCGGTGACAGCATGCCGTAGTGTTCCGGCAGGCGGATCACGTGCACACCTTCGCTTGGTGCGATGCGGGAGTCGGCGTCGGCGAAGACGTAGAGTTCGCCGCCGCGGGCGCGGACTTCTTGCATGTTCGATTTGAGTTTTTCGATCAGTGCGTCTTTCGGGGCGACGGTGACGACCGGCATTTCTTTGGTGACTAACGCGAGCGGGCCGTGTTTGAGTTCGCCTGCGGGGTAGGCTTCTGCATGGATATACGAAATTTCTTTGAGCTTGAGGGCACCTTCCAGGGCGATGGGGTAGTGCAGGCCGCGACCGAGGAACAGGGCGTTTTCTTTGCGGGCGAATTCTTCTGCCCAGGCGATGATTTGCGGCTCCAGTGCGAGTACGGCGGCGATCGCGACTGGCAGGTGGCGTAGTGCTTTGATGTGCTCTGCTTCTTGCTCGTCGCTGAGGCGGCCTTTGCTTTGGGCGAGTGTCAATGCGAGTAAGAACAACGCCGCCAATTGCGTGGTGAAGGCCTTGGTCGAGGCGACGCCGACTTCTACACCGGCGCGCGTGATGTAGGCCAGCGCGCATTCGCGCACCATGGCGCTGGTGCTGACATTGCAGATGGTCAGACTGTGCGGCATGCCGAGTTCGCGTGCGTGTTTGAGTGCGGCGAGCGTGTCGGCAGTTTCGCCGCTTTGTGAAATTGTGACGACCAGGCTATTCGGATTCGGTACGCTGTCGCGGTAGCGGTATTCGCTGGCAATCTCTACATTGACCGGGATTTTGGCGATGGATTCTATCCAGTATTTGGCGGTCATGCCGGCGTAGTAGCTGGTGCCGCAAGCGAGGATCAGGACGTTGTCGATTTGTTTGAAAATGCCAAAGGCCTTGTCGCCAAACAGTTCCGGCATGATGCCGTTAATGCCTTCGAGCGTGTCGCCGAGTGCGCGTGGCTGTTCGAAAATTTCTTTCTGCATGTAGTGGCGATACGGGCCCAGTTCGGCGGCGCCCGTATGTGCATGCACAGTGCGGACTTCGCGTTGCACTTGTTTGCCGCCAGCGTTGACGATCCAGACGCGCTGCAATTGCAGATCGACGACGTCGCCTTCTTCCAGATAGATGATCTGATCGGTGGTGCCTGCCAATGCCATGGCATCGGAGGCGAGGAAATTTTCGCCCTGGCCGACGCCGACGATCAATGGCGAACCCTGGCGCGCGCCGACTACCCTATGCGGCTCATCGCGGCAAAATACCGCAATCGCAAAAGCGCCGGTCAGGCGCTTGACGGCGAGCTGCACGGTTTCAAATAAATCACCGCTGTATAAATGATCGACCAGATGCGCGATGACTTCGGTGTCGGTCTGGCTTTCGAATACATAACCAACGGCGCTGAGTTCGGCGCGTAATTCTTCGTGGTTTTCGATAATGCCGTTATGTACCAGGGCGATGCGCTCGCGTGAGAAGTGCGGGTGTGCATTCGCTGATGACGGCGCGCCGTGGGTCGCCCAGCGGGTGTGGGCAATGCCGGTAAATCCTGCCAGGCCGGTCTGCTCGACTTGCGCCTGCAACTCGGCGACGCGCGATGTGCTGCGTGAGCGTTGCAGGTGACCATCGACATGCAGGGCCACGCCGCAGGAGTCGTAGCCGCGGTATTCCAGGCGCTTTAAGCCTTCTAGCAAAATAGGAGTGATATTGCGTTGCGCTACTGCGCCGACGATGCCGCACATAATGACCTCTGACTGATGACGTTGATGAAAATGAAGATGCTTATTGGTGCGAACTATCTGATGATAATTGTAAAATTACTAATCTTCTGAATTTTTATCATCGTAAGCCATCTAACATGAAATTAATTGTCAAAATTAATGAGTATTTGAATTAATATGAATATATGTGATTGATATGAAATTAAATTCCAATTATTTTTAATATATGACTATTTATGTCGGAACAATCTAAGCTTACGCTCCTCGATGAGCTGGATAAACGCATACTGCAGCAATTGCAGACGGATGCTTCGCTCAGTAATCAGGCTTTGGCCGAGCTGGTGCATGCCTCGCCGCCTACCTGTTTGCGCAGGGTCAAGCGATTGATTGATGAGGGCGTGATTGCCAGGCAAGTCGCGATTTTGTCGCCAGACAAAATTGGACTCGGTCTGACCGCGATTGTGGAAATCACTTTGGATAACCAGGCCAGCGAACAGTTGGTGGCGTTTGAAAAATGGGTGGGACAAGAACCAGCGGTACAGCAATGTTATCGGGTGTCGCCGGGACCGGATTTTGTCTTGATGATACAGGTGGTGGATATGGCGGCTTATCACGTTTTGGCGCACCGCTTGTTTGCAGGGCAGGCGAATGTACGCAATGTGCGAAGTTTTTTTTCTATCTTGCGCAGCAAATTCGAGACGCGGCTGGCCTTGTAGCAGGCCAGCTATGGGCCGACCATTCCATCAGCGCGGACGTGCGCCTTCTTTCAGGAGGTTGGCTGAATAGTGGCGCTGGAAGGCTTTCCAGACTACCCCTGACTTGGCGGCACGTTCCAAGCTCTCTTTAAGCGCGGTTTTATCTTCCGTACTTACCGAGGATTTTGAAATATATACGCCGCTTTCGATCCAGGGTAATTCGCTGATCGGTTCAAACCGCAATTTGTCCAGCATATCCCGGACCTTATCATTGTTCTGAATAACGCCGGCCAACACCGATGGCGCCATGATCGTGACGTCTGCCACCCCGGCTTTGAGAATGCGCGCAACCGATAAGGGGTCGGCCTCCATCGTCAGGCGTCCCTGCCTGTTTAATTCTTTGAGCAGAGTCGAATACGCCGGTCCATAGTCGTAGCCGCGGACTACCGCTACTTTGATGTCGTGGCGCTCAATTAATTCCTGTGCGCTTTTGACGCCGGGTCGCTCGGAGGCAATAGAAATCAAGGTAGCACGGACCAGAATCATGGGCACAAAAATACCGATTTCATCACGTCTAGAAGTACGGCTGGCGGGTATCAGCAAATCGGCGCTACCGGTCTCGAACATTTTTTCCAGCCGCGCCCACGGTACCGGCATAAAAGCGAACGTACATTCATCCTTCAGTTCGCGCAGCAAGTCCGGATAAATACCGCCGACGGCATTGCCGTCAATCGTCACACTTTGTCCAACTGGAGCGACCGGCACCTGCATCACCCGCGAACAGCCAGCCGACGCCAGGCGATAACTGACCAGACCAGTCAACAAGGCGATTGCCAGAAAAACTTTTCGGTATAAACGATGGCGCATTGGCTACGGCTTCACGTGTTGGAACTCGTTAACGGCGGTTGAATCATTTAACGATACCTGAAATTTTATCGCATGGACAAGGAAATCTGAGCTTTGTGTGCCGACGCAACGCAGATCGCCGCGACTAATTACCTAGCCGCTATGCTGCGCCACTTTGCCGTGCCAGCTGACTCGGCGAGATGATTTCGATGGAACGATAACCCAGGCTGATAATCCCTTGCTTAACCAATAGTTTTAATTCTTTGGACAAGGTCTGGCGCGTGATGCCCAGCATCATGGCCAGCGCCTCTTGCGATACCGGAACACGCGGCCGCGCACTATTCGACAACGAAGCATCGCCATGCGCCAGCAACAGCAAACGGCGGGCGATGCGGGCGCGGGTAGAGCGCAAAGTCGCATCCTCCACGATGCCGTACAGCAAGCGGATACGACCGGCCAGCATGCGTGCAATCGCTTGTGAAAACGCAGTTCTTTGCATCAGCATCTGGAACACATTGTTCGGCAGCACCAACACTTCGGCAGCTCCCAGCGCCGTTGCATCATGGGTGCGCGGCTGCTGGTCGATCAGCGAGATCTCTCCGAACCAGGTACCGCTTTCCAGCACCACCAGAATCGCTTCCTTGCCATCTTCGCTCAAGGTGGACATCTTCAGCGTGCCCGTGAGCAAGGCATACAATCCACCCGGCGCATCGCCTTGCCGGAACAGCATTTCGCCCGGTCGCAGACGCAACAACTCGACAGAATTCAGCATGACTTTACGATCCCGCAAAGGCAATGAGCCAAACCAGGGATGAGCGGAAAGCTGGGGCATCAGGTCGAGATGCGATTTCATGGCGGCATTATGGAGAGAAAATGTGAATTGTAAAAAAATTGACAGTTGTTAGTGTAGCGTGGCTGTAAGGTGTATGCACAACATGAAACCGGCACGGTTCAAAAAGACATTCTTATCCACGGAGTGAGACACATGGCAAATCACGCAAATTTTGTCCGTATGCAGGACAGTACCCAGCAGGACTGGCAAGTCATCGGTGCCGAGTTCATGCAGTTTTCTAAGGCGCTACCCGAGCGCGTCATCAAGCATCTGCAAATCCTGCAAGGCGATTACGGCGGCTTCCCGATAGACCGGTATACGCATTCATTGCAAACCGCGACCCGTGCCTGGCGCGATGGACGGGATGATGAATATGTGGTGTGTGCACTGCTGCACGATATTGGCGATACGCTGGGCTCGTTCAATCATCCCGATATTGCCGCGGCGATCCTGAAACCTTTTGTCGCCGACGAAAACTTATGGATGGTGCAGCATCATGGGATTTTCCAGGGACATTACTTCTTCCACCACATCGGCATGGACAGGGATATGCGTGAGCAATTCCGTGATCATGCGTATTTTGACCGGACTGCCGAGTTCTGCGAGCTGTATGACAATCCGGCGTTTGATGCGAATGCCGAGACGCTGCCGGTCAGCGAGTTCGAACCTATGCTGGGGCGCATCCTGGCGCGGCCACGCAATACGATTTACAAAGCTGCGCTGCAAGATTAGTTTGAATAAATCACCTTTAAGACTTACGCAAAAACCAGGACCTCTCACCACAGAGGCACGGAGACACAGAGAAAAGGCAGGAGAAGAACCGGCTTCATAGCGTTTTGATATTCAAGGTAACTTCTAAAAAAAACCTCGAAATTGAAAAATCACGTCTAATAAAATCAATGACTTAGAAGTGAAGAAACACCAAAAAATAGAATTTTTAGAAGTTCCCTCAAATGAATCCGCAAGCCGGGTGCGCCTGTTGGCACGAAATGTCCCTGAAAGCCGCATCCAGCAAGCGGCTTCAATGTACATTGTTGTCAGCAGCATGTCGTTTTGCGTCAGTCCCAACCTTAAATCAATTAAATCAATCAGGAGACACCATGCATATTCCCTCAGTTAAAGAGCAGGTCAGCGCCGAAGAATGGCAAATCCGCGTCGATCTCGCCGCCTGTTATCGCCTGGTCGCCATGTACGGCTGGAGCGATCTGGTGTTCACCCACATCAGCGCTCGGATTCCCGGTCCGGAACATCATTTTCTGATCAATCCGTATGGTTTGATGTTCGACGAGATTACTGCCTCGTCGCTGGTCAAGGTCGATCAGCAATGCAACAAGATCATCGACAGCCCGTTCCCGGTGAATCCGGCAGGTTTTGTGATTCACAGCGCCGTACATGAAGCGCGCGAAGAGGTGCAGTGCGTCCTGCATACGCACACCCGCGCCGGGGTTGCCGTCAGCGCGCAAAAATGCGGCATCCTGCCGATCTCGCAGCAATCGACTTTTGTGCTGGCATCGCTGGCCTATCACGAGTACGAAGGCGTGGCGTTTCGCGACGAGGAAAAGCCGCGTCTGCAAGCCGACTTGGGTAAGGCAAATTTCCTGATGCTGCGCAATCACGGTTTGCTGGTGGCGGGTAAATCGATTGCCGATGCGTTTCTCTCGATGTACACGTTTGAAGCGACCTGCCAGATTCAATTGGCGGCACAAGCGGGTGGCGAACTGACGCAGGTCAATCCGTTAATCGTTAAAGGTGTGGCGGAGGCGATGCGGGTACAGACCGGCGGGCTTGGCGGGGCATTCGTCTGGCCCTCGCTGATACGCAAACTCGATCGCGCCGATGAAGGCTACAAGTTATGAGTGCGCAACGCAGAGTCATCATCATCACGGGCGCCTCCGATGGTATCGGCGCCGAGCTCGCCCGCCAGCTTGCACGCAGCGGCGGCAGTCAATTCGCGCTGGTCCTGGCGGCGCGCAATAGGGAGATGCTGGAGGCCGTCGCCGCGACTTGCCAGCAATCCGGTTGCGCAACCCTGGTAGTCAAAACCGATGTCGGCGAGCAGGCGCAATGCATCGCCTTGATAGACAAAACTATCGCGCAATTCGGGCGCATCGATGTCCTGATCAATAATGCAGGCAAGTCGGCACAAGCCTTGTTGAGCGAGGTTAAAGACCTGGGCTGGTATGAGGAACTCATGCGCATCAATCTTTGGGGTAGCGTCTGGTGTACCCATGCAGCGCTGCCGCACATCAAGGCGGCGCGCGGCAATATCGTCGCGGTTTCGTCGCTGGCCGGATTGATGGGCGTGCCGGGCCGGACCGCCTATTGCGCGACCAAGTTTGCGATGAACGGTTTCTTCGAGGCGTTGCGGGTCGAAGTCAAAGAAGCGGGCGTTGCCGTCACGCTGGCATATCCGGGCGTGGTCGCGACACAAATCCGCTATCGCGGCTATAACGCGGCCGGCGTTGCCGCGGGCAGTAGCGGCTTGAAAGAAGATGACGCCATGTCGGTAGAAGAATGCGCAGGACTGATTATCAAAGGCATGGAGCAAAGGCAGCGCGATGTCGTGATGTCCGCCAAGGGCAAGCTCGGTCGCTGGCTGAAATTACTGGCACCGGGATGGGTGGAGAAAATGACGATGGCGGCTTTGAAGCAGGAAGTTCGGCCGAATTAGATTGCTCGAATTCCTGTACCGCAGATGCAAATAAAAAAGCTGGAGCGATTCATCGTTCCAGCTTTTTTGTCGAACTGGTCATCCGGTTTCAGGCTGACTGGAGCGGCCGATCAGAAGCGATGCTGAATACCCACAGTCGCGGCGTTCTGGGTCGTGCCGAAACCAGCGTCGTCACGCGAGACGCCGACCAGTTTGTTGTTCGAGGCTTTGGAGTACGCGCCAGCGATGTACAGGTCGGTGCGTTTGGACAAGGCATAGCGGGCACGCAGCACGGCCATGCGCGGATCGGCATCGCTGCCTGCCGGCAGGTTTTTGATGTCCTGATAGTAGTACACGCCGGTCAAAAGCCATGATGGCGTCAGTTGGTAATTCACGCCGGCCCAGAACAGGTCGCTGCGCAAATCGGTTGCGCCGGATGCCAGTGTCTTTTTGTAGTTGCGATAGGCGAGGAATAATTTTGCGGCATCGATCTGATACGAGCCTGCCAGATGGATCGTTTTCGCTTTGTCGATATTGCCGTTGGCGGCCAGTGCGCCGTTGACCTGATCGTATACCGCGACGGCTGAGAATGGACCACTGGTCATGCCGGCTGCCAGCGAATACTTGGCGCTGGCAGTAGTGTTGCCGGCGACTTCGCCCAGACCGTAGGTCGCGCCGAGTTTGAAGCCGTTGCCATCAAACTGGTATTTGAGCATATTCGATGTGCCGGTCAGCATGCCGTCTTTACGGCCGCCAGTGGCGCCTGCCGAGGTCGCCCATGAATATTGCGGTGCATAGCCCATAGGATCGAAAGGCAGGATGAAATCATAGCTGGTGCTGTAAGAGCGGCCGGCAATCAGGCGGCCGAAATCGCCTTGCAAACCGACATTGGCCTGACGACCGAACATGTCGCCGTCGGTTGCGCCGGTGTCGAGGATAACGCCGCTTTCCAGTTGCCAGAGGGCTTTCAGTCCACCGCCCAGATCTTCGGTGCCGCGAAAGCCGAGACGCGATGTATTCATGCCGCCGCTGTTGAGTTTGAAGACGCTGCTTTTAGTCGCATCGGCGTTATTCGTGTAACCGATATTGGCATCGATCAAGCCATAAATAGTGACGTTGCTTTGTGCAGAGGCTGCGCTTGTCGCGAATGCCAGCATGGCGATACTGACGGCTTGGAAAATGGCCTTAGGTTTCATTGAGAAGTCTCCTGATAATTATGAGTGACAAATCGGTGAGTGCTACCGATTAGTTGAGTGCTATGACTACGATGCCCGACGAGTGACTGGTCGCGGACGTCGGGCACCGCGCTGGGTAAGCGAGGTGCCCGACATCAGGGTGCAGCAGGGATGAGTACGCGTCTTAGTGATAGTTTCTGAGGTGCGGCAGTCAGGGCAAATGGTAACGATCGCAAGCTTTCAGTTTGCTTTCGGTAGCTGCCAGTGAATTTTGTGGAGAGTGTAAAAACAACAGATGGCGAAGCGGGGTGACTTTATTTGTCCGTTTCGGGTTTCCACTGTGCAGCCAGTTGTCTGGCTTCGGCGATTTGCTCTTTGCTCATCACGCGTTCTGCATAGCCGCGGTAAAACACGGCATCGTTATAGCTACCTGCGAGGGTGAACCATTTATACGCTTCCACCAGGTTTTTCTTGACGCCATTGCCCTTGAAATACAGCAGGCCAATGTTGTATTGCGCGCTGGCATTGCCTTGATCGGCGGCCAGTTGAAAATAATACAGCGCCATCCGAAAATCCTGTCGCGCCCCGATCCCGCTTGCGTAGATGACGCCGAGGTTGTACTGGGCATCGGCATAACCGGCTTCGGCGGCTTTTTTGTACCAGGAAATCGCCTGCCCGTAATCTTGCGGCACGCCCAGCCCTTTGGCATACATGCGGCCCAGATTCACTTGCGCCCGCACATTGCCTTGCCTGGCCGATTCCTGATACAGTGCCATCGCTTTTTTGTAGTCGCGTCCGGTACCTTCGCCATTCACGTACATCAGGCCGAGATTGAATTGCGCATCGGCATTGCCCTTGGCCGCGGCCTTGCTAAAGGCGGCCAGCGCAGCGACGTAATTCTCGTTCTCATAAAAGGCCACCCCGTCCTCAAAGTCACCGGCCATCGCAAGCGGGCTGCTCAGGCCGGCGAGGCAAACGAGGATTAAAAATGCGCGGATGACTGGTTTCATGGTCGGCTTACGAAAATGCGGAAGCGTCGCGCCTGAGCGGTAACGCAACAAAGCGATTGGTGCAAGGTGCGATAGATTCAAACTGCCATGCACAGACCATAATCTGCGTCTGTGATGCTGTCAATATTCTCTGTGCATAAATATACTCATTACCAGTATATTTTATGTGCGCAATAAAATAGAGCGAGTAAGGCGGATTTTAATAAAAAATAAGGGGAGTATATGACTCCCCAAGATAAAACCGGTTACAGCTGATCGCCTGCGATCGCCGCCTACTGCTTGATCTTCACTGGCCGCTGCCAGTTCTCTATCGTCAGCTGTCTGGCGCGCGAGACGGTCAGCTTGCCTGCCGGTGCATCCTTGGTCAGGGTGGTGCCTGCGCCCAGCGTCGCACCTTGGCCGACGCGCACCGGCGCCACCAGTTGCGTGTCGCTGCCGATGAAGGCGTCGTCTTCAATCACCGTACGGAATTTATTCACGCCGTCGTAATTGCAGGTAATGGTGCCGGCCCCGATGTTGACGCGGCTGCCGATGGTGGCGTCGCCGATGTAGGCCAGATGATTGGCCTTGCTGTGCGCCGCGACCTGGCTGTTTTTGACTTCGACAAAATTCCCGATATGCACATCTTCTGCCAAGGCGGTGCCCGGGCGCAGACGTGCATACGGACCGATCTGCGACTGCGCACCGACGCTCGCGTCTTCGATATGGCAAAACGCCTTGATCACCGCGCCTGCTGCGATGTGCGCATCCTTGATCACGCAATGCGATGCAATCTGCACCCCGTCTTCGATGCTGACCTTGCCTTCAAACACGCAGCCGACATCAATCGTCACATCGCGTCCGCAAGTCAGGCTGCCGCGGATATCGATGCGGCTTGGATCGAGCAGCGTGACGCCTTGCTCCAATAATTTTTGCGCCAGATTGCGCTGATAGATGCGCTCCAGTTCGGCCAGCTGGACTTTGCTGTTTACGCCTAGCGTCTCCCACACCGCATCCGGCTGCGCCGACACCACCGGCACGCCATCCGCCACCGCACGCGCCACGATGTCGGTCAGATAGTATTCAGCTTGCGCATTATTGTTCGACAGCGTGCTCAGCCATTGCTTGAGCTGCACCGTCGGCGCGATCAGGATGCCGGTATTGATTTCGGTAATCGCCTTTTCCGCTGCGCTCGCATCTTTTTGTTCGACGATGCGCACGATCTCGCCAGCTTCGCGCACGATGCGCCCGAGACCGGTCGGGTCTTCCATATTCGCCGTGAGAATCGCCAGCCGGTCGCGACCCGCCGCAGCGATCAGACGTTGCAAACTCGCACTCGTGGTCAGCGGCACATCGCCATACAAGACCAGCGTCGGCACGCTGTCATCGAGCAGCGGCGCGGCTTGTGCGACGGCGTGGCCGGTGCCGAGTTGCGGCTCCTGTTTCGCAAAGCGTAAATCGTCTGCCGCAATCCGCGCCGGCACCTGATCGCCGCCATGACCGTAGATCACACAGATATTGCTGGCCTTGCCATCACTGGTCAGGCTGCGCGCGGTATCAATCACATGCGACAACAAGGGTTTGCCCGCCAGGGGATGCAAGACCTTAGGCAGGGCAGATTGCATGCGCTTGCCCATGCCGGCAGCGAGAATAACGACGTTCATGGAAATTCCTGTGAATGGTAATGTTGGTTATGTTGAAATTTTAGCATGGGGTAAGGTCGCTACTGAAAGATGTTTGATGAGAGGGGGATTGTATTCAAACCTGGGCATCTGGTTTGCGCAATTAAACAAAATTAAAATTCAGTATTTCGCAACGAGATTGGAAAATTGCCTTTTTACATATGATCGGTTACCGTTTGGCGATAAATATGCAGACCGGAATTCTATTCCGAACCATGCAATGATGGGCGCACGACGCACCCGACGATGCTCAAGACGCATTGGAATAGAAAATTCTCATTTTAGCGATTGCCTATATGACCGACTCCTTGACTGACTCTTCATCCGATACTGCAGCAACACCTCGTCCTGATTCTTCCGGGCTGATTCCGACAGCTTTGCTCGTCATCGCCTGGTTCGGCGTGCTGTTGCAGCTATGGCTGTCTGTGCAGTTAGCCCAGGCTAACGGTAAATCGATCCCGGCGGGGCTGGTCGTCTATCTCGGGTATTTCACGGTACTGACGAATATTTTTGTGGCGCTGGTACTCACTTGTCAGGTAGTGGTTGTGTCGAACCGGGTGGGTCGATTTTTTACCGATCCGTCTACCCGGGCATGCGCGGCGACCAGCATCGCATTGGTCGGGCTTGGGTATCACTTTTTATTGCGGCAGATTTGGAATCCGCAGGGTTGGCAGTGGGTCGCAGACATCGTGCTCCACTATGTGACGCCTATCCTGTTTAGCATCTACTGGTTGGTCGCTTTAGCTAAATCCGACTTGAAGTGGTGGTCGCCATTTGCCTGGTGCATTTATCCCGTGAGCTATTTTGCGTATGCGCTTATTCGCGGTGCCGTTCTCGGTGCTTATCCGTATCCCTTCATTGATGTGGCGGCGATCGGGTATGTGCCGGTACTGCGCAACGCATTCGGCTTGCTGCTGGTTTTTATCCTGGTCGGATGGCTGTTGATCGGGCTAGGTCAAGTTGTCAGCGGAAAGAGAAATGCACTTCTAAATAATCGTTGAGTTTTGTCAATAGGACTTACGCAAAAACCAAAACCTTTCACCACAGAGACACGGAGACACAGAGAAAAGGCAAGAGAGTAAAGGCACCATGGTCTTTGATATTCAAATGAACCCGCAAGCTGGGTGCGCCTGTTGGCACGAAATGCCGCTGAAAGCCGCATCCAGCTTGCGGGTTCAATGTACGTTGTTGTAAGCAGCGTGTCGTTTTGCGTAAGTACTGGTCAATTAATTCGGGTCCGCCTGGATCGAATATATTTGCCAGGTGACTTTGAATCATCCGCTTATAAAAAAATGGAGCAAGCCGCATTCAGCGACTTGCTCCATTGTTTAGTCAGCTATTGACGCTAAATCTGCAACCAGTTCCCCTTAAACACGATCGGTCCGGTCGGTTTTTCAGGATTGCCCGAGCCGCCTTTAGGTTCGAGTGTGACTGCCAGCAGCGGCGTCGCTTCTGCATTCATGTACTCAGGCATAGGCAGGGTGATGCTGCCGTTGTTGGCAACCAGGCCGAGCGATTTGACTTTGCCTTCCTTGCTGACGGCCCATAGTTCCAGGCTCTTGTCGGCGGCGACATTTTGCGCAGTGACGATGCGCACCACGAGTTGCTTGCGCTTGGTGTCGCCGGTGATGACGGCGATTGGCTGGGCTTTGTCATCCGACAGCGTGGCGACGTAGTTGCTGACCGCTGGCAAAACTTGTTCCGGTTGTTTCGTCATCAGCACAGAGACCAGCACCACGGCGGCGGTGGTCGATACCATGCCGAGGCCGCGCCAGAAGGCGAGGTCGTCATGCAGGTTGCGCCAGTAGGCCCAGCGCTCGCTGAGGCTGGAAGATTTTTGCAGCCCCAGGCGTTTTTCCAGGGCGCGCCAGACGCTGGATGCGGGCTGGGCTGTTTTGGCAAATTCTGCCATCGGGATCAGATTGCTTTCCCACTGACGCACCACTTGTTGCAGGTGGGCGTCGCGGTTCAGCCAGTTTTCGAAGCGGCGACGGGCGCCGCCGCGCAGGGTGCCGAGTACGTATTCGGCCGCCAACTTCTGTTGCAGGTTGGGCTTGTTCTGGATATTCATGTTAACTCCATTTTGCCAAGGCAGGTGCGCAGCTTATCCAGCCCGCGGCGTATCCAGGTCTTGACGGTGCCCATCGGTAATTTCATTTGTTCGGCGACTTCGCTATGCGACAGGTCGTGATAAAACGCCAGCGCCATGGCCTGACGATGCAGACCTTCCAGGCGCGACATGCAGGACGCGAGCGCCTTGGCATCCTGGGTCATTTCCAGTGACTGTATCGGGGTGAGTTCGCCGCTTTCCAGTGCATGCACGACATCCATATCAAAGTTATCCGCGTCAATTTCTACATCATGATCGAGTCTGCGTAACAGATCAAAGGCGCGGTTGCGCACGATGGTTGTCATCCAGGTCATGGGCGCGGCCAGACTGGCCTGATAACTGGCGGCGTTGTTCCAAATGTTGACAAAACTCTCTTGCAACACTTCTTCCGCCAGTTCGCGCTTAACTAATATACGCAGCGCGAAGCCAAACAGTTTCGGCGAAGTTGCTTCGTAGAGCAATTTAAATGCAACGGCATCCTTGCGCGCTACGCCAGCCAGCCAGATATGCAGCTGGCCTGAGTCCAATTTGGAGGTTTTTTCCACTTGGTAGTCCGTTTCGTTTCGAGAGGGAATAGATTAATCGTGCAAATCATACGATAAGGCTGGCAAATTTGTTATCCCGCTGACCCGGATTCTTTAATTATTCCTTGTTGCGCAACAATTCATTGTGATTAGTCGTCTTTATTGATTGATCCGGCTTGTATAGACTTGCTTCATCGATGAGCACGACACCGCAGTAATAGAAGCAAACAGTGCGCGACTCACCGAGGCAGTTTTCAGCGGACTATTTCCGCTCTGCCCAGAGTCATCAACCTAATTGGAGAATTACAATGAATGCGAAAAATTTAATTGCCGCTGTTGCCCTGATCGCTGCCGGCGTTACCACTGGTACAGCTGCATTTGCAGGCGACTATCAAGTTGGCGGTGAAGCGTATGTCAGCTTCCCTATCCCTGACATGATTAAATCGACTGCGGAAGTCCGCGCCGAGTTGGTCAAAGCCCGTGCCGAAGGCCAGCCAGTCGGCGGCGAGTCTTACACTACGGTTGCTACCAGCAATGCGACCAACGGTAAAACACGTTCTGAAGTGCTGGCTGAATTGAGCCAGGCGCGTAACGAGGGTTTTGTGGTCGGCGGCGAATCCTATGTGGCTTTCGCTCCAGCGGCACCGGCACACGTAACAGCCGACACAGTACAAACTGCAAAAAACAAATAAGTTGCGCGACCCTGAATAGTCTTGCCCAGTAAATAAGCATGCCACCGCGAGGTGGCATTTTTTTATGGGTTGGGACTTGCGCAAAAAACCAAACCCCTCAGCACCGAGACGCAGAGAAAAGCACAAGAAAGGCTGCATGGCGCGTGGATGTCAAAACGAATCCGCAAGTCGGGCGCGCCTCCTGGCGCACAATGCCTCTGAAAGCCGCGTCCAGCCTGCGGTTTTAATGTGCACATGGTGCGACGCAGCTTGCCGTTTTCGTAAGTCCTTTGGATAAAGTAATGACTTTAGTCGTCGTGACCGAAGTGCAGTGAAATCACATTCTTCTCCGGTGTCGCGCACGGTTCATCGTCGAAGGCGATATCGCCGTCCGGATTTGCGACGCCATCGATATCCAGGTCCTTGAAATTGAATAAATTCTGGTCCATCAGATGCGATGGCGCGACGGTAGCGAGTGAAGAAAAAATACTTTCCACCCGGCCCGGATGGGTTTTTTCCCAGCCGCGCAGCATGTTTTTGATTTGCTTGCGTTGCAGGTTTTCTTGCGAGCCGCACAGGTCGCATGGAATGATGGGAAATCCCTTGACCTGCGCATAGCGCTCGGAATCGGCTTCTTTGACATACGCCAGCGGACGGATCACGATGTGCTTGCCGTCATCCGATTGCAATTTGGCAGGCATGCCTTTGAGTTTGCCGCCGAAGAACATGTTCAGGAAAAAGGTTTCCAGAATGTCGTCGCGATGATGGCCGAGTGCGATCTTGGTTGCGCCGAGTTCGTCGGCGACGCGGTACAGAATGCCGCGCCGTAAGCGCGAGCACAGCGAGCAGGTGGTTTTGCCTTCCGGGATCAGGCGCTTGACGATGCTGTAAGTGTCCTGATTCTCGATGTGATACGGGATCCCGAGTTGTTCCAGATACGCCGGCAGGATGTGATCAGGGAAATTCGGTTGCTTCTGATCCAGATTGACGGCGACGATCTCAAAATCAATCGGCGCGCGTTCGCGCAAGGTCATCAGGATATCCAGCATCGCATAACTGTCCTTGCCGCCGGACAGGCAGACCATCACCTTGTCGCCTTCTTCTATCATATTGAAATCGCCGATCGCCTGACCGACCTGGCGACACAGGCGCTTATGCAGCTTGTTATTTTCGTAGGCGATTTTTTCTTGCGACTTTTGACTGACCGTTACAGTGGCGGATACAGGGTTCGTATCATGGATGACGGCGGTGTCTGGAGCGGCGAAGCTGGTTTCTTGTACTTGCATGATGGTGCTTGGGTTTCTTTAATAAATCAGTCAGGTCAGCAATCAGGTCAGATTGGCGGCAGGATCAATCAGATCTCCGTTTTAATCTGGAACACTTCGACCCCGACACCTTCGCAATCGGGATACACATCCGGCTTCATGGTCGAGACCCGCACCGCGCGTACGCGCGGGTGCGCCAGCATGCTTTTGGTCACGTCATCGCATAAGGTTTCTTGCAGATGCACATGGCCTTGTGCCATACGCTGGGCGATGGTTTCGCGCATGAAATCGTAATCGACCACTTCATTCAGGTGATCGGCGGTCGGTGTCGACAAGGCGAGCGGGATATACAGATCCACATTGATGAGGACGCGCTGCTCGCCCTTTTTCTCAAAATCGTGCACACCGATATTGATCATGACTTCGTAGTTGCGCAAAAACAGGCGGCGGCAATCGGCGAGCTGGGGATAGTGGAGGACAGATAACATAAGTGTTTCGGCTCAATCAAAGAGGTGGTAAGGAGTTCGGCAGCACAGTGTCGGCCGTGACGACATACATGATGTCGCGTGTCGATGGCAGCAGATGCTGTCCGCCATCCACCATAATCGTGCTGCCTGTGATTGCCGGCATATCGGCGACAAAGCAAATCGTCTTCGCAATATCTTCAGGGGTGCTGGAGCGGCCCAGCGGCGTGACCTGATGCGCTTGCGCAAAATCGGCGGCAGTCTGATGACCCGATATCATGGTGATGCCGGGCGCCACGCCGACCACCCGCACTTTCGGCGCCAATGCCTGGGCCAGCGTAGTGGTTGCGCATTGCAAGGCGGCCTTGGACAAGGTGTAGGACAAAAAATCGGGATTCAGGTTTTGCAGCTTCTGGTCCAGCAAGTTAATCACGCAGCTTTGCTGTCCATCCGGTGTCGCCGCATGCAGGGCGCGTGCCAGCAGCAGGGGGGCGAGCAGGTTGACGTGCATGTGCTGGTCCAGCAGCCGTTGCGACAGGCTAGTGATCTGGTCTTCTTCAAACAGCGAGGCATTATTCACGATGCACTGGATGCCGCCGAACGCGGCGATCACATGGGGTAGCAGTGCTTGCACCGCATGCTCATTGCCTAAATCGCATTGCAAGGCGACCGAGCGTCGTCCCAGAGCCTTGATCTCGGCGACCAGGCTGAGCGCTTCTTCTTCCGATTGCCCGTAATGCACGGCCACGTCCCAGCCGCGCTGCGCCAGTGCGAGCGCAATGGTGCGGCCGATGCGCCTGGCGGCACCGGTCACGAGGGCGACGCGCGGCTTCTCGCTGCTAGCCGCGTTGTTAGCTGATTCAGTCATAGGAATGCGTTTTCACTGGTTTCTCACTTATTGTCCCTGTAATTATCCCTGTAATGGCGACGATTTTTATACAATGCGGGTATGCGACTACCTCATTCTCCACGACCACAACTCTCACTCCCCGTCCCTGGCGACGATGCTTTGGCCGCTTCGCAGGCTTTGCAGAAACTCATCGGCACCGACATTGCAGCACAGGCAGGCTGGATTTCGTTTGCCCGCTATATGGAACTGGCGCTGTATGCGCCGGATCTCGGTTATTACAGCGGCGGTGCGGCAAAACTCGGTAAAGACGGTGATTTTACAACCGCGCCAGAGATGTCGCCGCTTTTCGGTGCGACTTTAGCGCAATTGGCGGGCGCTTTATTTGTGCAAACTAGTGCCAATGTGATGGAATTCGGAGCAGGAACCGGGCGGCTGGCTTTCGATTTTTTGTCGGAATGCCAAGTTTCGGGGATTGCCGTTGAGCGCTATTTTATCGTGGAATTGTCGGGCGAGCTCAGGGCAAGGCAAGAAGTTTTGCTGAAAGATTTCCCGCAGGTGCAATGGCTGCAACAAATGCCGGCGGCCTTCAGCGGTGTGGTGCTCGGCAATGAAGTGCTCGATGCGATGCCGGTGCAATTGGTGCGCAAGACTGAGCAAGGCTGGCGCGAGGTCGGCGTCGGGCTGGAAGCGGCGCATTTTGTGTGGAGCGAGCGCGCTTGCGATGCGGCGTTGTCGGCGCAATTGCAGGCGCAAATTCCCGAAGCCGACGAATTGCCAGTCGGCTACCTGACCGAGTTGCATGCGGTAAGTTGCGGATTTATGCGCAGCCTGGCATCGATGCTGAAGGCAGGTTCAGCGCAGCCGGGCAGGGCGGCGGTGGCGATTTTGCTCGATTACGGTTTCCCCGGGCGCGAGTATTACCTCGAGCAAAGAGCGCAGGGAAGCTTGATGTGCCACTATCGGCATCATGCTCATCCCGATCCGTTTTATTTGCCGGGTTTGCAAGATATTACGGCGCATGTCGATTTTACGACGATGGCGCGGGTGGCGCAGGACGGCGGACTCGATGTATTGGCGTATCTGAGTCAGGCCGGATTTTTGTTGGAAGCCGGTATCGCCACGATACTCATGCGGACGCCGGCTGACGATCCCATGCGATATCTGCCCCAAGCGAATGCGCTGCAAAAACTGATTTCACCGGCAGAAATGGGCGAATTGTTTAAAGTATTGATCGTCGGCAGCGGCGTCGAACTCGATCGGCGCCTGTTGCGCCATGACCGCAGCCATCGACTGTGATGGTGCACGGTATTTAATATACTCCACCCAGGTATATTTTTATTGTTCAATCAGGGTTTGCGGAGTAAGCTCGGTTTTAATGGATGGTAGGGGGAGTATAGGGAAATGAGAACGAAGTTAATACGGAAAGCAGGCACATGATACGCTGGGTACTGACGATTTTTGTGGCCTTGATTGTGTTCACGGCCCTGTTGCCGTGGCTGGAGAAAATTGGCATCGGCCGTTTGCCGGGTGATTTGCGTTTTAAATTGTTTGGCCGGGTTTTTTCACTTCCCTTTGCGTCGACGATTTTGCTGTCCTTGCTGGTCTTATTGATTGCCCGTTTCTTGAAATGAGTTTGTGAAAGAGTCATTGCGTGGCGTTTTGGTGAAAGCTAACGCAAAAATATATGTATTCTCTATTCAAAATTTGCATGAATCGGTTAAAGTTTTAGCATATTTGCGACGACACCTTAGTATCGGTACCGCTAGCAAAATAAATTGATTTAGAGTGACGTAAGCAAGAGCATCAGTATCCGAAGCCAATAATAAATAACGATATTCCCGAAAGCGCCCATGAGTGATCTGGCTGACATTAAAGCATTGCTCATTGAGCCGCATGCAGGCATGCGGGTCAGTTTGCATAATATGCTGAACTTATGCGGCATCAACAAAATTGAACATGCGTTGACGGCGGGCACGGCTATCCGCGCGATCCAGTCGAAACCATTTGACTTGATCTTATGCGAATACGATCTCGGTGTAGGACAAGACGGACAGCAATTGCTGGAAGATATACGGCATCACAAGCTGACGCCGTTATCGACTATCTTTATCATGGTCACGGCTGAACGTGCCTATGCCAAAGTCGTCAGTGCGGCGGAGCTGGCGCCGTCCGACTATCTGCTCAAGCCTTTTACTGCCGACACGCTGCTGGAGCGCGTCGTCAAGGCGATGGAAAAACGCAAAGCCTTCGTCGAAGTATTCAGCCTGATGGAGCAAGGCGCTTTGACCGAAGCGATCAATGCCTGTCATCATGGCGAGCGCGATTTCCCCCGGTATCTGGTCGACTTCATGCGCATACGTGCCGAACTGCATGTGATCCTGGGCGAAGCCGCCGAGGCTGAAGAGTTGTATACCGCCTTATACGAGATGAAAACCGTCGCCTGGGCCAGACTGGGGCTGGCCAAGACCTTGTTCATGCAAGGGCGCTATGAGGAAGCGGAAGACATTCTCAAGAATCTGGTCGCAGAAAATACCAAATACATGGATGCCTACGACTGGCTGGCCAAGACCCATGAGGCAATCGGCGAATTGCCCGAGGCGCAGACTGTGCTGACCACGGCAGTCGGGGTATCGCCACATGCCGTGCGCCGCCTGCGTAAATTGGGTGAGATCGCCTTGGAAACCGGCGATGTGGAAACCGCCGAATCGACCTTTAAAAAAGTTGTTGCCAAGGCCAAATTTTCCGAATTCCGCGACCCCGAAGACCATGTCAAACTGGTCGACGCACTGGTGCAAAAGGGCGACACTGAGCAAGCGAAATCAGTCATCCGCGACATGGAAAAAAACATGGTCGGCCTGAAAAAGACGGCTGCCTGCAAGGCGATTTCGACTGCCAAAATCCATGCTTCTACAGGAGATGCCCGACTGTCCGAGGAGCTGGGCGCTGCCGTCGCAGCGAGCCGTGACAATATCGGCCTGTCCACCAACATCAAACTTGGACTGGCAAAAAGCTGTCTCGACAATAATCAGGAAGGCGAGGCGTCGGAGGTCATTCTCGACGTGATGCGCAATGCGACCAATCAGCAAGTCATGGCGCGCGCATTGGGGGTATTTGAGAATGCCGGTAAAGGACATCTGGGGAAGGAGCTGGCCCAGCAAAGTCAAAAAGAAGTGATGGACCTGGTCGCGCAAGGGGTGCAAAAAGCTAAACAAGGCGATTTCCGCGGTTCAGTTGAATTGCTGACGACCGCAGCGCGTAAATCGCCGGATAATCCGCAAGTGGTCATGAATGCTGCCCTGGCGACCCTGAAATGTCTGGAGCACCAGGGTTGGGATCATCAGATCGCGGAACAATCAAAACATTTGATCGAATCGGCGCGTCGTCTGGATCCTATGAATCCGCGCCTGAAAGCGATTCGGGGTATGTATGATGAATTGCAAAAGAAATATGGCATCAATGTGCTACGTAAAACTAAATAACAATCCCAGCAAAATTCCGCTGTCATCCGAGTGCCGCAATCCCTCACGTCATATGGCGTGACGTTGAACGTGGCACCAAGACCTTGGCAGCAAGTACCTTCGCCAGCGAAATCCAACCATGTCCAACGACACTTCGGTTTATTTAGGTCAGCACGCGCCAGAACCGCCGCGTGACCGCTTGCTGCGAAAAATCAGCGAGGATATGGCCTTGCCGACGCTGGGCGCAGCCGTGAGCAAAGTCGTCGAGATTACTTCCAGCGGCGAAGATTCGGTTTCCAAACTTGCGCATTTTGTATTGGCCGATGTCTCCTTAACCCAGAAAATCCTGCGCCTCTCCAATACGATTCATTACCGCACGATGGCCGGCGTGCCGGTCACGACCATCTCGAGAGCGATCTTTTTGCTCGGATTTAATATGGTCAAGACCAGCGCACTCGCGATGCTGTTGGTCGACTGCTTCAAGGATAAAAGCCAGGCGCAAAGCGTACGTAAAGAACTCATGCATGCCTTGTGCGCGAGTATCGTCGGCCGTGAAATGGCGCAGCGCGGCAGGTATCAGGATGCGGAAGAAGCGGCGGTTGCCGCTTTGTTTAAAAATATCGGTCGCCTGCTGGTCGCCTCGTTCGATCATGTGCTGTTCGGACGGATAGAAGCGATGCTCGCGAGCGGTCATGCCGATGCCGGCAATGCCGCCAATTTGTTAATGGGCTGCAGCTATGACCGGCTGGGCGACTTGGCCTTGCAGGAATGGAAGATCCCCGAATCCATCATTCAGTCGCTCGGGCCATTGCCTATGGGAGAGCAAAAAAAAGCCACACATCGCAACGACTGGCTGAAGCAGGTCGCCAGTTTTAGCGATGAAGTGGCAGGCTTGGTGCTGACTACCGCCAGCGATAAGCTGAGCGCCCGTTGCAAGCCTTTGCTGCTGAAATTCGGCAAAGTGCTGGAACTCGATCAGAGCAAGCTGGAAGAACTTTTAAGCAGAGTGGTGCAAGAAACCCGGCAGTTAGCAGAAAGCATGGATATTGCCCTGCCCTCCGATGGACAGTCTGGAGATGAACTGGCGGAAGATCAAGGCGTACCCAGCGAATTTTTGCTGAAAACCTATGATTCCGAACAGATGCAACAGGCAGAGCGCTATGCCAGCGGCAAACCGCATAATGCGCGCGACCTGTTGCTGGCGGGGGTACAGGATGTCACGCAAATGCTGGCATCCGATCAGATCAAGCTCAACGATATGATTTTGCTGGTGCTGGAGACGCTCTACAGCAGCATGGGCTTCCGCTTTGCGACTGCCTGTTTGCGTGAGTTGCAAACCTCGCGCTACGTCGCCCGTGTCTCGGTCGGTGAATTATATGCAGAGCGGCAACGCGGTTTTGCATTTCCGATTAAAAGTGAACAAGATGTATTTCATCTGGCCATGAGTAATAACGTCGACCTGATGATTTCAGATGCAGCAGTGCCGAAGATACAAAAATTGCTACCGGCATGGCACCATCAATTACTGCCCGACACCCGCAGCTTTATCGTGCTGCCTTTGGTGATACAAAAAAAATCCCTGGGGTTTTTCTACGCTGACCGCGCCGTTGCTGCGGTAGAAGGGGTGCCGCCGGACGAAACCGCACTGATCAAAACCTTGAAGAGTCAGTTGCTCGCGGCGATGATGCGATCTTAGGCCGGTTAAAAAGCGCTTGAATTTGCTGACGCCGGATCGGATGCGCAGCAGGATTGGCGACGTACAGTTAGAATGATGGCCTGAAATACTCTGGGATTGATCATGCTGTTGACTACTTGGCTTACTTTTTTCTTCGCGGCTTGCCTGATCGCGATTTCCCCCGGTTCTGGCGCAGTGTTGTCGATGTCGCATGGCTTATCGTACGGCGTTAAAAAAACCAGTACAACGATCGCAGGTTTGCAAGTGGGATTGTTGTTGATATTGGCGATCGCCGGTGCCGGCGTGGGATCGATTTTGATGGCGTCCGAAATCGCGTTTAATGTGATTAAAACCGTCGGCGCCTTGTATCTGATTTACCTCGGTATCAGCCAATGGCGCGCCAAGGTCGATGTGCCTCATGATGAGATGGTCGCAGCAAACCTCGTGATGCCCGATTGGCGCAAGCGGTTTTTGATCGGTTTTTTGACGAATGCGACGAACCCCAAAGGGATTATTTTTATGGTCGCGGTATTGCCGCAATTTATCAGTCACGACGCACCCTTATTGCCGCAATTATTGATACTCGGCGTAACGATGTGCCTGATCGACCTGGTGGTCATGCATAGCTATGCATTGGCTGCGTCGTCGATGCAGCGTTTCTTCCGTGATCCGCGTTTATTGAAAAAGCAGAATCGCTTTTTTGGCGGAGTCTTGATGGCGATTGGTACGGCTTTATTTTTCGTGAAGCGTAGCCCGAGCGCCTGATGCACTCGCATCGACTGCCTGCTCCGGTATCAGGTGCCGGAGCAGGTGGTTCTAGTTTTATCCCAGCGGGATTTCCTGTTTCTTCGCCAGTGCATCGAGGTCTTGCCAGATACTCATCTGATTCAACAAGCGTGTCGCCGGATCAAGCATCGCGTTCAGGTTAAAAAAACGTTCCAGTGCGGTGTCGTTGAAGGCGCTGCTTTGGGAGAAGTTCGTGCGGCCATATTGTTTTTTGAAGGCGAGCAATAAATCGCCTGGCGTATCTTTATGCCATGACTGCATCAGGCCGCCAACCATCAGTGCGCTATCTGCGGTTTGTTCCAGCATGCGCGGATTGCGCGAGCTGCCGACATCTTTGTAGTCCAGCAAGCGCGGGAAATAAAATTGTTTGATCCATTGGGCGGGGATACCGCCTTCGCGCACAATCGCCACGCTGCGCCAGAGTTTCCAGCTTCTCTCCGCTTTTTCCGCCTCGACAAAGACCTCGTCTGCATGGACGGCGCAGTCTTCTGCCAGCTCAATTTCCAGGATAATGGGCAAGCCCGCTTGCGCCGCGATTTCTTCGAGTTCCGGCATTTCCGGTTTTTGACCGTGCGCATTTTGCAGTGCTTGTACAAAGTTGCCCAGAGTCGCTTCATAGGCCGCATGCAGGCTGCTGGTGGCGTGACAAAACGCCGTACATGCGGCGAAGTAGGCCATCAATTCACCGACATAAATCCCATCGGCGACGCCCGGTTGTCCGGCGTCAGCATGCAGGCTTGCACGTATCGCATCGGCATGGATGCCGTGCCTCAGGATGGGGTAGAGCCGGGTAGAGATGGTCCCGAATTTCACCAGGGTGCCAGCGGGTAAAGTAAACGATGTCATAGAATTCTTAATTAAAAAAACGGTTGCCAAGGCCAAGTAATACGATGCTGCCTAAGATGGCGAAGATCGTCGCCGCTATCCAGCGCACCAGCTTGAAAGGAAAATTCGGCGCCGCGATTTTGCCGAGAAACACCGCAGGCACATCCGCGATCAGCATACCTAATGTGCTGCCCGCGACGACCCAGGTCAGGCTGCTGTATTTAGCCGCAAGTGCCACCGTGGCGAGCTGGGTTTTGTCGCCGATTTCGGCAAGAAAGAAGGTTACGCAGGTCAGTAAAAAAACGCCGTAACGGCTTTCGCTCAGATTGTTTTCTTCCATCTCATCCGGTTTAAGCGTCCAGGCGGCAATTCCTAGAAACGACAGGCCCAGAGCCCATTTCAAAATATCCGGCGAGACATGCGATGCAACCCATTGGCCCAGCCAGGCAGCCAGCGCGTGATTGGCCAGCGTGGCGACCAGGATGCCGGCAATAATCGGCCAAGGTTTTTTATAACGGGCGGCAAGTAGCAATGCGAGTAATTGTGTTTTGTCGCCAATTTCACCGATGGCGATGGCTAAGGCAGAGACGAGGAAAGCTTCCATGAGATAGGCGGATCGGGCGAATTTAACCAATGATAGATGCACCTCTCGCCCAATCCCTGGTCAAAAAGGTACATATATCAAAGGTCTTGCCGGACTAGCGCCTGAAACAGTTTCTGGCTTCCAGTCAAACGCACCATGACGGCTGTCAAGTATGTTGATGCGTTTACTTCAGTGTCGCTATCTGGCTATGCCGACGATTGAAACGGGCTACTCCCCAATGAAATAAGTGAGGCAGTATACCCTAATCCGCAATCAGGACGCATCCCAGCCATTTTTATGCGCGACTTCGCGCGCTTCCCGGTCTCTGGCGAACATTTCTTCCAGCTCATCCCTGGCTTGTTTAGATAAGGAAACCATTTGCTGCTGGTCTTTGTAATGCGGATACACTGCATGCATGGTCTTGATGTTGTGATCACGAAAGCGTAAGGCACTCAGGCGCGCCTGATAGGCCCTGAAGCCGAGTAGTTGCAGCACCTGGCGACCGGTTTGCAGCGAGGATTCAAAGGTTTCGCGCTCGAAAATACTCACGCCCCTGTCCATCAGTTGATAGCAATGCGTGATGTTGCGAGCGCGCGCCACGATGGTCAGATGCGGAAAATGTTCTTTGGCGATATCCACTAATGCCAGGCTATCTTCGACATCATCAATCGCGATCACCAGAATTTTTGCCTTGCCGGCACCGGCAGCGTGGAGTAAATCAGCCCGCGTCGCATCGCCATAAAAAATTTTGAAACCGAATTTACGCAGCATTTCAATCTGATCGGGATCGTGATCCAGGACCGTCGAGCGGATCCGGTTGGCATACAGCAGGCGCCCGACAATCTGACCAAAACGACCGAAGCCCGCGATGATCACGGGATTATCTTGCGACGTGATCTCATCTTCGGGCGGTTTCTCCAGATTGCGCAGGCGCGGCTCCAGCCATTTATCGTAGATCACCAGCAGCAGCGGCGTTGCAACCATCGACAAGGCAACCACCACGACCAGCAGGGCGGAGGTTTCGGCAGAAAAAACCTTGGCGCCGGTCGCAGTGGCGAACACCACAAAAGCAAATTCCCCGCCTTGCGCCAGTAAAAATGTGAACAAGGAGCGCTGTGCTTTAGGAATCGAGAAACGACGACTCAGCAGATACAGCACGCTCATTTTGACCAGTAAAAATAGCAAGACGATGCCGAGAATTTGCAGCGGTTTAGTCAGGAACAGGCCGAAGTCCACCGACATGCCGACTGCAATGAAGAACAAGCCGAGCAAGAGTCCCTTAAATGGCTCCAGATCGCTCTCCAGCGCATGACGGTATTCAGATTCTGCCAGCAGGACGCCGGCCAAAAACGTTCCGAGCGCCATCGACATATTCACCGA
The DNA here is from genome assembly GCF_025548535.1 of Undibacterium sp. Jales W-56. Classification (GTDB taxonomy): domain Bacteria; phylum Pseudomonadota; class Gammaproteobacteria; order Burkholderiales; family Burkholderiaceae_D; genus Undibacterium. The sequence continues at coordinate 2,112 of NZ_JAJLQW010000003.1, read as the reverse complement.
CTCCATCAGCAGCGCGATAGAAATCACCAGCAATAAAGCGAACGCGGTAAAGATTTCACGCATCTCGGTTTTGGCGATGATGCGCAAGATCGGACGTATCAGGTAGCGACCGCCGACGATCAGCGCGGCTATCACGCCGACCACCTTCAGGCCGGCCAGCCAGCCTTCGGTGTCGCCCTGGCTCTCTGCCACACCCAGCAAGGGAATCAAGGCGATCATGGGAATCGCCGCAATATCCTGAAATAGTAAAATCGAAAAACTGGCGCTGCCAGCCGGTGTCGCCATCAGATTGCGTTCATCTAAAGTCGCGAGTGCGATGGCAGTCGAAGATAACGATAAGCCAAGTGCGGCGATCAGCGATGTCTTCCAGCCTGCGCCAAACGCGATCCCCACAAGACTAAGCGCGACCGTGCAGCCCAAGACTTGCGCGCCGCCCCAGCCAAAAATAGGGCGGCGCATGGACCACAGGCGCTTCGGCTCCAGTTCCAAGCCGATAACGAACAGCAGAAGCACCACACCGAATTCTGAAAAATGCAAGATGACCTGTACATCTTCAATTAGGCGTAAGCCCCAAGGGCCGATCGCCATGCCCGCCAGTAAGTAGCCGAGCACAGCGCCGAGTCCCAGCCGCTTTGCCACCGGCACGGCAATCACCGCTGCCAGTAAGTAGATCAAGGCGTTCAGCAACAAAGTATTGTCCATCATGCTTCCTTGATCTCTGGCATCGGCGTCGTTGGCAACTTCGCCCAGTCTGGGTAGGTTTGGAGTAATTCTCGATAGCGTTGGCAATGCGCTTTTACGCCGACTTCATCGACCTGCAATGCGCCGAACAGCAAGAACGGCGGCACCCAGTTCATGCCGCATAAATTGGCAGTTTGTTGTAGCGGCGGCAAGAAGGCTTCGAAGGAATGACCATGCGTACCATCTGTGCTGTAGTCATGTGAGTTACCTCCTGTTGTGGCGGCCAGCCAGTAATCTTTTCCTCGCAGTGCCGTGCCGTCCTTGCCGTAGGCCCAGCCATATTCCAGCACTACATCCATCCATTCTTTAAGCAGGGCAGGCATGCTGTACCACTGGATAGGGTGCTGAAAAATCACCAGATCCGCGTGTTCAAGCAGAGCTTGTTCATGCCTTAAATTAATATGAAAATCCGGATAGGTTTCGTACAAGTCGTGTACGCGTACATGAGGCAGATCGCTGACGGCCTCTATCATGCGGCGATTAACGCGCGAGCGATGCAGGGCTGGGTGCGCACATATGAGTAAGATCGATTTTAGTGTCATGGGCAATAGAAAAATCAAGGACAACATCAGGCGTCGGATGACAGATGTGTGCATGCTAACGCAAATTCCGTGCCTCAAGGATCTGTTAAAAAACCGGGTCGGCAGACATGTTTTATGCTAAACGTGGAGCGTAAGCAGGGGGAGCTAATTCGAATAGCAAAGTAATGCCCGCTACCAAGCGATGATCGTTAGAATTTATTATTCTAATAACTTTCCGGCTAAGCCTGTAAATTGAGCGAAAACAAATTAAGAATTAATAAATAATTCTTTTAAATCAATAATTTGCTTATTTGTTGTTGTATCGCGACATTAAAGCAGCGTCGCCTGCCAGCATCCGGCATTGCAAAATTTCACTCCCTTTTCATAAAAAGCTATTGACAGTGAAATCGAACTTCTGCATAATTCGGGGTTCCCTACGGAGGGGTGGCCGAGTGGTTAAAGGCGACAGACTGTAAATCTGTTCTCTCTGAGTACGCTGGTTCGAATCCAGCCCCCTCCACCATAGGAAGAGAATTGCTTAATCGTGTGCGTGATTGATGCGGCTGAAGTGGTGGTCCCTGCGGGTGTAGCTCAATGGTAGAGCTGAAGCCTTCCAAGCTTATGACGAGGGTTCGATTCCCTTCACCCGCTCCAGTTTTATTTTTGTGCGATAGCTGTGCACAAAACAAGCTGCCCTTGTAGCTCAGTGGTAGAGCACTCCCTTGGTAAGGGAGAGGCCACGTGTTCAATCCACGTCAAGGGCACCATGTACGCAGGTGTTTTCAAAGTTTTCAAATCTAAAGGTTGTCGGGCGCGTGCCTGAACATTCTCATCAAAATCGTTAGGAGTC
>NZ_JAJLQW010000020.1 GCF_025548535.1 Undibacterium sp. Jales W-56 | reverse complement strand
ATCGCCAGCAAGAGCCGGGCAAGAAGTTGCTAGGGATAGGGCTGGTAATTGCATTTCACGTCGTACTCGTGTACGCCCTGATCAACGGATTAGGCGTCAAAGTGGTCGAGTTTATCCAAAAGCCTTTGGAAACCAAACTCGTCGAAGAGATCAAACCGCCGCCACCACCACCCGACGTACCGCCACCGCCGCCACCGAAGCTGCTGGCCCCGCCGCCGCCGTTCAT